>JAAMEZ010000018.1 GCA_013322215.1 Martinezella rhizogenes
TGTCTGAAGTGAGCAGGAGAGATTTCGGTCATTGCCACCAATACCAACCCGTTCACCACAGAGACGTTAATCCGACGCTACCGTCCAAAAGCTTAGGCCGCGAGGCGAGTGGCGACAGCAGTCCCAATCGTCAGATTAGTGCCGACAGTAACAGTTGCATTTTATCTCAAACATTTAGATGGAAATCTGGCAACGCTGCTTCCGTTAAGCGTATCTAGCGAGCTGACTAGTATCATCTAGGCATCTAGAGACTTTATATCTATGTAGAGTCCCTTCGGGGCAACGCTATTCACTACCTTTTTGAGGAAGATGTATTTGAGACTCGATTATCAAATTGTATGAATCGAATCCCCTTGCACATGACGTAGTTCCTTCGCTGTTATTTTATCCTTGCGATAGCAATCCAGCTGCGACCGAAGTAAATTGATTCAGCTAAAATGTTGTGAGAAACCAGACATCAGAGCGCCTTGTCAGCCGCTAGCAAAGACGGGTGGGAATCGGCGCCGAGTGCGCGGCTGACCTCTATTGCGGCGCGCACAACGTGGCGCGCGATCGATACTTCGACTTCCTCGGAGGTTCGCGAGGCGACCGACGCGACTGCGATTGCACCGAAAGCATGGCCGGCGGTGTTGAAGATCGGCGCGGCTATACCCGTCACTTCGGTCTCGAAGCTACGCCGTCCAACGGCATAGCCGCGCTGTCGGACCTTTGCGATCATTTCCCGCATCTCATCGGCTGTACGCGGTGTGCGCTCGGTGTGCGCGGAAAAGGTGTTGGCAGCCAGCGCCGCTTCAGCGACATCGGGATGCGCGAAGGCAAGGTAGGCAAGGCCGGATGCCGTTGCATGAAACGGAAGCGGTTGGGACAGATCGACAAACACGCGCGTCGAGCGGGCGGGCTCCGCGATGGCGATTGTGATTAGCGCTTCTTTTGATGCCAGGCTGGCGTGTGCGGTCTCTGATGTTTGCTCAGCCAACCAATCCACCAACGGCTGCACCGTCGAAGCGATGGGAAAAGTTGCTTCACGAATTTTCGCGAACCTCAGCACGCTCGCCCCTAGCCGGTATTTCTTGCTGAAATCGATCTGCTCTATGAAGCCGTGCTTCATCAAAGACGTTAAGATGCGCAGCGTCGTCGCCTTGTCGAGCTCTGCCTTACGTGCCAGTTCGCTAAGGCCGAATTCAGATTCCGAAATGGTAAAATAGTTTAGCAGATTGAAGGCCTTATCTACGGTCTTCATCGTGTTCGTCATCTTTTTCGGCGCGTCCAAAATCAGGTCCATTCTGCGTGCAGGCGAAGTTCGCAATCCGGTCGTAGGAGGATCCATACCGATGCGTTGTTGATAATAGCGATCCGCGGCCATCGTTCAAGTCACGAGCATACTGGGAAAACTGTCCACATTCCCTGACCTACGGCTCACCAACTTCCTATTGACAAGTTCCAAACCTAGGTCAGAATAAAATAACCGACGGTTATAATAATGAACCAATGAAGCCGCTCGACCAACCTGTAGGGGAGCTACATGTCAGATTCACAGAAAGTAACAGACAACGGACTACGCACCGGGACACTCGGCACCGCAGCCATCACACTGATGGTCATATCGGCCGTCGCGCCTTTGACCAATATGGCCGGGATCTTGCCGGTTGCCATTCTCTTCGGCAACGGTACAGCCATCGTTCCGGCTTTCATACTCATGATGCTACTGGTTCTCGTGTTTTCCGTCGGATACGTAACCATGTCGCGCTACGTGCCAAATTCCGGCGCTTTCTATACCATGATCACACGCGGCCTAGGTCCCACACTGGGAGGCGCAGCGGCACTGGTCGCCCTTCTTGGGTATAACTGCATGCAGATCGGGATGTCCGGGATGTTCGGTCCGGTCACCGCCGATCTCATAAAGACCTCCGTCGGCATAGACCTACCCTGGTGGGTTTACAGCCTTGGAGCGTCCTTGATCATCGGCTTTCTCGCCTATCGCCGGGTCGACTTTTCGGCAAAAGTTCTGGCCCTTCTCGTGCTAGCGGAATTCGCCGTTGTCTTCGTTCTTGATATCCTGATCGTGCATCAGGGCGTACCTGGCGGGTTTTCGCTGGCACCGCTTTCGCTGTCTGGCATGCCAAGCGGCGCGGCGCTCGGGGTCACCTTTGTGTTCGCGTTTGGATGCTACATTGGCATCGAAGCCACGACCATCTACAGCGCCGAGGCGCACAATCCGCGGGTCACTATCCCGCGTGCCACGTATGCATCGGTCCTTTTGATCGGCGGTTTCTATTCACTGTCGGCAATTTGGATTGTCGAGGCAGCGGGTACCGCCACTATTGTCGACCAGCTCAAGCAACTTCAGGACCCGGTTCAATTCGTCTTTAACATTTCTGACCAGTTCGGCGGTCGCATTCTCTCCGACATGATGCGCGTTCTCTTCGTGACAAGTGTCTTTGCCTGCCTGCTGGCGTTCCACAATCACGTTGCCCGCTATTTTTACTTCCTCGGCAAGGAAGGTATGATGCCTACATGGCTGGGCAAGACTCATCCGAGCTATCAGAGCCCCTATCGGGGCACGATTTTACAGACCGTCATTGCGATGGCTGTCATTGGGACATTTGCGGCGTTCGGTATGGACCCTCTGCTCACATTGTTCGCCTGGATCGCCAATATCGCGGTTATCTGCGTGATCACGCTGATGCTACTCGTTTGCATTGCAGTCATCGTGTTCTTCGTGCAGAACCCAGAGTTGGAACCCGGCCAACCGATTAAGACCAAGTTGATGCCAGCTCTCGCGGCAATCGGTTTTGCGCTGGTCGGCTATTTCGGTGTCAGTGGGTTCGACATTTTGACAGGAGCCTCTGGACCGCTCGCCATCGCGCTCCCCTCGCTCATCCTCGTCGCTGCCGTAATAGGTGCCATTCGGGCAAAGACGCGGCCGGGACTTGTCGTAGCCCTCTCGACAGACCCCGTCTGACCTATCTCAGTGGAGGTGACACTTGTTACCTCCACCCCAAATCGCTTACGTCACGTCTTAGGCCCACGGCAACGCAGGGCCTTTTTGTGCAATTCGTGCTGGAGCTTTCGAACATATTGCCCACGCCGAGGAGCATAATTACCGGCGCATTAATATAGCCAGCACGCGTTTCAAATCAGCCGAGACCCGCTCACCAAGATCTGACCTGAGTTTGGCATCGTATTTGCGCGCTTGCCGGCCGAGATCGCGGAAAGCATTCATCCCTTCCTCAGTCAACGAAAGGAACTCAGCCCGGCGGTCGTCTTCGCTGGGACTGCGGACGAGCATTTGTGTGGCTTCCAGCGCTGTGACCGCGCGGCTTACCTTAGTCTTGTCAATATGGGAGATCGCACAAATGTCGCGTGCTGTCATCGAGCCGAATTTGCCGAGATTTGCCATAACTCGCCATTGCGCCCGCGTCATGCCATAGACTTCGCGGTAGACGCTCTCGAAATCGCGCGAGGTTGCTTCAGCTGCCTGGTTAAGGAGATAGGGTAGAAACTGCTCGAGGTCGAATTCGGGTTCCGAGCTATGTTCTGCCGCTTCCTGTTCCGCCATGCTTTGGTCCCTTATGATAAGACGGAACCTTTGCCACAGGCGACGTCAGAAGTCACCCCGCCGGACGCACCCGATCGGGATGGGCAGCGGCGAAGGCATCAAGCGCCTCTAACCGGGCGGAGATTCCCACCGTTTTGGGGAAGGTCTGAAGATCCACGCCCCAGCGTCGTGCATTATAGATCTGTGGCACGAGACAAATGTCGGCTAGGCTGATCATGTTTCCGTGGCAATAAAGACCATTCGGGCCAAGTTCGAGCATAGTCTCGAAATCCTTGAGCCCGCCCAATATGAAATGCTGCATCCAGTCTTCCATGCTCGTCCCGCTGAGCGAGGTCGCATAGCGCGCGACACGCAGATTGCAGACGGGATGGATTTCCATCGCAATCGCATAGGAAAGCGCACGCACGCGTGCCTTTTCGATTGGATTCTCTGGAAGCCAGCCCGTGCGACGGGTTTCGTCGAGATATTCAAGGATTGCCAGAGACTGCGTCAGAACAGCCCCATCGATCTCCAGGGTGGGGACTAACCCCTGCGGATTACGTGTCAGATAAGCCGGTTCGCGATGCTCGGCGTTTAACAAGTTGATCGGATCGGCACGGTAGGTTTCACCGATGAGGTTCAGCGCGATGCGCACCCGATAGGCGGAGGAAGAACGCCAGTAATCATTCAAAATCGTTTCCGTCGGCATCGCAAAATCCCTTTGTCGTCGGTCAAACTCTAACTTGACAAAGTTACAAATGCAACTAATTTGCCAGACCAAGATGGACGCCAATGCGGAGCTGACGATGAACCAGCATGCCACCTCACAGCTTGTCACCCACGACTTGAAAAATGCTCGCCCGCATGAAGGTTACATGCCCGGCTTCGGTAATGATTTTGAAACGGAGGCCTTACCCGGCGCCTTGCCACAGGGGCAGAATTCACCCCAGAAGTGTGCGTATGGCCTCTATGCCGAGCAGCTATCGGGTACCGCCTTTACAGCGCCGCGCGGTCAAAACGAGCGGACATGGTGCTATCGCATCCGACCCTCTGTAAAACACGCCGGACGGTTCGCGAAGATCGATCTACCGCATTGGAAATCTGCGCCACATATCCTGCCTGACGTCATTTCGCTTGGCCAGTACCGCTGGGATCCTATCCCCCATACGACGGAAAAGCTTACATGGGTGACGGGAATGCGCACGGTCACCACGGCCGGTGATGTCAATACTCAGACCGGGATGGCGAACCACGTCTATCTCGTAACAGAATCGATGACGGATGAATATTTTTTTTCTGCCGACGGTGAACTTCTGGTGGTGCCGCAGGAAGGACGTCTACGATTTTCCACCGAGCTCGGCGTCATCGATCTCGAGCCGAAGGAAATCGCTATTCTCCCGCGCGGCCTTGTCTATCGCGTTGAAGTTCTTGAAGGGCCGTGCCGTGGTTTCGTTTGCGAGAATTACGGCCAGAAGTTCGATCTTCCTAACCGTGGCCCGATCGGCGCGAATTGCCTCGCCAACCCACGGGATTTTAAATGCCCCGTCGCCGCATTTGAGGACCGGGAAGCACCTTCCCTTGTAATTTTGAAGTGGTGCGGCCAGTTCCATGAGACCCGGATCGACCATTCTCCGCTCGATGTCGTAGCGTGGCACGGAAACTATTGCCCATATAAATATGATCTCAGGACCTACTCACCGGTAGGCGCCATCCTCTTCGATCACCCCGATCCGTCTATCTTCACGGTTCTGACGGCGCCGTCCGGGCAGGAAGGCACAGCAAATATTGATTTTGTGCTTTTCCGAGAGCGCTGGATGGTGGCCGAGCATTCGTTCCGCCCGCCCTGGTACCACAAGAACATCATGTCGGAGCTGATGGGGAATATCTACGGAGTTTACGATGCCAAGCCGCAAGGTTTCGCACCCGGCGGGATGAGCCTGCACAATTGCATGCTGCCACATGGCCCGGACCGGAACGCTTTCGAACACGGCTCTAACGAGCCGATGGTGCCGCAATTCCAGGCCGAAACAATGAGCTTCATGTTCGAGACGCGCTTTCCCCAGCACTTGACCGAATGGGCTGCGCACAGCGCCCCTCTCCAAGACGATTACATTGATTGCTGGGACAGCCTCGAAAAGAAGTTCGACGGCACGCCCGGCATCAAAAACTAATTGTCACGGCTGCAACCAACGGATTTTTACATGCCCTTACTGCTGAGCTGGGTGGACAGTGCCAATTATTGCGACTGCCCTTTCCCCCTTAATAACCTGCCTTGCTGCGTCTTTGCGACAGGCGACGACACGCGGCACTGCGCCATGCCGATTGGGGATCGCCTCCTCAATCTCGCAAGTCTTGAAAGCGCGGGACACATTGTACTCGACGGTGGCCCACTGTTGAATGGGCCGAACTGGAACCGGTTCATGGCAGCGGGTCCAACTGTGTGGGCGGCGTTGCGCGCGCAGGTACAAAAGCTGCTTGCCACCGACGCGCCTGAGCGCATTCTTATCGAACCGCATTTAGTTCCGCTTGCCGGTACCAAGCTCGTCATGCCACTTGAAGTTTCTGAATACACAGACTTCTACGCCGGAAGGCATCACGCCTTCAATGTCGGGACCATGTTTCGTGGACCCGAGAACGCACTACCGCCCAACTGGCTACACATCCCGATCGGATATAATGGCCGCGCCTCATCCGTGGTTGTTTCTGGCTCGGACGTCCGTCGACCTTGGGGGCAGATAAAAGGGCCAAACGACGAGTCACCGCGCTTTGCGCCTTCGCAGAGATTCGACATCGAGTTGGAGATGGGGGCCATCATAGGCACTCCTTCAGAGAATGGACAACCGCTGACGGTGGCCGAAGCTGATGCAATGATTTTTGGCTACGTGCTGCTGAACGACTGGTCTGCCCGCGATATCCAGGCATGGGAGTATCAGCCGCTCGGCCCGTTCCAGTCCAAGGCAACAGCAACCACAATATCGCCCTTCATCGTCATGAAGGCGGCATTGGAGCCCTTCCGGGTTTCGACCCCTACACGCGAAGTGCCGTTGCTTCCGTATCTCGTGGAAGCAGAACCGTTGCTCTACGACATTGACTTGGAGGTTGCGCTGACGCCTCAGTCAGCCGACGAAACCGTGATTTCTCGCACCAATTACCGCGAGATGTACTATTCCGCTGCCCAGCAGCTCGCACACCACACGACATCGGGCTGCGCCATGCGAAGCGGTGATCTCCTCGGCTCAGGAACGATTTCCGGCCCGAGTAAGGAAAGCCGCGGTTCGCTTCTCGAACTCAGTTCGGGCGGCAAGGAACCCTTGGTGCTGAACGGCGGCGAGACGCGCAGCTTCCTCCACGACCACGACACGATCACCCTGCGCGGACAGGCAAAGGGCGACGGTTACACGATTGGATTTGGCGACTGTACAGGTCGCATCCTGCCGGCGCTTTCCGATCCCTACGCTCGATAAGGAAGAAAATCATGGCTAAAGCCTTTGCATCCCAAGGCGACCTCAGCGAAAAGACGATCAGCTTCACCGAGATCGGTGATGGGCTTTATGCCTTTACGGCCGAAGGTGACCCCAACTCCGGCGTCATCGTCGGCGATGAAAGTGTAATGGTGGTCGAAGCCCAGGCTACGCCGCGTCTTGCGCAAAAAGTTATCGACTGCATTCGCGGTGTTACCGACAAGCCGATCAGTCACGTGGTACTGACGCATTATCACGCTGTTCGGGTGCTGGGGGCGAGCGCTTTCAACGCTGGCCACATCATCATGTCCGAGGCGGCCCGCAAAATGGTTGTCGAACGTGGCCAGGAAGATTGGGACAGCGAGTTCCAACGTTTCCCACGTCTCTTCCAGGGACACGAATCGATCCCAGGCTTGACGTGGCCGACCACGACCTTCAACGGGCGGATGTCCGTTTTCCTTGGCAAGCGCCGAGTCGACATTATGCAGGTGGGCCGCGCCCATACTGCGGGCGATGCCGTCATCTATGTGCCGGACCAGAATGTAATGTTCACGGGTGACATTGTCGAAGCGCATTCGGCCTGCTATTGCGGCGACGGTCATTTTGCCGATTGGGGCGGGACGCTTGAAGCCATCCGGGCCTACGATTTGGCAGCCATTGCACCCGGTCGTGGTGACGCGGTTGTCGGTCGCGACGCGGTGAACGCTGCTCTCGACCGGACCCGCGATTTTGTCGAATCTACCTATCGGCCCGTGGCCCGTATTGCTGCGCGAAGCGGTACGCTACGCGAGGCATGGGATGCTGTTCGCGCCGAATGCGATCCGAAATTCAAAGACTACGCGATCTACGAACATTGCCTGCCTTTCAATGTGGCGCGCGCTTACGACGAAGCGCGGGGTATCGACAATCCGCGCATCTGGACAGCAGCGCGGGATCTCGAAATGTGGGCACAACTCCAGGGCTGACCGCTTCCCAGGGAGGGGACAATGGAAAATCTCGTCACGGATCGCTATCCGATAGCTTTCCGCCTATATCCCTATGTTCGTTGCACCGAACAGTCGGCAAGCTCGCCAGTGCGGCATCCTGTCGTCGTCGGCGGCGGTGGACCGGTCGGGCTTGCCACAGCGCTCGACCTCGGCAGGCGCGGCGTTCCAGTCGTTGTTTTGGACGATCAGGAAGGTGTTGGACTCGGCAGCCGCGCGATCTGTTTTGCCAAGCGGACACTTGAGATCTGTGATCGTCTCGGTGCAGGCGAGGCCATGCTTGCGAAAGGCGTCCAATGGAATGTCGGCAAGGTGTTCCACGATAACCGCCAGCTCTATTCCTTCAACCTACTACCGGAAGAAGGTCATGCGTTACCTGCCTTCATCAATCTGCAGCAACCATGGTTCGAGCGCTTTTTGCATGAGGCTATCGTGCGGGCGCAGGCTGCAGGCGCGCCGATCGAGATTCGCGGGCGCAACCGGATCGAGGCGGTCGAACGCAACGAGGGTTTCGTCACCATCGACGTCTCGACCCCGGATGGTCTTTACCAGATTGAGGCTGACTGGCTGGTCGCATGCGATGGCGCTCGGTCGCCTATACGCTCCATGCTCGGGCTCGGCTTCGAGGGACGCGTCTTCGAGGACAACTTCCTGATCGCCGATGTAAAAATGAAGGCCGATTTTCCGACCGAGCGGTGGTTCTGGTTCGAGCCCCATTTCAAATCGGGCGACAGCGCGCTGCTCCACAAACAGCCGGATGACATCTGGCGGATCGATTTTCAGCTAGGCTGGGATATCGACCGGCAGAAGGAATTGCAGCCCGAATCCATTCGGGCCCGTGTCAGTGCAATGCTCGGCCCTGATGTCGAATACGAGCTAGACTGGTGCTCGATCTACACCTTCCAGTGCCGGCGTATGGACAGTTTCCGTCACGGCCGGGTTATATTTGCTGGCGACGCTGCCCACCAAGTGTCACCCTTTGGCGCGCGCGGAGCCAATTCCGGCATTCAGGACGCAGACAATCTTGGCTGGAAGCTCGCCATGGTCGTAAACGGCATTGCCGGAGAGGCGCTGCTCGACAGCTATGATTGGGAGCGCGTATACGGCGCTGACGAGAATATCGCCAATTCGACGCGGGCAACAGATTTTATCACGCCGAAATCGGCTGTTTCCAAGTTCTTCCGAAACGCGGTCCTCTCCTTGGCGGAAGCAGTGCCTTTTGCACGCACCATTGTGAATTCGGGGCGACTGTCTCTACCTTGTACCTTTGATGGCTCGCCGCTGAATGGTCCCGACACTGCCCTGATGCCAGCACGTTCGCGGCCTGGAAGTGCCTGTCCGGATGCCCCCGTGGGGGATGGATGGCTCCTGCGTTTGATAGGCTCTGACTTCACTCTACTTTCGCTAAATTCAACAGTTCCGGAAAATTTCGTTGCCCACGGTGTCTCCGTGAAAGTGCTGTCCCTTGCAGCGTCCCCGGGTAGCGCGATCGCTGAGCGATATCTTGGTACGGCGTCGAGTGCCGTTTATCTCGTTCGCCCTGATCAGCACGTGGCCGCCCGCTTCGAAAGCTTTGATACCGACGCTGTCGCCGCCGCCCTTGCCCGCGCGCTTGCAAAGGATCAAACAAATGCTTGAGACCAAACCCAATTTTTCACGGCCCGACGAGACCTATGCCATGCTCATCAAGACCCACGAAGGGCTCACTGACGAAGAGAGCCAGGCGCTGAATGCCCGCCTCATCCTAATCCTTCTTAATCAAGTAGGCGACTATGAAACCATCGGGCAAGCTCTTGCGCTTGCGCGCTCTGGGATTGGGCCGGAGGTTGGCTCCGCGGTTTGACACGGCGGGGGCGCTTTCAGCATCGGACGTCCGCATCATCCCAAGACCGTGCCGCTCTAATACGCCGCATCGAGACAATGGTCAGCGGACGAGCCGTATTCAATGCTCGATTACAGGAGTTTGCTTGATGAATGGAACGATCAAGCCGCATTTCATACCGGATGAAGTCGCCGTTCCGACTCAGATGGCGCTGTTCCAAGACTGGTGCTCGCAGCAGTTTGGAATTGCACTTCCAACGAACGACGACCTTCACGCATGGTCGGTGCGCGATCGCGGTCTCTTCTGGTCAGCTATTTGGGATTTTTGTGGCGTAATAGGAGACAAAGGGGACCACCCGCTCCTCGATGCCGGGCGTATTCTTGAGGATCGGTTTTTTCCGCAAGCGAAGTTAAACTTTGCTGAGAACCTGCTGCGAAACCGCGGCGACGGTGACGCGCTGATATTTCGTGGAGAGGACAAAAGAGACCTCCGCTGGAGTTTCGACGAGCTCAATGCGGCAGTCTCGCGGCTCCAGCAGGCTTTCCGGACCATAGGTGTACACGCTGGCGATCGTGTCGCGGCAATGCTACCGAACCTTCCTGAAACAGTCGCCTGCATGCTGGCGGCGGCATCACTCGGCGCGATCTGGTCTTCCTGCTCCCCAGACTTCGGCGAACAGGGCGTCGTAGACCGCTTTGGTCAAATCGAGCCGAAAATTTTCATCACCTGCGATGCCTATTGGTACAATGGCAAGCGGATCGACCTGGCAGGAAAGGTCAGGGCTCTCGAAGGCCGACTTGGCGTGCCCTTCATCATCGTCGATTATTGCGGTAATGCGGAGGCAGTTGCCGCAGAGCTTAAGGACGGCACAACTCTAGCCGCCGTGATCGAGGGTCATCCCGCCTGTGAGCCTGTGTTCGAGCCCTTTGCGTTCGGACACCCGCTGATGATCCTATTCTCATCGGGAACAACGGGCGTTCCCAAATGCATTGTCCATTCTGCCGGCGGCACGCTTCTACAGCATCTAAAGGAACATCGACTCCATTGTAACATCGTGGACGGAGACCGGGTCTTTTACTATACGACCTGCGGCTGGATGATGTGGAACTGGCTCGTATCCGGCCTCGCAAGCGGCGCCACGCTTTGTCTTTATGACGGCTCGCCATTCGCACCCACGTCGAACGTCCTTTGGGACTATGCCGAGGCCGAACGCGTCACAGCCCTTGGGACCTCGGCGAAATACCTCGACGCTTTGGAGAAGGCGGGCGTCAAACCTCGAGAGACACACGATCTCTCCAGCTTGAAGGCGTTGCTATCCACCGGTTCCCCGCTGTCGCCTGCAAGCTTCGATTACGTTTACCGCGATATTAATCCGTCGGTGCATCTCGCGTCCATGTCCGGCGGGACCGATATCGTATCGTGCTTCGTGCTAGGGAACCCGACTTTGCCCGTCTGGTCGGGTGAAATTCAGGGCCCGGGTCTCGGCATGGCGGTCGCGGTGTTCGACGAAGCGGGACATCCGATCCGCGAGGGCAAGGGTGAACTTGTCTGCACGAGATCGTTCCCGTCGATGCCCATTGGCTTTTGGAATGATCCGGACGGATCACGCTTCCGCGCCGCTTACTTCGAGCGCTTCGAAAACTGCTGGTGCCATGGAGATTTCGCGGAGTGGACGGAGCACGGCGGTATTGTTATTCATGGCCGATCCGACGCCACACTTAATCCAGGCGGTGTTCGCCTCGGCACTGCGGAAATTTACAACCAGCTCGATCGCATCCCCGGCATCTCGGGCGCCGTGTGCATCGGCCAGGAGTGGGACAATGATGTACGCGTTGTGCTGTTCGTGAAGCTCAGTTGTGGCACCGTGCTGGATGAGGACCTGAAACAGATGATTCGCCAGCAAATCAGAACGGGCGCTTCGCCGCGCCATGTGCCTGCCAAGATCATTGCAGTCGATGATATTCCGGTGACCAACACGGGAAAGGTCGTTGAGCTTGCGGTGCGGGATGTCGTGCATGGCCGGCCGGTCCGTAACATCGATGCGTTGGCGAACCCACTGGCTTTGGAGCTTTTCGCAGATCAACCTGAGCTTCGGGTCTGACGGGCTAGGAGGCAAACGTCACTTGTATTGGCCGGGATCAGGTTGACTGATCCCGGCCTTTTTGTTGGCGGTTAGTTTGCCGCGGATTTCAGCCCAGCCTCTAGCCCTTCTAGAATGCGGCTCACGTCCTGCTTGCTGATGATAAGCGTTGGCGAAAGGAT
This sequence comes from Martinezella rhizogenes, assembly GCA_013322215.1. Classification (GTDB taxonomy): domain Bacteria; phylum Pseudomonadota; class Alphaproteobacteria; order Rhizobiales; family Rhizobiaceae; genus Rhizobium; species Rhizobium rhizogenes_D. The sequence goes on from JAAMEZ010000018.1 coordinate 12,067, forward strand.
GATGTTGTTGCCTGAGGTGCGAATCATAACGCCCGCCTCATAGGCGCCCTTATAGACCTGAGCAACTTTGTCCTTTGCGGCGGGGGCCTTGTCGTCGCGGTTCGCAACAAGCTCTAGCGCGCACATCAGACCTTTCCCGCGTACATCGCCAACCAAAGGATAGCGCGCCTTGAGGGTCTCGAGCCCCGCGAGCAATTCAATGCCGCGTTCGGCCGCGTTCGTGGCAAGATCCTGCTTGACCGTTTCGGCCAGGCACACAATAGCCGCGGCTGCTCCTACCGGATGGCCTGAATAAGTGTAACCGTGGCCGATGCTGCCCATAGCGGTGCGATCGTTCTCGAATACCTCTGTCACCTTTTCGCCGATCATGACAGCGCCGAACGGGAAGTAGCCGTTCGTGATCGCCTTGGCAGTGCACATCATATCCGGCTTGACTCCCCACAGCCGACTTCCCGACCAGGCACCGGTGCGCCCAAAGGCGGTTATAACTTCGTCAGCTATCAGAAGGATACCGTGCTTGTCACACAGTGCGCGCAGGGCCGGCATCAGGCTTTCATGCGGCACTATGACTCCGCCCGCACCAAGCACGGGCTCCATGATCAAGGCAGCGATAGTATCAGCCCCATGGAAGGCGATCTCATCGGCAAACTGACGCGCAATGCTATCTGCAAGCACCTTTGGATCATCCGTGTTGAACTGGTTCCGGTACGTGTAGGGCGAGGCGAGATGAATCGTACCCGGCAGCAGCGGCTCGTAGGCTCGGCGGAAATTCTGGTTTCCGTTGATGCTAGCGCCGCCGAAATGCGTGCCGTGATAGCCCTTCTTAAGTGAAACGAATTTGGTGCGTTCCGGCTGTCCATTCAACTTGTGGAATTGGCGAGCAAGTCTAAGGGCGGTCTCGACGCTGTCGGAGCCGCCGGATGTGAAGAAGCTCCGAACCATGCCGTCGGCAGCAAAAAACTCAGCGAGAGCCACCGAAAGTTCAATCAGCGGGCCGTTAGTGGTTCCGCGAAAGGCCGAGTAGTAGGGCAGTTCGCCCAGTTGCGCGGTGATTGCTTGCTTAACAGGATCGCAGGAGTAGCCGAGATTAACGTTCCAGAGACCACCGACGCCGTCCAAGAGCCGTTTACCGTCAATGTCTATGATCTCGGCACCTTCGCCGGCGCTGATGATAGTGGGCGGGTTAGCCCTCATTTCGGCCGGATGGGCCATGGGGTGCCAGACGTGGCGGGCATTATGCTCGGTCAGGAAGTTGCTATCGGCCATCGGATGGATCTCCTCGATATGATGGGTCAGGCGGAAAGGTGAGTGAGAGCACGCTCGTAGCTCTCGGCAGGCTGGGTGACATCGAAATGGACGCAGGTCATGCCGACAGCCTGGCCGCCTCGGATGTTCTTTAATTGGTCGTCCACGAAGACGCAGTCGGCGGCGGAAATTGCCAGGCCGTCGGTAATGAAGTCAAAGGCGCGCGGATCAGGCTTCAGGATCTGCGTGTAAGTTGCATCGACAATCAGATCGAAGTCTGCGAGGAACGGAAGCCTGTTTCGAAACTCCTTCCCGTAGAAGAGGTCGAGTTCGTTAGACAGGATCGCCAGACGGTGACCGGCCTTTTTTGCAGCAGCGATCGCCGCCAGCGCTTCGGGACGGATGACCTGCGAGGGATCGTCGCCGCGCACTGCATTAAGAAACGGCGGGAGCGTATCCCACTCCTTGCCCACCAGACGGCCGGTCTCTCGGGCGCGGGTAGTCCAGTAGTCCCTTTCACTGATTCGACCCGCCTGCATATCGCTCCACAGCGGATCAGTACTGACATCAAAGGGGCCACGCCATGTGAGGGTGCCTGGGGCCAGACCGAGGGCTTCCTCGCTTAAATCATGGGTTTCAAACAGCGTTTTTGAAATCACGCCGCCAAAATCCAACACCAACGCTCGTTGCGTCATATCAACCATTCTCCTTGATCCTATGTAGAAAATCCGCGGGTGGCGTACCGCCCAAGGCGCGGGTCGCCGAGAGGCAGGCACGGAGCACGAAGGTCTCGATCTCGCCTGCAAGAACATCTGTCGTTCGAGATGAGATACAGGCTGCTGCGATCGTCGCTTGGATCAGCCCACGAGCGTCAAATATCGGTGCTGCAATGCCGGTGACCTCGTCTTCGAATGTGCGAGTGGCGGTCGCAAAACCGCGCTTGCGGATACCGTTAAGCCGAAGTCTGAGCTCAGCCGGCGAGCATATTGTGGTCGCTGTGAAGCTCATCGGTACGTCCATGCCTGCTAGCACCTTATCGACGACTGCGTCGCTGGCGTGGGCTAAAAACACGAGCCCTGATGCCGTTGCGTGCACGGGCAGCGGTTGCGTGGGATCAACGAAGACGCGCGTTGGCCGGGACGGCTCACATACCGCCACCGTCGTCATGTCCTGTCCGGAAAAGACGCTGACGTGCGATGTTTCATTTGTCTGGGCGGTCAGATCGTGAAGAACGTGCTGAAGCTCCACCGCGATCGGGACGGTCGAATTTCGAATGCGTGCGAGCCTTAGCATCCCCGCGCCAAGCCGGTAGTGACGTGTCTCGCTGTCCTGCTCAACCAAGCCACAGGCGACCAGCGATCCAAGACTGCGCATAGCGCTTGCCTTGTCCATGCCAGCAGCCCGAGCCAAGTCGCTCAGCTTTTGCTCAGGGGCTTGTACTGAGAAAAAACTCAGCAAATTCATTGCATTGTCGACTGTCTTCATGGCTTTCGCCTTCGCGTTCCCTGGCCGCGATTTACATTTTTTTCCGCCTTGCCTGATCACTACTTGACAGAAACCAGTCTCAGATGCAACATTTTTGAAACGGCGTAGATAATAATGAACCACACCAGCAGACTGGGAGTTTGCGTTAGATGACTGTCTAGGACGGCTCTGCCGTCGGTGCACGGAGTGGCAATTGCTGCTGCAGGTGCATGACGCCTTGGTTTCAACGGCGTCGAGGCGGGAAGTCCACGTCCACCCCGGTAAAGACCGAACGGTGGAGTAACTCGATATGCAAAGCGAAATTGACGCCCGGCGAACAGCCGAGGTCGCGCCCCAAGGGCTTCTTATCGACGGGGCATGGCGGCAGGCCCGCTCCGGCGCGACGCTAGACGTTTTTTCCCCACTGGATGGCAAACAGCTAACGACCATTGCCGATGCCGATCATGACGATGTGGCTCTCGCATGCGCCTCGGGCCGCGCTGCGTTCGAGGGTGGCGCCTGGTCTCGCTCAACCCCTGCCCAGCGCAAAAAGGTGTTGTTCCGGCTGGCGGAGCTCATAGAACGCGATGTGCTCGACCTCGCGGTACTTGGCGTGCGCGACAACGGCACCGAGATAGCAATGGCGCTTAAGGCCGAGCCATTGAGCGCGGCTTCCACCTTTCGCTACTACGCAGAATTGATCGATAAGGTCTATGGTGCGATTGCGCCGACCGCTAACGACGTGCTGGCTCTTGTGCACCGGGAGCCCATCGGTGTCGTTGCTGCTATCGTGCCTTGGAACTTCCCTCTCATGATCGGTGCCTGGAAGATCGCACCCGCGCTAGCGGCTGGCAACAGCGTCGTCCTGAAGCCAGCGGAGACGGCCTCTCTTACTCTGCTGCGCCTCGCGAACCTTGCACTGGAGGCCGGGGTGCCCCCGGGGGTCTTTAACGTCGTCACTGGCAGGGGCTCTGTCACCGGTGAAGCACTCGCCCTGTCGATGGATGTCGACGTGATGGCCTTCACGGGATCTGGAGGCGTTGGACGAAAGCTTCTGGAATACTCGGCCCGCTCCAACCTCAAACGGACTTATCTAGAACTTGGTGGCAAGAGCCCGAATATAATTTTCGCCGACGCCCCAGACCTCGACAAGGCTGCGAAAGTAGCCGCCTATGGCATCTTCCGCAATTCCGGACAGGTTTGCATTGCCGGCTCGCGTCTATTGGTGGAAGCGTCCATCGCCGAAGAGTTTGCGGCCAGGGTGGCAAAGATCGCAGGGTCCATGAAGGTGGGAGATCCTCTGGACCTATCCACGGAAGCCGGTGCGATCAATTCCGAAGCGCAGCTTCTGAAGAGCATGGGCTTTACCGAACGCGCACAAGCCGAGGGCGCCGATCTGTTGACCGGAGGTCGTCGGCTTAGAGAGGAAACCGGAGGATGGTTTATGGCGCCGACGGTGCTGGCCAATGTCCGTGCGGAAATGGAAGTAGCACGTGACGAGGTCTTCGGACCGGTCCTCTCCGTAATCCCGTTCAAGGACGAGGATGAGGCCATCCGGCTCGCCAACGACACCGATTTCGGCCTAGCATCGGCGGTTTGGACCGCCGATCTGTCCCGCGCTCACCGCATGGTCCGGGCACTGAAGGCCGGAATCGTGCACGTCAACACTTATGGTGGGTCCGATCTGACCGTGCCCCTTGGCGGCGTGAAGCAGTCTGGCAACGGCCACGACAAGTCCGCCTTCGCCCTCGACAAATTCTTAGACCTCAAGACCGCATGGATCCAGCTGTGACCTCACTTAACAATCTTCCAGAAAGCGCGCCGGCTGTCATTATCGGCGGCGGCATCATCGGGGTCTCCACCCTCTATCACCTCGCTAAAAAGGGTGTAGAAGGAGCCGTTCTTGTCGAGAGAAAGCAGTTGGCCTCGGGGACAACCTGGCATGCTGCTGGCATCGTCGGTCAGCTTCGCGAGAGTTCCGCCCAGACCGAGCTCTCCAAATATACGGCACGCCTCTTCACTGAGCTAGAAGTCGAGACGGGGCAGGCGACCGGCTACAAGCAAAACGGCACGTTGCATCTCGCCTTGTCAGATATTCGTGCCGAGCAACTACGTCGCAACCACGACCATGCTGCGCGAATGAAAATTGAGAGCCAACTTCTCGGCATCGAGGAGATCAACGAAATCTGGCCGCTCGTCGATACCTCTGACGTGCACTGCGGCTTTCTCGTGCCATCGAATGGGCAAGTGAACCCTTTGGATGTGACCCAGGCGCTCGCCAAAGGAGCCAAGGCTCTCGGCTCGAAAATCTATGAGCACACCCGGGCAATCCGCATCCTGACACGCAATGGCAAGGTGATTGGCGTAGAGACCGACAAAGGTGTGATCGCCACGGAAAAGGTGCTGCTGGCTGCCGGAATGTGGTCGCTACGCTTTGCAGCAGAGCACGGCGTAACCGTTCCTCTACATGCCGCCGAGCACTTCTATATTCTCACCGAAGCTATCCCGCACCTACCGCGCACGCTTCCGGGGCTCGTTGTACTTGAGGAACGCCTTTACACCAAGGAAGATGCGGGCAAGTTGCTGATCGGCGGTTTCGAGGCACGCGGCAAGGCATGGGCACGCGACGGCATTCCAGACAGCTTCGAGTTCGACGAACTGCCATTCGACATGGAGCATGTCGAGCCAGTGCTCGAAAAATTCTTTACTCGCTTCCCTGCGCTCGAAACCATGGGCATTCAGACCTTCTTCAACGGGCCTGAGAGCTTTACGCCCGATGGACGACCCTATATCGGACCGGCGCCGGAAATGCCCGGCCTGTTCATCGCTGCGGGCATGAATTCGAACGGGATCCTCAATTCCGGCGGCGTGGGTCTGACAATGGCGGCCTGGATGACGGACGGACAGCCGCCACGCGCGGTCGCCTCGATGCTGGCGGCGCGCGCACACCCCTTTCAGAAGAACAAGGCCTATAACGCGGAGCGCGTCACTGAAGGCATCGGCCTTCACTGGGGCCTGCATTGGCCGGGCCGACAGATAGAGACTGCGCGCGACATCCGCCGCGTTCCGCTCCACGACCGGCACCTCTCCGCCGGTGCCCTGATGGCGGAGCGCATTGGCTGGGAAGTGCCTATGTATTTCGATCCCGCCAATCCCGTCTGGCCAGAGCGGGCGAGCCTCGGCTGGCAGGACTGGTCGCAACGTGTAAAAGAAGAGTGCCTCGCCGCGCGCGATCAGGCGGTTCTGATCGACCAGTCAATGTATGGCAAGCTCCTGGTGCAGGGACCGGACGCTGTACGGGCGCTGAACCGCGTCAGTGGCGCCGAAATGGACGTGGCCGTCGGCACCTCGGTGTACACACAGTTCCTCAATGGCAAGGGCGGTATCGAGGCCGATGTCACGGTCACTCGCATCGCCGCCGAGCAATTCATGATCGTCACGGGCCATCCGAGCCAGATCCGCGACCAAGCCTATATCCGCAGCCATGCCGATCCCGCGTGGCGGTTCGAGCTGTTCGACGCCACGTCAGCCTATGGCCTTTTGACGATCCACGGTCCGAAGTCTCGTGCCATCCTGCAGCAGATGTCGGCGGACGATCTGTCAAACGAGGCATTCGCTTTCGGTGCTGCGCGCGAGATCGACCTTGCCTTCGCGCGCGTCTGGGCAATCCGCCGTTCGTTCCTCGGCGAACTCGGCTATGAGCTGATGGTTCCGAGTGAATTCACCGTTCATCTTTACGAAGAGATCTTGAGGGTCGGCGCAGCCCATGGACTTCGCCATGCGGGCATGTTCGCGCTCGGCGCCTGCCGCCTAGAAAAGGGTTTTCGGCATTTCGGCCACGATATCGGCGAAGAAGACACGCCGTTCGAAACCGGTCTCGGCTTCGCCGTCAAGCTCTCGAAAGAAGACTTCGTCGGACGCGATGTTCTTGCAAAGCAAAAAGCGACCCATGGCGCAGCGACGCCACATCGCACGGTGTCGATCATGCTCGAGAACGCCACCGCCGAGGCTGGCCCTTATCTCATCCACAATGAGCCCATCTTCAAGAAGGGCGGGCTTGTCGGGCACATCACCTCCGGCGGCTGGGGCTGGAGAGTGGAGGCAATGATTGGCCTCGCATCGCTGCATCGGGAGGCCGGAGTAACGAAAGACTGGCTCGATGAAGGTGAGTTCGAGGTGCAGATCGCCGGAAAAATGCATGCCGCACGAGTCCAGCTTGGGGCTTTTTACGATCCCAGCGGCACGATCATGCGCGGCTGAAGTCAATAATACAGAAAATGGGGAACTATAAAATGAGTGAGCAGAGAACGATCCTTGTGATCGGCACTTACGACACCAAGGATGCAGAACTCAATTATGTAGCCGACCGTATCCGCAGGCTCGGCGGAAATGTCCTGACAATGGATGTCAGTGTGCTCGGCGACCCTTCTGCGCCGACGAATATTTCCAAGCATGAAGTCGCCGCCGCAGCGGGGAAGACCATCGAGGATGCCGTCAGTGCCGAGGACGAAAACCTTGCGATGCAGATTATGGCGGCAGGGGCTTCCGCGCTTTGCGCAAAACTTCATGCCGAGGGCAGCATTGACGGGATGATTGCGCTTGGCGGCACTATGGGAACAGACCTGGCCCTGGATTGTGCCCGCGTCCTGCCGATCGGCGTTCCGAAGTATGTTGTATCGACGATCGCGTTTTCTCCACTCATCGCGCCGGATCGGCTTTCGGCCGATATCCAGATGATCCTATGGGCCGGCGGTCTCTACGGCCTCAACGACATCTGCAAGGCAACGCTGAGCCAGGCCGCGGGTGCGGTTTATGGTGCGGCGCTCGCTGTGGAGCCGCCGGACCCTGATCGTCCAGTCATAGGCATGGTCAGCTTCGGTTCGTCGGCCCTCCAGTACATGATCCATCTACGCCAACCGCTGATCGACCGCGGCTTTTCTGTCGCGGTTTTCCATGGAACGGGCATGGGTGGTATGGCGCTGGAAAGCTTGGCGGAGCAAGGCTACTTCGCTGCAGTGCTCGAACTGGCTGTCGCCGAAATCGGCAACCTGATGGTTGGGTCAGTCGTGAATGCCGGCGCTAATCGCATGCTTGCCGCAGGAAAGAGCGGCACGCCAATCATCGCCGCGCCCGCCTTCGGTGACATGATCGATTTCGCGACCTGGCAGCCAGTGCCTGAGAGGTTTCGAGACCGACCCTATCATGCCCACAACCGTCTTCTTGCTTCAGCATCACTTACGGCCGAGGAACGTCGCGAACTCGCACGTGAAGTAGCCAGCCGGCTGCGGCAATCCAAGGGCCCGGTTCATTTTGTATTGCCTACACAAGGCATTCACGCTTGGGACGTAGAGGGCATGCCCGCTCATGATCCCGTTGCGCTGGCCGAGATGGTAGATGAGTACCGGAACGTCATGGTCGATCCAATTGAGCTGACAGTTCTCGACTGCCACATCAATGATCTCGAATTCTCGCAGCAGGTCCTCTCCGTTATCGACCGGTGGATCGCTGACGGCACGATCAAGACAACACGGTGAGGTGTGGCATGGACCCGCGTTACTCCATCCTGTTTGAGCCGATTAAAATTGGTCCGGTCACAGCGCCGAACCGCTTCGTGTCCATGCCGCACGCCATCGGCCATAGCTATCTGATGCCAAACGGCGCCATCGGTATTCGCGAAACGCGGGCGGAAGGCGGTTGGGGTATCGTTGCCATGCAGCTCAGCGAGATCGACCCGACTTCGGATCTCGCGGGGCTGCCATATGAGCGCCTGTGGGATGAAGGCGACGTCAAGGCCCATGCTCGCTCTGTCGATCGAATCCACGCGCACGGCGCCCTTGCCTCCATCGAGCTAGGCCATACTGGCATCCGTTCGCGCGGCCTCACGACGGGTTACCCTGCCATGGGGCCGTCTGTCCTGCCAACTTTGAAGCCTGACATGCCCCTTATGGCAAAGGCGATGGACAAGGACGACATCCGAACGCTGCGCCGATCGTTTCGCGACGCAATCGGCCGCGCCAAAAAGGCTGGCTATGATATCGCCTACGTCTATGCATCCCACGATGCCTCCATCCTCTGGCACTTCCTCTCGCCGGCATACAATTTCCGGACCGACGAGTATGGTGGCAGCTTTGAAAACCGCGTGCGACTGTTCCGGGAGGTGTTAGAAGAAGCAAAGGAGGAAGCAGGCGATCAGATGGCGGTGGCGGTGCGCTTTGCCGTTCATGAACTCTCTGGACCTAAGCGCATCCTCAACACGGGAGAGGGTAGGGCGGTCATAGAGACCTTGGCGGATCTTCCCGACATGTGGGATGTCAATGTCTCCTCATGGAGCCGCGACAGCGGTACGGCCCGCTATGATGCGGAAGGTTTCCAGGAAGAGTTTACCCAGTTCGTCAAGACTGTGGCCGGCAAGCCTGTTCTTGGAGTGGGTCGCTTTACTTCTCCCGACGCAATGGTGAGTCAAATTCGACGGGGCGTACTGGATTTGATCGGCGCCGCACGGCCTTCGATTGCCGATCCTTTCTTGCCCGAAAAGATCCGCGAAGGCCGCATCGAGGATATCCGGGAGTGCATTGGCTGCAACATGTGCGTGGCAGTGGAAACCGTCGGCATGGAACTGCGCTGCACCCAGAACCCGACAATTTCGGAGGAATGGCGCCGCGGCTGGCATCCGGAACGGATACCAAAGACAGAAAATGAGAAAAATATTTTGATCGTAGGATCTGGTCCGGCCGGACTGGAAGCGGCACTCGTTCTTGCAAAGGCTGGTCATGCTGTGACTGTGGCCGAGCGTGACGACGAGCTCGGCGGTCGCTCTACCCGTGAGGCTCGTATAAAGGGACTTTCCTCATGGGGACGGGTCAAGGACTATCGTCTTTACCAACTGCAGCAAATGCCGAACGTCAATCTTTATCCCGGTAGCGAGTTGGATGCCGACGGCATTGCCGACTTCGGGGCGGACCATGTCCTTCTCGCTACCGGGGCCCCATGGCGCAGGGACGGGGCAGGACGAACGCGGCTGCAGCCGATTTCCGGCTTTGCAGACTTTGCCCTGACGCCTGACCTTGTAATGGATGGCGCAGCGATCGGTCCATCCGTCGTGGTCTACGATGACGACCATTACTACATGGCCAATGCGCTTGCTGCCGACCTGTCCGCAAAGGGGCACCAAGTGAACTTGGTCACCCCAATGCCATCGCTGTCGGCATGGATGGGGCATACCCTCGAACAACCGCGCATGATCGCCGAAATGAAGGCAGCCGGGGTTCGGATGTATCCAAACACTGTCGCTAGCGCTTGGGATGAAGCGGGACTTGCGGTCATCAGAGGCGACACGGGAGAGTCGTTGCTGACGATCTCGGCCACGACGCTGATCGTCGTCGGCACCCGCCTGCCTGACACCACCCTTGCTGTCGGCCTTGCGGAAAAGGGCATCCCATTCCGCACGATCGGCGATGCCGAATGTCCAGGGGTTATCCAGAGTGCCGTTTACTCAGGACATCGCCACGCACGCGAGGTGCTGGGAACGGAGCCCGAGGACCGAATTTTCAAACGCGAACGCCCGACCCTGTTTCTTTAAGACCGAAAGGACTACTCCATGACAGCCAAGCGCACACCGCTTTACCATGCCTTCAAGGCCCGCAATGCAGAGATGGCCGAAAAGGCGCACTTCCTGACGGCAAATGTGTTTACCGACGCGAAAACGGAACATTCGGCGGTTCGTACCGCAGCGGGCCTGTTCGAGATCTTTGGCCAGTTTATGCTGGAGGTCGCCGGCGCCGAAGCCGAGACGTTCCTGAACAATACCTTCGTCGCTGACATGACGAAAGTTGCTCCCGGTCACGGCGTTTACTGCGGTATCCTCAACGACCAGGGCGGCTTCATCGATGACGTCATCACCTATCGCCCTTCTGAGCACCTGTTTTGGGTCATTCCAGCCCCGCACCGTGTCGAGCGGGTTGAGGCCTACCTGAAGGAAAGGGGCGCCTCCTATGGTGTGCATGTCGTCTCGCTCGGATATCGCTATGTCTCACTGTCGCTCCAGGGACCGCAGTCAAGGGCATGCTTGGAACGCGTCACCGCACTCGACGTATCGAACGGCGCGCTGCCGGGTTTCGCAGTCACGACAGCCAAGGTAGCCGACGTGGATGGCGTCATCGTGACACGCACAGGCTTCACCGGTGAGCTGGGATATGAACTCTGGGTTCCAACCGAACATATCGAGAGCTTCTACGACGCGTTACTAGAAGCGGGCAAACCGCTGGGTCTTGTGCCTTGCGGCGCGGGCTCGATGGGGTCTTTGCGAATCGAAAAACGCTATCCCATCTGGGGACGCGATATCGGCGAAGACACGACGCCTGTTGAGGCAGGTCTTGGTTGGACGATAAAGCCAAAGGACGCCGCCTATCCCGGAAAATCCGTTGTTGAGCGTCAGAAGTCGGACGGGGCCGAGCGACTTCTCGTGCTGCTCGAACTCCCGGCGAGTGCCGCGCTTCCAGCCATCGGAACTGCGGTAAAACTGGACGCGGATGCCGTCGGTCGTGTCACGTCTGCCGCCTATGGACACACGGTCGGTTATCCAATCGCCATGGCTTATGTCTCGATCGCATGCGCCAACGAAGGACAGAGCCTGGCGCTGGAGGATGGAACGGCTGTCACGGTCCATCGCACCGCTGTTTATGACCCAAAGTCCACGCGGTCGCGAGCCTGAGGAGAACTTCGATGAAAATTCTCGTCACCCTCAAACGCGTGGTTGATTACAACGTCAAGATCCGCGTCAAGCCCGATGGTTCCGGCGTGGAACTGGCAAACGTGAAGATGTCGATGAACCCCTTCGACGAAATTTCCGTCGAGGAGGCCTTGCGGTTGAAGGAAGCCGGCAAGGCGTCTGAAGTCGTCGTCGTCTCCATCGGCCCGGCCAAGGCCGAGGAAACGCTGCTCACTGCGCTCGCCATGGGTGCCGATCGCGCCATCCTTGTTGAAACCGAGGATGCCGTCGAGCCGCTCGCCGTCGCCAAGATCGTAAAGGGCGTCGTCGAAGCCGAGCAGCCCGGCCTCGTCATCGTCGGCAAGCAGGCGATCGACGACGATTCCAACCAGACCGGTCAGATGCTCGCCGCTCTTCTCGGCTGGGCCCAAGGCACCTTCGCCTCCAAGGTAGAGATTGTTGATGCTTCCACCGCCAACGTGACGCGTGAAGTCGACGGCGGTCTCCAGACAATTGAAGTCAAGCTTCCGGCCATCATCACGACGGACCTTCGCCTCAACGAACCTCGCTACGCCTCGCTGCCGAACATCATGAAGGCCAAGAAGAAGCCCCTCGACAAGAAAAGTCCGGCCGACTTCGGTATCGACACCGCCCCACGCCTCAAGGTTCTGAAGACTGAGGAGCCAGAGGGACGCAAGGCCGGCATCAAGGTGAAGACGGTCGCCGAGCTCGTCGAAAAGCTTAAGACCGAAGCCGGCGTCCTCTGATCTGGCAAAAACAAGGAGACTAAGACTATGGCCATTCTTCTTTTGGCTGACCACGACAATACCGCGCTTTCCGACCAGACAGCCAAGGCGCTGACGGCGGCTTCCAAGATCGGCGGCGACGTACATGTGCTTGTCGCCGGTGCCGGCGTATCCGCGGTGGCCGAAGAGGCAGCAAAGCTTCAGGGTATTTCGAAGGTGCTCGTCGCAGATGATGCCGCCCTCGGCCACAGCCTTGCCGAACCGCTCGCCGCCCTCATCGTCTCGCTTGCCTGTTCCTACGACACGATCATCGCTGCCGCCACCTCGGTCGGCAAGAACGTCATGCCGCGCGTTGCCGCCCTGCTCGACGTCGCGCAGGTCTCCGAGATCGTCGAGGTCCTCTCCGCCGACACGTTCAAGCGTCCGATCTACGCCGGCAACGCCATCCAGACGGTGCAGTCGGCCGACGCTAAGAAGGTGATCACTGTGCGGACAGCCTCGTTTTCCCCGGCCCCCCAAGGCCCAACTGCTGCCGTCGAGACGATCTCGTCGGCAGCCTTTTCTTCGCCTCTGTCACGTTTCGTCACCGACGCACTCTCCTCCTCCGATCGCCCGGAACTGAGCTCTGCCAAAATCGTCATATCCGGCGGACGCGCACTTGGCTCATCGGAGAAGTTCAAGGAGGTGATTCTGCCGGTTGCCGACAAGCTCGGTGCTGCGGTCGGGGCATCACGCGCCGCCGTGGACGCGGGTTACGCGCCGAACGATTGGCAGATCGGCCAGACCGGCAAAGTGGTTGCCCCTCAACTTTACATCGCGTGCGGCATATCCGGTGCCATTCAGCACCTAGCCGGAATGAAGGACTCCAAGGTTATCGTTGCTATCAACAAGGATGAGGAGGCGCCGATATTCCAAGTCGCCGACTACGGCCTGGTTGGCGACATCTTCGAGATACTGCCGGAACTTGAGAAGGCGCTCTAGCCGGTCTCAATAGAGAGAATTAGCCGTCGGGTGCTCAGCATCCGCCGGTCTCGATCGCCCTAATCGCCACTGCCGGTCTGCGCAGCGCCAGCTAACGACTCTGTCGTCCAGCCAAAACGCGACGCACGAGCAAGTGCTCCTGACACCTCTTACTGACAATGGACCATGAGATGAAGACCTACATCCTGACCGTATCCTGCAAATCGACGCGCGGCATCGTTGCCGCCATTACGGGCGTTCTCGCCGAGAAGGGATGTAACATCGTAGATTCTTCCCAATTCGACGATGTAGACACCGGAATGTTTTTCATGCGCCTGACCTTCTCCAGTCAGGAGGGCGCCACCATCGAGGACATCGAGACGGCGTTTACACCTGTCGCCAAGACTTTCGATATGGCGGCGAATTTTTACCAAGGTGACGCCAAGATGAAGGTGTTGCTGATGGTGTCGCGTTTCGGTCACTGCCTGAACGACCTTCTCTATCGTTGGAAGATTGGTGCGCTGCCAATTGATATCGTCGGCGTGGTTTCAAACCATTTCGAGTATCAGAAGGTAGTCGTTAATCACGACATTCCATTTCACCACATCCCGGTGACCAAAGCCAACAAGCCGCAGGCCGAAGCGCGGATAATGGAAGTTGTCGAGCAGACCGGCACCGAATTGATTGTGCTTGCCCGTTACATGCAGATCCTCTCCGACGAGATGTGTCAGAGGATGTCTGGTAAGATCATCAATATTCACCACTCCTTCCTACCAAGCTTCAAGGGCGCCAATCCCTACAAGCAGGCTTACGAGCGCGGTGTAAAGCTGATCGGAGCGACGGCTCACTACGTTACAGCCGATCTGGACGAAGGTCCGATTATTGAGCAAGACACGGCGCGCATCACCCACGCTCAGAGCGCCGAGGACTATGTATCGATTGGCCGCGATGTTGAGAGCCAGGTTCTGGCCCGTGCAATTCATGCCCATATCCACCACCGCACTTTCATCAACGGCAATCGAACAGTCGTCTTCCCGGCGAGCCCGGGATCTTATGTCTCCGAGCGTATGGGTTAAGTCATGGCTGAACTTATTGATGGACGCAAAGTCGCTGCCGAGATGATAGCAGGCGTCAAGGCCGCGACGTCAGCGCTGAAGGCTGAGGCCGCAAGTACCCCCGGACTTGCCGTTATCATCGTGGGTGATGATCCGGCCAGCCACGCCTATGTCGGGGCAAAGAGCAAGATGGCCAAGGAGTGTGGATATAATTCAATCCATCATACACTGCCGGAAGCAACGACGCAGGAAGAGCTTTCGAGCCTCATAGAGACGCTGAACAGGGATCCGTCAGTCCATGGCGTACTTGTCCAGCTACCGCTTCCCAAGCACCTCGATTCCGAGGCGATCATCCAATCGATCCTGCCGGAGAAGGACGTAGATGGTCTGCATGTCGTCAATGCCGGGAAGGTGGCAACCGGCGATCTGGACGGAGGTCTCGTTTCCTGCACGCCAGCCGGCGCTATGGTATTCGTGCGCCGCACCCGCGGCGCTGATCTGTCTGGCCTTAGCGCCGTCGTCATCGGCCGCTCTAATCTCTTCGGTAAGCCGATGTCGGCACTGCTGCTCGCCGCCAACGCGACCGTGACGACGGCACATTCACGCACGAAGGACCTGCCGGCTGTCTGTCGAAACGCGGATATTTTAGTCGCGGCGGTCGGTCGTCCAGAGATGGTGAAAGCAGACTGGGTCAAACCCGGCGCAACTGTCATCGATGTTGGTATCAATCGCGTGCCAGCACCAGACAAGGGGGAGGGCAAGTTCCGCCTCGTTGGTGACGTTGCCTTTGCGGAGTGCGAAAAAGTCGCCGGTGTCATTACCCCCGTACCTGGCGGCGTTGGTCCAATGACCATTGCCATGCTCATGGCTAATACAGTGATTGCCGCCTATCGCAAGGCGGGTCGCCGACCGCCGACATTTTGAGCGGCAAACTGTCTGTACCAGGCAATGAAATGAGGATTTAATGGAACTCCCCGAACGCGAAAGCATGGAATTCGAGGTCGTGATCGTCGGCGCCGGACCTGCTGGCCTGGCTGCAGCAATTCGGTTGAAGCAGGTCAATCCAGACCTCTCCGTCGTCGTGCTGGAAAAGGGCGCGGAAGTCGGTGCCCACATCCTCTCCGGCGCCGTGGTCGATCCGATCGGCATCGACAGGCTGCTGCCGGGATGGCGCGAAGAGGAGGGGCATCCCTTCAAGACCGAGGTCAAGGACGACCAGTTCATGTTCTTAGGCCCGGCCGGCTCCATCCGCCTGCCGAATTTCATGATGCCGCCGTTCATGAACAATCATGGCAATTACATCGTCTCGCTCGGGCTGCTCTGTCGATGGCTGGCGGAAAAGGCGGAAGGGCTCGGCGTCGAGATCTATCCGGGCTTTGCCGCCACGGACGTGCTCTATAATGACGAAGGCGCCGTCATCGGTGTCGCCACCGGCGACATGGGCATTGAGAAGAATGGCGAGCCGGGTCCGAACTTCACCCGCGGCATGGAACTGCACGGCAAATATGTGCTTGTTGGAGAGGGCGTGCGTGGATCGCTCGCCAAGCAGCTGATTTCCAAATTCGACCTCTCGAAAGATCGCGAGCAGCAGAAATTCGGCATCGGCATCAAGGAACTCTGGCAGGTCAAGCCGGAACACCACAAACAGGGCCTCGTGCAGCATTCCTTCGGCTGGCCGCTCGGTTTCAAGACCGGTGGCGGCTCGTTCCTGTATCATCTGGAGGACAATCTCGTTGCCGTCGGCTTCGTGGTGCACCTCAATTACAAGAACCCCTATCTCTATCCCTTCGAGGAATTCCAGCGCTTCAAGACCCATCCGGCCATCCGCGGCACCTTCGAGGGCGGCAAGCGCATCTCTTACGGTGCACGCGCCATCGCCGAAGGCGGTTATCAGTCGGTGCCGAAGCTGACCTTCCCGGGCGGCGCGCTGATCGGCTGTTCGGCCGGTTTCGTCAACGTGCCGCGCATCAAGGGCAGCCACAATGCGGTGCTGTCGGGCATGCTGGCGGCGGAGAAGATCGCCGTGGCGATTGCCGTCGGCCGCGCCCATGACGAGGTGGCCGAGATCGAGGCCGAATGGCGCGAAGGCGATATCGGCAAGGACCTGAAGCGGGTTCGCAACGTCAAGCCGCTGTGGTCGAAATTCGGCACGCTCATCGGGGTCGGCCTCGGCGGTCTCGACATGTGGACTAACCAGCTGTTCGGCTTCTCCTTCTTCGGCACGCTGAAGCACGGCAAGACGGATGCGCAGAGCCTCGAACCGGCCTCGAAGCACGAGAAGATTAACTATCCGAAGCCGGATGGCGTCCTGACCTTCGATCGGCTGTCCTCGGTGTTCCTGTCGAACACCAACCACGAGGAAGACCAGCCGGTGCATCTCAAGGTCAAGGACATGGCGTTGCAGATATCGTCGGAGCACGACGTTTATGCCGGTCCCTCGACCCGCTATTGCCCCGCCGGCGTTTATGAATGGGTGGAGAAGGGCGGCGAGGAGGTCTACGTCATCAACGCCCAGAACTGCGTGCACTGCAAGACCTGCGATATCAAGGATCCCAACCAGAACATCAACTGGGTACCGCCGCAAGGCGGTGAGGGGCCCGTTTATCCGGAGATGTAGCAAGTTGCAAAAGATCACAATTAAAGATTACGCTCAAAAACTCCGTGATGCGCATTTTGGAGAACTCGTCGGGGAGAAACTCTTTAGCGCGCTGGCATCCCGGTTTCCCCAACACAAACTCGTTTTCGAGACGCTGTCCGCTGTCGAGCATCGAGTAGGCAATCGGCTCGCTCAGCTTCTAGAAAAATATCGGGTAACCCCAGTCCCGGAAGCACAAGTCGCTGAGCTTACGAACCGCCTAATTATGGAGGCAAAGCCGGATGATTGGCTCGGGTGGCTACATCGGTTCCATGCGATCCTCACGCCATTCGTCGCCAAATTCGATGACCTGTACACGTACGGTCCCGCATCTGATTCCGCCGACTTGCTCTTACTTCGCGACCACGAGCGAATGCTGCTGAAATATGTTGAACAGGAGCTTGCGGGAGAAGACGGCCTTCCAGTGGTCACCTCGTTCCTTCAAAGGGGGAATTGAACACTTAAAATGGGCTACTGTCTCAATGACCGACTTGATGGCCCAGCGCGGGCCCCTTCTTGGCCACAATGTATGGCATTTGTCATCGCCGTGCGCAGACCACCGACCCATAACAATATTTTTGAAACATCGCCTAATCCACGGCGCCCAGAATACTGATCTCGAAAGTTGCCATAGATACTTGAGAAGAGAGAAGAGCCGGCATCTAATCCGGCTCCCAATATTGTCATGCAGGTAAACGTTCCATGTACCAGTGCACGAATTCCGCGATGCGGCGCTCCTGTGTCGAATAGCGGCCTGAGCGATATTGCTTTGAGTTGACACCGAGCTGGTTGTTTTCGGTAATCGTCTTGTCTTCGGTCAAAGTGACGTCCCAAACCTTCATAATGTTGGAGGGGTCGTAGTCCTCGCCTTCAACTGCATCCTCTGCCACCTGCCAAACGGCTTCCACATCGGTCGATTGCGGCCCTTTAGGGATGAAATGGAAGAAGGTCGCGTGATCATTGTTGACCAGAAGCGTGCTCAGCGGATTGAAAACGCATCCAGTCTGTCCGCCGTCGAACTCAGAAAATTCGCTCATCAGTGGCGCCAAGGGTAGCGTCGGGTTAACGCCTCTGTGGTGAACGGGTTGGTATTGGTGGCAATGACCGAAATCTCTCCTGCTCATTTCAGACG
>JAAMEZ010000048.1 GCA_013322215.1 Martinezella rhizogenes
ATCGTATCGGCAAGCTGATTGGCCTGATCGAGCCAAAAGAGGCACGAAACTACTTCAACTCCTGCGGATACGATCCAGTTTGAAGGGGAAACGCTCTAATTCGCCGTCACGCGGGCTGACCCTCAGGGTTCTGCGTGAGTAAAGCTACAGCTTCCGTCAAGGCGCTCGATTCAGGGTGTTAAAGAGCGCCGTGATGTCAGCTTCGTTGATCGCGTCACTGACATACCAACTCAAGGTATCGTAGAAGCCCAGAAAAGAGCCGTTGAGCTTTTCGAGGATGGTCATCGCTTCATCGCCGGAGATGCGGAGCTTCCTCGCCA
This sequence comes from Martinezella rhizogenes, assembly GCA_013322215.1. Taxonomy (GTDB): domain Bacteria; phylum Pseudomonadota; class Alphaproteobacteria; order Rhizobiales; family Rhizobiaceae; genus Rhizobium; species Rhizobium rhizogenes_D. The sequence continues at coordinate 321 of JAAMEZ010000048.1, forward strand.
GCAATCCTCTCAACGCAGGTATCGCCCGTTCGTTCGCAAAAACCAGCGCTGGCGGCGACAGCGCGGAAAGGGCTGCCGGAGGGAAGCGCTCGGAACGGCAAGCGAGTCGGCTTTCAAGGCGGATATCGCGCGAGGAAGCCGCCGCCTCGATGATGAAAGCTTCTGCATCGAGCACCCATGCACCGCGTGCGGTATCGAAATATTGGAAATCCCGCGCGGAGAGCGTCAGGGTCACAACCTTGGCTTCGCCCGGTTGAAGCTCGACCTTGGCAAACGCCTTGAGTTCCCGGATCGGCCGCCGGAGACCGGGCTTTATCGGACGGACGTAGAGTTGGACGATTTCCTTGCCAGCCACTTCGCCGGTGTTGCGGATGGTGACGCTCACCCTGCAGCCCGTCGACGGGCCGATTTCCTGCCTATCGAGTGCCATGCTCTCGTAAGAAAAACGTGTGTAACTTAGGCCATGACCGAAGGGGAACAGGGGCGTCACGGCCTTGAGGTCATAGAAGCGATAGCCGACGAAAATTCCTTCGCTGTAGACATGCCGGCTGTTCTCACCGGGATAGGTGTGCCAACCGGGAATGTCCTCGATGCGGATGGGCATCGTCGCCGTCAGTTTTCCGCAAGGGTTCTGTTCGCCGAACAGAACGCGGGCAATGGCTTCCCCGCCGCCCTGGCCAGGATAAAAGCAGGCCAGCACGGCCTGCGTGGCACCCAGCCACGGCATTTCGACCGCGTCCGGTGTCGTCAGAACGACGATTACTTTCCGGCCGGCCTCAGTGAGCGAGCGGATCAGGCTGTCGTGGCCGGCCGCCAGTTTCAGGGTGTCGCGATCATTACCTTCGCCGTTGCGCGACTTCTCGTTCTCGGTGAAGATGATGACTGCGTCAGCTGTCGTCGCGGCATCTAGAACGGCTTGTGTTTCACTCTCCATCGGAATGCCTTGCGCTGTCGGGAAAGGCACATGACGTACCTTCAGATGTTCTCCCGCACGCGCTGCGATCCGTTCCAACGGGCTGTCGACGTGATAAGGATTGGTCGTCGCCGACCCCGATCCCTGGATCGTCGGAACCAGGGCGCCGTCGCCAACCACGAGTAACTCGCCGGTAGCAGCCGCATCGAGCGGCAGTGTCTGCTGTTCGTTGCGCAGCAGCACGATGGACTCAGCTGCGATCTGTTGGGCGAGGGCGTGATGGCGATCCAGATCTACAGGGGCTGCGGGCAGCTTCTCGGCATGACAGCGGCGGACGAGGCCAATAACCCGCTCACAAGCCCGATCGAGTATGTCGTCGGCGACCTTGCCATCTTCTATAGCCAACAGAAGCCGTGCCTTGCGAGGTTTGCTTTCCGGCATGTCGAGGTCCGTACCGGCTTTAAGCGATGCGGGCCGATCCTTGATGGCGTGCCAGTCTGACAGGACAAGCCCGTCATATCCCCATTCATCCCTCAGGATGTGTTTCAGCAACCAGTGGCTTTCCGCCGATTGAACGCCGTTCACCGGATTATAGGCGCTCATCACGGTCCAGGGCGGGCTCTTCAGGATCGCGCGCTCGAAGCCTGCGAGATAGATCTCCCGCAGAGCCCGTTCATCCACATCGGAACTTGTCGTTGTCCGATCGATTTCCGAGTTGTTACAGGCAAAATGCTTCAGCGAGGCACCGATACCGTTGTCCTGCAGGCCGGAAATCAGAGCGGCGGCAAGATCGCCGTTGATGACCGGATCCTCCGAGTAATATTCATAGGCGCGGCCGGCGAGCGGCGTCCTTCGTGTGTTGATACCCGGTCCGAGCAGGAGATGAATTCCCAGGCTGCGGCATTCGAGAGCAAGCGCTTCGCCCATGCGATACAGCAGGTCCACATCCCAGGAACAGCCGACGAGATTGCCGTTCGGAAAGCAGGTGGCCGGTCGTGTCGTGCCGAACATGCCGCCTTTATCGTCGGCCTGTTGGTTAATCAGGTCGAGGAATGCGGCGAGACTTTCTTCATCGCCGGTGCCGGCATCTATCTGGGTTGTCGAATAGCGCACGCCGTAGGTGCCATCCGTCATCAGAATCGAGTCGATCCCCAGCCTTTCGATTGCGGCTGTTCTCCAGAGGCCTTGGCCACTGACGAGAGCGACTTTCTCATTCGTGGTCATGAAGGTGACCAGCGCTCTGATTCCCCCATCGTCCGCTCCGGGCATGGTGTGTCTTCCTCCGTCTGAGTGAATGGGCGCGGACCGCGTGTGATGCCGTCAACAGATCTTCTGGAGCAGTTCCATCAGCATCATGCGCTCGGCAGCCGTCAGCGGCCCCAGGGTCTCTTGCGAAATCTCCAGCGCAATGGAGAGATTACGGTCTACAGTGGCCTCGCCTTCGTCGGTCAGTGTCAAGACCAGGCGTCGTGCATCTGCGGGGTCGGGCGCGGTGTGCACCAGGCCACGTTTGACGAGGCGGTCGACGACCCCCTTGATGGTCGCCATGTCCATTGCGGTTTCGCGGCCGAGCTTACCTTGCGAGCAGGGCTGCAGATCCTTGAGCTTGACGAGCGCGGCCCATTGGGTGGTCGTCAGCTTCTCGGAGATCAGGCTGGCGAAGATCGAGACGTGGCGTTGGTTCGCCTGGCGCAGGAAGAAGCCGATCTGCTCGCCCAGTGCATATTGGGTGTGGTTCGGTTTCGCTGCCATATCTGCACCCTTCGCTCCCCGGGCCTTGTCCTTGAGTGGAATATCCATCTTGTCTCTCAGCCGGGCTTGCTGCCGCCGAATCGGACAATCCAAATCAACGTCATACAGTCCACAAACCCAGAATGGCTTCAGTTGTCAAAATTTCAATCTGCTCCGAAAACCTCGGTGCTAGACGCGTCAGTACCATCTCATGTGCCATCATGTCGCCGCTCGCCAGAGCGTCGCTGGCGAGGACCACCCTGTAGCCGAGATCGACCGCGTCCAATGCGCTCGCATACACGCAGACATCGGTCTCGACACCGGTGAACACAAGCGTATCGACGCCTTCGCTATCAAGACGATCGATAAAGCCGGGCGCTCCGAAGATCGAAAAGGTTTCCTTGTCGACGATTGACCCCAGCTGCGCGAGCGCAGCCAGCGGTGCAACGAGATCCAGCATCACCGGATCGAGTTCGTCCAGAGTTATCGTTTTCCAGCGCTCATAATAGGCTTGCCATCGGCCTTTTGCCTCCTCGGGACGTTGCGCGACGATGAAGCGGGCAAAGACCGTCCTTTCAGGCCTGGCCTCGGCAAGCCGCTGCACATTCGGCACGATGCCTGCGAGGGCTGGCGTAGACCAGGGCGTTTCCTCGGCGAAGAGCCGTTGCATGTCGATGACGACATGCAACGTGTTACGGGACAACGGTGCCCTCGTCATTGTCAATCCACAACGCAGACGGTGTGTTCCGGCGACCAGTTCAGCGTCACGCTGTCACCTTCCTTGAGGACGGTGCCGTCTCGGTTCTGAGCGAAGAGTTTTAGTGGCAGACCGTCTTTGGTCTCCAGGAGATAGGAGAGCACCGGTCCGGCGTAGATGACCGTGGTGATCCGCGCCGTGAGGCTGTTGCCTTCGGCATTCCCCGCCAAGATCGACATCTTCTCCGGGCGCACTGCGAGCGTGACCTTGGTCCCGTTGCCGGGCAGGGGGCTTGCGCTGCGCACCGTCGTGCCGTCGGAAAGCCGCACCGCACCGTTCTCGACGGTGCCGACAAGGAAGTTGGAATCACCCAGAAACTCCGCGGCGAAACGGGTCAGAGGCTTCTCGTAGACAGTCTCGGGCGCGCCGATCTGAACGATACGGCCCTTGTCGAGAATGGCCACCTTGTCGGACAGCGTCAGAGCTTCTTCCTGGTCGTGGGTGACGAAGATCGTCGTCAGGCCGCTCTCGCGCTGGATCCGCAGCAGTTCGACCTGCATCTCCTGTCGCAGCCTACGGTCGAGCGCGGACAGCGGCTCGTCAAGCAGCAGTACGCTCGGCTTGATGACAATGGCGCGTGCCAGCGCTACACGCTGTTGCTGGCCGCCCGAAAGCTGCTTTGGCATCCGGTTGCCAAAGCCCGGCAGGCGCACCATTTCCAGGGCGCGGTCAACTTCCTTGCGGGCTGCGGCACCCTTGATGCCGCGCCGCTCGAGACCGAAGGCCACATTCTGGGCGATCGTCATGTGCGGGAACAGCGCGTAGGACTGGAACATCATGCCGATGTTGCGACCCCATACGGGTATGTTCGTGACATCCCTACTGCCGATGGTCACCACACCCTGGTTGGGCTTGATGAAGCCGGCGATGATGCGCAGGAGCGTCGTCTTGCCGGAGCCTGAAGGCCCAAGAAGGCTGGTGAACGAGCCCTCTGGGAATTCGGTGGTGATATCGGCCAGAACCGGCGTGGTACCGTAGGTCTTGGCGACGGAATTGACGTTAACGTTTGTCACGGGTGTCTCCGGGCTTGGCGAAGCGCGCGAAAATCAGGATCACGGTCATCGAGCCGAGCAAAAGTACGGTCGATATGGCGTTGATTTCGGGGGTAAAGCCCTTGCGGATCGAGGAGTAGATCTGCACCGGCAGCGTGGTGAAGCCGGGCGTTGCGAGAAAATAGGAAATCACGAACTGGTCGAGCGAGACCGCAAAGGCAAACAGGGCGGCGCCCAGGATGCTGGGGTAAAGCAGCGGCAGGGTGACGGAGAAGAACGCATGAACTGGGGTGGACCCCAGGCTCATGGCGGCCTCCTCCAGATCGGCCCGGATTGTCCGGAAGCCGGTTCCCACCACCAGGACTACATAAGGGATGGCAAGGGCAACGTGACCGATGATAATCGCGTGCATGCCGCGGCCGATGCCGGTCCAGTAGAAGAAGATCAGCATCGCCGTGCCGGTGATCAGCCATGGAATGGCGATCGGCGGCAGCAGCATGATCTGCAGGAAGCTCTTGCCCCGGAACGTGCTGCGCGACAGGGCAACAGATGCCATGGTGCCAAGCGTGGTTGCGACAACCGCCGTAATGACGGCGATGATGATGCTGTTCATGCCAGCAGTGAGTAGGATGCTGTTGTTCCAGAGCGCCTCGTACCAGCGGGTCGAGAAGCTGAACGGCAGTTCGTAGAGCGGCGAGGCGTTAAGGCCCATCGCCATCATCACGAGGATCGGCGTGTAGAGGAAGACCAGTACGGCGATCAGATAGAAACGACCAAGCGATCTCATTCCGTGTTCCCTCCTTTAAGCTGCCGTGCCGCGGCGCAGATCCGGATCGGTCTGGAATTCTCCGTGGAACCGGCGCGTCATCATGCTCACACCCGGCTTCTTTACCCCCGCGTTGTCATGCACATGTGAGCGGCTTCGATCACAACGGCAACACCACGCGGCTTCAGAACGTCCTGGATCGTGTCGGCGATCTGAGAGGTCAGCGTTTCCTGAATCTGCAGGCGCTTGGCAAAGACTCCGACGACGCGGGCAAGCTTGCTGATGCCGACGACCCGTCCGGCTGGAAGATAAGCGACATGGACCTTGCCGACGATCGGAACGATGTGATGCTCGCAATGCGATTCCAGTCGCATGTTGCACAGAAGAATCATGTCATCGTAGTCATTGGTCTCTTCAAAGGTCCGAGCCAGAAGTTCGGCAGGGTCGGCCTTGTAACCCTCGAAAAACTTTTCGTAGGCACGCACCACGCGGGCAGGCGTATCAACAAGCCCTTCACGGTTCGGGTCGTCACCGGTCCGTTCGATCAAGAGGCGAACCGCAGCCTCGACGTCAGCGCGGGCAGGGCGGGGACGGGGCGTCTCAGGAGGCTTTGTTGTTTTGAGAGCCAGGGACATTTACGTACTCCGATTGAACATTGCAATCAACAATGAAACGTTATAACATCGCTTTCAAGTGCGTTTACGTCATGCCGAAATTGCCTGCATCTTGCGATGCCGCGCAAGTTTCTCAGAAATCGTTATGACATCGAAGTTCTGGCATGTCGCATAGGTGCAGGGATGCAGGGATGCAGGGATGCAGGGATGCAGTCATCTGGGCGTTCTACACGCAGGTGCAAGCGGCGCTATCACCGGGGTGCCGTTTGAAGTGGCAAGGATCTCGGCCTCGACACTATAGACAGTGCGAATCGTCTTGCGGGTCAAAACGCTTGCGGGTTGACCACTGCAAGCAAGTTTGCCTTCTTGCAGCAGCAGCAACTGATCACAATAGCGCGCCGCCAATGTGAGATCGTGCAGCGCAATGACAATCAACGCGTTCTTCGTCTGAACATAGGCTTTCAGGATATCTAGGACCACCAGCTGCCTTCGTAGATCCAGTGCACTGGTCGGCTCGTCCAGAAGCAGGATCGGCGGTCTGCGGATCAGTCTTTGTGCAAGAAGCACGAGCTGCTGCTGCCCGCCCGATAAGGTCCCGATCGCGCGGGGAGCCAAATCCTTCATGCCGACGAGTTCAAGAGCCTCACGGGCTGCGTCGATATCTTCGGCCGTCAGTGTCCAACGCAGGCGATCAAGCCTGCCGAGCAGTACAATCTCCAGCACCGACAGCTTGGCTCGTATGCCAAGGGCCTGGGGCATAAACGAGAAGTCAGATGGAGCGAGACGCCTGTCCTGCCACTGAATGCTGCCGTCGCAGCACGGTATGACATTGGCGATAGCCGCCAGAAGGGTAGACTTGCCGGCGCCGTTTGGGCCGCAAATGCCGACAATCGAGCCACAGGGCAGAGCGGCAGAGATGTCGGTGATAATCCTTGTGCCGCCGCGGGCGACGCAGAGCCGGTCGAGAATGAGCATATCGACCGTCATCTGAGCTCTCCTGCTCCCCGCCGCATGATGAGAGCAAACAGAACCGGTACCCCGACGACGGCGGTGACGATGCCGACGGGCAGAACGGCCCCAGGTGAAATGATCTTGGAGATAATCGAAGCTGCCGCAAGCATCACCGCACCGGCGAGAGCCGACAGGGGAAGCAGGATGCGCTGGTCTTCCCCAGCGATGGCGCGTGCGGCGTGCGGCGCGATCAGGCCAACAAATCCAATGGTCCCGACAAAAGCGACCGAGGCTGCGGTCAGGAGCGCGATGATCCCGAACGTGCGCCGTCGCAATGCATGAACGTCAGCGCCCAGACTTACCGCGTGGGCGTCCCCCAGTTTCATGGCCGTCAATGTCCACGCATCCCGCAGCAGGATCGGTGTCGTGACGATGAGCACGATCAAAATGACCGTAACGCTTGTCCACGTCGCTTTGAGCATGCTGCCGAACATCCAGAAGACGATCTGTTGCAGCACTTCCGGCTCGGCAAGATATTGCAGCAGCGACTGGCATGCCTCGAACATGAACATGATCGTGATGCCCCCGAGGATCAGAATCTCGGCGTTGGCGCCGCGCAATTTCGCGAGAATATATAGCAGCGCGCAGGCGATCAGGGTCATGACCCAAGCTGACAGTGGCGCGAGGATCCATGCGGCAATAGGCACGCTGGCACCGAACAATATGGCAAGTGCTGCCCCAAAACCGGCGGCCGCCGAAAAGCCGAGCGTGAAGGGACTTGCCAGAGGATTGTCGAGAATGGTCTGCATCTGCAAGCCGGCGATGCCGAGCCCCATGCCAACCAGCGCAGCCATCAATGTCATCGGCAGCCGGATCGACCAGACTATGACGGCTGCGGTGCGGTCGGGGCCAGACGGCCCAGCCAGCAATGCCGTCAGGCCCTCCCGCGCCGTCAGCGGGGAGGGGCCCGTCAGAAGATCGATAACCAGTAGAGCCACCAGAAGCAGTGCTGCAGCGATCGTCAGCACGATGCGCCGATGCATGCTCCTGCGATAAAGAGCATGCAAATCGGAAGTGCCGCCTTCAGCTCTGTCGTAAGCCATCACGGCTGTCCGATCCGGATCATGAATGTTCCCTCCGGTGTGACCGGCAGATAGTCATGATAGTAGGCGGCAAGTTCGGCTTGCGGATCGACGTCGCTGAAAGCATTGGGGTAGAGTGCCTTGGCGATATAGCGCAGGAAGGCGTAGTCGTAGAGGGTTCGTGTTCCCCCGTGATAGATGGCGTAGACCTCGCCGTTTTTGACCGCAGGCAGATCCTGCCATCCGGCACGCTTGAGGAATGGCGCCGCGCGGGCCCGTGTCACGTCCGCTCCAATGCCGAAGCCCATCAAGACTGCGTCGGGCAAACTGGTCCACTCCGATCCGGTGATGAAGATCGCGTCGGGTTTCGCGGACAGGATGTATTCGGGATTGAGCGGTCCGTAGCCGGCAATCTGCCTCGCTGCGATATTCAGGCCACCGGCAGAATCGATGACGCCAGCCCACATGCCCTTTCCATAGGTGTTGCCATATTCGCTGGCACCCTTCTGGCCGAGCTCCACATAGACCTTTGGCCTCTCTGACTGGCTGGCGCTTTTGACCCGTTGCAGGGTGTCTGCGATTTTTTCCTTGTAAAGCGCGACCAGCTTTTCTGCACGATCCTCTGTTCCCATCACCTTGCCGATGATCAGAGTGCTCGCAACATGTTTTTCGAGGGTCTGGGCATTGTAGTCGACGATGACGAGCGGAATACCGGCCTGTTCGATAGTATTGGCCGCCGCGCCGAGATATTGGTATTGCCCGTCGGACAGGATTGCCACATCCGGTCGGGCTGCGATGATCTTTTCGGCCGACATGGTCCCGGAGTCCGCGTCGCCGATATCAACCAGATCGGCGATCTTGGGAAACACCTTGAGGTAGGCGGCATATTGCGCCGGTCGGTAGCCCTTCCAGTAATTCAACGAGACCGCCTTCAGCCGATCGATCGCTGTCGGGCCGGTGATCGCGATATAGTCTTCGAAATAAAAGCCAAGCATCACATGCTCTGCCGGCTTTTCCAATGTGATGTGGCGGCCACGAACGTCCACAATGTCAATAGCCGCATGCGCAGCGGTGGCAGCTGTAAAGAGACCGACAATAGATGAGATGATTGCGAGGCGGACCAGCATCCAGCCTGTCTTAAATGGATTAAAGGACATAGCGATCTTCCGGAAAGGACTATTTGCAGGTAAAGCCGTCCGCGCGATCGCGGACGGCTCGGAGTTCATCACGGTGCAATAGTGAAACTGTAGGTGCCGTTGGTCTTATGACCGTCCGTCGAGAGTGCGTGCCATTCGACGGTGTATTTACCGGGCGCGAGCTTGTCGGTGACGGGCACCATCAATGTCGTGTCCTTGTTCATCAGCATGCCTTCGCCGATCTTGACGACCGCCTTTTGGGGACCGGTAACCTTGACGCCACTGAATTTGAGGTTGAGGCCTTCGGTGAATGTCAGGTCGAGTTCCGAGGGCGCTGCCTTTACCGTAGCATCGGTGGCGGGAACGGCAGATTTTAGATGCGCGTGAGCCAGTGCCTGGCTCGCAAAGCCGACGCTCACTGCGGCGGCAAGTAAGAATATTTTTTTGATCGGGGGCATATCGATTTCCTCTCTTGTTGAAGATCCGCAGAAAGCCTGCGGATCGCGCGATGACGATCTCGAGATCGTCGCTTTCCCGTTTATGGCCATGCCAGACGGAATACTGATGTGTCGAAAACCGCCGAGTGTTGCGGCGTGATGTCCCTCACTGGAGCAGGTTCTTGATCTTCTGAAGCGCCACATCCGCATCCTCCTGATAGGCGATGGTGCCTCTGAGATTGCCGCTTGCGTCGACAAGCAGGACCGATGCGGTGTGGTCCATGGTGTATCCACCATCAGGGCTCGGGACCTTCTTGGCATAGACGCGCCAACCCTTGATCGCCTTCTGCATCTCCTGCGGATCACCGGTAATGCCCGTAATCCGGTCGGTGAAGTTGCCGGTGTAGGTATGCATGATCTCGGGCGTGTCGCGCTCCGGGTCGACAGAGAAGAAGTAGGCCTTCAGGCTGTCGCCTTGTGGCCCCAACACCTTGAACCAGCCGGCCATGTCGTAGAGGGTCGTGGGGCAGACATCCGGGCAGTGAGTGTAGCCGAAATAGACAAGCGACGGGTGACCGAACAGTGCCTTTTCGGTGATGGGCTGCCCACGATCATTCGTCAGCGTAAACGGTGCGCCGATATTGCCCGCCATCGGTTTTGCCTGCGGCGTCATCAGCAATGTGGCGTAGGTGATCGCGCCGACACCGATCACAAGCATCAAGACAACCAAGATCCTGATGGTGGTTTGTTTGTTTGACATCGCATTTCTCCTGGTTGGATGCGGCGACGGCCAACGCCGCCGCATTGCTTTCCCGCTCAGTCGATACGGGTTCCAGCAAGTCGGCTGGTCGCCGTCTCGAGGCTGCCACCCGGTCCGGTCCCTGTTGGCGTGCAAAGCGCAGCCACGAAGGGTTTGGCCGGCCGATCAGGCTGCTTGCTCCACGGCTCGGACTTGTTCGCAAGGCGAATGACGTTGCTGATACCCTCCATGCCGCCGCCGCCGTTGGCGTCGATATGCATCATCTCGTTCATGCACATCTTCGACTGGTCGACGCACATATTGAGAATGGCGTCGTAGAGTTTGGGGGCGAGGGAGGAGAAATATTGAACGGGATCCTTCTCGCTCGGCTGTTCGAGCTTCAAATATTCAAAGCGACCGAAACGGTTGCCTTCGCTTCGAACCTTCTTCACCCATTCGTCAAAGTCGGCCTGGCTAAAACCATGGAACTTGAAACGCATGTTGGAGAAGCCGGCGCCGCTATAGTTGGCGGAAAAGCCCTGATATTCCCCAGCCTGGTTGATGACCGCATGCAACTTGGTTTCCATGCCCGGCATGGCATAGATTTGCCCAGCCAGCGCCGGCACGAAAAACGAGTTCATCACAGAGGAGGAGGTGATCTTGAAGTTGATCGGCGTATCGACGGGTGCAGCAAGTTCGTTGACCGTGGCGATGCCCTGGTCGGGATAGAGAAAGAGCCACTTCCAGTCGAGCGCCACCACCTCCACGTTCAGAGGTTTGACGTCGGCAGGAATTGATCGCGTAGCATCGATGCGGTCGAGCGGCCGATAGGGGTCGAGCTTGTGCGTACTGATCCATGTCACCGAGCCCAGCGCGATGATAATGGCAAGTGGCGCCGACCAGATGACGAGTTCGAGCTTGGTCGAGTGGTGCCATTCGGGTTCATAGGTCGCACTCGTGTTCGACTGGCGATATTTCCAGGCGAAAAACAAGGTCAAGGCGATCACCGGTACGATGATCAGCAACATCAGCACGGTCGAGATCGCAATGAGATTGCGCTGCTGCACGGCGATATCGCCGGACGGAGCGAGAACGACCATATTGCAGCCGGCAAGCATCAGGAGCGGAACAAGCGTGAGCGGCTTTACGCGCGTAAGAAATGCCTTCATCAGGCATTCGCCGCTTCGGTCGACAAGGTTACTTGTTGTGGCCGGCATGGTCGCCTCCCGCATTTGCGGCATCGGCATGGTCCATCATGACCGTGCCTTCGAAGCTCGAGAACAGTGCAAGCGTCTTCGCATCGAGCTTGGCCTCGGCAACGGAAAGGTCGGTCGCGATGGCATGTGCATCGTCCTGTGTCACGCCGATCTTCTGAAGGGCGTCGGCATCTTTCAGGCTGTCACCGCTGCAAAGATGCACAGTCCATCCGGCGTTGCCCTTCTTGAGCAAGGCACGTCCGCCACGGCCGTCCTGTACCCATCCTGCCACTGCCCAGTCTCCGTGGGCGACAACGGGCCTAATGGTCAACGGTTTACCCGGGGTTTCGAACATCGCCTTCAAGGTGGCGGGGATATCGCTTTGCGGATCTCCCGACGAATCCTTTTCATTCATGTTCATGTTCATGTTCATGCCCTTCATGTCGGGCATGTCCGCACTCGGCTTGCCTGCTGCTACGGAACCGACAGGGAAATCGATATCGACCGATCCCGCCTTTTCGAATTTGAGCGTCGTCTTGACGGTCTGGCCCTCGATAAAGCGATCGGTAACCTTCATGAACATGACATGATAGCCGCCGGGCTTCAGCACGACGGTCTTTCCCGCGGGTATCAGCAGACCATCCGGAAGCTCGCGCATGACCATCACGTCATTGTCCATCTTCATCTCGTGAATCTGGACGACGCCGGCGCGAGGCGAGCTGGCTGCGAGCAACCGATCATCCGTGTCTCCGGTATTTGTGATCGTCATGTAGCCGCCGCCGACAGGTGCGCCCGGCACCATGGCGCGGACGTATGGATCGGAGATTGTGAGATTGCCGATTTTGATGTCTTCGGCAGCAGCGACGGATGATATGAGGGATGCCAGTCCTAGGACGGCAACAGCAAGAGCGCGTTTCAACACGATCGGTATCCTTATTACGAAACAATGAGGCGAGCAGGCGGAGCGGTCGGCTCCGCGGGCTCTCGTCAGGAAAAGAAGCGCGCCAGCGGCGGGACAAAGCGAACCACCAGCTGATCGAGAAGCAGCATTGCGACGATGGCGGCTCCGGTCAGCGGAAATGCCGCCCCGAAGACGATGGCGATGAGCCACAGACCGACATAGACAGACTTCTGCGGCGGCATCGGCGGCACGCCCAGGCGGCCGGCGGGCCTTCGTTTCCACCACATGGTCACGGCCGAGACGCAGCACAGAATGATGGCGAGACAGGTCGCCAGCATCAGAAGCTGGTTGAAGAGGCCCCATTCCTGCCCCTGATGCACGTTGATGCCCCATTCGATCGCCTTGCCAAGCGCCGGATACTGCTCATAGGGAATATCGACGAGCGGCTTTCCTGAATATTGATCGATATGGACGGTTCGCTCGTTCCCGAGGTCGCCGAAGTAATGGCTGGCGGTATAGACGCCGGTTTCGTCTGCCGGAATCGAAAGATCGGAGCCGGCAACCATGCCCAATCCATGCATGATCTCGACGGCCCTGTTGAGGCCAATCGGCTTTGCGGACTGTGCAGCGGCGATATCGGAGAGCGGAACGGGTGCGTTTTCGACGACCCAGCCGGCGCGGCTGACGACGTCTTGTGTCACCTTCGTCGATTTGGGCACGTCGTCCCAGAGTGCCGCCGGCGTTCCAAGATCGTGGGCAGTAAGCCAGGCGTTGACGTTGGCGCCCCAGTAGCCGGACCAGGGCATGCCGCTGAAGGCCAGGAAGAAGATGAGGATGCCCGCGATTGCGCCGGTGACGGCATGCAGGTCACGCCAGAAGACGCGCCGCGACGGAGTGCCACGAACCGTCAGCACGCCGCCGGTCTGTTGCCGTGGCCACCACAGGTAGATGCCCGTCACCACGAGGACGAGGGCGAAGCCCGCGACGATCTCGATGACGCGATTGGTCCACTCCCCGAAATATTCGAGGCTGTGGATGCGCTTGACGACCCAGCCAAACTCCTGCTTGGAACCGACCGATCCTAGAATACTGCCGTCATGCGGATTAACGTAGACAATAGTCGATTGTCCGTCCTTCGAGACGGTTACCCAGGCTGACCGGTCGGCGGCGGAAGCTTCATGGTAGGACGTGGCCGTGGCCCCAGGGAAGGCTGCAAGCGCTGCCTGTGCGATCTGTTGCGGCTCCAGCATTGGACCGCTGTCGGCCACGACATAGCGATGTGAATAGAAGGTTTTGGCGATCTCATCCTTGAACAGGTACAGCGATCCGGTAATCGCCAGGTTGAGCATGAAAGGAATGACAAGGAGGCCAGCGAAAAAATGCCAGCGCCAGATCGCTCGATAAAGCGAGATATTTTGAGTTGCTGCAGCAGCGGGCTCTGCAGCGGTGAAGGCAGACATGAAAATCCTCCGAAGATCGATGGACTGCCGCAAGGATCGATCTGAGGAGGTGACGATGATGGATCGGGAGTTCGGGACGAATTTGTCTTGCACGATCCGCGCAAACATTTGGTCTGGCGCATTCGACAAACTTCGCTGGAAAAACCTGCATCCTCAGACGTCACGACCAGAGGTCGCACGGCCGGCAGCCATTGACGACAGGCATTGCGGCCTCAGCCGCGACGCCGGTTAGCCAATGATCTTGAGGATGGGTGGTGCGCGTGGCCCGCTATTTGGCGGATAAAGCTGGCGGTTGAAAGCCTCCGCTTTTGCAACGACGATATCCTCGCGCAGGGAGGTAAAACGTCCGCAAATGTCGGAGGGCGGCGCAGGTAAGACGGCGGCCGAGGCAATCCTACATGCCTCGCACCCAGGTACAAAGGCCTTTCCGTGAACTTTGCCGTCAGCATCCTTGTAGGTGACGCAGAGCACAGGCAAGGATCCGTCCGGAAGCCTGTATTGAGCAAGCTCTATCGGTGATATTTCGTCCGCCACCGCGACGATCGGCTGATGCGCGAAGCCGACAGACAACAGGGCCATGGCGCATAAAATGCGCACCAGCCACTGCGTCGTCCCGAAAATCCGCTTGCGCATACGAGTTCCCACCACCGCCTCCGCGGATAAGGCTTGCAATCATAGGACAGAGCCATGGCAAGCGCAATGCGTCAATTCGCTCTGCCGTCGTTCAGGCCGTGAGTATCAATCTGTCCTACTGGAAGACGCAATCGTTATGGCGGCTATGCACGAGATCGGTTCGCTCATAGGTTCGCGAACCGATAGGAACGGCCAATCAGTCGACTGAGCAGTACGGCTTGTCCCCGCATGCGAAACTCCTGTTGTAATTGGATGCAGGGCTGCCCTGCCGCAAATCCTCCGATCTGTCGGTGCCGCGATGAGGGCATAAGCACGCTGATCTCCGCGTGGAGTTCACCTTGGGGCAAAATGCCCTGAAGATATTGAAGCGCCGTTTCATGACGAAAGTCCTGTTTCAGGAAATCCGGTGCGCAATCGCAGCGAGCAAAGGTTTCTTCAACGCGCGACCAGGAGCTTTCGCCGGGGCGGACAGCAAGCAGATAGAATGTCGGATCTCCCAGACGGACACCAAGGTCATTGGCAATATCCGGGGACGCGGCTTCAACACCCAGGAGGAGAATCCGTGTTGTTCCATCATGCGCGCTATCGCAGCTCTGCACACTGGCTGATCGGATCATAGTCTCAGGACCGGTATCAGCGCCTTTGACAAAGCAACCGACCCCATGGACGGAAACGGTTACACCGCGGTTGCGAACTTCCTGCATCGCGCGCGAAGCCGTCATCTTGCTGACGCCATACAGCGACATGAGCTCAGTCTCGGATGGGACCCGGTGGCCGGCCGCCCAACGCCCGCTTTGAATGTGGTCAAGAACGGTATTGGATATTTCGCGATATCCTATGCGAGGCGACGTCCGCACATTCGCTTTCAATTGAACAGGCCTTCCAATCGATGAGGATGAGCAAGTGTTGGCCATCCCATCATATCTGCATTCGCAGCCAGGGCTTATAACGTCAGGTCATGAACTCATGCCCTCGGCTCGCTTGCATGGTCCTGTGCTATGCGGTCTATCTGCGGCCAAGATAGAGAGGAATTTCCATGCAGGATTTGACACGTTGCGTTCACCACCCAGTCGTTTCCCACGAGGGTTTCGCCAGTCTCGCAGTGCCGACGTTTAGAGCGTCCACCATTGTCTATCCGGATGCGAAATCGTTTTCCAATCGCAGCAAGCGCGGGTTTGACGGCTACACTTACGGTCTCCATGGAACGCCAACCACGCGAACCCTGGAGGCGCAGTTGACGCTGCTACATGGCGGGGTCAGGACCATCCTTGTGCCTTCGGGACAGGCAGCAGCGTCGATGATCCTGCTGACGTTTCTGATGCCTGGCGACCGTGTCTTGATCCCCGACAGCGTCTACTCACCCGTGCGCTACTTTTGTCAGGACTATCTGCGACCGCGCGGCATAGATTACAGCGTCTACGATCCGTTGATCGGAGCGGGCATTGGTGAGCTCATCGATGAGCATACAAAGCTCGTCTGGATCGAGTCGCCGGGCTCGGGAACCATGGAAGTGCAGGATGTGCCGGCCATCATTCAGGCGGCGAAGGCAAAGGGTGCGCTCGTCGCCTGTGACAACACCTGGGCTTCACCGCTGCTTTTCAAACCTCTTGCGCACGGTGCGGATTTTGCCGTCGAGGCCCTCACCAAATATATCGGCGGTCACTCGGACCTTCTGCTTGGCTCGATCACTGTTTCCGATATCGAACTCAGGCAAAAAATCAAGCTTGTCTTGCGTGACATGGGGATAGGGGTTTCGCCCGACGAAGTTTCGCTTGCGCTGCGAGGTATCGAAACCATGGGCGTTCGACTTCGCCATGTCGGAAAGGTCTCCGAGGAGTTTGCGCATGCGCTCCAGGAGAGCGCTGTCGTTGAAAGAGTGTTGCACCCAGCGCTTCCATCCTGCCCCGGACACGAGTTTTGGAAAAGGGACATGGGCGGTTCGTCCGGTGTCTTCAGCGTGGTTTTGAAACCCGGCGCGGACGCCAATCTCGAAACCGCCATGACCGAATTGAAGATCTTTGCCATTGGCGCATCGTGGGGTGGAACCCGCAGTCTGATAGCGACGACAGCGCTGAAAGAGGAACGCACAGTCACTCCGTGGACGTCCAAGGGTGTCGTCCTGCGCATTTGCATCGGGCTCGAGGACGAACAGGATCTCTGGAAGGATCTGTCCGACATGCTTGCCAAGCTTGCCGCGTAGAAAACGTATCCGGCCGATTGACGAGCGCATAAGCCTTCGATGAGATCGAAGGCTTATGCGCTCGTTGCGCGCTTGGTCTCCTATGGTAGCCTGCATTTGCACGAAGGTAGTCACCCCCGACCGTGACATGAACGTGCCGAGGCTTTATCTGTGGGGCATCTGGTGGAGGTAATAGAACCACATCTCTCGATAGGGCTTCTTCATTGAACCACAGGCAAATTGAGATCTTTGCGGCCGTCATGCGAGCTGGAACCGCGTCAAAAGCCGCAGATCAGCTTGGCATCACCCAGCCGGCGGCAAGCCGTGCCTTGGCAGAGATGGAGCGTGGGCTCGGTTTCCGGCTGTTTGACCGGATCCGCCAACGGTTGGTACCGACGCCCGAGGCGTGGCGGCTCTACAAGTCGATTGAGGCGTCATATAGGGGCTTGGACACGATCCGAGCGGAGGCGGCCCGCATCCGCGACCAGGGAACGGGCGGGCTCCGGGTCGCATCTCTGTCTCTGCTGGGATCGACATTGGTTCCGCGCGCGATCGGGCGTTTCAGACTGAAGCATCCCGACATCAGCATCACCTTTCATGTGCTGCTTTCTCGCGATGTCAGGGATCTGGTCGCATCCGGCCAGTTCGATGTCGGCCTTGCGGCCGATGAAATCGACCTCTCCGGGGTGACGCATCAGCTATTTCTGTCGCCGCAGGCGATGATCGCGATGCCGACCGGGCATCCGCTTGCCGAAAAACAGACCATTCGGCCAACGGACCTCGATGGTCATGCCTTCATCGCATATGTACCCGAAGATCGGGCGCGCCAGCGACTGGACAATATCGTCGCTGATGCCGGCATCAAGCTCAACATAGTCGTCGAGACTATCTATGCGTCGACAGTCTGCGCCCTGGTGACCGAAGGCGTGGGTATCGGCCTTGTCAGTCCCTATGTTGTCAGCACTCTCGACAAATCGCGCGTGGTTCTTCGTCCGTTCGAGCCCACCGTCGAGATCAAGACCCTGTTGATCCTGCCGCCAGACAAGCCCAAGTCGCTGCTCGTGCGCGACTTTATAACGGCGCTGATGGAATCCCGCTGATCCGCTCAAGTTCATAATTCTGACGCATCATGTCATGCGGTGACTTGCCTTGTTCTATCCATGCGAAATCATACTATCGCGGCAATGCCAACGAGACCTCGGCAAAACACAACGAGGCAAGGCAGGATCTCCAGACAAGGGAACAGGACCATGCCACAGACATTCCGACGCATCACGTTTGCGAAGTTCGTACCCGCTTTGCTTGCCCTTCCGCTCTCGCTTGCATCGCCGCTTGCGTACGCCGCCGACGACTTTGACGCCGCTTCCATCTCGAAGGACAGTTCGCTCATCGCGCGACTACCAAAGGAGATCGCCGCAAAGGGCGTATTGACCATCGGCTCCGATACCACCTATCCGCCCGCAGAATTCCTGGGCGGCGACGATGGCCAGACCCCCGAGGGTATCGACGTCGACCTTGCCAAGGCGATCGCGCAGAAGCTCGGCCTCAAGCTCGAATTTCTGACGGCACAATTCGACAGCATCCTGCCGGCCATCGGTCCACGCTATGACCTTGGCATATCCGCTTTCACGATCACCAACGAGCGCTACAAGGCAGTCGACTTCATCAGCTACTTCAACGCCGGCAAGCAGTGGGCGATCCAGGCCGGCAATCCCACCAGATTCAATCCGGACGATCCATGTGGAAAGGCCGTTGGCGTTCAAACCGGTTCCACGGGCGAAAAAGCCGTCAAGGGCTTTAGCGATGATTGCGTGGCCGCTAAGAAGAAGGCGATCGAATTGATCTCCATGCCCAAGCAGACCGATCTCGTGACGCGCCTCATCAATGGCGCGGTCGACGCCGTTTATGCCGGTTCGACCAATATCGGCTACGCTGTCAAACAGACCAACGGGCAGCTCGAAACGATCGGTGCGATCACCTATCCGTCGCCAAACGGGATCGCTGTCGCCAAGGGCCAGACCGCCTGGGCTCAATTGGTTGCGGATGCGATCAATCAACTCATCGCGGACGGAACCTATCAAAAGATCCTGACGAAGTGGGGCATCGTGTCCGCAGCCGTCGACAAGGCTGAGGTCAACCCGAAGGTTTCGGAATAGGTCGCCCAGCATTGTCCGGAGGCGGCCTGGAGAACGCTTGCCGTTCCGGATGATCGCGACAAAGGGAATAACAGCATGACATCGCAAATCCAGAATGAAGCGATTGAGTTGAACAAGCCAATACCGGTGCGCCACTACGGTCGATGGGTGCTGACGGCCTGCCTTGTCGCGATCGCATTGGGCGTCGCAAACAGCGTCGCCACCAACCCCAACTTTCATTGGGATATTGTCATTCAATATCTGTTTGACCAGCAGATCGTCCGAGGGGTCGGTTGGACGCTGGTCATTACCGTGGTGGCGATGGCGGTGTCGATCGCGATCGCCGGCACGCTGGTCATCATGCGGGATTCCGGCAACCCGGTTCTATCCGTGCTGAGCTGGCTTTGGGTCTGGTTCTTTCGCGGCACGCCGGTCTATACGCAGCTTGTCTTCTGGGGACTGCTCGCCGTGCTTTATCCCCGCATCTCCTTGACCTTGCCTGGGGCAGGGGAGTTGTTCGATTTTCGCACCAAGGATGTCCTTGCGCCCGCATTCGCGGCGATCGCCGGCCTCGCCTTTAACGAATCGGCCTATCTTGCCGAGATCTTCCGTGCGGGTTTCAAGGCGGTCGATGGCGGCCAGACCGAGGCCGCGGAGGCTCTGGGAATGCGGCGCATGAAGATCATGTTCCGCATCATTATTCCGCAGGCGATGCGAATGATCATTCCGCCAACGGGCAACGAGACCATCGGCATGTTGAAGACCACGTCGCTGGTTCTGGCCGTCCCCTTTGCCTACGACCTGACATTTGCCGCCAATACGATTTCGAACCGTCTGTATATGCCGATCCCGCTCCTGGTCGTGGCGGGGCTTTGGTACCTGACGATTACAACTATTCTTATGTGGGGCCAATCCTACCTCGAACGGTATTTCGGCCGCGGTCTCGACCGCACGACCATGAAGAGCCAGACGAAGGAAAGCCAATGACCGCAGCTGCGAACACTTCTTTTTCTCCCTGCGTCGAGGTTCAAGGCGTGCACAAATTCTTCGGTGACTTTCAGGTGCTGTTTGACGTCAACCTGAAAGTCCGGCGCGGCGAGGTCTGCGTGGTCGTCGGCCCGTCGGGCTCCGGAAAATCGACGCTTCTGCGTTGCGTCAATCACCTCGAAACGATCGGTGCTGGCCGCATCTGGGTCAACGGGCAATTGATAGGCTACGCGGAAAGACAGGGACGCCTCTATTGCCTGAAGCCGGGCGCGATTGCCGCGCAGCGCCGCAATATCGGCATGGTCTTCCAGCGCTTCAACCTGTTCCCGCATATGACGGCATTGGAGAACGTGCTGGAGGGCCCGGTCCATGTCAAAGGCATGTCCCGGAAGGAAGCTCGACCCCTTGGCCTGGCGCTGCTGGAGCGCGTTGGCCTTGCCGACCGCGCTGATCTATACCCGGCGCAACTCTCCGGCGGACAGCAGCAGCGCGTCGCAATCGCAAGGGCAATGGCGATGGAGCCTGAACTGCTCCTGTTCGACGAGCCGACGTCGGCGCTCGATCCCGAGCTTGTCGGCGAAGTTCTCGACGTCATGAAGGCATTGGCGACCTCGGGCATGACCATGATCGTTGTCACCCACGAGATCGGCTTTGCCCGCGAGGTTGCGGACACGGTCGTGTTCATGGATCAGGGCCGGATTGTCGAGACGGGCAGCCCCCAGCAGGTTCTCGAGGCGCCGAAGAACCCAAGAACGCAGGCTTTCCTGTCCAAGGTCCTCTGACATCCATAACCATTGGAACAGGCGGTGCCGCTCAGCGCCGAACCGCGCCATCGCTTTAAAATCTGAAAGGTAGAACACCATGCAGACTTCGGTCTCCACACAAGTATCTTCGAGCGTCGCAGAGACAGAAGCGGTGGACTTCGTCCGCGACCTCATCCGCATCAGGTCGGTCAACACAGGTGATCCGCAGACGATGGGTGATGGGGAAGCAATAGCGGCGCGTTATGTCCGGGATCGATTGACCGAAGTTGGCTTAGCCTCGACTTATATAGAGCCGATCGCCGGCCGAGCCAATGTCGTATGCCGCATTGATGGTAGCGACAAATCCCAGCCGGCGCTGATCCTGCATGCGCATCTCGACGTCGTGCCGGCCGACGAGACGGAATGGTCGGTCCCGCCGTTCTCCGGCGAAATCCGCAACGGCATGCTCTATGGCCGCGGCGCCGTCGATATGAAGAACATGGCCGGCATCATGCTGGCGCTAGTCAGATCAATCGCTCGCGATAAATTCGTTCCGAAGCGCGATGTCATCTTCATGTGGTTCGCCGACGAGGAGAATGGCAGCGTGTACGGCTCTGCCTGGTTGACCGAAAAGGAGCGGCACCTTTTTGATGGCGCGTCCGAAGCCATCAGCGAGGTCGGTGGGTTCTCCATCACACTCCCGAACGGCAAGCGAGCCTATCCTCTCGCGACAGCCGAAAAAGGCGTAGCCCGTATTAAGCTGACGGCGCACGGTACAGCCGGCCATGGTGCGCTCGTCAACGATGATAATGCACTGACGCGGCTTGCGGCGGCCGTCGAGCGTATCGGCAACCACGAATTTCCCATCCACCGAACGCCGCACCTGAACGCGCTGCTGGCCGGGCTTGAAACGCTTCTCGATACCAAATTCGAGGACGACAGGATTGACGACCAGCTCGACCAGCTCGGTTTCTTCGCCTCGACGATCAGGGCATCGCTTAGAAACACGGCCAATCCGACGATGATTAACGGCGGCTACAAGCGAAATGTCATCCCGTCCACCGCCGAAGCGGTGATCGACGGGCGCGTCTTGCCGGGAACGAAAGACGAGTTCGTACAGCAGGTCACAGAACTCGTTGGACCGGGGATCGATATCGAATGGACCTTCGGGTGGACAATCGAATCGCCCGTAGACGGCCCTTTGATGGAGAAAATGTGCGCGGCGATCCGGGCGGAGGACGCAGATGGCACCGCTATTCCCTACCTTCTTCCCGGCGGAACGGACAACAAGCTTCTGTCGAAGATCGGCATTCATGGCTATGGCTTCGTGCCGATGCGGGTACCGGCGGATTTCGACTACTGGGGCCTGTTTCACGCGGTCGACGAGCGCATACCGGTTGAGGCGTTGGCGTTCGGCGTCAGGGTTCTCGACCGGGTGCTGAAGGCCTCCTGAACAGGACGCCACTTTTGTCGTGGCGCTATCTGCCGCGGCATTCGCTTGATATTGCGTTGTCCTTCAGTCTTTTGAGCATCCCATGCAAATTCTCCAGCCGCTTCGCAATAAGGTCTTTGCCGGCATTTGGGTCAGCTATTCGGTTTCCGTGGCGGCAACCGCCATCCTCCCGACGATCCTCACCTTGATGATCCTCGATTGGCACGATGGCATCGCTGATCTCGGCATCGCACTGTCGGTCAGAACGCTGGGCTTCGTCGTCGGTGCCGTTGCTGGCGGCTACTTCGCCGACCGACTGCCGCGCCAGAAAGTCCTTTGTGCGGCGTCGGCACTTCGCAGTGCCTCGACCCTTGCGATCGCATTGTTCTTTCATGACAGGATCGATGCGATTTCCGGCTGCCTGTTTTTCTCCGGCGCCGGCGAGGGGATATTTCGGAGCGCCTACCAGGCAACCATGGCCGACGTGATCCCAGCGGAACTGCGCCAGAGCGCAAATGCCTTGACGACACTCAGTTTGCGTATCGCCCTGACCGCCGGTCCTCTGCTGGCGGTGGCCATGCATGCCAGTTTTGGGGGAAGTTTTGGTCTGTGGGCGGCGTCTCTCCTGTGGGCCCTGTCGGCGGCAATTGTATTCGGGCTTCAGCACAGACTTGCCGGTCGACAGCCGCTCTGCGAGCGAGCTTCGACAAGTTTTCTGGCAGACTATCGTGACGGCCTGGCGGAGGCTTTTCGTCACCGCTGGTTCGTCACCGGTTTGGCGGTATTATTGGTCTGGCTTGGGCTTGGAAACAGTATTCAGCAATTGATGTTGCCAGTCGTCAGCCGGACACATCTCGGTGGCGATGCCTTCATTGGCATTGCGCTGGGTGCATATTCCATCGGGGCTCTTACCGGAGGGCTTGTTCTTGGAAGCGTTCGCTTGCCTCGGCCCGGCATTATGGCGTTCCTTGGTCTATCACTTTATGGTCTGGTGCCGCTTGCGCTCTACAGTCATTCGGGGACACTGATTGTTATCAGCTATTTCCTTGGTGGCGCCGGAATTGAATTGTTCAACATCCCCTGGTTTACGGCGATCCAAAATCAGATCCCCAAGGATATGTTGGGGCGCGTGTCTTCGATCGATTTCCTGGTTTCCTATGGGGCAGCGCCACTTGCGCTTGCGGCGATGCCGACGCTGTTGTTTGCGATCGGTCAGGAGGCGGCTCTTGTTTTGGTAGGTGTTATTGTCTTGGTTTTGCCCGTGCTCGCGCTTACAGTGCCCGGAGTACTCGAATTCAAGGAGCCGCGATGATGAGCGCTGAAGGGGCCAAGGCTGCTTCGTTGTCTCGATTATCCCCGACGGAATCAACACTTACCGCAAAGGCGAAAATGTTTGTCCTGTCTCCGGCCAAAGCCCCGCTTATATTTCAGATGATGCAATAGCTGCTGAAAATCACCCGTGGAGGGCGACACTGCTGATTTCTTTGTAGCGGCAACCCCTTCCTCCTATGTCTTGTCCAGGATCGTTCTCCGGCTTACCGGTGCCACCATCTGACTAAACCAGCGCAGATCACCGTCACCGAGATCACCGGCGAAGAAACGCGCAAGGCGAAAGCATGCTGATCCTAGCCGGTGGGGCGGCTCAGCCATCGTCGGGCCGCTGACGAGGCTTCTACAGGCTCAATGGAGATGGCGTACAGCAATGCTGTGCGTCCATTGTTTCGGCACATACCCCCGTGGCTATGCCCTAGGTCCGTCCTATCAAACATTTAGCCCATCTGGGCAAGGCGTCGCCGGTTCAGATCCCTTCACATCATACAGATCCGATCTTGTTAGCTGTGGGTTGTCGTCTTTAAAAAAGTGGCGTCACAGCCAAGCGCGGACGACTGCTTTGCGCCCATCCTCGCCCTTCCGGGAAAAATGGGTTATCGCGAAAGCGGCTATCTATTCCAGATAGGGCGTCAGCACGTCTTCGATCCATTTCATAAACGCGCGAACTCGGCGCGACAGATTGCTTCGATGTGCTACGACGAGGGAAACGGCGATCGCCTGGCGACGAAAATCGGGCATGATCTCCACAAGCGCTCCACTCTCGAAGTATTGGCCAATCCCCAAGAGTGGCGCCTGAATTAGGCCAAGGCCGGCGAGGGCGGCGGCGTCGTAGGTCTGCGCGCTGTTGACGTATAGCGAGCCAGGCAACTGCAAGGTCGCGTAGCCATCACCGGCCGGATATTCCCACCCATGGGGTTTTACGCCCAGCATCGTCGAAAAATGAATTGTCCGATGTTGCTGACGCCGGAGATCTTCCAGCGATCGAGGAATGC
>JAAMEZ010000007.1 GCA_013322215.1 Martinezella rhizogenes
GAATTTCGGTGCGCCTTTTGAGGCGCAGCGCTCTGAGGCATGAAGTGTCCACCAAAATAGGTGGACACCAAATCATGGATGAAGATGCTCCTAAACTACAGGTGCGGCTTGTTGGTCGCGACGGCCGCCGTCGATATGACCCTGCCTCCCGAGATCAGCTTGTCGCGGCGTGTTTAGAGTCCGGCGTTTCGGTCTCGCGTCTAGCTCTGGAGCACGGCGTCAACGCCAATCTCGTTCGCAAGTGGGTGAAGAGAGCCAGAGAAGATCGTGCTTTGCCTGTGGTCTCGGCGTTCGTTCCGGTTCAGATAGCTGCGGATATGCACTCGTCTTCTGCCAGCGGTCCACTGACGAAGGCGGAGCCGGTCGGCAAACGATCTCATGCATCCAAGCTGAGCGCGGTGCTGCCGAACGGGGTCAGCCTGACGGTGGAATGCAGCGATGTCGATGGCCTGGCGGCGATCATAGGAGCGTTGGGTCATGTTCAGGCTGGGCACTGACCTCAAGGTCTACCTCCATCGGGAGCCGATCGACTTCCGCGCGGGCATCAACAGCCTCGCGGTCCTGGTGCAAGAGGTGATGGAGCTGGACCCGTTTGCTCCATCGGTGTTTGCCTTCTGCAATCGCCGGCGTGATCGGGTGAAGCTTTTGTTCTTTGATCGGTCCGGGTTTGTTATGGTCCTGAACGATCTGGATTCATACTACATCTTCCTTGTTGTCATAGGTTAAGGTTTTGCACTGGCGTCCGTTTGTTCGCGCGCGGCGATGCGATCGACAAGGGTGTTCCACCTGCTGCATTGTTTTTTTGGCAAGTCGGTGTCGGGTAATTCGTACAAGGCATGATGGCCATTATAGGCGTGACTGGTCACGAGACCGTATTCTGCCCATCTGGTGAGCGTATGTTGATGAATACCGAGCCGCGCTGCTGCCTCTTCTTTTGTCAGCATTCCGCGCTCGCGCAGTCTGTCGTAGCGCGGTCTGAGCTTGTATTGCCGAACGAGATAGGAGACGCGTTTGGTTGTGAAACGTCCATCCCGTTTATCTCTACGCGCAACCGATCCGGGACGGTGTCCCTGGCTGTTGAGGATATCGGCGATCTGGGAAAATATGTGATCGTCGAGAAGCTTGTCGATCAACTCGATGACAGCGGGATCGGTTTTGACCAGCTGACTGGGAGATTTTGGGCTCAAGGTAATGAGCGAGTGGGTTTTGCCGCCCTTGAAACGAATGTGGACCTTGGTGGTTCCTCTCTTCGGCAGTTTGATCAGTGTGACGTCTTCAACAATGTGGGCAAGCAGGCGCTTTCGTTCGCGGTTCGGGGTCTCTGGACTGGTCCAGAGCTTTTTGAAGTCAGCCGTCATTGCGACCAACCGTTCGTGGACGGCTTTATCGAGGATGAATAGATCGTGCTGTCGGACGCGTTCGCGCTCTTCGCGAGCATTCGCCAGGATGCGGAGCTTCTCGTTCCATTCGCCTTCGAGCGTGTCGGCGACGAGGCGGTTATTGGGATCGACGAGCATGAAACGGCGCTGGGCGAGATCGGCGTCCGTTTGGGCGCGCTCTATCGCGCGATGACGCAGCCGATCGGCTTCTTCATGCCGTGTTTCGATCTCTTTGCGGACCTCAATCGCCAGCTCGATGGCTGCCGGTGTCATCTGCTCGGCGATCAGCATACCGATGGCCTCATCGATGGGAGATGCCGCGATCGCCTGGCACAAGGGTTCACCGTGAATGTCGCGGGCGCGATCACAAACGTACCAGGCCTCCTGTCGACCGCGCCGGGCAGTATAGCGCATATGAAATAGCCTGCCGCATTGCCCGCACACGGCCCGTCCCTGCAGCAGCGCCGGGCCCTCGCGGGGAGGTGATGCGACCCCCGCGGTCCATTTATGACAGATGTTCGACTTCAGAACCCTCAGGTTCTCCTGATGCTGCTCCCAACTGATGTAGCCGAGATGGGCATCTGGAATGCATGCCGTCCAATCTTCATTATTATGCTGTTTGCGCACAATCTTACTGCCATCGATGGTACGCCGATAGCGGCGGCGACCATAGGCGTAGACTCCGGCGTAACGTGGATTGTGCAGCACACGCATGGCCGTCGAAGTGGTCAGTGGCCGGAACACCGTCTGGCTGTCGTGCAGACGTGAGGGAAAGAGAATGCCTTCCTGACGAAACGCCTTGACGGTTTGGGAGGCGGATCCGACGCGCGAGAACGTCTCGAAGAAATGGGCGATCGTCTCCCTGACTTGCATGTCCGGGTCGAGCGCCACATTGCCGGAAAGATCATAGACCAGCCCGGTTGGCAGCGGGCAACGGAACTCACCACGCCGCGCCTTGTTGAGAATGCCGCCGCGCAGCCTTGCCTTATCACATGCAGCTCGGCTTCGCTCATTGTTCCCTTCAGCCCGAGCAGGAGCCGGTCGTTAAAATTTGCCGGATCGTAGACCCCTTCTTCGTCCAGGATCAACGTGTCGGCCAAGGCACAAATCTCCAGTAGCCGCTGCCAATCGGCATTGTTGCGGGCCAGACGGGAAACTTCCAGGCCCATGACGATACCGGCGCGCCCCATTCCGACATCACTCACAAGCCGTTGAAACCCTTCGCGCCAGGCGGCCGACGCACCAGATTCTCCCTGATCGTTATCGATGACAATAATCTGTTCGTCACGCCAGCCGAGGGCGCCAGCACGGCCGCGCAGGGCATACTGCCGCCTGGTGCTCTCCGCGTTCTCGATGACTTGCCGCATCGATGACTGGCGGATGTAGAGGTAGGCTCCACGTTCAAGATGATGCGGCTGGATTTTGAGGTGTACATTCATGGTGCTCTCCGTTGGTGGATGCTCATGGCGATGGTCGCAAGGACATGAACGACAGCGCTGTGATCGCCGTGCGTCGGTCGGGCGGCCGATGACAGGTAAAACTGCTCTTGATCAGGGCTTGTCGCTGCAGGCAGTGCGCGGGCCCATCCCCATATGCCCCTACGCAGAAAAAGCATGAGGCCGTTCCGAGCCTTGAGCGGCAGGGCTTCACCGAGAGCTGCGCTTCGCAGCGCCTCGTACTGGTCTGCGATGGTCGACGATAAACATACCGATGCCGTGGCGACGTCTAGCGGATCGTTTTTTTTAACACGCGCTCGATCGTTCTGGGATGAAGTGCGATATCGAGTTCGTTGCGGACCATCCTGGCGAGCTCGCGTGCGCGAACGGGCTCGCCCGGGACCAGCCGCGCCTGCAGAAATGCCAGAACTTCGTCGTCGACCTTGTGGGGGCCGCGGGGTCCCGGCTTCGCCGGCACCAGTCCGGCAATCCCCATCGCGTCGAAATTTGTCTTGGCCTGGTAGTAGGTTGGCCGCGATACACCATACTCGTCGGAGGCTTCCGTCACCGAGACATTGTCGACGGAAACTCGCCGCAGCATCTCGTATTTGACCTGGATAGCATCGTTCGGATCGAAGAACTCGCTGCCTTGGAACTTCGGGTCGCGCACCTTCTCGGAATTTGGGTTGAAGGTGCCTTCTTCGATGAGGGCATTCGTCTTCGAGCGCTTGCTGCCATACTTCGCGGGCATTTTGGATTCCAAGTGTGCGATGGCGCGTAAATGTAAGTATATTTATACCGCAAATTCTGTCCGCAGCAAGAGTCAGCTCTCGAAAAATTCCTGATAATCCATGGCAATGCGTGTCTTTACCGTTCATTTGACATTCCTTGCGGCGTAATCTTGCTTACAGTAACGGCATAATCATCCTTACAGTCTATCCCTGATCGAGTTGGCTGCCCGCCACAAAGGCGTTCCACCAGACTGGCCAGTTCCATCAGATTCGAAACGAGAAACAGCGCCCGCCCGCCGCTTACGGTGAACTCCGGGTCAGGGCTTACAAGGTCAGTCCATTGAGGGGGAACCGGCCATATGACGCCATTATCGGTCTGCAGCAGCAAACGCTTGCCCTGCGAGTTGGCTCGCTCGCCAACCCAGGAAAGCTGCTGTCCAAAAAGGGGGTGAAACGGGTGCGTCACCCGCACAAACTGCTGAGCTGCGTCAGTCTTGGCTGCATTCTCAGATAAGGTACAAGCGGTTGACCGAGGACAAGTTCCGATGGCCTCGTCGCGAGGTGCCGGTGGTCATGCTGACGACAGAACAGCTTCACTGGATTCTCGACGGCATCGATATCGATGCGATGATCCGCCATCCCGTGCGGCAGTATCAGATCGCCGGCTGAGGATGGCGAATTGCGATTGACGCGCAGGGACGGTTCAGATTCAAGAATCTGATGACTCGCACCGGCGAACCGAGCATTGCAGAACTGATGGCGCAATTGGCAGCCAATGCTGCCGAAATCGCTGCGCTCAAAGCCGAGAAGGAAGCGCTCTCGCAGCGAGTCGTCAAGCTTGAGGAGGAGCTGGCGCTTGCAAAGCTGCATCGCTTTGCACCCCGCAGCGAAAAGCACGTTGATCGCCTCTTCAACGAGGCCGAAGAGGCTGCGATCGAAGATGGCAGCGAGGAAGGCGATGTTGTCGAGCTTCCGGACACCGGCCTGCCAGCGGTAGAAGGTCAGACGGGAAAGAAGCGTGGACGCAGGCCTCTGCCGGAATACCTACCGCGCGAGCGTGTCGAGTATGACCTGCCCGAGGATCAGAAGTCATGTCCCTGCTGCCAAGGTCAGATGCATCGCATGGGCGAGGCTGTTAGCGAACAGCTCCATATCGAGGTCAAGGCAAAGGTCCTGCAGAACGTGCGGTTCAAGTATGCGTGCCGGCACTGCGACCGCACCGGGATCAACACGCCCGTTGTGATCGCGCCTATGCCGAAGCAGCCTCTGCCGGGCAGCATCGCCACTGCTTCGACGCTGGCCTTCGCGCTGGTCCACAAATACGTCGATGGCACGCCGCTTTACCGCGTGGCGCAAACATTCGAGCGGGCCGGTGTTCCGATCAGCCGCGGCGCTCTCGCTCACTGGATGATCGGCTCAAGCGAGAACCATCTGCACCGCATCTATGATGCCCTGAAACTGCGGTAGCGATCGCAGCCTCTCATTCATGGCGATGAGACGACCGTTCAGGTGCTGAAGGAAAAGGACAAGCAAGCCACCAGCACGTCGTATATGTGGGCCTACCGCAGCCGCGAGGATAGTGACGAGCCAATCGTGCTTCTCGACTACCAGCCTGGCCGCGGTCAGATTTATCCGCAGACCTTCCTGGGTGATTATCGCGGTATATTGGTGAGCGATGGCTACACCGCCTGGCGCACATTGGATGGTGCAACCCATGTCGGGTGCATGGCCCACTCCCGGCGCCGCTTCGTCGAGGCCCTCAAAACCAGGAAGAATGGAGGCGGACCGCCGGAACAGGCGCTCCGGTTCTTCGAGCAGCTCTACCGGATCGAAAAGCAGGCAAGAGACAAAACCCCAGATGCCGGGGAGACGACGGCTGACTGCATTCGCCGTTTCCGCCAACAGCACAGCCTGCCTGTTCTGAATACTCTGAAGGTGTGGCTCGACAATATGGCGCCAAAGGTCGTGCCGGATACAAAGCTCGGCGACGCCGTGTCCTACACCCTGAAGTCGGGTAGGCGCGGCCCGTTTCTGGGCCGCGCCCCCCTAAGAACTGCACGTGCGAGTTTCCCCGCATGCAGCTCAAGCCTCTGCTAAGCCCTCAGCGACGAGAGCCGCCAGTTCCGGTGATAGAGAGGAGTTGGGTCGTTGATCGGGCTGATCCGCCCGAGGGATGGTCTGGCTCTGCCGTTGGGCAAAGTAGCTATCCCATGCTGGATCGAACGGATTGGCATCCGCCCGTATCTTACGATGGCGCCGGATGGGAACGTCCGCCGCATTCAGCAGCTGCACATTGGTCCATTTTCCATCCTTGTCCTTCTTAGCTGCGCGGAACACCCAATCGCGTGCGCCTTCTCGGGCGAAGTAACGGTTCTTCACCCATCGGCGCGATTTGTTTGGATGTCGGCGACAGGCCCAGCGCCAGAGTCGCTTCCAGATGAGATGATCGACCTTGCCAAAGGTCGCCTTCGCCACCTGATTACAATGATAGCCGGCCCAGCCACGGATGACCGGGTTGAGTTTGACTATCAGATACTCCTGCGTCATGCTTGTGGCGTCCTTGATGATCGCCCGGACTTTACGCATGAACGCCGCCACATTCTTCTTGGCGGGTTTGATAAGAAGTTTCCCATCATATTTGCGCACAGTCCAGCCGAGGAAGTCGAAACCTTCCTCGATCCGCACAACGCGGGTCTTTTCTGCGGAGAGGGATAAGCCCCTTTCCGACAGGAAGGCTTCGACTATCGCCTTCGCCTCTTCCAGCACTTCTTTCGAAGCGCCGGTGATGACGAAGTCGTCAGCGTAGCGTATCAAGTGAACCTTGGTTCGGCGGTTGCGGTACTCTGGCCCATAATGCGCTTGCAGCACCGCTTCCATTCCGTCCAGGGCCATGTTCGCGATCGTTGGTGAGATTGGGCTACCTTGAGGGGTCCCAGCTTTCGTCGCGTACCATGCACCGTCCTGCATGTAGCCGGAGTCCAGCCATTTCCAGAGTACCACCTTATCCGTGGGGATATTGGTGATGATCCAGTCTTTGCTGATCTCGTCAAAACAGCCGGAGATGTCGGCATCCAAAATCCAGCCCGCCGCATGCTGTTTGCTCAGCACATTGAAGCATTGAGCGGCAGCATCGCGAGTGGCCCGATACGGCCGGAAGCCATACGAGTTGGAATCGGCTTTGGTCTCCGCGACGGGCTCAAGCGCAAGCAAGTGCAATGCTTGCATCGCCCGGTCTTGCATTGCGGGTATCCCGAGCGGCCTTAATTTGCCGTTCGACTTCACTATGTGAACCCGCCTCAATGGCAGCGGAGAGTATCCCCGCCGCCTGAGTGACGATAATCCTCCGATGCATTTCCCCGGTGTATCCCAGATGATCCGGTCCACTCCGGGCGTTCTCTTTCCTCTATTTTCCGTTACCCGTTTCACGGCCAACGCCTTGCCGCTGAACGAGTGGGTCAGCAGTCGTTGCAAGGCTTTCACCTTGCCCCAGCGGCGTTCCCGAACTGCTTTCGCGATACGCACTTGCAGCCGTCGCACGGATTGCCGGACCTTTTCCCAATCAATCTGATTCCAGTCCGCCGCTTCGCGGGAGGCTGCACCAGTCATGTTAATGACCGCCATTTGCTTTTCCTCCTGTAAAGGTTCTGCCTGTTGTCTCGCGACGAGAGACCAGTCGGAAGTCTGCTCCCTTTCGGGCGGGGTGAGGTTGGTTACCCGTAACCCCTATCCGCGCCATTACAGCCCGGCCTTCGCTTTTTCCGACATCCTTTACCCGCACCTCCGACAGCGTTCCTTGCGGTCGGCCTGCCCGTTGCCGGGCGGGGATACGGGCTTACCGTGTTCCACCTGAGTAACAGGGGCGGGTTAGACCCTGCCTTTTCGCCGGCGGTCTTCTTGTCCGTGTACCTCCACACTGGCGGGAGGTATCCGACCGCTCACCTTTTGGTTCAAGCCTCTCAGCATCTTTGGCTTGTCATAATTGACGACGAGTATCAGCAGTTCACTTTCGTTGGTCATACCGCCCAGCCTAGCGCCCCATCCGCTTCGATGCTTGCAGATGATGCCTCCGTCTCGCGGCTTCGGCACGGCTCGAAAGCCCGGCTACATTGTCTCGACAGCTTCACACCGAACCGTTACCAGTCCCGCATGTGCCGGTAGGCTACTGACGACGGAACGTCAGGTTCGCTTCATGGATCTCCTTTCTCGAACAATTGCTCAGGCGACTTCACGTCGCACCCAGTGGCAATATCTGACGCGCTACACCGAAGACGGCAGGATGCCGATCGACAACAATTTATTGGAGCGCGAGATCAGAGTTTTTGCCACCGGAAGAAAATCGTGGCTGTTCAGCGATACCGCTGACGGAGCCAGGGCCAGCGCCGTGATCTACAGTCTCATGCTGACTTGCCGCGCCTGCGGCGTCGACCCGCTCGCCTGGCTGCGCCACGTACTCACAGAGTTGCCGCAGCGGGGCAAAGCGGCCGAAATCGGCGACCTGCTGCCGTTCAACTTCTCCATGACTACTGCGGCCGGATAGAGCCGGATCTCGCGACGAATGCGCGCACGTTCATCGGTCTTACTGCCGTCAATGCGCATCGAAAATCGCGCTTACGATTATCCCTACAGGCGATCACATTATTTCAGAGAATATTATGAGACACCCGAGCAACGGGATCGCGCCCGCGAGGCATGGCAACGTCAGCAGGCTCGCCGCAACGAGATCGACCAATGAGAGGAAGCTGCCTACAGGAAGGCAAGCCAGTGACGAGCGGGCATCGTCGGATTGTTGGGATGTACCGTCGTCACTTTTCTTCAAAGATGACCATGCTATGTGATCACAGCCAAGCAACGGATTACACCAACCACGGACAGAAGAACAGAAATCCGCAGGAGCAGCGCGGTCGCTCCGTCTTACCGGATTAATCACTACTGCCAAGGTCACCGTCTCATAATGACGTTCGGGCCTTCTGTTTCGACGTATGGGACGAAATCGGGTAGACAGCTTTCAACTCGATCAGCGAAGTCATCGCAACGACCGCCCCGTTGAGTACACGTGGGGCCGCTCAGCCGTCCAATCCATGGCTGCTGCGCCGCCTTTCCCATACTTCATTCAAAGATCGTGCTATTGACCCAGCTGGTACAAGCAAGGACGCCGCGGACAACGCGGCCTCTTTCTATCCAGTTTCGTTTGATGAAATCGTAGGCCGCATACCTTCAAAGGCCATTATTCGGTCCGGCGCGATAGGACAAATACAGAACCGAACCGAACAGATCAGATCACCTCACATCGGTCGATTGCCTCAATTTGAACTTCTGCCGTTCAAGCCCTTGGCTGCAGATTGCGTTCGCCATGGTGCCAGAAGTCCGATTTCGCCGGTGAGCCGATGCAACTGCCGACGCCAGATGGCACCAAGCAGAGCTTCAAGACAAACATCTTCGATCGGGCAAGGACGATTTCAAGGATTCGTCGGCGTTCGGTTTGATCAATCACGATGCGGGGCTCCTCCAAGCGGTTCTCTTCACCAACCTTTTCAGGCTGGCCCAGCAAAGTTCGGAGATCGCCCTGATCGAACCTCACGCCGCATGCCCGCTTTGTCCGTTCCGGCGAATATTGAATTGCGATGACGCAGATCTAACCCATGACAGATCCCCACGAACCCCGCGGCGCGCCCCTGCCCCTCCGACAAGGGATTGTCGGCTGGACTGGAGCGCACTGCAACATCTCCCAATAAAATAACACCCAACACAATAATCAGCTCTGCCATACATTGGGTCACATTACAGCCAGACCGAAACATCACCGGGCGTCTTTGGAGGAATTCCATTGAATGTTGCTCTCCAAACAAAGGTCTTTTGTTCAGAGCGTAGGCAGCTATCGGCAGTCTTTCCGATTGAGCGACGTTCTGCTCTGGATGGGGAGGTCTGACCCCCGGACCTCCCCATTGACGACACGCAGTCTGATCAAAGCTCGGCTGCGATACTCATACGATACCGGCAGCATGTTCGTCGTCTAAGGCCAAGGTCTCGATTTTCAGCTTCCGACCCGTCAACGAGGGATAGCTAATTGCTTTTGACAGCCCTTCACAACTGCTCACGCATCGAGCCCCTGCTGCAGTCCGAAACCGCCGAATGCGGACTTGCTTGCCTGGCGATGGTGGCGGGCTATCACGGTCATCGTGTGACACTGTCGGAGCTCAGGTGACGCCATGCGGTGTCCTCGAAGGGCACGACGCTGAAGACCCTCATCTCGGTTGCCGACGATCTTGGTTTTACCAGCCGGCCCCTGAAGCTGGAGATGGAGGACATCGGCAAGCTGAAGATGCCCTGCATTGGACATGTCGCATTATGTTGTGCTGAGCCGGGTAACGCCAAGCCGGATCGAGGTTCATGACCCGGCGAGCGGCCAGCGGCGACTGTCCCATGCGGAGGCATCCAGGCATTTTACCGGCGTGGCGCTGGAACTGACGCCGGCCGCCACCTTCCGCAAGCGCAAGGTGGTCGAGCGGGTGCGCTTGGCTGATCTGTGGTCGAGGAGCGCCGGCTTCATTCCGAGCCTGCTGCAGATCCTGGCCCTCTCCGCCCTGCTGCAATTCTTTGCCCTGCTGTCGCCGCTCGTTAACCAGATGATCGTCGACGAGGCGATATCCAAGGGCGATCTCAGCCTTTTGAACGTGATCGTTATCGGCGCCGGATTATTGCTGCTGATCCAGAGTGCGACGACGCTGTTGCGCGGTTACGTGCAGATGCATTTCAACACCCTTTTGACCTTCCAGATGCGCGGAAACCTGTTGCGTCATGCGCTGCGCCTGCCGGTGCCATGGTTCGAAAAGCGGCGTCTCGGCGATATCCTGTCCCGTTTCAACTCCCTGCAGCCGGTGCAGGACCTTCTGACAGGCGGCCTCGTCTCTGGCGCTCTGGACGGGCTCATGGCCATCGTCACCCTGGCGGTGATGCTGATCTATGCACCTTATCTGGCAAGCGTGGTGCTGGTATCGCTGGCGCTTGTCGTGTGTGTCCGATTGGGCACCTTCCCCTGGCTGCGGAGCCTGACCAATGAGGGCATCCAATATCAGGCCAAGGTGGATGGCGTTTTTCTCGAAACCATCCGGGGTGCGAGAGCCTTCAAGCTGTTCGGCCGGGAGCTGGAGCGCCACGGTGTCTGGCAGAACGCCTATGCCGACAGCATTAACAACAATGTGCGCCTCCAGAAAGTCAGCCTCAAAGGAACGGCCGGCCTCTCCTTCCTGACGGGAGCGGAGATGCTGCTGGTGTTCTATCTGGGCGCTGGCGCCATCATCCGCGGAGAGATGACGCTTGGCATGCTGCTGGCGTTCCTGTCCTATCGCAGCCAGTTCAGCACTGCGGCCCTGTCGCTCGTCGATCAATATTTCAAGTTCCGCATGACGGGCCTGCATCTGGAGCGCCTGGCCGATGCCGTGCACCAGGATCCCGAGCCGGACCTGGACGCCGAGGCGCGCAAGGATCGTCCGCTCGCCGGTGCGCTCGACGTTCGCAATCTTTCCTTCCGCTATGCGGAGCGCGAAGCCTGGGTGCTGAAGGATGTGTCCTTGAGCATCGAGCCGGGGCAATCCGTGGTGTTTGTCGGGCCTTCGGGTGGTGGCAAATCCACGCTTCTGAAGCTGCTGATGGGCCTCTATCCGCCGAGTGAAGGTGAAGTGCTTGTCGACGGTCTGCCGTTTAGCGCCCTGGGGATGCGGGCTTACCGCGCGCGGATCGGCGTGGTGATGCAGGACGATCAACTTTTCGCCGGCACGATCGCCGACAATATCGCCTTCTTCGATCCTGATATGGATCTTGCGCGGGTCGAAGCAGTTGCCGGGCTTGTCGGCCTTCACGACGAAATCCTGCACATGCCGATGGGCTACATGACCCTGGTCGGCGATCTCGGATCGACCCTGTCGGGCGGTCAGCAACAGCGCGCGCTGCTGGCGCGGGCGCTCTACCGAAACCCCTCCATATTGTTCCTCGACGAGGGGACGGCCAATCTCGACGTTCTTGCCGAACGCCGCGTCATGCAGGCGCTGAGCAGGCTCGGCATTACCCAGGTGATGGTGGCTCATCGCCCCGGAGCCATTGAGGGTGCGGCACGCGTCTTCGCCGTGGAGAACGGGCATGTGCGCGAGCTGATGCGCGATGTGCCGGCACAGCCTTTGCAGGTGGTGCCATGAGCGAGACATTGTTCCGCACGCAAGCCATAGAACACCGCCGCCGGCTCCGTGGCGAGGTGATGATCGCGCAGCCGGTGAGCCATGGGGTGATGACGGCGATCCTCGGCGTCTTCGTGGTCGTCGGTGCGACCTATCTCATGACCGGCACCTATGCCCGCAAGGAGACCGTGCAGGGCTACATCGCCCCGACCGGCGGACTGGCGCAGCTCTACGCCACCAAGGGCGGTATCGTGACGCGGGTGCTCGTCCACGAAGGGGACGTGGTTACCCAGGGCCAGCCGATGGTCGAGCTATCGCTGGAAACAACCGGTGCCGACGGCCAGGTCGGTGAGAAGCTGCGCTCAGAGACGCAAGCCCGTATGCAGTCGATCGACACCCAGATCACGGCGGCGAAAGCCCGCTTCGACGAAGAGGGGCGGCGTCTGTCGGCGCGCGTCGAAGGGCTCGGCGGCGAATTGGCGAGCCAGGAACAGCGCCTGGAATCGGAACGCCGCCTGCAAGCCCTGCAAACCGACGATGCCGGCCGCTATGCGCAGCTTCAGATCAAGGGCAGCGGCACGCGCTTCGAGCTGTCGCGCCGCCAGCAGCAGATCCTTGCCCAGGAAAGCGTCATCCACGAGCTGGAGCGGCAGAAGGAGCAGCGGCAGGGCGATCTCAACGATGCCCGGTCGCAACTGGCAGGCCTGCCTGCCGAGCGCGATGACAAGCTGGCGCAACTGCAAGGTCTTCGTAGCGAGTTGGAGCAGTCCCTGGCGCAATTGCAGGTCAACCGCGCCTACGTCATGGTCGCGCCGGTAGCCGGTCGGGTCGCGGCACTTCAGGCGCAGCCGGGGCAGACGGCCGTGGCACAGTCGCCGCTTGCGGCCCTGGTGCCGGCCGGCAGCAATCTCGAGGCCAACCTTTTGGTGCCGCCGCGCGCGGCCGGCCTGATCCAGCCGGGGCAGGAAGTGCGGCTCCGGGTCGACGCCTTCCCGTATCAGCGCTTCGGCGTGGTGTCGGGCCATGTCGTGCAGGTATCCCGCGCCACCTATCGTGAGGGTGAGCTTCTGGCTCCCATCGCATTCAAAGATCCCGTCTACCGCGTAACCGTCAGTCTGGAGCGCACCAGCATCGCCGCCTACGGCGAGGAGCGCCCGCTGACCCCCGGTATGACCCTCATCGGCGATGTCATAACGGATCGCCGGCACTTCACCGACTGGGTACTGGACCCCTTAAAGGCCATAGGCAGCCGGTGACAACAAGAGGAGGGGAGGACCATCCCGGTCAACCTCTCAAACCTAACCCAATAGGAGACTAACATGAGCAACATCACTGAAATCAATGCCGACATGCTCGATCTCGTCAGCGGCGGCGCTTCCACGGTCGCTTCGACGGTCACCATTGGCGCCGACGGCGCCGTCAGCGGCAGCTACACCTTCGGCAGCCGCTCGGGCACCTTCTCGGCAACGCTGCCGGCAGAAGTGGTGCAGAAGGCTGGGACGTTCTCCTTCAGCAACGCCTCCGGCTCGTTTAGCTTTAACAGCACGTTTGCCGGCTAATCCGCGCTAGCTACAATAACTTCCGGCGGCTGGTATACAGCTGCCGGTCTGTTCGTTTCAACGCGAGCTCACAATGCCTAATTCTGAAGTGACACTTTGCAGGTTCTCATAGCAACCAACGATGCGCACACTGCAACGCATATCAAGATGTTGCTCCATATCCCACTATGCATGCCAGTTCTTGAGAGACATTCCAAGGATTGTCGTACCAACTGACATGCATAATGGTGAACACGTTACGTCTCTGCGCGTACACACTATGTTCGTGTACCCCCCAATGGGAACTCACCAAAGGCAAGCAGCATTCCGTTCCTGTAGAAATTCGCTAGACGATTGACCAAGCAATGCGGGATTCGTCGAGGTTCAATATGTAGCGTCGGCGTTTATGATCTTTGTACTTGGAGCTGGTTTTGCCGGCGGAAGATTTATTTCGACAATGAGTCCACTCGGCTCGTTGTCGCGTAGACCCAGGGTTCCCTTGTGGGCTTTTGTCACAATGCCGAGTACGACAGACAGGCCCAATCCAAAACCACCGCTCTTCGTTCCCGTTTGCCTGGCTGTATCCGCCTTGAAAAAAGGTTCGAGAACTTTCTCTTTAAGAGCATCCGGCAAGCCTGGTCCGTTGTCGCTAACGAAGATTCCGACTCCACCGTCAGAGTTCTTTTCTAACCTCACTTCGACCCTTTGCGCATAGCGAGACGCGTTATCGACTAGGTTGGAAACCGCACGGGTCATACCTTGTGGCATACAGATATAGGCTAGACGCCGCGGGCCTGTGTAGGTGACATCAACGCCGGTATCCGCAAAATCCGAGACAATTGTTTGCAACAAGCTTGACAGGTCGATATTGCGAGCTTGCTCAGGCGTATTATCGAGAAACCCCAACGCGGCGTCGATCATGGCGGCCAATGTGGTGATATCCGCAAGCATCAGATTCCTCAGATCAGGTTCATTCGACCGCTCCGCGCGCATGCGAAGTCTTGTTAGCGGGGTTCTCAAGTCATGACTGATGGCACGCAGCATTACGGTTCGATCCCGCAACATTGCCTGAATTCGACTTTGCATCGTATTGAGGGAGGCAGCCAGACTGCGGATTTCCGAGGCGCCTTCGGCCGTGAAGGGCTCTCCCGAATTGTCATCCATGCTGGCATGCCGTGCCGCTGCAGCAAAGCGGGTCAATGGCTGGGTAATCAACCAACTTCCCAGGTAAGCCAGCAGGATTAGCGGAATAACGATCTTGAGAATGCCGCTCGCAACGGCCGGTGCAAGCCATACCCTAGTTGGAAATTTAGGCATTTGGAACGAAAGTGCACGACCATCATCAATCTTGATCGTCAATTTCCCCGGCTCGGGGTCGCCATCGAAAGCATTCTTCAGCGACATCAGAAAACCGTCATTGATAAGCTCCCTGACAGCAAAAAGAATGTCATTTGAAGGCATGTCGAGCTGATACGTCATCGATGCTTGATCGGTGGGAGCCCGCTGTACAGAAAGGCCCAGTCGCTCCGCAAAGGCAAGCGCTTTGTTCTCTTCCTGCGGCGTGCGGCTACGTCCGAATTGCTCCAGTACCATTTCCACCCGTCCTGCGAAAAGGCCGATTTCAAGGCCCTTATCGTGGCGACCATAGATGAACGGCTCCGAGACGGTCGCTATGGTTGACACCAAAGCGACGAGCACGATAGCCAGAAAGAAAAGCTGTTTGCGAAGGGAGGCTCGGCGAAGTCTCTTCAAGACTGGCGCTCCACTTTCGATGCAAACAGGTAACCGCCAAGCCGAACCGTCTTGATGAATGTTGGATCCTTGAGGTTTGGCTCTATCTTTTGCCGAACACGGCTGATATGAGCATCGATACTGCGTTCAACCGGCCCTGCTGTCCCCGCATGCGTCATGGAGAGAAGTTGCTCACGGGTCAAAACCTTGTGCGGATGGCTGCAAAAAGCCCATAAAAGATCGAACTCTGCCGTAGTCATAGAGACTTGGGCGCCATCTGGGTCAAAGAGGCGGCGGCTCCGCGGATCAACGGACCATCCCGCAAAGGTCAGCGGTCCAAGGTCCTCTGCGGGTTCGGCCGAATCCGCAGCTCGTCTAAGAATATTTTTGACCCGCGCCATCAACTCTCGTGAATTGAACGGCTTGGTCACATAATCATCGGCCCCGAGCTCAAGGCCCAGGATCCTATCGATGTCCTCACGAAGCGCCGTCAACATGATGATCGGGGTCTTTTGAGACGACCGCAGACGCCGACATATGCTGAAGCCGTCTTCACCCGGCAACATCGCATCGAGGAGAATAAGGTCAAACGCGGTCCGGTTCAGCGCTGCGTCCATTGCCTTTGCGTTGCCGACGGATTCGGCGAGAAATCCATTACCGTGCACAAGGTCGACAAGCATGTCGGCAATATCCAAGTCATCCTCAACAATAAGAATACGCGCCTGGTCGGGTGCCGGATCTTCATGCGCCACAATCGCGCCTCGCTGTTGATTAAGCATTGTAGGATACACCTCATTTCGGCCGCAAACGCTAGCCTGAACACATTGTGCCTCGTCGATAAGTACCAATATATGGAATCTTGCGAAACTATATTCTGAAATGTTGAGATATGTTGCATCCGTGGCGTGCAATCAAACTCATAAGCCACTAGTGGACAGGAGTACGATGTCACGGCGTCAGAAAGCAGATCTTGACCGTACCTCAAACGTCAAGACACGCTTGCCTGCCGAGAATTGGCTCGCCTCTTCGTCCCCAGCCCTTTGGCGAAGCTTTTCACCAATCGGCCAATGGCTGCAAGCAAGAATAACGCTGTTAGGATGTAGCCGCTCAATGAAGCGGTAGCCATGAACGTCGTGATCAAATAAACCCCTCCAAAATAAGCGATTTGCGCTTCGACGTTACGCCGCATGCCGCTTTGATCTTCTGGTGAAAGCCACTTAGGGCGTTCAGATGCAAGCCGGACTTTTGACGCCGACAGCAGGACAAATCGCAGGCGACATCACGGTAACTATAAGAAGCCACACGCAGCATCCCGGCTGACGGGTTGGGAGACCAAGTGCGCTAGCTAAGTCATCGATATTCGGCGAACCGGGTGAAGGCTTTTAGCAGGCCGCGGAAATAGCGCCAATTTTTCCGCCGATCATCGCTAGATGGCTCGAAGACGAGCTTTGACGACGCTTTTCAGCGGCCCTTTTGGCGTATTTGATAGTAATCCGCCGTCTTTGGGCGGATTACGGGCGCGATTATGCCGTCGCCAGCAGCTTTGGTAGCCTCACCAGATTATAAGCGGTAGCTGTCAGGGTGAACATCCAGCCGACGCGATCCTTTCCGCGGTGGCGGGTCTTGCGCATTCCGCCGCTGGTCTTGGCCCAGCCGAACACTTCTTCGATGCGCTTGCGGATGCGCTGACTGATACCGTAGCCTGGGTGATGGGTGGTCCGACCGTCTATGGCCGAGCGGCGGTTCGCCGTGTTCTGAGCGACGTGAGGCGTCACCTTGATGTCCCGCAAGGCAGCGACGAAGTCGGCTGTATCGTAGGCTTTGTCTGCAGCCAATGTGATGCGATGACGATCATCCATGCGGCCCAGCATATCCAGCGCAGCCTCGCGCTCGGCGGTTCCGGTCGCATGGGTCAGCGTGACGTCGACAACCAGGCCGTTGCGATTTTCCATGGTGA
This sequence comes from Martinezella rhizogenes, assembly GCA_013322215.1. Classification (GTDB taxonomy): domain Bacteria; phylum Pseudomonadota; class Alphaproteobacteria; order Rhizobiales; family Rhizobiaceae; genus Rhizobium; species Rhizobium rhizogenes_D. The sequence goes on from JAAMEZ010000007.1 coordinate 16,941, forward strand.
CGTGGCCCATGTGACAAAGCTTGGCAGCTTGGCCACGGCCCTTCTTGTAAAGCCTGGCGTCCGGGTCGGTGGTTGAGGCGTGCGTTGCGTTGCTTCGCTTCTCGCCGTGGAAATCGCGCTCAGGGTTGCGGCCTGCGGCCTCTGGCGACGGTTTCCCTTCACTGCCAGCGCCGCTGCCGTCGGTGACGTCCCAGATCGGCGCGTCCATCGACAAGCCGACGAACCATCGGAATAGCAGATTGTAGTCCATCTGCTCCATGAGCTGACGCTCTGAGCGGATCGTGTAAAAGGCCTGCAACAAAAGCGCACGCAGCAGCTTCTCCGGCGGGATCGACGGGCGGCCGATCGCTGAATACATCGCCTCGAAATCAGGGGACAGAATTTCCAGCGCCTCGTCCACAATCGCGCGGATTGCCCGCAGTGGATGGTTTGCCGGAACGCGAGCTTCGCAGCTCACATAAGAAAACAGTCCCGCCGTCTGGATATCACTGCCGCGCATGGCATGCTCCTGCCGAACAATCGCCCAGGCATGGAATCATGGCAGTTCGCTTACAGCAAGGGCCTTTTTCCGCATCCTGTTAGAGCGGCAAACCAGCGCGATATAACAGTTAGTCTTACCGGCTCCGCCTTCATATGGTCGGCCGATCGTTGGCCGTTCCTTGTCGGCGGCGACCCCGAAAGTCTATTGACCCGCTGGAGAAATGCCTTGCTGTCGAAGCATTTTGGCACTGTGGTCGCTTCCGCATCGGAAGGCAAGGCATGAAAGAAAACTTCGAGATTGATCACCGGAATGGACTTAATGGCGCGCACCAGATCAATATCGGGACGAGTGGCGACAGCGATCGCATACCGATCAGATCTTAGGGCATCGAAAGCCTCCGGAACGGTTGAAACCGCGGCCGCCTCGTAACCATGCTCCTCCAGCTTTGCGACAATCGTCCGAGCGGCAGCCACTGGAAGAAAAACTAATATCTGTCTCGGATTTGGAGGGTGCACTGACACGGGAATTCCTCACCACTTGTTGTGCAACAAGATCTAATCCATGTCGGTCCTGTCGTTTGTTATGTTTTGTTTGTTTTTGTTGTGCCGGGGTGAGGTGGTCGGCGCCACCGCGCGCTCCGCAACATATCGCAATGTGAAAAGACACTCCGCAATATCGAGCCGGTGCATGATGTGCACTCGCGGGTTCAGCGTCGATACCTCTTACAGGCGCAGGCTCATTTGCAGCATCAAGATTAAGATAAGGCCTCTCTCCAATGCAAATTAAAATATTCGCAATCGCCGCCCTGGCTTGTTTTTCAGCAATGCCGTCTATGGCCGCGGACATGACTTTTGAACAGCCAGCGCCGCAACCTGAACAGTCAGCCCCTTCAGCTTATGATTGGTCCGGTTTCTATCTCGGCGCTCAAGGAGGATACTCTTGGAACAAGGCAAAGTATTTCGGCAGCGAACAGAACCTCGACAGCGGCGCTTTCGGCGCTCATGCCGGCTATAACTTCCAGAGCGGAAATATTGTCTACGGCATTGAAAACGATTTCAACTATAACTTTGAAAAGGGCAAGGAAGCCAACCTTCAATGGGATGCCTCTGGTCGCGCTCGCGTCGGCTATGCTTGGGATCGCACACTATTCTTTGCAACGGGGGGCATGGCTGCTGCAGGCGGCAAAATAAACGCTCCGGCAGTTGGAAAGAAGGATGATATCCTGATCGGCTGGACTGCTGGTGGCGGTGTGGAGCACGCTTTGACCGACAACATCCTCCTGCGCGGCGAATATCGATATTCCGATTTCGGCAAGAAGGATTTCGGTTCGCGTATCGGCGACTTTAGCGGCGATCAGCAGAAGGTAATTTTTGGCGCGAGCTACAAGTTCTGAGAAGAACGGCGGCTTGGTTCCGATCAAGCCGCCGGTCGGCATCTCGTTTCCTATGAAGCCACTGGAAACAAGCTCGGTGATCAGGATGATGCGCGTTAGCGGTACCTTGATCGCACCTCTCAACAATGAATCGACAAAGGAGATACGTCTATGAAGGCTATACTCGTCACATTGTGCGTAACCACGGTTGCTACGACTGGTCTCATCGTTCCGGCGGTTGCTCAAGTGGTTCTTCATGAGGATCGGTCGCCAGACGACTATTCGGCGGATGATGAGACGGAATCCAACTATCTTCATGCTTGGAACCGCCATCATGACGCGCGTACAGTGTGGGGAGAGTCCCGGAACCACTTCGGCCCAGACGATGTGATCCGCCTTTTGGAAGGTCGTGGATATCGGGTGAGAAACGTGAAGGACGTTGGCGTTCGCTATCTGGTCCAGGCAACACGAGGCGACGACAACGTCCTCGTGAGCGTATCCCGGAGCGGGGATATTATGGGCGTGGTTCATGATAGTGGCTATTGATGCAGATTGTAATCAGTCTGGTGTGTATAGATAATCGAAGCATGAGTGCTTAACACATTCACACCACCATTCTTGCGATGACTACGGATGTCAGCAAGAAAGATCGCATCGAAGCACTTCGGCCGGCCTCGTATCACCAGCCTGAACGGGGTCCGTCCGATGTCTAGTCGGATGAGGTCAGAATTCTGTTGCAAATTCAATCTGCCTTTTAAGCAGCATCGTTCAATCTTTTGCATCTTGGATGACATGCGGAAGGCCACGTGGCGCCGCACTCGATTGAGAGACGCAGCAATGCGTCGGTAGCCATAGCTCCACCGTAAGCGCTCATTTTGCTGCGCGTTGACGCAGTGGATTGTGACGCCCGCAGCGGCTTATGCGGCAGTGGATTTGGCGAAGTTAAATGGGAGCAGATCGTTGATATTGGCGCCGTCGGGACGCTGTGGCAATTCGGTGAAGACGTGTCGCAACCAGGCGAATGGCTCGACGCCACAGGCGCGACAGGTCAGCATAAGGCTGTAGATGACGGCGCTTGCCTTGGCCCCGTCGACAGTGTCACAAAATAACCAGCTCTTCCTTCCAGTGGCAAAAACTCTGATATCGCGCTCCAATAAATTGTTGTCGATCGGCATCCTGCCGTCTTCGGTGTAGCGCGTCAGATATTGCCACTGGTTTCGTGTATAGGAGATCGCATCGCCGAGCTTGGTATCGGGCACGATCTTGGGGGCCATCCTGTCGAGCCACTCCTTCAGGGCGTCAAGGACTGGAACGCTGTGCTTCTGGCGCAGGCGCCGGAGGCAATCGGCCTGCGTTTCGTCGTCATCCGGCTTTTCGTCCCGCACCTGCCTTTCAATCCGATAGAGCTGGTCGAAGAACTTCAATGCCTGCGCGGGCGGCCCGCTTTGTTTCCTCCCGGCTTTGAAAGCGTTGACGAAGCGTCGTCGGGCATGAGCCATACATCCGACGTGCGTTGCGCCCTTCAGGGTGCGCCAGCCCTGATAGCCGTCGCTCATCAGAATGCCGCGATAGTCACCAAGGAAAGTCTGCGGATGCACCTGCCCACGACCGGGCTGATATTCAAGCAGCACAACCGGCTCGAGGCTATCCTGTCCGCTGCGATAGGCCCAGATGTAGGACTCGTCAGTTGCTTTCCTGTCCTTTTCCTTCAGCACCTGCACCGTGGTCTCGTCACCGTGAATGACGTTCGGCAACAAGAGCCGCTGCTTCAGTGCATCGTAGATGCGAACGAGGTGCTTTTCGCTAGAGCCGATCACCCAATGGCCAAGAGCGCCACGGCTGACTGGGACGCCAGCGCGCTCGAAGGCCTGTGCCAAGCGATAGAGCGGTGTGCCGTCGACATATTTATGAACAAGAGCAAAGGCCAGCGTCGAGGCCGTGGCAATACTGCCCGGCAAGGGCTGGGCGGGCATCGGCGCGATGATAACGGGAGTGCTGATATCGGTGCGCTCGCAGTTGCGGCAAGCATACTTGGCCCGGGCATTCTGCAGCACCGTGGCCTTCACCTCGACATGCAGCTGCTCGGTGACGAGCTCGCCCATGCGATGCAACGGATGGCGGCAGCTCGCACAGGTCTTCTGATCGTCGGCGAGGTCATATTCAACGCGTTGGCGTGGCAAGTTTGTCGGAAGAGGTTTACGCCCGCGCTTGCGGCCTTCGGGCGTTTCCACCTCTGGCAACCCCGTGTCGGGAAGCTCAATGGCGGCGGTCTCGTCACATCCGGTCAAGCCCTCATCAGCATCGACCTCGAGAGCGGCGCTCTCGGCTTCATTGAAGACGCGATCCATATGCTTTTCGCTGCGCGGCGCAAAACGATGCAGTTGTGCAAGCGCTAGTTCTTCCTCGAGCTTGAAGACACGCTGCTCAAGGGCGTCTCTCTCAGCCCGCAGCGCGGCGTTCTCGGCAGCATTCGCCGCCAGAAGCGCCATCAGTTCCGCAACGGTCGGGGTGCCGGCTCGTGTCATCGTAGCTTTGAATCTGAGCCGCTCCGCTCCGTCAACAGCTTTCAGCCGACAAACTCATATTGGCGAACAGGATGGCGCACCATCGCGTCGAGATTGATGCCGTCAAGCAGCCAGCGCAACTGTTCGGTATCGAGCGTCACGACCGGCGCCTCGCGGCGGGGCCAGCGAAACCGGTCTTCGGACAAGGCTTTCAATACAAGCACGAACCCTGACCGCTCGAAGAACAGGAGCTTCATCCGGTTGCGCCGGCGGTTGCAAAAGACGAAGACAGCACGCTCGAACGGGCTCAGGCCCATCGACTGCTCGACCAGGATCGCCAGGCTGTTGATCCCCGCACGAAAGTCGATCGGGTCCCGGTGAAGATAGACACGAAGATCGTCAGCCAGCCGGAACATTGCACCGCCCCAGAACGTCGATCATCGCGGAAAGCGTTCGCTCATCCACATTCTCAAGCTCAAGCCGCACACCATTTGGCAAAGACGCCGTCAGCCGCATTCCTGCCGATGATGGCTGGGCCGGCATGTCGGGCTGCCGCGCAATCGGCGACGCTGCAACCACCGGAACAAAGGCCGACGCTTCCTGCCCTGCAACAACTGTCAAAGCACCCTGGGCCTGCCCATCTCGGCGAAGCTTCACCCAGTTGCGTAACAGATTGGCGTTGATGCCGTGCCCGAGTGCCAGACGGGCGACCGATACCCCGGGCTTCATTGCCGCGTCTATCAACCGGTCTTTCTCGACGGGATCGAAGCGCCGCTTCCCGTTGGAAAGAACCTTCACAGCCCGAAGAGACCCTGATCCATTCAAGATATCCAATGTCATTATGTCCACAGTCTCCATTGTGGACACAGAATCGTTCATGCGTTCGTCAATGAACAGGTGCAGGGAATTGT
>JAAMEZ010000051.1 GCA_013322215.1 Martinezella rhizogenes
GTTCACTGTCACAACATCCGATAGGAGCCGTATGCGGTAGTGCCGCACGTACGGATCTGGCCGGGGGGCGATGGGCAACCATCGTCCCTACCGGGACCGGATAATCCTCTCCTGCGCAACCGGACAGGAGTGGTATAGCGAGGGTGCACGAGACAATTGTCATCGATGTTTCAGCTCTGAACATGACCGCTTCTTCCATGATTGTGTGCCGGATGACTTCGAGTGGCACCGTCCTTGCCGCGCATGGTTGGCTAAAGTCCTTGGCGGAGATCTCGGCGGGAGGTAAACTGCAGCTCTGCCATTTCAGAGCGCTACTCGATGCAGGATCACTCCAGTTCCGATATTCCGGCCAACGCATCCCGACCCAGCCGCAGCGTTGTGAAGGGTAGCGCTGCCGTCTGACCGAGCACAGAGCCGGCCACGTGCAGCACGGATGAACCTAACTCCAGCGCTCGGTTTGGAGTCTCGAGCTCGGGGCCTTCAGGCTGGAGCGTGGGTGGTATGGTATTCACGATCAGTGAATCCCGAGTTTCGCACCCTAAATTGCATTGATTGTAACGGAGAACATTCGTTGGCTTCGCCGCCGATGCTATACTGTCCCGGATGTACGCTTTCTGAGTTTTCACTGGCGCGTCAAGCGGACGTCTTATCGGCACAACACTGAACGCAAGGGGGGCAGCTTGTATCTCGCTGACGCGAATCGGAGGGGGTGCAGTATCGACGATGGTCTGGAGTCTTGTCGATGCCGTCACACGCTCCTCACCAGTCGGATGGGCTGCATTGACATCCCCGCGAACAAGATTTTGCGTGGGACCCAGATCGACGTAGGTAAAAGCACAAGCCAGGACAATCAGCAGACTGCCAGCCCCTAGCGTTAAAAGTTGCGCTGGGTGGCGCCTCGACTTCAGAACGGTAAGATCGAGCTCGTGCCGATGTCTCCAAACGCGCTCGCCACGAATTACCTGCTCATTCGATGCCCGGGGGCCCGTTATAAGATCGCCTTCAAGATAGGTTGACATGGATTTCCTTTCGTTATGTTGCCAGAAGGCGGTTCCGCGGATTCTGGTTCCGGCCAGGAGAGTGCCACGCGGCAAAATCTGGCTAGAACGAGGGATATCCTACCGTTGCGTTGCTGTGTTTTTTGTAATGTTAGGAAATGTTCGCATCTGCGATCACATTCCGGCCTGCAAGCGTTGGCGTGATAGGCCAAGCTGGAAACAAAGAATTTTCACGGCGACGCCGATCGGTTGGCGATCGCCGGGACTCTGCGGGCCGATATTTTCTTCACAGATCGTCTGCGGGAAAGGCATCACTCTTCCTCCCGGCCGCTTTTCGTTTCTGGATTGCTTTTTATTAAACGCCGAAATCGAGCTGCGGTCATTTTTCATTGGCGCTGGTTTTTAGTTCGAGCAGTCTGATGTCAGCCGAGGAGCGGCGTTGCTCGACTTTCTTGCCAAGGGTGATCGCCGCCTGATTCAGTAGAGGAAACGACTCATTCCAGATCACGGTCTTAGGATTTTGCAGTTTGCGAAAGAAGCTTGCCCGCAAAGGCCCAGTTGTCCGCGGTCACGTCGTTGAACACGATACTGACCGACTCGGGTGTGCAATTGCAAAACTTTACCAACGCATCGGTGATGGCCTCGGCCGCCTTCTGCTTCTGCTCGACGGTACGACCCACAGATAAATCCACTCGAATCCAAGGCATTGCCAGTTCCTTCAGTTTTCCGTTATCCGATCACAATCAAGCGGTGCTGCCCATACTCGTCACCGATGTGTGTTATTTATCCTAAGCTATTATATTGTATAAGTTTTGATATCTTTATATATTTTGCGGGAATTTCGGCAACTGCTTTCCAATTTTCCTTGCACCCGTCGTGCCGGCAAACCGCCCACACGTGAAACTCTCCGAAAGCGAATGATGGTTGATGACTTAAGTCGGCAAACGCTCTTGCTCGATAACGACGTGCTGCGAACATTCGTTGCCATCGCGGAGACGCTGAGCTTCTCCGCGGCCGCGCGATCCGTTTCGCGCACGCCCTCCGCTGTATCGATGCAGATCAAGAAGCTCGAGGAGCAATTGGGCTCAGCTTTGTTCATACGCGCTGCACGCACGATCAGGCTGACGCGGCAAGGAGAGACATTGCTGACCTATGCTCGCACGATGTTGATGCTGTCGAACGAGGCGGTCTCTCGATTGGTGGATCCGCAGCTTACGGGTTTGGTGCGGCTGGGCGCTCCTTTTGATATCAGTGAGCGGATCTTTCCGAAAATCCTGAAGGACCTTTCCGACGCCTATCCGGGTATCGTGGTAGACGTCGTCGTCGATACGGGCGATCGTCTCGTCCAGCGCATAGACGAACAGCGGCTCGACCTTACCCTTACGTGCAACGTCGGCAATCCGTCGGTGCTGCGCGGCGAAGTGATTGGGACTGAGAAGCTTGTCTGGGCCGGAGCAAGGCAAGGTTCCGCTTTTCAGCAGGATCCCTTGCCTATCGCGACCCATGAGGGTGGGTGCATCTGGCGTGCAGCCGCCGTCGAGCAGTTGGAAAGAACGGGCCAAACCTACCGTTTTGCTTATCTCAGCGCCCGCACCACGGTGCAGTGCGCGGCCGTCGTCTCGGACTTGGCGGTGGCGCCGCTCCCCTGTTCCTACGTGACGGACGACATGAGGGTTCTTGGCGCCGAGGATGGTTTCGAAGAACTCGGCTCGTTCGATATTCGTCTTGTGAGCAAATCGAGCGCGACGGAACTGGTCAGAATTGTTGCCGACGGCATCCGACGTTTGCTCAAGGAAGCGACGGAAGGATCGGCTTGAATGACAGTGATATCGGTTTCGCTGCCGCAACCACTCACCAGGCAGCGCGTTCAGACAAAGGCATGGCGGTCGCATTCTCCACAGCGCTTATCCTTGTGTGCTGTTGACAAATTTATACAAAACGCTGCCATCTAATCCAGGATCTGGTTGGACTGAGAAGGTACTTTGATGGCTGTTAAGGGAAATGAAGTGCGCAAATCCGCGCCTGAACTCGTCAGGGACGGCTTGCGGGAAGCGATCCTGACAGGGGCCTATGAAGAGGGCCAGCAGCTTCGTCAGGACGAACTCGCAGAACAGTTCGGAACCTCGAGAATACCCGTGCGCGAGGCCCTTCGTCAGCTCGAAAGCGAGGGGCTGGTGGAGCTGCATACCAACAAAGGCGCGGTTGTGAAGGGATCGTCCGTCGAGGATGTTCTTGAAATGCTCGACATTCGCATTGCGCTCGAATGCCGGGCTTTGAAACTTGCCATCCCCAATATGGCGGTTGAGGACCTTGAGGCGGCAGAGCAAATCCTGGCGGCCTATGAGGAAGCATCGGACCCGGCCGCTTGGGGGGAGATGAACTGGCGGTTTCACAGGACGCTGTATTGCCCTTGCAACCGGGAGAAGCTCCTGGCCATGATCGAAGCGAATTACGGGCATGTCAGTCGCTTCACCCGTCGCCAAGTGTCGCTGGCGACAGGAAAGGCGAAGCCACAGCAGGATCATGCCGAATTGTTGCGGCTCTGCAGGGAGGGGGAGGCCGATGCGGCGGTCGCATTGCTCGAAAAGCACATCGAACAGACACAGAAGTCGTTGCGCGCCGCCATGCGCAGGCGTTAGCGGGCTGTGGGCGCAACGATTATTCAACCGTTGCGCCTCAAGGCCTAGATAATACCCCGCTCTGGAAGCGGCTTGTCATCGAGGAGCCTTTGCCAGCCAAGACGGCTGAGGTCGATCGTCTCGTAGCGTCCCCTCAACAGCAATTCCGCCATTGCCCGGCCGCATCCGGGCGCGTGCATCAGTCCATGGCCGGAGAAGCCGGCGAGCATATGGAAATTCGCAAGACCGTCCGCGCCCGGACCAATGATGACATTGCCGTCAAAATCGTTCTGGTCGTAAAGGCCCGGCAACGTGTTCTTGCACTTTGTCTTCTCGAACTGAGGGAAGCGATGCGCCAGTGCGGGCCAAACGATATTTTCGAAATAGTCGTGATCGACCTCAAAATTGTATCCGCGCGGTTCGGCAAGTGTCGGAACGCCGCCGGAATATCCCTTGCCTTCCGGCCGGAAGGCCAGACGCTCCGGGTCCTTCAGATAGGGAAGCGGCTCGATCGGCTCTTCGGTTTCGAAATAGTGCTCAAAACGGCGTAGCGGCTCGATCGGAACCTTGAAGCCGAGCATCGTGCAAATGTCCTTCGCCCAGGCGCCCGCGGCGTTGACGAAATGATCCGCCTTGATCTCCGCACCGGATTTCAGCTTGACCTTGGCAACGTGCGTTGCCGTCCGCTCAAAACCCATCACTTCTTCGGCAATGAAATCGGCGCCCAGCGAGCGGGCTTTCTTGCGGAAGCCCATGAGCACGCTATGCGGGTCAAGCCAACCATCATCGGGAGAATAGACGGCGGACCCCAGGTCCGAAACATTCATCGACGGGAACTTGTGTTTGATTTCGTCCGGCTCCAGCCAGACAACGTTGCAGCCCATGCTCGTTTCGATCTCGAAATTCTGCTTGAGCATGTCGCGGCTCGATGGCGGCACGATGAAGAGATAGCCGTTCTTCTTCAGGCCGATGTCCGCCGGCACGCCATCCAAGGCCATGGTTTCCGCAAAATCGTCGAAGAATGGAATGCTGTAATTGGAGAGCGCGATGTTCTCAGGCAGGGAAAAAAGTCGGCGTACACCACCCGAAGCACGTGGGGTGGACGCAAGATTATAAGTCGGATCCCGCTCAATGACGGTCACCGAAATGCTCGCATCCGTCCGTTTCAGGAAGTAAGCAACAGCCGCGCCGATCGCTCCACCTCCGATGATAACAATATCGGTCTTCAATCTTATCTCCTTGCCTGTCTGCTCCGGCTCCATGCCGGGCAAAGCGAATAGTGTTTGCCGTTCCTCATTCGATGAGCCGGGTTTCCGTCAGAGATGGCCACGATTGTTGAGCGCTGCCAGTTCGGCCATGATTGCAGGATCGTCGTAGCGGGCCGCGCTCAGCATCCTGGCGTAGGGCGCAGACGTTTTACCCATCACCCAGTCGGCGCAGATCGAGCCCGATATGCAGGCCGCCATCGTACCGAATCCGGAAAGAGCGCCCGCCACGAAAGCGCCAGGCGTGTGCATCGGGCCGATCAGCGGCCAGTTCTCCTCGGTCGTGGTGTAGTAACCGCCGTAATGATGTGCGCCACGCGGCAGGCGCCCGATATAGGCGGCAAGCCCCGGCTGAAGCCGGCTCGCGCCGCGCAGGACGATATCTGGGAACTGGTCGTTGATGGGTTCGGGGCCATGGGGGTCGGAAGGAGCTTCGTTGAAGGCCCAGCCGAGCTTGATCCATTTGCCGTTTTCCGCGCCATCCGGCCGGCAATGGATGCCGCCTGGCATAAGTTCCGTCAGTTTGGCAGTGTCGGGATCTTCAGCGAGCAAGGCTCGCTCCTCCTCGCTCCAGGCAAGTTTCTGATCGTCGAGATCGATCGTGAACGGCAGGTCGCGCGGTACCAAGCCCTCTCTGTCCTCGAAGGCGATCTTTTGCTGGTAGATACAGGAAACAGCAAGTTCTTCGTTCAGGAGTGCCGCTACATCCTTGAGGAAAGGCCCGGCGGCATTGACGATCCGGTCGGCGTAAAGGGAGGCGATCCCGTCGCTTGTCTTGACGGAAAGAAGGAAAGGCGAGGCAGACGCAATCGAAACGACCTCACCACGCAGCAGCCGTCCGCCCTGGCCCTTGATATATTCCAGCATGAACTGGCCAAGCTGCTGGCCACTGATTGAGCCCGCGCGCCGGACATGCAGAATGGCCGAGATATCGTCGGCATAGGCCGGAAACGTGCTGCGAATGAGGTTCTGATCGCAAAGCACGTCGACGCCGTCGGGGGCCTGCCGCCAGTCCGCCGATACCGGTGGCCGGTAGCTGTCGTGTGGGCCGGCGCCCTTGTGAATGCGAATAAGGCCTTCGGCACCCTCGCCATAGCCGCGGTAGAGATCCTCGATGAGATCGGAAGGATCCGACCGGCGGGTGACGAGGCAATAGCCCCGGCGCGTCATGTTGATGCGATTGTCCGAGGCGGACCCAATCTCTTCCATGAGCCGGATGCTGTCGTTGGTGAAGGCCGCCATGATCGGATGAGGCCACCAATTGCGGTAATTCTCGCCGGATTGTGCTGAAGTCAGGCTCATCGGATCACGCGGATCGATGATCGCGATATCTCTAATGCCGTACTTTCTGACCAGATAATAAGCGACGGCGATACCGACGCTTCCGGCCCCGATCACCGCGACGTCAACGGCTTCGTTTTTGGTGGTCATGGAACGGCTCCCCTCGATAGCAACAGCATGTTATGCGATGATTTATAATTGCATACGATAAGATTATTATTTATACAATCGGAAAAGCTGAGATGTTGCTCAGTCGATGACGCAATCAGGGGAATGACGATGTACGCTGAAAAACTCGAAATGCTAATCGATGGCACCTGGGTGCAGGGAAGCAGCGGGGCGACGGCGCCACTCGTCAATCCGGCTGACGGGGCCGAAATCTCCGCCGTTCCTCACGCGACCAAGGATGATCTGGATTGCGCGCTAGACGCTTCGGCGCGAGCGTTCCGGGTTTGGAAGACCACGACAGCTGCCTATCGCTGGCAGATTCTGAGCCGGGCGGCGGACCTTATCGAAACCCGCAAAGGCGATATCGCCCGCACCCTAACGCTCGAGAACGGCAAGGCCTTGGCCGAAGCCGTGGGCGAGGTCCAATTCTGTGCCGACGCGACGCGCTGGTATGCCGAGGAGGCGAAGCGCGCCTATGGCCGCATCATCCCTGCGCGTGCCACCGGGGTGCGGCAGATGGTGTTCAAGGAACCGGTGGGTCCGGCACTCGGCTTTGCCGCATGGAACTTCCCGGCAGGCAACGTCACTCTCAAGATGGCGGCGGCGCTCGCGGCCGGTTGCAGCATTATCGTGAAGCCGAGCGACGAGACGCCCGGTACCGCCGTTGCGATCGGCCGCTGCTTTCAGGACGCCGGGGTGCCGGCGGGAGCGCTCAACATCGTCTTCGGGCCGCCGGCGCCGATTTCCGAGCATCTGATTGCCTCTCCCATTCCTAAGAAAGTCTCCCTGACCGGCTCGACGCCTGTCGGAAAGCTGTTGCAGCGTCTGGCCTCTGACACGCTGAAGCGCTGCACTATGGAGCTCGGCGGGCACGCGCCGGTGATCGTTTTCGATGATGCCGATATCGAAAAGGCGCTCGACGTGCTGATAGCCGCCAAGTTTCGCAATGCGGGGCAAGTCTGCACGTCTCCGACCCGCTTCTACATCCAGGAAAACGTCTATGAGCGCTTCGTAACGGGGTTCGTTGAGCGAAGCTGCAAGATTGTCGTCGGCAACGGGCTCGACGAGGCTACCCAGATGGGACCGCTCATCACTGAACGTCGGCTGGATATGATGGACACCTTTATACGGGATGCCGTTGAAAAAGGGGCCTCGGTGGCACTTGGAGGCGAGCGCCTTGACCGCCGAGGCTACTTCTATGCGCCTACCGTTCTCAAGGACGTGACGGACGACGCCCGTGTGATGATCGAGGAACCGTTTGGCCCCTTGGCTCAGTTAACGCCCTTCAAGTCCGCCGATGAGGTGATCGCCCGCGCCAATTCTCTTCCATTCGGTCTCGCAGCCTATCTCTTCACCGCCAATGGATCGACGGCGTCAGCGGTCGGCGAAGCGCTCGAAGCCGGCGTTGTCGGTGTCAACCATACATCCGTGCACGAACCGGAAACGCCATTCGGCGGCGTTAATGAGTCGGGTTATGGCGCCGAGAGCGGCATCGAGGGGCTCGAGGCCTATTTGCGCACGAAGATGATTTCCGAAAAGCGCCTCTAAGGCGCTGGTAGCGATCCTCCGTGGCCCCATGGCCGCAGGGGATCTTGCATGTCGCTGTCCCGATGGGCAGCAATTTCTCATGTTGGAATGGACTTGACCGCTGTCCCTCCTTGCGCAGATCGCGCGCACCAATAATATTTTATACAATATGACATTGAAATATTATATACAGTATGATTGTATCCATTTTGTGGGCGTACAGCCTCCTTTCGTCAAGGACGGATGGGCTCGCTAACCAAAACGAACTCAAAGGGGAACATGAGATGAATAGACGTATATTCTTCGGAGCTCTTGTCGCGACCGTGGCCTTTACGCAGGCCGTTTTTGCGCAAGACAAGACCATTGTGGTCGGCACGAGTGTCGACTCCAAACCGTTCGATTTTATGCAGGACGGCAAGTATGTTGGTTTCGATCAGGACCTGCTTGTCGAAATCGCCAAGGAAGCGGGCTTCAAGTACAATGTCACGCCGATGGACTTCGGCGCGCTGATCCCCGCGCTGCAGACCGCGAATATCGACCTGGCTATTTCGAGCATCTTCATGACCGATGCCCGCAAAAAGGTCGTCGACTTCTCCGACGTATATTACACAAGCGCTCTCGGCGTTCTCATCGCTGCGAACGACGCAACGATCAAATCCGGCAACGATCTCGCCGGCAAGAAGGTTGCGTCCGTAACGGGCGCCGCTTCGACGACCTGGCTAAAAGAGCATGCTCCGACAGCTCAAGTCACCTTGTTCCCGCAGGTCACCAACATGTTCATGGAGTTACAGTCATCACGCGCCGAAGCCGTCGTCTATGACTACCCCTTCCTCGCATATTACGCTGCGACCGAAGGCAAGGGCAAAGTGAAGATCCTGGAGGCCCCCGTCGGCGATGGCATTCCTGTCGGGATCGCTTTCCCGAAGGGCAGCGATCTGGTCGTAAAGACAAACGACGCACTGAAGAAGATCAAGGCTGATGGGCGCTACGACGCCATCTACAAGAAGTGGTTTGGTAAGCTTCCCGGCTGATTTGCGAGGCGATTGAGGTCGAAACCAACACATAAGGGGAGCTCGCATGACCTTCGAATGGTCGGCAATTATCGACGCTCTTCCCGCACTCCTTCGCGGCGCGGCCGTAACCGTCATGGTTGCCGCCGCGTCGCTCTTGGCGGGAATGATCCTCGGAACCATTATCGGCGTCATCAGGACTTACGCGCCCAAATATATTTCGTTGATCGCGCAGATCTATATAGGCCTGATCCGCGGCACGCCGATGGTCGTGCAGATCATGTTCATCTATTTCGCGCTGCCGTCGCTTCTCGACATCAAGTTGACGGCTTTGACAGCTGGCATGATTGCCCTGACGGTCAATTCCTCGGCCTATCTCGCGGAAATCGTTCGCGGGGGCTTTTTGGCCGTGCCGTACGGACTTCGCGAAGCCGGACTGGCGATGGGGCTGCCGCTCCACCGGGTCCTGCTTTACATCATCGGACCGGTTGCCTTTCGCCGGATGGTTCCGGCGCTTGGAAACCAGTTCATCATCGGGTTGAAGGACACCTCGCTGCTGATTGTCATCGGCGTTGCCGAGCTGACGCGGACGGGCCAGGAGATCATGACGGAGAATTATCGCGCCGTGGAGATCTGGGCCGCCGTCGGTGTCATCTATCTCGTCATCATCAGCATTATGGCAATCATCTTCCGGGTGATCGAAAAGCGGATTCAAATGACATGAGCATCGTAGAATTCCGAAAGGTCGTAAAAAGTTACGGCACGCTTGATGTCCTGAAATCCATCGATCTGTCGATAGATCAGGGTGAGATCGTCTTCCTGATCGGGCCTTCCGGGTCGGGCAAGTCCACGCTGCTGCGCTGCATCAATGTCCTCGAGACCATTCAGAGCGGCGACTTGATTGTCGATGGTCTCAGTGCGAAAGGCACGCGCGCGGAAATCCGCCAGATCCGCCTCGAGGCGGGAATGGTGTTCCAGCAGTTCAATCTCTTTCCGCATATGACGGCGCTTGAAAACGTCATGTTCGGCCCTTTGAAGGTACGGCGGTCCGGCAAGGCCGAAGCGGAGACGATAGCCAAGGATCTGCTGGCCAAGGTCGGCCTGTCGGAACGGGCAGGGCATTATCCGAGCCAGCTCTCGGGCGGGCAGCAGCAGCGCGTTGCGATCGCCAGGTCGCTGGCGGTGCGCCCGAAGCTGATGCTTTTCGATGAGCCGACGTCGGCTCTTGATCCCGAACTACGCCACGAGGTTCTCCAGGTGATGCGACAGCTTGCGGATGAAGGTATGACGATGGTCGTGGTCACCCACGAGATCGGCTTTGCTCGAGACGTCGGCAGCCGTCTACTCTTTATCGACAAGGGTCACATCCTGCACGACGGAGACCCCAAGGAACTGCTCGCCAATCCTCCAAGCGAGCGGCTTGCAAGCTTCCTGCAGCATATCCGATAGAGCACCATCGCAGCCGTTATCCTCAACCATGGGTTCGCTGATCGATCCCGCTTGTCTTGCGCCACAAAGAAGGTTTCGACGAATGAGGACGACTGCTGTCAGCTCCGGCGCTCAAGCCTGGGCATCTCCCGCCATCGTCGGCGCGCTGACTTGTTCGGCGCTCGGCGCGGCGTTGGGGAAGAGCCTTTTTGCCACTGTCGGCCCAGAAGGCATGACCGCCCTGCGCCTCGGGTTTTCGGCTCTTCTGCTCATGGCGATCGGCCGGCCCTGGCGGAAGGGACCTCAACGATCCCTGCCACTCGCGATTATCGGCTTTGGTGTCTCCCTCGGCTTGATGAACATCCTGATCTATCAGGCGTTCGCGCGTCTTCCTCTCGGCGTCGCCGCAGCCGTCGAGGTGACCGGTCCGCTGCTTGTCGCCCTTGCTCATTCAAGACGGCCGCTCGATTTCCTGTGGCTGGCGACCGCCGTGGGCGGCCTGCTTTTTCTACTCCCGTTCAGAACGGAGAATGACCTCGATCCCGTCGGCCTGCTTTTGCGGTTGGCGCGGCCGCTTGCTGGGCCTGCTACATTCTCTTCGGCAAGAAAATATCTCCGCTCGGACCAGTGCGAGCGGTTTCGCTGGGAATGGCCGTCGCGGCTACCTTCGGTGTCCCTTTCGGGGTTTATAATGCGGGGGCCTCACTTCTTGGCTGGCAGATTTTGGCCGTCGGTTTTCTTGTGGCTTTGCTGTCGAGCGCCATCCCATACATGCTCGAAATGTTTGCCTTCCGACGATTGCCGCCGAGCGCACTCGGTATCCTGTTGAGCGCAGCGCCGGCCATCAGTGCCCTTATGGGTACCCTGCTCTTGAACGAGCGACTTTCAAATCAGCAGATGCTGTCCATCGTGCTGATCATGGCGGGATCCGCCGGATGCGCGATCTTCTCCCGCAAAGCTGTTGCTTGACGTAAGCATCTGCTTGCATAAGGCGCAATTGCAAATTATACAATATATATAGAATGTATAAGGTTATAGTGGTGACTAAGATCATGGAACCGCGTCGATCCGCGCCTGATGTTGTGCGAGATGGATTGCGAGAAGCTATTCTAAGCGGCGATCTCACGGAGGGAACGCAGCTCCGCCAGGATCAGCTGGCCGAACAATTCGGCATCAGCCGAATTCCCGTCCGCGAGGCTCTTAGGCAGCTCGAAGCCGAAGGATTGGTGAAAATCGAACCCAATCGGGGCGCTATCGTTGCCAGCCTTTCTTTGGTCGATGTGTTGGAGATGCTGGATATCCGCATTGCGCTGGAATGCCATGCGCTTCGTCTCGCCATTCCGGAAATGGCCGAGGAGGATTTCAGTCACGCGGAGAGCATTCTCGAAGGCTATAACCGCGAGCCGAACCCGGAAAGCTGGGGCACCATGAACTGGCAGTTTCACTGGTCGATCTATGCGCCCTGTCACCGGCCTCGCCTTCTGTCGATGATCGAAGCGAATTACGGTCATGTGAACCGCTTCGTCCGCATGCAGGTATCTCTGGCCGCCGGAAAAGAGCGGCCTCGCAAGGAGCATGAGTTGCTGCTGGCATTGTGTCGTGAAGGCGATATCGAGCAGGCAACAGCTTTGCTGGAAACCCATATCGAGCAAACGAAAAAGTCGGTGCAGGCGAGCCGTCGGCATCGCTCCTGAGCCGACTAAAGCTGCGACGTTTTCCACTGCGCGTCGTTTCGGGCCTACCTGTCTGCGGCTATGGCGGATTTGTCGTTCCCCGGTGATGGGCGGATCACCAAATCTCCTGAGGGTTGGGTTTTTGGTTTGACATAAGTTTATACAAAATACTATTATCGTATCCAATATTGGTGGGTCACGTCCGGCTCACCTGAGGGGACAGAGAATGGCTTACGACTACATCATTGTCGGCGCAGGCTCGGCAGGATGCATCCTGGCGGCCCGCCTCAGCGAAGATCCTGCGATCCAGGTTCTTCTCGTCGAGGCAGGCGGATCGGATCGCGGGCCTGTGATCGCCATGCCCGCAGCACTCCCCTTTGCCTATCAGAGCAAGAAGCTTGGATGGGGCTATCAATCGGGTCCCGAACCGCACCTCGGCGGGCGCACCATGGACGAAAAGCGTGGCAAGGTGATCGGTGGTTCGTCTTCGATCAACGCCATGATCTACAACCGGGGAAATCCAATGGATTTCGACGGCTGGGCCGAGCAGGGCTTGGTGGAATGGGACTTTGCCCATTGCCTTCCCTATTTCCGTCGCATGGAGACATTCGCGGACGGCGCGGATGAATGGCGCGGGGGCGACGGCCCGATGCGGATCAGCCGCTGCAAGGCGCAGCACAAGCTCTATGATGCCTTCCTGCGTGGCGGCGAGCAGGCGGGCTATCCGGTGACGCCCGATCACAATGGATATCGGCAGGAAGGGCTCCATATTGCCCAATCCTTCATTCACGGCGGACGGCGCTGGTCGTCGGCGCGCGGCTACCTGCACCCGGCGGCCAAGCGCGACAATTTGCACATCATGTCCAAGACCTTGGTCAGCCGGGTCGTGGTCGAGAACGGAGCTGCCATCGGTATCGAGATCCTCGAAAACGGTACGCTGCGGCTTATCGATTGCGAGCGGGAAGTCATTCTTTGCGCCGGAGCGTTCAATACGCCGCAATTGCTGATGCTGTCGGGTGTCGGCGACCCCGACGAATTGCGTCGCCACGGCATAGCGCTCAAAGGCGAGGCGCGTCAGGTCGGCCGAAATCTCGAAAACCATCCGGGCGTCAATCTACAATATGCGACGAACTATGAGGACTCGCTCGTCTCCGAGCTTAATCTTTTTGGTCGGGCCAGGCTCGGTGTCGAATGGCTGTTGACACGAAAGGGATTGGGGGCCTCAAATTTCTTCGAGACGGGCGCGTTTCTGCGGACGCGCGAGGATGTCTCTTTCCCCAACATGCAGTTCGAGTTCCTGCCGCTCACACGCTATGTCAAGAATGGCAAGCTGGTTGCCATACCGGGCTTTCAGTTCTGGATGGACCTGTCGCGGCCCGAGAGCCGGGGTTCGGTGACGCTTCGTTCCGCCGATCCCGCCGAGACGCCCTATATTGTCTTCAATCATTTGCAGTCGCCACAGGACTTGAAAGATCTGGTGGACGGCGTGCGGCTTGCGAGAGATCTGATCCGCCAGCCGGCATGGGACAAATATCGTGGTCAGGAGCTTTCTCCCGGATCGGATGCGCAAAGCGATGCGGAGCTGGAGAAATTCGTGCGGGCCAATCTCGGCACCTCCTACCATCCGTCCGGCACATGCCGCATGGGCATCGATGACGAGGCTGTGGTCGATAGCGAGGCGCGTGTGAAGGCCGTACGGCGCATGCGTGTCGTGGACGCCTCGATCATGCCGCGCGTCGTCACTGCTAATCTGAGCGCCGCGATCATGATGATCGCGGAGAAGCTTGCCGACCGGATATGCGGCAAGGAACCGCTGCCGCCGTCAAATGCCTCCTATTACAAGGCTGCCTGATCGGCCGGCCTTTACGAAAACCCGGAAAGACAGAGGACGTTGTTCCATGAAAATACTCGTGCCTGTTAAGCGTGTCGTCGATTACAACGTCAAAATCCGCGTGAAGCCGGATGGCACCGGCGTTGACCTTGCCAACGTCAAGATGTCGATGAATCCATTCGACGAGATCGCGGTGGAGGAGGCTTTGCACCTGAAAGAAGCCGGCAAGGCTTCCGAAGTCGTTGCCGTTTCCGTCGGTCCTTCCAAGGCCGAAGATACGCTGCGCACGGCGCTTGCCATGGGTGTGGACCGGGGGCTCCTGGTCGAGACCGACGAAACCGTCGAGCCGTTGACGGTGGCCAAGCTCCTGAAAGCGGTCGCGCAGCAGGAGGCTTTCGATCTCATCATCCTCGGCAAGCAGGCGATCGATGATGATAGCAACCAGACGGGCCAGATGCTTTCGGCGCTGCTCGGATGGTCGCAGGCGACGTTCGCGTCAAAAATCGTGATCGGCGACGGAAGCATCACAGTCACCCGGGAGGTGGATGGTGGTCTGCAAACGATCGATGTGATCCTACCCGCGGTGATCACGACCGATCTGCGACTGAACGAACCGCGCTATGCCTCGCTGCCGAACATCATGAAGGCGAAGAAGAAGCCGCTCGACAAGAAGACGCCTGCTGAACTCGGTGTCGAGGTCGTCCAGCGCCTGCGGGTTCTCAAGACCGAGGAGCCGGCCGGTCGCAAGGCGGGCGTGAAAGTCACCTCCGTGGCCGAACTGGTCGACAAACTCAGGATGGAAGCAGGCGCGCTTTAAGAGTGGTGCGAAGAGACAAGGAGACGATATCATGACCATTCTCTTGCTGGCCGACCACGATAAGGCGGTTCTCTCAGATCAAACAGCCAGGGTGCTCACGGCGGCGACCGGGATCGGCGGTGACATCCATGTGCTGGTGGCGGGTTTAGACACAGGTACCGTTGCGAAAGCGGCTTCGACGCTTGCGGGCGTTGGCAAGGTGCTCCAGGCTGAGGATGCATCCTATGCCCGGCAACTCTCCGAACCGCTGGCAGACCTGATCGTATCGCTTGCCGGCTCTTATGATGTGATTATCGGAGCTGCGACCTCGGCCGCCAAGAGCGTATTGCCGCGGGTGGCCGCGCTGCTCGATGTCATGCAGATTTCCGAGATTGTCGAAGTCGTGGCTGAAGACACCTTCAAGCGTCCGATCTATGCCGGCAACGCCATCCAGACGGTGCAGTCAAGCGATGCGAAGAAGGTGATCACCGTCCGTACGGCGGCTTTTGCCGCGGCACCAGCGAGCGGCGCGGCTCCGATTGAGATTGTCTCGGCTACCGGCGACAAGGGGCTTTCGCGCTTCGTGTCGGAGGAGATCGCTGCTTCCGAGCGTCCGGATTTGATGTCGGCGAAGATCATCATCTCCGGTGGCCGCGCGCTCGGCTCAGCGGAGAAGTTCCGCGAAGTCATCCTTCCCGTCGCCGACAAGCTCGGTGCCGCCGTCGGCGCATCGCGCGCGGCCGTCGATGCCGGCTACGCGCCGAACGACTGGCAGGTCGGTCAGACCGGCAAGGTGGTCGCACCGCAGCTCTACATCGCCTGCGGCATTTCCGGGGCCATCCAGCATCTGGCCGGCATGAAGGACAGTAAGGTCATCGTCGCCATCAACAAGGACGAAGAGGCCCCGATCTTCCAGATCGCCGACTATGGCCTCATCGCCGATCTCTTCGAGGCACTGCCGGAACTCGAAAAGGCGCTCTGACCAACGATGTATCGCCAGCCGTATGAAACCGTCGTCGAGACGCTCGAACTCATCCTGACGAAGCATGGTTATTCCGCCCGATCGGCCGGCATACTGGCGCTGAACTGCGCAACCGCGCAGCAGGACGGCAGCGAGAGTCATGGTCTGTTTCGGATCAAGGATTATCTCGCTACCATCAAATGCGGGTATGTGAATGGCGATCCGAATCCCAAGGTCGTTGACGTGGCGCCGGGCTTCATCAGAGTCGATGCGGACAATGGTTTCGCACAGATTGCCTTGGCCGATGCCAAGGAGAGGCTGGTGCAAAAGGCCACAGAGAACGGAATTGCGATACTCGCCATTCGCAACTCCCATCATCTCGGCGCTCTCTATCTCGATGTCGAAGATCTGGCGGATCGTGGCCTTGTCTCATTGGCGGTCGTCAACAGCATTGCGGTCGTGGCACCCCCCGGTGGCAGGGCCGGCGTCTATGGCACCAATCCTATGGCGTTTGCCGCACCACGCGCGGAGGGGCCACCGCTGGTGTTCGATCAGGCCTCCTCCACCATGTCCCATGGCGACGTGCAGGTCGCTGCGAGGGAAGGGCGGTTGCTGCCCGAGGCAAGCGGTATCGATAAGAGGGGTATCCCGACCAATAGCCCGCACGCCATTTTGAACGGCGGCGCATTGTCGACCTTCGGTGGGCACAAAGGCGCATCGATCGCGCTGATGGTGGAAATTCTCTGCGCGGCGCTCGTCGGCGCAGATTTTTCTCATGAAGCCGATTGGTCGGAGACGCCTGGGGCGAGGAGCGCGCGAACAGGCGAAACGATCATCCTGATCGATCCGCGAACAGGGGCGGATGGATTGCCGCCCCTGGCCGAGCGCGTGGAAACCCTCATCGAAGCATTGAGCGTCGCCGGCCAGAAACGCATTCCAGGTGACCGGCGCATCAAGGCTCGGTCGGAGGCGAACGGATCCGTGCCCGTAGACGAGAAGCAGTGGCTGGCTCTGTTGGAGCTCGCGAACCCATCTGATCGGAGGAAATAAAATGGCGCACGTCGTCCTAATCGGAGCCGGAAATATGGGCTTCGCCATGCTGCGAAAGTGGAGCAAGCTTGGGCAGCACCGTTTGACGGTTGTCGAGCCCAATGCCGCATTGCGAGCCAGAGCGGCGGAAACCGACGCCAGAACCTATGCATCCGCAGATGACCTGCCTGTCGCGTTCCAAGCCGATGTGGCAGTGATCGCGACCAAGCCGCAGGTGGTCGGCGATGTTGTCGAGCGATATTCCGCTCTTTTGGCAGATGGCGGCTTCTTCATTTCGGTCGCGGCCGGCATCGGTATCCGGAAGATGGCATTGCGCGCCAAGCGCCCTGCCGCCATTATCCGCTGCATGCCGAATACTCCTGCCGCCATTGCCGAGGGCATGATCGTGTGCTGTCCAAGCGCTGAAACAACATTCGTTCAGCGCGCTCTGGCGGAAGAGCTGCTGTCCTCGATCGGCCGTGTCGCGT
This sequence comes from Martinezella rhizogenes, assembly GCA_013322215.1. Lineage (GTDB taxonomy): Bacteria > Pseudomonadota > Alphaproteobacteria > Rhizobiales > Rhizobiaceae > Rhizobium > Rhizobium rhizogenes_D. The sequence goes on from JAAMEZ010000051.1 coordinate 17,074, forward strand.
TTGTCGATGACGAGGCCTTGATGGATACGGTCACCGCTGTTTCAGGCTCCGGACCGGCCTACGTATTTCACTTCATCGAGGCGCTGTGTCAGGCAGGCATACAGACAGGGCTGGATGAGGAGCTTGCCCTCTTGCTCGCGAAGCAGACGGTATTTGGCTCCGCCAAGCTGGCTATCGAGGCCACCGAACCACCGGCAACGCTGCGGGAGCAAGTCACAAGCCCGAATGGCACAACTGCGGCGGCTTTGGACGTGCTGATGGAGGATGGCAAGGGTCTCCGTCACCTCATTGAGGCAGCGGTGCAGGCCGCAAGACGAAGATCGGTCGAACTAGGCAGTTAGCGACCAACATCACGCAGTACGCTAGCGCATGCAGATTGAATACGAGTGTCGCCATGGCCGAAGGCTCGGCCTTTCATTGATGCGAGTGGCGCATCTGCCTCGGCGTCATTCCGTACGTGGCCCTAAATGCCCTGTTGAAATAGCTGATGTCATTGAAACCCCAGCTCAAAGCTATCTCTGTAACGGACCGCCTCTTGTTGATATCGAGCGCGAAGCTGTCTGTCGCGCCCTGCAATCTCGTTCTCAGAATGAGGCCGCCGGGTGAAATGCCGTTTTCCGCGCAAAGCCGCCTGAGAGACCTTGAGGACATTCCGGCCAGGACCGCCATATCTGTTTGATTGAACGAAGGGTCCCGCACTTTCTCGATGAGACGATCACGCAACCGCTCAAAAAGCACGCGCCGTGGTGAAAGATCTCCGGTCGACGACAGAACACCGGTGGCAATAAGATCGAAGGCGGTGCGCTCCATCGGCGAAAGGCTGCCTTCGTCAATCTGGCTTCCACGCGCCGCGAGACTCTGGAGGAAGTCCAACGCGACGGCACCAGCACCCTGTCTTGCGTCGAACGTCCTGGCTGTCATATTGCCGATGCATGGCATCGTCGAGATCATCCGCTCTCGATCGACTCTCAGCACCAATTGCTTGAATGGCCCGTCAAAACCCAGGGAATAGGGGCGCATGCTTTCGTAAAGGACGAATTCGCCTGGAGCCGTCCGTGCCTGTCGCTCATCCTGGACGACAAGCCCGCATCCTGATAGCTGAAACGCAACGAGCACCACCTCCTGCTGATCGGCCCGGATATGTCGCCGCGTTCTCTCGGTGAGCTGGGCCGTCGAATCCACCAGGCTCAGGCTATGGCTGTGCGGAAGAAACTCCTGGACCGCGCCATAAAATCCGTCTGTCTCGGCTTTGCTTTCGAGACGTACATAGGTCGACCAAAGCTGTTCCTTCCAAAGCGAAAGTGTGTCGGATCTCGCAGACATCATTCGCTTTGCTTTCAATCATCCGGTTCAATGTGCATTTTCTTGCCGATTATAACGCAAGAATCGTGCCGCGCATATCAAATGGCCGTCTCCGACAAGAATGGAGGCCAGCCAGCCCAAGTGCGGGGACTTGCGCTGTGGCACCATTGTTCCCTGAGTTAGAACAGAGGGAACCGTCATGCTCACCAAATACAAAGTTGCGGCTGTGCAGGCCGCACCGGAATTTCTCGATATCGAAAAGGGTGTCGATAAGGCGATCGGCCTCATTGAACAGGCCGCTTCGCAAGGGGCGTCGCTCATCGCTTTCCCGGAAGTCTGGCTGCCCGGCTATCCCTGGTGGATCTGGCTCGATTCACCGGCCTGGGGGATGCAGTTTGTCGGCAAATACTTTGCCAATGCCATGGAGATTGGCGATGTCCACTATGAACGGCTGAGGGCTGCGGCGGCAAGGAATTCTATCCACGTCGTGATGGGCTTTACGGAACGGGCAGGCGGCAGTCTTTATCTCGCGCAGGCGCTTTTCAGCGACAGCGGTGAGGTCATCGCCAATCGCCGCAAGCTCAAGCCGACCCATGCCGAGCGCACGGTCTTTGGCGAGGGCGATGGATCGCATATCGCGGTGCATTCGACAAAGCTGGGTCGGCTGGGCGCCCTGTGTTGCGCCGAACACATTCAGCCGCTGTCAAAATATGCAATGTACTCACAAAACGAGCAGATCCATGTCGCAAGCTGGCCAAGCTTCTCCGTCTACCGCGGTGCAGCGTTTCAGCTGAGTGCCGAGGCCAATCTTGCCGCCAGTCAGGTCTATGCGCTTGAAGGCCAATGTTATGTGCTTGCGCCCTGTGCCTTGGTTTCAAAGCCGATGATCGAGATGCTGGTGGACACGCCGGCAAAACAGAACTTGCTGCTTGAAGGTGGCGGCTTCACGATGATTTTCGGGCCGGACGGCTCACCTCTGGCAGACGCTATCCCGGAAACCGAGGAGGGGATAATGTATGCGGATATTGACCTCGGCTTCATTGGGGTCGCCAAGGCGGCCTATGATCCCACCGGCCACTATTCCCGTCCCGATGTCCTGCGCCTTCTGTTCAACAAACGAGAACAGCCACGCGTTCAGTCTTTTGATCCGGATCTTAATGAAATCGAATGAGGACGCTGTTCGATGCTGGTTCGGAAACGACGCCGGCTTTGGACTTCAAAAAAGGAGAAAACCATGAGTAACAAACCTGCTATTATTCTGGTGCACGGCTTCTGGGGTGGAGCGGCGCATTGGGGAAAAGTGGTGCTCGAGCTGGCGCGCAAGGGGCATCAGTCCATTCACGCCGTCGAACTGCCGTTGACGTCTCTGGCCGAGGATGCAGAGCGTACGCGTAAAAT
>JAAMEZ010000030.1 GCA_013322215.1 Martinezella rhizogenes
TTTCGACATATCTGCCGACCTCCATCGGCAGATAGCTTGAATCAGAATCCAAGTGATTTGAAAAGCAATTCGATTCAATCAGTCAGGGAAACGCTCTAAACTCCTTCTGTACCAGGCGCCAATCCAAATGCTATTTCCGGCGCCTGGCTTTTTTCCTTTTTGCCGGGATGTTCGCTTGAGCTCGTGCGGGATTGCCAACTGAACGATACCTGCCTGATCCGTTCAGCGATGATGATCACCTCGGATCGATCGGTATCGGGTAGAAGGACTGCAAATTCCTCGCCGCCATAGCGGCCAACCAAGCTGTTTGCCGATGTCACCGCGGTCTTTATCGCTCGACCAATCTACTTCAGGCAATCATCGCCGGCCAGATGGCCATAGCGATCGTTAGATATCCTTCATACTGATCCGGTATATCCACGATGCTGCTAAGGTTGCGATTCCGCGTGAGCCTCGCGATCTATGGATGAGCGCGGACGAGCACCATCGCAGGTCCGGCCAAAAACGTCAGTCCGAGTAGGACCGAAACACCGATCTTCAGGATTTTAATACGTCGCGTTCTGGCGCCATCCCAGTCATACACCACAGAGAACTCCCGAGCGTCAGACAAATCCCACTTGGTCTGAAGGTACCCACGTTAAGCGCTCCGGCCCAAGACAAACCGATACGCCGGCCTTCAAAAATTATCGTCGACTAAAATACAATTTAGTCAATAGGCGAGGCGGAGGTGGACTAATGAATTGTTCCCACCGCTGGACATTCTTCGCAGCGAGCTTGTATGGCAAAGATCAAGCTGACAGCATTGCCGATGATTGTCATATTGCTTGAGGTGCAACATGTCGCCAAGTCCTCGCGCATGGCTTTCAGCATCCATCCGATATCGAGAAGCGATCTCACCGTCTGGGAATCGCCCTTGCCAGCGACGTCGAAGGCGAGATTCGAGATGGTCGCGGCGAGCAAATCAACGCGGTCAAGCCGTTCGCTGAGATCCAGCTGCGCATAAGGAATGGTTGAGGCTTCGTCGTTTGCCAACATATGAGTATCCTCCCGAAGAGATAGATTACCGAGCGCGGCGCAAGGTCAAGAGAACTTCCTTCACATTCGCATTTCCGGTCTGCCTTTTGTTGAATCGGCACTCTGCGGCAAGTCGAGCTCGATCATTTTCTACTTGACCACTCGACTTCCAACTCCTTGACATGCGAGTTAGTGTCTCTTTTATCTTGATATGATTGTTGACGCCGTCGATTCTCCGCAGAAACCCTGAAATCGTTAGCGGCCGCTCCAAGCTGTGCGATGATTACACGCTGACCTCCGCGCCTCAAGCAGCATACCGTCGGCACCTACCGCTGCGTCCCAGAAGCTTGACGGACGTAAGCGACCATATCAAACGCCTGTGGCATGTCATAGAAAAGGCCCCAGACGGGGGTACTCCGGGGCAATATCCTCACAAGATGGAGCCAAACCTAATCGGCATCTGAATTGTGCTGGAAATGCAACGCAAAGTAAAGATCATAGCCTCGCAGGAGGCATTGACAGGTTGTGTGTGCGCCACGCGCAAATCTTCAAAGTGTTCGGTCCATTTCGTCACCTCTACCCTGGCCCTCGTGGACCGCCTCAGATGACAAGTTTGCCTCTTGAAGCCTCGGCTCGCTCCTCCAATATCATTCGCAGGAGAGGATCAGGTGGCAGCGAAAGGAGGAAAAAATGCCGCTTAATGATGTTCCATGGACCCGTCCGGTGGCGGTCCGGCTCCAATGCGGATTGGAGCGTACGTTCTCAGGCATCTATGATGCGCTGGACTTTCTCGAAAACGAATGGCCCTTGCGCCGCGGCGAGCGCCACGATCGGGCAGTCAAGACCTGCCGTCGTGCGCTCCATAGAATCGTACCCGCCGCCATTGCGCGCGAGGCGTTCGTAGCCGCTTGTCTCGAGGCTGGGATGCCGACAGTCATGGCGTCGAAAGCGCCGTCGATCCGAGCAGCGCGCTTGGCGTCTATGTAGAGGCTAGAGGCCTAGCCGCTTGGGCTCGCCTCATCTGAAGGCGAGCTGTCGCTTTGCTCCTAAAGGCGAGATGGGAACTTTAACAAAATTAAGGGCGTTTCTTTGTCTCTAAATCTGATATTTTGCCTTTAAATTCGAGATTTTGCCCTTAATACGCTCGCGCTCGGAGCCTTGGCTAAAAGGCTCGATCACTTCGGATGTCATTTTCCAGTCGCGTAACACAGCCCTCGATCTTGGCCAGCAAAATCTCGAAATCAATCGGCTTCGTCAAATAGTCCGCCGCGCCGGCGCGTAAGCCGGTTACAAGATTTTGCTTGTCGGTCATTGCCGTCAAAAAGATGAAGGGAATGTTGGCAAGCTCCGGATAGTTGATCTGGATCTCCGCCAGCAGTTGATGGCCGTCCATCTCTGGCATCGTAATATCGCAAATGACGATATCAGGCCACTTGGATATCAGGAGTTCCAGGCCTTCTCGTCCGTTGGAGGCCTCGAGCGTCACGAAACCCGCTTCTTGCAGTTCTTCGACAATCAGCTCCCTGATTTCCGCTTCGTCGTCTATGCATAGTATGGTGGTCATCGCGTTACCCTTTGATGCTCATGCAACATTCGTAAGTCCAGCCGATTGCAAAAGCGTCTTCTGCCGAATTGGAAGCGTCACGATGAGCGACGTGCCATTGCCTTTTTGGCTTTCAATTTCGATAAGCCCGTGGTGCAGGTCGACTATTTGTTTCACCAAATGCAAGCCGATACCTGTGCCAGGGATGCCCGTCGATGTTCGCGCGCGAAAATATCGCTGAAATATCCTGGGCACATCGTCTGCGTCGATGCCGACGCCGTTGTCCTTCACGACAATTCTTATCACATCGCCCTCCACCGACCCGGAAACGTGAATATCGGGGTAACCGGGGGAGTATTTGACGGCATTTGACAGGAGATTGGAAAAGACCTGCTCGAGGGCAAGTTTGTCGCCATCGATATATTCGGGCAACGGATCAATGTTCAGCAGGATGCGATGGGATTTGCTGATCGTCGACTGGCGGTGGCAACAAGTCTCGATCATAGCTTTTAAAGAACATGGCTCGTAGCGAATTTGAATGCTTCCGCTTTCCATCCGGCTGGCTGCAAGTATGCTTTCCATCAGGTCGACGATCCTCAAGACGGACGATCGTATCTGTTCGGCCTTTTCGCGGACGAATTGAGATGGAATTTCGCCTTTGGCACGCAACAAGCGCTGCGCTGCCCCGTCAATGATAGCCAGCGGGGTTCTGAATTCATGCGAGGCGAGAGCGACGAATTGGCGCTGCAATTCATTGATGTTTCGCTCCTGCTGCAAGAGTCGTTCAAGTTCGTGCGCTTGTTCTTCGACTTCTCTCGTTCTCTGCGCCACCGTCGCTTCGAGCGTTTGCTTATGGGCGAGCAGGGCGTCCGCGTTTCGAATGCTTTCCGTAATATCTTCATGGGTCGCGACGTAACCGCCGTCCTTCATGGCACTGTGCGTAATGCGGACGACGCGACCGTCTTGAAGTACCACGTTCTGATTAGCCCTTCCGCCCTTTTGTGTCGCCTCGCCGACGACATCAAAGTAGGTGGCGGTGTGAAGAGGTCCGATGCCAAGGCGGCTTCGATGAGCCAAGATGGCTTCCAGCGGCGTCCCAACCGCTGTAAGACCCGCGGGAAGGTTGTACATTTGCGCGTAGGAAAGATTGCACAGGATGAGCTTCTTGTCGGCAGAGAACATGCACAAGCCGTGCGGCATATTATCGAGGGCAATGTCGAGGAGGCCATCCTGCCGCTCGGTCGTCGAATTCCGTTCATTCGCCATAGTTTAAAACCTCGCCGTCGATAGCGCATGAGAATAGAAGCGGAATGCTAAGGATATGTTGACTTTCGCGAGTAATTTTCCTCAGAACATGTCAAAAGAGACAATCTTGAATTGCGACTTGCAATGTTGGCTTTTTGACCGCACACGATCCGCCTTGAAAGTTCTGTGGGCTACGATTGAAGCGGCGTCAGCTACAAACAATATGTGTCATAAGACGGGTTATGGCACTTCAACGCGACTTGGCTTGTTGTGTCAGTACCAACCGAAGGTATGGCAGCGTTTACAGAAAAACATGAATCTCCATGCCGATCATTAAAGACGGTCGACATGGACGTACATTTGTCTCATCCTGCGAAGCCGCCGATGGCATCGGCTGGAGCGCGTCATAAGCGGTCACCCGGCTCAAGTGAGTGGTTTCTCAATCAAAATGGTGCGCTCTTCAACCCGCCGACGAACGCGAGCGCGCAGGCGTATGCGCATTGGCTGGCACGCAGCTGAAACGTCACCGACCCGAGCGGCCCGATCATCCTGTCTTAGGCCATTGTATCAAGGCTAAGTCGATGCATGTTCTTGGAAAATTTGTGAGGGGACACTTTGCAACCAAAGGGTCGTCGGTTGGAATTTCATCAAGACCTGCAGCTCGAGTTTCTATCGTCCGTGGCCGATTTACGCGTAGATTTGTCTAACGTTTATCCCGCTGATCAACTAGCCGCCGGCGCCTTGGTATTTGCTGTTGGCATACCGCCAATAAACCACGGCCAGCATGACCCAGATCGGGCCAGCGAGGAGAGCCACAAGCCCACCCCAGTCTCCGAGGATCGGGATCGGTTTGTGCAGCAGGGCGGCGACTGGGACCGAGCTTGTGAGCGCGAGCGGAACTGCGGTGATGAGGATGGTCTGGATGCCGCCGGGAAAAATGTTGAGTGGGTAACGCGTTAATTCCCAAAACCCGAAGAAAATCGAGAACAGGTGGTTGGAGCGCACCCATATCAGCGCCGTGGCGCCGATAATGGTGATGAGTGCAGCCGTCAGCAGCGTCGCGCTGAGGAGCGCGGCAACGAGGAACGAGGCGGACCAAACCGACCAGGCGAAGTCGACGGACAGAACGGCCCAACCCATCAACGCCACCGCGAGGATGACGTGGCCGGCGTAGCCGATATTTAGCCCGGAAAAGACTAGATAGGCCCAAGGGCTGAAGGGCTTGACCAGCAAGGTGTCGTAGGTGCCGAGTCGCACCAGTTCTTCAAGGTCGCGCAGTTGCACGAAGCTCATCGCAGCCCCGAGCGAATAAGCAAGCAGTTGGAAACTGAACAATAGCGCCAGCTCCGGCCAGGTCCAGCCGCCGAGTGTGTCGAAGCGGGCAAGCAGGATTCCAATGGTGGCGAAGACGCTGGCATAGGAGAGGATCTGCGCAAAACGGTCGAGCCAGAAAGCGCCGCGATACTCCATCTTGGAGCGGATATACATCCGGACCAGCAGCGGAAGGATGCGCAGGTGATGACGCAGCACGATCAACCTCCCTGCACGGTGATGCGGCCAGAGGCGAGGCGCCAAAGCCAAAGAACGCCAACAAAAAACAATACGGTCCAACCGAAGCCCAGGCCGAGATTGAGCCAGACATCGGCAGTGGAAAGCCTGCCGAGATAGACGGCGTTGGGATAATAGACCACCCAGGCGAAGGGCAGGTGGCGGGCAAAGGTGGCCAGTGGCTCGGGAAAGAACCAGAAGGGAACCAGCAGACCTGAGAATAATTGCAGCAGGGCGCCCAGGATCCAGTCAAGCGAGAAGCTCGTCATCAGCCAGAAGGCGACGAGGCCGAAGAGCGCCGACATGAGGAACAGCAGGGTAAAGGACAGCGCCCAAAAGGCGATGAACATCAGGGCGTGAAACAAGCTCGCCGGCGGCAACATTCCGTAAAACAACGCGGTAAAGGCGACGGTTGGAATGACCTGCGTCATTAGGCGATAGCCAAAGTTTCCGCATTCATTGGCGAATAGATAGAGCGGATAGGACAGGGGCTTGAGCAGCCAGACCACCACGTCGCCGGTCTTCAGCGACCGGCCGATCTCGCCGATGATTCTCTCAGGGCGGGTCGCGCCCATTACTGCGCCGCCCAGTAAAGCATAGGTCACCATTTGTTGCAGGGAGACCCCGTCGACCATGACTGCGCTCACGCCTGCATAAGCTGCCTGCCAGATGGCGACGCGCGCGAAGACCTGCACGAGTTTGCCGAAGATGTTGGCCCATACTTCGTTACGGTAGGCGAGCTGCGAGTGGAAGGCGCTGCGGGCGAAGGCGAAATAGGCGCTCATGATGCCAGGGCCTCGGCGTTGCGGCGCTGGTAGAAGGTGCGGATGACCTCTTCGATGTCGGGCTCGTGCAGCGCTACGTCCTTAAGACCGCGGCCGCTGCCTACCTCCGACAGCACCGCGACGAGCGATATTTCCTCCCGCTCGATGAGATAGTTCTTACGCAAGCCCTCGTCGCTGACGAGTGTAGCGGTTCGCAACGGTAGCGGTCCGGGATCGCTGACAAATTCGAGGGTTAGTCGCCGGGCCGAGCCCAACGCGGCGCGCAGTCTGTTCAACTCGCCGTCGAAAATGAGCCTGCTATGATCGACCATGATCAGTCGCGGGCAGATGGTCTCGATGTCCTGCAGGTCATGGGTGGTGAGAATGATCGTGACGCCGCGCTCGCGATTGATCTCGGCGAGAAAGCGCCGCACGGCATCTTTGGCGACCACGTCCAATCCGACGGTCGGCTCATCCAAAAAGAGGATCTTTGGGTCGTGTAACAGTGACATCACGATTTCGGCGCGCATGCGCTGGCCAAGGCTGAGCTGGCGCACCGCACGGTCGAGGAAAGGCGTCAAATCCAGCAACTCGCTGAAGCGCCTCAGATTATCCGCATAGCGAGCAGCGGAGATATCGTAGATGCGCTGATGCAGGGTAAAACTGTCGATCAGCGGCAGGTCCCACCACAACTGGCTGCGCTGGCCAAAAACGACTCCGATCTCTCGCGCATTGTCTATCCGTTGCAGATGCGGCGTCCGGCCGAGCACCGACAGCGTGCCCGCGCTCGGAACCAGAATACCGGTCATCATCTTGATCATTGTGGATTTGCCGGCGCCGTTAGGGCCGAGATAACCTACGGCTTCGCCCGAAGTGATGTCGAAACTTATATCAGAAACAGCCACAACTTCGTTGTATTCGCTGGTCACCAGCGTCTTTAGTGCGCCCAACAGGCCGGGAAACCTTTTGTGCTGCCGGAAGCGTTTGTTCACGCCTCGCGCCTCGATCAGAGCTGTCATGTGTGTTCACTCGAGCGTTTGTTCAAGCCGATTCGGCGGCGGTGAGAGCTTGACTAAAGCTAACCTCGATCTTCAGAAGTTCAAGTAAAAGTTGCGGATCCGTCACTTAATAGGACAGTGACAGTGCGAGTCTTGCTTCGAAAGTGATGCGAAGGGATTTGTAAGCTGACGGCTCGTCGGGACACTCAGATTGCATAGCCAGTGCAACGCTGGCACCCTCGATGGTCTGTACGAGCCGTGGACCAATCGTGCATGCCGATCTCATACTGTCTATCCCAAGTTCGACGCCATACGGCCTCCGTGGGCAGTGATTTTTAACCACTGAATTCTGTCTTGCGTTGCGATTCCGAAAATACCGAATTTCATAGCCAAGCCTTTCGAAGGCGAACTCGTGTGGTCGGATAGACTGAACGCGACGCATTTAAAGAGGATGCGGCCTCTTTAGTCCGCCTTGGCCAAAGACAACAGCAGAGCGTCGAGGATGGCGTCTGCTTCGTGTTCTGCGGTTACGCACAGTGACGTTCCACCGAGTCCGGCAAAGATCGAACAGACTTCCTCGGAATCGTCGATGATAACGCAGTCCTGAATTGAGGCACTGAATTGGGCGGCATACTGCAGGAATAGGGTACCACCATCATCCGTCTTCAGCCTGCCTTCGTTATAGGAATTGCTGATCGCATCAAAGTGTCGGTCGAGCCCGAGGGCTGGCACTGTAAAGCGGGAAAAGCTGTCCATGTTTCCGGTCACTAGGATAATATTGGCGATAGGACGCAGGCGCGAAAGTCTGGCGAGAGTTGCCGGCGAAACTCGCATCGATTGGCAATCTTCCACAAAAACATCCCATACCTTGTCGTAGGGCATGTCGAGTATGGTTGCGACCAGACCGTTGATCTCCTCTGCGGTGTGAAACCCTAGCATCCAGTTAGAGACAATATGGCGGTTCTCTTGAAACAAGTAGGTTTGGAGCTTGTTCTGCTTGTCACAGGGAAGGCTGCGCCAGTACCGGTCGTGGCAAATGGTGCCGTCGAAATCGATAAATATAATTGGTCTGCTATGGTCTCGTTTCAATCCGTATTCGCTCACAACCAGCCCCCAAAGGAAGCGTTTCGACGTGCGTGATAGAGGGGAGTGTTTTTGCCTGTGTTTCGAAGTACAACGTTGCCCCATGGCGGGGTAATCTGCGTCCAAGGATTAGTCGTTGACAAGGAATGAACGCGGCAGGCGCGTTGACCCGTTGGGCAGCAAAGGCTTTCGCATGTTATAGGGCCATACGGACGAACAGCCAAACTGCAGTCATGTCACCTTCGACTCGGTGAATGCTGAAGAGTTTGCTCATACCTGTATGACTTGACATTGGCGGAAACTCGCGACCAGCTTGGCGTTCCGATTTCATTTGTCCTTGAGCACGAGTGCGCTGGTTAGATCGCCGAGCGGCTTTTGTTTATGGGCAGCGACCGCTGCGTCTCGGATGGTGATGCCATGCAATGTCGGCAGCTCGAAACGGCGCGTGATGAAACGCAGGATGGAGGTCGTATCCATCGGCGTGTGATCGACATAACCATGCCGTGCATAGGGCGAGACGATGATGGCGGGAATGCGGGAACCGGGACCCCAACGATCACCCTTGGGTGGTGCGACATGATCCCAAAGGCCGCCGTTTTCGTCATAGGTAACGACTACCAGCATATGAGGCCATTGCGGGCTCTTCTCCAGGTGTGCGATCACATCGGCAATATGGGCGTCACCGGCTTCAATGCTGGCATAGCCGGAATGCTCATTGAGGTTGCCCTGCGGTTTGTAGAAAGAGACCTGAGGCAGCGTGCCGGCGTCGATCGCCTTGATGAACTCGGCGCCAGCTAGGCCACCATCCCTCAGGTGTTCAGTCCTGGCGGCCGTGCCGGGGGCGAAACTCGTATAATAGTTGAACGGCTGATGATGATACTGGAAATTCGGCGCCGGCTGCTTGTTTCCGTTATCGAGCACATCCTGCCAGGCTCCGCTGTACCAGGCCCAGCTCACATGCTTGAGGCTAAGCATGTCGCCGATGGTGGGTTCGGTCTGTGGCGGCAATGTCGTTGGTTTGCTCGGATCGGCAAGAACCTTGTCCCCATCCGGTGCCGGACCGTTTCCACTCGGCTGATAGGGTGGCTGCATGGTATTGACCGCGTAAAAATCGGGCGTGAGATTGCCATCGCTAACAAATTTCGGAATGCCGTCGATTGCAGACTTCGGCGAGTTGGATGCGGCCTTCAGTGTCACGCCATCCGCCTCGACGACGGCGATGGAGGGTTTGGCGGCGCTGGTGTCGGCATTCGGGTAATAAGGCGCGCAGGCGCAGATAAGCCACTGATGATTGAAGAACGAGCCACCGAACGCACCCATGAAGAAGTTGTCGGCCAGTACGTATTTCTGAGCCACCTTCCACATCGGCGTCTTCGAGCCATCCCACAAGCCCATCGGCATCGCGCCTGAATCGGCATAGGCAACGAATTTATCGTTGCGCCCGCCGTCGATCTGCATCTGGTTCTGGTAATAACGGTGCCAGAGATCATGGGTAATCGTATCCAGTCCAAGGTTGAAACCCTTGGGATCGTCTACGTGGAACGGCCGATTGGGAAGGTGCTCGGTCTGTGCCTGGGTTACCGGCGGTGTCACGCCCTTGGCGGTAAGGCCGTCCCAGACCGGCGGCAACTCCTTAAAAGGTTTGCCGTCGCGGTCGCGTTGGATGCGCGCGGCTGTCGATGCCTTCGAGACTCCATTGGCGCCGGGGAAGCCACCGTAGAGATTGTCGAAACTGCGGTTTTCCGCATAGATTACTACCACAGTGTCGATCAGCTTCAGGTCACTGCCAGCCTTCCTGCTGGCCTCCATCTCAGCGGCGGAGCCGCCGGCAATGGCAGGGCCAAAGGCAGCCACCGAAAGACTTAAAGCACATATGGCCGTAGCAGTGATCGACTTCATTTGGACTTTCCTCCCCAGACTTCAGTGGATGCGCCTCCACCTCGATAGGGCAGCTTATCCGGGCGAATAGGCAACGCAAGCGTTAATTGAAATGGTTCTAAAATCCGGCTAACGATAGTCTCTAAATGCGATACGACGTCGCAGTGAGAGGGCTCGGCCATAGCAATACAATCGGAACCACGTCAAAAGCGATGGCTCGGGGTCGGAGCTGGGGCGGGTGCTACATTGCTTTTGCTGATGACATCGGTCCACACAGGCCATGCTTTATCGCGCATCGAGGTGCGACGACAGACATCAGCTCTGGCAGCGCTCGGCAAAGCCCTGTTCTTCGATCCATCGCTGTCGGCATCGGGCAAGATGGGCTGCTCCTCCTGTCATGATCCCGGTCACGCCTTTGGACCGGCCAATGATCGGGCGGTACAGCTTGGTGGCGGCGACCTGCATCAGTCCGGATTGCGGGCAGTGCCCTCGCTCAAATATCTGCAGGTCGTCCCGCCCTTCACTGAGCACTTTTTCGAATCCGAGGATGAGGCAGACGAAAGCGTAGACAACGGGCCGACTGGCGGACTGACCTGGGACGGTCGGGTTGATCGCGGCCGCGAGCAAGCCAAGATCCCATTGTTTTCCGATTTCGAGATGGGTAACAAAAGCGAGGCTGAGGTTGGCCGCCATGTGCTCAGGGCCGGCTACGGTAAGACCCTCGCCGATATTGCCGGGCCGAAAGCCGACACTGACCCGGCGATCGCCTATCGCACGGCGCTGAAGGCGCTGGAGGTCTTTCAGCAGGATTATCAGACCTTCTATCCATACTCGAGCAAATATGACGCGGTGCTGGCCGGCAAGGCTGAGTTCACGCCACAAGAGGCAAAAGGCCTTAAATTGTTCAATGCGCCTGAAAAGGGAAATTGCGCGTCCTGCCATGTGAGCCAGCGTGGGAATGACGGCACTCCGCCGCAATTCACGGACTATGGTCTGATTGCCATCGGGGTGCCCCGTAACCGCGATATTCCCGCCAACAAGGACCCGACTTTCCACGATCTCGGCTTGTGTGGTCCCCTGCGTAAGGATTTCATCGGCCGTGACGACTACTGCGGGCTCTTTCGCACGCCGACATTGCGAAACGTCGCTCTGCGCAAGACCTTCTTCCACAATGGCGGCATCCATTCTCTGCGGGACGCCATACGCTTCTATGTCGAGCGGGAGACTTATCCGGAGCGCTGGTATCCGCGAAAGCCCGATGGTAGCGTGGACAAATATGATGATTTGCCGGAGACGGCGAAGGCGAACATAAATATGGACCCGCCCTTTGATCGCAAGGCAGGGGAAGACCCAGCGTTTTCTCCTGCCGAGATCGATGACGTCGTCGCGTTCCTCGAAACGCTCACTGACGGCTACGAGCCATCGCAATGAGGTGCTGAGCCGCTACGATTCGGCCGATGCTAAGATTTGATCGGTAGATCGAGCAGGTCAGTAACAGTTTCGGCTCCCTTGCCGGAAACCGTCACACCGCCGCCGTCGATTATTTCAAGCTCGGCGCCATTTGAGAAGCTGAGAGACCAGCCATCGTCTGTCTTAGTGCGGCGCCGGTCCGTCAGTTCGATACCGGCAGCGGTAACGACCGCAATCGCTTTGTCGACGTCCATGATCATCATCCCCATGCAGGAACCCGTCTGTCCTTTGTAGTCGGGGGTGGCGCAATTAACAAGGACGCTAAAAGGATCGCTGGCTGATCTCCTATAGGCGGCGGCAAAGCGTTGAGCATTGGGTCGGCAGCAACGATTTATTCTCGCTGAGCCAATGGAAAGGGCAGGCGGTACCGCGCTTAATTACAAATGCAGAGCTTCAGCGCTGGCCTTTGTTCTAATGGTTCGGCGATCCGAGACTTTCGCAGCCAGCTTGATTCCGGTGGACAAGAGGTCTCGCTTGACCGAAGCGTTCATCTCATGACAGTTTTGTGACAATGAAATTGCTGAAATATCGCAGCGAAATATCGGGCGCATTTTCCAAATGGCTTTCCTTGACCTGATTAACCTTTGGAAGTCATTTGGAAGCCAATCCGTCGTCGAGGAATTCACCGCCCAAATCGAGAAGGGAGAATTCGTCTCCTTCCTCGGACCATCGGGTTGCGGCAAGACGACCGTGCTGCGCATGATCGCAGGTTTCGAAACGCCGACCGCCGGCACCCTGTCGATCAATGGCAAGGACCAGCGGGCGCTGAAACCGAACCAGCGCAATATCGGTATGGTCTTCCAGGCCTACGCATTGTTTCCGAACATGACGGTGCACGACAATGTCGCCTTCGGTCTTAAGGTCGCCGGCATGGCGAAGCCCGACATCGACAAGCGCGTCAAGGAGATGCTGGCTCTCATCAAGCTCGATCATCTCGCAGGCCGCTATCCATACCAGATGTCCGGCGGCCAACAGCAGCGCGTGGCGCTCGCCCGCGCCATCGCCGTCAAGCCGCAGGTGCTCCTGCTCGACGAGCCGCTTTCGGCCCTCGACGCGAAGATCCGCGTATCGCTGCGCGAAGAAATCCGTGCCATCCAACAGCAGCTCGGCATCACCACAGTCTTCGTGACACACGATCAGGAGGAGGCGCTGTCGATCTCCGACCGTATCGTCGTCATGAATGCTGGCCGCGCCGACCAGATCGGCACGCCGTTTGAAATCTACAATACCCCGGCCACCCGCTTCGTAGCATCGTTCGTCGGTACGCTGAACCTGATCGAAGGCAAGGTCATCGATCCGGACAGCAATCGCATCATGATTGGCGATCAGGGCGTCACCCTGAAGCAGTCGGTCACGGCCTACAAGCCGGGCGATACCGTATCGCTTGCCCTGCGTCCGGAAGCCGGTTCGCTGGCAGAGTTCGCCACCGGTGACACCGCGCTGACGGGTGAGGTTTCTTCTGTGCATTTTCTTGGCTCGGTCATCCGTACGCGCATGAATGTCGCCGGCAACACGATTTCCTTCGACATGTTCAACAGCCCACGGCGGACACCGCCGGTCGTCGGCGAGAGGGTAACTGTCCGCTTTAAGGCGTCGGATTTGTTGGTCTTGCCATAAAACTGTCACCGCGAACTATGGGCTTTTGCATTTTGGCTCGACGGCCCAGAAATTAGTCCTGCACCGTTGCTGCGGCCTGCGGAGCCGGGCCTGGAGTCCGGCTTTGCAGGAGTTCGCCGCGCTCCTCCAGAACGGGATAGGCGGCAGCGGCGACCAGATGGGAATTGATCTGTTTGAGATCACGTAGCAGGTCGAGGTGAAGAGAACTGGTCTCGACGGTCTCGATCCCGCCTTGCCGCAGGCGTTGGAAATGAGCCTCCGTACCCTCGCGTTCCGCTTTGCGAAAGATAACCTTCTCCTCCGCCAGCATGCGAGCGGTGCTCTCGTTTTGGGTCATGAGCAAGGCCGCCGTCGTGCGCAGGTTCGTCTGCAATCGATCGAACAGCCGCGCCAATTCAAGCTGGCCCTCCTTCGAGAAGTTCAGACCCCGGCGCAGACGTTTGGCCAGATGCGGCAAGAGGTTCTGATCGAGAACGTCGCCGGCGTGTTCCATATTCATCGAGAACAGCAGGATCTCGTTCAAGCGTCGTCTGTCGGCCTCGCCGAGTTCATCGGGATCGATCGAGGTGAGATAGGTCTTTACGGCCGCATTCAGACTGTCGAGGATATTGTCCAGCGACCGCAATTGCGTCAGCGCCTTTCGATCCGTATCCGATAGGGCAGTCTTGGCGCCGGCGAGCATTTCGGAGAGGACATCGACCAATCTCAATGCCTCTCGTGCTGCCGCGCCAAGCGCGACGACAGGCGTCTCCTTGGCAGCCGGGTCGAGATACCGGGGACGCGTCGGATCGGCCTCGTCAATCTTCCGCGGCAGCAATTTGGTCAGGAGATCGGCATAGGGCCGCAATAGCGGCATGAACACCATGGCCAAAACGACATTGAAGGCGGTATGAAAATTGGCGACGGCGCGGGCGCTATCGCTATCCACCAGCGCCGACAGGCGCGTGACCGGTTCGAGAAAGTCGATCAGCGCGGCGACGCCGACAATGCGTGTCATCATATTGCCGATGGGCAGGCGTTTCACCGATAGATCGGTCCCCGATTGCCC
Organism: Martinezella rhizogenes; assembly: GCA_013322215.1. Taxonomy (GTDB): domain Bacteria; phylum Pseudomonadota; class Alphaproteobacteria; order Rhizobiales; family Rhizobiaceae; genus Rhizobium; species Rhizobium rhizogenes_D. The sequence goes on from JAAMEZ010000030.1 coordinate 14,209, forward strand.
TTCGATGAGCGGATTGATCGCGGTTCCGAGATTGGCGCCGAGAACGAGCGCAAAAGCCTGGTCGACATCGACAAGGCCCTTGCTCGCGAGAGACATGATGAGCAGAACGACGGCAACGCTGGAATGGGCTGCCCATGTCAGAATGGCGGCAAGGAGCATGCTCAGCACCGGCGTCGCGGCAATCGCATCGAGGACGTACGCAAGCGCCGTCGATCCCTCATACTGCGTCATCAGGTCGAGAAGTTGCTGCAGCGCCAGAAGCATGAAGCCAAGCCCGATCATGACCCGGCCAAGATCGTGCACGCGTGAATTCCCGGTTCGGCGGAACATCAGCACGCCGATCAGGATCAGCGCCGGGGAAGCCGCCGCGACATTGAAAGACAACACCTGGACGATCAGGGTCGTGCCAACATTGGCTCCCAGCATGACGGCAAGCGCCGGCACGAGATCCACCAGGCCGCCAGCCGCGAAGCCGGAAGCCATCAGGCCGGTTGCCGTGCTGCTCTGCAGGATGGCAGTGACGCCGATCCCGGCAAAAAACGCCTTGGTGCGATTGCTAAGCGCGCGGCCCAGAAAAGACCGAAGATCAGGTCCAAAGGCGCGCTGAATGCCGGTCTGGACCATACGCGTGCCCCAGAGCAGAAGGGCGATGTGGCCGGCCAGAGCAACGAGGCCGAGGATAAGCGCCATAATGGTCCTCCATAAGCCTGCAATGTCCGGATAGCTACCGGGTGACTTGCATGGCTGCCACTCAAACGGGACATGCGCAGCTTCGGAAAAGGCCCCGGACGGGGGGATCCTCCGGGGCAAAGTGAGCGTGACAAGAAAGTAGTACGTTTCCGGCCGAATGTGCTCACAAGATGGGACCAATCATTTCCGATTGGGACGCATGAATTCTGCCAGAAATGCAATGCAGCGTAAAGTCTGCAACATCAGTGAAGTCGTTGAAAGGCTGAGTAAAGGATTAGAGCTTGAGAGGTGAAATGATCAGGCAAAAAGAAGCACCCGTCCGTTGCGCTTCGATGAGGAGGGCCCAAAACCGACATCGTTTCACAGAAACCTACGTTCGTTGCTAAACTCAAGATCGCTTCCGCGATTGAGGCTGCGGAGAAAATCTGACACTTTAAGTGATCATGGCGTCAAAGAACGATAGCAAGAAGCCTACACTCCCTGACTCGAAGCATTTGCTGAAACAGCTCGCCCTTACGCCCGAAAAGCTGTTTGCGAACGCATTCAGGAACCAGTATGGCGCGCTCTGCTTTCGTTATGCCAATGATGGCCATGCGATCGAGATCCTTTTAATCACCTCGCGTGAGAGTGGGCGATGGATTGTCCCAAAGGGATGGCCAATGAAAGGCAAGGCGCCCCATGAGGCTGCGGCGATCGAAGCGTGGGAAGAAGCTGGCGTCCGCGGTAAGGTAAAAAAGACGCCGGTCGGTCGTTACACGTATCTGAAGGAACTGAACGGCGGAAAAGTCGTCCCCTGTGTCGTTGATATGTTTCAAATAGAGGTGAGGGAGATAAATGCGGACTTCAAGGAACAGGGTCAGCGCCGACTTGACTGGGTCAGCCCCGACGAAGGGGCGCGGCGGGTTCGCGAGATCGAATTGAAGTCCCTATTGGTCAATTTTAAGCCAATCAACAAGCAAGCACGCCGAAGGGAGTAAGCGCTGTCAGCGCGCTCCGGACGCGAGCTTTTGAGATAAGTGCAGCGGCCGAGCGGCGTCGATGACGCGGCTCAGATTCCTGGAAATTCTGCGATCACGACTGGGATTCCCGGCTTGTTCCACTCTTTACGGCCGAAGCTACAGAGGGGTGTTGGCGAAGGTTGAAGGGCTTAGCAATCCATCATACATCAAAACTCTTCCCAATCGCCCTTTTCGGCGACGGCCGCATTGCCGGAGAAACTATTGGCAATCTTGCGGCCAAGTGCACGCGCCGGTGATGCGACGGGCTTTGCAGCGCCGACGACCAGCCGCGGCGCCATCGCAGGCTGAAGCTTGAACCGGCCAATGAGATCGCGAAGCATCGTAACCTGATCGGCCAGGCCGTTGGTGGCAGCGGTCGACTCCTCCACCATGGCGGCATTCTGCTGCGTGGCCTGGTCCATTTGGTTCACCGCGGTACTGACTTCTGAAAGACCGGTCGACTGCTCCCGCGCGGCTGTCGAAATCGAATGCACATGCTCGTTTATCTTGACCACATGGCTTTCAATCTCGGCAAGGGCCGAACCCGTCACTGTCACCAGCTTCACGCCAGCGTCAACTTCGTCACTGGAGCGGTTGATGAGCGCCTTGATGTCCTTGGCGGCATTTGCCGATCGCTGTGCCAGTTCACGGACCTCTTGGGCGACCACGGCAAAGCCCTTGCCGGCATCGCCAGCCCGGGCGGCTTCGACGCCGGCATTCAAGGCCAGCAGGTTCGTCTGGAAGGCGATTTCGTCGATGACATTGATGATCTGACCGATCTCGCCCGAAGCCTGCTCGATCTTGCCCATCGCCGCAACGGCTTGCCTGACGACCGAACTTGACTGCTCCGTGCTCTTACGTGCTTCATCGACCATATGGCTGGCTTCCAAGGCCCGTTCGGTGGAATTTTTCACGGCAACCGTGATTTCCTCGAGGGCAGAGGAGGTTTCTTCAAGCGAGGCCGCCTGTTGCTCGGTGCGCTTCGACAAGCTGTCGGACGCTACCCTCATCTCTCCCGTGTTGCTGTTGATGGTTTCAATGGCGCCGGATACCTCGCCAAGGATCGCGTGCAAGTTGGCCATCGTCGCATTGACGTTGTCTTTCAGCTCGCCAAAAGCCCCTTGAAACTCTCCCCGCATCGATTGTGTCAGGTCTCCCTCGGCAAGGGCGGCGACAACCCGGCGGGTCTCGGCGATGCTGTCATCGACCGAGGCAACCAGTTGGTTGACGCTGGTTGCAAACCGGTCGAGATCCGGATTGCCATAGGTTTTGGTGATGCGCTTGGTGAAGTTGCCGGCGACCGCTGCGGAGACGACAGCAGCGATGCTCACCTGCAGGTCGGCACTCTTGGCCTGCAACGCCGCCTCCTGGGCGTTCAGATCGCGGACCTTGATGCCATTTTGCTTGAACACCTCGACGGCTCGTGCCATCGCGCCAATTTCGTCACGGCGGTCGACATAGGGAACGCCTGCATCGAGATGGCCCGCCGCCAGTTTATCCATGCTGCCGGTCAGGCCATTGATCGGGCGCGCGATGGCCTTGGAGCCGTAGAGAGCCGAAACGATCAGGGTCGCAATCGCCAGCAAACCGACGCCAAGATTGAGAATAAGAACGAGGCTTGCAGTTGCGCTGGCATCTTTGTCGGCCTGGTCCGCGACTCCTTTTGCAGCGTTCACACCCTCGTCAAATAGTTTTGCGGCATTATCGGACATCGCATTAAGTTTGGTCTGGATCTCGGCCTCTTTTCCCTGGACGGCAGCAGCGGCGTCTCCGTTTTGCAGCTTCGCCTTCAAGACGTCTACCAGGTCGCCTGCCTGCTCGAAGTAGCTCTCGCTAAGCGCTTTAAGTGTTTGGATCCGGTCGGCATCGGTCTGTGACTTCACCTCTGTCGTGGCCTCGTCCAGAAACGTGACGACCGAGTGATGGCGGGCCGATAGGTAGTCGACGGCATTAGTGATATCTTCGGAAGAGGCAGCCAGTCGCAGATCGCGAACGCCAATCTGCATTCCGCGCAAAGATGCTTTCGCGTCGACAAGATTACGCGAAACGATGAGTTGCTGCTTGAGAAGCGCGGAGCGCTCACCGATCATCCGGCCGCCATATAGTACGATCGAAAGCATGATCGCGACCATGACAATGCCAAGCGCAGAGAGTAAAGCCAGTTTTGTGCCGATGCGCGATGAAATAGCTGACAGCATGTCAATGACCCAGGTAAGCTGGCAGTCCCAGCATGGGACCCACAGCGATAAAAATAACGCCAGCATCATGCAACGCGTCAAAGAGTATTGCGCGAATATCGGCCAATGAAGTCGCCCCCGCGTGGAGTGTCATGGAACTGTCATAATGGTAAATAAGTGCCTTCAATTTCGGGGCAATAATAGTATTTTTCGCAAAACGGCTAAGCATTACGCATAGCGACTGTTCTCGCAGGTTGAGGCTCCGTTGGATTTCCACTTTCGCGATTCGATTCTTCAGCGATCGGCAGGGTGCGTGCCGAGAAAGCGACTTCGATGTTGATTAGTGAAAGGAATGCCGATCATGTTATGTGATCGAGGGAAACAGATAACGCATCTGACGCTCGAAGGCCGAGGAATGCTGGTAGTCGATGACGTGTTACAAACTTTTATGGGGCTGAGCGCAGGCGAGCGTCTCATCTGGATCGACAGCTGGGCACGGATGTTCTTAGATTTTCCGTACGATCAGGCTGGCAACTGCGACAGCAAGATCGTCCATATGCTACTTCATATCGGCCGAATGCTTCAGGTCATGCGTGAAGACCTTGCGACGATCGACGATCTGACCAATCGGGGCGTCATCACTCGCGTTTTAGACATAATTTCTGTGATGCAGGCTGACGCCCCGGCCGGAATGATGCTCGCTCATTTCGGAGAGCGGGGATCAGCTATCGTTGCTTGTCACAGATCTTGGCTAAAATCGGATCTTCTAATATAGCGATGCGCTATATCCAGAGGTTCGCTGGCCCGTCAAAAACCTCGCCTTGCTATCCATATAGCTGCGGTGTTGCACGGCCAAGCCGCCGCCCAGGTTGGCACTCTGCTTGTTTGTATTCACATTTCACTCAACTTCGCTTTTTATTATGACTTCAATCCGCTATCGGCTGGCATGTTCATCAATAGGTTCGCCGCGACTGGATGGGTCTACTCAAATTAACATCCCGGTCAAAAGCGTCGTGAAATTCGACATCTTGGCTAAATTTGCCTCACCCCGTTAAGTCTCCGCACATGGTGACATCAAGAACTGATCAATCCAAATGGGCCATCGCTGAGAAGGAAGGGCCGGAATGCTGGTGATATTTGACCGTGACGGCGTTCTGATCGATTCAGAAGCCATATTTTGTGCTGTCGATGCTGAGGCTCTCACCGAGTTGGGCTATTCGATCGTCCTGTTGTATTTGGGTATGCGGTCCTGTTTGCCGGGTATATCTACAAGAATGGAACACCGGTAGCGAGAGCCACCACGGGTCTGGTCACTCCGGTAGCATCACCACTTTCCTTGGAGCTTAGAGCGTTTCCCTGACTGATTGAATCGAATTGCTTTTCAAATCACTTGGATTCTGATTCAAGCTATCTGCCGATGGAGGTCGGCAGATATGTCG
>JAAMEZ010000046.1 GCA_013322215.1 Martinezella rhizogenes
AGCGGAAGAACTTGACCACGACGACCAACACACACCATACCTAACGGCGGGTCAATTCTCGGCACCAATCCCGGGTCAGTTCTCAGCGCAAATCAACACTCTTGTAACATACCACCTTCAGAGCGATCAGGGTTTAATGGTAGCACGATTTTTGTTGCCCGAAAGACGGACTACCTCCTTCAGTGACGCCGACGCTTCCAATGTTTCTTGGCTGTCGCACGGAGACCTGACCCGGGATTGATGGATATTTCCATCGAGAGTTCCATCTGGCTCATATGCGGAACGGTTTGGACCTCGGTAGAAATCAACATTGTGACGTCGTCAGGTGCGGTCGCTACCACGCTTTTCGGCCACTACTTCAATCATCGCATTTAGGATGGTGCCCGCTCTATCATCAAAGCTATGATTTTGATGAATATAGTGCGCAACAACGGAAGATCTGCCCGAATGTCGCCGGTTTTCTTGGCGAGCTTCCTCGATAGCCTCCCCAAGCGGCTTAGCGGAAGAAAACATAGTACAAAACCGTGCGAGTTCCAACGGCATTCCCCCCACGTCGTCGGTCACCACATTGCCCCCACAAGCCAGCGCATCAAAGATGCGGTTGGAAATAAACCCCTCTTTTCGCATGGCATCCCAGTGATCGTTCAGTACAATTTCGGCGTTTGAATAGTATCGCGGAAGATCTACATTGTCGATTTTGATCCCCCTAATCCAGCGTTCGGGTGCAATTCCGTCCCACATCTCACCGAAGATGTCGAGAGCGATGTCGTCCTCAATAGCTTGTTTTACGACAGCTCTCTCCACCAGTCTGGAATTGGCAACATACAGGCGGGGGAATGCGACGCTACCATCCTTCTCCCTAGGGTAAAACCGGCAAATATCTGTGCATTGCAGAAGGGGTTCAATCTCAACAGGTCTGGAAGGATCGTCATGGGGAGACCAAATGTTCGAAGCAGCAAAAACGCGGTCGAATTGCAAAAGCTCGTCGGTTGAGATTTTATCCGGATGACTGATCACCCAAATGAGGTTCACGGCATCGGCGTCAGCCTGGAACTGGGAAATACCACGCAAGACAAGATTGATGTCGTTTGGCATTGCGTTGGCTTGCCAGCTGTCTAGGAAATCTATCCGCGCGCGCAAACCCTTACGAAGGAATGCGGCAGCCAATGCTACGGCGAAGTGGTAGTCGCCCCAATGATCTTTGAGAGTGCTGTTTGGGCAACCGATTTTGATGGCAATCGTTGTATCCGCAGGCAAACGCTCAGCGTAATTCCTGGCTGTCTCTCGCCCACCCACTTCGCGTGGTCGCCAGACCGCGTACCCTGTGTCTATCCATGGAGCATAATCCGGGACATATTCGCCTACTTCAATTCCATCCTCGGAATAATGCATGAGGTCGTCTGCTAGATCGGCGTTCTTCCATCTTTCGGAGAAAATCTGCCGGTTGTATTCAATGTGATCGCGGCGGCCAACTGTTTTGCTTTCATGGTGGATTATCGTGACCTCCGGTGAATAGGCAAACAAGTGTCCGCCGCCTCCGAGACGCAAACATAGGTCAACATCTTCCTGACCGTTGACAAATGTCGTGTCAAATCCCTCAACGGATGCAAAATCGCTCGCGCGAAACGCGACACATGCAGCCGTTAGCGCGCGGAATCGTTTTGGCTTTTGTGACGGCTTATAGTCTCCTGGCTTACCGGTATAAATTGGATAACCCATCGGAGTGCGATCAGAGAACACGATTCCGATGGCCTGAATTGAACCATCGGGATAAATAAGCTTGGGTTGTACGCCCTTCACGTTCTGGTTGCTCAAGGGCCGTGTCAGAGACCGCAACCACTCGGGACAGACTTCAGTATCGTTGTTAAGGAATACGACCCGCGACCCACGCGATGCGGCGAAACCAATATTGTTACCGAGCGCGAAATTTAAGTTTGTAGCATTGTGAATTAATTTTATCGCTGTGTGTCGCGCCGCCCATTGCTCGAGGCGTCGCCTCGTTTCGGAATCGTTTCCGTTGTCAACGATGATGAGTTCGAAATCCTCTCCTGCCTCGTGTCGAAATATTGATGTGAGGCAGGTGTCTGTCAGATCTATTTGTCCGTAGACACACATTATAATCGAGACCAAGCGATCATTTCGCCTGGCGAGATCCCGGCGCACCGATGTCCATTGAAGTCCATGATCATCTGCAGTTGAACCCGTCAGAGTATCTCTATCAAGGTCTGTCATCACGCTTCTTTCAGCCTCAACGACGTTCATACCGTGCAGCGAGCCTTTTGCCGCTACACCAATTTCATTGCACGTACTCTTTATCTGAGGGAACGTCAGCCGCCTACCTGCTTCACCATAAATAAAGCAACGGCTTCTCAACGCCACACGGTACTAGCACAGTCGACAATAAAGCAGTAAGTTCCGAATCGTACGTATAGTGTAGAGGAATGTCCGTTTTGCGGTTCTTGTTAACCACCTATCATCAGGCCTTCCTTGCCCCCGGAGGGGGTGAGACGGAGCTGCATCAATTAGCCGATTACATCAATGACGTAGGTGGGCGGGCAGATCTCTACGGTCCGAATTCGCGACGCCTTAGCGCCTATGATGCAGTTATCCACTTCTCGGCGCATGGTGGCGGGGAACGGTTGCTGACTGAGATAAAGACGGCTGGCAAACCGATTGTCCTCATACCTAACTTCAATTTTTTTGACCAGCAGCATAGCGCACACGAGGTTGTCCAACGCCATCTGGATCTTGCCGATCTAGTTATCCTGCGGACAAATGCGGAGAAGGAGCTGTGCCAGAGAAATTTTGTGGTATCCGCTGCTAAGATTGCTCTGGTACCTGCTGGTATCGCCCCCGGTTTTGGAAAACCTGCTGAGGAACGACTATTCCAATCCGCCTACGGTCTTGACCAGTATATCTTGTGGGTGGGCCAGATTGCTGAACATAAGCGGCAATTGGAGGTGATCACTGCGCTAAGGGACATCGACACGCCACTTGTCTTCGTGGGCGGTTATGCTGACAAGCATTATTATGACAAATGCCGCGCTGCCGCAGGCGAAAACGTTCGTTTCCTACCTTACATGCAACCGGCATCGGAGATCCTGCGTTCTGCCATGCAAAGCTGCGCGGTTTACCTTGAGCTCGGGGATGACTATCCTGGTTTCTCAGCTTTAGAGGCGGCATTGGCCGGAAGCCCGATGGTGCTCAACGATCACCCATGGTCCAGAGAAACATTCGGTGATCTGCCGGTTTACGTCGATACCCTAACACCTGCGGCCTTGCAAAACGCCATTGCTACTGCGATAAGCTCGAGTGCTAGAGAACAGCTCACTCAGAAAATGCGACGGCTACACCTCCAACCCGGCCCGACGAAACAGCTATTGGAATTGGTTGGTACGGCTCTTTAGCGATGGAGTTGGTCGAGCGGAATCTTTCTGAGCGACCGTGGAATTAAGCTTCGTGGCAGAACATGGCAACATATCCGAAAAGCAAGATGTCAACATTGCACACGCACCTTGCGCGGCGCGGCGTAACATTTGACGAGTATAAGGGACATAGTAATCTTACGGTACCCCATGTCGACGATTTCAGTCTCTCAGTACCCTTTGACTACCCGATAGACAATATATCCATCGGGCGTATAGCTGTTGTGTGCCATCTATACTATCCAGAGATGGCTGCAGAATTTTCTCAATATTTTGAAAACATCCCATGTCCTTTTGATCTATATATTTCAACAGACTCAGTACCGAAACGAGATGCGATTCTTGCTGTATTCTCTTCGCGGAAAGTTGGACGCCTTAAGGTGATTGTTGTGCCTAACCGTGGACGGGATATTGCCCCGAAGCTGGCGCTGCTCTCAGCCATAAATTCAGAATACGATTTTGTAGTTTGTATCCACTCCAAAGCCTCCACGCATCATGAAGACTTGAAGAAGTGGCGTGGTTTCCTGTTGCATCATCTTCTAGGCTCGCCTGAAATTGTAAAAAGCATTCTGGAGCTTTTTGCAGTGGCACCCGAGATTGGAATGATTGGTCCTCAGCATCACGGACCGATTCGGAAATGGCTTGGTTGGAGCGGAAATTATGAGATAACGAGAGACGTCGCTCGATGTCTCGGTATCGAGCTCATGACCAATCATGTGCTAGATTTTCCATCCGGATCGATGTTCTGGGCGCGGACATCAGCGCTCAAGCCGTTAATTGACCTCAATCTCGCTGCTGAGGATTTTGCTCCGGAAGAAGGGCAGAAAGACGAGACAATTGCCCACGCTATTGAACGCCTTTTTTACTTCAGCGTGGAATGCGCTGGGTACAAATGGGTGAAAATCGCAGACTCCAGGTATTTCAACGAAATGCCTGGCACCGTACAGGTGGGATCACGAGACGCATTGAAAATGATGGTTTCTGAAAAAACGTCGACGCTAACAAAGCAGTTGGCAAGCGGACAAGGATAACGATGGAAGACCATAAGACGATTTTCCGGCGGAAGCTTAAGGATGAACTCACTGAGTTTCTCAATTCCGATGCCTTGATAAAAATGCCTATCATTGCAGACGCGTGTGTATCCATCGTTGTAGTCACCTGGAATCAAGCCGAACTGACCTATGCCTGCCTTCGCGGCCTAGAACAAAACATCACAGTTCCGTTCGAGCTCATCCTTGTTGACAACGCATCGACAGATGAGACTGATGAGCTGCTTGGCCGGCTGCAGGGCGCTCATATCATCAAGAACTCTGAAAACCTCGGATTTCTCCTAGCTGTAAATCAAGGGGTAGAGTTTGCCAACGGAAGGCATATTTTACTTCTTAACAATGATGCAATCATCAGGGCTGGATCGCTTGAAGCTGCTGTAACTACCCTCGAGGCGGATGCGACGATTGGGGCTGTAGGAGGCCCGATCGTACTTCTCGACGGTAACCTGCAGGAAGCTGGTTCCATTGTTTGGCAGGACGGGACTTGCCTCGGATACGGCAGAGGCCGGAATCCAAACGATCCTGAATTCCGGTTTCAGCGCGATGTTGACTATTGTTCTGGGGCGTTCCTGTTGGTCCGTAGAGATGTCTGGTGCATGCTAGGAGGTTTTGCCGAGGTTTTTGCTCCCGCCTACTACGAGGAAACAGATTTGTGCCTACGGCTTCAAGATGCCGGGTATCGTGTCGTGTATGAACCCAAGGCCATCATCGACCACTATGAGTTTGGTAGCGCCGGCCAGAGCGAATGGGCGTTCTCACAACAAATTAAGAATCAGCAGATTTTTTGCAGGCGGCACTGGCCGCGTCTGAGGACTCACTATCCATCAGCGCCTGCAAATGCGCTAGGCGCCCGTATTATACCAAGGCAAAAGCAAAACGTATTGGTCATCGATGAAATGGTGCCTCACGAGTCCCATGGTGCTGGCTACCCGCGATGTGCTGAAATTATACGAACTTTGGACCAAGAAGGCTTTGCGGTAAGTTTTTATCCCCTGCTCGTACCAGATGACGATTGGGACAAGGTTTACGCGACGTTACCTTCGAGTGTTGAGGTGATGCTTGGCTTGGGTGTTGCTGGCATTGAAGAATTCCTACGCTCTCGCTTGAATATCTATGATTTCGTCGTGGTCAGTCGACCCACCAACATGCAAATTATCGCTGGTCTGCTATCGAAGAACCGGGCCTTGTTCGGAAAGGCTAAGCTAATTTATGACGCCGAAGCCATGTTTTCCGCACGCGAAATTCTAAGGCGAACCGTCGCGGGAGAGGATATTACGGAGACTGAGGCTGCGCAGCTACTCGAAAGCGAGTTGTCTCTTACCGCATTCGCAGATCACGTTATTGCAGTCTCCGAGGAAGAGGCTTCGTATTTCCGCGATTACAAATCTAGCAATGTCTCAGTTTTAGGCCATCTGCTCGATGTACAGCCCACGCCTGCCCCTTGGGATACCAGGCACGACCTGCTTTTCGTAGGTCGACTTGACGGCGAAGGTTCGCCAAACGTCGATAGTCTTGTATGGTTTGTGTCTGAGGTTCTTCCCCGCATCACGGCTATCAATCCGGATATAAGACTGAAGGTCGTGGGCAAAAACGACGCGCCATCGGTACAGTCCCTCGGCTCTCGCAACGTTGATCTCCTAGGAATACAGCAAGATCTCAGGTCTCTCTATGATCAAGCTCGAGTATTTATAGCTCCAACACGTTTTGCGGCAGGCATTCCCCATAAGGTTCACGCCGCAGCGTCGTTTGGCCTTCCTTGCGTTGCGACTCCATTAATTGTCCAGCAGTTGGGTTGGAAAGAGAATGTCGCCATTTTATCTGGCGCCGATCCTGAGGCGTTCGCTGCTGGCGTGCTGCGCATCTACAACGACGAATTGCTATGGAGCAGCGTTAGGGCCGAAGCTCTTCAAAAAGTTGCTGATGATTGCGGGACCTCGAGATTTAGGACCGCATTGATGGGGGCGTTCAACAAAGAAAATTGAACGAACGCGAGTCATTGCGACAGCGTTGGGACAATTTCGAATGAACCGCTCATGGGGTAAGTCTTTGTCAGCGTACCGGAAACGATTAGAACTCGGCGTCGTTAGCGTCACAGGTTACATTTCGAGGTTTTTGCCGACGATCAGACGGCGATGGCGCGGAAGAGACCCTAACAGTCAAAGCAATAAGCACGCAATTTACGTACATTACGATGAAAGCGGCAAAATTGATGAGTTCGTCAAATTTCACCTAAATGCGATTTCGCAGCTAGGTTTCAGGCTGACATTTGTTAGCAATAGCCCGCGGCTTGATGAACACGATGTAAGCTTGATTCAAAACGTCTGTCGCGAAATACTACTTCGACGAAACATTGGATATGACTTCGGCGCATATTCAGAAGGCGTACGTGCAATAGGCAACCTTAATAAGGTTCAAAGTCTAATTCTTGCCAATGACAGCGTTTATGGCCCTCTTTTTCCATTAGCGAAATATATTAATAATTTCGACCCTAGTGTATTTGACATCTGGGCGATGACAGACAGTCGAGAGATTACCTATCATCTGCAGTCGTACTTCTTGTTAGTGCACAAGTCCGCGATTGACTCTAAGGCTTTCAGGGCATTCTGGAGGCGATATCCATACGTGAACGGTAAACAATGGGTGGTACGCTTAGGTGAGATCGGATTTAGCCAAAAGATGCAGAGCTCTGGGCTCCGATTGGGCGCACAGTTTTCATGTCAGGATGCGGAATCTCGGCGAAGCGGTGTAATTGATCAGCTTGCCCACGATAGCGATGAGCCGGCGATTGCTGAATTTTTGCAGCGTCTGAAAAATTCCGAGCGGGATGCCGACACCTACAACCCTACCCACTATTATTGGGATCATTTGATCCGCTCCGAAAGATATCCATACATAAAGAGAGATTTGGTGCGCAACAATCCGGCAAATATTCCCACAGCGTTGCACTGGGAATATCTGCTTGATTCCTATACCAATTACGACTCATCGATTATAACCCATCATTTAGGACAATCTAAAAAATGACTTGATTTGGCGCCATGCGAACGCCAATTCTTCCGCAAATAGTTAATTGAAATGTGTGCCCGAATGAATGAGACAGAGCCTGCCAGCTTACTCGCGATGTCGTATCGTTGTTTATCGACCTTTGGCTATGATTTGCCCACAGGTCTGGTCTCGACATGGATTGCTTGCGGCCCCCATTTTCAGCGGCTCTATGACATTGATACGGACGCCGGCGCTGATGCCTTGGTGTTTTGGTGGCTCAGCAACGGATACCAAGAGTTTCCTGGCATACGGAAGATTCTGAACAACAAAATTGCCGCTGATCTACATTTGCAGCACTTAGACAGCGCATTTCAAGAAAACCAAGTAGGGCTGACTCCCCTTCTCCGGTTGATACTTCGCAATCGGGATGATCTGCGCGCTTCCTTTCCTGGTGACAAGGCGTCCCTTTTGAACTTTTGGGTTTGGTGGCTCACCGAAGGGAAGCACGAGTTTAATTCGATTTTTGAGGCGGTGAAAGATAAGCAATACCTTGAAATATTGACCAAATATTTTGGCGCGTCGCCGCTATCTCGGTTGGAAATGCAATGCGTTTCTTATGCTGCCTTGCAAAAGATAGATGTCTCTAAAAACACTTCAGAAGTTAGGCCATTTTTTGAGAGATTATATTTCTCAAGCCTGCGCAACCCTGAGAGCTTAAATTCAGATTTTCCACCAATACTATCTCTGATCTATAAAAGTCGGACAGATCTGGAAGCAGCGTTTGAGCTCAATACGACAAACGGTTTCGCCGATTTCTGGGGCTGGTGGTTTGAAATTGGCCAAGGCGAATACTTTGAGAATGGCAGTTGGATTGTGTTGGAGCAACTTTCTGTTTTGCTATCCAGCCTTCCTTCCGACTCTGGCATTGAGGGTAGCAACTACGATGTGGTTCGCTTTAAGTCCCTTGTGCAGCTCAAGCAGATCACAGCGTCAAACGCGGAATCGGTCTGGCAACTTCTAAACAGCATTCACTTTAATTATTTGCGCTGCGCCAAAGTCGCTGGTGAACCAACACCTCTGATGGCCTTAGTCTACCGCAACCGACCCGATCTTCGCGCGACGTTCGACCTCCAATCTCTGGAGGGGCGTGCGGCCTTTTGGGAGTGGTGGTTTGAAAATGGCCAAGGCGAATACCTTGGGAATGGTAATTGCATTGAGGTTGAGCAGCTTTCCGCTTTGCTATCCAGCCTTCCTTCCGACCCTGGCATTGAGAATGGCTACTACGATGTAGTTCGGTTTAAGTCCCTTGTGCAGCTCAAGCGGATCATAGCGTCAAACGCGGAATCGATCCGGCAACTTCTAGACAGCATTCACTTTAACTATTTGCGCTGTGCCAAAGTCGATGGTGAACCAACACCTTTGATGGCCTTAGTCTATCGTAACCGACCCGATCTTCGCGCGACGTTCGACCTCCAATCTCTGGAGGGGCGTGCGGCCTTTTGGGAGTGGTGGACCACATTCGGTCAAGCTGAATATTTCACTGATACCGGTGAGGTTGTCGCCGGTATTACGGTTCCAGTTGCTCCCGCAGTTGAGACCTTACCGGAAGTGCGCGAAGAAACCGCCACACATGTCGTCACCAACGCCTCTGCCTCCGGGGTATCGCTCGTTGGATATCCAAGGGGAGAGTTCGGGCTGGGCGAGGACATACGGCTACTTCGAGCATCATTAAACGATGTGCAAATAAAGCCGACTGTCATCAACGCACCTTGGACGATTATGGCGCGCCAAGCGATCGACGAACCGTCCGTCGAAGTGGATGTTGCTACTTTCGACGGTGACGTGATGATCTATGTCATGCCGGCCTTCGATACTTTAACGTTGTTAAACAAGGTTGGCCCTAGCGCCTTTTCCGCTCGACGAAAAATCGGTTTCTGGCAATGGGAGCTGGAACGATTTCCGCCGCCTGCCAGAATGGCAATGGAATTGATCGACGAGATCTGGTGCCACTCGGAACATTCAGCTCGTGCATTTCGAGGCGCGACGGACAAGCCCGTCATCAAGGTGCCGCTGCCCGTGATGGTGCCTGAGCTTCCTAGAGTTTCGCGATCAAACGTTGGCCTGGAAGACGACAGCTTCGTCGTCTTCACCAGTTTCGATGGCGCCTCCTCTATCTCACGCAAAAATCCCTTGGGCGCTATCCTTGCTTTTCAAGCGGCTTTCCCGCGTGAAACGCACCACAAGGCGCGGCTGATTGTCAAGGCAATGAATGTGCACGATGATTCGCTTTGGCGCGAATGCATGCGCAAGGCCTCGCAGGATCGACGCATTATCATCCGCAACACCGTCATAGATCGCCTCGAATATTACGAACTGCTGCAATGTTGTGATGTGGTCTTATCACTGCATCGGGCGGAAGGCTTTGGACGTCTTATGGCGGAGGCGATGGCCCTAGGAATTCCGGTCGTGGCGTCCGCATATTCTGGCAATATGGATTTTATGAACGGCACGAATAGCTGGCTCGTGAGCGGCGAAACGCTCCCCGTGCTATTTGGGGATTATCCGTTTTATCAGGATCAAATTTGGTTCGAGCCGGATATAGGTTCGGCGGCGGAAGCCCTTAGAGACTGCGCAAGCAACGCTGAAAAACGCGAACAGTTTGTTATCGCTGCCAAGCAGACGATAGATCGTTACAGCACTCAAAACTGTGGGAGAGAATATCTCAAATTATTGAAAAGCAGACCTTCGAAATGAGGCATTGCCATACGAATTTTTGCGAAGAATAGGCCTATGGCCGTGCCAACAGGTCCCGATAAAGCTCCGCATAGGCGTTCCCCATGCGCTCTGCGGTGAAATTTTCCTGGTAGCGCGCCCGTGCCGCGCTGCCTTGGTTGGCTGAACGTATGCGGTCATTGGCGATGCCATTCATTGCCGTTGCCAAGGCTTCCGCGTCGTTGGGGGGGATGACGACCCCCGTCTTTCCTTCGATGTTGACGAAACTTGTTCCGGTTCCGATCTCGCAGGAAACCATAGGTTTGCCGAACATGGCAGCCTCGATCAGGGAAAGGCCAAAGGCCTCCGATCGCAAATGGGAAGGGAATACGAAGCCGGTACACAGTTCGAAGAGGGCTGATTTGTCTATGTCCGGCAACGCGCCAAGAAAGTACACGTTTGCCAGATTGTTGGCCTTCGCATATTTTTGCAACGAACGATCCATCGGACCGTCTCCAACGATAACAATATCCAGATCAGTCCGCTTCGCGGCCTCCAGAAGAATATGAACGCCCTTATAGTAGCGCAGAACACCGACAAAAAGAAAGAAAGGCCGAGGTAGACACTCGCGCCAGCGCGTCTTCGTGTCTTCCTCTGCCCTGGGATATTCCGCTTCGTCAAGCCCTAATGGAATGACGACTGTCTTTGCTTTGTATCGCTGTAATACGTCGCTGGTTTCAAGATAGTTTGGAGACGTAGCTACGATTGTGTCGACACTGTCGAGGAAGCGGTGCATTAGCGGCCTGTACAGTTTCAGTAGAAACTTTTGCTTCACGATATCCGAGTGGTAGGTAACAACGGTCGGCTTATGGGGAGGATGAACGAGATGAACTGCGTCCATCAGTGGCCAAGGAAAATGGTAGTGAACAATATCAGCCATATTTGACAGCTCGCGAAACCTTCTGAAGACGTCGCGCGAGAATCCAGTTGATGCAAACTCAAAATCAAGTTTCGATTTATAAGCCATGTACCCATGAAATCTGGCTGTATTTTCTGTTGGAATTTTGCTCAGCGATAGGACCTCGGATTCTATACCCTTTGTGGCGGCGCCACTGATAATCGCGTGAATCGTCCGCTCGACGCCTCCGAAGGTATCTGGCCAATACGTCTTGAAGAAATGTAGGACCCGCATTTAATTCCCGCGCAGAATCACTTAACTCGTTGTCGGCTGGCTTGTTGTCTTTCCACTCATTCACGATCACCAGAATGGCGGCATTAGGAGGTGCTGAAAAAATCCATATAGAGCAAGCCGTGAAAAATGATAGTTGCTACGCGTTTGTCAACTAGACACGCGTGAAAGCGGAAAACCAGCTTCCGCATGTGACCTTGTCGAACAGATCGCACAACGGAGAAATTAACGCCAGGTCACGCTCTATCACCGCTGGCTATCGGAATTCGTTATTGCCTTCGCGGTCAACGCCAAAGCCTAGAATTTCAAAAAGCGGTTGAGCTTTGCCGCCTGATCCATCTCCTTGCGTCGGAAATAGATTGCTCGCCCGCAGCGAATTGGACTGTGGCCCTGGACAATGATGATCTGTTCGTCTTTGCGCATCGACTGGGTGATTTCGTGCGGCATGATCAGCGGTCGGCGCTGGAAACTGAGGCTTTCGGATTGGCGGGCGCTGCTATTGGAATTGCTCCAGCCGAGATTGCGCGAACGTCCCCGGACTTCGACCGTCATGTCTCCACATAGGGCGGAGACATTTCGTGCTGTATCGAGCGCCTTGATTGCGGCGTAGGATGTGAAAGCGCATCCTTCGATCCAGGAGGTCGCTCCATCCTTTCCGAAATGACGCTCGAGCTGGCCGACGGATTGGTACATCAGCATCAGTGTGATGCCGTACTTGCGCCCGCGGTCGCGCGCTTCTTCAAGAATGCGCATATAACCCAGTAGATCGACCTCGTCGAGCATTAAGAGCGCTCGGTGGCGGAAGTCGCCGTCGGCCCGAACCATGGCATTGATCAGCGAACCGACGATCACCCGGCCAATGCCCGGATAGGAGCGCAGGATCGAAGCGGGGATATTGAGGAAGACGTCCTTCCGTCCAGAAGCGATGTCGCTCGATTTGAACGTATTACCACAAACTAGGGCGGCATAATTGTCGAGCGACAGCCATTGCGTATCCTTGGATGCGGTCGAATATACGCCGGAGAAGGTCTGCTCAGTCATATTGGTGAAGACACCGAGCGTTTCGCGGATAAAGGCCGACGCGGAATTTTCCTGGATGTCGCGTAGCATGGCAAGCACCGACGGTTCCGGCTCGGAAACGATCAGGCGCAGGCTACGCAGGTTGCGGCGGCCGGCGTAATCGGGCGATAGCATCACATGCGCCAGAAGCCCAGTTAACAGATTGTGCGCCTGGTTCTGGAAATAGGAGCCAGTCGAGGTGTCGAAGCGTAGGCTTTCCGACAAAAGCATATGGGCAATCCCAACGATGTCCTCTTCCTTACGCATTGATCTCTCGATCCCATCAAGAGCGTTGAAGCCCATGCCTGGATTGGTCGGGTCGAGTACCATGACTTCGCGACCGAGCGCGTGGGCGCGATGTTCGAGAACCATCGGCGCGACCTCAGTTGATGGATCGAGACAGATCAGCGGCCCCTTGTAGCGCAGCGCTGTTGGAATGACATTGCTGGTTGTCTTGAAGCCGCCGGAGCCTGCGAAGAACAACATATGGGTGGAATCGAAATTCTGATTGAAGGTCATGAGTGGCGCCTCGCCACCTTGCCCCCAAGTCTCGTGATCATTGGGATCAAAGGGCAACTTATGCACGCGATCACGGTCGACGCGGTAGCGCTCACCGATAACGATCTCTCCGTCCGAGGGGAAGAGCTTAGCCATTTCCGGCATGGGCAGCCAATCGGCATCGCCGAAAATGCCGCGCTTCGCGCGCTTGATCGGATCAGAAACGACGATGGACATGCGCGCGGACATTGCCACAATACCAAATCCGAGAATGGTCCCGGCAACCGCGAAGGCGTCGAGATAAGTGAGCGCCTCGCTCCATATGACGACGCCATTCTCCACCCACGGAACCAGACGGGCATATTCCCGCAGGGCGTAAAAGCCTGCCACGCATGAAAAGCAAAGAAAGCTCGCAAAAGCGATCGGCCGGCGACGATGCAGCGGCAATGCCGAAACCGTTAGAAGTGACGCGATAGGTCCGAGAAGGATATTGGGAAGGGGACCTACTCGCAAAAACCAATAGGCGATTCGCGCTGGCATGCTGATCGCCAAATCATGCCACTGCCATCCAGTGATACCGAGTGTCAGCGTTGTCACTGCGATCGGCACCAGCATGAGAAGCAAGCTCGGATGTATTCTGTTCTTCAGCGCCATCAATAAGCCTTCTCGGGCGGCGGTGTTTCCGGTTCGTGTTAAGGCGTTTTTGAACACCATCTTTCTTATCTGCTGACAATCTGCTCACTGCGCCGGACCCGCTCGGGTGTCTGCGTGGTTCAAATTTTCTGCTCGATGGCGGGCAGCGCGCTACGCGCGCAACATTGCGACGGCGGTGTTGATGGAGTTGATACAGCTGGTACCCGCGACCGAGGTGGCGAGGTCGCGAGCAGCATAAGGGGCCGCAACGGCACCAATCCAATTGCCAACCGCGACTGATATCTCTGGACTAATGCTCCCTACCATGTGACGGCAGCTGAAGCGGTTCAAGACCTGCAGGGAACCACTCGATTGCCTCATTGGAGATGGCCGCGAGTTTCGAGAGACTACCTTCCAGAAGTGTTCGAATTCCGCAAAAAATGACGACGTCTCGGGCGAAAATGCGAACAAATAAACCGTCGTTGGTTGGCCGTATGATGACGCAAGCGTCGCCGAAGTTGAGAAACCTGTCGGCTCCGTCGGTGGTTGCAGATCTGTTGCCATGCCGAATTTGCCTGCGGGTCCTCTCAGCAATAAAATCCGTCGTGCTGATAATTGGGTGTACTTCCTCGCATTCGATCCATTTTTCTCGTCCGTTGGAAATTATGGAAGGGCATAGCTCGGCAGCGTGTCTGCAAATTTGCTCAAGCCATATAACGGAATCGGGTAAGGTGACGTATGCTTGGGCGATATATTTCAGCATTTCGATCCCATCTGCCTTTGATTTGATGTTGGGGCTAATTTCCCAGGCCTCAATCAGAATGATGCTGATTGGGCCGATCATGGATCTGTTCCTCGTTCGGCGAGCGCCTCGTTGATCGCACGTCCCAACCCTTCAATTTCCCGAATGCCGTGCCTGGCGGTAGGGCAGACCCGCAAGCCAGCCTTGCCCTTTGCGACCGTGGGAAAGAAGATCGCAGAGGTGTAGTAACCTTTGTTGAGGATATGGGCCGCGGCACGAATGGATTGTCTTTCGTCGCCGAACTCTATGGTGCGGATTGGAAGCTTTGAGCCGGCTTGCTCGCTGGCAACCAACCTATCGAAAACAGCTAACCGATCCATAAGCGTGTCTTGGCGTAATTTGAGCTCATCGGTGCGGTGCAGCGCCTGAGACGCCATAGCAGCGCCGATTGCAGCTAGATTAAGCGACGCGGAAAAGGCATAGGCAATCGAAAAGCGACGGAACAATTCTTCTTGCCGAGGAGTACCGAGCATTAGCAAGCCGCCCGACGCTCCAAAGCCTTTGCCGAGTGATGCCGCAATGATTGTGCGTTCGCCAAGGGCTGCGCCGACCTGGGATCGTACAAAGCCCTCTCCAGACTTCCCGAATAAGGAAATGCCATGGGCATCGTCGATATAGAGAAACAGGCCGTACCGATCCTGGAGTGTCAGGAGGTCGGCAATCGGTGCGCTGCCGCCCATGGAATAGACGCCATCGCATACATAGGCTACGCGATCGTTGCGTCGGCAAATATCCTCGAGTGCATTTAGATCATTGTGAGCAATCGTTTCGATCGGTGTTTCATTGGCGACCACCGGTTTGTGAAACGCAAGCGTCGCATGCGCCAACCGGTCGAAAACGACCGCTGGCCTTTTCTTCTCAGTGAGGTATCCCGAGGCGAGGAGTGGCAGGGCTCCCATATTGGCGGCGAGGACGGTCGTGTAGGTTATGACCCGTGCCGCGAACAAGTCAGAGAGCGCTTCTTCCAGTTCGCCTAGCAGGCTGAAACTAAGCCTCGTTCTCGCGCAGGACCAATGGAGCGCCTTGCATTGTTGAACCGCCTCTATGGCGCCTTCGAGGATGAGCGGATGATTGTCGAGGCCAAGATAAGAGCAGCGAACGAAGTCAGTCGCTTGTCTCTTCTGACGCACCGTGCGCAACAGGACGGAGCGATCCTTATCCGGGTCCGCGTAAAGCGCCATGACTCCCTCCTGCTCGGCCGCAGCAAGATTTTGATCGGCGGAAACGATCACGCTGAGTGTATTGCGGTGGGATCGCGACACAGCCGAAGCGGTGGGCGAATGACGATCATCGCTCATGGGAGTATCCAATTTGTTCGTAGCGGAGCAGCGACACAGCAGAAAATGGACATCTACTGTGGCACATCGCATCTCATTGGCGACGCGATGCTATTTTATTGCCGTGGAATGGGTCTGCGAACAACGATCGTTTCGGTAATATTGCTTGAAGGTTCTGTGACGACAATTTTTCGAAAGCGTGAAGCTTAATAAGCACTGCACGCGGAATGTCACATTGAAGCTCAGCGGAGTTTCCCCGCTTGACACTCGGTGCTCACGATGCCCGTTCTACATTCCGACGCTCATCGAGTGCATAACCGCTAGCCCGCACCGTGCGGATAATATCGCGACCTAGCACGCCTCTGATGCCCCGCCGAAGGCGCCCGACATGAACGTCGACGGTGCGGGGCTCCACAAACGTACCTTGCGGCCATGCAGCCGCGATGAGGGCGTCGCGGCTGAAGACGTAGCCTGGTTTCTGTAGAAAATGCTGAAGAAGGCGAAATTCGATCGGACTGAGTTGGACGTCCACGCCGTTACACTCGACGCGCATGGTATCGAGTTGCATCGTGATTTCCGCATAAGTAAGCGAGGTGTCGGAGGCTCTTTCCGCGCAAGATCTTGCGTTGCCGTCTGGCGATAAGTCTGACAGATAAGCCAGAAAACGCTCTGGGTTGAACGGGCGCATAAAAATCTCGCTCACGCCGGTTTTGAGCACCTCGAGATAAAGTTGCTGATTGCCTGCTCCCACGAAGACCGCGATCGGTAGCGCTTTATCGGCCAGTGTTTCCCTGATCTGGCCTACAAGATCGCCGATACGGAAGGCGTCGCTATGATAGTCTATTATCACGGCCATCAAATCATCGGATTTCACGCGAGCTAGTGCTTCCTCCGCTCCTTCCGCCAGCGAAGATTCAAGACCTCCCATATTGAGAATTTGGGCGAGCAGAAGGTAAAATTCGTAATCTGTGGTGCAAATCAAGATGAGTGGCTTCATTGATGATAACCTTTCGACCATTGGGCGACAGCACGCGGAAGATCAGAGCGTCAGAGATTTCGCGCAGCGCCGGTTTGTTTTGATGCAACAAAAATCTCTGATACAAGTCGCAATTCTGTCTTTTGCCACCAAAAATAGCTATTATTTATCTGTCATAAATTTATATTGCACGTAAAGAGAGAAAATGATATGTTTTAGATCACATTTTTGTTGCAACAAAATAAGGGCTCGTTGAGTGCGAGTTTAGATGGCTCGCCCAGGATTTAAGGCTAGTGGAAGTTGAGATAAAATAGGAAGTGGCCAGGGATCACACGACACATGCGACATTCGCGGTCGTGACTCACTTGTGAGAATAAAGTCCGGCCAAACTTTCGTCCCGTGTCGGACATTCACGGGAGAGCTTCCTATGACTTTTGTGGGTACATCAAAATATCGCCTGGCGTCATCTTCGGATGATGACATCTCTGTTTGGTCTGGCACGGATATGACAGCGGCAGTCTCAGCTGCAAAGGCGGCCTATGGTCCCGATGCCACGCTTGCTGTGGCTTGGTGCGCCTTAGGCGCGAAGGTAGATGGACGTGCTACCGACGCCCATTTCTGGTTCCAGGTGTTTTGCCTGATGCGTGGCGGCGAAATGCCAGCCACGGACTTTTCGAGGGGCGCGGTCTCTATAAACTCACATGGAAAACCGCGTTAGTCTCGGTTGTTGATTTGCGCTGAGAACTGACCCGGGATTGGTGCCGAGAATTGACCCGCCGTTAGGTATGGTGTGTGTTGGTCGTCGTGGTCAAGTTCTTCCGCTT
>JAAMEZ010000035.1 GCA_013322215.1 Martinezella rhizogenes
ATCGTATCGGCAAGCTGATTGGCCTGATCGAGCCAAAAGAGGCACGAAACTACTTCAACTCCTGCGGATACGATCCAGTTTGAAGGGGAAACGCTCTAATTCGCGGCACAGGCGGATAGTCCCGTTATGACAAGGTTGCAGCCTTGTGCTTACCCAAATGTCTCCGCTACCAAGATTCTGATCCAGATCGACGCGGCCGTCCCTTGACGGTCATTTTGTGGGCGATTCCACCCGCTCATCCGGCACGATGACCGTGCAGGTACTCGAGATGACGGGCGAGGGCAGTGCACTTGCAGTCCTAAATGAACAATAAAATTCATCTTGGGCCGGCGCGTTCAAACCTTCTGTTAAAGACCCGCTGCTAGTCTTACCATCATAATATACCCCAGGGGTTTACTAAGATGGCCGCGTTCGGCAGAGCTAATTCAGGTCAGCATTTTCTCAACAAAGAAGAATCCTTCATGTATGACCGCGAAGTGTGGTTCCGCATGGAAGATACGATGAACGCGGCGCGCCTTGAATACACCGAGAAAGGCGTGATGAACCTTGCGTCCCGCCGCTGCGATATTATCCGCATCTCGCAGAGCAGTGCGGTTCTCGCGATCCTCACCCAGTATAATCTGCCGAAGCAGTTCTATCTGGATATTCCCGACGCCCGCATCACCAAAGTCGGCTGCGTGCTGATGAAGGTCTTTTCCAACAACACCGTCGAAGTCCGTTTCCTGCGTCTCCTCACGGAGAAAGAAATGAACAAGATCTTCGTCTACAGCACGCATCCGGCGCACAAGAACCGCGTGCTTGACATCAGGGCCTGATCAAACGAAGTGAAATCACGATCATCGATGCCGGAACCAAAATTTAGACCGTTGCATGTTTCGCAGTCCCTATTCTAATCCAATGATGCCTCGAATTCCGCTGCAGAAACAGGCCTCCCGAAATAATATCCCTGAACGTCGTCGCAGTTATTCTCGCGCAGGAATTCAAGCTGCTCCAACGTTTCGACACCTTCGGCCACAATATCCAGCTTCAGCTTTTGCCCCAATGAAATAATGGCGGCCGTGACGGCGCGATCACTCTCATTGTCTGAGAGGTCGGCAATAAAGGATTTATCAATTTTCAATCGGGAAACCGGGAAGTTTTTCAAAGCACTGAGGCTGGAATATCCGGTGCCGAAATCGTCGATCGCTAACCTTACTCCCAGCGACCGCAGTTGTTCCATCGTTCGGATTGCCCGCGGAACATCCCGCATGATTAGGCCTTCGGTTAGCTCCAGCTCCAAATATTCCGGCTCTAATCCGCTTGCTTCCAATGCGCTAACGACACACGCAACCAGATCGTTTTCATGAAACTGCCGTGCGGAGACGTTGACGC
Organism: Martinezella rhizogenes; assembly: GCA_013322215.1. GTDB lineage: Bacteria > Pseudomonadota > Alphaproteobacteria > Rhizobiales > Rhizobiaceae > Rhizobium > Rhizobium rhizogenes_D. The sequence continues at coordinate 1,372 of JAAMEZ010000035.1, forward strand.
AAATGACAATCTTCGGATGACCTGCGTCTTGCCAGACTTTGTTCTGGCGACAAGCCTCCCGCAACACCCAATCACCGATCGGTCCGATAAGACCACTGTCCTCAGCCAAAGGAATGAAGCGTGCTGCGGGCACGGATCCGAATTGCGGATGACACCAACGGATCAGAGCCTCAGCAGCAAAAACAGTACTTGTCGACAGCTTCACCTGCGACTGATAAACAAGAGTGAATTCAGATCGCTCAACGGCAATTTTCAAGGTTTCAAGCAACAAAAATCGCTCTTGCACCTGAGCGCTAAGATCGGGTGTATAAAGTTTGAAGCCGTCTCGGCCACTCTCCTTGGCCCGATACATCGCAGCATCTGCGTTTGCGATCAAGGTATCGGCATTACTTCCGTCATTTGGATAGCTTGCGATACCGATACTGCACGCAATCCGGTAGTCATATCCGTTTATCTCAATGGTTTCAGCCAATGCGTTCCGGATAGCACGCACCTTTTCAAGAACCACGTCTGTATCTGGAGACTGCTGTGTGAGGACAATAACGAATTCATCACCTCCAAGTCGAACGACCATATCAGTCGGACCAACAAGCTTCTGCATCCTGTCGGCAGCCGTTCGAAGAAGTTTGTCACCGGCCTTATGGCCAAGACTATCGTTGACGACCTTGAAATTATCAAGGTCTACGAAAACGACGGATACCCAATGGCCCAACCGCTCGGCATCAAGGAGCGCATGCGGTAAACGCTCCTGCAACAAGGTACGATTGGGTAATCCCGTTAACTCGTCATGATGCGCCATGAACCGGATGCGCTCTTCCGTCAGCTTGCGCTCGATTGCAATGCCTGCAAGGCGGCCAGCCGTCATAACAAGATCGAGTTCAATCGCGGTCGGCTCGCGCGGAGCTTTCGAATACAGCGCGAACGTTCCCAACACATTACTTTGATGAGATACGATCGGTATGGACCAGCATGAGCGCAGTCCATGTGCGAGAGTTAGATGACGGTATTCATCCCATAGGGGATCATACATGATGTCAGCAACGATGACAGGCTCGCGCCGATGGGCGGCTGTCCCACACGATCCAGCCTTCTCTTCCACGGGAACGCGGTCTAGCAGCTGAGTGTACGCGGTCGGCAAATTTGGTGCGGCGGCGCATCGTAAATAGCTCTTCGTATAGTCAATCAACATGATGGAACAGAATATCCCTTGGGACAAACTTTCCACGAGCTGCGTTATGTGCTCAAGTACCTGCTCCAGTGGCGCACCGGCTACGATCATTTCCAGCAAATGCGCTTGTCCGTCACGCAGAAGGTCAGCCCGCTTGCGGTCGGTAATATCCTTGGAGATTCCGATAAGCCCAAAGACTTCATTCCTGTCGTTGCGCAATGGCACCTTTGTGGTCAAGAGCCACTTCCGAACGCCGGACTTGTCGATACGCAATTCTTCCAAGTCGCATAATGGCTCTCCGGAGCGCATGATCTCCAGTTCCTGTGCCCGAAACGAGCTTGCCATTTCCGAAGGATGCAGATCGAAATCTGTTCGACCAACGAGATCCGAGGTACTTTGTGCGCCAAAGCGCTCGGAAAATGCACTGTTGACAACGACGAACCGGCTTTCAGTGTCCTTAGCCCAGAAATAGTCCGGCACCCAATCGATCATGGTTTGCAGTGAAATTTCCTGGCTACCGATCACCCGTGTCGCTCTCAGCCCGGTAATATCCTCATGAGTGGCGACCCAACCACCGTCGGGCAGGCGTTGATGACAGATTTGGACACTTCGGCCATCCTTGAGTTCAACGATGCGTGCAGAGGGCCTGATGGCTGCATTGGCCGTTTGGTTGATGACCATATAGTGCTCGGCGTCCACGTGCGACGTCCCGGCTTCAATACGTCGAGCGACTACTTCGCTAAGGGTCATCCCTGGAAGAATCTGCTCGGGATTAAGATGATAGATTTCCGCATAGCGCCGATTACAGAACGTAAGCCTTTTCTCCGCATCGAAAACGCAGATGCCCTGTGGCATATTGTCGATCGCAATGTCACGTGCAGTCAGCGATCTCAATAGATCGATGGCCGCTGCGACTTTTTCGGGATGTCCGGTAGACAGCGCAAGTACTCGGCTAAAAGCGTCGTGACAAATATCCGTACAATGGTCATCGCGCTCAAGGTTTGTTGCTGCGGCTATCCCGGTCATTTTTGACTTTTCATAATCCCGTGGCGATCCGAAATATCATCGGTATGCGCAGGGACAGAGGATACATATTCCATCTTAATTTGTCGTGAATTCTGTGCTGACATCCAGCTATGATACCATACCGCTGCTCAAGATGGCGGCGATACGCCATTCTTGGGATGCGTTGCGTGTTTTCGGAGCGGAGTGGAGAATTCGCGGCCGGAACGGGTCTGTGCAGTTTCCGGCTGCTCATGGCCAAGGTACCTAGCATAATCCGAGATCGGACGTGGGCGTCCGACCAAATAGCCCTGGACCTGATTGCAAGCTTCGCGAGTTAGAAATGTAAGTTGAGCTTCGGATTCGACCCCCTCGGCAATCACTGGCAAATCCAGCCCCCTGGCTAGGCTGATGACGGCCCGAATGATGGCCGCGGATTGCGACTGATCAGCCTTGCGAATAAACGATTGATCGATCTTGATTTTGTCGAACGGGAAGGATTGAAGATAGGATAGCGAGGAATATCCAGTCCCGAAATCATCCATGGCGATGCGCGCACCCAGCGCCTTGAGGCGCCCCAAAGTTGCTAGAGCGCGTTCGAAATCGGCAATCAGTACCCCTTCGGTGATTTCCAGCTCCAGCCGATCAGGCGACAGACCGGTGTCGACGAGAACAGACTGCACAAGGCCAGGAAGGTCGCTGTGCTTGAACTGTATGGGAGACAGATTGACGGCAATCCGTAACTTGTTTGGCCAGGAGGCCGCTTCTCTGCAAGCCTCACGAAGCACCCATTCGCCCAGCTCCATAATCAGACTGCTCTCTTCGGCGATGGGAATAAACACGGAAGGTGGGACGTTGCCCCGCGTCGGATGGTTCCACCGCAAAAGAGCCTCGAAGCCGACTATCTCACCACCGATGTTTGCTTGCGGTTGATAGAAGACCGCAAGTTGGTGTTGCATTACTGCAGCGTGAAGATCGCGTTGCAACGCCCGCTTCTCACGCAACCATTGATCCATTTGCGGTTCAAAAAAACGAACGATGCCTCGTCCCTCGGCTTTGGCGCGATAAAGGGCAGCATCGGCATTGTTCATCAGCGCCGTTGCGTCATCGCCATCAGCCGGGAAAACAGACACCCCGATGCTTGCTCCCATCCTGATGCGGGTCCCGTTGGCGTCGGCATCCTCACTCAAGGCGATTACGATGCGCTCTGCCAGCCGGGACGCGGCGTTGGCGTCGAGCTCTGCCAGCACCATGAATTCGTCGCCACCAAGACGCGCTACAAATGCCTCTTCCGCCACGGCGCGTAAACGGTTGGCAGCTGTGCAGAGCAGAAGGTCGCCGGCATTGTGACCGTAGAGATCGTTGACTTCCTTGAAGCGGTCCAGATCAAGGCACAGCACGGCGAACGGGGATCCTTGCGCATCATGTTGTCCGAACAGGGTATCAAGCTTCTGTTTTAGGGCGGCCCGATTGGGCAGGTCGGTCAACGGATCATGCATCGCCAGATGGGTGATCTGTCGCTCGGCATCTCTGTGCTCCGTCACGTCCTCGTGTGTGGAAACCCAGCCACCGTCGGGCGTGCGTTCATGATGCACGCGAATGACCTTGCCGGATTTGAGTTCAGCCGACCAATTCTGTGGCGAGGGATCGGAATTAATCGTATCGCACCAGGCCAGGTACTCCTGCTGGGAGACGATTGGACTGGCTCCCGCCTCATAGCGCAGTTCCGCGATTTCACTCAACGTCATGCCGGGCGTTATTGCGTCCGGTGAGATACCGTAGACTTCAGCGTAGCGGCGATTGGACAGGATCAGGTGCTGGTCGGCATCGAAGAAGCAAACGCCCTGGCCGATTTTGTCGAGCGTCATGGCGAAGTGCATATTGGTAAGCTCGAGCTGCTTCTGCGCCGCCTGCAATTTGAGATGCAACCGCAACCGCGCTAACAATTCCTCGACCACGATGGGTTTGACAATACAATCTGTCGCGCCAGCGGCCAATGCTTTCGTGCGGCTGCCGACATCCGGCGATACGACCTGGACTATTGGCAGCGTGCGAATAAGATCGTCGTCTGAAAAGCAGCCGAAAAACGCGTCGGCGACGTCAGCGTCGGCAATGACAATAGCTGGCTTCAGCAATCGCCAATGTTCTTCCATGGTGTGAAGGTTTGAAAAGCACACGCAGGACAGACCAGCCCTTCTTATGCTGTCTGCCATGGCCAATGTTTCGGGATTCGCGTTAGTGGCAATCAGAACTAAGGTTTTTGAAGAAAACGCGAGGTCAGAAATGCTCATCGTGGCAATTCTCCTTTTCGTTTGCCGCCATCACGATGAAGCCGACCTCTCCAGCCACGAAACTGTCACGACATCTGATAGCGAGGGCACATCCTTTCCTTCGATGATCGAAGGAAAGGATGTGCCTTGAAAAATCTATACACCTCCAGCTTGTCTTTTTCGAGAGCTTTAACTTGATTCAGCTAATATTGCTTTATCAAATATAACCCCGTATCGCATATGCCTATGCAGGATGGCGACTGATCTCGCTCGTTACAAAACCATTACACGCGCCTTCTCGTCGTCGCGCGATAGGTCCGATTTCAGTTAAAGACTTCAATTGCAGCTAAAAATTGTAAATGTGGGCGTACCGAAGTTACTCGACATGCGGATCCAGTGACATGCACACTACCGGCACAACGCACTCCCGCTGTCTGGTCATGCACCGTCCTCATGTATCGAACATCCCCGTGACGCCCGCCGCTTACGCGGCGGGTTTATTTGAAATAACGCACCGATATTAACTATGCATGGGCATGTGGGTGGTGAACGTCCCAAACTGCCCAAAGCGACACGGCGAAGATGAGCGCTCCAAGAACGATATCTGTCCACATTGCATTCATGTTAGCCGTAAAACCCAGGAGCCAGGGCGATGCGATCGACCACAACCCCAGCGCCATACTTGCCCATTCCTCCCATTCTGCGAACAACGAGAGGGCCGCAGTCGATAAAATTCCCAATATGACAGCGACGATCCAGGCATTCCAGCTTGGCATTGCCTCATTTGTGAAGCCAAAGACCCACGGAGATGCGAGCAGACATGCCGCAAGGACTAATTTTGCCCAATCCTGCGTCAGTTTTCCTTTCATCAGAGCGATTGCCATGACAACCTCCTCTCAGTACGAAGCCGCATCACGACTTCATCTCGCGTAGAATTTACGCCTAATATAAAAATAATTTCAATTGGAATAAATTCAAGATAATGCGAATATTCGGATTGAATATACAGAATTATTTGCCGCACGAAGATTGGTGGCATCAAGGAAAGCAGAAAAGACACGCAACGCATGCGGGCCGGTTCGTGGATCACTATCGGCACTGGCGTTGCCAGGTTGCCTGCTATTCCCGCCGGAATAGTGATGATCTTATGGTCGTCACCTCTTTGACCTGACGAGAGGAACATCTATGCTGAGACGCCGACGACATTGGTCTATCGCATTTACCTTGCCTGTTCTGGGCTTGGCTCTTCTCGCCCTTCTGATCCTCGTTGTCATTCTGGATCTGCAGAATCTTGCAAGGCTGACGTAATCGGCTGGAATGACTAGCGCTACAGCGATTGGTTCACCGATGCTTTTAAAGCTTGCCATGGACCTTACAGATCACGACAAACTGATGCCCTATGGAGTTCCTTGAAGACCAAATGAATAAATTCAGCGATATCTCTTGATCGAAGCCAAGCCTTCAAAACAGTCCGCAGATCCGAACCGCTATTCCATTCCCCTCCGTCTGTTCCGAACAGCCATCGAGGTTGTCGCCCAAGCCCTCGGCGGTTTGCGGCGGAGCCAATCGTCGCAGCGGCATTTTAAAACCTCGGTATCAGTCTCCCGGCCGTTGCTCTTGCGTTCGAAGTGACTACGTGGGCCATTGCCCTTGCCGTTGGTGCCACGCTCAGCTCTCGCACAGGCCCTATATCGCCAAATTAATATAATTGAAATATCTAATGCATTCTAATGAGCCTTCTACCACCAGGGCATTTGTAGACGGACTAAATCCAAGGATGCTTGAACATATAGCATCAGCGAGAGAGGTACCCGGTGAAGGTATCGAAAAAGCGAACCAAAACTTTACTATGGGAGGAAAGCATGACTTCGGAGGATGTTTGGTCCGCCCGCGCAGCGATACTGAATGCGATGGCTAACCCCAAGCGATTGGAAGTTCTCGCATTGCTGAACCAAACCGAATTCGCCGTTTCTGCTCTCGCAGAGCGGGTCAGCATGAGTCAATCGGCGCTGTCTCAGCATCTTTCGCGACTGCGAGCGGAGAAGCTCGTCAAAACACGGCACGAAGCACAATCTATATATTATTCTTCAGACAGCGTAGTCGTGCGGAGGATATTAAATATCTTAGAGAAAGAGTGTAAATAGTTTCTCTGCTCGAAGTTGACCAAGATCATGCGCGCCGCGCGTTTCCATGGCAACGATACATCTCCGCGTATCGCCAACGAACTCGATCAGTGTCGGCCGCGTCAGCCACCATGTGGAAGTCCACCTTGATCGCCGTCCGGCATAGGGGCGCGGGCGGGTTCAAGGGGTTATCTGATCCCGGCATACAAAGGATAGCGGCAGGTTTCGGCATGTGCCCGTTGGGCGAGAACCTGATGCTCAACGTCCGCAGGCTCAAAGAGGAGTTGCAAGCCTGGCATGGAGCTGGTGTTTGTTGAGGACTCCCCAATTGCACAGACGCGTAGTATACTGATGAGCGCACTAGAGCGTTTCCCCTTCAAACTGGATCGTATCCGCAGGAGTTGAAGTAGTTTCGTGCCTCTTTTGGCTCGATCAGGCCAATCAGCTTGCCGATACGATC
>JAAMEZ010000008.1 GCA_013322215.1 Martinezella rhizogenes
TTTCGACATATCTGCCGACCTCCATCGGCAGATAGCTTGAATCAGAATCCAAGTGATTTGAAAAGCAATTCGATTCAATCAGTCAGGGAAACGCTCTAATTTTCCACCGCTGCTCTCACGCACCATTAACGGCAAATTTATTTGCCTCGATGAAACTTGTTCTCCCGTGGTCTCGAAGTATTGGAGCTAACTCGTTTGAATTCAGTTATCGAGACAGCCCATTGCCCTCAAGAGGATGATTGTGTTGATTTCCACCGAGAACTGACCCGGCGGGAATGCTGGATCATGCCGGATGGGAAGACAGTGATCGCACCGTTGCCCGTGGGGATCAAGGGCGGCTATGGAGCGAACCTCAGGCGGTTTTGCCTGACGCTGCACGCGCAAGGGCAAGTGACGACTGGGCGACTGACCACGTTGCTAAATGATATCGGCGTCGAGATCTCGAAACGCCAGGTCGTGCGCCCTCTGACGAGGGAACTTGATGGGTTTGTCGCCGAGGATGCGGCGGTGCTGCATGCCGGCCTGGTGTCGTCCTCCTATGTCACTGTGGATGACACCGGCGCCCGCCACGCTCATGGTAACTTTTATACGACGCAGATCGGCGGCGACCACTTTACCGCCTTCCGCACAACGAAATCGAAATCGCGACTGAACTTCCTGTCGCTGTTGCGCGGCAACTACCGGGACTATGTCCTCAATGACGCGGCGTTCGACTATCTGGAAGAGCGCCGCGGCGATCCGGGCCTCGTTGCCAGGCTGCGCACTTTCGAGCCGCAAGGCTTCTGCGATCAGGTGCCGTATCTTGAACATCTCGCCAGCAAGGGCGTCGACATTTTTGACAGGCAGGGCATCGGCGTTTTGGCAGAAGCCGGGCTTTGGGGCTGTATCCGCCACCACCGCCTTTTGGGCGACGTGGTGATCGTCTCCGACGATGCCGGCCAGTTCCGGGTTGGCAATCACGCCCTATGTTGGATCCACGCGGAACGGCTTCTATAGAAATTGATGCCGGCGAAAGCAAAGGAGGTGCGATCATTAGCTTTGCTGCGCGACCTGATCTGGCGGTTCTACAAGGCGCTGAAGATCTGGAAGCAAAAGCCCTCCCCGCAGGGCCGTCCCGGCATTCCGAAGACGATTCGACCGGATCTTTACGCTGCGCACCGGCTATGATGCGCTTGACGCACTTCTGGTGCGCCTGCATCACCGAAAAGGCGAATTGCTCAAGGTGCTGGAGTATCCCTACATCCCTTTGCATACCAATGCATCGGAGAACGACCTGCGCAGCTTCGTCACCAAGCGGAAGACCTCCGGCGAAACGATGAGCCGTGACGGCCGTGTCGCGCGCGACACCATGCTTGGCCTGATGAAAACGTGCAAAAAGCTCGGGCTTTCCTTCTGGCACTATCTCGGCGATCGGCTCGGCATCAGCGACAAAGTTGTTCCGTCTCTGGCTGGCATTATTGCCGCAAAAGCCTGAGCGCGAGGCACTTCCGATCCACGGTGCTGCCCTATAGAGGGAGAGTAAGTTCACCGATAACTATGCGGCGTACGACCTCAATGAAGAGGTCGCACTCGGCTGCCATAACCCGCCGCTCCAGCGTTGCGACATCATCCGATGGTTCAATTGGAACGGTTGCCGTAGCGATTGACCGACCGTGATCATATTCGGCATCGACAAGGTGGATCGTCGCACCCGTTGAAATCTCACCGTTGTCGAGCACAGCTTGATGTACTTTCCGGCCGTACATTCCCAACCCACCATATTGAGGCAGCAATCCAGGATGGACATTCAATATCCGTCGCTCGAAAGCATCTAACGTGAGAGGCCCCAACTTCCGGAGGTAGCCGGCCAAAACGACAACATCGGCGCCATGCTCGACGAGCACCTGTCGAAGCTGCTGGTCGGCATCTGCTTCTCTGTCCTTGGTAGGAATGTGAAAGCATGGGATGCCATGCTCCTTGGCATAAACAAGCGCGGACGCAGTCTCTTTGTTGCTAACCAGCACAATAGGCTCGGCATCCAATCGCTTATGTTGGATCGCGCCATGAACGGCCCGAAAGGAAGTGCCATTGTTTGACGCGAGACATGCAATTCGAAGCCGATTCATCCGAAATCCTCAGTCAGCGATATCACCACCATACCGCGCGACCCTCTTTTAGCGGGAGCCGGTCATGACTTTCAACGACCGCGAAGTGCTTCCGTGCTCGCGCTGACGTGATCATGTCGCGCATCAACTTAAGGCAGGGTCTGATTTTGGGTGCGCTCGCACAAAAAATCGCCAATGCCAGAAAATCAGCCCCTTTACCCCCTTTTGGCAACTGGGGCAGATTCGATGGCGGTTTCTCTTGCTTGTCGCATCGAGCAATGGTCTCGATCGTTTTGGGAGCAACATCGACACCGGGTCAGGTCCAACAGCCTCAAGAATTTCCTGCGGATGGCTGTAACCTTTTTGTGGAGAGATCCGAACATTGGAGTGACGGCAAACCCGGATGCTTTTCCGGCCAATCAATGTCAGGAGATTTCAGATGCGCTTTTCAAAAATGACAACTGTCGCCACTTTGGCCCTTGGCCTTTTGGGAGGACTGGGTTCTACCGCCTTCGCCGGAGCGGAGCAGCCTTATACGCAGCAGGCGTTCGAGAACACCCAGCATGAGGGCAGGCCAATCCTGGTGCACATTACCGCTCCCTGGTGCCCTTACTGTGCCAAGCAGCGGCCTATCCTCGACAGTCTGGAGAACAAGGCGGCATTTAAGGACCTGGTCGTCTACAACATCGATTTCGACACGCAAAAGGATATTGTCCGAGCTATGGGTGCCCAGAAGCAAAGCACTCTGATCGTATTCCATGGCACCGCCGAAAAAGCGCGCTCGGTTGGAGACATCAATGCCGGCTCAATCGAAGCATTGCTGGAAAAAGCGAACGACTAGTTTGTTGTTTGACACATTTGCTCCGCAAGCGAGGCTTGCTCCGGCAAGGAACGATCTATGAGGACGTCGGCGTGACCTTATCATTTTCGAGTATGGGATTAGGATTTGCTGCCGGCATCATCTCGACCTTGTCCCCCTGCGTGCTCCCCTTGCTGCCGCTCGTACTCGGCCCAGCGCTCGCCGTAAGTCGCCGGGCCGTGGCCGCGTTGCTTGTCGGCTTGGCGCTGTCTTTCGCCGGCATCGGGATATTTGTCGCCACGGTGGGCTTCGCAATCGGTCTGGACGGCGATGTGTTCCGTAACATGTCGGCTATTCTAATGGCGGCATTGGGCGCTGTGTTGCTGAGCGGCGCATTGCAGCAACGGTTCGCCTTGGCAACAGGCGGCCTTGGCAACATGGGTGGCCGCCTTATTGCCCGCATGAATCCGGGCAGTGTAAAAGGGCAGTTCACGGTTGGCGTACTGCTGGGCGCCGTCTGGAGCCCTTGCGTGGGACCGACGCTCGGTGCTGCTTCCATGTTCGCAGCGCGGGGTCAAAACCTGCCAAATGCAACTGCAATCATGCTTGCATTCGGGTTTGGGACCTCGGTCCCTTTACTTATCGTCGGATCGCTATCGCGAACCGCGATGATGCGCTGGCGGGGTCAAATGATGAGCGCCGGGTACGCGGGCAAGCTTATACTCGGGGGCGGCGCAGTGATAGTCGCTGCGCTGATCCTGACCGGTACCGATCGCGTTCTGGAGTCTGCGCTCGTTGCCGCTTCACCTGCCTGGCTTACCGACTTCACTACGCGGCTTTGAGGTGCGTGATTTGCGCGAAACGGATCCGCAGAAGTGGTCAGCGCTCATGGTACGGGCGCAAGATGGCGACATGAATGCCTATCAAAGCCTGCTGCTTGGTGTCACTCCCTATCTGCGGGCCATCGCAAGCCGAGCACATCCCAATGCGAGTGATGTGGAAGATACTGTTCAGGACGTGCTGCTTACGTTGCATGAGGTACGACAAACCTATGATCCGTCACGCCCATTCAAGCCCTGGCTGGCTGGCATTGCGCGATATCGTATTGCCGACCGTTTGCGAATTCTGGGGCGGGCCGTGGCACGAGAAGTTCCGCTGGATGCCGAGCACGAATCCATCGCCGCCAGCGCCCAAAGCCACGACGCACTGGATAGCCGCGCCGTCAATGCTGCCCTACGGGCTCTTCCGGAAGGACAGCGTCAGGCCATCATGCTATTGAGGTTGAAGGAGCGATCGTTGAAGGAAGCTGCTGCGGAGAGCGGGCTGTCGATTGCGTCTTTGAAAGTCTCTGTCCACCGGGGCGTCAAAGCGCTCAGGCGTCTTCTTAGTGAGGGACGTGAGTAAATGGAGACCACCAGTTTCATCAAGACCCTGACGGACGCGGCTCTGCCCGTGCGCGCGATCCGGCCGCCATTTGTTCGCACCACTTACTGGCTCCTGATTGCCGCTGTTGTCCTGATCCTGCTGGTGGCAGAGCATGGCCTTCGATCGGATATTGTAAGCCAGCTGCGAAATCCGTTGTTCCTCGTGGGAACGGCGGCATCCTTTCTGACGAGCGTGCTGGCCGCGCACAGTTGCCTGATTGCAAGCCTACCCGACCGCTCACGCTTCTACCTCTTGCTTCCGCTTCCGCCGCTCGCGGTTTGGATGGCAACCGTCGGTTATGGTTGCCTCACGAATTGGGTGAGCTACGACGCCGGCGGATCGCGGATGGGGACTGCTGTTCAATGCTTCGCCACTGTCCTTCTCGTCAGCTTGCCATTGTCGATATCAATGTTCGTGATGTTGCGGTACACCCTCCGCTTGCGGCCGACCTTTGTCACTCTGGTCGCCGGGCTGGCCGTCGCCGGGATGACATCGACAGCGATGGCGCTGCTCTACCGCCTTGATGCCACCATCATGAACCTGATCTGGAATCTCGGAACGGCGGCTCTGATCGTCATCTTCAAAGCGATTTTCGGGCGGCGAGTCCTAAAGACGATCGCCGAAGCTCTCAAAGGATGAGCGCCGTGGAGAGCGATAGCGCAACCCATGAGTACCGACTGGAAAGTTGTTTGCTGGTTGGTACGGCTCTTGCCAGGAACGCATCCCTCAATTTTGCTGTGCATAATTGTTGAGGCGGAATCTAAAGAGCATCGGTGCCGATTCCGTCATTAGCCCAAATCATGATTCAATCCCGGTATGGCAAAGAGACCGCTTCCCTCGGTTGAACATGTCGAAACGCTGTCGCTCGTGGCGATGCGCCGGCTCGTCGGCGGGCTTGTCGAAGAGCTGCATGCGCTGAAAGCCGAGGTCGCAGCGCTACGATCAGAAAACGAAACCCTTCGCGAGGGCTTTGGTGCGCGGTTCGTTGAAAGAACGGAATTCCGTCTTTGATGCTGTTGCTACGGCGTTGCAGTCTTGCAGCGGACGGATTTCGGGCGTGCGCATGCCAGCATTCTATTGAGGACCGAGCAGCCGATGGCGACTTCCGTTCGCTGCGTTCCGAGTGAGCGCGCCCGCAGCCGGTGTCCGATGATCGATTTGTAACAACCGATCGCGGTCTCGACCAGGGATCGCTTTCCGTAGCCGGTCGCGACCTGCCACTTCATTCGGCAATCGGTGTTGCTCGCCGCAATGTCTCGGTCTCGCTGGCTGGAAGGATCGGCATCCGGCCGTTCCACCGCTTTGGCGCGTGGCGGAATGCCCACGACAGCACCGGCACTGCGCCTGGTGACGGCGTCATAGGTCGGATTGCCGTCATAGGCGCCATCGGCCGTGAACTGGCCCACCGGCGTGTCGATTTGGTCGAGCAGCACCTCCAGCTGTGAAGCGTCGCCAGCGTCCTGGTCCGTCATGACGTGAGCGATGATGTCGCCGCTGTCGGCATCCAGTGCCAGATTGAGTTTGCGCCAGTTGCGACGTAATTTAGTGCCATGCTTTTCCTCCAGCCACTGGCACGCGCCGTAGGTCTGCAACCCTGTGCTATCGATAAGGACGTGGACGGCTCCTTTCTCCGGGATGCGATCGCGATCATCTTGCCGCTTGTTCGGCAATCGTCGCTTGCTTGCCCGGCGGCTCAGCGTCGTGTGATCGGGGACAGCGAGATCCAGGCTCATCAACTTCAGCACCGATACCAGAAGACCCTGCGTTTGCCGAAGCCCCGAGCCGAATACGAGGCCCAGCGTCAGCGCAGTCTCAATCGCAAGATCGGAGTAGCGCGGCTGGCCGCCGCGCCGACGAAGGCCTGCCTCGTATTCCGCCCAGTTCGTGACATTGAACTTCATCTTGCCAATGCGACGGCGGCGGGAGGCGTTGTGCTTGAAAGGCATCGTGACGAAGACCGGTTATTGCGATTGCCGACCACCTACGCTAGGTCACATACCCATAAAATAGTTTTAGATTTGAATAGTTTGTGATTCACTGTCTCTGATGGGTGGAGGTAGTGATGGCGCGCTTTGATTTGACGGATTTCGAATGGTCGGTAATTGAGCCTCTCCTGCCGACCAAGGTTCGTGGCAAGGCGCGCGTTGATGACCGGCGGGTACTGAATGGTATCTTCTGGCGACTGAGAACGGGTGCGCCTTGGGCGGACATTCCTGCTCGGTATGGACCCTATACGACCTGTGTAAACCGCTTCAACCGATGGCGCCATGCGGGGCATTGGGCACGTATTCTCAACGCAATATCAGAAGCTTACGATGGCGATATCCAGATGATCGACAGCTCTTCGATCCGCGTTCACCAGCATGCGGCCAACGGTCAAAAAAAGACGAGAGATCCGGTTGCATGGGTCGCTCGCGTGGTGGACTGACAACCAAAATCCACGCCCTCGTCGATGCCGATGGCCGCCCAATCCGACTGAAGCTTACAGCCGGGCAGGCTCATGACGGGCGTTCGGCCGCCGATATGTTTGAAACTGTCAGGCCTGGTCAGATACTGCTGGCAGATCGCGCGTACGACAGCGACGGTTTGCGTAAAAACCTCAAGGCACGAGGAGTATGGGGTTGCATCCGCCCCATGCCAAACAGGGTTCACATTCCCGTCTTCAGCCCTTGGCTCTACAAGCAACGCAACGCCGACGAAAGATACTTCAACAAACTCAAACACTTCCGCGCCGTCGCAACCCGATATGACAAACGCGACGACAACTTCCTCGCGTCAATCCAACTCGCATCAATTCGAATTTGGCTCAGGAGTTATGAGTCGGTGACCTAATGCAATTAACGATCCGCGCCATCTCGCGCAGGAACTGCGCCTTCCGATAGAAGCGTCGGCCGTGCAATCGCGCGGCTTCGACGAGATCTCTTTTGCTTCGAGCCTCTCCGAACCTGCCGCTGACAAGCCTTTCGTTCCACGCTTGTCGCCGATGCTTCGATTGCCTCAAAGAGACAAACGATGATGGCCAGCGGTGCGCTACTCAATTGAGTTTGACGATTGATGGAGAAAGCTCGATGGCAGCACGCTTGCCGGCATAGAAGGATCGCCCGTCCAGTACGTCATAACACCTTCGACGATACGAACTTCCCGGGACTTCAAGGCCTGA
>JAAMEZ010000020.1:2500-6755 GCA_013322215.1 Martinezella rhizogenes
TCCGAGCCCGGTCTTTATGAAACCATGGATGGCCTAGCCGGCCGGATATGGTGGAGAGATCGGAGGTAGGAAGGAAGCTTGTCGCTCTGGATTGTCATTGTTGGCCCTCGTTGAGGGCTTCTGATGAACAATCGGATTACCGTTGCCTGACCGCGCGGTATCGGATCACATCTCGAGAAGCTGGTCTTAAGATAGACTGCAAGTGAGCTGCTCGGCGTAGCTCCAATAAAGCAAGTCTATCGAACACGTCGATGGCATTGTTGATAGGCTGGGTTGTAAAAGGTAACCCGGTCTGTTGTCGTTTCCTGACGGAAACGACAACGAGATGATGAGCATTGGCAATGAGAACGATCAAGTGTCGTAAGGGCATTTAGTGGATGCCTAGGCATGCACAGGCGATGAAGGACGTGATACGCTGCGAAAAGCCGTGGGGAGCTGCGAATAAGCTTTGATCCATGGATCTCCGAATGGGGCAACCCACCTTAAATACCTAGAAAATCTGAATTGTTGACCGGTTCCTTCTCTCTTTCGAGGGACGAGGGATCGAAGCCCGTTTGGGCTTCGCAAGGCCAGAGGCCGTCGCCGCTGATGCGGCGTAGCCTCAACGGTCTGGTGGCCGGTGAAACACTTCAGGTTTCTAGGTATTGTAACAAGGTATCTTCATCTGAATAAAATAGGGTGTAAGAAGCGAACGCAGGGAACTGAAACATCTAAGTACCTGCAGGAAAGGACATCAACCGAGACTCCGCAAGTAGTGGCGAGCGAACGCGGACCAGGCCAGTGGCAATGAGTGTTAAAGTGGAAGAACCTGGAAAGGTTTGCCGCAGAGGGTGACAGCCCCGTACGCGTAGATACACTTATTGTCCTAGAGTAGGGCGGGACACGTGAAATCCTGTCTGAACATGGGGAGACCACTCTCCAAGCCTAAGTACTCGTGCATGACCGATAGCGAACCAGTACCGTGAGGGAAAGGTGAAAAGCACCCCGACAAGGGGAGTGAAATAGAACCTGAAACTGGATGCCTACAAACAGTCGGAGCCCGCAAGGGTGACGGCGTACCTTTTGTATAATGGGTCAACGACTTAGTGTAACAAGCAAGCTTAAGCCGGTAGGTGTAGGCGAAGCGAAAGCGAGTCTGAATAGGGCGATATAGTTTGTTGCATTAGACCCGAAACCGAGTGATCTAGCCATGAGCAGGTTGAAGGTTGGGTAACACCAACTGGAGGACCGAACCCGCATCTGTTGCAATAGATTGGGATGACTTGTGGCTAGGGGTGAAAGGCCAATCAAACTCGGAAATAGCTGGTTCTCCGCGAAATCTATTTAGGTAGAGCGTCGAGCGAATACTCCCGGGGGTAGAGCACTGGATGGGCTATGGGGACTCACCGTCTTACTGATCCTAACCAAACTCCGAATACCGGGAAGTACTACTCGGCAGACACACGGCGGGTGCTAACGTCCGTCGTGAAAAGGGCAACAACCCTAACCTCCAGCTAAGGTCCCCAAGTCATGGCTAAGTGGGAAAGGATGTGAGGATCCCAAAACAACCAGGATGTTGGCTTAGAAGCAGCCATCATTTAAAGAAAGCGTAACAGCTCACTGGTCTAGTCAAGGGTCTTTGCGCCGAAAATGTAACGGGGCTGAAGCCATGCACCGAAGCTGAGGATTCCTCTTTGAGGAGTGGTAGCGGAGCGTTCCGTAAGCTGATGAAGGGATACCCGTGAGGGGTCCTGGAGGTATCGGAAGTGCGAATGTTGACATGAGTAACGATAAAGAGGGTGAGAGACCCTCTCGCCGAAAGACCAAGGGTTCCTGCTTAAAGTTAATCTGAGCAGGGTTAGCCGGCCCCTAAGACGAGGCGGACACGCGTAGTCGATGGGAACCACGTTAATATTCGTGGGCCTGGTGGTAGTGACGGATTGCTTAACTTGTTCACACTTATTGGATTGTGTGGGCGGGGACGCGGTTCCAGGAAATAGCTCCACCGTATAGACCGTACCCGAAACCGACACAGGTGGTCAGGTAGAGTATACCAAGGCGCTTGAGAGAACTATGTTGAAGGAACTCGGCAAATTGCACGCGTAACTTCGGAAGAAGCGTGACCCTTATGTACGCAAGTATGTGAGGGTGGCACAGACCAGGGGGTAGCGACTGTTTACCAAAAACACAGGGCTCTGCGAAGTCGCAAGACGACGTATAGGGTCTGACGCCTGCCCGGTGCTGGAAGGTTAAGAGGAGGGGTGCAAGCTCTGAATCGAAGCCCCAGTAAACGGCGGCCGTAACTATAACGGTCCTAAGGTAGCGAAATTCCTTGTCGGGTAAGTTCCGACCTGCACGAATGGCGTAACGACTTCCCCGCTGTCTCCAACATAGACTCAGTGAAATTGAATTCCCCGTGAAGATGCGGGGTTCCTGCGGTCAGACGGAAAGACCCCGTGCACCTTTACTATAGCTTTACACTGGCATTCGTGTCGGCATGTGTAGGATAGGTGGTAGGCTTTGAAGCAGGGACGCCAGTTCTTGTGGAGCCATCCTTGAAATACCACCCTTATCGTCATGGATGTCTAACCGCGGTCCGTTATCCGGATCCGGGACAGTGTATGGTGGGTAGTTTGACTGGGGCGGTCGCCTCCGAAAGAGTAACGGAGGCGCGCGATGGTGGGCTCAGACCGGTCGGAAATCGGTCGTCGAGTGCAATGGCATAAGCCCGCCTGACTGCGAGACTGACAAGTCGAGCAGAGACGAAAGTCGGTCATAGTGATCCGGTGGTCCCGTGTGGAAGGGCCATCGCTCAACGGATAAAAGGTACGCCGGGGATAACAGGCTGATGACCCCCAAGAGTCCATATCGACGGGGTTGTTTGGCACCTCGATGTCGGCTCATCGCATCCTGGGGCTGGAGCAGGTCCCAAGGGTTTGGCTGTTCGCCAATTAAAGCGGTACGTGAGCTGGGTTCAGAACGTCGTGAGACAGTTCGGTCCCTATCTGCCGTGGGTGTAGGAATATTGACAGGATCTGTCCCTAGTACGAGAGGACCGGGATGGACATATCTCTGGTGGACCTGTTGTCCTGCCAAGGGCATAGCAGGGTAGCTATATATGGAATGGATAACCGCTGAAGGCATCTAAGCGGGAAACCAACCTGGAAACGAGTGTTCCCTATCAGAGCCGTGGAAGACGACCACGTTGATAGGCCGGGTGTGGAAGTGCGGCAACGCATGAAGCTTACCGGTACTAATAGCTCGATTGGCTTGATCGTTCCCATTGCCAGTGCTCATCTCCCGCCGAACGCAAAGCGTTCGTGCGGTAGTTCGATGATGCTTTAAGTTCAGCGCTCACGCATGAGCGGGTCTTCGACCCTATGCTCCGCGAGGGCGCCGGACGTCCGGCGACGCGCTTTGCGCTTGCGGTCTTAGCGACCGTGTCCGGACAAACCAAAGACGTGTTCATAAAGACAAAACGAGGCTTCTGGCCTCACCAGCTTCTCATAGGGCATAAACCGCTGGCGCGGTTTAGCCCGAAGTTGCGCTTTGCCGACCTGGTGGTTATGGCGGGGTGGCTGCACCCGTTCCCTTTCCGAACACGGCCGTGAAACGCCCCTGCGCCCATGGTACTTCGTCTTAAGACGCGGGAGAGTAGGTCGCTGCCAGGTCTGCTAAACGCAACTTCACGCTAAACCGCATCGCGGTTTATGCGTCTCAAAAAATCTTCTCTGATCACACGCGATAAACCCAAAAGGTTTACGCTGAAACGGCCCGGCCGTGTTACAATAGGCCGCTTCAAGCGGCCTTTGTCGCTTCTGAGGGAAGCAAGAAAACGCTTCTGGAATTTTGTAGGAACCCATAATAAGGGTGCCTGCACGCGACAAATCCTCCGGATTTGCGCTGACAACACGCGATAAACCGCTTCGCGGTTTACGCTGATGACGCAAGCCGGAAGGCTTGCTTTGGCGCGACAAACCCAAAGGGTTTGCGCTGGTGACGCGGGGTGGAGCAGCCCGGTAGCTCGTCAGGCTCATAACCTGAAGGCCGCAGGTTCAAATCCTGCCCCCGCAACCAATCAATCCCCCCGGCAGCACCCCTATCGCTCGCGCGAAGACTTCATCTTCGCTGGCGATGGTAGCTCATCGTGCCTCAGGACCATAACCTGATCGCAGCAGGTTCAAATCATGCCCCCAAAACCAATCAATTCCCCCCGCAGCACCCCTCAAAAAACAAAACTCCCCCAATACGTAAGGGCAAAGGCCTGCCAATCTTG
>JAAMEZ010000039.1 GCA_013322215.1 Martinezella rhizogenes
T
This sequence comes from Martinezella rhizogenes, assembly GCA_013322215.1. Taxonomy (GTDB): domain Bacteria; phylum Pseudomonadota; class Alphaproteobacteria; order Rhizobiales; family Rhizobiaceae; genus Rhizobium; species Rhizobium rhizogenes_D. The sequence continues at coordinate 2 of JAAMEZ010000039.1, forward strand.
CAATGCGTCTCCCAGCGCAGGAATGCTGCCGGCCATCGCGCCGTCAATTCACAATATCGCCATTGACGGCATATGTCTCGACTGTGTCCACATGCGTCCTAGCTATCATGACTTGTGGCGGCTTTGCCTGTTGAGACGACGCGAGCGGCCAATCTGCATGAATGAAGGCCATTTTGCGAACCTTATCTTCGTTTGTTCAAAATCGAAGACACTGGGCGGGCAAGCGCACGATCGAAAAACACTGTCCTCACCCTGAACCGCATGGCCATGTTGGAGAGCTCATACAGCCGCAGTTGATCGTTGGTCCACCGGGGCAGGCAAAGAGCAAGGTAAACTCTGTCACCGAAGATTTCGGCCATCTTCCGGAGAGGTTTTCGTCGAGCCGCATTTGGACTTGCGGAGCATACCCGGCGAGGTACCAGCTCAATATCTGCCGGGCCGCCGTTTGCGCTACAATACTCAAGGATATCGCTTGATTTTGCGGCTGACTTCCCGCATGTCCGGTCTTGTCGTTTCGACCTTCGCTGTCTACACGCCTGATATTGAATGCATCCAATAAACTTGGCGTTCTATCCCATGAAGCCTAATAGCTTGAATGTACTAGTGATTGATGAGAACCGCATTCGCGCATCCGTGATCGAAGAAGGCTTGCGGGACGCTGGATACGATAGTGTCACAATCATCGCCGACATGACGGGTCTTGTCAGGCGGATCGCCGAGATCAATCCCGATGTGATCGTCATCGATCTCGAAAATCCCAATCGCGACGTGTTGGAAAGCATGTTCCAGATATCACGCGCGGTAAAACGACCCATCGCCATGTTCGTGGACAAGTCCGACGAAGCGTCGATCGAGGCTGCGGTGGATGCCGGGGTTTCGGCATATATCGTCGACGGCTTAAAACAGGAACGCGTTCGTCCCATCCTCAAGATGGCGATAAGCCGCTTCAATGCATTTTCACGACTGAGCCGAGAACTTGAAGAAGCACGCGGAGAGCTGGAAAATCGCAAGCTGATTGAACGCGCCAAGGGATTGGTGATGCGCGCCCGCGGGTTTTCGGAGCAAGAGGCCTACGCACTCCTACGGCGAACAGCCATGGAGCAGAACAGGAAAATCGTCGAGATCGCTCAGAGCCTCATCACCGCGGCAAGTCTACTCGATCCGGGAGAGGATTCATGACGAAGAGCAGGTTTGAAATCACTGCAGGCTTCTTGCCGCTCTTAGACAGCGCCCTCCTAGTTGTCGCGAAAGAAAAAGGCTTTGCCCAAGAGCAGCGAGTGGATCTCACGCTTGTGCGCGAACGCTCCTGGGCAACGATCAGGGACAAATTGGCGGTTGGGCACTTCGAGGTAGCCCATATTCTCGCGCCGATGCCGATCGCCTGCAACCTTGGGCTTACTGCGCCCGCGCCGCGAATGATCGTGCCGATGGCGCTCGGCCTCGGCGGAAATGCTATCGCGGTATCGGGTGGCCTCTGGTGGGAAATGGTTGATAATGGTGCGACCGGCAATCTTGATGCACGATCAAGCGGTGCGGCGCTGCGGCAAGTAATCTCGCAACGGACTGGAGACCGGCTTCGCTTCGGTGTCGTGCATCCCTATTCAGGACATAACTACGAACTGCGATATTGGCTTTCTGCAAGCGGCATCGATCCTGACAGAGAGATCGAGATCGTATTCTTGCCTCCTGCGGATATGGGAGACGCGTTGAAAGCTGGCTCCATCGACGGCTATTGCGCCGGCGAACCATGGAATACGTTCGGCGTACTGAAAAGAGGCGCACATCTCGCGACGGTCAAGGCAGCGATCTGGAAATCCAGCCCCGAAAAGGTACTAGGTGTGAACGGCCGTTGGGGTGACAGCCATCCTGAGGCCCTCGCCGCGATGCTTAGAGCGCTCTACAATGCATCGGTTTGGTGCGCCGATGCCGCCCACCACGAGGAGCTTGCCGTGTTGCTTTCGGGGCCAGCTTACATCGACAAGTCTGTGGAATGGCTGCGACCCGCAGTGACTGGCGAACTTAGAATCGGCGGCCGCTATACGCAAACAGTAAAGGACTTTTTCGTCCCGAACGCGAAGGCGGCGACATTTCCTTGGAAGAGCCATGCGCTTTGGTTCTACACGCAGATGGTCCGTTGGGGTCAGGTCAAGCATACGACCTCTCACCAACATGTTGCTGGCAATACTTATAGACCGGATATTTACCGGAATGCTCTGAAAACGCTGGGGCTCGCCATGCCGGCCGCAAGCTCCAAGGTGGAGGGCGCCTTGCGCATGGAAACACCGGTTGGCTCCAGTGGTATGTTGACGCTCGGCCCGGACGGCTTTTTCGACGGCAATCTTTTCGATCCCGATCACATTGACGAGTACGTCGCTTCTCAAAAGCAGCCGTAAGCCGATGCCTATTTTGCAGGCATGGCCCATTTTTTCTACAGAGCATGCCAATGATTTAATCGGCTCTTGGCGTGACTGACCGCAGCTTGCGCCGCAAGCTGCTGAAATTAGGTCAGTTTCGTACCTGGCACGATGCTTGCTTATAAGACTGTAAGCCGAAAGGCCGCATTTTAGCGTCCAAAGACGGGCGCCTCAAGCAAAGCCGCTGATCAGGATATACCGCGTACTTTCGTATGCGTGCCTGACGTGCGGCTTTTTTGTTTCTAACCTCAACGATGGATTGGCACGACCTTGTCGGGCCTGGAGAAGTCATGTCTGTTCTCGAGAAAACGCAGTCCATGTCTGCCGGCGAGCCAGCTAAGGCATTGTGGATTTCCACATTTGCCTTCACGATCTGTTTTGCTGTCTGGACGATCTTTGCCATCATAGGCATTCGCATCAAGCAGGATCTCAGCCTTAACGAGACCGAATTCGGCCTGTTGGTCGGCACCCCGGTGCTCACCGGCTCGATCGCTCGTATCCTGCTTGGCATTTGGACCGAGCGCTACGGCGGCCGCTTGGTCTACACACTCACAATGCTGGCGGCTGCGGTTGCAACCTTCCTACTCTCCTATGCAACAACTTACGCGCAAATGCTGGTCGCTGGCCTGGGTGTCGGCCTTGCTGGCGGCTCCTTCGCAGTCGGCATCGCTTATGTTTCCCCGTTTTTCCCGCCGCAGAAGCAGGGAACGGCACTCGGCATATTTGGCGCTGGCAATGTCGGCGCGGCCGTCACCAAGTTCGCCGCACCCTTCGTGCTGATTGCATGGGGATGGCAGGCTGTCGCGGAAATCTGGGCAATCGTGCTCGCAGCCATGGCGATTTTTTTCTGGTTCACCACCACCGATGATCCGGCCTTCCGCGCCCGTCGTGATCGCAAAGTTGCCTCCAAGAGCCTCCTGCAGGAATTCGCGCCGCTGAAAAACGTTCAGGTGTGGCGCTTCTCGCTCTATTATTTCTTTGCCTTCGGGGGCTTCGTCGCCCTATCGCTTTGGTTGCCCCGCTATCTCGTTGGCGTTTACGGGTTCAATCTCGAAGTTGCCGGCATGGTCGCCGCTGCCTACTCCATTCCGGGCAGCGTCTTTCGCGCCTTTGGCGGCGTCCTTTCCGACAAGAAGGGTGCGCGCAGCGTGATGTACGCCATGCTGGCGGTGTCGGCGCTCGCCACCTTGATCCTTTCATTACCCGCGGCCACCGCAACAGGCCCGACCTTTGGCATCACCCCGGCCGTCTTCATCATCGTCATCTTCGTCCTCGGCTTCTTCATGAGCCTCGGCAAGGCGGCCGTGTTCAAGCATATTCCCGCCTACTATCCTCAGAGCATCGGCGCAGTCGGCGGCATTGTCGGCATGATGGGTGGCCTTGGAGGCTTCGTTCTGCCGATCGCCTTTGGCCTACTCAAAGACATCACCGGCCTTTGGTCCAGCTGCTTCATGCTGCTCTTTGCGGTCGTCGCGATCTCGCTCATCTGGATGCATCTCTCAATCCGGCAATTGCAGCGGAACCGCGCATCAAGCGCAGACACCAGCATTTTTGCCCAATAATTCGGATCGGAGTCCCCTCATGACCCAGAAACTGGTCATCATCGGCAACGGCATGGCGCCAGGGCGCATGCTGGAGCATCTGCTGGAAAAGGCGCCCGGCCTTTATGAAGTCACGATCTTCAACGCCGAACCGCGCGTCAACTACGATCGCATCATGCTGTCGCCGGTGCTATCAGGCGAAAAGGATTTTGAGCAGATCATCATCCACGGCGACGGCTGGTACATCAAGCACGGCATCACCCTCTACAAGGGGCACAAGATCGTCGCCATCGACCGGGTGGCAAAGACGGTCACCTCCGATCATGGCGTGACCGAGAGCTACGACAAGCTCGTCATCGCAACCGGCTCCGTCCCCTTCATCATTCCGGTTCCGGGCAAGGAACTGCGTGGGGTCATCACCTATCGCGACCTCGATGACGTGCAGGCGATGCTGCTTGCCGCCCAATCGCGCGAAAAGGCCGTTGTCATCGGCGGCGGCCTGCTTGGTCTCGAGGCGGCCGCCGGCCTCAGCCTGCGGGGCATGGATGTCACCGTTCTCCATGTGCAGCCGACACTGATGGAGCGCCAGCTCGATCCGGCCGCCGGCTATCTCCTGCAAAAGGCCGTCGAGGAGCGCGGCATCAAGGTCATCACCAAGGCCAACACCAAGGCGATCATCGGTGACGGCAAGGTCGAGGGGATCGAACTCGACGATGGGCGTGTGATTCCCGCCACGCTCGTCGTGATG
>JAAMEZ010000021.1 GCA_013322215.1 Martinezella rhizogenes
CTGACGCAAGGGTTCGGCAGCTTGCCTGAAGTCGGCCCAGGGATCCGATCTGAGCGCCGCAAGCCGTGTCGGCACGTTGAGCACGGTGAAATAGTCCGGACCGATTGCCGGGCTCAACTCCTCCCAGGATAAGGGCATGGAGACGGCGGCTCCCGGACGCGCGCGGGTCGAATAGGGCGCGACGGCAGTCGAGCCCCGCTGGTTTCTGAGATAATCGATGAGGATCTTGCCGCGGCGTTTCGACTTGGTGATCGTCGAGACGTAGCGATCGGGGGCATCTGCCGCCATCGCATCGGCGATACCCTTGGTAAAGGCCTTGACCGCCGGCCATTCGGCCTTGGCGACCAGTGGACAGACGATGTGCAACCCCTTGCCGCCGGATGTCTTTACGAAAGGGACGAGGGCCGCCCGTCTCAGCCGTTCGGCTGTTTCCTCGGCCGCGACGATGACGTCGTCCCATGCGACGTCCGGACCGGGATCGAGGTCCATGACGATCATGTCGGGCCTTTCCCAATCGCCGACCATCGATCCCCAGGGATGGATTTCGAGGACCGCGGCCTGCACGAGGCCAATCAGGCCGTTCAAGTCATCGATACCAACATAGGGCTCTTCGTCCTGCGGGTCCTTTGCCAACACGATATTCTTGTTCATGCCCTTCCAGGCATGTTTCTGGAAGAAGTGCTGGCCGCCGATCCCATTCGGGCAGCGCACCAGCGCGAGCGGCCGTCCCACGACGAAAGGACCCATATAGCGCCAGACCTCGCTATAGTAGTCGGCAAGCCCGGCCTTTGTCACGCCTTCGTCCGGCCAATAGAGGCGATCTTCATGGGTGAGGGATACGCTGCTTCGCGGAGGCTTTTCGGTTGAGGCTTTCGTCGGAGATTTCAGCGTCTCCCGAACGATATCGCGCGGGTTCTTGTCCTCTCTAAGGCCGCGGAAAGAGGCATGGCGCAGGTGGCCGTCGGCGGTCCAGGCGCGAAACTCGACTTCCGCTGCAAGGTCCGGTCGCACATAGCGGACGCCGCGATTTTCCTCCGCGGTCAGCTTTGTGGCAAAGGGGCTTTCCTCCGTCTTGATGCGGGTCAGCCTCTGGAAGAGTTGCTCGGCGACCGTGTGCGTATAGCCCGTGCCGACGCGACCGACATGTTCCAGCTTGCCGTTCTCGTAGAGGCCGAGAACCAACGAGCCGATCGCCTTTCGAGATGTCGTCGAGGGCACAAAGCCTCCGATGACGAATTCCTGCCGCGACGAGCATTTCGATTTGACCCATGTCTTGCCGCGGCCCGAGCGATAGGGATCGCTGGCGACCTTGGATACGATCCCTTCCAGGCTTAACCGGCAGGCATGACTCAGCAGCAGGTTTCCATTTTCATCAAAATGACTGCTGAAGCGAAGGGTCCCGGTTTCGGATGGAATGATCTTCTGCAGCAATTCCTTGCGGCTGATCAACGAGCAGGCGGTCAGGTCGTAGCCGTCGAGATAGATGAGATCGAACGCGTAGAAGACGAAACGGTCGCTGCGCCCTTCGCTAAGGTCGGCCTGGAGGGCCGAGAAGTCGGAGGCTCCCGCCGCGGGCTCGACCACCAGTTCGCCATCAATAACAGCGGTGCCGACCGGAAGATCCCGGAAGGCGGCGAGAATCTCCTTGCCGAATTTTTGCGTCCAGTCGAGACCGCTGCGCGTCAGCAGCTTTATGAGGCCCGCCTCGATGCGGACCTCGAGCCGATAGCCGTCGAACTTGATTTCGTGGAGCCAACGTTTACCCGAGGGCGGCTTGGATACCAGTGTCGCCAAAGCTGGCTCGATAAAGGCCGGCAGCGCTGCCTTCCTTGCGCCCCTCAAGGAAGAGGGATCGACAGGCTCGGTATCGCGTTCTGGTTCCGTCTTGCTCGACTCAAGGGAGCCGTTCTTCGGTTTCGCCGTTCTGCGATCGATCTTACCCGTCTTGGAGGACCAGCCCGGCCTCTCGTTCTCGACCTCATTGATAAGCCGTCCCGTCTTGGCCGATTCCGGTCGTTCTTCAAGGATGTCAGGTGCTCCTTCCGGGCGAGCCGCATTGTCTTCCCCCTTGATCAGCAGCCAGTTTTCGCGCTTCTCACGCGGTTTTCCGGCCATGCGGATCAGGTGCCAGCGTCCACCGAGTTTTTTGCCGTGGAGTTCAAATTCGAGATGTCCCTTGGTCAGTCCCTTGCGCGGATCGCCAATCGGCGTCCAGGAGCCTTTATCCCAGACGAGGACCGTACCGCCACCGTACTCGCCCTTCGGGATCGTGCCTTCGAAGTCGCCATATTCGAGAGGATGGTCTTCTGTCTGCACCGCGAGCCGCTTTTCGCCGGTCACCAAGCTCGGCCCCTTGGTCACGGCCCAGCTCTTCAATACGCCGTCGAGTTCAAGACGAAAATCATAGTGAAGGCGGCGTGCATCGTGCTTCTGGATAACGAAGCTGCCGCCGGCCGCGACGGCTTTTCTTCTGTTTGCGCGACCCTTCGGCTCTGATGTTTTGGTAAAGTCACGCTTACGATGATAGGTCTCCAATACCATGGTCAGCTCGCCTTGCGTTGAGTGCGTTTCGTTTCTTTCCTGGACCTGGGGCTCGACTTCGCGCGTGTCTTGCTATTGTCATCCAGCCCGGCGCTCTGGCGCAGGGCTTCCATGAGATCGGTAACCTTGGCAGGTTTCGCCGGCCTGTGCCGTGGGATCGCCTTGCCCTCGATCTTGGCTTTCACGAGATCGGCAAGTGCCGCCTCATAGCGATCGTCGAACTCGCTGGCATCGAAACTGCCTTGCTTCGTGTCTATGATGTGTTTGGCAAGATCGAGCATCTCGCCCGTGATCTTCATGTCCGGGACATCTTCAAAGGCTTCCTTTGCCGGGCGAACCTCGTAATCGAAGTTCAATGTGGTGGCGATCAATCCTTTGCCATGGGCGCGGATCATCATCGTTCGCAGACGGCGAAAAAGAACGGTCTGGGCAATGGCAGCGACCTTCCGGGCACGCATGCCCTCACGGATGAGCGCGAATGCCTCCTCACCGGCATGCTCGGAAGGGGCCAGATAGTACGGGCGGTCGAAATAGACGTCATCGATATCGGAACATGCCAGGAAAGCCAGGATATGCAGGATCTTGTCGCTTTCCGGCACCGCTGCGGCGACTTCCTCAGGCTCGAGGACGATGTAGTCGTCCTTATTGAGCTCATATCCCTTAACCTGATCTTCGCGTGGCACCGGCTTTCCGGTCTCGCTATCGATGAATTCGCGTCTGACCCGGTTGCCGGTTTCGCGGTTCAGCGTGTGGAAGGAAATCCGCTCCGAAGTCGACGTGGCCGTATAGAGTGCGACCGCGCAACTGACCTCTCCGACTTTCAAATATCCTTTCCATTGCGCACGCGGGCTCATAGGCAGGCTCCAAACAAACGATGGGAGTCAAACGAGGTTTGCTCACCATTGTTCCGGTTTTGAATATCGTCCGCGAAAGGCTCTCCAGCGGAACATTCGAGTCGTGGCGCCGTTCTTGCTGCAGGAGGATAGCCATGACACAACAATTGTGGAGCAAGCCAGTCACGGTCGAAACGAGCAAGCCCGGTCAGCGCTTGACGATTGTCAACACCGAGGCCGCCACCTGCTACCTTTTGCGACACTGGCCCGCAAAGTCGCACGGAATTGCCTTCAAAAACGCGAAACGAACGTTGATCAGCGCGCACGAAGGTCATGTAGAGGCGCTCGCAGCGAGAGCCGCGTTCCTCGCTGCGCTTGAAGAAGGTGGCGTCGAGATATTTGAGGCATGATCATCAGGCGGGCCGCGTGCTCAAGGTTCCCCGCGACGCAAGGGTTAAATTGTCTGCCTGTCCACGGCTCAGGGAAATCTTCGATTTTGTCGCAGACAAGTCATCGGCAGCATTCAATCCAACAGTGGTGAAGCTCGAACTCCGCGGATATTAAACGGCGGACCAAACCCGCGCCTCAGCCGGTAGCCGACAACGCGAAGGAGCCTCAGGGATTGAGCAGGCACGGTCATCAAGTCCCTGAAGTTGCATCGATTTAATGTCGCCTGCTTCTCCGGAACAAACAAGCCATAAGTCGAGTTCACTCGCATCGAGAGCAGCCGAAACGTGCCGTTTCCTGCGTCTGCTGGGAGGCAGTCATGAGCGACTATCGGATGGATGACAAAAGCGCTGTTGTTGAGCCTTCAAAACCACGAATATTGGAGATCCTGGGACCTGGCCTGGTCACCGGTGCCTCAGACGACGATCCGAGCGGGATTGCGACCTATTCGCAGGCGGGAGCGCAGTTCGGTTACATTGCGAGTTGGACGCTCGTCCTCACTTATCCGCTAATGGTTGCCGTGCAGATGATCAGTGCTCGCATCGGCCGGACCACTGGCCGCGGTTTGGCGGGCAGCATGGCGAAGTGCTATCCCCGCTGGGTTGGGGTGAGCGTTACTGTCCCGCTCCTGGTTGCCAATGTCATCAATCTGGGCGCGGATCTCGGTGCGATGGGAGATGCGGCTCATTTGCTGTTGAACGGCAATTCACTGATTTATGTCGCGGGCTTTGGCGTGATCTGCATCCTTTTGCAGGTTCTCCTCAAATACAAGCGCTACGTGGCCGTCCTGAAATGGTTGAGCCTGGCGCTTCTGTCCTACATCGCGACCCTGTTCGTGGTGCATGTCGATTGGTCAAGCTTCACCCGCGGGCTGCTGCTGCCGACGTTCAAGGCGGACCCGAACTACTGGTCGATGATCGTTGCGATCTTTGGAACGACGATCAGCCCCTATCTGTTTTTCTGGCAGGCATCTCAGGAAGCCGAGGACCTGAAGGAAAAACCCCGGCAGGAAGCGCTGGTGAAGCATCCGCGGGAAGCGAAAAGGGCGGACGCTCGCATCACACTGGATACGCTCATCGGCATGGCGGCATCCAATATAGTCGCGCTGGCAATCATCACGACGACCGCAGCCACGCTTAACAAGGCTGGTGCCGCGAATATCGAGAGTTCCGTCGATGCCGCGAAGGCGATTGAACCTTTGGCCGGACACTTCGCCAAGATCGTCTTTGCCACCGGGATTATAGGAACCGGTCTTCTGGCCGTGCCGGTTCTCGCCGGTTCTGCGGCCTATGCGGTCGGGGAGGCGGCCCGATGGAAGGTTGGGCTGTCACGCGAGCCGAGCGAGGCGAAGGCTTTCTACACGACGGTAGGACTTGCGACCATGGTGGGCATGTTGCTGAACTTCACGCCCATTCCGCCGATGAAGGCCCTGTTCTGGAGCGCAGTGATCAACGGTATAGTCGCCGTTCCCGTCATGGCGATCCTCATGCTGATCGCCTCCAATCCCAAGGTGATGAAGCAGTTTGTTATCCGCGGCGGATTGAAAGCACTTGGATGGATCTCGTGCGCCGCAATGTTTGCTGCCGTGATCGGCATGGCCGTGACCGCATTTTTCTGAGGCCTGATGGGAACCAAACGTCAGACTATCTGTTCGGGAAGGCGAGACCGAGGAGTCTCACAATCAAACGATCTCGCCCATACCTGATGGAGGACCCCAATGGCATCCGAGAAGACTTTGAACGCTCTCTTTCTCGAAACCTTGAAAGACATCTATTACGCCGAGAAGCAAATTCTTCGGGCATTGCCGAAGATGGCGCGCGCGGCCCAGGCTGAAGAAGGCAAACAGGGCTTTCTTCATCATCGCGACGAGACCCAGGGTCATGTCGAACGTCTGGAGCAGGTGTTCGAGATGCTGGGAAAGCCGGCGCGCGGAAAGACTTGCGAAGCAATCCAGGGCATCATTGCCGAGGCCGACGAGATCATGGAGGAATTCAAGGGCGCCCCGGCGCTCGATGCAGGCCTCATTTCCTCGGCCCAAGCCGTCGAGCATTATGAAATCGCCCGCTACGGCACCCTCATCGAATGGGCAAAGCAGCTTGGGCTCAAGGACGCCGTATCTCTTCTGCAGCAGACCTTGAGCGAGGAAAAGGCCACGGATCAGAAGCTGACGAAGCTCGCGGAAACCGCGGCGAATGCAAAGGCGAAGAAAGCGGCATAAAGCGCACCTGGTTTCCATATTTCGGTGCGTTGCGAAAGCGGCGCACCGTTAGAGTTTGAATATGACAACTTCCTACTTTACGACGCAAGATAGTGAATATCTGCGACAGAGCGATTCGCAGCAGTTTCCCGGAAGGATCGGCAAATTTCGAGCGCGCAGCTCGGCTCCGCTCGAAACCGGCCGGTGAGATAGTTCAGAAGTGCCATGTCCAAACATCGCCCCCATCTTGCGCGACTTGCGCCGCATATCGAGACCATCGCCGCCGGAGATATGGCCGAGCAATATGGCGCGCTATGCTTTCAATATAGCAAGGAAAACGTCTTGAAGGTGTTGCTCATTACGACGCGGGAAACCAGGCGATGGATGATCCCGAAGGGATGGGCGATCAAGGGACTTACCGGTGGGCAGGTGGCCGAGCGCGAGGCTTGGGAGGAAGCAGGCGTCAAGGGCAAGGTCAAAAAGAGCACGTTTGGCTATTTCACCTATTTGAAGGTGCTTGATGATGGCGAGACGATACCGTCGGTCGTCGAAGTGCACCTTCTTGAAGTCCGCAAACAGTGTCAGAAATTTCCCGAAAGCGGCCAGCGGATGATCGAATGGATGGTGCCCGAGGAAGCCGTGCGGCGTGTTCGGGAACCGGAACTCAAGGGACTATTGATGCGCTTTTCTTTGGAGCACACAGGGCCGACAGTCGCAGCCTAGGCGGTGCGGACTATTCTCAACGAAAGTACAGTCACGGATTGCGTTGCGTTTTCATTCAAGCAGTGCCCGAACCTCGCTCATCCTGCAGGATATGCGACGGGATTCGCAGCAGGATCTTCAATCCGGATGGATTCCACTCGCGGTCAATGGCTCCATGCAAAGAGCTGATCGTCGCGCGCTCAAGCTGTGAGCCGAATCCTCCGGGACCGACAGGCCGGGCGGTCGGAGGTCCTCCGAGTTCAGTCCACGTCAGGACAAAATCGTCGTCGCAACCTATGTTGATCGCGATCCTACCCTCCGGACCGGAGAGGGCTCCATACTTCACCGCATTTGTCGCGAATTCGTGCAGCAAGAGGGCGAGCGACGTCAGAATTGTACCTCTAACGGGAACATCCCGCCCATTTATGGAGACGCGGTCGGTACCCCCATCCTGGTGAGGGGCGAACAGCGCCTTGATCAGAGTAAAGAGTGTCGTATCGTGTGACTGGACGCTCGCACCACTTGCGCCTGGCAAGGTCAATTCATGGGCGATCGCAAGCGCGTTTACACGGGCTCTCAGATCCCCTGCGAATTCTTGGATCGAAGTCGACGTGCGCTCACTTAATCCGACTACAGCGCCGATAACCGCGAAGATATTCTTGGTGCGGTGGTTCATTTCCCGCAGTAGCAGCTCCTGGCCCTCGGCAACACGCTTGCGCTCGGAAATGTCCCGCGCCACCTTCGACGCGCCGATGATGTTCCCGAGATCGTCGCGAACCGGAGACGCGGTCAACGAGATCTCTACCAGGGTGCCATCCTTTCGGCGCCGGATCGTCTCGTAGTGATCGAGCTTTTTTCCCGCCTTGATTGCGGAGATGATCGTTTCTTCCTCGCGAAGTCGATCCTCGGGAATGATAATCGCAATATGCTCGCCAATCGCCTCTTCGGCGGTATGTCCGAACAGCCGTTCGGCACTCCTGTTCCAGCTCGTAATGATGCCATTGATGGATTTGCTGATGATCGCGTCGTCCGAACTCTCGACGATTGCCGCAAGGAAAGCCTGAGCGGTGGGAGCGTTGGATCCAAGCTGCTCCAGCAACGTATTCCTGGTTTGTGCAGTGCGGAAGGGCGCATTCTGAAAAATAGCGGGCCGCGCCTCCGGAACCCTCTGGGTCGACATGGGTTTCCTCCGAAGCTTACTTCGCCATTGGCTAACCGTGAACGTTTGAAGATATCCTGGCGAAACAATCTATAGGTAGGCGGACCAGTCGAATTTTCCAGATTTGGCAGGGCTCGGGCAAGCAATATGGCCTCGTTTTCGCGGCCTTGCCGAACAGGTCGCATGGGCCCCCGCGCGCCAGGTGAAGCTCGCGGGGCAGGAACCAGATTAAAAGTTCTTTGGATCGGATACCAAGCCTCGACTTGCGAGCCTGACCAGGCTTTATTTTCCCAGTTGCTTGGCCATCTCCAGGTGATGCTGAAGCGTGGGCGTCGTATTGGCCGCCCATGCTTTCAATGCAGCGCTGTCTCCCTTTTCTCCATATCGCTTGAAAAGGTCGACGGCATTGGTGTGAGCCGAGCGTTGGTCGGAATCATAGCGCTGATCGAATTCTTTTCCTTGCAGCTTCTGGAGCCTGGTCAGCATCTTTTTCTGAGTAGACGTCATTTCGGTGGGAAGCGTTGCGTTCGCCTTGCCACTCGCCACCAGGTCCTTCAACTGCATGGTTGTTTTTTGATGGTCGTTGACCATTTGCTGGGCAAAAGTTTTTGTCTGGTCATCGCCGCGTTGCAAAGCAAGCTTGCTGGCTTCGATTTCGAACATGTCGCTGGTGGCAGCCTCGTTGACGAAATCCTGCGTCGTCGGCGCGGCGCCTATGAGAGAATTGACGGCTGTCTTTTCCGCGGCTGATTGGGCAAATGCTGTGGTGGCCAGGAGTAGAATTCCTGCAGTAATGATTGAGCGTTTCATGGCGTTCTCCTTTCTTCCGTCTTCGAACTTAGAAAGGGCCGAAACGTTCCAGAGCCATTTACGCGCATTGGATGTCGGTAGCGATGAGTGTGCTCGCGGCGACCAGCCTGGTGTCACAAGGCGACAACGACGCGGCTGGTCTCGATGATCGTGTCCTCTTTTGTCTTCTGCCTTAGCGTCTCATCACGTTCATGATGAGTGAAACGACGAAGAAAATAAGGAAGATAAAGAACAGGACCTGTGCGATGGACGCGGACGCGCCCGCTATGCCGCCGAAGCCAAGGGCACCCGCGATCAAAGCCACGACGAGAAATATCAATGCATAATAAAGCATTTCGCTCTCCATTGGTTGCTGGAAGGAGAACGGAGCTGGGAGTGCTTTGTTCCTCAGATGGATGACAGCGTCATACCGCCATTGTCGCCCGTCTCCCCAAGGCCTTCGTGCCGCCGCTGTCCGGCGGCGGTGGTTCGGCGGCGTCCAGATACATCTTCACCGGCGCTGTAAGCACGAACCAAAGGCTAGCGCCAAGCAGGAATATGCTCGCCGCTGGATCGTCAACGGAGACACAGAAGGGAAAGACGGTAGCGGTGAGCAAAACCGTCAGGCGTGTCGCCCATTCCGCCTCACGTTTACGAGCGGCTGCGGTCGCCAGAGCTTGGTAGGATCTTATGTCATAGCTCCACCCTGTCCAATCACGTGCGAATAAGCGCAGTGATGGAACGGCAAGCAACAAGAGCGTGCCAAGGGCGAAAAGATAGATCGGACCGTTCAGAAGCAGGCTGCTTGTCGACAGAAGGGCAAGAATGACGACGAGATTCAACAGTGGGCCGAGCTTCTGCGGAGAATGGCCTGTCCGATTGTGCCACAGACGCATGGCTGCGGATCCGGCGTCAAGCAGCGGGCGATCGATGTAGCGATTGAGGAATTCCATGTTGCGCCCTTCCAAAGCCGGCCCGACAGACACCAGAAAAATCCGGCGTCAGCATGGCAGGATTGAAAATCTGGCGGAAGGATTGGGTTTCTAATGTATTTCCGTTCCCCGAAGGAGGAACAATCCGCTGTGAGCGGTGTTCTTTCGCTGACTCCGATTGAGATTTGCAAGCCTATGCCATCCCGATGTCCCGCAAGCATTCGATTTACGGACATATCAGTCTGCAAGAAATATCAACGACCCCGAAAGCCCTCCACCGTGATGCATCTTGACCAAGCCATCCACATCGCACTCGAGGCACACGAAGGGCAGACAGACAAAACGGGTCGACCGTTTTTTGAGCATTGCCAGCGGATCGCACTTCACGTTTCGAGCGATGAGGCTCGCACGGTCGCCTATCTTCATGATGTCGTTGAGAAGGGAAGGGGCTGGACGCTCGACCGTCTGAAAGAGGAGGGTTTCCCGACAAGAATTCTATCGGCTGTCGACGCTTTGACCCGGCGGCCGGACGAAGCAGACGATCAATTCATCCATCGCGCGGCAACGAATGCGCTGGCTCTGCCCGTCAAACGGGCCGACCTCGAGGATAACCTTTGGCAAAGCCAGCGGATTGGAAAGGATGACGCAAAATATCGGCGCAGCTTGGACATCCTCATCGAAATGACGAGCAGAAAATAGGAGGTCGTCGTCGTCGATGGCGCGACTTTGGATTCCCAAAAAGGGATTGTTTGCGAGGCTCAGGGATCGCGGCCGAAATCCTTCCGGAGTTCGATTTTTGCCCTTTCCAATGTTGCCCGACGAGATTTCGAAAGCTGGTCCCCGGCACGATTGATATAGAAGTTCAACATCGACATGGCGGATCGAAACGGGCTGGATTTGCGGCGGTTGCTGTTTTCGGCGGATTCCTTGAGTGAATCGGCGATTTTCTTGGCGCTGCGCTCATTGAATATGCCCTCTTTCAGGTCCATGGCATCGCTGTGCTCAGTGACGCGCTGTGACCACTTCTTCGATCTACCTTTGGGCATTGCTGTGCTCCTTGTTGAAATTCGCGGCGCCACCAACAACCCCGAGAGGCTGTGTTTGCCGGCTGGAATCCGAACAAGCGAGTTGCCCCCATGTTCCAGGTCATGGCCGCAAACGTCGATGTCGAGCCGTACATTTCCCTTGGACAATCTTGAAGAGACGACAGGCAACATTAGTTTTGTGCCCAGAACCTGTCGCGCCTGACCGAAACAATGGTTGCCGAGGGAGCTGCCGATTGAGCGAAACCGAATACGAGCTTCGCTATGCGTCCTGGCATAAGGATGCCGTCATCTACCAACTCCATGTGAAGTCGTTCTTCGACGCCAATGGAGACGGATTTGGCGATTTCGCCGGATTGACGCAGAAGCTGGATTATCTGGTATCGCTTGGTGTCAATACGATCTGGCTCCTGCCGTTCTATCCATCTCCTCGCCGCGACGACGGCTATGACGTGCTCGACTATGAGAGCATCAGCCCGGAATTCGGCACCCTTGATGATTTCAAAAGCTTTGTGAAGGCTGCTCATGCCCGTAAGATACATGTCATTACCGAACTGGTCCTCAACCATACCTCCGATCAGCATCCCTGGTTTCAGCGTGCCAGACACGCACCGGCCGGGTCGCCTGAACGGGATTTCTACGTCTGGTCCGAGACGGACGACAAGTTCGCGGAAACGCGGATCATTTTCGTCGATAGCGAGCGATCCAACTGGACCTGGGACCCGGTTGCAAACGCCTATTTCTGGCATCGCTTCTACTCCCATCAGCCGGATCTGAACTATCACAACCCCGCCGTCATCGAAGCCGTTTTGGACATCATGCGCTTCTGGCTTGATCTCGGCGTGGACGGATTTCGCCTCGATGCCGTCCCGTATCTGGTTGAGCGAGAGAACACCAATAATGAAAACCTTCCTGAAACGCACAGGCTGCTCAAGCGGATCAGAAAAACGCTCGAAATCAGCTATCCCGGTGTCATTCTTCTTGCGGAAGCAAACCAATGGCCGGATCAGGCTCGGGACTATTTCGGGGCAGGGGACGAATGCCACATGGCATTCCACTTCCCGTTGATGCCGCGGATATTCATGGCGGTTGCAATGGGGAATTCCGAGCCGATCGTCACCATGGTGCAGCAAACCCATGGCATCCCCGCAGATTGCCAATGGGCTATTTTTCTTCGAAACCATGACGAACTGACCCTGGAAATGGTCACCGAGGACGAGCGCAATTTTCTATGGGATACCTATGCCTCCGATAAGCGCGCCCGCTTGAATCTCGGCATCAGGCGGCGCCTGTCGCCGCTGATGGACCAGGATCGGCGTCGCGTCGAGCTTCTGCACATGCTGTTGCTTTCCTTGCCCGGCAGTCCGGTGCTCTACTATGGCGACGAGATCGGCATGGGCGACAATGTCGATTTGGGGGATCGAGATGGTGTTCGCACACCGATGCAATGGTCCAGCGGCAAGAATGCCGGATTTTCCAGCGGTGATCCGAAGACCCTTGCGCTATCGCCCATCGAGGATGCCCGGTTCGGTTTGCAGGCGATCAACGTCGCCGCACAGGAGAACGATCCGCATTCCCTTCTGAATTGGGTCCGTCGCATCCTTGCGATCCGGTCGGCGCATCATGCCTTCGCAAGGGGAGCGATTCACTTTGTCCGCAGCGACAACCATGCCGTCATCGCGTATGTGAGAGAGTATTGCGGGGAACGCATTCTTTGCGTTGCGAACCTTTCGAATATTGCGCAGGCCGCCATGCTCGACTTACGTCAATATGCAGGCAGACGTCTAAGGGAGTTGTTTGGGAGGACGACATTTCCAGCCGTGGGCAAACTTGATTATCCGATTATGTTTCAGCCCTATGGATATTTGTGGCTCCAGTTGCAGTCTTGATCGAAGGGGCTTTCCGGCGACCGAATTATAGTCGCTTCGCATACTTAAACGGAAACCTATTTCTCATTCGAGTCGTCGCTGATCTTTCTTGGTGCTGCGCTCTGAGCTAAAGGCTCTTTGCCATCGGCCCAATCGATTTGCCCTTCATAGAAAAGGCTGAGAGCCCTCCGTTCTTCCTCAGGCATGTCACGACTAAAGGAGCCGATGGCCGTTAAGGCGGCAAGCTGATGAAGTTTGACAAAGTCGATCACACCGCTGCGGTAAAGCTTGATAAGTTCCGCCGCAAAGGCCTCACGGTTGACTTCGTTCAGGTTGAACCACGGTTGAGCGATCACCACATCGAAAATCCTTTGTAGACTGTCGATTTCCTCCGGCCGGAGAATGCCTTCGACAAGGTGATGATAGCGGCGCATTTGGTTCCTCCCGCCATAGGCCATGGCAAACGAAAGTCCGGCGACCCCTATCGTCATAGATAGACGTGCTTCGTCGTTGTGAATAAGCGCGAGATAGTCGTTCGTGCATATATGATCCATGAGCGGATAGTAGCAGGCTTTTGCTGCTTTGCTGCCGGTGATTTAGGCGCCGGCCACGAATTCGGGAAACCACGCGGAAGGGCGCCCATGCTGACGGCGCTCCCCAACTGCCAAGTAGTGCAACATCGGCCGATCTTGGGGCCGCCCTTTTTATCAGAGGTCAAGTTGCCTTTCGGTATGGTCTACTGTCCTCCAACAGCCGCAAAAGCAGGTTCCCTTTTTTCTGGCGATGAACAAGATCGATATCGCTGACAAGCTTTGCGCCACCTTCATGGCGCTCCAGCGTAATCTTGCGGCTATGGAAAGCTTCCAACTCGGCTCGATGTGCGACGCTGATAATGGTGACCTTGGGCAATTCGCGGATCACCATCTCCATCATCTTGTCCTGGCTCTTCTCATCAAGTGCTGAAGTTGCCTCATCCAGCACGATGATATCGGGATCGTGTAGCAGAAGACGCGCAAAGGCGAGCCTTTGCTTTTCGCCGCCCGACAGCGTCTGGTCCCACGGCGCGTCTTCCTCGATCTTATCGTTCAGATAGTCGAGACCGACCTTCTCAACGGCGGACTTGATCTCGTCCAGCGTCCAGTCTTCGGCTGCACGCGGATAGGCGACGGCCCGGCGAAGCGTGCCCGACGGTATATAAGGCCGCTGGGGCAACATGAACAATCGGCTATCGGGATGGACGTTGACGTTGCCATGACCCCACGGCCAGAGACCGGAAATTGCCCGTATCAGCGTGCTTTTGCCCGTGCCAGACTCTCCGGCAACCAAAACACGTTCGCCCGGATCGATCTCTACCTCCGTTTCCTTGACCACGGAGGTGCCGTCGTCGAGCGTTACGGAGAGATCGTTGAGGCGTAGCATCGCTTCGCCTTCGGTTTCACCGTGTTTGATGCGTCCGAGGGAATCGCTCTTTTCAGCGCGCTCCAATCCGTCAAGCGACGTCATGAGTGAGGCGACGCGGTGCGCGGAGGCGTTCCAGTCGGCAAGGCGGGGATAGTTGTCGACCAGCCATCCGAATGCGGCCTGAACGATGGCGAAGGCGGAGGCAGCCTGCATGACCTGACCGAGCGTCATGCTGCCTTCGAGAAATTTCGGCGCGCAAAGCAGGATGGGCACAACAGGTGCAATCAACATGGACACCTGCGACACAAGGGTCGTGCGCATATATTGGTGGGCGAGCAGCGCCCACTGTTTCAGGACATTGCCGAAGGTCCGCTCGAGGTCATTGCGCTCCTCCTCTTCACCGCCGAGCAATGCGATGCTCTCACCGTTTTCGCGGACATGTGTCAGCGTGTAGCGAAATTCGGCTTCCACCTGGTTCTTGACCTCGGAAACTTCGACGAAATGGCGGCCGATGACAGCCATTGAGGTGGACGTGATGACGGCGTAGAGGACCGCGGTGACGACGAGAAAGCCTGGGATTGTAAAAACTGAACCGGCGATCTGGAAGGTCAGCGCGCCGCCGATGGTCCAAAGCACCACGATGAACGTCGTAGCTGACACGAAGGCGGAGATAACGCCGGCGATGAAATCGACCGGGGATTCCGTGGCGATCCGTAAATCCTCAGAGAGACGTGCCTCGGGGTTCTTGTGGTCGTCACCGCCGATGAGATTCAGTTGATAATAACGGCCGTTGTCGAGCCATCGGGCGATGAGAGCGGTCGTGAGCCAGAAACGCCATCGTCTTTGGATCATCATGCGAACGTAGACCTGTATCGTCACGAGCGCGACACTGCCGAGCACCAGCGGTGGGAACACGACACTTAGGAAATAGACCGTATGAGCGTTGCGCTGCTCGATGGCGTCAAAAATCGAGCGGTTCCAGATATTGATCCCATATTGAAAGCATACGTTAAGGGCGATTAACGAAAGCAGTCCGATCGAGCATGGCCAGGCAAGGCGGTCGCCACGGCGGCTCCAATAGCCGCGCGCGCTGATCCAGAAACGCGTGAGAAGATAGCTTTTCCGTGCCCGCTCGGTTTCCTCGGGGGTCAAATCCGGGTCGGGTTCGACTATATCCGGCGGCAGCTCGACCTCGGCAGTCGAACTCTTCTCTTGGGGCGACCTCTCTACATCAGCCGACTTGGTATCGTCGGCCAATTTCGGACTGGATTTAGCATCAGTCATAAGCACAAAAACGGGCCAAAATTCAAAAAGTTTCACCGTTCGAGTGATGAACGCGTCCTGTCGACAGATTGTGTGATGGTTCAGGGAACCGTCGACCGCAAATAGCGTTTCAAAGTCAGGAGGAATTTATTATGTGCCCGCAAACGCCGATCACAGGCTCAGTCTTCGCACCTGCGCTTGGGCTACCGAATCCGATACAATACTATCCCGAGCAATCGCCACGTCTTCCGGCTTCAGAGAGCGAAAAGAAGGCGTATGAACAGGGAGTCGAGGCTGGAAAATGCGAAGCGGAAAACAGAAAGAACCCTTATCCCGAGAATAGCGAACAGGCCAAGGCTTACGAGCATGGCTACCTCGACGGTCAGAAAATCCGGTTCGAAGATATATCGTGACGACTAAAGATCGCAGCAGCGTATTCGGCTTCGGCATTTCTAGCAATGAGTCGATGTATTGGCTGCTCCGCTGCCGGGCTCCCCTATCGTCGAGCACGGTAGCGGGAACATAAAACGTATCTGCTTGTTGGATCGCCACGCGTCCTGATGACGCCCAACAAGCGGAGATGGATCATGGCAAAGACAGTTGGCGATTTCATTGTGCAGCGCCTTTACGATTGGGGCGTGCGGCGCATTTTCGGCTACCCCGGAGACGGCATCAACGGTCTCTTTGGCGCGTTGAACCGGGCCAACGGCAAAATAGAGTTCATCCAGGCCCGTCATGAGGAAATGGCCGCCTTCATGGCATCGGCCTATGCCAAGTTCTCGGGCGAGCTCGGCGTATGCATCGCGACCTCCGGGCCCGGCGCCACTCACCTGGTGACTGGCCTTTATGATGCAAGACTGGATCATCAGCCCGTGCTGGCGCTCGTTGGCCAGCAGGCCCGTCGCGCGATCGGCGGCCACTACCAGCAGGAGGTGGATCTTGCCTCGCTTTTCAAGGATGTCGCGGGCGACTTTGTTCATCAGGCGTCCGCCCCCTCTCAGGTGCGCCACCTGGTCGACCGGGCAGCGCGCATCGCCCTTGCGAACAAAACGGTCACCGCCATCATCCTGCCGAATGATCTCCAGGAAATCCCCTATGAGACGCCGCCTCGCAAGCATGGTTCGGTCATGTCAGGCATTGGCTATGTCGCACCTCGAACCGTGCCGCATGAGATCGATCTGAAGCATGCCGCGTCGGTCTTGAATGCCGGAAAGAGGGTTGCGATGCTCGTTGGCGCTGGCGCACTTGGTGCCACCGAAGAGGTTATCGCCGTCGCTGATCGGTTGGGGGCAGGGGTGGCAAAAGCCCTGCTCGGCAAGGCGGTCCTGCCGGATGATCTTGCCTGGGTCACCGGCTCAATCGGACTTCTGGGCACCGAACCGTCCTGGGATCTGATGCGCGACTGCGATACGCTGCTGATGGTCGGTTCGGGATTTCCCTATTCGGAATTCCTGCCGGAGGAAGGCGACGCACACGGCGTTCAGATCGATATCCGGCCGGACATGCTTTCGCTACGCTATCCCCTGGACGTGAACCTTGTCGGCGATGCGCGGGAAACCTTGCAGGCTCTCATGCCACTCCTAGAGCAGAAGCAGGATCTTTCATGGCGCAAGGAGATCGAGGAAAGGGTCGGCGAATGGTGGCGGACGCTGGAGGCGAGAGCCCATGTCGAAGCCAATCCCGTCAATCCGCAGCGCGTCGTCTGGGAGCTGTCACCCCGTCTTCCCGACGGGGTCATCATCACCAGTGACTCTGGCTCGTGTGCCAACTGGTATGCCCGCGATCTTCGATTGCGGCGCGGCATGATGGCGTCGCTTTCCGGCGGCCTTGCGTCCATGGGAGCGGCGGTCCCTTACGCGATCGCCGCCAAGGTGGCCCATCCCGATCGTCCCGTCATCGCTCTCGTTGGCGACGGGGCGATGCAGATGAATAATATGGCGGAGTTAATCACAGCGGTGAAATACTGGCGGAGCTGGCCCGATCCCCGAATGATCGTCTGCGTCTTCAACAACGAGGATCTCAATCAGGTGACATGGGAGCAACGCGTCATGGAAGGCGATCCTAAATTCGAAGCATCGCAACGTATTCCCAACGTTCCCTATCATCGTTTTGCCGACATGATCGGCCTGCATGGCATATTTGTCGATCGACCAGAGGCATTGGGCTCTGCCTGGGACGAAGCGCTCGCTTGCGATCGACCCGTCGTGCTCGAGGTTAAGACCGATCCGGAGGTGCCTCCGTTGCCGCCGCACATCACCTTCGAGCAGATGCGCAATCTGAGCATTGCCTTATTGAAGGGAGACCCCGAGGAGAGCGGTGTCGTCAAAGGTACTTTGAGGCAAGCGCTTAGCGCTTTCCTTCCGGGGCGCCGATAGTTATTGAATAATCGAAAAGCCGGAAGAGACGCTGCTCCGAATCGCAGCAGCGGCTAGGCGCCAAACTAAAGACTGTCTCGGTTGGCGCGCAGTGGGCTTTTTGCATCCACGGAACCCGCTTCATCAATCGGCGTTATTCGAGCATGAATCGGATGCTATCCAAAATCGGTGTTGCCGCGGCGGCGGCGGAAGCGAAGCTCACGTCCGCTTTGATTTACATTCCCTGCCTTGACGTGGGCATTACCCGAAAGCCGGGAAAGCATGGATTTGTCTACTATTCGCCTAGCGGACGCCGGATTGTGGGTCGTTCCGAGGTCGCGCGCCTGGACGCATTGGCGGTACCTCCTGCCTATACGAATGTCGTGATCTCCACGAATCCTCTGTCCCATCTTCAGGCTATTGGTACGGATGCGCGGGGTCGCAAACAATATCGCTATCATCCGGATTGGCAGTCCGAACGAGACCGCGCGAAGTTCGACCGTCTCGTGGATTTCGCGGACGGCCTTCCGAATCTCCGGCAGCGGGTCGACGGAGATTTGCGCTCCCGAGGTCTGACTATGGAAAAGGCTCTGGCGACCGTCGTCTGGATGCTGGACAATCTTTACATTCGGATCGGCAATGCGGCATACGCCGAAGCAAATCGATCATACGGGCTCACCACACTCAAAAGCCGGCATGTGCAGGTGGAAGGTTCAGCAGTCAAATTTCGCTTTAAGGGCAAATCCGGCAAGGAATGGAATCTGGTCCACTACGACCGCCGCATCGCCAATGTCGTGCGATGCCTGCAAGAACTGCCGGGACAGCAGCTCTTCAAATACATCTGCGATGAAAATGACTGCCGCCAGATCTCGTCACAGGACGTCAACGCCTACATCCAGGAGACAGTTGGGACTGACTTCAGCTCGCGCCAGTTCAGGACCTGGGGCGCGACCTGCATGGCTGTCGCGATTTTGGCTCCCCTCGACGTCGAGGCCTCCGAGCGGGCGATAGCGCGCCAAATCAATGATGCGGCCGATGCGGTGGCCTCAAGACTCGTCAACACCCGTTCCGTCTGCAAGTCCTCCTACATCCACCCGGCGGTCTTCGAAGATTTCAGGGCGGGCGTGCTTGGTGATGTCCTCAAGTTTAGGACAAGGAGCGAACGGCTTTCGCAGTGGATGGATTTGGAAGAAATTCGGGTTCACCGATGGCTCAAGAGCCGGACGACAGACCGCGTCCTTCCGCATAGCTGAACGACACCTGCCGATCAGAGGGCTCGGCAGGTGTCGCCCTGGTCGCCGACGGAGGCATTATCGGCGACATCAAGGATGCGCGGCAATCAAGCAAGCATTCGAATACGGGGCTCGCGGTCCCAATATCGCTTGGAAGCTGCCCCGATGAAGGAGCCGAGATCCACGATGCCGGCATCAGGTTGAATGCCGGCCTTATCGAACAGCGGTTTGACTGCCGCGTCATGGCCGATCGCCTTCAAGTGCCCGAATGCGTCCATCACCCATTGTATGGCCGCTCCCTCATTCATCAAGGACGCTGCTCCTTCCTTGGAAAGGATGACGGCGATTGCGTCGAAAAGTTGCGATGGCGAACCGAACAATTGACCGTCGGCGCGGATCGTATTGCCGTCGGAAAGTTTCGTTTCCCCGACTTTCGGCGCCACGATAAAGGGTTTTGCCTTGGCAGCGTTCAGGGCATCGACGAGATCGGAGATCGCCTTGGCGTCGCTTCCCGCGGCGATCAGGATTCCGATCTGGCGCCCTTCCAACGTCTCTTTCATGTTCCTGTGAATGGAGAGGGCCATAGATGCATCGAGTTCGATCGGTTCGCGCGCCGGCGAGTTCCTGGTCGGCCCGACAAGCCCCAGGCCTGCGGCAACCCGACTGGCGAGGCTGGTGTCAACATTCATCAGGTTTCCGACCATGCGTGGCGGCACATGCTGCAATTGTACCTTTGACAATTCGAAGACGAAGGCTGATGCGATGTGAGCCTGCTCGGACGGTGTCTGAGATTTCCAAAAGAGACGCGCCTGGCTGTAATGATCGGCAAAGAGTTCGGCGCGCACGCGCAGCTTGTCGCCGTGTTCACCTTCATCTGCCTGATGCTCATAGGTACCGAAACCCGTCACCGGACATTCGCGCGGTCCGCTGTTTTCGCCGCTCTCACCAAGGCTGTTCGGTTCGTAGTTGGCGCGGCCTTTCGGGATCTGCATTTGCATCTGCCCATCGCGCTGGAAATTCATGACGGGGCATTTGGGGGCGTTGATCGGCAACTGATGGAAATTGGCTGTCCCGAGACGGGATTTCTGCGTGTCGAGGTAACTGAACAGACGCCCCTGCAGCAGGGGATCGTTGGTGAAATCGACCCCCGGCACGATGTTGGCCGGGCAGAACGCTACCTGTTCGGTCTCGGCAAAGAAATTGTCCGGATTGCGATCAAGGACGAGGCGCCCGACCATTCTCAGCGGCAGAACTTCTTCGGGAATGATCTTGGTGGGGTCCAGAACATCGTAGGGAAGGCTTTCGGCAAAGGCTTCATCGAATAGCTGCAAACCCAATTCCCATTCCGGGAAATGCCCGGCGGCGATCGCCTCGAAGAGATCGCGGCGATGATAGTCGTTGTCGGCCGCCTGCAACTTCAGTGCCTCGTCCCAGACCAGCGATTGAATCCCGAGTTTCGGCCTCCAGTGAAACTTTACAAATGTCGACTTGCCCGCTTCGTTGACGAAGCGAAAAGTGTGAACGCCGAATCCTTGCATCATGCGCAGCGAACGGGGAATGGCGCGATCCGACATCGTCCACATCAGCATATGTGTGGATTCCGGCATCAACGACGCCCAGTCCCAGAAGGTGTCATGGGCGGAGGCGGCCTGCGGATAGGCTCTGTCGGCTTCCATCTTCACGGCATGGACGAGGTCTGGAAACTTCATCGCATCCTGAATGAAGAACACCGGGATATTGTTGCCGACCAGGTCCCAATTGCCGTGCTTGGTATAGAACTTCACCGCAAAGCCGCGGACATCGCGCGGTGTGTCCACTGAGCCGGCGCCGCCGGCAACGGTGGAGAAGCGGACGAAAACCGGCGTTTTTTCGCCTTTGCGCTGAAAAAGATCGGCGCTCGTGATGTCCGAAAGCGGCTCATAAAGCTCGAAGAAGCCGTGCGCGGCCGAACCGCGAGCATGCACGATCCTTTCGGGAATGCGCTCGTGGTCGAAATGGAAGATCTTTTCACGCAGGATGAAGTCTTCAAGCAGCGTCGGGCCGCGTGTACCGGATTTCAGGCTGTTCTGATTGTCCGAAACCCGGATGCCCTGATTGGTCGTCAGATGCTCCGCGCCGTCATGAGGACCGCTTTCGGGGATGTGCTGATGTGTCTCGCCGCCGCTGCCGCGTGAAGTTTCGAAGCTCTTTTCCGTCGCCATGATATCCTCCTTTTGCCACCGGAACCGCTGACCGAACCTTTCCCGGTCCGTAATGTTCCTGCTGTCTGGAGGTTGACGGTCGAGAATCTCAAAGCTCGATCAGTGCGATGCCGAGATCGCTTTGATGTCGGCGATGCAGCTCAACTGGCGTTTCGACGATGGTTGCTTCCAAGGTCGGGTGCACGATGCCTTCGAGGAAGTGACCGCCGCGCGTTAAACCATCCTTGAGGCCGAGGACAGCATGGAGATGGAGGCTCGCCTTGCCATCATCGCCCATCGCAATATCACCGATCAGGCTGAGTACCTCGCATTGCTCGGCAACGGGGATCTTGCGATAGCTGCGACCGGCAAAATCGAACCAGCCGACGGTCGCCCTTTCAAAGGCACCGATTGCGGTGATCGAAGCCGCGGTCAAACCCTGTTCGGTTGCGAATGCGGCAAGCGTGGAGAATGCCTCTTCATTCGTGTCGAGAACGACGACATAGGTCCTTTGCCCGCTTTGAAGTTCGATTTTCTTATGATGCATGGCATCGCCTCCATGTTGGCTATCACGATTTGCGCGTGCCGAGGCTGCTCCTGCCGTTGATGGCAGCCCCGGCACATTCATTTGCCGACCTCAGGAAGCATCGCAAGGTCGACGGGTGAAACAAAGTCGGGGCTCGAAGGTTCCGCTGGGTGACACAATGCCTTCTTGGTCGAGAATTCTACATTGCGACAGGAACCGTGAGGCCTTGCGAAGGTTAGAGGGCAAATGATCCGAGCGAAACCACCCGACAAGGAGGAAACGCATGTCCACATATCCGAAACCGCCATTTTCGTCACAGCAGCAGCCCATGCCAGGCTATACGGCTGCCATGCACCCGACGCCCGATCATGGCGAAAGGACGTATCGCGGATCGGGCAGGCTTGCTGGCAAGAAGGCTGTCATCACCGGCGGTGACAGCGGCATCGGCCGCGCGGTCGCGATCGCCTTTGCGCGCGAGGGCGCCGATATCCTGATCGCTTATCTGAGTGAGGACGACGATGCTCGCGAGACCGAAAAATGGGTCGAGGATGCCGGCCGCAAGGCTGTATTGGTAGCCGGGGATATTCAGGAGCCCAACCATTGCCGAGACATCATCGAAAAGGCGGTGACTGAACTTGGAGGGATCGACATTCTTGTCAACAATGCCGCGCATCAGGCGACATTTCACGATATCGGCGATATCACTGACGAGGAGTGGGAACTGACCTTCAAGGTCAATATCCATGCGATGTTCTATCTGACCAAGGCGGCCGTACCGCACATGAAACCGGGCAGCGCCATCATCAATACGGCGTCGATCAACTCGGATACTCCGAACCCGACTTTGCTCGCCTATGCCACCACGAAAGGGGCTATCCAGAATTTCACCGCCGGGCTGGCGCAATTGCTCGCGGAAAAGCACATTCGCGCCAATGCCGTCGCGCCCGGACCTATCTGGACGCCACTGATCCCTTCTACGATGACGTCGGAGGCGGTCGAGAATTTTGGAAAACAGGTGCCGATGAAGCGACCGGGTCAACCGGCTGAACTGGCGACGACCTATGTCATGCTCGCCGATCCGCTCTCCAGCTATGTTTCCGGCGCCACCATCGCCGTCACCGGAGGCAAGCCTATCCTTTGATTTCGGCCAAGGTGCTCATTGCAGGAACATTCCGGGCGGGAAGCGGTTCGATCTTGTCGGTTCGCTGATGACGTAGATCATCCATAGCTTCCAGCGAAAAGATGACAGGAGGAAATGATGAACAGCAGACCACCACCGGTTCCCGAGGAAAATCGAAGCGATAAGGGTGTCGGCGATCATGCCAAACCATCGATATCCGATCCCCATAAGCCTGACATGTCCGTCGATCCCGACAAGAAGGGTCAGCAGGGAAATAGCAGGATCAACACCAGTCACCAGGGCCACCAACAGGATCGATAGGGAGGTGCCAATGTCCACGTCGACCAAAACACCAGCCAGCATTCGCCAGGGCGGTCCCGGAGCATCCCATGAAAATGCCAAGGCGCCCTTGAACATTTCTAAGCCGCCGGCCGAGCCCGACAAGCGAGACCGCAGCAAGGTTTCGGGCGGAGGCGGCGAGCGAGATCGCCATCATAGCCACGATCCCAAGCGCAAAGGTGGCAAATAGGCAAGCTAGGGCTGAATTTCCGCTCACTTCGAAGCCGAGCGGAAATCCCGATGCCTCAATTCAGCCCAGGCCAGCTTGAACCGGCCGCCCGTTGGATTCCTCCTCGGAAGTTTGAGTTCAAGATTCGCCGTGGCCTCCAACGTTCGAGGCATTCGCCCGGAACAAAACATATCGATAAATGTTTGGCGGTGCTCTCTCGCAGGAATAAATATTGGAGACACCGACATGGTCGATCAAGATCTTCGGGCTATCGATCCGCTTCCACATCGCCCCATTCACTCGCTCATCATTCCAATCCCAATGGTTTGTTTCCTCGGGACATTGGCAACGGACCTGCCTTACTGGGGAACGGCTGAAATGATGTGGGCGGATGCCTCCGCATGGCTGCTTGCAGTTGGCTTGCTGTTCGGTTTGTTTGCCGCAATTGCCATGGTCATCGATGCTCTCGGCCGGCGCCTTTCCACGATGCGCGGGCCAGTCTGGCTATATTCGATCTCTAACGCTCTTATCCTTGTTCTGTCGTTCTTCAACGCGCTGGTTCACAGCAGGGATGCATGGACTTCCGTCGTTCCGACGGGCCTCATTCTTTCATGCGTGGTGGTCGTGCTCGTTCTTTTCAGCGGCTGGATAAGGCAGGCATTGATTTACCGCAGAGGTCCAGGAGTTGAAAGATGAACATCAGGACAGGTAAACCAACTGCGCCTCTCTCCTTCGCTGCGCTTATCTGCGGCACAATCCTCACGCTTTCTGGCTGCAGTCAGAACGAACAGGATCCGAAGGATCAGGTCGGACCAAATCCAATACTGCCGGCACAGACACAATATCTCATTCCGCCAATGCATGTCGCCAAGGTGATCGGCTGGCAAAACGGCGAAAAGCCGCAGGTAGCAGAAGGGCTGCAGATCAAGGCGCTGGCGACGGGATTGAAGCATCCGCGTTCGGTTTATGTGCTGCCGAACGGCGATGTTCTTGCCGTGGGATCCGTAGCGCCGCCGGCGGCGTCGATCAAACGCCCCAAGGATCTGATCATGGGCTGGATCGAGTCGATGGCGACATCTGCCGGCAACAACGAAGGAAGCAACCGCATAACCTTGTTGCGCGATGCCGATAGGGATGGGGTTGCCGAAACGAAGAGCGTTTTTCTTGATCATCTCGACTCCCCTTTCGGCGTTGCTCTTGTCGGTAGCGACCTTTATGTCGCGGAGACAGACAAGATCATGCGTTATCCGTATAAGACAGGGGAGACGAGCATCCCCGATCCGGGAACAAAACTTACCGATTTGCCAGGCGGTCCGATCAATCACCATTGGACGAAGAGCCTTGTCGCGAGCCCCGATGGGTCGCTGCTTTATGTCGGTGTCGGATCGAACAGCAATATCACCGAAAACGGCATACAGGCCGAAATGGACCGTGCCTCCATCTGGGAGGTTGACAGAGAAACGGGTCGCCATCGCATCTTCGCAGATGGGTTGAGAAATCCGAATGGTCTTTCCTTCGAGCCGCAGACGCACGCCCTCTGGGCAGTCGTCAACGAGCGCGATGAACTAGGTCCCAATCTCGTGCCCGATTATATGACTTCGGTGAAAGAGGGCGGTTTCTACGGCTGGCCTTATAGCTATTTTGGCAAGAACGTCGATCCGAGGGTCATGCCGCAACGACCAGATCTGGTTGCGAAGGCGATCGTTCCGGATTACGCGCTGAGTTCGCATGTCGCGCCCCTGGGCATGGCCTTCTATACCGGTACCAGTTTGCCAGAGGCATATCACGGCGGTGCCTTCGTCGGGGAGCATGGGAGCTGGAATCGCCAGCAATTCAACGGCTACAAGGTCGTCTTCGTGCCATTTGCCGAGGGTCGACCCAAAGGCCTTCCGCAAGATGTCGTGACCGGCTTTTTGAATGCCGACAACGAGGCGAGGGGCAGGCCGGTAGGCTTGGCGGTCGACAAAGCCGGCGCTTTGTTGGTTGCCGACGACGTCGGTAACACGGTTTGGCGCGTTGCTGCGGCAGCGCCGTGAATCCGATCATCAGGAATGTAGGAAGGGGAGGCCTAGCTCGCGTCCCGTGGGTGTCGGTAGGCCGTTGCTGAACAGCAATCCTCGGCTGGATGTGCGGTTTGATGTGAAGAAGGATCAGGCCATGCTGATGCCGGGCTAGTCTCACCGCAGCGAAGACCGCTTTGACAGGTATCAACCACTGCGTCATAATTTTCCGGTTTGAGAAATGTGGGGTCCGACTGACTTATCAGCGGCCCTCGCGCGCCATCCTTTTCCGCATGGCTTTGCGATGTCTATTGACGGCTTGCGCCTTTTCCCGAATACGTCGCTCCGACGGTTTTTCGTAGGCGCGCCGTTCCTTCATTTCCCGGAACAGGCCCTCGCGCTGCATCTTTCGTTTCAGCACCTTGAGCGCCTGCTCTACATTGTTGTCTCTTACGAGAACCAGCATCTTGTTCTCCTTATTATCGCCAATGGTAAGTGGATGGCCGTCAATCGAGTTGCTCGGCGATCAGCTTTTGAAGCTCGCTGCGGGTCAGCAAACAGGGATAGGGCTTCCAGTTTTTGCTGTCAGGCCTCTTGTCAGCCTCACCGAGCTCACGCGGTTTCACCGCCGCGGACGCGGCAATTAGATTTGGTTTGTTCAAGAGAATCTCCTCAGCCGGCCATTGGGCCAGCCTTTAAGTCAATGGATAGTGGAAACGCCCGTCACATTATCGAACGGAGGGCAAAGAACGGACCGCTTAAGGGACCAGGGCGATCAAGTCCTAATTGGCCATTGTAGTGCAATGAGGGAGCGGAATCGCAGTTCTCGCAACAGTAGATGGGTACCGTACGGCGATGTTACAAGGAACAACCATTTTCCGAACTTCCAGGACATGCGACGCCGCACGTCACACATCCGGCGGAATATGGGAATCGACACTGATCGTTTTCAGATTATTGTGAACCTTGACGACACCAGGGGTAGATAGCCCGAGAGCTTCCGCCTGTTCCGCAACCGCCTGCGTTTCGACACTGCCTTCTAATGTTACGACGCCGCGGTCTGCATGAACCTCAATGCTGTCCGCATCGATGTCTTCGCTCTCAATGAGCCGTTCGGTAATCGTCGCTTCCAGTTCATCGTCATCGATGCGGCTGAGTGGAAGTGGCCCAATCGTGTGGGCCGTATCTTCTTCGAGCCCGTCCACGTCTGCGGTATCCCCAATCACGCCCGAATTGGGTTCCTCGTCAAAATTTGCCGGGGTGGTGCCATATTCTCGATTTTCCGGATCGGGCGAACTCAAACCGCTCTCATCCGAATACGGCCAGCCATCGCGATTGTCGCGATCCTGATAGTCGCGATAATCCTCTTCTCGTGGCAGGATTTTGGATTTGCGAGGCTGCGTCATAGCCAATCTCCTTTGCTCCAACTCAGTAAACCGGTTAGCTCGGATTTTGTTTCACGGATGGCCATATCCGGATTTGCCGATCCGCTAGTGGTGCTTGAAATACTGCACTTCGCGCTCATGCCTCTCGGCCGCCTCGCGGCTCTTGAAGGTTCCGAGGTTTTTGCGCTTGTGCGTCTTGGGATCGACCTTGCGTGAGTAAAGACGATATTCACCCGATTTTAGTTTGCGGATCATGGCAGCTTCTCCTTCCAGGGATATAACTTCCAGGGGTAGCTCAGGTTCCGAGCGAGCCGAGGTCGCTGACTATACAGTTTGTGTCCAAAGGCGGAACGTGGGGAACGTCACGTTCATGAAATAATCGCGCACTGGCTTGCGATTGTCTGATGAACTCGGGATCGCCGATCAACCGCTGCGGTAGACCTTGCCGCAGAAGGCTGGACGAAAGTTGCACGTCGTTTAGCCATTTAGACAGCTGAAAAACCGTCGTATCCGCAGTAGATTTCAGGGACTGACTTCTAGAGTGGGAGAGATGCGGTTAGGAGCGCCGGGCGCTCGTCGGCAACTGTGCTGGATCAGGCGGTTCGACTCCGCGACCGCAACCACATCGCAGTTGACGACCTGGGCGGCAATTCCAGGCAGTCTGCGCTCCGCCCGGATGCGGTGCAAACACAATGTGAAGTGCCGCCATATGAGCAGGACAAGATGCTCGCGACCCGCCGCCCCCGTTCTGATTTGACGTTCCGGCTAAATTGATGAGTATTCGCCGGACCGGCGAGAAACCGGCGCGTGCCAGCAACTCTGGAGATAGCCTTCCCAACCTTATCGTCCAAAGGCCATACAATGAGCGCACTCAATCAGATCGAGCATATCGTCGTTCTCATGCTGGAAAACCGATCTTTCGACAGCATGCTCGGCAAACTCTATCCCAAATCACCGGGTTTTGATGGCCTGTCGGGTTCCGAAACGAATCTCGATGCAGCGGGTGTTGCATACGCTGTTCACAATATAGCCGGCTCCAGCGACGCGACAATGTCCATACCCGCCCCCGATCCGGGGGAGAGTTGGACTGACATCAATATGCAGCTGTTCGGCATGAGCTTACCAAGGCCCGGAGCGAAGCCTGATATGAGCGGCTTTGTGAAGAATTATCAGGCTCAGGCAGCCCACTCGCCCGGAGTTTATGATCCCGCCAGTGTGATGCATTATTTCATGCCCGAGCAGGTTCCCGTAATCAGCAAACTGGCGCGGCAGTTCGCCGTATGTGATCGCTGGTTCGCTTCCGCCCCGTGCCAGACCTGGCCGAACCGCTTTTTCGTGCATACTGCTACGGCCAATGGCTATGAGAACAATTCACCTGTGCACTTCCCATACCAGATGCCGACGATTTACAATCGCATCGACGATGCGCAATTACCAGGCGGTTGGAAGATCTACTTCCATGACGTGCCGCAATCGATCACACTTCAGAAGCTCTCGCTTTCACTAAATCGTTTTCGACTTTTCGACGAATTTCTGACGGACGCGAAAACGGGAGATTTGCCTGCCTACTCGTTTATTGAGCCACGCTACTTCGCCGACGTATCACTGCCGAACGATCAGCACCCACCCCATGTGATAACTCTTGGCGAGCAGCTGATTGCCGACGTTTATAACGCGGTTCGCAATGGCCCTGAGTGGACGCGAACACTTCTCATCATTACCTATGACGAACATGGCGGATGCTATGACCATGTTCCGCCTCCGCCGGCACAACCGCCGGAGCCAAGACGACCCGGGGCCGCATTCGATTTTAGTCGGTATGGTGTGCGTGTGCCCGCTGTTGTTGTCTCGCCCTACGTTCCCGAGGGTACGGTGCTGCGACCGCAAAACGACACGCCTTTTGATCACACATCCATCATCGCCACGTTGCGTAAACGCTTTCCCAATCTGGGACCACCTTTGACGAAACGCGATGCGATCGCACCAGACTTGTCGATTGCTCTGACCCTCGCGACTCCAGACAATCCGGGGCCGGAATGGCTCGATGCCACACCCTACAGCGCGTCGCCTGCCGACGTTGCTCAAGCGCGGATAGCACCGCCAAACGGAATGCAGGCAGCACTACTCGAGTTTGCAGCAAATATGCAAAATGGCGCAACCGGCGCAGCGCTTGAAGCAAGCAGCTTCATCGGTCAGCAAATGCAAGCCTTATCGCAGGGCCTTAATGGCGTTCCCGACGGTATCGCCAAAGACGTGGCATCCTCGATCACGTACATCAAGTCTCGCCTCGGCGCACTGTTCCGTACCGTGTGAGGTCGACAGGGCAGAGGGACTGCGTGGCAATTCAACTTCCCCCGATCGATGTGGGATCGGATGAACATCGGCATGAAACACTTTCTGGCCGGCGGCTTCGCGAACGTTCGAGCCGAAATTAAACCCGGATACGGTCGGATCATCGCTCCCAATCATTTCCCGATAGACCATCGCCAGTTCGTGTATGGCCTCTCGCTCTTGACGATTGCGCTGGATACCGGCTTCGAGTCGATCGCTCCGTTCAATCGAGCGTTCAAGGCGCAAACCGGAGAAACGCCAAGCGAATCCCTTAAACGGACTCTTGCGGAGCCGGTCTGACGCACCGATTATTGAAAACGGCCAGATTTCGGCGATCCTGAGCGCGACTTTCGGCGCGACCGGTTCGGCCTTGGGCATCATATTCGCATCCAGTACAGGAGATGCGAATATGATGGAACCCGCTTCACCGACGACCCACAGGCTCATTTATATCGACAATCTGCGCTGGTCGGCGATCAGCATGGTTGTGGTCATGCACGCCGCCGTCACCTACTCGCCGTTTGGAAGCTGGTACTACCGCGAGCATCCGCCGCTGGGCCTGGTTACCAAGGTGGCCTTTGCGGCCTACCAGTCGTTTCAGCACGCAGTCTCTATGGGGCTGCTGTTCGGTATCGCTGGATACTTTGCCGCCGGTATGGTCGCCCGTCGCGGCGTCTTCGGCTTCATGCAGGAACGGCTGTATCGTCTCGGCATACCACTCCTCCTATACATCGGGCTGATTGGACCGCTGACAGAGTATTACGTGGCGGGATCATGGTGGTCGCAGCCGCATCGTAGTTTCGAAGAGGACTGGCTGCACCACCTCTCCAACGGCCAACTTCTCGACGGTTCCGGCCCGCTCTGGTTCTGCCTGGTGCTGTTGCTGTTTTCCTGCTGCTTTGCCCTGTTTTGCTGCTTCCGACAGATCGGCCAGCCCTCTGCCCGGTCGGTACCGGGCCTTGCTCCTGTGCTAGGCTTTGTCCTCGTGATGAGCACCGTGACGTTCGCAGTTGGGCTGCTGTCGCCTGAGGGCCTCACCATCCTCAACATCGACATTCACGACGCGCCGCAGTACCCCTTCATGTTCGCCGCCGGGGTTGCGGCGTGGCGGGGCGATTGGCTGCGACAGATTTCGAGTGGTGCGGGACGGCGCTGGTTGGTAGGAGGGCTGTTTGGGAGCATCGCGCTGTGGGCAGCGATCGTCGTCTTTGGAGGAGCCCTCGAGGGTCGGCTGGCCGATTATGGCGGTGGTTGGCATTGGCAGGCGGCAGGCATGGACTTTTGGCGGTCGGCAACGTGTGCCTCGCTCAGCCTAGGATTAGTTGTGCTATATCGTGACCTCTTCGACTATCAGGGTCCGGTGACGAGGTTCCTCAGCCGGAATGCCTTCGGCGTTTACGTTCTGCACGCTCCCGTTCTCATCGCGGTGACCCGCGTGATGCACGATTGGACCATTGCCCCGCAATGGAAATTCCTGATGGCAAGCCTCGTCGGCGTGGTCGCCAGCTTTCTGGTCGTCGGATTGCTGGCTCGACGCGTTCCGGGGCTACGCGCCATACTGTAAACGTTGGAGTGCTGATGGGATTGTGGAGCAAGCGGCAGGCGGTGACGCGCGACGTATTGCAAAGCTGCTGCAGCGAAAATTGGATGTCGAAGTGCCCGACGACGCTTTGATTGGGGGCGTAGCGCCGTCGGACACTGCATGGGCCAGATCCGGGTGGCGTCTAATCTGGCAGAAATACTCTGCCATCTACCGAAGGTTTAGTTAAGCTGCCCGAATGGATGGGCGCGGAGGCGCGTCGCAGGCACGGCCCGCTATCTAAGATGTGCTGATTCTTCGAGTGTAGCCGATAGCTTGCCGCTATGTCGTATCGCCCAGCTCAATAAACGAATACAACCATTGAATACATTAGAATATGCGATATATCTGCCGAGATACGACGCAACTCTGGTGGCCAATGGCGCGATACAATTTCAAGGTACGGGATGAAACGAAACGTATTTTGGCGAAAAGCCACATTGATGAGGAAGATCAACTGACGGCCTGCAGAGCCGTTGCCATGGCGCTTGCTACCTTTGCCTTCAACGCGAAAGCACCTCCGAGCACGTCAGTGGAACTTGAAGATTCGTCGGGCAATCGCGTCGCCGTCATCACCCTGCTTGTCGAAACCTGAGCGCAGTCTTGCAGATGGAACCATGATCATGGGAGATCTGCCGTCGCGCATTCCCCAAGCAGATGCCGGAGCGTTACAGGCTCGTCCTCACTGCCTGATGCGCTCAATAACTTCTGGTTCGCATTGCGAGTCGACGAGAACTGACGAATGCCGCCAGCCTGTGAGCGAATGTCGTTAAGGAAATCTTGCAGGTTTTCGATCCCGCGATTGGTGAAGACGATGATGCTCTCGTCGGATCCGTCACTGACATGGATCATTTCGCCCTCATCGATATTGTCTGAATTGCGGGCGACTTCCGTCAGCAACTCGATATTCTCGTCGATGAGTTTCGCCACATAGTCCATCGCGTAAAAGAGGGTCGGGCGAGCCATCGTGGAGCCTCTCGGTCGCCTTGAAAGCGTTTAGCGGTTTTGAGACGTTTCTAGAGGATGTTGACGTTTTCTGCCTTGGTCTTTCCAGTCCTGCGATCTTGACCAAGATCATAGGTGTTCATTTGCGTCGCGATTTCACCCCGTTTTACATTTCATCGCACCCCTGTTTCGATATAGATATAGCAGGTTGATCAGCGGGTTCCTCCTGACTCAATGGATCAACCTCAAATGAAAATCCGGATTAAAGCGTCGTGAAGCTCGACATTGCTTCACTCCTGGCGTTCGCTTGAGCAATATCGCTCGTCAATGGCTCGCACGGGAAGCTGAAGCGCGGGCGATGCGATTGAGTTGCTTGCTGTTAGATTATGCCCTTTAGGGATTTAAGGAAGGCCCGTCCCCGGCTACTCCTTCTGGTTACGTAGAAATTTTCACCGATCCCTGTATCTTGTGCGGCGAAGAATTAAATGCCGGAATATCGAAGCGATCTTAAGTGTTTAAGGTGTCGAAAGTGGCGGCTCTTCCCAAAAATGGCTTCTTTCAATATTTGCTTTATGGCTCGCTGCTCGCGTCTTCTGCGGCAGCTGCGCTTATGGGGAGTCCCGCCAGGGCGGATCTTTTCGCAAGAGAGGGTATTCAGTATTTCCCGCGGAAAGTGAATGTGCTCTCAGCCGACTACGACGGGAACTACCTCCCACAGGTTATCAAGCGTGATATCTTCATTTTTCAGCCTCACGTCATCGTCGATACCCCTTTGTATAGCAGCGGCGGCGACATAACGATCGCCGCCGACGATTTGGCGATCAATGCGCCGATCGATACCCGGGTGCGTTTCCAGGTGCAGCCGTATTTCTGGCGTCCGAACAGTAAGGGCTATGAGGGGAATTACGATTCACCCGACGGTGTCAACTTTGACATCTTGTTCAGGAGCGTGGCGAGTTTGGAAAGGCCGTTCCACGATGTCTATTATTGGAGAGAGGCGTACGATAGCACAAGAAAGATGTACGTTTTCGGTGTGAGGGAACCGCCGCCGCTCGATACTGATCCTTTTTCCGATGATCACACCGGTGAGAAGTTCGTGCAGCTTCCGTCAGGACTTATTCCTCATGCAGATGGAGCGACTAGGGGGAGCTATGATCAGGTCAACGCTAGAAATGGTGAGGACGCGCCGGGGCAATCGGTCGTTTGGTCTGAGGTCAAGTCCGGCACAATCCGGATTTTCGCCAATCGCATATCTTTGTGTGCGGCATGCATCGCCGCGATCAACGTCCATAAGGATGTGAAATACTGGGGCGGATTGATGGATCCGTATGATCCCGCCCCGAGCGGCGCCGACGGGGCGGTCGCGCGAGCTTCGTTTTTTGAAGCAGGTGGTCTGAAAGGCGGGCGCGGTGGATTTGGGAGTTCCTATTACTGTCCCCACGAAATCAGGCCCGGCAACTGGTGTGGAAATCTCGATGGAAGGCCGGGCGCCCATTCCGGCGCGCCTGGAAAGGGAGGCGACGCGGGCGACGTCGAGCTCTATTTGGTGAATACCCAGGCCAACGAAGCCGCCGCATCTCTGCTCAAACAAGCGACCGATGTCGAGGGAGGGTACCCGGCCGGTTTGAGTGATGTGATCACGCCCTCGGTTGCAGCGCTCAGAAGCGATAGCACCCGGAATGTGTTCAAGCCGACGGGTCACCCTCGTGATCCAGGTCCCTTAAGGGGCGCTGATGGAAACTTTTCCGTAAGCTATGTCAACTCTGACCAAGCGATCGAAAATATTTCCGAGTTTCTTCAAACGCTCCTGATTCAGAATAAGTATGATATCGGTGGGCTGATCCAACCTGCCAGAACCAACGACGGTACGTTTTTCCTTTTCCCCGACAAGATGTTGGTTCCCATGTTCTTGCAGGAGCTGTCGGACCTCAGGCGTAGTCTCCTTGCCGAAACACCGGGCGCGCTTGGTAAGCCTTCTTCAAGCGTCGTTTTGCCTCCACTCCTGTCGACGTTGACTTGTGATTCGAGCAAGTACGTCTCTCTCGAGACGCTGGCCGGCAGTGTTCTTGATCAGATCTGCGAGATGAAAGCCGACCGCGGCCTCGATGATGTACGCTCCGTTTTGCTGCATGGCGGAGGCTTGTTGGAGCCGGCGTCCTCGGACAGCGCAGTTCTCATACAGCATGCCGAAACCATCGCTCAATTGGAGGACACCAAGGAGCTATTGCGGAAAATCCTTGATAGGCTCGATCAGATAAAGGGACAGATCGATCAGGCCTCCTTTGCTCAACTGAAAGATCGTATCGAGGCGAAGCTGAACGAACTCGATAAGGTCAGGAAGGACATCATTGCAAAAGCCCCTAAAAATCCAGGGTTTGGGGACTGGCAAGGGCATGTTCAGGGCATGGTCGACCATTTCGTGAAGGCCTACGGGGCGATTGTA
Organism: Martinezella rhizogenes; assembly: GCA_013322215.1. Taxonomy (GTDB): domain Bacteria; phylum Pseudomonadota; class Alphaproteobacteria; order Rhizobiales; family Rhizobiaceae; genus Rhizobium; species Rhizobium rhizogenes_D. The sequence continues at coordinate 33,779 of JAAMEZ010000021.1, forward strand.
TCCGAGACATATCCCCTCGCCGCAAAAGAGTTCGCCGACGGTATGAAAGACGCCGATTACGTGCTGGAAACGAAAGTTGCGGTTGACGGCGCGGATGCCAGCGATGTCGACAATGAAATTGAAAGCCTGAAGGTAGCGCTTCGAGATCTTAAGGATGCCTTTGAGCAGAGCGTGATCGACCTCTCCGCGCTTCGCGATGCAAACGTGGCAGGGCTGGTCGAAGATCGCACAAAGAAAATCGACAGACAGGTCGAGGGTGTGGTTGCTTTTGACCAATTGTATCGCGGCGCCATTCAAGACTACCTTCTTGCGCCAGCAAAACAGGGTGAGCGGCTTGCTGGAAACATCACGCAGATCGGCAACACGCTGGATGGTGAGCTTGGCCAGGGAAAGGACTTCAATGCGATTACCGTCGGCGATAGCTGCTCGCAACCAGTGAGTTATGATTCAGCGTCCGGTTGGCTTGGATGCGTTATGATGGAAAGACGCAGCCAAGATTATGCGGTCATCCTGGACTCTGGAGCAATGACCAATATTCCGCTGATCGTCATCGGCAGCGGCACGGGCGCCGTTCCCGTGAACTTTGGAAATCTGGCGAAGAAGGATCAGATCAAATTTCTGGAGCTCGGTGGTTCGATCAATCGAAATTGACGCTCACGGTCGCTTGACGGGATCGTTGCGCCAGTACCTTAGAGATCTGACTGCGATCCAGCCGTATTTTGCTTATCTGTATTTAGGCCCTTTAATTGCGGGAGATAGTTAAGTCGTTTCGCATTGCCATTAGCCCGACGGCGTCGCAACAGCGTCAACGCCCCTGGGGAGCGAGCGGCAATGGATTTGTCGCTTAGACAAAAGGTAGTTAGCTAAAATGACCCAATAGCAAGTGGCGGATCATCGCCCCTCTCTCAGACTGTGCCTGTGGAAGAAGCGAATGCGCTCTGAAGCTCGCCTTCCCGTTCGGAGCGGGCAGAAGTGGCGGAGCTGCAGGCGGCTTGTATTCCTTCACCGCACGACCATTTCCTTACGAAGAGCACCAACCAGTAAGGGGCCGCAATGCGATTTTCCTTTTTATCACAGCGCCCACGTGACGACGGATGCGGCGTTGTCGTACTGCAAATGCTGACGAGCATGACCTATGACGACGTCGCTCGTCGCGTACCGTGGGGTGATCGGACCGTTCATTACATGACTTGGGTGGACATTTGCACTGTGCTCCAAAGTCTTGGATGGGCGATTGAGAAGCCGATCAAGGTCGTTGGCTGGGGTGAGATCGAAGGGGTTGCGATCGTTCATGTCGAGCCTGACCACTTCATTCTCTACGACGCCGACGAAGGTCTGTTTTACGATCCAGCAGCAGCGAGAGGACCAGCGGATATAGTCGATCTCACACCGTTGAGTTATCTTAAAGTAGGCGGCGCCATACCGCGGCTATTTCAGCTCTAGCGGCGGAGCATGTAAGATTCGCAGTGGAATGCCGCTGGCCGAAGGCCCGAGGCTGGAGGGTCAGGTCACTTCATGCAAGTCGCTACGCCTTAACCCATTGTATTAATTGCCTTTGGTCTTGGATGACCAGAGGTGCGCTGGTTCGAGTCCGTTCAAGAGCATAGAAATCTGCGGATCTTGTCACTGCGAGCCAATTACCCGGGGTCGAGCGTGATCCGTGGACTCAATCGGGACCTGCCGTTCAAATAGCGCCTTAGCCGAAACGCAGATTGGAGTATTGGATCATCCTCCGCTGTCGCTGCCGCCCATAGATCGCAACTAGCGGTGAGATGTTTCTATCTTGAATAGTTTTTCCGGCCTTGAAAACGTTTATGCTTCAAGGAATAACCGCTTTTGTTGCACAACCGCCACGCTACCCTGAAAACGTGCGTGAATTATTGCACCGCACCCACTACTTTCTGATGCATAGATTAGAATTCTGCTATGTAGCGCCTTAGCCGATGACCGGCCGCACTGCGTACCGTGCTGTTTCATGAATTTATGAGTCGATCGCGGGACAAAGCCCCCTTTGTCCTCGTGGATTATTGTTGTTTTCGGGAAGGTTTGCATGACGTTTTCGGCGCTGGCAAAGGCATATGCCATCAAGTCCCTCGCATCCGTAGTCCTCGTCTCAACGGCATTCTATACAATGCCAGGCCTTGCCCAGGAGCAGCCGGCGCCAGCTGCAAATGCGCCTTCCAACGCAGGCGCTGCACAAAGTCCGGCCCCTGCAGCAAATGCCCAACAGCCGCCGGCTCCGCAGGCGCGGGTGCAGAAATTCGATGACTGGTACTATCGCTGCATCGACGGCAAGGCGGCGGATGGTTCGGCATTGACGAGCTGCGAAGTCGCGCAGATCGCCACGGTCAAGCAGGGTGACCAGGACGTCAACGTCTTGACGCTGGCGATCGCCAAGGCGACGGATGCGCCGGCTCCCTCGACCAAGAAGGCGGCAAAGCAAGCAGCAAGCGATCTGGTGCTGACCACGCTCGTGCCGCTCAATATGTACATTCCCGCCGGCATCAGCATCGACGCGGCTGACAAGCCGGTTTTGCAGCTTGCGTACCGCAACTGCAACCAGGCGGGCTGCTGGGCACAGCAGAAGCTGGATGCGAAGATGATCGCGGCCCTTTCCAAGGCTGCGGATGGCACCGGCCACGTCCAGATGATGAATGGCCAAAAGGTCAACATCAAATTCTCGCTGAAGGGATTGGCGGGGGCGCTTGATGCGCTGCAGAAGGCCGCATCCAACTAATCGGGGCAGTCATGACGTCAATCTCGCGATCGGCGACCGCGATAGGCGGGCTTTTGGCAGCGGTTCTCGCGGCTTCGGCCGCGGCCGCGCAGACGCCGAACGACGATTTCGCGCGCCGCCAGGCGCAGGAAGCCGAGCAGCAGCGGCTGCAGAGCTTGGGTCAGATGACGCCGAAGCCATCTGCGGCGGAAGCTCCGCAGCCGGCGGCCGCTGGCGGCAAGGCCGGGCCGTGCTTTGACATCATCCATATCGAGGTCGAGGGCGTCAGGCAGTTTTCGGCCGGCGCGATCGACACGATCACGGCGCCTTATGCGAACCGCTGTGTCGGCGTCGGCGAGATCAATGCGCTGCTGCGCGACCTGACGCATCTCTATCTCGACAAGGGTTTTGTGAGTTCCCGCGTCTACGTGCCGGCGCAGGATATCGCCAAGACCAAAGTGCTGCGCCTCGTTGCCGTCGAGGGCACGCTTGCAGATATCTACATCAACGGCAAGCCAGTTTCGGGTTTCGGTGCGGCGGGCTCCGGCGTGATCGCTACCGCCTTTCCCGGCATGAAGGGTAAGATCACCAATCTGCGCGATATCGAGCAAGGTCTCGACCAGATCAATCGTCTCACCTCCAACAATGCCAAGACGGCGATGCTGCCCGGCAAGACGGACGGCACCTCGATCCTCAATATCGAGAACAAGCCCAGCCACCCCTGGCACCTCTCATTCGGCAACAGCAATCTTGGCCAGGAGCAGACCGGCTATTCCAAGAGCTCAGCCTCGATCGGCTATGACAGCCTCTTCGGCATCAACGACCAGTGGAATTTCGCTTACGAGCATACTGGCCCAGATTATCCATGGCGCAATGACGGTCTGGGCAAGAGCAACAGCTATTCCGGCAATGTCAGCGTGCCCTACGGCTACTGGACCTTTTCCGCCAATGGCTCCTGGTATGAATACGATAGCTCTGTTCCTGGAAATTTTGGGCCGCTCAATACCTCGGGCGACAGTAAGCAGGTCGGCATCGGCGCCGATCGCGTGATCTTCCGCGACAAGGATTCGATCACCACCTTCAACAGCGGCCTGGCCTACAAGGAAACCAACAATTTCCTGCTCGGCAACAGGATCGAGGTCGGCAGCCGCAAATATACCGTCGGCGATCTCGGTATCTCGCATTCGCGCCGCATGCTGGGCGGCCTCTGGGTCTTCGATCTTTCCTACAGCCAGGGGCTCAATCTGTTCGATGCCGTCGCTCCTGGCGACGCGGGTGCAGGCAATGCCGATCCCCGCTTCTCGAAGTTCACGGGCACGATCACTTTGACGCGGCCGTTCGAAGTGGCGGAGCAGCATTTCGAGATCAATTCGATCGTCACTGGGCAATATTCCCCCGACAATCTGTTCGGAGCGGAGCAGATCTCGGTCGGCGGCTATTCCTCCGTACGCGGCACGCGCGAGACCATGCTTTACGGCAATAACGGCTTCTTCATCCGCAACGATCTCGTCTGGCGGACGCAGCCATTTGCCGACAATGCCGCGCTTGCCAGGATACTCGGAGAATTCAGGCCCTATGTCGGTCTCGACTATGGGCGGATCGCACGCCAGACCCGCTACCAGATCGCCGGCGGCGACATGCTCGGCTGGACGGTCGGCGCCAAGCTCGCCGGCGGCAATGTCAATTTCGATATGGGTTATTCGGATGTCTTTGGCGGCACGGTCGACCGCCGCGACTCCGGGCTTCTGTTTGTCAGCACATCCGTGAGGTGGTGATCATGAGGAATCACGTCAACGTATCGGCAGCGGGAGCTTTCTCAAGCTTGGCGCTGCGGCCGGCTCGGATCCTCAAGCAATCATTCGCGCTGATGTTGAGCGGTTTGCTTGTCTTCCAACCTGTGTTGGCGAACGCGCAATCTGTCTCCGCTGCTGGATCGGCGCCAGCGACCAATCAGCCTGGCGTCGGTACTGCGCCGAACGGCGTGCCGCTGATCGACATCGTCACGCCAAACGGGGCGGGTCTGTCCCATAACAAATACGACAACTTCAATGTCGGCACGCCGGGCCTGATCCTCAACAACTTCAATGGCCAGGTTGGCACGTCGAATCTTGGCGGCGTCACGCCCGGCAACCCGAATCTTAAGAATTCGGGTCCGGCCTCGGTCATCCTGAACGAGGTTACCAGCGGCAACCGCTCCGCGCTGAATGGCCCGACGGAAGTATTCGGCGGCAGAGCTGACGTCATCATCGCGAATCCGAATGGGATCACCTGCGCGGGCTGCGGCTTCATCAACACGCCGAGAGCGACGCTGACGACCGGTGTGCCGAATATCGGCGCAGACGGCAGCCTGACAGGATTCGCCGTCAATGGCGGCGATGTCACCTTCGAAGGGGCAGGGGGGAACTTTGCGGCGGCTCCCGGTGCGGTCGATCTGTTCGACGTCGTCTCCCGCAATATCCATGTCAACGCGCCGATCTATGGCAAGATCGTGCGCCTGACTGGTGGCGCCAGCCAATACAATTATGCCACCGGCGAGGCGACGGCGCTGACCGCCACCTCGGGCACGCCGGAATATGCGATCGACGGCACGGCGCTCGGCGCCATGCAGGCCGACCGCATCAAGGTCGTCGTCACCGAAAAGGGCGCCGGTGTCAGGATGAGCGGCGACATGGCCGCCAATGCCGGCGAACTGTCGCTGTCGGCCGACGGCAAGATCTCGATCGGCAATGCGTCCGCACGCGACGGCGTGACCATCACCTCGAAACAGAAGGTCACCGCTGCCAAGGTGACATCAAGGCAGAAGGTTGCGGTCCGGGCCGACCAGGGCATCACCCTGCAATCGGTTGCAGCCGATAGCGATATCGTGCTTGCAAGCGGAACTGGCCTGCTGAGCGTCTCCGGCGACGTCAACAGCGGCACGACTGTGCTGATGAGTTCGGGCGGCGGGATTGCTGCCGGCAGCGTCACCACTGGCAACGGTGCGGCAACGCTTGTCGCCACTTCCGGCGATATAGCGATTGCGGGGGCTGCCAATAGCACAGGCGACCTCAATCTGACCGCTTCGGCCGGTTCGATCTCGGCCGCTTCGCTGTTAAGCAACCAGAGCATTGCATTGAATGCTGGGCTCGATATTGGAGTTTCCGGCATTGTCCTGGCGCAAGGTAACATTAGGACCAATGGTCGCTCGGTTTCCACCGGCATGGTCGTCTCGGGTATCAATATTGCTGCCACGAGTGCCGATCCGAACGGCAATGTCGTCCTTGGCAGTGCTGGCGATCTCAGCCTGACGGCGACCGGCGGCAACATCACCACGGGCAACCTGTTGTCCGCCGGAGCGCTCGACGTCAGCGCCACTGGCAATGCGACCGCCGGAAGCATCCAGTCTACCACCGATCTGGCCGTGTCGGCGGCGTCGCTGACTTCAAGCGGCCTTACGTCACATGGCGCGCTCACCGTCAACGCCGCCACAAACGTGACCGGGCAGATTCTCGGCGCAAACAATATCCTGATCTCAGGTTCTGCGATCTCTGCCGGGGCCATCGTCTCTGGGGTCGACTTCACGCAAACCGCTGCGAGCGGCGGCAATCTCGTCCTTGGCAACAACGGCGACATGACGGTCCGGTCCTCAAGCGTCCTTTCAGCCAATACGCTGCTTGCAGCCGGGACGATTTCTGCGACATCCGCTGATCTGACTGTCGGCAATGTTACAGGTCATAGTGATGTAACTCTTGCCGGGAGCCGCAGCCTGACCGCGACGGGCCAGGTTCTCGGAGCTGGCAATGTCTCGCTCTCGGGCGGTACTGTCTCGACCAATCAGGTCATTGGCGGTCTCGACTTCGCCGAAACGCAAGCCAACGGCGGATCCATTGTTCTGGGCAATGCCGGCGACATCACTTTGCAGGCCTCCGGCGCGCTCACGGCGAATGCATTGCTTGCGGCTGGCACTATCACCGCCACGGCCGCAGATCTCAGCCTTGGCAGTGTCACGGGTCATCAGGACATCGCTCTGTCAGGCAGTTCCACCCTCGCTGTGGCCGGTCAGATCCTCGGCGCTAGCGACATCACGCTTTCAGGCGGTACGGTTTCAACCAGCCAGGTGGTGACCGGGGTCGATTTCGCGGCCATGGCGCAGTCGTCGACAGGAGCGATTGTTATCAGTGCGGCCGGCGATCTGACGATCAACGCCACCAGCGCGACCTCAGGCCCGCTGCTGGTCGCCGGTGATCTAAGTGTGACCGGTGGCTCGTTCACGGGCTCGAATGTCACGGGTCACGGCAATGTTATAGTGAATGCTGCGACAAATCTCAGCGGCACACTCCTGGCGGCGGGCGATGTCGGCATCACCGGCACGAACATTACGGCGAGCACGCTCGTCTCGGGCGTTGATTTTGCGGCGACCAACCAGTCCCCGGACGGCAGTGTCGTACTTGGTTCCGCGGGTGCACTGACCCTCAAGGCCACGGCGGGCAACATCAACGCCGCCAACCTGCTCTCGGCTGGCGCGACCAACGTCACCGCAAGCGGCAGCATCGGCAACAGCGTTGCCCCGAATGTGGTTGCCCACCAGAATCTGACGATGACGGCCGGCGGTACGATTGCCCTTGCTGGCCAGTCCATGGCGGCAGGCAATGTCAGCCTGCAGGGCCAGTCGATCTCGGTTGGAAGCCTGATCTCGGGTGTCGACTTTGCGGCGACCCGTGCCTCTACGACCGGCGCATTGATGCTTGCTCAGGGTAGCGCTCAAGCGGGTACCATGACGCTGACTGCCACGAATGGCGATATCACAGCCAGCAACGCGCTGCTGTCCGGCGGCAATCTCAGCGCCACGGCAAATGGCGGCATCAGCTACGCGCTGCTACAGAGCCTTGCCAATGCCTCACTGACGGCTCCTGGCAGCATCAGCTATACGAATGACAGTCGCGTCACTGGCAATCTGACCATTAGCACGAGCACACTTGATCTCGCGGGAACGCGTGGCGCCAAGCTCGCCGTCGGTGGTGCTCTTGCCGTGACGGCGACATCCGCAAACCTGACGGGCAGCAGTCTTGTCCTCGGCGGGCTGACGCTCAATCTGACGGGTCAGGCCGATCTAACCGATGCGCAGGTGAGTACGGTCACGTCTAGCGTTACCGGTACTGGTAACGCGGGAGCCGGTGGCTCCGGCGACATTGCGATCACCGCAGGCGGTCTGACCGCGAGCGCCACCACGACGCTGCTTGCCGCGCATGACCTGACGCTCACCCTACCGACGCTCTCCAACAGCGGGCAGTTGGCAGCCGGCAACGATCTGACCATCAATACATCAGGCGATCTCACCAACACGGCGACCGGTCTTCTCTATGCCGGCAAGGACGCTTCCCTGCTGGTCGCGGGAACCCTGACCAACAATCAGGGCGCCATTCTCGCCGGCAATGACCTGACGATTGCCGGCAGCTCGCTCAGCCAGCGGAATGCTGCGACGACCAACATCTCCGGCCTGATCCAGGCTGGCGGCGATATCTCCATCCTGACCTCCAATCTGACCAATCAGCGACTGACCACGCCGACCTGGACGACAGGCGTGCTCGTCTCCTCCGGAGCGGTCGTTGGCAGCTTTGTGCTTAATCCGGCTGTCGCAGGCCAACCCTTCGCCTATCTGGAGACCAGCGACCAGAACATCTTCCAGCTCTATCCCGGTATCAATCCGCCGGCATGGCAGGACTATCAGCCGCTGCTTTGGTCGCAGGCGACCCTTGCTGACGGCACGAGTTATCATGCCTGGACCTGGACCTCTGCGAACGGACCGACCGAGGTGCGGCCGATCTATGACTGGATTTTGGCGAGAGTGCCGAAGGATGCCAATGGTAACCCGGTTCTCGATCCCAACAACCCTTCCAGATATTTCATCGTCGATGAAGTCATCCGCGGCGGCTCAGACGCCAGCACGACCTACACATGGGACCCGACCGCCAATATCAGCCAGTCGGTCTATGAGGACCAGTTCACCAGTGTGCTAAGCCCGGAAGCGGTGATCCGCTCCGGCGGCAATCTCACCATCGACGCCACCAACCTTACCAATTCCTACAGCCGGATCGAGGCCGGCGGCGATGCGACGCTCAAAGGATCGACGCTCACAAACGAGGGCGTCGTTCTCAATCGTACAACGATGCTGACCTGCAATGCCCAGAGCGCCTGCACGGCCTTTAATGCCGATGGCACTGCCGATCCGTCGCGCGATATCGCCAACGGCACGTCGATTGTGTCGGGATCGCAGGTGATCGGCGGCGCGGCCGGCACGCTCAAGGCGGCCGGAGCGCTGAGCATCAATTTCGGCACAGTCAACAACACATCGCTCGGTTCGACGAGTGGCGGCGCTGCCGTCAGCGCGCCCTCGACTTCCAGCGATCCGCTATCCGCCCTGAACGGCATGACGGCAGGCGGCGCTCTGTTCACGGTCAACAGCGCACTCTCCAACGTGGCCGGCAACAGCGCACCGATTGCGAGCGGCGGCCTTACTGCGGCGCTCGGCAACCTGACCCAGATCTCCGCGGCGAACGTCACGCAACTGGCAGCACTCGCCAAGCCGCAATCCGGCGGTGTTGGCGGCACGGTTCCCGGTCAGGCCTTTATTTTCGAGACCCGCGCAGCCTTCCTCGACGTCTCAAAATTCTACGGCTCCGCCTACTTCATCAACCGCGCCGGCTACAATCCGGAGACGGGCGTTCCGTTCCTCGGAGATGCGTACTTCGACAATCAGCTCGTCGACACGCAGCTCCGGCAGCTCGTTGGCGATGGGCTCGGAAACGGCTCCTTCATCCCCGGCAACAACGCCATCGACCAGATGAAGTCGCTGCTCGACAATGGTGCAGCTTACGCTGAGGCGAACGGTCTGGCGTTTGGTCAGGGTCTTACGCCTGACCAGGCTGCCAATCTGAAGCAGTCGATCGTCCTCTACCAGACCCAGACCGTCAATGGCGTCCAGGTTCTGGCTCCTGTCGTCTATCTGTCGGCTACCGACCGCGCCAAGGCAGGCACATCGACCGGTGCGATGATCGCCGGCAACACGGTCGATCTTAGCGGCGGAACCCTCAACAATTCCGGCGTTGTCGCTGCGGCTGGCGGCCTCAACGTTGCCGCCAGCACCATCAAGTCGACCGGTACCTTCTATGCCGGCGGCAACCTGAACCTCACGGCTTCGAACGGCATTACGCTCGCTGCCCAGACCATGACCATCGGCGGCCAGAACGTCGTCAACCCAAATGCCGGTGTGTCGGCCGGAGGTAATGTTCTGCTCGCCGCCAACAACAGCGATCTCAATCTCCAGGGCGCCAGCGTCAAGGCAGGCGGCAATGCGCAGCTCACAGGCAACAATGTCAACCTCGCCGCAGTCAAGGTTGACAATAGCGGCCAGCAAAATGCTACCGGCACACGCGTCAATGCGGGCGGAAACCTGAACATCACCGGCGCCAACGACGTCAACGTCATCGGTTCTTCTGCTAAATCGGGCGGCGATCTCAGCGTCAAGGCTACGAACGGAGCGGTCAACATCGTCTCGACCGATGTCGCCCGGCGCACCGACGACGGCTACACCAGGACATCCGGCACGGATCAGCAGGCTTCGCAGCTTTCGGCCGGCGGCAATCTTCAGGTCAATGCCAATACGGGTGTTCTGATTTCGGGCTCGGATCTGTCGGCCAAGGGTGATGTCGGTCTGACCTCGAACGGCGACATCAACATCACTACCTCGCAAAACCAGTCAAACTCGACTTTCGGCAAAAACTCCTCGTCCGATGTGACGCATAACGGCTCGACCATTACGGCGGGCGGCGATCTTGTCGCCAAGTCGAACAATGACATCAATGTCATCGGCTCGACGATGGATGCCGATGGAAAGCTTGGCTTGCAGGCCGGTCAGAACGTCACGATTGCTGAAGCGACCGATAGCGCCACCCTCGACGTCAAGAGCTCCAGTAAAAAGAGCGGCTTCCTCGGTTCGACGAAGGAGAATGCCTCCGGCCATCTGGAGACAACGACAGCGGCCGGCTCGTCCCTCTCCGGCAAGGACGGTGTGACGATTATCTCCGGCGGCGACACCACGGTCTCGGCCTCCAAGGTCACAGCGGGCGACGCCACCCATACGGCCGATCTCGATGTCCAGACCGGTGGCAATCTGATCGTGACGGCCGGTAAGGATACCGAGACCGAGCACGACAGCGCCAAGCGGAAGGGATTCCTGCGCAGTGGCAGCTCGAGCTATGACGGCTATAATGAGACGACGGTTGGATCACAGCTTTCAGCCTCCGGCGACGTCAACCTGGACGCCGGCAAGGCGGCGGCTATTGTCGGCTCAAAGGTCAATGCCGATGGCTCGTTGAATATCTCCGGTGAGAGCGTCAGCATTCTTGGTGCGCAGGAGAACCATCAGTCCGACAGCCAGCGCAAGGATTCAGGTCTCTTCGTCGGCTCCGGCGGCGGCTTCATCTCGCTCTACGGCAAGAACGAAAAGCAGGGCCAGCAATCCTCGACCGACAATATCGGCTCGACGCTTTCGGCTGGTCAGGATGTCAATCTGACGGCACGAGGCGGCGCGACGATCGCAGGCGATCGCGCTGGCGATCTCAACATCATGGGATCGTCGGTCAGTGCCGATCGCGACATCAATCTCTCGGCTGCTCGTGACGTCAATGTCACCCCTGGCGCGGAAAGCTCCTCACAGTCCGAACAGCAGAAGAAGTCCGGCTTCGGTCTCGCCTTCTCGGCGGGTGGCGGTGGTTTCTCGATCGGTATCGGCGCGCAGTCGACCAAGGACAGCAAGGCGCAGCAGTTTGATACCAATGCAGTCTCTAATCTTTCCGCCGGGCGCGATCTCAACATCTCGGCCGGGCATGACGTCAATCTGCAGGCGACAAGCGCCTCGGCCGAACGCGATGTGAGTGTCTTTGCCGGCAATAACATCAATCTGCTGTCGGCCAACGACGTCACCAATTATCAGGAGGCACACGAGAAGAGCTTTGCGGGTGTGACGCTCACGGTCTCCAGCCAGGTCGGCAAGGCGGCCCAGAGTATCATGAACTCGGCCGAGCGCTTGTCCGACAGCGGCGGCGTCAACGCAGTCACCAATACCGCCATTGCCGGCCTTGGCTTCTACCAGGCCTACAAGGACCTCCAGAGTGTCTATGATCAGTATCAGAAGTCGGGCGATATCGGTGTCAACGTTTCGCTGACGGTTGGTGCAAGCCATCAGGAAAATAGCTGGTCCTCGTCATCCTCGACCCCGGTAGTCACCGATATCCGCGCCGGTCGCTCGATCTCAATGGAGGCGGAGAATGGCTCCATCACCAGCGATGGCGCCCAGATCCTCGCTGGTTATGACAAGAACGGCGTTCCCACGGTTTCAGGCGATCCGCTGACCGGTGATATCTTCCTGTCGGCGAAGAACGGCGACATCAACCTGAATGCTGCGACAGGCACGTCGGATTCGACCAGCGCGAACAAGTCCTGGAGCGTCGGCGTCGGAGTCGGCGCGACCTTCGGCGGTGGTGGAAACGGTGATCTGGGGTTGGTCGCCAATGCCGGGTACGGCAAGGGCAGCAGCGACACGGAGAGCCTCAGCCACACCAACACCCACGTCAATGGCACCGGTGACATCAGCATCGTTACCAACGACCTGTCGCTACGCGGGGCGACGGTCACGGGCAACTCCGTCACCGCAGACGTGAAGAATCTGACGATCGAGAGCCAGGTGGATACGGCCAAGGCCAAGGCTGACCAGCTAAGCCTTTCGGCATCGACTGGCTTTGGGTCGACCAATGCTTCGGGTGTCACCCAGAATGCCAAGGGCGATGCGGCGCTTGTTTCGGAGCAGTCGGGTATTCATGCCGGAACGGGCGGCCTGTCCATTGACGTGAGTGGCCAGACTTCGCTGGTCGGCGGCTTGATCACCAGTGAGGCTGGTGAAGGTCGCAACAGCTTCTCCACCGGTACACTGACGGTCGCCGATATCGACACGCACTCGACCTGGAAGGCCGATACCTACGGCCTCTCGATTGGCACTAGCGGCATCATGCCGACACCGCCGGTCAAAGACAGCGAAAACAAGACAGGTCAGGCGATTTCCGCCATTGGCGGCAATATTCCGATCACGATCACCGATCCTGCCCATCAGACGCAGGATGTTGGCACGATCCGTCGCGATACGGAGAACACCAACACCTCGCTGCCCGGTCTTCCGGACCTCGAGCATATCCTGCGTGACCAGTACAAGACCCAGGCAGATCTGCAGGCAGCGCAGGCCACTATGGCGGGATTGGTCGGGGATATTGCGAGCGAATTCTACAAGCAAGCTGCTCTCAGCCGAGATCAGGCGGGAATGGACTACTGGAAGGAGGGTGGCGCCGGTCGAGTACTCCTCCATACCATCGGTTCAGGTATCCTCGGTGGCGCCAATGGCTGGGAGGGAGCGCTGAAGGGAGCCGCCGGCGCTGCGACCTCGGCCTTGCTGACGCCTGCCATAGCAAGTCTCGTCAAGGGTATGTTGAAGGACAGCACCTTATCGGATCAGGACAAACAAGCGCTTGCCGCAGCGATCGGGACGAGCCTCAGTTCGGCAGTCGGTGGTGCCGTTGGTGGCGGCGAAGGAGGGTCCTACGGCTCGGCGCAGTATCAGTATAACTATCTGACGCACGAGCAGCTTGACGAAGCCAATAAGGAGCGCGGCGAACTCCTCAAAAAGATTGACGATTGCAAAGCATCACTTGGTGAAGGCTGCTCAGGCCAGGACCTGGCGCAACTTGAGAGTAATCTGAACGTCAGCACGGCCTATTACAGGCAGCTTTCGGATGAAAATAACGCGGCACTTGTAAGCGCCTGCGCCGCATCCTTCACAAGCGCGGCTTGCGTCTCGGGTCGTCAGGACTTGCAGAACGCTGTCGATCAGGAATATGGGCTTCAGGCTCGTGTGTTGGGCACGAGCACCATCAATACCCCTGATGCCCTGCTGCTTGGCGTACTCAGTGACGTGGCGGCTGGCCGTGGCGCTCCTGATCAGATCAGCGCCCAGTATCAGAAAGCGCTGGCTACACACCAGGCAATAGTAAATGGTGTGGCTGCCTTGTCGGTGCTTGTCGCGGCTGGCGTAACCATCGGCCCGGAGGTCTACGCATATTGCGCGGCCAATAGCGCCGCATGCGCCAATGCCGTTACTGAGCTTCTGGATTGTACCGTCACCGTGGCTTGCACGAGTACGGCCGGAGGTGTCCTTTCTCTGGGCGCCGCAACGAAGGTTGCGGGCGAACTCGAACAATCGGCAACTGCTGCGGCACGTACAGCGGGCACGCGCACGATTATCGCATCCGATGGCACCAGCGTCGTCGTACCTGCTGGATACAGACCGCTAGCTTCCGTCGGCGCAGCAGCAAACGACGTTGGCGGCCTACCTACGGGATATGTTCGCGTCATCGATGATGCAGGCAATGTCGTCATTGCCGGGCCGAATGGAGCAATCTACAATGATGTGGCGGCGGCGCAGAGGGCGGCAACTATTGGCACTAATGGGGGAGCGTTGCCTAGTGTACCGGGTCGAGTTCAATCTAGGGTAAACTTGGAGAGCAGTGGATGGGGGCATGTTGTGGATCGCCACTTCGATCCGAGTGTCAACGCAAGCCAATTTACTATTAGCCAGTCCGAGCTTCGACAGCTTCTCCAGAGCCCGCAAGTGGTTCAAACACCGGTGACACGGACGTTGGAAAGTGTGGACGGTATTCGATACGTCCGAGAAGTGACTTTTGAGTCGCCGATTGGCACTGATAAATTCAACGGATTCCAGCCGACGTCAACGATGACCATTCTGACGGATCGTTTTGGAAACCTCGTCACCGCCACTCCAGGAAGGATTCAATGAGATTAATTGGCAGTGAGATAGAGGCGAAGTATCGATCTGAACTGATTAACAGTAATCGCCTGCTTTTTTCAGGGGGAGGCGATAGACGCCTACTGGCCTCCATCAATCGGGCATTTCCAGATATGGAATCTGCCTTTGTTTTGGATTGGGTTCCGGAGCAAGGCGAGGATATTTTTACTGTTCTCGTGAACGACAATAAAGTTGCAGCATTTGAGTTGCCAAGGTCCAACAATGAGCTTGCCGACGCTCGCAATGTTCAGACGGTGAACGCTTATCGTCGCGGTCTACGAAAACAGCGCGCGATAAAGTTAGCGGTTGCACTTGATCTGGTGTCGAATGGTTATTTTCGACCACCTGATCTTTCCTCTTCCTGATACGGAGAGTAGAGGGGCTGTGGTCGTGCTGGTTGAATTTCGGTGAGATTGGTGGGCGTGTAAAGAGGGTAAAGTGAACGGAAGCAACAGCGGAAAGGAGTCGCTCGCACCTATGCCGATAATGTCAGATCATTTTGAGGAACGAGAACCTGAGGCTAGTTATCTGACTTCAAATCACGAATTGTTCGCGCCAATGGACTCCCTTCGCCTGCTTGTCACACGTTGAATGTTCGAACGGGATCGAGCATGTAGATCAATTAGCGTCCGAAATTGATATGAACTCCAGCAACCGAGAAGATCAATTTCAAGTCTGGTTAATCCATATGGACGATGCAATTGATGCCTTTAAGCTGAAGTTGCCCGAAGAGCTATCTAATAATCTAGATTATTCTCTGGAATCTTTGGATATTCTTGAGGGGTGGTTGCTAAACAGGTATTCTTCCAAGGAGGATATTAAACGGGAATCTGAGGCTATCATTTTCGATGGTTCGGTCAGGTATCTGGGGGAAGTTTTCAGAAAAACCCTCGGCGGGCGGTGGGCCATTAATTTCAATGATCGCAACGATGTATTTTATGGCATACCACAACTTATCGATATGCGTGGTCAAGAGGTCCCGTTTAGCCCATTTACGACGGTAACGGCATGCTTCAGCCGACGAACCGGGAGCTATTTTTCGACCATCTTGAGAAATCTGAGAAAAAAAGCTGACGCTGGAATGTGATGACACCTATTCAACACGTGAAGCTTGTCAAAATACTATCTGTGTGTGTCTCCGATCTACTTTTTCAGTTGGAGCAGGCGAATGGGAAGTCCGTCAACAGCGATTTCGCAGTGGCGTTGATGGAACGCGTGGGTGCCGAATTGCAAGGACTTGACGGAGAAGGCAGGGCGGAATTTGTTAGTGTTCTTCGCCAATTGGAAGCTTCCGAAGCAGATTCGACGCGAAAGCAATTTTTGAATGACTTCGCCGACAATTTCGGATTGTCCTCTTAGCATGCGATTAACTGCAGACCGTAGAAATGGCGTTCACAATTTGGATGCTGAAATCCCCGACGCGGATGTGAACGCGGCGTTGGATTGGCTTTCGAAGCTTGATGGCGAGCGGCACACATTACTGAGTCTTGAACGGACGGATGGATGGCAGCTCATGGTGGGCGGCGGACCATTCCGTTATGTCATTACCTTAGGAAACGATATTGACAATTTGACGCTTGGAAACCCGAGTAGAAATCAATCTGCGATGCTAACGTTGTGTGCCGGCGCTCAATATGGCGATTATCCAGAACCCATTTGCGTGAACCCAGAACAGGCGACCAGCGCAGTTTCGTTGTTTTTTCTTGGATTGGAGCAGCAGCTACAATGGGTGAAATGACGCTTTGAGACGCTTGTCGACGATCAATGAAGAAATAGACAAGCGCTTTCAGAAAGCGACCGATACTGCTGAAGCTGAACGGCTATTCGGGCGAATTTTCCAAGCGTGCGCTCGAAGGATCGAAGCTCGCTGGTATGCCTTGTTGGAGAACGACCAGCTCGCTCAGTGGTTAGCAGCCGGTGAATTGCCTCAGGGTTTCGATTTCGGCGCGCTAAGCGGCGAGATGGATGAAAGATATTTTGACGCAGAGGACGAAGGACGAAATGAGGATTCTGCAGCCTACTTTGCCTTGGCGCGCTTGATGTTGGCAGTTTCGTTTGCCGCAGCAGCCACGGATGCCACCGGTTTTTCCGAAGCAGCCTACGAAGCCATTATGACATTGCCCAGCCCCAAAGAAGATTCGGCGATGCTGCTCTAAATCGCACAGATCGCAGCCACTGCATCGAAACATCATAACTTTTCTTAGGATTTCAGAATGGACGCAAAAGTCTTTGCTACGGTCGGCCTCGGTTTGATTGCAGGCCTTTTGACAGGATGCGCCGGAGGACATGATCCGGCTAAGGTGGCCGCTGATCATAGTGCAGCTGTCGCACAGATCGCATCGAAGAAAAGCCAGAAAGGTGGCTTGCTGCTCGTCCGGATCGTCGACGCAAACCTGATGGGTGATCAATATTGCTCAGGGCATATTCGCCTGCGCCGGATCGACAACGGCAAGCCTGACAAAAATACACCGTTTGAAGACATCTGTTCCGCCGATCGGTGGCTGCTGCCCAATGAAAAGAAGCCGAAGGATATGGAAGCGACTTTCCTTTATCGTGTGGCGGATGCCAGCTCCTATGCCCGATCTTTCAGACCCATCGCACCCGGCCGCTATGCCATCACCTATGCGGATTGCCAGTACGGCATCAGCCAATTCAGCAATGGGGTCAAGCTGGAAGCTGGCGGTGATCACAACTTCCTGTTCAGCTACGTCAGCCCTCTTGGAGGAGAGAGCACAATTACCATCGGCCCGGGCCAAATTGTCGATGCCGGCTATATCCGTATCGCGGGGCGGCGCAGCAATCCGACGATCGTAGCCTCTGGGGCATCGGCTGCGGAGCGCGAGGTCATGCAGCAGGTACTCCCAGAGATTTATACCTCGATTGCTTTCACCAAGTTTGGACCGTGAATATCGGAAGGCTGCTATCGTTGCGGCTCTGGCTAGAGAGCTCGGTGGATCGCACGCCGTGTATGGATCGGGGGCCGTCGCGTTACGACATGGAAGATGCTGATCACTACCTCGGCTCTTGAACCGGTCGAATGCTGTCAAGCGCTGGACCGGCGGATCGGCATCCCAGCCATAGATCTCGGTTCGCAAAAACCGAAGCTCATCTTCCATGGCCTCTTCTGCGATCTCGATCCACCATGATTTCGGTCGGCCGTCGCTTCCGTCGGACCAGCGATAGCCCCGCTCTTTCAAGCGATCCTTCAGATCGAAGGGTGAGTTCTCCGCAAAGATGCGCACGCGGGAACGCTGGCTTGCCTGGTAAAGCTCGGCAAAGGGTGTTTGAGCATGATCGTCCCCGGAGAGCGCCAATACCTCCAGCAGCGCGAAGCAGTCGTCGACAGCTCGGTGTCCGACATGAAAATAACCACTCTGATTGATGAGATAACCGAGCTTGGTTCCCTCATATCCCCTGGCGCTCCAATCGATCTCGGAATTGGAACAGGCCCAGGCCTTGCGGACAAAGATCGAGGAGAAGGCCTCGCAAAAGGGCCGATCAAAGCCGGCATTGTGGGCAATGATGAGATCGGCGGGCTCGATGAGCGCACGAACCGACGGCATGTCGATCATCTGGCCGAGGACCATGGCATCGGTGATGCCGGTCAGCCGGGTGACATCGGCCGGGATCGGGATGCTCGGTTGCTGCAGCCCGCCGTAGATGCCGGTTACATCTCCGATCTCGCCCGCTTCATTGAACGTGAAGCCGATCAGGCCGATTTCGATGATCTCGTCCTTTCTCGCATCGAGCCCCGTCGTCTCGGTATCGAGAATGACACCTCGGAGCGGATAGCCAGGCCTTGGAATAGCGGCAATCGGGCGAGCTTCGAGTTTTTTCAGAATCTGATAGCGTCCGGTTGCTTGCAGGATCCGCACCATCTCGGCTTCGTCGGGAGCGGAGCCGGCCTGCCGAGCACGCAGGCTTGGCGCCGAGGTTCTGCGAACGGACTGTGCATTTTCCGAAAACATGTCGAGCTGAGATGTCATTGCCCATCCAATTAAGAGGATCACGTAGATTTAGAGCGTCGGTCGCCAAATGAGAAGCTTTCGGGCCTGTCGGGTGCCCGATACACACCGATATTGAGCATAAAGGGCTAGGAGAGAGCTTCGCTCGAACTGCGTGATCGTCTACTGATATGTACGGAGGGCGAAAGCTCTGCCTCGTTGGCGTGAGGCAGAGCCGAGAGGTTTTGCGAACCTCATGCGAAACTTCGATTGGGGGCGCCAGTCTCGCACGGTTCTGCCCTACAACGGATAGCTGAAGTTGACCTGAAGCAACCAAACCAAACTCCTGTTAGCCATACTTGTGGCCACGCGGGAGTAAACGTCAGCCGCGCGAGTGCTTTCGCCCGCTCCTCAGCGGCTTCATCGTAACGACATCATCGGCGACCGGAGCGAAGAACTCCGAAATATCGCAAGACAGCGCTTCCGCGATCTTCTCAAGGGTCGTAACTGTCGGGTTCTTGCTGCCGCGCTCGAGATAGCCGACATAGGCGCGCTCGACATTGGCCTCAAGGGCCAGATTGTCCTGCGAGATTCCCCGCATAACCCGAACTCGCCTTAGATTCAGTGCTACTCGCTGCCGTGCATCCATGGCGGAAACACAACATTTGACAGTTGATAAAACCACGTATTATAGAACTATGAAAGGCGATAGTGAACGAACCGCAGGTAGCAGGTTCAGCCCTGCAGATGCTGGGATTACGTTCGCGCAGGATTTCGATGGTCAAGTTCTCGGAGCGGTATGGGTCCGAAACCGGATCGGTATTTCCTTGATTCAGGATGCCGGCAAGCGAGCGGGCCGTCGGAGGTATATGACGTGACTCCCGACGAAACGGCTGATTTGCAAATGGCCTTGCTCTATTCCGTCAGAACAATCGTCGAGAGCGGCGTGCAAGGGAAGCGGCAGACCGCAAAAGCCTACCAGGAGGCACGCGAACTCGTGGCGACGATTGATCGCAACAGTGGTTCGGCGCGCCCACGGATCGAGGCATGCCTGAAGCACTTCAACATGCACAAGAACGCCGACGATCAAGCCGCGGCCGGTTGGATGCTGGCGGCAATCCAGGAGCGGGTGAGTGAACGTAACCTCTACGGTTGGCGCAGGCTAAAAGAGATCGTCGATGCGGCCGTGCAGGAACTCCTCTTGTCCGAACAGTTGCCCGTCCACTGAACCGCGGAAACGACGCTCATTAAAGCAAGCCTGATGGGCTGAGCAATTCGCGTCTGATGCGGAGAGCCCAACTTGACCTGCAACATGCGTAGCTGCCGGCCTTTGTCATCACGATCAACACTGTGATGCTGGCGATCACTGTCAGATGACGTGACAGCGCTCGATCGGGACATATCACCAGCGATTTCATCACAAATTCACATAAATAAAAAATTACGTGAAGTTCGGTTGTTGCCTGGATAACCGAGTCGATATATAGTAACACATTGAATTATAATAATAATTGTTCGGAAAGGCTTTACGGAGACCAGGCATCCATCACCATGCTGCATTGCAAAAAATATTGTGCTTTACAATATGATATGAATTTGTGATGTTTGGGCCAGTCAAAATTCAGATAGGGCCAAGACATTGTCCAGCTTACGCTTCGCTACACGACTCAACTCGTTCGCGTCCAACCCCCAGGCGGAATGGCCGGAGCTGAGAGAGAAGCCGTCCGTCCTGCAGATGGCCGCGCGTGCCGCAAAGGTTAGCGGCTTGACCGATCTGGACCTGAACTATCCTGACCACGTTGGTGAAAGGCCCTCGGAGCTGGCCGTTAAGCTCCAGGATATAGGCCTTGCGATCAACGGCTTTGCGATGCGCTACTACACCAACCCCGCCTTCAAGATCGGTGCGTTCACCAACCCGGACGAGAAGGTCCGCCGTGAAGCTATCGACCTTACCAAGGCAGGGATTGACGCTGCTCGAGAGGCGGGCGCCAACCTCATGACTATCTGGCTCGGCCAGGATGGCTTCGATTATGCGTTCCAAGCCGACTACGACCGGATGTGGCAATACGAAATCGATGGTATCCGTGAAGTCTGCGAACACGATCCCGATTGCCTTATAAGCATCGAGTATAAGCCGAACGAGCCGCGCTCCTACAGCCTGATGCCGGACTGCGCGACGACGCTGCTCGCCATCAAGGAGGCGGGTTGTCCCAACCTGGGCGTGACGCTCGATTTCGCCCATGTTCTCTATGCCGACGAGCAGCCCGCCTTTGCGGCTGCAATGATTGCCCGCCACAGTCGCGTCCTCGGCGTCCATCTCAACGACGGTTACGCCAAGCGCGACGACGGCCTGATGGTCGGCGCAGTCCACTCGATCCAGACTATCGAACTCCTACGCCAGATCCGTCGCGACGGATACCACGGCGCAATCTACTTCGACACTTTCCCTGACATGACCGGGCTCGATCCGGTCCACGAATGCGAGGTCAACATCAAGACGGTGAAGCGGATGCTTAACGTTGTCGATCGCCTCGAGCAGGACAACCGCCTCGCCGGCGCGATTGACCGACAAGATGCCGTTTCAGCCCAGGCAATTCTTCAGGAAGTGATGCTGGGCGCCTCGGCACAGTAACCTGGCCTCTGGCTATTTTTCCATAGACCCATTCGGGAGGAACCGATGAAGAGACTTTTAACATCCGCGATCGCAGCAGGGATAGCCGTAACGCTTTGGGCGACCGCGGGCACTGCCCAAGAACTTGCACCGCTGAATTCTGATACAGAGAAGGACCGTATCGACTGGTCGCAGCTCGAGACCAAGTTCGGCCCACTGCCAAAGCCCGCAGAAGGCACGAAGGCAGGCGGCGTATCGAAGACGCTGACCAACGAGTACTGGCGATCACTCGGCGAAGGCTATCAGAAATTCGCGGACAAAGTCGGTGTCAAGGTCGCCTATCAGGCAGCCCAGAGCGAAGGCGACCAGCTCGGTCAGTTGACCATCGCCGAGGGCATGGTCACCCAGGGCTTCAACGTTCTGCTCGTTTCGCCACAGACAGACGCCAACCTGCAGCCCGTGATGGAGCAGGCGAAGGTTGCCAAGATTCCGGTCGTCAACGTCAACGACGCGGTCATTCCTCAGGCCGAGCACTATGTCGGCAACGTTCAGCGGGACAACGGCGTGCGCGTCGCAAAGTGGTTCATCCAGAACCGTCCGGAAGGCGGCAAGGTTGCGATCATCGAAGGCCAGGCAGGCGTCTATGCTGCCGTTCAGCGCACCGACGGTTTCAAGTCGACGATCAGCAGCGACAGCAAGTTTCAGGTCGTCGCCAGCGTGCCGGGCAACTGGGACCGCCAGCAGTCCTATGACGCTGCTACCAACATCCTCCAGCAACATCCGGATCTAATCGGTTTCTACTGCAACAATGACGGCATGGCACTTGGCGTCGTCGAAGCTGTGAAGTCCGCGAACCTGCTCGGCAAGGTCGCAGTCTTCGGCACGGACGGCATCTCGGACGCCTACACGTCGATCAAGGCTGGCGAGCTGACGGGCACCGTCGACAGCTTCCCGGTTCTGACGGGCGAAGTTGCAATGGAAACCGCTCTTCGCCTCGTCGCGGGCCAGAAACTGCCGCGCGTCATCGCCACGCCGCAGGCTTTGATCACCAAGGACAACTTCGCAAACTACCAGGGCGATGAAGCCAAGGTGCGCGAAGTCCTCTTGAAGGCCGCGGCAAGCGCACAGTAACCGAAAAATGTGCCGGTCGTTTCGGCCGGCACGCTCTCATTGAGTGACTGACAATGGCATCGACACCAAGACTGAAATTCGAAGGCATCACCAAGGAGTTCCCCAGCGTAAAGGCGCTGTCGAATGTCTCCCTCGAAGTCATGCCGGGCGAAATCCACGCATTGCTCGGCGAAAACGGCGCTGGCAAGTCGACATTGCTTCGCATTCTTTCGGGCGTATTCAGGCCGACCAGTGGCGAAGTCTACATTGACGGCACGCAGGCGCAGTTCAAGCGCCCGGAGAGCGCGCGTGTTGCGGGAATCGCGATGATTCACCAGGAACTGCAACAGGTGCCGAACCTCACTGTCGCACAGAACATGTTTCTCGGGCATCCGATAAAGACGGGAGGCGGGCTTCTGGTCAACCGGCGGGAGCAGGAGAGAAGGGCTGCCTCGGCTCTTGCCATGATCGATCCCACGATCGATCCGTCGCAGCCTATCAAGAACCTCAAGGTCGCCCAGCGTCAGATCGTCGAGATTGCCCGTGCACTGCTCGATAACGCCAAGGTCATTGCGATGGACGAACCGACATCGAGCTTGACCCCGGCCGAGTTCGACAGCCTTTCGGTCGTCATCGAGAAGCTTGCGGCATCCGGCGTCTCGATCATCTACGTCTCGCACAAAATGGACGAAGTGTTCCGCATCTGCCACCGCGGCACCGTCATGCGTGATGGTGCGGTCGTCGGTGTCGTCGACCTCAAGAAGACCCCCGAGAAGGACGTTATCGCGATGATGGTCGGCCGCGAACTCGTGCATGAGGAACACAATTCGTTTGTGAAGGAGGACGTTCGCGTCGAGGTGCGTGGCCTCTCCTCCCGCGTCACGCACGTCCGCGACGTCTCCTTCACAGTAAGACGTGGCGAAGTGCTTGGTATCGCCGGACTGGTGGGTTCCGGTCGCACCGAACTGCTGCGGCTGCTTGCTGGCGTGGATCCGATCAGAGCCGGAACGGTCTCGGTCGACGGCAAGATCCTCAAGCTGGCAAACCCGCGCACGGCGATCTCCGCAGGGATTGGTCTTCTCCCGGAGGAGCGCAAGCGCGAGGGTATCATTCCAATCCGGCCTGTCTCGACCAACATGGCTCTGCCGTCGCTGGGCGGGTTTTCCCGAGCCGGTATCATTAGGCATGCCTACCTGAACCACACCGCAAACGATCTTCTCAAGCGGGTCAACTTACGGCCATTCCAGATCGATCGCCCCATCAAGCTCTTCTCTGGCGGTAACCAGCAGAAGGCAATCATCGCCCGGTGGCTGGCCGCAGGCTCCGAAGTGCTGCTATTTGATGAGCCAACTCGTGGGATCGATGTGGGTGCCAAGTCGGAAATCTATCACCTGATCGAGCAGCTCGCCGCCGAGGGTCGGTCAATCATTGTCGTCTCCTCGGAACTTCCCGAAGTCATGCGCGTGTCAGATCGCGTCCTCGTGATGCGCAACGGACAGATCGCAGCCCAACTCGAGCGCCACCAACTCTCCGAACAGACCATCGTGGCCCATGCAGTTGGCGAAGCTGACCTCAACGCCCTTTCCTCCGAACTGGAGCATTCTCATGTCTGATATCATCACGGGCGCGACCGCGCGTCCTTCCAAGCTTTTCTCATCGTTCTCTATTCGCGATGCGGGCACGCTCATCGGACTGATCCTGATCGTGGCGGTCTTCGCAACGCTCGTCCCGGGATTCATCTCGGAACGCAACCTGATCAACATCCTGCAGCAGTCGAGCATCAATGCCTGCCTGGCGCTTGGAATGACGCTCGTCATTATCTCGGGTGGCATTGATCTCTCGGTTGGACCCACCGGCGCGATTGCAGCGGTCATCAGCGCCTCGCTGATGGTTGGCGGATATCCCATCCCGCTCGCTATCGCTGCGGGTCTCGGGATCGGTGTTGTATGCGGCCTGATCAATGGCTTCCTCGTAGCTTTCGTGGGATTGCAGCCGTTCATCGTCACGCTCGGCACCCTCAGTACCTATCGGGCGATCGCACTGATTTACACGGGCGGCAATCCAGTCCTTGGCTTGCCCCAGGGTTTCCGCACGATCTTCAATGGATCAATTGGCGCCATCCCCAACTCGGTAATCGTTGTCGCGGTCGTCGCGATCCTCGCCTGGATTCTTCTGAAGAAGACACCCATCGGCGAATATCTCCTCGCTGTGGGCGGAAACGAAGAGGCGTCCTACGTCGCAGGTGTGCCGATTGCTCTGACCAAGATCACCGCATACGTCATCTCCGGTGTGCTAGCTGCTCTCGCCTCTTTGATCCTGATCGGCCGCCTTGGCGCTGCCGAGCCCATCCTCGGTAACCTCTGGGAACTTGATGCCATCGCGGCCGCGGCAATCGGCGGGGCTTCGCTTATGGGCGGCAAGGGCAGCGTGATCGGCACCATCCTTGGGGCGATCATCCTCGGTGCGATGCGTAATGGTTTGACGTTAATGAACGTCCAGGCTTTCTATCAACTACTCGCGACTGGCATTATAATTCTCGTCGCGATGATGATCGATCGCCTGACGAGGGGACGTGGATGAACCTGGAAACTGATCTCAAGGCCGTCGGCCCACGGATACGCATGATGATGCCGCTTCTGACACCGCTGGAAGCGCGCGTCGTCGAAACCGTCTTTGCGCTTAGGACCTTCGATGACGAGACGTCGCTGAAGGAAATTGCCAACGAGGCGGGCGTTTCCGAAGCAATGGTCGTCAAGATTACCAAGAAGCTCGGTTTTGCTGGTTACCGGGAGTTCCGCAATGCGGTCTCCCAGTACAATCGTCTTCCGACGGCGGAGATGCATCAGGAGCTCTCGATCGAAGATACTTCGCAAGAGATCATCCAGAAGGTTTTCCGTACGTCTATTCATGCGCTCGAAGAGACGCTTTCCATCATGGATGTGGCGGCCTTCGATCGAGCTGCCGATCTGATCCATGGTGCTCGCAATCGCGACTTTTATGGCGTTGGTGGCTCCGCGCAGATTGCGCGCGACGCCTCGCACAAGTTTCTCAGGATCGGGGTGCGGTCTCAGGTCTTCGATGACACGCATATGATGCTGATGTCGGCGTCACTTTTGGGAGAAGGCGACGTAGCCGTGGGCTTTTCGCATTCGGGCAATACGGTTGCGGTGATCGAGGCTATTCAACTGGCGCGAAAAAATGGTGCGCGCACGATCGCCATCACCAATTACAACGCATCGCCGCTCGCGCAGCAGTCTGATGTCGTTCTTTGCTCCACCGCACAAGGATCTCCTCTGATGGGGGAAAACGCTGCAGCCCGGATCGCGCAGTTGAATATTCTTGACGCCGTCTTCGTCGCCGTCGCCCAACGAGACTACCGGGCTGCGGAAAGAAACCTTTCGAAGACCATGGCCGCCGTTGCGTCCAAAAGGAAAGACAAGTTCTTATGACAGTGAATTCCCCGGCCGTTGTCGTGTTTGGCAGCCTGCACTACGACATTATCGTCAAAGGCCCGCACCGACCCCGAAAGGGGGAAACCGTGCCGGGTTCCACCTGGTATCCGAAATGCGGCGGAAAGGGCGGCAATCAAGCGGTGTCAGCGGCAAAGCACGGTGCTTCGACGTTTATGATTGGAGCTGTTGCCGACGACGAGTTTGGCCGGGGACTGACGAAGAACCTCGATGATCACAAGGTTGATCGCCGCTATGTAAGAACTCTTCCCGGAGCCGCGTCCGGGATGAGCGTTGCGATCTTCGACGCAGAGGGTGACTATGGTGCCGTATTCGTTTCCGGCACCAACCTCCAGCTAGGCGACGAAGACGTCAAGGCAGCGTCAACGGTCTTCAAAGCTGGGTCGGTCCTCGTCCTCCAGAACGAGGTTCCCGACGGGGCCAACATCGCGGCCGCGGCGGCAATGAAGAAGGCAGGGGGTACGGTCGTACTCAATGCAGCTCCGGCCCGTGCGCCGTCCAACGAGTTGACAGCCCTCGTGGACGTGGTCGTGGTTAATGCAGTAGAGGCGGAAGCGCTGGCGTCAGTTCCGAGCGTGGAGTCCCTCGATACAGCCCTCGCAGCCGCTCGTGTCCTTGCTAGTCAGTATCCCGTCGCAGTGGTGACCGCAGGTGGGGACGGAGTTGCATTCGCTGGGCGCGATGGCAAAGAAGGAGCGATCCCTGCTATCAAGGTCAAGCTTGTAAGCACCCACGGCGCTGGAGACGAATTCATTGGCGTTCTCGCTGCGAGGATAGCGGTAGGAGCACCGATTGAGCTGGCACTTGAAAAGGCGAACGAGGCGGCGGCCATCCTGGTGAGCACGCCCCACAGTTGAATGTATTGTGTCCGATAACGTGGTAGACATAAATGCCACCGCGTCGGCCCCATCTTCCAGTGTGGGCCGCAGATACGCATAACGATACTAAGCCCTGCGTCTACAACTGAAGAGGCGACGGGAGCGAGCGGGTCGTGTTCTTCACGCGACCCGCGGTGAACTTTCCGCTCGCTGCTTAGTAGTGCGAACTTGGCTCCCCGTGTCCAAGTGGATCCGGTGGCGGCCCCAAGCTGCTCCCTTATGCAGCAAATGCACCAGCAACCTGCGTGGCGAGGAGGCGATGGCATAGGCTATTCAACTGTTCCTGCTGCGCACCCGTAGGTGACCGATAGTTAACTTTGGCGCGCGGGTCAGTCGTTGTACTTAGGACGTATGTGCTAAAGAGGTAGGACATGAGAGCTTTCATCCAACGTTGTGCTACGCCTTTCATAACAGGTCTTTTTCTTGTCTCGTTGATTTCCGGAATCGCGCTCTTCTTTCATTGGGGGCAAAGCTGGTTCCATGGCATGCACGAGTGGCTCAGCATGTTCCTTATTGCACCCTTCCTCTTCCATCTGTGGAAGAACTGGAAGGCATTCTCCAACTATTTCCGACGGGCACCGATGGCTATCGCACTGGCAATCTCAATTGCCGCTGCCCTTTGGTATGTGGTTCCGAGCTCGGGTACCGAGCGTGGTAGGTCCGGAGGACCTCCCCAATTTGCCTTTGCCAGCGCGATCCTGAAAAATCCTCCATCACAGGTCGCGCCTCTGCTTGGAACTTCGCCCGAGCTGGTTGTGCAGGAGTTGCCCAACGCGGGATACTCCGCGGCAGCGCAAGATGTGGCACTGAGTGTGAATCGGCGTCGCGCAATGACCCCGCCAATGTTTTAAATATCAACACCTTGTAACGCCGATTTGCCTCTAATCACTGTGCCGATTCACAATGCGGAAACGTGCACCGTTCCTTCCGGGAGATGATAGGGTGCTCTGAGCCATTCGGAAATCGCATTTGCGTTTGCGACGAGCTGAGCATCTTCAGGCGCGAGCGGAGCGACAATCGCAAACTCGTCACCACCCAATCGAAACGCCCGGCTGGCTTTCAAGCTGGTAGTCAGGCGCCTGCTGACGTCGATCAGCAACCTATCTCCCACCGAGTGCCCGTAAAGGTCGTTGACCGGCTTGAAGCCATCGAGATCGATGACACCCAGGGCCAGTCGCGTGTTTTCGGCCTTGGCCCTTTCGAATTCGGCTTCCAGATGTGTGAAAAACGCGCGACGATTGGGCAATTCAGTCAGGCTGTCGATATTCGCAAGCAGGAGGTTTTCATTGCTGAGCGCTTCTGTGCGTTGCTGCGAGATAACCATGCGCTCGAAATTGCGGTAGTTTGTCAGGAGAATCGACATCATGCCCGCGCAGACCAGTACCACATTGATAGCTATCGCAATAAAAGTCGGTTGCCTTGAGGCCACGAAAAATAAAACGAATGCTCCATTGACGATCACAGTGACTATGAATGCCGCCGAGCGAACATACATCAGGCAGAAAATACAGGAAATGACCGTAATCGCCATATAAAAGGCGACGTGAGATTGCGCATATGCATCGCCATAAGGCATCAGCAAAAATGACCAGATGGTGAATGCTGTGGCTATGCCGATCGCCAGACGATTGGTGCGTACGAGCGCAGCATGAGCCACCTCAGGCTTGGGATCAACATTGCGTGTTCCCCGCCAGAACAGAATCCTAAGCATGCAGCCGATCGTGAAAACAGCAGGAATGGCGACGGTGAGCCAAATCGGCGCCGACTGCATATGGGTGATGGAAAGTGCCCATGTACTGGAAATCAGGATCAAATACATCATCGGCATCTGCCGGGTGAAAGCGCGGTACTAAGCCTTCAGCAAGTCCGGATTATCGGACTGAATGGAGATGAAATCCCGAAGCTTTTGTTTGATATTTTTTATTTCCATAGCGAATCTCATGAAGTGACGCGGAGATAAATTGCATATATGTCGTTACGTTATTTGAAATGCGTGCGGTTAATCATAAAATAATCGCTTCAATCATCGGCTGCGCCGATTTCTACTTGACGCGAAATGCGAGTGGTTGACCGATTAGGTTAACAGACCACGTCTAGTTGATTTAGCTTGATGCCTATGCTCGAGATCTTTCTAAGGGCCAATGTTGAGTGGCCTTAGGGGTTGGAAAGCTTCATCCTGGAAGTCCCCGGTCCGACAGAACCACAGTTGCAGTTGATAGTTGCGTACGGACAGCTCTTATTAGCGACCGCCTCGACGTCGACAAACCCTTTGTCCGATTCTGGCCCCAATCAGTCATTGCAGGCGGGCCAGGAGCTTGGCCTGCCAAACAAATTAGCGCAGATTGCAATGAGAGGGTCGCTGGTTCTTACCCGCTCAAGAGCTTAATTCGCGGTCCCGGTCTCCGCAGATCTGGCCTGTCAACCGGTGCGGAATGTTGACCCCTTGCCAAGGGTGCATGAAACGCCGCCGCCTCATCATGCACACAAGCCGCAGGCCGTTAGGTTGATGGCGCCTAGCACCCTTTCGGGGCTAGAAGAAACTGCGAACGGTGGCGCTTTCTCAGCGAGTATTACCAACCACATGAGATTGCATTAGTCTTATCGAATATAATGGTGCTGCGCCTTCAACGGAATTTCGGTGGTATCCTGGTGGTATCTTAGCCGGAAACGAGCAATAAGGCAGCTTCAGGAAATGTGTCTATCAATTTGATATCGTGACCTAAAAATAACGGGTTGAAGATTTTTTTGTTGCTCTTTCTGTCCGGAGGAGGGACAGCACGAAGACGAAGAAGACCGGGACGAAGAAGACGGCAAGGATTGTCGCCGAGATCATGCCGCCGAGGACGCCGGTGCCGATCGCGTTCTGGCTGGCGGCACTGGGGCCTGTGGCGATCGCGAGCGGCACGACGCCGAGCGTGAAGGCAAGCGACGTCATCACGATCGGGCGGAAGCGGACACGCGCCGCCTCGACCGCCGATTCGAGCAGGGACTTGCCTTGGGCATAATGATCCTTGGCGAATTCCACGATCAGAATGGCGTTCTTTGCCGACAGACCGATGATCGCAATGAGCCCGACCTTGAAATAGAGGTCGTTCGGCATGTCGCGCAGGATCGCCGCCAGCACGCATCCGATAATGCCGAGAGGCACGACAAGCATGACCGACAGCGGGATCGACCAGCTTTCGTAGAGGCCCGCCAGCAGCAGGAAGACGAAGAGGATGCTGAAGGCAAACAGGATCGGCGCCTGGTTGCCGGAGGCGATTTCCTCGCGCGACTGGCCGGACCACTCGTAGCCGAAACCCTGCGGAAGTTCCGATGCGAGGCGCTCCATCTCGGCAATCGCTGCACCCGAAGACTTGCCTGCCGCTGCCTCACCGGTGATGCGGATCGTCGGGTAGCCGTTGTAGCCGACGATCTGTGGATCGCCCTTGCGCCAGTCGGCGGTCGCAAACGAGGAAAGCGGCACCATTCCGCCGCTTGCGTTGCGGACGTTCAGCTTCATCATGTCTTCCACCTGCATACGGCTGCGGCCGTCCGCCTGCACGATGACCTGCTGCATGCGGCCTGCGTTCGGATAGTCGTTGATGTAAGAGGAGCCGAGGCTCGCGGTGATCGCATCATTGATGTCGGTGAAGCTGACGCCAAAGGTGTTTGCCTTTTCACGGTCGATGGCGAGCATGATCTGTGCGGCTTCCTGCATGCCCTCGACGCGGACATTCGTCACCACGCTGCTCCTGGCCGCCTTTGCCATCAGCTCGTCTCCGGCCAGCTTCAGCGCCTTCTGTCCGCGCCCGGCGCGGTCCTGGAGCCGGAAGGAGAAGCCGTTCGTCGTGCCGAAACCATCGATCGCCGGCGGCGAGAGTGCATAGGAGGTGGCATCCTTCAGGCTGGCGAACTGTACGTTGACGCGCTCGGCGATTTCAGGCACCGAACTGCCGGCGGGCCGTATACTCCAGTCCTTGAGCGTCACGAAGGCGATGGCGGAGTTCGAGCCGTTTCCCGAAAAGCTGAAACCCTGAACGGCAAAGATGTTCTCGACGGCCGGTTCAGCCCTGAAAATGGCCTCGATCTGCTTCAAGGACGCGATCGTGCGGTTGGCGCTCGCCTCCGGCGGCCCCTGGATGTCGACGATCAGGATGCCCTGGTCTTCCTCCGGCACGAAGGAACCGGGCAAGTTGACGAAAAGATAGCCGAGGCTGACGACGAGCGCGAGATAGACGGCCATCACGCGTCCCGAGCGGCGTGCAAGGCCAGCCGCGGTCTTGGTGTAGCCTGCCGTCATTCCGTCGAACTTGCGGTTGAACCAGCCGCCCAGACCTTTCTTCTGATGATGACTTCCGTTGATCGGCTTCAGGAAGGTGGCGCAGAGCGCCGGTGTCAGCGACAGCGCCAGGAAGGCCGAGAACATGATCGAGACGACCATGGTCAGCGAGAACTGGCGGTAGATGATGCCGGAAGCTCCCGGGAAGAATGCCATGGGAATGAAGACGCAGGACAGCACCAGTGTAATGCCGAGGATGGCGCCGGTGATCTGCTTCATCGCCTTCTGCGTCGCCACTTTCGGTGGCAAACCCTCTTCGGTCATGATGCGCTCGACATTCTCGACCACGACGATCGCGTCGTCGACGAGGATGCCGATCGCAAGCACCATGGCAAACATGGTCAGTACGTTGATGGAGAAGCCCGTCGCATACATGATGGCGCAGGTCCCGAGCAGCGCGACCGGCACGACAAGCGTCGGGATGAGCGTGTAGCGGACATTCTGCAGAAAGACGAACATCACGATGAAGACGAGCGCGATCGCCTCGAGGAGCGTGTGCACGACCTTCTCGATCGAGGCATTGACGAAGGGGCTGGTGTCATAGGGTATCGAATACTCGACGCCCTTCGGGAAGAATTTGGACAGCTCGTCCATCTTCGCCTTGACGGCCCCCGAGACGGCGACTGCGTTGCCTGTCGAGGAAAGCTGGATGGCAAGGCCGGCGCTCGGGTTGCCGTTGAGCCGGCTTGCGGTCGAATAGGTTTCCGCGCCGTCTTCGACGCGGGCGACATCGCGCAGACGCACGCTCGAACCGTCGGGGTTGGCGCGAAGGATGATGTCGCCGAATTGCTTTGCGCTGTTGAGCTGGCCCTCGACGATCACGGTCGCGGTCAGATCCTGGCTGACCGGATTAGGCGTCGCTCCGATCTGGCCGGCTGCGACCTGCGCGTTCTGGGCGGCGATCGCGGCGCTGATGTCGGCCGCCGTCAAATGAAGACCAACCATCTTGTCCGGATCGATCCAGACGCGCAGCGCCCGCTGCGAGGCAAAAACCTGAGCGCGACCGACGCCGGGCAAACGGCGCAGTTCTCCGAGGATGTTGCGGTTGATGTAATCACCGAGCGCGATTTCGTCCATCTTGCCGTCGGTCGAGGTCAGCGCTGCGATCAGCAGGAAGCCGGCGCTCGCCTCCTCGACCTGAATGCCTTGCGTACGGACCGCCTGCGGCAGGCGCGCCTCGACGCGACGGACGGCGTTTTGCACGTCGACCGTCGCCTTGCCGATATCGGTGCCGGAGACGAAAGTCGCGTTGATGCTCACCG
Source organism: Martinezella rhizogenes (assembly GCA_013322215.1). Classification (GTDB taxonomy): domain Bacteria; phylum Pseudomonadota; class Alphaproteobacteria; order Rhizobiales; family Rhizobiaceae; genus Rhizobium; species Rhizobium rhizogenes_D. The sequence continues at coordinate 65,978 of JAAMEZ010000021.1, forward strand.
AGCCGGAATTGTCCGAGGTCGACTCGAAATAGGCGATGCCGTGGACACCGTTCAGTTCCTCCTCGATCAACCGGGTCACACCCTGATAGATTTCCTGCGGCGAAGCGCCGGGGTAGGAGGCGGAAATGGAAAGCTGCGGCGGCGCGACGGCGGGATATTGCGCGACAGGCAATAGGGGGATCGTAATGATCCCCGCGATCATGATGAAGAAAGCAAAGACCCATGCAAGGACGGGTCGCCTGATAAAGAACTGTGCCATGATTTGATTACTTTGCAGCCTGATCTGACGTATTCGGCTCGGCGCTTTGCGGCGACCACGGTTCGGCGGCGACCTTGCCGCCGGGCGTAACCTTCTGGACCCCGTCGGCGATGATGGTTTCGCCGTCCTTCAGTCCGGAAAGGACGATCCATTCGGCGCCAAGAGACGCGCCGAGGGCGATGTTGCGCACCTGCGCCGTTTGATCGGGAGCGAGCACCAGGATCTGCGGGTTGCCTTCGGCATCTCTGATCACTGCCCTTTGCGGGATGGTGATGCCGCTTTTCTGGACGGCCTGTTCGATGCGCACGCGGACATACATGCCCGGCAGAAGATCACCCTGCGGATTGGGGAATTCCGCACGCAGCGTGACCTGCCCCGTGTTGGGGTCCACATTCGCGTTTGAAAACAGGAGCTTGCCTGGCTTGGAATAGCTCTTTCCACCATCGAACACGAGTTCGACGGATGCCTGCCCGGGGGCAGGGCTCTGGAGCTTGCCCTCGCTGACGGCACGCTTCAGCGCCAGGAGATCCTGCGCGGATTGCGTGAAGTCGGCATAGACGGGATCGATCTGCTGGATGAGCGCCAGATTGGACGCGCCTTCTGCGGTCACAAGCGTTCCTTCGGTCACGAGGGCGCCGCCGATGATGCCGGTGATGGGCGCCCGCACCTGCGTATAGTCAAGATTGATCTCAGCCTCGTCGAGAACGGCTTGCTGGGCTGCGACATCGGCGTCGGCCTGTGCGAGATTGACTGCGGCGGTATCGTAGTCGACGGCCGTTGACACATTGCGCTCACGCAGCGAGCGCTGCCGCTCGAGCTGCTGCTTGGCATTGGCCTGGACGGCTTTGGCCTTCTGCAAGGCCGCCTTGGCGCTCGCCACGCGCACCTGGAACAGCTTCGGGTCGATCCGGTAAAGGACATCGCCCTGATGGACGAGACTGCCCTGCTCGAAGACGCGTTCCTGGAGGATGCCTGAAACGCGCGCGCGCACCTCGGAAATCCTGGTCGCGGCAATGCGTCCAGGGAGCTCGCTCATGACCGGCACCGGATGCGCCTTGATTTCCAGGACGCCGACGGCGGGAGGGGGCATTTCACCGCCTTCCTGGGCACGCGCCTGGACGGAAGCCAGCGCGAGCATCGCCGTTGCCGCCAATATTGCCTTCCAGCAAGGCAATTCGAATGCAGATCGCATAGATGTATTCCCAATTGACCGTGGCGCGCAGAGATCGTCGCTTCGCGTCTTGACGGCATGAACCTATCCGAACGGGCCGCTTCAACGCCGGGCGCGAGTGGCACTTTCGTCCGAGCCTAACCAAACATTGGGATTGTTGGTCTTTGGTCGACGTTTTGTGGAGGTTTCGTGGACGAGGGCAGAGGAATGTTGACGCGCAGGCCTTGTCTGACGTTTCCTTCTGGTGAAGGAGCCCTGGATGGAAAATGCACTGATATTGATCGTCGAAGACGAGCCGGAAATCTCCGACATTCTCGAGCGTTATTTTGAACGCGAAGGATTTCGGGTGCTGACGGCGGCGGATGGAGAGATTGCGCTTGCACATCATCAGCGGCTGAGGCCGGATCTCGTGGTTCTCGATATTAAGCTGCCGAAGCTCGACGGTCATACGGTGCTTGCCACCATTCGCCAAAGGGGCGATACGCCGGTCATCATGGTCACGGCGCTCGCCGACGACCTCGACAAGCTGCATGGGCTGCGCTCCGGCGCCGACGATTATGTGGTGAAGCCGTTCAACCCGGTGGAGGTGGTCGCGCGGGCGCGGGCTATTTTGAGACGGGCGACGGGAAGTGCGACGAATAAGGTGCTGAGGGTCGGCAGGCTTGCAATCGATCCGATCGCGCATATGGCCGTCGTCGAAGACGGCGAAAACCGTTTGCTGCTGAACCTGACCCGGACCGAGTTCCGCATCCTCGAATATATGGCGGGCTTTCCGAACAGGGCTTTCGAGAGGGGTGAGATCGTTGATGCCTGCCTTCCCGAGGGCGATGCGCTTGACCGCACCGTCGACAGTCACATAAGCAAGCTTCGCCGCAAGCTGGATGCCGCTGGTGTCGGCGAGCTCCTCAACGGCGTCAGGGGAGTGGGTTACCGCCTTGGCGATTTCGGTTAGCAACAGCCTTAACAGGCAAATCATCTGGTCGACGACGATCGTCGCCTTTGTCGCCCTGTTCGTGATGTTCTTCGGGTTCGTGATCTACGGCTATGTCTATGACTGGCTGTTCAAGAATTCCGGAAATTCGGACGATTGGGCCGTCAGCGATTTTGTCGTCCTCGGCATCAACGTGGCGATCGGCCAGGCGGTCGGTGCCTATGTCGGATGGCGGCTTGCCAGGCGCCTCGTCAAGCCCTTGACGGCCGTGACGGAGGCTGCACGCCTCATTGCGGATGGAGACTTTGCCGGCCGGGCGACCGGCGAGGGCAATTTCGGCGAAGCGGACCGCCTGATCAATGATTTCAATCGTATGGCGGAGGAATTGCAACGGGCCGAAAAGGAGCTGCAATATTCCAATTCCGCGATCGCGCATGAATTGCGCACACCTCTGACGATCCTGCGCGGTCGCATGCAGGGGCTGGCGGATGGGGTGTTCGAACCGAGCCAGGAAGTGTTCCGGGGGTTGATCGGACATATCGATGCGCTGACCCGCATCGTCGACGATCTCAGGACGCTTTCGCTGATGAATGCCGGACGCATGGAATTGCAACAATCACGCTTCGACGTCGGAGACGAAATCGGAGACATCATCGATTCCGTGATGCCGACGCTTTCCAACCTCAATATCAGGATCGAAGTCGATTTGCAGAAGATGCCGGTGATTGCCGACCGGGCACGCATCCGGCAGGCGGTGCTTGCGCTCATCGACAATGTCGCACGCTATGCTCCAGGCTCAACACTGCATCTGGCTTCGCAAGAGGCCGGTAACCTGTGCGTCATCATGGTCTCGGATGACGGTCCGGGCATGACGGCTGCGGAAAGCGAGCGGGCCTTCGAACGGTTCTGGAGAGCCGACGATGCGAGAACACGAAGAGGCGGAGGGTCAGGCCTCGGTCTTGCCGTCGTCAAGGCCATAGCCGAGGCGCATGGCGGCCATGCCATGATCGACAGCCGCAAGGGCGGCGGCACGACCGTCGTTCTCACGATTCCGCGCAGCTGAAACCGTATGGAAGGCGGCAAACGGTCTATTCCAGGTATATAGGGACATCCTCATGCGCTGAGAATCCGCCGCAACACCTCTGCAAGCTCGGTTGTGCCTCGACGGATCTCGCCGACGTCCTTCTCCGCGTCTATTCGGCCCGCATTATGGGCAGTATAGAGTTCGACCAGCAGTCGTGCGTAGTCTTCGGAAAGGCCCGCCTGGGTGAGTGCGGCATGCCATTCGGTCTCGGGAAGCGGCTGGGCAATGACGTCGTGACCGGTCAGCGAACCGATGGTGGCCGCAACGTCGTTCGGCGTATAGCGCCGAGGGCCTTCGGCATGGACGATCCTTGGAGCGGCATCCTGCTTCTCGAGAAGCAAGTCGGCGGCGATCGAGCCCACGTCGTAGGCGGAGACGGTCGGAAGACGCTTGGTCAGCGGGTGATAGAAGCTCGGCAATCGGCCGCTTTCTGCCGCCACCTTTGCGAGACGCGCCCAGTTTTCCATGTGTTCGGCCGATCGCAGCAGGATAAGTCTTTTGGCCTCCAGCTGGTGCAGGCGAGCCTCAAGGGCGTGGAAGATCATGGTGACGCCGGTGCCAGAGCTATGCTGTGCGCCGTAGTCGGAAATGGCGAGAACGGTTTGCGGCTTGGCGGCTGCCAGGGCCTCGCCAAGGCAACCGACCAGTCGTCTCATGCTGGAATTTGCCTGCGGAGCGCGAATATCGACCGGGCAGATGATCTGGACGGCGCTCGCCCCTTCGAACGCGGTCGTCAGCGCCTGATGGTCATGTATATCGGCGATGGCGATCTCGCAGCCGAGATCCGAAAATTCCTGTGCTTTCGCGCCATCGCGCAGAATTGCGCGAACGGGAACACCGGCCTTGCGCAGGGCGGTGACGGTCGTGCGGCCAACCTTGCCACTGGCGCCTAGAATTGCGTGCATTGCATCTTCTCCTGTCGATCTTTCTGCAGCCTATCCGTTGAGGCTCGAGGGTTCGCACAGGTTCGGATGGTCGATTGCAGGTTTGGACGACAATCGAAGTTACGAATGCATTCGGCTTAGCATGCCTGGAGTGAGGCCGAGGATGCGCCGCATCCAGTGCGTCATGTGGCTCTGATGGGCAAACCCCGTCGCCAAAGCGATCTCGGCGAGCGGCATGTCGGTGGAGAGAATGAGCAATCTGGCGCGCTCGATCCGGCGCGTCAGCACATATTGATGGACCGGCATGCCGAAAGTGGCGCGAAAGAGCGGCTTCAAATGCGATACGCTCAGGCCGACCGTCGCGGCGAGATCGGCAAGAGACAGCGACCGATCGATATGGGCTTCGATAAAATCCATCAGGCGTCGCTGATGGCGGTTTGTCAAAGTGGCGCCTGTTACGGCTTCAGCGCCCGGAGCCCGTTCGCCGCCTTCCACCAGGCGGATCGCCAGCGCCAATCCCAGCGCCTCCCCATAGGTTTTGTCCGACGGAATGGGGGACTCGATTTCGGCCTTGATCGCCCAAGCGATCGATTCGATCCGGGAATCCCGAAGCTGGAACTTCGGTGTTAGAGAAACGGTATCCGGATTTCTCCTAAGCGCGTCAGCGGCTGATTGAAGGAGTTCCTGCTGGATCGTCAGACGCAGAATGGTGCAGTCCCCGTCATCCTCCCACCAGCCGTCCAGCCCCGCAGGAACGATATCGATATCGCCATGCGCCTGCCGGCGCCGGTGCTGGCGGCCGTCGCACTCACAAAAAGCATTCACGGCTCGTCCGAAATGTATGCCGAGCCGATGCGTCTGCGATCCCGGCACATGGGTGCGGCCAGCTTGAATACGAAGGAGGTTCGCCTCCAAACCTTTCCAGCCACGACCTTTGCTGGAGAGAAGAGTCGTCGCGGCACTGTTGAACTGGTCCATGATTGCGCGCTTCTGCCAAATCCACCGGCCCGAATTGAGGGCGATCTCGATCCGGGGATTATAGGGAGACGGGCGTCTCCGGTCGAGCCGATCTTCGGATCGATGTCTATGCAGGCGGTTCGGCGTTTACTTAAAGTTGTCGAGGTTGACGGGAAGGCCAGCTACCGATCTTCCCTGGTGTGCCATAGCCTCAAGATGTAGATCGTCGACTGTTGAATTTCGTAGCGTATCTCGTAGTGGCCGACGAGGAGCCGCCGGACCTCACGTGGCTCGAATTCGAACAGCCTTTCTCCAATTCGCGGATTGGCCAGCAGAATGGTCGGCGCCTTGGTCAGAGACTGCACTGCGCGAACAGCCGCCGGCTTGTTAACAGCGGCCAGAAATTCATACAGGCGAGTGAGGTCGGATAGCGCCTTGCTGGTCCATTTTGCTTCCATCAGCGTGGAGCCGGCAATGGATCGTCAGTGCTTAAACTATCGACCCATGCCTGCACGGCCTGATGGTCGATCACATTGCCATTGTCGACGTCGGAGAGAGCTTCGCGGGTCAGCCGCTCGCGCTCTTCCTCCTGGTCGAGCCACGCGGTCAGAGCCTGCTTCATGATCCAGCCGCGGGAACGCTCGAGCCTCTCGGCCATCAAATCGAGTTTTTCGGCCAGCGGAAGCGGTACATGTGCAGTCAAGACTTTGGTCGCCGAGTTTGCCACACGATCATCCTTTCTGAGAGGTTCGATTTATTTCTAATCATAGTGATTAATTTTGAATCGATCAACGGCGCGCAAGGGACACTGCATCATTGCATATAGCGGTGACCGGGCTTCCTTCATCGCGAGCCCCTGCCATCTCCAGATCTTGGAATGAACGGGCAAAGGACGCGGCCCGCTTATGAACCCGCGTCCATCGCTGCTCATCGAACGTCACTTCCAGCTCGTGTAGTCCGAGGCGGTGCAGCCGAAGGGCGCGCGTTGATCGCCGAAGCGCTTCTTCAGCTGATCGCAGCCCCAGCGGTTGAGAGGTGCCGGCATCATATTGTTGAGATCCATGGCGGGCGACGTGAACTGCGAGTCGGCGCTGGTCACATACCAGACCCAGTAGCCGAAAATGCCGGCGATGAAGAGAAGTATAACCAGGAAAACCCTGCCGAGCCGCGTCATGATGGACGGCCCTTTCTTCCCTTGGGCAACGAGTTCCGGCGGCTGGCCGCCAAGTTCTGCCATCAGCGGCGCAAGAATGCTTGCGCGTTCTTCCGCCGTCATGTCGATCCGCTCCAGTCGGCTGTCCAAAAGCACGGGGAGAGCCGTATTTCCATGCCAGACGGCGAGCGCCACGGCCTTGCCGTCCTTTGCACCGACGACCAGAGGTTCCTGTCCCGGCTCGAAGCGCGTATGGGCGGCTCGTCCGGTTTTTCTGCCCGCGATCTTGTCGGCATAGGTTACCGTCAGTCGCTTGCCTCGTCGCTGAAAAGCCGTGATTTCCACCGGGGCCGGCTCGAGCTGTGCAGCCCTGTGCAATTGCCCGCGGACACGCCAGACACGCAGGATCTGGAAAATCATCGCGATGCACGCGCCGCCAAGAAGGGCGACGAAGACGGCAAGCGTTATGATCCGGTTCCAGAGCATATCCAGCCCGAGGCTGAGCGTTGCCAGGTCCGGATGGTCGCCGGAGATGACGAGGTCCGTGTCATAGTCGCCGGCATGGATGTCGACGAACATGATTTCGACATCCTTGTCGTAGGTCTGACCATTGTACGCGTAGTTGAGGTGCGCCTCGCAGGTGGTGAAGAAGCCCTTTCGGGTTGAGCATTTTCCATCGCGAATATCGCCGCTGACGAGCTTGACGGGATTTTGACTGATCGTCCAATCCCTCAATATGCCCGGGGCTTCGGAAACCGCCATGAAGACAGTGAGCGCGATCAGGATCGGCAAGGAGAAATAGCTGGCTTTCGGCGTCGTAATCACGCCTCGAGCAAGCATGAGGGCTCTCTGGGGAAGCTTAATTGTCGGGAATGTCATTGTCTGCCTGAAACTCCGAATGATGGCGTAGGCACCCGCAAAGCAAGGGGCGAAGCGGGGGCTCCGCAAAATCCCGAGGGTTCGACTTTGCGTCCGCATTTGCAGCGCGGGAAAATAGTCATTTTGCCACGCGCCTCAATACCTGGTTGTGGAACACCCGACGCTTCACGGTGTTGTGGTCAGCAAACGCTTGCGGGGTGTGACCTTTTTGCCTCGTAGCGTTGACCGGTCGAGCCAGGCCCGCCTAGTTTTTGTTCCATTACGAGATTCGAGATCGTGGAGGAAACCAGCATGACCAACGCCACCTGGCACGCAGATCCGTTAAGCTGGGGCCACGGGCCACGCATCTTTGAAATCTTCCTGGAGCCGACCTGCCCTTTTTCCGTGAGGGCCTTCAGCAAGCTCGACACCTTCCTAGCACAGGCCGGTGAGGATAGGGTCACCGTCAAGATCCGCCTGCAATCGCAGCCCTGGCATATGTATTCGGGTGTTCTGGTGCGATGCATCCTTGCGGCCTCGACGCTTGCCGGAGGCAAGGAGACAGCAAGGAAGGTGATGGCCACCATCGGCGCGCACCGCGAGGAGTTCGAATTCGCTCATCACGCGGGCGGGCCGAATATGGACGTGACGCCGAACGGGCTGATCGAACGGCTGGAGCGCTACAGCGGTGTTGCGTTGAAGGAGGCTTTTGCCATTCCGGATCTCGATCGAGAGATCAAGTGGCATTGCAAATATGCCCGGCAGAATGGCATTCACGTTTCTCCGACCTTCATGATCGACGGGCTGGTGCAGGCCGATATGAGTAGCGGAGACGAGGTGGAAGCCTGGGTGAAGAAAGTCGCCGCCTCGTGAACGATTGATTGGCGGACAAGGCGTCGATGTTTCCATCATGAGGCCTTGCCCTTTCCCAAGTGCCCTCAATCCTCCACGTTCGGCAGCAGGATCGTCAAAAGTCCGATCAGCGGCAGGAAGGCGCAAAGCTCGAAGACGAATTCGATGCTCGTATGGTCGGCAAGCACGCCGAGCGCAGCTGCCCCGATACCGCCCATGCCGAAGGCGAAGCCGAAAAACAGCCCGGACACCATACCGACACGACCGGGCAGCAATTCCTGTGCGTAGACGACGATCGCTGAAAAGGCAGATGCAATGACCGTGCCGATAATTGCGCTGAGAATGATCGTCGTCTCGAGATTGGCATGGGGCAGAACAACGGTGAAGGGCAGGATGCCGAGGATCGAGCCCCAGATGACTTTCTTGCGGCCGATGCGGTCGCCAACCGGGCCGCCGACCATCGTGCCGACGGCAACGGCGGCGAAGAACACGAACTGGCAGAGCTGAGCCGTCCGTTCGGTGACGCCGAAGCGGGCCATCAGGTAGAAATTATAGTAGCTGGTGAAGCTGGCGAGATAGAAGTACTTCGAGAAAATCAAGGCGATCAGCACGGCAATGGCAAGGCCGACGCGGGCGCGAGACAGGCTCAGGGCCTTGTGGACCTTGCCTGATTTTGCCGGTGCACGCAGGTGGCTGCCGTTGACCTGATACCAGCGGCCCAATCCTCCAAGAATGAGAATGCCGACGAATGCCAGGCTCGCAAGTGCGGCCATTCCATGCTGGCCATGCGGAAGAATGAAGAAAGCGGCGAGCAGCGGCCCGAGCGAAGTGCCGAAATTGCCGCCGACCTGGAACACCGACTGGGCAAAGCCATGCTTGCCGCCCGATGCCAGTCGCGCGATTCGTGAAGCTTCCGGGTGGAAGATCGAGGAGCCGAGACCAAGCAGCATCGCGCCCATCAGCAGCATCGGATAGTTCGAGGCCATTCCGAGTGTGATCATACCAGCGCAGCTGCAGGCCATGCCGAACGGCAGTGAATAGGGTTGCGGTCGTCCATCCGTGTACCAGCCGACGAAGGGCTGCAGGATCGAGGCGGTGATCTGGTAGACGAAGGTCAACACGCCGAGCTGGGCGAAGCTCAGGTCAAAGCCGGTCTTCAGCACCGGATAGCTTGCCGGCAGCAGGGCCTGCGTGACATCGTTGATGAAATGGCCAAGACTGGCCACCATCAGGACCGGATATATCGTAGTGGCCGCGCGGGGCGGGTTCATGACCTGGCTCATGGCTCTCACTTTTCAATGATCTGCCGTGCTGATATTGGAAAACATCATCGCCCGCTACCGCGACAAGGCGCAATTCTTACGAGACTGGGCCAGAATGGTCAGGAACAGCCGCATAGATCCGTTCATCGATGTCGACCGGCCTCTCATTGCGCTGGGCAACGAATATGGCGACGGCCACCGTGTCGAACCGCACCAGCATCGCCGCGCCCAATTGCTATACGGTTTTTCCGGTGTGGTGGTCGTGACCACGCCCGACGGCACGCTGGTCATGCCGCCGGAGCGCGGCATGTGGATCCCTCCGGGCGTGATCCACAGCGTGCGTATGCTTGGCAAGGTCAGCATGCGCAGTCTCTACATTGAGCCGGAAGCGATCAAGACGATGCCGGATCACTGTCAGGTGGTCGAAATCTCGCCCCTGCTGCGCACCTTGATTGCCGAAGCCGTCGATATTCCGGTCGACTACGACGTCAATGATCGGGCCGGCGTCTTGATGGCATTGCTTCTGCACGAACTGGCAAGGCTGAGGCCATTGCCATTGTCCTTGCCGATCCCGCACAACAGGACGCTTGCTGAGAAGTGCCAGGATTTCCTCAGGCAGCCGACGACGCATGATACGATCGATCTATGGGCCGGCCACATGCGCATGAGCCGGCGCGCCTTTACCCGAATGTTTCGTTTGGAAACGGGGCTCAGCTTCGTCAAATGGCGGGAGCAGGCCTGCCTGCATGCCGCACTTCCGCGGCTTGTTGCCGGCGTGCCGGTGACGACGATCGCGATCGACCTCGGCTACAAGAACCCGGCCGCCTTCACGACCATGTTCAAGCGTGCCTTCGGCTATTCGCCACGCGAAATGGCGCGCCAGCATGCAGGAAGCGATTCAGGTGGAGCCAGTCTGCAGCCGTGAACGTCATGCCGGATGATCGGGAAGAGGGCGACGCAGCTCCGTCAGGTCGCGTCGAGATAGGGTTTCAACGGCATGTCGTCGTGTCTGGGCACCGTCTGCCGTTCGATCATGTGGTGGATGACCGGTGGCCGGTCGCCACGATGCAGCCTATCCAGATGTTCGGCGACCTCGACATCGGCGTGCGTCTGGCGCTGGCTGTGGCGGACATAGTCGATCCAGGTCGGCAGATGGTAGCTTTCCGTCCAGGTATTCGGCTTTTCCAGATCGCGCAATAGCGACCATTGCTTTGCGCCGTCGCGGATTCTCATCCGGCGGCGCTGGGCCATGACGGCCAGAAACTCCTGTACGTTCTCCTGCTCGATGTCATAATCCACCATGACCAGGATCGGGCCGCTTCTGGAACGCAGATCGAGCTGCAATTGCGGTTCGCTGAAGGTATTTGTCGGGTCGAGATTGAGGGATTCGAAGTCCGGCTGGCGCAACACGAGACCAAGCAGGCCGCCGATGCCAAGGGCAGCGCTTGCGATGAGCAGGGCGCCGGTTACTCCATGCGCGTCGGCCAGTTCGCCCCAGAGCCAGCTTCCTACAGCCATGCCGCCGAAAGTGGCGGTCTGATAGAGCGACAGGGCGCGGCCGACGACCCAGCGTGGCGTCGACAGCTGAACCGTGACATTGAATAGCGAGAAGGCCTGCACCCAGGCGACGCCGGCAGGCATCAGGAGAAGACAGCTGAGCCATACCTGATTGCTGAGTGCCAGGAAGCAGCAGCTGATCGCCAGCGTGAAGAAGGCACCGCGGATCACCCATTCATTGCTGAGCACATCGCGGATGCGGCCGATCAGCATCGCGCCGCAGATGGCGCCGAAGCCGAAGAAGCCGAGCATGATACCGTAGGTGATCGCGGTGCCATGCACATGGTCGCGTGCAACGAGAGGCAGCAGGGCCAAAATGACGATCGCCGTCAGGCCGAAGACGAAGCCGCGGCACATTACCGTGAGGAGGTTGGGCGACATCAGCACATAGCGAAATCCGGCTGACATCGCGCTGCCGAAGGGCTCGCGCGGCAGCGTATTGTAGACGGGAGCCTTCTTCCAGCGCCATAGAGTTATGATGAGAGCAAAATAACAAAAGACGTTGAAGAGAAATGCGAAGGCCGCGCCCGCAGCCGCGACGATGACGCCGCCGATCGCCGGCCCGATACTGCGCATGAGGTTATAGCTCATGCTGTTGAGCGCCACGGCGCCCGGCAGATGTTCCCGCGGCACGACATCGCCCATGGAGGCCTGCCATGACGGATTGTGCAGCGCGCCGCCGCAGCCGATCAGGAAGGTGAAACAGAGCAGGAGCCAGGGGGTCAGGGCATTGCTGTAGGACAGCACCGCCAGCGTCGCGGATACGCTGAGCATCAGCGTCTGCGCGATCAGCATGATCCGTCTTCGATCGTAATTGTCGGCAAGCGCGCCGGCGGCGAGCGAAAAGATCATGACAGGCAGCGTCGTGGAGGACTGGACCAGCGCCACCATGCCGTGGGATGTGGCAAGGCTGGTCATGAGCCAGGCAGCACCCACGCCTTCGACCAAACCGCCGAGATTTGAGATGAGCGTTGCCGACCAGAGAGAGCGGAATGTCTTGGACTGAAACGCGACGAGCGGGGAGGTTCTATTGGGCATGTCGGCTTTTCTTCGCAGGATTATCTTGCTCGACGGCGCGGCGAAATCGCTCGAAGCCTATGCACAGCCGAGTCGAAATGGAGCCTATAGTGATTTGCTAATTTCTGAAACGATTTTGGAATAATATTCTCGCCAATGACGGCGGAATTGCGCGATTGCATGGGTAAGGCTGCAAAGAACGATTTTTACTCGAGCAACGTGCCGATGCGATCGGGGTCAGGAGAAACGAAGATGACCACGGCCTCCCCGGAAACATCCTTGGCAGAAACGAATCCGTTTTCGCCGAACTGATCGGGAAAACGGCTGTCGACCGAATTGTGCCTGTTGTCACCCAGCACGAAATAATGACCGGCGGGTACTTCGAACGGGCCTGCCTCATCCTGACCGGCGACTGCATGATCCGTCATTGCGGTCCTATAGCGCCGCCCCTCTGGCGTCGTCTCCTCGATAATTCTAGCCGCATTGCCGAAGAGATCCGTCATCGTGCGATCCGTCGGCACCGCCGCAAAGGCCTTGCCGTCGACGAAAACCGTACCATCGTGCAACTCTACCTTTTCACCGGGAAGACCGATCAGCCGTTTGACGTACAAGACCGGCTTATCCGGAGAGGCGTAGTATTTGCTGGAAAAGACGATGATGTCACCACGCTTCGGTTCCGTGTCCTTATAGGGCCTTGTCATCAAGACTTCCTTTTCCTGAAGGCTCGGCGCCATGGAGGATGCGGGCACGGTTCGCATGGTCATGCCGCAAAAATCGCGCTGGAAGCCGGCAGCATCGCAATCGGCTGGGGCCACAGCCGATAAGGCCCGGGCCGCCTTGCCCGCCAGCCCCTGCATCTCGGCTGGATTCGTCTTCCATAGCCCCGCCTTCGCAAGAAGAAGCGGATAGGCTGGCCCGATAAATCGCATGAACTCCTGTTGGCGTGCATCATCAGCCGCCACAGCCTCTCCTGCGATGAGGAGAACCGACAATCCCGCTACCAGCACTCTACTGCGGAAAGAGAAACTCACATTGTCCTCGCAAGTCACGAACCGAACATGAAGCCTCAAGATTGTGCGTGGAGCGACGAAGGCAAGTGCGAAATGACGTCGAGCGTGCGATCATCTGTGCGGCATGATCGACACAAAGGGATTGCCGCTGTCCTATCCGCCTTCCAATCCAATTGGGTAGCTCACCTAAATCTACGGTAGATGCTAATATTCTAATTACCGGCCCGAATGCCACCCTCGGGCCGGACAGTGCAGCGTCCGACGACTGCCCATCCCTTGTCGTCGGACGCACCTCTCAATATCGGCATCAGCTTTGAACGGCAGACCGCTTTCCGCGAAAACCTGTGCCTCACCCATCAGGTCAATGCCGCGCAGTCGGGAGTGGGCTAGTATTGCCCGTCCGCAGAATCAGCGTCTGCAGCCTTGCCCGAACTTTTGTCTCTGCCAGATTTTGGGCCTCGAACGTTTGAGGCTCCGCTCTCATCACCGGCGTCGCTGTTCTTCCGGCCGATCATGGTACGGAATTCGGTTTCCGGGACAGGCGGGCTGAAGTAATAGCCCTGACTCTCCGAGCAGCCGGCCTTGATGACCATGTCGAGCTGGGTCTGCGTCTCGACGCCCTCCGCCGTGGTCAGCATCTTGAGATTGCGACCGAGCGTAGCGATAGACTGGACGATGGCAAAGCTGTCAGGCCGGTTTTCCAAGTCGCGCACAAAACTGCGGTCAATCTTCAGCTTGTCGAAGGGGAAGCGCTGCAGATAGTTCAACGAAGAATAACCGGTGCCGAAATCGTCAAGTGCGATGGTCAAGCCGAGCGAACGCAGCCGATTCAGCACCTCAAGGTTCGCGGCATTGTCTCGCAGAAGTACCGACTCCGTGATTTCCAGTTCCAGTCGACGCGCATCGAATTCGGTAAGTTCCAACACGGTCTTGACCGTATCGACCAGGTCCGTCTGACGGAACTGAACCGGAGAGAGGTTGACTGAAACGCGCACGTCCTCGGGCCAGTTAAGCGCATCTTGGCATGCCTGCTCCAGCACCCATTTGCCGAGCGCATCGATGAAGCCGGTTTCCTCTGCCAGCGGGATGAATTCGGCCGGCGGGATCAGCCCGCGCTCTGGATGGCGCCAGCGTACCAGCGCCTCACTGGCAACGATCTTGCGGGTCTTGAGCGAAATCTGCGGTTGGTAATGAACCTCGAATTGCCCAAGCTTGATGCCGTGGCGCATATCCGCCTCCAGATTGCGCCGGTTCTGGAGATCCTCTTCCATCTGCGGAGAGAAGATGCGGTAGACGCCCTTACCATCAGCTTTGGCCTGGTATAGTGCCAGGTCGGCATTCTTCATCAGTTGGCCGGTATCACCGCCAGCGCGCGATGCGACTGCGATACCGATACAGGTACTGACGACGATCTCGTTGCCGTTGATACGGTAAGGCCGGCTAATGTTGGTTATGAGGCGCTCCGACAGGTCGCGGGCGCTGTCGAGTGTGGAATCAAGACACCTGTGCAGCACGGCGAATTCGTCACCGCCCAATCGGGCCACGATGTCCTGTTGTGATGCGGTATTGCGCAGCCGCCTGGCGACCTTGCGCAGCAACACGTCGCCGACAGGGTGGCCCAGCGTGTCGTTGACTTCTTTGAAGCGGTCGAGATCGAGATAGAGTATGGTAAATAATTGGCCGCCGGCCGCCAATCCGCGCAGTGCGTGGCCGACGCTTTCCCAGAATAGTAACCGGTTAGGCATGTCGGTCAGCGCGTCATGATGGGCCATATGCACCACGCGATCCTGCGCGCGATGACGCTCACTGACATCCTCGAAAGTGCAAACCCAGCCGCCTTCACCCGTCGGTTCGTGCGATACGGCCAGCACCATGCCGTTTGCAAGATGATGGATATGGTCGCTGAGCACGGCGATGTCGTTCCGGACACGAGCCTTATCGCCAGCAACGCCGCGCGGCCCGCTGGTTGACAATCCGGGGGGCAGCAATTCGGGCGCGATGAGATCGGCCAGCGGGGTACCGATCCTTGCCCGGACTTCATCGAGACCGAACAGGGTCAGGAAACGGGGATTGTGAACGATGACGCGATATTGGTCGTCGAGCAGGCAAAGACCGAGGGACATGGCCTCCATTGCCGCATCGAACCGGGCATTCTGGATCGCCAGGGTCTGCTCCTTGGCCTGCAGGATCTTTTGGGCCCGACCCAAAAGGCCATTGTGAATGAGCAGCAGCAGAATCAGCAGGCAGCCGCCGATAAGCATGCCGACGGTGACCCAGGTCAGGGCCAATTGCAGCCCAAGAAGGCCGCGCCGATCCTCGGCAATGCGCGCCGAATACCACATGTTGCTGTCGCTGGAGAGGCGCGCCAGCTTCGGGTAGATCGGTTCCAGGATCGTGAGGATACGCGCCGGTGTTCCAGGCACGGAAAGCTGGCTAAGGAGCGGCCGGGTCTGGTTGAGCGCATCTTCGAGGTCGTCGAGGGTCTCGCCGATATGCGGATTCGATTGTACGAACTTCTCGACCCCGTTGGACCGCAGGGTCTTGAGGCGATTGACGACGATATCGAAGCGCAGCCTGACCTCATGGGCATCGACGCTGCCGTCGTTCATGCCCATGGCGCTGACGCGCTGTTCGAGTCTGGTGAACTCACTCGGAGCTTGGGCTATCGTCCAGGTGATATTGCCCAAGCCGACATCTTGCAGTGCGGTCTGGCGCTGGAAGACCAAGGCGGAAATATAGATCGCCGAGGTGATGAAACCCAGGATCACAATTATCAGCGCTGTGCGGAGGTAGCGCATGCGGTCCGGGGCTATTTCACGGAGATTGCCTTGACCTGCCAGACGGCACGACCGTGATAGGGCTGTCCCTGCAGGATGGGGTTGCTGTCGAATGGATACATCACAAAGAACGGACCCTGATCGTCAATGGGCATATATGCGCCGTTGCGCTTGACGGCGAGGATCGTGCCGAACTTGGTGAAATCGCTAGTCGGGATATCGACGCTATAATCATTGAGGGCAATGACTGTGGCCGTCGCACCTTGGGCCTTGGCTTTTTCAAGCAACAGCGCCATCGGCACGCCTTCGAAGTTGACCACACCGTCATTCCAGGGCGTCGAAGTCTTGATCGACACGAGGCCCATCGCCTCAAGCTGATTGCGATCGAACGTCACCGAGCCTGAGGAGCTGGTAATCGTCACTGACGGCACGTCCTGCGCCAGGGCGGGCGCGACGAACGCAGCAAGGACTGCAAAAATAATTGAGGCGAGAAGACGCATTGAGGGTCCGATGCTTTCGGGGTATGGGCCTTGCCCGTTCTATCTCCAGCCTGCACAACTGGCTGTTAAAGATCGGTTAAGTTCCACAGGGCAATGGAAACAAACTTAACAGCTCAAGATTGGGCGTAGCATTCGTCGGAACTCGCTGATCTATTTCCAGTTCGGTAAGCTCCGGGTTGCGTGCCGCTGATCTGCACTTTTGCTATGAAGTCGACGGGTGCCGATATGGACTTTTTCGGCAGCTTCGGCAGCTGTAAAGGTCCTGCGATTTCATCTCCCCATCAATCATACCAAAGAAGTGCGGTGACCGGTTCAAAAAGTGACTGGCGCAACAGCGCTTTCTCTTTGCTACTCCTCGATAATGAGGAAGTGCAACAAATTCATGATAGATGTAGCAGCCGGCTTGCCCGCAACGGTTGGCCTTGCGAGTAAGAAAAATAGTTCAGCTTTCTAATGAATTCATACGCTTTCTAATCGCGCCGCTCAATACAGAATGCGTCACGCCATCGGCAGCGTATTCTCCAACTCGCTCGATCGGCAGGCGGCGATGATCTATTGCAGCAGGATTGCGCGGAAGTCGTTGACGTTCGTGCCGGTCGGGCCGCTGACGAAAAGATCGTCGAGAGCGGCGAAGGCCGACCAGCTGTCGTTGCGCCCCAGGAATTCGGCCGCATTTTTTTCCAGCTCGGCAAGCCGCGAAACTGTGGCGCCGTCGGCAAAGGCACCGGCATTGTCCTCCGAGCCGTCGATGCCGTCAGTATCGGCGGCGAGCGCTGCAATACCTTTCTGGCCGGAAATGGCGCAGGCGAAGGATAGCAGGAACTCGCTGTTGCGGCCGCCCTTGCCTTTGCCCTTGATCGTAACCGTAGTTTCGCCGCCAGACAGAAGGAGCATGGGGCCTTGCGACGCCAGACCCCGGTGCGAGATCTTGGCTACGATCGCCGCATGTTGGCGACCGACTTCGGATGCTTCGCCCTCGATGGCATCGGAAAGCACGATGGTCTCGACGCCGGCATTACGGGCGACATCGGCAGCGGCATCCAGTGCGATGGCCGCCGAAGCAACGAGCTTCACCTCGTTACGGGCGAAACGGGGGTCTAAAGGCAGCGGCGGCTCGTCCCTGCAATCTTTGAGATGACGCATCACTGCTTCCGGCAAATCGAGACCATAATGTTCTATGATTGCAAGTGCATTGGCGCGGGTCGTCTCGTCGGCAATGGTCGGGCCGGAGGCGACCAGGGCGGGGTTGTCGCCGGGAATATCGGAAACGACGAGCGAGACCACGCGGGCCGGATAGGCAAGGGCGGCGAGCCGCCCTCCCTTTATGCGGGAAACCTGCTTGCGCACGGCGTTCATGGCGCTGATTGGCGCACCGGAGGCAAGTAGGGCCTGATTGACGGCGATTTCGTCGGCAAGCGTGAGATCGCCGGCCGGAGCCGGCAGCAATGCCGATCCGCCGCCGCAGATGAGGGCGACGACCAGATCATCTTCCGAAAGACCGCTTACTGCTGCCATCAGTCGATCTGATGCGTGCAGGCCATTTTCGTCGGGCACGGGATGGGCGGCCTCAAGAACTTCGATACGCTCGCAGACAACGGCATAGCCGTAACGCGTGACGACGACACCGGATAGCGGTGCGTCCCACAGGCGTTCGAAGGCGCGTGCCATCTGCGCCGCTCCCTTGCCGGCGCCGACCACCACCGTCCGGCCCTTCGGCTTTTCCGGCAGGTGGGCGGCGAGCGCCTTGTCCGGATCGGCAGCGGCAACGGCCGCGTAGAAGAGCTTTTCCAGAAAGGCGCGGGGATCGGCAATGCTCGGCATCGGGTCTCTCACACGTTACGCGACGGGATGGTTCGCCATGCGCTCAAGCGCCTTGACGAGACCGGAATGGTCGAGCCCGCTGTCTCCATTGGCGGCACACTGATTGAAGAGCTCCTGCGTTGCTGCGGTATTCGGCAGCGAGACGCCAAGCGCCTTGGCGCCCTGCAGCGCAAGGTTCAGATCCTTCTGATGCAGCGAGATGCGGAAGCCGGGTTCGAAGGTGCGCTTGATCATGCGCTCGCCATGCACTTCGAGGATGCGTGAGGAGGCAAAGCCGCCCATCAGGGCCGAGCGCACGCGGGCGGGATCGGCCCCCGCCTTCGAGGCGAAGACCAGTGCCTCGGACACGGCCTCGATCGTCAATGCGACGATGATCTGATTGGCGACCTTGGTGACCTGGCCATCGCCGCAATCGCCGACGAGCGTGATGTTCTTGCCCATCAGCTGGAAGAGCGGCAGCGCCCGCTCGAAACTTGCCTCGGAACCGCCGGCCATGATCGAGAGCGAGGCGTTCTTGGCGCCAACCTCGCCGCCTGAAACCGGAGCGTCGACATATTCGGCGCCGGTCTCACGAACTCTCCTGGCGAATTCCTTGGTCTCGATCGGCGAGATCGAGCTCATGTCGATGACGAGCTTGCCTTTCGAAAGGCCATAGGCAACGCCGTTCTCGCCGAAGAGAACATCCTTGACCTCGGGCGTATCCGGCAGCATCAGGATGATGGTGTC
This sequence comes from Martinezella rhizogenes, assembly GCA_013322215.1. Lineage (GTDB taxonomy): Bacteria > Pseudomonadota > Alphaproteobacteria > Rhizobiales > Rhizobiaceae > Rhizobium > Rhizobium rhizogenes_D. The sequence goes on from JAAMEZ010000021.1 coordinate 84,797, forward strand.
GACGGTTTCAGCGAGCGCCTTCGGCGTCTCGACGAATTGCAGGCCGTTGTCGAGCAGCTCTTGGCGCGGCGGAATGGAAAACTTTGATGTGACGATGATGTGGCCGGCATTTTGCAGGTGGCGCGCCATGGGGGTTCCCATGATGCCGAGGCCGATAAATCCGATATGTGCCATGGTTGTTAGCTCCTGATATTGAGAATGGCTGCGCCTTCGGCGTGGCGGCCGGCTGCGGCAAACCAGCCGAGCCCTGCAGCAGTCGTGGTGCGCGGCTTGTATTCGCAGCCGATCCAGCCGTCGTAGCCGAGCGCGTCGAGCGCATTGAAGATAAAGGGATAGGCGATCTCGCCGGTGCCTGGTTCGTTGCGCCCGGGATTATCGGCAAGCTGCACATGCGCAATCTGCGCCTGGTGCTTCTTGAATGTCCCGATCAGCTCGCCCTCGGTGCGCTGCTGATGGTAGAGATCATATTGGATGAACAGGTTGTTGCTGCCGACTTCGGCGATGATCGAAGCGGCCTGATCCGGCGTGTTGAGGAAGAAGCCGGGAATGTCGAACCTGTTGATCGGCTCGATTAGCAGCCGGATTCCATGCTTGCCCAATTCGGCAGCCGCGTATTTGAGATTGGCGACGAAGGTCGTCCGCAACGCTTCATCGGCGATACCGACCGGCGCAATGCCCGAGAGGCAATTGATTTGGCTGCAGCCGAGCGTCGTTGCGTAGTCGATCGCCGAGGCAACGCCGCGGCGGAATTCGTCGATGCGATCAGGCAGGATCGCGATCCCCCGCTCGCCGCCGGCCCAGTTGCCGGCGGGCAGATTGTGCAGCACCTGCGTCAGGCCATGGCGATCGAGTTCGGCGCGCAGCGCCTCCTTCGCGAAATCATAGGGGAAGAGGTATTCGACACCCTCGAAGCCTGCCTTGGCGGCAAGTGCGAAGCGATCCAGAAACGGCGCCTCGGTGAAGAGCATGGTGAGATTGGCCGCAAATTTCGGCATTGTGTTCCTCCTTTAGAGCAATTTCAGGAAAAGTGCGTGAGCCGCTTTCCGTCTGGAATTGCTTGAAAACAAAGAGCTAGAGTGGTTCAGAGGCTCCGTGAAAAGCTGAACCGCTCTAGTCCAGCAGAGCGAGGATTGCCGTCGGTGCATCCTCGCCGCGCTCGGCAAGTTCCTCGAACTCGACGACCGCATTGATGTCGGCGCCCATGGCGATGTTGGTGACGCGCTCCAGAATGAACTCGATGACGACCGGAACCTGGTGTTCCTTCATGAGCTGTTGCGCCGTCGTGAAAGCCTCCTGGAATTCGTTCGGGCTGCGAACGCGGATCGCCTTGCAGCCGAGGCCTTCGGCAACGGCGACGTGATCGACGCCATAACCGGGTTCGGTGTTGTCAGTGGCATTGATGTTGTCGAAGGCGAGACTGACCTCGAAATCCATGTTGAAGCCGCGCTGGGCCTGGCGAATGAGGCCGAGATAGGAATTGTTCACGACCACATGCAGGTAGGGGAGCTTGTGCTGCGCGCCGACGGCCAATTCCTCGATGAGGAACTGGAAGTCGTAGTCGCCGGATAGGGCGACGATCGGGCGGTCCGGATCTGCGGCGCGCACGCCAAGGGCTGCTGGCAGGGTCCAGCCGAGCGGGCCGGCCTGGCCGCAATTGATCCAGTTCCGCGGCTTGTAGACATGCAGGAACTGTGCGCCGGCGATCTGGCTAAGCCCGATGGTCGAGACATAGCAGGTGTCGCGATCGAAAGCCTTGTTCATCTCCTCGTAAACGCGCTGGGGCTTCAACGGTGTCTGGTCGAAATGCGTCTTGCGCAGCATGGTGCGCTTGCGCTCGCGGCATTCCTCCGCCCATGTCGACCAGTCGCGCAGTTTGCCTTCGGTCTTCCATTCTGTGGCGACGTCGAGGAAGAGCTTCAGCGCGGCACCCGCATCCGAGACGATGCCGAAATCGGGGGCGAAGACACGGCCGATCTGGGTCGGCTCGATATCGACATGCACGAAGGTGCGACCCTCGGTATAGGTCGAGACGTTGCCGGTGTGGCGATTGGCCCAGCGATTGCCGATGCCGAGGACGAAGTCGGAGCCGAGTAGCGTCGCATTGCCGTAGCGATGCGATGTCTGCAGCCCGCACATGCCGGCCATCAGCGGATGATCGTCCGGGATCGTGCCCCAGCCCATCAGGGTCGGGATGACCGGAACGCCGGTGATTTCGGCGAATTCGACCAGCAGGTCGGAAGCATCGGCATTGATGATGCCGCCGCCGGCGACAATCAGCGGCCGTTCGGCCGCGTTCAGCATGGCAAGCGCCTTTTCGGCCTGCGCACGTGTCGCCGAGGGCTTGTAGGGGTCAAGCGAGGCATAGGTGTCGATGTCGAACTCGATTTCCGCAACCTGAACATCAACGGGCAGGTCGATGAGGACGGGGCCGGGGCGACCCGAGCGCATCGTGTGGAACGCCTTCTGGAAGACGTAAGGGACGAGCGCCGGCTCCATGACGGTAACCGCCCATTTGGTGACCGGGGCTGCGATCTTGGCGATATCGACGGCCTGGAAATCCTCCTTGTCGAGGCGGGCGCGCGGCGCCTGGCCGGTAATGCACAGGATCGGGATCGAGTCGGCCGAGGCCGAATAAAGGCCGGTAATCATGTCGGTGCCGGCAGGCCCGGACGTTCCGATGCAGACGCCGATATTGCCGGCGCGGGCGCGGGTATAGCCCTCGGCCATATGGCTTGCACCTTCGACATGACGGGCAAGCACATGGCGGATCGAGCCGCGCGCCTTCATCGCCGAGTAGAAGGGGTTGATCGCAGCGCCGGGAACGCCGAAGGCGCAATTGACACCTTCCTTTTCCAGAACCAGCACCGCGGCATCGACTGCGCGCATCTTCGCCATGGGAATTTCCTCCGTTTCTGGATTGAAGGTACCGCATGCGCCGACGTGCGCAATCATAAAATGGAAATTAATCCCATCATATGGAAATAAACATTTTCAACAAATCTGGAACAATCGAGGCGAAGCGGATATGTCATGAAGCCGAAGCATGCCGCGCCGACGTGCGCGGCGCGCTTTCGGTCAAAAGTGGGCGTCATGGCGGAAAATCGGGAAAAGACGAGGGGCAGGCCGGGCCGGAAACCGGCGGAGAATGCGGCCGCCTCGTCCGTGCAGGTGCTCGATCGCAGTTTGAAACTGCTGGAGCTGGTAGCCGAAGCCGATGGTGCGGTTCTGACCGATCTCGCCGACAGATCGGGCATGGCGCCTTCCACCGTGCACCGGCTGCTGACCTCTCTCGCCCAGCATGGCATGGTAACTCATGACGGCGAGACTGGCGTCTGGACGATCGGGGTCAAGGCGTTTGAGATCGGAACGGCCTACTTGCGCTTCCGCAAGCTTGGCACGATCAGCCGGCCTTTCCTCAAGCAATTGATGGAGGATAGCGGCGAGACCGCCAATATCGCCATCGAGGAGGATGGTGATGTCGTCTTCATCTCCCAAGCGGAAAGTCACGCGCCGATGCGCGCCTTCTTCCGCCCCGGCAGGCGTGGACCGATCCATGCTTCGGGTATCGGCAAGGCGATCCTTTCCACCTGGGCGGACAGCCAGATCGAGGCGTTGCTCAAAGGGCGGTCGTTGCAGCATTTCACCGATAAGACCCGCGATACGTTGCCCATGCTGCTCAATGATGTGGCCGAGATCCGCTCACGCGGCTGGTCGATCGACGATGAGGAGCACACGCTCGGCATGCGATGCGTTGCGGCGCCGATCTTCGACGAATATGGCGAAGCTATTGCCGGCATCTCGATTTCAGGCCCGGCCGTGCGGCTGCCGGACGAAAGGGTCGCAGCACTTGGCCCGGTTGTGCGGGCGGCAGCGGAAGAGTTGACGAAGGCGATGGGTGGCCGATCGAGGCGAGCCTGAACGCCTTCGCCGCCGTCCCCTATCCGGAGACGACGGCGTTTTCGGTCCGCCACTTGACTGGTCAGGCGAGCTGCAGTTGCCCGCGTGCGATCGTGTCTGCTTTCTTGCCCCTGCTCTTCATCGCCTTGCCGGCGACGTAGACTTCCGTAACGCAGCGATCGTCACCCATGGTCTGCAGGATGAAGAGTTCTTCAGCCAGGGAGGTCGCGGTGCGCATGCGGAATTCCATGGCCGACTTGGCACTGGAATCAAGCACGACGATATCGGCATCCGCACCCGCCTGCAGCGAGCCGATGCGGCTTTCGAGGCCAAGCGCCAGCGCGTTGCCGCGTGTCATGCGATAGAAGGAGTTGAACGGCGTCAGCCGTTGTCCCTGCAGGTGCAGCACCTTGTAGGCCTCGTCCATCGTTTCCAGCATGGAGAAGCTGGTACCGGCGCCGACGTCGGTCGCAACCGACCAGCGCGCGCCGAGCCTGTCGAATTCCGCGGCGTTGAAAAGCCCTGAGCCGAGGAAGAGGTTCGAGGTCGGGCAGAAGACACCGACCGCGCCGGTTTCGGCGAGCACCGCGACTTCCCGTTCGCTCATATGGATGCAATGGCCGAGCAGCATGCGATCGTTGAGCAGGCCATAACGAGCGTAGATATCCGTATAGTCCTTCGCCTCGGGATAGAGAGAGGTTGCAAAGGCGATCTCATCGCGATTTTCGGAGAGGTGCGTCTGGACGTAGCAGTCCGGATGCTCGGCGACGAGTGCCTTGCTCATCTCCATCTGCTCAGGCGTCGAGGTGATGGCAAAACGCGGGCTGATCGCATAATGGCCGCGGCCGCGGCCATGCCATTTCTCGATCAGCCGCTTGGTCTCGTCGTAGCCGCGCTGCGGCGTATCGCGCAGTGCATCCGGCGCATTGCGATCCATCATGACCTTGCCGCCGATCATCAACATGCCGCGCGCTTCAGCGGCAGCAAAATACGCATCGACGCTTTCCGCATGCACGGAGCAATAGGCGACCGCCGTCGTCGTGCCGTTCGACAGGAGTTCGTCCATGAAGCGGTCCGCCACTTCGGCGGCGTGCGCGGCGCGGGCGAATTTCTGCTCCTCGACGAAAATATAGGTGTTCAGCCATTCGAGCAGCTGGGCGCCATAGGAGGCGATTGCCTGCGTCTGCGGGAAATGAAGGTGCGTGTCGATAAAGCCCGGCAGGATAAGGTTCGGGCGATGGTCCGCGATCCGGATACCGGCGTCCGCCAGTTTCCTTACGTCGCCGTAGGAGCCGATCTCCACGATCTTTCCATTGCGGACGAAGACTGCGCCATCCTCGATATAGCGATAGGACGCGGTGTCATCGATCCCTTGCGGTTCGGCGAGAAAGGTGAGCACACGGCCACGGATCAGGATTTCAGTCATTGGGTCTTCTCCCCATTGATGGCACTTTCGTACCAGGAGACGAGCAGTCGGCGCTCCTCGTCGGTAATGTGCGAGGCATTGGCCGGCGGCATGGCATGGCTGCGGCCGGCCTGCAGGTAGATTTCGCGGGCATGAGCGGCGATGTCGCGGTCGGTTTCGAACATCACGCCCTTTGGCGGAGCGACGATGCCTTCCCAGCTCGGCTCCTTCGCATGGCACATGGAGCAGCGTCCCATCACGGTATCGCGGACCTTCGGGAAATCCTGCGCGGCTATGAAAGGCTGCTGGGTGGCGGAAATCTTCGTTGTGGGTTCGCCCGTCAGGATCTTCGGCACCGTTGAGAGCCACATGATGACGATGAAGAGGATGACGGTGATCAGCCAGGTCCAGGTCGGGTTGCCGGCATTGGCGTGGCGGGTGTTGAACCAGTGGCGGATCGTGACGCCCATCAGGAAGACGAGCGAAGCGATGATCCAGTTGAACTGCGTGCCGAACGCCAGCGGATAGTGGTTCGACAGCATCAGGAACAGCACCGGCAGCGTCAGGTAGTTGTTGTGTGTCGAGCGCTGCTTGGCGATACGGCCATATTTCGGATCGGGCTTGCGGCCGGCGATCAGGTCGGCAACGACGATCTTCTGGTTCGGAATGATGATGAAGAACACGTTGGCCGACATGATCGTCGCGGTGAAGGCACCGAGATGCAGGAAGGCGGCACGGCCGGTAAAGAGATGCGTATAACCCCAGGCGACCGCCACCAGAATGAAATAGAGCGCCACCATCAGCCGCGTATTGTCATTGCCGAACGGCGACTTGCAGATCAGGTCGTACAGGAGCCAGCCGCCGGCGATCGAGCCGAGCGAAATGGCGATCGCCACGGGCTTGGAGACGTCGAGCACGGCCGGATCGATCATGTAGAGGTCGGCACCGGCATAATAGACGAGACAGAGCATGCCGAAGCCTGAAAGCCAGGTGACATAGCTTTCCCATTTGAACCAGACGAGGTGCTCCGGCATGTTGGCGGGCGCCACCAGATATTTCTGGATATGGTAGAAGCCGCCGCCATGGACCTGCCATTCCTCGCCATAGGCGCCTGGTGGCAGTTGCGGATGCTTCTTGAGGCCGAGGTCGAGCGCGACGAAATAGAATGAGGAACCGATCCAGGCGATCGCCGTGATCACGTGCAGCCAGCGGACGGCGAAGGTTATCCAGTCCCAGGCGATGGCATATTCGTACATGGGAACTCCCTCCCGATCTTCATCGACTGTTTGCCATCGCTCGATTTTCTCGAAAATCCCGGTTAATCCGCCAACACTTTCAAAAAAATCTATAAGATGACCCCTGCTTTGTTCCGCACGCCGATGTGGTAGAAAGGTGCCATGTCCTATCTCGATAATGTCCGTGTCTTCGTTCGCGTGGTCGAACTCGGTACCCTCTCGGCAGCAGGGCGCGACCAGCGCGTCACGCCCGCGGTTGCGAGCAATCGCATCAAGGAACTCGAGCGCCATCTTGGCGTGCGCCTCTTCAACCGCACGACGCGTAAGCTCTCGCCGACCGAACATGGCCGTGTCTTCTACGAAAAGGCCGTGAAGATCATCGAGGCCGTAAACGAGGCGGAAGCGGCGATTGCCGATCTCTCGCGCAATCCGAAGGGTTCGCTCAGGATCACCGCGCCGCTCGGCATCGGCCGGCGGCTGATCGCCTCAGGTATTCCGGAGTTTCACGACAAATATCCGGATATCGAGGTGCGTGTGCGCCTGTCGGACCACAATGTCGATATCCTTGCCGAGGGTGTCGACGTTGCCTTCAAGCTCGGCGTGCTGGAGGATTCGAACCTGCGCATGCGCGGCATCCTTAATTGCGAGCGGGTGCTCTGTGCTTCGCCGACCTATCTGGCGCGCCGTGGCGTGCCGCCGACCGCGGATGCATTGATTGCCGACAAGCATGACTGTCTTCTGCTGCGCTATCCCGGCTCCAAGGAATATTACTGGACGCTGGTCACGGCGGAAGGCCCTCGCAAGTTCGAGGTCGCCGGCCCCTATGACAGCGACGACGGCGACGTGCTCACCCAATGGGCACTGGAAGACCGCGGCATCATCAACAAGCCGCTGTTCGAGGTGAAGGCCTATCTGAAAGACGGCCGGCTGACGGAAATCCTGAAGGAGAGCCCGCCGGCGCCGATTCAGCTCGCCGCCATCTATCCGCACAAGCGTTTCCAGGACCCGAAGGTCCGTCTGATGATCGATTTCATGGCGGAGCGCTGTCAGCGGCTCATCGGCAAGCTGCTCGACGACGAGCCGGCGGCTGCAGCTTCGTGATCTGAAGGCCACAGGCAGATCTCCGCTTGAATCAAGTCGGCGAAATCATATATGACTATCGGTGGTCATACGGAGTGATAGCATGAAGGAAATCCAGCTCAAGGATGCGAAGGCGACGCTTTCCGCCGTGGTCGATCAGGCCGTGGCCGGTGAGCCGACCGTTATCACCCGACATGGCCGCAAGGAGGCCGTGTTGGTTTCCTTCGAGGAATGGCAGCGGGTTTCGAGAGTGCCTGAGTTCGCCGATCTGCTTTTGGCCTTTCCCGGCGAGCAGGCCGATATTCCCGAACGATCGCGAAAGCCCGCACGCTCGTTGCGTGAAAACGGCTTCTGATCTTGTATCTTCTGGACACCAATATCGTGTCGGCCGATGCGCCGACCAAGCGCCACGTCGGCGTTGATGCATTCGCGACCTGGATGCGTGCGAATGGCGACCGGCTTTATCTTTCGGCAATCACCATCGCCGAGATCGAGGCCGGCATTGCCAGAGCGATCAGAATCGGGGCGACGACGAAAGCGAAGCATCTGGGCGACTGGCTCGCGGCGGTGGAGCATTTCTATGCCGGCCGTATCCTGCCGTTCGGCCTCGAAGAGGCGAGACATGCCGGCCTGATCCTTGACCAGGCGCGTGCGCACGACCCTGGTTTCGAGGACATTGCCATTGCCGCGACTGCCGTTGCCCACAACCTGACCGTTCTGACGGCCAATGAACGCCATTTCGAGCCGCTTGGCGTGCCGTTCGCCAATCCCCTGAAGCGGTTGCCCGCTATCCGATAACAGGTTTTGCCGTGATTGGCTGCCCGGCAGCCGCCCAGCTCAGCGCCGCCGTCATGATCTCGGCGGCGGCGAGCGTGGCTATGACGGTAGGGCGCTTGTCTTTGACCGCCGTGCCGCCGATCGGGCAGACGAGGCGGTCGAAAAGCTCCGCCTGGCCGGTTTCGCGCGAGAGCCAGTTGCGGAAGGTGGCACGCTTAGTCTTGGAGCCGATCATGCCGACATAGGCGGCATCCGCGCGCTTGAGCGCCTCGGCCGCAATCAGGAAATCGAGCGCGTGGTCGTGTGTGAGGATCACGAAGCTGCTGCCGGCCGGCGCATCGCGTACCACGGCCTCCGGCATGGCCGTCAGACAGGTTTCGATGCCTGGCATGGTGCTGGCGACGAGTTCTTCCTCCCGCGTGTCGACAAGCACCACGCGCAACGGCGCCAATGAAAGCGCCATGGCGAGTGCATCGCCGACATGACCGGCGCCGAACACGTAGACATGCGGACGCGCAGCCATTTCGCGATCGCTGCGGGCGACGAGATCGTTCGCAAGCTTTGGGTTAAGGGCGGTGAAGGCCAGGCCCACCCGGCCGCCGCAGCACTGGCCGATCTCAGGGCCAAGCGGCACGTTCATCGGCTCCGCTGCAAGGCCGGAACGCAATGCCCGCCGCGCCTGGTCGATGGCCATATATTCGAGTGTCCCTCCGCCGATCGTCGCGAAGATCGCCCGTTCCGATACCAGCATCCAGGCATCCGCATCGCGCGGCGCGGAACCTGCGACCCCGGTGACCTTGACCAGTATCGACGCCGGTTCTCGGCGGAGGAAATCCCGGATATCTTCACGGGCGGCAGGCATGATCTTACTCCTTGTTCGCCGCCTTGAGACGTTCGATCGCCATCAGCACCCGTTCAGGTGTCGCCGGCGCGTCGAGACGCGGGCAGATCTTGTGATCGGCGACGCTCGCCACCGCATCCGAAAGAGCGTGCAGCACGGCAAGGCCGAGCGGCAGCGGCGGCTCGCCGACCGCCTTGGATCGATGGATCGTCGGCTCGTAGGCTTCCGACCAATCGGTCAGCGCTACATTGAAAATCTTCGGGCGGTCGGATGCAAGCGGGATCTTGTAGGTTGAGGGCGCGTGCGTTCTAAGACGCCCCTTGCCGTCCCACCAGAGCTCTTCCGTCGTTAACCATCCCATCCCTTGAATAAAGCCGCCCTCGATCTGCCCGATGTCGATGGCCTTGTTCAGCGAGCGGCCGGTATCGTGCAGGATATCGGTCCGTTCGACCACATATTCGCCGGTCAGCGTGTCGATCGACACCTCCGAGCAGGCAGCGCCATAGGCATAGTAGTAGAAGGCATGGCCGCGGCCGGCCTTGCGGTCCCAATGGATCTTCGGGGTCTTGTAGAAACCGGCGGCCGAAAGCTGAACACGGGCCATGTAGGCCTTCTTGACGAGATCGTCGAAGGGCATCTCGATGTCGCCGATCCGCACCCGGTTGGGCAGGAAGAGAACCTTATCACGCGGCACCTGATGGCTTTCCGCCGCAAAGGCAATCAGCCGGTCCTTGATCTGGCGTGCAGCGTTCTGGGCTGCCATGCCGTTCAGATCAGCACCTGAAGAGGCCGCGGTCGGCGAGGTATTCGGCACCTTGGCCGTCGTCGTCGCGGTGATCTTCACCCGGTCGAGATCGATCTGGAATTCTTCCGCCACGACCTGCGCCACCTTCAGGTGCAGGCCTTGCCCCATCTCGGTACCGCCATGGTTCATGTGCACGGAGCCATCGCTATAGACATGCACGAGAGCACCGGCCTGGTTCGATTCTGTCTTGGTGAAGGAGATGCCGAATTTCACCGGAGTGAGCGCGATGCCGCGCTTGACGATACGGCTCCTGGCATTGAACTCGGCGATGGCCTTGCGGCGCCCGGCATAATCCGCGCTTTCCTCCAGTTCCGCGACGATGCGCTGGATGATGCAATCCTCGACCTTCTGATGATACGGGGTGAGGTTGCGTTCGCCTTGAACGCCCATCGCATCATAGAAATTCAGCTTGCGGATTTCGAGCGGATCCTTGCCGACGGCGAAGGCCACCTCGTCGATGACGCGCTCGGCGCCGACCATGCCCTGTGGGCCGCCGAAGCCGCGGAAGGCCGTGTTGGAAACCGTATTGGTATAAAGCGGCGCCGACTTCGCATGAACATGCGGGAAGAAATAGGCATTGTCGCAGTGAAACAGCGCCCGGTCGCCCACGGGACCGGAGAGGTCGGCGGAAAATCCGGCGCGAAGCGCGAAGGTGTAGTCGATGCCGAGGATACGGCCTTCATCGTCGAAGCCGACATCGTAGTCGATGGCAAAATCATGCCGCTTGCCGGTCGCGACCATGTCTTCGTCGCGGTCAAGCCGGACCTTGACGGCGCGCTTCAGCTTCTTGGCGGCGATCGCTGCAATGGCGGCGCACTGGTTCGCCTGGGTCTCCTTGCCGCCGAAGCCGCCACCCATGCGCCGAACCTCGATCGTGACAGCATTGCTCGGCACGCCGAGGGCATGAGCGACCATGTGCTGCGTCTCGCTCGGACCTTGCGTCGAGCAATAGACCACGACCTCGTCGTCTTCGCCGGGGACGGCAAGCGAGACCTGGCCTTCGAGATAGAAATGGTCCTGGCCGCCGAGCCGCATGCGGCCCGTCACGCGACGCGGAGCATTTGCAAGGGCAGACGCCGCGTCGCCTCGCTTCAGCGTCAGCGGCGTGACCACCTGTCGATGGGTGGAAACATCGAGATCCCAGATGTCGATATCGGCTGGCAGCTCCTCATAATCGATCTTTGCCAGCCTTGCCGCACGGCGCGCCTGTTCTCGCGTTTCGGCGATCACGCAGAAGATCGGCTGGCCGTGAAACTCGACTTTGCCGGCGGCAAGCACGGGGTCATCATGCATGTAGGAGGGCGAGATATCGTTGACGCCGGGTACGTCCTCATGGGTCAGCACGGCAACGACGCCGGGGGCTCTCCGGACGGCGTCAAGATCAATCGATTTCAGGATACCGTGCGCCACGGTGGACAGGCCGAGGCTGGCATGAAGCGTACCTGTGGGTTCGGTGATGTCGTCGATGTAGATGGCCGCGCCGGAGACATGCTTGTGCGCGGAATCGTGCCGTGGGCTGGAATGGACGCCGCCAATGATGGTTTCGGGCTTGAGATCTGGAGCGTGCTTGTTCATGGCTTACGCGGCCTCATATCTCGATACCTGCGCCGGCGCCGCGCTGGACGTCGTTTCCAGGTAGAAGCGCAGGAGAAGGTTCCTTGCTGCGAGCGCACGGTATTCCGCGGTGGCGCGCATGTCGGTCAGCGGCGCATAATCCTCGGCATATTTCTCCATTGCCGCCTCCACGGTCTCTTCGTTCCAAGGCTGGCCAAGCAGCGCCTTTTCGACGGCGAATGCCCGTTTCGGCGTTGCCGCCATGCCGCCATAGGCAATCCGGATTTCTGCGACCGTACCATCTTCGCCAAGCGCCAGGCGGAAAGCGCCGAGCGTCGCCGTAATGTCCTCGTCCCGGCGCTTGGTCACCTTGTAGATGGCGAATTTTTCCGCCGCGGCGGGAACCGGGATATGCACGGCTTCGACGAATTCGCCGGGCTGGCGGTCCTGCTTGCCATAGGCAATGAAGAAGTCTTCAAGCGCGATGGTGCGCCGGACCGCGCCCTTGCGCAAGGTCAGCGACGCGCCAAGCGCGATCAGTGCCGGCGGTGTGTCGCCGATTGGCGAACCGTTGGCGATGTTGCCGCCGATCGTGCCCATATTGCGCACCTGCTGGCCGCCGATGCGGGTAATCAGCGGTCCGAGCGCCGGGATATGCCGCGACAGCGGCGCGATCGCCTCCGAATAGGTGACGCCGGCGCCGACGGTGACGAGCTTATCTTTCACCGCGATCGATTTCAGCTCCTGCAGCCCGGCGATGAACACGGCCGGTGTGATATCGCGCATGTGCTTGGTGACCCAGAGGCCGACATCGGTGGAACCGGCGATCACGGTTGCCGTCGGCGAGGTCTCGAGAACGGCGGCGAAATCATCAAGGTTCGCCGGCACGATTAGTCGATTTCGACCTTCGCCGATTTCCACGCGGGCGCCGTCGCGAAGGGCTTGCAGGCGCGCGATCATCGTTTCGCGCTCGACAAGGAGCGGGTCGTCTTGCGTCCCGCCATAGCCGGAGATGGAGCGGGCAGCGCGCAGGATCGGTTCATAGCCGGTGCAGCGACAGAGATTGCCCTGAAGCGCGGTTTCGATCTGCTGATCCGTCGGGTTCGGCGTCTGCATCCAAAGCCCATAGAGAGACATGACGAAGCCTGGCGTGCAGAAGCCGCATTGCGAGCCATGAAAGTCGATCATGGCCTGCTGCACCGGATGCAGGTGATCGTCGCTGGGGGCGAGATGCTCGACGGTGACTACATGACAGCCGTCCAGCGAGCCGAGAAAGCGAATGCAGGCATTGACGCCCTCGTAGACGAGGCTGCCTGAAGGCGTCAGCCGTCCCACAAGCACGGTGCAGGCGCCGCAGTCGCCTTCGGCGCAGCCTTCCTTGGTGCCCTTCAGCGAGCGGGAGAGGCGCAGCCAGTCGAGCAACGTCTGATCCGGTGCGACGTCGCTCAGAACGACGTTCTGGCCGTTGAGAATGAAACGAAGTTCCGAGCGGATTGTCATGGGCGCCATTGCTCAGCTCCCGCGATAGGTGGAGTAGCTGTAGGGCGAGAGGAGCAGCGGCACATGGTAATGCGCGCGCTCGTCGGCGAGGCCGAAGCGGATCGGGATGATGTCGAGAAACATCGGGCCTTCCGATGTGCGGCCAAGATAATCACCGGCATGAAAGCGCAGCTCGTAGGTGCCAGCCTTCATGGTTTCGCCCGACAGCAGCGGCGCATCGCAGCGACCGTCGTCGTTGGTCTCGGTAGACTTCAGGAGGTGCAGGGCATCGCCCTCGATCCGGTAGAGTTCGACGCGCAGGCCGCGGGCAGGTTTGCCGAGCGCGGTATCCAGCACGTGGGTCGTGAGCCGGCCGGCTCCTGGCGAATGAGACTGCATGCTTTTCTCCCGAACATAGCGCTCCTGTCTCTACTATCCGCCAGGCCGATACCACTGAAAAGCAGCTGCAACGTTCGAGACTTTCAAATTTTCCAAGGGGAATGGCGCGTGCGATTTGCGGTTAGAAATTGGTAGTCGAAAACGTTTGGAGGAACGTTTCATGCGACATGCTTGGACATTGTTGACGTTTTTTGCAGCTCACCGACAAGGTGAAACAGGCTTCGGCATAGAAATCTGCCCTGAATGATGAAGAAGGCGGCGACGGCTGCCGATCAATTTGTGCCTTGGCCTCTACCGGTCACGTCGCGCACGGCAAGTGCGCGCTTGCCCACCTGCAGAGCCTTGCAGGCATAGCCCGTCGACCCGGCACTGGCAGGCTTAACAGGGAATAGGCCTTAAGACCATTGGGGTCGGTATCCGTAACGACCTTCTTACGGAGGCGACGGAGCCACACAGGTTGGGTGGCGTGCATGTTGCGCTTCGGATGAGCCCGGCTGTCCATGCCACAGGCCATGCGCCGACCTCCACGACCTATCACAATTAAGACAGAGGTGACTTCAGGGAATGAAAACGGGAGACCAGGAATGAAAGTGATCGAAATTCAACCGCTGACGAGAGCCACATTCGCCCCCTTCGGCGATGTGATCGAGATGGAAGGGGCGCGCAACTATCCGATCAACGCCGGCAAATGCGTTCGTTATCATGACCTTGCACAGGTCGAAGCGATCGGTGAAGAGGCGCGCACGATGATCAGTTGGTTGCGCGGCGAGCCCTATGCGCTGCCGCTGGAACTGAAGATGGTCGAGCGGCATCCTCTCGGCAGCCAGGCCTTCGTTCCGCTGTCCAGCCATCCATTCCTCGTCGTTGCCGCGCGCGAAACGGGCTATGGGCCGAGCGAGCCCGTGGCCTTCCGCACCAGGCCCGGGCAGGGCGTCAACATCTGGCGCAATGTCTGGCACGGTATCCTGACGCCCCTCGACGGCATCTCCGACTTCGTCGTCGTCGATCGCGGCGGCAAGGGCGTCAATCTTGAGGAACATTTTTATGAAGAGCCGTTCCTGATCCGCTAAAAAGCCGGATCGATCCAGATGTCAAAAAAGGGCGCTGCGACGGCAGCGCCCCTTATTTTTCCGGGATGGCTCCCATTTCCTGCAGCCAGCAAGACGCAAAAAGGCCGGGTCGTTCGCTCGAACGACCCGGCCTTGAATTTATACTGCTGCTAGTCTGCGAAGAAGGCGAAGCGCACGACGAACAGGGCGGCGACGATCTGCGTTGCCGGATGCAGCATCGACCAGCGGCCGGTGAAGACCTTCACGGCGACATAGGTGATGAAGCCGAAAGCAAGGCCGTTGGCGATCGAGTAGGTGAAGGGCATGGCAAGTGCCGTGATTGCGGCCGGGGCCGCTTCGGTCAGGTCATCCCATTCGATCTCGGTCAGCTCGCGCATCATCAGGCCGGCGACATAGAGCAGCGCCGGAGCGGTCGCAAAGGCCGGGACGGAGGCCGCGAGCGGCGAGAAGAAGAGGGCCGCGATGAAGAGGGCGGCGATGGTGAGAGCCGTCAGGCCCGTGCGGCCGCCAGCCTGAACGCCCGACGCGCTTTCGACGAAGGCCGTCGTGCTGCTGGTGCCCATCAGCGAGCCGGCGACAATGGCTGCGCTGTCGGCAAGCAGAGCTCTGCTCAAGCGGTTCGGTTTTCCTTCCTGGATCAGGTTCGCGCGCTTGGCGATACCGATCAGCGTCCCAGTGGCGTCGAAGACTTCGACGAGCACGAAGACGAGAATGATGTGGACCAGGCCGCCATGGAGAGCGCCGACGATGTCGAGTTGCAGGAAGGTCGGCATGATGGATGGCGGGGCCGAAACGATGCCGTGGAACTGGCTGACGCCGAAGATCCAGGAGAGAACTGTGACGGCGAGAATGCCGATCAGGATCGAACCCCTGACCTTCAGCGCATCCAGAACGGCGATGATGAAGAAACCGAGGATGGCGAGAAGGGGACCGGTCTGCTTCAGATCCCCCAGGCCGACGAGCGTCGCCTTGTTGGCAACGACGATGCCGGCGCTCTTGAGCGCGATGATTGCCAGGAAGAGACCTATACCGGCGGCGATCGCGCTTCTGAGCGAATGCGGGATGCCGGCGATCAGCCAGCTGCGCACGCCGGTCACCGTCAATAAGACGAAGATCGAGCCGGAAATGAAGACGGCGCCAAGCGCCTGCTGCCAGGTAAAGCCGAGTGCGGCAACCACGGTGAAGGCGAAGAAAGCATTGAGCCCCATGCCCGGCGCCATGCCGATCGGCCAGTTGGCGACAAAGCCCATGACCATGGAGCCGAGCGCGGCTGCGAGACAGGTGGCGACAAAGATCGCATTGCGGTCCATGCCAGTCGTCGACAGAATGTCTGGATTGACGAAGATGATGTAGGACATCGTCAGGAACGTCGTGACACCTGCGATGAGCTCGGTGCGCACGGACGTGCCGTGCTCACTCAATTTGAAAAGTCGTTCAAGCATTGTTCCTCCCTAAGCGTTCCCGACGCTCGTGAAATCATGGGGCTTGCCTGCATCTCCTCCGGATGCGGGCCGCAAGAAGCGGCTTTCAACGCTTCGTGGCGAGGGGGGATTGTGCGCTTTTAATGGCTTTACGCGCTAGAGCCGGATTTCCCCGCAATTCGCGAAAGACATTCTAATTTTTCAAGCTATTTCCGCGCGAATTTCTTCTGATTTCAGAGCCATTATTTGATGGTCGAAGACATCGCTCCGTCCTGCGCAATCGTTCGATGCAGCTCATGCAAGAAGATATGCATGATACTTATAGCGGCAAGGTGACAAAGCCAAACTATTTCCGTCGGATGGTGGATCTTGAAGGCCGCGCAGACGGCAGCACGAAGGATTGCGGCGAGCCCCCATATCTAAAATGGAAGCCGCCCGAAGATCGTGAACTCCGACCTGAACGGAGCGCCTGATCATATTTGTCCGGCGCGATATTGATCGGCAATGTTCCTGCAGGCGCGGATGGTCAGGGCCATCACCGTCAGCGTGGTGCCGGCAATGCCGCTGCCCGGAAAGGCGGAGGCATCCGTTACGATGAGGTTGGGAATGTCCCAGCTCTGATTATGGGCATTGAGGACGGAGTCCTTGCTCGATACTCCCATGCGCGCGCCGCCGGTTTCATGGATGGCGGCTCCCATGCACATGGTCTTGCGGAACCATGTGCGGAACATGAAGCGGCTGAAAGGATCGGCATCGGGGAAGGCACCGCGGCCCATTTCTCTGAGGCCAGTAGGCGAGCCGATAAACTCCAGCTCGCCGCCGACGCCACGCACCATGTCGATCAGCACTTCTTCCTGACGACGCAGCAGGGCATGTTCCTCCTTGCCCATGACACAACGGATATGGGGCACGGGGATTCCCCAGGCATCCTTGCGGCGTGTATCGAGCGTGATGCGATTGTCGGCATAGGGCAGCATGCGGCCGAAGCCGAAGAAGGCAAGCCGAGAAGGCTCGTCATCCGGCGTCGGCGCCCGGCCGATGCTTCCCTGATAGTCGAAATCATCGCGACCTGCATCGCCCTCTCCAAAGCGCGGGACGAAGATGCCGCCGGAGGGATTGTAGAAGGGATCTGTCGGCGCGGAATCGTCGACTGCCCAGCCGTTTGCCTTGGAAAACGAACCGAAGGCCAGGCAAGGCAGCTGGTCCATGAAATAGCGCCCGAGCGCGCCTGAGCTATTGCCCAGCCCATGAGGATGGCTGGCTGTCGCCGAATTGAGAAGCAGCCTTACACTTTCGATCGGCGATGCCGAGAGCACAACGATGGCCGCGCGCGCGGTTTCGACCTTGCCGGTCACACGATCGATGAACTCCGCTCCCGTCGCTCGACCGCCGGCATCGTCGGTGATGATGCGGCGCACGATGGCATCATGGCGGATGGTCAGCCGTCCCGTCCCCAACGCCTCCCGCAGGGGTTTCGGCGTCCGTTCTGCGTCTGGCGCAATATAGCGCCAGGAAACGACGTGCCGCTTCGGCCAGCGTCCTTCGACTTCCGTCTTGAAGGTCGTTTCGGCCGGCGTCAGCTTTGCCGGATGCGCATAGACGCCGTCGGGCAATGTCTCCACGCCATCCTTATTGCCATAAAGGCCAAGGCTGGTTTCGACCTCCGCATAGTAGGGGGCGAGCTCGTCATAAGAGACGGGCCAGTCGACGCCTTTGCCGGTCTTCGAGCGGATCTTGAAATCATCGTCGGTCCAGCGCAGCAGCACACGACCGAAGCTGTGCAGGCGGCCGCCGCCCTGGCGGCCGCGTATCCACAGAAACGGCGCATCCTTCGGTGTCGTATAGGGATTCTTGCGATCGTTGACGAAGAAATGGCTGAAGCGCTCGGTGAAGAAGGCGGCGCGCGCCTGGATGGGCTGGCCTTTGAGCGTGGCGCGGGCGCGCTCCCAGATGTTGATGCTGCTGGCGGGTACCTTCTTGCGATCCGGGTCGAAATCCTTCTTGGTGACGGCGGGGCCGGCTTCGAGCAGTAAGACCGAAAGCCCGTGGGCGGTCAATTCTTTGGCGGCGAAGGAACCGGCGGCGCCGGAGCCGATCACCAGCGCATCGTAGGCAGTCTGAGACATGGATAATTTCCGTATGCTGTGGAAGTGGTCTTAGAGGCGCGTGTCATCGGCGCCGAAGAGGGAGGCCTTTGTGATATCGAGGCCGGGCGCGATCGCCGTACCCGGCTGCAGGATGGCATCTCCCATGATGCGATAGGAGAGGCTTTGGCCCGCCCAGTCGAACCATAGCACGGTGTCGGCGCCCATTGGCTCGACGACCGAGACGGTGCCGGGAATGGTGGGCCAACGCAGGTCTGCGCCATTCGGTGCGATATGCTCCGGCCGGATGCCAAGCGTCGCGGGGCCTGCTTTGACGGCGCTCAGGAAAGGATAGTCGGCGAGGGCGATAGCAAGTCCGTTGCTTTCGAAGACCGGCGCGTCCGCTTTCAAGACAATCTCGCCCTTGATGAAGTTCATCGCCGGCGAGCCGATAAAGCCGGCAACGAAGAGATTGGCCGGGCGATGGTAGATCTCGGACGGGCTGGCGAGCTGCTGGATCACGCCGTCCTTCATGATGGCGATGCGATCGGCAAGAGTGAGTGCTTCCACCTGATCATGTGTGACATAGATCATCGTATTGCCGAGGCTCTGGTGCAGCTTCTTGATCTCGACGCGCAATTCGTTGCGCAGCTTGGCATCGAGGTTGGAGAGCGGTTCGTCGAACAGAAAGACGTTGACTTCGCGCACCAGCGCACGGCCGATCGCGACGCGCTGGCGCTGGCCGCCCGACAGTTCCGAGGGGCGGCGGTCGAGCAACTGGTCGAGATGCAGAAGCGAAGCCGTCCGGGCGATGCGCGCCTCGATCTCAGCCTTGGGAAGGCCTGCGACGCGCAGGCCGAAGGACAGGTTCTTGCGCACCGACATGCGGGGATAAAGCGCATAGGATTGGAAGACCATGCCGATGCCGCGATCTTTCGGCTCGGCCCAGGTGACGTTCTTGTCCGATATCCAGATTTCGCCGTCGGTAATGTCCTGAAGACCGGCGATGGAGTTGAGCAGGGTCGATTTCCCGCAGCCGGACGGGCCGAGCAGCACCAGGAATTCGCGAGGCGCGATATCGATCGACATCTTGTCGATGACGGTGTGATCGCCATAGGCGATCTTGAGATCCTTGACCGAGACGGCAGGCTGCATGGCGTTACCCCTTGACGGCGCCGGCGGCGACACCACGCAGGAACCAGCGGCCGGAAAAGAAATAGATGGCGAGCGGAACGACGGCGGTGAGGATGGTGGCAGCCATGTTCACGTTGTAGGCGCGCTCGCCCATGGTGGTGTTGACGATGTTGTTGAGCTGCACCGTCATTGGCAGATTGTCCCGTCCGGCAAAGACCAGGCCGATCAGGAAGTCGTTCCAGATGCCGGTAAACTGGAAGATGGAGGCGACGACGATCATGGGTACAGACATCGGCAGCATGATCTCAAGGAAGATACGCCAGAAACCGGCGCCATCGACGCGCGCTGCCTTGCAGAGCTCTTCGGGAATGGCGACGAAGTAGTTGCGGAACAGCAGCGTCACCAGCGGCAGGCCGAAGATCACATGAACGAGAACCACGCCTGCCACCGAATTATAAAGGCTCAGATTGGCAAGCAGCCGCACCAGCGGATAGAGGAAGATCTGGTAGGGGATGAGGCCACCAGCCATCAGAAGCCCGAACAGCAGGTTCGAGCCTCTCGGTCGCCAGAAGGAGAGTGCATAGCCGTTGATGGCGCCGATGAAGACGGAAATCGCCACGGCCGGTACGGTGATCTTGACCGAGTTCCAGAAGCCGATACGCACGCCCAGGCATTGCGTGCCCATGCAGGCTCCCGACCAAGCGGTCTTCCACGCGTCGAAATTGATGGTATCGGGCAGGGCGAAGATGCGGCCCTGGCGGATCTCCTCCATCGTCTTCAACGAGGTGACGAGCATCGTATAGAGCGGCAGCAGGAAGAAGAGCGCCGAAAGGATAAGGAAGGCATAGAGCCCGATCTGACCTGCCGTCAGCCGCGAAGGCTTGGGGCCACGCGGGTGAAGAGCCGCCATCAGTGTGCTCCCCTTCTTCTGGCGCGCATGTGGAGCGCATAGCGGAACGGTGCGACGGCCATGATGACCGAGAGCACGAGCACGGTGGCGCCGGCGCTCGCAAGTCCAAGGTTCTGGCGCTCGAACAGATTGTCCATGATGAATTTTGCCGGCACTTCGGTCGAATAGCCGGGGCCGCCCCCGGTCTGCGCGACGATGAGGTCGTAGGTCTTGATCACGCCCATGGAGAGCAGCATGCCCGATGCGGCAAGCGCCGGCCCAAGCTGCGGCAGGATGATCGAGACATAGATGCGCCAGACCGGAATGCCGTCGATCTGCGCCGCCTTCCATTGCTCCTCGCCGATCCCGCGCATGCCTGACAATGCGATGACCATGACGAGGCCAGCACCCTGCCAGACGCCGGCAAAGACGACCGTGTAAATCGCCATATCGCGGTTGACGATCCAGTCGAAGACGAAGCTCTGCCAGCCGAGTGCCCTGACCGTCGCCTGGATGCCGAAGGTCGGATTCAGCATCCACTGCCAGATGAGGCCTGTCACCACGAAGGACATGGCGTAGGGATAGAGGAAGATGGTGCGGAACATGCTTTCGAAGCGGACCTTGCGATCAAGGGCTGCGGCGAGCACGAAGCCGAGGGCGAGGCAACCGGCAACATAGAGAACGCCGAAGATCAGCACATTCTCCAGTGATGCGAGCCAGCGCGAGTTTTTAAACAGCTTGGCGTATTGCGCGAAACCGACATAGTTGGACGATGGGAAGATGGTCGAATCCGTGAAGGATAGGCGCACCGACCAGACCATGGTGCCAATATAGACGAAGATCGCGGCAATCCAGGTCGGCAGCAGGGCAAAGGTCGCAGCAAGGGAGCGTCCGCGCTTGGCTTGCATCAGCAAACTTTCTCGAAAAAATGGGCGGAGCCGATCGACAAGGGGTCCCGACGATCGGCTCGCTGGAAGGCCTATTCGAAGATCGCGAAGAACTTCTCCGCACCGGAGGCGCTATCCTCGGATGGATTGCTCCAGAATTCATCGACAAAGTCGTTGAGTGCGCCCGCCTGTTGCGGCGAGAGGATGAGCGCCTGATCCGGAACGATCTTGCCGGCGCTCATCAGTTCCAGACCCTTTTGCGCGCAGACATCGAGCTTCGTCTTGTCAACATCGGTTCGCATCGGCACGGAGCCCTTCTTCAGCGAGAACTCGACCTGTACGGTCGGGTCCATGGCGACCTCCGCAAGCAGGGTCTGGCCTTTTTGTGCCGCCGCGTCGGCGATCTTCGGGAATGAGAAGGAATCGGCGACATAGACCATTCCCGGCGATTGCGGCACAAGCATGCAGCCGTAATCCTTGCCCAGCTCCTTGCCGGCGGCAACGAATTCGCCCTTGGCCCAGTCGCCCATGAATTGCACGCCGGCCTTGCCGGTGATGACCATGGCGGTCGCGTCGTTCCAGTTGCGGCCGGCCGCCCCCTCATCGACATAGGCGCGCAGCTTGCCGAGGATATCCAGCGTCTTCTTCACGCCTTCCGTCGATGCGTCACCCTTGTCCTTGTCGACATAGATCTTGAGGAAGCCATCAATGCCGACCTGGGTCAGCAGGATCATGTTGAAGACCTTGGACTCCTGCCAGGATTGGCCGCCCCAGGCGACCGGCTGAATGCCGGCGGCTTTCAGTTTGTCGAGCGCTGAGAAGAATTCATCCCAGCTCTTCGGCTCATCGCTGACGCCGGCCTTGGCGAAGGCATCCTTGGAATAGAATACCCAGCTTTCGCCATGAGCATCGCTCGGCGAGAGATAGACCTTGCCGTTATAGGAAATGAGATCGTAGATCGATTTCGGCAGGACATCGGCCCACTTGCCGGCCTTCGCCACATCGTCGATCGAACTCATGAGCCCTTGATTGACGAAATCGGTGTTGGCAAGGCCGATCACGGCCTGTTTGGCAGCCGGCGGATCGCC
This sequence comes from Martinezella rhizogenes, assembly GCA_013322215.1. Taxonomy (GTDB): domain Bacteria; phylum Pseudomonadota; class Alphaproteobacteria; order Rhizobiales; family Rhizobiaceae; genus Rhizobium; species Rhizobium rhizogenes_D. The sequence continues at coordinate 106,842 of JAAMEZ010000021.1, forward strand.
GGCGACCAGACGGTTCTGGAAGGCGGCGTCGGCCGCACCGAAACCGGCGATGGAGGAATCCTTCCACACGCCGCCGCGCTTCTCGAACTCCTGTTTGATGACGCCGAGGGCTGCGGCTTCGCTGCCGGATGTCCAGGACGTGATCACCTCGGCCTGCGGCTTGTCTTCGGCATGGGCAGGCAGGGAAGCCGTAACGAGAGCGGCTCCCATCAATAGCATTTTCATTATGTCTTTCATTGTTCCACCTCTTCAGGAAAGCCCTCTTGGCGGGGCTATTCGTCTTCGGATTGTTGGTATCAGCGATAAATCGGCAAAAGCGCCTGTCTGACGAGCGTCAGCCCGTTGGCGATATCGCCAACCGGATCGGGCGCGGCGTCGAGCTCGAGAATGGCCCAGCCTTCATAGCCGCGGTCACGCAGTAGCCTGGCCCAGCCCGGCCAGTCGACCCGGCCGAGGCCGAAGCCGCAGAAATAGGGGCGATGGCGATCATGGATATGCTTGTCGATTACCGTATCAGCCGGCATGGGGCCGAGCGCATCCTTCCAGTGGGCGATGATGACGCGCTCGTGGTGACGGTCGACAAGCTGCAGCGGATCGGAGCCGGCAACGATGATATGCGCCGTGTCCGGGCACATATGCACGTAGGCGGGATCGGTCAGCAGCATCAGCAGATCGACATCGCGCGCTGCCGCGAAGATCGAATGCGCTTCGGTATGGAGAGCGAGGCGCACGCCCTTGGTGTAGAGAGCGGCACCGAGGCGATTGAGGAAATCGGCAATCTTGCGTGCCTGCTCGAAATCGAAGAACCGCGTCGGCCGAGCGCCGAGCGTCTGGCGAAGCGGCGCGCCGATGACCATGATATCGCTGCCGCAGGCTTTGAGAAATTCGGCGTATTTCTCCGCCTTGTCGATAATGGCGGCCTGGGCGGATGCCTCGGTGAAATCGCCGGCGGCCTCGAGTTCGGCGAAGAAGCCGCTCGCCAGCGTCAGCCCGCGTCTGGAAAGTTCATCGGCAAACTTCTCGACCGAACCATATGTCTTCGTCGCATCCTGCCAGTTGAAGGGCGAGAAGGTGAGCTCCACGCCGGTGACCCCGGAGGCTTGCACGGCATCGAGTATCTTGTCCCAGAAGGCACGAGGCTCGCTGCGCGATAGCGCGATAATGCCGTCATAATCCTCTACGCCCCAAAATCCGGGGTGGAAAAAGGTGACAAGATCGACACCAAAGCGCAGTCGTTCCGTAGAGGTCATGAGACTATCCGTTCCTAAGGCATGGATGATCGATCGCGGAACCATGTGCCACGGCAAATAATCCATAATGATTTCAATGCACTGTAATTGGCAAACGTTTGCCGTGCCTGAATAGTAGACAAGTCGTTTTTATATGCAAGCGATTTTTGGCAAACGTTTGCTAAACGGCTGGGATTGCCGTAGCATCCCGCACCGCAGGCATTGGGAAGGACGCCAAAAAGTGAAGATTAACAAGGATCTGCCGGCAGAAGAGCATTCCGGCCCTCTGATGGCGGATGTCGCTCGGCTGGCAGGCGTCGCGATCTCTACGGTGAGCCGGGCACTGGCCAATCCCGGTCGCGTGAACGAGAAGACGCGTGCCAAGATCGATGCCGCCGCCAAGCAGCTCGGCTATACGCCCAATGCCATGGCGAGAGGGCTCCGTGTCGGCAAGTCCAATGTCGTCATGATCATTCTGCCGGGCTCGCTCTATTACGGTGTCTCGCAGGTCATTCCCCTGGTCCTGCAGGGGATAAACCGGTCGTTGAGCCAGAATGGCTACCATCTGATGATTGCCAACCTCGATCGTGACGAGGCTTCCGAACGTCATATCCTCGATCTGGCTTTCGGTGGCACTGTGCGCGGTGCCATCATTCTTTCCTCGGATCTACCGGTCGATGGCGGCCGGTCACTCAAGGATTCGGCCCTGCCGATCGTCTCTCTCTTGTTCGATATGAGCCACGCGGCCCTGCCGAGTGTCGTGACGAATGACCGGCAGGCCGTTCGGAATGCCACGGCCGAGTTGGTTGCGCTAGGCCACCGGCATTTCCTTTATCTTGCCGGTCCGCAGGGTAACTATCACGACAATGAACGCTATCTTGGTGCGGTTGAAGCGCTTGCCGCTGCGGGGCTGCCGGAGACGGCCATCGTCAGGTCCGGCGGCAGCCTCGACTATCAGCATGGTTTTCAGATCGGCGTTGCCGCGGCGATTGAATTCGCCAATCTCCCGTCAAGGCCGACGGCCGTCATTGCCACCAGTGATGACATGGCAATTTCCTTTATGAGCTGCGTTCAGCGGATGGGTTGGAAAATTCCGACAGATCTCTCCATCGTATCCTTCGACGGCGCTCCGGTGTGCGAATATTCGCTGCCGCCGCTGTCGACCATCGAGCAGCCGGTCGAGGAAATGGGGCAGATGGCTGTGAACTTGCTGATGGAACGGATCGATGCGCCGGATAAGGCGACGGCCCTGCGTCATGTCATCGAAAGCAAGCTCATTCGGCGCGAAAGCTTCGGTCCGGCACCGTCAAATGTTTAGGGACGGCGTCGCATCGCTCTCATCGGTGCTGCCATCCCGTATGAGCGACGAACGGAACAGTCTCGGCGTCGTTCCCGTCCGCCGCTTGAAGATGTCGTAGAACCGGCTGGCGGAGCCGAAGCCGCAATCATAAGCGATCTGCAGGATCGGGCTGTTGGTTTCGGCGAGCTGCTGCATCGCCCGGGCCAGGCGATAACGCGTCAGATATTCGTTGACCGGGATGCCCAATACGCTGCGGAAGATCTTGTTGGCCGTGCTTGGATGGATGCCGGCGAGCCCCGCCAGCATCGGCAGGCTTGCCGGTTCGGAATAGTGGACATGGATCAGGCCGGTCAATGTTTCGGCGCGCTGCACGGCAATGCTGACGGCCCCTGTCGAGCGCTGCCGAACGAGGTCATGATTGTCGTCGGGAGCATCGAGAGCGAAACGCCGTATTCTGAGCTTGACTTCGTCGAGGATCAACTGCTGCCGAACCATGTCGCCATGCTCCCAGTCGGCCACCCATTGTGGCAGGAGCACGGCGTCGGCGGAGTAGGGGCGGGTGTCGGTCGAAAATCGTCCCTGCATGATCGCCTGCCGCGCGCTGCGCTCGATCGGCAAACTCAGGAAATCGACGAGCGGAAGATAGATGCATATGAGCGGAGCATCCGGAGTGACCGCAATCGTCCTGTGCGGAATGGCGGCCCAGAACAGCACCAGCCGCCCCGCCTCAACCTGTTCCTGCCTTCCGTTGAACATATAGGTCATCTGCCCCTCCACAAGGAAGTTCAGCTCGACGTGGTCGTGCCAATGCGCAGCGCTCATGGCATCGGCGATGTGACGCTCGATCAGAAAGCCGCCAGCGGATGTGATGAGAGCTTCACGCTCGACGAAATTGCTAGGCTTCGGCATGGAGGTCTGCCTGTGGCGCGAATCCGGGAATAACTTTGCTATTATTGGGAAGAAATCCTGATTTGAAAGAGGCATTGAGGTTCAAAGCTATTCGATGCGGAGATCCCTTCATGCCAAAGATCTGCCTGATCGGTGCCGGCAGCACCGTCTTTGCCCAGAATATTCTGGGTGACGTTCTCTCAAGTCGGAGCGGAAGCGACTATGTCATCAGTCTTTTCGACATCGATCCGGAGCGTTTGAAGACATCCGAGATCGTTGCGCGGCGCATCTGCGAGACGCTTCGGCTTGACAAGGTTCAGGTCGAGGCGACGCTTGATCGCCGGCAGGCGCTGCAAGGTTCGGATTTCGTCATTTTGATGATGCAGGTCGGCGGCTACAAGCCTGCCACGGTGACCGATTTCGAGATCCCGAAACGGCATGGCCTCCGGCAGACCATTGCCGATACCCTCGGGATCGGCGGCATTTTCCGTGGGCTCCGCACCATCCCCGTTCTCGAAGCTATCTGCCGCGACATGGAGGAAGTCTGCCCCGACGCTTTGCTGATGCAATACGTCAACCCGATGGCGATCAATTGCTGGGCAATCAAGGAGATTGCCCCCAGCATCCGCACCGTGGGGCTTTGCCACAGTGTACAGCACACGGCCGCCCATCTTGCCGATTGCCTCGGCGAGGATATCGCCGATATCAACTATCTCTCGGCCGGCATCAACCATGTCGCCTTCTTCCTCAAATATGAAAAGCTGCGGGCCGATGGCAGCCGCGAGGATCTCTATCCGCGCCTGCGCGCCCTGGCCGAGGAAGGGCGCATTCCCTCTGACGATCGGGTCCGTTTCGACGTTTTGAAACGGCTCGGCCACTTCGTCACGGAATCGAGTGAGCATTTTTCGGAATATACATCCTGGTACATCAAGGAAGGCCGTAACGATCTGATCGAGCGGCTCAACATTCCACTCGATGAATACATCCGCCGTTGCGAGGTCCAGATCGCCGAATGGCATGAACTGCGGCGCGACCTTGAAGGGGGCAAGCCGATCGATGTCTGCCGTAGCAACGAATATGCCGCCGGTATCATTCATGCCGCAGTCACCGGCCAACCGGCGCTCATCTATGGAAATGTCCCGAACGATGGGCTCATCCAGAATCTGCCTGACGAGTGCATCGTCGAGGTGCCGTGCCATGTCGATCACAATGGCATTCAGCCGATCCGCATCGGACGGATACCCTCACAGCTCGCGGCCGTCATGCGGCTTAGCGTTTCCGTGCAGGAGCTGACGGTCGAGGCGGCGCTGACGAAGAAACGGGATCGCATCTATCAGGCTGCCCTGCTTGATCCTCATACGTCGGCGGAGCTGTCGCCCGATCAAATCTGGAAGCTGGTGGATGACATGATCGAGCAGCACGGCAGTCTTTTGCCCGCTTATCATTAGGCTCACCGCTTCCTGACTGACGGCAGTGCACGAGTGCGGCCTCTTCGAGAGCGGAGGCTGTGCGCTCGCGTCCATGGTTCGATGCGATCATGAATTAGATCAAAAAACATCAGAATTATGATTGACATTGATCTTATTGGATGGAAGTCTGAGCGAAATAGAAATGATTGTGGAAGAGGGACTTTCGTTGAGCCAGGCCGGAGGAGTGAAAGTCGATCGTCTCGATGCTATTCGTAGCCATCTGTACGCGAACGGATTTTCGACCATTCAGGCGCTCGCGGACGCCATCGGCGCTTCCTTGGCAACGGTGCGCAGGGATTTGCAGGTCCTCGAACAAGAAGGCGCCATCGACCGCGTGCATGGCGGCGCCCGGATCGCCGAGGGCTCCTCGGTGGAGCTTGCCTTTCAGGAACGGGCCAAGCGGCATCTGTCGGCCAAACGCGCAATCGCAACGGCAGCCTACGATTTGCTGACCCCGCGCACTGCCATCTTCCTCGATGCCGGTACAACGGTGTTGCAGCTTGCGCGTCTTATCCGCCTGAACCCGATACCGCTTCGCATCTTCACCAATGGCCTGACGGTGGCGCAGGAATTCCTCAATATCCCCAATCTGGAGGTCGTCCTGCTCGGCGGACAGCTTCGCAGCGAAAACGCTTCGCTTGTCGGGCCACAGGCCGAAGCGATGCTCGAGAGCATCTGGTTCGATCAGCTCTTCCTCGGCGCCAGCGCCATCAGCCCGGACGGCGCGATCTATAGCGTCGATAGCGCCGAAGCGAGCCTCAACAAATGCATGCTCAGCCGCTCGGCCCACCGCTTCGTGCTCGCCGATTCCTCGAAGTTCGGCACGATGACGACCTATAAGGTCGCCCCCTTAAGTGCTGCGAAGGTGATTACGGATTCTGGTCTTTCCGCGCATTGGCGCAGTGAACTCGTCAACCTCGGCGTCGAGACGACGATTGCGGATCTCGGAGCGCCGAAATGAGCGATGACCTGATCCTCGGCATCGATGGCGGCGGCAGCAAGGTGCTGGTCGCGCTTGCGGACAGAGCCGGCAACGTGCTGCTTATGTCGCGTAGCGGCGGCATCAATCCGATGGACAACCCGAACTGGCGTCGCGAACTGGATCTTGCCCTGGGTTCCTTCCTGGAACGGGAGCAACCGGCGGCCGTCGCCGCCGCGCTGCCGGCCTATGGCGAGGTAGCCCGCCTGTCGGAACAGCAGCGCGAGGCGATCGAGACCAGCTTCCCCAAGGCGAAACGGCATATTCTCAACGATGTCGATGCAGCTCATCTCGGCGCCTTTGCCGGAAAGCCCGGCATTCTCATCCTGTCGGGCACCGGCTCCATGGCCTGGGCGCGCAACGGCGCCGGCGTATCGGCGCGCGTGGGCGGCTGGGGCGACGTCATAGGCGACGAGGGCAGCAGCTATTGGATCGGGCGGGCCGCTCTCAGCCTCGTCAGCCAGAGTCTCGACGGGCGTGCAGGCCCGACCGCGCTGGCGAAGGCCATGTTCGAATTCCTGGGTCTCGACAGCATCGATCCGGTCAACGCGCTGGGAGGATGGGTGAGCGAACTCGAAAACCCACGCGCCGATATCGCTGCCCTCTCGGTTCTCGTCGATCGCGTTGCTCGCGCCGGCGACGGAGCGGCAAAGCAGCTGATCGGCCAGGCGGCGTCCGAGCTCGCAAAGCATGTCGAAGCCATCGCGCCGCATTGCGAGGCGGCCGCCGACTGGACCTATGCCGGCGGAACATTTGCAAGCCGCGCCCTGCTTGCCGCACTCGAGCGGCGCATCGGACGTCCGGCCGTGAGCCCGAAGCTTCCCCCCATCGGCGGCGCTCTTTTGGCAGCCGCCCGCCTTCTCGACTGGCCGGTGAATGACGGCTGGATCACGCAAATCGCCGCAACGGCAAAGACCGCAGCGGTGCATTCAGGTGAAGCAGACCTCAATAACAAGGAAAGAAGGGAACATGCGTAAATTTACTTTGCCATTCGTCGCTCTGGCGGCGCTCGTTGCCGCCGTTCCGGCTCTCGCTCAGGATGCGAAACCGCTTGCTGGCCAATCGATCACGGTGCTGATGCCTTCGCCGCAGGCAGCGAACATTCCCGGCGATTTCGAAGCCGAGACCGGCATCCACGTCAACATGCAGACGTTATCGTGGGACGATATCCGCCCGAAGCTCGTCACCTCGCTGATTGCCGGCACCGCACCGGCCGATGTCACCGAATTCGACTGGTCGTGGACCGGCCAGTTCAGCGCCGCCGACTGGTATCTGCCGCTCAACGATGTGATCGATGCGGATACGGTCAAGGATATCGGCGTCTCCAAGATCTTCACGGTCAACGGCAATCTGCTCGGTGTGCCCTATACCAACGACTTCCGCGTCATGCTCATCAACAAGAAACATTTTGCCGATGCGGGCATCACGACGATGCCGAAGACGCTCGACGAGCTGGCCGCTGCGGCCAAGCAGATCAAGGAAAAGAAGATCGCGACCTATCCGATCGGCCTGCCGCTTTCGGCGACCGAAGGTGCGTCGACGAGCTGGTATCTGCTGACGAAAGCCTTCGGCGGCGAACTGTTCGACAAGGATTTCAAACCGCTTTTCGTCTCGAAGGATTCCGCCGGCTACAAGGCGCTCGCCTTTGAATTGAGGCTGCTGAAGGAGGGGTTGGTCGATCCCGCCTCGACCGGCCTCAAGGACAGCCAGATCAATGAGAGCATGTTCGCCCAGGGTGTAACCAGCATCATGATATCGGGCGAGCCGGGCAGGATCGGCCAGATGAACGATCCCAAGCAGTCGAAAGTGGCCGGTCAGATCGAGGCGATCCTGGTACCGACAGCAAGCGGTGAAACGCGCAGCTTCGGCCTTCCCGAAGCGCTCGCCATCCCCCGCGTTTCGCACAACAAGGAAGCGGCCATCGCCTTCGTCAAATGGTTCACCAGCAAGGAGTTCCAGAAGAAGAATGCGGCCAATGGTGCATTGCCGACCCGCACCTCGGCTCTATCGGAACTTAATGCCGCCGGCCAGCTGCTGAGCGGTGATACGCTTGTGGCGCAGTCGAAGACCGTCGAGCCGCTGTTCCCGCAGGGTACGCCTCCATGGTATCCGGAATTCTCGAGCGCGGTGAACACGGCGATCAACAGTGCCGCAAAAGGCCAGGTGACCGTCGATCAGGCCATGCAGAACATCGCCGAAGCGGCAAAGCAGGCATCGGCCCAATGACAATCGCAGTCTCTGCCGGTGGCAGGAGCAAGCGTGGTGCCGGCATCAAGGCCGACACCACGCTGGGCATCCTGCTTGTTTCACCGATCCTAATCACGATGGCGGCCCTTGTCTTCTACCCGATCGGAAGAACGGTGTGGGACAGCCTGCACAGGGTCAATCCGATGCAGGCGGGAACGCCTTTTGTCGGGCTGGAAAACTACACTCGGATGCTCTCCGACGGGCAATTGGGCACGACCTGGATCAATACGTTTCTCTATGTCGTGCTCGCGGTCGTGGCCGAGACGGTGTTCGGCGTTCTTGCTGCCGCCCTTATCAATCAGGTCAAGGTCGGCCGCCAATGGCTGCTTGCTGCCGTCGTCCTGCCCTGGGCGCTGCCGGGTGTCGTCAACGCGGTAATCTGGCTCTGGATCTATCAGCCCGGAGCGGGATTGCTGAATGGCATTCTTTCGGCGACAGGCTTGCCTTTCGAGAACCATGTCTGGTTCAACGATCGCACCAGCGCCATCATCGCAGTCACGGTGGTTCACGTCTGGCGCATGATGCCCCTGACCGTCGTCATCGTGCTTGCCGCCATGCAGAGCATTCCGGCGCATCTCTATGAGGCGGCGCGGATCGATGGCGCGACACGCACGCAGATGTTTGCTCTGGTCACGCTTCCGCTGGTGCGCAGTGCGATTGCGGTTGCCATGACCAATGCGACCGTCAACGCATTCAATCTCTTCGATGAAGCATGGGTATTGGCGGGCTCCAGTCTCGAAACACGGCCTGTTCTCGTACAGATCTATCTCGAGACCTTTCAGAACCTGCGTTTTTCCTATGGCATGGCGCTGTCGCTTGTCATCACGCTGGTCTCGCTGCTGGTTTCGCTCATCTATGTCCTGCGCGTCTATCGCAACACCCGGTTTGACTGATGAAACAGAGTTTTTCATATCGTTTGCTGATCTGGATCGGCGTCGCAGCTCTCCTTATCTGGTCTCTTGGGCCAATCTACTGGACGCTTGCCAGCTCGATCACACCGACTGAGGATTTTTCGGCGCGACCCATCCATTTCTTTCCGCAGCATTTCACGCTGGATCATTTCTCGCGCCTCTTCGGCATCGATATTGCACGGATCGGTGGTGTTCAGGTCTGGTCGCAGTTCCGCGCCGCACTCATCAATAGTATCGTGACTTCGGTGGCTGCAACGCTCCTTTGCGTCGCGATATCAGCACTCGGAGCCTATGCCTTCACACGCATCCAGTTTCCGGGGCGAGGCTTCCTGTTTGCAGCTGTCGTCGCGACACTTGCAATCCCCGGCTATGCTGTGCTGATCCCGCTTTACCGGATCATGATCAGCATGCATCTGGTCGATACCTATGTCGGCGTGGCGCTGATCTATGTGTCTGCCTACCTACCCCTGTCGCTGTGGTTGTTGCGGAGCGTCTTCGAGGCGTTGCCGATCGCGCTGGAAGAGGCGGCTCAGCTTGACGGCGCCGGCAGGCTCTACATCTTCTTCAACATCGTTCTGCCGCTTGCCGGTCCGGGGCTTACGGCAGCGGCGATCCTGACCTTTCTTGGCGCGTGGGGACAGTATCTAGTCCCGCTCATCTTTTCACCGCAGGCGACGAAGCCTTTGACGGTACTGATCCCCGAATTCGTCACCAAGAACTTCATCGACTACGGGCTGATCACGGCAAGCGGATCGATTGCCATCATCATTCCCGCCCTGGTCGTCATCTTTCTCAATCGATACCTCGTCAGCGGTCTGCTGGCCGGATCGGTCAAGTAAATCGGAGCTGATATGAATACGACGGAAAAGGTGATCTTCGAACAATTCCCTTATTGGGAAAAGGCGATTGGACCGGTCTCCGCCCCGCATGATGCCGAATTGACGGTTTTTCTGGGCTGCGGCACATCCTACAATCTCGCTTTGTCGCTCGCGGCTCACGCCAATCTTGCCGGCTATCCGGCGATTGCCGCGCCGGGTGCAGAATGGCTGAACCGACCGGCCGCCTTCTGGCCGCGCTGGCAGAAGGTCCATCTGGTGGCTCTTTCGCGCAGCGGCGAAACGACGGAAACCGTTGCCGCCGCCAAGGCAAGCCGCAAAGCCGGCGTTTTCGTCACCGCCATCACGGTCGAACCCGAGAGCTCGCTTGCCAGGAATTGCGACCGGCTGATCGAGGCAGCCACCCATGGCGATGAAGGCATCGTCATGACGGTTTCGGCAAGCCTGATGCTGCTTCTGGGCATGCAGATGGTCGGCGTAAAGATCCCGCCGTCGATCGTCCAATCGGCCCGCCGGCTGGCCGATCAGCTCGATGCGGCTCTTCCGAAGATCATCGAAGGTCGGTCGCATTTCGTTTTCCTCGGGAGCGGATCGCTCTACGGCATTGCCCTGGAAGGCGCGTTGAAGCTGATGGAAATGAGTCAGATCATCACCCAGGGCTTTCATCCCCTGGAATACCGCCATGGACCGATCAGCCTCGTCGATGAAAACACCACGGTCGTCATGCTCTACAGTGCCGACCAGAAGGCGGCGGAAGCGCTGCTGGTCGAGGAGCTACAGGAAAAAGGAGCGACCGTCATCGGCCTTGGCGGCCCAGGCGATCTGGAACTGGCCGTCGATTGCGATCCGGCGCTCGCAGGCCTCTGCGTGCTGCCGGCCCTGCAGATCCTCGGCGAACGGGCGGCGCAGTCGAAGGGTGTCGATACGGTATCGCCCCGTCATCTGACCAAGGTCGTGATGCTCGGATGAACGCCGCCGTCGAACACAATCGCAGCACTGCGCTGAAGAAGCTTCTCGGCGATCGCGCCAAGACATTCCCGCGCGGGATCACGTCGGTCTGCTCCGCGCATCCGCTTGTCATCGAGGCGGCGCTGATGCGTGCGGCCTCCGAGGGGGCCGTCGCGCTTATCGAGGCGACCTGCAATCAGGTCAATCAAGATGGTGGCTATACCGGAATGACGCCACGCGATTTCCGCCGCTTCGTCGAAGACATAGCGGCCGCAGTTGGCTTTTCTGTCGATCGCATCATCCTCGGAGGCGATCATCTCGGGCCGAACCCATGGAGGAAGCTGCCCGCAGAGGAAGCAATGGCGAAGGCCGAGGCAATGATTGCGGCCTATGTCGAGGCAGGTTTCGAAAAGATCCACCTCGATACATCGATGGGCTGCGCTGGCGAGCCCGTAGCCTTGGCCGACGAGGTGACGGCGGAACGCGCCGCGCGGCTTGCCCGCGTGGCGGAACAGGCTGCTCTCCGTTCTGGTCGCCGGCCACCCGTCTATATTATCGGAACCGAAGTGCCGCCACCGGGCGGCGCCACGCATGCCCTCGACGAGCTTGAGGTGACGCGACCCGAGGCGGCGATGAACACGCTGGCAGTGCATCGTGCCGCCTTCGCCAAGGCCGGGGTCGAAAGTGCTCTGGAGCGGGTGATAGCCATCGTCGTTCAGCCCGGTGTCGAGTTCGGCAATGCTAATGTCGCCCTTTACAGACCGGATCGTGCGGATGGCTTGATCGGCGCTCTGGACCAAATGCCCGGCTTGCTCTTCGAGGCTCATTCCACGGACTATCAGCCTGGGGGCGCGCTCGCCGCTCTCGTCGAGGGCGGTTTCGCGATCCTCAAGGTTGGGCCGGGTCTGACCTTTGCCCTGCGCGAGGCGCTCTATGGCCTCGATGCCATCGCGTCGGTTCTCGCCGGAAGGGTTTTGCCTGATGCGATCCATGCGACGATGGAAGCCGTCATGCTCGAAAATCCGGGTCACTGGAATTCCCATTATGGCGGCTCGGTCGAAGAACAGCGCTTGCAGCGCCACTTCAGTTATAGCGACCGCATTCGGTACTATTGGCCAAACGAGCGAGCGGCGACAGCTGTCGAGACCCTGCTTGCGCGCTTCGAGGGCGATATTCCGGAAACGCTGATCAGCCAGTATCTCGGCCGGGTCTATCCGGCAGTGGTCGCGAAGAAGGTTCTGCCTCGTGCGCGCGACCTCTGCATCGCGGCAATCGATGCGGCCCTGGAACCTTATTCTGTGGCCACGATCGCATAGGACGCCCGGCAGGCTGCCTGGCCCCGGTGGTCGGCAAGGGCGGCGGCGATCAGACACACGCTTTTCTGGAACGGTTCAACTTTTCACGGAATCTCTGAACCGCTCTATCTCTTTGTTTTCACGCAATTCCGGACGGAAAGCCGCTGCGCACTTTTCCTGGAATTGCTCTAATTGGAGATCATAATGGCATCGGTAAGCGTGACGAATGTCCGTAAGAGCTACGGTCACTTCGAAGTTCTGCATGGGGTGGATATCGACATCGGGGACGGCGAATTCGTCATTCTCGTCGGCCCTTCGGGTTGCGGAAAATCGACCCTTCTTCGCATGATCGCCGGGCTTGAGGAGATCAGCGGCGGCGACGTCGCGATCGGCGGCCGGGTTGTCAACGATGTCGAACCCAAGAGCCGTGACATCGCCATGGTATTCCAATCCTATGCGCTTTATCCGCATATGACCGTCGAGGCGAATATGGGCTTTTCGCTTCGCCTGGCCAAGGCGCCGAAGGAAGAGATCCGGCAGCGCGTTCGCGATGCGGCGCAGATTCTGGGCCTCGAAAACCTGCTCGACCGCTATCCGCGCAATCTGTCCGGCGGCCAGCGCCAGCGTGTCGCCATGGGCCGTGCGATCGTGCGTCAACCGCAGGTGTTTCTTTTCGACGAGCCGCTATCCAACCTGGATGCAAAGCTGCGTGTACAGATGCGCTCCGAAATCAAGCAGCTGCATCAGCGCCTGCGTACGACCACCATCTACGTCACCCACGACCAGATCGAAGCCATGACGATGGCGGACCGGATCGTCGTCATGCGTGACGGCTATGTCGAGCAGATCGGCTCGCCGCTCGAACTGTATGACCGGCCCGCCAACCTCTTCGTCGCCGGTTTCATCGGTTCCCCGGGAATGAATCTCATCCGCGGCAAGATCAGCAGTACCGGCCCGCTGGAATTCGTTGCTGATGGCGGCGCCCGCCTTCCGTTGCCCGCAGGGCTCGATGTCCCGCGCGGCGCAGAGATTGTCTACGGCATACGGCCCGAAAACATTGCCATAGGCGAAGGCGGCATCGATGCCGAAGTCGTCGTGGTGGAGCCCACCGGTGCAGAGACCCTGATCGTCTCGCGTATCGGGTCCGACGATCTCGTCATAGCGCTGCGCGAACGGGTCAGCACGCGGGCTGGCGGCCGTCTTGCGTTGATACCTGATCTTGGAAGGCTGCATCTTTTTGATGGAGCGACTGGCCGGCGGCTTAAGTAAGCTTGTTCGCCATTGCTTGCCGCGCCTATTCCCCTCGGCATCAAATTCGGTTTGTGCCGCAGCATCCGAGGGCAGGCGACACGATCGGTAACGAGGAGACTCTGGTGTCAGCTTGCAGCCAGCCAGGCTTTGACCCCGGCGAGGCTATGAAAGTCATCGACTGCGCGTACTCTTACCGCCGGTAGCGCAAGAGCTGCCATCTCCGCCAGAGCTCGGCCTGGCCCGAGTTCGAGGATCGTCGTTACGCCACGTTCGGCCAAGGCTTCGATCATGTCTGCCCAATCGATCCTCTCGGCCAGTTGCCGCGCAAGCCCCTCGCGAGTGCGTGCCGGATCGACAACAAGCGTCGCACTGGTGGCGGTCATGAGGCGCAGCGCCGGGCGGTTCATAGCTACCGAGGCGAGGGCTTTGTCAAAGGGCGCCACCGCACCGGCGAGCCGCGGTGTATGGGAGGCGACATGCACCGAGATCGGTGCCGCACGTGCCGCACCTTCTTCCAGTGCGGTGGTGCAAAGCGCATCGATCGATTGTCTGGCGCCGCCGACGATGAACAGGAGGTCGGGATTCACGATGGCGATTGCGCAGTCGAAACGACTGGCAAGTTCCTGTACCGCCGCCATTGGCAAACCGCGGACATAGCCGAGCCCGTCATCCGGCCCGCCTGCAGTATCCATTGCCCGTGCGCGCTGATCGACGAGCTTCAGAGTATCCATGGGTGACCAGATGCCAGCCACCCCCCATGCCGCCATTTCACCGACGCTGTAGCCGGCCACTACCGTTTCGCCTGGCGCACCAGTTGGGAAAAGGGCGCGAGCAATCGCAAGGGAGCGTGTCACGCACAGGATCTGACCTTCGCGGTTTGCATGCAACGCGGCTTCGGGCGCGGTCCGGCAGAAGTCCGTTGGGCGGGTTCCGAGCACGGCAGTCGCGGCCGCGAAAACGGGCTGCGCTTCGGGTTCCGTTGCCAGCAGCCGGAACATCTCCCGATTCTGGTGACCCTGGCCCGAACACAGCAGCGCGAGGGTCACGATTCCAAGACCTCGGTAAACAGCGCCATGGCAAGCAGATCGGCGCAACCACCCGGGCTGAGATTGCGCGCGACGAACGCCTCGTGAATGGCTTTGGCATCCCAGCGCCAGTTCGCCCGTCCGACCCCGCCATCCGCCAGGAAGATGCGGGCCTTGTCACGCGCGAAATTCAATCCTTCGGGGCCGGCGCGATAAAGCAGATTGCTGTCGTCGACCACCGCGATCAGCGCCATGCATGCATGGACTCTTGCCGCTTCTTCGTCGCCCATGGCCAGCCGACGCCCTTCGGCAAGTGCTGGCCGGGCAATATCGTAGACAGACGGCATACCGAAGGCAGCCTCCGCCCTAGCGCCGCCGACACGGTAGCGTCGCGCCACGATACTGCCGTGACTGTCATGCTCCGGCGCCTTGCCGATGATATTCTGTCCCCAGCGCAGCTCTATCAAGGCGCCGAGCGGTGCCTTCCAATCGCACGTTGCCGTCAGGCCTGCGGCGGCCGCCAGCAGGCCGAGACCGAAAATGGCACCGCGATGGGTATTCACCCCTCCGGTCGCATCCCGCATTGCGCTTTCCGCCTCTATGCCGATTTGGCGCAGGCGATCCATGCCCGCATCCATGGCGCCCGCCTCGGCAAGCGCGATGAAGAATGGCTCCAGCGTTCGAGCGCTCAGGCGCAGGAGATCAGCATCCATGTCGGCGTGAGCGCCATTGTCGATGTGGCTGACCAATCCTGGTTTGGGCCAGGTTTCCAGCTCCAGAACGAGCGCTCGTGCGGCATGCCGTCCGATCAGCTCGGGATCGCAATGCTTGACGATGACAGGGCGTCGTTCAGCCAGCAATGGAAACGTCATGCAAAGAGCGCCTCCCGCGCAATCAAGGCCGATCCGGTATGGGATTTAACCAGAAGTTCCGGGTTTTCCGACTGCCATTCGCGCCATTGCACGGCCATGCCGCAAAGCGCGATCAATTCGGCGTCGATACGCATCGGCGCGCATTCGGCAATATCGTTCAGCAAAGCCGTCACTCGTATCGCATCCGCGCCCGAGTGACACCGGACCAGAAGATCGAGATCGGAAGTATCGGTCAGATAGGAAAGGCCGGTCAGATATTGCCAAGCCAAACTCCCGAAACAGCGACAAGAAGGGGCCGCCTCCAAAAGCGCGTCAATGGTCGGGTGCCATCGTACCGGTGCTGCGGGCAGCACATCCCTCAGCAGAGGAGGAGGCGCTGTTCGTATCACGGCAGTCGGTGGGCAGACGAGCGTGAGCCGTTTGCGGCCCATGCCAGGAGGAAGTGGCAGCCCCAAGGGTACGATATCCGTTGGGTCGCTGCAGATTCGACGACGGAAAATTGCCGGTCGTCCCAACGCCGCCCATGCCAGCAGATCAGGCTCCATTTCTCCCTCGACTTGCCCATGCAGCAGGCCGGGCCATGCCTCGGAGCACACATAGGCGAGATCGTGGCGGCGGAGGGTAGCGACGTCAACCATGGAGCAAAGCCAGCCGCTCCACTTCGGCTGCAATCATGGCAGCCTTCGGTCGGCCGCCGCGCTCAGCGCCCAATCGTGAGCGTAGATCACTCGAAACGGGTTTGGCGAGAAGCGTTGCGAGCTGAGTGTTCAAAGAGGCTGCCGGATCCCAAACCTCCGCTATGGCGCCGGTTGCAACAAGGTTATCGAGTCCGGGCGCGAAGACGGGCGTTGTCTCGGCCTTTTCTTTTAACGTAGCGAGCGGCAGCTTGGTCACTCGGGCCATGGATGGCAGGTCCATGACTTCGGGCCAGGCGGTGGGCAGGGCTACCAGCGATCCGCAGGCCAGCGCGGTGGCGATGAAGGCACCGGCAGCGCTGCCTCCATAGAGAAGGCCGACTGTGCGATGTCCGGCGTGCTCTGCCTGCCATAGGGCCTTCGCCAGGTGCGCCAACGTCTCGCTGAGACCCAGCAGCTCATCACGCCGGCTCATCCTCTGGCTGCCGGAGTCAACCAGAAACAGCATGGGCGAACTGTCCAGCCGCCGGGCGACGGAAAGGATATGCGCGGCGAGGGCCAGCGCCTCATCGACGCCCGGATAGGTCTTGTCGGCAATGCCGATCAGATTGATCCTGTTTTGTTGGTCCAACAGACCCCAGCCGGTAACAAGCCCATCCGCCTGCGTTATCTCGTAGCCGGCGGGAAAGAGTGAGGACAGGATATCAGCGAGCAGCATCGGCGCTCTCCCGGTGGATATTGGCTGTGGTGAGGAAAGTCTCGATGTCCCGCTCCGGTATTTCGGCGGGATGCTCGATATGCAGCCGGGCCCATATCTCGGTGGCATCACGGGTATCGCCAAAATGGCGCAATCGCTCTTCGAGCCGTGTCTGTTCTGCTTCGAGCACCGCTTGGTCCAAGGTGGCTGGCCGTTGCAGCGCGGCAATCGCACCAGCTCGGAAGGCGGCGATATCGTCTTCGACGAAGACATCAACCCCGCCAGTCAGATAGCGATGCTTGCCGCCCATGGTTCGCCAGACGAGTGCCCGGTCGCGCGAGTCGAATTCTTCCACGCCTTTGTTCGTCTCGATGACTTCCGGACCGGAAACGGACAGGCGACCCTGCTCGGAGATGACGAGCGCCGAGCAGCAGCCGGCAATAAGACTGCCGCCGCCATAGCAGCCCGCCCGGCCGCCAAGCAGCCCGATGACGCGCACGCCATCGGATCGCGCGTCCAGCACGGCGCGCATGATCTCGGAAATGGCCAGTTCACCGGCATTGGCCTCCTGCAGGCGCACGCCGCCGGTGTCGAAGAGAATGATGATATCCCGCCGCATCTTGCCTGCGGCATGCAGCAGGCCCGTCAGCTTGGCGCCATGTACTTCGCCAATCGCACCGCCCATGAAGCGCCCTTCCTGGGCAGCCACCAGAACGGCGCGGCCGTCGATGCGACCGGTGCCGACGATGATGCCGTCATCGAACTGCCGAGGTAGATCGAAGAGCCCAAGATGAGGGCTCGTCTCCCGCCGTTCCGGGCCTAGAAATTCGGTGAAGCTGTCGGCATCGAGCAGATGCGATAACCGGCCGCGGGCAGATTCTTCATACCAGCTTCGGCGCAGTTTGTGAGGATTGTTCATTCTGGCTTCTCCATCAGCCGCACGCCTTGGGCCAGGCGCAGCGCCACCATGTCGGGCCGTGCTCCGCCATCATTGATCGTGATGCGCAGACCGCCGGCAGCTGAGCGCGCCGCGAAATCCTCGGTAACCGCTGCCCACAGCTCGGCGAAACCATGGGCAGGCGTCGCGATCTCGATGACGCAACGGTCGGGCGCCTCCCGCCGTTCAAGCAATATCTCCAGGTTGCCCGAAGCGACGACGCCCACCAGAGCCATGGCGCGGGTTCCGCCGGTCTGCGTCGATTTCAATTCATAGAGCAGGTTTTCCATGGCAGCGGCCTTACCAATTGCGGAACCGGGAAGGCGGCCTGTACAGGCCGCCGGAGGCGAGCATCAGATCCTTGATGGAGTGCGCAGCCAGCAGGCTGCGATCGGCATCCAAGGGATCGATTCCAAGATCTTCGGGGCGCTGGATGACTTTGCGCTGACGTAGGTGTTCCACCATCTTGCGGTCCCGGGCGCGGCCGACCTCGGTGTAGCCTGCCACGCCGCGGATCGCCTGCTCCCGCTCGTCCTTGTCACGGCACAGCAACAGATTGGCGATCCCTTCTTCCGTCACGATGTGGCTGACGTCGTCACCGTAAACCATCACGGGAGCCAGATCGAGCTGCAGCTTGTCGGCCAGATCCAGGGCGGCCAGACGCTCGACGAACATCGGCACCATGCCATCGCCGAAGGTTTCGCCGATCTGGACGACCAGTTTGCGTCCGCGACGCAGGGCAGGGGTAGCTGCAGCAGGGTCGGCTTCCTCGCCCGCACGCAGCCAGGCTTCGCTCGGATGGCGCCGACCTCGCGCATCCGATCCCATATTGGGGGCACCGCCGAAGCCGGCGACCCTGCTGCCGGTCACGGTCGAACTGTTGCCGGAAAGGTCGATCTGCAAGGTCGAGCCGATGAACATGTCGCAGGCATAGAGTCCGGCGGTCTGGCAGAAGGCGCGGTTGGAGCGCAGTGAGCCGTCAGGCCCGGTGAAAAAAATGTCGGGGCGAGCCCGCATATAATCTTCCATGCCCACTTCGGATCCGAAGCAATGGATCTGCTCCACCCATCCGGCTTCGATGGCGGGGATCAGAGTGGGGTGAGGGTTCAGCGCCCAGTTCGTGCAGACCTTGCCCTTCAATCCCAGCCGTTCGCCGTAGGTCGGCAGCAGCAACTCGATGGCCGCGGTGTTGAAGCCGATGCCATGGTTCAGGCGGCGCACGCCATAGGGCGCATACAGTCCCTTGATGGCCAGCATTGCCGTCAGGATTTGCGTTTCGGTAATGGCCGCCGGATCGCGCGTGAACAGCGGTTCCACATAGAAGGGGCGTTTAGCGTCCACCACGAAATGAACCTGGTCGGCAGGAATGTCGACGCGCGGCACGCGATCGACGATCTCGCCCACCTGGGCGATGACCAGTCCCTTGCCGAAGCTCGTGGCTTCCACGACCGTTGGTGTGTCTTCCGTATTCGGCCCGGTATAGAGATTTCCCGCCTTGTCCGCGCTGACCGCGGCGATGAGCGCCACCTGTGGCGTCAGATCAATGAAGTAGCGGGCGAAGAGTTCCAGATAGGTGTGAACGGCACCCAGTTCGATCTGGCCGCCGAACATCATGCGCGCGATGCGGGCCGACTGCGGGCCGGAATAAGAAAAATCGAGCTTTCGGGCGACGCCGCTTTCGAAAATATCGAGGTGTTCCGGCAAGACCACGCCCGACTGTACCATATGCAGGTCGTGTATCTTGGCGACATCGACTTTGGACAGCGCCTTGGCCAGCAGGTCGGCCTGTTTCTGATTGTCGCCTTCGAGGCAAACGCGATCCCCAGGCTTCAGGATCGCTTCAAGGAAAGCGACGAGGTGCTGTGGGTCGACAAGCTTGCCGGCGGAGAAGCGCTGGCCGGCTTCGAGACGTGCCAGTCTGTCGCGGCCCTTTGTGTTCCAATCTCGCATTTCGATTGCCCTTTGTATGCGCAAGAGAGCGTTTTCGTGCGTTCACTATATATATAATTGCCATAAACGCAATAATGTGTATTTTAATCTCTCCATACGACATCTTTGTATTCATGGGAGGAGAACAAATGTCGATCTTGTATTTTTTCAGATACGCATGCGAGGAGGGGCATCCATGGTGATCTCCGGCGTCGCAATGCTTGCTCTTTGTACCCTCTTGGGGAGTATCCTCGGCGACCTCCTGGGGATAGCGCTTGGTGTGAAGGCGAATGTCGGCGGCGTCGGCATAGCCATGATCCTGCTCATCGCCACGCGGCTATGGCTGAGCAGGCGAGGCCTGTTGACGCTGCCGCTCAAACTCGGTGTCGAGTTCTGGGGCTCCCTCTACATTCCGATCGTCGTTGCCATGGCCGCGCAACAGAATGTGCTGGTGGCTGCGCGCAGCGGTCCGCTGGTGCTGATTGCCGGGATCGTGACCGTTTTCGTTTGCTTCGCAACCGTCGCACTGATGAGCCGTATCGGCGAGAGAGGCGAAACGATGGATGAGATTGAAGCAAAGGCCAGAGGTGAGCTTGCCGCCTCGGTCGATCCGGTCTGAGGGAGGCGGTCATGGAGATTCTGAAACACGGCTTGACCGCCAACAACCTGCTCGCCGCATTTGCGATCGTTGGATTGGTCATGTGGCTGTCCAATGCCATCTCGAAATATGTCCTGTTTGGCCGCGTCCACGGCTCGGCCATCGCAATCGTCTTGGGGCTTGCCGCGGCCTTTGCTGCAGGTCTGTGGACGGGAGGCGAGAAGGGGGTGGTGGATATTCCAATCCTCAGTGGCATCGGCCTGATGGGTGGGGCCATGCTGCGTGATTTCGCCATCGTCGCCACGGCCTTTGAAGTGGACGTTGCGCAGGCTCGCAAGGCTGGCGCTGTCGGCGCACTGGCCCTGGGCCTCGGTACGCTGCTCCCGTTCATCGTCGGCTCGTTGCTCGCCGTCGCTTTCGGTTACACGGATGCCGTATCCATAACGACGATCGGTGCTGGTGCCGTTACCTACATTGTGGGACCTGTGACGGGTGCCGCTCTGGGCGCAAGCTCGGCCGTGATCGCGCTGTCGATTGCGACCGGTGTTTTCAAGGCGGTCCTTGTCATGGTCGGAACCCCGATTGTCGCCAGGGCGATCGGTCTCGACAATCCTCGCAGCGCCATGGTGTTCGGTGGCCTGATGGGAACCGTCAGCGGCGTGTCGGGCGGCTTGGCGGCAACCGATCGCCGTCTCGTTCCCTATGGCGCACTGACGGCAACGTTTCATACGGGGCTGGGCTGCCTCGTTGCGCCTTCGATCCTTTACCTTGCCGTGCGAGCGATCGCAGGAGGCTGAGCCTATATGGGAAAGCCGGTCGAAACGGTGCAGGAGAAGGCGCTCGGACGCCGTGTCCTGTACAAGATCGCCGAGGGCGATTTCAGGGCGCTCGGCGATACCTCGATGCTGGCCGATCGGGCCGTCTTCAACTACCTCGTCGCCAATGGGCAGACCAAGGGGGATGCGGCCTGATGCTTCATATAGATTGCTATCTGTCGAATTGGATGGTGTAAAAACCGAATGGTTGGCCGCCAAATCGGAAGCAAGGTTTGAAATGACGGAATTTGACGAAGCAGGATCGATCGGTCAGCGCATTAAATTGGTGCTGATGGACGAGATTTCCTCCGGTGCCATAAGGCCTGGCACAAGTTTGGACGAAGCAACGCTCAGCAGCCGTTTTGGTGCTTCTCGCACGCCGGTGAGGGACGCTCTACGTCAGCTGGAGGCGATCGGCCTGGTCGAAATCCGGCCGCGACGCGGTGCAACGGTCCTGCCGCTGACCTTGCCGCGGCTGATGGAGATGTTCGAAGTGACCGCAGAGATGGAATGCATGTGCGTCCGTCTGGCAACCCATCGGATAACAGGCGTGGAACGCGCGGTTCTGGCCGAAATTCATGAGGCTTCCGCGCTTGCTGCGAAGTCAGACGATTTCGAACAGTATGACAAGCTCAATTTGTCCTTCCACGAAACATTGTACCGTGGTGCGCATAACGAGTTTCTGTTTGATGAATTGATGAGGCTGCGTGCAAGGCTTCTGCCATTCCGCAGGACTCAGCTGCGCCAACCGAAGCGATTGACAGCGTCATTCCTTGAGCACGAGGCGATCCTGCGAGCCATGATGCGCGGCGATGCGGCGGAAGCGGCCCTGGTCATGCGCGAGCACATGCTGAATGCGGCTTTGGCATTGGCGCGCTATATGGAAATCGGCGAGGGAGCCGAATGAATACCCAAACGATTCCACCGTCGTGTAGGTTGTCTGGTTCTAGGTTTTTCCGAACAAGGGTGCGTGACGAGTTCGCAGGAAATTGGGACCGCCGCGGCTAGTTGATTTTGACGGGCTGAGCAGCATCCGAACCGCTTCCCAGTCTGCTGTGGTTCGTCGGCTTTCGAGGTATTTCGAGTGTGATGGTAAGGCCGCTGGCAGCAGGCAGCGTCGCAAACACGCGACCGCCATGACGCTCGATCGCCTGCCGGGTGATTGCCAGACCAAGCCCATATCCGTCCCCGGTCACGGCATCGTTGCCGCGTGAAAAGGGTTGAAAGATGCGCTCCAGCTCATCTCGCCTGACACCCGGCCCCTGATCGGCGACGCGAATATTGAGGAGATCGTCCTTTATCTCGCAAAGCACGGCGATGCGTGAGTGGACATCCGTGTATTTGACGGCGTTTCGCACGACGTTTTCCAGCGCCCTGTAGATCAACTCCCCCTCGACTTCCGCCGGGAATGAGCCGCCGATGCTGGTGGTGATCGAAACATCCCGTGCCTGCGCCTCGAATGCTGCATCGCCCAGGATTTCGTTCAGAAGTTCGATGACATCGAGGGATTGGGTTTTCAACGGCATGCTTGAGGTGGCGGTCAGCCGGGCAAGTGTCAGGATTTCACCCACCAGCACATCAAGGCGCTCGACCTCGCGGTCCATACGGTCCAGCATGGCATCGAGTTTAGCCGGGCTTTGCCGCAGGACGCCCACGACGGCTTGCAGGCGGGACAATGGCGAGCGCAATTCGTGAGATACATCGTGAAACAGCTGCTGCTGTGCATCCTGAAGCTCCTGCAATCGCGCGGCGCTGGCATCGAAGTCGTGCGCGAGCGCCGTGACTTCGTCCGTTCGTCCCGCCATCTTGTCGCCGATGCGGAAGTCGAAGCGGCCATTTGCAAGCGCGCTCAGGCCGTTTCGCAGATGCACGACAGGGCGGATGAGATATCGGGCAAGCGCACCTGCCGCAATCGTGCTCGAAATCAGGATCGTGAGCCATGGCAATATGGGAGCAAGGTTTTCAAAGGTGAAACTCATCGGCGTCGCCGCGAAAATTCGGTAGCAACTCCCGTCCTTCAAGACCGATCGTGTATCCGTCGCGTTCTCCTGGGGGCATGCATTGGCGTTGGCGGTCGTCGACAAGGAAAGGCCAACCGGTTGTGTTTTTTCGCTCGTGAACACGAAACGTCTGGCGGCGTCCTCGCCATCCTCGATCAGGATGTTTGCAGCAAGGTTGACGAGGAGCGTCCGCCTGTCCTGTTCCAGCTCACGCGCGAAGGGGACTGCCTGAATGAGCTTGACTGTAACTATGACGACGCCCACGGTTGCTGCGAGCGTCAGCCAGATAATCGTGAAGAACTTCCAGAAGAGTTTTGGCATGGTCAATCCACGAGCAGTTGATAGCCCAAGCCTCGCACGGACTGGATCCAGGATTGCCCGTCTTCTCGCAGGCCAAGCTTCTGACGAACGCTGCTGATATGAACATCGATGCGGCGATCGAAGGGCGTAAGCGGCTTTCCGAACGCCTGTTTGGAAATGTCCTGCTTTGATACCAGCTGGCCGGCGTTGCGAGCAAGGACTTCCAGTAGGCCGAACTCCGTGCCGGTCAGTTCCAGCGGCTCGCCGCACCATTCGGCGCTTCTTTTGCCCGGATGGATCACGAGCCGACCTGCTTTTACGGCGTCAATCGACGCGCCCGCCGGCTGGTGCGTCCGGCGCAAGATCGCCCGCAGCCTCGCCGCAAGTTCACCCGGCGAACAGGGCTTCGGAACATAATCGTCGGCACCAAGGTTCAGGCCGGATATCCTGTCGATGTCGTCGCCTCTTGCCGTCAGCATCAGTACGGGGATCTGGCTGAGCTTGCGGATTCTCTGCAGGACTTCGATCCCGTTCATCCGGGGCATCATAATGTCGAGGACGATGATGTCGACGGTATTTGCGGCGGCGGCGGCAATGGCCGCCCGCCCATCCGTGTCGGTTGCGACGTCATATCCTTCCTCGGTGAGATATTCCTGCAAAAGCATCGTGAGCTCGACATCATCGTCGATAAGAAGAACCTTGCTCATTCACCCCGTCCATCATTCGTATCGGCAATGCATACAATACAAAGCCGAAGTTCTGGCCAAGTTTTACATAACTTAACACTCACTTGACCGCACTTAACATTCGCCCGGCTACTGATTGATGCCGATGAGCTGTGATCGATTGCTCGATTGGAACAGCTCGCGCTCCTGTCAGGAACCGCAAGGAATGCATTGTTGAAAAAGCCGTCCGTAAGATTCGCAGCTGCGTTCGTCGCGGCTATGCTTCTCCTTTCCCTTCCCTTCCGAAATGCCGCAGCAGAACAGGCCGCAGCGCCCGCTCTTACCGTTTCCCTGGCTACACCAGAGCTGCGGAGCTGGCCTGAAACTGTCCCGGCGAGCGGCTGGCTGAAATCATGGCAGGACGCAATCATAGCTTCGGAAACGAGTGGCCTGCGCATCACGGACGTCCTGGTCGATGTCGGATCCGTGGTGAAGAAGGGACAGACGCTGGTGCGGCTATCGCAGGACAGTGTTCTGGCCGAGCTTCGCAAACAGGAAGCTGCTGTAGCGACGGCCAAGGCTAGTCTTGCCAAAGCCACGGCCAACGCAGATCGGGCGCGACAGCTTCGCACCTCCGGTGCCTTGTCCGCCGAGAAAATCACCGAATATTTTGCCGACGAGCAGACCGCAACCGCAAGCCTCGCATCCGAGGAGGCGGCGCTCGACAGCGAAAAGATCAAGCTTGGGCAAACGACGATTACGGCCGTGGACGACGGCTTGATAACCTCGCGTTCAGCCGACCTTGGAGCGGTCGTCTCCACCGGCACAGAGTTGTTTCGCATGGTTCGCCAGCAGCGTGTCGAATGGCAGGCGGAAGTGTCGGCACGCTACCTTCCGAGCATTTCGGAAGGTTTGAAAGCCATCATCAACGGCCCTGACGGCCGCACGATTGAGGGCAGGGTGCGGCTGGTCGGGCCGTCGGTGAGTACAGATACCAGCCGCGCCATCATCTATGTCGCGCTGCCCACAGATATGCAGCCGCGGATCGGATTCTACGTCACAGGCAGCATAGAGCTGCGGATGATGCCGGCCGTGACCGTTCCCGAAACGGCGATCGTTTTCCGCGATGGGCTCAGTTACGTCTTCGCGGCCGGCAACGACAGCCGGGTGCGACGGATACGGGTGGAAACAGGTCGCCGCAACAATGGCGAGGTCGAGATCGTGTCCGGCCTGGACCGGTCTGCAAAGGTCGTAACGTCGGGCGGCGCATTCCTGTCGGACAATGATCTTGTCAAGATTGCGGAGACGAACTGATGAATTTTTCAGCATGGTCCATTCGCAATCCCGTGCCGGCGATTTTGCTGTTCGTGATGCTTGGCTTCGGCGGGCTCTGGGCATTCAAGCAGCTGGCGATCCAGAACTTCCCGGACATGGATCTTCCGACCATAAATATCTCCGCTACGCTCGATGGTGCTGCACCGACGCAGCTCGAAACGGAAGTTGCACGTACCATCGAAGACAGTCTTGCCACGCTGAGCTATCTTGATCACATCACGACGACGATCACGGATGGCACCGTGTCGATCAAGGTCTCCTTCAAACTGGACAAGGATAGCGAGGCGGCTCTCAACGAGGTTCGCAATGCCGTCGATAGCGTCAAAGCCGACTTGCCGGCACAAATGGAGACGCCGAGTGTCACCAAGAGTACCGTCCAAAGCTCCGCGCTCGTCACCTATGCGGTCCGCTCGACCAATCTTAACGAGACCGAGTTGTCCTGGTTCATCGACAACGATCTGACCAAGGCCTTGCTGTCCGTGTCGGGTGTCGGTCAGGTCAACCGTATTGGCGGCGTCGATCGCGAGGTGCATGTTGATCTCGATCCGTCGACCATGGCATCGCTCGGGGTCACCGCGGCAACCGTGTCCTCGCAGCTCAAAGCCGTGCAGGCCGATACGTCGGGCGGCCTTGGTGAAATCGGGGAGGCGCGGCAGACATTGCGCACCCTTGGAAACCTGCCGTCCGTCGAAGCGCTGCAGGCACTTAGAATCCCGCTGGCAAACGGGCAAGCCGCGCGTCTCGACGATATCGCATCGGTCGGGGACAGTTTTGCGTCTCGAACGTCGATGGCCTATCTCGATGGCAAACCGGTGGTGGCGGTTGAGATCAAGCGCTCGAAAGGCTTTTCGGACAGCGGGGTTGCCGCAGCTGTCGATATGGCGATGAAGAAATTCGCTGCAGCACATTCCAATGTGCAAATCGATCAGGCCTATAGCACGATCGGACCGATCATGGAGAACTACCATGGTTCGATGCATATGCTCTACGAGGGTGCCATCCTCGCCATCATCGTTGTCTGGATCTTCCTTCGGGACTGGCGTGCGACAATTCTGTCGGCGGTGGCGCTGCCTTTGTCGGTAATCCCGACATTTCTCGCCATGTATTTTGCCGGTTTCAGTCTCAACATCATCACGCTGCTTGCCCTGTCACTGGTGGTTGGCATCCTCGTGGATGATGCCATCGTCGAAATCGAAAATATTGCGCGCCACCTGCAGATGGGCAAGCGGCCGATCGATGCCGCGATGGAGGCGGCCAATGAAATTGGCCTCGCCGTCATCGCAACCACCTTCACGCTTGTTGCGGTCTTCCTGCCGACGGCTTTCATGGGTGGTATTCCGGGGCTTCTGTTCCGGCAGTTCGGGATTACCGCTGCGGTCGCAGTCCTTGCCTCGCTTGTCGTTGCTCGTCTGCTGACACCCATGATGGCAGCTTATTTCATGAAGGCTTATCCGTCTGAGGAGAAGGATGGCCGTATCATGCGTACCTATATGAGGGTCGCGAAGGCTGCCTTGAACTACAGGAAGACCACGGTTGCGACAACGGTTGTCATCGTGGCGCTTTCACTTTCCACCATTCCCTTCCTGAAGTCCGGTTTCCTGCCTGCTTCGGATGATGCTCGCACGCAGATCACGCTTACGATGCAACCTGGCTCCACCATTCAGCAGACCGCTGCAATGACCCGTAAGGCCGCCGATATTGTCGGCGTGCTGCCTGATGTCACGCATGTCTTCTCCTCGGTTGGTTCTTCATCGTCCGGTGGCGGGATCGACAGCAGTTCCACGAGCGATGTTGCCTCCTCGACGATCGTGGTCGTCCTGACGCCGATCTCGGAGCGGGATCGAAAGCAGTCGGAGATCGAAAACGACATTCGGCAGGCACTATCGGTCCTTCCGGGAGTACGTGTGGAGGTCGGCAGTGGTGGCAATGGCACCAAGCTCGACATCACTCTCGCCGGTGATGACGCTGGCGTACTCGACAGCGCAAGCACGGCGCTGGAGGAGCAGCTTCGCACGCTTCGGGGGATTGGAGCAGTTACATCGACGGCGGCCAGACAAGCACCTGAAATCCAGATCACGCCCGATTTTGCGCGAGCCGCAGCGCTCGGCATAACGTCGAACGCGATCGCCAGCGCCGTGCGCGTGGCGACGAACGGCGAATATTCCTCCGATCTGCCAAAGCTCACCTTGCCGCAGCGCCAGATCCCGATCGTCGTACGCTTCTCGCCGGAAACGCGCACCAATCTCGATGACATCAAGAATATGCGGGTGGTGGGAACGAATGGCAGCGTCGATCTCGGATCGATTGCTGATATCCGCATCGGTGGCAGCCCCTCGGAGATCGACCGGATCGACCGTATGCGCAATGTCACCGTTTCCGTCGAACTCAACGGCCGTATTCTCGGCGACGTCAACCGCGAGGCGCAGGCATTGCCGGCGCTCCGGCACCTGCCGCAGGGCGTCACGCTGGTGGAGCAGGGGGAATTGCAGCGCAGTTCGGAGCTGTTCCAGAGCTTCGGCCTTGCCATGGCGATCGGCGTGTTCTGTATCTATGCCGTCCTCGTCCTGTTGTTCCACGATTTTCTGCAGCCGCTCACGCTTCTGATGGCCTTGCCGCTCTCGCTCGGAGGTGCGCTGTTGCCGCTGGTCATGACGGGAACGAGCTTCTCGATGGCGGCCGTCATCGGGCTGCTTATGCTGATGGGCGTGGTGACGAAGAATTCCATCCTGCTGATCGAATATGCGATCATGTCGCGACGGCAAGGCATGTCCAGGTTCGACGCGCTTATCGATGCATGTCACAAGCGCGCGCGGCCGATCGTCATGACCACCGTTGCCATGGCGTCGGGCATGCTTCCCGTCGCCCTCAGCCTGACGGGTGGCGATTCAAGCTTCCGTCAGCCGATGGCGATCGTCGTGATCGGCGGCGTGACGATGTCGACGCTGCTCAGCCTCATCGTCATCCCCGTCATTTTCACCTTCGTCGATGACCTGGAAACAGTCCTGAAGCGGCTCCTGCGTCGGATCGGCCTGTCCCCCGAAAATGCCACAGAAGCTCCTGCGCCCGTGGACCGTGGAGCCGTTGCATTCCGGCCCGATCATGCACGCCGAGGACATGGTCATGGCTGACCGCCGCCTCCGGAGAACCGCGGCTTGAGCCGCGGTCTTCGGCAGTTCTTGGCGATCATCAGTTTGAGCGTCGGCAATGACCGCGATAACCGGATTGGCGATAGAGGAAATTCATGAATTTAACGATCGTCCCCGATATCTTGGTCGTTGATAACGACGACAAGATTCGCCACCTTCTGAGCGAACATCTTGGCGACCAAGGCTTCCGCGTCAGGACGGTAAGCAATCTTCATGGCTGCAGGGAGATTCTTGCTCGGTGTCCTCCCGATCTCATAATTTTGGAGGTCATGCTGCCTGATGGATCGGGTCTCGATCTCTGCCGCGATTTGCAGAACCATCACAGTCGGGTTCCCGTCATTTTGTTGACAGTGCTGAAGGAGGACATCGATCGTATCCTCGGCCTCGAGATCGGCGCCGACGATTATCTCTGCAAGCCGTTCAATCCTCGCGAGCTGACTGCGCGGATCCGGGCTGTCTTGCGTCGCATGAATTTTAGAACGCCATCAGAGTCTCAGACGAAATGCTTTCGCTTTGCGGACATTATACTTGATCCGCAGCGTAGCCGGGTAACAAGGAGCAATGGCGACGCGATCACGCTGACTGGCGCCGAATTTGATCTTCTCAAGGCGTTTCTGGAGCGCGCCGGCCGATTGCTGTCGCGTGATCAACTGCTTGACCTGACCCAGAGGCGTGACCGCGATCCGGCCGATCGCTCGATCGATGTTCTCATCAGCCGGCTGCGTCGCAAGCTTGGCGAAACAGTTGACGAGCCGATATTCAGAACGATCCGCAATGGCGGTTATCAGCTTGCGGTCGCGGTCACCACGGTCGAGTCAGATTTTGAACCTTAGGCTGTCATTTGACATGCCCATCATGGCGGCCACCGCCGTTGCCTTTCGGGCGGCTTCAGCCTCTTTCCCGAAGGGCATCGATGACGACAGAGAATGCGCGAAGATTCTGTCGGCGGCTGGGATAATAAAGGTAGTAGCCGGCGAACTTCGGACACCAGTCGTCTAGGACAATCTGAAGCCGTCCCGCTTCCAGATGATGCTCGACATAGCTTTCCGGAACGTAGGCAATTCCATGTCCGTCCAGGGCGGCAGATATCATCTCGCGGTCGGTATTCAACGTAAGCTGACCTTCGGCCCTGACCCGGATCTCCTCTCCACCCTTCTCGAACTCCCAGGCATAGAGACCGCCGATGCGGTCGAGGCGTCGACGAATGCAATTGTGACGCATCAGTTCCTGTGGCGTCAGCGGTACGGATCTGGTTCTAAAATATTCTGGAGAGCCGACCGCCACCAGCCTCCAGTCGGGGCCGATACGTACCGCGATCATGTCCTTTTCGAGGCTTTCGCCAAGTCTGACGCCGGCATCGAACCCGTCTTCGACGATGTTGCGGAAGCTGCCATCGACGCTGAGTTCAAGCTTGATGTCAGGGTAATCGGCAAGGATGGACGACAATTTCGGCCACACGACGCTCTCCATCGCATGGTTGGAAAGGGTGATCCTGACGGTTCCGGCCGGTCGCTCCCGATAGACGGTCAATGCTTCGATGTCCGCTTCGATCTCGGCAATGCGGGGCGACAGGGATTGCTGCAGACGCTCGCCCGCCTCGGTCAGCCCAACGCTTCTTGTCGTGCGCGTCAGCAGGCGCATACCCAGACGTTCTTCAAGTTTCTTCACTGCATGACTGAGCGTCGATTGCGATGTGCCCAGCTTTGCGGCCGCCTTCGTGAAGCTCCGCTCCTCGGCGACGGCCAGGAATACCAGCAGTTCGTTGAAATTTTCCCGTGGCATAACCTTGTCCTACCTCAAATTCGCAGGACATATTAATATCAATTTTCGATAGGTTCATGCAAATTACCCTATCTAATCCGATGGATCGAGCAATGCTATCTGATCTCCCGATCACGAAACAATCGGGCGCAATGCGCCCCGACGGGAGACCACGCCATGCTTGGAACAGTCCTTCATGCCCCCGGTGACATTCGTTGCGAGGAAGTCCCGGAACCGAAGATCCTCAAGCCGACCGATGCCATCGTCAAGCTCTCGGCATCCTGTGTCTGCGGCTCCGATCTCTGGCCGTACCGCGGCATCCAGGCGGTGACCGGGCCACAGCATATGGGGCACGAATATTGCGGGGTTGTCGTGGAGGTCGGCAGTGAGGTGAAGACGATCCGGCCGGGCCAGTTCGTCGTCGGCTCGTTCTGCCTTTCGGACAACACATGCCCGCACTGCCGGTTTGGTTTTCAGTCGTCTTGCGAACATCGCGAGTTCATGTCTGCGGCCCAGGCACCCTATGCACGGATTGCGCTTGCCGACGGAACCCTGGTTGCGACCGATACCATGCCGTCGGATGATCTGATCCCAAGCCTTCTTGCTGCCTCGGATGTTTTGGGCACGGGTTGGTATGCGGCAGATGCGGCACGCGTTGCTCCGGGTTGTACGGCCGTCGTGGTCGGCGACGGCGCTGTCGGTCTCATGGGCGTGCTCTCCGCCAAGCAGATGGGCGCTGGGCGCATCATTGCCATGAGCCGCCACAAGCAACGCCAGGAACTTGCCCTCGAATATGGCGCGACCGACATCGTCACCGAGCGCGGCGATGCAGGCGTGGCGAAGATCAAGGAACTGACTGCAGGGGTCGGAGCTGATTCCGTTCTTGAATGCGTCGGTACTCAGGAATCCATGCTGCAGGCAATCAATAGCGCCCGACCCGGCGGCTCGATCGGCTATGTCGGCGTTCCGCATGGCGTCGAGCTCGACGGGCAGATGCTGTTCTTCCAGCAGAAGAACCTGCTCGGCGGCCCGGCTCCTGTGCGTCGCTTCCTTCCCCACCTCATCGATCTCATCATGACCCGTCAGATCAATCCCGGAAAGGTCTTCGATCTGGCGGTTCCGCTTGCCGATGTCGCGCATGGTTATAAGGCCATGGATGAGCGCCGCGCCATAAAGGCGCTGCTCAGAATGTGAGGAACAGGCCATGAAAGAGAGACAACTCATCGCGGCGGCAAGCGTCTCCGTCACCATCGAGACTATCCGCTGAACAGCCCGTTCTGAGCAACTTTGGACAACTGACATGGAAACCACCTATGACCGCGCCGTCGAGCGTGCGGCCAGCCCATGGGCTGCGGTCATCTGCATGACGCTGATGACCTTCACCCTCGTTGCTTCTGAGTTTCTGCCCGTCAGCCTGCTAACACCAATCGCTGACGAGCTTGGCATTACCGCGGGTCAGGCGGGCCAGGCGATTTCCGTTTCGGGGTTTTTCGCGGTCGTCACCAGCCTGTTCAGCAACACGGTGCTGTGGCGGCTGGATCGCCGAACGGTGGTCCTGTCCTATACGATCGTGATGGTGCTCTCGGGTCTGGCGATCACGTTCGCGCCCAATTATCTTGTCTTCATGTTCGGCCGCGCGCTGATCGGCATCGCGATCGGCGGTTTCTGGTCCCTGTCCACCTCCATCGTCGCGCGTATCGCTGCCGAACAGGATGTTCCAAAGGCGCTTGCCATGTTGCAGAGCGGGACTGCTCTGGCCACGGTCATTGCTCAGCCGCTGGGAAGCTTCCTCGGCGGGCTGATAGGCTGGCGCGGTGCCTTCTTCATCGTCGTTCCGGTCGGCATCATCGCCTTCGTCTGGCAGATTTTCGCCTTGCCGCGGATGCCTGGCGGTCCGACGAATATCGGGAGCAGCCCGCTCGGGCTGCTGCGAAACCGCATCTTTGCTATCAACATGGCGGCCATGTCCTTGTTCTTCATGGGCCAGTTCGCACTGTCGACCTATCTTCGACCGGTCCTTGGAGACGTAACAAGGCTCGATGTGAACGAACTGTCGGTCGTTCTCCTCGGCATCGGCCTCTTTGGCCTGCTGGGCACCTTCTTGATCGGTTTCCTGCTGCGAGCGCATCTGGGTGCCGTCCTCGTCGGGTTCCCTGCGGCGCTCGCTGCGGTCGCTCTGCTGCTGATCCCGCTGGCACCCTCGGGTATTGCGATCGCTGCACTCCTCTGCCTGTTCGGATTCTTTGTCACGCCCATTCCCGTGGCCTGGAACACATGGATGACCCGCACCATTCCTGACAAACTCGAGGCGGGTGGTGGACTGCTGGTGGCGCTGATCCAGGCGGCAATTACCGCAGGTGCCTTCACAGGCGGGATACTGTTCGACGGTATCGGCTGGTGGAGCGCATTCGCCTATAGCGGTGTTCTGTTTCTGGCGGCTGCCATCATTCCGTTCATCGCAAGACGGACCGAGTGATTTGGGGGCAGATGGTTAGGTCGTGACCGGCCCTACGATGCGCGCCTGGATCAAAAGCCCGGCCGACAGGCCACGCCGGGCGCGTCTTCCACTATTCAGGCCGTGGTCGATATCGGCTATGTCTGCAAAATATGCCTGCGGGTCAGCTCTTTGAGCACATCGACGTCGCGCTTCTCTATCGAGTCGATCATCTGCTGGTGCTCGCGGCCGGACTGCTCGATGCGGGCTCGGGTGCGCCATTGCGACACCGGCGCCGACGAGGTGCGCTGCCGGATTTCGGTGATGAGCTCGACAAGCTCCTGGTTTCCTGCAAGCACCAGCAAATAGCGGTGAAACGCCAGGTTGGCTTCGTAAAGTTCGAGCATGGTGCCATTGAGCACCAGATCGTCGAAGCGCGAAGCTAGCGCGCGCAAATTGGCAATATCCGCATCGCCGGCATTGGCGACAATGCGATCGCTGATCGCCACTTCGAGGATCACGCGGATATCGCTCACTTCCTGGGCGCGGCGCCCATCCTGCTCGTGCACGTGATAGCCGCGATTGGGAATATGCTCGACAAGCCGCTTCTGCACGAGGCGGTCGAGCGCGCGCCGCACCTGCGGCCTCGTACAGTTGTAGCGGCGCTCCAGATCGATCTGCTTCAGCCATGTTCCGGGTGGGAGCCTGCCCGCGAGGATGTCTTGGAGGATAAGCTCGGTCACGTCGGGCGCCTCTCCCTCGTGTGACGACGCTGCCGCTTCAGCTTCCAGCGAGTTCATGCAGCTCTCCCAGACCTTCCCAAGTTGGCGATGACTATCATAGCTCCGCATTTTTCAACAACGACGCTCGTTATCCTTGCTGAAAAAATATCCATGCTCATCTCTTGCGCATCCGTTTTTATTGGCACATAAATTGGTACCAATTTAGTATCCATTATATGAGGCGGATGGCAAGTCCATGCAAAATTCTGATGCGGTCTGGGACATCGTCGAAAAGAAAAGCGCCGAGTTCTTCGCGCTCAGCGATCGGATCTGGGACATTCCGGAAACGAATTACCTGGAATACCGATCCGCCGAAGAACATGCTGAGATGCTTGAGCGCCAGGGGTTTCGCGTCGAGCGCGGCATCGCCGGCCTGCCGACGGCTGTCATGGGCGAGGCTGGCGAAGACGGCCCGGTCATCGCGATCCTCGGCGAGTTCGACGCGCTGCCGGGATTGAGCCAGGAGGCCGGCGTTGCAGAGGAGCGGCCGCTGATAGATGGCGGCAATGGCCATGGTTGTGGCCATAACATGCTGGGCGCCGGCTCGATGCTTGCCGCAGCCGCAGTCAAGGATTTCCTTGCTGAAAACGGTCTGAAGGGCAGGGTGCGCTATTACGGCTGCCCGGCCGAGGAGGGTGGCTCCTCCAAGGGCTTCATGGTCCGCGCCGGCGTTTTCGACGATGTCGATATCGCGATTTCCTGGCATCCAGCGGCGTTTGCCGGCGTCAACAATCCTATCTCGCTTGCCTGCAACGAGATCAATTTTCATTTTTCCGGCCGTGCCTCGCATGCCTCGGCCACGCCCCATCTCGGCCGCAGCGCGCTGGATGCAGTCGAGCTCATGAATGTCGGCGTCAACTACATGCGCGAGCACATGCCGTCGACGGCACGCATCCATTATGCTGTCACCGATACCGGTGGTGCGGCGCCGAATGTAGTGCAGGCGCGCGCCACCGTGCGCTATCTCGTGCGGGCACGGACCCTGCCGGAGCTTCTCTTGCTGGTCGCCCGCGTGAAGAAAGTTGCCGACGGTGCTGCCTTGATGACGGAGACGACGGTCCGCAGCGAGATCATCAGCGGCGACGCCAATCTCGTCGGCAATACACCGCTCGAGGAATGCATGTTCTCGCAGCTGGATCGGCTCGGGCCGCCCGTGTTTGACGACGCAGATCGCGAGACGGCGCGGAAGTTCCAGCAGACGTTCAGTGCGGAGGATATTGCCGCTTCCTACGGCCGTTTTGCGCTGAAGCCGAAGAAGGGCCAGACGCTCTGCGAGGAAATCTTCCCGCTGAATGCCGGTGATGGGACGCTGGTCGGTTCAACCGATGTCGGCACGGTCAGCTGGGTCGTCCCGACCGTGCAGATGCGCGGCGCCACCTATGCCATCGGCACGCCCGGCCACTCCTGGCAGCTCGTCGCGCAGGGCAAGCTGCCTGTCGCTCACAAGGGTACCGAACATGCGGCCAAGGTGATGGCGAGCACGGCCGCCGAACTCGTCCGCAATCCCGCGCTCATCGCCGCTGCCAAGGAAGATCACAAGGCACGGCTTGAGGGCACGCCCTTCGTCAATCCGATCCCGGACGACGTCGAGCCGCCGCTGCCGGAGAAGGTCAATGGCTGAGGTCGGTCTGAAGCCCGATCGCGCGCGCTTGATGGCGCATATCGGCGAATTCGCGCGCCGCGTAAAGCTGTCTGGAACGGCCGAGGAGCTGGAGAGTTTCCGCTATCTCCAGGCTGAGATGGATGGCTTTGGCTATCGCACACAGCTTCTGTCGCACGACGCTTTCATCAGTCTGCCAGGTTTCGCCAGGGTCGAGATCGACGGCGGAAGCCTTCGATGTATCACACATTCCATGTCGGTCTCGACATCAGCAGCAGGGGTAACTGGCAAGCTCATCCACGTCGGCGAGGGAACCGAAGCCGATTTCGCAGGCAAGGATGTTGCAGGCAAGATCGTTCTGGTCGATGGTATCGCGACCGAGGAAGTGGCCGCTCTTGCGAGTGCTTTCGGCGCTCTTGGCGAACTTCACATCAGCCCGAACGAGCATCTTTACGAGATGTGCGTCTCGCCGGTCTGGGGCAGTCCGTCGCAGCATACGCGCCACAAGCTGCCGACGACAGTCATCTGCTCGATCGCGAAGGACGATGGCGACTGTCTGCGCGAAAGGCTTGCACGCGGAGAAACCGTGGCTGCAACGCTGTGCGCGGACGTCGATACGGGTTGGCGCAAGACGCCGCTGCTTGTTGCCGAGCTTCAGCCGAAAGGCGACGATGCACCTTTCGTCCTTTTTTCCGGCCATCATGATACCTGGCATTTCGGGGTCATGGACAATGGCGGTGCCAACGCGACGATGCTTGAGGCGGCGCGCCTGCTCGCGCTTCGTGCGGCCGAGTGGCGCCGAGGCTTGCGCATATGCTTCTGGTCCGGTCATTCGCATGGCCGCTATTCCGGCTCCGCCTGGTATGCGGACGAGTATTTCGATGAACTCGATCGCCGCTGCGCCGTCCATGTCAATGTCGATTCCACCGGCGGCGAGGGCGCGACCGTCCTCACCAATTCCGGCGTGATCGACGAACTCAGGCCTTTGGCGGCGGATGTGATCGGGCGCGTGACCGGACAGAAACATGCCGGCAGACGTCATGGCCGCGCGGCGGATCAATCCTTCTGGGGCGTCGGTATCCCTTCGATGTTCGGCAGCCTCAGCCATCAGCCGCCAGGCCCGGTCAAGATGCTGACGGCGCTCGGGTGGTGGTGGCATACGCCGCACGACACTGCAGAGCATATCGATCCGGACAATCTTTGCCGAGACACGGCGATTGTTCTCGAGGTTCTCTGGCGGCTGCTGACCTCGCCCGTCCTGCCGCTGGACTACACTCAATATGCCGCCTCTCTCGGTGAACAGATCGGGCAATTGCAGGCAACGCTTTCCGGCCGTCTCGATATATCCGGCCTGTCCCAAGCCATCGAAGACCTGCGCGTCAATGCAAATTCGCTTCTGCAGGTGAAAGACCCAACGCCGGAAAGAGCAGCGCGGATCGATGCCTCGCTGATGCGTGCCGGGCGATATCTGGTGCCGCTGAATTATACCAGCGGTGAACGCTTCCATCCCGATTCCGCGCTCCCACACGTCGCCTGGCCATCCCTGGAAGGGCTGCGCGCGCTGGCGAGACTGGGGGAGGGGGCGGCGGATACCGCTTTTTACGTCGTTCATGCGCGTCAGACGAGAAATCGCGTCGCTCATGCATTGCGAGAAGCCAATGCGGCGCTGCAGAGGGCTCTGGAGGACTGACGCTCCGCGAAGACCGAACATGACAAAAGGCCGCCCAAGCGGTTGAAAAGGGGAACTAAATTATGGAAAACAGAAAAATACTTGCTGCCGTATTCGGCGCGATCGCCTTTCTTGCTCCGCTGACCGCCGGTGCAAAGGACTGGACCCAGGTGAAGGTCGGCATCGAAGGAGCATTCCCGCCGTGGAACCTGATGGATTCGAGCGGCAAGCTTGCCGGCTTCGACGTTGATCTCATCAATGATCTTTGCAAGCGCGCCAAGGTCGATTGCGAACTGATCGCCGGCGAATGGAACGCGATGATCCCAAGTCTGAATGCCGGCAAATTCGATCTGGTGATGACGCTCGGCATCAACGAGAAGCGCAAGCAGGTGGTCGATTTTACCGTGCCCTATGCAAGTGGCGTTGCGAGCTTCCTGCTTCTGAAGGATGGGCCGGTTTCCGTATTGCCGATGACCGGCGAGCGGTTGAACCTGAACGACAAGGCAAAGGCCGATCCGCTGATGGCGGAGATCGGCAAAGCGCTGAAGGGCAAGACGGTCGGCGTTGTCCAGTCGACCAGCCAGGAGCAATTGATCAACGCCTACTTCGGATCCGACGTGACGGTGCGCGCCTATAAGAGTTCTGGAGCGCGCGATCTCGACCTGAAGGCGGGCCGTGTCGATGCCGGATTCGATAGCGGCGTCTACGAAACCTCCGTGCTCGGTAAGCCTGGCAACGACGATCTGATGATGTCGGGTCCCTTGGTGAAGGGGGCGATGCTGGCAACGGAAGTTGCTCTCGGCATGCGCAAGGGCGAAACCGATCTGAAGGCGAAATTCGACGACGCCATCAAGCAGGCCGCCAAGGATGGCACGATCAAGCAGCTCTCCGAAAAATGGAGCAAGATCGACCTCACGCCGACCTTCGACGCCAATTGAGCGCTCGTGCAACCATCGTTCCTGGCCGAGGCTAAGACCATGACATCCGTTGCTGAAATCCACCCTTCCGGATCGACCGCATGAACCAGCCAACCTTATTCGAGCTTGCCGGCTTCGGCCCGGATGGCTGGGGTCATGCTCTTCTGGCAGGCGCCTGGATGACCATTCTTGTCGCGATCGCCGGCTATGCAGTCGGTGCCTGCATCGGAACGCTCGGTGCATGGGGCAAGATCGCCGGTAATCGCTTTGCACGGGCCACGGCGGACGCCTATACGACGGTTCTTCGCGGCATCCCCGATCTATTGGTCATCTATCTCTTCTATTTCGGCGGCAGTGCGGTTGTGACCGCCGTCGGCAAGCTGTTCGGGGTGGAAGGCTTCCTCGGCTTTCCTGGCTTCCTGGCCGGTTCCCTTGCTGTTGGTGTCACGTCCGGTGCGCAGTTCACCGAAGTGCTGCGTGGCGGGTTCAAGGCCGTGCATCCCGGCGAGATCGAGGCTGCCATTGCTTGCGGAATGCCGCGCTGGCTGCGGCTGCGCCGGATTATCGCGCCGCTGACCCTGCGGCATGCGCTGCCGGGGCTCGGCAACGTCTGGCAGGTCGTCCTCAAGGAGTCGGCGCTGGTCTCGATCACCGGCGTTGCCGAATTACTGCGCCAGGCGCAGGTCGGCGCAGGTTCCACGGGACTGCCGTTCGATTTCTACCTGATCGCAGGGGTGATCTATCTGATGATCTCGACCTTTTCCAGCCTCATCATCCAGCAGGCCGAGCGGCATCTGTCGCGCGGAGTGAGGAAACGCTGATGGATTGGCAGTTCCTTGAAGAGACTTTTGTGAGCCTTGTCGCGGCGATTCCGTTGACGATCGAACTTGCGGTAACGTCGATCTGCCTCGGCGCCATCCTGGCGTTGCTCCTGGCGCTTGCTCGCCTGTCGGGTTTCACCGTCCTCGACTGGTTTGCCAGGCTTTATGTCTTCGTCTTTCGCGGTACGCCGCTGCTCGTGCAGATCTTCCTGATCTACTATGGCCTCGGTCAGTTCCCCGCCATCCGCCACAGCATTTTTTGGCCGTTCCTGCGCGATCCCTATTGGTGCGCCGTCCTGGCGCTGACGTTGAATACTGCAGCCTATGCCAGCGAAATCATCCGCGGCGGCCTGCTGTCCGTCCCGCACGGACAGGTGGAGGCTGCGCGCGCCTGCGGTATGCATCGTCTCGTGATGTTCCGGCGCATCATCCTGCCGCTTGCCATCCGTCAGGCCCTGCCGGGCTATGGCAACGAGATGATCTCGATGGTGAAGGCGACATCGCTTGCCTCGATCATCACGCTGATGGAAGTCACAGGCGTTGCGGCGAAGATCATTTCGGAGACCTACCGCGCCATCGAGGTCTTCGTCGTCTCAGGCACCATCTATCTCGCGATCAATTTCGTGCTGACACGCCTCATCCAGCTTGCCGAATATCGGCTTAGCCCGCATCTGCGCCCGCCTGTTCCGGTGACGCACGATACCGCCGCTGTGGCGGCCCCCGTAGGAGATCCGCAATGACGGCCACACCGATCGCGCTCAGCGTGCGCGACATGCACAAGAGCTTTGGGCCGGTCGAGGTGCTCAAGGGTATCTCGCTCGATGCGCTGGAGGGCGACGTCGTCTCGATTCTCGGATCGTCGGGTTCCGGAAAATCGACGTTCCTGCGATGCATCAATTTGCTGGAGACGCCTGATTCCGGTGAGGTGACCGTGGCGGGCGAAACGATCCGCATGCAGCGCAGCGCGCGCGGCACCCATCGCCCGTCTGACGGAAGGCAGGTCGATCGCATCCGTTCCCGGCTTGGTATGGTGTTCCAGAGCTTCAATCTCTGGTCCCACAAGACGGTGCTGGAGAACGTGATCGAGGCGCCTGTTTATGTCCAGGGCCGGGGGCGTGCCGAATGCATCGAGGAAGCAGAAGCGCTGCTCGCCAAGGTCGGCATCGCCGACAAGCGCAATTTCTACCCGGCTCACTTGTCGGGAGGCCAGCAACAGCGCGCAGCCATCGCACGTGCTCTCGCCATGCACCCGAAGGTGATGCTGTTCGACGAGCCGACATCGGCGCTCGACCCCGAGCTTGTGGGTGAGGTCCTGAGGGTCATGCGCGCGCTCGCCGAGGAAGGACGCACCATGCTCGTCGTTACCCATGAGATGGGTTTTGCGCGCGATGTCTCAAGCCGCGTCATCTTCCTGCACAAGGGCGTCGTCGAGGAAGACGGCAGGCCGCAGGATGTGTTTGCCGGTTCACGGTCCGAACGCTTCCGCCAGTTCATCAGCCAATAATTTCAAGCTCAATCACAATGGGGAACTCGATCATGAAATACCTGACCGGACTTCTGACTGCGATCATGATGGTTGCGACGCTCGTCACGACGAGTGTCGTGCGCGCGGAGGACAGGAAGTGGACGCATGTAACGATCGCGACGGAAGGCGCTTTCCGTCCATGGAATTTCACCAAGGCGGACGGCAGCCTGGATGGATATGAGATCGAACTGATCAAATATCTCTGCGATCACATGAAGGTCGAATGCACGACCGTCATCCAGCCCTTCGACGGCATGATCCCGGCGCTCAATGCCGGTAAATTCGACGCCATCATTTCGGGCATGTCTGCAACCGCCAAGCGCGAGGAAGTGATTGCCTTCAGCGATTCCTACGGCACGACCGGCCAGACTTTTGCAACGCTGAAGGACTCTCCTCTCGTCGGCCTTCCTTTGAAGGGCGAAGTGTTTTCTCTCGCCACGGATGAGGCGGGTGCTGCCAAGGCGGTGAAGGAGCTTGAACCGATGCTCAAAGGCAAGACGATCGGCGTTCAGACGGCATCGATCGCGGCAACCTTCCTCGACAAGTATCTGAAGGGCGTTGCCGATATTCGCGAGTATAAGACGACCGAGCAGCACGACCTCGACCTGAAGGCCGGTCGCGTCGATCTCATCATGGCGTCCATGGCCTATCTGTCGACGGCGGCGGCAAAGCCCGGCAATGAAGATATGACCGTGACCGGCCCACGTTTCCAGGGCGGCCTTCTCGGTCGCGGCAGTTCCGTCGGCCTGCGCAAGGACGACACCCAACTGAAGGCGATGTTCAACGATGCGATCGCAGCGGCAAAGGCCGACGGTACGATCGCGAAACTGTCTCAGAAGTGGTTCGGCTTCGACGTGACCCCGAAGTAAATCTAGGGCGAAGCAAAACAGAAGGCTTCGTTGCGCGGCCTTTGACCTTGCCGAGTAATGACGGCGAAATGCTCTTTCGAGTCTACCAGCCCGATGACGCGCCGGTCATCGGGCTGATCTGGATGGCCCGTTCGGGGAGCACTGGCGAGATTTGCCCGAATGCTAAAGCGATTATCAGGTCGTCAAGCGGTGTTATTGTCGCTGGATCGAGACAGTCGTTCTCGACGGTCCCCCATTACAGCAATGATCTCGACCCGATGACACAGTTATGAAACCACGACTTTCACGCTTAGTGACGTGTGCGGACTGATCTGCAGTGATCCCGCAGATTCGGCGTGCGGCTTAGGGCCGTCATGGCGCACTAGGCGTCTGCGATCATTTTCGTTGCAACCATAAGCTTTTAAAGTATATTCGCACTAAATAATTAAATCATTGCGATCTGGTTTCGGGAGGTAGTCATGAGTCAGCCTTCGAAATGGTGGTGGGGCCTGATCCCGCTTGCGATTCTCTGGATCTTCGCCACCGTCATTACCGGAAAGTCCATCAACAGCGATCTCAACAACAGGGCGGGCTCGTCCCTGGGGTCGGCTGTTCTTAGTCCGGTGTTCAGTGTGGCGGGCCGGGACGTCGCTCTCGCCGGGGTGGTATTTTCTCCGGAGGCTGCAAACCAGGTCGCTGCGTCCGTGGGTCAGGTTTGGGGGGTGCGCAAGGTTCTGGTCGACGCCAAGGAGCCCGACGTCGCCAAGCCCTTCAACTGGGCCATATCCCATGAAGGTCCGAGCGTTGTCCTGTCCGGCAGCGTTCCAACCCCCGACATGCGCGACAAGATTGTCGCCGCCGCGAAAGCGACCTTCGCCGGGACCGATGTCAAGGATGAAATGCACTATGCCAGCGGTGCCCCGGCCAGCTATGCCGGCGCCGCGCAGTTCGGCATCGACCAACTGGGCAAACTGGCAAAGGGCAGCGCTTCGTTGTCCGATACCGATCTGATGATTTCTGGCAATGCCGATACAAGCGATGCCTACAACGCCATCACCACGGCGCTCAAAACGCTGCCGGATGGCCTTACGCTTGCCAAATCCGACATTACGGCACCCAAACCGGCGCCTATGGCGCCGGCAACGCCCGCCACGGACACTCCGGCCATCGCAGCGGGATCATCCTCGATGGCCACCTCTGCTGCGGCTACCGCAACGACTGCAGTAGCCACGCCCGCCACGGCCTACGGTTTCGATGCTGCCAGGGACAACGAGAAGCTTACCCTTTCGGGCAACTATCCGGACGTTGATACGCATGGCAAGATTCTGGTTACGGCCAAGAGCCTCTTTCCGGGTGACGTCGTCGATGATCAGCTGACCGCTGCTCCCGGCGCACCGAACGGCTTTGCAAACGCCGCGCTTGCAGGATTGAATGCCTTGTCGCGTCTCGGAAAGGGGACATTTTCGCTCTCCGGCACGAATGCAATGCTCTCGGGCGAGGCGCTCTATGATGGCGCCGTGAACAGTGTCCAAAGCGGATTTGCAGCCGCACTTCCAGACGGCTTCAAGGCGGCTCCTGCAACGATCACGGTCAGTGCGCCGGCCCCGGCCGTCGACGCTGTCAATTGCCAATCGATGCTCAACGGGATCGTAACCAAATCGAAGATCAACTTCGAAACGGGCAAGGCCCAGATCTCTCCTGTATCGTCCGGTCTGTTGGACACGATCGTTGCTACGATCAATCGTTGCCCGGGCTCAAACATCGAGGTGGCGGGCCATACGGATTCGAGCGGGGATGAGAAGGCGAACATTGCCCTCTCCGAGCAGCGTGCCAAGGCGGTCGTCACCTATCTGACCGATGCAGGCGTGCAGGCGAGCCGACTAACTGCGATCGGTTTCGGCTCCTCGCACCCGCTCGCTTCCAATGATACCGAGGAAGGCAAGGCACTCAATCGGCGTATCGAATTCTCTGTCAAATAGGAGAAGCGGCAATGACCTATCTGTTGTCAACGTACTGGTTGTGGATGCTGCTCGCATTGGTACTCGGCGGCATCGTCGGTTTCACCTCATTCCTGCGGTCGGCCAGCGGCTGGTGGCCGCAGTCCTGGCCCGGTTGGTTCAAGCTGTTGTGCGTCTTGTTCGTTGTCGGCTTCGTCGTGGCTGTGCTGCAGTGGCTTCCGGGCCTGGTGGGTCATTATCTGGAGACCGCATTGCTCTTCGTTGGCAGCTATATCGTCGGCTGCTTCCTCGGTAGCTGGCTCGCAAGCTTGCGCGCGACGCAGCCGCTCGTTGCGGACAACAAAGCGGCGGCGGCTTCGACCGGCGCGCCTGCGCCGCAGCCATCGCCAATACCAGTATCAACTCCAGCGCCGTCACCAGCTCCAACGCGTGCACCGTCCCTGGCGACGGTTGCG
Source organism: Martinezella rhizogenes (assembly GCA_013322215.1). Classification (GTDB taxonomy): domain Bacteria; phylum Pseudomonadota; class Alphaproteobacteria; order Rhizobiales; family Rhizobiaceae; genus Rhizobium; species Rhizobium rhizogenes_D. The sequence continues at coordinate 149,919 of JAAMEZ010000021.1, forward strand.
ACACCCGCGCCTGCGCCAACACTGGTCCCCGTCGCACCGGTTTCTGCGGCTTCGCCGGTTGCGGCGCCCGTATCGGCCTCCGTGGTGCCCGGCCCTGTTTCTGGCGAGCATGAGCATCCCGGCAAACGCCCCCCGGCTGCGGCAAAGGCCAGCATCGTGCCGGACGATCTGAAGCGCATTTCCGGCATCGGCCACGTCAATGAGGAGAAGCTCAACGAGCTCGGCATCTGGACCTTCGGCCAGATTGCGGCCTGGACGCATGAAAACGCCGAATGGGTCGGCAGTTACATGGCTTTCCCGGGACGCATCGAGCGCGAGGACTGGATCGGTCAGGCAGGGCAACTGGCAAAAGGACTGGAAACCGAATTCTCACATCGGGTCGAGCTCGGCGAAGTGCCCACGTCATCAGACGACTTGACGTCCTCATCGGTCGCCACTGCATCGGTACCAAGTGCGGTGTCGGCACCCGCATCGGAATCACAGAGCGCAACAGAAGCCGCCCCCGGTACGTCGCTGCCAGCAGCCTCTCCCATTGGCAATGACGGCCATCCCGGCAAACGTCCGCCGAGCGTTGCAAGACCCAGCGTCGCTCCGGATAATCTGAAGCGTATTTCCGGCATCGGTCATGCCAACGAGGAAAAGCTCAACGAGCTCGGTATCTGGACCTTCCGTCAGATCGCGACCTGGACACATGAAAATGCCGAGTGGGTCGGCAGTTACATGGCCTTTCCCAGACGTATTGAACGTGAAGACTGGATCGGTCAGGCCGGCAAACTCGCGCAGGGCATCGATACGGAATTCTCGCGCCGGGTCGATCACGGTGACGTGCCGACCTCACTGTAAATATTCCCCTCCCGGCAACGCCATGCTCCGTGGTCGGTGCTGCTGCGGAGCCCGTGCGATTCTTATAATCGCGGACTATCCGAAATCATTGCATCATGAGTCTGGCAATCAGATGGAGGTGACAACTCTATCAGCGGCGCCCCCTGAAGGACGCGTCGTCGATGCCATAGCGCTGCAATCGGGCATAGAGTCTTCGTCGCGGCAGCTTCTCCCATGTCGCCTTGGGTGGAGTTGAGCGCTGCTTGTATGATGCCGATCACGAAGCGATCCATCTGCTCGGATAGCGAGAGCTGGTCGCCTTCATACCTGTCGGCTAGCCCCACACCGAGCACGATCTGGGTAGCGAAGCTGCGCAGCTCGCGAACGTTGCCTGTCCAGCTATCCGACATCGGCCGCGCCTTGATCGCTGCGTTGATGAGTGGGCGCGGGCGCCCGAATTGCCTGGCGGCTTCGCCGAGGAAGCAGGCAAAGAGCAAGCTGACATCCGCGCGTCGCTCCCGTAAGGGCGGAATTCGCGGCCGCACCGTCTGCAGCCTGTAGAGGAGGTCGGAACGAAAGCGCCCGTTCGTGCCGGCGCCGGCAAGGTGATCCTTCGCGGCAGCGACGATTCGCAAATCGATGATGCGTGGCTCACCAGACGCGGAGGGCACCTCGCGCTCCTCGACGACCCGCAACAGCTTTCCCTGCAGAGCAGGGGCATCCTATCGATCTCATCCAGGAAGAGTGTGCCACGATCGGCTTCCGCGATGCGACCACGCTGAAGCCGATTTCCGCCTGACTGATCTTCTTCTGATGCATCCGCGCAATGACGCGACGCTTGTCCATATTCAACTGCACAAAAGAGCGAGCCATTCCATCCTCTTGAAATTATGGCCATTATTGGCTTCGTTGTATTTGAAATTGGAATCTGCCCTCCTGGCTGAAAAAATCAGATAACATACATTATGGAACTAAACCCAACATCCGCTCGGCAACAAGATCGATATCTTTCGCTTTTATTCCAGATGGTTGGCCAGATTTTCGAGGGTCGATTTCAGTCCCTCGTCATGATCTTCTCTGCTGATGCCATTCTTCCAAGGACCAAGTCATGGTCATCATTTGTCGCGGCAGCGGAATGACCTTGACGAAACTTCTCCCACGCATAGTTAGCTGGAGCATCGGAAGAATGGAGCTATCCCATGAGGATCTCGCTATCCGCCCTGGCAATGATCATGATCGGCGGGATAGCGCCGCCCGCCGAAGCCGCCGGCATCGACTGCGCCAAGCCTGTTTCGGCAAGTGATCACATGATGTGTGGTGACAAATCGCTCCTCGTACAGGACAAGATGATGGGCGCTCTCTATGCCTCTGCCCTGAAGAGCGACGATGCAGACAAGATCCGCGAGCAGCAGCAGCGCTGGATTGCGAAGGTACAGTCCTGCGGCGATGCCACCTGCATCCGCCTGGCCGATGAGGATCAGGTCGACTTTCTCCTGTATACCAAGGGCGTGGAAAGCGCATCGACGCATTTTACCTCGAAACGTACCGACGGCAACAAGAGCCGCCTTTCGATCTTCGGCCCGGTCGATGGCCTCGTCGCAGTTGGCCTCGATTCGATGTACTTCGGCCCGGGCGTCGGCGACATCAATACGGATAGCATGATTGGTGCCGTTCCACTAACGAAAGAACATGCCGAGCTTTCCAGAGACAAGTGTAAGATCGGCCTCAATCGCCTCGATGCAAAGACCTGGCGTGTGTCGCAGACGGGTTCTTGCTTTTTTGCCGACGGCGTGACCTTTCGGGGCATCTACCGCAAACATTGACGGTCTGGCCTACGAGCAAAACGCTGTAGCACCGCAATACGCGTCATGGCGCTGCGGAGCGATGCAACAGATGCTTCATCCTCGATGGCATGAGGTATCTCACATCAAAATAGCGAACCAGCCCTCTACCATTCTGGAACGATGAGACCATTTCATTCGCTATCTTTTTCGACAATACGGCCGATGGTTGAAATGCGTGATGCATTCGCGTTACACATCAGGCGCGTATGGCCCGGATTCGGATCAGGCCATGGATATGGTTTCCGACGGGACCCCGTTGGGCCGAATTGGAATCGACCCGCGCTAGACGCATTAAGGAACCGCGCATGCACAGTCCCACAAGCTCGTCCCCCTTGCCGCTGGATGACCCGCAATGGATCCGGTTCCGCCAGCAGGAAGAACTGCGAAAGGCAATGCTTGAGCGGCGCTTCGATGAGGTTGAGCGCATAGTGGCCGCGCTTGAAGCCGCATGGTGGCAGATCGGCGATGCACCCGATGATCGCTATCTTTATCTTGCAACCAGTTCCGGCCTGTTTGACCATGCAAGTGTGGACGCGGCCCGGCGGCTTGAATTGCTGAACGACTGGGCCAAGTCCCATCCAGATTCCTATCATGCGCGCTATATTCTCGGTCACCATTATTTTCGTCGGGCCGGCGATATCCGCACGGCGGCCTGGGCATCGGACGTTGGTGAGGATCAATGGGTGGCGGCCCACATGGCTTGCGTCACCGCGGCCGAGCATCTGCTGAAGGCATTGGGACTCTCGCAGCGTCCGGCACTTGCCGCTGAAACCATGATGCAGATTTGTCAGTATCTTGGCCAGCCGGATTTCGTCGATGCTCTGTTTCGCGGGACGCCGCTTGAAAAAACCATGCAGCGCGACGAGTTCGATCCTGACCTTTATGAAGCGGCATGCGCCCAGCTCGCCAGATATGCATTGAAGCCGCCCGGCATCGTCACTGCGGCACTTCCCTCCTCTCTTCCGCCCGTGCATGAGGGAGACATCGAAAATCCCGGCTACTACTGGCTGCGTTATTGTCTTTCGCTCAGGCCACGATGGCCGGATATCCTGGCAGGCTACGCACAGTATCTGAGCCCGAGATGGGGCGGCTCGGAGGGCGAGGTCGAAAAATTCGCCACCGGCCCCTTATGTGCGCAATTGAACGAGCAAGAGCGCAATTCCGTCCGCTGGCCCGGCATTCACGATGCATTGACGCTTCCTGAGTATCCACAGCCAGGCGACGCGCGTGAGATCGCTGCCTGCGAGAAGATTTTCAAGAATTGGCTGGCGCGGGATCTCTCCGATTCCCTGCGTTTCATTTCTCTCGGACAATACGCCAATTTCACCCATTACTCGCTTGCCGACCGGAAGCTCGCACATCAGCGTCATGTCGAAGCCATACGCTATTGCAAGCCGCCGCGAACCTATCCGGGAGTGGACGGCGCGTTCCGGGATTTCACCAACCTGATGCTGATCCAGCATTTCGAGGATGATGAAGGCGCCTATGCAAGTGTGCTGCAAACCGCCGCACGCCGTTTCGATGAGCCGACAATGCTCACAATGGCGGCCTTCGCCTGGCAGTTCGGCATGTGGGGGATCGAGGCCGATCCGGCCGTCGCCACGCGATTGATCGACCGGGCGGCCGAGCTCGCACCATTCTACGAACCTGACGAGTTCACGCCGATGCATGCCTGCCGCATGATATGGGACGGAGGCTTCCAGGAGGAGTCGGCCTATCTCACGCGCGAATTTGCCGAGAGACGCGTCTATTCGGCAGCGGCAAGCATGTACGACATTACAACGGGCTACCGACCGGATACGGAGCCCCATTTTCTTGACGACAAGCAAGCGCATCACTGGCTCGAACGCTCGGTCGAAGAAGGTGAGCCTGTCTCCATGTTCAACTATGCCTGGCGCCTCGAAAAGGTTCACAAAATCGATCTGACGATCCGCGAAAATTATGAGCGGGTTCGTGGTTATTATTTCCGGGCGATGGAAGGTGGCGTAGGCCCTGCCATCATCCGGCTCGCAAGCGTCGATCGCCGGCACGGAACCGAGGACGAAAAGCAACGGGCCGTCGCTCACATGAAGTCTTTCATTGCCCATGAGGACGACCAACTCGCCGGCGACGCATATGGCGAGGTCGTTTTGGCCTACAAATATGGCGACGGCGTTCCCAAAAGCGAGTTCATCGCCATGCAATGGTTTGATCGCTTCAAGCAGCTTTTCCCGGATCATTCGACGATGGAATGGATGGAAACGCAGGTCTATGGATCGACCGGATGGCAAATGGCTGCACGGGCACTGCGAGCCTTCTTCCTTGGGAAGAAGCTCTCAAAAGAGCATCTGCCCCCGAAGTAAGCGCCGCGATGAGCAATTTTCTCCCGGCACCGCAGGACGGCAGATGGCGAGCTCTGATCTGGCTTGCTTTCGGCGATGCCCTTCTGCTCTCGGCCGGTGTGTTGCTGGTTGTCTCGCCTCTTCTGTTGATTTTCTTTCTGTCCTCGCCGCTACTGCTGGCGCTGCTCGCCTTGCCGTCGCTGTCATGGTTTTTCTATGGGTTGATGGTCCTGCGCGCTCGCGCCGTGCCGCCGCCACCGCCGGTTTCGAATGGAATATTGCTGGATCCCGGCAAGGTTCCGGCCCTTGCCGTTGACCTTGAACGGTTGCGCCTCGCCTGCGATGCGCCGGCCTTCACGGCGGTCTACATCAATGGCGACCTCAATGCATCCATCTACCAGACCGCGTCGCGGTCCGGTCCGTCGAGACATATTCTCGTGCTCGGCCTGCCACTCCTTGCTCTCTTGACCAAGGATCAGGCCGCAGTGGTTATCGCCCACGAATACGCCCATATCTCCCGCCAGCATGGTCATTTCGCCCGCTGGGCCTATCTGGCGCGCCAGCGCTGGGCGGCGTTGAGTGAGCTGCATGAGCGCAACCATCGCCTGATCACCGCGCCGCTCAGGCTGTTTCTATCCTGGTATGTGCCACGCATGATGCGAGAAACGCTGGAGTTCTCGCGCCGTTGCGAGATGTTTGCGGATGTGCAGGCCATTCAAGTATGTGGCGCCGATCTCGCACTGGAAGCCGAATTCGCACTGGCTCTGAGGCACAAAGCCCTCTCCGACCGGTTCTGGCCGGGCATATTCGCGCGAGCCGGCGGGCAGGAGCTTGCGCAGGTGCAGCCGTTTACGCAGCTTCTGGCGGAACCGGCGGAGAGCCGTCCGCGCGATGGCGCACAGGCGACGGTCTGGCTGCATGAAGCTCTATGTCGGAGCCCGGATCCCCGCAGCACGCATCCCGCATTTTTCGAGCGCGTCGCATCGACGGGGGTCGATCCGAAAGCTCCCCTTCCCGATCGCCTGCCCTGGCGCCTTGAGAAAGCAGCGGCGGCCACGGATTGGCTGGGAAAGGAAGCGTCCGGCATAGCTGCGCAACTCGACACCAACTGGCGCGAGAATGCTGCGCAAGCCTGGCGGGATGCAGAGCGCTGGCATACGCATCAATGCAATGAATTCGCAAACTTGCTGCACCGTCGCAAGCAGCAGGCCTTTGATGAACGGGACTGGTTATTTCTGGCGCAACTGGTGGAAAAATTTGATCCAGAAAGCCCCTTGCGTCAGGAGGCAATTGCGCAGGGATTGCAGCATTCACCCGATGATCCCATGCTTCTTCAGCTAAGAGCCAACGATTTGGAGCGGAATGGCGACGTTCGCGAAGCGATAGCTCTGTGGCGCCGCATCGGTGAGAACTCGCCCGCCTCAGCCTATGCCGCTCATCGCCGTCTTTGCGAACTTTGCTTGCAAGCGCGTGACAAGGTGACGGCGGAATACCATCGGCATGTCGCCGACGAATTGTGGACCGGTCAGGATGACGGGCGGTCCGCACCCAAAGATCATTTTCCGCATGGGATGGAGGCGTCTGAAGTCGCGCTGCTGCACGGTGTACTGCAGCCGCTCTTTGCCCATGCGCGTTCCGTTTGGCTTTGCCGTGACACGCCGGCGAATGCGCCGGACACGCCCCGCTGGATCCTTTATATCGAGGCCTATGATGGCTGGTTCATGCGCATGGTTGGCAGATTGACCGGCGAAGAGGACGTCAACGCATCGGCTTGCAAAAGACTGCTGGAACGTCTGTTGCCACGGTTGCATATCTATCCGGACGTCGTATTTATCGGGCCGTCGGAGAATATCCCGGCCTATTGTTCGCCCGATAGTCTGATCGCCCATGCCGGCAAAACCGTTCCGCACCCTGCACACCGAGCTTGAAAAATCACAGCGAGACTGTCTCAGAGCGCTAGGGAAAGACTCGTCAACCGTCATCTCTTGAAGATCTTGTTTGAAACGATGTCGAAATGGCTCATCACTCACGTTGACGCCGGACAGCCAAAGCCCAATTGATAGCCCATGCACATTGGTAAAAATCGGATGGCGCGATTGCGAAACAAGCAAATGAATAGCCGAACTATTATCCTGGCTGCTGTCGCCTTGCTCTATTCGTCTGCTGCGGCATATTGCGAACAGATTGCCGATCTGAAGATCGTTGCCTTTCGTTCCGAAGAGCCAGATCGGTGTCGCGTATCCGATGTTGCCTTATCCCCTGCAAAGGCTCAGGAATTCTTCAAGCGCGCAAAACGGATCAATGCCCAAATCCTTCACGACGATTATGATCTCGCTCCCTGTTACGTTGAAGGCACCTTAAAGTGGGACGGGAAAATCTGCGATTGGAACATCCGGGCGGGTGCTACGGGCCGTGTTCAATGCAAAAAGCAGGAGATGTACTTTGCCTGTGAGACCTGCGGCGATCTCTTCGACCAAAAGTAGCGGCAGTTGTTCCATGCAAAAGGGGGCATTTGGATGCCGGCTTCGGTCAACTACTAAAGTTGCCGGTGCAAGCATCCTGGGAAAGCTGCAGCTTTGATATCGCTTGCCAAGCCTGGATATCGAAGGTTCGGCTCCGTTCAATAGAAAGCCTAACTCTCCACCTCGCATCGGCTGTAGAGTGATCTCAGTTTGGCCCGTTGGGTACCCGACATGGTCTGGGAAAAGTCGCTCAATGCCCAAAACAACGCGATCCTTTCCAGCTGCGTCGGATTGACCATTCCGCATCGAAACAGGTCGATCAGCGCGACAGCAAAGCCCTCTCGGCTATATTGAGTATCATCGAACCAGCTCTGTCTCGTAGCTAAGTCGAATACTCGCTTTATGACTTCGAGCTCGCTTTGCGACAAAGCGCCTTGTGCGAGGCGTTTAAACCTTTCCATGATCGTCTCCACCGTGAGACTGCTGGCAACCCCACGAAAGCCCCGCATCAGCAGAGGCTGCCTATGCCGGGCGAGTTCTCCTCGATTCTTTCTGCCGTTGCCTGCGCCTATAGAGTTTGCGGGCAAGCCAGTACACTCGGCAGTATGAAGCAGCATGGGGTTGCGATGCCGATCGGCACGATAAACGATTGTCTTGCAGGCGTGATCCGGGTCATTTCACGATGACTGCTCACAGTCAGAGATCAGAACCAGTTCAGCGAGCGGCAGATAGTGTAGGCAATCGCAAGCCATGCAACGATGATTGCTCCAAATATTACAAGCTCAAACCTCATATTCCCTTGAGGTTCTTTGAAATCCGCGACGATGCCTGCCGTATCGGTGGAGCTTACTTTATTCACGGACCACCCCACTCTGTTTAGTACTCTTCTAAGCAAGCTGGATCTCTTGAAGTTTCTATGTGTCGGCGCGACATCGGGTGAATGTATCGATCGATGATAAGAGAAGGACCGGAACTCGCTAGCAGTGACCATGTGCGTCGCTGACAAGCCCGTTCAGATGCTCGCCGGACAGCATCGGGAACTCGGCTTCTAGAAGCGAAAGAAGAGCAGCTTGTGCTGCTTTTATAAGGAATACGGCCTGCGATGCATCGAGCTCACTTGCGATTCCTCCGGCATATTGCATCATTTTTGCAAGCGCCAAGATCTCTCCCTGACGTTCCTGTCCTTCAAAATCGGTCACCTTTAAAGCCCCAACAAAAGATTTCATTGGGGGAGATTGGCATATTTCGCTTGACATGATGCGTTACAAAAGCGTTGCACACGCAGGGACTGTATTTTGGAATCAATTACGTGCGGTAAAATTGTGGGAACAGTTTGCGCCACAGCGGAGTTGCATTGAAAGACCAGTCCGTCATATGTGCCTGCAACGGTGCCTCGGCAATTGCACGTATAAGCTCCATGGCATCCTTACGCTTCTGGTCGGTCCATGCTTTTGCGACGAGAGCCCTCACCTGGCCCATGTCCATATCAGCGGCTTCGGCAACACGTCTCCAGGTTCGGTCCTTGAAAAATACACGCCGTGCCGCCTGGGAGAGCCGCAGAGCGTCTTCCCTATCGATAAGAGCTTGGTCAATTGCAGTCTCGAGTGTCGCATCGACATTGACCAGTGGCACCGACAAAGCGGGATAGCCCAATTCCGCCGGGCCATGAAGGAGAGCGACATCCGCATCCTCCTCCCGGAGCCCGGAGGCATAGTCACCGAATATCCTGCCAACACCGACCATGCCGAAAGCCTGACACTCTACCGCGCGGAGTGCTCCCATGCTGGCTGCCCCAAATACGGGAACGCCTCGGGATAGGGCAAAGAGCAACTCCTTGTGCCAGACCGGCGCGACGAACTCGAACTGGCCGTCGATAAGGCCGATGGCAACCGCGCCATCCTCAAGCGCTCTAACGACGTCGCCTTGGCACGCCGGCGGTCGTATGACCATCGTGCCGTCGACTTGCGCTGCGGCATCGGGCAGGCTCGGACCGACGAAGATCACTTTCACAGGAAGCCCTTCGACAATGCGCGGCCGCCGAGACGAATTCGGCGATCCCCGTCCGGATGTTCGAGCTGCGGAGCGAAAACCTTTGCGACCGATGCCGGCAACCATTCGGGTGCCAGCTCGATTGCATAAAGCCGGTTGATGCCGCGTCTCACTAGATTGTCGACAAGGCGGTCGAGCGCATCCTGCGTAGACTTGGCCGACATCATCGGCAGTTCGTTCAGGTTCGTCGCGCATGGAGCCCGGAACGACTGCAGGTGGCTGGGGTCGGCGTGACGTGAGAACAGCTCCGGGATAAGGTCATCTCTCGCACCGGCGATGAATGTCATCCGAGATTGTACGGCCTCGGAAATTGCCCGGGCGGCGGCCACATTGGGAGACAGGGACGCCCCTGCCCCCATGGTCAAATCGACATATCTGAGCGAGCTGTCATCGCCCTTCGGTCGCAGCAGCGCAACGACGGAGGCAACGGCTAGATCGCTTGTCACATCGAAAAGGGCGAGATCGAAGTCCGCGGAGAAAATCTTCTCCAGCATCTCGCGAATATCCTCATCTTGGATGCTATGCGGATCTATCCGGCGTTCATGCCGACACGCCGGGTCGCCAATATCCCAGAGGGCGCAAGCATCTCGCTCTATCCGTTCCAGCAACCCATGCAGGACCGCTTCGTGCCAATTGTTTCCCGACGCCAATCCGTCCGATGATACCCAAAATCGTGAGCTGACATGCGTTCGGTCAAGATGAATTGCCTCGAAAGGTACGAATATCGAGGCGTTCTTCGCCAGATCGTGGGCTTGAGACCATCTGATCTGCTCCGTGGTCTCAACCGGTTGCGCGCCAATCGCCAGCAGTTCATCCAGGCAATCCATCGCATGGCCGCTGGAAGCGAGATCATCCTGGCTTGCCATCAACGCCGAACAGTCAGGCCGGGTCGCGACCGATCGCTCGACCGCTTCCATCACCGCGGATGTCTTCGCGGAAATGTCGTCCAGACCCTTGCCCTGGGCGATAACGATCGCCTTGGAGTTCGGGGCGTAGGCGCACCAAACGGGAATGCCTATTCGATCGAGCTCGGTCTGGCGACCAACACGGGTTATGCCAAGCCGCGCCATGTGGGGCGAAACCCTGGAAAGGGTTTCGCCAGGAGGGCACGCTCTAAAGTTGTTTGACACCGGTGAACGAGTACCTAGCCCTCATAGAGGCCCGACGCTGCAGAGCCTGCCGATCCTAACGCCACAGCGAAATCGACACCTTTTTCCACTTTGACCCCTTTCGCTCGCCAGGATTCAGCCTTCGCTAGATCGCCCGAGAGCGGCTGCGTGTATCGAACGACAGTCCCCTTTTCGAGGTCAGCTAACCAAAGACCCTTTTCGCCCTTGATCCCAATCAAAACTGCACCTGCCATAATTTCTTCCTCTCAAAAACCGGCCTTCAGTAGGCCTTCCCTGTAATGCTCCGTCTGCCACTTTTCCTTATTTGGAATCATCGAGAGCCATACTTCAAGATCGAAATTCGGGTTGTCCCGCAAGGCACGCAGACGATAGGTCTTGGCCTTGGCAAGATCCCCCAGCATCGCCCAGCTTGCAGCGGCAAGCCTGCTTGCCGGCCCTGGATCTCTCATCCTGTCCAGGTAGGCCAATGCTTCGGTATATTCCCCAAGAAAATAGCTGGCTCCTGCTGCCGTCCAATAGTAGTAGTCCGGAGCGAGCGGATTGAGATCAAGAGCCGTTGCAACTTTCACCAGCGCCGCTTTCGGATTGGCGCCATGGGTGAGACTGTCGGCATGGCTGCAAATGACGTCCGCATAGTGCGGGCTCAGGTCCTCGGCATTCGACAGGGCCTCGAGGCTGCCGTCGATATTTCCACGATAGAGCCGGGCAACGCCGATTTCCTTGAAGCCTCCGGCGAACTGATTGTCATCGCTGATCGCCTCGGCCGCCATTTTTTCCGCCTGCTGCAGCAGGTCACCGTCGCCGCGGGCCGTCAAAACCCATTCCATCGTCAAGGTTCTGGCAATGCCGGCAAGTGCCGCCGCAAAACCCCGCTCGTGCTCGAGAGCTTCCTTGAAATGTTTGCGCGCGCGGCGGACGTTCTGAAGGCTCAAGCGGGAAAGGCATTGCACACCCTCAAGATAGGCGAAATAAGCTTCGGGCTTGCAGCTGAAGTCAGAAACTATGTGGTGGAAGGCACCCACGCGCTCGATGATGGAGTTCTGGATCGCGGTGGCGATCACGTTGCGGTGCTCCGTTATGGCCGCGTTGTCCAGCTGCACACGCGTCGCCCAGACAATTTCGTCGCGCGGCATGAAAATCAGCTGCGCAAAAAGACTGTCGCCCGTCCTCTTCGTATCGAGCGCGTAGACGACATTATGTTGCTTGAGAAGTCCTGCCTTGTCGTTTGAGGAGCGAATCTGTTCGGCCGTATAGGGCGCAACTACGGATACGCTTCGATCGACACAAAGACTGATCGTCAGGTCTTCGATGACTGCATTGGCGACCGATCCGGCACGCTCCGAATCCTCCAGGGTCTCGGGAGGAAGCAGAGCGATACGTGGCACTCTGTTGTCGGCGATCGAAATCATATCCAGCGCCGATGGGCCTGAATTCGGATCTCTCGTTTCGCCAATCAACTGACTGTAAGACGTGATTTTCTCGCCGAGCGCGACCCTGACTTCATCATCGGTCTGGTCCCAGTCCAGCAGAAGCATGGCCGCACGCTTCAATTCGCCGCGATTTTGGGTCGAGGAAGCTTGGCCCATCGCCTTGAAGAATTCTGCTCGTAGCTCCCGTGCAAACCGTGCGCGAACATCGCGTACCCAGACAGCCACAGCTCCGGAGCCGTTGCCATAAGCCGGTAGAAACTTCTTGGCGACGGCATCGGCGAGCGCGCTCAGCTTGGCGATGTCGGCCGTATTTTCAATGGTATCCAGATCGCAATGCAACGCGTCGAAGTTCAAGGTGATGTTCGTCGTGATGCCGCTGATCAACGGTTTGGGGGATTGGGACGTTGCAGTCGCCAAACGCAGCAGGGTCGATCTCAAATTGGCGCCGGCGGCCTGAATATTGCTGGGCCAAAGAAAAGCCGCCAGATCTTTCCTTGGCATCGACTGTCGGCAATCGTAGAGGTAGGCCAGCATGAGCAGCGCCTGTCTCGGCACGTTCACGCGATCGCCCTTCTCATCATAAAGGGCGCAACTGCCGAGTGTCGTTAAGTGAAATGTCATCTTGCCGGGTCAGCGTTCGTTGTCGGGTTCGGATGATTGCACAAAAGCGAGGATCTTCGCCCGCAACCGCTTGTCCTCGATCCCGGATAAGGCTGTTCGCAGAACGGCCTTGTGATGCTTCGCAAGTCGAAAATCAGCTAGCGCCTCCTTGGAGGGAAAGGCGTCGTCCGATGCGCTTTCGAAGAAAAACATGACCGGTACATCAAGGATTTCTGAAATGCGCAGAAGGCGGCCAGCGCTGATTTTTTCGACGCCGCATTCGTATTTATCGAGCTGTTGAGGGCTTATGCGAAGCTTCTCGGCCAATACATTCTGCGCAATTGACAATTCCTCCCGGCGCAATCGGATGCGTAATCCAACCTCAACATCGATCGCATCGGTTTTTTTGTCCATAAGGGAACCGCCAGAAAAGAAACTGCTTTTATGTTCGCAGGTTTCCCTCGAATTCACAATCTTCCAGCAGGGTACTCAAAATCAATTTTACACAGTGGCAGGAAGTTTCCGATCACCGTATCAAGAACATAGCAAACCGTCCTTCGCGGCTGCGGCCCCTCTCTTATCCATGAATTGCGAAAGGCGGCCTTCCCCAGCCGGCATGTTTGGGCAAACTTCGATAGGCATCACTTCGCGCCCTTCGGATCGTTGTGTTCGGCATCGATTGCCCGCTCTTCACCCGTTGCCATCATCGTGCGGGTCGCATCGATCGACGCATACACCCAGAAGATGCGCATCGGCTGGCTATCGGACGCGTTGATGAACCGATGAGGGACGTTCGCAGGAATCCAGGTGGTGTCGTTTGCACCCAAACGATGCTCGACCCCGTCGATTTCAGCGATTGCTTCGCCATCCAAGACCATGACGCTTTCCTCGCAATTATGCTTGTGAAGACCGATCGAAGCGCCCGGGTCGAAGGCCGTTATGCCGTTGATCATACTCGTCGACCCGCATTTGCGGGTAACGAGCGGCGTCGTTCTGGCTCCGCCGCCGCGATCGTTTGTCTTCAGCTCCTTGGGACGAAGAATTGCCGCCTTCATCACTTTATCTCCTCTCGCTCAGGCTTTTGCCGGGCCAACCCAAACGGTCTTGATGTTCACAAACTCCCGGATTCCGTAGATGCCGAGTTCCCGGCCATAGCCGGAGCGCTTGATGCCGCCGAAGGGGTAACGGGGGTCCGACGCAACCATACCGTTGATGAACACGGCACCGGCATCAATCTGCCGGGCCAGGCGCTTTGCCTTGACGAGATCGCGCGACCAGAGCGCTGATCCCAGACCGAATTCGGTTTGGTTTGCGAGCCGAATTGCTTCGTCGGCATCCTTTGCCCTTATGATCGCTGCCACAGGTCCGAAGGTTTCTTCGCAAAATGCCACCATGTTCGGGGAGACATGATCAAGTACCGTTGGGGGATAGTAAAAGCCGTCGCCACCGACAGGCTTGCCGCCGGCACGGATCGTCGCGCCTGCCGCTACCGTCTTCTCGACCTGGGCATGAAGACCAGAAAGGAGGTTTGCTCGGGCCATTGGACCGATATTGGTTGCACGTTCCAACGGATCGCCGATCTTCAGCTTGGCAACACCCTCGCAAAAGAGTTCGACAAACCGGTCTGCCACGGCTTCTTCGACGATGAAGCGCTTGGCATTCACACATGATTGGCCGACGTTGATGTACCGAGCCTTCACGGCAACGGCTGCCGCCTGTTCCAGATCGGCATCAGCAAGTACGATGAATGGATCGGAGCCGCCCAGTTCCAGCACCTGTTTCTTCAGCGCCTTGCCAGCTTGGCCGGCGACGATCGCGCCGACCTCTGTCGATCCGGTCAGCGTAACCGCAGCGATTCTGTCATCGGCGATGAGCCCTGCCACCTTCGACGCATCGATGAGAAGAGTCCGGAAAAGTCCTTCCGGGCAGCCCGCCTCCCTCATGATGGCCTCGACGGCGAGCGCACATTCAGGGACATTGTTGGCGTGCTTGAGGATTGCTCCGTTGCCAGCTGCAAATGCGGGAGCTGCAAACCGGAAAAACTGCCAGAAAGGATAATTCCAAGGCATGATCGCAAGCACCACACCGAGCGGATCGAAGACCACCATGCTTTCCGCTGCGTTGGATGCGACGGCTTCGTCATCGAGATACCGAGCGGCATGCTCGGCATAGAAGTCGCAATTATAAGCGCATTTCTCGATTTCTGCCTCAGCCTCTGCGATGGGCTTGCCCATTTCGCGGGTGATCATCTCAGCATAGGTCAATTTGCCTTTCCTGAGAGCCGCCGCCATTCGGGTCAGAAGGGCCGCACGTTCATCGATGGGCACTCGGCGCCACTTTCGTTGAGCGTCGGCGGCGGCGGTAAGCGCCGCGTCGACATACTCATCGCTGTGCAATTCGAAATTTGCGATCTCTTTTCCCGTTGCCGGATTGATCGAGGTGAGCACTGTTACCTCCCTTGCCTCAAGTAGATGTAAGACGTGAAATGGTCCATCTCGCCGGCCGACCGGTCAGTATGCCGACGCGCCAATGAAGGTTAAGGGGCCTTAGGGCGAGCATATCGTCGGCTATCATCAGGGACTGGCGACTCCTTCCGAAAAGGGCGGCGGCATGGTCGGCGCATCAATAAGCACCGAACACGGTTTTCAGTTCGGCGACATTCTCCTGCGTCAGCATCCGTACGGGTGCGCCTCGAAGAAGGACCAGCAGCTTGGCGGTTTCCTCCAGCTCTTCGGCTGCATGGACGGCCGAGCCGATGTCCCTGCCCGTCACGACCGGACCGTGGTTTGCCAGCAATACCGCCGCGTAGCGACCGCCCAGCTCGCGGATGAGGTCGCCTGCCCTCTCGTCGCCAGGGCGGACATAAGGAACCAGCTTCACCTGGCCGACGCGCATTACGACGTAAGGCGTCAGCGGAGGGATACAGTCATCCGGATCAACGTCGGTTAGGCATGAGAGCGCAGTGGCAAAGGTTGAATGCAAATGAACCACTGCACCGGTTTGCCGCCGGGTCTCGTAGAACGCATTGTGAAGGAAAATCTCTTTCGAAGGCTTATCGCCCGAAAGGTGCTTCCCGTCTCTGCTGACCTTGCTGATCCGGGCAGGATCGAGAAAGCCGAGCGAGGAGTTCGTCGGCGTCATGAGGATGCCGTCGTCGACGGCAGCACTGATATTGCCAGCGGTTCCCACCGAGTAGCCGCGTTCGAAAAGCGAATGGGAGAGACGGACGATCTCGTCGCGGATTTTGGTTTCGCTGCTCATCGTGACGTCAGTCTTTCAAGTGCTTTCGCGAAGAAATCTCGAGCCCCGAAGTTTCCGGATTTGAGCGCAAGCGCGATTGGCTTTTCTCCATGTGAGAGCAGGACGGGAACGCCGGGATCGATCTCCTGACCGATGGTCAGCGCGCCGAGATCGAGAGCGGAGACAACGGCACCTGACGTTTCGCCGCCGGCCACGACGAGCCTCGTGACGCCGGCAGCAACCAGTTTCCGCGCGGTCTCGGCAAATAATCCGTCGAGCTTGTGAGCGACTTCATCCCGGCCATATTTGTCCTGCATTTGGCGAACATCCTCCGGTATGCCGGAAGAGTAGACGAGCGGTGCCTTTCCTTGATTGGCCCGGACAAAGCTGACGATGTCGTCTGCCGTCGTTTCGCCGCTCATGACCTTGTCGACATCGATCGGAAACGTTGGGTGGTCGATCCTGTGAAGATCGATCTGGCCTCGGGTGGCGCCCGAGCAGCTTCCTGCCAGGATAGCCTCGGGGCCGGTCGTTCCTATAGTCGTTTCATGAGTTCCCGTGGCCAGTCCTTGCTTGATGAAATTCGCAGGCAGACCGATGGCGATACCCGAGCCGCCGGTCACCAGCTTGTGGTCAGCAACCGCGGCCCCGATGGCTGCCAGCTCATCGTCCGAGGTGGCATCGACAATGACCATCGTCTCTTCAGCTTCCGCGAGAGTGGCTTTGATGGCGGTTTCACCTTGCCGAACGATCCGGGCAGGCACCAGGCCTACCGGAGATTTGGTCTGGTAGCCGAGCCAGCGCCGGATGTCGGGATCTGTCATTGGTGTCAGCGGATGGTTCTGAAGGCCAGACTCGCTCAGCAATCGATCCTGGACAAACAAATGCCCCATGTAGACCGTGCGTCCGGCACCGGGGAATGCCGGGCAAGCGACGACACCTTTTGAGCTCAAGGCAGCCGCGAGCGCTTCGCCAACCGGTCCTATGTTGCCTTCCTTCGTCGAGTCGAATGTCGAGCAATATTTGAAGACAATCTGCCGGCAGCCTTGCGCCAGAAGCCATTCCAGCGCTGCCAATGACTGCCGGATGGCGTCATCGACCGGAATCGATCGGCTCTTCAGCGCAACGACCCCCGCTTCGACGTCAGCTGGAGCGGCACTTTGCGGCACACCCAGAAACTGCGCGGTCTTTAGTCCACCATGAGGAGCCAACCCCTTCGCAATTGCATTGGCAATATCGCTTGCCCCTGTGAAGTCGTCGGCAATTACACCCAATAGCATTCGAATTTCCTTTCCGGGACCGCGATCAGAAGCCGTAGAGCTTGGCCGCGTTGTCGACAAAAATCTTTCGACGCGTTGCGTCGTCCTCCGCCCATTCCGCAGAGAGGTCCATCAGCCTTGCATCGTCTGGCGTTCCGAAATTCCCGGGCGAAGGATGTGGCCAGTCGGAAGCCCAAAGGACCCGGTCCGGGGCAATCTTCAGATAGGCTTGTGCGACCGCACCCACATCCTCGTAGGTGGGTGGCCCAACCTTGGTATCCTGATAGATGCTCGAGAGCTTTGTGTAGGCTTTTCCTTGTTCCAGAAGCCGGCTCACGACAACAAATCCCGGATGCCGAAGGCTGTCTGGTTGGGGAATGCGCCCCAGGTGGTCGAATACGACGGTTACCGGCAAGCGGCCCAGCAAGTCTGCATTCTTGGCAATGTCGCTTCCGGACATGTGTACCTGGATATGCCAACCAAGATCGGCCACGCGCTTCGATAGCGGCTCGATCATATCCACCGTCGTTGCACCCGCCCTTCCCAGATTAAAGCGAATCCCACGTATTCCCGCCTTGTCGAGCTCCTTGAGCTGTGAATCGCTGACTGAAGTGTCGACAACTGCAATGCCGCGGGCGCGCGATCCAAGTCCCCTTAGTGCGGCGAGCAAACACGAGTTGTCCGTGCCGTAGGTCGACGGCTGAACGATCACGCTTCTCTCAAAGCCAAGCCTGGCGCGGAGCCTCTCATAATCTGTCACGGAGGCATTTGGCGGAACGAGACTTGCATTGGCCGCAGCGGGAAAGCGGTTGTCGTAGATATGAAAATGCGCATCGCATGTCTGCGGTAGCGCTTTGAATTTCGGTCGGTCATTGCCCGAGGAATGGGGTACCATCTCGTCGCTCCACGCAGAACATGTCGACAGCGCTGCTGCAGCACCAAGAGCTCCGGCCAGAAATTTACGTCTTCCAATCTCGCTATGCATCGTTCCTCCTGTCGCATGCCAATGAATATCAGTTCCCGGCCAGCATTTTCCGAAGCTTCGCGACGGCTGCGTCCGGACTGCTGAATACGGGAATGTCCGTGACCCCGCGGACGGGAGCGAGGGCTCGCGCCGTCGAGAAGTGAGCGAGCATGATCGCGTCAAAATCCCGAAGAGATGCGGCAGCCTCGACAACGAGACGATTGTGCGTTTCCGCATCGCCCCGGCGGATGGCCTCGATCGCCCCTTCGACAAGAAAGCTGCTGATGCTCGCAGCAGGGTTGAGCCTTGCCGCCTCTTCGTGAAATTCAGCCTCCATTCCCTCTCGGGCGGGGGGAAATGTATAGAGCATCGCCGTGCGGCCGCCTTGGTTGATCGCGGCTTCAAACATCGCTTCATTAGGTTTGAGAACGGGAATTGGAAGCTTGGAGGCCGCCGCCTCGATAGCGCTTCCGAAAGCCGAACAAGTAAAGAGCACGGCCGCGCATCGCGCGTCGAATGCATATTTTGCGAGCGCGCAAATACGCTCTGCAAGGTCCGGCGTGATATCGGCAGCTTTCGCACGGTCCGGCGAGAGGCTGTCTTCGAGAATGTTGACTGTCTCGACTTCCGGCCAAGCGACCGCGAAGGAAGCCTTGATTGGCTCCATGGCGATTGGTGTCGCATGGATCAGCGCGATGCGCGGAGTGGCAGACATTTCGACCTCTGAATGAATGACAGGTCAGCGACCGCCCGGAAGGATGGATGGGCGGCCGCCGAGGTGCTTACTTTTGAGCGCCAGAGAACAGCCAGACACTTTCAGCCGGGATTTGAGCCCAGACCTTGCCCGTCGGGATTTGCTTTGTTCCATGCGCTTTCGCCACAAAATCACCGCGCCGCAGGCGATATTCCCAACGGTCGCCAAGATAGATGCTGTCGTCGAGATTCATCTCGATGCCGTCGTTCGCCGGGGTGTCGCTGACCGTGATCTGTTCGACACGAATGATAGCACGGGCATCCTGCGCCGTACCGAGGCCCGCCGCCTCGCGCACGGTTCCGTTGAGGCTCCATCCGTCACCGCCAATGATGGCCGCCTTGCCATCCACCGTCTGGACTTTGCCCTTGACGATATTGTTCGCGCCGAGGAAATCGGCCGAATAGAAGCTGTTCGGGTTGGAGTAAATTTCCTGTGGTCTGCCTTGCTGAACGATCCGGCCGTCTTGCAGCAGGAGAATGTTATCCGCAGCTGCCAGCGCTTCGCTCTGGTCGTGTGTCACCAGGATGGCGCAGATTTCCAAATCGAGGATCAGTTTGCGAATCCAGTACCGGGCTTCCTCGCGAAGCTTGGCATCGAGATTCGACAACGGTTCATCGAGCAGCAAAACACGCGGCTCGTAGACCAGAGCACGGCAGATCGCGACACGCTGCTGTTGGCCGCCGGAAAGCTGTGATGGATATCGGTCCGCAAGATGGCCAAGACCAAGGCGCTCAAGAATTGCCTGCACGCGGTTGCCGATTTCGGTCGAGTTCACGCCCCGCAGCTTGAGACCGTAGCCGACGTTTTCCTTTACGGTCCGATGCGGCCATAGCGCGTAGGATTGGAACACGAGCCCGATGTTGCGTTGCTCAGGCGGCAAGGCCAGTTTCTTTTCGCCATCGAGCACTGTCTTGCCGCCGATGACGATAGTTCCGATTTCGGGTTGCTCGAGGCCAGCCACGCACCGCAGCAATGTCGTCTTGCCGCTGCCCGATGCTCCGAGCAGCGCAACGATGCTTCCACGCTCTGCGGTAAATGAAGCGCCCTTCAGGATTTGCAGGCCGCCCAGCCACTTCTGGACATTGTTGACAACGAGTTCAGTCATGGATTTTTGCTCCCAACCGGAGTGCCAGGGCGAGGCCCGCACCCGTAAGTACGATGCTGATGAGGGAAAGGGCAGCGATGGTGTTCATTGCACCGGTCTGCAGCAGCGAGACCATGAGCGAACCGATCACCTCGGTCCCAGCGCCCATGAGATAGACACCTGTCGCGTATTCCCGCAGGAAGATGATCATGATCAAGGCCCATGCACCGGCCAGGCCGGGTCGAACGATCGGAATGACGATGTCCTTCCACGTCCGCCCAATCGTCGCGCCGGTGGTGCGAGCGGACTCTTCGAGTTCAGGGGCAACCTGCAACAACGTGCCCTGGAGAAGTCGCAGGCCATATGAGAGACCGACGACGACGTAGGCCACAAACAAGCTGACCAGGGTCGGGCGCAGCGGTGTCAGGAATGGCACGAACAGGAAAACCCAGAAGAAGGCGAGGCCAACGACCAGGCCGGGAAGCGCGCGTGGCAGAAGGACGATATAGTCCAGGACCGTATTGGACATTCCCCAGTTTCGGTGGCCAGCGAGGCCGACCAGCAGGTAAATGCCGACCGCCACTGCGCCGCCGACAACCGACAACAGGATCGTGTTGATAATGCCGTTCTTGAGAGCCGGCACGTCCATGAGATGCGCGAAGTTCGCCAGCGTCAGGTGGTCGAAGAGATTCACTCCTTCACCCCAGGCATCCACGAACGCGCGAACCAGGATGCCGCCTATCGGGAGTACGACCGAGACAAAAAGCCAGAGGCCGATGATGCCCAATGCGATCGCCTGCCCTCCGGAGCCGAGCTTCAGGGTGGCGACACGAGCGCCCTTGCCGCCGAGAGCGGCATATCGGCGAGCGTTACGCAGCAGCCGGCGCTGCATTGCGACGAGCGGTAGTGTGATCAGGACCAGGACCACGGCGACAACGGCCATGAGCTGATAGGTTGGCGTGCCGAACAGGGTGGTCAGCTTGTAGATGTATGTCGTCAAGACCATGATGCCGTTCGGATCGCCGAGGACCAAAGGGATACCGAAGGTTTCGAAGCCTAGCAGGATGTTCAAGGCCGCGGCAAAGATTAGGGACGGCAGAACCATCGGGAGCGTGACGTCACGCGATACGCGCCATACCGATGCGCCGGTCGTGCGGGCTGCTTCCTCAAGATCGGAAGGAAGATTGCGCATTGCTGCCGACACGTACAGGTAGACGTTCGGAACGTGGCTGAGACCGGCGATCAGGATCATGCCCCAGAGGCTGTAGATGTTCCACGGAACAAAGCCGATGAGATCGCGGATGAAAATCGAAACGAAGCCGGCTGGACCGACGGAAACGGTGTATCCGAAGGCCAGAACGATTGACGAAATGAACATCGGAACGAGGACGAGAATTTCAAGCAGCCGCTTGAAACGGATATCGGTTCGCGTGATCAGGAACGCCAGTACTCCGCCAAGCGGAACGGCAATGGCGACCATACCGAACGAGAAGACGGCTGTCGTGGCAAGGGCTCGGTAGAAGGCCCTGTCCGTGAAGACATACTGATAGGCACCGAAACCCAAACGAGCACGAGCGCTGAAGAATGGCGCGCTCAGGAAGCTCTGATATATGATCAGACCGACAGGCGTCAGAACGGCAATGGCAAGCAGCGTAATTACGATAACGCGATAGAGGTTTGCGTTCCCCACCCGTGGCATTTTCGGCGGATATTTTTTCTCGGCTGGCGCGGGCTTTGCGGAGACCGCAAGTGCGCTCGGAGCCTGTGCGTGTGTAGACATCGTTGCCTCTCAACTCATCTGAGAGGCTGCGGCACAAGCTGCGCCGCAGCCGTTGTACATCAGCGGCCGAGCGCTGCCTTCCAGTCGTTCAGGAACTGGACGCGTTTCATCTGGTCCATGTATTCCAGCACGCCGTCGTCGACGGCGATCGGCTTCAGGCCCCCACCGACCCGCTCGTTGAGGGTCTTGATGTTCAGGCCGCTCGTGACGTCCCCGCGGACGGACGGCAGACCGCTTTCAGCGAGCAGAGATTGGCCTTTGCTCGAAAGCATGAAGTCGATGAAGAGTTTCGCAGCGTTCGGATGCGGCGCGTCCTTTGTCTTCATGATAAGACGCGAGAAGGCCGGGGTGTAGTCGGTGGCAAAGTGAACGCCGAGGTTCGGACTTTCCTTGACCCAGTCGAGCGCGTAGGAGCCGATAATGTTGATTGCGATGACGTTTTCGCCGGAAACGACGGTTTCCTTCATGCCGCCGGAGCTGGAATAGATCTTTGCACCGTCGTCGCCCATGGCCTTGGCGAGGTCCCAGAAGTCCTTGCGGTTACGGGCGTCGTTCGAATGATGGAGAAAACCGGAGCCGCTCTTTTCCGGATCGAAAGTCGCGACTTTGCCCTGAAGCGTGGATTTATTATCTTTCAGGAAGGTGATCATGTCGGCATAGGTCTTCGGCAGCTTGTCCTCGGACAGTGCCTTCGTATTGTAGATCACACCAATCGGCTCCACGGTCGTTGCGTAGAGCACGTTCTTATAATCCGCCCAAGCGGGAAGCTTGCCGGCTTCGGGCGATGCATATTCATCGGCATATCCGTCCTGAACGAGCGTCATCTGGAGATCCATCGCCGAGCTCCAGACAACATCGGCCGTCGTCTGGCGCGCTGCGGCTTCGGAAATGACCTGGTTGTACGCGCCGTTGGTGCCGAGATCATTATAGGCGATCTTGATACCGTACTTCTTGGTGAAGGCCTCCTGCAGCTTCAGCGACTGTGCCGAGTCCGTGGACGTGTAGACCGAGACCGTCCCCTCTTTCTTTGCGGCTTCGATAATGGAACCATAGTCGGCCGGATAGCCTGCAGGGACTTCCTGCGCGAATGCCGCTGATGTCATGAGTGAAAGAACGGCAGCCGTTGCCAGCCCTTTCGGATCGATAAAAGGTTTCATTTTTCTCTTCTCCCAAAATGCCCGAGCACTGTCTCCTCCGGGCAGCATTCCCGAGGGCGCCCGGTGCGTCCTCGGGAAATTTCAAATTGGTCAAGTTCGATCGCAAAGCCAATTTTGGCTTAGGCGTTTGCCGCCTTTTTCCTGGAGCCGCTGTCGCCGACCGCCTGGGCGACGTATGAGCCGAACACATCGGTGTTCACATTCCCGCCAAGGTCGCGAGTGCGCTTTGCCGGGTCTGCGAGGATCTCGTCCACGGCACGTTCGATCTCGGCGCCAGCCGCCTCGAAATTCGCAAGCTTGCGCTGCTCACCGAGCCAGCTGAGCATCATTGCAGCCGACAGGATCAGCGACGTCGGATTGGCGATATTCTTGCCCTGGATATCCGGAGCAGAGCCATGCTGAGCCTGAGCGCAGACCAGACCAAGCTCGGCGTTCGCATTGATCGAACCTGCCAGACCAAGGCTGCCCGAAAGCTCGGAAGCCAGATCGCTGAGAATATCCGCATAGAAGTTGGTCGTGACGATCACGTCGAAGCGAGACGGATCGCGCACCAGATGTGCCGCCATTGCGTCGATGATAAAGTCGTTGAGCTTTACCTCCGGGAACTCTTCGGCAACCTTGCGCACCTGCTTCATGAAGAGGCCATCGGTCAGAATGAAGTTATTGGCCTTGTGGACGGCCGTGACGCGCTTGTCGCGCTTCATCGCCAGCACGAACGCCTGGCGGGCGATGCGTTCGCAGGCATGTGCCGTAATCTTGCGGACGGACAGAGCAACATCCTCCGTCGGCATGAACTCGCCCGTCCCGGCGACCATGTTGCGGTCCGGGTAGAAGCCCTCGGTGGCCTCGCGCATGATAACGAGGTCCATCTTCTTGGCGTCGTTCAGGAAAGCGCGTGACCGCGCCGGCCGCACGTTCGCGTAAAGATCGAGTTTCACGCGGTAACCGGCGGAAACGTTGACGCCGCCCTTGTCGCGAGCCGGATAGTCCATATGAGACTGCGGCCCCAGAATGATGCCGTCGGCCTTGCGGGCGCGGTCCAGAACTTCATCGCGGAGCGTCGTGCCATATTTCGCGAGACTGGTGAAACCCGTGTCTTCGAATTCGTACTCCAACCCGAGACCGAAGGCCTTATCCGTCGCCTTTAGCACTTCCAACGTTGCAGCAGTGATTTCCGGACCGATGCCGTCGCACTCCGTAACCGAAATTTTCATGTGATTGATCTCCCTAGAAGGCGAAAGCATTTCCGCCGCACATCACTATGTCGCAATATTGGCTTTTTAGATGTGAAAATGCAAATGGTAATCGCTGTGCGAACGAATTTTCTACGGTTGACGCGGACCGTCGGAGATCATCGGGGCGCGTTTCCGGGAATGGCGTCTATTTGAGATTCAATTTCTATGAAAAAACCAATATGAGCCAGAAGGATCATGAGGTAATCAGAATTTATTGGTTTTTTAATATAAAAAATGCAAATGAAATTGCATTTCGCTCAATGGACGTGCTGCGGCTGTCCATTTTGAAGAATGTCAGCACGCGCCGGAAGATTTTCATGATGATTTTCAGGCATCAACGTTTTCGGGGTCGGTAGCCTAGGCTATGTCTCACGTCGAAAGAGCAGGCAAATACTCGCATTATAGCTGCCGCACGGCACCTGTCGTTCTGCCGAGCGAGAGCCAGCCCAGGCAGCAGCGACACTTATTCGGACAGCTTGGTCAAAGTCTCGCGCCCGGCAAAGATGTTTTCCATTTCCGCCATGTTCTGGGTCCCCCAGGTGCATAGCGGGACAATCGCGACGGCTAGGCTGCGGCCAAGAGGGGTCAGCGCGTAGTCCACACGGGGCGGTACCTCCTTGTAATCGGTCCGTGCCAGAACGCGATCGGCCTCCAGCTCCTTCAATTGCTGGATCAGCACCTTGTCGCTAACGCCCTTTATCGTGCGCTTGAGCTCGCCGTAGCGCTTCGGGCCATCGAGGAGGAAGTAGAGGATCAGGGGCTTCCATTTGCCTGCAATGATGCGAAGCGTCACGGCAAGTCCGTGCGAGTACCCTATACCGCAGTGATCTGAAGGCTCAGTCATTTTTTCCATACTTACCAAAAGGTGCATACTTGTCCTCAAGTAAGCACCTTCTTAGCTTCTGTGCAACTCCAACAAAGGATGCACAACATGACTAGATTGAATGGAAAGACTGCCGTGATCACCGGCGGCGCGACCGGCATCGGCCGCGCAGCGGCAAAGCGATTCATCGAGGAGGGTGCCTTCGTCTTCATCTTCGGCTGCCGACAGGAAGCGCTCGACGCGGCTCTGGCCGACCTCGGCCCGAATGCCCGTGCGGTGCAGGGCTCGGTCTCCAATCTGGCCGACCTCGACCGACTCTACGCGGCGGTGAAGGCCGAGCGCGGAACCCTTGACATCGTCTTTGCCAATGCCGGGGCAGGAAGCCAGCTTCCGCTCGGCGAGATCACGGCCGAGCACTGTGACGAAATCTTCGATACCAACGTGAAGGGTTCAATCTTCACGGTTCAGAAGGCGCTTCCTCTGATGGGGCAAGGCGGCTCGATCATCCTGACCGGATCGAGCGCTGGCACCACGGGTGCTCCGGCATTCAGCGCCTACAGCGCGAGCAAGGCGGCGGTGCGCAACCTCGCCCGAACCTGGGCGCAGGATCTTAAGGGCACCGGCATCCGGGTAAATGTGCTGTCGCCCGGGCCGACGGCGACCGAACTCGCGGTGGCAGCGCTCGGCGAAGAGGGCATGAAGGTTTTCGCCTCGCTCAATCCGCTTCAGCGCATGGCCGATCCGGCGGAGCTCGGTGCGGTGGCTGCCTTTCTCGCGTCGCAGGACAGCAGTTTTATGACCGGCAGCGAAGTCGCCGTTGACGGCGGCCTCGCGCAAATCTGACGCTACGCGCGGTCGAGCGAGCATACCTCGATCACCGTCACGACGAGCGTGGCCCTCGGTAGATGACCGTTAGTGTTCGGCGACGCAAAGATGGCGACGGCGCTCCTCGACCGCCTGAGCCATCTTTGTGAGATCGTTGAAACCGGAACCGAATCCTGGCGCTTCAAAAACCGCCCTCGAAGCTGAAGCCAGTCAGCCTTCAACAAAAGGCTAAACGCTACGACGGAGCAAAGGCCGCCTAAAACAGGTCAAACACCGCCGGCGGCGGGACCATTGGTTTCCGTCCGCCGACTTTCTGTAACCTCTTGCGACCATAAGAGAGGCGATTTCCGCGATAGCGCACCGCCCAGGTGGCGCCGCATCGCATAGGATGCTTCCACGATTTCGCCCTGCTCCAGCAGGGAGAGGATCGCGAGGTGATCCTCGCATTGAACGTGGAGCCGATCTCTATCGACGTTGGAGCGATATTCCAGGAGGCGTCGCATTCGGTTCACACGAACCAATGAGAGGTGGAAGAATGGATTGCCCGACATCTTGATGAGCTCCTCGTGATAGAGGGATCCGTTGTAGAGCAGCCGTTCGGCAGGAAGAATCCGGATATCCGTCTCGAGCATCCTCTCCTGAATTCTTCGTTGTTCATCGATTATCTTGCGGTCCAAAGCAAAGGTCGGCTCGAGCATCGCCGCCGGTTCTATGAGCATGCGGAACCGATAGATTTGCTCAAAGGCCTCGGCCGTTTTCGCCACGGGCAGAAAACGCCAACCATAGCCTTGCTTGCGCTCTGCCCATCCCTCTCTCGTCGCGCGCATCAGAATGTCGCTGACCTGCGCTTTTGTAAGCCCATATCGGTCGCGTAGCATCTGCTCGGTCACGTCGGCGGGAATTCGGTCCGTCAGCCAGTCTTCCGCTAGGCGATGATAGTCGCTCATCGTCTCCTGAAGCTGATCATCAGGCGCTTCGACCGCTTCCTGTTTCGCGTTTCCGGACACGAAGAATCCGCGATTTGGCTTTTGTTCAAGCAGACCGTTCTCGAACAAAAGCTGCATCGCTTCACGAACAGGCGATCTCGATACGCCGAACTTATCGGCAAGCCCCTGGGTGCTAAGATGATCGTCCGGTTTTAGCTCACCGGAACGGATTAGCTGACCGATCTCTTTCGCGATATTGGCCGTGAGCTGGCTGCTGCTTCGCATTTCTGGCGCACTCATAAGACTGAATCGTTGTCCGATCAAAGTAAGGGCTGATCGGATGTAACGCAAAGGCTGTTATTCCATCACACCCAAATTCTGGCTAGGGAGCAACGTCCGCATGCCCCATCTGATTGAGATCATAGACTTTACGCACGGTTCCATCGGCCTTCATGGCCTCCATCATTCTGATGGCGGCAGCCAGCGCCGCAGATTTTGATTGCGGAACAACGATTGCGGTTCCAGCTTCGTGAAAATGGCCCTGCACAGCATGACAGTTTTCGAGACCGGGCAGCATGCTGAGAATTGATTCCTTTCCAAGGGCGATTGCGTCCAAATCCCCCTCTTTGAACTTCCGCATTGCCTCGTCCAACGAGCCGAACGCGGAAATCCTCGTGTTCGTCAGCGTCCTTTCGGCACTCCGCAGCGTAGCGGTTCCGGCAACTCCGGCAACGCGCACGCCCTCGCGGTCGACATCCCGCACGGTCTGAAAGTCGTCCCTGCGGGTGAGATAGGTGCTCACACCGAGATAATAATTTGGGCCAACCCCAAGCAATTTTCGACGTTCGTCATCGATCGGAACGAATGACAGCGTCCAGGAACCATTAGCCGCGTTGGCGACGATCTCACCCGAGCTTGAAAATTCGACCAGCTCCAGCGGCAGCCCGCTGCGCTTAGCGATTTCTCCGGCAAGATCGATGGTTACGCCCCGTACCTGCCTTGAACCGGGATCGCGAACGCACCACACGGCGGAAGCAGCCGGGCCAACAGCGACTGCGACGCTCAAGACACCGGCGGGAGCAAGTTCAGCTTTTTCATTTGTCGAAAGGTTGAAAGGATTTGCAGCCATTTCAGTTTCCAATGGTTTTTATCATCGGCGAAAGTATTGCATTTTAGTCCGTATAAATGCAAATAGATTGCTATGTTCCCCCGGGGAGTTCGCCATGTCGGCCACTTGGTCACCATCTCAATATCTGAAGTTCGAAGATCATCGAACACGGCCGGCTATCGATCTGCTGTCGCGTGTCGCCACCCTCAGCCCGGACATGATCATGGACATTGGTTGCGGTCCAGGTAATTCAACGGAGCTGCTCGTTGATCGGTTCCCGTCTGCGACCGTCAGAGGAATGGACTCCTCTGCGAAGATGATCGAGGCTGCCCGGAAGCGCCTCCCCTCCTGCCATTTCGAAATTGGCGACATCAGCAACTGGGAACCGAATGTCGTCCAGGACGTATTGTTCGCCAATGCTGTCCTGCAATGGATACCAAATCACGATAGCCTGTTTCCAAGATTGGTGTCGCTCCTCAAGCTGGGCGGCACGCTGGCAATACAAATGCCGGATAACTTGAACGAACACACCCATGTCAGCATGCGCACCGCCGCTGCGGACCAACGATGGTCAGCTCGTCTCAAGGGCGCCGATGGCGAACGGACCTCCATTCTTTCCCCATCACAATATTGGTCGATCCTGAAGCCGCATGCTTCGTCAATTGACATTTGGCGGACAACCTATGTCCATCCGCTCCATGGTCTGGATGGGATCATCGAATGGTTCAAGGGCAGTGGATTGCTCCCATATCTGAGCCGTCTCGATGCGACCGAACAAATGGAATATCTGTCGAAATATCGAGAACTGCTTGCTCAAAACTATTCTGTAATGGACGACGGCACGGTCCTGCTGCCGTTTCCGAGGCTTTTCATCATAGCGCGCCGTTGAGCGTTCCTGACGCCGCGCCAGTTCGAAAGCCACGCGGGCGCGGCACCAGAGCAAAGAATGTACTTTTACACTCTGAAATGCAGATCGAGAGAGTTCCGGGAGAGACGCCCTTGTCAAACGCATCCGTTCTAGAGTTCGATGGCGTAGCCTATGCTTTCGTCGACCTGAAGACTGAAGCTGGCGAGAGTCTAGCCAAGCTGCCGTATATCCATCGAATCCTCCTGGAAAATGTGGTGCGCCTCGCTGGTAAGGAGTCGGCACGCGCCAAGGCGGCGATTCTTGATTGGCTGAAAACAGGATCCAGCAACGAAGAAATCCCTTTCCTGCCCGGTCGGGTACTCATGCACGACACGACATGCGGTCCGGCCCTCGTCGATATTGCCGGGATGCGTTCGGCACTGGCTGAGGCTGGCTACGATCCTTCGGTTCTGAACCCCGTCGTTCCCGTCGATGTATCGACCGACCATTCGCTCGGTGTGGATTTCTACGCGCAGAAGCAGGCATTCCAATTCAATATTGCGCGGGAATACGAGCGCAACGCAGAGCGCTACCAGTTCATGAAGTGGGCGACGAACACCTTATCCAATTTCCGTATCCACCCGCCCGGTACAGGAATCATGCATACGCTCAATCTGGAGCGTCTTGCCACGATCGTGACCACAGTCGAGTCTCGCGGTCAGCTTTGGGCGGCCCCCGATACGATGATTGGGACCGACAGCCATACGCCCATGATCAATGGAATCGGCGTGCTTGGATGGGGTGTCGGTGGCCTTGAGGCCGAGAGCGTCATGTTCGGCATGCCGGTAACTCTTCGAGTTCCGGACGTCATAGGTGTAAGACTCACGGGGAAGCTGCAGAGCGGCACTCTTGCCACCGATCTCGCTCTGTCAATCACAGAACGGCTCCGGCAGCTTGACCTGCAGGACAAATATGTCGAGTTCTTCGGCCCAGGCGTTTCAACACTCACCGCGGGTGATCGCGCTGTCGTTGCAAACATGACCCCGGAATTCGGCGGCAATAGCGGCTATTTTCCCATAGACGAGCAAACGCTCGTCTATCTCAAGCAGACCGGGCGAACCGAAGAGCATGTGCGGTTCGTGGAGTTCTACGCAAAGCACACCGGCATCTGGTTCGATCCTGAAGGCCAGCCGACCTATACGAATGCAATATCGATCGATCTAGCCGAAATAGAAATCAGTCTTGCCGGGCCAACGCGGCCACAAGATAGAATCCACGCTGCCAGCACGCGGTCGGCGTTGCGGCGGCTTACAACCACGGCGACGAATTTGCCTGGTCATCTGCCGAACGATGGCGCGGTGGCGATTGCAGCCATTACGAGCTGCACCAATACATCCGATCCGCGCCTGGTGATCGCGGCGGGATTGCTTGCGAGGAAAGCCAGAGGATTTGGACTCAAGCCGTCCCATTGGGTGAAGACATCCTTGGCGCCGGGATCGCCGACGGCCGAGCATTATCTGAGAAGAGCCGGATTGCTTGAGGACCTCGAGGCTGTCGGCTTCGGCATTGTCGGATACGGCTGCACGACGTGCATTGGAAACTCGGGGCCGCTCCCTCAGATCATCGTCAAGGCAATGGAAGAGAGACGAATCCTGCCGGTAGCCGTGCTTTCCGGAAATCGGAATTTTCCGGGAAGAGTCCATCCTCAGCTCGAAGCCGGATTTCTTGCTTCGCCGCCAATGGTCGTTGCGTTCGCACTGGCCGGCACCGTCGACATCGACATCCTGAATGATTCACTTGGATTTGACGCGAACGGGAGAGCTGTCAAGCTCCGCGATCTCTGGCCAACAAGCGACGAGATCGATCACGCCCTCAGCAAATCGGCGGATAAGTCGGACGTCAGCAACGCATACGAGGTCGCGGAAGCGAGCGTCGCGTGGTCGAAACTGGACGCACCCACGAGCGTACTGTTTCCTTGGGATGAAGCCTCGACCTACATCAGACGTCCTCCTTTCGCACGGTTTGCCGAAAAGCAGAGTTTCGAGCCCTTCGAAGCGATCCCGCTTCTGGTTCTCGGCAACGACATCACCACCGACCACATCTCGCCTGCAGGTGCGATCCCGCCCAGAAGTCTGACAGGCGCCTATCTCACGGCCAATGGCGACGATCCCGCCGATTTGAATGTCTATGCTTCGCGGCGAGGCAACTGGGAAGCGATGGTACGCGGGCTCTTTACGAACAAAACTGTCAAGAACAGGCTAAGGCCCGACCTGCTAGCGGGAACCACCCTTCACGTTCCGTCCAACACGGTGATGCCGCTTTGGGAGGCCGCGCAGGCCTACCGTGACGCCAACGAAGCTGTCGTCATCGTGGCGGGAGAACGATATGGAATGGGCTCTTCCCGCGATTGGGCGGCAAAAGGTGCCGCGTTGCTGAGCGTCAAGGCTGTCCTGGCGCTGAGTTTTGAGCGCATCCATCGATCCAATTTGGTGGGCATGGGCGTCTTGCCTCTCCGCCTCCCTTTTGATTTCGGACCTGACGAATTGCAGATCTGTCCGGGTGACACCATCAGAATTGGGCTGAACAGCGGTGATCTCAGGCCTCGCGCAGCTGTGCCAATCAGAATTCGTCGACCAGATGGCAAAGCGCTGGAGTTTGAAGCGACGGCCGCAATCGAAACAGATTTCGAAGTGGACACGCTCTTGGCGGGTGGCGTTCTCCCGATGATCCTCCGACGAATGGTTCCGGATGGCATGGCGGCATCCCACAAATAGGATTATTGCATCATAAAAACCAATTATATGAGGTAGTTTTGGATAATTTTCTTCCATATTGTCTTTTTGTGTTGTAAAAACCAATAAAGATAAGTTTGGGAGGCTCATCATGATTATCGGTCGCTACCTTAAGCCGCTTTATGTCCAAGTGATCATCGGTGCGGTTCTTGGAATTCTCGTCGGTCATTATTTCCCCGCGCTCGGCGTCGACTTCAAGCCGCTGGGCGATGGGTTTATCAAGCTCCTGAAAATGGTAGTCGCGCCGGTGATCTTTACGATTATCGTAATCGGCATCGCCAGAATGTCGGACATCAAGGCGCTGGGGCGAGTTGGCCTGACAACTGTCGTTTACTTTGAGGTCCTGACCACGGCGGCTCTCTTCATCGGGCTGGTGGTCGCGCACATCATCGAGCCCGGCCGAGGGATGAATATCGATCCATCCTCGCTTCACGCGGATGCGGTGGCAGGTTTTGCCAAAACGGCGGAATCGCAGCACCTTGTGGACTTTTTTCTCAAGATTATTCCCGATACCTTCATTTCGGCATTCGTCAACGGTGAGATACTACCGGTTGTCTTCATTGCGGTGTTGACTGGCTGCGCCCTGGCTCGCGCAGGCCGGGCAAGCGAGCAGTTGACGCAAGTCATAGAACAGGTTTCCGACCTTTTCTTCAAGATTGTCGGATTCCTCATGTATCTTGCACCCCTCGGGGCATTCGGCGCCATGGCGTTTACTATCGGTAAGTTCGGTGCGGCGAGTCTGATTCCGTACCTGAAGCTGATGATCGCATTCTATATTACTTGCGGACTTTTCATATTCGTCGTGCTGGG
This sequence comes from Martinezella rhizogenes, assembly GCA_013322215.1. Classification (GTDB taxonomy): domain Bacteria; phylum Pseudomonadota; class Alphaproteobacteria; order Rhizobiales; family Rhizobiaceae; genus Rhizobium; species Rhizobium rhizogenes_D. Next base: position 182,181 of record JAAMEZ010000021.1, read on the forward strand.
AGCCGTCTGCCGCTATACGGGAGTAAGTATCTGGCGCCTGGTTGTATTCCTGAAAGACGAAATCGTCATCGTTCTTGGCGCAGGTAGTGCTGAGCCTGCATTGCCGCGTCTGCTGCAAAAGCTAGAGCAAATGGGCTGTGACAAGACCATCGTCGGTCTCGTGGCTCCAACAGGCTACGCCTTCAATATCGATGGTGTCTGTATCTATCTTACCATGGCAATAGTGTTTCTGGCTCAGGCGCTAAATATCGAGCTGACGCTCACGCAGCAACTCGTTATCCTTCTGATCGGCTCCTTTACCTCCAAAGGTATGAGTGGAGTTCCGGGCGGAGGATTTGTGGCACTCGCGGCTACTCTTGCCAGCGTCGGAACCATTCCACTTCCTGCGATAGGCCTGTTGATCGGCGTTGACCGCTTCATGGGGGAAGCTCGGGCCGTCACGTCTTTCATCGGAAATGCAGTTGCCACCGTCTTCGTCGCCCAATGGGAAGGAAAGCTTGATCGCGAGCGAGCCCGCGCGGTTCTTGCCGGTGAAATCGAGATCAATGTCGGCCGCGCCGAGGCAAACGAAACAGCTGCTGCGAGGACAGTATGACGCTATTTGCCTATGTCGGTTGCCGCACGACCCGTGAGCGAAATGCTCGCGGCGAAGGCATCAGCGTCTATGAGGTGAACGAGCATACGGCCGAATGGTCGCGAATTCAGGTTCTGGCGACGGAGGAAAATCCCTCTTTCCTGGCTTTGCACCCGGCTCTCGATCTTCTCTATTCAGTTCACGGCGATTTCGATCTCGCAACATCCTATGGGATTTCGCCCGATGGGCGAATATCGCCGCTCGGAAAGCAGTCGACAAAGGGCCGAAACCCGGTTCATCTCGCTATCGATCCGGGTCGTCGATGGCTGGTGGTTCCCAACTACAAGACAGATAGTTTGGTGAGCTTACCCATAGCCGCAAACGGCAAACTTCTTCCCGCTGCCGATCTTTGTGAGCTTACGGGCGAGCTCGGCCCACACAAGGTGGAACAAAACTATGGTCGGCCTCATCATGCCCCATTCTCGCCATCCGGCAAGTGGATTGCGGTGCCGGAGAAGGGCAATGATCAGATCACGATAGCGAGGATCGAGGCCGCAACGGGCGGTATTGAAATCGTTCACAGAGTACCGTCGAGAGAAAACTCAGGGCCACGGCATATCGTCTTTCATCCTCGCCTCCCGACGGCCTATGTTCTAAACGAATTGGATTCAACGATCACGACCTATGATTTTGATGACGGCGTCGGCTCACTCTCCCCTCGCGATATCATATCGTCGCTGCCAAGATGGTTTACCGGCAACAATAGGGCTTCGGAGATAGAGATCACCTCCGATGAAAGGTTCTTGTATGCCTCAAATCGCGGTCATGATTCCATAGCCGTCTTTGGTGTCGACGAAACTGGAGAGATCAACCATTTAGATTGGACGCCATCCCAAGGAAGAACGCCCCGCTTCTTCACGATGGACCCGCTTCAGAAGCATCTTTATGTTGCCAACGAAGACAGTGACACAATCGTACGATTTAAGCGCACACACGATGGCAGGCTCATTTCGACAGGTGATGTTGTCAAAGTCGGAAGCCCAACGACGATTGTCTTCCATGCTTCTCGTTTTGCCCCCTGATGACCGTCAACATGATGGCGTCAGTGGTCCCTTGAGGATCTTTGCAACCGCTAGCGGCGTGACTTGATCGCCTGCCTCGACGAGGATGGCGCAATCCGCCCCCGTGGCAAACGCGATGCGCAGGGTTTCCTCAGCCTTGGCCGGTCCGATGACGCGACCATGACCTACTCGGCCTTGCCGGCTTTCTTCGGGGATGCGGTTCAGCCGTTCCCGGCTGCCATACAATGTCAGGCGTTGGCGAAAACATCGGCGCCGAGAATTCTCTTCAGCGATCCGATGGCGGAGGCCGGGGTATAGGAGCCGGTCACGCCGCCGAGCGACTGTGAACTCACCGAAATATCCCATTCGAGACCCTTGCCGGAAACCGCTATATGGTGCCGCATCGCTTTCGTATCAGGATCGGCGACAACGATGCTGCGGGTACGATCAAAACCGATGCCCGCAAAGGCGACGGCGGCATGGACGTTAACGTTGCGCGGAAACCGCATGCAGGCTTCGCGGGTCGAGCCATCGAAGAGCGTTCCCCTGGCATCGGCCGGCTGACCAAGGCTCGCGCCGCTTTTCGTCGTGGTTATCACCACTTTTTCGATTTGTTCGCGGCCATCGCGCAAACCATCGAGACCGAGAACGGCACCGTGCGGGACGAAGAAACGTCGTCCGCTCTTGCTGGCTGCCGCATGCATCGCCGCTTCCACGGCGCGATCCGCCAACGCCGAGCAACTGAAGCCGCAGAGGTCCGAACGTGCAAGGATATCCGGCCCCAGCATACTCAGAAGAGCCGGTGTCGCGGATTCGAGTACGAGGTCCGCCCTCCGGTCGAGCGCATGTTCTGCGTCATCCGTGACGAAGGCAGCCAGGGAGGCATTCTGCGCGTGCTTGTTCTTGTCGGATACGAGAATATAAGCGACCTCGATCCCATCCAGACTGCTGATATAGTCGAACAGGCTCCTGCCGATCACGCCCGCGCCAATAATTCCTATGGTTCTATATTTCATTGTTTCCCCTACATAGATTTCTGACCCAGCGGTCTCGACATTTGCCGCAATGCCTTGGCGATTTGGGTTCAATGCCAACGCAACATTTCCGGTCTCAGCATCTCAAACAAGACATTCGCCCCCCGTCTTCCTCCGCAAGCCGGTCCCCAAAGTGGCGGTTATCCGAACACGACAGATCGGGCGCCAGACGAAAGTACTTTAGAACATCACCACCGCATCCGCATCCGTGCTGTTGAAACCTCAACACAGCCGTCATTCAAGTTTTGGAGACCCCTTCGCAGGCCTCGACAAAAGCGCGAATGGCAGCAATCCGCGGGCCGGAGTTTGCCCACAGCACACCCATATTGCGAAGTTCGCCATCTTCCATGCGATGTTTTTGCAGCCGCAGACCCTCCGGCCATGGTGGAGCCCAGTCGGGAACAAGCGCAACGCCCAGTCCGCGATTGACCAGTGCCGCAATGGCATCCAGCGCATCCAGTTCCGCCCATTCGCGCACGTTGATGGCATGACGGCGGAGATAACGGTCGACGATCTGGCCACCCCATTGATTGCGGTCGTAACGAATAAAGGGTTGCTGCGTAAGCGCCAGGTGAAAATCGTGAATTTCCAGTTCCGCGGGCGCCAACAAGACCAAAGGTTCACGCCGGATGGTCGACCAGCCGAATGCTTTCGGAATCGGGAATTGCGGCTCGATGATGAGAGCGGCATCCAGCTCACCGGACAAAACCGCATGGTAGAGGTTCACGGACGAACCGGGCTGAAGGAAATAGTCGATCTGCCGAAAACGCTCGCTCAGGGTCGCTGTGATCTGCGGGATGAGGCCCGTCATGGCCGTCGCCGTCGCACCGAGGCGAAGTTGTCCGCTTGGGAGATCGCCAGCGGCTATTGCTCGCAGATCTCTCGCCGCACGCACAAGCGCCGGTCCGTGGCGTTGCACGGCAAGACCCGCGGCGGTGGGCCGGACCGTGCGTCCGACGCGAGAAACCAATGCCTGCCCGAGCTCCCCCTCCAGCGCCCTTATGCGCTGAGCGACTGCCGCCGGTGTCATATTCAGGCGCCGTGCGGCTTCGGCGACCGATCCACATTCGGCGACGATGAGGAAGCTTTCGAGGAATTTCGTGTCCATAAGATATGTTTTCTATCTTCTGAAGAAACTGGCAAGCATATTTTATTGCTTTAAAACCAAGCTACCATGGCTTTCCATTGCGGCCTTCGCGCCGATGAAAGGAGTTTCAATTGACTATTCAAGCTAAGTTCGAGCGCATGGGCACCGACGCCGCGCCGGGCCAGGAAGTGCGGCAGCAGGCCGAAGGTGTCGAAGCGCTGCTGCGTGGCGAACAGATCGCGGGACGTCAGGTCGATTTTTCCCATGGCGACGTCGATGCGTTTATGCCGACACCGGGTTCTTTCGAAGTCTTTACGGCTGGGGTCGAGGCTGGCGGCAAGCAGGCCTATACCGAATACCGGGGTGATCTCTCGATCCGTGAACAGCTTGCGCCTAGCCTCGCAAGCTTCACAGGCGCCCCGATCGACGCTGCCGACGGCATGATTCTGACACCCGGCACGCAAGGCGCCCTGTTCCTTGCCGTCGCCTCCACCGTCGCGCATGGCGACAAGGTTGCAGTGGTGCAGCCGGATTATTTTGCCAACCGCAAACTGGTGGAATTCTGCGAGGGCCATATGATGCCCATCCAGATGGATTACCTGAATGCCGAGGGCCGTGCGGGTCTCGATCTCGGCCAACTTGAAGATGCTTTTGCCGCCGGTGCGAAAGTTTTCCTGTTTTCCAATCCGAACAACCCGGCCGGCGTCGTTTATTCGCGTGAGGAGATCAAGACGATCGCGTCGCTGGCGAGCCGCTATGGTGCGACGGTCATCGTCGACCAGCTCTATTCACGGCTTCTCTATTCCGGCGTCGACTATGCGCATCTGCGCGCGGAGGCCATCGATGCGGAAAACGTGATCACCATCATGGGCCCGTCGAAGACCGAGTCGCTGAGCGGTTACCGCTTGGGCGTCGCCTTCGGCTCGAAGGCGATTATCAACAGGATGGAAAAGCTGCAGGCGATCGTATCTCTGCGCGCCGGCGGGTATAGTCAGGCGGTGTTCCGGACCTGGTTCAACGAACCGGAAGGCTGGATGGATCAGCGTGTGCGCGAACATGAGGCCATTCGCGACGACCTCCTCGGACTATTCCGCGCGAACAAGGGCATCAAGGTTCGCACTACCGAGGCAGGAAGCTATATCTTCCCGCAATTGCCGCCTCTTGCCGTCAGCGGCAAGGATTTCGTGCGTGTCCTCCGGCTACAGGCGGGCGTCATCGTAACGCCCGGCACCGAGTTCAGCCCCTTCTGCGACAGCAGTGTGCGCCTGAACTTCTCACAGGACCACGCCGCTGCGGTAGCTGCAGTCGAGCGTCTCGTCTCGCTTGTCGATCGATATCGCGCATGAAACGGGCCTTCGCAATACGGCTGCCTTGTGGGCTGATCCGAACGTTCCGGCGTAAAGCCGGATCGTTTCATCTCGATGAACCGCTACGGCAACGCGTTGCGGCAGATCAAATTGCCGGACTCATCGAAGACCTGCAATTCCGCCATCCATTTTGTCGGCGCGGCTCCAACGATAACCTTGGACAGATCCTGTCGATTGCCCGCTTCGGCTGAAAACTCGCCGCCCTGGGCGTTGGAGGAGATTCCGTCTTCAGACTGCGAGCGTATCCTGAACTGGTAGGTGCCGCGTCGGGCGCCTGACCGATGCCGGCGAAATTGCCCTGGCCGACCTGGCCGATAGCCGATACGTTTCCGCTACCGGACTGCGAGGTGACAGCAACGTTACCGCCGGCGAAGGCTGCGGTCGAGATAAGCGCAAAGGCTCCCTGCTTGCGGATATCGAATCGACAACACGCATCATGAGCTCCGCGCCGGAGGTCAGAATTCGATCGTGCACTTTTTAAATCGATCTTAAAAAATCGAGATGCGAAGCTAATCGATTTTAATTTGCGTATTAAAAAATTCTTGTTGCGGTGCGAAGAAAATCGCTCCTAACTGCCCACCCTATTCTGTCCGTTGTAGGAAACGCGCAATGACGATTTCATTTCCGCTTACAGACAAGCGTACTGTCGATGAGCTGCTGAAGCATCTGAACGCGCATAAGCTGTTCTGTCCTGGAAATTGCGCCATCACCGTCAAGCCCCTCGCCGTGCACGTTTCGTCGTGCCTTTCATATGCGCTCGGCACCGCTCGAACCGCCTGGTAGATCTGATTGCTCTTCCGTTGAGACTGTTTAGAGTTTGGGCATCCATAATTTGCGTTCGAATGCCGCTGCAGGCTCTGACCTTGGCGCAGATTTCCTTGTGTGCCCAGCTGCCTCGGCGTCTACCGGGCATTGTTTGAATTCCGTAACGATATCACTCCCGCAGGAGAAGACATTGATGATGACATTCGAAGCATATCTCGATGCTCATAAGGGAACATTGCTGAATGAGGACATGGTCGTCATCCTCAGCAATATTGCCGAAGCTACCCGGCGGATTTCGGACAAGCTCAGAAGCTCGTCATTGTCAGGCCTGACGGGCGCAACCGATGCCATCAACGTCCAGGGTGAGGCGCAGAAGCCGCTCGATATACTTTCCAACGAGATCATGCTCGAGGCATGCCGTAAATCGCCGGCAATTGCTTTCGCGGTATCGGAAGAACTCGACGCCGAGGTGCTCATTCATCCCGATGGCGGATATGCGATGATCTTCGACCCCCTTGATGGATCGTCCAACCTCGATGTCAACGTAACGGTCGGAACGATCTTTTCCATCATCGAGGCTAGCTCCGCGACCGAAATTCTGAAAAACGGCCGCAGTCAGCTGGCTGCGGGATACGCCGCTTACGGCCCACAAACCAATCTGGTACTTGCGATCGGAAATGGCGTACAGATTTTCACGCTCGACCAACACGGCGTCTACGTGATGACGACTGCGGATGCCAGGATCTCCCCGGAAACCAAGGAGTTTGCGATCAACGCGGCACGCCGTCCGTCCTGGGACGACGTCATTACCGAATATGTCGACGAGTCGATCGAAACTCCGGGATATAATATGCGCTGGGTCGGTTCGATGGTTGCCGACACACATCGCATCTTCAACCGCGGCGGAATTTTTCTCTATCCCGCCGATCGAAGCAAGCCTGCTTCCGGCGGCCGCCTGCGTCTACTTTATGAGGCCAATCCGATCGGCTTTCTGGTCGAAGCTGCAGGCGGTTCCGCCATTGCCGGGAAGACCGCGATCCTCGACATCGAACCAACATCGCTCCATCAGCGGGTTCCGGTGATTTTCGGTTCGCGCCACGAGGTCGCAAAGATCAGCCAGGCGTATTGCGTCGAGCGGACGATCGAGACGGCGTAGCAACCAAAGAATGTGCGGGGACTATTCCCCGCCTGCCGCAAGAAGCCTCGATGGGCTCGCCCCAAGCTCGGGAATTGTGTATTTACGTCTGACGAAACGCCGAGACGATCGAGGCCTTATCGCGGTGTCATACGATGATCGACGAAAAGAAACTTGAAGAGCGCCTGGTCGTGGTCGAAGCGGCCAAATCCTGGAGCCCACGCGTCGTCTCTCGGCTGGAGACGCTGCTGCGCTCGGGTACGGACGAGGCGCTTTATCGCATCAATCCGATTGAATTTGCCAAGGAAAAGTCGATTGCCGAGGCTGAAGGGATCGATCTTTTCCTCCATGCATGCATGGCCGGACTATTCGATATGGACTGGCTGCTTGTGTGCCCGATGTGCTCGGACGTTGTCGAGAGCTTCCGGAGCCTGCGCAAACTGCACACGCATTTTCATTGCCACCTCTGTCAAAGCGACTACGACGCCGCGCTGGATGACTACATCACAGTGACATTTACGGTTTCGCCCGCCGTGCGCAGCATCCGCTTTCATCAACCGGATACGCTTTCGGCCTGGGACTACGTCTTCCATTATAAACTGACGTCGGGCGGCGTCATGCCGGATGGCGTGCCGTGGAGCGAGACTGCCAAACAGCTGGTTAGGGTGCTCACCCGCATAGAGCCGGGTTCTATAATCAATCTTGAAGTTGATGCCACTGAAGGTGCGCTCCTGGGCCAGGATTTCGAAAGCGACGCTCAATTTTTCTTCCCCCGTCGAAAAGGGTGCGGGTTCGACGCAATCCCATGTGCAGGTCATGCTTGACCGCGGCAAATGCGTGGCCGCCGCAGCAGACATCGCGCCCGGCAAGGTCATATTCGAAGTTCGTAACGCAGGTAAGCTGCCGGTGGTATTCGGCATCCTGCAGCTTCCGTCGGCGACGTTTCAGCGCGAAAGGCTTCAATTCGGGCCGTCCCTGTCCGGTAAGCGACTGCTGACGACGCAAACCTTTCGCGACTTCTTTCGCTCGGAGATAATCAGCGCGACTGAGGGCATTGCGGTCCTCGACGTTACCCTCGTATTCACCGATCTCAAGGGTTCTACGGCGCTCTACGAGCGGATAGGCGACCTTAACGCCTATATTCAGGTGCAGCGGCACTTTCAGCATCTTCTCGACGCCACTGTTCGGCACAATGGCGCAGTTACCAAGACGATCGGCGACGCGGTAATGGCGGCGTTCTTGACTTCGGCCGATGCGGTGCAGGCAGCACTTGATATGCGCGAGGCTGTCGATCAGCTCAACCGGGACCGCCCGCAACGTGATTTCGTCCTTAAGATCGGCGTGCATCGAGGTGCCGCGATCGCGGTCACGCTCAACGAGCGGCTCGATTATTTTGGTCAGACGGTGAACATAGCGGCGCGGGTGCAGAACCTTGCGGATGGCGACGAGATTTGCATTACGGAAGAGGTGTATCGTGCGCCGGCTGTGGCGGAAATTATTGCGCCCTACCCGCTCGCAAAAAACGAGGCGGAACTCAAGGGTGTCAGTAAGGCCATGTCGATCTATCATTTAGCCCGGATGGAATCCTAGTCTGTCAATCGACATGCAGCCGATACACCATAAGTAATTGTTTTCGCGCAGATGATCGAGCCGCTACGCAATGCGCATTCACCTGAATCGCTCGATGTAGACGGCGGTCTGAAGTGGCTTGTTGCCTACAAGGCTGATGATGCCGCGTGGCGGCTAGCCAGCCAATCATGGAATGCACTCACCTCGTATCGGCGCAGAGCCTTCGCAGATGCGACCACGTAATAGGCCCATTTTACCGGCCAGCGGATTTCCGGCATGAGATGGACGAGACGGCCGCTTTCCAGTTCCTGGGCGACGAGTGCCTTGCGAACGAGGGCCACGCCCCGCGCGGTCACGGCGGCCTGAATGACGGCCGCGGTCGAGTTGATCTTCAATCCCCCATCTGCCAGAGGTTGATTGGCGCCGGATCGGGCGAGCCATTCACTCCAGGTCGGAAAGTCCCCGCCCGGGTGCGGCGTCCCATCGTGGATAAGGGTCTGCTCGGCGATCCATCCGGCCGTGACTTCCTGGTCCGGAGGCAGGAGCTTGTTATGGCAGACGGCGATGATCTCCTCCGCCATGAGGAAGGTGGACTTCACGCCTTTCCATGAACCGAGCCCGCATCGGATACCGATATCGGCCTCTCCCTGCGAGAGGTCGATCACCCGATCCGAGACGTCAAGCCGAACGTCGATGTTGGGATGGCTCGCCGAAAAATCCTCGAGTCTTGAGAGAAGCCAGTTGGCGACGAGCGCCTGCGATGCCGTCACCACCACGACTGAACGAGCCTTGCGACCTCGCAATTTTTGCAGCCCGGACTCAAGTAGGTCCAATCCCTGCGCGATATCGTCGAGCGCGTCCTGCGCCTCCTCGACGGGCGTCAGCCGTTCCGTACCAGAGCGGGTTCGTTTGAACAACGGATAGCCGACCCAGTCTTCCAGGGAACGGACAAGCTGCCCGACAGCCGGTGGCGTGACATCGAGCTCTGTGGACGCACCAACGAAACTTCCGTGCCTTGCGGCTGCTTCCAGTGCCTGCAGCGATTTCAATCTGGTGAGGTTTCTCATATCCGCCACGACAAAGATTTTCTTTCTTCCCGATATGGTGTCTTTTCCTCGTGATTGCAAATGCCGGCGTCTAGGTATGGATCATTGAAGATATGAGGATTGAGCAATGGTTCTCGAAGGAAAGAACGCGCTGGTGACCGGGGGATCGAGCGGAATCGGACTTGCTGCTGCCCGCTTGCTGCGAGGCAACGGCGCGCGTGTCGCCATCACCGGACGCTCACAAGGAAGGCTGGAGCAGGCAGCAACGGAACTCGGCGGCGACGTCGTCGCGATCCAGGCGGATGTCACCTCGGCTGCCGATCTCGCCCGGATGAAAAACGAAGTCGAGCAGGCCTTCGGCTCTCTGGACATCCTGTTCGTCAACGCCGGCGTCGCACTCGGCACGCCTTTGGCGACCACAGACGAAACGACCTACGACAAGATCATGGATGCCAATGTGAAGGGCGCATTCTTCACCGTGCAAGCTGTGCTGCCTCTTATTCGCGAGGGCGGCTCGATCATCCTCAACACGTCTTGGCTAAACCAGGTGGGGACCCCTGGCCGGGCGATCCTGTCCGCTTCGAAGGCGGCCGTCCGCTCTTTCGCGCGGACGATGTCGGCCGAGCTGCTCGATCGCAAGATCCGCGTCAATGCGATTAGTCCCGGCTCGATCGAAACACCGATCCATCGTGGAAACAATCAGACCGAGGAAGAGTTTCGCGCCTATGCGGATCGTGTCGGCGCGCAAGTGCCGGTCGGACGCATGGGACGACCGGAGGAGATCGCCGCCGCAGTCCTCTTCCTTGCCAGCGACGCCTCCAGCTACATGCTCGGCGCGGAGATGGTCATCGATGGCGGCAGATCGGAGCTCTGACATGCTATTGAACGAAGATCTCACCAAGCGCACGCTCGTCCATGCTGCCACACTCGAATGGGTACCCAGCCCCGCCAAGGGTGTCGACCGGCGAATGCTGTTTCGGATCGGCGATGAGAAAGCCCGCGCGACGTCCATCGTTCGCTACGCGCCGGAGAGCAGCTTCTCGCACCACCAGCATCCCGGCGGCGAGGAGTTTCTCGTCCTTGACGGCGTGTTCCAGGATGAGAGCGGCGATTTTCCAGCCGGCACCTACGTGCGCAATCCGCCCGGAAGCGGACATGCTCCCAGGAGTGATGGCGGCTGCACCATCCTCGTCAAGCTTTGGCAGTTCAAGGCGGCCGACCGTGAACGCATCGTCAGGCTGCCCGGTGAAGGTCAGGCAACCACTCCTCGCTCAGGTGTCATTTCGTCGACCGTCCTCTTCGAGGGCTCGAATGAACGCGTCGTGATGGAGGAATGGCAGGCAGGCGCCGATGTAGAGGTCGCCAATCCTGAGGGATTGGAGCTGTTCGTCATCGACGGCGGTTTCACCGAAAGCGGCGACGCTCTCGATCCCTGGAGCTGGCTGCGCCTTCCGGCAGGGCTGAAGCTTCACGCCAAGGCCAGCCCTCTGGGCGCGCGCGTTTGGTACAAGTCCGCCCCGCTTCTGCACGAAGACGTCCAGGTATTCGATGCGCCGCCTCCGGAGGGGCCAAATAGATGAAGACCTCCAAGGTAGCCGTGATAGGCGCCGGGCTTTCGGGCCTTTATACGGCGCAAGCGCTTCATTCGGCGGGCGTTGACGTCACTCTCATCGAGGGCCGTGACCGGCTTGGCGGCCGGATCCTGACCGTTGGCGACGATGGGAAGCCGTCGGAAGATGGCTTCGATCTCGGCCCGTCCTGGTATTGGCCTTTGATGCAGCCGGCGATGGCGATCTTCATCGACGAGCTCGATCTGCGGTCCTTCCCTCAGCACAGCGCAGGCGACGTGGTTTTCGAGCGCATGTCGCGCGAAAAGCCGCAGAGATATTCGCCCGCAATGCAGGACCAGCAATCGATGCGGCTCGCTGGCGGCACGGGCGCCGCCGTGCGGGCGCTGGCAAGGCGGCTGCCGGCCGAGCGTATTCTTCTTGGAATGAAGGTGACGGCGATGGCGCTGAAGGGCGATGGCGTCGAGCTGTCGCTGCAAACGAAAGATGGCGGGACAGAGAGCCTCAATGCCGATCGCGTGGTCGCCGCCCTGCCCCCACGGCTCCTCGAGGCGACCGTCAGCTTCGCACCGCCTCAATATCCCAATATTGCTGCCCGCTGGCGCGAGACCCCAACATGGATGGCCCCGCACGCGAAGTTCTTTGCCATCTACGACGAGGCGTTCTGGCGGGCGAATGCACTTTCCGGAACAGCCCAGAGCATGGTCGGCCCCCTCGTCGAAATTCATGATGCGACCTCTGCCTCAGGTCGGCCCGCACTCTTCGGCTTTCTCGGCGTAGGCGCCGAAGCACGGGCGACAATCGATAAGGAAACACTGGAGCTTGCATGCATCACGCAGTTGACCAGGCTGTTTGGGCCTGAGGCGCAGGCACCGCGAGCGACCGTCTTCAAGGACTGGGCGACAGATCCGTTCACGGCCACCGACGCAGATCGAACGGGTGGCACGCATCCCATGCCGGGAAGCCCGCAATGGGTCGCCGGCCCCTGGGAAGACCGTCTGCTGATGGCGGGAAGTGAAACCAGTCCTTCCGAGCCCGGATATCTCGTAGGTGCTGTTGTGGCCGCCAAACGTGCCGTCGCCGACATCCTCTCGCGAATGGAATTGAAATGAACATCGCTCATAAGGAACCGGTCGATACAAGCGCTGGCAAACGCAATGCATGGATCCTCACAGTGGCTCAGGCGTTCGGTGGAGCAAACGCCCCTATCGTCATTTCGCTCGGAGGTCTCGTCGGACAGCATCTGTCCCCCGATCCTGGCCTCATCACCCTGCCGGTAAGCTTGCTCAATCTCGGCCTTGCACTCGGAACGCTGCCGGCCGCCTATGTCATGCGCCGGTTCGGGCGAAGGCGCGGATATCTTTTCGGAACGATGATCGGAATGATCTCAGGCCTGGTCGCCGCGACAGGCATCATCCTCTCGAGTTTCGTCGTGTTCTGCCTCGGAACCTGCATGGCCGGTTTCTACTCCTCCTACGTCCAGAGCTACCGGTTTGCGGCGGCAGACAACGCGACTGGCGTGGAAGCGCAGAAGGCGATCGCTCGCGTCATGGTCGGTGGCCTGATCGCCGCCATCATCGGCCCGCAACTCGTCATCTGGACCAGGGACGCGGTTCCCGGCACAGCGTTCGCCGGCAGCTTTATCAGCCAGGCGATGCTCGCCGCTCTGGCGTTTCCGGTCCTGTGGCACCTGCGCGCGTCATCCTCACAGAAATCGAAGGCCGCAACCGATGCCGTCGAACGTCCTCTCCATCGTATCCTGACCTCCCCCCGATATCTGCTTGCGATCGCGAGTGGGGTCGTCTCCTATGGTCTGATGACCTTCGTAATGACGGCGTCCCCGGTCGCCATGGTCGGACACGGCCACTCCATCGACCAGGCGGCGCTTGGAATTCAATGGCATATCCTTGCCATGTATGGTCCTTCATTCATCACGGGCCGCCTTATGGTCCGGTTCGGCAAGGAGCGCGTCGCAGCCGTCGGGCTTCTCTTGATCGGCTGCTCGGCCGCCGTCGCACTCTCCGGTTTCGACATCGCCCATTTCTGGGTCTCGCTGGTACTCCTGGGGATCGGCTGGAACTTCGGCTTCATCGGCGCAACGTCGATGGTCGCCGACTGCCATACCCCCGCGGAACGGAGCAAGGTCCAGGGTGCAAACGACTTCCTCGTCTTCGGGACCGTCGCTTGCGCTTCTTTCTTCTCCGGATCGCTCCTTCACAGCTCGGGATGGGAGAAAATCAACTGGATTGTTCTGCCAGCAGTGGCTCTGGTTTTGGTGCCTCTCGTTTGGCGCGGAGCCAGTGATGGGCGTCGTTGATTTAAAGCGCGTCGCGATCTTTCAGATCCACTCCACGCACTTTAAGTTCTTGATTCCATCCATGTCACTATCGAAAAACCGGCCTCACACCGGCTTCATCGAAGCCAGTATTTCCTGCTCGATGACGGCCTCGGCGGCGTTCCACGCTTTTGTCGCGATGGTCGGATCATGAAAAGCGCGGGCATCGATCGTCGCACCGTCCAGAAGTATCATCAGAATCGAAGCAATGCGCGCAGTGGCTGGTTCCGGCAAAAGCGCCTTCAGCATGTCGGCCATCCATGCCATCATGGTTTTCTTGTATTGAATGGCGACGGTAGAGATCTTTGGATAGTCGGTGCCGAATTCAGCAAGTGCACGCTCGAAAAGGCAGCCGGAAAATTCCGGGGTGCCGAACCATGCCTCGTGCCAGGCAAAAATAGCTCTCAATTGTTCCTTCGCCGAGGCCATCGGCTCAACACATGCCCGAAGACTGGCCATGATGTCGTGATAGCGACGATCGAGTACGGCGGCAATGAGATCATCCTTGCCGGGGAAATGGTTGTAGAGCGTCATGCGGGCAACACCGGCTTCAGCCAAAATGCGGTCTATGCCGACCGGATGAAAGCCGTGCCTTGAAAACAGGTCGGTCGCAATGAGGATAAGTTGCTCTTTTTTCGGGCTCATCGATGCCTCAAGCGCAGTTCACCCTGCAATGGAGAGATTATGCTTCGTTGTCCAGCGATTCCGATATGGACTTTCTATACTGACCGTTCTATCTAAATAGTCAATCGGCACCGTCGGTGCCTCCTAAGCCTGCGGGAATCCATGAATGCAGTGAGCAGCCATCTCGTCGCGTTTCCCTGCCGCAAGGCTGCCGGACGAGATTTTGCGCGGCACGCAAAACGTTTGCTCGCGAACCCATTGTCGCATTCTCCGGTTGCTCTACCTATCGCTCAAAGGCCGTGGGCCTGGAAGTAGACAGTCCCCGTGGCCCAGATGCATTCGACCTTGATGTTTAATTTCTCGACGCTCAACTTTCCTGAAAAAGATCGGTTCCACGCTTGGGTCAGCGACAATCACTGCGATTGCATATTGCGGGATGACGCCCCCATCGCGTTCGACGCTGAAGCAAGCGGTGCGGCTCTCGGTCCTCTTATCCTGTCCACCAGGCGGTGGCTCAATCAGGCACGGCCTTCTGTCTATGAGGTCAATCGAGCAGAGCGACATATACGAAGCGACGGCCAGGATTTCTTTCGTTTCACATTGATGGTGAGCGGCCAATTCTTGTGCCGATGGACCACTGATCAACCCATAAAATCGGCCGGTGATCTTTTCGTTCTTGATGCTGCTCAGGTGAACCAAGGCATGGTTGCCGCCGGTGAAGTGATCTCTTTGGTGGTGCCGAGAGATCTCCTGCCGAGCCGTACCCAGCTTTTGCACGGGCTGACTCTCGCGGGTGGCGTCGGTCGTCTCCTTGGAGACCACCTCCTTTCGTTGTCGCGAAACCTTGAAAGCCTGGGCGAGCACGAAGTCCCCTATGTCGTTCAATCAACCTTGCAGCTTTTGACCGCCGCGGTTTCGCTGACGCCGGATACCGTCGTTGAAGCGGCCAGCCCGATAAGAGATGCACTCTTCAATCGGATCCTGCGCTACATCGATGCGCATCTGCTGGATGCCAATCTTACGCCCGATCGCATTTGCCGGGACGTCGGCCTGTCGCGCGCAAAACTCTATCAGCTGTTCGAAGGCAGCGGCGGCGTCATGCGGCAAATACAGCGCAGGAGATTGCATCGCGCCTACCAAATGCTGGCAGATCCCAATCGGCCGCAGCCTCATATCGCCGAGATCGCCTGGCGGCATGGCTTCTCGAACGAGAAATACTTCTACCGCCTGTTCAAAGCCGAATTCGGTCACACTCCCGGTGACACTTTGGAGAATATTCGCGCCGGCTCCTCGCTGAAACACATCGCTGCTCATCGCCATCGGGAGCATGATAATCGGCCTTTGGGCTGGACCTTGCCTTTCGGCGTACCCGGCAATTGAAAATATCTGCCAGGCGACAGCCGACACCATCCGTCATTTCCTCGTTTACGGTGGCGTCGACATTGCCGATATTTACTTGCCGAACGGGTTGGCCTTGCCGTCCCATTCTAGCGGATTGCCGCCTGTCGGTTGCTGTGAGGTAGCCGCGTTCTGCTGGCTGCCACTGCTGTCATCAGATTTCGGTTGGAATCTCGGCGAGAAATGCGGGAGCATCAACCGCGCCCAGGAACGATTGATCTTGGAAGCCTCGTCGGGGCAGCGGGCTGCCCGTTCTTTCGGCAGCATGCCATTATCAACAATCGGACTGTTGTTTGCCGGATCAAGGCCATAGACCATGCAGAGCAGGTTGAAGTAGCGCTGCGCATCGAGCGAATGCTCGTCGGCAAACGACGCTGTATCCGGCGTGCTCGACGATTGGCTGTTGACCTTGAACCAGACGGACGCCAACTGGAGAACGCGCGCAATATCGTTCTTGGTTTCATTATCGTCGACATGCGAAAGCAACAGGACTGCGGCGAGTTGGTCGACGGAATCCTCTTCGCGACCGACCGCAGGAATATCCAGCAGGTCGATCAAGGCGTGGCCGGATTCGTGCAACAGGATAAAGCGGAGATTGTCCTTGACGAACTCGATCGTCAACGCCTCCGGGTCCGATGCGCCTTTCGAGAGTGCCTTGCCCATCTGCAGAAGACTGTCGATCATCTCGTAGCAGAGAAAAACCGCGCCGTTCTTCTTGTTGTAAAATGCATTGACCGTATCGCATTGCCGCGTGACGTAGTGCAGTGGACGCGGCGTCACGAAAAGTCCGTCGAGACCGTCGATTTCGGGGATATTCAAAAAGAGGTGGGTATCGACGGCCCATTTGTAGGCGTAATTCAGCTTTGGGTCTTCCGGCGGAAAATAGTGATAGACGAAACGCAATCCCTTGCCGTCCGATGTCACCAACGAACCGTCGGAGGGCGGTGGAAGCGCCCCATCCTTCTGTTCCGTAAGTCCGTCATTGTCGCCAGCCTGCGCCGTCTGACCGTCAGCCGAACCATTGTCCTGCTGCGACTGAGCCTGCCTCTCGGTCGAACTGTCTGCCGAGCCATTGCCATTTGAAGCAGATCCTTGGCCACCGGCGCTTGCGAGATCCGCAAGTTTCGTCAATGTCGGATAGCTCGGATCGCCGTCGGCTGGATTTCCTCCGAACGGATAAAAACCGTTGGAGATCAACACGGAGATGTTTTCGATGATCTTGCTGTTCTTGTCGCCGTTCCAGCTAAGATCATAACCGCGGATCTCATTGCCTCTCTGTTCGAAGCGCGAATAGAATTTTCGGTCACCGACCGTGCCGGAGATGATGAACCAGTTCTGACGCTTGAGCTGGTAGGTGATCGTGCTGCCCTGCTCGCTGGCAAGGTTTTGATAGACTGCATCGATGTCGCCCGGGCCACTATTGGCAAAACGGGCCGTCTTCAGCGCGACGGCGCCATCCTCCGTCTGCAGGGTCTCTCCGCCGAGCTTGTTGCCCTGCCTTTGGGTCAGCAGGTCCGCAGGGTAGGAAATCGTCATGCCCGTCAGAGAATTGTCCAGCGTGCGCCATTGCAATTGCTTGCGCAGGTCAAGCGCTGTTCTACCCAATTCGAGCGCGTCCTGGGCGGAAAGCTTGCCCGTCGCCGGACGGTTATGATCGCGCTGATAGCTCGCAATCGCGTTGCGGCCACTCGGCCCGTAAGAGCCGTCGGCAAAGCCGTTATAGTAGCCGAGCAGAATGAGCCCCTCCTGCGTGAGCCGCCTCTCCCAAATGTTGAGCGCATCCTCGATCGAACCGGCGCTTTCGAGATCCGGCCGAGCGGCATCCCGGTTTGAAGATTGCGCCAAGGCAGGCTGGATCGATGCGGAGAATGGAAAGGCCAGGAGAAGAGCCAGGGCGAAGAACATTTTCCTGGAACGGCAAAGCCTCAAGGCGAAATTCATCATGGGCAAGCTCCGGTTCTCTGGATGGACTGTCGTAAAAAGGGAGGTGTTTGGCATGAGGAGGCGCTTGTACATGCCGAAAATCACTGCCCGGAGACGGTTCGCAGCAGCAACACATCGATGTCGCGGTCGGGCGTATAATTCCTGATATCCATCTCGAATTGCGTCGGAGAGATCTTCTTCACGCCGTTGCCGCAAAAGGAAACCAGTGTTTTGGGATCGCCCTTATCGACGATCAGCTTGAAATCGCCGATCGGCCCAGCCCAATTGCCGCCGGAAGTGATGACGTAGGACAGATATTGCTCGAAAGCCTGAAGGCCTTTGGCGTTGTCGTCCGAGATCCGCTGATAAAGAGAGCGGGCCGACTTCATGAAGGTTTCGTCGGTGCAGAACTTCTGGCGATAGGATTTAAGCTGATCTGCATCCATATCCGGCGAGCCGAGCGACAGCGTCGACTGACTGCCGACGACAGGCACATAGGTCTGCTGTACGACAATCTCCTTCCCTTTCGGAAAGGTCTGACTCCGCCAATATTTGGATCGCAGCGTCCAGAGCGGATACAGGGTGGCCGGCTGTCCGCTGTAGTCGCCTTCGCCGGCATCGAAGATCCCGGCATCCACCAACTCCTTGCGCTGCGCATTCGTCAAGCGGGTGATCGCCGCTTCGGTGGCTTCGGTCGTTGGCACCAGGGATATGTGTTGCGCCTTGAGTTTATCTGTAATCTCCTCGTCTGGCTGACCATCGGCTACGAGGAAAGCACGCTGTTCAAGCTGCGAGGCAATGGGTTGCCCATCGACCACGGTTTGGAATTTCATGAAATTGTCGCTCGCCGGATCGGGAACCACAGTGGTGGAGTTGGATCCGCCGCCCGGAAATGCAGGCATCGGAAAGGCGATGGTGGTCGTATAGTCCGCGTTCGTCAGATTGCGGAAGCGGTAGGAAATGCGAATGCCTGCGGCGGATAGGTACAGATCCTCCGAGACGAGTGCGATCTTGTCCGTTTTCTGAAGGACCAGACCACCGGTTCCGAGTGTGGCCGAACTGTCGTCGCCAAAGGCTGGGGTGGATAGCAGCAGCATCGCGATACAGGCGAGCGGGTCAAAGCGCATTACCGGTTCTTTCTAAATTGGCGGGAATGTCATGGGCGGCGCGCAGAGCTCGTCACGAGCCATCCTGCTGATAGGTCGGCAATCATCCAGCCGCAGATCCCTGCGCCCACGGGATGCGACGGATTTCGATCATTAGAGGTGTCAGGCTTCGAGCTTGGATTTTGCATGACCTGCCGTGAATCAGGGTGATATCTGACCTGCCCTGCAACGGCATTGCGGGCGTCGGAGTGCAGAGCTTGAACGCCTTTATCAGAGTGCGTCGCCCGCACCGATCTCCGCGCGTCTTTCGTAGGTGCACATCCGTCCATATTTCTCAGAATCCATCGCGATAGCTGACCGGAAAGTCCTGACATTTTTAGAGGCAACCTGCGGCTTAAAGTCCGGTCTTGCTCGAAAAGACCGGATTTACTGCGGCATCTGCTCAACTTCCGAAAGCGCATAGCCGCGTTGGACCGTCCCGCTAAAGGCAGCGCCGTGACAGCTTAGGGAATAGCGCTCCCAGGAATTGTTCGTGACGATCGATTGCGTTGGCGTATCCACGGTGCGGTTCTGATAATTGATCTCGGCCTCATAGAGGGCCTGCTCACCGGGGCCTTGTAAGACACCCTTTGTCGAGACCAGGGTTTGACGTGTGCCGCCCTCCTGCATGGCGACAGGCTTTGGCATGGCTAAGGCCGTCTGCTCCCGATGCTGCTCCGTCAGATAGGCGACGCATTCCGCAAAGCTCGAAAAGGGGCCGGCCACGAGCGGTTCAGGCGGTAGAGATCCGCTGGCAAGCGCTGTGCGGGCGATAAGAAATACGCAAGCTGCGGCGAGCCGTGGACCGACATGGAGCGATCGCTGGGTACTCGTCCTCTTAGTCATGGATTCATTTGGTAAAACAATACCCATTGGTTCTCCCTGCCATCGAGACGGACGTTTCATTATGTCGCCTCCTTGAGATCCAGGCGCGGCATGTTCGCGCCGGCCTTGCCCTGGGTCACTTCAAACTACCCTCATTGTGCCGGCGGATAGGTTGGGCTTGTCAGGCACTGGTCGAACCAGGCTGTATCCGTCGTTTCGAGCGGCCAGATGCCTTCGACGTCGAGTTTGGCAAAGCCAGTCTTCGGCGATGGAAAATGTTGATCCGCGTCGGGATTCAGCGTCCAGGTCACATCCTTGCCGCCGCCACAGATATCGCCCGACTGGTCGCTGCACAGAGCAGCGGGCTTCGCAATGT
The DNA here is from genome assembly GCA_013322215.1 of Martinezella rhizogenes. Lineage (GTDB taxonomy): Bacteria > Pseudomonadota > Alphaproteobacteria > Rhizobiales > Rhizobiaceae > Rhizobium > Rhizobium rhizogenes_D. The sequence goes on from JAAMEZ010000021.1 coordinate 202,013, forward strand.
TGCCTTCGATGGTGCTGACTGCGTGATATTCATAGAGGGACCAGCTGGCCCATTCCGTGCTGACGCTGCAAAGGCGGTCCTTGTTTTGGACATGCATGGCGCCGCTGCATTGATAGGAATAGCTCGACCCATCCCTGTCGTTGGGAATGAACTCGCAACTCGTATCGAAGCCGGCAAAGGCGCCTCCGCTGTATTTCGCGAGGAAGCGGCGCTGCGCCTGAGCTTGCATGATCAACCCTTTCTCCGATTGATCCTTAAGCTGTGCGGTGCGTTCTGTAATCGCTTGTCGCAGCTTTCCGGCCGGCATGGCCGAACCGTCCGAGCCGGTATTCAGCCCCTCATTGCGCGCCGCGATCCAGCGGCGCTGGCTATTCACCAGCATCGAGCGGATTTCCGGATCTGGCGCTGATTTGAGGAGCGCGGCATAGACTTGTCCCATGGCGGCGTCGGCTGCCTTGAGACTGGTGTTGCCGCAGATTCTCTTATCGATCGGATCGCTCGCCTTGGTGCAGTCGATTGCCCAGGAGGGAGTTGCAACACTCACTCCCAAGATCGCCAGAAGGCCGGCGATCGTCAGCCGAATTTTCGCTCTGGATTGATGACGGCACATGGTGGCTTCCGTTCCTTTATTTCTTCTGCCGGAGGTCCGGTAGGGTGATATCGCAATCGCACGGATCGATACCGTTATCGAAAGCTCCGCACCTTTCTGCGATGAACGGCGAGTTCGATCAGATCGGAGGTGGAAAGAAGGCCGGGAGCTTCCAGATACGGTTGTCAATTCGCCCTATGCCATTTGGACCGTTCACAGGTGGCTTCATAGTCCGAAACCGTTGGCTTGCCGTCACCAAAACTGGTGAGGCTTAGCTCCATGTCGCCCTTGTGATAATAGTAGCTGCAGGACGCCAGATCGGTGCCCGAGCAATCGGTCGCCTCGATGATCCCGGTCTTGCGGATATTGTCGCCAACGACATCCTGATAGGCGGGGGCGGGACTGCGAAACGGCTCCCACCCTTCGGCAATGATCGCCGCGCGGGCCTCGGCGACGGGCTTGCCATAAACATTCGGCACCACGGCCTGTCCGCCACAGACGGACTGCTCTCTCGCCAGAGGCTCGACTTCAATTGCATGACCGTCAACAAGCCGAACGTCACCAATAGGCGTTTGAACAAGGTCGCCGTCGACAATTCGCAGGCTGTCCTTGGCCGCGACGATCCTGCCGATCGATAGCTTGCTGTTCTTACTTGCGTAGATGATGACGAAAAGCTGCGTGCCGCTAAAGAGCGCGATGTTACCCTGATTGATCTCGCAGGCACCGGCGGTAGAAGGCTCGAATTCGCCGGCAAAGCTCACAGCGTCATAGGATCCGAGCTTTGCTTCCCCCGTCACTCCCCAGCCGAGAGCGTTGGCCGTCTTTCCGCCCGCGCTCTTCGGAACGACCAGCGCATCGCATTCTTCCCGGGATTGAGCCGAGGCAGGCGCTTTGGGCAACTGTGATAGAAGCGCGATTTCAAGCCCCGGAACCCGCGACCGTATGCTCGGCGGAGCCTCTGTACTCTGGCCCATCGCGATCGGGCCGCCGCTCAAAAGAAAGGTCAATACGAGCAGAGTGCGACCGGCCGAGGGTTGGAAAATACGCTTGCGAATAATCAATAGGGCCTCGAAGACTTGGATATCGGCGAAAAATACAGGGATGTCTATTCAACAGCTGTGTACCATTCAAGACGCCTGGACTTGAGTGAAGTCTCCTCCCCTCCATCTCGAGTGCACATCCGTCTACAATTGCGCTTTCACGATATTTCGCATCGAAAAGCGAGGCGGCGAGCTTGCGCCGGTTCCTTTCGTGGCGATCGCTTTTTTCCAGACCGTAGCTGGAAATTGCCGGCCACATCATGAGCCTGCCAAGCCGCTATTCCCATCCGGCGCCCGGACAGTGCAGGATCATCCATAACAAGTGCACTTGCGTTCAGATTTCGGAAATCGGCTGTCATCGGTCACGCTGTCAGGCTATGCGGATATTGAGGCTGCGATAGAGGTCCCGTTCGAGGCGATGTACCTCCTCTTTTGTGGCCCGCTGTCGTGAGAGGACAAACACGGATTCATGCGTAAGCTCCTATTAATTCTTGCAGTCTTCGGCCTGGCGGACATCGCCCATGCCGGAGACGTGAACTTTTACGATCTCCTGAAGGACCCGGTTTATGCCCGGTCATGGAAGGCCATGCTGTCATCGGCCAAGGGAACGCCTGCCTGGGTGCGCGACCAGAACAGGTTCATCGCAGAACCCGTCAAGACCATCTCCATCGACTCGGTGGACTATTCGATCAGCATCCTTGCCAAGCAGCATGCGACAAACGATGGCCAGGCAGCAATCCTCTTCAAACCGGACGGAACGCAGGCATGGGCGGAGGTTCAGGACGAGAAAAGCCCAAAGCTCTATTTGGGCAACCCTTCCGCAGCACAGAAGACCGCGCTGGACAAGGCTCTGGCGGAGTAGTCACGTGCGCGTTCCGATGCAGTTGTCGAGTTTTCTGTGCTGTGCTCTTCTTGGAGCGCAGTTAGCGACAACGTCGCGCGCTGATGCAAGCGATGTGGAAACAACCGAGCACATAGGGACACAACAGTCGACCTCCGCCGGCTCCGCGGCGGCACGAAACGACGACGCGTCCATATGCAAGACCCTATCAACTTGCCTCACCATTGCCCAGGACAACACTCAAGCAAGCGCAGACCGGTCGGCTGCCTATAGCAGTGCCGGCTATATCAGGATTGACGGCAACGAGCTGGATCTTGCTGAGGAGTATTTCAGCCGAGCGCTCGAGCTCGATGCGAACTCGGATACCGCCTATGCGGGGCGAAGTGATGCCGAGTTTGCGAAAGGGGCTTATGAGAAAGCCATCGCCGATGCCAAGAAAGCGGTAGAGTTGAAGCCGGGTAGTCATCCCGATGCCTATCTCATCCTTGGCACCCTTGCCGATCGCGACGGCGATCATGAAGCGAGGATCGGCTATATGAACAAGGCCATCGCAGTTGCGCCCGACTTTGCGGAAGCCTATGCCGGACGCGGCAACGGCTATCTCGCGCAAAACAAATATGATCTGGCTCTGATCGATTTCAACAAGGCCATCGCCCTCAAGCCTGAGCTGTCAGCCATGCTGCAGCAGGCTTTCGAGGTTGCTTATGTCGAGCGAGGCGGCTTGTATGTAAAAGACGGCAATTACGGCGCAGCGATCGACGACTATACCCGTACATTGCAACTGAACCCCTTCAATACAAGAGCGCTCAACGATCGCGGCGACGCCTACAACATGACCGGCGACTTCGACAGGGCCATTGCGGATTTCACGAAAGCCATAGAAAGCGATCCGTCCTATCCCTACGCCTACAGCAATCGCGGCCTTTCCTACTTCAAGATCGGCAGGAACGATCAGGCGCTCCTCGACCTCGACAAGGCTATCGAACTCAACGATCAATCGAGCTCGACCTACTTCGTGCGAGGTGAGGTTTACCGAAGCAAAGCGGACTTCAAGTCCGCATTGGCCGATTTTCAGAAGGCACTCGAATTAACGCCGGACGATGATCCCGGCCGCACCAATATGCTGTCGGCAATCGAATCGGTGAAAAGATGAACGCAATTATTCGGCTCCGCCACGCATCCCACCTGGGATTGGCCATCGCGGCTCTCCCACCCTGCCCCATGGACCTATCGTCGTACTATCAACAGAGGACGTTTTCGCTTTGTATAAGACAGCTCTTTACGCTTTTGCGCTCGCCGCCATTTCTCTCAGCTCGGCCGCTGCCAGCACGTGCTCGCAGCACTATCAAAGCACCGGCGTTCCGCTCGTAACCGGCGTGACCTATAAGACCTGGATGGAATTCCCGTCAGTCAGCCCGGCCGTTGCCTTTGATAAGGTATCGCGAGCAGTCCTGGCCGAAGGCTTCGTGGATGTGAATGCCGAGAAGCAACTCGGCACGCTTACTGCGCAGCAGGAAACGACTGGTTCGGGTCGGCCTCAGACCCTGCGCGTCGTCGTCAGGAAGAGCGGCAAGGGCAGCCGGATTGATGCTCTTTTCATGGTGCCGCAGGGTCAAGTTGCTCCCAACATGAGCGACAATCTCTGCCGTGTCGTCAACTCTGTGGCCGATTAAGTCTCTCACAATTCTACTGCGCGTATGAGTGTTTAATCTCACCACGTTTCGGCTGCTATTTGGGCCGGCCGCGATATGCGGCCGCGCTCTTCAACATCTGCAGGTTTGACTTGATCCACTCGTGAACAACGAACTTCACGACTATAGCTCAGTAGGAGATGCGTCCATCGACGATGGGCGAGGAGCCAGATGAAAGCTGCTGCTTCAACACCTGTCTCGCATCATCGCTGACAATAGACATGGGAGCGGCGACAACAACTTTCGCCGCGGAGCCTGCCAAGTCCGCGGTTCGCACGGCAGCCATGCCAACCCGATCCGCGAGCGAGACTTGCCCGGTGTCCAACGACTGTCCCGCCAGCCGCCGTCCAAGCAGCTGGACCATATCCCGATTATCCGCAAACGTATTGTGACCCAGAGCATCGTCCGGCTTGACGGAACTGGTATCGACGACCGTGATCCCGAGCTTGGCCATATCCGCGGCGTAGGGGCTTGCATCGAAGCCTCCGACACGATTGACGCCGCCGGAGAGCCATCGCGAAACCTGTAGCGCCTTATCCCTTGTCGACGAAAAGATCGTGAAGTGCGGACGTTGCGGCCCCATCTCGATCATCTGCCTGCGAAAGACGTCGATATCGATGTCGGGCGACGCCAGGATGACATTCTTCACTTTCGCTGGAATTGTCTTGTTGCGCATGGCAACGCCGCGCAACGCTTCCGCGGTCAGCCAGGAGCCCATGGAATGTGCAAGGATCGTCACCTCCCCGACGTCAGGGCTTTTGGCAGACTGCAGGATCAGATCCTCCAATGCCCGCCGGGAAAAGTTCGTGCTCTCCTTGTCGTAGAGATAGTCGAAGACGTTGCCGCGTGACGGCCAGGTGAAGAGGATCGGCGCGGCGTCCGTCCCGGAATCATGAATGATCTGTGCGAAGCGAAAGACCGCGTCGGAATAGGTATTGTTGAAGCCGTGCACGAAAATGACGACCTGCCGCTTGGCGTTGCGGTTCTTGCCGAACCATTCGAAAATATTGCGCTCGGACGCCACCTTTCCGATCTTGAGGACAGCGAACTCCTTTTCGGGTTTGGCTGGCACATGTGACGGCCACTGCACTTCACCGATCTTGCGATTTTTATCCGGTGGAATGGAGACGACGATATCGTTGAGAGAAATCGCCGTTCCCCGCTCGCCGGAGTAAAGTTCGCCGGGTTTGTCGGTCGGTTGGCGGGTCGTCGCCACCATCATGTCCACGGTGCTCGTGCCCGGCCCCGCGGTTGCGACCGGCTGGAGAACATTCTCCAGCCGTCCGGCGCATCCGGCCAACATCGATAGGGCCATCAGGACAGAAAGACATGACCGCCTGGGAACAAAGGTCACCCTTTGAACGTCAGACATCAGATCGCCTCGTGCTGCGCGTTGTCGCGGGGAATGCGAAACCAGGCAACATACAGGGCGGGAAGGAAGAGCAGCGTCAGAACCGTACCGACGACGATGCCGCCCATCATCGCATAGGCCATCGGACCCCAGAATATCTCCCTGGAGATCGGGATAAGCGCAAGCGTTGCCGCCGCGGCCGTCAGCATGATGGGCCGCATTCGATGCTCCGTCGCCTCGATGACGGCCTGCCAGGCCGGCACGCCCTCGCTTCGAAGGTGCTCGATCTGCACGACGAGGATCACCGAGTTGCGGATCAGGATACCTATGAGGGCAAGCACGCCAAGGATTGCGACGAACCCCATCGGCGCGTTGCTGAAGAGAAGTGCGGCAACCACACCGATAAGCGCTGTAGGAGCGACAGCGAACACCAGAAAGAGCCTGCTGAAGCTTTGCAGCTGGATCATCAGGATCGTCGCCATGATGAACAGCATCAGCGGCGCGACAGCGACGATCGGTCCCTGTGCCTTGGCGCTTTCCTCGACCGAACCGCCGTCGACGATATGGTATCCGGTCGGGAGGCTCCTGCGGAACTCTTCGACTTTCGGCTGCAGTTCGGTAACAATCGTCGCCGGCTGCGTCGATCCGACGACTGCGGCTTTGATGGTGATGGTCGGTATGCGTGTCCGCCGCCAGATCGTTGGCTGTTCCAGCTCATAATGGAAATTGGCAACCGCCGAGAGGGGTACGGACTTGCCGTTGGAACCGGCCAGCTGAAGGTTCTGCAGCGTCTCGATCGAGCCACGCTCGGCCGTCTGGGCCCTGCCGATCACATCGATCAGATAGATGTCGTCCCGAATATTTGTTGCGGCCGTTCCCTCGACGATGCCATTGAGAGCCGTTGCAATATCTTGCGACGAGACACCCAATTGCCGCGCCTTGTCCTGCAGAACGTCGACCTTGACGACGCGCGAAGGTTCGTTCCAGTCGAAGGTCATGTTGGACAGCAAGGGATGCTGACCGACGACGCCTGCAAATCGCTGGGCGATATCCCGGACCTTCTGAATATCGGGTCCACTGATCCGGTACTGCACCGGCTTGCCGACCGGAGGGCCGATGTCGAGCAGCTTCACGAAGGCGTCGGTTCCGGGGAAGGTCTTCGTCAGATAATCCTGCAGTTCGGCTTTGACCTTGTCGCGAACATCAAGCCCCTTGGTGACGATCACCGTCTGGCCGAAGGAAACATCGGGCGTCTGGACGTCAAAGGACAGGATGAACCGGGGAGCGCCCTGCCCGACATAGCTCGTCCAGTGATCGATGTCCTTGTTGTTGGCCAGCATCTCGCTCTCGAACCTGGCCATCTGCTTGTTCGTCTCGGAAATCGAGCTGTTTTGCGGCAGGTTCCAGTCGACGATCAGTTCGGGTCTGTCGGAGGAAGGGAAGAATTGTTGCTGCACCAGGCTCATCCCCCCAATGGAGAGGGCAAACGCGGCCACGGTCGCGCCGATGGTTATCCAGCGCCAACGCAGGGCAAGGCTCAGGAGCCAGGCAAAGGCGCGCGCAAAGCGGCCTTTCTGATCATGGTGAGATTTCATGGTCTTCGGAAGGATCGTCACGCCCAGAAGCGGCGTGAACAACACCGCAACGATCCATGAAACCAGGAGCGAAACGGCGATGACGACGAAGAGAGTAAACGTGAATTCGCCGGCCGCACTGGTGTTGAGGCCGACGGGGATAAAGCCCGCGACCGTCACAAGCGTGCCGGTCAGCATCGGGAAGGCTGTCGAGGTGTAGACGTAGGTCGCTGCTTTTCTCAGGTCGTCGCCCACTTCCAGCCGGGCAACCATCATCTCAACCGCGATCATGGCATCGTCAACGAGAAGGCCAAGGGCGATGATGAGTGCCCCAAGCGAAATACGCTGCATGGAAATGCCGGTATAGGCCATGACGAGAAAGGTAATCGCCAGTACGAGCGGAATGGAGATGGCAACCACGAGCCCCGCCCGAACGCCAAGGCTGATGAAGCTGATCGCAAGCACGATGACGATCGCCTCGAACAAGGCGCGTGTGAAGCCCGACACCGCCTCGTCAACGACGGCGGGCTGATCGGACACGCGCTGTACATCGACGCCGATGGGAAGATCGGCCGTGACCTGCTCGATTTCCTTGTCGAGCGCCTTGCCGAATTCAAGCAGATTTGCCCCGGTCTTCATGCCGATGGCAAGCCCGATGGCCGGCTGCCCGTTAAATCTGAACAGGGATGAAGGCGGATCGACATAGCCGCGTTTGATCGTCGCAACGTCGGTCAGCGGAAAGAAGCGGTCGTTGACGCGAAGATTGATCGATTTGAGGCTGTCCTCGGACGTGAACTGACCGCTCACCCGCAAGGCGATACGCTCGGGGCCGGCATCGACGAAGCCAGACTGCGTGACGGCATTCTGCGCCTGAAGCGTGTCGATGACGGATTGCTGGTTAAGGCCGAGAGCAGCGATCTTTCGCGTCGAGAATTCGAGATAGATGGCCTCGTCCTGCGCGCCGATGATGTCGACCTTGCCGACGTTGGGGACCGTCAACACCTTTGCGCGCGCATCCTCGACCAGATCGCGAAGCTGGCGCTGCGTCAGTCCATCGCTGGTGAAGGCGTAGATATTGCCATAGACGTCACCGAAATTATCGTTGAAAAATGGCCCGACGACGCCGCTTGGAAAATCGCCCTTGATGTCGCCAATCATATTGCGGACCCGCATCCAGATGGCATTGACATCCTTGGCCTTGGTCGTCGGCAGAAGCTCCACGAAAATGGTCGTCTGGCCGGCAACGGTCTCGCTCTTCGTATAGTCGAGCGAATCCAGCTCCTCGAGCTTCTTTTCGATGCGGTCGGTGACCTGTTTGGTTACCTCCTCGGCCGATGCACCCGGCCACTGCGCCTGAATGATCATGGTCTTGATGGTGAAGGCTGGGTCTTCTTCGCGACCGAGACCGATATAGGAAAACGCACCGGCCAGAATGAAGACGATCATGAAGTACCAGACGAGCGAACGATGTTCGAGCGCCCAGTCGGACAGATTGAATTTTTTCACGAGGATCTTTCCTTAGTCTACCCTGACGGCCTGGCCGTCGGCAAGCTTATGAACTCCGGCAACGACGATGCGTTCGCCAGGGCTGATGCCTTCGGCGATCTTCACCGAACCGCCTTCGACGAGGTCCCCGTCGATCTTGATCGCGCGAATGGAGACTTTGCGAGCCGCGGTATCGACCACCCAGACGTTCGGCTTCCCGTCTTTCATCAGCACGGACGAGGACGGCAGAAGGATCATCGGATCCGCAATAACAGTCGCCGTCGCGGTAACGACGGAGCCAAGCCGAAATGCCGCCGGCGGATCGATGAGCGTGATTTTCGTGCGCCGCGTGCGGGTGGTCGCCTCGGCTTCCGGGGCAATCTCCCTGACGATACCGCTTGCGCGAATGGTCGGGTCGAGCTGGAGAGCGATCTCGAAGGGCGAGCCTACCTTGAGACCGTCGAAGCTTGCCACGGGTATGTCGATGATGGTATCGCGCTGGTCAGGGCGCGCGACAGTGGCAATGCTCTGGCCCGCCGAGACGACCTGGCCCACTTCGGCGGAAGTCGCGGTCACGACCCCGTCGAATTCCGCGCGAAGCTGCGCATAGCCCAGTTGCTCCTCGGCCTTGTCCAGATTGGCCTGTGCTTTGGCAACCGCAGCACTCGCGCTCTTGCGGCCGAGTTCGGCCTCTTCGTAGGCCGCCTCACTTCCCGATCGGCTCTCGAGCAAGGACCTTTGGCGTTCCTCCGTGGATGCGGCATTTGTCAACTGCGCCTGGGCATTCGAAAGCTCGGATTGTGAACTTTTGACGGCCAGTTCGAGCGAAAGCGGATCGATGGCGGCAACGACATCGCCCTTCTTGACGATATCACCGACGCTGACCTTGCGCGCTATGACCCGTCCCAGCACCCGAAATGCGAGCTGGGTCTCGATCTTGGCCTCGACTGTCCCCGGCAGGGTCAGCGCCGAGGCAGCGGTGGACTTGGCAACAACGGAAAGCACGGGGCGCGGCGGCTCGTAATGGGCTTCATCCTGTTTCTCGCAAGAGGTCAGCAGCAATGAGCCGAGGATCGCAAGGCCGGCTGTGAAACGGATATTCATTTTACAGCTCCCTTGTCGTATGCAACAGCCTGGCCCGATCGCAGGAATTTCGCGCCGTCGGCGACGATGATCTCGCCCGGCGATACTCCCGCCCGCACTGCAAAACGGCCGGTCTCATAGCCGGAGACATCGATTTGGCGAAGCGATACGCTTGACGAGACGGGATCGACGATCCAGACGGCTGGCTTGCCGCTTTTTGACGTCATTGCCGACCATGGCAGTTCGATTGCGTCCCGCGCGGCGGACCGAAACAGGCCGACAACCGGAGCACCGAGCGGCATGTCCGACGCCCCTTCGAGACCTACCTTGACCCTGATCGTCCCGGTCGACGAGTCGATTGTAGGCGAGATTTCGCGGACGGAGGCCTCTGTCCTGTGAGACGGCGCCGAAAGGAGGCTGACGGCGACCTTGTTTTCAAGGTTGCGCCCGAGATAAAGGGACTCAAAGACGTTGAAGACCGCATCCCTGGGGCCATCATGCGCAAGCGTAAAGACCAGCTGCGCCGCTTGCGCTACCTGCCCCACTTCAGCGTTTCTGGCGGTGATGACGCCATCCGCATCGGCACGCAGTTCGGTATAGGTGAGCGCATCCTGGGCCGTGTCGAGTTGAGCTTGCGCCGATTTCACGCTCCCCTGAGCGGTCAATAGGGTTTCCTGGGCCTGATCGAGCGCTGCACGGGTCGTAACCTGCGTCTTGAAGAGGTTTTGCTGCCGGTCGAAGGCTAGCTGCGCCTGCGTTTGCTGGGCGAGCGCCGACTGCAGGTTCGCCGTGGCAACACCCAGATCGGCTTTCTGCTCTTCGGCATCCATACGCGCAAGCACCTGCCCAGCCTTTACCGACGAGCCGACATCGACGAGGCGCTCGACAATGCGCCCGCTGACCCTGAAGGAAAGATCGCTTTCGACCCGGGCACTGACTTCGCCGGTGATGGCGTTGTTTTCGACGACCGGCGTGACCTTGGCCACGACGGTCTCCACGTTCTTCGGCTTTGCCTCGCTCGCGCTTTGCTTCTCGCATGAGGCAAGCGCGACGGCGCTGACACTGAGCCAGGCGACGACAAGGACAGTTTTCATGAATTTGACCTCTTGCATCCGTTCGGCAGACGAATATTATTGACTAACCAGAAAGTCAATGGAATTGTCTTGACGTCAAACCACGAATAACGCTCAAGGTGAGATATGCCTGATACAAAGAAGCTGACGCGTGCGGAGCAAAAGGCCCGCCGCCCCGTTCAGATCCTGGATGCTGCGTTTGAAGAGTTTGTCGAACGTGGCTATGTCGCAACGCGCGTCGAAGATATAGCCGGCAGGATTGGAGTTACAAAGGGAACCGTCTACGTCTACTTCGAGACCAAAGAACAGCTTTTCGAAGCAATGATCCGGCACATTTCGACGCCTCTCGAAGATCTATTGATAAGCGGAAATGAGCTGAAAGGGACCGCTACGGAGCGGCTCCAGAAAAATATCGAGCTGATCTACGATCTCATCGTCAACGATCGCAAATTGCGGGAATTGATGAGGTTCGTCATCGCCGAAGGTTCGCGGTTTCCACATATCGTCGATAGGCACCACGAGATATTTATCGATCCTCTCGAGCGTCAGATGCAATCGCTTATCGATGAAGGGGTAAAACTTGGGGAATTCCGAGCAGCCCCCGCCGCATTCGCCGATGCAGTGGTGGCGCCTGCGATTGCCTTTCTATTCTTTAAGCTCCTTTTCGACGAGCGGCGAGCTCTGGATAAGGAAAGCTATCTGAAGGCACACATCGATCTTGTTTTGCACGGACTGCTCCTGAAAGAGCCTCGCTAGCGGACGTATCCGGTAGCGAGCCGTCAAACTCTATTGCGAGACCGGCAAATTTCCGTTCCCAAAGATGCTGGAATTCATTGTCCAGCTACGCTTGAGCGATGAATTTACAGCCAGATCTACATAGCGCCGCAAGGCAGCGCATCCGCACGGATCGAAGATGTAAGTTTCTATCGGGCGCTTAAAGCGGCCACGCGATCGGCAGCCGCCGAAAAACCTTGCAGGGACACCTGGAAGCCGAGCGGGTTGCCGCCATCGGCAACGACCTTGAGGTTCAAGCGCGACCCGGTTCGCAATTTACCAAGTGTTGCAGTGTCGATCGGAAGCAAAGCGATACAGCCGTTAGGCAAACAGGTGCGAAAACGCACCGGCTTCAAAGGCGGCTGATCATCGATACTCGGCGTCACGCCGGAATCGAGAACGATACCGAAAGGCAGGAGAAGCGTCGCAAGAGCGCCGCCGTCAGGACGCACTTGCATCTCGACGGCAAGCAACCTTTGACCATTCTGCTGGGTTTGATCCTGCGAAATCGTGCATGCCGACGCCTTGTCGCGTTGACTGCAGGCAACGCGCCAGTCCTGGTAGGTCTCCTGCAGGCTCGAAGCGCCATTTGGCAGAGCCGATTGCGCAAAGGCCGAAGAAGCAAAGCCCGCACAGACAAGGGTGAGCACCGCATAAGATATGCGGCCGGTTATCCGGGATGGAGTAAATGTGGAATTTGACAAGGTATAAGATCTCTCGGCTTGAAGTACGACCTTATGCGGTCGGTTCCATAAAGAGCGAAGGCCGCGGGCTAAGGTCAGGTGCATACCCACTCCCGGACGGTGCAGCGAGAACCTGAGCGCTCACATGCTTTAAGCGCAAGATCTTCAGCTTCGCGGCGTGTCGGTGCCGAATTTGCACTCCACGGTGTGGCCCGATCGCGCTTTTCCTTGCTGATGGCAAGAGCGCCGCAATGATTGTATGGAAAGCCGGTCTTGTCGTCGTCATCCCAGTGCCGATGATTGCGAAATACGCTGACCACGACGCAGCTGCTGCCCTTGTCCCGCTCGCAATGCTTGAGCGCGATATCCATGGCTTCCTGGCGTTTGTCGGCACCCCAAAAGAAGCCGTATTTTTCGTCGGGCGCGGAATAGGCGATGGCCGCCCAAATGCCGCGTTCCTCCGGCGGAGGAGCCGGTGGCTGCTCTGCGGTAAAGAGATCAGCGGCCCACGGTTGGCCGGTAGAGACAAACACCATGCCGATTGCCGCAATTGCAGATCTCAATCTCATTTTGCGCTCCCTTGCTTTCCTGCTGCCGAAGCCACGGAAATGACGACGCAACCGCTTCCGGTCGGCAAAAGCATTGCTTCGCCACCGTCATTGCCGAGTTCGTAGACACCGACCTGTCCGAGATTGTTGACGAGCTTGCTTCCGTTCGGAAACTTGGTCGAGATTTCCGGGCAGGAGGCTGTAAACGGCGCCACGCGAACCATCGAACCCTCGCAGCCGGATGCGACGGGTGCTGCGAAAACGATGCCGGCAGCCGGTCCGCTGTAGCCCTGCGTTGCATAGTTCATGCCGACCAGCGCCTGCACTGCATGCTTGTCCGCGGCCTCGTTGTTCCAGATCGACTGGACATTGTATTGGGTACCGTTCGTCAGCAATTGCCCAAGAACCGGGAAAACGGTCGAGCAGGATTGCAGGCCAGCCTGTTTGGCGTGCTGGAGGAACGGCGTGTCCGGCAGCGCTTGATTGGCGTCATTTGCTGCAGCAATCGCCGGCTGCGGCAAAAGGTTGCCGACCACGTCGTATCGGACGGCGGCGTAGCCGATGGCACCGGCGATCGCGATTGCAAGCACCGATAGGGAGGTCGCCTTCCACCAGCTTCGCTGCGGCTTTGCCTGCTCGCCGGCCAAGCTCTGAATTGCCGCGTCCTTCGCATTTCGGGACATGATGCGATCGTGAATCGATTGTTGGTTCATTGAAAAATCCATCCGTCACTTTATCGCCTTAACGGCTGTGGAAAGGCCCTTGAGATTTGCGGTCACGCTGATCGTGTTCCCGTCCGCGGTCGGATAGGAAACCGTTGGCGCCGTACTTTTGGAAATCTGCTCGCGCATTACGGGTCCGACCGGCAGCATGCCGACGCAAACCGTGCTGTTGCAGCCGTTGAACCGTACTTGTATCGGCTCCTTGCGGCCCGCGAATTGCAGAAGGATACCGCCATCGCTCTTGGCGACCGGGGCCGCGCGCAAGATCATGTAGGGATCGCCTTTTTTCGTCGCAGCGAGCGACCAGCTGAACGCAACTTGTCCGGCCTCGTTCTCGATAATCTGGGTAACGTTGCAGACCCGCTGGCGAATCTTGAGGTTTTCATCACAGATCAGCGTCCAATTCTCGAACGGACGAATGATCCTCTGATATTCGCCAGTCTTCGCTTCCGGAGGAACTACGACTTCGGAAGGTCTTATGCGATAATTGGGAAGGGCCGCATCCTGTCCGGCCGCAATCGGGCCGAACAGGAGCATGCAAGCCATGAAAACCGGGACGCCGAGAAGCGCTCCTTTGAACATGGCCGGCTCAATTCAAGGTGAAGCTGACGCCAGCGCCGACACCCACTTGTCCGCCTGCCGCCGTACCTGACAAATTCGCCCGGACCCGCCCGTTCTCGCTGGTGTAACCGGCACCGAAGGCCAAGGCCCCCTCGCCTCTCCATACACCGCCACCGACGGCCACACTCAGCTTGCCGGGACGATCGTCATAGCGAAGCGATGCCGCAGCAAGCCCTATTGCGGCTGCCTGTCTTGCCTCGGATCTTATGTCACCGAGCTCCTGGTTCAGTTGCCCGAATTTCTGGTCGGTGTAGTTGTTGGCCGCAGTCAGCGTATTGGCAGCTGCCGTGTCCGTATAGGATTTGACCTGAGTGATGCTATCGCCCAATTGGGCAACGTTCACCGCATCCGTCGGGGCAACGCCCTTGCCAACATTGGAGATGACCACCGGCGCGTTCACATCACCGCCCTGCAGCGTGATGCTGTTCTTCTTGCTGCCGTCGGGATTGAGATCGTAGGTGACTGCATTCTTGGTGATCGTTCCGACACCCGTCTGCAAGCTGTCGATCGCCTGGTTGGTGGCATAGAGCTGCGATCCGTTGATGGCATCGGTGCTGCTGGCGGAAATGCGGCCGGCAGCGACGTTGGTGATGGTTCTTTCGGCCCCGGCAGCGCCCACACTGACCGTTCCGACAGGCGCGGCGCCGGCAAAGTCATAGTGCTGGCCTTGAATGGTGGTTCCGGAGGTACCGACAGCGGCCTGTGTTGAGGAACCGGAGCCCAAGGCCACATCATTGGCATTGTTGGCCTGTGCGCCCTGACCGAGAGCGACGGCACCCGTTCCTACCGCTGCCGCGCCGTTGCCGGCGGCCAGGCTGTTCGTTCCACTGGCGACACTCTGCGGGCCTATCGCAACGCTATCGGTGCCTGATGCTTGAGAGTCCGCCAGCGTCGAGTTGGCATGGAAATACTTGATGCCGCCGCCATTCATGATGTTGGTCAGCGAATTGTCGACCGCACCGAAGGCATCGTAGACCGTGCTATAGTTGTTGCCTTGGATATTGTAGGTAGGACCGGTGATTGACCCATCGGGGTTCACGGTCGTGTTGCCGCCGATCAAGTTGGTGACGTTGGCGCCGAGACCTCTCAGCTGGCTGACATTCACCGCGTCGGTGTCGGCCGAACCGGCTGCCAGATTGGTCAGCTTGCGTTCCGATCCAGCCGAACCGATCGACACTTCGCCGACGGAGGTCTGTGGGCTCGTAAGCGCGAAGCCGGTATAGTTCGTCTGCGCCCCCACTGTGGTTACGGATTGGGCACCAAGCGCAACGCTGTTGATGTTGTTTGCCTGCGCGCCTGCACCGAGCGCCACCGATTGGACGCCCGCGGCCACCGAGTTCGTGCCGAGTGCTACGCCATCGGCCAGCATGACGTGGGCATTCTGGCCGATGGCCGTGCCGCCGGGGGCAACCTGGTCGACAACCGCGCCGTTGCCGATGCCGATGCCATTGTCGCCGTTGACGACCGTCGTCGGGCCGACCGCGACCGACTCGGCACCGACAGCAAGAGAGTCACCGGCAGCCGAGTTCGCATGGAAGTATTTGCTCGGTGTCGTTGCGACCGAAGCGATCGCGCCCTGGAGCTGGCGAACGGTAACGGCATCCTGTGCGCTGGTGCCGTCCGCAACGTTGATGATCTGCCGATAGGAGGTGCTGGAACCGACCGAGACGGCACCCAGCAGAGTTTTATCCGTCGTATTGTACTGGATGAAGTTTGTTGGCCCGGCCGCGATCTGGCCGGTGGCAGGTGCCAGGGCACGATCGGAAATCGATCCGGAGCCGAGGGCGACCCCACCATCGATGGTAGCCTGGCTTTCCCTTCCAAGCGCGAGCGAACTGTCGGCTACAGCGGTCGCGTTATATCCCACCGCCGTGGAGCCGACGCCTTGAGCGGAGGAGTCGCTGACGGCAAGGGTGCTGTCGTTGGTGCGCACATATCGAATGCCCTTACCGTTTGCATCGGTATAGGTCGTCGACGTGTCGCCGGCGATGTTGTTGATCGTATTGCCGAGATTGGTCAGGTCGCCGTTGATGGTAGTAATGTCGGTGGTGTTCTGCGTCACCTGCTGGTTGGTGGCGAAGAGCTGCGAACCATTGATAGCGTCCGTCGAACCGTTGTTGAGCCTGCCCGCTGCGACATTGGTGATGGTACGCTCGGCGCCGACCGCACCGACGCTGACCGTCGAAGCCGGGGTCGTGCCGGCGAAATTGTAGGTGGTGGTACCAATCACCGTGCTGGCGGTACCGACCGCTGTGGTGGTCACCGAGCCAGAGCCAAGAGCCACGTCATCCGCGTTACTTGCAGCGGCGTTGGCGCCTAGCGCGAGCGCACTCGCACCGCTGGCACTGGCGTTGACGCCGAGCGCTGTTGCCTGAACGGCGGTTGCAAACGCATTCTGGCCGATCGCGGTGCTGGATGTGGCCGTGGCGTTGGCATCAGCACCCATGGCGGTGCTGAAGTCGCCCGTGGCCTTGGCTATGTATCCAAACGCCGCTGAGTCGAGGCCGGAGGCACCCGAAGCGTTGCCAGCTGAGATGGCATTCGCCCCTGACGCGATCGAAAGAGGTCCGATCGCGACTGAGTCCGCACCCGTCGCCGACGAGTCGGCCGCCGTCGAATTGGCATGGAAATATTTGATGCCGCCGCCAGTGTTGATATTGTTGACCGTCGTGCCGATGGCATCGACCGCCTGGTTGGTGGCAAAGAGCTGCGAGCCGTTGACGGCGTCCGTGGACGATCCGCTGATCCGACCCGCGGCGACATTGGTGATGGTGCGCTCGGTGCCGACGGCGCCGACGCTGACCGTCGAAGCCGGGGTAGTGCCCTGGAAAGTGTAGGTCGTGCCGTTGATCACCGCACTGGGCGTGCCGACCGCTGCGGCGGTCACCGAGCCCGAGCCGAGCGCTACGTCGCCTGCGTTACTTGCAGCGGCGTTGGCGCCTAGCGCGAGCGCACTCGCACCGCTGGCACTGGCGTTGACGCCGAGCGCTGTTGCCTGAACGGCGGTTGCAAACGCATTCTGGCCGATCGCGGTGCTGGATGTGGCCGTGGCGTTGGCATCAGCACCCATGGCGGTGCTGAAGTCGCCCGTGGCCTTGGCTATGTATCCAAATGCTGCTGAGTCGAGGCCGGAGGCACCCGAAGCGTTGCCCGCCGCGATGGCATTCGTCCCTGACGCGACCGAGAGAGGTCCGATCGCGACTGACTCCGCACCCGTTGCTGACGAGTCCGTCCCCGCCGAGTTGGCGTGGAAATACTTGATGCCAGCGCCGCCATTGATGTTGTTGACGGTGGTGGTGACACTATCGACCGCCTGGTTTGTCGCGAAGAGCTGCGACCCGTTGACGGCATCGGTCGAAGTATTGTTGAGCCGGCCTGCTGCCACGTTGGTAATGGTGCGTTCGGTGCCAGGTGCGCCAACGCTAACTGTCGAGGTCGGCGTGGTGCCCTGGAAAGTGTAGGTCGTGCCGCCGATCACCGCGCTCGGCGTGCCGACGGCTGTCGCCGTCGTCGAGCCCGAGCCCAGAGCCACGTCGCCGGAGCTTGCCGTCGCCGTCGCACCGTTACCCAATGCGATATTACCGACAAAGCCGGAGGCACCCGCAGTGGAACCATTGCCCAGCGCCACGGAGCCCTGGCCGATCGCCTTGTTGTTGTTGCCGATCGCGACTGCACCGCTTGCCTGGTTGGCGGCGGTGGCGCTTGCCGTGCCGTCGCTGTTGGCGATATTGTTGGCGCCGCCGGTGAAGGCGCCCGTGCCGCTCGCATAGCTCGGATCGCCGATCGCGACCGCGCCGTCGCCGTAGGCGGTATTGCCGGAGCCGATGGAAACGGCCTTGCCGCCGGTCGCCACCGCGTTTCTGCCCATGGCGACCGCTTCGGTGGAAGTGGCCTGGGCCGCTGTTCCGATCGCAATTGCGTTGTCGCCTGCCCCGTTCGCGTTGATGCCCAAAGAAACCGCCTGAAGCCCGCTTGCGACCGATCCGCCGCCGATCGATGTGCTGTTCACGCCACTGGCAGTGGAGGACTCGCCTAGAGCCAGGGTGTTTGACTGGCTCGCGGCCGCTCCCGCGCCCAAAGCGACGGCATTAATGGCAGTGGCCTTTGCCAGAGAGCCCATGGACACGGCTCCAGTCCCCGAGGCATTCGCACCGGGGCCGACCGCTGTGGCTAGATTGGAGCCGGCATTTGCATTGTTGCCGAGAGCGACGCCTGAGGTCGCGCCACTTGCCACAATTGCGCCCGAGCCTATGGCAACTGCGCCGCCGCCAGCGACCGCCTGTGCCTGGTTACCCAAGGCAACGCCGAAGTCTCCTGATGCGACCGTTGTAGGACCAATGGCGAGCGCATTGGTACCGGAGGCGGCGGCATTCGTGCCGAGAGCGATGGTGTCCGTGTTCGAGGCCTTGGCGAGGTAACCCATGGCGGAACCTCTTAGGGCGGAAGCAGCTGCCCCATTGCCGATCGCCGTGGTTTGATTTGCCGACGCTGTGGCCGACGTGCCGAAGGCGCTGGATCCTGTCCCCGTCGCAGACGAGCTCGAACCAACGGCATTCGCCCATGCCCCTGTGGCCGTCGCAGCGGAGCCTAATGCAACAGACTCGAACGTGAAACCGGAAGGAGCGGTGCCGCTTGCATTGGCATTCGTGCCAATGGCAATCGGAGAACCGCCGCCCGCTCCGGCGTTGGCCTTGGAGCCGACGCCCATGGCAATGGCAGCACCGTTTGAAGATGAGGCGTTGGAGGACAATCCAATCGCCACCGAGGCGCCTCCCGAAGCGGTGGCTGTCGAGCCGAGGGCAAGCGCGTTGGCTCCGTTTGCAGTCGTGTTGACGCCATAGGCCGAAGCCCCATCCGCCAATGCGCGAGCGTTGCCGCCCACGGCAAGTGCATTGACGCCGGTGGCGTTTGCGAAGACACCCATACCTATGGCGTTGAGGCCATTGACACCCATCGAATAGCCGATGGCGATCGAAGCGTCGCCCGTTGCACTGTTAGAGGTGCCCAACGCCACGCTGTTCGGGTTATTCGCTGTAGCACCGTTACCGATGGCGACGGCGTTGGCGGCTGTCGTCGTGCCGCCGCCGGCGGCATATTGCGCCTGCGCAGGCGCGGAAAGGCCGAGCACAGTGAGCGCGGCGAGGCCGCCGATCGCGCTGGCCAAACGTAAGTTTCCGCTGGTGCCCAACGCCCCGAGGCCCATGTCCTTGCGGCGCATGCCGAGAACACGAGAGGCCATCCGCAGCACAGCCATCAGGCGGCGCCGGAGCGAACGATCGGTGCGGTCGGCTGAAACAAAGTTTCGAGCAAATCCGGTACGAGACTTAGTCTGCAGATGTTCCCCAACGCATTCGCTCATGCTGCTTTCTCCTCGCTGCTATCTGGACGACTGAGCACGCGTGAACCCGCATCTGCGGCTGCGTCGTCGTTGAAATTGTGCGCTTGCTGAAGCGCGCGACCCATTTTGGCGGCCTGGCTTTCGAGCTGTTCGCGGACCGTATCGACCCATGGCTGCGTCGATGCCGGAACGGAATACAATGCGGCGTCGGCCCGATCGGGCGGAAGCTTTGTCGCCACCAGGGCGCGGCAGACATCAAAGTGAAATAATGGCTCTCCTTCGGCATAGGCCGGAGAGGTCAGACCGAAGACAAGGCAGGCAAATAAGTAGTCAACTTCCGCGCCTGTCAGACGGCTGGCATATCGTTCTTGCAAGGCAGTCCAGGCTACCTCGATTTTCGGAGCAAAGATTTCAAATTCAGGGAATTGAATGTCCATAGAGCACCGGATGGTTACCATCCCGAACATGGCCTTATTTCAGCGCAACGGTATTTTAGAAAATTCCGGATTTTTTTTAGGAAATTACGGTTTTTTGCTTAGCCGGTTGCAGGTGTAACTGCTTTGCCACACTTAACCTAAGGCTGTTCCGCATGAAGAGGCGAACCGCAGGACGATCGGTACCAAGCAGTTCTTTCCATTCCGAAAAATCTCTCCTGCTGCATGTGCAGAAAACGTCCATCCCCGCCGTACACCTCCCAGATGAACACGGAAAATAATGGATTTGGGAATATTCGAATTGGCTTGGGACGGACGCGAGCTCGCGTTCAAGCCAGTGCGATTATCGCATATATCGAAGCTCTGTCGGCGTCCGCCCCCGATATCTCCTCATCGTGGTCGCCAGATGGCTCTGATCCGAAAACCCCGCCATATAGGCGATTTCAGCAATCGCGATTTCACCCTCGACCAGCAATTTTTCCGCAAGGTCCAGACGCAGATTTATCAGATACCGGTGTGGAGGCATGCCAAAGGTCTTCGCGAATCTCACGATGAAATGGTTCGGTGAAATGCCCGCGACCGCCGCAAGTTCAGCGACGTGAACCTTTTCGGTGAAACGTTCGCGAAGATACTCTTCCACGCGTCGAGCGCTTTTGGCGGAGAGCCCTCCCCTGGGCGATGGAATCTGTCTCATATTGCTTGCATAGGTACGGAGAAGATGTGCACTAAACAGCGTAACCAATGAATCCAGATAGAGTTCATTCGGAGTTGCTTTCCCGGTTAGCTCGACAGAAATCCTCTGCGCGATGCCGAGGGCGATAAGATCGACGGTCCCAAATGCGGGAGGCTCGAGTTCTACATTGCCAAGATCGAACTCCTGGAGCGCCAGCTCGGACAGAATGTCAGGAGGAATGGCGACGACAAGATTTGTCCTGGTTTCGGACCAGGCAAGGGTGCTATCCACACCGGTGGGATTGACCACGAGACCGCCAAGCGGCGCATCGTATTGCGTGATCCGGTCGCTGCCGAGAGAGGCTCGCAAGCCACGCGAGGGAGCCAATACGACTGCCACTGCATGCTCCTTTGCAATCCAGGTCTGCGATCCGGGATTGCGAACGGAATTTATGACGCTCCCGCGCGCGGTGGCCTTCCTTGGGCCTGAACTTTCAGGAATTATATCAAATACATATCGATCGGCCCGTTCCCGAACCTCACCCGCATAGTTCATTCTTCATCGCCCCGCCCGAACGAAATCCTGTAAATGCAAACAAGCAGACCTGATCTCAACTTCGCTTGAGATCTCAGTTTCCCAACACTGTCAGCTCGACGCTGCAGCCAGCTAATAGCGCGAGATTAAATAGTATAAATTACAGAGTTTGGAAGGGGGGATATGCATATGGTAAAGAAAGGATGACGCGGTAAAAACACGTCAATCTTTAGCGCGGACCAATATACCCCACGCACCTCGATAGAGGGTTGCTATCGGGCTAAGCCTTAATTCACGTCGAGGTAGAAAAACCGATTGCCGAGCCGCCGTGGCCGCTAAAGATCGCCTCGGCGCTTCTCATATAGATCCCAAGCGACATCCACCATCGCCAGAAGAACATCTTTTTGATTCCATCCAGCTGCCGCTGCGGCCCGAACGATTTCACCAATGATAGGCTGCAATTGGCGTTGGCACTCGCTTGAAATGTCGTCGGCACCGCTTCCCACAGGTGGTTCACTAAATTTGAATTCTACCATTCTCACTCTCGCAGCCTTAATATATGTCAGCTATCACATTCCCAACATAAAATAAATCCGGAAGCACGCCCCGAGATTTTCACAGCCCCGCGCCTAGTCACACTATCGCTATGCTGTAATCAAGCCAAACTTCATTACAACCATTAACTCTATATCATTGGGCAACTCACGGAGTGAACCGCAAGAGATACAAGAAGAACGGAAGTTATTCTGCCGCCTGGGCGAAGGAGGCCGCAGGACGCTGCGGCAAATCCCCGAACCTGATCGACAGGCAAACCGCCATCGATGAGGCCGGAACGATTATGATGTCGACGATTGACGATGGCTCATCGCTCAAGCCGCGAACGAGCGCAGTCGCGGCAATCGCATCGTCGATCGACAAGATGCGGCCGGCAAATTCCGATCTTAGGTAATTCTCCAGCCAGAAACGCCGGCAGGCTGAACTAGCAGCGAGATGACATGGCGCAATCTCCGGATTGTGGTACCGGAGAGCTAAGCCTTTTGCCCGCTATTGAACTTCGTGCACATAGCGATGACTCCTGGTCGTCGCGCGATGTTTTGCGACGAGAACCGGAACCGCGGACTGGTCATAGGCCACTTCGTCAATCGTCAGCACGGCGCTGGGCATGCTCAGCTGCAGCAGTCGGCAATCCTCCTCCGTCGCCATATCGGCGGCAATCTGCTCTCGCACGGCGGAAATGCGAATCCCATAGCGATCGAGAAGGAACAGATAGAGAAGCGACGGAATCTCCTCCTTCTTATCGGGAAACTCCGGCAGTATCCTTGCCGGAAGTGCCATCACCTCATGCATGACCGGGTGGCCCCCGACGCTGCGCAGTCGGTGGATTGAGATGACTTCGGACGCATCGTCAAGCCGCAGTCCCGACCGCTCCTCCTCGCTCGCTTCGCGGCGTTTCAACGAAAGAATGTCGGATGTCGAGTTTTGCAGCGAACCATCGAGCCCATGCAGGCGAAAATACTGGAAGAAAAAGCGCAGGCTGTGCTGCGGCGTGCGACCGGTGACCACGGTCCCCGTCTTGCGCCGGCGGCTGAGCAGGCCTTCATTGGTCAGGTCCTGCAGGGCGCGCCTGATCGTGCCGACAGCAACCCCAAACTTTTGCGACAGCGCGATCTCGCTCGGCAGCACGGTCCCGGCCGACCATTTACCCATCATGATCGCTTCCGTGATCTGACGCTTCACGACTTCGTAGAGCGGAACGGAGAGCTCGGATGCACGCGGCATATCTGCTGAAAATTTGGGCATTTCGCGCAATTATTTGCCTCTTATTTGGAGTTGACTCAAAGTCTGAGTGGCAGCATCATTACTATATAGTTTATATAAATACGAGTGCAGAGCCTCCATGTGTTCCTGCGCGTCTTTTTTCGGAATTCGAGCATGCGCGATCAAGTCTTGTCATCTTTCGAGGCGTCATTTGCAAGCGCCTTGAAAACTATCGAAGAAAACGTCGAAAGCGCCATCGACGATCTCGCGCGAATGATCGCGATCGACACCTCTTTTCCGCCGGGAGACGGCTATCCGGCATTTGCGGAGTTGATGTCGAGCCTGCTCGAACCCATGGGTTTCCATTGTCGACAGGTCATCCTGCCGGAAGAGCTGTGGCGGGTTAGCAATGGTCCGGCCCAAGGGGCAAGGGTCAACCTCATTGCTGAGCGATCCGGCAACAAGCCGGTTTGCGGGCTGTACTACCATGTCGACACGGTTCCGGCCGCCCCTGCCTGGCAACAGGATCCGCTATGTCTGCGACGAGAAGGCGAACGCCTCTTCGGGCTTGGCGCTGCGGACATGAAAGGCACCATCGCGGCAACGCTGATGGCACTGCGTGCGGCCGACGCCTGCGGTGTCGAGCTCGCCTACGATCCGATGCTGCTCCTTTGCACCGATGAAGAGGGCGGCCTCTATCCGGGGATCCGATATCTTGCCGAGCAGGGCATGCTCAAGGGCCATATCGTCAATTTCAACGGCTCGGCGGCGCCGCGCATCTGGGCTGGCTGCTTCGGCGTCTTCAATCTTCAGATCACCGTTCGGGGTCATGCCGTTCACGCAGGCGAAGGCAACCGCACTGGTTCCGGCATTAATGCCATCGACGGCGCCCTTCCTCTTCTGAATGCCCTTCATGCTTTGAAGCCGCAGGTAGCCGCCTTCGCATCCGCCTTGCCGCCGCCGCCGCATGCGAGCGGGCCGCTACGGCCTCAGCTGTCTATCTCCGCCCTCAACGGCGGCACAGCCGGCGGACAGGTTCCCGCGGAGCTGAAGATCCTTGTCAGTCGCCGCTATGCGCCCGAAGAGAATTACGAAGCGGCAAGGGCTGAGATCGAAGAGCTTGTCCGCGCCGTCATGGCGAAATCGCCGGAGTTGCACGTCGAGATCGACCTCGTCGGCCATCTCATCCCGACCTCGGATCCGGACGGTCCGCATTGGCCTCGCTGGCAGAAGGCTCTCAGTCTCGGCTTCGGCTATCAGGATTCCGACTTTAGCAAATGGGGTGCCGCAAGCTGCTCGGATTTCGGCTACGTGCAGCGGACGGGCGTCATGCAGGAAGTCCTGCTTGGCGGCCTTGGACGTCCGGAGAGCTGCATCCATAGCCCCGACGAACATACGACGACCACGGATATCGTCGCGCTGGCACAGAGCATCCTTGCCTATCTCGCCCGCGACTTTGCGACCGACCTCATTCCAGAACAGGCACCATCAAAATAAGGGAACATTGCAATGCTGAAGCTGAACCGACGTCATTTCCTGGCGAGCACTGCCGCCATTCTGGCAACGCCTGCCATCGGCTTTGCCCAAGCCGCCGCGCCCGCCAAGGGTGGCATCTTGCGCATTTCCGTCGATCAGGCCGCAAGCGTGATCCATCCGCTGCTGACGCGCGTCAACCCGGAATATATGGTCACCGAGCTGCTCTACAGCAATCTGACTCGGCTGAAGGTCGATATGTCGGTTGAGCCGGATCTTGCCGAAAGCTGGAGCGCCAACGATGCGCTGACGGAGTGGACTTTCAAGCTCCGCAGCGGCGTCAAGTTCCATGACGGATCGCCGTTGACCGCCAACGACGTCATCCAGAGCTTCAAAGCAATCCTCGATCCGAAAAACGCTTCGCCGGCACTCAACAATGTCGGCCCGATCGCCGATGTGACCGCGGCCGATCCGCTGACGGCCGTCTTCAAGCTTTCGACCCCTTACGCCGACTTTCCCGTGGCAACAGCCTATACGGTCGCGCGCATCATCCCGGCCTCCATCGCGACCGGCGATTTCAAGAAGCTGTCGACGACCGCCGTCGGCACCGGCCCGTTCAAGCTTGTCTCCTACGAACCGGACCGCCTGATCGTCGTCGAACGCAACCCCGATTATTACGATCCGAAGCGTCCCTATCTCGATCGTGTCGAAATTCAGGTTTTCCCGGATACCTCGGCGCAGACCTCTGCCCTGCTTGCCGGCGATATCGACGTCATTTCGACCGTGCAGCCGACCGAATACCTGCGGATGAAGGATGCGCAGGGCGTCAATCCGCTGCGCGTGCCTTCAGGCCAGTTCTGCAACATCAATTTCGGCTGCGACACCAAGCCCTTCAACGATGCGCGCGTGCGCCGCGCGCTGGCGCTGACCGTCGACCGGCAGGCGATGGTCGATTTCGTCACCGAGGGTTTCGGCACTCCAGGCAACGATACCGCCCTTAATTCCTCCTATCGCTTCTATGCCGATCTGCCGCTGCGCCAGGCCAATATAGATGAAGCCAAAAAGCTGCTTGCCGAGGCAGGCTACCCGAATGGCTTCGAGGCGACGCTGATCGCATCGGACAAGCCGAGCCAGCGCACACAGCTTGCTGTCGCCTTGCGCGAAATGGCAAAGGAAGCCGGCATCAACATCAACGTCCAGACGATGCCGCATGCCACCTATCTGGAGCAGGTGTGGAAGAAGGGCAGCTTCTATGTCGGCTTTTACAACATGCAGCCGACGGCCGACGCAATCTTCAAGCTGCTGTACACCTCCGATGCAGCCTGGAATGAAACACGCTGGAACAACGCCGCCTTCGACAAGGTCGTCAACGAGGCACGTGGCATCACCGACGAAGCCAAGCGCAAGGAGCTGTATGCCGAGGCGCAGAAGCTGATGAACGAGGAAGTTCCCTCCATCATCCCGGTGTTCTTCGATGTTCTCGCCGCCAAGCGGGATTGGGTGGCCGGCTTCGAGGTTCATCCGCGCGCTTCCGTCTTCCGCCTCGACTATGTCTCCTTGACGGACAAGGCGCCGAAGCGGAGCTGATGGCGTCGACCGTGCTGAACGAGCGTCGCGGCGCGATCTTGCGCCGGCGACGCATCCCGTAGCAAGAAGGCCGGCGCGCGCGGACGCGCGACCGGTCGCTCCAAAGCCAGGGAACGGCCCTTGTCACCGAATTATCTTCTGAAGCGGCTTTTGATGATCGTCTACACGCTCTTCATTGTGTCGCTCGTCGTCTTCGCGATCACCCAGGTCCTGCCGGCGGATGCCGCCGTCATGATGCTCGGGGAGAACGCCACCGATCAGGCGCTCGAGGCGCTGCGCCAGCAGATGGGGCTGAACGATCCCGTCTGGCTGCAATATCTGCACTGGCTGGGCGGTATCCTGCATGGCGATTTCGGCCAGTCGCTGCGCACCGGCCAGCCTGTCGGCCCGGTCATGCTCCAGGCGCTCGGCCGTTCGCTTCTGCTCGCTGTCCTGTCCATCGCGTTGATGCTGGTGCTCGCCATACCGCTCGGTGTGCTTGCAGCGATCCGCCGCGGCAAGCTCGCCGACATGATCGTCAGCCTCATCTCCTATGCGGGCGTATCGCTGCCGGAATTCGTGACGGCGACGCTTGCGGTGCTCTTCGTCGCGGATTGGGCGAAGCTTTTGCCGCCGACGGGCTATGTGCCGCTGACCGAGAATTTTCTCGACGGGCTTGCCCATCTGGCGCTCCCGGTTTGCGTGGTGTCGATCATCCTCATCGCGCATGTCTCCCGCATGGTGCGTTCCGAACTCGTGGACGTGCTGCATACCGATTACATTCGCGCGGCGCGGCTCAAGGGTCTTTCCACGTCGAGAGTGCTGTTCGGCCATGCACTGCGCAACGCCCTGCTGCCGACCATCACCGTCGTCGCGCTCGATGTGGGCTATCTCCTGGGCGGCATCATCGTCGTCGAGGAAATCTTCGCCCTTCCCGGCATCGGCCGGCAATTGATCGTCGCGATCCAGACGCGTGACCTCCCGGCGATCCAGGCCGGCGTCCTGCTCATGGCGGCAACCTATTCCATCGTCAATTTCGCCGCCGACATTCTCTACGCATGGCTCGACAAGAGGATCCAGTATGATTGAGCTTCTCAAACGGCTGCTGCGCACGCCGCAGGGCGCAGTCGGCCTTGTTCTGGTCGTCCTGGTCTTCATCGTCGTCGTCTTCGGTCCCGTTCTTGCCCCACGCGATCCGGAAGCCATGTCGATACTTGCCCGCTACAAGGGGCCGAGCGCCAGCTTCCTTCTCGGCACGGATCAGTATGGCCGCGACATCCTGAGCCGCCTGTTGATCGGCGCGCGCTCGACCGTGACGATGGCGGTCCTCGCCACGCTTGCCGGCACCTTTGCCGGAGCTTTCATTGGCACGGTATCCGCCTTCCTCGGCGGGCGTGCCGACGAGATCATCATGCGCACCATCGACGCGATCATGGCGATCCCGAACCTCCTGTTCGCGCTGCTGATCGTCAACCTGCTCGGGTCCAGCAGCATCAATGCGCTGGTCGCCGTTGCCGTCGCTTTCGCGCCGGGCATGGCGCGCATCACCCGCAGCGTCGCACTTACCGTGCGCAAGCAGGACTATGTGAGCGCGGCGATCGCCCGTGGCGAAAGCTCCCGATACATCATCCTGCGCGAGATCCTGCCGAATGTCGTGGCACCCATTGTGGTCGAAACGACGATCCGCGTTTCCTTCGCCGTCATGCTGTTTGCGACGCTGAGCTTCCTCGGGCTCGGCGCCCAGCCGCCTGCCACCGAATGGGGTCTGATGGTCTCGGAGGCGAGACAATACATGCACATCAGCGCCGGCATCCTGATCTGGCCAAGCCTCGCAATCGCCATTGTCGCCATCGGCTTCAATCTGCTTGGCGACGGCCTGCGCGACGCGCTGAACCCGCGCACCGGAGGCTGAGATGACAGAAGCTACAAACAATACCGTCCTTCAGGTCCACAACTATTCACTCGATTATCAGACGGCGAGCGGCGCGTTTCATGCGCTGAAGAATATCGATCTCGAAGTCGGTGCCGGTGAAATTCTCGGCCTTGTCGGCGAATCCGGCTCCGGCAAGACCTCGATGGCCTGGTCGATCATGCGCTACCTGCCGTCAAACGCCCGCGAGGTTGGCGGCGAAATCCGGCTTCGCGGCGAGGATCTCACGGCAAAGTCGCCGGCCGAGGTCAATCGCATGCGCGGCAAGCGGATCAGCATGGTGTTCCAGGACCCCGGCACCTCGCTCAACCCCACGCTTTCGCTCGGCACCCAGCTCACGGAAACGCTGAGGCGCCATCGCGGTCTGACCGGAAAACAGGCATGGAGCGAAGGGAAAGCCATGCTGGATCGCGTTGGCCTTAAAAACCCCGCGGAGATGATGAAGCGCATGCCGCATGAAGCATCGGGCGGCGAGAAGCAGCGCGTGGTCATCGCCACCGCCTTTGCCTGCAATCCGGAATGCATCATCTTCGACGAGCCCACGACGGCGCTCGACGTCATCACCTCTCGTCAAATCCTCGACCTCTTTCTCGATCTGCAGGCCGAGACGGGTGTCGCCTCGCTCTATATTTCGCATGACCTTGCCTTGCTGTCGCGCACGGCAAAACGCGTTGCGGTCATCCGGCGCGGCGAAATCGTCGAAGAGGGCGCGGTCAATGACATCTTCAATGCGCCACAGCACGACTATACGCGCCAGCTGATCGCCGCCGTGCCCCGGCCGAACGACCGCCTGACGCAGACGCGTCCGTCCTATCAAGACCAGCCGTTGATGAAGGTCGAGAATGTCAGCGTGCATTATGGCCGCAAGCCGTTCCTGTCGGCGCTGACCGGCCGGCCCTTCCAACGCTTCGCCGGCAATCGTGCTGTCAGTCTCAGCGTGCAGCCGGGAGAAATCCTCGGCATCGTCGGCGAATCCGGCTCCGGCAAATCGACGCTTGCCAAGGCAATGACCGGGCTCAATCCGTTCGAGGGCCAAATGACGTTTGCCGGACGGACGATTGCGGGCCTTGCCGACATGGACCGGACCTATCGCAAGAACGTCCAGATGATCTTCCAGCATCCGGATGCCTCGCTCAATCCGCGCCAGAAGACCCGCGAAATCCTGGCGAGGCCGCTGAAACTCTATGGCGAAGGCGATGGCAGTGCCATGGCCCAACGGATCGGCGACATGCTCGAGCAGGTGCGCCTGCCGCGCACCCATGCCGATCGCTACCCGCATCAGCTCTCCGGCGGTGAAAAGCAGCGCGTCGCCATCGCCCGCGCCTTTGCATCCAGACCGAAGCTGGTGATCTGCGACGAGATCACCTCCGCGCTCGACGTCTCGGTGCAGGCCTCCATCATCGAGCTGCTTTTGGAACTGCATCGCGAGCATTCCACCGCCTTCCTCTTCATCACCCACGACCTCAACCTCATTCGCCAGATCGCCCACCGCATCGCGGTGATGTATCGCGGCGATCTCCTCGAAGTCGTACCGGCGGAAGACATCACCAGCCCCGAGCGGGCCGACTACACGCGCCGGCTGCTCGCCGCGGTGCCGACGCCGGCCGGCGCCGCCCCCACAGAACCAGACGTCTAAGGAGCATCAAAAATGGACTCGAAATCACTCATCGGAACAATCGATGAGAAAAGCTGCCTCGACTTTCTGTCGATGATGGTTCGCCAGAAGAGCCATTCCCAGACCGAGGGTGAGCGCGAGCTTGCGCGCATCATGGCACGGCAGATGGAAGTGATCGGGCTTCAGTCCGAGCTGCAACCCTTTGACAATGGCGAGCGTTTCAACGCGATCGGACGCCTGAAGGGAACCGGCGGCGGCAAGAGCCTGCTCTTCAACGGCCATCTCGACACCAATCCGGTCACTGAGGGCTGGACCGTCGATCCCTGGGGCGGTCTCGTCGACGACAAGTTCATCTATGGTATCGGCGTATCCAACATGAAGGCGGGGGATGCTGCCTATTTCTGCGCAATCAAGACCTTGCTCGACGCCGGCGTCAAGCTCAAGGGCGACGTGATCCTCACCTATGTCGTCGGTGAGCTTCAGGGCGGCGTGGGCACGCTCGCCGCCATCCGCAGCGGCGTCAAAGCCGACTATTTCATCAACAGCGAGCCGAGCGATCTTGCCGCCGTGACGATGCATGCCGCCGCGCTGAGCTTCGTGATCGAGCTGACCGGCGACACGCGGCACCTGTCCAAACGCGAACAATCGGTCGACGCCATCGCCGCGGCCTGCGATCTCATCCCGCGCATCAATGCCATGACCTTCAGCGATGCCAGAGGCGAAGTGCACCGGTCGATCAATCGCGGTCATGTCGGCGTCATCCATGGCGCGCTCGGGCGTGAGCTGGAAGAATGGCGCCCACCGCAGGTCGCCGATTTCGTCCGTATCCGGGGCTCGGCCCGCTATGCGCCCGGCCAGACGCAGGAAGGCGTACTTGCCGATCTCGCTGCGGAATTGACGGAGCTCGAAAAGCGCTTTCCCGGGCTGAAGGCAAAGCTGGTGCCCGAGATGATCGAGGGTCGTCCCCTGATGCCCCCTTTCGAAGTCTCGCCGACGTCGCGCATCGTAACCTCGATCAACGCCGCCTATGAGGCCGTCCGGGGCGAGACGCAGCCGACAGGCGCCATTACGCCCACGCGTTTTTACGGGACGGATGCCGGCCATCTCTATCATGAGCTCGGCATGGAGGGCATCGTCTGCGGGCCGGGCGGCCGGTACAACACGATGCCGGACGAACGTGTCGACATCGTCGACTATCTCGACATGATCCGGGTCTACATGCTCACCATTCTCGACATTTGCGAGGTTGCCTGAGGCTCCATGTTTCCTCGTGACGAATATGATTGGCGGATCGCCAAGGCACACGCCGCGATGGATGCCGCTGCCGTCGATCTGCTCCTGATCGACAGCGGCGAGCTTCTCGCATGGCTTACCGGCTATACAGTTTCGGAGACCATGTATCGTGCCGCTTTTCTACCGCGACACGGCACACCATGGTTCGTCCTGCGAGAACTCGACGAAGCGCCATGCCGGGAAAAGACCTGGATTTCCGACATTATCGGCTTTGCCGACACGGTCAGTCCGCATGAGGCCATCGCCGGCAGCATCCATGCTCAGGGTTTTGCCAATGCCCGTATCGGGACTGACTTCGCCTCCTACAGCTTCAGCGCCGATACGGCGGCCAGGCTTCGGGCGCATCTGCCCCAAGCGCAATTCGTCGCCCTTCCCGGCATCAGCGACAGTCTGCGTTGGGTCAAATCAGCCCGTGAGATTGCCGTTCTGACGCAAGCGGCCGGCATCGCTGACAAGGCCATGCTGGCAATAGCGCAGAGTACGAGGGCCGGCTCTTCGACCCGTACGGCTGCGGCAACCGCGGCTGCCACCTTCCTGCTAGAAGGTGCCGACAGCGGAGAGACCGGTCCGATCGTCAAGGCGAGCGGCGACCACCAATTCCTGCATGGTTCTTTCAAGAGCGAATTGCTTGACGCAGGTGATATTCTGCATGTGGAGCTTATTCCGCGCGTGGGCGGTTATGGCGCCCGTCTCATGCGGCCGATCGTCATCGGTGAAGCAACCGCGAAACTTCGGGATATCGCCTCCCGCATCATCGCATTGCAGGATCAGCAGATCGAAGCCATGAAGCCGGGCGTTTCTGCTTGTGAGGTGGATGCCATTGTCCGTCAGGGCCTCATGTCGTCAGGATTGAGACAGCGTTACGACAACGTAACGGCCTATACGCTTGGTCTTTATACCCGCACGCCGCGCACCAGCGATTTCTCTCGGGTTTTCCTGCCGGATGCGAATTGGCCACTGGAGGAAGGTATGGTTTTCCATGTCTATGCGACAGCCGCCAGGCTTGGATTCAGCGAAACGGTTGTCGTTACGCCGGAGGGCGGACGACGTCTGACGACGACGGGGCGCCACCTCCTCGGCTCGGAGAAATGGCCGACGTAGCAGCTCGGGGCCAATCGTGCGGATTTCATCCCGCCAGCGGCAGTCGTATTTTTCGAAAATACAGACCTTGCAGATCGCGGTTTGCGTTTCATCTAATAGAAGTCTCGGCGTTGGCGATAGGCAGCGCCGGCGGAGCAAGGTTTAGGTGAAATGAGCGGGTTTGATCCGCTCATCCCTTTCTGAAGATCGGGTGAGGCCGCATGATAAGGTCGAGTCGACACGCGCCGAAAGCCGGAACCAAGCGGTTTCAGAAATTCGCCTTCATCACTGCCTTCGCGATATTGACAGCGGTAACCGCTTTTCTGGACTGCCGCTTTGTTTGGCGTGCCGTTACGGCCGGGATGAATCGAGAGAAAACCGTCGGTGTCGTGATTGCGCTCGACCGCCACGTAGAAATAGCTACGCTCCGGAAAGCTTCTGTTATGAACCGGGGCTCTGACACCGTTACGACCTATGCGCCGATTGCCGTCTTTCAAGGGGACGATGGTATGTCCTATCGGGTAAAGGGAGGGGTCTACTCGAGCTACAATCCGGCCAGGATTGGCGATCAGATCCCCGTCTATTACCGCCATGATGATCCGCATGACGCGATCATCGCATCCTTCCAGGAAATATGGTTGCCGGTGATCGTTGGAAGCGGCATGGCTGCCGCCTTTGCGCTTGCCTTGTTCGGAACGATCTGGCTGACGCGCGAAAAGCCTGCGCACGGTGAGGCTGTGTCGAGGCCCTAACCGAGCGCCTGACTGGCAAGAGCATATTTAGCCATCATCCCGGCGACAGCCTTGTCTCTGTCGGAGGGATGCTTTCCAAGCGACATGGTCAGGACGGTATCGCAGACGATCATGCCACTCTGGGACACGTAAGATGCAAAGTCGCCGCTCTCCATATGGGTATCGAGGCGCAGAAACTGACCGGAATGGCTGCTTACATGCGGCGCGACCACGGCAATCGCGTCAGCATCATTGGACGCAACGACCGGGCCGACCACATGGCTGCGTCCGAAGGGCCGGCACAATGCGAAAGCCTGCAGATCCGCTCCACGGAACAGACCATAGCCGATCGATTGCTCGTTGAGACGCCTGACCAGTTCCGAGCGGTCGACGCCGAAGGCAATGGCATCAAGCCGAAGGATCGCAGCAAGATCGTCGGTGCCAAGTTGCCGTACCGTGCCCTCCGAAGTTAACGGCGCAAAATCCTTTGCGATCCGCGCCTCCCCCTGACATTGGTAGACCGTCTTTTCCGGCTTGAAATCCAGTGAGAGATATAGGCGGCGCGCCGCCTGGGTCGCACTGAGGCTGAGGCGGCGTCCCGCTACTTTGTCCAGGATCCGGCTCATCAGCCATTGGCCGGTGCCATTGGTCTGCAGCCGCGGAGAGGTAATCACCATACCGACGGTGGCAAACTCGTCTCCGTGCGGAAACCACATGGCAGATCCCATGACGCGACCGATCTCGTCGAGCGCGACGATGCCGCTACCCGTTTGCCGCAGAAATTCCCAGTCCTCGGCTCGATGCGGCCACCGGACTGAGATCGACAGCGCGTGCAACTGATCGAGTTCCACGTCTTTGATGTCGCCGATATGCATGGAGAAAGCATCGACCCGCAAACTGTCTGATACCTTCACTGGGCCACCTCAAAACTTGCTATCCATAGTCATACGCCAAAACAGAGGCGCTCCCCGCCGATAAGGATAGGCGACGCCCGTCGATACAATTAGCTCGAATTGCCTGTGCCCGCACAACAATCGACTGAAACACCTCGACATTCGGCATGCAATTATGAAAGCAGCCGCCATGCTATGGGGGAAATATCCGCAATTTGCCGCAGCCGCTGAGGAGCATATGGACACGGTTGAAATCCTCGCCCGTCTTGTCGCCTTTCCGAGCGTCGTCGGCACGCCGAATGACGGCATAGTCGACTGGATCCGGACGTATCTGCAAGATCTCGGAATCCACGTCACCGTGCTTCCAGGGCCTGAAGGCGACAGGTCCAACATCTTTGCCACGATCGGGCCCAGGGATGTCGCAGGTTATATTCTGTCCGGACATATGGATGTCGTTCCCGCCGGAGAGCCGAGCTGGACCTCGGAGCCTTTCGCGCTCAGACGGGAGGCAGACCGGCTCTATGGGCGGGGAACTACGGATATGAAAGGGTTTCTTGCCGCCGCACTCGCTGCCGCGCCGGAGCTAGCCAGGACAAACCTCGCCCGCCCCATTCATCTGGCATTCTCCTATGACGAAGAAGCGGGATGCCGGGGCGTACCGCATCTTCTGGCGCAGATGAAGGCGCTTTGCGCACATCCGCAAGGTGCCATCATCGGCGAGCCGAGCCGTATGCAGGCCGTGCGCGCCCATAAGGGGAAAGCGGCAGCGCGCGTCACGATCGGCGGAAAGGCAGGCCATTCATCTCGTCCGGACCTCGCGCTCAACGCCATTCATGCCATGTCGAAAGTGCTCAGCTCGGCGGTCGATGAAGCTCATAAACTGACGCTCGGCCCCTTCGATCCCGCATTCGAGCCGCCCTATTCGACGCTTCAGGCAGGTATTATTTCCGGCGGACTGGCGCTGAATATCGTTCCCGATAGTTGCCGTCTCGACCTTGAGGCGCGGGGCATTGCCAATGTCGATCCCGAGAAGCTGCTTGCTCCGATCAGGCACAGCGCAGAGATACTTAGGGAACAGGGCTTCTCCGTGGACTGGATCCCGCTCAGCGCCTATCCCGCGCTATCGCTTGCCGAGAACGCGCCGCTCGCAACCCTGCTGGAGGAGATCACCGGCAAGCCGTCGCTTGCCGCGGTCAGTTACGGGACCGAGGCTGGCCTATATCAGGCGGCTGGCATCGATGCGATCATCTGCGGGCCTGGTGATATCGAGCGCGCTCACAAGCCGGACGAGTACATTCTGGAAGCCGAGCTTGCGGAATGCCGCCAGATGATATCAGCGCTGGCTACGCGATGCGCGCGATCCTGATGGAGCAATTGCCGTGACGTTTCTCTTCAATTCGGATGCCAGGCGCGGTGCGATCTTTGCCCGGGCCTTCGCCGAGGAACTCCCTGATCTGGAATTTTCCATGGATGCGGCAAGCGTCAATCCGGACGAGGTTCGCTTCCTGATCACCTGGACAGTGCCAGACGACCTCGTCCGCTATCGCAATCTGGAAATCCTGTTTTCGATCGGCGCCGGCGTCGACCAGTTCAAGACGGACCTCGTGCCCAAGCATGTGAAGATCGTCCGTATGGTCGAGGATGGCATCGTCAGGATGATGCAGGAATATGTGACACTTGCCGTGCTGGCCCTGCATCGCGACCTTCTCTCCTATCTTGCCCAGCAGCGCACCGGGGAATGGCGCGCCCTGCCTCCGCGTCAGGCGCATGAAAGGCGGATCGGAGTTCTGGGATTGGGGGTTCTCGGAACGGCCGTGCTTGAACGGCTGAAGCCTTTCGGCTTCCCGCTTGCCGGCTGGAGTAGATCACCCCGGTCAATCGAAGGTGTCGAATGCCATCATGGTGATGCCGGCCTTCGAACCATGGTGGCGGCGACGGACATTCTCATTTGCCTGCTGCCTTTGACTCAGGAGACCACGGGGTTCTTGAACGACACTCTTCTTGGCACTCTTCCGGCCGGGGCGATGCTGGTGCATGCCGGTCGCGGCCCACAGCTCGATGCGCACGCGCTGATCGAGGCGCTAGAGACCGGCCATCTTGCAGCGGCGGTGATCGACGTGACCGACCCTGAGCCCCTGCCCACAGATCATCCTTTGTGGCGGCACCCGAGAATCATGCTCACCCCGCATATCGCCAGCGTGACGCAGCCTGATACCGCCGCACGCGCGGTGATCGACAACATCCGTCGTTATCGCGCGGGCCTGGACCCCATCGGGCTCGTCGACCGGCAACGCGGCTATTGAACCCATAGCAATGAAAGGCTCGACATGACCCTGCTCAAAACCGTTATAACCAATCCTGAGACGGCGCCGCGTGAATCCAAGGCCCTGCCGGAAAGGCTGATTGCCGGCGACCCGTCATTCAAGACCTGGGCACAGGATGAGGCGAAGGATGGCGCAGTACGCACCGGTGTCTGGGAGGCAACGCCTGGTGAGACCCGGTCGATCAAGGGCGAGACCTTCGAATTCTGCCATATCCTGTCGGGTGTCGTCGAGATCACCCCTGATGGCGGCGATCCGGCGGTCTACAGGGCCGGCGACAGTTTTGTGATGAAGCCCGGCTTCACGGGCAGATGGAAGACGATCGAGACCGTTCGCAAGATCTACGTGACGGTGGGATAGAAGCCGCTGGCTGCCGCAACAGAAATCACTGTTCGCCCTCGCTAAAACGCAAGATTCGTCGGCATGCTTGCCGGCATACGAAGCAAGCTACTCGTAAGCCGGCGCTAGGCTTTGGCAAAGCCTTAAGAAAGAGCCTCCCATGAGCTTGAGTTTCGATCCTGACACATTGCCATTGCCGATCGGCCACTTCATCGGCGGGGAACTCATTGAAGCTCCCGGCGCGATAGAGATGCACAGGCCCTCCGATGGCAAGCCCTACGCAGGCTGCCCGATTGCAGGTCCCGAAATGGTGGACCGGGCCGTCGAATCGGCCAAGGCGGCATTGAAAGCAAGCAACTGGAGTGGCCTGCGCCCACGCGAACGTGTTCGCGTACTGCATGCCTGGGCCGACCTGATCGAAGCCGAAGCCGAAAACCTGGCCCGCGTCGAGGCTCTGTCGTCCACACGCCTCATCGCGCAACTGGTGGCCGGCGACATCGCCGTCACCGCCGAACAGATCCGCTTCTTTGCCGAATTCGCCGACAAGGAAGGCAGCGATGTCGTGCCGACCGATGACAAGACCTTCGGCATGATCCTCAGCGAACCCTATGGCGTCGTCGGCGCGATCACGCCCTGGAACTTTCCGGTCTCCATGGCCGGCTGGAAGCTCGGCCCGGCGCTCGCTGCCGGCAATGCGGTCGTCCTCAAGCCCTCCGAAATGACGCCATTTTCGACGGTTTACCTGGCCGAGCTTGCCGTGAGGGCCGGATTGCCCGCCGGCCTTTTCAACGTCGTCCTCGGCGACGGACTCTCAACCGGTACTGCGCTCACCGGCCATCCCGACATCGCCAAGGTCAGCTTCACCGGCTCGACGCGCGCCGGCTCGGCGATCATGGAGAATATCGCCCGCACCGGCATCAAGCCCGTGACGCTCGAGCTTGGCGGCAAGAGCCCGCAGATCGTCTTCAAGGATGCCGATCTTTCGAAAGCGGCCGATGCGATCGTCGGCAGTGTTCTCTTCAATGCCGGCCAGGCTTGCGTCGCCGCGACACGCGTGATCGTGGAGGCAAGCGTGGCCGGAGAGTTTACGCAAGCGCTCATCGCGCGAATGGCCGACGTCGGGCCTGGCCCCACCTGGGATGCGGCGACCCGCTATTCACCGATCATCTCCGAGCGGCAGCGCGACCGGATTGATGCGATCGTCGCGGCTGCAATCAACGAAGGCAGCCGCTGTATCGCCGGCGGCAAGCCCATGGATAGGTCAGGCTATTTCTACGAGCCGACGCTTTTGACCGATCTCGATCCGTCGTCTCCAGCCATTCTCGAGGAGATCTTCGGGCCGGTCCTGACGCTGCAGACCTTTGAGGACGAGGAGGAGGCGATGGCTCTTGCCGATCATCCGACCTACGGGCTTGCTGCGGGCCTGTTTACATCGGACCTGTCGCGCACCATCCGCCTCAGCCGTCAGATCCAGGCAGGCACGATCTGGGTCAATCGCTACAGCCGCTCACGCGATCATATTTTGCCGACCGGCGGCTACAAGCGCTCCGGCATCGGCAAGGATTTGGGGCGCGAAGCCTATCTCGCCAACCGAAAGACCAAGAGCGTGCTCATCAACCTCTAAGGGACCTACAGCCATGAAGACCTATTCCATTGCCCTGATCCCCGGCGACGGCATCGGCCGGGACGTGACGGACGCCGCATGGTCGGTGCTGCAAGTCGCGGCTAAAACTTGCGGTTTCGCGTTGAACGGCACTGAATTTCCCTGGTCATGCGCATTCTACAAGCAAACCGGGCGGATGATGCCCGAGGACGGCATCGAGACGCTGAGACCCTTCGATGCCATTCTGCTCGGCGCCGTCGGCTGGCCGGCGGAAGTGCCGGATTCTGTCTCGTTGCACGGCCTGCTGCTGCCGATCCGCAAGGCCTTCGTGCAATATGCCAATATCCGGCCGCACCGGCTGCTGCCGGGCGTGCAGGGACCGTTGCGGGCGGAGGCCTTCGACATTCTCTGCATTCGCGAAAACACCGAGGGCGAATATTCGGGTGCCGGCGGCCGCGTCCATCAGGGTACGAGCGATGAAGTCGGGGTGGAAACGTCGATCTTTACCCGAACGGGTGTCGAGCGAATCCTGCGTTTCGGCTTCGAACAGGCGCGCAGCCGGCGTGGCAAGCTTGCCTCCGTCACCAAGTCCAACGCCCAGAAATATTCGATGGTCTTCTGGGATGAAATCACGGCCAAGCTTGCGGCCGACTATCCCGATGTCGAGGTTTCGAGCTATCACATAGACGCCATGGCGGCGCGCATGGTGATGGCGCCGGAGAGCCTTGACGTCGTCGTCGCCTCTAACCTGTTCGGCGATATCCTGACCGATCTTGGCGCGGCCATTCAGGGCGGCCTTGGATTTGCGGCTTCGGCCAATATCAATCCACGGCGCGACGCACCTTCCATGTTCGAACCGGTCCACGGTTCGGCTCCGGACATTGCCGGGCTCGGCATCGCCAATCCGATTGCCGCCATCTGGTCGGGCGCGATGATGCTCGATCATCTGGGCGAGAAGAATGCGGCTGCCCGCATCATCGCTGCCATGGAGGCGACAACAGCGCGCGGCATCGGCACTATTCCGGGCAAGGATCGAACGGAAACCATTACCGCCGGCATCATCGCCGCGCTCTCCTGATTGCAGAGGGACCTCATGTTGGATTTGAAAGACAAGCAGCTTTTCCGCGAGAAGGGATTGATCGACGGGCTCTGGATCTCGGCGGCGTCCGGCGCGACGGTGGATGTTCACGACCCGGCCAGACAGGTCGCCATGGGCACCGTGCCCGATATGGGCTCCGCGGAGACGCGCGATGCGATCGTGGCCGCCGAGCGCGCGCAACGAAGCTGGAAGCGCAAGACCAATGCCGAGCGTGCCGCACTTCTCGAAGCCTGGCATGACCTCATGCTTGAGAATGTCGACGATCTCGCCCTTATTCTGACGAGGGAACAGGGCAAGCCGCTTGACGAAGCCCGAGGCGAAATCCGCTACGGAGCCTCCTTCGTGAAGTGGTTCGCCGAGGAAGCCCGCCGCATCAACGGTCACACGATCCCCTCTCCGACATCAGACCGGCGCATCATCGTGCTCAAGGAACCGGTCGGTGTCTGCGGCATCATCACGCCCTGGAATTTTCCCAATGCGATGATCACCCGCAAGGTCGCGCCGGCTCTTGCCGCCGGCTGCACCGTTGTCATCAAGCCCTCGGAATTTACCCCCTATTCCGCTCTCGCGCTCGGGGTACTGGCCGAACGCGCCGGCATCCCGGCCGGCGTCATCAATATCGTCACCGGCATGCCGGCCGAGATCGGCAACGAGATCATGCGCAACGAAGCCGTGCGCAAGATCTCCTTCACCGGCTCGACGAGGGTCGGCGCGCTCCTGATGCGCGGTGCTGCCGACAGCATCAAGCGGCTCAGCCTCGAACTCGGCGGCAACGCGCCCTTCATCGTCTTTGATGACGCCGATCTCGATCTCGCCGTTGAAGGCGCGCTTGCCTCCAAGTTCCGCAACGGCGGCCAGACCTGTGTCTGCGCCAACCGGCTCCTCGTGCAATCGGACGTCTACGACGCCTTCGCAGCAAAGCTAAAGGCAAAGGTCGATGCCATGAAGGTCGGCCCAGGCACCGAGGCCGGCGTTTCGATCGGCCCGATGATCAACCAGGCGGCGATCGAAAAGATCGACCGGCATGTCCGCGACGCCCTGGCGAAGGGTGCGACGATCATAACCGCCGCCCGGCAGCTGCCCGATGGCGTGCAATATACGGCGCCGATCGTCTTGACCGGCGCGACGACCGACATGGAGCTTGCCGGCGAGGAAACCTTCGGGCCGGTGGCGCCGCTTTTCCGCTTCGAGACCGAAGACGAGGCGATCGCGATCGCCAACGGCACGCCCTTTGGATTGGCCTCCTATTTCTATACTGACAATCTCAAGCGCGCCTGGCGCGTCGGCGAGGCCCTGGAATTCGGCATGGTCGGGCTCAATACCGGCTCCGTTTCCATGGAAGTCGCACCCTTCGGCGGCGTCAAGCAATCCGGCATCGGCCGCGAGGGCGCGCAGGCCGGTATCGAGGAATATCTTGAGATGAAGAGCTTTCACATGGGCGGGCTTACCTAAATATGCCAGCTCTGGCTCATCATCTTCATGAGGCCATTTCGATCCTCCGCAAGGAATTGTAATTGCGGCACACCAAAAGTGGTGCATAGATCATGACCGAGCAGCGGCCGGCGAAATCCGCCAGCGGACGTCGGGCGCCATCGGAATATGGAGACGACATGATCATTCGTTTTTGGCGAGCCGTGGCAGGTTCTGACGAAGTGCTGACCGCCTATGCGACGCACCTCGAAACAACGACTTTCGTTGAAATGGCGCAACTGCCCGGCCACCTTGGCGCAACCCTCGCCCGCAAGGTGCGAGGCGAAAACAATGAATTGGTGGTCATGAGCTTTTGGACGGACATGGCCTCCGCCGGCCATTTCGGCAAAGGCGATTTTGACGATGCGGTGGTGAAGCCGAGCACGCAGAAACTGTTGCGCTCCTTCGATCTGAAGGTCGAATATTTCGAGACTGTAGTTTCGACCGGGCTGGTCGCCGGTCAGGATCGTCCGCTTCAAGACGTCTAGAGCAATTCCAGGAAAAGTGCGTGAGCCGCTTTCCGTCCGGAATCGCGTGGAAAACTGAATCGCTCTAGCACAGGCACATCAGAGCCTGATGGTCGTCATCACCCTAACCTGTCCAGCATCTTGTAATAGAGACCTACCAGCGGCAGGAACCATGGCTTGCCGAAATGGCCGGGTACAGCAGGCCAGTCGACGTCCTTCATGGGATTGCGATCTTCGCGGCCGAGCATGGCGTCAGCCATGATCATGCCGAGGTGCGTCGACAGTTGCGCGCCATGACCGGAATAGCCCATCGCATACCAGCTTCCATCGTGATAGCCGGCGCGCGGATAGCGATCCTTGGTCATGTCGACGAGACCGCCCCAGCAATAATCGATATCGACGCCGGCGAGTTGGGGGAATATCTCGGTCAGGCCCGCCTGGAGGATTGCGCCGCTCTTGGCGTCGGAGCGATGATCGGAGGTAGCGGAAAATCGTGCCCGCCCGCCGAACAACAACCGGTTGTCGGGCGACAGGCGGAAATAATTGCCGATGTTCATCGAGGTGACACAGGTGCGATTTCCCGGCATGACCGACGCGATCTCATCCGCCGTCAGCGGCCGGGTTGCGATCAGGAAGCTGCCGACCGAGATGATCCGCCGGCGGAAATAGCCGAAATTCGGGGTCGTGTAGGCGCCGGTCGCCACCAGCACATTGTCGGCCGTGATCTCGCCGCGCGGTGTCACCAACCGATGCCGGCCATTCTCCTGGATCCTGCTCGTCACAGGCGCTGCCTCATGGATGACAGCACCATGGCGCACGGCAGCATCCGCAAGGCCGACCGCATAGCGGCCCATATGCATCATCGCGCTTTTCTTGAAAAGCATGGCTCCATGGAAGGGCGAGCCGATTTCCTGTTTGAGATCGTCCGGCGTAAGCAGTGCCGTATCCGCATCGACTTCGGCATGAACAGCTTCGAAATTACTGGCGATCGATGCGAAATGCTGTGGCTTCGATGCCAGTTTCAATTTTCCGGCTCGCCGGAAGTTGCAGTCGATCCCCTCCTCGGCGACAAGCGCCTCGATCGTATCGATGGAAGCGTCGAGCGCCTTATAGAGTGCGATCGCCCTGTCCTTGCCGAGTTCGGCCTTGGCGGCCGGATAGCTATGGGCAAGGCCGTTGTTCAGATGGCCGCCATTGCGGCCCGAGGCGCCCCAGCCGACGCGCTCGGCTTCAAGCACCACGACCCTCGCGCCAGCCTTGGCCAGTTGCCGGGCCGCGGACAGTCCGGTGAAACCGGCTCCTATGACACAGGCGTCGTATCGCCCTTCGACCGGACCTTGCCGGCCTCCGGCAAAGATCGGCGCCGTATCGTGCCAATAGGAGACGAATTTCATGAGACTACCCTTCCCTTATAGCCCGACGACGCCGGCCAGGCCGGATATGTCTGCGATCTCGACATAGCCATAATAGGGATTTGCAGGTTCATGGCCGCGATTGACCCAGACCTTGTTCTTGATGCCGAGATCATGCGCCGACATCAGGTCGTAGCGGAATGAGGACGAGCAATGCAGGATGTCCTCCGGTCCGCAACCCAGCATGTCGAACATATATTCAAAGGCCTTGAAGCGCGGCTTGTAGGCATTGGCCTGTTCTGCCGTATAGACGGCATGGAAAGGTGCGCCGAGCTTGTCGACATTCGACATGATCTGGCTGTTCATCGCGTTGGAGAGGATCACCAGCGGGATCTCCTTGGCAACTTTCGCCAGTCCGGCCGGCACATCGGGATGCGGCCCCCAGCTGGGTACACGCTCATAGATCGCCTTGGCGTCTTCCGCCCGAAACTTGACTCCATTTGCGCGGCAAGTCCGCTCGACGGCGTTGTGAACGACATCGGCATAGGGTTTCCAGTCGCCGAGAATCTCGTCCAGCCGATAGGCGGCGAAGTTCTTTGTAAACTGCTGCATCTTCGCTTCATCAAGCCCGGAGCCATAAATGTCGCGCGCCGCTTCGGCCATCTCGAAATTGATGAGCGTGCCATAGCAATCGAAGGTGATGTATTTCGGCCGGAAAGGCGCCATGTCCGTTCGTCCTCTGTCTAAAGGGCATCTGCGTTCTCTACTGAAACGATCATAGGCTGAAGTCTTGCGACGGACATGATCGAATTGGCGTCTCCGCAAAGCATATTGTTTCGTATGCGCGGCATGCTTTGGCAGACTGTTGCAGCAGACACGCATCGCTATGCTGTTTTGGGACCGTTGGAGAGCCGTCGAAACAGGATCAACAGCATAAGATGCGGCCAATCGCATTCGCTACGGCGAAAGATATCACGACAAACCGCGCCTTCAGATAATCTGCCGTGCGGGGATCGCCGAGACTTGGGGGCAAGGAAAGGATGCCCCATGCGAACCGACAGCATAGATTTGGTCAGCTTCACACCGGAGCATATAGACGGTGCACTCGCCCTCTCGCGCCAAGCCAAATGGCCTCACCGCGCCGAAGACTGGAATCTGGTCTTGCGCTTGAGCCATGGCGTAGCAGCCATGGACGAGACGGGTCATGTTGTGGGTACCATCCTGATGACCCCCTACGGGGAAGATTGCGCGACAATCAATATGGTGATCGTAGACGAGAACCTGCGCGGCCGCGGGCTTGGCCGCAAGCTCATGGACGCGGCAATGGCGCTTGCCGGCGATCGGTCTCTAAGGCTCATCGCAACCACGGACGGACTGCCGCTCTATCGCAAGCTCGGCTTTGTCGCCGAGGGCGAGATCTTCCAGCACCAGGGGCATCTTGCCGATCTCGTTCCGGGAGGGGATGTCGAGGCTGCGACCGCCGATGACTTTTCCGCGATCAAAACGCTCGACCGCGCAGCCTTCGGTGCCGACCGCAGCTCATTGATCGACGCCCTTGCGAACATCGCGCAAGTCGCTGTCGTCCGGCGTAATGGCCGCGTCGAAGCCTATGGCGCTCTGCGCGCCTTCGGGCGCGGCGAGGTGATCGGGCCTGTAGTCGCGGCGAATGCCGAGGATGCGAAGTCTGTGATAACGGCGCTCGCCCTTCGCAAGTCGAGCACCTTCCTGCGAGTCGATACGAACGAAGGCTCGGGGCTGACCGGCTGGCTGGCAGAAATCGGCCTCAGCCATGTGGGTGGTGGCATTGCGATGCGACGGCCGACTGGCAATGCGGTGGCCAGTCAGGACGCAAGAATATTTGCATTGGCCAATCAGGCCCTCGGATAATCTGGAGATCATCATGCTCGCCAACTCCCTTATCGAACTCGATCGCGCGCACCTCATCCATCCGGTCTCATCCTATCGCGGCCATGAAAAGCTGGGCGTGCGGGTGCTACGATCCGCAAAGGGCGCGACCGTCACCGATGCATCCGGCCACCAGCTCGTCGATGGATTTGCCGGGCTCTGGTGCGTGAATGCCGGCTACGGGCATGAGAGCATCGTCGAGGCGGCGGCCCGCCAGATGCGTGAACTCCCTTATGCGACCGGCTATTTCGATCTCGGCTGCGAGGCGGCCATTCGCCTCGCAGCCGAACTCGCCGACCGGGCGCCCGGCGACCTCAATCATGTCTTCTTCACGCTCGGCGGATCGGATGCGGTCGACAGCACGGTGCGTTTCGTGCGCTACTACTGGCATGCGAAGGGCAAGCCGGAGCGCGATCAGTTCATCTCGATCGAGCAAGGCTATCATGGCTCCTCGACGGTCGGAGCCGGTTTGACGGCGCTGCCGGGATTTCACGCCGGCTTCGGCGTCCCCTTCGATTGGCAGCACAAGATCCCCTCGCCCTATCCTTACCGCAATCCGGTCGGCGAAGAGGCGGACGCCATCATTGCCGCGTCGATCGCAGACATCAAATCAAAGATCGAGGCGATCGGCGCCGAGCGCGTGGCGGCATTTTATGCCGAACCGATCCAGGGATCAGGCGGTGTCATCGT
Organism: Martinezella rhizogenes; assembly: GCA_013322215.1. Lineage (GTDB taxonomy): Bacteria > Pseudomonadota > Alphaproteobacteria > Rhizobiales > Rhizobiaceae > Rhizobium > Rhizobium rhizogenes_D. The sequence continues at coordinate 246,652 of JAAMEZ010000021.1, forward strand.
GCCGCCGAAAGGCTGGATGAAGGCGATCCGCGATCTCTGCAGCCAGTATGACATTCTTTTCATCGTCGATGAGGTCATCACCGGCTTCGGCAGAACCGGTCCGTTGTTTGCCTGTTCGTACGACGAAGTCGTTCCCGACTTCATGACGACGGCCAAGGGCCTGACCTCCGGCTACGTGCCGATGGGCGCGGTCTTCATGTCAGATCGTGTTTATGATGTCATCGCTGACAGTGCCGGAAATGCCGCCATCGGCCATGGCTACACCTATTCGGCCCATCCCGTCAGCGCCGCCGTCGGGCTCGAGGTGCTGAAGCTCTACGAGGGCGGCCTTCTGGAAAACGGCATCAAGGCAGGCGCGCGCCTGATGGCGGGGCTGGAAAGCCTGCGTGACCATCCGCTGGTCGGCGATGTCCGCGGCCGCGGGATGCTGGCGGCCGTCGAGCTCGTCGTCGACAAGGTCAAGAAGACACCGTTACCAAGTGCTGCCGCGCCGGCTCGCAGGATTTTCGATCGCGCCTGGGATAATGGCCTCGTCATCCGCGCATTCGCCCATGGCGTGCTTGGATACGCGCCACCACTTTGCTGCACGGACGGTGATATCGACGCGATCCTGGAGCGCACACGTAAGACACTCGACCAGACTTTGGATGATCCGGACGTTCGGGATGCCATGCGTTGAAGCGGCGTAGGCCGTTCTTCGTTGGTGAAATGTCGGACGGAGCCGGAAATTCGGAATTTTGTGCCGCGGCACACCATCGATTCGGCGACTCCGCCGCTCAGGAACTGCCAAACTGCTTCCTAGAACGGCTGAAAACCGGCTTTTCCGGGCCTTGGCAGGAAGATTTCCGCCCCTTGGGCCAGAATTTTATGCTGCAAGCGGCTTGTCCGCGGCAGATCATGAAGGAGAGCATGACTTGGCCAAAGATTTTCAGGACTTCAAATATCTCACTTTCGACGTCGTCGGCACGCTCATTGATTTCGAAGGCGGCATAAAGACCTGCCTCACCGAGATTGCGACGGAAGTCGGCACCTCCATCGACGGCGAGGAAGCATTGAGGCTCTACCGCCAGGCGCGCTACAGCGAGGATGCGGATCTCTTTCCGGACGATCTCTCACGCGTCTACATGGTCATTGCACCCGCACTCGGCCTGCCGGCTGAAGATCACTATGCACAGCGGCTGCGCGATTCCGTGGCCAACTGGAACGCGTTCGACGACAGCGCGGCAGCACTTGCCGAGCTCAAGAAAACACATCGCCTCGTCGCAATGACAAATGCTCGCCGCTGGGCGCTCGATCATTTTGAAAAGAAGCTGGGCTCGCCGTTCTTTGCGACCTTTACCGCCGACGATACCGGCACGGAAAAGCCAGATCCCGCCTTCTTCGAACAGGTATTCGAATTCGTCACCGGCAAAGGGGCAAGCAAGAACGATATCCTGCATGTCGCCCAGAGCCAGTATCACGATATCGGCATTTCGCGAAAACTTGGTCTCACCAATTGCTGGATCGAGCGCCGTCATGCGCAGAACGGCTATGGCGGGACGATAGAGCCCGAAAACTTCACTCAACCCGACTACCACTTCACGTCGATGGCGGCCTTTGCCTCGGCGGTCAAGGAAAGGCTGACCGAAAGACAATGACCCAACCCGGGAGAGCTCGCGAACAAGACGAGCATCCCATCAATCAACAGAAAAGGGGAATGAGATGACTGACAGAATTACAAACTGGACCACCGCCGACGACGCAATGGTTGAGAACGCCATCCGGCGCGGAGCAACGCGGCGCGATCTTCTGAAACTGATGCTGGCGGGAGGCGTCGCGGTATCATCAGCAGGCATCATTCTCGGCCGCGCCACGCAGGCCGTTGCAGCCACGCCGGTCTCGGGCGGCGCGTTCAAGGGGGCCGGCTGGTCGTCGTCCACCGCCGACACGCTGGACCCCGCCAAGGCTTCCCTGTCGACAGACTATGTGCGCTGCTGCTCGCTCTACAATCGCCTGACCTTCATCGACAAGGCCGGCGTAACGCAAATGGAGCTTGCCGAGAGCATCGAAAGCAAGGACGCCAAGACCTGGACGATCAAGCTGCGCAAGGGCGTGACGTTCCATGACGGCAAGGAACTGACGGCCGACGACGTCGTCTTCTCGCTGAAGCGCCATCTCGACCCGGGCGTCGGTTCGAAAGTTGCCAAGATCGCCGCCCAGATGACCGGCTTCAAGGCGGTCGACAAGTCGACCGTCGAAATTACGCTTGCCGACCCGAATGCCGACCTGCCGACCATTCTGGCGCTCCATCACTTCATGATCGTTGCCAACGGCACGACGGACTTTTCGAAAGGCAACGGCACCGGCGCCTTCGTTCTCGAAACCTTCGATCCGGGCAATCGCTCGGTCGTCGTCAAGAACAAGAACTACTGGAAGTCTGGCCAACCCTATCTCGACTCCTTCGAGTTCTTCGCCATCAGCGACGACAATGCCCGTGTGAATGCCCTGCTCTCGGGCGACATTCATCTTGCCGCCGCGATCAATCCGCGCGCCGTGAAACTGGTCGATGGCCAGTCTGGCTTTGCCCTGTCGAAAACGACAAGCGGCAATTACACCAATCTCAACATGCGCCTCGACATGACGCCGGGGAACAAGAAAGACTTCGTCGACGGGATGAAGTCTCTGGTCAATCGCGAGCAGATCGTCAAATCGGCATTGCGCGGCTTTGGGGAAGTGGCCAACGATCAGCCCGTCTCTCCGGCCAGCATCTATCACAACAATGATTTGAAGCCGAAAGCCTTCGATCCGGACAAGGCCAAGTTCCACTTCCAGAAGGCGGGCGTGCTCGGCCAGTCCATTCCGGTGATCGCGTCCGATGCAGCGGGTTCGTCGATCGATATGGCGATGATCATTCAGGCGGCCGGCGCGAATATCGGCATGAAGCTCGATGTCCAGCGCGTTCCGTCCGACGGCTACTGGGATAATTACTGGCTGAAGGCGCCGATCCATTTCGGCAACATCAATCCGCGCCCGACGCCCGACATCCTGTTCTCGCTCCTCTACGCTTCGAATGCCCCATGGAACGAGAGCCAGTACAAGTCGGAGAAATTCGACAAGATGCTGATCGAAGCCCGCGGCTTGCTCGATCAGACCAAGCGCAAGCAGATCTACGACGAAATGCAGGTGATGATCGCCGACGAGGCAGGCACCATCATCCCTGCCTATATCTCGAATGTGGATGCCATTTCGAGCAAGGTACACGGATTGGAAGCCAATCCGCTCGGTGGCATGATGGGTTACGCGATGGCGGAGTATCTCTGGCTCCAGGCCTGACCGCCGCTGGACACCTCTCCCGAGGACGGCTGACGCCGCCTCGGGGGATTTTCGTCCCGCAAATGCCATTCGTTCCTTAGAACGCCGCAGGAGCATTTTGTTTGAGATCCGAGGTTTCCTTTCTTGTCCTGAACCGGCTCTTCATTGCGATCATCTCCTTGCTGATCGTGTCGTTCGCCGTGTTTTTCGCAACCAGCATGCTGCCGGGAGATACCGCTTCGATCCTGCTCGGCCAGGCGGCGACGCCGGAAGCGGTGGCAGGCTTGCGCAAGGCCATGCACCTCGACGAGCCGGCAATCCTGCGGTTCATGGGATGGCTTTTGGGCTTGATGAGGGGCGACCTCGGCATCTCCTATGCGAATAACATGCCCGTCGCGCAGCTGATCGGCGGCCGCCTGGTGGCGACGCTGGAACTTGCGGCCATCACCACTCTCGTCTCCGTGCCACTGGCACTGCTGCTCGGCATTACGTCTGCCATGCTTCGCGGCTCCTATTATGATCGGCTCGTGACCGTCATCTCGATCGGCGTCATATCGGTGCCCGAATTCATGGTCGCGACGCTCGCGGTCTTGCTGTTCGCCGTTTATCTGCGCTGGCTGCCGGCATTGTCGTCGACGAGTGAGGCCCATACGCTCTTCGACCTCATGAAAATCTATGCCATGCCGGTCATTACGCTTACCTTCGTCATCTCGGCCCAAATGATCCGGATGACCCGGGCAGCCCTCATCGAAACGCTGAAGACGCCCTATGTCGAAATGGCTCTGCTCAAGGGCGCCTCGCGCAGCCGCATGGTGTTCCGGCACGCATTGCCCAATGCTCTCGGGCCGATCGTCAATGCCATTGCGCTTTCGCTCTCCTACCTCGTCGGCGGCGTCATCATCGTCGAGACGATCTTCAACTATCCGGGCATCGCCAAGCTGATGGTGGACGCGGTCGCAACCCGCGATCTGCCGCTGATCCAGAGCTGCGCGATGATCTTCTGTCTCGGTTATCTCTTGCTGATCACCGCCGCCGACATCATTGCAATCCTGTCGAATCCGAGGCTGCGATGATCACGAAAAGCTTGGCTCCCCGCCCCTCATCTCTGTTTGGCTACAAGGTCAGCCCCGTTGGCGTCGTGGCTTTCACCATCATCCTCGGCTGGACGATCGTCGCCCTGTTCGCGCCCTATATTATCCCCTACTCGGTCGGAGATATCGTCGATACGGACTATTTCGGCCCGATGAGCCCGCAATTGTGGCTCGGCTCCGACTATCTCGGCCGCGACATGCTCTCGCGTGTGCTGATGGGCGCGCGCTATACTGTCGGCATCTCATTGGCTGCCGTGGCACTCTGCTGTTTTTGCGGCGTGGCGCTCGGCATGACCGCGGCCGTGATCGGCGGATGGTTCGACACGATCCTGAGCCGGTTTCTCGACGCCCTGAATTCGATCCCGAGCAAACTTTTCGGCCTGGTCGTCGTTGCCGCCGTCGGCTCGTCCATTCCGGTGCTGATCATCACGCTCGCCGTCATCTACACGCCCGGCGCCTATCGCTTTGCCCGCGCCCTTGCCGTCAACATCAACACGATGGACTTCATCACGGTTGCGCGCAGCCGCGGCGAGAAAGTCGGCTACATCATCGGCTCCGAAATCCTGCCGAACATTATCCGGCCGGTACTGGCAGATTTCGGCCTGCGCTTCGTCTTTGTCGTGCTCCTGCTATCGGGCCTTTCCTTTCTCGGCCTCGGCCTGCAGCCGCCCTATGCCGACTGGGGAGCGCTGGTCCGCGAAAATATTGGCGGGTTGCCTTTCGCCGCTCCTGCCGTGATCGTGCCCTCCTTTGCCATCGCCAGCCTCACCATCAGCGTCAACCTGCTGATCGACAACCTGCCGCGCAGGATCAGGGACAGGAGCGCATGACGATGACCAACCTCGTTGAAATCAGGAATCTCAAGGTCGAGGCCAGGACGGACTCCGGCCGGGTCATCGAGATCATCAAGGACGTCAGCTTCGACATCGCCAAGGGCGAAATCGTCGCGCTGATCGGCGAAAGCGGCTCGGGCAAGACGACGATCGCCCTGACGCTCATGGGACATGCGCGAGAAGGCTGCCGCATCTCCGGCGGCAAGATCCAGGTCGACGGGCAGGACATGGCCGCGCTCTCCGAAAGCGAACGGGCGAAAGTCCGTGGCACGACGGTCGCCTATATCCCGCAAAGCGCGGCGGCGGCCTTCAATCCCGCCACGAAGATCATCGAGCAGGTGATCGAGGTCACCCGCATTCATCGGCTGATGCCGCCCGAACAAGCGCGCCGTCGCGCGATCGAGCTCTTTCGGGCGCTGTCGCTCCCAAATCCGGAAACGATCGGCGAACGATATCCGCATCAGGTCTCCGGCGGTCAGTTGCAGCGGCTCGCCGCCGCCATGGCGCTAATTGGCGAACCCAAGCTCGTCATCTTTGACGAACCGACCACCGCGCTCGATGTGACAACACAGATCGACGTGCTGAAAGCGTTCAAATCCGTCATTCGTGCCGGAGATATTGCCGGCGTTTACGTCTCCCACGATCTGGCGGTCGTGGCGCAGATCGCCGATCGCATCGCTGTGCTCAAGGGCGGCGAAATCCAGGAATTGGCGAGAACTGAAGCGATCCTGACGCGGCCGAGCCATCCCTATACGCGCGAGTTGTTGGCAGCCTTCGAGCCGAAGCAGGCCATCCGCGACAACAAAACAGGCGGGTCGATTGCGCCCGTACTGAGGATCGACAGCCTGGTCGCCGGCTATGGCGATCTCCAGCCCAACGGCCTGCCGGCGGTCTGTGCGGTTCAATCCGTGAGCCTCGAGGTGGAGAAAGGCAGAAATCTCGGCATCATCGGAGAGTCCGGATGCGGAAAGTCGACGCTCGCGCGTGCGATTGCCGGAATACTGCCGGCCGTGTCAGGCACCATCGGCTTCAATGGCAGCGACATGAATCGCACCGCCAAATTGCGCACACGCGATCAATTGCGGGAGATGCAGATCGTTTTTCAATATGCCGATACCGCGCTCAATCCGGCAAAGTCGATCGCCGATATTCTCGAGCGGCCCTTGGTCTTCTATCACGGCATGGATCGCAAGGCGCGGGAGGCGAGAGTCGATCAACTGCTTGACATGGTGCGATTGCCCCGCGCGCTTCGCTATCGCTATCCGTCGGAATTATCGGGCGGCCAAAAACAGCGTGTGAATTTCGCCCGCGCCCTGGCCGCCGAGCCACGCCTGATCATCTGCGATGAAATTACCTCCGCCCTCGACACCGTCGTTGCCGCCGCGATCATCGATCTCCTCAAGGAGCTGCAACGTGAGCTGCATCTATCCTACATCTTCATCAGCCATGATCTCTCGGTCGTCGAGGCAATCTGCGACGAGATCGTCGTGATGTATGGCGGGAAGAAGGTGGAGCAAATCACGCGCGAGACCACGAATGCGCCTCGTCACCCCTATTCGCAACTGCTGTTCGGATCCGTTCCCAAGCTTGATCCGACCTGGCTTGACAATCTTGTCCAGGATCCGGCACTCAAGCGTGAATATGGTCACGGCTAACCGATGCCGTGATGTTGGATGCCGCTTACATGGGAAACAGGCTGGTGAGCGGCATATGCGACTTGACGATCGGTGATTTGAGCACGACGAAGCTGAAATACTTGTCGATGCCGATATCCATGTCGGTCAGCCGTTCCATGATGGTCTGGTACTCGCCGATCCCGGCGGTGACGAACTTGATGAGATAGTCGTAACCGCCCGAGACGAGATGGCACTCGATCACCTGGTCGATTTTCTCGACCACGTTAAGGAAGCGGGCAAAGTCGATCTGCCTATGGTTCTTCAGAGTGATTTCGGTAAAGACGGTCAAAGTCTGGCCGAGCTTGGCGAGGTTGATCTGCGCCGAATAGCCTTCGATATATCCTTCCGCCTGCAGCCGCTTGACGCGCATGAGGCATGGGCTGGGCGAAAGAGCCACCAGCTCTGCCAACTCGACATTGGTGATGCGGCCGTTTCTCTGAAGCTCGTAGAGGATTTTGATGTCGATCCGATCCAGTTTCATGAGAGACCCGCCATTGAAAAAGTGCCGAAGACAGACGGCACAAAATGCTGCTACCAATCAAGACAGAGGGTAGCACACCCAATGGGCATGTCCATCCGGAAGAAAAATCTCCGTTGAAGCACAATAGTTTATACAGTAGATCAATCACGGCATAAAATTTGGCGTGACGGTGATCTCCAGCAAGGTTTGGCCAAGCAATGGATTAGATTCGGATAGAATCTGGAGATCGCGCATGCCTGCACCGCTTTGCCTTATCGAAAGCTCGCCGATATTGCCGAAGTCCGCCGATGCCGTCGTGATCGGCGGGGGGATCGTCGGCGTTTTCACGGCATATTATCTTGCACGATCGGGCCTGCGCATCGCCCTTGTCGAAAAGGGCCTGATCGGCGCGGAGCAGTCCAGCCGCAATTGGGGATGGTGCCGGCAGCAGAATCGCGACGGGCGCGAGCTGCCGATCGCGACGAAAAGCCTCGATCTCTGGGAGCGATTTGCGGCCGACAGCGGCGAGGATACAGGCTTTCGCCGCTGTGGCCTGTTCTATCTCAGCAATGACGAACAGGAGATCGCCGGCTGGGCGCGCTGGCACGACTTTGCCAGAACGGTCGGTGTCACGACACATATGCTCGACAGCGCTGCTGCGACCGAGCGTGGCCGCGCCACGGGGCGCATCTGGAAAGGCGGCGTCTTCTCGCCGACCGACGGAGTTGCCGATCCGGCCAATGCCGCGCCAGCGGTGGCACGCGCGATCATGAAACTCGGCAGTACCGTTCATCAGAACTGCGCCGCCCGCGGCCTGGAAACGGAAGCAGGACGCGTCAGCGGCGTGATCACCGAAAGCGGCGTGATCCGCACCAAGACCGCGATCCTCGCCGGCGGCGCCTGGGCGTCATCCTTCTGCCGGCAGCTGGGCATCCGCTTTCCCCAAGCCTCCGTTCGCTCGTCCATCCTGGCCGTTTCCGCCGGCGCCGAGGGATTGCCGGATGCCTTGCACACCAGCGGCGTGTCGATCACGCGTCGCGGCGCCGGCGGCTATACGCTGGCCATCAGCGGCCGCGGCCGGATCGATTTGACGCCGCAACAATTGCGGTTCTCATCGCAATTTGTTCCGATGTTCCTCAAGCGGCGAAAAAGCCTTTCGCCCGGTGGGCTCGAAGGCTTTCGCTCTGGCCACGAATCCTTGAAACGCTGGCGGCTCGATCGAGCAACACCGATGGAACATATGCGCATTCTCGATCCAAGGCCGGACCATGCTACCATCGAACTGACGCATGCAAGGGCACTGGAACTCCTGCCGGAACTTCGCAAGACCAAGATCACGGCCGGCTGGGCGGGCTATATCGACAGCACGCCGGACGGTGTTCCCGGCATCGGCGAGATCTCAACCCTTCCCGGCTTCATTCTCGCCGCCGGATTTTCCGGCCATGGTTTCGGGATCGGACCCGGGGCCGGCCATTTGATTGCCGATATCGTGACCGACGCTGCACCCATCGTCGATCCACTGCCCTATCATCCCAGTCGCTTTGCCTCATCCGTTTGGGGCAAGGTCGCGGATTTCTGAGGCACAAAAAGAACGCCGGTCCTCTGATTATTGACCAAGTTCCGCAGACGGATGTTATCATCGCCGAGGGCAGCCGCCCTAGAAAGGCGATGAACATGCCTCTGCGCATCAAACGAATTTATGAACCCGCTGATGATGGCGACGGCAAGCGTATCCTCGTCGACCGTCTATGGCCTCGCGGCATCAGCAAGAACGACGCTCATATCGACGCCTGGGTGAAGGACGTCGCCCCGAGCGCCGAGCTGCGACACTGGTTTGGTCATGATCCGAAAAAATGGGATGAGTTTCGCCGGCGCTATCAGGATGAGCTCAAGAAGAACTCGAAGGCAGTGGAAGAGCTTAGAGAGCAGATAGGGCAATCGACTGCCACGCTTCTTTATGGAGCGAGAGACACCGAGCACAACAATGCTATCGTGCTCATGAACTTCATCGCCAATCGGTAGAGCGTTGATCGGCCCGATCCAGCAAATTCCGCAGAGCCGGAAATAAACTGGCCTCCCTTCCTTTCCTGTTTACGCACAGCTTTTCAGAAAAAGAGAGAATGAAACATCATTGTCATTCTCCAATTGAAAATTATAATCACACTTAGTGTGCTAGTCGCGCCTGACGGCCAACCACAAACCCCGCCTGCGAACAGATCAATCCTTATTGGCGATGCGCATCACGGCAAACGTCAAATCCAATTCATGAAAGGGCAATTCCCTCGTGTCGATCAACAAGGACTTCAGAACGATTGCGGCTGCAAATGGGATCGCGGACGATACGGCTTATGGCGCCGTCACCCCGCCGCTCTATCTGTCGAGCAACTTTGCATTTCGGCAGTTCGAGCAAGCACAGGCCTACGAATATTCCAGAACGTCCAATCCCACGCGCGACCTGCTTGCCGATACGCTTGCAAAACTGGAGGGCGGAGCTGGCGCGGTGGTGACTTCGTCGGGAATGGCGGCCGTCAATCTCATTCTCGGTCTCCTGAAGCCTGGGGATCGGGTGATTGCACCGCATGACTGCTATGGCGGAACATATCGCCTTTTGGCTGCTTTGCGGGACAAGGGTCACTTCGAGGTCGAGTTTGTCGATCAAGGCAACAGCACGGCACTGGCATCGGCGCTGGATCGCGGCGCGGCGCTGGTTTTCGTTGAAACGCCCAGCAATCCGCTCATGCGCATCGTCGACATCGGGTCCATTTCCCAACAGGCGAAATCGGCAAGGGCTTGCCTCGTGGTCGACAATACCTTTCTGTCGCCGGCGCTTCAGCGGCCGATTGCCCTTGGAGCCGATTTCGTAATCCATTCGACAACAAAATATCTGAACGGCCATTCCGATGTCGTTGGCGGTGCCGTCGTTGCGGCAAATTCCCATGATGTAGAGGAGCTGAAAGCATGGGCGAATATGATCGGGGTTACCGGCTCGCCATTCGATTCATATCTTACCCTGCGCGGCATTCGAAGCCTCTTTGCGCGGATCGAACGACAGCAGACGACGGCCATGGCCATTGCGCAGTTTCTCTCCCGGCACCCGCAGGTCGGGGCCGTGCATTATCCCGGTCTGCCGACCCATCCGGGTCATGAACTTGCGGCGCAGCAGCAATCGGGTTTCGGCGCCATGTTGAGTTTCGAGCTCAATGGAGGGATTGAAGCCATACGCCGCTTCGTGGCGACGCTGAAAATCTTCACCCTTGCCGAATCCCTGGGCGGCGTTGAAAGCCTCGTTGCGCATCCGGCAAGCATGACCCATGTCGGCATGGGTGCCGAAGCCCGCCATGCCGCTGGCATCCGTGATGGGTTGCTCAGGGTCTCCGTCGGCCTGGAAGCTGAAGAGGATCTGCTGTCGGATTTCGCCGCAAGCCTCGGGAAGATCGAATAGCCCACCGTCATCCTCTGGAGATGAAAGCGGATCGAAACTTCCGCGCCGATTTCAGGCGACCACTCGCGTCGGGGCGTCCCTGGTCGGCAGAAGCCGTGCCATCGCGCTCAACAGATCCGTCTGCGATATCAGACCAAGGACGCGCCAGTCGGCATCAACGACGATGACCGCATGCGTGCGTCCGTCCGTCAGAACAGGCAGGAGCGAGAGAGCAGGATCGGCCGCATCGGCTACGGCCGGTTTGGATATGGCGTGCGCAATGGTGTCGAGGCCGCCCGAGAGCTCGCGCAAGCCGACTGTGCCGATCAGGCGGCCCTCCCGATCCTTGACCGGCAACGTGCGAATATTGTGCTTCAGCAGAAGATGCCGCGCGTGATCCGGCTCAGCATCCTCGCCGATGGCAATGACATCGCGCGACATGATGTCGGCACAGCTTATGTCTCCATGCGAACGCACCGCTGCCTGCAATTCGACCTGCCGCAAAAGGCGGCTGAGGTCTGCGCGATCGATATCGAAGGTCTCGTCAAGCACGCCCAGGGCGGCATCGACGTCTTCTTCTCTAAAACCCACCCGCAAGGGCGGCGGCAGATCGCGCGTCTGATGGGTATTCTCGGCGGGCTTTGCGACGACATGCGGATAGTTGCGCCTGGAGAGCTTGTGAAACACAAGTCCGAGGCCCACGAGTATGCAGGAGTTCAAGGCAACCGGCACGAACGGAAACAGGAAACCCCAGCCCGCAACGACCGGACCGCCGAGAACGGCGGTCAAGGCTGCGGCTCCCCCTGGCGGATGCAGGCATCGCGTAAACGACATCGCCCCTATCGCAAGCGAGACGCCGACCCCGATCGCGATGATCGGATCGTGGATGAGATAGGCGGCGATGATGCCCATCAACGCGGAAATGGTGTTGCCGCCGATAATCGACCAAGGCTGTGCAAGCGGGCTCGCCGGAACCGCGAAAAGCAACACCGCAGACGCCCCCATCGGCGCGACGATGAGCGGAAGATGCGGTCCCTGCCCGAACAGATAGCCGCTGATGACTCCGGTAAGGCCAATGCCGATCAAGGCGCCAAGGCACGCGATCAGCCGCTCGCGCAAGGTGGCTCCGGCGAGGATCGGGGAAAACAGACGGAACCGGCTGGACCCCGCCTTGTGGGACTCTGGATGCTGCATGATGAAACCAGTTTTAGAGAAGGGTATTCCTTGGATGAACGGCAGGACGCCGGCTAGTTCGGCACGAGCGGCAGGCTCTTGCCCTTGGTGGCGCCGAGGACTTCATGAAACGCATCGAACGAACTCGGGCGATCATTCTTGCGGGAGATAAGGATCGTGTCGACGGCAGCAAGCTGGTGTGTCGCCGATGTCGCCGGCCAGTGCATGAGATCGAGAACCGACTTTGGCATGACGCCGGCTGCGTTACCGGTCGCCACACTGGCCAGAATGGCATGATAGGAGCCAAGTTCGGTCGTCGGCAAAGAGCTCGATTTGCGCGCCCAGCCTTCTGCAATCCTGCGATAAGTGCATCCGGGCTCAAGGGCAGCAATCGATCCGACACGCAAATCGGCAGCCGATCGGATCGATGGATGCCCGGATGGCAGAAGGAGGAGCAAATCCTCGACAAATACCGGCTCGGCCTCGAGCTGCTTGAGCTCGGCCGCAAAACTTGGATCTTCATCCAGCATCGCTTTTGGCGGCCGGGCGATCAGGGCGCAGTCCAAAACATCGCGCAGAACATCTTGAGCAAGATCGCGGGAAGCGCCAAGTGTCAGTTGAAGCGATACATCCGGCCACATATGATTGAACTGGCTGAGCGCTGCGGGCAGCCGGCTTGCCGCCGTGCTTTCCATCGTTCCCAGACGCAACGTACCCGTTGGGCGCTGAGGCCTGACCGCCTGACGCGCCTCGAGCGCAAGCGCGGCAAGTCGATTGGCATAGACCTGAAATGTCTCGCCTTCTTTCGTCAGCGTCATCTTCTTGCCGTCGCGGCTGAAGAGCAGGACGCCCAGATAGTCCTCCAACTGCTGGATGCGCGTCGTCACATTCGACGGCACGCGTCCCACGACCTTGGCGGCCTTGGTCACGCTGCGGTCACTGGCCACAGCAAGGAAGATTTCGATTGATGAGAGGTCCAATGAAAAGATCTCGATTCAGGAATTAAGTTATCCTATCATTCCCTATATAAAAATCATTGTCGCAGCTCAAGCATGTTTCGGCATCGAGCCATGGAATGGAGTTCCGAAGAGCGGATGGCAAAATCAGATCGACATCAAACGGACGAAACAATCCGCGAATATGCGTCGCCTGCCTGCATGCTGCACGAGGTCGACCCAGCCTATAGCGGCATTTCACCCGATGAGGACTGGATCTCGACTATTTTCGCGTGGCGAAAGGCCGAACGGCAAAGGCTGATCGGAGCGCGAAAGGCGCTGCCGTTCGAAAAACGCGAGGACTATACGGGTTCGATTGCTGCTCATCTCGACCAGGTTGTCACCGATATCGACGGCAGACACGTCAGCCTGTTCTGGCCCTTCTCGGGAGAGCCCGACCTGAGGGGGTGGATGGTCGCCTTGACGACCCGTGGCGCGAACTGCCTGTTGCCCGTCGTCGTTGCCAAGGCAAGGCCTTTAATATTCCGATCATGGAAAAAAGGGGAGCGGCTTGAACGCGGGGTATGGAACATTCCAGTGCCGGCAGAGGGCAAGGAAGCAATCCCAGATATCGTCATAGCGCCCCTGGTTGGCTTCGATTCAGCTTGCTACCGTCTTGGTTATGGAGGTGGATTTTTCGACAGAACCCTTGCTGCCCTCGAGCACAAACCTTTGGTCATCGGCGTCGGCTTCGAATCGCAGAGGATCGACACCATTCGCCCGCTTGCTCATGACATTCCGATGGACGTGATCGTCACGCAAGCAGGACTGCGCTATCGATGAGTTCAATGCCCTTTTTTCTCGTCGGGCTTTGAGCCTGTCGATTGCGATGAGGTGCTAAACAGAGCGGCAGATCGCCGCACAAACGGGCAGCGGTTCATGCCTGCACGCTGCTTTACCCGGCCAGATCAACGCCTGCACCTATTGGCACATGAATTGCGTCTTCATGATCGATCCATCGGAAGAGACGATATTCATGCTGTCCATTCTCCCGCCGCTACTTTTGAGCATTTCCCTCGGTTTGAGCTGGAATAGGTTTCTGCTCACGTTCACAAGCCGCGGGGACTGTCTTCAAAACCAGATGCCGGTTACGATGGTCGCGGCGACCGTCAGCCTGACCGCCCTTGCATTGTCGTTTGCCGACAAGGGACCGTTGCTGGGAGGTGCTATCATCCTGCTCGGACTGTTGCTTGCGGCCATCAGCAAGAACCTCTCCCAACCCATTGCCATTGTGGCGCTTTCCGCCGTCAGCCTTGCGGCCTATCTCCAGTTTACAGCGCATGCATTGAGCCACTGATGCCCACCAAATCGGCATGGGACGCCATGACGCCCTGCGTCACCTAAGGGATCTCGGCAAATCCCGCTCGGCTTCGGCTGACCTGCCTTGAGCACAGAGAATTAGCGATGGGAACACGTGCGTGATTGCCAAATGGCAAACCAACACCGCGGTCGCATCACTGCTCGCCCTTCACACGCCTCCGGTCGGTGAAATCCGAAGAGCCGGATCAATTCCCTCTGACATCCGAGTGGCGTTTTTCGCGAAAAGCCCCGCTGCTCAAAGCATTCGGCAGCAAAAACAGGATTGTATTTTTTCACAACATCTATTGTGTACTCAGATTATACAATTTTATTGACTCGATGATCGGCCTGTGCGACCTTCCTCCCATCAGCAGGAGCCGACGGGTTCAATTCCCTGCAAAATCCCAAGGAGGAGGTCGCAATGAAGGGCGGGAAGAGCAGTCTTTACGACGATCTGAAACGTCAAATTCTGACGATGGAGCTCGATCCTGACCAGGATTTGGACGAGGTCAGTCTCAGCGAGCAATACGGCCTCTCGCGCACACCCGTCCGGGAAATCTTTCGGCGCCTCGAGGGCGAAGGCTATATCGACATCCGGGCCAATCGCGGCGCACGCGTCAGCCCAATGAACCATCAGACCCTCAGGCACTTCTTTCTGGTGGCGCCGATGATCTATGCCGCAATCGGCAGGCTCGCGGTGCAGAACTTCAAGCCCAAGCAACTCGTGGATCTGAAAGAGACGCAGGATCGGTTCCGATCGGCAAGCACCTCGGGCGATGCTCTCGCCATGGTACTCGAGAACAATCGCTTCCACGAAATCATCGGCGAAATGTCGTTCAACGCCTATCTGCAGCCGAGCCTCGGCCGCTTGCTGATCGACCATGCACGGATCGGCCACACCTTCTTCCGCCCGAAGAACGACGATATGCGCGAGCGGCTTCAACTCGCCGTGGAGCATCATGACGGCTTCATCGAGGCAATCGCGAAGCATGACGAAGACACCGTCGTGGACCTGGTCTTCGAGCATTGGGAGCTGTCGCGCGAGAACATGGAAATGTTCATCGCGCCGCAAGGAATGAAGGCGGACGCGCTCGTCGAAGTGCCCGTCACATCGATGGAGAAATCGTCTTGAATTTCGAAGGCATCTACACCCCGGCGATCACGCCGCATGGACCGGACGGTCAGATAGACAAGGCTGCTTTCGCAGCCGTGCTGGAAGCCCTCGTCGAGGCCAGGGTCCACGGCATCATCATCGGCGGCTCCACGGGCGAATATTATGCCCAATCCATGCAGGAACGGCTCGATCTTGCTGCCTATGCCAAGCAGGTCATCGCAAACCGCCTGCCGCTGATCGTTGGTACCGGGGCGACCCGTACGGAGGACTCGGTCGCATATGCAACGGCAGCAAAGGAGATCGGCGCGGATGCAATCCTCGTGACATCGCCGCCCTATGCCCTGCCGACGGAGAAGGAAAACGCCATTCACGCATTGACGGTCGACCGCGCCGCGGATCTGCCGATCATGCTCTATAACTACCCTGCCCGCATGGGCGTGATGATGGGCGACGAATATTTCTCGCGTGTCGGCAAGTCCAAGAATGTGCGGGCGATCAAGGAAAGTTCCGGGGAGATGGCAAACGTCCATCTGCTGGCGCGGAAATTTCCTCACATCGCACTGTCTTGCGGCTGGGATGACCAGGCCCTCGAATTCTTCGCCTGGGGTGCGAAGAGCTGGGTGTGCGCCGGTTCGAACTTTCTGCCGCGCGAACATGTCGCGCTCTACGAAGCCTGCGTGCTCGAGAAGAATTTCGACAAGGGCCGCGCCATCATGACGGCGATGCTGCCGCTGATGGATTTTCTCGAAACCGGCAAGTTCGTGCAATCGATCAAACATGGCTGCGAGATCATCGGCCTCAAGGCCGGACCTGTCCGCGCCCCGCTGCGCGGAATGACCTCCGAAGAAAAAAGAACCCTCCAGACTGTCGTCGCCACCTTGAAGCGCACGGTCGCCCAGATCACGTCGGGAGCCAATCATGCATGAACCTTTGACCGCAGCCGAATACAAGGCGATTGCCGCTGGCTTCGATCTGCCGACGAACGCCTTCATCGACGGTTCCTTCCGTCCGGCCAATTCCGGCAAGACGTTCACGACGACCAATCCGGCGACCGGCGAACTCCTGGCTAACGTCGCCGCCTGTGATGCCAGCGACGTCGACTACGCCGTACTCAAGGCAAGAGAGGCCTTTGAGGATGGCCGCTGGCGTCAGCTATCGCCGGGCGAGCGCAAGGCAACGCTCATCAAGTTCGCCAGGCTGCTCGAAGAGAACCGTCACGAGTTGGCGGTTATGGAGAGCCTCGATAGCGGCAAGCCGGTTCGCGAGTGCCAGACCGTCGACGTGCCCGACACCATCCACACCATCCGCTGGCACGCCGAGGCGATCGACAAGCTCTATGACAATACCAATCCTGTTGGCCCGAATGCGCTGGCAATGGTGGTGCGCGAGCCGATCGGCGTCGTCGGCTGTGTCCTGCCCTGGAATTTCCCGCTGCTGATGCTTGCCTGGAAGATCGGCCCGGCGCTGGCTGCTGGTTGCTCCGTCGTCGTCAAGCCCGCGCAGGAGACGACCCTGACGACGCTGCGGGTTGCCGAACTTGCTTATGAAGCCGGTATCCCGGCCGGTGTCTTCAATGTCGTCACCGGCAGCGGCAGGGATGTCGGCGAACCGCTCGGCCTGCACATGGATGTCGACATGGTGGCCTTTACCGGCTCGACGCCGACCGGCCGCCGTTTCCTGCATTATTCCGCCGATTCCAACCTGAAGAAGGTCGTGCTCGAATGCGGCGGCAAGAACCCGGCCGTTGTGCTGGAAGATGCCGACGATCTCGATCTCGTCGCCGAGCAGGTCGTCAACGGTGCCTTCTGGAACATGGGCGAAAACTGCAGCGCGAGTTCACGCCTCATCGTCCATGCCAAGATCAAGGACGAGCTCCTAAAGCGCATCGGCGCCTACATGCGCGAGTGGAAAACGGGCGACCCCCTTGATCCGGAAAACCGCGTCGGCGCACTGGTCAGCAAGAACCATTACGAGAAGGTCACATCCTTCCTTGACGACGTCAAAAGCGAGAAGTTGACGATCGCCCATGGTGGCGAAACGCATGGCGGCATTTTCGTCGAGCCGACGGTGGTTGACGGCGTCACCGCTGCAAGCCGGCTTTTCAAGGAGGAAATCTTCGGGCCGATCCTGTCGGTGACGACGTTCAACACCCTGGCCGAGGCCGTCGCTCTTGCCAACGACACCAATTATGGCCTGACGGCGTCGGTCTATACCGGCAGCCTGAAGAATGCGATCCGGCTGTCACGTGACATCCGGGCCGGCCTCGTCACCGTCAACTGCTTCGGCGAGGGCGACGCGACGACACCGTTCGGCGGCTATAAGGAGTCTGGTTTTGGCGGGCGCGACAAGTCGATCTTCGCCCATGACAATTATTGCGAACTGAAGACCATCTGGATCGATATCTCCGATCGCTCGGTGGACGAGACGATCCGATGATCACGACGTCCGTCAAGCGTTTGCCGGCAGAAAACGGCATCTCGGGCTGGGAGGCGATCAGTCGACGTTCGTTCCCGGTCCGGAGCCTGGAAGGCAACGTGACTGCGGACTGGCTGATCATCGGCGCGGGTTTTGCCGGGCTTTCCACCGCGCGCCGGTTGCTACAGCTCCGGCCCAACGACAAAATCGTCGTGCTTGATGCGAGCGAGGTCGGCAAGGGCACATCGGGCCGCAATTCCGGCTTTATGATCGACGTCCCGCACAACCTTTCATCGAGCGAATATTCGAGTGGCGGTCTGGACGCCACTCGCCTGGAGATGGCTCAGAACAGGGCTGCGATCGCTTTCGCGAGAGAAGCCGCGGACGAATACGGCATGTCCCCGGAAACTGTCGACCCGACAGGCAAGATCAATGCGGCGGCAACCGCGCGCGGAATGAAACTGAATATCAGCTTCGGCCGATCCTTGAAGGGTGCGGGCGAGAAGCACAGCTTTCTCGATGCATCCGAAATGCGCAAGCTTACCGGTTCCGATTACTACCTGGGCGGCCTTTACACGCCGGGCGCGGTCCTGATCCAGCCCGCCGATTACGTTCGCGAATTTGCGGCAGGGTTGTCGCGCAAAATCGACATCTTCGAAAGATCGCCGGTTATCGCCCTGACGCGGGACAAAGGGACATGGACGGCTATTTCCCCTCGCGGCAAGGTCACCGCACCGAAGGTTATCCTCGGTGTCAACGGTCACATCGACGACTTCGGTCACTTCCGCGGCCGCCTGATGCACATCTTTGCCTACGCCTCGATGACCGCTCCATTCTCAGCCGACGACCTCGGACGAAAGATTTCGGGACGGGATAGATGGGCGCTGCTTCCGGCCGATGCCATGGGCGCGACGGTGCGAAAGATCACCTCGGGCGGACAATCGCGCATCGTCATTCGGACGAAATACACCTACGAGACGACGATCACCGTTTCTGATCGGCGAATGGCCAAAATGGCCGAAGAGCATCGAAATTCGCTCGATGCGCGGTTTCCGGGGCTAAAGGACATTCCCTTCGAACACAGTTGGGCCGGGCGTCTCTGCCTCAGCCGGAACCATGTGCCGGCATTCGGCGCGCTTGACGAAGGGCTTTATTCGGCATGCTGCGAAAACGGGCTCGGCACCGTCAAGAGCACGTTGGCAGGCATGATGGCCGCTGAACTCGCGACCGGCACTGCCTCGGAACAACTCGAACAATACATGGATCACGCCGCGCCATCCCGGTTGCCACCAGAACCCTTTGCATGGCTCGGCATCAATTCAGTGATCCGTTTGCAGGAATTGCGCGCAGGCCGCGAGGGATGATCCCTCGCCGCGCAATGTGAAGACTGCGCCTATCGCAGGTCTTCAACAATATGGGAACGAAAACTAGGAGCAAGAAAAATGAAGACTTTGTGGAAAGCGCTCTGCGCGGCCGCGATGGTCGGAATGACCGCGTTCTCCGCCCATGCGGAAGAGAAGAGCATCACCGTGGGAACGATGTCGTGGGAAGACCTGACACCGATCACCGGGATTACCAAAAAGGTGCTGGAAGATGCCGGCTACACCGTGAAGGTCGTGCCGTTCTCCGAATGGGGCATCGCCTATGCAGCACTTAGCAAGGGTGACATCCAGATCCTTGCCTCTCAGACCGATTACGTCGCACAGGACTATTGGGACAAGAACAAGAAGCGCCTCGAAAAGATCTCGCCCGTTTCGCACGGCCTGTTCCAAGGTGTCGCAGTCCCGAAATACGTGCCGATCGACTCCATGGACCAGCTGAACGCCAACGCCGACAAGTTCGGTGGCAAGATCGTCGGCATCGAGCCGGGTTCGGGCCTGATGCGCGATACCGCCAACGCAGTTAAAGGTTATGATCTGAAACTGCAGCTCGTCGAAGGCAGCACCGCAGCCATGACCGCGGCCCTCAAGTCGGCCGTTGACCGCAAGGAATGGATTGCCGTCACGATCTGGGAGCCGTCCTGGATGATGCAGAAATACGACGTGAAATTCCTGAAGGACCCCAAGGGCATCTTCCCGCCGCCACAGAGCTATTACTGGATCGGCAAGAAGGGCTTCTCCGCCGACTATCCGCACGCTCGCGAGGTCATTGCCAGCGTCTATGTGCCGCTTGCCGATATCACCGCGATCAACAGCGCCGTGAATGACGGCAAGACGATGGACGAGGCCATCAAGGACTGGACCACCAGCCATGCCGATCTCCTGAAGCGGTGGGAGAATATCAAGGGCGAATGATGTCGACAGCGGGCCGCCATCGGGGCGGCCCGCATCCCTCAACGAAGACGAACAGGCCGGCAATGGACTGGCCGCGTGGGGAATACAATGAACACTGTCATGGATAACACCGGTGAAGTCCTGGTCGATTGCCAGAACGTCTGGAAGATTTTCGGTGCGCGTGCGACCGCCGCTGTGAAGGCCGTTTCCGAGCGTGGCCTCTCCAAGAAGCAGGTGCTTCAGGAATTCAACTGTGTCGTCGGTGTCTCCGATGCCCACCTTCAGGTCCGTCGCGGCGAGATCTTCTGCATCATGGGCCTCTCGGGAAGCGGAAAATCCACCCTGGTCCGCCTTCTCAACCGTCTTATCGAACCGAGTCTCGGCAGGATCACGATCAAGGGTAAGGAAATTGCCAGGCTGAACGCGGCTGAACTGCGCGATATGCGCGCCCGCAATATCGGCATGGTGTTCCAGAGTGTGGCGTTGCTTCCAAATCGCACCGTTCTTGAGAATGCGGCCTTCGGATTGGAAGTCCGCGGCGTGTCAAAGGATGAGCGCAACAAGACGGCCCGAGCTGCGCTCGATAAGGTCGGCCTCTCCGACTGGACATCGCGATACCCGTCTGAACTGTCGGGTGGGATGCAGCAGCGCGTCGGCCTGGCCCGTGCCTTGGCGGCCGATCCCGAGATCATCCTCATGGACGAGCCGTTCAGCGCGCTTGATCCCCTTATTCGCCGCCAGTTGCAGGATGAGTTTCGGGAGTTGACGAAGTCGCTCGGCAAGTCCGCGGTCTTCATCACGCACGATCTCGAAGAGGCCATTCGCATCGGCGACCGCATCGCCATCATGAAGGACGGCGTCATCGTTCAGGTGGGAACCGCGGAAGAGATCGTAACGAAACCTGCCGACGACTACGTCGCCGACTTCGTTGCGGGCATATCAAGGATTCATCTCGTCAAGGCCCATTCGGTCATGCAGTCGATCGCGGAATACAGGAGCCTGCAGCCGCAGCATGATGTGGATGCGCTCCTGAAGACCTCTCCTGAGGCGGATATCGGCGAACTCATAGACCTTACGATGAAGTCGGATCGCGATGCTGTGGCAGTGGTCGACAATGGTTCCATTGTCGGTGTCGTCACCACGCGGGGGCTGCTTCGCGGCGTTGCCGGATCCCCGGCGCAACAGCAAATGCCGGCGTAGAAGGACGTACGAAAATGGACATCTCGGTCATTGCGGATACCTTCGATGCCTGGACCGATGACGCGCTGGGCTGGATCAGCGACAACGGCGACTGGCTGTTCACTCCCTTGAGGGCCATCCTCGAAGGAACCTACAATGGCGTCCTTTGGCTGCTTCATTTGGCGCCGTTTTACGTCATCGTGGTCATCGTCGCGCTTCTCGCGTGGCGCCTGATCGGCGCTTTGTCCGCCATACTGGCGGGACTGGGCCTGTTCTTCTGCGCAGTCATGGGATTGTGGAGCGAAACCATGAGCACGCTTGCGCTTGTCACCACTGCGACCATACTCGCACTTGCCATCGGAATTCCGATCGGCATCGCTGCCGGCTTCATGCGGTGGTTCGACAGGGCTCTAGAGCCGGTCCTCGACCTCATTCAGACATTGCCACCCTATATCTACCTTCTTCCGGCGATTGCCCTTCTTGGCTTCGGCCCCGCGACTGCGCTCGTTGCGACCTTCATCGTGGCGATGCCGCCCGCCATCCGGTTGACCTCGCTTGGCATTCGCATGACGCCGCCAGCCTTTATAGAATTGGGACAGGCAAGCGGCCTGACGCCATGGCAAATGTTCACGAAGATCAGGCTGCCCTTCGCAATCCCAAGTGTCCTGGCGGGCATCAACCAGAGCCTGATGATGGCATTCGGCATGGTCGTGATCGCAGGCATCGTCGGCTCCGGCGGCCTCGGCGAAACAATTTACAGCGCTGTGCGCACGCTCGACATGGCCACATCCATCAACGCTGCAATCGCGATCGTCATCTTGACGATGGTACTCGACAGATTGACGCAGAGCGCGGCCGGCCGCGCCAAGGCAGGTGTAAGATGAACCTCGATCTTCTCCGGTTTTCGCCAGGTACCTATCTTGCTCCCGTCGTCGATTGGCTGAACACCAACTTTCATCCCGTGTTCGAAGGCATCACCAAACTTATCGAAGCGGTACTTGGCGGGATCGAAGCGGCGCTTCTTTACCCACCGCCTTATGCGGTGATTGCCATAGCCGTGCTTTTCGCAGCCTTTGTCATCAACTTCAGGGTTGCAATAGTGACTGCTGTCGCGCTCACCTTCTGCCTGTTCACCGGCTTCTGGGCTGCATCCATGCAGACACTGGCTCTGGTAACAGTTGCAGTCGCCATCTCCGTCTCGATTGCCTTCCCGCTTGGCATTCTTGCATCGCGTTATAAGACCTTCGAGAAGGTTGTAAGGCCATTGCTCGATATCATGCAGACCGTTCCACCCTGGGTTTATCTGATCCCGGCTGTCATGATCTTCAGCCTCGGCCGTGTGCCGGCGATCATCGCGACGATCGTCTATGGCGTACCACCGATGCTGCGTCTGACGACGCTGGCATTCAACCAGGTGCCGACGGACCTTCTCGAGCTCGGACAAGCCACGGGCGCGCCGCCGCGCTCGATCCTCTTCAAGATCGAGATTCCCTCCGCAATGCCGACCCTGCTTGTCGGCCTCAACCAGTGCATTCTTCTGTCGCTGGCCATGGTCGTTCTTGCCGGGCTCGTTGGAGCCGGCGGGCTTGGAGCCGAGGTGACGCGGGGCCTGACCCGGATGGAAATGGGGCTTGGGCTGCGGGCGGGTCTTGCGATCGTCGCCATCGCTATCCTGCTGGACAGACTGTCAAAGGGCGCTTTGCAGGATCGCGCCCGGTCATCGGCAAAGCACGGCTAGAACGGTTCAGCTTCTTGTTTTCACGCAATTCCGGACGGAAAGCGGCTCACGCACTTTTCATGGAATTGCTCCAAGCGGAAAGATCATCGCATGCGCCACAGTTTCTTCTGCATCGATTCCCACACCTGCGGCAATCCCGTACGGCTTGTCGCAGGTGGCGGGCCCTTGCTCCCGCATCTTCCGATCGCCGAGCGGCGTGAAATTTTCGTCCGCGATCATGACTGGATCCGCAAGGCTTTGATGTTCGAACCGCGTGGACATGACATCATGTCCGGCGCCATCATCTATCCCGCATATCGTGAAGACTGCGATTTTGCCGTGATCTTCATCGAAGTCAGCGGATGTCTGCCCATGTGCGGAGCCGGAACGATCGGTCTGGTGACGGCGGCGATCGAAGAGGGCCTCGTCACGCCACGCATTCCCGGCAAGCTCTCCATCGAGACGCCAGCGGGCCGCGTGGATATCGACTATGACAAGCCCGGCGAATTCGTTGAGGCGGTCCGCATGTTCAATGTCGCAAGCTACCTGCATGCGGCTGATGTCGAAGTCGATGTGCCGGGGTTCGGCGCACTGACGATCGACGTCGCCTATGGCGGCAACTATTATGCTGTCGTCGAACCGCAGAGGAACTGGCCTGGATTGGATGGCATGTCGAGTGATGACATTGTCGACATCAGCAGGAAGTTGCGCGATGCCCTCGAGCCGATCTGCAATCCGGTTCATCCCGAGGATGAAAGGATAAGAGGTGTCCACCACGCCTTATGGTGCGACGCGCCGACGAGCGACAAAGCCGATGGGCGGGGTGCGGTTTTCTATGGCGACAAGGCGATAGATCGCTCCCCGGGCGGTACCGGCACCTCCGCACGCCTTGCGCAATTGCATGGCAAGGGTCGGCTAAAGGTTGGCGACACCTTTCGCCAGGAGAGCCTGATCGGCACGATATTCGAAGGATGTATCGAGTCGGAGGTTGAAGTCGGAAATTTCAGGGGTATCAGGCCGAGTGTCGGGGGCTGGGCACGTATCATCGGCCACAACACGATCTTCGTCGACGATCGAGATTCTTTGGCCTATGGTTTCCAGATCAAATAGAAAAGGTCGCTCCCGCGAGGCGTTGCATGAAATCCGTCAAACAAGAAGCTAAGCACGATCCCTTGAAGGTCGGATTCATCCTCGCGCGATCATTTACGCTTTCCGCCTTCGCTCTGTTCGTCGATACGCTGAGATTGGCGAGCGACGAGGCCGACAAATCGGGCAGAGTGCTGGCCGACTGGCAGGTATTGGGTAGCACCCGGCATCTCATCACATCGAGCTGCGGTGTTCAGGTCGCACCGACGTCGGACTTTATCGACCCAAAGGAATTCCACTACATTGTCGTCGTCGGTGGGCTTTTGAATGCCGACATTACGATCGATCATCAGACCTCCGACTATCTGAAGAAGGCCGCAGCCCAGAAGATCCCGCTGATCGGGGTTTGTACCGGCACGTTCATTCTGGCGCGCCTTGGCCTGATGAAAACACACCAGACCTGCGTCAGCTGGCTGCACTATCAGGCTTACCGGGAGCAATTCCCCGAAAACCCCGTTCGCTCGGATCGCCTGTTCAATCTCGACCGGAGCCGCGGATCATGCGCGGGCGGAAGCAGCGCCGCCGATATGGCTGCTTTTCTCGTCAGACGGCACATCAGCCGAGATGCAGAACGAAACGCTCTGGAAGTGCTGCAAATCGAGCGCGCCCGATCCGGGCTGGATATACAGCCGCGCAAGCCACTCGCGATCGAATGCCAGGATCCACGCCTGAAAGCCGTGCTGATCACCATGGAAAGCCATATCGAGGACGTGGTGCCGACCGAAGAGCTTGCCGCATCGGTCGGCTTATCCCGGCGGCAGCTCGAACGTCTGTTCACCGAAGAAATGAAAACCTCTCCCGGAGCCGTCTACACCCGCATTCGCATGGAACGGGCCAAGCAGCTGGTTCTCCAGACAGAGGCACCGCTCATTGAAATCGCGCTCGAAGTCGGCTTCGACAGCGCATCCCATTTTGCAAGGCTCTTTCGCCGTCTCTTCGGACAATCTCCCACAGAGCTGCGTCGCGCGCATGCCTAAAGCAGGCGGAGAAACGTGCCGCGCCGATGGCTGCCAGCTTCCCTAATGACGTTCCCGATAAGGAGTGAGCGGAGTCCGACAGTCGGTTTCCTGCCGACACGACGCCCATATGCGGATCATGCGCGCAGCGGCATCATTCAACATCCAGATCGAAGAAATGCTGGGTCGCCAGAGCTGCGGCGCCTCGCGCCCAGGAACCCGGCACCCAATCTGGCAGCAATTCAGGCGTATTCAAAAAGACATATTTTGCCATCGAACGGCGGATCGGCTCGAGGATCGCCTCGCCAAACTGCATGGCTTCGCCGCCGGCGATGAGAACTTCGGGATCGAACAGGTTCACCAGATCTGCCACGTGACGCCCGATCAACTCTCCAGCTTCTGCCATGACCTCGAGAGCAGTCGCATCGCCGCCATCGATCGCCGCTGCGAATTCATCGCGATTGGCCTTAGCGCCTCGGCGCCGACCCCACTCCTCGATCATCGGCGCCTCGGCTGCGTGAGCCTGAAGGCAGCCCCGTCTCCCGCATTCGCAAAGCCGTCCGCCGGGAACCGTGATGATGTGACCGAGCTTTCCGGCCAGGCCATGGCTTCCGTGATAGATTTCTCCACCCATAACAAGCGATGATCCGACACCGGTGCCGACTGCGATCGTCGCGAAATTGCTGTAGTTGCGGCCGGCGCCGAAGAGCCGCTGAGCAACGGTGAAGGCGCTGATGTCGTCATCGATCCAGACAGGGATATGAACCCGTTCACGCAGCAGTTCGGGAAAGGCGAGATTGCGCCAGCCAAAGCGCGGGCTCTGCACGCAGATGCCTTTGACCGCATCCACCTCGCCGGGAATGGAAACGCCGACGCCCATAACCGGCGAGCCGGTACGGCCGGCATCGGCCAGAAGCTTCGGGATCGCCGTCGCGATGGCCTCGACCATCGTTTGCGGCTGTGTGTCCGGCACAGGCATCTCGAAGGAAGCGATCGGCGTCGTGGCGAGGTCGGTCAGGACACAATCGATACTGTCGTGGCGAAGCTTGAACCCGACAGCCAGATGGCCGCCATAATTGATGTCGACTGGTACGGGCCGGCGCCCGGTTGCGCCCGTCTGCGCTTTTCCTTCGACGACGAGCCCTTCCTCGATCAGTTCCGTGACCACGAAGGTCACTGCCGCCGGACTGAGGCCCGTCACCGTGGCGATTTCGGCACGCGGCATTGCCCCGCGGTTTCGCAGCAGGTTGAGGATGAGCCGCCGGTTGAGGGCTCGGGAGGTACTAGGGTTGCCGCGCACAGTGATCCTTTAAATTTATTTTGTAAATTAACTATTGTTGCTTCCCGGAAGATACGGTATGCAATAGCACATGGCAATGGAGGAATGTCCGCTTGTATCAACGCAAGCGGAAATGCCGGTTTATTGCGTAATTTCTGAAGGTTAGCGGCTGCTCATATCCGTGGGCGGGCCAGGATTTGATGTGCCTCGGGAGGAAAAAGATGGCATCGAAGAACGAACTTTCACTCGTCAATGCAATCAGGGCGTCTCGGCGCCAGTTTATGATCGGCACGGGCGCTGCCCTGGCTGCCACGGCTCTTTATCGTCCGGCAATTGCCAATGGCGGCGAAGTGACGATCATTTCGGATATCGGCAATGCCGACCAGCGGGCCGTCCTTGACCGCATTGCTGCTGATTTTACCAAGAAGACGGGGACGAAAGTCACCATCAACAATATGGATCACGAGGCCCATAAGACGGCTATCCGCAGCTATCTCGTCGTCGGCGCCCCTGATATCTGCTTCTGGTTCTCCGGCAATCGAATGAAGGCTTTCGTCGATCGCGGACTGTTCGACGACATTTCCGACCTGTTCGTGAAGGAAGGCTACAGCGACAAGCTGGGCGCCACCATGACGGCCGTCACCGTCAACGGCAAGCAGTATGGTCTGCCGCTTGGCGGCATTCTTTGGGGCCTTTTCTATCGCAAGGACGTTTTCGCCGAGAAGGGCTGGACGGCGCCGAAGAACTGGGACGATTTCCTGAAATTCGGCGAGGCGGCGAAGTCGGCCGGCATGACCCCGATCAGCATGGGCACAAAGGAACTGTGGCCGACCGGCGGCTGGTTCGATCACATGAACCTGCGCATCAACGGTCTCGACAAGCACCTTGCCCTCATGGAAGGCAAGATTCCCTATACCGACCCGATGCTGAAGCCGGTCTTCGACAAATGGGAAGAGCTCATCAAGGCCAATTTCTTCTCTGCAAGCGGCCCATCCTTCGGCTGGGAACAGGCGGGCGCGGCTCTCGCACAGAAGAAGGCGGCGATGATGGATCTCGGAGGCTTCATCAAGTCCGCCTTCCCGGCAGGCGACGAGGCCCAGATTGCCTTCGCCCCCTTCCCTGAAATCGTATCCGGCGTCGAACGCTATGAGGACTTCTCGGTCAACTCGGTGCATATCCCGGCCAAGGCGAAGAACCGGCAAGGTGCGCGCGATTTTCTCGCCTATTTCTATCAGCCGGAAAACCTCGGCGCATTCCTCGAAGCCGAAGGCACCATTCCGCCGCGCAACGATTGCCCGCCGAGCAAGGATCCCTTGGTCAACATCGCCGTAGAGTCGCTCAAGACCGTGAAGGGAACGTCGCAATATTATGACCGCGACACCGATCCCGACATGGCGCAGGACGGCATGAAGGGCTTCCAGGAATTCACGGTCAAGCCCGAGCGGCGCGACCAGATCCTGGCGCGGCTCGAAAAGACCCGCGCGCGCATTTTCAAATAGTCCTCCCGGACCAAGGCGCGGCGGGCCAGGAGTCTTGCGGCCCGTTGCTCCCGCCGCGCCCATCTTCAAGATGTGCGCCTCCCGAGGCGCCGAGAACTATCGAACCAAGAAGTCTGAGCCATGTGGAAAAAACACAGGAACTGGCTGACGCCTGTCCTCTTCATTGTGCCGGGATGCATCCTGTTCGGAACGATCATCATCGCTTCCTCGGTGGAATCGATCTGGATATCGTTCTTCGATTGGGACGGTGTCGGGCAGAAGACCTGGGTGGGATTTGCAAACTATTCAGAACTCTTTGCCGATCCGCAATTCTACGTCTCGCTGAAGAACAACATCATCTGGCTCGTCATGTTCATGGCGGCACCGCCGCTCGGGCTGGCGCTGGCACTCCTCGTCAACCAGCAGATCGCCGGCATGCGGATCTTGAAGTCGCTCTTCTTCATTCCGCTCGTGCTTGCGACCGTCACGGTCGGCGTCGTCTTCGGCTGGGTCTATGATCCGAATTACGGGCTTCTTGCTCTCATCTTCGGTCTTTTCGGCGCAACGGCGCCTGCCTTGCTCGCCGACGAGCATTTCGTCACCTTCGCCGTGGTCGCAGCCGCGCTCTGGCCGCAGATCGCCTTTTGCATGGTGCTTTTTCTCGCCGGCCTCAACAATCTGAGCTCTGACATCATCGGAGCCGGACGTGTCGATGGCGCGCGCGGCTGGAACATGCTCTGGCACGTCGTGTTGCCGCAGTTGCGTCAGGTAGGTTTCATCGCCCTTGCCGTTACCGTCGTCGGCGCATTGCGGTCCTTCGACATGATTGCAGTGATGACATCTGGCGGCCCCTTCGGCTCGTCGGAGGTCCTGGCCTACCAGATGTACGAGCAGTCGATCTTCTCATACCGGTTCGGCTATGGCGCAGCGATTGCCACCATCCTCTTCGCAATCATGATCGTTTTCATCACCTGGTATCTGCGCGTCATGATACGCATGGAACGGGAGACACGCTGATGTATCCTCGCCCCATTCCCGAAGAAAAGCCAGCGCTTCGCGGCCTTTATGCCGGCTTCGTCGGCCTCATCCTCATATTGTGGCTGCTACCGCTCTTTGCCGTCATGCTGACAGCCTCCAAGACGGCCGATGAGATCATGGCCGGCAAATACTGGACTTGGCCCGAGCATTTCAATCTGTTCGAGAACTTCCAGTCGGTCTTCCAGCAGACGAACATGTGGGGCTACTTCATCAACAGCCTCATCATCACCCTGCCTTCCGTATTGCTGGTTCTCGTGTTCTCGACGCTGACCGGCTATGTGCTCGCTCGCTATAATTTTCGTGGCAATGCGCTGCTCTTCTCGCTTTTCGTCGGCGGCAACTTCCTGCCTGCGCAGATCATGATGATCCCGGTACGCGACCTTATGGTCTCGGTCGGCCTGTACGACACCTATTTCGCGTTGATCATCTTCCACGTCGCCTTCCAGACCGGCTTTGCGACCCTGTTCATGCGCAATTTCATCGCGGCTCTGCCCGACGAATTGTTCCAGGCGGCGCGCGCGGAAGGCGCCTCCCCCTGGCAGACAATGCGCCACGTCGTCATACCGCTGATGCGGCCGGCGCTCGCAGCATTGGCGATCCTGATCTTCACCTTCGTCTGGAACGATTATTTCTGGGCGATCGTGCTCACCCAGAGCGATGTCGTGAAGCCGGTGACCGCAGGGTTGAACAACCTCAGAGGCGAATGGACGTCTGCCTGGAATATCGTGGCAGCGGCAACATTGTTCGTCGCCGTTCCGCCGGTCCTAATGTTCTTCCTGATGCAAAAACATTTCATCGCGGGCCTGACCATGGGCGCCGTCAAGGGCTGACGCGCGCCGCACCGTTTGAGACGATTTGGAGTATCATTCATGAGCCATGTACAGCTGATCGATATCGACAAACATTATGGCAGCTATCATGCCCTGCGTTCGGTCAATCTTTCCGTCGACAAGGGCGAGTTCATCGTCATGGTCGGCCCTTCCGGCTGCGGCAAATCCACCACGCTGAAGACCATCGCCGGGCTTGAGACCATCAGCTCAGGCGAGATCTGGATCAATGGCCGCAACGTGACGCGCGAGGAGCCGGGCGATCGCGGCATCGCCATGGTCTTCCAGTCCTATGCGCTTTATCCGCACATGACGGTCGCCGAGAACATGGGCTTCGGCCTGAAGATGGCCAAGCGGCCGCAAACGGAGATCGACGCTGCCGTCAAGCGCGCAGCCGAAATCCTTAGAATATCCGACCAGCTCGATAAACGCCCGAAGCAGCTTTCGGGCGGCCAGCGCCAGCGCGTCGCCATCGGCCGCGCCATCACCCGCTCGCCAGAGGTCTTCCTTTTCGACGAACCGCTTTCCAATCTCGATGCTGCGCTGCGCACGCAGATGCGCGTGGAGCTTTCGACGCTGCATCAGCAGCTCGGCTCGACGATGATCTATGTGACGCACGACCAGGTCGAGGCGATGACCATGGCGAGCCGGATCATCGTGTTCAACAAGGGCATCATCGAACAGGAAGGCGCGCCGCTCAACCTCTATCACAATCCGGCAAACCAATTCGTCGCCGGCTTTCTCGGTGCGCCGCGGATCAATTTCATCAATGCAAAGCTCATTTCCCTTCACGATGGCATCGCTGAAGTCGCGCTCGAAGGTGGCGGCACGACGGTCCGCGTTCCGGTGGGCGATGTCGGCGATCTTAAGGCTGAGTCCCACCTCACCCTGGGCATCCGGCCGGAATCGCTGAAGATCGGCCCCTCCACCGAGGATGTCGCTATCTCCTTGGACGGCAAGGTCCGGCTGGTCGAGCAGCTCGGCCGTGAAACCATCCTCTACGTCGATGCGGGTCCGCTCGCAACGATCGGCTCGGAAAGCGGCACACGCAATTTCACCGTTCAGCTCGGCAACGCGACCGGGTTTTCGGCCGGCGAGCAGGTCAAGCTGTCCGCCTCCACCTCCGCCCTTTACCTCTTCGGCCCCGATGGCAGAACCCTCAGCCGGCCGAAACCCATCATTGCCTCTCTGTAAAGAAAGCTTGTGATCTCATGAAAGTTTTGGAAAGAAAGCCGCTCTCGGTCTGGCGGACGCTCAATCTCGACGGCTTCATGGTCGGCGTGCCGCATTATCCCGAACATGTCGACGAGAGCTATTGGGATCGCGATGCCGAACGCATGGCAGCTGCCGGTTTCAACGCCGTTCGCATGGCGGAGTTCGCCTGGCACATCATGGAGCCGCATGAAGACCATTTCGACTTCTCGCTCTTCGACAAGGCGATTGCCGGCCTTGCCAAGCACGGCATCAAGACCATTCTCTGCACGCCGACGGCAACGCCGCCGCGCTGGCTGACGGCAAAATATCCGGAAGTCCTGCGCGTCGATGCCAATGGCAGGCAGGCAAGCCATGGATCGCGCCAGCATTGCGACACGACGAGCCCGGTGTTGCGCGTGCACAGCCAGCGCATCACCCGCGCCATGGCCGAACATTACCGCGACAATCCTCACGTCATCGGCTGGCAGACGGATAACGAGCTGAACACGACGACCTCCGAAAGCTACTCGCCATCGGCGCTCATCGAATTCCAGAAGTTCTGCCGCGCCAAGTACGAAACGATCGAAGCTCTGAACTTTGCCTGGGGCGGCGACTTCTGGGCAACGGCCTATCAGACATTCGACCAGATCGTCTTCCCGAAGCCGATGAACCCGTCCTTCTCGAGCCCCGGTCATGTGCAGGACTATCACCGCTTCCTTGCCTTCGCGACGGCCCTCTTCCAGCACGATCAGGTGGAGATCCTGAGAGCCACCAATTCCGAATGGTTCATCTTCCACAATCTCGGCAACCTTGCCGACATCGATTTCCGCGGCCAGTTCGGCCAGGATCTCGATTTCATCGGCTTCGACATCTATCCGTTCCTCTATGACGAGATGCGCCGTGGCGGCGGCCATGCGATCACGCAGGCTTTTCATCTCGACCAATGCCGGGCTTATTCCGGCAATTTCATCGTTCCCGAACAGGCCTCCGGCCTCGGCAGCCAGCCGGGCTTTTCTTCCTCAGTGCCGGAGCCTGGCGAGATGCGCCGCATGGCGATGACTTCCATTTCGCGCGGCGCTGACGGTTTGATGTTCTTCCGTTGGCGGCCGGCGCATTTCGGCGCAGAAATCTACTGGAACGGCATTATCGACCACGATGACGTTCCACGCCGCCGTTACGAGGAAGCCAAGCAATTCGCATCGGACATCCGCAAGATCGAGGACAAGTTGCTCGGCACCACCGTCCGCATGGATATTGCCATCGCCGGCGCGGATTTCGACAATCAGGAAGCCTACAAGACCTATGCAATCGGCCTGCCAAGCCCGATGCAGGATGCCGCCCATCTGCACCGCGCGTGCTACCAGGCCGGTATCGCCTGCGGCTTCATCCATCCGGAAGATGATCTCTCGCGCGTCAAGGCGCTCTATGTTCCCCATTGGGTCATGTGGAAGGAAGAGTGGTCGCCAGCAGTGGAGAAGTTCGTCGCCGATGGCGGCACGCTCATCCTGTCGGCTATGACGGGAACCCGCGACGACAACAACCACATCATCCGCACCCAGGCACCGGGCAAGGCGCTCTCGGAGCTTTCGGGGGTGCATGTCTATGAATTCGGTCCGGTCTCCGCCCCAGGAGCGGATGGGCTGTTTACCGGCTTCCGCGAGGGCGGCATTGGTGGTCACCAGCCGTCGCCACGTCCGGCGGCAACCTCCGCTTCGCGCAAATATGCCTACACGATCGGCAATCGTCAGCTGGAAGCCGGCCATCTCTACGAGAAGCTGGAGACAACAGCGGACACGGAAACTGTTGGCCGCTGGTCCGATCGCTTCCTCGAAGGCACGCCAATGTTGACGCGCCGCCGGCATGGCAATGGCCAGGTCTACTACCTCGGCACCTATCTCACCGCGCCGCTTGCGGAGGTCATTCGCGAGCTTCTCGTCAGCAAGGGTGTTACCACGCCACTGGTGCAGGATCTGCCTAATGGTGTCGAAGTGTCGCTCCGCGAAGGTGACGGCAGGACGCTGCTGTTTGTGCTCAATACGGAGCATGAAACGAAGATCGTCAATCTGCCGTCCGGTACCGACCTGCTGACCGGCAAAGCCATATCGGACACAACCGAACTCGCCGGCTACGGCGTATTGGTGATCGAGCAATCGGCCTGACATCGCCCATGATATCTACGGCGCCGGGAATGAAACTTCGGCGCCGAAGTTTTGGAATTTAGATTCTTCGATCACTGATCGGCTTTTAGGCACGCAGCGAATTGAAATGCTGCATCATGCGCTCTGCCGCCGGACGAATGCCGGTGAACAGTTCGAACGCCTTCACCGCCTGGAATACCGCCATGCCGCCGCCGTCGAGAACACGGCACCCTGTCTGCCGAGCGAGTTTCACCAACTCGGTCTCGATCGGGAAATAGACGATTTCGGCGACCCAAAGACGATCGGATAGAAGTTGCGCGTCGAGCGGCAGCCCGGGATGAGCGGCCATGCCGGTCGGCGTTGCATGAACCAGACCATCAGCTGCATCCAGTGCCACGGCAAGGTCATGACCAATCGAGAAACGGCAAGCGCCATGTGCTGGCTGCAGCTGATCCACGAGAGCCTGCGCGCGCAAGGGGTCGAGATCGAATATCTCTATGGACTGCGCGCCCATTTCAGCCACCGCATGGGCAACGGCAACGCCGGCGCCGCCAGCGCCCAGCTGCACAACGTGATCGAGCGAAACTCCGGTCAATCCGCGCCGGAAACTTTCGGCAAATCCCCACCAATCGGTATTGTGGCCGATCCGGCGCTGCCCATCAAAAATGATCGTGTTGATGGATCGCAGTGTCTGAGCATCAGGCGACAATTCATCCACCAGTGCCACGGCCGCCTGCTTACAAGGATGGGTGATGTTGAGGCCGGCAAAGCCCTGCGCCTCGGCTTCATCGACGAGAGCCGGAAGGTCCGATACGGAGAGGCCGCGTACATCAAGGTCGATGAGGTCGTAGTGATAGGATAGGCCGCAATGTTCGCCCTCGCGCATATGCATGGCCGGCGTCAGCGAGCGGCCTATCCCGGCACCGATCAATCCGACATGAAGTTGACGAGGAGCAATGGCCGCTTGAGTGTTCAATCTTTCCTCCCGAGCAGCAAAACCAAGCCATGCTGCAGGCTTGTCCGTAAAATGTACGAACTAGTACGTAAAGTCAATATAAGACGCGCTTTCAGGCCTCCGGGAAACGTCGGCCCCAATCAAACGGCTCTGGCACCGTCAGGCCATCTCGGAGGAAGGATGTCTCAGAAAAGCAAGGATCGCATCGACGATCAGAGACTTATGCCGCTTCTTCAAGGCTTCGGACGACAGGTCACGCTCGAAGATCGCCCCGAAAGTATGCCGATTGGAAACGCGGAAAAAGCACTGGGCGCTGATCATCATATGCAGATCGACCGGATCTACCTTGCGCACGAAGCTGCCATCGGCGTAGCCCCGTTCGAGGATTTGCGTGATGATATCGATGACGGCGATGTTCATCTGCGACAGGACGACCGAACGCTTCATATGTTCGGCGCGATGGATGTTCTCAATGCTGACCAGTCGTACGAAATCCGGATTCTGGTCGTCATGATCGAAGGTGCTTCCGATCAATTGCGCCATGGCCTGAACGGGCGGCATGTTTTCGAGATCGAGCTCGCTCTCGAGCGTGCGGATCTTCGTATAGGCCTGCTCCAGAACGGCGAGATAGAGCCCTTCCTTGCTGCCGAAATAATAGTAGATCATCCGCTTCGACGTCTTGGTGCGCTCGGCGATCTCGTCGACGCGCGCACCGGAAAAACCGGCTGCGACAAACTCCTCGGTGGCAATCTTCAGAATATTTTCCTTGGTCGCGTCTGGATCGTTCTTCCGCGTGAGGCGCTCGATCTTGGCCGCTTGCGCTTTGGTCATGCCTTGCCCGTCTTCCTGGGTTTGTCTCTGCCCATCATTGAAGATCAAAGCTTTAACACAGGCTCCACGCCAATGGGGAGAGCCTAAAGTTTCGGCAGACCAATCGGTCGCAGATGCCGCCTCAGCGCTGCTATGCGAAAGATGGCATTGGCCGCACCATAGCCACGATAGCCGCTGCGCTGGACGATTTCGAAGAAGAAGCCTTCGCCGTAGGTCGGGCTGTAAAGCTGGAAATATTCACCATGGTCGTCGCGATCATAGAGAATGTTGTGGGCCTTCAAGCGATCGGTGAAAGCCGGCTCCAAACCGAATCTCGCCTCCAGATCGTCATAATAGTTGGGCGAGATCATCAAGGTGGCAAAGCCGTTATCCGACAACGCGGCCGCAGCCGCAAAGATATCATCGGTCGCAAACGCCAGGTGCTGAATGCCGGAGCCAAAAGTTTCGGCGATGAAATGGCCGGCGAGCGTGTTGCGATTTTCCGCGCCATTCAGCGTGATGCGCAAGGTGCCTTGTTCGTTTTCGACGACCTGGCTTCGAACGACGCCGGCCGGATCGATAATATCGACCATCGGCGTCTTATGCGCCTTCAGTATCGCCGTATAAAAGAGCAGCCAGGTCAGCAACTCCTCATATTTCATCGTCTGCGCGACATGATCTATGCCCGTCAGCCCGACCGGCCGCAGATCGGTGTCGTCATTGACCGGATCGAATTCGATCTCCCATATGCGGGCGAGCGCGCTTCTGCGATCGAGGAAATACAGGATGCCGCCGCCGACGCCCCTGACGGCAGGCATTTCGATCTCGCCGGGATTCAGTGGCTGTTCAAAACGTTCGGCACCCAGGGCCACGGCTCGCGCGACTGCGGCTTCGGCATCATCAACCCATAATCCCATCGCATAGGCCGACTGCCCGTGCAGAGCATAGGAGGCACCGGCAAACCCATCCGGATCGGTGTTGACGACGAGATTGATATTGCCTTGCCGGAAGACGTCGACGCGCTTGGTCTTGTGGCGCCCGACATGGCGAAAGCCCAGGGCACGCAGCCGATCCGCGAGCACTGATGTCTCCGCCTCATCGACGGTAAATTCGATAAAGGCAACGCCCTCCACCTCGGCGCGCGCCGGCATCGGCGGCAAGGTGAGGCTGCTGCTTTCCGCGCGACGAACCTGGTCACCGAGATAGATGAGAGAGCGCCTGCCATCGACGGCAATCGCGGTCGGCAAACCACCACGAAACTGGTCGTTGAAAATCTCCAGCGAGAGATAGCCGTCGTAGCCAGTCGCGGCGACGGCCTTCATGAATTCGAGCGCGGGAAGATCACCCTCGCCCGGCATGTTGCGGAAATGGCGGCTCCAATAAAGGAGATCCATGTCGATCAACGGCGCGTCGGCAAGCTGGATGATGAAGATCTTCTCTTTCGGGATCGATCGGATCGAATTGACGTCGATCTTGCGCGAAAGCGTATGGAAGCTGTCGAGAATGAGCCCGATATTCGGGTGATCGGCCCGACGGACGATTTCCCAGGCGTCGCGATGATCGTGAATGTGCCGTCCCCAGGCGAGCGCCTCATAGCCAACGCGCAGGCCGCGCCTGGCCGCTCTTTCGCCGAGCTCGAAGAAATCGGCCGCGGCTCGATCGATCCCGCCCAGCGCAACGGACGAAACGTTCGAACAAACGAGAACGAGATCGGTCCCCATCTCCTGCATCAGGTCGAACTTGCGTTCGGCGCGATCGAAGGTTCGGCTGCGCAGGGGTTCGGGCATGCCCTCAAAGTCCCGGAAGGGCTGAAAGAGCGTGATCTCCAGCCCATGATCCCTGACCATCTGGCCGACCTGGCGCGGCGATTCATCGAAGGCGAGGAAATCATTCTCGAAGATTTCGACACCATCGAAACCTGCCTTGGCAATGGCCTGAAGCTTTTCCTTGAGGTCACCACTGATCGAAACGGTCGCAATCGAGGTTTTCATTGTTTCATCCCGTTACTTGACGATTTTCAACAAACTCATCCGCGATCGCGACACGTTATCGCCATCAAGATCAGACGCGACGGCTAGACCGTGCGATCGGCGTGGCGAACGGAAGCTGCCAAGCGTCGTTCATCCCTGCCGAGTTGATCGATCGGCGTCCTGTAGGTCTCCGTAGCGGTTGCCGCGGAAATGGCGGCAATCAAGGCTGTGATCGACGTAAACACGGCAACCGGCACCCATCCCATCGGTCCCGTGCCCATCACGGCTGCGCTGATCGTCGGTGCGAAACCGCCGAGTGCAAAGCCGATCTGGGTTCCGACAGCCATGCCGGACAGGCGCACGCGGGTGTCGAACATTTCAGCATACAGCGCCGGCCAGATACCGTTCGATGCGCTGTAGACCACGCCGGAAAGCAGGATACCGAGGACGAAGACCAGCACGAGGTTGTTCTGGCCGATGGCCCAGATGTAGGGCCAGATCAGCACCGCACAGCCGACGGCACCGAAGATGAATATGGGCTTGCGGCCGATGCGGTCTGCGAGAATGGCCCAAGCGGGAATCGCACCGAGCGCCACGATATTGGCAAGCACCAGAACGGTCAGCATCGTCGAGCGATCAATATGCATGGTGTTGACGGCATAGGACAGGGTGAAGACGCTGAAGATGGTGCTGACAACGGAAATCAGCGCCGCAAAGATGATGCGCAGGACATCTGCCCAATAATTGGTGATAAGTGAGACAAGCGGAACTTTTGCGACCTCGCCCTTCTTGGTTTCCTCCAGAAAGGCAGGTGTTTCCGCAAGTGTGCGGCGAACCCAGAATCCAACGATGACCACCACGAAGCTCAGGAAAAACGGGATACGCCAACCCCATGACATCAATGCGGCTTCATCGAGCTTTCCAAGCGGGATGAAGACCAATGTTGCAAGGATCAGCCCGGCCTGTGTTCCACTCAGCGTGAAGCTGGTGAAAAAGGCGCGCCTATTTTCAGGCGCGTGCTCGAGCGTCATGGAGCTGGCGCCAGCCTGTTCGCCGGCAGCTGAAATGCCCTGCAGCAAGCGCGCCAGAACCAGAAGAACAGGCGCCAGAATGCCAGCCTGATTATAGGTCGGCAGGCAGCCGATGATGAAGGTCGAAAACCCCATGAGGAGCAGCGTGAACGTCAGCACCTTCTTGCGGCCGAATTTGTCACCGACGTGACCCAGAACGACTGCACCCAGCGGCCGCATGATATAGGCAACGCCAAAGGTCGCGAACGAGGCGATGGCCGCCGTTTGCGGATCTTCCGCCGAAAAGAAGATCTTCGGGAATATGAGAGCTGCTGCCGTACCGTAGACGAAGAAGTCATAATACTCGACGGCGCTTCCCAACCAGCTCGCAAGAGCCGCGCGCTTGGGTGTCTTATGTTCGATTTGTGCTTTCATGGTCGTTCCTCCCCAGAGCATTCGGATGTCGAGGACACATCATAACCGGGCGCATTCGGCCTCCGCCTGCACCCGCTTACAAGGACATCCGAGATTATCCTGACAGTCATCGATGCCGCACGATGCAGCATCCGTCACTCCTCGCCGATAATAATGTACGAACTAGTTCGTTTTGTAAAGCGCCACCGAATTGCGATCACGCGACACGTTGTTGCGCGCATCAGAAATAATGTGTTGAACCAGCTTGTGCGTCACAGCCAGACGCGGTGAAGACCCTGCGATCGAGCCGAGCTCACCCACAGAGGCTGCATCATTATTCGTTCAAAATCCTGAAGGTCAGGCAATATGAGCGGATCCGGCGGGAACGCTGGCCATCTCGCAACCCGACAAATCCTTATGCCAGAGTCATTCCGACCGTTACCGAAGCCAACAGCTCAAAACGATTGCATGTCGAAAACCTGGCGAGCATAAGATGTCACGCGAACACGACACCTTCCTGATGGTGGACAATCCGCAGGATTTAACAAAATCGGAGCTGCAAATGAATGCGAATGACCGCCAGGAGCTTTGGTCGAAGATCGATGATTCCAAACAGCGCCTCATCGAACTGAGTGATCGCATTTGGGGGATGCCCGAGGTTTGCTACACCGAAGTCCGCTCCGCTGCGGAACACAAGGCCGAGCTCCTGCATCAAGGCTTTCGCGTGAAAGAAGGGATAGCCGGAATTCCAACGTCCCTTGTTGGAGAGCTGGGCGAGAGCGGCCCTGTCATTGCATTCCTCGGAGAATACGATGCGCTGCCAGGCCTCAGCCAGGAGGCGGGTATTACCGAACACAAGCCTGTCGAGGCGGGCGGTCACGGTCATGGTTGCGGCCATAACCTGCTCGGCTCCGGTGCCATGCTCGCGGCTGTCGGGCTGGCGAACTTCCTGAAGGAAAAAGGAATTCCAGCGCGCGTTCGCTACTATGGATGTCCAGCAGAAGAAGGCGGCGCTGCCAAGGCGTTCATGGTGCGCGAAGGCGCGTTCGACGATGTCGATATCGCCATTTCGTGGCATCCCAACAGCTTCTGGGAGGTAGTGCCGCCATTATCATTGGCCAATACGCGCGCCGATTTCGTCTTCAAGGGGCGCGCTTCACATGCAGCAGCCACCCCACATCTGGGGCGTAGCGCATTGGATGCCGTTGAGCTGATGAGCGTTGGCGTAAACTACATGCGGGAACATATGCCGTCCGATGCCCGTGTGCATTCGGCCATACTGGACACGGGCGGCATCGCTCCCAATGTGGTTCAAGCCCATGCGCGTGTCCGATACTCGATACGCGCCATGGAATTGCAGGATATGCTCGATCTGGTGCAACGCGTCTACAAGATTGCGCAGGGCGCTGCCCTGATGACCGAAACCAGCGTGGAAATGAAGATCATCAGTGCAGTCTCCAACACCCTGGGCAACAAACCGCTCGAGCAGGCTCTTTACAATGCGATGGAGGAGCTGGGCGTACCGTCTTTCGATGACGGGGATCGCGCATTTGCCAGGAAAATTCAGGGCACCTTGTCTGATGCCGATATCGCGGCCGAATACCAGGCGATCGGAATGCCCGTCACTGACGAGCCGCTCGCGACCTTTCTCACCCCGCAAAACGCAAACCGTAAGCCATTGATCGGGTCGACGGATGTTGGCGACGTCAGCTGGGTCGTCCCGACCGTTCAGGTTCACGCGCCAACGGTTGCGATCGGCACGCCGTTTCATACATGGCAGGTGGTGGCTCAAGGCAAGATGCCGGCGGCGCACAAAGCGATGGTGCACGCAGCAAAAGCGATGGCAGCGACAGGACTTGCCGCGATCACTGATCCGATATTGATGGAAGGTGCAAAAGCCGCCCTGGCCGAACAAACCGGCCGCAAACCCTATGTCAGCCCTTTGAATGCGGATGTGATGCCGCCCCTGGATATGTCCAGAGGATAGTTGCTTCTCGCCTTGGCGCGTACGGATAACAGGCGGGCACGGCGTGCTCGCCGATCATTCTGCAATCCGCGGTTTACCGTCCAGCGTCGTTACCCTCTGCCAGCGGCACGAGCAATCCAAGCTTGACGTCACGCAATACAACATTGGTGTGCATGCGTCGGATCTGCGGATTTTCCGCCATGATCACGGCGGCGATGTCGTCATAATGCTCGACATCCCTGGCGGTGACGATTGCAATAAGGTCGACGGCACCCGTGACATAATAGACCTGCTGGATATGGTCCTGCTTTTCCGCCCAAAGGCGGAACTTGGCAAGCGCATCGTAATTGTCCCGCTCGATTTCCATGCCGACGATGAACACCATCGGCGTCCCGGTCGCCTTGCGATCGACGACCGCGATTTCCGCCTTGATGATACCATCCTCGCGCAGTCGTTTCAGGCGCCGTTGCACGGCGGATGTCGAAAGGCCGACCTCCTCGGCGATCGCTTCGGCAGTGAGTTGGCAATTGCGCTGGACGATATCGAGAATATCGCGATCAAAGCGATCCAGGTTTTCCATTCCCCACTCCTTTAGACGCCGATGAAATCAGGCGACAACATCTCTATTCTATCATAAAAGATGCACAAGGAATACATTTTTGCATTTTTTATGCAAAATGATCTGAAATTGCGCGCAAATTCCGCTCTTCTTCGCGATATTCTCCGCAAATTGTTTTTCATCGGAATTCTATATGACAGCGCGGTCCTCCCAGGCACTTTGTGTGGAAGATCTCCACAAGAGCTTTGGGTCACATCAAGTCCTCAAGGGTGTTTCAACCACCGCCAATCAAGGGGACGTGATTTCCATCATCGGCTCGTCCGGTTCCGGAAAAAGCACGTTTCTGCGCTGCATAAACCTGCTTGAAATGCCCGATCGCGGCCGCATCGTTGTCAACGGCGAGGAAGTCGCCCTGAGGCAGGGACGCCACGGACAGATGCAACCGAAAAGCTGGCGGCAGATCGAGCGGATGCGCAGCGGCCTGGGCATGGTATTCCAGAGCTTCAATCTCTGGGCCCACATGACCGTTCTCGAAAATATCATCGAGGCTCCGGTGCATGTTCTGGGCGTCCCCCGTCGCGCGGCGATCGAAAAGGCGGAGGCTCTTCTCAATAAAGTCGGGCTTTACGACAAGCGCGATGCCTATCCGGCCTTCCTCTCCGGCGGTCAGCAGCAGAGGGCAGCGATCGCGCGCGCGCTTTGCATCGATCCGGCGGTGATGCTCTTCGACGAGCCGACATCGGCACTCGATCCCGAACTGGTCGGCGAAGTCCTCAAAGTCATTCGGGACCTAGCGGAAGAGGGTCGAACCATGCTGCTGGTCACCCATGAAATGCGCTTTGCCCGCGATGTCTCGAACCACGTTCTCTTCCTGCATCAGGGACGGATCGAGGAGGAAGGGCCGCCCAGGCAGATCTTCGACGCCCCAATCAGCGCTCGCTGTCGGGAATTCACCGGCATGCTGACGTCCTGATCCACATCTCATTCGCAGACAAAACCATTAGGAGAATCCCTTACATGAAACTGATTTCCACTCTATTCGCCGGGCTCGCCCTTACGCTCTCCGCCATGACGGCTCAGGCTGAGGTTCGCTTCGGCATCATGAACGAATCCTATCCGCCCTTCTTCGCCAAGGATGCCTCGGGCAAATGGCAGGGCTGGGAAATCGATATGATGGATGCCGTCTGCGAGCAGATGAAAGAGAAATGCTCGATCGTCGAGCTTTCCTGGGATGGCCTCATCCCGGCACTTCAGAGCAAGAAGTTCGATGTGATCTGGTCATCCATGTCGAATACGGCCGAGCGCTCGAAGGTCATCGATTTCACCGACAAATATTACAATACGCCCAGCACGCTGATCGGTCCGAAGGACCAGAAGCCAGGCGCAACTGCAGACGACGTCAAGGGCAAGACCATCGGCATTCAGGTGTCGACCATCCAGTCG
The DNA here is from genome assembly GCA_013322215.1 of Martinezella rhizogenes. Lineage (GTDB taxonomy): Bacteria > Pseudomonadota > Alphaproteobacteria > Rhizobiales > Rhizobiaceae > Rhizobium > Rhizobium rhizogenes_D. The sequence goes on from JAAMEZ010000021.1 coordinate 288,772, forward strand.
GAATATTACAAGAAATACTTTGCCAAGGTCGCGGACGAGAAGACCTACCAGACGCTCGACGAGGCGTTTCAGGATCTCGCTGCAGGCCGCATTGACTATGTCTTCGGCGATTCACTCGCTCTCGACGCTTTCCTCAAAAGCGATGGCGGCAAGGATTGCTGCGCCAAGATGGGCGACGTGGCCGACGACAAGGAAATTCTCGGAGCGGGCGTTTCCGGTGGCCTGCGCAAGGAAGACACCGAACTCAAGGCAAAGCTCAATGCCGCGATCGCCGCAGTACGCGCCAGCGGCAAATATGACGAAATCACCAGGAAGTATTTCAGCTTCGATATCTACGGCGCCAAGTAAGAAATAGCGACGATGGCGACCTCCCAGCAAGGCATTCTGGACCTGCTCTCCCCCTATCCGCCCGGATGGGGTGGCGTGCTATTGACCGGAGCGGCCTCCACGGTCGCCATCTCCGCCGGCGCCTTTCTGATAGGCCTTCTGCTTGGTACTGGCGGTGCGCTGGGCAAGCTCTCCGGCATCAGGCCGCTCCGGCTCTTACTCGAACTCTACACCACCGCCGTCCGCGCGGTCCCCGAGCTGATCCTGATTGTCGGGCTCTATTATGCGGGAATGGATGGCCTCAATCGTCTCCTCGTCGCGCTCAATCTGCCCGCCTTCGAATTGAACGGCTTTGCGGTCGCGGTTACCGTGCTCGGTTTCGTGCAGGGCGCCTATATGACGGAGGTGTTGCGCGGCGCGATCCTTGCGATCCCCGTCGGCCAGATCGAGGCGGCGAAGGCTTTCGGCATGGGGCCGCGCCTGCGTTTCCGTCGCATCATCCTGCCGGCTCTGCTGCCGAACGCCTTGCCGGGGCTTGCCAATCTGTGGATGTCGGTCACCAAGGACAGCGCGCTCGTCGCGGTGGTCGGCTATCAGGAACTGGCTCTCGCCACACGTCTCGCCGGTGCAAGCACCAAGCACTACTTCATCTTTTTCCTCGCCTCCGCCCTCATCTATCTCGCTCTGACACTCGCCTCGAATGTCCTATTTAACCTGATCGAGCGGCGGGTGCGGCGCGGCCAGCCGAAGCTTGCGTAAGGGATGTTGGCATGACCTTCTCATGGATATCATCCTATTGGCCGCTTCTGTTGACGGGAGTCGTGCAGACGCTGTCGCTGCTTGCGATTTCCGTCGTCTTCGGCTTCGTCATCGCAATCGGCCTTGCTTTCGCCCAGGTCAGTGGCGGCCCTCTCCTGCGAACCGTTGCACGCGGCTACTGCACCTTCTTCCGGGGTACCCCGCTGCTGATACAGCTCTGGCTGCTCTATTATGGTGTGGGCTCGCTTCTGCCGATGATCCCGGGAATCCGTCAGAGCCTGTTCTGGCCGATCCTGCGCGAAGGTTTCTTCTTCGCGGCCGTCAGCTTCACGCTGAATTATGCGGCTTACGAGGCAGAGGTTTTGCGCGGCGCGTTGCTGGCAGTCCCGAAAGGCGAGCTGGAAGCCGGCCGCGCGTTCGGCATGCGGCCCTTCACGCTGACACGGCGCATCTGGCTGCCGCGCGCCATTCGCATCGCATTGCCGACGATCGGCGGCGAAATCGTCATGCAGCTGAAGGCGACGCCGCTCGCCTTCACCGTGACGGTGATGGATCTCTACGCCGTTGCCACGAAAGTTCGCCAGGACACGCTGCTTGTCTACGAACCGCTGATCGTCGTCACCGTCTTCTATCTCATCCTTACAGCCATCATCGCACGAAGCTTCCGTTTTCTGGAGGCGCAGGTACCGGTGCGGCGCTAACCCACGGCACAAAGGAGAGGTCAAACCTCCCCGCAGATCCGCGCTATTTTGGAGATTCCATTCATGAGCAAACTCTTGATCCTCGACGGCGGCATGAGCCGCGAACTGCTGCGTCTCGGCGCGGAATTGAAACAGCCGGAATGGTCGGCGCTAGCACTCGTCAATTCGCCGGAGATCGTCCGGCAGGTCCATGAGGAATTCATTGCCGCCGGATCGGACGTTGTTACAACGAACAGCTATGCGCTCGTCCCTTTTCACATTGGCGAGGAGCGGTTCTGGAAGGAAGGGGCCGATCTCATTGCCCTGTCCGGGCGGCTGGCGCGCGACGCCGCGAATGCCTGCAAGGATCGAAAAATCCTGGTCGCCGGTTCGCTGCCCCCGATCTTCGGCTCCTACGAGCCGCAGAATTTCGATCCGTCAAAGGTACAGAACTATCTCAAGGTTCTGGTCGAAAACCTCGACCCTTATGTCGATGTCTGGCTTGGCGAAACCCTCAGCCTGATCGCGGAGGCAGACGCGGTTCGGACTGCGGTCGCTGAAACAGGCAAGCCGTTCTGGATCTCCTTCACGCTGGCGGATGATGCCGCGCAAAGAAACGGCGCCTCGCCCAAGCTTCGATCCGGCGAAGCCGTCGCGGATGCGGCTCGGTGGGCGGCGTCATCTGGCGCCGACGCACTCCTGTTCAACTGCAGCAAACCGGAAGTCATGCGAGAGGCCGTCGACGCGGCAGCGGAGGTTTTCAAACGGAGCGGCAAGAACCTGCAGATCGGCGTCTATGCCAATGCCTTCGAGGGAGAGCAAGGCGAGTCCGCCGCCAACGAGGGCCTTCATGCGACCCGAGAGGATCTGAACGATGACGCCTATTCACGCTTCGCCTGCTCCTGGGTCGATGCCGGCGCAACGATGGTGGGCGGCTGCTGCGGAATTGGCGCCGGACATATTCATCGGCTGAAGAAGGCTCTCCTTAGTCCCCAAGGGGCGTAGGAGAGCCTTGGATCACCATCGATCCGGACGAGATCAGATAGGCTGTATCAGAACGATCAGGCAGCCTTGAAGGGAGCACTCGCAGCTCTGTAGGCGATGAGATCCTCGATCGTGACAAGATGGAGGCCATGCCGCTCGGCGAAAACTTCGAGCTCTGGAAGACGCGCCATCGTGCCGTCGTCGTTTGCCACTTCGCAGATGACGCCGGCCGGAGAAAGGCCGGCAAGCCTTGCAAGATCCACAGCTGCTTCCGTGTGCCCCGGGCGCGACAGGACGCCGTTTGGATGCGCACGAAGCGGAAAGATATGACCGGGCCGGGCAAATTCCTCCGGACGAGATCCGTCCCTGACGAGAGCCCGAACAGTCGCCGCTCTGTCGGCGGCGGATATTCCGGTCGTGGTTTCAGGGATGTAGTCGACCGAAACGGTAAACGCGGTCTTCAGAACTTCCGTGTTGCGCGGCACCATCAACGGAATGTCGAGCTCGTCGAGCCTTTCGCCCTCCATCGGAACGCAGATGAGACCACGGGCATGGTTCATCATGAAGGCGATCGCCTGCGGCGTGACTGCTTCGGCAGCAATCACCAGGTCGCCTTCGTTTTCGCGGTCGAGATCATCGACAACCACGATGATCTCGCCCCGCGCAATCGCGGCGATCGCATCTTCAATTTTCGAAATTGCCATTTTCCTGCCTTTCAAGGGTTGCCGTTTAAAACGGCGTGCATGGCCGGTCAAAGCCACCATTTTCCCTTGGGCGAACAAGCATGTGAACGCCACCATCAAGCGGCGTCTCCTGCGTTGCTCTCTTCCATCCGGACTATGACCGTCGGCTCCGGCATCTCACCGGATCTGCTGACCCTTCCGAAAGCTCGGAAGGCGCTCGCGGGCTCGAGGAAACTCCTCATACCGCCGGTGGGGAATTACACCCCGCCCTGAGAACAAGTGAAAGATAAGGGATCAACGCCTCATTCCGCAAGAGGCTTTGATCGCCGAATCGTCGAGAATTCGATCCGTCCGATGAACGCACCGTTCCTCATTGTCGAACTACGACATGATCAAGCCGCCATCGACATTGATCGTCTGGCCGGTGATATAGGCGGCATCGTCACTGGCAAGGAAAGTGACGAGGCCGGCAACATCTTCACCCGACCCAGCCCGTTTCATCGGAATGCCTTCGACCCATTCCTTCATGAGCTCGCCGGGACCGTAATTGCCGAGCAGCTTGCCCCATGCCTGGTCGTTATAGGCCCACATGTCGGTTTCGATGATGCCCGGGCAAAAGGCGTTCACGGTAATGCCCTCGGTCGCGACTTCCTTGGCAAGGCTCTGGGTAATGCCGACGACGCCCATCTTCGATGCCGCATAATGCGGCGTATAGATGAAGCCGTCGCGCGCCTGGCCGGAGGCGGTATTGATGATGCGGCCGCCACGGCCATGCTTGCGCATGCGGGCGATCGCCTCCTGAGCGCAGAGGAAGACGCCCTTGGTGTTGACGGCCATGACCTTGTCCCATTCGCCCTCGGTCATATCCTCGACGCGAGCGATGGTGATGACGCCGGCATTCTGGATGGAAACATCGACGGCGCCGAAGGCCGCCTCAGCAGCGTCGTAGAGACCTTTCACACTGGCCTTGTCCGTCACATCGCCGACGAACGAAATCGCTTTGCCGCCGTCAGCCTTGATCGCATCGGCGACCGTATGGACGGAATCCTCGTTGGCGGAAACCACCAGGTTGGCGCCCTCGCGGGCAAACCGTTTGGCGATCGCAGCGCCGATGCCGCGGCTTGCGCCGGTGATGACGACGGTCTTGTTTTCGAAGCGTTGCATTCTCTATTCCTTTCGCGGTGACAGCCACACCAGGCGCCGGCTCGAGGGGCCGATCGCCCTGCCTGTTGCTGGCGATTTCAAACGGCCGCCGTAATAATCCCGGCAAACTCCGATGCCTTCAGCGATGCGCCTCCGACGAGAGCGCCATCGACGTTGGAAACGCCGAAGATCGCCTTTGCATTCGACGCCTTGACCGAGCCGCCGTAGAGGATCCTGACGCGAGTTCCATCGTCTCCCAGCTTCTCGTTAAGCATCTGGCGGATGAACAAATGCACTTTCTCTATCTGCTCGAGGGTCGGAACCAGTCCTGTCCCGATCGCCCATATGGGTTCATAGGCGATCGTCGTGTTGGAACTGGTCGCTGTTTCGGGAATCGAGCCTTCAAGCTGAGCACGAACCACCTCGATCGCCCTTCCCTCGTCTCGTTCCGTGCGCGTCTCGCCGACACAAATGATGCTCGTCAGCCCCGCCCTGTGAACCGCGGCAGCCTTGCCCGCGACTGCGGCATCCATTTCCTTGTAGGCGGAGCGGCGTTCGGAATGTCCGAGGATGACGAAGCGAGCGCCGATTTCGGCGAGCATCTCGGCGGAAACGTCTCCGGTATAGGCGCCTGCGGCCTGCGCATGGCAATCCTGTGCGCCGACGGCAATCGTCGAGCCTCCAGCGCATTCGGCCGCCTTTTCCACCAGCGTGAAGGGCGGGCAGACGACGATGTCACATGCCGCCTCGCCCGTTATTCCCTTCAGCGCCTCGATCTCAGCCAGGGAGGAAGCGAGACCGTTCATTTTCCAGTTGCCGGCAATCAGTTTCTTCATCGCATCACCAGCAGCAGAAGCCGCCATCGACGAGCAGGTCGACGCCCGTCACGAAGCTCGCGGCATTCGACAGTAGGAAGACGGCAGGTCCGACCATCTCATCGACCGTTGCCATACGCTGCATCGGAGTCTGCTCCTCGAAGAGCTTGGTCTGATGAACCATTTCCGGGCGTGTATTCATCGGCGTCGCGGTATATCCCGGCGAGATGGTGTTGACGCGGATGCCGCGGCCAACCCACTCCATCGCCAGCGACTTCGACATGTGGATCACGCCCGCTTTTGAGGCGTTGTAATGGGCCTGGCTCAGACCCCGATTGACGATCACACCCGACATGGAGGCGATGTTGACGATCGATCCGCGTCCGTTTTTCAGCATGGCGCGTGCTTCTGCCTGGCAGGACAGAAAAATGCCCTTCAGGTTGATGTCCATCAGCGTCTGGTACTGGTCTTCCTCCATCTCCTCCGCAGGATTGGCGTTGGCGATACCGGCGGCGTTAACAGCGAGTGTCAGTGCACCGAGTTCCGCCTCGGTACGGGCAACCGCCTCCCCGAGAGAGGACTTGCTGGTGACGTCAGCCGCGATCTGGAGGGAGCGACGACCTGCCGCCTCGATATGCGAGGCCGTGTTCGCCAGGCCATCGTCGGAGCGACGATCAAGAAGCGCTACATCGGCGCCGCATTGAGCAAGGCCGATTGCGATGCGTTGCCCGATCCCGCTTCCGGCGCCGGTCACGAGCGCGACCTGTCCCTTGAGATCGAAGAGTTTCGGGGCGTTCAGAGTGATGTCGGACACCGCTCTTCCTTTCTGTTTGTCTAGAGCGTTTTCGCTTTTCTTCGATCGCGAAAACGCTCTATGTTGTTGTTTCTTTAGGCATTCCAGACGGAAAACCGCTACGCAATTTTCCTGGAAATGCTCTAGATTGTCGCGAGTTCCATGACCGAGACGTCGTTCGCCTCGTCACGATTGAGAATGCCTGCCTGCTTGCCCTGGGCAAGCACGAGAATTCGGTTGGAGACGCCAAGAACCTCCTCAAGATCGGAGCTGACGACGATCACCGCGACACCCTGTTTCGCCAGGTTCACGATGATGTCGTAGATGCCGGCTCTGGCGCCGACATCGATGCCCCGGGTCGGTTCATCAAGGACGACGACCTTGGGGTCGCGCATCAGCCACTTCGCGATGACGACCTTTTGCTGGTTGCCGCCCGACAGGTCGGACGCATATTGCTCGGCCCGGCCCTTGACGCCGAACTTCGCCACCGCCTTCTCGGCAAAGGCGCGCTTGACGCGCGATGTGATCCAACGTCCGCCGAGCTTGTCGAGATTGGCGTAGATGATGTTCTCGCTGATGCGATGACCGACGACGAGACCCTGTTCCTTGCGATCCTCGGGCACCATGACGATGCCCTTTGCGATCGCATCCGCCGGATCGCGAAGCTTGAGCTCCTTGCCCTCCAGCTTGATCGAACCGGCGCTGATCGGATCGGCCCCCGAAATGGCACGCACGAGTTCCGTGCGGCCGGCACCAACCAACCCGGCAATACCGAGAATTTCACCGGCCCGAACGTCGAACGTCACATCCCGAAATGAACCGTCGGGAGAAGTCAGCCCATTGACCTGTAGTACCGCCCGGTCCGTCGGCTCGGGAAGAGCCGGGAACATCCGGTCAAGCGAACGGCCAACCATGCTTTCGACGATGGTGCGAACGGGCGTCGCACTGTCGGCAAACTCCTGGACGCGCTCGCCATCGCGCAGGACGACGATGCGGTCGGTGATCTGCTTGATCTCCTCCATGCGATGCGAAATGTAGACAATGCCGACGCCTTCGGACCGAAGCTTTCTTACCTGCTCGAACAGGGCCTCGGTCTCCGCACCGCCGAGCGCCGCGGTCGGTTCGTCGAGGATCAGCAGCTTGGCATTGAGCGCCAATGCCTTGGCGATTTCGATAAGCTGCTGGTTGGCCGTCGACAGGCCCGCGACCTTGCGCGTCGCCGGAATATGCAGATTCAGGCGCGCAAGCTGTTCCTGCGCACGCCGGACCATCTGGGGGCGATCAACGGCGCCATTCTTCATCGGCCACCGCCCGATGAAGACATTTTCGGCGATCGAAAGATGCGGCAGGAGCTGCAATTCCTGATGGATCAGGACGACACCCTTGTCGATCGCGTCGCGCGGGGTGGCCGGGGCATAAGGCTGCCCCAGCCATGTCATTGTTCCCTCGGAGGGCGTGCGTGACCCGGCGATAATGCCCGACAATGTCGACTTACCGGCGCCGTTTTCGCCGAGGAGAGCGACCACCTCACCCGGATAGACATCAAGGCTGACATTCTTCAGCACCTGAAGCGGTCCGTAGCGCTTGGATATGCCTCTCAGGGAAAGAACGGGCTCAGTCACGGCACACCTCCTCAAGATTTCAGGACGATTACGGATGGTTGGCGATAAAGCCGGCCACGTTTTCCTTGGTCGTCAGCGTGGCGTCCATGAGCTGCACTGCGGGCACCTTCTCGCCGGCGACGAGCTTGACGGCATTGGCGACCGCATCGCGGCCCATCTTCTGCGTCTGCTGTGTCGCGGTGACGTCGAAGACACCCTTGCTGAGTGCTTCGAGAGCGGCGGTGTCACCATCAAAGCCGCCGACAACGATCTTCTGGGATGGGTTAGCAACCTTGATCGCCTGTGCTGCGCCGAGTGCAAGCGCGTCGGCCTGAGCAAACACGATCGATACGTCGGGATTTGCCTGCAGCATGTTCTGCATGATCTGGAATCCCTCGTCCTGGGCCCACATGTTGGAATACTGCTCGGCAACCACCTTCACGCCGGGATTCGCCTTCAGCGATTCAGCGCAACCCTTGCTGCGGTCGACTTCAGGCGTCGTGCCTTTCTGGCCGTGAATGATGACCATCTTGCCCTTGCCGCCGGCTTGTTTGAGGATGTAGTCGCAAACGGCCTTGGCGGATGCGACGGAATCCGTTGCAAGGAAGGTGTCGCCGGGGGCGCCGTCGGCGTTGCGGTCGACGTTGACGACCGGAATACCGGCATTCTTGGCAAGCTTTACGGGAACGCTTGCCGCCGCAGCACCGGCCGGAATATAGATCAAGGCATCGATGTTCTGGGTCAGCAGATCCTGGATCTGGTTGATCTGGGTCGGGCCGTCGCCCTTGGCATCCACGGTAACCACCTGGATGCCGCGCTTCTTGGCTTCATCCTCGACGGACTGCTTGATCTGGTTGAAGAAGTTTGCCTGCAGGTTTGCAACAGCCAGACCGATCTTCTTGGTGTCTTTTGCCTGAACAGAACCCAATGACATCGCAAGCACGGCGGCCGAGGCCAGAAGAATGCGCGCAAATTTCATTTTATTTCCTCCTTTTTTAAGTGAACCCTTGGGTACGTCCTCCCCCTTGGGCATGTGATCCGCTCCAAACCTCTCGGAGAGGAACTGGTAAAGGTCCGCCGAACGGGGACCTGAATGTCAGGCCCGCCGCCTACGGATCGTTTCCGCGCCGACCGCAAGTACGATGACGATGCCGATGATGACCTGCTGCAGGAATGGCGAGACATTGAGCAAGTTGAGACCGTTGCGCAGAACGCCGATGATCAGGACACCGATGAGCGTGCCGCCAATGCCGCCAGATCCGCCGGAAAGAGAGGTGCCACCAATGACGACGGCTGCAATCGTGTCGAGCTCGTAACCAAAGCCGCTCGACGGCTGAACAGAGTCGAGACGCGCCGCCAGCACGATACCGGCCAGACCGGCCAGCACCGCGCTTGCGACATAGACGGCGATCGTCACGAGCTGGACATTGATGCCGGCGAGACGAGCAACTTCCGGATTGCCGCCCACGGCATAGAGCATGCGCCCCTCGGAGCGGAAGTGCAGGAACACCCAGGCCACGGCGACAACCGCCAGCATCAGGAAAACCGTCGCGGTCAGCACGCCGAAATGCCGATCGATCGCGAGCATCATGAACCAATCGGGAAATCCGACGATCTGCTGCCCGTCCGTGATCATGTTCGCGACGCCGCGTGCGGCCGACATCATCGCCAGCGTCGCAATAAAGGCCGGAACCCGGAACAAGGTCACGAGAAGTCCGACGATCAGTCCGCTGACCGCGGAAGCGACGAGCGCGACTGCAATTCCCGCGACAAGCGGCAGGCCGGCAATATTTGCCGTCCAGCCCATGACCATCATGGCCAGCGCAAGGACCGAACCAACCGAAAGATCGATGCCGCCGATCAGGATGACGAAGGTCATGCCGACGGCCATGATCCCAAGCACGGTGATCTGATCGAGAATGTTGAGGCCGTTGCGGAGCGAGAGAAACGCATCGGTGCTGAGGCTCAGGAAAACGCAAAGAGCAAGCAAGCCAACAAGGGGTCCAGTAGCGCCGGTGAGCTTTTTCAGCCACGTCACGGACGGACGGCTCTGTTCATTGACGTCGATCGCCACCATCATTCCTCCCAGGGACCTGAGGCTAGCGGCCATGCCTGGCGGCTAGGTTTTCAAGCTAGAATATTTATTCACATATGCTGGAAAATTCATTATCAACTCACCTAGGCGCTGTCAACCGAGTCTTTTCGGCCTGTTTTGCCAACAACTCATCCGTGGGGGCTTGACTAACGATCTTCCTGTGCAAAAATATAAATAGATGAATATTTATTCACACGAGGAAATGATGGAGCCTTCCGAACTTGAACGTATTGCTCGTCAGATACGTCTGCGAGACCTCCAGGCAGTCTACGAGGCAGGTGCCGGACATATTGGTGGCGAGATGTCTGTAATCGACCTTCTGGCCGCGCTGTACTTCCGCGTCCTGCGTATCTGGCCGGATCAGCCGAAACATCCTGATCGGGACAGGTTCGTGCTTTCGAAGGGACATACCGCATGCGCGCTCTATGTCACGCTGGCAAAACGCGGCTTCATTCCGGAAGACGAAATCTCGACGTTCCTGAAGCCGCATTCGAGGCTCAATGGCCACCCCAATTGCAACAAGGTACCGGGCGTCGAAACCAATACCGGTCCCTTGGGGCACGGCCTGCCGGTCGCGGTCGGCATGGCCAAGGCAGCCAAGCTGTCAGGCGCCGGCTACCATACCTATGTCATCACCGGCGACGGCGAGATGCAGGAGGGCTCAAATTGGGAAGCGATCATGGCCGCCGCACAGTTCCGGCTTGATAACCTGACCCTGATTGTCGACCATAATCGGTTCCAGCAGGGGGCGGCACTTTCGGATACGAACGACATCGCGCCGCTTCGCCCGAAGCTCGAAGCCTTTGGCTGGGACGTCAGCGAAATCGACGGCAACAATATGCATGAGGTCGTCCCCGCCCTCGAACACCGGAGCGATCGCCCCCATTGCATCGTGGCCCATACCAACAAGGGGCACGGAATCTCCTTCATGCAGGATCGTGTCGACTGGCATCACAAGGTTCCGAACAAGGAACAATACGAAGTCGCATTGGCAGAATTGTCGGAGGCACTCTAATGAACGCGTCTGTGAATGCACCCAAGCTCCATGACTGCCGAGACGCTTTCGCATCGACGCTCGAACGCCTCGCCGCCGAGAATGAAACGATCGTGGCCGTCTGTAACGATTCGGTCGGATCTTCGAAGCTCGGCGGCTTCAAGTCGAAATTTCCCGACCGCCTGGTCAATGTCGGCATTGCCGAACAGAACATGGTCGGCGTCGGCGCGGGCCTGGCCAATGGCGGACGCCTCCCCTATGTCTGCGGTGCTTCGCCGTTCCTCACGGGTAGATCGCTCGAGCAGATCAAGGCCGACATCTCCTACTCGAATGCCAACGTCAAGCTCGTCGGCATTTCGTCCGGAATGGCCTATGGCGAGCTCGGTCCGACCCATCACTCGATCGAGGATTTCGCCTGGACGCGCGTTCTGCCCAACCTTCCGGTGATCGCGCCCTGCGACCGTATCGAGACGGCAGCTGCGGTGGAATGGACGGCAAGCTACAATGGCCCTTGCTTCCTGCGCCTGTCGCGCGTCGGCGTACCCGATCTCCTGCCGGAAGGGCACAAGTTCGAGCTTGGAAAGGCCAATCTCCTGCGGCAAGGCTCCGATGTCACGCTCATCGCAAACGGAACTCTGACCCATCGCATGATGCAGGCCGCCGATATCCTCGCGCAGCGCGGCATCAAGGCCAGGGTGCTCAATCTCGCCACGGTTCGTCCGATCGACGAGGATGCCATCATTGCGGCCGCCAAGGAAACCGGCGCGATCGTGACGGCGGAGGAGCATTCGATCTTTGGCGGGCTGGGATCGGCCGTGGCCGAAGTTGTGGTCGACAATGCCCCGGTTCCGATGACCCGCCTCGGCGTTCCCGGCATCTACGCGCCGACCGGCTCGGCCGAGTTCCTGCTCGACGAATTCGGCATGGCCCCGTCGGCTATTGCGGACGCCGCGCAAGCACTTATCAAGCGCAAGTAGGCAAACAGCACGCATTCAAGCCTGGGCGGCTTGCCGCCCCGGCCTTGTCGTTAGAGCCGGATGATTTTAGGTCGAATCGGCCTAAAATCTGAATCCGCTCTAGAATCACAGAAGTAGAGCAAGATGTCGCTCGAGCACCGCTCACACGTTTCGGCGTCATGCTCTGGTGGAGGATATAATGCGGGCCATTCTGGCAATCGACCAGGGAACCACCAATTCCAAGGCGGCGCTGGTCTCCGAGAGCGGAGACATCATTGCCAGAGGCTCGGCTCCGGTAGGCATCTCCTATCCACAGCCCGGCTGGGTCGAGCAGGATCCAGATCGGATTTACGCATCCGTCTGCGAAGCGATCGCACTTTGCCTGCAAGGCGCGCCTGATGCGACAATCGAAGCGATAGCGATCTCCAACCAGCGGGAATCCGTTACTATTTGGGATGCCGAAACGGGCAAGGCGCTTGGACCGGTACTGAGCTGGCAATGCAGACGCACGGCGCCGGATTGCGAGCGTCTCATCGCCGATGGACATTCCGAGCGCGTCGAGGCGCTGACCGGCCTTCCTCTTGATCCTATGTTTCCCGGCCCGAAGTTCCGGTGGCTTCTCGATCGGGTCGCACATGGGCGAAAGGTCCGCATCGGTACGATCGATAGCTGGCTCATCCACTGCCTTACCGGCGGTCGCAAGCACGTCTGCGATGCCTCCAATGCGGCCCGAAGCCAGCTGTTCGACCTCGCGGCCCAAGCCTGGAGCGAGGAACTGGGCGAGATTTTCGAGGTCGATATTCGGCTCCTTCCGGAAGTGCTCGACAGCTCCGCGGACTTCGGAACCACGCAGGGTCTTGCCGGCGTTCCGGACGGCACACCGATCAGATCGGCCATCGGGGACAGCCATGCCGCCTTGTTCGGCCACGGAGCCTTCAATCCCGGCGATGGCAAGACGACCTTCGGAACAGGGTCTTCGGTCATGACCACTCTTCCGCACTTCATCGCACCACGCAATGGCATCACCACAACGGTCGCCTGGCGCATTGCCGGGCAGCCGACTTTCGCCTTCGAAGGCAATATCCTCGTGTGCGCTGCGAGCCTGCCATGGATGGCCGGCATTCTGGGCCTCCCGGATGTTGCTGCCCTGGTTGACCTTGCAGCCACCGCCGAACCGGATGGCCCAGGCTTCGTGCCAGCCTTCGTCGGGCTGGGTGCGCCCTACTGGAATTCCGACACCCGCGCTCTCTTTTCGCAGATCAATTTCAGCACCACCCGCGCGCAGATGGCACGCTCAGTCACCGACTCGATCGCCTTGCAGGTTCATGACGTAATCACGGCGATGCGGGCACAAAGCGGCGGCGAACTTGGCAAGCTTTACGTCGACGGCGGACCGAGCCAGAACCGTTTCCTCATGCAATGCGTATCGAACCTGGTAAAGCACGCTGTCATCCAGTGTGAGGCCCCGGAAGCGTCGGCGCTGGGAGCCGCTTATCTTGCCGGTCTTTCGATCGGCCTCTGGCCGGATCTCGACGCCATCGCTGCGCTTCCGAGAAATACTGAAGTCATCGAGCCGGAAAACATCGACGGTACTGGCCTCGTGAACAGGTGGAATGATGCGCTGGCCCGCTCGACGTTGCGCACAACTCCGGTTAAAGGTGAATAAAAATTCACCCCGGGATCAACGATGGCTCGCCTTAACGAACTCCGCCTCATTTCACGAGTTGCCCAGATGTACCACATAGAGGGCAAGCGGCAGGCGGATATCGCGCAGCACCTTCGCCTGTCGCAGGCAACAGTCTCGCGAATGCTGAAGCGGGCCGAGGCGGAAGACATCGTGCGCACAAGCGTCATTCCGCCCGTCGGCACCTATAGCGAACTCGAAGGGGCGTTGCGCGAGAAATACGGTCTCCCCGAAGCAATCGTCGTCGAATGCACCGAGGACCGGGACGGAGCCGTCATGGCGCGGATCGGCGAAGCTGCCGCGCATCTTCTGGAGGTGACGCTTGCACCCGGCGAGATCATCGGTGTGTCGAGCTGGAGCCAGACGATCTTCAGGATGGTGGAAAACATTCATCCCCAAAAGAGCGCTCAGGCCAAATACGTCGTCCAGACGCTTGGCGGCATGGGCGATCCGTCGGTCCAGACGCATGCCACCCAGCTGACCACCCGCCTTGCACGACTGACCGGCGCGGAGCCGAAGCTGCTTCCGGTGCAGGGCGTCACGACCTCGCGCGAGGCCAAACTCTTGATGCAGGCGGATCCGTTCGTGCGGGAGACGATGGACCTCTTCGGCAGCATCACGCTCGCCATCGTCGGGATCGGCGCCGTCGAGCCATCGGAATTGCTTGCAAGATCCGGCAATATCTTCTCGTCACGGGAGCTTGCCGATCTCGCCGAGGCAGGCGCTGTCGGCGATATATCGCTGCGTTTTTTCAACAAGGACGGCAAGCCTGTTAAGACGCCGCTCGACGAGCGCGTCATCGGCTTCCCGCTTGAAGATCTCGAACGGGTTGATCGGGTCATCGCGCTTGCCGGCGGAGCAAAGAAGACCGCGGCAATCGCTGGCGCCCTGAGGATTGGAGTTATCGATACACTGATAACGGACAAGTTCAGCGCCGAGCGACTTATTGAATCATAGGCGGCCACAACAGCAACAATCTGTCGCTAACTGGAATCGCCGCCTACGGGATTGGCTGTGAAAACAGCAGCCGTCGTCAGCTCAGATATCAACGATGAGGCCTTTGGCCTTCAATACAGGTTCAAGCTTGCTGACTTCGATGACCGATTTTCCTTGCTTATAGGCCTCGATGTATCCGGCCTCGGCCTCGTCGCGAGCCTGTGAGAGCCGGGCGACCTCCTGCGCCTCCTCCTGGCGAACGATGACCAGTCCGTCGGCGTCGCCAATGACGATGTCGCCCGGATTGATGATCTCTCCGCCGACAATGACCGGATCGTTGACTGCCGCGATCGTTTCCTTGACCGTGCCCTTGATGCAGACGCTGAGCGAGAAGATCGGAAATCCGAGTTCCCTCAGCTGCAGCGTGTCACGCACGCCGGTATCGGTCACCAGGCCGCCAATGCCCTTGGCAAGGCAGGCATTGGCGAGCACATCGCCAAAGGAGCCTGCCTCCTCATATTCGCCCGCGGAGACGACGATGATGTCGCCCGGCTTGGCGAAGTTGATCGCAAGCTGCAGCATGATGTTGTCGCGCGGCGCGCATTTCACCGTGAACGCCGGGCCACATAGCTTCATGCGATAATCCACGGGCTTCAGCCGCGAGGACAGCGCACCACGGCGACCTTGAGCCTCATGGATCGTTGCAGGCGAAAATTTGGCGAGTGCGTCGATGTCGGCCTTGCTTGGGCGCTTGGCAATATCTTTGATGTGGGTCACGGAAACCTCCCATGGTTAAGCCGGCGGTGGGTGCGCCCACCGCCTGTAATCGATGACAATTTTCGGATGGATGACTGACCGAACTAGGCGGCCCTTCGTCAGGGAATCGGATCGAACTTCAATTCGGTGATCGGGACGACCTTCTCGGTACGGGTCATTTTGTACTCGGTATTCGGACCAAGCCATTTCTCCCAGATCTTGTTAATCTCGCCGGAACCGTCGAGCTTATGGAGGATTTCGTTGATCTTTGCGGTCAGCGCCGGTTGATCCTTTTGCATGCCGATACCGACCGGCTCCAGCAGCATGGGGTCGTCGATCATGCGCATCTGCTTGCCCTTCGTTTTGGATTCGTTGACAAGCAGCGTCGTCGTCATGGTGTTGGCGACGAGACCCCGCGCCTTGCCCTGCTGAACGGCGAGATAAGCAGACCCGGTGTCCTGGAAGGTCAACGGGTCGGACTTGTTGAGCTTGATTGCCAGTTCCGAAGTCGAGCCTTTGGTCGAGGCAAGACGCTTGCCTTCGAAATCGGCCTTGGTCTTGCCGGCGTCATCGGCGGGGACGATGAGCATTTCCTTGGCGATGTAATAGGGATCGCTGAACTGAATCTGCTCTGCACGGCTGAGCGTATAGGCAAGGTTGGCAACCGTGATATCGACACGGCCGAGCTTCACTTCGGGAACACGTGCCTCGACCGAGATCGGCTTGATCTCGGCCTTCACGCCAAGTTCGTTTGCAATCGCCCGGCACAGATCAACGTCGAAGCCGACCATTTCGCGGGTTTTCGGGTCGGGCGAGGAAAACGGCGGCACGTCGGCATAGGTCGCGCAGCGAAGCGTCTTTGCCGACATGATGGTGTCGAGCTGATCCGCCTTGGCCGGCAGGGCAATGGCGACGCCGGAAAGCGCCAATGTCACGGTGAAGCATTTCCAGTTCATTGCTGTTCTCCTTGTTATCGATTTCAGGTGCTTAGTGGCGCAGATCCGAAAGGAAGCGCTGAGCTCTGGGATGACGGGGGCTCTTGAAGAATTCCTCGGGAGGCGCAGTCTCCAGGATCTCGCCGGCATCGATGAACCAGATCCGGTCGGCCACATCGCGGGCAAAGCCCATTTCGTGGGTAACGCAGAGCATCGTCATCCCTTCAGCCGCCAGGCTTTTCATGACGCTCAGCACTTCGCCGACCATCTCGGGATCAAGCGCACTCGTCGGCTCGTCGAAGAGCATGACCGGCGGCTCCATTGCGAGGGCGCGGGCGATGGCCACGCGTTGCTGCTGACCGCCTGAAAGCTGGCCTGGATAGGCATTCGCCTTGTCGGCAAGACCGACGCGATCAAGCAATGCGAGCGCCTTGTCGCGCGCCACTTTCGCCGGCACGCCCTTGACCCGGATTGGCGACATCGAAACATTGTCGACGACGGACAAATGGGGAAACAGGTTGAAATTCTGGAAGACGAAGCCGATCCGGCTGCGCAGCCGATTAAGCTCGGCAGCGCCCATCGCGGCATGAATATTCTTTCCCTCAAAATCTATCGAACCGCTATTGATCTCTTCCAGCCGGTTGATCGTGCGGATCAGTGTCGACTTGCCGGAACCGGACGGTCCGCAAATGACGACGACTTCGCCGCGGCTGACATCGGCATTGATGTTGTTCAACACCTGATAATGGCCGTAGCTCTTGCAGACCGCGTGAAGACGGATCTCCCGAGCGCCGTCCTGCGGTGCGGGAACTGGGATGCTCATAGCTGCTCCGTGAATGTTTTTAAGGGAACGACATCGCTGCGCAGGCGCATCTTCCGCGGCCCGGCTCGCCGCCGGGCAATCCGCCGTTCGACGCTGTTTGCGACATAGGTCAGGCTCCAGCAGAGCGCATAGTAGACAACGGCGAGGATGAAGAAGACCTGGAAGGGTTGCGACAGCAGCTGGTTGTTCACCTGGCTTGCCGCGAAAGTCAGGTCCGGCACGTTGATGATGTAGCCGAGCGTCGTGTCCTTGATCGTCGAAACGAACGTCGAGATCATGCTCGGGATCATGTTGTAGAGCGCCTGCGGCAGGATCACGAAACGCATCGCGCCGATGTAACTGTGGCCAAGTGCTCTCGCAGCATCCATCTGCCCCTGGCCGAGCGAGACGATACCGGCGCGAACGACCTCGCTCAGGAACGCGCCCTCATAGATGACGAGCGTTACCAGCATGATCAGGAAACTTGGGACATCCGCCCCCGTCCATAGCGGAACGATGAAATAGCACCAGAGGATCAACATCAGCAGCGGAACGCCACGCGTGATGTAGACGAGGCCGGTTGCCGGCCATCTGAGAACCGCCCATTTGGAAAGACGGGCCATGGCAAGCAGAATACTGACGGGGAATGCGAGCGCGATGGCAAGCGCTGAAAGGATGAGCGTATTGGCAAGGCCGCCCAGCGGGCCATTGGGATACTGGCCGATCAGCAGCAGAAGCCAATAATCATGGATGATCTTGATGATATCCTGGATCACGCGCGCGCCCTCCGCACCGGATCGCTGCGCAGGGAGATATATGCGCCGAAGGCCATGATGATGAGGGAGAAGAAGAGATAGATGACCGTACCGATCAGATAGATCTCGAAAGTGCGGAAACTGACATTGTCGATTTCCTTGACAGCATGCGTAAGTTCTGACGCACCTACGACGATCGCGAGACTGCTGTTCTTGAACAGCGATACGCTGTGATTGATGAGCGGCGGCAGGGCATTGCGCACGCCCTGGGGCATGATGACGAAACGCATGGCCGAAATGTAGCCATGCCCGAGCGCCTTGGCCGCTTCCATCTGCCCTGGGCCGACCGACCGCAGCCCGGAGCGCAAATCCTCACTGAAATAAGCGGCCTGGCACAGCCCCAGGCCTATGATGGCGAAGATCGCCTCGGCATTGTGGTCGGCAAGCCAGTCGGTGACGCCTTGCGGCATCAGCGTATAGATCCCGAAATACCAGAACATCAGCTGCACCAGCGTCGGCACGTTGCGATGGTAGGAGACGTAGGCTTTCACGATCGGCTCGCCGATGCGAAGCGGCGAGACCCGGAGGGCAAAAAGCAGGATGGCCAGCGTCATCGCAAGGAGCCAGGAGCCGATATAGATGACGAAGGTCATCTCGATGCCCTGCAAGAGCATCGCGACGTAATCCGGATTCCTCAGGATGGCCGACAGATCGAACCCGCTCACCGCTTCGCACCTTCCGCATCATAGGTGGCGGCGGATGTCTCGGGCTTTGCCGTCTGCAGGCCGCCCATCACCTGCAATGTCGGGGTGATCTCCATATGACCGATATTGACCGCGACCGGCGCTGAAATCGCAAAGGCGATCGCATCCGCGATATCGGCCGCCTGCGGCAGCTCGAACCCGTCAATGAAGCGTTCGCGCACGCTCGGGTCATCACCATGGACGTGGTTGAAGATATCGGTCGCAACACGACCAGGGCAGATCTCGGTGACGCGGACCCGCTTGCCGAATGCATCGATGCGCAGCTGGTTCGACAGCATGGCGACGCCAGCCTTGACGGCATGATAAGTTGAATTGCCGCCGAAATTGTAGTTTCCGGCAATCGAGGAGATGTTGATGACGTGCCCGCGGTCGCGAGTCACCATCCCCGGCACGACCAGACGGCAGATATGCAGCACGGCGCGAAGATTGACATCGATGAGGAGATCGATGTCTTCCTCGTCCGCCTGAAGGAATTTCTTCGGCCGGTCGACGCCGGCATTGTTGACCAGAATGTCGAACTGAACCCGGTTGGCAAGATCGGCGATTGCGGCGCGATCCGACACATCGATGACGTGGGCGATGCATCCCGTGCGCTCGGCCAGTTCCTTCAGGGCACCGGCACTGCGGGCAATCGCATGCACCTCTATGCCCTCGCGGCAAAACCGCTCCACCACGGCGGCGCCGATACCGGAGGAGGCGCCAGTGACCAGCGCGGTCTTGTAATCGGAGAATGGCATTCTGATCCCCTTTTTGTTGGTTTGGACATTAGCGGAGCTTCAACTCCTTGCCTAAGACCGATTACTTTTGGAGTAATAAGCAACTTTTATGGAGATGTGCCGGCCGCAAGCGGACTGGCCATCGCTGCGGGCGATTGCACTTTTCTGCAAGAGCCGGCATGGCGTTCCGACATCAGCCTGCGTTGCAAAACAGATGCGCGTCTGCAAACATGCCCCGCCAAAACAGAACAGTAATCGATGCCATGGATATCAGACGCTTCAAATCCTTCATTGCCATCGTCGATAGCGGCAGCATTACGCGGGCCGCCGATATCCTGCATCTCGCCCAGCCGGCTCTGAGCCAGCAATTGGCGGCGCTCGAGGAACATTTCGGCCAGAAACTCCTGATCCGGAGCCAGCAGGGCGTCAGCATGACCGATGCCGGGCACGCGGTTTATCGGCACGCGCAGATCATTCTGCGTCAGATGGAACAGGCGCAAGCCGATGCCGCCGCCGCCGGCAATTCGCTTGCCGGACGCGTCTCGGTCGGCCTCGTGCCCTTCAGCAGCGCCGCCACGCTTTCCGTCGACCTTCTGGCGGAGACACGCAAGAGGCACCCCGGAATTCTGCTTCATCTGACGGAGAGCGTCGGCCAGACCTATAGCCAGATGATCATGACCGGCCGGCTGGAAATGGCCCTGATCCACGGCACGGGGCCGATCAAAGGCGTGCGGTTCGAGCCGATCCTCCGGGAAGAATTCTACCTCGTTGCCCATCGCAATTTCGCGATCGATTCAGACCAGAAACCCGTGCCCGTTAGCGCACTCGATGGGATGCCGATGCTGTTGCCGCCGGCTTACAATTTCGTACGCCGGGCCGTCGATGCCGCCTTCACGCGCAGCCGCATCAATCTCAAGGTCGTGGCCGAAGTCGAAATCGTGCGAACGCTGGCGCGCGCCGTCGGCAGCGGACTAGGCGCGACCATCATGCCGAAGGCGATCGCCGACCGCATCGTGTCGGAATCGAGCGAGCCTCTCGTCTGCCGGCTGATCTCGCCGCGGATCGAGGAAACGCTGTCGCTTTGCACCTCCGATCAGAATTCGCTGTCGGAGCCTGCATTTGCCGTCAAGGACATCCTCGTCGAGCTGACCGAGCAGTTGAAAGTCTAAAGCTTCCGACCCGGAAATCGGGCCGGAAGCGTGTAACATCGCCGCTCAGCGCATATCGCGGCAGAACTCAGCGATACGGGCGCAGCCCTCGCCCAGCTTCTCCATGCTCGTCGCATAGGAGATGCGGAAATAGGGGCTCATGCCGTAAGCGGAACCCTGCACCGTCGCGACATGGTGCTCATCGACCAGCGCCATGACGAAATCGACGTCCGTCTCGATCTTGCGTCCGCCCTTGGTGGTCTTGCCGATCAGGCCGGACATATTGGGATAGATGTAGAAGGCGCCTTCCGGCTTGTGGCAGCGCAGTCCATCGACCTTCGACAGTTGATCGAGAACGAAGTCGCGCCTTTCCCTGTAGATTGCTGCCCGCTCCTTCAAAAGATCCTGGGGACCTTCCAGCGCCGCGATCGCCGCCGCCTGCGTGACGGTTGCAATGCCGCCGCTGTTCTGACCGTTGACGTTGCTGATCGCGGCAATCAATTCCTTCGATCCGCTGGCGCAATATCCCAGGCGCCAGCCGGTCATGGCATAGGCCTTCGAGACGCCGTTCATCGTCAGGACCCGATCGTAGAGCCTGGGTTCGGCATCGGCGATCGTGCAGAATTCGAACCCGTCATATACGAGGTGCTCGTAGATATCGTCGGTGAGTATCCAGACATCCGGATGGCGCAGCATGACCTCGGCGATCGCGGCCATTTCCGCGCGCGAGCAGGCTGCACCAGTCGGATTGTTCGGAAAATTCAGGAGAAGCCATTTGGTGCGCGGCGTGATCGCCGCCTCGAGGTCCTTTGGACGCAGTTTGAACCCGGCCTGCTCGAAGCAGGGGACAGCAACCGGGACGCCGCCGGCAAATTTGACGATGTCGGCGTAGCTGACCCACGACGGCGTGGGAATAATGACCTCGTCGCCCGGATTGCAGGTGGCCAGCATCGCATTGAAGATCACCTGCTTGCCGCCACCGGAAACGACGATCTGGCTTGCATCGTAATCGAGGTTGTTGTCGCGCTTGAATTTTCGGCTGATCGCGGCCTTCAGCGCCGGCGTGCCGTCCATCGGCGGATATTTGGTATCGCCGCCGAGTGCAGCCGCGTGCGCTGCCTCGATCGCATGGGCGGGGGTCGGGAAATCCGGCTCGCCGGATGAAAGGCTGACGACCTTGATGCCCTTGGCGGCCAGTTCGCGGGCACGCTGGGTCATGGCGGCGGAGGCGGAGATGGAAACGTTCTTAAGGCGATCTGCTGTGGAAGGCATTGGCGTGATCTTTCAGTGGAAGTGAAAACTTGGCGGCCGGAGGCGATCAAGATGCAAGCTCTGCCGCGGGCGCGAGCGTGGCGCCAGAAGCCTCGATTTCGCTGCGGATGATACGGGCAAGGTCGAGCGAGCCGGGCGTATCGCTGTGGACGAGGATCGATCGGGCTGGCATTTCAAACGTGCTGCCGTCGATCGCCTCGACGGTCCCATCCGTCAGAAAGCGACGCACCCGTTTGCGAACCGCGGCCTCGTCCTTGACCAGCGCGCCCGGCAGACCGCGGGTGACGAGCCTGCCGTCGGCATCATAGGCACGGTCGGCCAGAAACAGCGCCAGCGTCTTCAGTTTCGCGCGCCTTGCCGCCTTTTCGATTTCACTGCCCGACGTCACGAAGACGACCAGACGCGGATCGACCGTGGAGATGGCATTCATCATCAGATCGGCGAGCGCCGCATCGCGGTTGACCATATTGCCCATGGCCGCATGAAAGCTGAAATGTCCAACGGTCATGCCCTCGCTCCTTGCGATCGCAATCAGCGCGCCGAGCTGATAAAGCATCTGCTGCCGAAGCTCGTCCGGCTGGAACGGCATCTCGCGCCGACCGAAGCCGGATCGGTCCGGCAGGCCCGGATGCGCGCCGATACCCACGCCGTTCTCCTTTGCGAGACGCACCATGCGCGCCATCGTTTCCGGATCACCCCCATGAAAACCGCAGGCGATGTTGGCCGACGACACGATCTTCATCATCGCTTCGTCATCGCATAGCCGATAAGGACCGAAACCTTCGCCCATGTCGGAATTCAGATCGATTTTCACCGCTTCCTCCTCTTCGTCTCTGCCGTTGCGATCAGGCCATCGCCTTCAAGGCACGCTTGACCATTTGCGACGTCCGTCTGACGTCCCCGACATAGCGGGCCACGGCCTGTTCAACCGCGCGCGCCTCCGCATGCGTCGAGCGGACGAAGCGGAGCCGGGTGCCGATCCGAGCCTGGCCAAGTCGCCACAGATCGCATTCGATGACGCCGGCGATCTTGGGATAGCCACCCGCGGTATTGGCATCGCTCATCTGAATGATCGGCTCGCCGGCGGGCGGAACCTGGATCACGCCGGGCACGACGCCATGCGAGCGCATCTCGACCGTCGCCGTCGGTTTGATCGGTTCCCCGGACAGGCGATAGCCGGTGCGGTCGCTGCTCGACGATATCCTCCAGCTCTGGTTCCAGAAGGTTTCGCCATCGGCGGCAAACAGCTCATGTTCACCGGCCGGTATCGCGCGGATCGGTAATGCTCCGTCGATCATGGCCGGGAAAAAGTCGCGCAAGGCGATCGCAGGCTCGACAACGGCAAGACCACTTGCCGGCAGGGAGAGCGCATCGGCGGATGTGCCAAATTCAATCCGGTCGCCCTTGATGAGCGCGCGACCGGCATTGCCGCCGAAGCCGCCGCGCAGGGACGTGCTGCGCGAGCCCATGAGAACCGGCACATCCAGCCCTCCGCGGAAGACGATGTAAGCACGCGCTAACCTATGCGGCTGCCTCAGTTCGAGGATCTGGCCCGGCTCGGCGACGTGAGTGCACCAGGCAATCAGCTCTCGTCCGTCCAGTACGAGGCTGCCATCCGCACCCGTGACGGCAAAGACGCCGCCCGTCTCGAAGCGCAGTTTGAACGGAAAGGTCTGAACCTCTATCGCAGCCGCATCGTCGTGGTTGCCAACGAGGATATTGCCGATCTTCACCGCAAGAGGGTCCATCGCGCCGCTGGCCGTGACGCCGATGTCGCGATAGCCGGGACGACCGAGATCCTGGATCGTGTTGAATGGGCCGGTTTCAATGATCTCGATCATAGCTCGATCCTTGCCGGCAGAAAGCGGACGATATCGCCGGGCATCATCAAAGCAGGCGTCGCTGAGGTCGGATCGAACATCTGCAGCTCGGCGTGGCCGAGGGAATTCCAGCCATTCGGGCCAGTCAGCATCGCAACACCTGTCTGCATTCCACCGATCGTGACGCTGCCCTTCTCCATCCTGAGCGATGGAACGGTCTTGCGTGGCATATAGATGCGCGGATCGAGCCCGTGTAGATAGCCGAAACCGGGAGCGCTCCCCAAGGCGAAGACGCGGTAGCTCGCCTCGTGATGCAGGCGCACGACCTCGCGATCGCTCAAGCCGCAAAAATCGCAGATGGCGGGAAGATCGATTGCATAGGCGCCACCATAATGAACCGGGATTTCGATGACTTTTCCCGCGAGGTCCAGGCTCTCGGCGTTGTTCCATGCCTCAAGAAGCCGAAGCGTGACCAGCTCGGGGTCTTCCGGCGTCTCCTTGAGGATCGCCAGGAGATTGGTCATTCCGGGGATCACTTCCGCTATATCGGCCCAACCTCTTACCGTCTGTGCCAAAGCCCAGATCCACCGCTGCGCGGGCAAATCGAATTCGCCCGGCGCTTCCAGCAGGAAAGATCGCGTGCCGATGCAGGAAATCCGTGCCCGGCCCTTGGCGGCGGGAACGATTTCGCGCGACGAGGTGATAGTGTTCGACGTAGCAATCATGGCAGCGGCTCGATTTCGAACAGGGGATCACCGAATCCGACCAGGGTTTCGGGCTCCACCAATTGCCTGGCCAGCGAACCGGATCTGCCGGCGGGAATGGGAAGCAGAACGGAACTAATGCGAATAAAGCCGATCACATCCCGGTTTGAGACCCTGCGAGGCAGACGCTCGGCTGCATCGGAATCCGAAGGATGCAATGGATAGAAGTGACCCGCCATTGGCGCTTTGATGATCGCCATCGGTATCGCCGGCTCGGGCTGCGCATTTCCCGTCAGCTTGATTTGGGCGCCCGCAGCCTTCGAGACGACGATGCGCAGATTGCCGCCCGGTCGCGAAATTTCTATGCCATCGACGCCTGCCGCCGTCAGCGCATCAGCCAGAGCCGCGATGGTCGAAGGATCGCTAAAGTCGATCACACTCATGCCGCCCTCCTCTGCCGAAGCCATTGCTCCAGATAGTGAATATCTGTCTCGCCGCGGGCAAACCCTTCATCCTCGAACAACGTGCGCAGTAACGGCAGGTTGGTGGAAATCCCTTTTATCCTTGTGGCAGCAAGCGCCTCGCGCATTTTGGCCATGGCTTCTGCCCGGGTAGGCGCATGAACGATCAACTTGGCGATCAGTGAGTCATAATAGGGCGAAACCCGATAGCCGGCGTGAATATGGGTATCGACTCGGATATCCGACCCTTCCGGCAGTGCCAGATCGGAGATCGTGCCTGCCGAAGGCAGGAAACTTTCGGAATCCTCGGCATTGATGCGGCATTCGAAGGAATGGCCGGCACACGCCACATCGTCCTGGCGTATTTCAAGGGGAAGACCCTGGGCGACCATTATCTGTGCTTGGACGATATCGATCCCGCTGGTCGTCTCAGTAACGGGATGTTCGACCTGCAGACGCGTATTCATTTCGATGAAATAGAAAGCCCCATTTTCGTAAAGGAACTCGAAGGTTCCGACGCCGCGATAGCCGATCTGCCGACAGGCTTCCACACAGGCCAGACCGACAGGCTCGATCACTTCCGAAGAAATCCCGGGCGCCGGGGCCTCTTCCACGACCTTCTGATGCCGGCGCTGCATCGAGCAATCACGATGCCCGAGCCAGACGGCATTGCCGTAGATATCGCAGAGCACCTGAATTTCGATGTGACGCGGATGCTGGAGGAACTTCTCCATGTAGAGCGCCGGCGAGCCGAAAGCCTGACGGGCCTCCTCCCGCGTCAGGGCAATGGCCTCATGCAGCTCGCTTGCGTCGGGAACTACCCGCATCCCTCTGCCGCCTCCGCCGCCGGCGGCCTTGATGATCACGGGATAACCGATCTCCTGGGCGGTCCGCTCGACCGAAGCCGGATCATCCGGAAGAGACGTATCAGGACCGGGCACGCAAGGGACGCCTGCAGCAATCATTGCCCGCTTCGCCGCTATCTTGTCGCCCATGGTGGCGATTGAGGAGGCTTCGGGGCCGATGAATGCGAGGCCGGCTTTCTCCACAGCTTCGGAAAAAGCAGCATTCTCGGACAGAAACCCGTAGCCGGGGTGGATCGCACCCGCCCCGGTCAGCTGTGCGGCAAGGAGGATCGCATCTTGATTGAGATAGCTGCCGGTCGCGTTCGCGGGACCGATGCACAGAAAGGTGTCAGCGGTCTTGCCGTAAGGCGCCCGCCTATCGGCTTCGGAGCAGATCGCGACCGTCTTCAGGCCGAGTTCGCTACAGGCCCGCTGAATTCGCGCAGCAATTTCGCCGCGATTTGCGATCAGGACCGTATCGAAACGTCGACCCGCCTTGTCGAGAGCTTCCGCCACTACGCGATCTCCGCCAGGACTTCGCCCGTCTCGACTTCACCGCCATCTATTTCGGTAAGGTGCCTGATGCGGCCAGCCTGCGGGGCCGCGATCTTGTTGAAGACCTTCATCGCTTCGATGATGAAGAGCGTCTGCCCCTCCTCCACCGCGTCGCCAACCTTGACGAAAGGCTCCTGCCCGGGTGCTGGTGCCCGGTGCAAGACACCGAAGATCGGCGCCTTCACGGTCACAGCGGTGCCTTGCGACTTTTCTGAAATATCGCAGCCTTGTTCAGCGCGACCAGTTGCTACGCTGGCAGCCATCTGCGCTGAAGGAAACGAATCCGTCGGATTGAGCGTTCGGAAGATCCGAACCGTAACATCCTTTTCCGTTACCGTGAGCTCGGTAACGTTGGATCGTCCAACAAAATCGATCAGTGTTTTTATCTTCGACAGATCCATGCGAGAACTCGGTATTTCGGAGCACCTCCCGCAATCCAATGGGTAATGACAGCGTTTGGCTGCCTTCCTCCCTACACGATGGCTTTCACGATGGGGTCAAAGGAACTTTTGATGACGCAGCCCCACGCTCGATGAGACAGCTGTAGCCAATCGATTTATCAAGGCCTCAAGGTGATTTTGTTCGCCAGGAACCAGAATCGCTCGCGAGGTTTGGCGTCAGGTACGGCAAATCGCCAGATCCGAACGTTGGGGCTGGCGGTTCCGGGAGGTCAGGCGGCGCTCGCCTCGCCTTGCGCAACCATCCGCGCAGCAAGCAAGACGGCCTCCTCGCTGGCGCCGACATTGGCGATGCCCTTGCCGGCAATATCATAGGCTGTACCATGCGCGGGTGTGCAGACAGGGAACGGCAATCCACCGAGCATTGTCACGCCGCGATCGAAACCCATCATCTTCATCGCGATCTGACCCTGATCGTGATACATGGTTAGAACTGCGTGGAAGCCGCCTTTCAACGCCGTCAGGAATACGGTATCGGCAGGAAACGGTCCTTCGACCTGCCAGCCCATCTCAACACTCTGGATGACGGCGGGCTCGATGATGTCGATTTCCTCCATACCGAAGCTGCCGCCATCGCCGGCATGCGGATTGAGCCCGGCTACCGCGATCTTGGGCTCGGCGATCCCGGCCTTGACCAAGCATCTCCGCGTAAGATCGAGTTCCGCAAGAATGGCTTCCTGCGACATGTGGGAGGCAACGGCCGAAAGCGGAATATGCGACGTCACGCGCGCATTCCAGATCTTTTCCAGCACGTTGAATTCCCGCATCTTCTGCGGGAACTGCAGCACATCGGCGATGAAGCGAATTTCGTCGTCATAGCCCGGATAGGCAAGGCGCATGGCCTTCTTGTTGAAGGGCGTGAAGCATACCGCATCCACTTTGCCGTCACGGCCAAGTTCGAGGGCATTGCGGAAGTTTTCAATGGCAAAGCGCCCTCCGATGAGAGCCGCCTCCCCTCTGCGCACATCGACAGGCGCCAGATTGCCGAGGTCCACGAAGGCATGCGCTGTCACTGCCTGCCGGCTGATATCACTCAAGGACACCGGCTGCAGCTCGGGGATTACACCCGCAACCACCGCTCCATCGTTCAGAATACGGCGGTCGCCGATAACCACCAGCCGCGCGGCTTGGTGCACCCGTTCGGAAACAAGCAGTCGGGCTGCCAATTCGGGGCTGACGCCTGCGGGGTCTCCCATGGCAAGTGCGATGAGGGGACGATGAGCCGCGCGCATGTCATTCATTTTGGCTACCCGATCTGGCGTGAATGAAGTGACGCTATCGAAGCGACGGGACAGCGTCAAGTATTCTGTATACAGAATACAAAATGTAAAAAGGCTACTCGTCGGCGATCCCGGGCTGGACAGTCATGGGTGGAAAAGATACGTCCAGAACAACGTCGTTACTTTTGAAGACCAGGGGATGGACATGGTTGCAGGCTCCGATCCGCTTTCGAGCGTGATGGATGCATTGGCGAGCGGGTCCGGGCCGATTGCCCGCATGTCGCTTCACGACGCAATCGTCAACCGGCTGCGCGACATGATCATCGAGGGCGAGCTGCCGCCCGGTTCCCGCATCCATGAAACCCTGATGGGCCAACGGCTCGGCGTGTCCCGCACACCCTTGCGCGAAGCGATAAAATTCCTCGCGAGCGAGGGACTTGTCGAGCTCGTACCGAGCCGGGGGGCTGTCGTGCGCCAGTTCAGCGCCAAGGATCTCAGGGACATGCTGCTTGTGCTCAAGACCCTCGAGGTTCTGGCGGGTGACATCGCCTGCAAGCGCGCCACCGACGAGCAGATCGCCCATATCCGATCCCTGCACGAAGAGATGCTTGGCCACTATCGCAAGCATCGGCGCATGGAATACTACAAGCTAAATCAGAGCATTCACTCGGCCATCGTGGCCCTCTCCGACAACGAGCCGCTGGCCTATACCCACGGCATGCTGCAGGGGCGCCTGAAACGAATGCGCTTCGTCAGCCATGAGGGCGAAGAGAATTGGGCCAAGGCTGTCTCCGAGCATGAAGAGATGATCGCGGCTTTGGAAGCCCGGGATGCGGCTCGCCTGTCCGAAATCATAGAGCGGCATCTGTCGGCTGCTTGGGAGCGGGTCGAGGTCTCGCTCTGACGGGGCCTGCGTGAGCACGGCAGCAGGGTGTCGAAGCCTAGCCCGCCTGACATGACAAAATCCATCGCATCGACACCACAGATGAGCCTGCACACCGATCGCAATCGCGGAACGGATCGTCGCAGACCCTTGACCAGCGGGGAATCGGATACACTTGACGTCACGAGTGAACGACTGGAGAAACCATGTCCGTCCCAACTTCCTCCGCGCCTCCCGAAACGACACTTGCAACCGCGGCCTGGTGGAAACGCGCTGTCGTCTATCAGGCCTATCCAAGGAGCTTTGCCGACGCCAATGGCGACGGTATCGGTGATCTGCGCGGGTTGATCAACCACCTCGATTATCTTGCGTGGCTCGGCGTCGATGTCATTTGGCTTTCGCCCGTCTATCCCTCGCCGCAGGATGATAATGGCTACGATATCAGCGATTATCGCGACATCGATCCGCTGTTCGGCTCACTCGCCGATTTCGACGAACTAATCGAGAAAATACATGCACACGACATGCGGCTGCTGATGGATCTGGTCGTGAACCACACGTCGGACGAACATCCCTGGTTTGCCGAATCCCGCGCCTCGCGCGATAACCCCAAGCGCGACTGGTATTACTGGCGGGACCGCAAGGCGGATGGCTCGGCCCCAAACAACTGGAAGTCACGCTTTTCAGGTTCGGCCTGGGAGTATGACGAGGTGACCGACCAGTCCTACCTGCATCTCTTCTCGCGCAAGCAGCCGGATCTCAATTGGGAGAACCCCGAACTGCGTCAGGCCGTCTACGAGATGATGCGCTGGTGGCTGGATCGCGGCGTGGATGGTTTCCGCATGGATGTCATCAACTTCATCTCCAAGGTCGACGGCCTTCCCGACGCGATCGGCACAGATGCATCGAGCGACGGCAGGCAGCACTATATCCACGGCCCGCGGCTGCTGGAGTTCCTGAGCGAAATGCGCCGCGAGGTGTTCGACGGTCGCGACAAAGTGCTGCTGACTGTCGGCGAAACGCCGCAGGCGATCGTCGATCATGCGAAGGCGCTGACTGACGAGCGAACCGGCGCGCTCAACATGGTCTTCCAGTTCGCGCATATGCAGGTGGATCAGATCGGCGCGACGCGCTGGGCACCGACGACGCTGGAGCTCGGTAAGCTCAAAGCCGTCATGGGACACTGGCAGGATGGCTTGGCCGACGCCGGCTGGAACAGCCTCTACTTCAACAATCACGACCAGCCGCGCGCGCTATCGCGCTGGGGCAATACCAACCAGTACAGGGTTCAATCGGCCAAGGCCATCGCCACGGTTCTGCATATGCATCGAGGCACCCCATACATTTATCAGGGCGAGGAGATCGGCATGACCAATCCCGAGCTGAAAACCATCGACGATCTTCTCGATATCCAGTCGCGCAACTATTACTTTTCGCGTATGGCAGCCGCTCCCGAGCAGGATCCGGAGACACTGATGCGCATCATCAGGCCAATGGCGCGGGACAATGCCCGCAGCCCGGTTCAATGGGATGCAAGCGTCAATGCCGGCTTTTCGACTGGCAAACCCTGGATGGCCATCAATCCCAATTACAAGACGATCAATGTCGAGGCCGAAAAGCTCAATCCGCATTCGGTGCTGCATCACTACCGGCAGTTGATCGCGCTCCGACACGAGCACGACGTGATCGCCTATGGCAGTTCAAAGCTCGAAGCGCTCGACGACCCGCAGCTCTATATCATCATCCGCACGCTCGGCGACGAGCGTGCAGTCATGCTTGCCAATCTCTCCTCCGAACCGGCAGCCGTCAACGGTGGTGCCTATGCGTCGCCGGGTCTCAAGCTCGTATCGAGCAATTACGATGACGCCGCCGAGCAGATGGAAGCCATCAAAATCCTACGGCCATGGGAAGCTTTGATTTTCCTGTCATCTGCGCAATAAGCAACGCGATCGATGGAACGCCTATGAAGGCGGTCATCATCTCGGCGCGTTATCTCGATCAGCCATCGCTCCGTATCAACTTACGGAACTCGACTGCAAAACGCGCGATGGCAATCTGGATGAAGCGCTGTCGGCAAGTCTCTGATTTCGCCGCCGCTTCCTTCCTTTAAACGTCAGGTCCGATCGCCCCCAAAGCCGTCGGCAGTTGCATTGCAAGCGTGCCCGAGCCAATCGGAAAAGGCCCGCACCTTCTGGCGCGCTTCGGCTCTTGCCGGCCAAAGCGCATAATAGCCGTAGCCGCTGTCGATGATCCGCTCGAAAGGAGCGACCAGCTCGCCGCTCTCCAGATCCTGTCGAGAAAACACGAGATCGCCCATCGTTACGCCATAGCCGCTCGCAGCCGCGGTCATCGCGAAATCCTGCGTGTCAAAGACCTGATGACGAGAGGCCTGGAACGAATAGGCGCCTTCGGCTTGCAGCCAGAGCGTCCAGTCGCTATGGCGCGGATTAGAGTGCAGCAGGACGCAGTTCTGCAGGTTCTTCACCTCGGGCGGATCACCGAGCCTGAATAGAAATTGCGGCGAGCACATCGGCGTCAGCTGCTCCCGCAATAGCGGCAGTACGTCCATGCCGGGCCAATGGCCATTGCCGTAGGTAATCAACATGTCGATATCGCCGACCGAAAAGGTCGGCCGCAGGAACCAGGCGGTATCGATATTGATGTTCAGGTCTTCATGATGGCTATGAAGATCCGGCAGGCGAGGCAGGAACCATTTGCGCGCGAAGGTCGGCGGCATGCGAATAGTCAGAGAGCGCACCGTCGTTCGCGTTGCCTCGAACGAGGTCTTCAACGAGGCGAGCAGGCCGTCGACGATCGGGATCAGCGCCATGCCGCGTTCCGTCAGCGCCACCTTGCGGGTGTGGCGCTCGAACAGGCTGCAGCCGAAATAATGCTCAAGCTGCTGCACCTGCCGGCTGATTGCACTTTGGCTGAGATTGAGTTCTGCCGCCGCCGCCGTGAAACTGCCCGTTTCCGCGACAACGGAAAAGGTTTGCAGCGTCTGCAGCGGCGGTAGTCTGTTGTGATCGAACCTCGGCTCCATACCCTACCCGGCTTCTCCGCTGCTGTCTCGAGCAGCAAGCATTAAAGCATGTGGATGGAATGGCAACCGACGGCACTCAGGCGATCGCGCGGCGCACCGTCTCGATGGCTTCCCGGACCCTTCGCGGCGCTGTGCCGCCCTTGTGATCGCGGCTGGCGACAGAACCCTCGACAGTCAGCACCTCGAAGACATCCTCGCGAATACCAGGCGCAAAGGCCTGCATGTCGGCGAGCGAAAGCTCCGAAAGCGTCGGCAGCGCCTTGTCGCGGGCAGCACCGACGATCGCGGCCACGGCGTGGTGCGCATCGCGAAACGGCAGACCGGCGCGGACGAGGTAATCGGCAAGATCGGTTGCCGTGGAATAGCCCTGATTGGCAGCCGCGAGCATCTTTGCATGCTTGGCCGTGATGGTCGGGATCATCTGCGCCGTGACGCTGACCGCAGCGCGGACGGTCTCGAGCGTATCGGTGAGCGGCGGCTTCGATTCCTGCTGGTCCTTATTGAAAGCGAGCGGCTGGCTTTTCATCAGCGCAGCCGAAAAGGCGAGATTGCCCATGACGCGGGCGGCCTTGCCGCGCACAAGCTCCGCAAGATCCGGATTGCGCTTCTGCGGCATGATCGAGGAGCCGGTGCAGAACTGGTCGCCCACTTCGATGAAATCGAACATCGGCGTGCACCAGAGGATGACTTCCTCGCTGAAGCGCGACAGGTGCCCCATGATGATCGAGCCGGCACTGCAGACATCGACGACATAATCACGGTCGGAAACGGCGTCGAGCGAGTTGGCAAAGGACGTAGAGAAACCAAGCTTGGAGGCGCTGTATTCGGGATCGATCGGATAGCCGGTGCCTGCGAGCGCTGCGGCACCAAGCGGTGAAACGTTGAGGCGTTCGCGCGCCGCGCCGACACGATCGAGATCGCGCAGGAACATTTCGACATAGGCCATGAGATGGTGACCGAAGGTCACGGGCTGCGCCACCTGCAGATGGGTGAAGCCCGGCATGATCGCATCGGCGTGTTTCTCGGCAAGGTCGACGAAGGCGCCGATGAGCGTCTTTAGATCATCAACAAGAAGATCCAGTTGCTCGCGCGCATAGAGACGAATGTCCGTCGCCACCTGATCGTTGCGCGATCTTGCGGTGTGCAGCTTCTTGCCGGCATCGCCGATCAGCGCGATCAGCCGATCCTCGACATTGGTATGAACGTCCTCAAGCTCCGTCTTCCACTCGAAGGTGCCGGAGCGCATTTCTTCCGCCACCTGGTCGAGGCCAGTCTGGATCTGCGCGTTGTCCCCGGCAGTCAGAATGCCAGCGCGGGCCAGCATCTCGGCATGGACCTTGGAACCGGTAACATCGTGCAGGGCTATGCGCTTGTCCTGATCAAGGCATTCGTGAAAGCTCTCGAAATCCCTGGAGACGGCCTCCTTGAACAGCGGGGACCATGTGGCTTCTTTCTGGTTTCTCATCGCGGTCTTCCCTTTTGAACGAATGCCACCCTCCTCCGGGCGCATCCTTTATTGAAGCAGCGCAAGCAGGCTGCGGGCGTCGGTCTGATTTTCGAGATCGAGAACGTAGTCGCTGAGAACGTCGACCTTTGAAGCCGGCAACACCATGCCGGCGAGCGCGGCATATTTGCCGATCAGCCTTTCATCGCTAAGCGGGTTCTGCGGTCCCCCGAGTGGAAATTCGACAACGAGCCGATGTCGCTCGCCCGCGGCAGTCACGATGGTGATCGCCGGTTCATCCTCGTCCTTCAAGGCGGGATCGATGCGCACCGTGATGCGCTCCATCAATGGTCCGATCTCGGCGGCCGACCATGCGGCCTCCTCAAGCTCGGCCAGAAACACCTTGCCATAACGCAGCCGCGCCGCCAGCGCATAGGGCAGGCTCATCTGCGCCTGGGCGCGGGATGAGATGACCTTCCCGCCGCACATGCCGTACTGGAAACCGCTGATATCCACCTCGATGGCGACTATATCGGTGGGCGCAAGGCCACGGTCCTGCAGCATCAGGTCAAGCGCATCGATCCCTGCATGCGTCCCGCGGCAGGTGGCATGCGGCTTGATGGAGCAGCGATTGAGCCGCCAATAATCGCCGAAGTCGCGGACGAGCGCCTGCGGATCGCCTTTGCCGGCACCGAAGGTCGCGAAAAAGCTGCCCCAGCGCTCCAGCTCGAAGACACTATCGGGGCCTTCGAACCCATGTCGTGCGAGATAGGCAGCCATCAGCCCGCCTTCGGCGGCGCGGCCGGCATGGAGCTTCTTGGTCGAGCTGCCATTGTGGATGAACGCCCAGGTGCCGCCGGCAAAGGAGCAGGCCGTGCCGAGCGCGGAGGCCATCGCAGTCGCATCGAGCTTCACCAAACTGCCAACGGCGGCGGCAGCACCGAATGCACCGCACGTCCCCGTCGAATGCCAGCCGAGACCATTATGCTCTTCATATCCGCCGACGGCTTCCAGCACGCGCCGGCCGATCTCGTAGCCGAGCAGGACGCTACGCAACAGGTCGCGACCACCAACTGGCCCTTTGTGATCGCCAAGCGCGGCGAGCACGGCTGGAAGGACGACTGCACCGGAATGATCGCAGCCGCCGCTGTCGTCAAGCTCGTAGGCATGGGCAGAAACACCGTTGACGAAAGCCGACGTTCTCGCGTCCGACGCAATCGATCGGCCCCAGATCAGGGAAGATCCGGTTCCGGCCTGGATACCGAGCATTGCGACGACGGCGTCAGTTTCGCGGGATGCCGAACCGGCGATCGCAGCACCCAGCGTATCGAGAATATGAAGCTTCGCCTTATGGATGGTCTCTGGCGGAAAGGCTTCATAGCTGGTCGAGCAGACAAGCTCCGCCAGCGCCTGTGTCAGATTATCGCTCACGGAACCGTTCCTCATCGACATAGGCTTCATAGACATTGATCGGGTGGTCGCCCGGTGCAGCAAGGCCCTTGCCGGCGTGCCAGCGGGCTACGTTTGCAGCCGTCGCCAGCCACACGTCGTCGAAGCTGGTGATATGAGCAAGCAAGGCTTCGACAAGCGCGATCCGCCCGGGCGTGCCGGTCCATTCCGGGCGAAGCTGGATGACGTAGCAAAGGCCGTATTTGCGATAGGCATCGAACTCGGCGATCCAGTTGCTGAGCACCGCCTCATAAGACGGGATACGGCTTTGCCCTTTGGGAAAGGCCGGGGTGAAGTTGAACTGGAAATAGGGCCGGTCCTCAAGCTCGATATGGACCGGGATCTCCACCACCGACGAGGAATGGCTGTAAGGCACGTCGTCGCCATTCAACGACGCCGACCAGGAATAGCCGGCCTGAACAAGTAGACGATCGAAGTGGCGCGGCCAGTTGCCAGCCGGAAGCCGGAAGCCGGAGACGTCATTCGATGCGATCGCATTCAGCCTCTCGCGGCTGCGCTTCAGCAGATCGACGGCTTCGGGCGCGGAGATGGCTTCGTAGCGCTCGAAATCCCAGCCATGGCTTTCGATCTCATGGCGCGGCGACACGACATCGCGCAGCAATTCTTCGTGTTTCTCCGCGACGATCCCGGGCACGAACCAGCTCGTGGATATGCTGGCATCGGCAAAGGCGTTGCATAGGCGCTCGACGCCGCGTGTTGCGCCATATTGCCAGACGGAAAAACTCTTGCTGCGTCCTTTGAGGTCCGGCGCCTGCGCGACTGCATCGAGCCCGTCATCGAAGATCACGGAGACAATGGCCGCGCATCTCTTGCCCTCTGGCCAGAAGCCTTCAGAAGCCGTGCTAGTCATGCGGCAGTCTCCGAATGTTGTACGATCCACCATTTTGCGATTTCGGCGCAATGCGTTGCCCAGACGCGGTCGCCATGGGCGGTGATCGCTTTAAACAGGCCTTCAAGGATCGCGAGCCGGCCGGGCTTGGCGCAGACCTTCGGGTGCAGGATCGTCGTCCAGCAGAGCCCTTCGCGGTGATAGCCTTCGAATTCGGCGCACCAGTTCTTTTGAACATCGGCGTAGCCCGAGATGCGGTCGAGACCGATGGGAAAATCAGGCTCTTCGGTATAGGCGAGCGCGGTATAATCATCGATATCCCAACGCCCCGGAATCTCGACCAGGCCGCGCCCGCGCGGCGTGGTATGAAAGTAAGGCCGGTCGTCGCCGCGCATCGAGCTTGAATAGATGACGCCGAACTCGTGCAGCAATTGCGCCGTCTCGTCGCTCCAGTCGCCCGAGGGCGTGCGGAAGCCGACGGGCGAGACACCCAATCTGCTTTGGAAGATATCACGGGATCGACCCATGATATCGAGCTGCTGCTGGTAGCCGCAGTCGATGAAGACCTCGTGATAATGGCCGTGATAGGCAATCTCATGGGTATCCCGAAGGATGCGTTCGCATTGCGACGACCAATGTTCGACCACCCAGGTCGGCACGAAGAAAGTCGCCTTGAGGCCGTAGGCCGCGAGAAGATCGAGGAGCCGCGGCAGCGCCCGCCACGGGCCATAGGCGCCCTGCGTGAAATAGCGCGGGTTGGAGAGCAGCGAGCCGTCGAGCATCGCATCGCCCGTCGGGCCATCGACATCAAAGGCAAGCGCCACAGCCGATTGCCGGCCTTTCGGCCACAGGCTTGGTTTCGCCGATTTGGTTGCATTCTTCGCAGTCATGGGACTCTGCATGCGTCTTGAGGTGTTTTGGGGCGCAACCATCCACCCGTGGGCGCTGAGGCGCCCCGGCCGATGGCTGCATGCAATGGGATTAAGGAAGCGCCGCTGTGACCGCGGCGCTTCTTCTAAGTGTTACTTGACGCCGTTGATGACGGCCTTCGGAACGGCATTGTGGACGAGGCCCCACTTCTTGAGGATCTCATCGTAGCTGCCGTCCTTGATCAGTGCGTCGAGAGCGCCGGCAACCGCATCGCGAAGCGCGGTATGATCCTTCTTGAAGCCTATGCCGAAGGTATCGTTGCTGAGCAGCGGCTCACCAACGAGCGTATAGGTGTTTGGCTCGACGCGCATCTGGTAGGCGATCGTTTCGATGCCCTGCACGACGGCGTCATAGCGGCCCTGCTTCATGCCAAGACGGGCTGCATTCGAATCCGCGGTCCCCTCGAACTTGATGGCCGGCTTGCCCTTGCCTTCACAATTGGTGGCACTCCAGGCCTTGACGTTATCGCCGAAGGAGGTACTGCGGCTTCCGGCAACCGTCTTGCCGCAAAGATCGCTCGCCTGCTTGTAGGTTCCGGCATTGGCGTTGACAGTAAAGAGGATCGGGCCGCTGGTGATGTAGTCGACGAAGTCCATGGCGGCCTGGCGCTTCACGTTGTCGCTCATGCCGGAGATGATCATGTCGGCGCGGCCGGTCTGAAGGCCGCTCTGCAATTCCTGGAAAGCCGAGGTCACGAAGACGGTCGTCAAGTTGAGCTTCTTGGCGATCGCGTTCGCCAGATCGACGTCGAAACCATCGATCGTACCGGTGTCCGGATTGACGAACTCCATCGGCGGATAGATCGGGTTGGTCATGATGCGGAGCTCACCATCCTTGATCAGGTTCAGGCTTGAATCCGCGGAGGCGGCGGTGGCCGCAAGCGACAGCAGGGCTACTGAGGCGGCGAGACGAATGAGTTTCATGCAATTCTCCTCTGATGATCTTTCTTCAGGTTCTTTTGTTGTTAAAGCACCGCAGAGATGAAGTTCTTCACTCTGGGATTCCTGGGGTTTTCCAATATGTCGCTGGGCGTCCCGGTCTCGACGATCATGCCGGCATCCATGAAGACGACACGGTCGGCGACCTCGCGGCAAAAGCCGATTTCATGCGTGACGACGATCATCGTCGTGCCTGACGCGGCAAGTTCCTTCATGACGCCGAGGACTTCGCCGACGAGCTCGGGATCAAGCGCCGAGGTCGGTTCGTCGAAGAGCATCGCCTTCGGTTTCATGGCGAGCGCGCGGGCAATGGCGACGCGCTGCTGCTGGCCGCCGGACAGCTCGCCCGGATAGGCGCCCGCCTTGTCGGCGAGGCCGACACGCTGCAGGAGAATGCGCGCCTCGGCGATGCATTCCTGCTTGGGCCGCCTCTGCACACCGACCGGACCTTCGATGATGTTCTGCAGGACGGTGCGATGCGGGAAAAGATGGAATTTCTGGAAGACCATGCCGACGGACTGACGCTGGCGGGCGATCTCGCGATCCGGCAGATGAAACAGCCTGTTGCCCTCGCGGCGATAGCCGGCGATCTCATCCTCGACCGTGACATAGCCGCCGTCGATCTGTTCCAGCTGGTTGATGCAGCGCAGGAAGGTGCTCTTGCCCGAGCCGGAAGGCCCGATGATGCAGACCAGTTCGCCCTTCCTGATCTCGAAATCGATGTCCTTCAGGACGTGAAACGTGCCGAAATACTTCTGCAGGCCGTGTGCCTTGATGATCGCGTCCATCAGGAAGCCTCCCCGACCAGAGCCTGGTTGGCTGCCTGCTGGGCGCTCGCATCACGCCGGCCCCAGCCCTTGGAGAAATGCCGCTCGATGTAGATTTGCGCAATGCTGAGCACGGTGACGACGATCATGTACCAGATCGCGGCAACGATCAGCAGTTCGATGACGCGCGAATTGACGTAGTAGATATCCTCGACGTTTTTCAGCACCTCGGAATATTGGATGACGCTGGCAAGCGACGTCAGCTTCACCATGCCGATGGTTTCATTGCCGATCGGCGGAACGATGACGCGCATGGCCTGCGGCAGCACGATCTTCAACGTTGCCCTAAGCTTCGTCATGCCGATCGATTGCGCCGCTTCCATCTGGCCCTTGTCGATTGACAGAAGGCCGGCGCGCACGACTTCGGCTGTATAAGCGCCCTGCTGAATGCCAAGGCCGAGAAGGGCGGCCACGAAGGGCGTCATGACATCGACGGTGCGGATCGACCACAATCCCGGAATGCCGATCGTCGGAAAGATCAGGGCGAGATTGAACCACAAGAGAAGCTGCAGCAGCGCCGGCGTGCCGCGAAACAGCCAGACATAGCCGACGGAAATGCTACGCAGAACCGGATTGTCGGACATGCGCATGATCGCTGCGATGACGCCGAGGACGATTCCGACGATCATGGCGCAGAAGGTCATGATGATCGTGTTGCCAACCCCTGCCAGAACGGCCCTGGTGAACAGGTTCTGTCCGACATATTCCCAGGCGATGTCGCCCTTCCAGAAGGCTCTCGCCAATAGAAGCAGAAGGATGATGCAGATTGCCGCCATGATCTTCGTGCCGATCTTTCGCTGCGGCACGATCACAAGCGCATTCACGTCCAGTGGCGCTGAGTTGGTCAAATTTCGATCCCCTGAGCTCGTTGGTGAGCTTCCATTTTCTAGTGGGGAAAAGTTACGTTGCTTTTGAATTCATCCGCAAACGAGATTTAGACATGTAATTTATGCGCTTTACGCATAAATCAGGGACACCCATGAGGATGTTGCACCGTCTGGTCGCGGCGAATTGGGATGGAGGAAGCCGGGGCTTCTTGTTTCACCGATCCGGCGTGAGGGCGATCTCGACCCTGCGCAGAAGGCTTTTTAGCTCCGGTTCCCGAACGCGGGCGGCCGCCTCGTTGGGCGAGAACCATTGCCGCTGGCGCTGACCGCGCTCGGGAAAGCGCTCGTCCAGTCCCGTCACCTCAAGCAGATGAACCTGAACGACGGAGGGAACCGTATCGCCGGTATCGAGAGACTTCAGATAGGTATAATAGCCAAAACTCTTCTTCCTGGCCTTTCCCTTGACGCCGGCCTCTTCCCAGGCCTCGCGTTCGGCGACCTGATGCGGCAGCCTGCCTTCCATCGGCCATCCCTTGGGAATGACCCACCGGCCGCTGTCGCGCGACGTGATGAGCAGGATTTGCACATCCTTCCGTGCGGGCGAGCGCCTGTAACAGATCGCAGCATATTGCTCGATCGACCGGCCGGCAAAGAGCTTTTCAGCTTCGTCCGCCAGACGACCGAGATAGGTCTTTCTAGTCATGTGCCGTCACTGCCGCCTGCCGGACCGGGCTCGGCGTCCGGCTTTGCAGCAGTTCGCCGCGCTCTTCCAGGACGGGATAGGCGGCGGCGGCAACGAGGTGGGAATTGATCTGCTTGAGGTCGCGCAAAAGGTCGAGGTGAAGCGAGCTGGTCTCGGCCGTCTCGATCCCGCCCTGACGCAAGCGCTGGAAATGGGCTTCCGTTCCCTCACGCTCCGCCTTGCGGAAAATCACCTTCTCGTCCGCCAGCATGCGCGCGGCACTCTCGTTCTGTGTCATGAACAGAGCGGCCGTCGTTTGCAGGTTCGACTGCAACCGGTCGAACAACGTCGCCAGTTCGAGCTGCCCTTCCTTCGAGAAACTCAAACCTCGGCGCAGGCGTTTTGCCAGGTGCGGCAGGAGGTTCTGGTCGAGCACATCGCCGGCATGTTCCATGTTCATCGAGAACAGCAGGATCTCGTTCAGACGCCTCCTGTCGGCTTCGCCGAGCTCATCGGGATCGATCGAGGTCAGATAGGTCTTCACCGCCGTATTCAGGCTGTCGAGGATATTGTCCAGCGAGCGCAATCGTGTCAGCGCCTTTCGATCCGTGTCCGACAAGGCGGATTTGGCGCCTGCAAGCATTTCCGAGAGCACATCGACCAGTCTCAACGCCTCGCGTGCTGCCGCGCCGAGAGCGACCACAGGCGTTTCCTTGGCGGCCGGATCGAGATATCTCGGGCGTGTCGGATCGGCCTCGTTGATCTTCTGCGGCAGCAATTTGGTCAAGAGATCGGCATAAGGCCGCAACAACGGCATGAACACCACGGCCAGAACGACGTTGAAAGCGCTGTGAAAATTGGCAACGGCGCGGGCACTGTCGCTATCGACCAGCGCCGACAGGCGGGTGATCGGCTCCAAGAGGCCAATCACCGCAACAACGCCGATAATACGCGTCAGCATGTTGCCAATGGGCAGCCGCTTGACGGAGAGATCGGCGCCCGACTGCCCTTCGATGAGTGGATTAATCGCAGTGCCCAGATTGGCGCCGAGAACGAGTGCGAAAGCCTGATCGACACTGACCAGCCCCTTGCTTGCGAGAGACATGATGAGCAGCACGACGGCAACGCTCGAATGGGCGGCCCACGTCAGGATCGCAGCCAGAAGCATGCTCAGCACCGGAGTTGAGGCAATCGCGTCAAGGACATAGGCGAGCGCCTTCGATCCCTCATACTGGGTCATCAGGTCGAGAAGCTGATGCAGCGCCAGAAGCATGAAGCCGAGCCCGATCATGACGCGCCCGAGATCGTGCACGCGCGAATTCGCGGTTCGGCGGAACATCAGCACGCCGATAAGGATGAGCGCCGGCGAAGCGGCGGCAACATCGAAAGACAGCACCTGGACAATCAGCGTCGTGCCGACATTGGCCCCCAGCATGACGGCAAGCGCCGGCACGAGGTCCACCAGACCGCCGGCTGCAAAGCCGGAGGCCATCAGGCCGGTAGCCGTGCTGCTCTGCAGGATGGCGGTGACGCCGATCCCGGCAAAAAACGCCTTCGTCCGATTGCTGAGCGCACGACCGAGAAAGGAGCGCAGATCAGGGCCGAAGGCGCGCTGGATGCCGGTCTGGACCATGCGCGTGCCCCAGAGCAAGAGGGCTATGTGACCGGCCAGAGCAACGAGGCCGAAAATAAGCGCCATGGTGGTCCTCCATATGCCTGCGATGCCCGGATAAATGCCGGACATCAATATCGCGATTACCTAAACTTTCATTAGCCGACTATGTTTCTTTGTCTTTGCACCTTTTGCAAGACCAGATTGTCACAAAACTGATAGGATAATAATTTTTACATTAAAAATCATACTGATAGATTGTCATAAATTCTGTCACTATCACTACGAATATCCATACTTCCGGGAAAGGTCGGCCTGAAAACGACGATTTTCTGTCTGCAACGAGATTGTTTGAGGATCGCTGCTTCGCCTTTTCGCTTTGATCCGTCCAATGTCTGGCCAATATAGCACAAAAGCCTTCATTTGCCGTGCGGCGGGCCTACGGCCACAGGCTAGAAGACAGACTGGCGAGGAATTCGAGATGACGCATTTTATCTGCATCACATGTGGCGCACAGTTCGGCGAAGGCGACAGACCGCCGCCGACCTGCCCGATCTGCGAGGACGAGCGCCAGTTCGTACCTCAATCGGGGCAGGAATGGACCGACATGGCGGATATCGGCCGGAGGCATGCGGTAATCTGGAATGAAGAGGCCAAAGGCGTTCACAGTCTGCAGATCGCGCCCCATTTCGGCATTGGCCAGCGCGCCTTTCTGATCGAAGGACCTGATGGCAATATCCTCTGGGATTGCCTCAGCCTTATCGACGAGGCCAGCAAGGCGCGGATTGCCGCCATGGGCGGCTTAAGCGCGATCGCGATCTCCCACCCTCATTTCTATTCGTCGATGACCGAATGGAGTGCCGCCTGCGGCGGAGTGCCGATCCATATCCACGCCGACGATGGCGACTGGGTGCAAAGGCAGAGTGCTGTGCTACGTCTATGGAAAGGCGAGACGCTGCCGATTGGCGGAGCGACCATGATCCGGTGCGGCGGCCACTTCAACGGCAGTTCCGTGCTCCATTGCCCCTGGCTCGAAGGCGGGTGCGGTGCTCTCTTCGTCGGCGACACGATGCAGGTGACCATGGACCGCAAATTCGTCAGCTTCATGCGCAGCTACCCAAATCTCATCCCCCTCGCGCCCAGGGCCGTGACGGCGATATCGGAAGCTGTCCGACCCTATCGTTTCGAGGCGATCTATGGCGCATTCCCCGGCAGAACGGTCGAAAGCGACGGCAGCCGCGTGGTGGAGCGCTCCGCGGAAAGATACCTGAAGGCGATCGCAAGTTGAGAATTTTGCAACCGATGTTCCGCTTCAGACATGGGCCCACTCATACATGAAACAGAAAATACCGACGCGGCGAACGCCGGATGCTGGGCTTGCCGCTGCAATCGTATCAGAGGTCATTGGTTGCACTCCGGTTACTGTTAGACGCTTCACTACCGGCGCGCAGCACTATGTCTTCGATCTTCAGTTCGCTGACCGGCCTTCGGCCGTTATGCGCATTGCCGATCCATCCGCTCGGGCCGAAATGGCCGGTGCGGTTTATCTTTCGTGATTATTGCGGCCCGGTGGTGTGCCGCTTCCAGCCATTCTGGCCGAAGATATTGACGCGGAGTTTCCCTGGCTTCTGCTAGAGCGTTTTCCCGGCACAGATCTGGGTTCCGTCATCTTCAACCTTGCGGAAGAGAAGCTGGATAGGATTGCTTCACGCGTGGCGCATGCTCAGGCCATCACAGCAAGAACCATGTCCGCAGGACGCTACGGATATGCCGCACGAGCGGAACAAGCGCCACACGGCGTGTGGTCGCAAGTGTTGCTTACCAATCTTGCTCGTTCGCGAGGGCGGATCGGATCTGCCGGATGGTTTGATGTCGGGCTGGTTGACGCAGTCGAACACGAGGTAACAATCCGACGCGAAGAGCTCGACAAGATTGAAGCGATACCTTTCCTGCATGACACCACGACAAAGAATGTAATTGTCACACCTGAGGGCGCGTTCAGCGGCATTGTTGACGTCGATGATCTTTGCTTTGGCGATCCGCGTTATCCTGCCGCTTTAACATTGGCTGCGCTGATGGCCTATGGCGGCCCCGTGAGCTACGTCGATGCGTGGCTCCGGCACGCTGGGCAAGCCGATGACCGGCTTTTTCGTCTTTACACGAGTGTCCTTCTACTGGACTTGATGGCCGAGCACGGCCACGTTTTCAACGGCAACGAG
Source organism: Martinezella rhizogenes (assembly GCA_013322215.1). Lineage (GTDB taxonomy): Bacteria > Pseudomonadota > Alphaproteobacteria > Rhizobiales > Rhizobiaceae > Rhizobium > Rhizobium rhizogenes_D. The sequence continues at coordinate 332,137 of JAAMEZ010000021.1, forward strand.
ACTCCGTTAGCACCGGCAGTTCAGGCCGCGATGCAGAGCGCACTTGAGTTCAATCTCAACTTAGTACGGTCATGAATGCCGCGTAGTTCAAGACTTCACTACGCTCCGGCGGCCACCGGCGATATCCGTCCTTGTTTCCAGTCCAATCCGACCGCGCCGAACTAGTTTTCCAGCGCCGCCTGCTTGTCCTTGACCAGCCGCGCCGGCAAATTGACGGTGACGGACAGTCCCCCAAGACTGGAACGGGCGAGCGTCAGCTTGCCGTCATAGGCTTCAACCAGATCCTTGGCGATCGCCAAGCCGAAGCCGGTTCCGGCGATGCTTTCGTCCAATCGTCTGCCGCGGCGGATGAAAGCCATTTCCGCATCCTCGGGCAGACCCGGGCCATCGTCTTCGATGCACAGCTCCACCCCCTCGGGCAACTGCGACAGGCGAACCTTGACCTTCCCGGCTGTCCATTTCCTGGCATTGTCGATCAGATTACCTGTGATGTCGGCAAAATCCGCCTCGTCGATCGCCAGCCACATCTCGGTCGGCGCCATAAGTTCGAAATCGATCTTCCGCTCGGTCGACAGGCGCCGCATGACCGAGATGATCTTCTGGAGATCGGCGCTGGCATCCATGACGCCGACGGTATGGGCAGCCGCAAGGCTCGCGCGGGTTTGCGCCAGCGTTCGCTTGATCTGCGCCTCCATCCGGCTGACTTCCGTCTGGATGGCCGCGGCCCGCTCCGACATGCCCTCTTCCGAAAGAATGCGGGCGGTCGCCTCAAGCGCTGCTAGCGGGGTCTTCAGACCATGCGCCAGATCGCCGGCGCGAGCTCGCGCCTGCGTCAACTGCGTCTCACGCGATGCGAGCAGGCCGTTGAGATCGTCGACGAGAGGCTGGACCTCGCGCGGAAACTGGCCGGTGATCTTGCGCGCGGATCGCTCCTGCACCGCCATCAATGCCGCGCGCAGATCGTTGAGCGGCCGCAATCCATATCTCAGAAAGGCAATGACGGCCACGATGAGAGCGGCTGACAACACGCCCAGGGATGGCGCCATGGCGTAGAAGAAACGCCAGCGCGCGGGCGCGAGCTCGCGATTGTCCAGCGCCATCAAGATATCGACCATCTGATCGCCCGTCGCCGAAGGGATGGAGATGGAGCGCTCGACGGCAAGAAGATGGCTGCCGTTCGGTCCTTTCATATCCGTTGCCCGGCCAGCATCGCGAGGGCGCGAACGAAGCCAGGGCAGATTCTGCTCCCAGAGGGATTGCGAGCGCAGCTCCACGTTGCCGTTGCGGCCGACCTGCCAATAGAAACCGCCATTCGGGATGCCGAAACGAGAATCCGTCGGCGTATCGTCGAGAAAGAGCTGGTTGGACGAATTGATATCGACCGCGGCCAAAAGAACGCGCAATTCCTCGTCTATCTCGGAGAGGGCAAGCGCCCTGACAGCCAGCCCGGAAATGGCATTGATGCCGACCCCTGCCAGAAAGGTTGCGACAATGATTGCCACCGCAGAACCCAGCAGCAACCGCCCTCGCAGCGAAAACGGCGTCATGACGGCGGCGCCTCGCGCGGAATGATATAGCCCTGGCCGCGCCGCGTCTCGATGACAGTGCCGTCGAACTTGCGGCGCAGGCGGGCGACGACCACTTCAAGCGCGTTCGACAGAAGCTCCGTCTCTTCGTCATAGATGCTGTCGGCGATCTGCGTTCGGGAAAGCACAGTGCCGGCATTGTGCATCAGATAGGCAAGGAGCCGATATTCGAGCGCCGTCACCTGGACCGGCTGCCCACGAAACGAAACCGTACGCTGGCGCGTGTCAAGTTCCAGCACGCCGTTGGAAAGGATCGGAGAGGATTGTCCGGCGGCGCGGCGCATTAGTGCGCGCACGCGGGCCAGAAGTTCTTCCATGCGGAAAGGCTTGGTCAGATAGTCGTCGGCGCCCGCATCCATGCCGTCGACCTTGTCGCGCCAACCGTCTCGCGCCGTCAATATGATGACGGGCATACCGCGGCGTTCTGCACGCCAGCGTCGCAGCACCGTCAGGCCATCGAGCTTGGGAAGTCCGAGATCAAGGATGACAAGATCGAAATGCTCGATATCGCCGCGATACCAAGCCTCCTCGCCGTTGCTCACGGTCGAGACGACATAATGCTGGTCCTCCAGGCAGCGGCGCATGTCCGCCACAATACTGGGCTCATCCTCAGCAATCAGAATGCGCATTTTCAGCGTCTCTCGATCACGGCGAGTGTTGCACCGTCGAGCACTATGTCACCACGTTTGCCATCCGGCTTCAATACGCGCACGGCATAAGCCTGACGCCCAGCCCGGCGAACCCGCTTGATTCGCAGCACCTTTCCCGGCATTTCACGCGCGACGACCGCGTAAATCTCGCGCAGCGGCCGCAAGGTACCGGCATCTTCGACCAGAACACTGCTATGCGAACGAGCTAATGCCTCCATGCCTGGCGAGCTCAGCAATGCCGTCACCAAGAGAACGGACAGCCAGCGGTGCCAGCCGGCTCTTCGCCCGAATATGCGCAACGATATCAATCCTTCTTCCGAGATAGCACACGGGGCTCGCCCCACGCCGATCCAAACATAGCTTTCCCAACATTACAATTCCCTGACAGCGCCCGTAAGAGAGCTGCAAATTGAAGGGTGTATAAGCATTGATAGATGGCACGCTGATTGTGTCGAGTTTCGTTTCGCAGAAGTTACCATGACTATCCAGATCTCGTCGATTACCCCAAATGCCAGCCTCTCGGTTTCCTCAGGCGGCATTCGGCCTGAGTTCGTCCGCAATGAAACCCTGGTGGACATATTCAAGGCAACGGTCGCCCGCAGCCCCGACAAGACGGCACTGACCCTGATCGGAACCGACCAGGCGATGACCTATGCCGAACTTGACCGGCTCTCCGATGAGGCGGCGCGTGCGCTCGGCCGTCGTGGTATCGGCCCCGGCGATTTCGTTGGCCTGTGGTTCCAACGCTCCCTTGAGCTACATGTCGCGCTTCTGGCGATTCTCAAGGCCGGAGCTGCCTATATCCCGTTCGATGCGTCCGCTCCTGCCGATCGCGTAGCTGTCAGCCTGGCCGATTGTGGCGCGAAATGGCTGCTGACGCATGACGAAAAGGCGGCGCTCGCACCCGAATTCGATGGTCAGACACTGCTCCTCAAGACGCTGTTCGCCGAAGATGACGATGGCATTGCGCCGCGGGTCGCCACTCACGGCGATCCCGCCTATGCCATCTATACGTCCGGCTCCACGGGCAAGCCGAAGGGCATCGTCATCACACACCGGAATATCTGCCACTATCTGCGGGCGGGTAACGATGTCCTCGGCATGGTCGAATCGGATGTCGTTCTTCAGCAGGCCTCAGTTGCCTTCGACCTTTCGCTCGAAGAAATATTCGTTCCCTATCTGGTCGGTGCGACGCTGAAGGTTGCGACATCTGCCGTCATGGCCGAGCTCGACAGGCTCGCGGACGTACTGGAAGCGGAAAAGATCACGGTCATAGATACCGTGCCGACGCTGCTCACCATGCTGGAACGCGATGTCGAAAGCTTGCGCATCATCATCGTCGGCGGCGAAGCCTGCCCTCCGGTAATCGTCAGCCGCTTCTCCAAAGCCGGCCGGCGCCTGATCAATACTTACGGCCCGACCGAGACGACGGTGGTTGCAACCTACGTCGAACTCGATCCTTCCCGACCCATCACGATCGGCTGCCCGATCGCCAACACGACCGCCTATGTCGTTGATGAAAACCTGCAGCTTGTAGCGCGCGGCGATACCGGTGAATTGCTGATCGGCGGACCGGGTGTTGCTGCCGGATACAGAAACCTGCCGCCGCTGACCGCTGCCAAGTTCATCGCCAACCCCTTCGCGCCCCATAACGATCCGGTACTTTACCGCAGCGGCGACGCCGTGTTGATGGACGAAGAAGGCCAGCTCCATTTCCTCGGCCGCATCGACGATCAGGTCAAGATACGCGGCTATCGCATCGAGCTCGGCGAGATCGAGATCGTTGTCGGTGAGCTCGCCGATGTGAAAGCTGCTTCCGTGGTCGTACATCGGCCGCCGGATGGCGAGGAGATGCTGGTCGCCCATGTCGTCACGACAGGCAGCAACTTCGATCGCGACAAGGCGCGCGCAGTGCTCGCCGCGAAACTGCCGCCCTATATGGTGCCTGCCGCCTGGCACAGCCATGTGTCGCTGCCGCGGCTTTCCTCCGGCAAGATCGACCGCAAGACGCTTGCCGCAATCCCTCTGGTCGCCGACCAGTCGACACAGGCACAAGAGCCGCCCCGCACATGGACCGAAGCCCAGCTGCTGAAAGCGGCCACGGAGGCGCTTCGCCTGCGCTCCATCAGCTTCGAAGCCGATTTCTTCACCGAGCTCGGCGGTCACTCCATGCTCGCGGCCCGTTTCGTTTCCGAAGTCCGCAAGATCCCGCTGCTGGCAGGTATCGCCCTGCGCGACGTCTATGCCGGCCGCACCCTGCGTGGCATCGCGGCGATCCTGGAGCAGCGCACGGAGCGTACTTCCGGACAGGAGCGCAAGAATTTCGACCCGGTTCCGTGGCGCCGGCGCTTCCTCTGCGGTCTGGCGCAAGCGGTGGTGCTGCCCTTCATCGTCGCGATCGCAACGCTGCAATGGATCGGCCTGCTGCTCGCCTCGATCCTGCTGATCGATGACGGCGCCTCGGTCTGGAATGAAATTCTCATTCTGGGCGGCGTCTATCTCGCTCTCAATCTCGGCGAGAAGCTGGTTGTCGTTGCCCTCAAATGGCTCGTCATCGGCCGCACACGCCCTGGCGTCTATCCCCTGTGGGGCACCTATTATTTCCGCATCTGGCTGATGCAGCGCATCGTCCAGCTCACCGCTCCGAAATTCCTCAAGGGCTCGCCGCTCATCCGCGTCTATATGCGCGCACTCGGCGCCAGGGTCGGCAAGGATGCGATGATCGACGAATTCGAGGAAGGCGCGATCGACCTTGTGAGCGTCGGCGCAAGATCCAGCCTCGGCGTCAAGATCAAGCTCGCCAATGTCGAAGTCATCGGCAATGAGATCCATGTCGGCACGATCGATATCGGCGAAGGCGTACAGATCGGCAACGGCTCCGTCATCGGCCATAACGTCAAAATCGACGACGGCGCCGTCATCGGCGATCTGACGGCAATTGCCGCCGGCACCCATGTCGAGGCCCATACTCGCTGGGACGGTTCGCCCGCTCGCCAGACCGGCCATGCGGAACATGAGGAAATGCCGGCGCATCCGGAACTCGGCGTCGCTGGACGCGTGTTCCAGTTCGCCGCCTATTTCGTTGCCTACAATCTCAGCCTCGTCGTCGGCCTGCTGCCGATCTTCCCGGCCTTCTACCTGTTCTCCGCCGTGCAGCAGATCTATGCACCTGGCTCCGACGAGGCCCTGTCCTGGGGAATGATCGCCGCACTCTCATGGCCAGCTTCCCTGCTGCTGATCGTCGTGTCCATGGCTGTCGTCGTGGTCTTACGCTGGGTGCTGCTGCCCCGCGTCGTACCCGGCCGCTACTCGATCTTCGGCAATCTCTATTTCCGCAAATGGGTTGTCGGCCTGACCACCGAGGCCATGCTGGAAACGCTGAACTCGCTCTACGCCACCGTCTTCATGCGCAACTGGTATCGCCTGATGGGTGCCAAGATCGGCAAGGGTACGGAAATCTCGGCAAACTTCGCCGGTCGCTACGACCTCATCGAAATGGGCCGCGACAACTTCATCGGTGACGAGACCATCTTCGGCGACGAGGAAATCCAGAATGGCTGGATGATACTCAAGCGCCTGAAGACGGGCGATCGCTGCTTCTTCGGCAACTCCTCCGTCATCTCGCAAGGTGCCGTGATCGAGAGCGATTCACTCGTCGGCATCAAGACGCGCTTGCCCGACTCCATGCACGTCAAGGCAGGTGAAACCTGGTGCGGCAGCCCTGCCTTCCAGTTCCCGACGCGCGAGAGGCTGCAGGCGGCTGCGTCCGCCACCTATGCGCCGCCGCTGCGCATGCGCCTTGTGCGCATCGTGTTCGAGGCCATGCATACCTCGTTGCCAACCGCCATTCTCATCGTCATGGCGCTCGCAATGTCCGACATGATGGCAAGCGCGATTGATGATGGCGCCTGGGGAAGACTGTTCTGGACGCTGATGGCTTCCGGCCTCGCAACTTCGGGCATCCTGTATCTGGTCGCCGTCGCCTTCAAATGGACACTCATCGGTACCTACAAGCCGATGAACCGGCCGATGTGGTCCTGGTGGGCAATGCGTACCGAAGCCGTCGCGGTCTTCTACGGCGGGCTCGCCAGCAAGATGCTGCTTGACTATCTGCGCGGCACGCCCTTCCTGCCCTGGCTGCTCCGTCCCTTCGGCACCAAGATCGGCCAGGGGGCATGGATCAACAGCACCGATATCTGCGAGTTCGATTGCACTCATATCGGCGACCATGCCGTACTCAACATGGGATCCTGCCCGCAGACCCATCTCTATGAAGACCGCATCATGAAGGTCGGCCGCATCACGATCGGCAAAGGCGTCTCCATCGGCTCGGGAAGCACTGTCCTGTACGAGGCCAATGTCGGCGATTTCGCTGAGATCGGACCGCTGACCCTGGTCATGAAGGGTGAAGCCATCCCGCAAGGAACGTCATGGGTCGGCACCCCCGCCCAGGCGGTTCAAGCCGAGCAAGAGCAGGCCCCGGTTGCTCGGAAAGAGACCCTGCCCTCCGCCGCCGCGTGAGCAGCGGCATGACGGCCCCTCGATTTGAGGTCGTCCTGACGGTCGCAAATGCGATCGCCATCCTTGTCCGCCCGATGCCGGGCGGACGAGCAGAGCGTGATAAGGTCGCGCAAGTAGCCTTGAGAACAGCCACACAGCGGGACGATCTTTCCATCTATCGCCGGCCAAGTGAACGGCCGGCGCTCAGGCATCCCTATAACGAACTGGGTATTTCGCTTTCGCATCGCGCCGATCTGCTGCTGGCGGGCTTTGCGCCTGATGGCGCTGTCGGCGTGGATATAGAGATCGAAGATATCAACGGATTCGAACCGGTGACCTTTGCCGCCGATCACTTCTCACCGCAGGAAGCGGCCGCGGTAGCCGCCCTCGATAGCGCGGCGGCACTGGAGATTTGCTACCGGCTGTGGGTCGCCAAGGAGGCTGCATTGAAGATCAGCGGCCGCGGCATTTTCGACGGGCTGGACGAACCCGATCTGGCTGCGCAACTGCACCTCCTCCGCACCGATGGCGCAATCATCCAGCTTGACGCCGGATCGCGGCTGCCGCCGATTGCACTCACCGTGACCCGGTTTGGCGGGGCCGCGGCTCAATCCGTCTATTGCGCCCTTGCCAGGGATATGAGCTGAACGGCCGTCGCTTGATGGCAAGCATTGCGGGCGAGCGCGGCTTGAAGCCGCGCCTTGTCATACCGTGTCGATATCAGGGCCGCGGGGGCGCATCTGCGTCTTCGCGCGAGGCAAACCAGTTTGCCAAGGTCGCGCCGGAAATATTATGCCAGACGGAGAAGATCGCGCTCGGAACAGCAGCGATCGGCGAGAAATAGGCGGTTGCGAGCGCAGCGCCCAGACCTGAATTCTGCATTCCGACTTCGATCGCCAGCGCCTTGCGCTTGTAGAAGTTAAGCCCAAGCACCTTCGACGCATAATAGCCGAAGAGGTAGCCGAGACCGTTATGCAGCACGACGACGACGAAAATCAGCAGGCCGGACTGCATGATGGCCGCCTTCGAGGCACCGACGACGGCGGCAACGATCAGCACGATGCCGATGACGCTGACGAGAGGCAGAACAGGGATCGCCCTGCGAACCAAGCCAGGCACGGCCTTTTGCGCGATGAAGCCAAGCAGCAGCGGCACGATGATGACCTGCACGATGCTGATGAACATCGACCAGGCATTGACAGGCAGATATTGGCTCGCGAACATCCAGACAAGGAATGGCGTGACAATCGGCGCGGCAAGTGTCGTCACACTCGTGCAGGCGACCGACAGCGCCACGTCGCCACGCGCGAGATAGGTCATGACATTGCTCGAGGTTCCGCCTGGGCAGCAGCCGACCAGAATGACACCGGCAGCGACTTCCGGCGGCATCGGGATGATCCGCGTCAAAAGCAGTGCCAGTGCCGGCATGATGCCGAAATGGGCGATGACGCCGATCGCGACCTCATGCGGACGACGCGCCAGCTCGCGAAAGTCGTCTCCGGATATGGTCAGTCCCATGCCAAACATGATGATGCCGAGGAGCACGACGATCCAGGGTGCAAACTGCTTGAAGACATCGGGCAGGAAAAAACCGAGAACCGCAAACAGGATGACCCATATGGAAAAGGTCTTGCCGACGAAGGCGGAAAAGGATGCCAGGAATTTCATGGGATCTCCGGGGGGAAGGAGCATAATGATATATGGCCGGTCTAAACCCGGCGCTCCGCGTGTCAAGGCGTCGAATTGCCCGATCCGTCTGCTTCCATCATCTATGCGGCATAAATCCATCGAAGGGCGCAGCAGGTTTGCCCTGCAAGGAGCCAATACATGACTGTCACCGAACCGGAACCCATGTCCCGCACGAAGGCCATATCCTATGCCATCGGCCTGCCGCTGGCGCTGCTCGTGCTTGTCTTTCTGCCTGCCGGCCGCCTCGATTGGGTGCCCGGATGGGTCTTTATCGCGTTCCTTGTGGTAAGCTATGGGATAGCGACGCTGATCATGCGTCGCGTGAACCCCGTGATCTTCAGGGCGCGCAGCCGCTTCCAGGCCGGGACCAAACGCTGGGACCTCATCCTGGTTTCGCTCATGTGCCTTGGCATGATCGCCGAAATACCGCTTGGAACTCTGGATGCCGGAAGGATGGCGTGGTCGGCAATGCCAATCTCCATCGTGATCCTGGGTTATATCCTGCTTGCCGCCGGCATTGCGCTCGGCACATGGGCACAAGCCGTCAATCGCTTTTTCGAGCCCGGTGTCCGCCTCCAGCGCGAACGTGGCCAGCATGTCATCAGCAATGGTCCCTACGCATTCGTGCGTCATCCCGGCTATGTCAGCGCGATCATGATCTTTGCCGGGTTGGCACTGGCGATCGGTTCTTGGTGGGCTCTAATCCCAGCCGCGTGGGCAAGCGGTCTGCTGATCCTGCGCACCAGCTGGGAAGACGCGCTGCTGCAAGCCGAACTGGAGGGCTATGCCGACTATGCCAGGCGCGTACGGTTCCGATTGCTGCCTGGTCTCTGGTAGAACCTTGCCGCCTTCCGCTGCGGCATAACGAACTGCGCGCCCGATCGCATCGCATATTGACTGGCACGACCTGCTTTGATCTGTTGTTCGGAAATGGCAATGCCAGACGTTCGGCAAATCGGCGGATGTCCGGGAGGAACAGCAAGGCATGACGATGGAGGCTGTACGGGCGGTCAGCCTGAAACAGGTGGCGATTTCCTTTGAAATGGCCGGCAAGGCACGGTTCGACGCCGTAGCGGCGACCAATCTGGATGTAGAGGCGCATGAGTTCGTGGCCATTGTCGGCCCGACGGGTTGCGGTAAATCCACGCTTCTGAACGCGGCGGCTGGCCTTTTGACGCCGGCCTCCGGCACGGTCGAAGTCTTCGGCCAACCGCTGAAGGCAATCAATCGGCAGGCAGGCTATCTCTTCCAGCAGGATTCGCTGATGCCGTGGAAAACGGTTCTCGAGAATGTTGCGATCGGACTCGAGATCGCGGGAACGGATACGGCCGAGGCAAGAAGGATCGCCCGCGATTGGCTGGGGCGTGTCGGCCTTGCGACATTTGCCGATCGTTTCCCACGAATGCTCTCCGGCGGCCAGCGCAAGCGCGTCGGTCTCGCTCAGGTGCTCATCCGCAATCCGAAACTGCTCCTGATGGACGAGCCTTTCGGGCCGCTCGACGCGCAGACACGCCTCATCATGGGCGACCTCCTGCTCAAGCTCTGGTCCGAGGACCGCAAGGCCGTGCTATTCGTTACGCACGATCTCGATGAGGCTATTGGCCTTGCCGACCGCGTTGTCATCATGTCAGCCGGTCCGAAATCCCGCATCATCGGCGATTTCAAGGTGCCTCTGGAACGGCCGCGCGATATCGGCGAGATACGCCACGATCCCGTCTTCAACCGGCTTCATCGCGATATCTGGCAGGCGCTGCGCGATGAAGTGATGACGGCCTATCGCCAGAGCAGTGGGGAGGTCGCATGAACCGCTCCCTCCTTCTCCTGCTGCAGATCCTGGTGGCGCTTGTCATTCTGGTCCTTTGGCATCTTGCAACAAATACCAGCCTCTTCGGCAATCCGAAGACCATATCCTTTTTCTTTGCCGATCCGCTCAAGGTCGCGCAGCGTGTCATCCAATGGTTCGCCAGCGGATCGATCTGGTATCATCTCTGGATTACCTTATCGGAATCGATCCTCGCTTTCCTGCTCGGCGCCTTCGGCGGCATCGTCTTCGGCTTCTGGTTCGCGCGCCGGCCGCTGATCGCCGCGGTGTTCGATCCTTACGTGAAAGCGGCAAACGCGCTGCCTCGCGTCGTTCTCGCCCCGATCTTCGCGCTCTGGTTCGGCCTCGGCATCTGGTCCAAGGTCGCGCTTGGCATCACGCTGGTTTTCTTCATCGTCTTCTTCAACGTCTATCAGGGCGTCAAGGAAGTCAGCCAGCCGGTCCTGTCCAATGCCCGCATGCTTGGCATGAACGAGCGCCAGCTGCTGCGCCATGTCTATCTGCCCTCCGCACTTTCCTGGGTGTTTTCCAGCCTGCATACCTCGGTAGGTTTTGCCGTCGTCGGAGCGGTCGTCGGTGAATATTTGGGCTCTGCCGCGGGTCTCGGCTATCTCATCCAGCAGGCCGAGGGTGTTTTTGACGTGACGGGTGTCTTTGCGGGCATGGTAGTTCTGACAGCCTTTGTCCTGCTCGTGGACTGGGTGATGACGATGGTCGAACGGCGCCTGCTGGCCTGGCGCGGCCAGTAACACATGGAAAATAGCGAAGTGGAGGAAAAAGGAACATGGAACGCAGGACATTTCTGATCGGGACGGCAAGCTTCGGTATCGGCGCGTCGCTTACCGGCATCCTGCCCGCCGCGGCACAGGATGCGAAACCGGAAAAGCCGGATCTGTTGATCGGTGTCGGCGGCAAGCCGCTGCTCTATTACCTGCCGCTGACCATCGCCGAGCGGAAAGGCTTCTTCAAGGAAGAGGGTCTCAACGTCACCATCAATGATTTCGCCGGCGGTTCGAAGTCGCTCGAAGGCTTGATCGGCGGCTCGCTCGATGTCGTCGCCGGCGCCTATGAACACACGATCCGTATGCAGAACAAGGGGCAGGATATCGTCGCGATCTGCAATCTCGGCCGCTTCCCGGGCATCGTTATCGCCGTGCGCAAGGATCTCGCCGGCGAGATCAAGTCGATGGCTGATATGAAGGGTCGCAAGATCGGCGTGACCGCGCCAGGCTCCTCGACGGCGCTGATGTTCCAATATGCCATGCTGAAGAACGGATTGAAGACCGACGATGCGTCGCTGATCGGCGTCGGCGGCGGAGCCGGCGCGGTTGCCGCGGTCAAGAGCGGTCAGATCGACGGTCTTTCCCACCTCGATCCGGTTATCGCACAGCTGCAATATGACGGCGACATCACCGTACTTCTGGATACCCGCACCGAAGCCGGCACCCGCGCGCTTTTCGGCGGCCCGAACCCGGCCGCGACCGTCTACATCAAGCGCGAATTTGCTAAAGAGAATCCGATCACCACGCAGCGGACGGTCAATGCCTTCATGAAGGCATTGAAATGGATCGCGACGGCAAGCCCCGAAGATGTCGCCGGCGTCGTGCCGGAAGAGTACCTGCTCGGCAATCGTGACCTCTATATGCAGGCCTTCAAGAATTCCAAGGAAATGTATTCCCCGGACGGCATGGTCACGATGGAAGGCTATAATTCCATGATGGGCGTCTTGAAGACGCTCGATCCCGAACTCGCCAATGCCGACGTGCCCTTCGACAAGACATTCGATCCGACCTTCGCAAAGGCCGCAAAGACCTGATGGAAGCAACAGGCGTGCCCGGCATTTTGGCCGGGCACGCCTGACCCCCGACAGCTCGGGGTGATCGAACCGAAATCTCTGTCAGATTGAGCAAGCGTCGACGGGCCAGCGTGATGCTTACGGGGGAAGCTTTCGCCTATCGATCTAGCCGCCTGTTGCATTTGCACACCGAGCGATGAGGACGGCAACTAAAAGCTCGCATCCCTCTCGAAAAAATCAACCGGAGGCCTAGATCAGGCGTTGTAGTGTGATCGGAAGTGTTGCGAGGCTATGTCGCCCGTGCCTTTTGGCGGCTTTGTTCGTCGTCAAATGCCGGAGTTCAAGCGGAAACTTATGGAGTACCAATGGCATGGCTTCACTTGCCAAGGTGTTTCGGGCGCCCGTCCTAATTGCCTTGTTTATCCTCTCCTTCGCGCTTTCCCCTACATGGGCCGATGATGCCGGCCAATCATCAAGCGGGACTCAGCTCCCGCGGCCGACGAGCAGCTACACGGCGACCTCGGCGGATGGCGTACCGGTAAAATTGAACTACTTCTCTCCGCAAGACGGTATCGCGGTCGTCTTCGTCATCGGCGAAACGGGCCAACCTCTGAAGACGCTTCCATCCATCGAAGAACAGGGCAAGCTCCTGGATGGCTTGCTAAGCCAGTTGGTCATCGAACATAAAGACTTGCCGGCGACCTTTCCCCTCTTCCTGACGGGAACAAAGGATAGCTTGACGACGGAGCTGGTGGCGAAGCTGCACGACAAGGACGCCAACTGGAATCCGAAGACCGGTCAACCGAAGCGCGGCCATTTCAATGATGTTGTAACGGCCGAGCTCAACACGATCCTTCAGTCGTCACCCATCGCCCAGGCTTTCCAGTCCCATGGCTACAAGCTGGAGCTGACGGATATCGAAAAGATCGAAATGCAAGTTCCCGCCAAGAAAGGCGATGGAAAATATCCGCAATACATCAACTCAATGGATATAGACGCGACCAAAATATCAACCGGAGGATGACGTAAGATGAATCAACAGGTACGTTCTCATTTGAGACCCTCTTTCGATGATCTGGTAAAGAATTATCCCGACCCGAGACGGGTCAAGTTGAAGCCCCTGAAGGAAATTATCGGCGGCGGTCTTACGACGGACTGGGCGATGAACAGCATCGGCGATAGCTGCACCCTTCGCATGAGCCGCGCATTTAATTGTGGTTCCAGCTATCAGATTCCGGCCCATTTTCCGGGCTTGAGAACTTTGGCGGGCAAAGATGGATTGCGCTATGCCTATGCAGTTCAGGAATTTCACAAGTGGCTGAAGCAGCGTCTCGGCGCTCCTGACCTCATCGTAAAAGGCAAGCCCGTTAGCCGCGACAGTTTTGCCGGCAAGAAGGGGATTATCATTTTCGATATCGTCTTCGGACCGAATCCGGATGGCACGCGTGCTCTTGGCCATGCCGATCTATGGGACGGCCAGACCTTCTATGACGAGCTCGACGGTACCAGCAGACCGGACCGTGACTTCTTCACCATAGCCGATGGCGTCTCGCTCTGGATTTGCCCCGGAACGACGAATTTGGCCAGCCGCTGACAAGACTGTTTATTCGAAGAATAGTCACGCCAATCCAAGAAAACCGCCACCGGGGAGAAGCAAGATCCCGGGGCCGTTATTGGGCGGCCTTACAAGAAGAGCGGCTTCCGTCGCCCATGGAAGCTGCCAAGCGAATAAATTCACCCACGGGCTGGCGAGGCTAACCAAATCATCTTTCCGGGTCCAGCTAGAGGCAATCCTCACCCACCTGGAAATGAAACGCCTGCCTCAAGAGATTTTCCGACAGCCGCCGGCAACTGTGATGAGCAGCTGCCCTGCCACCACGACTAGCCAGCAGTTCGTGGCTCCGGTTGCTGTTTCCGGATGCGAACCACAAGTCACCTCATTGGCTCCTGGCAGCGAAGAATTTTTTCAAATTGACCGACGGGTTTCGATCGCATGCACGTTCAAGCAGCGCAAGATCTGACGAGAACCTGAATGACAAGGTTTGTTGAGGTCCAGGCAGGCTGCGGTCCGATACTGGAGAATGAGGATGGTTGCATCATTCAAAACGCCAGTGGGCCAGAAGCGGATATATCCGACAATGCTCCTCGGCATGTTGTTCGTCTTCGCCTTTCCCATCGCTGTACGCGCGGAAGCCTGCACGGTCCCACCGCCAATTTCTGCCATCGATCCACCCGGTTTCTACGATGATCCCGATGGCTATGGCAGGGCGATAGAACCGCTGCATGCCTTTATCGAAAAGGTGAATAAGGCAGCCGATAGTGGCGACAAAACGTGCCTGATCGAGCTTCTGGGTATTTGGGCGCGTGCGAATGCCTTGATGGCACCAATCAAGGGCTATCAGGGATATTATGAGCGCTCATGGGCAGGAACTGACTTTGCCTTGGCTCTCCTCAGATTCTTTCCCCAGTCAAAGAACGATGCGCCCGCTGTTCCGCCGGCTATCTCGAAATGGCTTATCGAGATAGCCGGCGGAACGCGGGATGCGAATGCCATCAACCGCCTGCACAACAATCTGGTTTACTGGGCAGGCCTGAATCTCACGACAATAGGAACGCTGACGAAACGGCCCGACCTCATCGACGCCGGCATTGCTCGTGCGCGCGAGGGTATCAAGGATATCCAGCCGAACGGCACATTGGAACGCGAGTTGAAACGTGGAGACCGAGCACTTCATTATCATAATTTTGCGCTCATCCCGCTGGTTTTCACCGCGGAGTTGGCGCAAGCGCGGCATGTTGACCTCTATTCGGAAAACAACGGGGCTATTCGACATCTGGCAAATGTGATGATCGATGCAGTGCTCAGCCAAAGCAGCTTCTCAGCCTATACTTCCACTCCACAACATCTTTTCCCTTGGACTTTTGCCGGCGATCTCGCCTGGATGGAGCCATATCAGGCTCGCTTCCGCGATCCACGATTGGTGGCCCTGATTGCTCAGCGGCGGCCTTTTATCAACCCACGGCTCGGTGGCAACGTGACGGCCACCTGGAGCGGACGCCCGACAACGGAGCATCCCTAGTGGTGATATCCGGAACAACCCGATCAACCGGCGCTTCAGCCCCATCTGAGATGGTCAATGGAGAATCAGCATGCATTTAACACGTCGGCAGTTTGCCATTCTGGCCTGCGCTTTGACGGTTCCGGCAGGCCGAGGCGCTGCGGCAAGTGAAGATAACGCAGTATTCTGGCAAGCGAATCTGGCAGATCGATCAATCGCCATCTTCGGCTATGAACGCATCAGTGCCGCACTGGTATCCGACATCGTTCGCGATGGAGAGCGGATATCCGATCAGGCAAGTTCAGTCTATACCGACATCGGCCCGAACGCCCCGCACTTGAAGTACTCAACGAATATAAAACAAGTGCCACCGGTTCTTCCCGATTTGACACCAGCGGATGCAGACGATCTACGCCGCATTATACCGGCCGCAGCAGGTTCCCCGGTTGAACGTCTTCCAGGATACGTAGTGGCCTTGCTGCTGATGGGCGAAGGACAACACTCATGGGCGCCAAGTGTCGAGGGTGTGATCATGGATCACGTCCGCTCCGGTGGAAAGCAAATCTCCCCGCTGATAAGCGATACCGACCTGATGTCGATATGGTCGCCACCCGATACTTTCACACTGAAAGCAGTTGGCGCACATCAAATCAGCTATCTCCTCGAAAAACGCCGCCAGCTGGGGCCTATCGGTGGCTATATGGAAACACTTTACAGGCAACGGCGTGTATCTGAGATCACGCAGTTGCGAGAGGAAATAGCCAAAGAAGGAGTGGTCAGTCCGCTTGGTTCTCTGGCAGGCCCGCAATTCAAGGCGCTACTTCTGAAGCAGGTCTTGAAAATTGACTCAACGAAGAATTTTCTCCTTCTTCCCCTGGCCGTCTTACTAGGTAATGACGGCATCCTGGAACTCATGAAATCAAACGGCTTTCAGATAACTGCATTGGCATAGTGCTGCCGGTGCCTGTGAGAGCCGTGTGCTCCATCGAAGTATTTATCCCATTGGAGGACTATCTGATGTCAGCAATCATGAACCGCCGCGATCTCTGCCTGTATCTATCTGCATTGGCTACGGGTATGCTTGAACCCAAATTCGCCTCTGCTCAAGACAAGGCAAATAGCACATCGACAGCTTACTTGTATTTCTCACAACCGATCGACGACAAATCGACACTTAGCCTGACAAACGGATTGATCGACCTGAGAGCTAAGGGATATAAAATAATATACCTTATGCTGAATTCCAATGGCGGGAACATATCATCTGGAATTGCCTTATATCACATGCTGTCTGCCATGGATATAACGATCAATACATATGCTATTTCCAATGTTGATTCGGCAGCAATTCTCTTGTTCTTAGCCGGAAAGGAAAGAGTTGCAAATAAAGAGTCTCTGTTTGCATTTCACTCCGCCAGAGAAGACTTCAGCAATGAAAAGCTTACTCCGGACGAGATCACCGAGAGATCAAATGTACTTGAGATCGACAATGATCGAATGAAGGAAATATTCAAGGAGCGACTTACACTCGGCGACAAGCAATACGGCGATTTCTTCGGCCCGCAGCTCCGGTTCGTAAGACCGCAGGAGGCATTGAGCATCGGCCTGGCAACGCGGATCGGTGAGATAAACATGCAACCACATGACGGCCTCTATTATGTTCAGTCCTCTGCCGGCAAGTAACTTTGATGAAACATGGCCCCGTTCGCGGCAATCAAAAGCGCTGCCGCTTTATCGCGGAATGACAATCCGAACGCGATGCCGACCGACTGGCGCATTTTACGGAGGTTGACCGACAATGAGTGGAAAGACGCGTTCAATCCTGTCGATTTTCCTCCTTTGGTGGCAAACCGCCGCTGTACTCGTCATACTCTTTTCGGGCGCAGCTCGTGCTGAAGATCATGCGTTCGTCGGCTTTCAGGAGATAACCGTTCCGAACGGCAGCGAACCTCCGTTGCACGCTGGCATCTGGTATCCGACGCTTGCCCCACCCCGGGAGACACGTTTGGAGACCTTCACCCAATTGGTGGCGCCGGATGGCGCGATTGCCGGACGCGCCTTGCCACTGGTCGTCATTTCTCATGGCGGGGCGGGATCGTTCGCCGGCCATTACGACACCGCCCTTGCGCTTGCCCAAGCAGGCTTCGTCGTTGCCGCGGTCGACCATGCGGGGGACACTTTCGACGATCAGCGACAGGTGCTGAAACTGTGGCGGCGGCCGCAGCAGCTGAATCGCCTGATCACCTTCGTCCTCGACGATTGGCGGGATCATGCTCAGGTTGACTCCGGGCGGATAGCCGCCTTCGGTTTCTCGAATGGCGGTTTCACCGTACTCGTGGCTGCTGGAGGGAAACCCGATCTGAGCCTGATCGATCCCTATTGCCGCGATCATCCCACGCATGATCTGTGCTCCACGCTTATGAACGCCGGCATAAGCTCTGTGGCCGCTTTACCGGTTCCTCCCGATGCCTGGCTGCAAGACCCGCGCATCAAGGCGATAGCTGTCGCCGCTCCGGCATTTGGGTTCACTTTCTCGAACGGCGGTTTGAACGATGTAACGGTTCCGATCCAGCTCTGGCGCGCCGCCGATGACCACCGTCAACCCAATCCCTGGTACGACGAGGCGGTGCGCGCCGCATTGCCTCATCCGCCCGAGATGCATGTCGTGGCGGGCGCGGGGCATTATGACTTTCTGCCGCCGTGCAGTGCGGTGCTCGCCAAGCACGCGCCTGCCATATGCGCCGATCCGAATGGCTTCGATCGAGCAGCGTTTCACCGCAGCATGAATGCTCAGCTGATCAACTTCTTCCGGGCCAAACTCCAATAGCCGCGGCTACGCCAGACTTGTGAACCAATACGCCACTCCGGCTTGCCAGCCTCCACCAGCACGCAGCGCATCGCTCCGGCTCGGGTCGGCGCACGGTCCATTCCATCGATGAGCCACCTCCAGGCCCTGTGAAAATGGGCTTCGGCATTTCCGCCCGCGCTGAATTCCGCGCCGCCAATCATCGCCGCGGCCATCGGCAGCGCGATCATTTGGATGCACCTAACGGTGGAATATCTCTACGTCAGGTATGATTAGTAATCTTATTGTCATATGACGATAGCGAAAAACTGATACGGCGTTGACAGGCGCTCCAGCCAACTATCCTATTCCGCTAAGCAACCCTATTCCGTTAAGTAACACACGGGGGAAATTGATGATCGGCACACGATATCAGGTCAAGGCGGGCGATACGCTCTGGTCTATTGCCCACGAACATCTCGGCCACGGCGCACAATGGCCGCGTATCTGGCGCTATAACAACCGCCGCGATGTCATTCGCGCCACCGGCCATGGAATTCCCGATCCGGATTTGATCCATGCCGGCAGCACAATTCTAATTCCCGTTCTGCCGGGTCAGCGCGAGCATGGCAGCAACGGCCATCACCATACGCATCATACTTCGCAGCATCATAATCCCTCGACGTCCGCCACCACGCAGGCGTCGCATTCTCCCTCGCCGCAGCCGCTACGTACCGGCAACCCGGCTGCGGAGCTGAAAAAGGAATTGCCGCACATCTATTCGCCGATCTCGATCAAGTACCGCTTGAACGATCTGACGATGCCCGTCATCGAGACCCCGACGGCGACGATCGAGTTCCGCATGACCGGCGATGTCGTCCTGATGACGGACAAGCGCTACCCGGCAACCTATGTGAGCAACGGCGGACGGCTGGAGACACAGATCTCGCAGCAGGCCAACGTTGCCTTCGGCCAGCTCATCGGCGACACGCGCTTCATCTATGATTCGAAGAAAAAAGAAGTGACCGTGCGCTCCATGCTGGTCAGCCAGAGCACAACGCCGAACGCGGCAGCCACAGCAGTTGGCGTCGAGTTCAGCTCCAGCAGCCCGATCCCGAAGCTGCGCGCCGAGGTCCGCTTCCCCAAGCTGCAAGGCAGGATCGGCCCGTTCCACTATGTCGCCATGAGCGTAGCCTTCGTCATTCTGATCACGCCAAAGGCTCACATTCCTCCGTCGGCACCCTCGCCCCAGGCCGTGCGCGACGCGGTGCGTATCCGCGAGCCCGAGGAAGGGACCAACTGGAGCCGTGTCATCGGTACCGGCCTGGTTATTGGCGCTGGCGTCATTGTCGTCGGGACCCTGGTCGAGGATTTCTTCTCCGGCGGCGTCGGCGTTGCCGATGATCCGGCCTCCTTTGCTGCCGCCGGCGCCTCGCTGACGCGCGGCCTGGCGATGCTTCGCGGTGCGGCCACCACAGCCCTGCCACGCGCAATGGTTCCGGCCGCCGTGCACGTCGGTGCCCGGGTCGGGTTGGCACATTGATCGTCTCACGGCGCCTTCTACTTGGCGCAGCGGTGGTTCTGGCCGGGAGCGGTTCCTACCTTCTCGGCCGGTCGACACCGAAAGAGGATACCATTGCCGACCCTGATGCATATGCGGCCAAGCTTGGTCGGCAACAGGGTCTGACGATCGGCTTTGGCGATCCCTCGACCTTCTACGTGCCGCCCTATCTACCCGCCGATGCGCCCGTAGAGGGCGTCGCGTTGAGCCCGGCTGACCGCACTGCCGTAAAGGACTCGCTGCACGGTATCGCCAAGGCTTTCGAAGCCTATCCGGAACAATGTCTCGGCCGGATCATCAAGGCGATCTTCATCGCTGGCAAGATCTTGATCGACGGCGCCGAGGCTGGCGGCACCTATGGGCTAGACTGGATATTCCTCGCCGCACCCTCCAACGTATCGGCCGAGACGCGTCGGCTAACTGCAGAGCTTGGCGTGCACCACGAAACGAGTTCCTTCATCTGGCTGCGCAACGATGCCCTGCAACGAGCCTTCACCGCGCTCGAGCCGGCTGATTGGCAATTTCAAAACAGTGCGACCGATCAGATCGCTCGCAATGGCCAGACCGCACCACCGGTGGAAACCGGCTTTCTATCCGCCTATGGCGCAACGACCTCAGAAAATGATTTCAACACCTATGCCGAAATCGCCTTTTCCGATCCGGGACGCCTGATAAAGCTGGCCGAAAGTGTACCGGTCATTGCGAAAAAACTCGCGCTGACACTCGATTCCTACATCGCCGTCGACGAACGATTGCGCGAGACTTTCGCTCGAAACGACCTGCTATCACTCCACCTGGAAATCGTGCCGTCGTTTACTGCTGTGCAGGTGCGGCTTTCTGAATCTTGTCCTGGACTTTCTTGACAAGTGCAGGATCTTTCTTTGCCGCCGTTAGAATTGCGTTGTATTCGTCTACCGACATCCCCGGAGAGGCCTGAACAGCCTGCACCATCTGCTTGCTTGCCTCGGTCTGCAGCTGTTGCTTCGCCGTCGGATCCTGTGTTGCGCCGATCTTGGTCGAATATTCCTGCCTGATCTTGTCCACCTGGAGATAAGCGACCGCAAAAGCCTCTATTTTCTGATCGCTGACTGTAGCAGCGGTAGCAGTGCCATCGGGCTGCTGCGCTTGGGCAGGTTGCTGCTCTTGTGTTGCTTGCTGTGCGAACGCTTGATTGCTGAGAACCATCAAGCTCAAGACTGCAGCGGTCAACGATGCAGCGGGGATATGACGAATAATCATCTCAATTCCTCTTTAGTCGTGCGGGGGGAACACCTCTTTGACGGCGTAGAGCGAAGGATGGCATATCGTATAGATTTAGCCGCCGGTTAGGGTTGAGGAACGATCCGGCGGCAATGTGGCCGTCAAGCGTTTTCTGTGAGGCAATAGCGCGGCGATCCCCTGACCATAGAGCGGCAGCTTTATGGCGATCACTGTCGCGGTTCAATCCTACGCCGAAGTTTGGAAAGAACTCCGGATTGACCTCGTGGCCCGAACCGCTATTCCGCTGGTTTCCCGCAGGCCATGACTCGGCACAAATGGAATCTGCTCCAGCGGCTTAAATAATGTGCGGATTTATAAAACAGTATTGATACAACCTATACGACGATGTTATTGCCGTCCGCACCTTCCCTATAGCGAACGATAACTTGTCCAGCACCAATCAAACGGCGATGAAGAACTACGCATCTCTCCTTCACTTCAAAAGCTACTTCATCGAGATTGTCTTACCGACCTGGATCTCATCCGCTTTCGACGATGCCACCGGCCAATTCATGGAAGGCTTGCAGATCGATGGCTCCGCAGATCCGAGCGGCATCGTCCGCACGAGAACGGCGGCGCGCGTGATCTACGTCTTCGCACACGCCAGTGCGCTTGGCGTTGCCCCGCAAGGATCGCTACAGAAAGCCGAGCGCGCCTTTGCCAATCTCTCCACAACTTCGCGCATTGGCTCGCAAAAACAAGGGTTTCCAAGGAGCATTAGCTACACGACCGGTGCCGTTGTTGATTCCGAGCGCGACCTCTATGATCATGCATGCGTCCTTCTAGCGCTAACCTGGCTCGCTCAGGCGACCGGCAAGGTAACGTACCGCAATCAGATCGACGATACGATCACGGCGATGGACGATATGTTGACGGCCCCGCACGGCGGCTGGGCGGAAGACAGCCTCGGCAGCATCCCCCGTCGGCAGAACCCCCATATGCACTGTTTCGAATCATTTCTCGCCTTGGCGGAAGCTTACGCCGCTCCCGCACATATCGCCCGCGCCAGCGAACTTTATGGGCTATTCCGATCCCGCTTTTTCGACGAGGCCACAAACACACTTCGCGAGTATTTCGGGCCTGCGTGGGAGATCGGCGATATATATGGATCAGAACGAATAGAGCCGGGCCATATGGCCGAATGGGTTTGGCTGATTGGCCGCTATGTGAAGTGGTCAGGAAGGGACCTCAGCTCGTTGACAGCCAAGATACTGGACAACACCCTCTCGGTTGGCAGGCATGCAGGTACGCCCTTCCTGATCGACGAAACCAGTGTTGACGGCATTCCAACAAAGCAAAGTCGCCGTCTGTGGCCACAAGCTGAGCTGATAAAGGCATACATAACGCAAGCACGGCTGACCGGGAATTCGGACTACCTTGAACGTGCAGAGCAACTGACAGCAGCCCTATTGGAAACCTATCTTGCACACACCCCCAGAGGAACTTGGCGCGACTGCTTTGACCTTAGCGGGCGCTCGATCGCAACCTCTATACCTGCAAGTTCTCTTTATCACTTGTGGACGGTCGTCTCCGAACTGATCCACTTGGACGGACGATAAACATCGAGATCCGCTTCAGCGCGAACTTCTTCCGAAGTCGGCAACGACCGCCGATGCGATAGAGTAACACTCGATTCCGACAGCCGGGAATGTCAAAAACGGCTTTTCGCCATGACTGCGACTGACCGAGGTTGGCGCAAATCCGCCCGGAAGTGGTCTGCCGAACGAAACAGGAGCACATGAGACATGGCGAGAAGACAATCACCTGGGAGTCGGGCGGGTTAGCTTTACCGGACGACCCGAATTTCTAACGACAGCCATCCCGCATACAAAGGCGGAATGGCTGTGATCCTTGTTTCTTTTCAAGGAAGAGTGACGATCTCGATCCAGTTCGCGCCGGCGTCGACAGGATAACGATCGATCGGCGTGAGCGCGCCGTTCGCCTGGTCGATAGCATAGACGGCGATCTTGTCGGATTTCTCACCGGTCGCGATCAGGAAGCGGCCCGACGGATCGATGCGGATACCGCGCGGCTGTTTCTCGGTCGGATAATTGGTGACATAGGTGAGGTTTCCGCTTCCGTCCCCGACATGGAAGAGCGCGATCTTGCTGGTGGTTCGCTCCGTCGTATAGAGGAATTTGCCGTTCGGGGTGATGCCGATGTCGGCGGCCCAGACCTTCGGCTTGCCGTCATCGACAGGTGCGGCTGCCGGCGTCGTGGCGTTGAACGGCGGCGGAGGCGGCGGGGCAATGCCCGGAGACAGCCCGGCATCGTCCGGAACGGATGCGACGCTTTCGATTTCGGTGAGTACCCCCTTCGCCGGATCGAGGCTGTAGTGAATGACGTGGCCGGTCAGTTCGGTGACGACATAGACCGATTTGCCGTCCGGAGAGAAAATGATATGGCGCGGCCCGAAGCCGGGTTTGGTGGCAATCTCAGGCGGATTGTTCGGCTCCAGCATGCCGGTCTGCGGATTGAGCACGAACTGCAGCACGACGTCGGAGCCGAGATTGGTCGCAAAGACATATTTGCCTGTGGGGTCGCTGACGACCGAATGAGCATTGCGGCCGGTCAGGATCATCTGGCGAGTGCCGTCCGTCACGCGGCCATCCGGATCGATCGGCAGGACCGCGATCTTGTTTCCGCCATAGGAGGAGGTAAAAAGCAGGCGTCCGGAGGGATCCGTCGATACATAGGGCATGCTGTCGGGCAAGGCCGCGACCGCACCCTGTGTCAGATTTCCTGTTGCAGGATCGATCGCCAGCGTCAGCACCCGGTAAGGCTGCGAGCGCACGACGACATAAAGATGCTTCTTGTCGGGGCCGACGGTCATCGGCATGACCATCTTGCCCGCATCGAAGGTCGCCGCTGGCGTCAGGGTGCCGGCCTTCTCGTCCATGCTGTAGCTGTCGATCTTTCCGTCCGTCGCCGCGGAGACATAGACGAATGTCCTGGCAAACGCGACGTCCGCCGCGGCAAGCATTGCCGAGACGGCGATGACCGAGCCAAAAATTCCAGATGGTAATCTAACCACGAGTGTCCTCCTCCCACAAAAGAGCGATCGTCGGCATTGCCGACGATCATTTGCATCCGTTTGGCTACCGCTTTACGCGGCCTTGGCCGTCTCGATGATCTTGGCGAGTGCTGCCAGCTCCTCCGGGGTCAAATCGGTCAGCGGTGGACGCACCGGGCCGGGATCTTTACCGAGAACATGTAAGCCGGCCTTGATGATCGAGACCGCATAGCCCTTCTTCCGATTGCGCAGGGCGACGAACGGGAAGAAGAAGCCCGTGAGGATTTCATCGACGGTTGCCTGATCGCCGCTCCGCAACGCGCTATAGAAACGCTGGGCAAGCGCGGGAATGAAATTGAAGACGGCGGAGGAATAGGTCGTGACGCCAGCCGCGAAATAGGCCTGGGCATAGACTTCATGCGTGGGCATGCCGCCGACATAGACCAGGCGATCCTGGAGCTTGGTGGTGATCTCAATTACCTTGTCGACTTCACCGACGCCGTCCTTGTAGCCGATCAAATTCGGGCATTCGTCGGCGAGCCGCGCAATGCTGTCTGCACTGAGCACCGCATTATCGCGGTTGTAGACAATGACACCGATCCCGACGGATTGGCAGACCGCCTTGACATGAGCGATCAGACCGGCCTGTTCGGCAAACATGAGATAAGGCGGCAAGAGCAGCAGACCGTCGGCCCCGGCCTTCTCGGCCGCCTTGGCGATCTCGATGGCGAGCGACGTGCCATAGCCCGTTCCTGAGATGATCGGCGTATTGCCCGCAGATGCCTTTGCGGCACGAACGACCTGCGGAATTTCGACGGGATTGAGGGAGAAGAATTCACCCGTTCCGCCGGCGGCAAAAAGGGCGGCGGCATCATAGCCTGCCAGCCATTCGACATGGCGGCGGTACTTTGCCTCATGGAATTTGAGGTCGCTATCGAAATGGGTGACGGGAAAGGACAGCAGACCGCTGCCAACCACCTTTTTGAGTTCAATCGGGTTCATCTTGGAATCCTATTATCGATTGGTATGGGCAATGGGTCTCAGGCGCCTTCGAGCGACTGAACGAGGGCGGCGATGTAGCCATAGCAGAAGGCGAAGGCGACGCCGGTCGGGTCCCGGCCGCTGATGGTCGGCACATGATCGGGCATCAGCATGTATTGATAGCCGACTTCCTTGTAGATCTTCGCGGAACGGACCATGTCCATGTCGCCCTCGTCCGGGAAAGTCTCCATGAAGGAGAGCTTGCCGCCGCGAATGTTGCGGAAATGGACGTTGAAAAGCTTACCGCGCGTGCCGAACCAACGGATGATGTCGTCGATTTCCTCACGCGGATTGTCTAGCATCTCGCCGACCGATCCCTGGCAGAAGTTTAGCCCGTGATAGGGGCTTTCGCGCATCAGCACGAATTTCTTCAGGCCTTCGACGGAGCCGAGCACGCGCGTGACGCCGCGATAACCCGGCGGCGTATAGGGATCGTGCGGATGGCAGGCGAGACGGACGCGATTGCTCTCCGCCAAGGGCACGACGCGCTCCAGGAAATAGTCGATCCGCTCCCAGTTCTCATCTTCCGACAAGACGCCGGCGAGGCCGGGGGCCGCCTGGTGGTCCGCCTTATCCCAGCGGAAGCTCGCATTCATCGAGCCGCCGCGTCCTCGTTCTTCCGGCGTGCGCGGAATGCCGATGAGGTTGAGATTGTATTTTGCTGCGGGAATGCCGACAGCCGCTACATCTTCGATGAGCTTGCAAACCGCATCGATCTGGCGATCACGATCCGGTCCGGCAAGCAGAATATCAGGATAGGATGCCTTTTCGATCGGCTGAGACGGCAAGGGAAGCTGGATCATATCCAGAATCAGCCCGAAACTCTCGACCTTGTCGCGGAGGCACTCAAGATCGGACAGCGTCCAGCTCTCCGGCTTTCCCGGCGGATCCGCACATATATGCTTCAGCCCCAATTGCGCGAAAACGCGATAATCGTCGTCGTCGCGCGCCTCGACCTGCGTTCCTACATACACCGAGCGTCTCTCCCATGAGATTGATCTATATCATATGACATAATATGAATTTTATGAAGTGTCGAGAACTATTGCTGCTCCGCGAGCATGCGATAACGGCGCTGGCTCGCTAGCATATGTGCCCGCATCGCCTGGCGCGCTCGCTCCGGGTCCTGGTCTGCAATCGCAGCCAGAATTTCCGCATGCTCGGCATGCACCTTCTCCAGATAGACGTGATCGCTGGCCTCTGGCAGGTTTGGGAACTGCCTGCGCGGGATGGTGCGGGCGCCGAAATGCCGGAGTACATCGACATAGAAGCGGTTGTTCGTGGCCGCCGCGATCGCCATGTGGAATTCATAATCCGCTTCGACAGTCGATAGCCCCTGCTCTATCAGCAATGCCATCTTGCGGTTGGCGGCTGCAATTGCCGCCTCCTGTTCGGCCGTTCGGCGATAGGCGGCGATTGCAGCCGCCTCGCCTTCCGCAGCCATGCGGAATTCGAGCAATTCCAGTGTCTCGGGGATGCTTTTGATCTCGACGGGAGTGAGTGCCAGCCTGGAGCGTTCCGTGAGATCGGCAACAAATACCCCCTTGCCTTGAACGGGTTTAACAAGGCCGGCAGCACGAAGGTCCGCAATCGCCTCGCGCACCACAGTCCGGCTGACGCCAAACGCCGCTTCGAGCCGCGGTTCCGTCGGAAGCTGGTCGCCCGCCTGAAGCTCGCCCACCTCGATCTGCATGCGCAACTGATCGATAACCTGTTGCGCCAGTCTTTGCCGGCTCCGGCCGAGTATCGCCATTCTTGGTCCCCCGTTCATTTTCATCAAGCCATCGGCATGGCCTTGCAAACCATGCCGATCTTCGGTAAATCATAATATGACATGCGGATAACATCATACGTATTATATACTATTCGAGGGAGGAAGCATAATGAAGCACTTTTCGAAGGCCATGTTTGTGGGCGCTACAATCGGCATGCTGACACTGGCTGCGCCGCAGCTTCAGGCGGCTACGCCCAAAGATCAATTGGTAATCGGCACCTCGCTCGCGCAGGTGCTGTCCCTCGACCCGCAGCAGGCCACTGAACCCAAGGCGCTCGAAATCCTTGCCAATCTCTACGATCGACTTGTCGCAACGACCGCGGATGGCAAGATCGTACCGCAGCTGGCAGAAAGCTGGACGGATGACGGCAAGTCGCTGACGCTGAAATTGCGGGAAGCCACTTTCGCCTCCGGCAACCCAGTCACCGCCAACGATGTCGTCTTCTCACTGACCCGGCTGATGAAGCTCAACCAGTCTGGTTCCTCCTATTTCAAGCGCATCGGCTATTCCACGGAAACCGTCGCCCAACAGATCCATGCGGTCGACGCCAAGACAGTGCGCATCGATCTGACGGACAAGGTGACGGCCGAAGGGCTGCTTTATCGGCTGGCGCTCGGCGTTTCGAGCGTTGTCGACAGTGTCGAGGTGCAGAAGCATATTGCAAACGACGATTCCGGAAACGCCTGGCTGCGTACCCATTCGGCAGGCTCCGGGCCGTTCACGCTGAACAAATGGACCCCGAACGAGATCGTCATTCTGGATGCCAACAAGGCCTATGTCGGCGGCGCACCTAAAATGCGGCGCGTCATCATCCGCCATGTACCGGAAAGCCAGGTCGAGCGGCTGATGCTTGACCGCGGCGATATCGATATCGGCAACGCATTGTCCAAGTCCGATCTCGAAACCTTCGAGACCAAGGGCAATTTCGTCATCCAGCGCGTGCCGACGGGTGGCTTCTATGTGCTGGCGATGAATGCGGGCAATCAATATCTCGCCAACCCGAAGGTTCGTGAAGCCATCGCCTACGGCATTGACTACAAGGGTATTGAGAAGACCATCATGGGTCCTTACGGCCGGGCACGAAACGTCCCCGTTCCGGA
Source organism: Martinezella rhizogenes (assembly GCA_013322215.1). Taxonomy (GTDB): domain Bacteria; phylum Pseudomonadota; class Alphaproteobacteria; order Rhizobiales; family Rhizobiaceae; genus Rhizobium; species Rhizobium rhizogenes_D. The sequence continues at coordinate 359,773 of JAAMEZ010000021.1, forward strand.
AAACTTCGAATACGCACTGCCGAATCCGGACTGGCATCTCGATGTTGCCAAAGCAAAGCAATTGCTCACGGACGCAGGCTTCAAGGACGGCTTCTCACTGACGCTGAAGACGATCTCGCAGACGCCGCGCATCGATCTGGCAACCGCCATTCAGGCCTCCCTCGGCCAGATCGGCATCAAGGTCGAGATACAGCAGGGCAATGGTTCAGAGATCATTGCCGCCCACCGCGCGCGCAACTTCGACCTGCTGCTGCCGCAGACGAGCGCGCCGATGCCGAACGTTCTTGGCTCCATGGATGATTTTGCCAACAATCCCGACAACCGGCTCGAGGCCAACAATGCCGGCAACTTCGCCTGGCGTTCGGCCTGGGATATCCCCGGATTGACGGCACTTGCGGAAAAGACCTCGGTAGAGCCCGATGCCAAGAAGCGGGCCGAACTCTATACCCAGATGCAGCAGATGTTCGTTGATCTGAAACCGGCGCTCCTGCCGCTTTTCGAACGGTTCGAACCCCTTGTTCTCTCCGCCAGGGTCAAAGGCTATCTCGGGCATCCCAACCAGATGACCCGCCTTGAAAACGTGACCAAGGCCGACGCCGAATAAGCAATCGAAGGCAGCCGATCATGAAGGAACTATCCGTAGCCGAATTCGGCCGACGCATCGCGCATCTGATCGTCAGCCTGTTCATCCTCCTGTTGGTCACCTTCGTGATCGGCCGCGTCCTGCCGGCCGATCCGGTGGGGGCGATCGTCGGCGAGCTGGCCGATCCCGCCGCCTATACGGCGATGCGCCAGCGGCTCGGACTGGATCTTCCCGTTCACGAACAGTTCTTCATCTATCTGAAGGGCCTTGCCCATGGCGATTTCGGCACGGCGATCCTGACGGGAAATCCCGTCTCTGCCGATCTTGCCCAGGCCTTTCCGGCGACGTTCGAGCTTGCGACGCTTGCCGTCATTATCTCGACCTTCGTCGGCGTGCCGCTCGGTCTGGTGGCAGCACTGTTCCGTGACCGGCTGATCGACAAGATCGCGCGCGTCGTCTCTCTCGTCGGCCATTCCATTCCGGTCTTCTGGTTCGGGATCGTCGGGCTTGTCGTCTTCTATGCGAGCCTGAACTGGGTCGGCGGCCCAGGCCGGGTCGATGTCTATTATGAGGGTATCGTCACGCCGCAAACCGGTCTTCTGCTGGTGGACAGTCTCCTGCAGGGCGAGACGGACATTTTCTGGAATGCGCTGAGCCACATCATCCTGCCGGCCTTCATTCTCGCCTATGCGGCCGTTGCCTATATCACCCGCATGACCCGCAGTTTCACCCTGGAGCAGCTCAGCCAGGATTATGTGATTGCCGCCCGCGCCAAGGGCGTCGGTCCAGCGCGAACCATCATCGGCCATGTTCTTCCGAACATCGCCGTGCAGCTCATCACCATTCTCGCCATCTCCTATGGGGGGCTGCTTGAGGGCGCGGTGGTGACCGAAATCGTCTTCTCCTGGCCGGGCATCGGCCAATACATGACGAACGCCCTGATGATCGGCGACATGAATGCCATTCTTGCGGCAACCATCATTGTCGGATTCTTCTTTATGCTTTTGAATTTCCTAGCGGATATCGCCTATGCGGTCTTCGATCCGCGCACCAGGGAGGCCGCCCGATGAGCGATGCGATCCATGCGGACGTAACCGTCCGTCCGCCGAATATCATGAGCCGCATGACGGGTTCGCTGAAAAGTGCCGGCAGCAAGCTTGCCCACGAGCCGCTTGGCCTCACAGGCTTCATCATCCTCGCCCTGCTATGCCTGATCGCGATCTTCGCGCCGCTTCTGGCACCCTATGATCCGAACTTGCAGGTGCTTTCGGACGCGTTGAAGCCGCCAAGCCTTGCGCATCTGGCCGGAACCGACGAATTCGGTCGCGATATCCTAAGCCGCCTGATCTTCGGCACACGCATCACCATCCAGACGGTGCTGTCGATTTCGGTGATCGTCGGCCCGATCGGTCTTCTGATCGGCGTGGTTGCCGGCTTTTTCGGCGGTCGTATCGACGCACTCCTGATGCGCGCCACCGATATCGTGCTCTCCTTTCCGTCGCTGATCCTGGCGCTGGCCTTCGCCGCGGCGCTCGGCGCTGGCCTGACGACAGCGATCATCGCCATCTCGCTGACAGCCTGGCCACCGATTGCAAGACTGGCACGCGCCGAGGCGCTCGTCGTCCGGAACACCGACTATGTCGCCGCTGCCCGGCTTTATGGAGCCTCCAGGCTGCGTATCCTGTTCTTCTACATCGCGCCGATGTGCGTCCCCTCGGTCATCGTGCGCCTGACGCTCAACATGGCAGGCATCATCCTGACGGCGGCATCCCTCGGCTTCCTTGGGCTAGGCGCCCAGCCGCCGGCGCCGGAATGGGGCGCGATGATTTCCAACGGCCGCAAATACATGCTCGATTTCTGGTGGGTCGCCGTCATGCCCGGCATAGCGATCCTTCTGGCAAGTCTGGCCTTCAACATCGTCGGCGACACACTGCGCGATATTCTGGATCCCCGCCATGCAAGATCGTGATCCCCATCCCATCCTCTCCGTTCGAGGCCTGAACGTCCGCTTTGGCCGCAACTCCCTGGCGGCGGTCTCCGATGTCAGTTTCGATGTCGGACGCGAGCGCGTCGGGATCGTCGGCGAATCCGGCTCCGGCAAATCGACGACAGGGCGCGCGGTCATGCGTCTGCTGCCGCCGAGCGCAAGCATCACGGCCGAACGCATGGCGCTCGACGGCGTCTCCCTGCTCGACAGGTCGGAGCGACAGATGGGCGCCCTGCGCGGCAAGGATATTGCTTTGATCATGCAGGATCCGCGCTATTCCCTCAATCCGGTGCTGACCGTCGGCAAGCAGATCGCTGAGGCGGCGCGACTGCATTTGGGTTTGCGTGGCGGCAAAGCGCGCGATGCTGCGCGCGCCATGCTCGAGCGCGTCCGTATCAACGATCCGGAGCGCGTGATGGCGCTCTACCCGCATCAGATCTCGGGCGGCATGGGTCAGCGCGTCATGATCGCGATGATGCTCCTGGCAAAACCGAAGCTTGTCATAGCCGACGAGCCGACGTCCGCACTCGATGTCAGCGTGCGCAAGGACGTGCTCACTCTGCTCGACGAGCTGGTGCGCGAGAACAATTCCGGACTGCTGCTCATCAGCCACGATATCCGCATGGTCGCGGCCTTCTGCGAGCGCATCATCGTCATGTATTCCGGCCGCATCGTGGAGACGCTGACGCGTCTGGAAGATGCCCAGCATCCATACACGCGCGGACTGATGTCCGCATTGCCGGACCCGCACAAGCCGGTGCGCCGCCTGGCGGTGCTCGACAGGGAAAAGCTTGATCTGGAGACCAGCCGATGATTAGCGTTCGCGATCTTGATGTCGTCTTCACCTCCGGCAAAACGAAAAACCATGTCGTCAGAGGGGTAAGCTTCGATGTCGGCAAGGGAGAGACGCTCGGTATCGTCGGCGAGTCGGGATGCGGCAAGTCGACCGTGCTGCGTTGCCTCGCCGGCATGGAAAAGGGATGGTCGGGCGATATCGGCCTTGCCGGCAAGGCTGTCGGCAAGACCCGCACGCGGGATGAATTGCGGCAGGCCCAGATGGTGTTTCAGGACCCCTACGGCTCGCTGCATCCCCGCCACCGTATCGGCACGGCGCTCGCCGAACCGCTGCGGGCCATGGGGCACGACGATGTCTGGATGAAGGTCGAAAAGGCATTGCGTCAGGTCGGCCTGCCGCCGGCCTTCGCCAACCGCTATCCGCACGAACTTTCCGGCGGACAGCGCCAGCGCGTCGCGATCGCCCGGGCCTTGATCCTCTCACCGCCGATCCTGCTGCTTGACGAGCCGACTTCGGCGCTCGACGTGTCGATCCAGGCCGAAATCCTCAATCTTCTGGCCGACCAGCGTGACGAGCGTTCCCTGACCTATGTCCTTGTCAGCCACGATCTGGCCGTCATCGCCCATATGTGTGACCGGGTGCTGATCATGAAGGGCGGCACCTTCGTGGATGAGCTGACCAAGGCGGACTTGCAGGCCGGCACGACATATGACGCCTATACACGCGAACTGTTCGAGGCGAGTTTCCTTTAAGGCGGACATGGCCGATAGCCGATCGCTCCAGTCACTCCGCAAAATCGACTTCGGAAACAGATCGCAGTCCGGTTCCCATCAGGATCATGATTACGATTTTCGTGGTCATGGCCCTTTGGTACAGCGGAATTCGGAAGGAAAACCTTCTTGGATTGGTTGATGTATGGCCGCTCACCCAGTTTCTATATAGTCCATGATGCTAGTGGGTTTGCATTCATCATATGATCCTGTAATCGAAGACAGATGATGCACAAGTTTCTTGCTCTCCTCTTGATCGGCCTTACGCTTTCCGCATGCGAGCAACGCGGAACCGAGGCTGTGGATTGCCCCTCGCAAGGGCCTAACCTGGAGGCTATGGGTCCAAATGGGCTGTATGAGTTCCGCGAGGATTGTGAACCCAATGCCTTGACATGTATCGACCCTAACAAGAAGGCGCGAACGGGTGACGGCACCGTCATCTGCAGGGTCCGGAAGCAATAGAGCGCTATTGCAGGTCTGCCTTTTCTTACAAAAGGGCAGTGGGTGCGCAACGCGCTATGCGCAGGTTTCCTCTAGTATGATTGCCGGAATTTCGGAAAGCCTGGGGACCGCATGGCTGCCATCCGGGCGTTCCGACCCCAACAAAATGGTAGAAAGACCTGCTGTCCTGCCACCGGCTATCCGACCGCCAATGCGGCGAAGCCAAAATGCCCATTTGAATTACAGTAACGACCTCAGGTGCCGGGAATTGGCTCCCAAGGCGAATTGCCGGCCTTGGAGAATTGAGGAATATGAGCGAGGCCCTGAATGAGGTTGCAATCGGATCCCAGCGTCTCCTGCCAATCGCGAGCTTCGGTCAGGATAACGCCAATGCCGACAACTTCAGCTCCCGCCTTGCGCACCAATTCCAGCGAGCCCTTGAGGCTCGACCCTGAGGCGACCACATCGTCGACGACAAGCACGCGCTTGCCCTTGAGAAGGGGGATCGCGGCACGGTCGAGCAGCAGGCGCTGTTCGCCCTTGGAGGTGATGGACGAGATGCGTTGTTCCAGCGCATTTGCCAAATGGATCTTCGGCGACTTCTGCAGGACGACATAGTTGTCGAGGCCGAGCGCCCGTGTCACTTCAATGGCGACGGGAATACCAAGTGTCGCCGTGCCGACCACGATGTCGGGCTTGAGCGATGCGAATTTGGCGGCAAGCTTGATGCCGACATGCTCGCCGAATTTCACGCCGAGATCGATGACCATCATGAGGGAAATGGCAAAATCCGGCTTAATCGCCACGATCGGCAGATCAACGGCATAGCCGGCAACATCGACCTTCCAGTTCTGCCCGGTTCTCGGGTCTGCGGTCTCAGAGGTCATGGATCTTTTCCTTCATGCTGAGGCGCTGCTCGACCATCAGGCCGACTTCTCGCCAGGTTGTTCGCTTGTGTTTCAGATCATATCCGTAAAGAGTGAGGGAAAACGAGATGGCATGCGCCATGCGGATCGCCTGGACGAGCAACGGAATGCCGCGTGCCAGTGCAAAGCGCAGTTTGGTCGGCAGGCTGACATCGTCGATCTCCATGCCACGAGAACGCTGGGCGTCCGCAATGCGCTCGAAATCGTCGCGCAGCATCGGAATGACGCCGAAGGTCAGCGACAGAACAAGCGTGGCAATGGACGGCAGCCGCGCAGCGCTTGCCGCCGCCAATATCTCGCCCGGCGAGCTTGTTTCCATGACGAAATAGAAGGCGGCCGTCGTCGTCACCAGCCTGGCGGCCATCGCCGCCGCAACCGACAAGGCCTCCGGTGTCGAAAGACCCTGCAGCCAGAGATTTATCATCCAGCTCACCATGACCATGCCGGTCAGGAGTGTGGCGCCGTTGACGTAACCGCGGAGACCGGGGACCTTCAAGCCCCAGAGAAGGGCCAGGCAGATAAGCGCAAGGGGCACTCCGAACCGCCAGTCCGGGGCAAACCAGGCGGCCAGCATGATGATGAAGGCAATTCCCAGCTTGATAAAGAAATTGAGCTCATGAAGCCGCGTCATGCCATGCTCCAGGCTGTCATATCGTAGGGTGCTTGCCAGCCGAGAGAATGGAAGCTGCCGCTTTCCCAACCGTCTTCGGGCACCCCCTCGAACGCGATCGTGCCATTATCGAGGATCATCAGGCGGGTGGCCAGATCGTCGACCAATTCCAGATCGTGCGAGATCAGCATGACCGCCCGCCCCGAAGACTGCATTGACGAGATGAAAAGTTCCAGCATTTGCCGGCCTTTGATGTCTCTGCTCAATAGCGGCTCGTCGATGATGGCAACAAGCGCGCCGGTCGCGTCGGCGCAGGCGAGCCCCAGCAAGGCCTGCTGACGGGCCGAAAGAGCAAACGGATTGGCTTCCGCCAGGTCGGAGAGTGCGTACCGCTCCAGCGCCGCCGTGGCGCGCGCAAGGACGGCCGGGTCGTTCGACGATGCGCTCGATGCCGTAATCGCAAAAATCACCTCACCGAGTACGGTCATGTTGAACAGGATATGGCGCATGTTTTGAGGAATATAGGCGATCTTGCGCGCCCGCGCCGCAACAGACCAGTCGTCGGCCTTTGTCCCGTCGAGAAGGATGGAGCCCGAGGTGATTTTCACGAGCCCGAGGATCGATTTGAACAGCGTTGTCTTGCCGGCGCCGTTGCGGCCGATGAGCGCCAGCACTTCTCCAGCCCGAACATCGAAACTGACGTCCTTCAGCACCGGGTTTCCACGCGAGCGGGAAAGCTGGCTCGCCAATCCTGAAACGGTCAACAGCGGACGGCCCGGCTCGACGGTCTGACGCGCCGGTCGGGCGCGCATTGGCGGCAAAATGCCGGCTTCAATCCAGGCGGCATCCCGCCTAAGCACCGTCTCCGGCGGCATGCTTGGAGAGACACCGCCGCCATGCAACAAAGCAATGCTGTCTATTACGGAGCAAAGTGCTAAAGGATCCTGCTCCGAGATCAGCAGCGTCGGGGTACTGCCCAGCACTTTCCGCAGAATGTTGGACAGCCGCACGCGGGCGGCCGGATCAAGCCCGGTCGTGGGTTCGTCAAGCACCAGAATCGATGGGCTCGAGACGATCGCTGCAGCTATGGTGACCATTCGCCGTTCACCCCCCGAAAGGGTCAGAACCCGACGGCCGCTCAACGCCTGCAGCTCGAATTCGGTCATCAGTTCGGTCAGCCGATCTCGGATCGCGTTTCGCTCGACGTCTTTGTTTTCCAGCGGAAAGGCGATGACATCCTCGACGCAGATATCCCAAAGCTGGCCTTCGCTGTTTTGCGACACAAAGCCGATCGTGCCGAACAGCTCCTTCTTTGTGAAGGAAAGCAGCGGACGGCCATCAAGCTCCACCTGCCCGGAGAATTCGGCAACTGGAATAAGGCGCGGGATCAGGCCCGCGGCAACGCCGAGCAACGTCGACTTGCCGCTGCCGGCTTCACCACAGACGAGAAGCCGTTGCCCCTCGTCAAGCATACAATTGGTTTCGGCAAGCACCGGCGCGGCGCCACCGAAACCGATCGTCAGATTGGCAATATTGAGCACTTGTTGATCCAGATTGGGTTCAGAAGCGCTTGAAACCGGAGGGATGCGCACTCTTCAGAATTTTCAGGGCCGGAATGATCAGAAGCGGCGTGCCGACGACCATCGGAACGATGTCGGACAGGCCGAGATAGCCAAAACCCCACCAGAACGGGAAAATACCGAGATAGGCAAGGCTTGCGGACACTGCCGCCACCATAATCAGCCCGATGACAAGGCAGACCACGGCAATCTTGATCAGCGCGGCGCGATCGAAGACCGTCTTGGCCGGATCGAAGAGGAGCCCAGGCACAAGGCCGGTCAGGCCGACCATGATGCCATCGACGAGAAGCGAATGCGCAGGTATGAAGGTGCCGGCCAGAAGCGACCAGACGATGGTGCCGAGATAGCCGCAGATGAAGCCGCTGCGCCAGCCGAGCAGAATGCCGATCACCGATGGCAGGAAGGCGAAAATGCGCCACTGAATGACGCCGGGCACGAGCTGGATTGGATTGGCATAAGCCCAAAGCACGCCAGTCGCAGCAGCCGCCACGATCGAGAGTACGATGGGAAAAAGTGTATTGCCGTCGGTTTGCGGCACGGTCGCTGGTTGCATGATCTTGGTCCCTTTAAAAAGTAATTTCCAGAAATTCTCGGAAAACCCATTGGAACGGCTCTCCGCGATCATTCAGGCGCAGTTCGCACTCTTTTATTGACGCATCCGGTTACTCAAATCCCGAATTCCATCCATCACGAACGGATGCCAGGACATCACAGTCTATCGATTCTGGGGATCCCTTACAGGCCGCCGCTTTAGCGCCCCTAAAAACTCACGGGGGCGATGGAGACAAGGCCAGCGAACGCACAGATCGGAATTGCAATAGCGATGGATTGCCCGCTCACGGAAGTTCTCTCCAAGATTCAAACGACGTATAGGAAATTCAAATCACAAAAACCACCCATGATTGCATAGGGATTTTGATCTAGCAAACGCAGTATCGACAGGCCAATCCAATCATGCGCATGACACCCAACGGGTGCGGGAAAGATAGCTCAGCAAATCGCTGGCGCCATGCTTATATTCGCGCAACGTCTTTCTGGGCGACGGAACGTCTCCGCGGGATCTGACCGATGGGCTTGTTGACCGAAGCGCGATCTTCCGTCCAAGCATCCTTTTCGGTCGCGGCATCCGGCGTCGCCACGCCATCGACAATATCGAACTGCGGAATGTGACTCAGACTGGTCACCAGCCTGGCATCCTCTCCGAGTAGGTTCCGCCAAGAATGACCTTCGGTCAGAATGGCGCCTGCACCAATTATGTTTGCGCCGGCCCGACGCACGAGCCTGATTGCCGCCGCCATGCTGGAACCGGTCGCGATGACATCATCGACAACAAGAACGCGTCTGCCTTGAAGCAGCTTTATCGAGCGGCGATCCAGCAGAAGACGCTGTGGCATTGCGGTCGTGATGGAACGAACATCTTCGACCAAGGCGTCCGCAAGGTGAAATTTGGGTGATTTCTGCAGGATTACATATTGATCGATACCAAGGCGCCGCGAGACTTCGATGGCGACAGGGACGCCCAAAGTAGCACTGCCGACGACGATGTCGGGCCGCAACTGCGCAAAATGACGGGCAAGAGCGTCGCCGACGAGATCTCCGAAGCGGATGCCCATGTCGATTACCATCAGCAATGCGATTGCCCGCCGATCGCTCAGCCGGACGATCGGCAGGCTGAAATTCTCGCCGGCAACCTGTACCTGATGCGTTTGCGGGGTCTCCAGATACATGCTTGCGGCCTTCTTGGCACCATTGATTGCATTCAAATTATTGTCTTAATAGACACCAGATCACACAATTTTTACAACCAACAAAATTCGTCCGGTGTGTTTCCTTTTCTTCAACGAGGTATACCTTCCGAATGAGCAGACTCCTGTTTTCTCGCTTCGCGCACTACCTCGACGAGATCGCCAACCATGGCTCGATCAGAAAAGCCGCGGAAAAGCTGAATGTGTCGGCTTCAGCGATCAACAAGCAGCTCATCAGCGCCGAGGAGGAATTCGGTGTTGCCTTGTTCGAGCGCATGCCGCGCGGCATGCGGCTGACATCGGCGGGCGAATTGCTCGTCAACGGCTATAGGGAATGGAATAAAGATCTTTCCCGCATCAAATCCGAAATCGAGGAACTGAAGGGACTGCGCCGCGGCGAGGTGAAAATAGCAGTCTCCCAAGAAACCGTGCCCGATTTTCTGCCCGCAGTGATTGCGCGGTTCACGAAGGATCATCCTCGTATCCGCAATGCGATCGCAGTGGAGGATTCCGATCGCGTGCGACAACTGGTCAGGGACGGAGGCGCAGACTTCGGACTGACCTTCAGCCCCCTGCCCTTACCGGGAGTCATTGTTACGCGCTCCGCCGACTTTCATCTCATCGCCATGCTGCCCGCAGATTCCGGCATCGAGCAACCGGACAGCATCTCCATAGGCGAATTCTTCAAGAAGCCGACGATCGTTCCCGACACCAGCAGTCATCTACGGGATGTCGTCGACATTGCCGCGGCGCGCGTCGACATCCGTTTTCAGCCTGTCTTGACGACCAACAGCTTGTCGCTCATGCGTTCCATGGTCCGCGAGGGCTGTGGTTACGGGGTTACGGCGATCGCTTCCGGCATGGTCCTCCCGCATGAGGACGGATTACACTATTCTCGCATAGCCGACAGCGGCTTGCCGCCAATGGTACTTTCCTTGATCGTTGATCCCAGGCGCAGCCTCTCAATGACATCCATCATCGCCCGCAGGTACTTTGAGGAATATCTCGATGAGATCGCAGTTCGGGCCGGAAAGGCATCCGCACATTCATTGGAGTAGCCAGTTTTCTGCCCGGACAAGATACTCCTTGCTCGACGATGCCCTCCATCATGGCGCTATCTCGTCTCCATCAACCTTTTATCAACCGAAGATAGCATCAATCTCATTTTATTCTCTAGCCTGAGCTGTCAACGCGCATGTCAATTTTCGTGAGCGGCATGCCGTGGCACCGGCGCTCAACATTGTCCATATATTAAGAAATTATTCCGGAGGCCGCTGAAGCAGGCGCCGCTCAACATATTCGGACAAAGGTCGCCAAGGGCCACCCTGCCGTTGAAGAAAAGGCAACACACCGAACGAATTTTGATGCTTGCAAAAGTTGCACAAGCTCGCGCCTATAGCGAACAATATTTTCTAGTGCTAATTCTCGAGGTAGCAAGGGAATGGCGAATGATTATACCCCATACGAGTCCTATAGGAGAACACGAACAGGACTTCGCCTTGTTCCCGCGCCGGAACCGCGCCTCGTCGAACGGCAAGCGGAAGAAACTCCCCTGCCTGAGGCCAAGTCATATCTTTTGAGCACAGCCGATGGAACGATCCGGACGGTAATGCTTCCCGCCGTCAACCGGATCGAACACATCCATAAGTTGGTCGGATCCAGTGGGGTCGACGTCGTCCGCATCGAGGACTCTCATCTTCTCTATGCCGACAATAACAGTCTTATCGACGGGCTTTACAGCGTAGCGGATTTGAAGGGTCACCCCTCGCCGCTGGCCGGCAATCTTCTGATCGTTGGCAAGGATGAAAGCGGAGGGACCGCAAGCGTCAGTGCTGGCATCGACGATGTCGCGTCTTGGTTCACGATCATTCGTCCGGTTTTCCTGCCTGTTTTCGAAACCTTGCGCGAATCTCAAATTCTCAGCACGCGCGTCATCCGCCTGGACGTTCGTATTGAACGGTCGATCCCGAACATCATCGAATAGGTCACGAGAAGATCGACGATCTCACCATGCCAATGATCTTCACCGCGAACCTTGTTTTTTCTTCGATCAAAGAGCAGCAAGCGCAGGGGAAGGCGGCATAGTCCGCCTGCCCTTGAAAAGGACGAGCCTCAAAGCATTGCTGATGCAACGGGTTCGGCTCATAGGACAGCGCCTTTCCGAAGAAGGTAAAGCCGTTAGAAATCCTCCCACACCGGACTTGCCGCTGGTGAAGTCTTACCGAAAGCGGAGCGCAGTCTTTCGCCCAACGCTCTCTGGCCGGAAAGCTCCGTGCCCTTGTTGGGAGTTGCAGGTGCCTTGGCGGACGTTGCCGCTTTCTCCCGTGGAGAAGCCGCCAGCTGTACTATCTTTCCTGCGGTATGGTCCAATTTGAACTGGGCAAGGCGTGCAGACAGCGATGAAACCTCGCTCGCCAGCGTATGGGTGGCAGCGTTGGATTCCTCGACCATTGCAGCGTTTTTCTGCGTTGCCTGGTCCATCTGATTGACGGCGGTGTTGATTTCCTGCAGCCCGGTCGATTGCTCTCTTGCCGATTGCACGATCGCCTGCACATTGCTGTCGATCGATTGCACCTCCTGAACAATCGCGCGAAGCGCCTCCCCTGTCTGACCGACGAGGCTGACGCCTCTTTTGACCTGATCGCCCGATGAATGGATCAAGGCCTTGATTTCCTTTGCTGCGGTGGCAGAACGCTGCGCCAGCTCCCTAACCTCTTGAGCAACGACCGCAAAACCCTTGCCGGCCTCGCCCGCACGCGCAGCTTCGACGCCGGCATTCAGCGCCAAGAGATTGGTCTGGAAGGCAATATCGTCGATGACGCCAATGATGTTGGAAATGGACTGGGAAGACTGCTCGATGCCGTTCATGGCCTCGACTGCGCTATGGACGATCTGACCCGACCTCTCGGCATTATCCTTGGTACGGCCGACCAGAGCTGCGACCTCTTCGGCACGCGTGGTGGAATCCTTGATGGAGGTCGTGATCTGTTCAAGCGCGGCGGCGGTCTCCTCGACGGAAGCGGCCTGCTGCTCCGTTCGCTTGGCCAAATCATCCGCACCGGTGCGGATCTCCTCCGATCCGCACTGGATCACCGACGCGTTTTCGGAGAAGGAGATCATGGCCGCCTGCAGCTTCTCGACCGAGGCATTGAAATTGCCGCGAATTTCATCGAGGGCCGAGGTGAACGGCTGGTCGAGCCGCGCAGTCATGTTTCCGTCGGAAAGCTGCTCCAGCCCGGCAGCCAGCTCACCGACGGCGAATTTCACTTCCGCTTCCTGGGCGTCGCTGATGCGGACGCGCTCCGCCTGCTCGGCCTGCTGCGCGGCGCGGCTGGTTTCGGCCTCTCCTTCAAGCCGGACCTTTTCGCGATTATTTTCCAGCAGGATGTGCAATGAGCGGGAAAGGTCGCCGATTTCGTCGCGGGCCTCACGATCCTTCAGCGCGACGTTCAAATCGCCGTTGGCAATCCGATCGGTCTCGCCAATGACATTCTCGATACGGCGAACGAAGCGCCGGGCGATCAGCCAGCCGGCAAGGCCAAGGAGAACAGTGGCGATCGACGTCACTGCTATGGCATTTCTGACAATTGTGTTGACCTGGGCGAAGACCGTAGCTTTCGGAACCGCGACGATCGCGTACCACGATATGGCATCGGTCAGCTTTACCGGCTCTGCGACAGCAAAATAGGTGGCGCCGTCAGGGCTGGTGATTTCGCGCTCCGCACCGGGATTGGCGATCAGCTGGTCCCAGCCGGCCGTCTCGGCGCCGCCGTCCTTTATGTTCTTTCCGATCAGCGCCGCATCGGGATGACTAATCATGCCGCCCCCGGCAGTAACCAGACTCATGAAGCCGGTCCCCATTGGATGTATGGCGGAAATCGCTTTCTGAGCATCGTCGAGGGCCATGTCCAGGCCGGCCACGCCCACAGGCTTTCCACCGATCATGATCGGCTGGGCAATGGAGGTCATCAACACTTGCTTGCCGTCGATTGCGTACGAATAGGGCTCGATGACAACAGTCTTTTGCTGGGTGAAGGGTAGCTGATAATAATCGCCAGCGCCGGAAACGGTATAGTCGACGAGAGGAACATGGGTGATCTGTCCGCCGCTTCGAACCCAGTAGGGAATATAGCGGCCGGTGGCATCATGGCCTTCTTTCCCGACGAAATCCTTGTCTTTTCCATCGAAGGCATTCGGCTCCCAGCCCGTCCAGACACCAAGCGCCATCGGATTGCTCGCGAGCATATTCTTCAGGATCGCGTCGGCGGTTGCCCGGTTCGCATCGCCGGCATCCTTCATGGTTGCAAGGACACTCTCCAAGGAATTGACGACAGCAATCGCCGCACCAAGGGTCTTTTCCGATCCGGCCGCGGTCGTACTGGCAATCTGGCGCATCTGGTCGAGGCTCGATTGACGAACGGTCGTATAGGCGGAATCAAACAGGATCGCGGAAGCGGCCACCGTTGCGATGACGCCGCACGCGGCGACTGAGAAAATATTGCGGCTAGTTGCGGATTTCAGAATCATATCACCACCTTATTGGGTGGCGTTGCGATCGCGCGGCGCGCCCCCCGCGTGCCTCTGACAGAAATAATATTCCGCAAGCGGCCAACAATGATCCAAGCCGCCTGTATCATGGACAGAATAGATATTCTTGATTAAAAATCGGTATCTCCACGTATAGTCACCCCAATAAAGCCAGTGTGATTTTTAATCATCAATAAAGCTCTGAGGCTGTTTCTCTGAAATTAATGATTTTGTCAGAATGAATGCCGAAGAATTCGGTATTGCGGCGCAAAATTAGAGATATCTATTGCATTTCATTTGCGTGATATCATCGCCCACAGATGTGAACTGGCATCACTCGCAATCCTGTTTCGCAATGGCGAAACACAGCCGCACAATGAACACTGCCCTGTCCGACGGATAATGAGCCGCATTCAGGATCAAACGACACCGAGCCAACAGCCGAATTCCACGAGGCACGCTTGTCAGCTCTGGTTTCGAGTGCCATTGGTCTGGAAACGACAAGTGACGACAACAAGCAGCTTTCAAATGAAACTTGATGCAATCGATCTGCGGATACTGGATGCCATTCAGCGCGATGGCCGCATCACCAAGCTCGCGCTTGCCGACAAGGTCGGATTGTCCCCTACCCCGTGCTGGCTGCGCCTTCGAAAGCTGGAAAAGGCCGGGATCATCACGGGCTATCACGCGCATCTGTCGCTGCGACGTCTCGCCCCGATCGCCAGCGTCATGGTGGAACTCACCCTCGCCAATCATCGCCAGGCCGATTTCGAGCGGTTCGAACGTGCGGTCGCTGCCACTCCCGAGATCGCCGCCTGCTGGGCCGTCGGTGGCGGCGTCGATTACATTCTGAAGATCATGTCAGCCGATATCGATGCCTATCAGCGCCTGATCGACGATCTCCTCAGTCGCGACCTCGGCATCGAACGCTATTTCACCTATATCGTGACCAAGACCGTGAAGGAGGAGACGGTGCTTCCCGTCATCGATCTGCTTTCTCCGGATGCGTCTGGCGACGAATAGAGAGAGTCTCTACCGACACCATTCACTTTAGGTCCTTTCTCTCTTCCAACTGCCAGCAATGGACAATCTCTCGCGACGTTCCGTGGCAGCATCGGGCATCTGGAAAGAGAGACCCGACCATGACCGCGCTCCACGCCCGCGCCACCTATCATGAAGCCCTTTCGCGGCTGAACGACCGCCATCTGCTGCGAGATCTCTCCTATGTCGCTGGCCGCTGGGTCGCCGGCAAGGCCAATCGGAGTTTCGCGGTTACCGACCCCGCTTCTTCTGCGACGCTTGCCTGGGTTGCCGATCTGGGCAGAGACGAAACTGTCTGCGCCATCGACGCCGCGGCAGCTGCCTTTACCGCCTGGCGTTCACTCCTGCCGCAGCAGCGCGCGGCGATCCTGCGCCAATGGTATGAGCTCATGCTGGAGGCCCGCGAGGATCTGGCGCTCATCATGACGCTCGAACAGGGCAAGCCCTTGGCCGAATCCCGCGGCGAGATCGACTATGCCGCAGGCTTCATCGAGTGGTATGCCGAGGAAGCCAAGCGCATCAATGTCGAAAGCGTCACCAGTCATCTGCCCGACACCGAAATGTTCGTTCGCAGGGAGGCCCTGGGTGTCGTCGGGATTGTCACGCCCTGGAACTTCCCCGCCGCCATGATCACCCGCAAGGCCGCTGCGGCGCTTGCCGCCGGCTGTACCGTCGTTGCCCATCCATCGTCCGAAACACCACTCTCGGCGCTGGCACTTGCCGAACTCGGCGAACGCGCCGGCCTTCCGGCGGGCGCCTTCAACGTCGTGACTGGCGATGCGGCAACCATCGTCGGCGCCTTCTGCGATGATCCGCGGGTCAGGGCATTGAGCTTCACCGGCTCGACGGGCATCGGCAAATTGATCGCCGGCCAGTGCGCCGCAAGCATGAAACGGCTTGTCATGGAGCTTGGCGGTCATGCGCCGTTGATCGTCTTTGACGATGCCGATCTCGATCGCGCCGTCGATATCGCCGTCAATGCCAAATTCGCGACCTCCGGCCAGGATTGCCTGGCCGCCAACCGCATCTTCGTTCAGCGCCCGGTCATGGAAGCTTTCGTTGCGGCATTCCGCAAGCGCATCGAAGCGCTCAAGGTCGGAAACGGATTGGACGGCACAATCGATATCGGGCCGTTGATGCATGAACGCGCCATCGCGAAGGTCGAGGAGCATGTTGCCGATGCGCTGAAGCGCGGCGCGAAGCTTGCGACCGGTGGAAAACGTCACGCTGCCGGCCCGCTCTTCTTCCAGCCGACCCTGCTCGTCGAGCCCGCGCCGGATGCCCTGATCATGCATGAGGAAACGTTCGGACCGGTCGCCGCAGTAACTGCTTTCGATACCGAAGAAGAGGTCGTCGCCCGTGCCAATGACACCGAATACGGCCTCGTCGCCTATGTCGTGACGGCGAACGGCGCGCGGCAGATGCGGCTCGGCCGGGCGCTCGAATACGGCATGGTGGCCGTCAACCGCGTGAAGATCACAGGCGGGCCGATCCCTTTTGGCGGCTGGAAACAATCCGGCCTCGGTCGCGAAGGCTCCCGCTACGGCATCGAGGCCTTCACCGAGCTCAAATATCTCTGCGTCGACACGACAGCCTGACGCTCCCAATAGAAAAGAAGGAACCATAATATGTTGGATAAGCGCAACGAACTGAACGCCTGGGACAGGGACCACTTCTTCCATCCCTCTACCCATATGGGCATGCATGCCCGCGGCGAAACTCCGACCCGCGTCATCACCGCCGCCGAAGGCGTCTACATCACCGATACCAACGGCAAGAAAAGCCTCGATGCCTTCGCCGGCCTCTACTGCGTCAACGTCGGCTATGGCCGCCAGAAGATCGCCGATGCGATCGCCGAGCAGGCAAAGAACCTCGCCTATTATCACGCCTATGTCGGCCACGGCACGGAAGCCTCGATCACTCTTTCGAAGATGATCATCGACCGCGCGCCCGAAGGCATGAGTCGCGTCTATTTCGGCCTCTCCGGGTCTGACGCCAATGAGACCAACATCAAGCTCATCTGGTACTACAACAATATTCTCGGCCGCCCGGAAAAGAAGAAGATCATCTCGCGCTGGCGCGGCTATCATGGCTCTGGCGTCATGACGGGGAGCCTTACCGGCCTCGAACTCTTCCATAGGGCTTTTGATCTGCCGCGCGCGCCGATCCTCCATACCGAAGCGCCTTACTTCTTCCGTCGCCCCGACCGGTCAATGAATGAGGAACAGTTTGCGCAGCATTGCACCGACAGACTGGAGGAGATGATCCTTGCCGAGGGCCCGGAAACGGTCGCCGCCTTCATCGGCGAACCGATCCTCGGCACGGGTGGCATCGTTCCGCCGCCGAAGACCTACTGGCAGAAGATCCAGGCCGTTCTCGACAAATACGACGTCCTGCTCATTGCCGACGAAGTCGTCACCGGCTTTGGTCGTTTGGGCACGATGTTCAGCTCCGATCACTACGGCATGAAGCCGGATCTGATCACCATCGCCAAGGGATTGACCTCGGCCTATGCGCCGCTTTCGGGCAGCATCGTCTCCGACAAGATGTGGCAGGTGCTTGTCCAAGGATCCGACCAGCTTGGTGCCATAGGTCACGGCTGGACCTATTCCGCCCATCCGATCTGCGCGGCTGCCGGCATCGCCAATCTCGAACTGGTCGATGAACTTGGCATCGTCCAAAACGCCAGCGAGACCGGCGCCTATTTCCGCTCCGAACTTGCCAAGGCCATCGGCCACCACAAGCATGTCGGCGAGGTTCGTGGCGATGGGCTGATGGCGGCAATCGAATTTGTCGAAGACAAGGATGATCGCAAGTTCTTCGATCCGGCAAAGAAGATCGGCCCGCAGGTGGCCGCAGCGCTACTCGAGCGCGGCGTCATCGGCCGGGCCATGCCGCAGGGAGACATTCTCGGCTTCGCGCCGCCGCTCTGCCTGACGCGCGAAGAAGCCGACACCGTCGTCAACGCCGCTGCCGGCGCGATCGAAAGCGTGCTTTCAAAGCGTTGATCCAGCCCTTGCCGGGGTAATTCCCCCCGTTCTACGCGATGATGGCGCGGCCCGTTGTTGACAATGAGCCGCGCCACTACATTCGGTCGTCGCCATCCGGTGCCGAATAGTGTACATGGGTTCTGTAATTGTACCGGATCAATCCATGTATCGTCATGATTCAAAAGACCAGGACAATGGTGCCTGGAAACCCGTCCTTCAGCACCGGAAGGGCGTGACCAAGCACAAGCTGCTCACCGACAAGATCATCGCCGACATCGATGATGGCATCCTGCCGGTTCACGCGCAGATGCCGACGCATCGCGATCTCGCCCATGCTCTGGGAATTTCGGTCCAGACCGTGAGCCTGAGCTACAAGGAAGCGGAGCGCCGCGGCTATCTACGCGGCGAGGTCGGGCGCGGCACCTTCGTGCGCAGCCGCGTCACCGAACGCGCTGACAGCTTCATGCTCGATCGCGACCCGAGCGGCAGCGCCGATCTCTCCATCATCCGGGCCGTCTACACCGAGGCGCATGAGCGATCGGCCCGCGAGCTCATGCAGGCGCTTGCCGAAAGCGACAACAGCAGCTTCATGCGGCCCTGCCGGCCGATCGCCGGCCTCGATGCCCATCGGGCCGCAGCGCAGGTCTGGCTCTCAGGTCTGTCGGTGAAGGCCGATCCCGATCGCATCCTCATCACGAACGGCGCCGCGCACGGCCTCTTCCTTGCCGTCGCCTCGGTCGTTCGACCGGGTGAGGTGGTCCTGACCGAAAACCTGACCGATCACGGCATCATCGGCCTTGCCAATGTTCTCGGTTTCACCCTGCGCGGCCTTCCGACAGATCATGAAGGCATCCTGCCGGACGCCTTCGAGGCCGCCTGCGCCATTGGCGACGTCTCGGCGCTGGTCATCGTCTCCTCGCTCGGCAATCCAACCAGCCACGTCATGGGGGCCGAGCGCCGGCGCGAGATCGCCGACATAGCCCGCCGGCACGGCATCTTCGTCATCGAGGACGAGGTCTACAAGCCAATGCTGCGCGATCCCCTTCCCTCCATGGCGGATCTCATCCCCGAGCTCGGCTTCTTCGTGACCAGCTTCACGAAATCGGTCATGACGGGCTTGCGTATCGGCTATCTCGTCGTCCCGGCGCACTATTCGATCCGCGCGGCCTCGATCCTGCGTGTTACCGGATGGAGCGCTACCAATGTTGTCGCCGAAATGGCGTCACGCTGGGTGCTGGATGGAACGGCGCAAGCCCTGATTGCCGTCCAGCGAACGGAAGCGGAAGCCCGGCAGGCGATCGTCTCCGATGTACTGGCGCCGTTCGTCGCGGGCAGCCATCCCCTGTCGCTTTGCGCCTGGCTTTCGGTTCCAGAGCGTTGGACGGAGGAAGGTCTTGTGCGCGCGCTTGCCCGCAAGGGTGTCGCGGTCACGCCGTCCGATCCGTTCGTTGCAGGCGGGGAGCGGCCGGCCGGCGGCATTCGCATATGCCTTGGCGGTCGCCTGTCTCACTCCGCGCTTCGCTCGGCGCTCGAAACCGTTCGCGGCACCTTCGAGCAACTGCCACCCGTCTTCGATGTGGGTTCGATCGTCTAAAACAGCGGCGGAAACGTTTTGGTTTCACGCCTCGGCGCATCAGAGGATAGAACCCAGAAACTCCTTCGTGCGCTCCTCCTTGGGCGCACTGAAAATCTCCTCCGGCTTGCCCTGCTCGCAAATGCGGCCCTTGTCGAAGAAGCAGACCCGGTCGGAGACTTCGCGGGCAAAGCGCATTTCATGCGTGACGAGCAGCATGGTCAGATCGTGTTCGTGGGCAAGATTACGAATGACGCCGAGTACCTCGCCGACCAGCTGCGGATCGAGCGCCGATGTCGGCTCGTCGAACAGCAGCACGCGCGGACGCATGGCAAGGGCGCGGGCGATCGCCACGCGCTGCTGCTGGCCGCCGGAAAGCTGGCTCGGATAGTGATCCTTCTTCTCCGACAGCCCGACCATGCGCAAGAGATCGACCGCACGGCATTCGGCTTCCGCCCGCCCAAGGCCGAGCACACGGGTCGGTGCCTCGACGACGTTGCGCAGCACGGTCATGTGTGGAAACAGATTGAAGCTCTGGAAGACCATGCCGACATGGGTGCGGATCTGGCGCAGATGCGCCTCACTGGCGAGGAACCGGCCCCGGCCATTATCCTGATGATAGGACATGCCGGCGAGATGCAGGGTTCCTTCCTGGAATGGCTCGAGCGTCATCAGGATACGCAGGACCGTCGATTTCCCCGACCCGGAAGGGCCGATCAACGTCACCTTCTCGCCGGGGGCAACATCGAAGCAGAAATTGTCGAGCACGGTGAGGTGGCCGTAGCGCTTGGTCACGTCTTGAAAGCGGATCAGTGGTTGCGTCATTTGAGAGCAATTCCGTTTTTCGGCAGCGCCTTTTCGAGCCAATGAATGGCCGCCGAGCAGACGAGCGTGAGGATGAGGAAGATCAGGCCGACGAGAGAAAGCGGCACCAGATACTCGAATGTCCGATCCCCGATGAGATTGGCGAGGTTGAGCATGTCGACGACCGTGACGACGGAGAGCACCGGCGTCTCCTTGAGCATGGAGACGAGATAGTTACCCATGGCCGGTATGATGCGGGGGATCGCCTGCGGGATGATGATATCCCAATAGGTACGACCGTGGCTCAGATTGAGCGCCGTTGCAGCTTCCCATTGCCCGCGCGGCACCGCATCGAGACCTCCGCGATAGACTTCCGACGTATAGGCCGAATATTGCAGACCGAGCGCCAGCGCACCCGTCAGGAAGGCCGGCAACGTGATGCCGTAGATCGGCAGGACGTAATAGAGGAAAAAGAGCTGCACGAGCAGCGGCGTATCGCGCAGGAACTCGATGACGAAGGCTGTCGGCCACGAGATTGCGACAAAGCGGCTGCGCCTGAGCAAGACGAAGACGAGGCCGAGAACGAGCGCGATCGCGAAACCGGCCGCTGCCGCCTCCAGTGTGACGATCAGGCCGATGCCGAGGATCGGCAGGATCGACCATGCGAAGGAGATCGTCGTCGACGTATCCCAGGTGAAGCCATACATCATGCCGGCGCCCTCCCCGGGAAGGCGACACCGCGGCGAAGGATCATCTCCAGCCAGCGCATGAAGGCAACCAGAATGAGCGCCATGATGAAATATCCAATCAGCGTCAGCGAATAGATCGTCACGCTGTCGAGCGTGATGTTGCGCAATTGCTGCGCCTGGAAGGTCAGATCGCTGATCGAAATAAGCGACACCAAAGCTGTGTCCTTCAGATTCTGGACGGCAAGATTGCCGAAAGCCGGCATCATTTCGACGACGGCCTGCGGCAGGACGATGTGGAAGAGCGTCTGGCCTTGACCGAAATTCAGGGCTCGCGCCGCCTCATGCTGGGTATCTGGAACCGCCTGCAGCGCGCCGCGCACCACTTCCGCGCCATAGGCACCTATGTTGAGCGCCAGACCGGCGATGCCTGTCGTGATGGGATCGAAGGAGATCCCGATCAGCGGCAGCGCGTAGTAAAGCCAGAAGAGCTGCACCAGCAGCGAGGTGCCGCGAAAGATCTCGATATAGACGACCGCGATTGCGGAGAGCAGCCGCCCTCCGGCAAAACGCGCGAGACCGGCTGCGAAGGCCAGTACCGCACCGAGCAGCATCGAGGCGATGGCGATGACCGCCGTCACTTCAGCCCCCTTCAGCAATGCCGGCAGATAATGTGTCCAACTCATTTTTCAGGTCACCTCCGTTCCATTATGGGAGGGGCCGAACGACCTGACGACCGACACGGAGACGGCCGCCAGATGGTTCTCGACTGTCGATGGGCTCACTTGCCCGCACAAAGGTCTTCGGTGCTCTTCGTGCGTGCTGCCTCGACGCTCTCGGCGCTCAGACCATAGGACATCAGGATCTTCTTGTAGTCGTCGGTCTTCTTGAAGGCTTCAAGCGCGGTGTTGAACGCCTTGTAGAGCTCCTTGTCCTCGGGCCGGAAATCGAAACCACCATAACTTCTGACGGATTTTCCGTTGATGACCGGGTCGGTGAAGGGTTCCGCGTGCTCGACATTGGTGCTGCCCTGAACGAGCTTGGCGACGGTCAGCTCGGTCGCCGCATAGGCGTCGGCACGGCCGGTCTGGATCGTCGACAGCGCGTCCGCATTCGCCTGGATCATGACGATCTGGGAATCCGGAATGCCAAGACCGTGGAAGAAATCAAGCTGATCGGCACCCGATACGATCGCGACTTTCAGCGATGGGTCCTTCTTGATGTCCTCATAGGAATGCAGTTTTTTCGGATTGCCCTTCGGCACCAGCAACCCCTCGCCATAGCTGGAGTTCGGCGTGGTGAACTGCACCTGCTTGCAGCGCTCCGGCAGAATATTCTGCTCGGCGGCAACGAAATCGAAACGCTTGGCCTTCAAGCCGGGGATCAGCGATCCGAATGGCGTCACGGTCCAGTCGACTTCCTTGACACCCATCGACTTCAGGACGGCGGCGGCAACATCAGGGCCGATGCCCTTGGCCGCACCACTCTCGTCCATGAAGCTATAGGGAACTTCGTTGGCGCTGGCGCCACGGATGTAGCCATCCTTCTTGATCTGCTCGAGGCTGGCCGCATGGGCGGATGCGGCAAGGCCCATCGCAAGACCCACGGCGGCGACACTGCGGTAAAAATTCGTTCTCATGGTTCACTCCTCTGTGGTTGGATTCCGCTATCGGTCGTCCGGTTTTCCGGATCTTTGCCGTAACGGGGTGGTGATCCGCGCCGCGCTGTCGCGGCGCGGCAATTCAGGGGCCTTCCGTCAGGGTCGCGACGACGGTCAGGCAATCCCCGGTCTTGATCAAACCGGGGAAATGACGCGCGGCAAGGACGCCATCCAGCGCCGCCCGATAGTCGAAAGGAACGGTTCCGGTGCGGCCGATCGGATGAATGCGGGCGATGACCTCTCCTCGCACAACGGCGTCACCGAGATCCTTGAGCGGCTCGAAAAGCCCGTCCGCCTCGGCAAAGACGAAGCAATCCGACGACGGCATATCGAGCCATTGCGTCGCCTCGACCTCCGGTGCGCCCGAGACAATTCCCGCATGCTTCAGGACGTTCAAAACGCCGCGCTTGGCAATGGAAGCCGTGCGCGCCGATATGGTTCCACCACCTGAAAGCTCAGTGGTCACAAAAACCTTGCCCATCTCCTCGGCCGTCGTGTCGTACATGCCGACGGCATCGATCTCGATCATCCGCATGGAATAGGGGGCGGAAAACGCAGTGACCGCATCGAAACAGGCTTTCTCCTGGCCCTTGTCCGGCAAGGCGTGAGCTGCCGCGAAGGGCAGAAAATCAAGCGTTCGGCCACCCGAATGAAAATCGAGGACAATATCGGCAAGCGGCAGCAGGTGACGGGTAAAGTAATCGGCGATCTTCTCGGTCACGCTGCCATCGGGCCGCCCTGGAAAACTCCGATTGAGGTTGCCCTTGTCGATCGGAGACGTGCGCGTCGCCACCTGAAAGGCAGGGTAATTCATCGCGGGTATGATGATGACCCTTCCCTTGATGTCCTCAGGCGCAAGCGCGCGGGCGAGATCGAACAGGGCAACGGGACCCTCATATTCGTCGCCATGGTTGGCACCGGTCAAAAGCGCCGTCGGCCCCTCGCCATTCCTGATGACGCAGATAGGGATCATGATCGACCCCCAGGCGGAATCATCGCGCGACCAGGGCAGCCGCAAATGGCCGTGCTTGATGCCGTCCCGATCGAAGTCGACAGTCGGCGTGATCGGCGATGGGCGTATGGATAGGCTCATGCTGTTCATCTCAGGCAATCACTTCACGACCAGACGCCGGGGAACATTGGAGAGGCATTCGACGCCAGTCTCGGTGATGACGATGCTCTCGGTGATTTCCATGCCCATATCTTCCAGCCAGAGGCCGGTCATGAAGTGGAATGTCATGCCGGGCTTGAGTTCGGTGCGATCGCCGGGGCGCAGGCTCATGGTCCGTTCGCCCCAGTCAGGCGGATAGGAAAGACCGATCGGGTAGCCGGTGCGATTATCCTTGACGATCCCGTATTTCTTCAGAACCGCGAAAAAGGCGTTGGCGATATCTTCGCAGACATTGCCGGGCTTGGCGGCGGCAAGGCCCGCCTCCATACCCTCGAGCGTCGCCTTCTCCGCATCGAGAAAGGCCTGCGTCGGCTTGCCGAGGAAGACCGTTCGCGACAGCGGGCAATGATAGCGGCGATAGCAGCCGGCGATCTCGAAGAAGGTGCCTTCGCCGCTTTTCATCGGCTTGTCGTCCCACGTCAGATGCGGGGCAGAAGCATCGGCACCCGACGGCAGCAGCGGGACGATTGCCGCATAGTCCCCCCCGAAACCGTCGACGCCGCGAATACCGGCATCATAGATTTCAGCGACCAGATCGGACTTGCGGATTCCCGGCTCGACCTTCTCGACGATCCGCTGGTGCATGACCTCGACGATGCGACCAGCCTTGCGCATATAGTCGAGTTCGGTCTTGCTCTTGACGGCGCGCTGCCAGTTCACGAGCCCTTTCGCATCCTTGAAGCGGGCGTTCGGCAGATGCTTGACGAGCGAGGCGTAGGCTGCCGCGGTGAACCAGTAATTGTCCATTTCGACGGCGATCGAGGCATTGGCCCAGCCGCGTTCCTCGATGATCTTCGAGAGCAGATCCATCGGATGGCGCTCGTTGGACTGCACATAGTGATCCGGGTAGCCGACGATGTTGTCATGGGCGAGATAGGCCGTGCGCTTGGCGCCATTGGCATCCTGCCCGCGCCCGTACCAGATCGGTTCGCCGGCGCCTGGCACCAGTACGCATTGATGCACGTAGAAGGACCAGCCGTCATAGCCGGTGAGCCAATGCATATTGGAGGGATCGGTGACGATGACGAGATCGACACCAGCCTTTTCCATGGCGCGGCGCGTCTTTTCGAGCCGCTCGGCATATTCGGCGCGGGTGAAATTGAGGGTCGGTTCGCTCACGCTGGGTCTCCTGATGCTTTTGTCGTTTCGATCGCCTGCCCGGCGCCGGCCAAGACGGCACGGCGATGGGCAAGCGTGGCAATGGCGGTATCCTGGACGCCCGTCCCGGTCAGATCGCAAAGTGTGATCGCCTCGGGCGACCGGCGACCTGCCGCCTGCCCCGCAACGATGGCGCCGAGTTCGGGAAAGTCTGCCGTCTCGCTCACAAGCCCCGCGGCAATCGCATGACGAAGCTCGCCCAGCCGCCGTGTCTGTCTGAGACTGTCGGCGACGTAAGGCGTTGCTTTCGCAATCGCGGCGGGTTGGATCTCGTTCTTGTGCTCGGCGTCCGATCCCATGGCGGTGATGTGCTGGCCCGGCTGCAGCCAGGCGGCATCGAGAATCGGTTTTTCCGAGGGCGTCGTGGTGACGATGATATCGGCGCCACGGCAGGCCTCTTCGACATCCGCCACCGCCGAGACGGGAAAGCCGAGTTCGGCCGTCATTTCACTCGCAAGCTTTTCGGCCTTTGCCAGATCCCGCGCCCAGATCCGCGCAGCCTCGATCGGCCGCACCAGCGTGAGCGCGCGCAATTGCAGGCGGGCCTGCATGCCCGCCCCGAGAATTGCGGCGATCCGGGCATCCGGCCGGGACAGATGACGTGCGGCGACGGCCCCCGCCGCGGCGGTGCGTACATCCGTCAGATAACCGTTGTCGAGCAGAAGCGCCTCGACGAGGCCGGTGTGGGCCGACAGGAGCATCATCAGCCCGTTGGTGCTTGGCAGGCCAAGCGATGGATTATTGAAAAAGCCGGGGCTGACCTTGATCGCGAAGCTATCGAGATCAGGCACATAGGCCGTCTTCACATCGACCTCGCCGCGATGGGCAGGGATATCGAGCCGCATAATCGGCGGCATTTCCACCGTCTTCGTCGCCAGCGCCGCAAAGGCCTGTTCGATGCAGTCGACGGTATCGTTATCGAGCCGAACGACCTTGCGAAGATCGGTTTCCGTCAGGATCAGCACGCGCGTCATGGCACCACTCCCCTCTCATGACCATTGACGATGGCCCGATGGGTCGCCGGATCGATATTGCCTCCGGAAATGATGACAACCATTGGGCCAGCGGGTTTGACCTTGCCAGCAAGCAGGGCCGCTATCCCGACGGCACCCGCCCCCTCGACGGTCATGCCCTCGATCAAGGCGGCATGGCGGATGCCAGCGGCTATCTCCTCTTCGCTGAGCAGGATCACATCATCGAGAAGCGCCCTGCACATTCGGAACGTCAGGCGGTTGTCGAGCCCAATGCCGCCACCGAGCGAATCCGCGAGGGTCTCCACCTCCTGCACATCCGTCGGACGACCGGCCGCAAGGCTTGCCGCCATCGCCGCGCCGCGCTCCATCGACACGCCGACCACCTTGGCGGCGGGCCGACGGCTTTTGATCGCGGCCGCAACACCGGAGGCCAGCCCCCCGCCCGACAGCGGCACGAGAACAAGCAGCGTTTCCGGCAAGTCGTCAGCGACCTCGAGCCCGAGCGTGCCCTGACCGGCAATGACATCGGCATCGTCAAAGGGCGGAATGAAACACATGGCTTCATCACGGACGAGGCGCTCGACCTCCAGCATCGCATCATCCTGCGAGTGTCCGACAATACGGATGTCGGCCCCGAGGTGTCGGATGGCTTCGATCTTGTTGGCCGGAACAAGCGCGGACAGACAGATGGTTGCGCGCGCGCCAATCGCCTTGGCGGCATGGGCAACGGCCCTGCCGTGATTGCCAGTGGAGGCTGTCACCAGCCCGCGCGAACGTGCCTCTTCATCCAGGCACAAAAGCGCATTGGTGGCGCCGCGAAGTTTGAAACTGCCCGTGTGCTGATGGTTTTCCAGCTTGAGATGGATCGGAACGCCCATTCGCTGAGACAAGGCTTGCGAGAACCGCAACGGCGTGCGCAGCACATAGGAAGCAATGCGTCGCCGCGCCGCTTCTACATCCGGCGGCGTTACCATCATTGTCATGGCGCGCACCGGTCTCTTGCCGATGATGCAACCGGCGTCATCATGATTTCTATCTCTTTCTCGCGCTGGATGTTCATGACATCAGCGTGAAAGAGACAATGGATCATGTCAATCTGTATATTGTTTCATTACAATTATAAGTGAACCTTCCAAGACTGACGGCCAAGTGAGGTCATGTCGGCATGGCGCGCTTGGCGGGTCGCCAGGCGCATGGGATTTCGTATTCGTGCTGGTGCTGGCGGCGGTTACTGCGCGCTCCGTTCGAAAGACGTCAGGATTTCAGCGCGTGCCGGACCCTCAGGATCGCAAGGGCAACCGCTCCGATCACCACGGGAATGGAGATCAGCATATAGATCGGATTGATATGAAGGCCGGCATGATCTGCCGTCTCGAACGCGACTTTGATCAGGCTCAGAAGGTAGTAGCTGATGGCGATGATCGAAAGACCTTCGACCGCCCGCTGAATTTTGACCTGGGTTTCGGCGCGATCGGCCATGGCCTGGATCTGAGCGGCGTTCTGGACCTCGATCTCCACCTGAATACGGGTCTGGAGCAAGTCGATCAGATGCATGGTCGCGTGTGACAATTGTTCAAGGCGCAATGCGGTCGCCTCGCAACTTCTGACCGCCGGTTTGAAACGGCGCGCGACGAACACGCCGAAACGCTGGAAACCCGGGACATGGGTCTCGCGCAGCTCGGCAATGCGTTCCTCGACGATTTTGGCATAGGCGGCGGTTGCGCCAAAACGATTGCGCGTCTGCGCCGCCGCTGAGATTACCTCCGCGGAAAGCTGAGAAATCTCATCGAGCAGTCGCTTGTGGTCTTCGGCAGAGGTCGACACATGGCGATTGGTCAATTCGACAAGCTTTCGGTCATAGCCGCCAAGAACCGGACCAAGCCGCCGCGCCTCCGGGAAGCCCAAAAGCGCCATGACGCGATAGGTCTCGATTTCATAGACCCTGCGAACCATGCGGCCGAGCCGATATGCATTGAGATCGTGATTGAAGAGGATCGTGCGGCTGGTGCCGTCGTCCCCGACGCGAAAATCCGAGCAAACGAGTGCCGCTCCGCCGCCAACCGTGGATGCCGCCGTGTCACCGAATTGGAGCGCCGAAAGAAGGGGGCCGAGTTCGCTCGGCGCCGATCCGCAAATGAGAACTTCCAATCGGCAAATGAACGACCAATCGATCAGGCCGGCGAGCCGCGCCGCCTCATCAATCGACAGGGAACCCGTGGGCCAGATCGAAGGATCGGCCTCAAGAGGCGTAACCCGGGTGACGGTGACGAATTCGGTGTGAAACTCGACCTGCGTTCGAGGGCCTTCGATTGCGTCCTCGGCAACGACAACGCGGTGGCTCAGATCGGAGATCGAGGGTGATGTGCCCGACAGGGCTATATGCTCGACGAGCGCCGGACCCGAAAAATAGATCGATGGCCGCGCGTGAAGTTCCGAATTGAAATCGACTGCCACCGTTTTCGCTCCCCCAAGCAAATGCCTGTTCTAACCGTATGCCGGCCATTGCGGCAATCGGCAATGCTTCGCTCCCTGCGACAGAGTGTCCCGAGGTGTCGACGGCAGCCTCGTTCGGCCGGCTTCGGACATAGGGTAAGCTCTCCGCAACCAACATCGATCGCATGACTTGCGAACCGAGGCTTTCGGTAGAAGATAGTGGTGAACGCACGGCCAGGCTCAGAGAACCACACAAGCGGCGGTTCGCCCTGGGAGTATTGAAGGGGAGATCGCATGACAAAAGCCGCAAGCTTGGGGTTGCCTGGCCTTCTGGGTCAGGACCATACGGGCATCACCGTTCCCGATCTCGATGAGGCGCTGGATTTCTTTGTCCGGATACTCGGCTGCAAACATGCCTATACGTTCGGCCCGATCGGCGATGACGAAGGCGATTTCATGCAGCAGGCGCTCGGCACTCATCCGCGTGCTCGCATCAGGCGTGCCGCTCTTATCCGCATCGGTCATGGCTCCAATCTGGAGCTCTTCGAATATGAGGCACCGGACCAACGTCGCCTTGAGCAAAAGAACAGCGACATCGGCGCCTTCCATGTCGGTCTTTATGTCGAAGACATTCAAGCAGCCAAGGCCTACCTCGATGCACAGGGTATCGCGACCCGCCTCGGGCCGCTCCCCATTGGCGAGGGGCCGAATGCCGGACAGAGCATTCTCTATTTCCAGTCACCCTGGGGCCTGCAATTGGAAGTCATCAGCTATCCCGGGGGCATGGCCTATGAGAAGACGTCCGAAACCATCCTTTGGTCGCCAAAATCTCCAGAAAAGTGATGTCGGCACCAGACACTGGCTCAAATGTGCAGGGCATGGCCGAGCGCTTTCAATGCGGCTTCCTGCAGGCTTTCGCTGCGGGTCGGATGGGCGTGGATCGTCCCGGCAATGTCTTCCAGCCGCGCACCCATCTCAAGCGCCAGCGAGAACGCGCTTGACAGTTCCGAGACGCCGGCGCCGACCGCCTGCAGGCCAAGGACCAGATTGGTGTCCGCGCGCGCTACAGCCCGCACAAAACCGTCTTCCGACCGGGTCGTCATCGCCCGCCCGTTGGCACTGAAGGGAAAAAGACCGACGCGAATTTCATAGCCCTGGGCGCGCGCTTCATCGGGTGAAAGCCCCGAGGTGACGATCTCGGGATCGGTGAAGCAGACGGCGGGAATGGCGCGTTTATCCCAGACACGCTTGCGGCCGGCAACGATCTCCGCGACCATCTCGCCCTGCGCCATGGCGCGATGGGCAAGCATCGGCTCGCCGGTGACATCGCCGATCGCGTAGACGCCGCGCATGGATGTGCGGCAGCGTTCATCGATGCGAATAAAGCGGCCGGCGCGGTCGAGATCTAGCTCTTCAAGCCCCCAACCTTCTGTGCGCGGCTTGCGCCCGACAGTGACGAGCACCTTGTCGGCGGCAATCCGCTCTTCCTCTCCAGCGACGGTCTCGACTACCAACGCCTCTCCGGAATAGCCCTTCGCCTTTGCTCCAGTCAGCACGCGCACGCCAAGCTCACTCAGGCGCTTGGCGACGGGCTTGACGAGCTCGGCATCGTATTGCGGCAGGATTTGCGCCATCGCCTCGACCACCGTGACCTGCGCGCCCATCTTGGCGAAGGCGGTGCCGAGCTCCAGGCCGATATAGCCGCCGCCGACGACGGCAAGTGTATTGGGCACACTCGTCAGCGACAGCGCTTCGGTGGACGAGAGGATCGCTCCGCCAAAGGGCAGCGCCGGCAGCGCGACCGGTTCAGAGCCCGTCGCGATCACGACCGTTTCGGCACGGATGACCTGGGTTCCGGTCTCGGTCTCGACTTCGACAGTCTTGCCGTCGCGGAACGTCGCCTGCCCATGCACGATCTTGATCTTGGCCTTTCGCAGAAGACCGAGCACGCCGCTGTTCAACCGGCCGACGATGCCATCCTTCCAGCGTATGGTCTGGCCGAGATCGAGCTTCGGCGCCTCGACGGTGATGCCGAGCGCATTGGGGCTCGTCATATGGCTGACCTTCTCGAACTCCTCGGCCGCATGGATCAGCGCCTTGGAGGGGATGCAGCCGATATTCAGGCAGGTGCCGCCAGCCTTTGTGGATTCGACAATCACAGTGTCGACGCCGAGCTGGCCGGCGCGGATGGCGCAGATATAGCCGCCGGGTCCGGCGCCGATGACGAGGAGCTTGCAGACGATTTCTTTCATGTCATCAACCTTCGATGAAGATCAGAGCGGGGGTTTCCAGCAGCGCCTTGATCCGCTGCACGAAAACAGCCGCGTCCC
The DNA here is from genome assembly GCA_013322215.1 of Martinezella rhizogenes. Lineage (GTDB taxonomy): Bacteria > Pseudomonadota > Alphaproteobacteria > Rhizobiales > Rhizobiaceae > Rhizobium > Rhizobium rhizogenes_D. The sequence goes on from JAAMEZ010000021.1 coordinate 390,558, forward strand.
AGCCGTCGACGATGCGATGATCGAAGCTCGACGACAGGTTCATGATCTTGCGCGGGACGAATTGGGTGCCGTCCCAGAGGGGCCGGGTCATGATCTTGTTGACGCCGACGATCGCGACTTCCGGATGGTTGATGATCGGCGTCGTGACGATGCCGCCAAGCGCGCCGAGCGAGCTGATGGTGATCGTGGAGCCGGAAAGCTCCTCGCGCGCGGCGGTGCCATTGCGGGCGGCCTCGGCAAGACGCGCCAGTTCGGCGGCAACGTCCCAGATCGACCGGGCCTCGGCGTGCCGGACGACCGGCACCGTGAGACCCGACGGCGTCTGGGTGGCGATGCCGATATGAACGGCGCTATAGCGGGTGACGACACCGGCATCGTCGTCGAAGGTAGCGTTGATACCAGGCTGCTCGCTGATCGTCTTGACCAGCGCCCGCATCAGGAAGGGCAGGATGGTCAGCTTCGGTTGATCCGGCTTGCGGCCGGCATTCATCGTCGCGCGCAGATCCTCAAGGTCGGTGACGTCGACCTCCTCGACATAGGTGATGTGAGGAATGCGCGAGCTGGCAAGACGCATCTTTTCGGCAATGCGGCGACGCAGGCCGGTGACCTTGATCTCTTCGGTGGCGGTCTTGCGGGCAAGCCCGGGCGCAGCAACGGCGGCGGGCTGAGCACCGCGCGCAATGAACTGATCAAGGTCTTCGTGGCTGATGCGGCCGGCCGGGTTAGTGCCGATCACTTGGCGCAGGTCGACGCCGGCCTCCTGGGCACGCAGGCGCACGGCGGGGGAAGCGAGCGGTCGCTCCGCCGGCTCGCGAGCGGTGGGACGTTCCATGGATTTTTCCGGCTCGGCGACCCTTGCTTCGACGGCTGGTCTCGCTGGAGACGATGCGGCGGGTTTGGTCTCTGCGGGCCGGTCCCTGACCGGCTCGGCTTTCGCTGCCGGCTCGGCCGCATCCCCATCCTCTCCGGCGATCTGGATACGCAGCAGCGGCGCCTTGACGGCGACCGTATCGCCGACCTCGGCGCCAAGCCAGAGTACGACACCCTCGACCGGAGACGGGATTTCCACCGTCGCCTTGTCGGTCATCACGGCGGCGAGCACCATGTCCTCGCGCACCGGATCGCCCGGCTTGACATGCCATTCGACGAGCTCGGCCTCGGCCACGCCTTCGCCCACATCGGGCATCTTGATGACGAATTCACCCATCCTCAGCCCTCCATCACTTCTTTCAGTGCCCGGCCGACACGGGCGGGACCGGGGAAATAGTCCCATTCCTGCGCGTGCGGATAGGGCGTGTCCCAGCCGGTCACGCGCACGATCGGCGCCTCAAGACTGTAAAAGCAGTGTTCCTGAACCAGCGACGCGATTTCCCCGCCGAAACCTGAGGTCAGTGTCGCCTCGTGCACGACAACACAACGGCCGGTCTTCTTCACCGACTGCACGATCGTATCGAGGTCGAGCGGCAGAAGGCTGCGCAGGTCAATCACCTCGGCATCGATCCCCGTTTCTTCCGCTGCGGCGAGCGCCACATGCACCATCGTGCCATAGGCGATGACGGTGGCCGCATTGCCCGCCCGGCGGATCTCCGCCTTGCCGATCGGGATCGTGTAATGCCCTTCCGGAACCTCGCCGAGATCATGTTTCGACCAGGGCGTAACGGGCCGCTCGTGATGGCCGTCGAAAGGGCCGTTATAGAGGCGCTTGGGTTCGAGGAACATCACCGGGTCCGGGTCCTCGATCGCGGCGATCAGCAGGCCCTTGGCGTCGTAGGGATTGGAAGGCACGATGACCTTCAGGCCGCAGACATGGGTGAAAAGTGCTTCCGGGCTCTGGCTGTGCGTCTGCCCGCCGAAGATGCCGCCGCCGGTCGGCATGCGCACGACGATCGGGCAGGTGAAATCGCCATTGGACCGGTAACGTATGCGCGCCGCCTCCTGGGTGATCTGGTCATAGGCGGGATACATATAGTCGGCGAACTGGATCTCGACGCAGGGCTTCAAGCCATAGGCGGCCATGCCGATCGCCGTACCGAGAATGCCGGACTCGTTGATCGGCGCGTCGAAGCAGCGGGTCTTGCCATATTTGGCCTGAAGCCCCTGCGTGGCACGAAAGACGCCGCCGAAATAGCCGACGTCCTCGCCGAAGACGACGACATCGTCGTCACGCCCCATCGAGACGTCCATGGCGCTACGCACGGCCTCGATCATTGTCATTCTTGCCATATCAGTATCCTGCCTTCTGCCGCTGGCGGCGGATATGGGCGGGCATTTCCGCATAGACGCCCTCGAAGATATCGCGCACCGACGGCTTGCCGCCGGCGTGGAGCGTGCCGTGGCTTTCGGCCTGTTTCTGTGCCTCGATGACCTCGTCCAGAACCTCGGCCTCGGCCTGCGTGTGGCGTTCCTCCGACCAGACGCCGCGCACGATCAGATGTTTTTTCAGCCGCAGCACCGGATCGCCAAGCGGCCAGGCCTCGGATTCGGTTTTCGGACGGTAAGCGCTCGGGTCATCCGACGTGGAATGCGCACCGACGCGGTAGGTGACATATTCGATCAGCGTCGGACCGAGATTGCGCCGGGCACGCTCGGCCGCCCATTTGGCGACGGCATAGACGGCCAGATAGTCGTTGCCATCGACGCGTAGCGCCGGGATACCGAAGCCGAGACCGCGGGCGGCAAAGGTGCCGGAGCCGCCGCGGGCAATGCCTTGAAAGGTCGAGATGGCCCACTGATTGTTGACGATGTTGAGGATGACGGGCGCCTTGTAGGTGGAGGCGAAGACCAGCGCGGAATGGAAATCGGATTCGGCAGTCGAGCCGTCGCCGATCCAGGCGGCAGCGATCTTGTTGTCGTTCTTGATCGCCGAGGCCATCGCCCAGCCGACGGCCTGCACATATTGGGTGGCAAGATTGCCGGAGATCGTGAAGAAGCCATGCTCCTTCGACGAATACATAATTGGCAGCTGCCGGCCGCGCAAAGGGTCCGCCTCATTCGAGTAGATCTGGTTCATCATCTCGACCATCGGATAGTCGTCGGCAATCAGAAGCCCCGCCTGGCGGTAGGTCGGGAAATTCATGTCTCCCTTGTTCAACGCCTTGCGGAAGGCGGAGCTGACCGCTTCCTCGCCGAGATGCTGCATGTAGAAGGAGGTCTTTCCCTGCCGCTGCGCCATCAGCATGCGGGCGTCGAAGGCCCTGAGCTTCATCATGTTGCGCAGGCCCGTCAGCAACTCCTCATCCGACAGCAGCCCAGCCCATGGACCGACCGCCTCGCCGTCGCGATTGAGAACGCGGATGATGGAATAGGCGAGATCGCGGATCTCTTCCGGCGCCACGTCGACCGCCGGCTTTGGTACGGCACCGGCTTTGGCGATCTTGACGTTGGAGAAATCCGGCTGGCCGCCCGGCCGGACCGCCGGCTCTGGCACGTGCAGGCTCAGATTTGGAACCTCGTTCATGTCCTGTGATACCTCCCTTGTCGACCGCCCCGCCCGTTGCTCCCCACGGCGGGCACAGCCACAAACATTCTAGGAAAACATACTATAAGTTGCGCGCGATAACGATGCGCTGAACATCGCTCGTTCCCTCATAAATCTGACAGATGCGAACATCGCGATAGATGCGCTCGACCGGATAATCCGCCATGTATCCGTAGCCGCCATGGATCTGGATCGCATCGGAGCAGACCTTTTCGGCCATCTCCGAGGCGAACAGCTTGGCCATCGAGGCTTCGGTGAGGCAGGGTTGCCCCTCCTCCTTCAACTGCGCTGCGTGCAGCACCATCTGACGGGCCACCTCGATCTGCGTTGCCATGTCGGCAAGCCGGAAAGCCACCGCCTGATGATCGATGATCGGCGAGCCGAAAGCGGTGCGCTCGCGGGCATAATCACGCGCCGCCTCGAAAGCCGCGCGCGCCATGCCCACGGATTGCGATGCGATGCCAATGCGCCCACCCTCGAGGTTCGACAGGGCTATCCTGTAGCCGTCGCCCTCCGCACCGAGCCGATTTTCGGCAGGGATGCGCATGCCAGTAAAGGCGATCTGGCATGTATCGGACGAGTGTAGGCCCAGCTTGTGTTCGACGCGCACGACTTCATAGCCAGGCGTATCGGTCGGCACGATGAAGGCGGAAATGCCCTTCTTGCCGGCATCGGGATCGGTAACGGCGAAGACGATGATGACATTGCCGTTCTTGCCAGAGGTAATGAACTGCTTTGCGCCATCGATGACATAATGATCGCCGTCGCGGCGGGCGCGTGTCTTCAGGTTCGAGGCGTCGGAGCCAGCCTGTGGCTCGGTCAGGGCAAAGCCGCCGATCCATTCGCCGCTTGCCAGCTTCGGCAGGAAACGCTGCTTTTGCTCCTTCGTCCCGTATTTCAGAATCGGCACGCAGCCGACGGAGCTGTGAACGCTCATGATGGTCGAGCAAGGGCCGTCGCCGGCCGCGATTTCCTCGAGCGCCACGGCATAGGCGATCACGCCCGTTTCCGAACCGCCATAGGTTTCCGGCACGAGCATGCCGAGAAAGCCGAGTTCGCCCATCTCTCGCAGTTCCTCGCGAGGGAATCGGCTTTTCTCATCGCGTTCGGCAGCACCCGGCGCCAGCCGCTCGCGGGCAAAATCGCGTGCCATGTCGCGGATCTGGATCTGGTCTTCGCTCAGGATCATATCCCGGACTCCTCCTCGAAACCATTCAGTTCAGTTCGACGGCCATCGCGGTTGCTTCGCCGCCGCCGATGCAGAGCGTCGCCATGCCGCGTTTCATGCCGTAGCGCTTCAGCGCCGAAAGTAGCGTGACGAGCACGCGCGCACCGGATGCACCGATGGGATGGCCGAGCGCGCAGGCGCCGCCGTGAACATTGACCTTGTCATGCGGCAAGTCGAGATCGCGCATCGCCGCCATGGCGACGACGGCAAAGGCCTCGTTGACCTCGAACAGGTCGACATCGCGAAGGTTCCAGCCGGTGCGTTCACCAAGCTTGCGCAGCGCGCCGATCGGCGCGGTCGCGAACAGATTGGGTGCCTGCGAATGGGTGGCATGGCCGACGATGGTGGCGAGCGGCGCGATGCCCTCGCGCTCCGCCTGCGAGCGCCGCATCAGCACCAGCGCGGCTGCGCCATCGGATATGGAAGAGGCGTTCGCCGCCGTCACCGTACCGTTTTCACGGAAGGCGGGTTTGAGCGTCGGAATCTTCTCCGGCTTCGCCTTGCCCGGCTGCTCGTCCCGGCGGACGACGAGCTCGGACCGCCCCGCCTTCACCGTAACGGGAATGATCTCGGCCTCGAATGCGCCCTCTTCGATCGCTTTGCGGGCGCGGGTCAGGGATGTGACCGCGTAGTCGTCCTGCGCCGCACGGGTGAACTGATAGGCCTCGGCGCAATCCTCGGCGAAGGTGCCCATGAGGCGACCCTTGTCATAGGCATCTTCCAACCCATCCAGGAACATATGGTCGATGACACGCCCGTGTCCGAGCCGGTAGCCGCCCCGCGCCCGGTCGAGGAGGTAAGGCGCATTCGTCATGCTTTCCATGCCCCCGGCAACTGCGATCGAAGCGCTGCCAGCAGCAATCAGATCGTGCGCCAGCATGACCGCTTTCATTCCGGAACCGCACATCTTGTTGACGGTGGTCGCCCCTGCGGCAAACGGCAAACCTGCTCCGATCGCAGCCTGCCGCGCCGGTGCCTGGCCCTGACCGGCCGGAAGAACGCAACCGAAAACTGTTTCCTCCACAGCATCCGGACTGATACGGCTTCGATCGAGCGCGGCACGAATGGCGGCGGCACCGAGCTCCGGCGCAGTGGAATCTTTGAAATCGCCCTGGAAGCCACCCATCGGGGTGCGGGCCGAACCAACGATGACGATCGGATCTGCTGGCATCATATCAAAACCTCCCGTTAACGAGCCTGCCTCAGTGCGGCGCCATGCGCAACGCGCCATCGAGGCGGATGACCTCGCCATTCAACATAGCGTTTTCGCAGATGTGGCGTACCAATGCGGCGAATTCCGCCGGCCTTCCGAAGCGCTGCGGAAAAGGCACGCTTTTGCTGAGCGAATCCTGCACCTCCTGCGGCATGCCGGCCATCATCGGCGTCTCGAAAATGCCTGGCGCGATGGTGACGACGCGAATGCCGCTGCGGGCCAATTCCCGGGCGATCGGCAGTGTCATGGCGGCGACGCCACCCTTGGAGGCCGCATAGGCCGCCTGACCGACCTGCCCATCGAAAGCGGCAATCGAGGCCGTGTTGATGATGACACCACGCTCGCCCTCCGCGTCAGGTTCTCCCTTGGCGATTGCCGCAGCCGCGAGCCGGATCATGTTGAAGGTGCCGATAAGATTGATGCCGATCGCGCGGGCAAAGCTGTCAAGCCGGTGCGGGCCGGTTCGGCCGAGCACCTTTTCGCCGGGCGCGACGCCGGCGCAATTGACCAGCCCATGCAGATGGCCGAAGCGTTCCTGCGCCATCTCGATCGCGGCTTGAGCGTCCTGCTCCTGCGTGACATCCGTCCTGATAAAGACCGCGCGAATTCCAAGTTCGCCGACAATGCCGGCACCAGCATCGGCATTGACATCGGCGATGACCACGTTCGCGCCCTCACCTGCCAGCATTCGCGCAACCGAAGCCCCGAGGCCCGAACCGCCACCGGTAACGACGAAGGTTTTTCCCTGGATCAACATGATCGCTCTCCTCCAGCGCCGTCGATTTCAACCGAGAGCCTCCACGCTTCGTGCAGTCGCCCGCAGTATCGTATCCCCGGAAGAGCGCGATCACCTTGCGCCTCGCCCAAGCTTACCGTCGCACGATATTGCATTCGATGACAAAAGCGTCTCAAATCAACGGCCAGTTTTACCATATTTCGCAGGTCATGACGATGACGGAAACCGCACGGCGGATGATATCACCTTTCTTCGTGAAAGAGGCGATCGACTGCCTCCGGCGGCAGGGAAAATCCCCCGAACGATTGCTGGCGACACTCGGCCTGTCCGCCCAGATCGACGTGCCGATCTCCGCCGAAAGCTACGGTGCGCTCTGGCTTGCGATCGCGGCCGAGATGGATGACGAATTCTTCGGCATGGGCGGCAGACCCATGCGTCGCGGCAGCTTCACGCTGCTCTGTCATTGCGTGCTGCACGCAAGGACCCTCGACCAGGCACTACGGCGGGCGCTGAGGTTTTTGAACATCGTGCTGGAGGACCCGAAAGGACATATCGAAGTGGTCGACGGGCTGGCGCATATTGTGCTGACCGACCTCAAGAGCGCGCACTCCGCCTTCGCCTACCGGACCTACTGGATCTTGCTGCACGGCATCGCCTGCTGGCTCATCGGGCGGCGCATCCCCCTCCGGATGGTCGATTTTCGCTGCGCCGAGCCGGATCATGGCGCCGACTACCGGCAATTCTTCGGGGCGCCCGTGCGCTTCTCACAGCCGGCGAGCAGGCTTGCCTTCGATGCCTCCCTCCTGAAACTACCGGTGACGCGCAGCGAGCAGGCTCTGAAGCAGTTTCTACGCAATGCGCCAGCCAATATTCTCGTGCGCTACCGCTATGACGCCGGCCTTGCGGCGAGCGTGCGCAAGCGGCTCCGCCAATTGCCGCCCGCCTCATGGAAGGCATTCGATGATCTGGCCGCGCAAATGCGCATGTCTCCTTCGACGCTGCGGCATCGCCTGCATGCCGAGGGCCAGAACTATGCCGCCATCAGAGATGAAATCCGCCGCGATCTTGCAATCGAGATGCTACAAACGACTGAGTTTGGCGTCGGAGAGATCGCGACACGCCTCGGCTTTTCCGAACCCAGCGCCTTCCATCGGGCATTCCGAAAGTGGACCGCAAGAAGCCCGGCTGCATTTCGCAAGGAGATGAGCGCGCGAACGCCATAGTGTGTCGTTATGCCCAGCGACGGCGTTCACGATCTTGACAAGCCTTATCCAGATTGGGCTCCGAAGCTGGCCTTACCGCGTCAGGGCGTTGGCAAGCCAGTTTGCGGCGTGTTCCGCGGCAAGCGTACCGCGCGTTCTTGCTGGAAGGAGAACGTGATATTGGTCCGCGGTGGGTATCTCGGCCTCCTCCAAGGCGACGAGCGTGCCATCCTCCAGGAAGGTCTGGACAAGAAGACGCCAGCCGAGCGCGATCCCCTGCCCGGCACGGGCGGCCGCAATCGCTTCCGTATAGTGGTTGAAGCGAAGATGCGGCTTTATTCGCAAAGCCCGGCCCGTTTCCTGGACCCATTGCGTCCAGGAGAGCCATGAGCGGTCGTGAGCGTCCGTCTCTATGAACTCGTCGGCATCGGACATCTGCTCCGTCGGGCGACGCCGAAGATAGTCGGGCGAGCATACGGGAACGACGACGTCCTCCTGGGAGGCGACTATCTTGGCGTCGGCAAATGGCGGTCTCCCGTATCGGATGGCTATGTCTACGCCGCCGGCATCGAGATCAATTCTTGCGTCCTGCGAGATGACCCTGATCTGTACGCCCGCATTCTCCCGCCGAAACTCTGCCAACCGTGGAAGCAGCCAGAAGGAGGAGAAGGCGACGGTCGCGCCGATCGTCACCACGTTCTGCTGGGAGGATGTGACCGCATCGACCGCGTCCGCGATGCTGGCGAAGCTTTGCGCAAGCGTCGTTCCCAGGGTGAGGCATGCAGCCGTCGGTTCGATGGCGCGATGCTTACGTACGAACATCGGTAGCCCGAGCTCCTCTTCCAATGTCGCGATCTGGCGGCTGACGGCTGCCTGAGTGACGCCAAGCTCGACCGCAGCCGCAGTAAAGCTCCGATGCCGCAGAACGGCCTCGAGAGTCATCAATGCGGTCAGGGATGGAATTCGCCGCCGAAAGTTCATATGCATCCCTCGCATTACATAATGTTATGCATTCGTGAAAATTAATGCCGTTGAAGCGTAACCGATGCAAGGGCAAACTGCGGATCATCAAGGCATAAGAGGTTATCATGCTAAACAGGCTTCCATCTTCCATCTCAGCCCTCCTTGAGGCACGCGCCGATGGTTATTCCCTGCCTGCCGGCCTCTATATCCGCGAGGATGTCTTCGAGGCCGATATCGACGTCTTCTTTCACAAGCACTGGATCTGCGTCGGCCTCGACTGCGACGTGCCGGAACCAGGCGATGCCACCGTTGTCGATATCGGCAAGACCAGCCTGATCCTGCTTCGCGACGACGACGGTGAAATTCGCGTGCTTCACAACGTCTGTCGCCATCGCGGGTCGCGCCTGCTCGATGCTGGCAAGACGATCGTCTCGAAGCTCGTCTGTCCCTATCACACATGGACGTACGAACTGACCGGCGAGCTAAGCTACGCACCGCACATGGGCAAGGACCTGGACAAGCAGTGCCATAGTCTGAAGCCGGTGAACTTCAAGTCGATCGGCGGCCTGATCTATGTATGTCTCTCCGACAATCCGCCGGAAGACATCGCAACCCTCGAACAAGCGATGATCGAACGCCTTGCGCCCTACGACATTCGGAATGCCAAGGTCGCTCACCAGACTGACGTCATCGAGGACGGCAACTGGAAGCTCACGATCGAAAACAATCGCGAGTGCTACCACTGTTCCGCCAATCATCCCGAGCTCTGCGTATCCTTCGTCGACCTCGACTTCGGCTTCGATCCGGAGACGCTGAACCCCGAGGACCGCGAGCAGGCCGCCGAGCATTTCAGGCTCTACGACGAGCGGACAAAAGCCTGGGAGGCGGATGGTTTCCCGTCGGCGGCGGTCGAGCAGCTTGCCGACTGCGCCACGAACTTCCGCACCCAGCGCCTGATCATTGCAGGTGCAGGCGAATCCCAGACACATGACGCGACTGCGGCATCGTCGAAGCTGCTTGGTCAGATGACCCGCAAGGATCTCGGCGATACGCATCTTTGGGGTCACAATAGCTGGAATCACTTCATGGGCGACCACGCCGTGGTCGCAATCGTCATCCCGCTCTCGGCTGGCAAGACGCTCGTCAGAACCAAATGGCTCGTCCACAAAGACGCTGTCGAAGGCAAGGACTACGACCTCGACAAGCTCACGGACGTCTGGATCGCCACGACGGACCAGGATGCGGACCTTGTCGCCCGCTCGCATGCCGGCGCGCTCGACCCTGCCTACCAGCCCGGCCCCTATTCCCGATTCTCGGAAACCAACCTGGACAAGTTCGCGGCCTGGTACATCGATCGGATGCGCACCCATGGGTATTGAGTTCGCTCAAATGCAGCGTGGTCAGGCCGCCGTTTGGGATCCAGAGCACGACGAAACGCTTGTATGCATCGACGCGCACCAGGAGACGCATGACGTGAAGAGCTTCACGTTCGCATCTCCGGAAGGCAAACGCTTCAACTTCGATGCCGGCCAGTACTTTCTGTTCGATTTCCCGATGGGTTCGGATGGGGAAGCGCGCTGCTACAGCATCTCGTCATCGCCCCATCGCGGCAACGCGTTCACCGTCACGGTCAAGCGCGTACCCGGCGGCAAGGTCTCGAACTGGCTGCACGACAACATGGCTGCCGGCATGACTGTCAGGGGTCAGGGGCCGCTTGGTCACTTCATCCGTCCGAAAGGGGAGAAGACGAAGCTCCTGCTACTCTCGGGCGGCTCGGGCATCACACCCGTCATGTCGATCACACGCGATCTGGCGGATCGATACGAACTCTCGGACATCGTTTTCCTTCACGCAGCGCGCACGCCTTCCGACCTCATCTTCCGCCATGACCTTTCCGGTCTCGCAACACGGATGAAAGGTCTGCGTCTCCAGTTCCTGCCGGAGACGGTGGCTGGCGAGCCGACCTGGCCGGGATTGACCGGACGGATCTCGCTCGAGTACCTCAAGCTTGCGGTTCCGGACATCGCCGAGCGTATCGTCATGTGCTGCGGCCCGGCACCTTTCATGGCCGCAGCCCGCGCGATCACAACCGCACTGGGCGTCCCCTCGACAAACTACATCGAAGAGAGCTTCGATGCGGCGGTCATCGACGAGCCGGGGCTGGACGTCGAGCAACAGCCCGCCCAGAAGGTCTATCAGGTCGAATTTTCGAAGCAAAAGCGGACGCTGCAAGTCTCCTCCGATCAGACAGTGCTCACAGCCGCGAAGAAGGGCAGCATCAGGCTTCCTTCGTCCTGTTCGAATGGCGTGTGCGGTACGTGCAAATCGAAGCTCGTCTCCGGCTCGGTCGAAATGAACCACAATGGCGGCATCCGGCAGCGCGAGATCGACGCCGGGATGTTCCTGCCTTGCTGCTCGAAACCGCTTAGCGATCTTGTCGTTGATCGGTAACGAAGGATTGATGGGAGAGGAATCGAATGCTGGGCAGGGAAGAGAATTCGCCGCCATCATCAAGCGCGCCCATCTTCAAGGACGATCGCAAGCAAGCCTATCTCAATCCTGATGGTGCCGATCGTCCCCTGATCAGCCCGATCCCGTCGTCGACCCTCGACAGCGCAAGGCGTTACCGTCTGGGGCGTCTGCGGGCAAAGATGAAGGAATGGGACTGTCCGACGCTCCTGCTCTACGATCCGGTCAACATCCGCTACGCCTTCGACTGCTCGAACATGAGCATCTGGACGATGCACAATCCGTCCCGATACGCGCTTATTCTCGCCGACGGGCCGGCGATCATGTTCGAATTCGAAGGATCGGAGCACGTAAACGACGGATTGCCCGGCATTGACGAGGTTCGAACGTCGAAGTCCTTCCTCTTCTTCACTGCGGGCAATCTGGTCGAAGACCGGATGAAAGCATGGGCGGACGAGATTGCTGATGTCGTCAAGCTCCACTGCCGCAACGGCAGGATCGCCGTCGACAGGCTCGAACCGGCGCCCGCCCATGAACTGCAAAGCCGCGGTTTCACCTTGCTCGACGGCCAGGAGCTCGCGGAACGCGCGCGCTCGATCAAGAGTGCGGAAGAAATCGAGCTCATGCGCTGGACGATCCGCGTCTGCGAGGCCGGCATGGCACGAATGTACGAGGTTTCCGAGCCCGGGCGCACCGAGCGAGAAATCTGGGCGGAACTCCATTTCGAGAATGCGCGCAGCGGCGGCGAATGGCTGGAGACCAAGCTCCTGACCGCAGGCCCACGGACGAACCCCTGGTATCAGGAATGCTCGGACTACATCATCAGACGTGGCGAGATGATCTCCTTCGACACCGATATGATCGGGCCCTATGGCTATTGCGCCGACCTTTCCCGTTCCTGGACCTGCGGACACGTGGCCATGAATGCCAAGCAGAAGGAACTCTATTCGGCAGCAAGAGATCAGATCGACCATAATCTTGCGGTCATCCGGCCTGGCATGACGTTTCGCGAGTTCAACGAGAAGAGCTGGCGAATTCCGGAAAAATACCTCCCCTACCGCTACACTTTGGCCGCGCACGGGACCGGCATGGCCGACGAATGGCCGGGCATTTTGCTGCATCCTGATTTCGACGAGAATTTCAGCGGCGTCATCGAAGAAAACATGGTGCTCAATATCGAAAGCCTCATTGCCGAAGACGGCTCCGAAAGCATCAAGCTCGAAACCCAGGCGCTTGTCACGGCAACCGGAAGCGAGCGCCTTGATACATTTCCCTGGGAAGAGATCTGACCGCAACAGAGCGATCGGCCGCCTCCAATACCGAGCTAATCGTATGGCCGTGCGGGAAGGTTACCAATGGCGTCGGCCCAGAGCAGCCCGGACGAGCACCAGATCTGCGATTGGGGTGGCAACTCGTATCTCTGGTTTTCGGTGCGCCCGCTTTCTCCTGGGTATGGCTCCTAAAGTCTGGGGCAACGCCAGAACGGTTCTCACCGAAATGGCGTCGCCTTCGACCCTTTATGCGGGCAGAGCGCCGCTCTTCTTGGCGGTCCAAGTCGCGATGTAGTCCATCAGGCCGGGCGACAGGCAATCATAGGGCTCGAGGTCGGAAGATCTCAGCTTCGACCTGACCTCATCCATCTTCGAAGGATCGAAACCGCTTTCGATGATCGAGGAGACGAAGGCCGCAAAGCCCGGCTGCGCCCAGCCCTTGCCTTCGAAGCGCTCGGGATGGATGAACGACAAGCCCTGGAACGGATGTTCGCGTTCGACTGGCCCGTACATATGGACACCGCACTCCTTGCAGGCGTGGCGCTGGATCAGGGCGGCCGGATCGACCACCGCGAGCTTATTGCCGTTTTCCAGAACTTCGACCTTGTTGGTCGGAGCGACGGCCACGACCGAGAAGTTCGCGCCGGCAGGCTTCCAGCACTTCGTGCAGCCGCAGGCGTGATTATACGCGATATCGCTGCCGACCTTCACCTTCACCGGATTGCTTGTGCAATTGCAAACAAGCGTCCCGCCGGCAAAGCTGGCATCGGTCGCCCGATATCCGGAATCCACGACCGGATGGATATTGATGCTACTCATAGATGCTCTCCTCCCTCCTGGGCCGGGCGGAATGCTCCGGCCGAGCTGCAGTCGCTCATTTCGCCAGCCTTTCAGCATGGCAGCGACGATGATCGTCCATGAACGTCGAATGAAGAAGCAGGAGTGGCCGCGGCCCTCCTCCGTCCTCAATTTAAGCTCGATACTTGCAGCCTCGCAAGCGTTCTTGAGTTCCGGAAGCCCGCAACCCATCCTCGATGAAGGTACGGGCTTCGTAATCGCGCCAGGCGGTCCCATTGGCATCGCGGTAGCCTCAAAAAACCAGGCGCGACCAGCCCGCTACGCTCGGATGGCAGATCGGCGCCAAGTCCGACGACGCTCCGCGCCAAAGCGTCGTCATCTTTCAGATGCGCCTTTCGCGCTTTAGATCTTTGATTTCGCGCATGTCGTTGTCGCAAAACCGCTGCACATGTCTGCGCGACGTGCTCTAGATGTCCTTTGCGATCCTCAGGCCATCGTAGATTGCGGCATGCGTATTGCGCGCGGCCACGGCATCGCCGATCCGGAAGAGCTGGAACCTGCCTTCCGGATTGCGGATGACGGATTGCGGCTTCCCGTCCAGGAGCTGATCATAAGAGGTCTCACCCAGATTGCTCGAACGCGGCTTGAGTTCGAAGTACAGCTCGTCGAGCGGGATTGTGCCGTGATTGATCACGATCTGATCGACGACACGCTGCTTGGAAACGCCGCCGTAGTCGCTTCCGACATTGGCAACGATCTGGTTGCCGTTCCTTTCGGCCGATTCCAGCCGGAACGTCACCGTGAAGGTCACATCGAGCTTCTGCAGCGAACGCATGTAAGGAACGAGATTCATCGCCATGACTTCGGGAGCAAAAGAGCGATCCGGCGTCATGATCTCGACCTTCGCTCCGGCCTTCGCCAGGAATTCTGCTGCCTGCAGACCCGCGTGATCACCGGCATCGTCGAATATGAGCACGTTCGATCCTGGTTTCACGTCTCCTGAGATTATGTCCCACGATGAAACCACGAGTTCGTTTCCCTTCGAAAGCACCTCAGTATGCGGCAGGCCGCCCGTCGCGATAATGACAACATCGGGATTTTCAGCCGCTATGGTTTCAGCTTCAGCCCATGTGTTGAAGTGAAAGGTGACGCCAAGCTTCTCGCACTGACTCATGCGCCAATCGATGATGCTGATCATCTCGCGGCGGCGTTCACTCTGCGCCGTGAGACGGATTTGACCGCCAGGGTCGTTCGCCGCTTCGAACACGACGACGTCGTGTCCGCGCTCGGCCGCCACCCGTGCGGCTTCAAGACCCGCCGGCCCCGCGCCGACAACGACCACCTTCTTGCGGACCTCCGCCTTCTTGATGATATGAGGCATCGTCTGCTCGCGCCCGGTCGCCGCATTGTGAATGCAGAACGCCATACCGCCCTGATAGATGCGGTCCAGACAGTAGTTGGCGCCCACGCAGGGACGGATGTCCTCTTCGCGCTTCTCGATGATCTTGCGGACGATATGCGGGTCGGTCATATGGGCGCGCGTCATGCCCACCATGTCGACCTTTCCCGCCGCAATCGCGTGACGGGCGGTGGCTACATCGGGAATCTTGGCAGCATGAAACGTCGGGAAGTTCGTGGCAGCGCGAATCTCACCTGCGAAATCGAGATGCGGGGAATTGGCCATTCCCTGGATCGGGATCACGTCGGTAAGTCCGGGATCGGTGTCGATATGGCCGCGGATGACGTTGAGGTAATCAATCAAGCCGCTGTCGCGCAGACGCTTCGATATCTCAAGGCCATCCCCTTTGCCGGTACCGCCGGGAAGACATTCGTCGGCCGTGTATCGAACACCAAGGATGAAGTCGTCGCCCACCCTCTCCCGCATGGCCTCGAAGACGTCGAAACAGAAGCGCATGCGATTTTCGAGAGAGCCGCCATAGGGGCCCTCGAGTTCGTTGGTGAGCGGCGAGGCAAACTGGTCGATGAGGTGGCCATAAGCTTCAAGTTCGACGCCGTCCATCCCGCCCGCCTTCATGCGCTCGGCAGCGTCGGCGAAATCCTTGATGATACGTTCGATGTCCCAGTCTTCGAGCTTCTTTGGAAACGCGCGATGAGCCGGTTCGCGGTGATGGGATGGCGACACCACGGGCAGCCAGTCTCCCTTGTCCCAGCGCGTGCGCCGACCAAGGTGCGTCAACTGGATCATGATTGCCGCTCCCTCCTCGTGAACCGCGTCGGTCATCTCCCTGATCCACGGAACGATCTCGTCCTTGTAGGCGAGAAGGTTGTTGAATACTGGCGGACTGTCCTTGGATACGGCGGCTGAACCCGCTGTCATGGTTAGGGCCACGCCACCCTTCGCTCTCTCCAACGTATATGCGCGATATCGTTCCTTCGGCATGCCCTCTTCGGGATACGCAGGCTCGTGAGACGTAACGATGATGCGGTTGCGCAGCGTCAGATGCTTGAGTTGATAAGGTTGGAGAAGAGGATCGTTCGACATGTGCCGGGCTCCAGATTAGGAATGCAACAGAACGCTAAACAGCAATGTACATAAGTGTCAATATTGGAAAACATATAAGTCTCTTTTCCAGACATAGATGTACATTTTCGTTGTGCGGGTACTGCCGATTTGTTAGGAAACGACCATGGATCAGAGTGTGAACGACAGCGGCTGGCGAGGATCGCAGGAGGGGTGGCTCGAGGCTGCCTACGCATTGCTGATCGATTCCGGTATCGATTCCGTGAAAATCCTGCCATTGGCGAAAAAGCTGAAGCTGTCGCGCACAAGCTTCTATTGGTTCTTCAAGGACCGCGAGGAACTCCTCGACGCCCTTGTGGGAAAATGGCGGGACAAGAATACCGGGAATCTGATCAAGCAGTCCGAGGCATATGCGGAATCCCTTGTCGAGGCGATGTTTAATGTCTTCGACTGCTGGCTGAACAAGGACTTGTTCGATTCCCAGTTCGAATTCGCAGTGCGCAGTTGGGCCTTGCAGTCCCCGGACATCCTCAAGGAAGTTCGTGAAGCAGACCAGGCGCGAGTGGAAGCGCTCTCGCGAATGTTCATGAGGTTCGGTTTGGAGCCGGCAGCCGCCGATGTTCGCGCGCGGACGACCTACCTTGTCCAGATCGGCTACATTTCGATGCAGTCGCAGGAAGATATCGCTGTCCGAATGAAGCGCATTCCGGAATATATCGCGATTTATACCGGCCAGATTCCGCAGCAGCGAGAGCTGGATCGCTTTTTCGCCCGGCACGGTTACAAACCGGGCTAGGATAAAATACTGAACGGGCCGAGAAGGATTGGCACATCGGAGGCTGAGCCTGGCTCCAAGGGGCAATTGCCGGCAACCGTTTCGCCGCAGCCGGCCCGACGTTCTTCCTGATGCGCTACAGCTCGCTCTTGATGCATTCGAATGGCTTCTCCACCGACCAAACCGTTGGTCGACGCGTATCGACCGGCCATCTCTTCTCGTGCTTTAGTCAGCCAGCATTGCGCTGACCAGTTGGGCCGTGCGGGGCGCCAAGGTCAATCCGATATGCCCATGCCCGAAGGCAAGGATGACGTCTCTACCGCCTTTTGAAGGCCTGATGACCGGCACGGAATTGGGCATTGAAGGCCGAAACCCAAGCCAGGAACGACTTGGCGTCCCAAGTTCGGGGAAGAATCTGCGCGCATTCCTCACAAGGGCTTGCGTGAGCCGCGGATTCCCCGGAGCCGTCAAACCGCCAAGCTCCACCAGACCGGCAACACGCAGCCGCCCCTGCATCGGGCAAAAATAAAAGCCGTGGGCGGTCGGGCAGACCGGCCGCTCGACTGGCAGGTCCGGCATGTCATATTCAACGTGGTAGCCACGCTCGGTATCAAGCCGCACGGGATCACCGAGCGATGCGGCCAGTTTGCGCGAATGGGCGCCGGCGGCGATGACGACCGTGCGGACGCGCAGCTCGCAAACCGAAGCTGCGATGCGCAGGCCGCTTCGCTCACGCACGATGTTGGTAACCGATGCCTGAACGAATTCCACGCCTGCCCGCTTCACCGCTGCAGTAAGAAGGCGCATCACCTCGCCCGGATCGCTAAGATTGATGGCGTTCGGGAAGAAAACCCCGCCTTCAAATCCAGTGAGGCGAGGCTCCAGCCGGGCTACCTCACCGGCCGAAAGAAGCTCTTGCAAAACGCCATAGTTGCGACGTAGCGCTATATCGGCACCAGCCGCCTTGAACGCCTTGCGCGTCTCATAAAGGTAGAGGCAACCCTTTGCGGACAGAAAGTTCGATGCGTTTATCTCCGCGGCAAACTCCGTCCAGGCCGACGAGGCGTCCGAAACAAGTTCGGCAATCCGACCGGCATTTCCGCGATAGCGGTGTGGGAGAGATTCGTAAGCGAACCGGGCAAGCCAGGGGAACAGGGTCGGCAACGCTGATGTCCGGACCGCCAAAGGGCTGTCCGGACTGAGGATAAGCGACAGGAAATTTCGAAGCACCGATGGGGTTCCCACCGGTATGATCGCATAGTCCGCCACGGTTCCCGCATTGCCGTAGGAGGCGCCTGATCCCGGCTCGTTCGGCTCGATGATGATGACCTCGCGCCCATCGGCACGAAGCCGAAGAGCAATCGCAAGACCAATGACGCCACCGCCCACGACGGCGATATCTGTCGAAATCCGTTTCATTTCATCCATATTTTTTCAGAGAGAAGCAGTCACCGGCGCGATCGCAATACCAGGGTGACACGACTGGAAACTTCGCGCTCAGCCCGGTTTTGCGTATCTTGCGACATAGGAAACGGTTCGAGGCTCCCTGGGATTGTCCAGCACATCTGCAGCCGGACCCTGCTCTATAATCCGACCGCCATCGATGAAAACGACCCAATCCGATACTTCCCGGGCGAATGGGAGTTCATGCGTGACGATGATCATCGTCATCCCGTCCCTTGCAAGCTCGCGCATCACCCGCAGCACTTCACCGGTCGATTCCGGATCGAGCGCGGAGGTCGGTTCATCAAACAGGAGAACGGTTGGCGACAGAGCCAGAGCCCGCGCGATCGCCACGCGCTGCTGCTCGCCGCCCGACATTTGTTCCGGATAGGCAAGCGCCCGGTGTACGAGGCCAACCCTGGTCAGCAATCGCACGGCGCGCTCCACCGCTTCGCGCTCCCCGATGGCCGCGGCGTGCATCTGCGCCAGCACGACATTTTCCACCGCGGTCAGATGCGGAAACAGATTGAAGCGCTGGAACACCATGCCGACCCGCTGGCGCAGCTTTGCAAGGTCTTTGCAGGTCACCGCTCCCTTCGAAAAGATTGCTTCGCCGTTTATGTCGATGGCGCCATCTTCGGGCTGTTCAAGCAAATTCACGCAGCGCATGAGCGTAGTCTTGCCGCCGCCGCTTTGCCCGATGATACTGACAATCCGGCCGCGCGGAACGTCGAGGTCTATGCCATCGAGAACCAATCTTCCATCGAAGGATTTTCGAAGTCCCCTGATCTTGATCGCGGTGGCGTTGTCGGGTGCGGTCACAAGGCGCTTTGGTTCGACTGTTATCTGAGCCATTCGTCTAACCCCCTGCCTGAATCAACGTTCTTGCCAGGCTCAACCGCCGGCGGCGACCAAACGACAAGGGTATGCCCGCATGGATCGTGCGCTCGAGCCAGAGGAGGCATTGCGAGACGGGATAGCAGACGGCGAAATAGACTGCCGCGATCACCAGATAGACCTCGAGCGACCGGAATGTCTCCGAAGCGATCAATTGCGCTCTCGTCATCAGCTCCGCCGCCGAGATCGTCACCAGCAATGAGGTCGACTTCAACAGGTCGACGAACATCGTATTGGTACCCGGCAGCGCAAGGCGGAGTGCTTGCGGCAAGATCACATGACCAAAGGTGGTGGCACGGCCAAGACCCAAAGCATGCGCCGCCTCATTCTGACCCGAGTGAATGCCAGCTATCGCCGCGCGAAAGATTTCCGACAAATAGGCTGCATAGAACAAGACCAGGCTGAGCACACCGGCCACAAAGACGCTGAATCTGATCCCGACCGAGGGCAAGCCGAAGTAGGTGACGAAGATGATGGCAAGCAGGGGCACATTCTTGAAGACTTCCGTGTAGATGGTCGCCGGCAGGCGCACGATGCGCAACCGATTGAGGCGCATCAAGGCAAGCGCGAGTCCGAGGATCGCCGCCCCAACGAAGCTAGCCACCGTATAGGCAAGGGTCCGTAAAAGACCCTCGCCGAGATTGCCTGCATAGTCGCCCCAGGGAACTTGAAACAATTGAGCAAGAGGTTGCCAAAAGCTCATGTCCGTTCCTCCATTCAATCAGCGACGGATGGCGGCGACCAGGTCTGCGGGCGATCGACGCCGCGCCGCTGTGCCGCCATATCCGGTGACGGAACCAGGAACTGCTTGGGATCGCCGCCCCATTTCGTCACGAGCGCGGCGAGCGAACCGTCCTTGTACATCGCATCGATCTGGTCGGAGATCGCCTGGGCAAGCTTCGGCGCCTGCTTGGGGAGATAGAAGCCGGTCATGTAGGGCTGGAAGTACTTGTAATCGGGATGAGCGGCAACCTGCTCTGTGGTCGGCGCATTGAGATAGGCAACCCGAAACTTCATATCGGGTCGTTGCTGCTGCTGATAGATAATCAGCAACGGATCGAGAAAGCCGACGTCGAGCCTTCCCGACGAAAGATCCGAAAAGACGCTGTCGGCTGTCGGATAAGTTCGCGCATCGGCCTTCGGAACTTCGGCAATCGACTTGGCCCAGACATATCCGGTCACCGTGCCGAGTGCCTTGCCCTCCAGGCTCTTGACGTCGGGATAGGAAGCATCGCCATGCACAGCCATGGCCGGCGGCGAATAGTAGGGCGGATCGGTGAACAAGCCCACCTTCTGCCGTGCATCGGACCATGCGATGCCACCGATCGTGATATCAGCGCGCTGTGACTGTACCGAGGCAAGCATGCCGGGAAAATCGGTTACCGTCGTCTCGATCTTGAGGCCGAGCTTCTTGGCGACCGCGTCGAGAATGTCGCTATCGAGCCCGACGAGCTTTTCATCCTTCAATGCCGTGTACGGCATATAGGGCTCTATCGCGACCTGCAGCACGCCCGGTTTCAGCGTCTCCAAGTCTGCAGCATTTACAACCGTAGCCACGGTCAGCATTCCAATCCCAAAGCCCAGGATTGCCGCCATCCCGCGTTTGAACCGCGAATGTGGGAAAATATCGTTGCTAATCATGTTCACCCTACTTATATTTTTGTAATATATTACGGAGTATATTATCGAAGTGCATTGTCAAGTGATTCAGCTGGAAGCGGCTGGATCACCCTCAGGATGGAGATGATGTGGATGGACACTTGGGTGTCGGAAGAAATGCTCGACGATCCGGAAGCGACGCTGACATTGGCTGAACGCACCTATCTACAGCTGCGCGAAGACATCATCACGGTCCATCTGGCACCTGGTACGATCCTGCGCGAAAATGACGTGATGCGTCGTCTCGACGTTGGCCGCACGCCCGTGCGGGAGGCATTTCTGCGACTGCAGCGCGACGGCTTCGTCGATGTCAATGCGCGCCGGGGCACTTTCGTCAGCAGGATCGACATCAGCGATCTGACGGCAATCTATGAAGCCCGGGCCAGGATCGAATCCTGGGCGACGCGACTGGCGGCAGAACGCTTGCGTGAGCCGGAACGCCTGGAAGCCGGCAAACTGATAGAAGCGCTAAAGGCGCTCTCCCTTCCTTCGGAGCTCGATGCCCTGCTTGCGCTCGACCGGCGCATTCACCGCTTTATCTATCGAAGCGCCAAGAACCGATACCTCTTCGACACGCTCGACCACTACCATAATCTTTCGCTCAGAATCCTGCATGTCGCGATGCGGCGGTTTCCTGAGCTCTCCCCGGGACTTGATAAGGTCGTACAGGAGCAGATCCTGATGCTTGAAGCCGTCTGCCGGGGAGATGCCGATACCGCGGAACGAATTGCGCTGCATCATGTCCTCAGTTTCGAGCAGGACGTCCGCAAGGTCATTTGACCGCGTCAAAGAGGCTGAAGCTTTCCACTTCGCCGCACCTTTGGCTCGACGGATTTCGACGATCGGCTCCGAATGCTCGTCCAATAGCTATGGTCTGCCAATTTTCTTTAAGGCAATCTCGCTGTCAGTGCTCGCGTGGCTAACCAACCGCCGCAACGTTCGGGGTCGCATCGGGTATCGAAGGGCACTTTTGCCATATCAAACTTGGTGCAGACGGCAAACTGCACAGCCTTTGCAAGAAAAAGACCTTCTTCCGATCAGGATAACAAGGCATACAGCCGACGGTTGAAGCAATTGTTTATTGATTAACCGTGTGCATTTCAAATAATGTAACAACATCTATGTTATTAATGGCGCCGTTACTCTATGAGCCGCGCTATGGAAATACTAAAAGCCAAACAGAAATTTCAGCAGTTTATGTCCATTCAGTCCGATAATCCGGATTTGCTGAAAGCTCAGTACCGCGCTTTCACCCGGCAGATGCCGATGATGTATTTAATCCTGATTTCGAGTACGTGGGCGCTTTCTATTACCCATATGCAATCAGCGCCGGCTTGGCTCACCGTTGGCATCCCTGCTTTTTTTACGCTCGGCTGCATGCTCAGGATCACATTCTGGTGGAGAACACGCAATGTCGATCCCCGGCCTGAGGTGGCTTACGCAGCGCTCGTCCGCACCAATCGCCTGGCTATTGGGATCGCCACTGCATTCACCGTTTGGTCATTTTTACTGGTGCCCTATGGCGATGCATATGCTCAATCTCATGTCGCCTTCTATATGGCGATTACAGTCATCTCCTGCATTTTCTGCCTGATGTATGTTCGCTCGGCGGCATTCATAGTCACTGTGATCGTCAATGGAGCATTCGTTTTATTTTTCGTGGCCTCAAGGCAACCGACTTTTATTGCGATAGCTATCAATGTGGTACTGGTCTGCGCGGGCATGATGTCGATTCTCCTGACAAACTACCGCAATTTCGAGCGCATGGTTATCTCGCAGCAACGCACAGAAGCACTTAGCAATGAGAATCTCTTGCTTGCGAATGTCGACAGCCTGACGGAATTACCCAATCGTCGCGCGTTTTTCACGCATCTGGAAGCCGAATTCGAAAGGGCCAAGGCCGAAAACACGCGACTGGCGCTGGGTGTCATCGATCTCGATGGCTTCAAGCCGGTCAACGACCTTTACGGGCACTCGGTGGGAGATAGGCTGCTGATAGACGTCAGCAGGCGCCTGACGACCAGCTTGAAAGCCAGCCGGGCGTTTCGATTGGGTGGTGACGAGTTTGCGATTGTCGCTCCGCTCGCGCCTGAAGATGCGCAGCTCGTCAAAAACGCGAATGCAATTTCCGAATGGCTCGGAGCGCCTTATCATCTGCCGGAAGGTACGGTGCACGTATCCGCATCGATGGGAATAGCAGTCTTTCCAAACCTCGCTTCCACTCTGGAGCAGCTTTTCGACAGGGCTGATTATGCCCTCTACCATGCCAAAAGAAACCGTCGCGGGGGCGCGGTTTTATTCGACGCTGAGCACGAAAAGCAGATCAATATAGAAGCGCGCATTGAGCATCTGCTCAAGCAAGCCAATTTGGAAGATGAGCTCTCGGTCATGTTTCAACCGATTGTGAGCCTGGGGAATGACCAAACGGTTGGCTTCGAGGCCCTGGCCCGCTGGCACAGCCCGGTTCTTGGGCAGGTCTCGCCCGCACAGTTCTTTCCCATTGCCGAACGGGCTGGCATCGTCAGTTCGCTGACGCGGCCGCTGCTTAAAAAGGCACTTGCCTTCGCATCGGAATGGGAAAAACCTTTGCGCCTGTCGTTCAACCTGTCGGCCTACGATCTCAACTCCAGCGAAGGAGTTCTGTCGCTGATCGCAATCATCGAGAGCAGCCGCTTTGACGCGAAGCGTCTTGATCTTGAAATTACCGAAACGGCCTTTACCCACGATTTCGAGCAAATCAAGTCGTCGGTCGAAATGCTGCGGCGCCTCGGTTGCGGCATTTCACTGGACGACTTCGGCACCGGTTATTCCAGCCTGACGCGGCTGCATGCTCTTCCTTTGACCAAGATCAAGATCGACCGCAGCTTCGTCACAGATTTGCACAAAAGGCCCGCCAGCTACAAGATAGTGAAATCTCTTCTCACGCTCAGCCGAGACATGGGGCTGGAATGCGTGGTTGAAGGTGTAGAAACACCCGAAGAACTTACCGCCCTTCGAGGGTTGGGAGGTACGCTGGTACAAGGCTACCTCTATTCGCGGCCGCTAAGCGAAAAAGGCGCCGCCGAATGGTGTTTCACCGCCACACGGCAAGCAGGCTCACCAGCCAGCTGAACCGCGAGTATCTCCGACACATGCCGGAGATGGCACGCTCACGAGGGGATACGAACCGCCGACCCCGTTATTTACTTCGGCAGCGCAATCGACTTGTCATCGTTCCATGGCCCGACGGTGGTGACCAAAAAGCTCATTTGCCCAGCCTCGCAGCCGCAACAGCGTGCGGCATCAGGAACGTGGCAATCTCCGCGATGACGTCGGTCAGATTGCCGGGTTCGTGTGCAACGCTTTCAACGAATGCGTGCCTACGATTGCACGCGCCAATCTGTCATCATTGAAATCGAATGATCTGCTGAGAATCCAGATATCGTAGAAGTCCTTCATCCGACTATTTGCACGCCCCAGCATGACCATCGCCTGGAACTTCTCGGCAATAACCGTCTCCCGCGCATAGGCTCGGAGCCGGGGCATCGGAAAACCCAGCATAGAAGGATAATCTAACATCTCCGCCCCAGGGCTCGAGCGCATCGCCAAATCCGATGTCAATCGTTAGGGTGATCCGGGCGCCACTGATTGAGGCGACCACCCGCAGCCTGAGCCCGCCATATTCCAGTCCCTCGCGAATGCGATCCACGCGTAAAGTTTCTGCGTCGAACGTGACGCCATCATCAGCCTGTTGCGCCAGAATCTCCCGAAAGGTCTTCAGCATCGGGTCCGGCTCGGGACTGCCGAAGCCCAAAAGGTCGAGATCACGCGTGCCGCGATGTGGATCGTCGAACAGCTCATCATCAGCATCGCACCCTTCAGCACAAAACGGCCCGCATGGGGTGACTGGCTGAGCCGGAATAGTAACTGCTCAAGCGCAAGACGCGTCAGAACCAAATCGAAGCTTTGCCCGCTTGCCTTGGCGAGTTGCAACAGGCGGGCGCGCACCGAGGCGCCGAGATTTCTGATTTCTTTAGCCATTGGCGGTTAGTGCCTCGAGATACGGCCGGATCACCGTGCCAACACCACCGCGCTCAGCCTGATCAGCGATTTCGCCAGGAGTAGCCCTTCGTTGCCGCAGCGTCTCCTGCAGCCCCACAATCGCCACGGATAGACCAATCTTGTTGCGATAGCGAAAGCGATAGGCAATCGTCTTGGCGACTCCAAAAATCTTCACCGGAACACCTTCAACGACACGGGTCTCTACGCTTTCGTTGAAAAGACTGTCTGTGAAACGTACGATGCGTATAGCAGGGCCGTTCGGTTGTGGGGCCTAGTCGTTGCGGCCTATGGCAAACCAGATTTGCCTCGGGAGTTGATCCGTCAAGCCGTGGAAAGCGAGGGCCGAAACAAGACAGACAACGGCTTTCGGGACACGTTTGGCAATCTCTGCCAGACTGTGGTTGGCATCGAGCTCCGTATCGGGAAGTTGATAAAGACCGCGGGCAAGCCGCACGACCTAGCCATCCCGTTCCATTCGGCTCATGGTGGCCGCCGTCACGCCTGCATTCCGCAGTTCCGCCAGACGTGCTATCCCGCATTCAGCGAGCACAGTTTGGGCGATTTGGCGTTGGGTGACGGAAGCCAACATTGATACAAAAACTCAGAGCATAGAATCTATTATCCGAGGATTTGTATCACAATCCGTAGCCTTGAGAGAGGCGTCGATTGGCAAAGCCGTGAGCAACAACGAACCGTCGCCTTGAACCAGCCCAGCGCTTCGTCTTTCACCGGGTCGGGATGCCTATCCTCGTCACCCAGGGGGATATTTGGTCGATCGTGTCCCACTCAGTCCATCCGCAAATCATATGATCTGACGCTTTTACTATTGAGACGCTTGACAGGCGATATCGTCACAAAAATCCGTAACCGATATTGAACCCTGTCGCATGCGTGAACTCGAACTGTCATGGTCGCCTTGTCTCGGCGCTCTGGTCGTACCGTCAAGGCTTCAGCCCCCGTTCCAGACGAGCGAGCGCGTCGCGGCAATGACCGATAACGAGTTTCACATCATTATACAGTATTGCGGGAAACATTCAGATGCTCGGCGATTTGCTGATAGGTCCAGCCATCGACATGTGACAACGCCCATACCGTTCGCGCCCGTACCGGTAGTTCGAGCAGAGCCTCCTCAAACAAGTGGGCGCTCCTGCTCGATCAATTCTTGTTCGGCAGAAGAAGCCTCCAGCGCAATGCTCTCGATGTCTTCCTGGCTGATCTCCGAGTTTTCAGACGTTTGACGAGTTTTGCACCGACGGTTGTGATCGAGCGCCAGATTGCCCGCGGTTTGATAGAGATAGCTCTCAAGGTACTCGATCGACGTGACCTCAAGCGCATTGTGCGCCTCGACATATGTCTCTTGCGCCAAATCCTCGCAGTTTGCGGATCGCGGACAATCCGCATCACTGTCCATAGGAGGGAACGTCGATGTATGGCGAAGATAGCGTTCAGCGCGGCTGACATGTCTATCGCCCTTCGAAGATCCATACCGATGATCGCCGGCTCCTGTCCCGACACATGCTATCGAGCACCGACTGCGATATGGCCTCCGGCATGTCAATGCGTTCAATCCTAGGATGTCGAGCCGGACAGTCAGGCAAGGATAGGAACTCCGACTGCATCTACCGGCAACCCCACTGTCCGGCCTCTGCCTTGGTTGAATAATTCGGTCGCAAACGTCTTTCAACAACCGTTCACTCGGTCTGGATGGGCGACCTCGCGGTGACGGGGTAAAATATGAGTATTACCGGCATGTTTTCATATTTTTCAAGAGAAGCCGACAGTGAGGCTGAAAGCCTGCCAACAGTCACGAGTTCTCGCTTTTCTGCCCTCCGTTGCGACTTTATCACTCAAACCTATCTCTTTCTGGCCTCCCCACATTAGCACATATGTGGGTATATGGCCGCCGGTACAAATACCTCTACAGCTCGGACAGCCATGCTTGATTCCCGGGCATGGACTCATGCCCGGGCTGAAGCGTCGGGTTTCGCGAAATCTTCCCTAATTTGCGGCATTACCTCAGCTACCGCCGTGCAAGAATTCTGTTCCTTATCTCTTCGATATTTTGATCATTGCATCGTGCCCGGGAACAAGGCAGCGTATTCTTCCTTGTCGCAGCAGCAGACCAATAGTTTTTTGTATTTCTTCGAATCCTTACTTAATGCCAGGGATGCAGGGCAAAGGGGCTGACGCCATAATGGTCACTCGTGCGCAGCAAATTGGCGTCGTTATCGGCCTGGCCTTCGTCACGGCATTGACGATCCTGCGGGCAAGCGATCCTCCGTTGCTAAGGCTCGCCCGCGATTTGACATTCGACCAGTATCAGCGCCTGGTGCCCCGGACGTTCGAGAACCAGCCTGTGCGGGTCGTCGACATAGACGAGGCGTCGCTGCGGGAGTTCGGTCAATGGCCCTGGCCAAGAAACCGGATTGCTGCCCTTGTGGACAGGCTTTCCGATATGGGCGCGGCTGCTATCGCCTTCGATGTCCTCTTCGCCGAGCCCGACCGCCTGTCACCACGCAATGTCGTTCGCGACGTCACCGGCGTTGATCCCTCGCTGCTCGGCAATCTGCCGGATAATGATGAAATTCTTTCCCAATCACTCGCGGGCAAGCCGGTGGTGCTGGGTTTCGGCCTCTCCAACGAGGGAAATTATCTGCCGCCGGTCAAGGCGGGCTTTGCCTATACCGGTGAAAGTCCTTTCGGAGCGCCGCCCGCGATCAAGGCCGCAACACCGCTGCAGCCGCAATTGGAAGCCAATGCCGCGGGCCTCGGCCATATCAGCCTTAATCCGGGTACATCATCGGCGGTGGTACGCGCGGTTCCGCTTTTTCTCAGCGACGGCAAGCAGCTTTACCCCAGTCTAGCGCTTGAAGCGCTCCGTGTCGCGCAGGAAGCCTCCACCTACGTACTCGATGCGGCGCCGAACACGCCGAATACCCTCACCCGGGTCAAGATCGGCAATTTCGTGGTGCCTGTGACGGCGGCGGGAGAGCTCTGGCTCTATGTCAGCCCCGACACAGCGGAGCGGTATATTTCGGCAAGCAAGATACTCGCGACCGAAAGCCCCTCCTCCGATATCAGAACCGCCATCGAAGGCAGTATCGTCTTTGTTGGAACCTCCGCTTCCGGCCTCCAGGATGTCCGCACGACGGCCCTTGACGAGAATGTGCCGGGTGTCTCCATCCACGCGCAGATCGTCGAGCAGATCCTTTCAGGCCGTTTCCTTTCCCGGCCGGATTGGGCAGACGGGCTGGAAATCCTGTCCATCGCCGTCTTAGGTAGCCTTCTGGTGGTCGTCACCACCTTCGTCAATCCGGCCGCAGCCCTTGCCTGCGGCCTGTTGATTACGTTTTTTGCCCTTGTGGCCTCCTGGACTGCCTTTCTTTATGGGGGGCTTCTCTTCGACCCGCTGGCACCGATCGTTTCGGGATCGATCACGCACTTCGCTGCAACGGCATTCCGCTTTCTCGTGACGGATCGGGAGCGGCGCGACGTGCGGCGGGCTTTCGGCCATTACCTCTCTCCATCGCTGCTTCATCGCATCGAGCATACGCGCAATGCCCTGCGTCTCGGAGGAGACGAACGCGAGCTGACGGTCATGTTCGTCGACGTGCGAAACTTTACCCAGATCAGCGAGGAGATGAGCCCGAGCGCCGTCGTCGCGTTTCTGAACACGCTGCTCGATGCGCTCAGCCACCATGTCATCGCCAATGACGGCACGCTCGACAAATTCATCGGAGACTCGATCATGGCCTTCTGGAACGCTCCCGTCGATGTCTCCGATCATGCCGGCAAGGCCGTGCGTGCGGCTCTCGGCATGCGGGAAACTCTGGCCCGCCTCAATGGCAGCGATGCCTTCGGTTTCGGAGACGCGCGGCGGGTCGGAATAGGGATCGGCATCCACACGGGGCTTGCATGCGTCGGCAATATGGGGGCCGAGACCCGTTTCAATTACACGGCAGTCGGCGATGCCGTAAACATTGCCGCGCGCATCGAATCCGCCTGCAAGGATGTCAATTTTGACATTCTGGTGTCCGAACCGACGGCAGGCTTATTGCCCGATTGGGCTCTGCTCGAAGCCGGAACGCTGACGCTGAAGGGTAAGAGTATGCGAACCAAGCTCTTTGCGGTGGTCGGCGACGAGCGCGTGGCGAGATCCGCCGGATTTGTCGAACTGCAGACTACGCATAGGCAGCTTGTCGCCGCCCTAAGGATACGCTCGACAAGCAGCCGCAAACTCATCAGCACCGCCAAACTCAAGGCGCAAGCCGCGGCAACAGGACTATTGCAGGATTTTTACAGCCAGATCTCGCGCCGAGGCGGACACTTCGTCGACGAGACTGCGGACAAGGCCGCCGATATCTAGCTGATTTTGCGTTTTAGCTTTTTCAGGCAATCTCCGAGCCGCTCTATCTCGTTGTTTTCTCGCAATTCAGGACGGAAAGCCGCTGCACAGTTTTCCTGGAATTAACTTAGCGATGGTGATGTCCGCCGTCGTGATCGCCTTGATCATTATGATCACCGTCATCGCCTTCATTGTCCTGGTCGCCTCGATGATGATCGCCCCATCCGTGCTCGCCTCTGCCATGATGACGGTCGTGATGCTTGCCATCATCGTCGTCATGCTTATCTGGTTTGTCGGGCGTGTTTGATGGATTTGGGACATTCGGCGTGGTGGGAGTTTCCGTCGGTGTCGCCGGCGTTTCCGTATGTGGCGAATCCTGTGTGTTGGGTACGCTAGGCGTATCGGGCTGGGTCGGACTGGGATTATTCGCGGGAACGCTGCGTGGAGAGATCCCGTTGGGTTGGCTCCTCATCGCCGTCGACAGACCGCAACCGCCGCCGCCGACAAAACCCATTCGTCCTGAAAGTTGCTGATCCCCGGACAGGAACGGCAGAGCTCGCTGGTTGCCCAGCGTTTTAAGAACGTCGCGATTGACCCGGCGAGGTTCGCTGATCTGACCGTTGCGTTTCGCAACGACGCAGTCGCATTGCTGTTTCAACTGCCTGCAGCCGCCTGCGCCGCAGAATTGCGCAGCGCCATTCAACAGAACGACAGCCGTCGTACCGTTGGCTCCGACATAAAAATCAAACGCGGTTCCGCGCACGCCGATCGTTCCGGCCGGCGTCACGATTTGATAGGCTGAGTGGCTCGAATTTCCGCTCATCCAGCGAAAACTGCCCTTTGCCGCATTTATGGTCAGCTTTTTCACTGCGCCCGAGTCATCGAAGACGAATTTGTCGATGGTAACGGACGATCCAGCTCCGACAGCGAGTCTGGTGCCGTCCCGAAATGTAAACTGTCCGAGGCCCGAAATCGAGGTGCGAATTTGCTCGTCCCGATGAACGGGATCATCGACCGCGAGCGGGCCGCCAGCACCCGTAACTTCGGTTTTAATCAACACCGCCTGGCCGACCTTCTCGGCGGCTTTCAAAGACAATGGTGCGAGCAGCATGGCGCTCAACACAACGGTCACGGCGTGACGGAAATAAAACACCACACCCTCCCCAAGCTTATTTATAATTTATCACAATATATTCTTGGATACAAATTACTATTTATAGTTCAAACTTCGTATATTTTTCTACTTTTGAATTAAAATTCGCCGAAACACGCGCGCTCTCCACCAAAAGTATTATATACATATCTCCATAAAGAGAATTTATACAATAATTACAATGATGTGCATTACAGAATCTCTTCCTGGGCACTCGAAAATGGAGTGACGACCACTCAAGATTGCTGAGCTCGAAGAATTTGAGGCAGGTTCCGTACCGGCGCGACATGCATCAGATGTCAGCAGGATACGTTTCTCGGTTGCATTAGAATTTCATATACACCAAATCGCGGGATGTCGTCACACTGTTTCACTTCGATGCAGCACTCCGTCGCCTCTCGGCAGCCTGGATCATCTCGATGAATCTGCTTACCTTGGCGGGACGAAAGCGCGCGATCGGCAGTACCGCGTGAATGCCTCCAGCGGGCAGCGTCCACTCCGGAGCCAATCGCTGCAGGCGCCCGACCGCAATGTCGTCCACGACCATGTAGTCTGGAAACACCGAAACGCCCATGCCGGCCCTCACGCAGGCATAGGCTGACGGTGTCTTATCCGTCCGCACGGCGGAACGCATCTCGACGATCTCGGACTGGCGGCCCTCTTTCGAAAATACCCAGCGCAAAGGCTGACGTAGCACCGCGTTTTCGATCCAGGGCAAGGCCGACACGTCGGACGGTTCCATGGCTTTGGGAAAGCTTGCCGCCAGCTTCGGTGTCGCCACAAGGTACTGCTGAAATGTGCCGAGACGCCTGGCCTTGTTGCTCATATCGGTCAGCCAGCCGACCCTGATCGCCAGATCCAGTTGACCATTGGCAAGATCAATGACGCTGTCGTCGAATATGAGATCGACGCGCATTTGCGGGAAGCGTTCGCGGTAGGCTGCAACCACGGATGCAACGACTGCGGCGCCATAATCCAATGGTGCGGTCAGCGTCAGCGTGCCGGTTGGCTCGCTCGCGTGAAGGGACATTTCTCCGTAGGCTGCTTCCGCCTCCCGCAAGATAATGATGCAGCGGTCGTAGAACACCCGGCCCTCTTCCGTCGCATGCAGCCGCCGCGTCGTCCGCATCAGCAATGAAACGCCGAGTTCCTCCTCCAGCCGCGCCACCTGATGGCTGACCACGGCCTTGGCGACGCCAAGCCGCTCGCCGGCCGCAGTGAACGACCCCGTCTCCACGACGGAGGTGAAGAAAACCAGCCTGTTGAGATTGAGGAGCTTGCTCATGCTATTGTCTGATTAATTCATACAGTCTGTATGATTGATCGATATTTTTCAAAGTGGCAAGAGCTGAGATGATCTGGCCTCACGAACCGAGGATACAATCCATGCGGGAATTGTCAGCCATCTATCTCTTCGACCCCTTATGCGGCTGGTGCTATGGCGCGAGCCCGATGATCGAGCGTCTGCGGCTGGCGGGCGTCGACGTCCACCTTCTTCCGACGGGTCTGTTTTCCGGAGCCGGCGCACGCGAGATGGATGCCTCATTCGCGGCCTATGCCTGGTCGAACGATCAGCGCATCGAACGCCTGAGCGGCCAGCCCTTCTCCGAAGACTACCGCTCAAAGGTCTTGAACAAGAAAGGCTCACTGTTCGATTCCGGCGCCGCCACGCTTGCCATCACGGCAGCGGGCCTTGCGGATCACCATAAGCGCTTCGATGCACTGCGCCTCATCCAGCATGCCCGATATGTGACGGGGCTGGACATCACCAGCGTCGATGTTCTTGCCGATCTGCTCTATTCCGAAGGATTTGGCGAGGCTGCCCGCAGCTTGACCGAGGGTTCGAACGAATTGCTCGGGGCCAATCGGCAACTCGTCGCGGAGGGACAGGGTCTGTTCCGTCGACATGGTGCGAATGGCGTTCCGGCCCTGGCGATCGAAAGAAGCGGCCATCAGCACCTTCTCGACGCGAGCGCTCTTTTCAGCAGCTATGAGAACCTCATGGCGCATCTCCAGGCAGTATGACCCCACAAACGACAAAGGAACCAGCATGTTTACCAGACGCGATGCATTGAAACTTTCCCTGGCCGCCGGTGCCGTCTCGATCATTCCCCTCGCCGCCTCCCAGGCCGCAGGCTCGAAGCTCAACTGGCAATTCTTCCAGGCACCCGAGACAGGATTCCGCCGCACGCCGGTGCTGCTTACCGGCAAGAAGGAGGCGATCCTTATCGACGGCGGCTTCACGCTTTCGGATGGCCACGCCGTCGCGGACGCCATCAAAGCAACGGGCAAGCGTCTGACCACCATCTATGTGAGCTGCAACGATCCAGACTATTACTTCAGTCTCCGGCCGATCGTCACCACCTTCCCCGATGCCAAGGTCATCGCCAAGCCCGTCACGGTTGCGGCCATCCATGCCAACGTCGAAGGCAAGCTTGCCACCTGGGGACCGCAACTGAAGGAAAACGGTCCGCAGAAGCTTTCGGACGTTGTCATTCCGGCAGCCTCGGACTTGAAGGCACTCGAACTCGACGGCCAGAAGATCGAAATCGTCGAAGTTCCAGACATGCATGATCGCCGCTACCTTTGGGTACCGTCACTCAAGGCCGTCTTCGGCGGCGTGCTGGTTTCCTCCGGGATTCACGTCTGGGTCGCCGACGAAGCCACGCCTGAAAAGCGGCAGGCATGGATCAAGGCCCTCGACGAAATTTCGGCTCGCAAGCCGAAGATCGTGATCCCTGCTCACCAGACCGAAGGCGCGCCGCAGGGTCTCGAAGCCGTCAAGTTCACCCGCGACTATCTCGTCGCCTTCCATGAAGAGGAAGTGAAGGCCAAGGACAGCGCAGCTTTGATCGCGGCGATGACCAAGCGATATCCCAATCTCACCGACGTCGGGTCCCTCGAACTAGGCGCCAAGGTCGCCAAGGGCGAGATGAAGTGGGGATGATCTGAGCCACAAGCGACAGTGACTGTTCATTTTTGGCGGTCGCCGTCGTTTGAACAATTTCACTGGCCTGCAGCCGCTCCTGATCATCTTGGGAGGACTGCAGGACCCGAACCGCAGTTCGAATTGACCGAGCCATCAACGAAGCTCTTGAAGGGATACGATCCGTCGATTCCTATTCGGATCTCCGTCCAGCGGTTGTGCCTTAAGCAGCACATTGCATTTAAATCATGCGATGCGCGAAGGTACATATTTAGAAAAGGCAGTCGTACATAGTAATACATCAGAAAGGCCCGGCGCTCCGGAAAAACGCCGAGCCACGTGATCAGACCTGGTTCCAGCCACCATCGACGCAGAGTTCGCTACCTGTCAGATAACTGGAATCATCCGAAGCCAGGAACAGGACAGCCTTGGCGATCTCATCGACGGTGCCACTGCGGTGCATTGGAATTTGTGCGTGCGCCTGAGCCCTCGTCTGTT
This sequence comes from Martinezella rhizogenes, assembly GCA_013322215.1. Taxonomy (GTDB): domain Bacteria; phylum Pseudomonadota; class Alphaproteobacteria; order Rhizobiales; family Rhizobiaceae; genus Rhizobium; species Rhizobium rhizogenes_D. The sequence goes on from JAAMEZ010000021.1 coordinate 424,135, forward strand.
CGATCATCTCCTCGCTCACTCCCGATTTCCGTGCTTGATCGGTATCGATGTAGCCCGGCGCCATGGCGTTCACCCGGATGCCCTTGTCGATGAGTTCAACAGTGAGCGACCGCGCCAGCGAGCGAATAGCCGCTTTGCCCGCTGAGTAGACACTGACGTACGGCATGCCTTTCGTAGTCAGGGTCGTTGTGTTGAGGACCACCGAGCCGCCGGACGTCATGAGCGGCAGGAGCTTTTGCACCGTAAAGTAAGTTCCCTTGAACGTGCATGCGATCGTGAAATCGAATTCTTCCTCGGACATGTATTCAAACATGTTCGGCCGTGCGGCCCCCGCATTGGCAAAGATGATGTCGACGCGTCCGTGCTTTCTCTCGACAAATTCGCGAAGCGCTTCGAGGTCTGCCATTTTGGAAATGTCGCTGCGGATGGCTTCGGCGCCGTTTCCGATGCTTTGTGCTGCGGCATCGAGCGTTGCCGGATCGCGGCCTGTAATCACAACCTTCGCGCCTTCGCGTGTGAACAGCTTGGCTGTCGCCAGCCCGATTCCATCGCTGCCGCCAGTTATAACAGCAACCTTCCCGTCCAATTTACCCATATTCGTCTCCAATTCGTCTTTGAAGGCGCCCGACATAAACCGCTCTATTGCTGGAGTGGCGGGGCCGGAAGTTATATATGAAGCATCATTCAGGTTTTGGATTCGCTTATGGGAAACGACCTCCGACCACCGCTAACCCCCCGGAAATCCCCACGTCAGGACCGGTCCATCGCGACCGTGGAAGCTATTTTCGAGGCAACCCTTCAGGTTTTGTCGAGTGATGGTTTAATCCGTTTCAACACCACGCGTGTGGCACGTCGTGCGGGCGTTTCGGTTGGAACGCTCTATCAGTATTTCCCGAATAAGCAGGCTTTGCTCTTTGCGGTGCTGGAGCGACATCTCGTCATGCTTGCTGAGGCGATCGAAAAAGCGTGTGACGAAAATCGCCATGCTGCCGTGGAGATGTTGGCGGAAGCCGTGGTGAAAGCTTACCTCCGGGTACAAATGGCTCAAGCAGAACTGTCCCCTGCCCTCTACCGAATCTCTTTGGAACTCAACGCCCACGAGCTAACCGAATTGGCCACTCGGCGAAGCGCCAAGGCAATCGCGACATCTCTATCCACTGCTGGCGATGGCGATTTCTCTGATCCAAGATTGGTCGCTGAGACCCTGACAGCAGCCCTTTATGGAACCGTTCCCGCCTTCTGCCATAGGGTCTTGAGCGAAGCCAACGGCGTGGAGGCCCAAAAACAGCTTACAATGATGTTCCAATCCTATATTCGCGCGCAAAAGGCACACGTTAGCCAGCCCGAGTAGTCAGCTCATTTGTGGACTGCGGCGATAGTCGACGTGAAGCCATCTGATATCCGCGTCCATCTCGCCACCCGGATCAAACTTCTGCAGTCCTACTCGCTTTGGCCAGAGACGCTACGACATCGAGCAGCATATTCGCTCCCGCGACAAGGTCTGGATCGTGCGTCTTTTCCTTCGGATTGTGGCTGATTCCTCCAATGCTGGGTACGAATATCATGGCGGAGGGCGCCATACGCGCGATCATCTGCGCATCGTGACCCGCGCCGGACGTCATGCGTCTACAGGTGTGACCTCGGCGGCTTGCGGCAGCTTCAACCAATTCTACAATCTGCCGGTCAAACTTGACGGGCTCAAATCGGGCAAGGCGTTCGACCTCGATGAAAACGTCCTCGTCTCTGGCAATTTGTGCCAGGAACGCCTCTAGCGCCGATTCTTCTTCCCTGAGGCGATCTTCGTCAGGATCGCGGAGATCAACGGTGAAGACCGCGCGAGACGGAATGACGTTGATCGCATTCGGTTCGAAAGTCATGCACCCGACCGTCGCGACGGTGGGGGTGTTCGAGCTCCGGGCACGATCCCTCAGAAACGTGATCACGCGAGCTGCCGCATGACCAGCATCGCGCCGCATGGAGATGGGAGTCGTTCCCGCATGATTCGCATCACCATTGACCGTCACACGTTGCCAGGAGATTCCTTGCAGGTTTTCGACGGCGCCGATCTGTATTCCTTCACGCTCGAGTACCGGACCTTGCTCGATATGAAGCTCAATATAAGCATAGGGTTGGATGAAGCCTGGTTCCATGTCTCCATCGTAGCCGATACGGCGAAGCTCGTTCCCCAAGATGACGCCGTCGATACCCTTGGTGGCAAGAGCAACATCCACGTCAAGACCTCCCGCATAGACGAGCGAGCCCATCATATCCGGTGCAAATCGTACACCTTCCTCATTGGTGAATGCTGCGACGACAATGGCGCGATCCGGCCGAAACCCGCTCTCTTTCAGCGTCGCGATGATTTCGAGACCGGCAAGCACGCCATAGCATCCGTCGTAGATGCCCGCGTCAATGACGGTGTCGATATGAGACCCGAGCATGAGCGGTGCGTTATCGGCAACACCTTCCGGCCGCCAGATGCCGAAGATATTGCCAATGCGGTCGACGGCCACTTCGATCCCGGTTTCCCTGAGCCATGCAACGAACTGATCGCGACCTAGCTTTTCGGTGTCCGATGCCGCCAGACGGACAAGCCTGCCATCGGCGCCGCGTCCGATCTCGCCGAGTCTCTGAAGTCGGCCGAGAAGGCGCTTATCATTGACGGAAAGACTGTTCATCGGGGTATGCTCCTTGTGGCTGAAATTGCATCTCCATGTTGGCGCCATAATAATTTGGAGCGATGTAAATTTGCGCTGATTTATCAAGGTCGGTTTGCAACTTTGTATCGCCAGACCTCCAATCGTGAACTTTTGATGCGTCGGATCGCCGTCAACCCAATGGGATTGACAACCCCACTTTGACGCGATCCATCGCCACGAATGTCCGGAAATGCTTCACGTTGTTGTTCTGGAAGAAAAGGCGCCGGGTCAAAGCTTCGTAGTCGCTCATCGATCTGACCGAGATCACCAGCATGAAGTCCGCCTCTCCCGTGACATAGTAGCATTGCTGCACTTCAGGCGCCGCCACGAACGAGCGCTTCGCCATTTCGTAAAGGTCGGTCCTCTCGCTCTCCATCGCGACCTGCGCGAAGAGGATGATCGGCTGCCCTACCTTCGCCGGATCGACGATGGACACGTTTGCCTGGATGACACCCGAATCCTCGAGCCGCTTGATCCTGCGCTGCACCGCGGGGGCGGAAAGATTTACCAGTTCCGCGATCTTGCGTTGGGACATTTTATTGTCGCGCTGAAGAAGATTGAGGATCGCCTTATCCGTTCGATCAAGCGTGATTTCATCGTCTGTGGAATTTTCACTCATTTCGACCCCGTTTAAGTAGGCATTTCATCAGAAACAGGTGCAAGTTTAAGCGCAAATTCGATCTCGAATGCAATATATATTCATTAACATTTTCATGACGAGTGGACTGAGAGATGTTTCTGCAGAACGAAAACGCAGACTACCGGACGAAGCTGGATCCGATCGACGCGGAAACCTTGAGCCTTGATGCTGCTTTGGAGGTCGAACGCTTCCTCAACCATCGGGAAGGACACAAGGAGACGCCGCTGGTGGCGCTCCCCGGGCTGGCGGGAGAGCTTGGTGTCGCCTCGATCCACATCAAGGACGAAGGGCACCGCCTGGGGCTCGGAAGCTTCAAGGCACTCGGCGGCTCCTATGCGGTCATCCGTCTTGTCCTCGAAGAGGCTGCACGCGAATTCGGCAGGGACGTGGATATTTCGGAGCTGCATACTCCTGAAGTCAAAGCGGTCGCGCGCAAGTTTACGGTAGCCTGCGCAACAGACGGCAATCATGGAAGATCCGTGGCTCAGGGTGCCCAGCTTGTCGGTGCAAACTGCGCAATCTTTGTCCATTCCGGTGTCAGCGCCGAACGCATAGCAGCCATCGCTCGCTTCGGAGCAAAAATCATCCGCGTCGATGGAAATTACGACGACTCCGTCGCCGAGGCGTCTCGCGTCGCGGCTGCAGAAGGATGGCAGACAGTCTCCGATACCTCCTGGCCCGGTTACGAGAGAATTCCCGGTTTCGTCATGCAGGGTTACACGGCCCTTCTAAGGGAGGTCGTCCGGCAGATACCGAGGCCACCGACGCACGTCTTCGTCCAATCGGGCGTGGGTGGAATCGCCGCAGCCGTTGCCGGTTACTTCACGCTGCTTTACGGCGACGACCGCCCCATCTTCACGGTTGTCGATCCTTCCCGCGCGGCATGCCTGTTCGAGAGCGCCCGGGCAGGAAGAGCCACTAAGGTCGAGCATGGAGAACCGACGGTCATGGCAATGCTTGAGTGCTATGAGCCTTCGCTTGTCGCTTGGAGGATCCTTTCTCGCAGCGCTGACGCCTTCATGACCGTCGATGAAGACGAGGCTATCGGCGCGATGCGCCAGCTCGCCGATCCGGAAGCTGGAGATCCGGCGATCGTCTCTGGCGAAAGCGGCGGTGTCGGTCTTGCCGCCCTCGTCAAGGTGTCGGCAGATCAGGATCTGCGCTCCAAGCTCAGGCTCGGCAAGGACAGCCGCGTGCTGCTGATCAATACCGAGGGCGCGACAGATCCCGCGCTCTACCAAAAGCTTGTTGGGGCATCACCGGAAAATGTGGCCGCCCGGTCTAATACTCAGATGGCAGGAACTCAAGGATGACTGATCTGCAGAAGCTCCACGAAGAGATGACCGGATGGAGGCATGACATCCATCAACACCCGGAGTTCGGGTTCGAAGAAAAGCGTACATCCGCATTCGTCGCATCGAAGCTTCGTGAATTCGGAATCGACGTTGCGGAGGGTCTCGGAGGAACGGGCGTTGTTGGAACATTGGCGCGTGGGACCAGCAATCGATCAATCGCACTCCGTGCAGATATGGACGCTCTGCGCATAACCGAGCAAAGCGATTTGCCCTACAAATCTGCCAATCCGGGCGTGATGCACGCCTGTGGCCATGATGGTCATACGACCATGCTGTTGGGTGCTGCCAAGTATCTGGCCTCGGAAGGCGGATTCGACGGCACGGTTCGCTTTATCTTCCAGCCCGCCGAAGAATGGGGCCGAGGTGCGCTCTCAATGCTCGAAGATGGGTTGATGGACCGCTTTCCATTTGAGGAAATCTACGGGATCCACAACATGCCCGGCGTTCCGGTCGGCGTGCTGCAGACCAAACCGGGCGCAATGATGTCGGCCGAAGACAACTTCGAGATCGTTCTTCACGGTGTCGGGGGCCATGCCGCCCGTCCTCATTGGGGCAATGAGGTGCTGGTTGCCGCGTGCGCGATCGTTACGAACCTTCAGACGATCGTTTCCCGAAGGATCAGCCCAACGGATATCGCCGTGGTCTCAGTGACAGAGCTCCTCACGGACGGCACGCGAAACGCACTGCCGGGCATGGCGCGGATTCTCGGGGATGCCCGAAGCTTCAAGCCCGAAGTCAGCCAGTCAATCGAAAAGCAGATGCGCATCATCGCGGAAGCCACCGCGGCGGCCTACAACGTGACTGCGGACATTAAATACACGCGTGAATTCGTTCCGCTCATCAACGATGCAGAACTGGTGCAGGAGGTGTTTGCTGCTGCGAGAACCATCCTTCCCGCGGATAATGTCATTGAGGTCGCAGAGCCAGTCACCTCCTCTGAGGATTTTGCGCATTTTCTGAGCCACGTACCCGGTTGCTTCATGAATCTTGGCAACGGTGAAGCGTCTGCTCCCCTTCACAATCCCAGCTTCGACTTCAATGACGCAGGGCTCATCCATGGCGTCAGAACCCATGTCGCGATCGTGCGACGTCGTCTTCCCGAGGTCCCTACATCGGAGGACGCAGATCTCCTGCTCTCGTGAATAGCAACCGGGGAGCGGAGCGAAATGCTCTGACCTAACTCAATGTCTAAACATTCAAAAAAAGGGGAATGACGATGAAGAAGCTACTTTTGGCTGCGACGATGCTTGTTGCGATCAGCACACCGGCTTTCGCTGACATGACGATCGGTTGGGGTGGACCGATCACGGGCGGCAGTGCCGCGGTAGGCGAACAAAACCTCAATGGCGTGAAGCAGGCAATCGAGGACATCAATGCGTCGGGCGGCATCCTCGGCGAGAAACTTGTCCTTCAAGTCGAAGATGACGCGGGCGATCCAAAGCAGGCTGTCTCCGTTGCCAATCGTCTTGCCGCAGCCGGGGCTCAGTTCGTAATCGGCCATCAGAATTCCGGGGCATCCATCCCGGCATCCGATATCTATGCCGAAAATGGCATGCTGCAGGTAACTCCTGCTTCCACCAATCCAAACTTCACAGAGCGAGGTCTCTGGAACACGTTCCGCACCTGCGGCCGGGACGATCAGCAGGGTACGGTCGCCGGAAACTATCTGACCAAACACTTTGCCGGGAAGAATGTCTTCCTCGTCCACGACAAGACCCCTTACGGACAGGGTCTCGTCGAAGAAGTTAAGAAGACGATCAACGCGGGAGGCCTAACCGAAGTTGGCTTTGAAGGAATCAACGTCGGCGAAAAGGACTTTTCAGCCCTGATCGCAAAAATAAAAGAAACCAAAGCCGACGTGGTCTATTTCGGCGGGGTCTACACCGAAGGCGGACTCATTCTGCGCCAGTTGCACGATCAGGGCATCAAAATTGCGATGGTCGGCGGCGACGCGATGTTTTCTACGGAATTCGCGGCAATCACTGGCGCTGCCGGCGAAGGGACCCTGATTACATTTGGTCCGGACGCGAGCAAAAACCCGGCTGCGGCGGACGTTCTTAAGAAGTTTGCCGAGAAGAAGATCAATCCCGAAGGCTTTACGCTGTACGGATATGCAGCCATGCAGGTCATCAAGGCCGGTATAGAGGCTGCCGGCAAGGCCGATCCCCAGGCTGTCGCCGACAAACTTCATAGCGGCATGTCCATCAACACCGTTATCGGCCCGCTTGCCTATACTCCAAAGGGCGACATTACCCGCCTTGACTTCGTCCTCTACGAACTCAAGAACGGCAAGTTCGTGGAACAGGCGACGAAATAGCGCTTCGCTCCGGCTCATCGGCTGTCTCCGGCGCGCATGTCAATAGCCATGCGCGCCGGAAAGCCGCTCTATCATCACTGACATCGATAAAAACTCGAACCCTATTCAGGGCAGTGGCAGTGCGTGCTTTTTTCCGGGAGGACACCTTGGAATACTTCATTCAGCAGCTCTTCAACGGGCTGACCCTCGGGTCGATCTATGGTCTCATCGCCATCGGATATACGATGGTCTATGGCATCATCGGTATGATCAACTTCGCTCACGGCGACATCTTCATGCTCGGCGGCTTTGCTGCGATGATCGTCTTCCTCGTACTCACTTCCGTTTTCGCGGGCCTGCCGGTGGCAGTAGTGCTGCTGGCGATGCTCGTGGTCGCAATGCTCACAACCAGCCTCTGGAACTGGACGATCGAGCGTGTTGCCTATCGGCCGCTTCGAGGATCGTTTCGGCTGGCTCCGTTGATCACCGCGATCGGCATGTCGATCGTCGTCTCAAACTTCATCCAGGTCGTGCAGGGGCCGCGCAACAAGCCGATCCCGCAGCTTATTGGCGATGTCTACCGTATCGGCGCCATCACCGTATCACTGAAGCAGATCATTATCATCGCCCTGACCTCGCTGCTTCTCGTCGTCTTCTGGTACATCGTCAACAAGACCGCGCTCGGTCGTGCTCAACGCGCCACCGAACAGGATCGCAAGATGGCGGCACTTCTCGGAATCGACGTTGACCGCACGATCTCCGTCACCTTCATCATGGGTGCAGCACTCGCCGCTGTCGGCGGCACGATGTTTCTGGTTTACTATGGTGTGGCCAATTTCACCGACGGCTTTATTCCAGGCGTGAAAGCATTCACCGCCGCCGTCCTTGGCGGCATCGGCTCGCTACCGGGCGCGGTCCTCGGCGGCCTCCTGATCGGCCTCATCGAGTCTCTTTGGTCGGCATACTTCACCATCGACTACAAGGATGTCGCGACATTCGCAATCCTGGCTTTCGTCCTGATCTTCAAGCCGACCGGCATCTTGGGGCGGCCGGAAGTCGAGAAGGTATAACGTTATGCAACACACATTGCGCTCCACCACCAGGCACAGCGGCGGGCACGTATTAAAAGGCATCCGTGAGGGTGTCTTCGCTGGCCTCATCTCACTCGGGCTCTTTGTCCTCTACGTTGGCCTCGGCACCCAACAGAATATGAGCAACCAGTTGATCCTCGTCCAACGTTGGGGTCTTCTTGGTATATTCGTCGCGATCGCTGCAGTCGGCCGCTTCACCATGGTTGCCATCATTCAGCCCAACATCGACAAGCGGAAGTTGGCCAAGGCGAAACGCGGCGAGCAGGACCCCTCAACGGAACAGAGCTTCTTCCGACAGCACCTCCTGAAGATCGCGCTCATTGCACTCCTGCTCTACCCGATGGTTATCTACGCACTTGTCGGCGCCCAGGGCTCGTTGAAATGGGTCGACAACTTCGGGATACAGATCCTCATCTACGTCATGCTCGCCTGGGGCCTGAACATCGTCGTCGGCCTCGCTGGTTTGCTCGACCTCGGCTATGTCGCATTCTACGCCGTCGGCGCATATTCCTACGCCCTTCTTTCCAGCTACTTCGGCCTATCTTTCTGGCTGCTGCTGCCGCTCTCCGGAATCTTTGCTGCCCTCTGGGGCATGGTCCTTGGCTTTCCGGTGCTACGTCTGCGTGGCGATTATCTGGCGATCGTGACCCTTGCCTTCGGAGAGATCATCCGACTCGTCCTCATCAACTGGACGGAGGTCACCAAGGGAACCTTCGGCGTCTCAGGCATTCCGAAGGCAACACTTTTTGGCATTCCTTTTGACGCTTCTGCGGGTGGATTTGCCAAGCTCCTCGGTCTGCCCATTTCCGCCGCCTACTACAAGATTTTTCTCTTCTATTTGATCCTGGCGCTTTGCCTTCTCACGGCTTACGTCACCATCCGGCTTCGTCGGATGCCGATAGGCCGCGCCTGGGAAGCTCTGCGTGAGGATGAGATCGCCTGTCGCTCACTAGGCATCAACACGGTCACGACCAAGCTCACGGCTTTCGCAACCGGCGCGATGTTTGGTGGCTTTGCGGGGGCTTTCTTTGCAGCCCGCCAAGGCTTTGTCTCCCCCGAGTCCTTCGTATTCATGGAATCGGCGGTGATCCTGGCAATTGTCGTTCTCGGTGGCATGGGGTCGCTGACGGGCATCGCTATCGCCGCGATCGTAATGATCGGCGGTACGGAATTGCTCCGGGAAATGGCATTCCTGAAGGCCGTCTTCGGTCAGGACTTCACACCTGAACTCTATCGCATGCTGCTCTTCGGTCTAGCCATGGTCATCGTCATGCTGTTCAAGCCTCGAGGGTTTGTCGGCTCGCGGGAACCGACCGCCTTCCTGAAGGAACGCAAGGCCGTGTCCGGAAGCTTCACAAAGGAAGGACACGGCTGATGTCCAACGATACCCTGCTCAAGGTCGAGCACCTGTCGATGAAGTTTGGGGGACTGATGGCCATCGGCGACCTGTCCTTCGAGGCCCGCCGTGGCGAAATCACCGCGCTGATCGGCCCAAATGGTGCGGGCAAGACCACCGTTTTCAACTGTATCACCGGATTCTACAAGCCGACGATGGGTATGATCACCCTCACCCGGAAGACCGGCAAGCAGCATCTCCTGGAGCGGCTACCGGACTTTCGCATTACTCGTGAAGCCAAGGTCGCCCGTACTTTCCAGAATATTCGTCTATTCTCAGGCCTCACGGTTTTGGAAAATCTCTTGGTCGCTCAGCACAATGAACTGATGCGCGCCTCGGGATACACGATCCTTGGCCTGCTTGGGATTGGATCCTACAACCGCGCGTCCGCTGGCGCCATCGAACGCGCCAAGCATTGGCTGGAAAGGGCCGATCTCATCGATCGTGCCGACGATCCCGCGGGTGATCTATCGTACGGCGCTCAGCGTCGCCTGGAAATTGCCCGTGCTATGTGCACAGGCCCGGAACTACTCTGCCTCGACGAGCCGGCCGCAGGCCTGAATCCTCGCGAATCCCTCGCTCTCAATGAACTGCTGCGGGGCATTCGCGCTGATACAGGCACATCAATTCTACTCATCGAGCATGACATGTCGGTTGTCATGGAAATTTCCGACCACGTCATCGTTCTCGAATACGGTCAGAAGATCTCCGACGGCACACCTGAGCATGTGAAAAACGACCCGAAGGTCATCGCGGCCTATCTGGGGGTCGAGGACGAAGAAGTCGAAGCGGTTATCGCGACTGTGGAAGGGAGTGTGCTTTGATGGCCGGGAAACAGCTTCTCAAGATTCAGGGGGTCGAAGCATATTATGGCAACATCCGCGCCCTCGCAGGGGTCGATGTCGAGGTCCGTGAAGGTGAAATCGTCAGCCTGATCGGCGCAAACGGCGCAGGCAAGTCGACACTGATGATGACGATCTGTGGCAGTCCACATGCGCGCAGCGGGTCCATCGTTTTCAATGGCACAGACATCACGCAGATGCCGACGCATGAGATCGCCCGTCTCCGGATCGCCCAGTCGCCGGAAGGTCGCCGCATTTTCCCACGGATGACTGTGACCGAGAACCTCCAGATGGGAGCCGGCCTCGACAATCTCAAATTCTTCAAGGAAGACGTCGAAAAGGTGTTTGCGATATTCCCGCGCCTGAAGGAGCGTCAGCACCAGCGGGCGGGAACCATGTCAGGTGGCGAGTTGCAGATGCTTTCGATCGGCCGCGCGTTGATGGCGCGCCCGAAGCTCCTGCTTCTCGACGAACCGTCGCTCGGTCTCGCGCCACTTATCGTCAAGGGCATTTTCGCGCAAATCAAGAAGCTCAACGAACAGGAGGGCCTGACGGTCTTCCTCGTCGAGCAGAATGCGTTTGCCGCCCTGAAGCTCTCACATCGCGCCTACGTCATGGTGAATGGCAAGGTCACGATGAGCGGTTCGGGCAAAGATCTTCTCGCCGATCCGGAAGTTCGCGCAGCCTACCTTGAAGGCGGACGGCACTAGGAAAAAGACAAGGATACGGACATGCAAGGACTATTCTTCGAGCCGGACGCCGGCGTCCATCTAATCATTCGCGGCTTTGTCGCTCTCCTCGGCTTGTGGACGGCCTGGCGCGCTGGCAAGGCGGTGGCGGACGCTTGGAGCAGCTATCCTCTTGTACTCTGCCACACCTTTCTCATCGCCTGGGTGATGCAGTTCCTCCATCATGCGCTGTTCAACGGCCCGATGTTCAGCGTATCTTTTTACCTCGTTGATTTAGCACTGCTGCTCGTTTTCTCGACCGCGGGATTCCGATTCCGTCGCACCAGCCAGATGGTCAACAATTACTATTGGCTGTATGAGAAGACATCTGCCTTTTCATGGCGCGCCAAGGTCTAAGTGCCTTCAAATGGAAGCAGCGACATAAAGTTTCTGCCTCCACGCATTCTAAGAGAGACTCGTCAATGGCATTCGATCAAGTCCTTCTTGCAGCCGCTGCATTCGGTGCAGGAGTCCTCAACTCAATCGCCGGAGGTGGGACATTCCTAACCTTCCCGGCTTTGGTCTATACGGGCATGCCTGTCGTCGCTGCCAACGCCACGAGTGCTGTCGCGGTGTTCCCAGGGTATCTGGGCGCGATTGGCGGCTTTCGCAAGGAGATTAGGCAATTCGAGCAGAGCAGGTTGATCAAAATTACCTTGCTGACCTTAGTGGGAGGACTTGCTGGATCTCTGCTGCTCTTGGTGTCCTCAAATCGTGCTTTCTCCGTTGTAGTTCCTTTTCTCCTGGCCCTGGCGACACTCGCTTTCGCCTTCGGCGGCCATATCAGACGATGGTTGGCAGATCACAGCGAGAGTCATTCCAACAGCCCGCTGAGTATAGTGTTCGTCGCGGTCTATGGCGGCTATTTCAATGGTGGACTTGGAATCGTGCTGCTCGCGCTATTCTCGCTCTGGGGGATGCGTGATCTGACCCTTATGAATGGGCTAAAAAACCTTGTCTCCTTCATCATATCGGCAATTTCAGTGGTGACGTTCGCCGCGGCGGGGATCGTCGCCTGGCAACCGGCTATTCTGATGGCAATCGCCGCAGCGATTGGCGGCTACATGGGCGCCCCGCTCGCAAGGGTTTTACCGGTTGCCGTTGTCCGGACGATCGTTATCTTGGTTGGATCCGTTCTCAGTGTTGTTTTCTTCCACCGAGCGTTCTTCGTAACCGGATAAATGAAACGCATATCCAACGAGCCGCCACATGGGTTCCTTTCTTTCAGGCATATACCTCATGTCCGATCCATTAGGCACTCAGATGACAACAAACCTTTCCACAACAGCCAAAATGAGCGGCATGGTAGCCAAGGCAAGCACAGTCTGCGCGGCAATTATCCCTGCCATCAAAGGAGCGTCGCCGCCCAGTTGTCGCGCCATGACATATGCTGACGATGCTGTAGGGAGAATTTGAAACAGAAGAGCCATCGTCAGCGCTGGCCCTTCAAGACCGATCGCCATTCCAACGAAAGCAGTCGCAGCGGGCATCGCCAGAAACTTCATGATAGATGACGAGGCAACAGGTCCAATCCACTGTCGCATCCTGCCGAAGTTCAATGCTGCTCCTACACAAAGAAGTCCGATAGGGAGCGATGCCGACCCCAGACTTCGAATAGCCGGTTCGATTCCGACAGGAATTGCGAGCCCGAACGACTGGAACGCTATACCCCCGAATGAGGCGACAACGAGCGGGTTCCCCAAAAGCTGTTTCAGAATTCCATAGCCGCTCAGTTTTGCTGATCCATGCCTGGAGAACACCAACACACAAAGGATATTCACAGTCGGGACGATGGCAGCATTGCAGATTGCTGCAAGCGCGATGCCTTTTGCTGCGAACAACCCACCTGCAAGCGTGATACCCACATAATTGTTGAAGCGAACACTGCCCTGGAAAACAGAAGTGAAAGCGGGACCGTCGATTTTCATAAGCGGACGCACAACCATGACTAGCCCGGCCACCACAATCGTCGAGACAATAAGCGTCAGCGCAAGCTCCCGGACGGGTAACGACTGCAGATTCGCTGTTGCCAGCCCGTCGAAGAACAGGCAGGGAAGCAGGAGGTAGTAGCTGAGGCGCTCGGCTTGCGGCCAGAAGCTATCGCCGAGAAACTGCCTGATACGGAGAATCATACCGAGTGATATCAGGATCACGATCGGTATCAGAGCTAGAAGCACTGCTCCGTTCATGGCGCTGTCACCGCAGCGGCGACGATGCGAAGGTGGCCCTTTGCAATTGCCATAATCGCAATCAGACGATGGAGTTGCCTTCGTGATCCAAGCATACTTCCCCGGCAACTCGATCCCACCACACGGCGTGCTCTAATAGAAATTCGCGAATCTTTGATCGCAGCAAAAGCTTGAGTTTGGGCGTTCATGGGATTTCCTGAAATGAAGGGTCCTAGAGCCGTTCTATCAACCCGCACTAGCGAGGAAAAATTCTTAATTCTCTAATGTTCAATGAGTTTTTTTAATATATCATCACACCTCGTTTAGGTTCGGTTCTCCATGTCAATTCGTTCACTCAGGACCCTGCAAGCTATTGCCCGCCACGGCTCCTTCGCACGTGCGGGTGAAGTCGTAGGATTGACGCAGTCAGCTGTCAGCTTGCAGGTGAAGGCGCTGGAAGAAGAGTTCGGCGCCCAGTTATTCGATCGCTCTCGTCGTTTACCCGTGCTGACCGATGCTGGAAGGATCGTCCTGTCGAGGTCGGAAGAAGTCATCGCGCTCTACGACAAGATTTTTGAGGCTCTCGGCGACGAGCAATCTCTTGCTGGGAAATTGAAACTCGGAGCGATCCAGACCGCTTTGTCCGAGGTTTTGCCAGATGCGCTCGCGATGTTAAAAAGGTCGCATCCACGCGTCCGAGTACATGTCGCTGCGGGAATGTCGTTGGAACTTGCCCGCCAAGTGGCGGGGGGTGAACTTGACGCAGCGGTTACGACCGAGCCGGTTCGTCCCGTTCCGGCAGAATTCGTGAGCTCACCACTTTACCAGGAAGGATTCTGGGTCGTTGCACCTGCGGGCCAGGATGGTGACACCGTCCACGAACTCCTGACTTCCATGCCGTTCATCCGTTTCGATAGTCGTGCTTGGGCTGGTCGGATAATCGACCGTGAGCTTCGGCGACAGCGAATTGAAGTTCACGAAGAGATGATCCTCGACAGCCGGGAGGCTATCCTCAAGATGGTCGAGAAAGGCTTGGGGGTTGCTGTCGTTCCCTTGTCAGAGGAAATGCATCGAGGGCTAACCCTGACCTGTCTGCCATTCGGCGAACCGCAACTCTTCAGGAAAATCGTCTTGCTCGAACGACCAGACCGGGGCGGAGGGCGTATCGCCACGGCTCTCATTTCAGCAATCGTACACGCCAAACAGAAGCAAGCCAGCGAACAATCTGCAGCAGATCTCTCGAACTGTTCAACAAGATTGTAAATAGTACCGGACGGCCCGTCGATGGAGGTTGGGGCTCGATTTAGTCAGGCTTCCGGCGCTGAACACAAATATTGCAGAGGATTGTACTCAAAACAGCCGAACATCAATAAATTGCTCTTGAAAGAGATCAAACCGGCGACCCCGGTGCGACAAAAGTCATCACTGGCCTTCAAGGGACGCGGGTCTATCCTTGAGCAACACGCGCGCGATAATGATCGCGCTGATGGCGACCGGCACGGATTCAAAGCCATATTGCGAAAATAATATCCACTTTCTGCACATTTAGGCGGTCGTATAAATATTTAAACTCCGCATTAATATGATTTTTCTCAAGTAAAAGTGATATTTTGCTAGAGGCAACACCATGAAAATTACCATTGCTAGAACGCTTATTATTTTCGGCGTCGTTGTTACCATGGGCCTCTTGGGAGCTGTTGGATTACAGCAACACGCGCTGAACCAGCTTAAGGTGAATGGGCCGATCTATGAGCAGATCGTCAATGGCAAGGATCTCGTTGCCGACATACTGCCGCCGCCGCTCTTCGTTGTGGAATCCTACATGTTGGCTCTGGAAGCCGGTGAGTTCCCCGATAGGGTGGAAGCAAATGCAGCCAAAATCGCCAAGCTTCGCGCCGATTACAATGAGAGGCGGGCCTATTGGCAGAATTCCAGCCTGCCGCAGACGCTGAAAGATCAGCTTGCCAATGATGTACTCACCAAGTCAGATAATTTCTGGCAGGCGATGAATGACGGTGTTCTTCCCGCGCTAGCCGCCAAGGATACGTCGAGGATCAAACAACACATCGCTCGGCTGAAAGATGCATTTCATCTGCACCAGGATGCCGTCGAACAGCTGGTCGCCAGCTCCAATGAGTTTCTGTCTGAACAAGAAGATGGAGCCCGACAAGAGATCCAGCGTTGGACGGCGCTCTCGCTCTCTGCGGCGGCCGGTGCGATTTTCTTGCTTGTTGGCGGAACACTCCTGCTGCGTCACCGGGCAATCGCACCCCTGGAAACCATGCGCGCTTATATGAGCGTGCTGGCGGACGGGGACTATAGCAAGGACGTGCCGCATTCCAGCCGCCCGGATGAAATCGGCGCGATGGCAAAGTCGGTTGCGGTATTCAAGACAAAAGCGGAAGAAAATCGCAGGCTCGAGGCCCAGGCAGAGGCCAATCGCCGGACTTCCGAACACGAACGCACGGAGCAGGAAAGTGTTCAGAGGCAGCAATCCACGGATATCAAGTTCGCCGTCGATGCCCTGGCGCATGGGCTGCATCAGCTTGCCAGCGGCAATCTTACCCATCGCATCGCGGACGCCTTCACCCCGCAGCTCGATACCGTGCGCCTGGATTTCAACGCCGCCCTGGAGCAGCTCCAGGATACTCTTCGGACGATCGGAAGAAATGCGCACGTGATCGCGGCAAGCTCCGATCAGGTGAAGGTGGCAACCGACGATCTCTACAAACGAACCGAACGACAGGCAGCTTCGGTTGAAGAAACCGCAGCTGCGCTGGAGCAACTGACCACGACAGTCGCAAACTCAAGCCAGCGCGCCGATGATGCCGGCCGCCTGGCCGCTACCGCTCATGAAAACGCGGAAAAATCCGGTCATATTGTCGGCCGTGCGATTGCGGCAATGGATGGTATCGAAGCGTCGTCGAACGAAGTTTTCAACATTATCGGAGTTATTGACGATATCGCTTTCCAGACGAACCTTCTGGCATTGAATGCGGGAGTCGAAGCCGCGCGCGCCGGCGACGCCGGCAAGGGCTTTGCCGTCGTCGCACAGGAGGTCCGCGAGCTTGCGCAACGCTCGGCGCATGCCGCTAAGGAAATAAAGACCTTGATCAGCGCCTCCGGGGAGCAGGTCAAAAGAGGCGTGGCTCTTGTTGCCGAAACCGGCCAAGCGCTTGGTCAAATCGGGCAGCAAGTCGAAGAGGTCAACCTCAATGTCGCCGCAATCGTCGATGCGTCGCGAGAACAAGCAACGGGTCTCAAGGAAATCAATCTGGCGCTGAATACGATTGATCAGGGCACGCAGCAGAATGCTGCCATGGTTGAAGAATCCAATGCCGCAAGCCAACGCCTTGCAAAAGAAGCAGAAGCTCTTTTCGATCTGCTCGGCCGTTTTAAGACCGGCGAAACGTCGCAATCGGCAAGTGTTGCTACCGGCTTCAGACGACAGGAACGCCAAGCGGCAGCGTCACCACTACCTGGCTTCGGCCGCACGGCGATTCGTGCCTATGGAAGCTAGATGACAGCCGATCGTGATCATCAGTTGCCTATAGCCTCCGGACAGAGCCAAGCTACGAAGCTCCTGATGACCTGCGCCTCAAGTTCTTCCTCCAGCGAGGCGGGTGATCTTTATCACAAACTCGTTAGCCCTATTAGATCTTTAGCAGCTCGCCCAACACACGATCCTTCCCTCTGCAGAGATTATGAATTTCTGACTGATCACGTTGATCCATAAAAGCCCCAAAAGACGCTTTGCTATTGTAAAGAATCGAACCTACGCACCATCAAGCGTGAGAGCTAAACGATTGAAATACAAAAATTTCGGCAGAATCGCGCAAGGATGTCATTTCATCGTCTCCGCTGGTGTTGGTGCGCCCGTAGGTGCCTGCTGAAATGCCACAAAAACCGACTTCGGACTTATCGAGATGATCGTGGGCGCTCCATGCGCTTAGAACATAATTAAGCACCTGACCACGGGACGGTTTATCAACCAACGCTTCATGCGGTCGCTGGTATCCTTGTGATTGTCTCTCAGATAGGTCAGCGAAACTGCAACAATTCTATGCCGAGCAAGCAATGTTGCTTCGGATCGGTCGCCGTACCAGCCTGCATTTCCGTGTAAACGCTACCAAGAAAACCGTTAAAACAAGCCTTAACAGCCAGCCCCAGCCTGTAAGCGTATTGCTAATTCTGCCGGCAATCTCGCCCCAATCTCTCTCTTTTGTCATCTCATCACCTCAAATTCCCAAGTCGCAAGACTTTGCCGATTTTCACAACACCAGATATAATCATGTAAAGAGTCATCTGTAGTGAATAATAAAATAGAAAAATAAAAGAAAATGACTTTAAAATACCAAAAAAAATGTATCGTTTTGACTTATCAAATAAATGTCGGATTTCTTCTCAAATGGCAATAATGTTAGCGCAAAACTTATACTGAAACCAATCGCCCACATGATGAGAAATGACGGCATAAATACTTTATATCGCTTGCCAGAATTCCAAAGTAGCGCAATCAATAACCATAGGGCTAAGGTGATACTAAATAGCGATCTATCGACAAAAAATTGGCATTTCTCTAAAGATGTAAATCCCGTTTCCTCGACATCCAGGAGGAACATTCCATTCTGCGGCCATCCGAAGAATACGAAGGCTTTGACTCCCTCGCACACGCCATTTTTAGCCAAAAGAGAATTTATCGGCAGAATCAAACAACCGAATATCAGGATAATCCATAATAGCGACGCGCTCACAAACCGATGATAGTTCATTTTCTTTGATAGCTCGTACTTTCAGATAAATGCGGCATTTTGATCAAATAGTCACCTGTTGATAATCATCGTCTATACGCGCGCCGCTCTTACACCAATCAGTCCATGATCATCGACTATGGCATATATGCTGCCAATCGCGGTCTGCAGACAATAGCGCCAGAGGAAGCAATGCCGGAAAAGGTTGCATTGCGATATCTCTACGAGTCAGTCGGACTATTGCCTTGGCTCGGTAATGATCGACCGGATAATGGCCACGAGGCACCGTACGGCGATCACTACTACCTTGTAACCGACAAGGGGCTTTCCCGAGAATTGGGATGGGTTGGCACCTATGGAGAAACGTTCCTCCGGTTCATGCGCGATATGGCGAATCTCAGCGGCGACGGGAGAATCAAGCAGCAGCTGATTAAAGTTCAAACGGCGCGAATGATTTTTCGCTATCCTGCGATAGATCCGGATGGGTATCGTCAGATGAAGCTGACCTCCGAGATTGATTCTCGCACAGCGCATTTTCCATTGCAGTTTAGCGACTATACTGCACCGGATATCAATGAGATGTTGGGATTGGAAGTTCCAGCCTTAACGAAGGACACGGCTTCTGTAGGCGCTGCCCAACAGAGTTTTGAAGACGGCCAGTATTCTTGTACTCTCGCTAGCCACATTCGAGACGCTGACACCTTGAAACTTATGCGGAACGTCGATGCATATGAGACCGTCAAGGCTTTACCAGAAAGCCGTTACCGCTTGCCAATGTCCGACGGTCAACCAGACTTCGTGTTCTCCGATGAGGAGAACGCGGTCCTCGCGATAAAGCACGGAGATGATCGCCTATTCGTCAACTTCTATTATCGGCAAGAGCATGCCCCAAGCGGCTCGACGCGAATTCTGGACATCACACCCACGAATATGCGGATTGCCACCGTCAAATCGCATTTCGAATTAATTCCCTCAGGACACATATGGATTCGCCCGAATATCATCGATTTCGAGCGGACAGGCGGATTGCCACCACCGAACGAACATATCGACCAGGCATGGTCCGGCGAAACACTGGAAATATCGAAGCGGCCGGATGACGCAAAATTCCCCGCCTACGGCAATTGGGGCCCCTTTGTGGGAAAGGCCGCGTTTTATTGGATCCGTTACGACGATTACCTCATTGCTCTGAATACTAGCGATTCCAGCAGCTACACATTGCCGGTACCGGCCGATATCGACAGTGCTCCGGATCTGGTGAGCGAAAAAATCATCGACCTCAAAAATGACGTCAAGGTCGGTCCGCGTTCAACCGTCGTACTTTATCTGGCCAGGTAGGCCTGCGCGGCGCGCGAACCGAAGTCCTATAGGATGCGCGCACCCATTGGGTCACTCCATTTCCTTCCGACGACTACCCTATCCCAGCCGGCGTCATCGATGCTCCGCCTTCCCCGCGCTTGTCGAACTCTTCGGCTATCTGCAGAAATAGAAATGACAATCGTCCGCATCACTGACGCAGCAATGCTGTCCATGATAGTGGGGTTTGGCAGTGCCCTCCGCTCGGCTTCGCAATTTTTTGGTTGAAATTGGCACGAGCCGCAAGTCAGTTCTCAGGAGATCAAATCTTGCGCGAACTGATACCGGGCGCTTGGTGCACGAAATCACCCTGCGAGACTTGATCCAGCATGAAGATTGCAAGGTCCTCGCGATTGACCGTCCACGAATGCTTCGTGTGGCCATATAGACCGATGTTGATATGCCTGGAGGCCGAACCGCTCTTCAGAACGGCCGCGCGGACCATGGTCCAATCCAGATTTGAGTTCCGTATCGCCTTCGCCAGCCCAATGATGTCATCATAGGTACTGCGCATTGCGTATTTGATCACCAGGGCGGGAAGCCAGATCTTCCAATCGGAACCATCCCCCGGATCGACCGCCGTGCCCGTGGACACGGCGATCAGGCGCCTTATACTCTCCTGCTGCATGGCGGAGATGATCGCTTCCGTCACACGGGTAATAGGAAGATCCTTGGGATGCGGAACGGATGTCGGTCCCAGGGCGGAGAGCACGGCATCAGAGCCACGAATGGCATCTCGCAGGAGCGCAGTATCGGACAAGTCCCCTCGAACTACCCGCACTCTTGGCTCCTCGAACGGAGTTGCCGAGCGAGCGAAGACGGTAACATCGAGACCACGCTTCAATGCCTCACCGATGAGATACTTGCCAGTTTTACCGGTGGCTCCGAATAGGGTGATTTTCATGGGTTCGGTCCTGTAGATCACCGTGCGCTGTCGATGATTGCGCCGCCGTCAGGCGTGAGGCTGTAGCCCGTAATGAATTGCGAATCCTTGCTGGCAAGGAACAGGACGACAGGGGCGATATCGCCCTCCGGCGAGCCGAAACGGGCAAGCGCATTGGTAGGCGGCGGAACGTCCTTACCCGCGGCACCCCAGGTGTCGGCGATCGGCAGAATGTTGTTCACCGTGATATTGTCCGCACCCCATTCGCGTGCTGCGGTCCGGGTGAGTGCGCGTACCGCCTCTTTGGCCATGTTGTACGGACCGTAACCACCCAATCCGATAGTGGCAGCCATCGAAGCAAAATTGATGACGCGCCCCGCCCCGCTTTGCTTGAGATAAGGATAGCAAGCCTGCATGAAGCGCAGACATGCGATTGGCCCTGTGTCGAAGTTGCGTTGCAATTGTTCGACCGAAAGATCCAGAACGGATGACAAGACCACAGAACCATCGAAGGCGTTGTTCACGAGAATGTCGATGCGACCATAGACGGCGATCACCTTGTCCACGGTAGCCCTGATCTGGTCGGCTTCACCGACATCGCAGATGACACCGAGCGCAGTGCCGCCGGCTTCCCGAATATCTTCCACAACGCGTTCCACGCCTTCGGACGTGCGTGAAAGCACCGCAACTGTGGCACCTTCTGCTGCAAAGAGTTTCGCGGTGGCGCGACCAATTCCGCGGCTTGCGCCTGTGACGATGGCAACTTTTCCATCAAGTCTGCCCATATTCATCTCCATCCATAGCTGGGGGTTTTCAGTTGTCGGAATGTCAGCGCTGTGCTGCCTGAACGTAGGGGGATCGCGCGGCGCGAGCCTCGTTTTGTGTGGCGAACGATGTGACCATGAGAATGAGACCAATAATGGCTGGCAGAGCTTCGAGCGGCTTGCGAACGCCGATATGCGCCAAGGCCGCCAACGTCAGATGAAAGAAGATGCCGGCATAGGCCAAATCGCTGAGAGGCACGCTGATGCGCCAGAGAATGGCGACTGGTGCAAGGATTTTGACGATGATCAGGAGTGGCACAAGATGAGATGCCTTGTATCCCAAGTCGCCAAGAGCCTTGCGGACCCAATCCCCTTTTGTCAGGTACATGGTCGCGGATGTCAGATAAAGCAGGGACAGAAGTGCCGTGCTTATCCAGTATGTGCTGTATTCAAGCATGATCTCTTCCTTGCCGCCGAACGGGCGGCAACATCACTTTGATTCGATTTTTGGTTAGCCTTGAGGGTCGCAAGCTCGTCGCGATCCCTGGTGCATGATTAGAAAATGTCGTCTAATATCGATTACCGCAAGTAGGATGAATTACTTGCTGCTAGTATGGAAAAGCAGACTATGGCCGATCAAGATGTCAATATGCATGAGGAGATGCGCCGGGCGTTCTCGCTGCTCTCGGGCAAGTGGAAGCTTGAAATCATGTGGTTGCTGAACCAGCGGGTCTACAGGTTCGGGGAACTGCGTAAGGCGATACCCGGCATCACCCAGCATATGCTGACGGCCCAACTGCGCGAGCTCGAAGCCGACGGTCTCGTATTACGCACCGTCTTTCCGGAGGTTCCGCCGCGCGTCGAATACGAGATTACAGAGAAGGCGCGCGGCCTTGGCCCCACGATGGAGGCGCTGACCGCGTGGTGGAGCGAGTATGGGAGGAGCGTGCCGGTGAGACCCAGTGCACGCGGGCGCAAGGCCAGAGATGCATAAGCTGCCTAGGCAACAAGTCACGTTATTTTTCGCCGATCTATAATGGCTGCGGCAGGATGGCCGGTTGCACGGCGCCCGAGCTCAGGCGAGTATGGAGTAGCGTATAGCGCCTGTTTCTCTCGTCAGCGTAAACGTCGCGGCGGAAGAGGCGATCGCGAACCTTCTCTTTGAAGGCGCATTTGTTGGAGAAGCTAAAGGCGTTCCTGTCGACTTCTAACGCATATGACATCTGACCATTCGACATAGACGACGCGGCTATCGTAGCCGGCGGCCGCGATGTCGGTCATGGCATAGTCGATGACGATCTCAAATTTGATATCGGGATATTTTTCCATGAAGGGGGCGAGTTTCGGCCAGAGTATGTAATCGACGGTAAAGTCGATCGCCGAGACGCGGAAGGTGCCCGCCGGTTTGTCTCTCAGTTCGCGCAGCGATTCCAGCTCGGCTTTGGTTTCATCGAGACGTGGGCCAGAGCCTGCAGCAAGCGCTCGCCGGCTTCGGTCGGCGATACACTCCGCGTCGTGCGGATCAGCACGCACCCTGAGCCGTTCTTCCAAAGCGCGAATGGTTTGGCTTAGCGTCAGCTGCGCGACGCCCAGTCTAGCTGCCAACCGCGTAAAATTTGCCACAAAACCGTAAATCATGCTCTTGAAAGGATAAGAACCGACAACCTGGTTTTTACGAAGACCATTGACCTCAAGTGCTGGAAATTCTTGATACTTCTGTAACACGCGTTGAGGGTTGCAGAAAGTTCGACGTCTTTGTGCCTTTAAAATAAGCAAGCGCCCGTAGAGCCTGTGGAGGCGAGCGTGAGACTTTGTGAAGTGAAGGCAGCCAAACGGCAGGGATTTGCTGTTCAGCAAGCGGCATGCTGGCAGCATGGAGCATAGGCGTTTTATGTGTGTCGTGCTCCTTGACGGCGAGAATATTCCGATAGCATTCGCAGTATCGGTTCATCGGCACGGACGAACGCTTCTCATGCAAGCAGCCGACCCCCTAATTTGCGCGATCCCTTTCATTAGATGCCGAGCGACAAATGTCCTTCAATGAAACGGTGGCTATGACAATCGGAAATTCATTTACCTCAACTAAAACGATTTGTGGGAGCAGTTTTCAACCCATCGACTTCCAATCCTCACTTGAGATTAATGGGATATACGGGCCAACGCACCGTCGGTTTCATCGCCAGTAATGGGAGGTGATTGGATGAGTATCGCGCAGCTGAATGACTTGGACCGACCCCTCATGGAGGAAACCATCCGCCTCTACGAACATGAACCGGATCTGCAGAACTTGCCATCAATCCTCTTTGACGCAGTGGCCCGACTGATCGATGCCGATGTCGTCACGTATGCGGAGTTTCATCACAAGAGCAAAGACTTTCGTGCCCTGGTTTCGGTGGAGGACGATCCCGCCGCGCGAGGAGCGGGCATGGCTGCCTACGCACGCCATATGCACAGCCATCCTTTCTGGCAGAACACCCCAGAGTTTTATGGCGACCAGGCGCTGCGGGAATCAGATTTCTTCGATGACGAGACCTATCTCAACCTTCCGATCGTGAAAGAGGTCTTTCTGCCATCTCGAGCGCGACGGATCATGAAAATGATCATTGCGCATGACGATTATGTCGTCGACATCGCCGGGTTCAGAGTGATCGGGCGCCCCGCTTTCAGCGATCTCGAGCGTGATCGGTTGGTCGCTTTTCGTCCGCATATCGTTCGCAGCTATCGTCAAGCGCAAGAGCGCACGCTGGCCAAACTCACGCCGATCGACCGACTGTGCATTGCGTTTCCACAGTTGAGCCCGCGTCAACTTGAAGTAGCCTCGTGGGTTGTTCAAGGAAAGTCCAACGAGGATATCGCCACCATTCTAGATGTCGGCATCGATACGGTGAAGGCGCATGTCAAAGCGCTCTATAGCAGGATAGGCGCCGAGGGGCGCCTTGCCGCGGCCGTGATCGCTCACACCACCCCACCATTTTCCGAGCTTCCACCCCTTTGGAAGCTGACGTCATCGGCTTGGGGCAGGCAACAAAGACCGATCTAGCGCAGATCAGGGCTCATTTATTGGCTTGGCTTTGATGGGATTTCGCTCTCCCGAGCAACAGTCAGGCAACAAGAACACCCAGATCGTGCTCGACGCCGAGTTCGGCTCGAAACAGATCCTGCTTGGCCGTCCGCTCCGGCACCCCCCTTCAGATCGACGAGAAATCGAACATCCCGCGTTCCGGTGAGAAACATGTCTCCCAATGGGACACATCGACCCGTAGTGCTCGGCAAAGCGACGCTCATCAGACCGATCCTTACCCTTTCGGGTAATGGCATCGCACCGCGAAAACGATCAAGGTCCTCAAGCCATTCGTTCAACCGCGAATGGCGCTGGCATCGAGGAGAAATGGCTATGACGCACATAACTCCGCATGACCGACGTTTCATGAATGGCGCAAACGCGCCAGACGAACCGAACCGCGCCACACCGTGCGCCGACCGCTGCAGCCAGTCAGATACGCAGGAATAACGGCCGCGCCAATTCGCCGGCCCTGCCCTTCCATCCATTCCAAAACGAGGATTTCAGCGATGACCCTGACCTATCAAACCATGAGTCTCAACCCTATCCAGAACCACACCTTCACTTTCCCTGACACGATCAGCCAGTTCGCGGTCGGCATCTCGTCCTTCTACTTCGCTTTCAGCAAGGATCATCACGTTCAGCAGATCAGCCTCGCCCTCACGTCGAACCAGGTAGCCCCCACACAGGTCTCCGTCGCTGTGAACGGCGTATTGAGCGATGCAAGCGGCAACACGGTCGACCTCAGCAAATCCTATGTGACCGTCGTGGTCGTCGCGTGGACGGGCGCAACCACCACCACCAACCTGCTTTCCGCGCCGTTCTCCGTGGCGAGCGGATCCAACAACGAAAGTCCGCCGATCAGTCTGCCGGACTCGTTCCATTCCATACTGCAAGCCTGCATGAGCGGCTTTTATCTCGCCTATCCGCAGACCGATCATCATGTCCTGAATGTCAATGCTTCGGTCGGAAGCACGGCCAACGGTTCCGACGGATACATCACGGCCACAGCGAATATGTCGGACGATTCGGGCAACACGGCGCAGAACCCGACGGGAACGGGGTTCCTGATCGCAAGCTCCGACAAGATACCCTCCTTCATCGTAGTGCCATACACGGCACAAAACGCCGGCCAGCAGACGATCCCCATGGGATCGGTGAAACTGTCCGATGCCTTCGTGCTCCTGACCGGCTTCCAGGTGCAGTTCCCGGATAATGATGATCACGAGATCAGCAATATTGGTGCCGGCCCGAATACCTGGGTCTGCCAGAGTGACGATACGGGCTCCAGGGTCGTGAGCTCCGGCGTCTGGGCCTGGATGGGCAACGACGATGGCGACACGCAGGACATGTCGCTGAGCAGCGCAAGCGTCATCGCGGTTGGCATTCTCGACCAGTCCGAATAGCAACCCATCCTTGCTGGGGACCTTCCCATGTCAGACTCCACCTCTCAACTTCCGCCGATCCGTACCTTCCAGTTCGATACCAGCGCCGTTGCGTCGCTTGACAGCAATGTCAACCAGTTCCGCGGCGACATTAATCTAACGCAGGCATTGCTGGCGATGCCAGGTCGACTGAGTGGTGACGGGCTGGATATATCGGTGTCGTTGCTCTACCAGAGCAACGTCTATCGCGACGCGATGACATGGAACCGGGATGCGCCCACGAGCATAGCCGGACTGGGCTGGACCCTGCCTGCGACATTGATCGAGCTCGATGATGGCGGCGCCCCAACGCCAGGCACACGGCAATACACTTATGTGAGCGGGGGAATTCCCACGCCGCTTGCGCGGGAACCGGAAACCTCGAACCTTTTCGCGGTGGACGCGTTGCTCGCCAATGATCTTGAGGACGGCCAGCCCGTGCCGGCCGCCCTCCGCGCCGAATTTGTCCGTCGCGGCTTCAACCTGTCGTCGGCGACGATGGTCTCCGCCACCTCCTCGACGGCATGGACCCTGTCCGATGACGACAACCAGCAGCTCTTTGACCTCGCGCTTGTCGACACCCAGCTTCAGGTCCTAGACGGAGGCGAGGCGTACCAGCTGGTCAACTACGCATTCCGCAAGATCCTCTACTATCCACCTTATGAACGATGGGTCGTCGTCAACGAAGACGGCCACCGAATGTCCTTCGGGGGGCTCGAAGCGCCAACGGCACAGGGTTACGCGACTTCAGTCGGTAACAGCATCGAGTGGGGCATACGCTGGTCCCTTGATGGCGGAGCAGCCTCGGCCATATGGGAAGGTGCGAGCGACGTGACATCCGGCCAGTGCCAATATGCGCGGGTCTGGCATCTGGCCGTATGCTCGGTTCTCTGGGGCGATTCGATCGCATATGGCTATAATGAATGGGTGCGGGATCCGTCCACGGGGCTGATCCCGGACGTGGAGCAACCCGTGGGCGCCGGCGGCCTGCCCTACACCAAGGCCTGCTACCTCACCAGCATCACCGACGTGTTCGGCCGCAAGGCCGTCTTCCAGTATGGTGACAAGTTGTGGGACGATTCCACGCCCGAGAGCGCGCGGGAATATGCCGATCCGCACAAGCTCAAGCCGGACATGACGGCGAACGCATACCAGGATCGGTACGAAACGAAATTCCTCGAAGGCATCGCCGTGCAGGACGTCACCGGTGCATCGATGTTCAGCCTGGCGCTCGCCTATCTGCCGAGCCAGCCTGCCGGCGGGGATGACAGCCCCGTCGCCAACGTAACCTCCTATGCCGGCGCACTGTACGGCGACACCTGCAAGCGCTTCCTCACCGGCGTCACCTTCCAGAATGCTTCGGGAGAGGCCCTGCCCGGGCTCATCTTCGACTACTATTTCGATACCTCGCTGTCGGGATCGAGCCCGGGTGCTCTGAAATCCATCACCTATCCGCAAGGCGCCGTCGCCACCTATACCTATACGCAGCAGCAGCTCGCAGTCTGCGAGCGGATGGTAAGCGTCGGACCGCCTTCGGACGATTTCCAGGGTGCGGAACCACGGGCCTTCTTCGGCTCCGATTATGTCGTCACCACCTGGTACAATACGAGCCAGGGCACGCTTTCATTGCAGGTCTACACGTGGCTTGGACGCTGGATCGAATGGTCGCTCACCGATGATACTGTTCTCTTCAGCAGTGCCGACGGCCTCGACCTGACGACGCTTAACGTCGTCGCCAGCGAAAATTTCTTCGCACTCTCCTTCACGAGCAGTAGCGAGACCGATCTTTACGTCTTCCAGAAGGATGTAGCCAGGCCAGGTCAATGGGTGCCGGCCACGGTCGACGGCACCACAACAGCGCCCAACCAGCCGACGCGAAGCTACGCGCCTTCGGGTGGAACAGTGGATGTCATCGGGGGCAACACCTTCCTGCTCGTCGTCTGCATGGACCCCGATCATTCGTCCTACGGCTACGATCGGCTCACCTGGCGCTGGACCACGGCAAGCTGGACGCTCGAATCCTTCACGCTGTCGCAATATGCCTGGGCAACGGCGATGAACGAGTATCAGCTGATCCTGGACGAGACGGGAAAGGCGGAATTGTCCTTCCTGTCACCCGGTCTCGTCTGGAGCCAACCGGCGATCCTTACGCTGCCCGATTTCAGCTTCGTATACTACGACCGGGTGACGCTGGTGCCGTCCGCCTCCTTCGTGGTGATGAGCAACCTGCAGACCGACAATTCCCAGTCGCGCGGCTACGAACTCACCTTTCTTCAATGGGACGCGGCTTACGCATTCCCCTCGACCGTGACGAGCTTCACCTTCAACGACCGCCTGGAAGCGAGCGGCAGTTACAAGACGCCCTATATTCCGACCATTATCGGCAACACGATGGTCGCGGTGGCCGCACATGTGCTGCGCTACAACGGCCAGACCTGGCTTGAGAATTCGCAGCTCGTGCCCGCAAGCCTGCCATCGGGATCGCAGCAGCGCTATGCCTACGGTCCGGACTACGCGATCCAGATCATGGTGCCAG
Source organism: Martinezella rhizogenes (assembly GCA_013322215.1). GTDB lineage: Bacteria > Pseudomonadota > Alphaproteobacteria > Rhizobiales > Rhizobiaceae > Rhizobium > Rhizobium rhizogenes_D. The sequence goes on from JAAMEZ010000021.1 coordinate 452,125, forward strand.
GCGGCGGCGTCGGAACCACCACGGCAAAGGTCCTGTCCTTCGATCCCGACGCGGACTCCTCGTCGTGGACGCGAAGCCCGGTGACGCCAGCGCAGGGGCTCTCAAACCCACCCGGCTATTCGGCGACGGCCAATTGGCCGTCCGCCGGTGGCGGAGACTTCATGAACATCGGCCAATATCTCTATTTCCGTGGAACAGCCACGGATTGGGATGACGTGCTGACCCAGTCTCCGAATGCTGACCTGCAGCAGCTGGTGAACCAGGCGCTCGGCTCCGCCGATGGCTATGTGCTGAATGCCGAGTCCGTCATCAACGAGGGGCCGACCTTCCTTGGGTATTACGTCTATGACATCGCGGATTCGACAAACGATCAGGCCGCGGTGCTGGTACTCAAGAATGGCGGTGTCTACGGTGCGGCCCAGACACTCTCGTCGGAGCGCATCTACACGCCTGCCGAAAGCGTCCCCACCACGCCCGGACAGACACCAGGCGGACCGGAAGCGTTTGCCGCATATCCGAGCACGGATTCGGATTTCGACCACGCCTCGGCGATCCTCCTGCACCGCTATGCCGGCGACGCCATCGACGGAGCACTGACCCATTACGCGGTCACCAGCATCTCCATCACCGACGGTTTCGGGGCGACTGCCGCGACGACCTATTTTCCCGATCCCGATCAGGCTGCCTGCGATCCGACAGGGCTCGTGGTCAAGTATTATGAGGTCACGACCTACCCCGGCACCGCGGATGCTTCGCAACCGACCTATGGCTCCAAGGTAACGCGATATCTCAACGGCCTCGCAGTTGCTACCGGCGCAGACTACTACAACATGCTCGACGGCTTGCTGCAAAGCGCGGAGACGCTCGACAGCCAGGGCAACTTGCTGGCCCAGACCCAGAATACATGGCAGGCTTACACAACTCGTGCCTCCGACCCCTCCGACCCAGAAGCGCCGCTGCTGAACCTGAAGGGCGCCTACGTTCTTCAGATCCAGCAGATCAAGATGGAGGATGGCGTCGCCAGCACGCAGACGACAGGCTACGTCCCCGACGGTCTCGCCGCGCCCTTCTCCGGTCAGCCAGTATCGACACAGACGCTCGTCTATGGCGGCAGCGGCGCACAGGAAACCTTCACCACCACCACGACCTACGGATATGAGATCGACGCGACGCTGCTTGCACAGCACATGCTGACCAAGGTGACGCAATCTACGACCAGCTGGGCCTCGGGCAATGCCGCCGCGGTGCCGATCAAGGCAACCGCCATGACCTATGCCGGCTTCCCCAGCAGCTATGGGCAGGATGTGCTCGTCCCGGCGAGGGAGGCAACCTTTGCCTGGACGGGTACGGCGGCGATCGCTTTTCCGTTCTCCTCCTACAATCCTGGCTCTGTCCCGGACGGATGGCTTCGCAACTCGCTCATCCAAGGGCGCACCACCTCGGGCCAGCTTACCGAGATGGCGGATGCCTGCGGCGTCATTCAATCGACGCTCTACGGCACCGCGCCGGAGCTTCCGATCGCGCGCATCACCAATGCCTCGCTCTCGCGTGGGGAATGTGCCTATCTCGGCTTCGAACCTTACGAGAGCAACGCCGCGTGGACCATGCAGGGCACGCAACTCGTCACGGGCGACGCGCACAGCGGAACGAACAGCCTAAGCCTGCCAGGCGGCGGGACAGCCATGCTTACCACGACGCTGACCCCTGCGAACATCTCCCAGAACTACCTGCTCGGCTTCTGGTATAAGACGCCGGCCGGCTTCTCGCCGGGCAACGACGCCGGCTTCAGCGTGGTCGTCATGGTCGATGGCCTGCTGACGGAGGTACTCGGCGTCTCATTCGACGACACCGGCGGCGCTTGGACATACCGGACGCTGGGTATCCCGCTCATCGCGGGGCAGAGGTCCATCGAGCTGATCATCCAGGCCACCAACACCGCCGAAGATGCGGTGCTCATCGACGACGTACTGGTAACGCCACTCGCAAGCAAGGTCTCCGTGCGCGCCTATGATACACCGACACACCAGGTCACGGCGATGGTGGACTCGGCCGGGCATACGCTGCGGTGCATCTACGACAGCTTCCAGCGGCTGGTGGCCAAGGTGGGACCTCAGGAGCAGGTCAAGGAACTCGTTCAAGTCTCCCTGTCGCGCGCAGGCAATGCCACCGATATATTCGATGCCGGCAACCCGAACGCCAATCTGTCGCTGGAACCCGCTGATGGCGGCACGCTGGAGACCTTCTGCACAGGCGACGAATGGCAGGATCGCTGGCAGGCCAGCGCCACATCGACGAATTGGAACGTCTCCGGCGGCGCGCTGTCGCACACGGCAAGTGTGGGCGATACGCTCACCTGGCAAGGCTCTTCCCCCGCCACCTCGGCCCTTTATTTCGAGGTGCTCCCGCTCGCGACGCTGGCCGGTCCACTGGCCGTCTCCTTCGCCCAGGGCTACCAGCTCGCCTTCGATCCGAATGCCGGCTACAGCTTCACCGATCCGAACGGCAAGACGGTTCAGACGCCGTTGACAAGCCCGCCGCAGATGGCGACAGAATGGCTCACGGTCTTCGGTGGTGGCCTCGTGCTGTTCTTCGGTGACGGTCAACTCCTGTTCAGCGCCAGTGTTCCCCTCGACAGTCTGGATCCGATCGCGATCTCGACCGGTCCGAACCTCCTCTCCTTCCGCAACCTGGCGATGGTCGCGGCGCCACGGGTATCGCTCTCCTACACCGACGCCTCCGGACAGGACCGCCAGAAGCAACAGCTTCTCGGTCAGGATGCCGCCATCTCCGCCACCATTCACGATCCGCTCGGCCGAACCGTGGCGGTCACCCGCATGGCCCCCGCCAGCTTCGGTGCGGACGCAGCATTGCCGGTACTGAGCTATCATCCGGACTTCGTCGACGTATCGAGCTTCCTTGCCGCGATGGATGGAAGCTGGGAGATGACTGGGGACTTGGCCGACTACTATGCCGGCCAGTCCGACGGGACCGTGCCACGCTCGGACGACGAGGGCTACCCGTATTTCGGCTACTTGCTCGAAGCCTCACCTCGAAAGCGACGCCTGGAGCAGGGACAACCCGGCAAGGCCTACGCAATCCACGACATCGACAGCACGGCACCGGCCGATCGCCAGACAACGCAGTTCCTTTACGGACCGAACGACAGTTCGGCCTTCGATCTGCCGCAGGGAGACTATGTCGCCAACACGCTGATCAGCCCACTGAAGACGCAATCGCTTACCCTGCGCGACACGATGGGCCGCAAGCTTGCCTCTTCGCTCACGGATATCGCCGGCGAAGTCGCGGGGCAAGGGCAAGCCATCGCCACCTTCGCCGATGCCGCGGGGGCAGCAGCGGCCACCCTGCAGACCCGCCAGCCGAATTTCTACACCAAGACGCCGCAGTCGGACCCTTCATCTTTCGTGAAGTCGCTGGTGCAGGACCCGCTGGGGCGCACCCTGCAAACCGCAGACCCGGACACCGGCACCAGCCAGTTCCTCTATGATCCGTCGTCGCGTCTTCGCTTCGTGAACACGGCGCTCGAGGATGGCGAGGCATGGTTTGCCTACTACAAGTACGATGCGCTCGGCCGCGTGCTCGAGGAAGGGACGGTTCAGCAGGCCTGGGATGCGACGCGACTTGCCACGCTCGTTGGACAGGCCGCATGGCCGGATGACACCGTTGCACATACCGTCGCGCGAACCCATGGCTATGACGGAGATGGCAGCGATCCGAACGCGATCGGCAAGGAAATACTGATCGTGACGGTCAACCAGGCGCCTGCCTTAATCCCTTCGGCCGATGCCGTGACCACGACCGAGTCATTGGCCTATGACGGCGACGGAAATCTCGCCAGCATTACGCTGCAGCTTCCCTCGACACTTGGCACCTCGGCCGCGACCGTGTCCTACACCTACAACAATCTAAAGCAGATCACTCAGGTGACCTATCCGGACGGCTCGCCTGTGGCCACGGTCCTCTATGATTACGACGACGGGGGCCGCGTGACCCGCATCGGTACCTCGGTAAGCACACCGACGGACATCGCCGCCTACACTTATAATGCGGATGGTGATGTCGAGACGGAAACGCTGAACCAGGGGTTACTGACCGGCGCTTATCAGTATGCGTCTCCGGGCTGGCTCACCGGGTATACTGTAACGCCAAGCGGCACGACGGATGCCTGCTTCACTCTGGGGCTAGGTTATGACGCGGATGGCCGGATCGAGAGCCGCGGTCTGTCATACAGCTTCGGCTCGGATTCAGACAGCACACAAGTCGCCTATGCCTATGACGGCCAGATGCGCCTGGCGAGCGCGACCGTGACGGGAGGCACACAGGGCAACGAGTCCGTCGGACTATATGATGCCAACGGCAATATCTGGAAGCTTACCCAGGACGACGTGGAATACGATTTTACCTGCGCCCCGGGCTCGAACCGGCCGAGCACGTTAGCGATCGGCAGCGCCGATCCCGATCCCATTTCCTTGCAGTTCAGCGCCGACGGCCGATTGACGCAGGCCGGGGGCCTGGCGCTCGAATATGACCCGTGCCTGAAACTGGCGACCGGGCTGACGGTCACCTCGGGGGATGACGTGACCCAGCTTCGGCTTGCCTATGGCGGCAAGGGGCAGCGGATACTGAAACAGGTCAGCGGCAATACGTCCTCCACTACGGTATATCTCTGGGGTGCGGCGGCCCAACCGCTATGCAGCCACTCCGACGGGACATGGACAGCCTACATTCAGGGGCCTACGGGGCTTGTGACCGTTGTGAGCGATGCGCGCTATTTCCCGGTGAAGGATCATGCGCAGACCGTCTGGGCCGTGGTCGACGATCAGAATGCGCTGGTAGCCCGGTACGACTACGCGCCTTTCGGCGAGGTGCTCGGCATCTCGGGTTCTCTTCCGCAAATCGTCCCGTTCCGTTTCATGGGAAAGGCACTCGACACGGAAACCGGCCTCTACGATTTCGGGGCGAGGCTTTACCATCCCCTCCTGCGTCGCTTCTGCTCCCCCGACGTGGCGGGCCAGGGTGCGAGCCCCTACGGTTTTGCAGGCAACAACCCGATCATGATGATCGATCCCACCGGCAACACCTCGACCTGGGCCCGCGTGGGCATCGGGGCGGGAATGGCGGCACTTGCCGTCACCGGCTTCGCCCTCAGCTTTTTCACATTCGGCCTTTCCGACGTGCTGGCTGCCATCGGCGATGCTGTCGGCTCCGCGATTGGCTCGGTATCGAGCGCGCTGACCGGCGGCTCCGAAGTCGTGGCCGCCGGCGCTTCGGTTGGAGCCCAAGGCCTTTCGCAGATGGCGGTGCTGACCGAGCTGTCGACAACGGTCGCGCTGCCTGAAGGCGTTGGCGCTGCCGGCATCGAGGGAACCGTAAATGCCGTCGGAAATTTCCTACAGCAGGTAGTGACGAACACCGCCTTTGGCGTTGGCTCCTCCGGGCTGCAATATGATATCAGTCCCGGCGCCCAATTCTCGGGACAAGGCTTCCGCGATGCACTTCTGTCCGGCGCCTGGAGCGGGCTGCTTTACGGCATCGGCTCCGGCGTGGCCGGGCTCGAGGCCGAAGCCGTCAGCAAGGCGTGGGGTGACGTCGCCGAAAAGGCGGGACTGAATGCGGCAAGCAAGATAGCGGGCAAGGCAGCCTTCAAGGTTGCTCTCAACGTGGCGATGGGTAGCTCCACCAATGCTATCGCCCAGATCATGACGAACCTGATGACCCATCAATCCTGGAACCAGGGCCTTGCGCTCGCGGCGAAAGTGGGAGTGGCGGGCGGAGTGCCCTTCGGGGTGGGCGACGTCCTGCTGAACGATGCCAAGAATTGGGCAACGGAGTTCGCGACGTCTTTCGGCAGCGAAGGTCAAAGTCGCGTAGCGACGGCGATCAGAGGCGTGGATCAGGCGCTGAAAGCCGCGAAGTCGAACACGGCCGTGTGCCTGTACGGTATCACCGGCTATACGCTAGCGGAGGGATATGTCATCTGGGGAGCAACGAACCATGGCAAATAGCCTGGGATGGAATACGCTCAACGGAAATTATTGATGAGTTCCGCCTAAGGGTTTAGCGCATTATTGAGGTCATGCAATCCGACCATCAGCATCATGAGGTCGGAAGGAGAAGATAAGAAGCCGACGGCCTCGTAGAAGGCTCGTGCGTCATCTGAAATCGCATGAACCAGCATGCCCCGGATGCCAAGTACTTCGGCGGCATTGAGCAGGCGCAGGCCCGCGTCGCGTACCAAGGCCCTGCCGATACCGCGCCCTTGGTAGGATTGATCAATGGCGAGGCGACCAAGCACAGCGACCGGAATTGGATCAGGCATATTGCGCCGAAAACGGCCAGGCGCTTCCGGCTGTTTGACGGCGCCTAAAGCGAGCGCATAATAGGCGATGACGCGGCTCTCCTCGCCCACGACGAAGGTCCGCGATGCCCCGCTTGCTTGATTAGAACGGGCGCGGCGCCGCAGCCAATCGTCCAGTTCAAGGACGCCGGAATTGAACTCGGCTAGCTCATGGTGATCGGCCAGGGGTGCCGGTGCGCTGAGGGTCACGCCTCATCCCACGGCGCTTTGGTCGACATGGTGCGTGCTAAACGCTCATTGGGCTGCGTAGGTGCGTCGAGCCGGGCAAGGTATTCAGCATAAATTTCGGGACTTATCGTAAAGATAGTGCGGTCGAGCAGCACTTCCTCGGCTCGGTGTTCGGAAGCCTCCAACATGAAATCCGTGCGCGTCTTACCGAGCAACTCAGCGGCGCGATCGATCAAGTTGCGGGTCGCAGGCTTGATGCGCATATTCAGCGGTACGCTTGCGTCTGGGCTTTTGCTCGTATGTGAGGTCGGCATGGGAAACCCCTGTTTGTCCCTATATTGTCGTTACACATTTCGCGCATCCAATTTCGCGGCATTCACCTCATCTATGCTCTTGAAAGGATATGAACAGCCTCCCCGTTGCTTTCTGAGCGTTAAGCTATTGGTTTTGATTGATAACTAACGGCAATATCTACCTGATGCGGACCGCCGCGATTTCATTGAGATTGACGAAGTCCATGGCGAGTTTCGAGCCTTCACGAAGATTCCCTTTAGCGCTCTTGGTGGGAATCCAACGTGTGAGCTACCGCCAGCTACGGATAGAGCGCACACACGCTTCTGGAGAATTCCCTGCTTCCGCTCATAGATGTGGGGATAGCGGCAGGTTTCGTCAGCCATTCTCACGTCGCGAAGGTCTACCGGGAGTTCATGGGTTGCACACCACAGCAAACGAGAGCCGGTCGGAAGCGAGACGGTGGAACGGTCGATTCATTTCGCGAACGTTCCCTGGCGATGTCGGCGGCGGCCTAGTTGTGGGCGTCGGTTGAGTTTCGCAAGATTTTGATTCTGATTAAGATTTTTCGTTGACCCACCTGAACGAATCCGGCGCCTTGAAAAGGTCGAGGGTTCGAATTTCCAGGCGGGTCAACGCCAAGCGGAAAACTTGATCAAGTCACCACACCAAACAGCAGGTTCCGATCAGTAGCGGTAGTAACGGTAATGGTGGTGGTGGTGGTGACGATGCTTGTACCAACCGCGATGATGGCCGCGCCAATAATGACTCCGGTAGCTCCGATGCGATCCCCAGTGGTGAGGCCGGTGATGTCGGGGGCCGTGCCAATGGCGACGGTGATGATAGCGGACCGTCTGAACGGATGATTGAACCTCAGGCTTCGTCATGTTCATCATCGGTGCTGCTGATGCAGCACCGGCACCAATCAACAGGCCAACACCCAGAAGCGACGCAAGCAGACTTTTAAAGATTTTCATAGCGAACCTCCGTCATTGTCGTCATCCTGAAACCGGATGGCTGAACGGGGCATGAATGGCTGCCTCTCCCACGTTCAAACAGGATTTTTTCGGCCAAGCATGGGCTCACGGCAAGCCTGGAGAAGAGCCAAACGGCGAGGTAAGAACCTGCTGGCTTATGGAATAACGACGGGTATCAAGCTTGGGCACAACGCGTCTGGCCCAAGCGGCTCTGCTGGGCCGAGGGAATTGTAGGGCACGGGCGATCGCCGAAGGCAAGATTTGTCACGCCACCCGTCACTTTGCCATTTCAAACTGAAAAACGTCATGTGATCGTTAGTTTTAGCCTATAAATTAGGGGCGATTTTCCGCTAACGATTTCAGTGACCATCCTCTTTGCCAAAAGGATTTCAAGGCCGAATACCAATGGCGGCGATCCGTCCATGGACCTCATAAAGCTCTTCAGAACCTGTGGCGGGCACTAGAATTGCAATCCTGTTCGAAACATTTGGCGCGACCGGCCATCATCTTGGCAGCTGAAACCCATGCTCACCGGCTATTCTTGTGCGATTGACTCCGTATTCTCGATGGTCAGCTGCGATAGTTGACCGCTGCAAAGAAAATGGAACCAGGTTGTCGCGCAACAATGCCAGATCTTACTTCACTCGTTCCGATCATCATTGCATTGTCGCTGTGTCTTTCAATTCTGCTCTTTCACGGTCTGACGGGTGTTCCACCAGTACCATCCAGCTCGGCTGAAATTGCCGACGTCATCGAATTGCTGCGGAATGCGAATTTGCCGAAAGGCGCGATCATCTACGAGCTCGGAAGCGGTTGGGGCTCCGTGGCCATCGCACTTGCCCGCGCCTTTCCGGATGCAGAGATCCGCGGGATCGAGATTTCGCCCGTGCCATACCTGTTCTCCAAGCTGCGGATGCGCCGCTTCGAAAACGTGACCATCCGCTGGGGGAATTTCTTCGACCGGGATATAAGTGATGCCGATGCCGTGACGTGTTATCTCATGATGAAGCCGATGCCAAAGGTCGGCAGCTTCCTCGACAAAACGCTCAAGGACGGAACACCAGTGGTTTCGTTGACATTCTGGTTTCGCGACCGGCAGATCGAAGCATCGCGCGAAGGACCAGGGCTGCGGGGCGGTGCAGCACTCTATTACTGGCCCGCCCGCAAGGTTTAAAAGCCTCCCGGCAGCGACCTATTTCAAGTCGCCGCCAGGATTGCGTCTGAGACGCGGACAAAGAAGGTATCCGAAAACTCGCGGCATTCAGAGAGAAGCGATTTCCCGCGTCTTCGGCTGACCCTGAGCTGCATTCGAGACGCTTTCCCATGCGTCCCAGGTTGCAAGACGCGCGGCGTAGGCAGAGCGCACGACAGGAAGCCCTTCGGTGCCAAGGAACAATCTGAGCGGTGGTGTCTCCATGTCGACGATCTGCAGAACGGCATCCACCGTTGCCTCGGGATCGCCAAAAGCGATGTTGGCCGCATGGGCGAAGATGCTGGCCCTGAGGTCCGCGTAGACATCAAGACCTGCCGAGATTTTCAGAGACGTTTGGCTGGAGAAGCCGGTCGCATAGGCGCCGGGCTCCAGCATCGTGACCTTGATGCCAAAGCCGGCGACTTCTTGTGCAAGACTTTCGTGCATCGCCTCGAACGCCCATTTGGAGGCGTGATAGAACCCGATGATCGGGCTTGCGACCAGGCCGGCGACACTGGAAACGCCGATGATATGGCCGTTGCCCTGCTTGCGTAGCAGCGGCAGAGCGGCTTGGATCACGCGTAGCGTGCCGAAGAAGTTGGTCTCAAATTCCGCCTTGATGTCGGTTTCCGCTGTTTCCTCGACTGCACCGACCAGCGCGTAGCCGGCATTGTTCAGGATGACATCCAGTCTGCCGAAATGGCCATGTGCGCGCTCCACGACACCACGAACTTGATCGGCATCGGTGACATCAAGGGCGAGCGGCAGAACCGCATCGCCATACCGAACGGAGAGATCGGCGACACTTTCGAGCGAGCGTGCCGTCGCTGCGACCTTGTCACCGCGGTTGAGGGCAGCTTCCGCCCAGATACGACCGAACCCTCGTGAGGCGCCGGTGATGAACCAGACTTTGCCAGACATTCTAATCTCCTTGAATTGATTGCTTGCTTCGGATGCCCCGGCACCTTTTGGTACCGGCAAGGGCGTGCCGGCGCAGTCGCCAACGGCGCCAATCGGATTGCGACAGGCGCCAAAGGATTCCTGTCATTCGATACTGGAAATTGGTTTCGTGGTTCGGCGCCAAGAACGGAGCGCGTCCACTCCGATTGGCATCAATGCAATGAAGGGATCACGGGCGCGTCCCGCCCGTTCAATTCGCGCCATTGCAGCGGCGTCAGCCCTTCCCAGTCGCGAAACGCACGATAGAAGGAGCTACGATCCTGATAGCCCAGCAAACATGCGACCTCGTCGATGTCGGTGGTCGGATTGGACAGAAGCTGGCGTCCGAGGTCCTGGCGAGCTTCCGACAGCAACTCGCGGAACGTCTTTCCCTCATCAGTGATGCGGCGCTGAAGCGTTCGTTCGCTCATGTTGAGGTCCTGGGCGACCTGAGACAGCTCCGGGCGACCGCTTGCCAAGCTTCGCTTCAGCACGACCTTGACCTGGTCGCCGATGGAGCTGCGGGCCTGCAATTCACCCATGGCCGCGGCAAGCGCGGGCGTCAGGATCTCCAGGAGCTCGGGGTTGTGCCCGGGAAATGGCCGGTCGAGATCGGAGGATTTCAGAACAAGCGTATTCCGGGGAGCACCGTATTTGATCGTGCATCCGAAGAAAGCTTGATAGAGATCGCTCTTCGGCCCCGCACGCATGAATTCGACCCGGACAGGTGTAATCGGCTGGTTGGTTCCTCGACGTCCAAGTTCAACCAGGAAAGCAAAGGCGACATCCGTGGCGATAGCCGGCTCCGGCTCGTTGGCGTAAATCCAGTCGCTCGTGATCGAGACTTCGCCTTTCTCTTCGCTGAAACTCAACTGCTCGGGGGTGCAGAGCCGCTTGAAGCGCGCGACGCGGTAGAGACCATCGCGATAGTCCCTGGCATGAAAGGCCGCAAGCGTCGACGGCGGATGAACGGCGGTATCGGCTTCGCGGACCAGCCGAAGCCCCAATGCAGGCTCCGGCACAAGCTCCTCGAGCGCCCGGAATATGGCAAAATACTGCGCCGTCGTCACCATGCCGCTGTCACTCAGGTGCAGCGTGCCGGGAAGCCGCGCCTGACGCAGCACCGCGGACGGCGGCAAGCCGATCCTTTCGACCGCACGCCAGAACGCCTGGGGAACCTTGCATTTATCCGCCGGTATTGCCGTCATCCGGATTAGCCTCTTGGGAACGCTCATAAAGGGATGCTGGGTTCCGTTGCCCGAAACTCTATCGCATCTGGCTCATGATGATACGATCGAACATGCGGTCGCCAAACCATTTGCGAATGGCGATCATCGGCTTGGCGTATTTGCCGGCAACATAGCGCGTGCGCGGTCTTTTGGCTGCCACCGCCGTCGACACGACATCGGCAATGACCTTCGGATTCGTACCACGGCCATGCCCATAGGCTTCCCTGGTCGTCTTGGCGACGGCCTGCGAGACCTTGGCGTAGGCACTCGCGGCCGAGCGCTTGATGAGGCCGTCGGCGACCACATCGCCGAATCCGGTCTCGATCAGGCCCGGCTCAACGATCACGACATTGATGCCGAAGGGTGCCAGCTCCAACCGCAGGCTGTCTGACCAGCCTTCGAGCGCATGCTTGGTGGCATGATACCAGGCACCGAGCAGCGTATAGATCTTGCCGCCCATCGACGTGATGTTAATGATGGTGCCCGAGCCGCGCTGCCGCATCGCCGGCAGGAGAAGCTGCGTCAGGCGAGCCGGACCGAAGACGTTGACCTCGAACTGGTATCTGGCCTCATCGAGCGGAATGTCCTCGACCGGCCCGTAAAGTCCGAAGCCTGCATTGTTGACCAGGACGTCGACGCCGCCGCTTTCCATCAGGATTGTGTTAACGGCAGCCTGAATCTCATTGTCGTCGGAAATATCCATCTGCAGGCTGCGCGCACCGATCTTCTCCAGATCTATCATTTTGTCGACGCTGCGAGCCGCCACGTAGACCCGGAAGCCGTCGGCGATGAGGCGCTTGGCGATTTCCTTGCCCATGCCGGAGGATGCACCGGTCACGAGTGCTGTTTTCTTGCGATTGTCGATCATGTTTGCCTCTCTGTTTGTGAGATTACAGATAAGACCCCGCCAGCATAAGGTCATTGACGGAACATGCCATCACAGTTGCATATTGCGCCAATGAGGACCTTGATGGCGCCAAGAAAAATTGCCGTTCGAAGGAGCCGCGTCGTTCGTAGTCGGGGAGACAAGCCAGCAACGGTTCCGTCGCATCCTGGGAACGCAGGTCGGCTGTACTCAACAAATCGGGCGGATGCCGCCTCATGCGGCATCCGCCCGACGCCGAACCGGCGAGTTCCCAGCATGTGCGGGGGCGCTATTTATGTTGGAAACCCGTCGGCCGAACTCATGCCCGCAATCGCAGAGTTAGGTGCCAACGCGGTGGAAAGCACGTGTCTGTCCGAGAGCGGAGATGCCGATATAGCCGCGGAGATTCATTTTGCCGCCTTGCATGGTGATCTGGCATTTATAGGTACGGCCAGAGGAGCCGTCGTAAAGCGAACCGCCGGTCCAACTGCCATCGTTCCAATGGAGGCCAGTGATGAAGACGACATTCTTCATCGAGCGGGAGCGCAGGGCCGGATCCGGGTTTTTGCCGTCCTTCTTGAAGGTGACGTTATCGGCCTCCATCAGTTGATTGCCATAAAGCAGTCGCGCTCGGAATTCCGTTCCGGCCTTGAACATATCGAGCTTCACGCTTCCGTCGTCAGCCTGCCATGTGCCGACGATGGCGTCGGCCGGCGAAGCCTGCTGCGCATGAGCCGCCGGCACCGCAGCCAGTCCGATTGTTGCCACTGCCAGGAATATGGCAGATCGCCTTGAAACCTTTGACACGTTCATAGATGAAAACCTCTTGAATAAATCGATGTTGGTGCATCCGCGTGGGAAAGACGAGAAGCCTCGCTCCGGCTTGCCATCTCTCTCACGAGTACCGTACCGGCCGATTTGCACCGGCCTGGGGTAAGTCCGATGCTGCTTGTTGTCGCCGGACCCTGGAAAAGACTAACGGCCTCCGGGGCCTTCAGCAGTGACCGAACACGTCAATCCAGTTGCAACGTCCGCCAACGAGCTAACTCTGCCGACTGGCGGTGATCCGATAGACCGCGGCTGGTGGGAGATTTCGAAAATACGGTCAACCAACGTTGCGCTCAGATCGAGATGATCAAGAGCTGACGGGGGACAGGACACTTGCTCATATAGGTGAACTAGTAAAATGCGCCGCCGTGCCTCAAGTGCCGGAAAGCTCCGCCGAGGATAGAGACGAACTGATCGCTCATCTCGACCATGTCGACGAGAATCGAGAATGTTGAACGGCGTGTCCTTAGCCAAGGAATAGTGTGTCGCGTTCATCCCTTGAGCACACCGCCAAAAGCAAACTTTGTCGCGTTAGACAGACGCTCTGCAGTTTTGACTCTGCCGTAAGCAGAGCTTACCGTTCGCGGCAGATTTTTCGACATTTACAATGGTTTTATAAAATTGGAGGCTGCGCACATAGAAGCCAATTCTTTGTGCCGTCAGCGCTCATATTGCGTCGTGCACCGTAAAGCTTCACATCGACAACGGGGTGCCGACATGACCAAGAAGCAGATGAAACTGGGGCTCTCCATGCGATACATGGGCTACCATGTCGGAGCCTGGAGGCACCGGGACACCATCAAGGGCGGGAACTCAATGCTCAAGTCCTTTCTCGGCGTCGCCCAGACGGCCGAGCGCGCGAAATTCGACATGCTCTTCTTGGCGGACGGCATCGGAGTTCGACTGGACGACAAGCCGAAGGGGTCGCTTTGCCGCTCCCATCATAATGTCGAGCTGGAGCCGCTGACACTGCTTTCAGCGTTAGCTGCGCTTACGCAAAACATCGGCCTCGTCGCCACTGCCTCGACCACCTACAACGAGCCTTTCCATATCGCCCGCAAGTACGGCTCGTTAGACCAGATAAGCGGCGGACGCGCCGCCTGGAATGTTGTGACCTCCTGGTCGGACCAGGAAGCGTGGAACTTCTCGATGAGCAAGCAGCTCGATTACGATACGCGCTACGAGCGCGCTGCGGAATTCGTCGATGTCGTCACGGGTCTCTGGGACAGCTGGGACGAAGACGCGTTCATCATCGACAAGGAATCAGGGGTCTTTTTCGACGACCAAAAAATGCATGTGCTCGATCACGTCGGAAAGCACTTTTCCGTACGCGGTCCGCTCAGCGTCCGCCGGTCGCCGCAGGGTCGGCCCATCCTGGTCCAGGCTGGCGTCTCCGAGCCCGGCCAACAGATCGCCGCGCAGCACTGCGACATGGTCTTCATGGCCAAGAACGATCTGAGATCAGCCCAAGACTACTACGGCTCCGTCAAGGATCGTCTCGAAGGATACGGACGCAAGCGCAGCGACCTTCTGATGATGCTAGGGCTCACTCCGATCGTCGGGCGCACGCGTGAAGAAGCGCAGGAGAAATACGAGGAGCTGGAATCGCTGATCGATCCGGTTGTCGGCCTGCAACTCCTGTATCGTTCCTTCGGCGATCTCTCGCATTTGCCGCTCGACGGCCCCGTGCCGAAGCCCGATCTCGAAAAGGTCGGCCTCAAGAGCAGCGCGCAGATGTACTACGATCTGGCCCAGAAGCAGAACCTGACGATCCGCCAGCTCTACAAGAAGCTCGGCATGGCGCAGGAACACAAGACAGTCGTCGGCACGGCCAAGGACGTCGCCGACGAAATGCAGAGCTGGTTCGAAGCGGGTGCCGCCGACGGCTTCAACATCACGCCGACGCACTTGCCACAGGGCATCGATGATTTCGTCGAACTGGTGCTGCCGGAGCTGCGCAAGCGCGGCCTCTTCCGCGAGGAGTACGAAGGCAGGACCCTTCGCGACAACCTGGGTCTACCCGTTCCGGCAAGCCGCTACGAGCAGATCTCGGCCGGCAACGACAAGCTGATAGCAAGCTGACATCGAAGGAGTCTGAGACATGCACGGCATAGCCACACCAGACGCCGCACTTCCAGATCTCAAACAGCCGGTCGAAGAGGGCGACCCGGTGGAGGACGATCGCATGTTCCGAAGATGCCTCGGCCAATACGGAACAGGCATCGCCATCATAACCACCGATACCGAGGGCCGCCGCGCCGCCGTCACGGTCAACTCGTTCTCATCGGTATCGCTCGATCCACCGCTAATCCTGTGGTCGATCGCGCGAACCTCCCGTAGCTTTTCGATCTTCACCGGCGGTGGACACTTTGCGGTCAACATCCTGTCGTCGCGACAGATGGATGTCTCTCGCCACTTCTCCAGCAAGCTCGAAGACAAGTTCGCCGACAGCGCGTGGACACTGGGAAAGTACGGTTCGCCACTGATCGACGGATGCCTGGCGCATCTGGAATGCGAGACAAACACGCTAGTTGAAGGTGGAGACCACGTCATCATCATCGGCCTCGTCAAGCGGGCACGCCGTTTCGAAGGAATGCCGCTCCTCTTCTCCCAAGGGCAGTATAGCGTCCCGGAATCCCACCCCGAGACGTCCCCCACCCCGGAGGCAAGCGGCGCCGTGTCGGATACGACGTCCGAAGGCACCATCGTCTCGCAGATATTCGAGGCTCACAACCTACTTTCTTCCGTGTTCGACGAGCACCGCCGTGCCGAAGGCGTCGATATCTCCGTCGCTCGCGTTCTGGCCTGCCTTTACGACGCGAAGGGCCTGAAGTCCGATCAACTGGCCGCGGCGACCTATCTTGGCCAAAGGGATACCGAGGACGCGATAACCGAGCTGGTGAGCCGCTCGCTGCTGGTGAACAATCAGGGACAGCTGTCGCTTACGCCCGAAGGAAGGAAGGTCCGGGAGGCAATCAAGAGGCGCTGGCAGGACTTCCAGCAGGCGCAGATTGCCGGTATTCCCGAAGCTGATCTCAAGAGCACGATCCGGGCGCTGTCGAAGTTGATCGATCAAAACAAGACGATGCAGTAATCGGAGCCTTTAATGAACTGGGACTATATCGTCATCGGCGCCGGATCGGCAGGTTGCGTTCTTGCCAATCGGCTGAGCGCCGATCCCTCGATCAAGGTGCTGATTCTCGAAGCCGGCGGAAGCGATAAGAAATTCAACATCATGATGCCGTCGCTTGCGTTCAAGGCGATGGCCGACAAGCGCACCAACTGGAAGTTCATGGCCGAACCGGACCCGACACGCAACAACCGCCGGGACATGGTGCCGCGCGGCAAGGTCCTTGGCGGTTCCAGTTCGATCAATGCCATGTTCTATGTGCGCGGCAATCGTGGCGACTACGACCATTGGGCCCAACTCGGCAACCGCGGCTGGTCCTATGATGATGTTCTCCCTTACTTCAAAAAGGTGGAGGACAATCGCGACGGCGTGACCGATATCTACGGCAAGAACGGCCCGATCGTCGTCAGCGCCGTGCGCAAGCCGCCGAAGCTCGCGCATGTCTTCATCGAGGCGATGAAGGAACTCGGCTACCCCCACAATCCGGCCTACAACGCGGAACCGACCGAAGGCGTTGCCGTCAGCCACGTGACCCAACACATGGGGATCCGGTTCAGCGCCGCGCGAGGATACCTCGACCCTATCAAGTCCCGACCGAACCTGACGATCATCACCGGCGCATTGGTGCGAAAAGTCATGTTCGAGGGCCGGCGGGCATCTGGCGTGGAGTTCCAGGTCGACGGTAAGCAACGCATCGAGCGCTGCTGCGGCGAAATCATCATCGCTGCAAGCGCCATCAACTCCCCGAAGCTGCTCATGCTCTCCGGCATCGGCCCGGCCGAGCAGCTCAAGGCGCATGGCATCCCGGTCTTGCAGGATAGCCCCGGCGTTGGACGCAACCTTCAGGAACATGCCAGCACGCAGGTGAAGGCATATGTGAACATCAAGACGCCGAACCAGGAGTTCAACCTCCTCGGTATCCTGAAATATGGTGCGCAGTTCCTGTTCGACCGCTCTGGCTACGCCACCTACACCTATACGGGCATGGGGCTGATCCGCACCCGTCCCGAGCTCGAATATCCTGACATCCAGTATCACTTCGGTGCGTTCTCCGCGAACTACACCGACGAGGGAATCGAGATGCAGAAGGAGGCGGCGATCAATCTACAGCCGAATGTCAACAATTCGCGCAGCCGTGGCTATCTGGAGCTGCGCTCGGCCGACCCGAACGAACAGCCTAAGATCCAGTTGAACCTCCTGAGTGATCCTTACGACATCGAAACCCTGATGGCCGGTGGCCGGATTGCGCGGGCGGCGCTGCAATCGAAGGCGTTCGCCCCTTATATTACCGGCGAGATGAAGCCCGGCAAGGATGTCCAAACGGATGACGAATGGATCGCCTATATGCGCGAGAACGCAAGTGGCAGCTACCATCCGTGCGGTACCTGCAAGATGGGGATAGACCCCGCGGCGGTCGTCACTCCCGACCTTAAAGTCATTGGCGTCGAAGGGCTGCGCGTCGTGGATTCCTCGATCATTCCGCAGATACCGAGCTGCAATCTGAACGCGATCAGCATGGCGATCGGCGAAAAGGGCGCCGACCTCATCCTGCAGGATCGGGCCGCGCGCGCCGCTGCTTGAAGGATCAGAAAACGAAGTTGAGATACGAATGAGCATTCTGTTCACGAAGACCGTCGTTTTCTATATCGTGCCTGACTTCACGATGCTGGCTTTCACATCCGCTATCGAAGCATTGCGCCTGGCAAACGCCGTTCAGGGAGCGGAGGCCCACCGATGGCGGGTCGTGTCCGGCGATGGGCTACCCGTGAAGGCGAGCTGCGGCCTCACCATTACGCCGGACGGCTCCATCGCCGGGGAGAAGGCAAATCCACATGCCGCTAAGGCCGACATGGTCGTGGTTTGCTCCGGGTGGCACGTCGAACGCGCGGTGGACAGATCGGCCGCAGCTTGGCTCAGGTGGGCACGCAACGCCGGCACCACGATCGCAGGCATTTGCACGGGTGCCTACCTGCTTGCCCACGCTGGACTGCTCGCCGGCAAGCGCTGTACGATTCATTGGGAAAACCTGCCTGTTTTTAAGGAAAAGTTTCCAACCGCGATTGCCGTAACAAACCTGATCGAATGTGATTCCAACATCTATACATGTGCGGGGGGAGCCGCATCCTTCGATCTCATGCTGCATTTCATAGAGCACGAATTCGGAAGGCGGACGTCGCTGGCGGTTTGCGAGCAGGCGATCTTCGACCGCATCCGTCCACCGTCCGAGCGGCAACGCAGTCTCGTGCGGACGCTCGGCAATCTCAATCCGCTTCTGCTCTCAGCTGTCGAATTCATGGAGGACGCAATGGCCGAGCAGGCGAGCATCGAAGCCGTTGCCCGCCATATCAAGCTGTCTCGCCGCCAGATGGAACGTATGTTCGCCAAAGAATTGGCGACATCGCCATCCCGATTTTACCTGGAGCTGCGCCTCGATCGAGCTCGCCTGATGATCCTGCAATCCGGCATGGCCGTCATCGATGTAGCGGTTGCATGCGGCTTTGTCTCAAGCTCGCATTTCACGAGATGCTATCGCGAGCGCTATGGCGTGTCACCGAATAAGATGAGGGTAAAGAAACCCCGCAGTGCGCAACTGCAGAACCTTGCCGAGGCGCCCTGAGGCTTTGAGGCAACAAGGCAGACCTGCAGCCGTGATCGCCGCTTGGCTCCATGACCAAAATTACGGCTATGCGGGTGACACCATGCCCCTCACCGCACCCGATGCGGTAAGGGGGTTTTCAATTCATGCCTGAAGACCGCCGATGGCCTTCAACTCCACGAAGGCTTCGAATCCCGCTTCGCCACACTCACGACCATTTCCGGACTGCTTGAAGCCGCCGAAGGGCGCGGAGGCGTCCCAGGCAGGATAGTTGATCGTCACCTGGCCGGCGCGCAACTGCCTGGCAATCGCCTTCGCCTTGGACAGGTCCGCGCACTGGAGATAGGCCGCCAACCCATACGGAGTATCGTTGGTGATTGCGATTGCCTCTTCGACGCTGTCATAAGGAATGAGGCTGACGACGGGTCCGAACATCTCTTCGCGTGCTGCCGTCATGTCGGGTGTGACATCCGCAAAGACAGTCGGCTGCACGAAATACCCCCGGCTCAGCGACGAGGGCCGCTCGCTGCCTCCGGCAACAACGGTCGCACCTTCCGCAATCGTCCTGTCGATCAGCGAAATCACCCGCTCGTATTGGCGCTCGTTCATGACCGGGCCGAGCATGACACGATCGTCCGTGACGTCGCCTAGCACGACGGACCGCGCAGCCTGTCGGGCATATTCAATCGCCTTCTCCTGCAGGTGACGCGGCACGAGCATACGCGTTGGCATCGTGCAGGATTTCGGCAAACAGCATCGGACTGATCGGCGCGTATTCGCTCGGCTTCAGCACCACCGCACAGCCGGTCGCAAGCGCCGGCATGACTTTGGTGACGATCTGGAGTACCGGAAAATTCCACGGCGTGATCAGCGCACAGACACCGACGGGCTCCAGCGACAGCAAGGTCGGTCCGGCCATACGTTCGAATTCGTAATATTCGAGGATCCGGATCGCATCGGCTATATGCGCGCGCGAGCCGGCGATTTGAGCCTCCCGCGCAAAGGTGATCGGCGCGCCCATCTCGAGCGTCGTCAGCTGCGCCAGTTCCTCGGCGCGTTCGTCGAAGATCGACAGCACCCGACGAAACAGCGTCAGCCGTTCCTCGCGGGACGACTGGCTGTAGGTTGCAAAGGCACGGCGCGCCGCTTTCACCGCAAGATCGACGTCTTCCGCCGTCCCCATCGCGATCGTTCCGGCAACCTCTTCCGTCGCGGGGTTGATGACGTCGCGTCGTGCCCGGCCGTCCGTGGTGACGAAGCGACCGTCGATATAGAAATGATCGAGGTATTTCAAAGAGCATGCTCCTGCTGTTGCTGATCGTCGCGAGGCGGCTCGGCGGATTGCGCCTTGCGCGCCCTGCGCGGCACCAGCGCCTTGAAGGCATCGGCCATTTTGACCACCCCCGCCGGGACGCCATCCTTCAAGACCACGAAGGATCTGGCGACATCGCCTTGCGACAGGGCGATCAGGTGTTCGAGATTGTCCTCGGCATCGACCTGTCCGTCTACATGGGTGTTCGTCACGACCCCGGGCGTCATGATCGATTCAGCGCGCATTACGCGCGCCAGATTGATGTCGTTAACGAATTTCTCGATGTAGGCATCTGCCGGACTGAGGATAATCTTCTGCGGCTCTCCCTGTTGCACGATGACGCCGTCCTTCAGGATTACCAGATGATCGGCAATCTTCAGGGATTCATCGAGATCGTGCGTGATGAAGACGATCGTTTTGTCGAGTTCTTCCTGCAGCTCGAGCAGAAGGTTCTGCATGTCCGTCCGGATGAGCGGATCGAGTGCCGAGAAGGCCTCGTCCATCAGCATGACGTCCGAATTCGAAGCCAGCGCGCGGGCGATGCCGACGCGCTGCTGCATGCCGCCGGACAGTTGTTGCGGATAGTAATTCTCGAAGCCCTTGAGGCCCAGCCGCTCCAGCCATTTCAGGGCGTTTTTCCGCGCGTCACCCTCGCTATCGCCGCGAGCGCGCTGCGCCATTTCCACATTCTGCTGCACCCGCATGTGCGGCATCAGCGCGAAGTTCTGGAAAACCATGGACATACGGAAGCGACGAAGTTCGCGCAATGGCGCGCCCGTCAGCTCCGCTACATTAATGCCGTCGAGCAGGATCTCGCCAGCGGTCGGCCTGATCAGCCCGTTGATGTGGCGGATCAGCGTCGATTTTCCCGACCCGGACAAGCCCATGATAACGGTAATCTCACCGCGTTTCATGTCGACATTGATGTCCTGCAGGCCGAGAACGTGGCCGTGCTTGTCAAGCAGCTCCGCCTTTCCCATACCGGCCCGAACATGCGGCACCATCTCCTGCGGCTCGGAGCCGAATATCTTGTAGAGGTTACGGATCGATATCTTCGGTTGGTCGGTCAATGGCCTCCCCCTCGATGTTGGAGAGTGGAGTTTACGCGCGACATGGACGCCTTGCTGACGCGATCGAAATTGATGGCCAAGAGGACGATGCCGAAACCCGCGACGAGGCCGACACCGAGTTCGAGATTGTTGATGCCGCGCAGCACGAGAACGCCGAGACCAGGCGCAGACACGAGTGACGCAATCACAACCATGGACAGCGACATCATGATCGTCTGATTGACGCCGGCCATGATGCTTGGAAGCGCGAGTGGCAGCTCGACCTTTATCAGCTTCTGCCACGGATCGAGACCGAATGCGTCAGCCGCCTCGCCGACATTGCCGTCGACCATCCGGACGCCGAGGTTGGTCAACCGGATCACCGGCACGACGGCGTAAAGAATGATCGCGATCCCGTAGAGCTTCGACTCGGTGACCGAGAACAGGAAGATCAGCGGGATCAAGTAGACAAAGGATGGAAGCGTCTGGAGCATGTCGAGGATTGGCAGCGAAAACCGCTCCATGCGCTTGCTCTTCGACATCATGACCCCTAGGGGAATGCCGATAACGATACAGATGAGCGTACAGGCGAACACGATCACCATCGTCTGCAAAGCGTAATGCAGGTGGTCCACGAAACCCAGCGTCAGGAGGCTGGCCGTCACGAGACCAAGGATGGCCCAGGAGCGTGATGCGAGATAGACGATCACCAAGAGCGCGATAACCAGAACCCACCAGGGAACGACGTCCACGACGTGCAGCGAGAAATCCAGAAGCCATGACAGCGGCTGCGTCAGCGGATCTAGCACCGTCTTCAAGCCGACGCGCAGATACAGAAAAGTGCTCTCGATACCTGACGTCAGGTCACGCGTGCGCGGTATCGCCTGACAGGCATCATGTAGGGCATCGAGGGACGGAAACGGTGCGTCCATGAGCGATGGGCCGGACGTATCGTTGGCCTCCTTGGCTCGCTTGAGCAGTTCCGCCATGCTCATCGGACCGCTGCCCGCACCGGCATTGCACCAGTTGCGAAGCCCCAGCCCATCAAAAAGTCCAGCGTAGAACGCCATGGTCCACCTCCGTAAGGAGCATCATCCGGAACCGGGCACGTCTTTAGGCCGGCCCGATGCGACAAGGGGCCCTCCGGGCACCTGGGTGCCGGCAGGCCCGCGACGCGCCTTACTTGATAATGGCGGCGATTTTGGTTTTGGCGTCGTCGGACAGCCAGTTTGGCCAGACGTCCTTGTAGGTCGTCAGGAAGTGAACGGCCGTCTCGTCGGCCGAGGCCTTGTTCTCTTCCTGCCATGAGAGAAGTCCGTTCATGACCTCGTTGCTGAAGGTGACCTTGCTCATCAGCGCCACCAGTTCCGGGTTCTTGTCATAGAACGGCTTGGCCATCGTAGTCAGGACGGTCGCCTTCGGCCAACCAGTCTTGCTCGGGGTCGCGCAATCGACCGTGGCGTTGCACTTGGCCTTCTCGGCATCGACTGGCCCCATGTCGACCGCGACCATCTTGTATTTTCCGAGCACGCTGGTCGGTGCCCAGTAATAGCCAAACCAAGGTGCCTTGGCCTCGTACGCCGATGCGATCGACGCGGCGAGCGTCTCGAGCGATCCGTGGTTGAAAACCTGGATGCCGTGCTTTTCGAGCTCGAAGGCCTTAGCCAGATTGTCGCTTGAGGTGCGGCAACCAGTACCGACAGGGCAATTGTTGAAACGGCCGCCGACCAGCTTCGGATTCGCAAGAATACCGTCGATCGTCTTCAATTCGGGATGTTGTTCCGCTAAATATTCCGGGATCCACCATGCATCGACACCGCCATCGGATAGAACGTTGGCGACCTTGACGATCTTTCCTTCTTTTTCCAGCTTGTAGTAAACATCGGCGACACCCGGCCAGACTTCGGTCAGGATGTCCGGCTGACCCGTCTCGGCAAGCGAGGTGAGCGCAGGCACCGTCGAGGTCGGAACCTTCTTCACCGTGCAGCCGTAGCCCTGTTCCATCAGGAAGCTCGATACCGCCGTTACGACTGCAGCGGATGACCAGTTCATTTCCGTTATCGTCACCGTTCCGCAGGCGGCGCTAGCGGAAGAGATGCTCGCGAAAAGGCCCGCGCCGACCAAACCCACAACTGCAAGAAATGATTTCATTTTTTGTTCCCCATTGGCTTTTGCCGATGACCGTCCGCGCAAAGTATTCGGGCATGTACGCGATCGGTTCTCAGTCGTTCTCTTGCTTTCCAGGGGAGAGATTACGGAGTGACTAGGAGATAACAAGTTGCTTAATTCCTACGTCATGCGTAACCTCAGCTTTATGCAAAGACTTCGTTACAAGTTGCCACCACCGAATCTTTTGATCACTTTCGAGGCTGCCGGGCGTCATCTCAGCTTTACGAGGGCAGCAAGCGAACTCAACGTGTCACGTGTCGCCGTCAGTCAGCAAATCCAGGCGCTTGAGAAATTCCTCGGGATAATCCTGTTTCAGCGCCTGCAGCGGTCGGTGAAGCTAACGCGAGAGGGCGAACGCTATCACCTTGCAATTTCCGACGCTTTGGAACGTGCCCTGCGGGCGACCACCGAGATCAGCAAACGTGCGGAAAGCAATGTCGTCAATGTCGGAACCACGCCCGGCTTCATGACATACTGGCTGTCGCCAAGACTCGGCGAATTTCGGACCCTGCATCCCGACATCGAGCTTCGTTTCATCGTTTCCGACGGAAATCTTGGGTTCGAGGACAATATCGATGTGGCCATTCGCTATGGCGTCCCGCCCTTTGATGGAGCGGACGCAACCTTTCTCGCGAGGCAGGCGATTGCTCCGACATGCACAAGCACATTTCTACCCGAAGGCACACGTTTCCAGCCGTCGGATCTCCTGAAACAGCCCCTCTTGCATTTGGAAGGTCCATACGATGAACAGACACGCTGGTCGTCCTGGTTTCGCGCACAAGGCCTCGACATGGCGAAGGCCCGCGCAGGCATCACGCTTAACTCGTACACAAGTCTTGTTCAGGCAGCTCTTGACGGCCAGGGATTCGCTCTGATCGGCCCACCGTTGATCGAGAAATTTCTATCCAACGGTAGCCTCGTCCAGCCAGTCGACGCACAGCCAATCGTCCGTCACGCTTTTCACCTGCTTTTACCGAAGACTACGCTGCCATCGGTGGCTGTTCGCGCTTTCGCTGGCTGGATCAAGGCGTCGTTTCTGGCTCTGGGAGAAAATGCCACGGAACATGAGACTTGAGCGCTTAGCAGAAATGGGAGCGCTGTCCGCCGCCGAAAGCGGACTGAGCTTGTCACCTCCACTCAAATCGGAGGCTGCCAGCTCTTGAACCTAATCGAACCGGCGACCTGCAAAAAAGCTTTATCGGAGTGCCCCCTTTCGACCGAGGCTGATGGCATTATCTGGTATCTCGTGCGCTCCGGGATTGCGATTGGGCGTCGATCACGTCGGGCGATGATAAGGGCTCTGGCTGCTGCGCGGGTCAGAGCCCCTGCTGAGGTATTAATGGTGTTGCGCGACGACCGTCGAGCTCGAGAGCTTATCCGCTCGACCGAAGCGCGGCGGTCAAGGGAAGCCGGCTGGCGACGATCGCCGGCACTGCGCCGCCTATAATGCCGATTGCAAGTCCGAGCAGACCGGCCGTCGCCATCACATCGCCGGTTACGGAAAGCTGGAACGCCATACGCGCACCGTTGGCACCGACCGTGCTTGCCTGCCAGCCATTGAAGGCCAGCCAGGATGCCAGCAGTCCGAACGCAACGCCAAGTGCGGCAAGCACGATCGCCTCCACCCATGTGCCGAGAAACGTGGATATTCGGCTGAAGCCGAGTGCCCGGACCGTGGCGATCTCGACGGTACGGTCCGACACGGAGTTCATCATTGTGTTGAGCGCACCGGCCGTCGCTCCGACTGCCATCAACAGCGCAAGCGGCCAGCCGAACAGCCGGATGAGGCTGGCGGTGCGGGCCGATTGCGCCGCATAGAGATCAGCCTCAACAACGGCGCGCAGCGGGGTCGTCCTTATTGTGTCGAGCTTGGCCTGAAGCCGTGGCAATGAGGCGGGATTGGCAAGACGCAAGCGCAGGCTATGGATCTGCCCCTGCCGGTCGAAGGCCGATCGAACCGCGTCGAGATCGGCCCAGATCTCGGACTCGAAGGCGCTGCCTCGCGCCGAGAACAGGCCGACCACCGTCCAGTCGACCGAGCCGAGCCGCACGATGCTGCCGATCGATATTCCGAGCTGTTGCGCGAGTCGGTTCCCAACGACAATCTCGCGCGAGCCGCGTATGAACAGACGGCCGGTCGACAAGGCAATATGGTCACGGATAGAGGGACCGGACTGATCCATGCCACGAAGGGCCAAGGTCCGGCCCGCGTCCGACCCGTTCGATTTGGCATCGACCGCAACGACGATTTCGCGCGAGAAGATCGGCATGCCGCTGACGTCTCGGGTCACGCCGATGTCATCGGTCATTGCAGCCAGGGTGCGAATGACTGAGGCCGGAACATCGGAGCCGACCTCCTGGTTGATGCCGCCGCCTAGAACGACCACAACGGAACTGGAGCCGGCACTGTGCAGGGCCATCTCGAAACCCTTTGCCATGGCCAGGAAGCCTGCGAGAACGCAGACGACGAGCGCCACGGAAAGAACCATCGAGGCGGAGATGGAGATGCGTCGCGGCAGGCTGAACAGGTTCGCCCTGATCATGACGAATGCTTGCTTGGCATTGGAGGACATGAATCTACCTCGTTCTGAATGCGGAGATTATCGGGATCCTGAGCGCGTTGAGCGCCGGAAGGGCACCGGTCACAAGCGCCAACAGGGTGACCATCGCCAGGGCCTTTGCAAGAATTGCATTGGAAAAGACGAGGCCGATCGCAGGTCCCGTGATGACCGTTGCAAACAGTGCAAGCATGAGGCCGATGATGCCGCCGACCACGAATATGAAGAATGTTTCGCCAAGGATCAGCGCCATGATCCAGGAGCCGGAAAAGCCCAAGGTTTTCAGCATGCCGATCTCGAAGGTGCGCTCTCGAACTGCAAAGACCATGGTATTGCCGACGATCATGAGCAGCGTGATAAATGCCGCCCCGACCACCATGTTGACGATCAATCCGATATCGGCATATTGCCGCAGGAAGGTCTCGAGGAACTGCTTTTCCGACCTGGTCTGTGTCGGCGCCGCCGAATTGGCAAACAGCTGATCTATCCTTGAGGCAAGTTCTCCTGTCTGAACACCTGGCTGAGGTCTAACGATGAAGGCATCGACCGTGTCCTTGTTGCGGGCTCTGAGCGCATTGACATAGTCGTATTGAGCGACGACGAAATAGGTGTCGGTGGAGGCGTTTTCGCCGTTGAAGATGCCGGCGATTTCAAAAGACCAGTCGCGGCTGCCATCCTGCTTTGTCGTATCGAAGCTGGTGACGGCGATCTTCTGGCCGACGACCCAGCCTTGCGCGTCGGCAAGCGCCCGGCCGACGAGGACGGTACTGCGGTCCTTGCTGAGTGCGCTCATCAAATCCGACGTCAGCCCGAGCTCCTTGCCGTTCGAGCTGAAGAGCCGTGCAGGTTCGGCGGCACTCACGGGAATGATGTTCTTTTCGACCGTCGCAAAGCCGCGAAGGCGCGACATATAGCCGACGGCGGCCACGCCCGGTTCGGTACCGATCCGGTTCAGGTAGGAAATTGGTAGCGGCTGGGCGCGGCCGGCCGCACTCATGACCCCAAGAATGTCCTCGCTGGCTGCTGACGAGCCCTGGCTACCGTCGATGAAGCTCGCCGTCAGGCCGTAGATGAGAAAGGCCGTGGCGACACTGACCATCAGCAATATTGTGCGCAGCGGCTTTCGCCACGCGCTCTTTCGCACGAGATCGAGGAACGTCATGCGTCCGCCCTCCGCTCTTCGACGAATTCACCTTTGTCGAGATGAAGCGTTCGGCTGGCATAGCTTGCAGCCTGCGGGTCGTGGGTCACCATGATGATGGTCTTGCCGAGTTCGCGGTTCAGAAAACGCAGCATTTCCAGCACCTCGTCCGCCGACCGGCGGTCGAGGTCGCCTGTGGGCTCGTCGCAGAGCAGCAATGCCGGATCCGCGACGATCGCCCGAGCGATGCCGACGCGCTGCTGCTGGCCGCCCGACATCAGCTTTGGATACTGCTTCTGGCGACCCGAAAGACCTACGAGATCCAGAACCTTGTCAACGCGGGCCTGGCGCTCCCTCGACGAAAGCGGCTTCAGTAGAAGTGGCAGCTCGATGTTTTCGGCCGCGTTCAGCATCGGCAGGAGGTTATAGAACTGGAAGACGATGCCCATGTTGTGGGCACGCCAGGAGGAGCGAGCCGCCTCTCCCATCTGGTCAAGGTTGCTGACCCCAACGCGCAGGCGACCCTGATCCGGCTTGTCTATACCCGATAGCATGTTGAGCAGCGTCGATTTTCCGGATCCGGAAGGCCCCATGATCGCGACAAACTCGCCGCGGGCGATCTGCAGGTCGAGATTGGAAAAGATCGGTACGGTCTCGGTCCCTATCTTGTATCCCTTCTTGACGCTGTTGAGCACGATGTATGGCTCTTTGCTTGTAGAGGCGGTCATCGAGGAGTGTCTCCTGGCTGTTGTGCTGGAACGGTCGAAATACGAATGCGGGCGGCCATGTTCGGCATGGTACCGTCGGGTGGATTGACGAGCGCAAGGCGCAGCGTGATCGTGCCTTTCTCCGCCGAGGCGACCGGCCATAACTGCAGGATCTCGATCGCGAAAGGCTTGTCCGGGAAGCCGTCGAGGACAGCCTCGCCGCGAAGGCCAGGTCGAAGCTCGCCGATATTGGTCTCGGCCACGTCGGCGTCGATCACCAGGCTCCTGGTATCGGTAATCGTCAGCAGGCTTTCGTTTTCCTTGATACTGTCCACACGGGCCAGCACCCGGCTGCCGACACGGGCGTCGAGCCGCGTCACCGTGCCCGAGATCGGGGCTCTGACGGTCAACGCATCAACATGCTCTTGCGCGATCTGCACGCCGAGTCGGGCCCTGGTATAACTTTGACGTGCCTGATCGACCGCATTCAGCGCCGTATCTCTGGCTGTCTGCGCCTCCTCGACGGACTGGATCGAGACAGCGCTCTTTGCAGAGAGCGTCGCATTGCGTTGCAGCGAGCTGTCGGCCTGCTTGAGCGCCAGGATCTTTCCGTCAAGGACAAGCTTGGTGGCATCGCTGTCAGCCTTGGCTTGTTCCAGTGAGAAATCAGCGTTGACATCATCGATTTTGACGATGATCTGCCCGGCTTCGACGCGATCGCCGATACTGACGCCAACCGATGCGATCTCTCCCTCATATTTGGAAAAGACCGTCACGATGCGCGGTGCGACGACGAAACCGGACCCGGTTATCTCGGGCGCTGATGCCGGTTTGGGCGAATTGGCGGAAGGGATGGGCGAACCAATGCCGGAAGCCGCCTGGATGGATGAAACACTTGGTTTGTCGTCGGTTTGCGCCATGCCCTGCGGCGTCGTGATTTCCGGCGACGATTGCAGTGCCGCTTTGATACGAGGTGCAATATCCGGCCAGAAGAAAGCGACCGCGATCGCGCTGACGCCAAGGGCGAGCATGGCACTTGAGAGGACAAGCCGCCAGCTCTTCTTGACCGGCGGCTCCACCGTTTGGAACGAAGGCTCAAGAGACAATGACCTGAGCGTTTCGGCGAGTTTGCGATTTTGTTCGGTGTTCGTGTTCATGCCGCCAACAAGAACAGGACGCGCAAAAACTCGACCTCAAACGCATTCTAGCTCGTACTCGATCGCGATCTGGTACTTTTGCCCCTACTGCCTCGAAACGGTCTTCTTGCGCCAGTCCAGAGGCGCAATCTCCGTTACACGGCGAAATTCACGGTTGAAATCGGACTTGGTCTGAAAGACCACCGCACACATCATCTCGATCGCGGATTTTTCCGTTTCTCCGGTTTCAGATCGATCCTTTCCACGCAAACGCCGCCCCCATCTGGTGCTCGGAACTGAACAGCGTTTCAGAAAAACGAAATTGCTCAACTGACATTCAAGGAAGATGGTTGTTGTCGGAGGCTCGGCCCGGACAGGGTCTGAGAGGAGTGATCTGTGACCAGACGGGGAACGATCTCGCGGTCGAGGGGAGGCATATGGTGAGCGGCAGCAAGAGCGCCGGCACGACGAGCGGCGGTACGCCTAAGAAGCCTATCAAGCTGAGCCAGGAAGCCGTTGTTGTCGGCATTTCGATCTTATTGTTTTTGATTTTCTCCATCAGCCTCAACAACTTTCTGTCAGAAGGCAACATCGTCGCCCTCCTGAAGAATGTATCCATCCTCGGCACGCTGGCGGTGGGCATGGGGTTTGTCGTGGTCGGGCGCGGCATCGACCTGACCATGGTCGCCGTCATGGTCGTCGGCGTCGCATTCAGCATCTGGATTTCGTCCTGGGGCATCGATTTCACGCTGGCGGTCCTGATAGGCGCGGTGCTTGTCGCCTTGATCGGCCTCTTTACCGGCATCATGATAGCCTTTGCCGACATCCCCCCGATCTTCGCGACGCTCGCCATCGCTTCCTCCGTCTATGGTTCGGGCCGGATCGTCTTTGCCTCCGACGTGCTTTATGCGCCCAACAATGTCGCCTGGCTGAAATGGATCGGATCCGGAGCGGTATTTGGGATTCCGGCTTCGGTTGTCATCTTCGGCGCGGTGACGGCGATCATGGGCCTGTTTCTCAGGAAAACACGCTTCGGGCGACTGGTCTACGCGACCGGCGACAATCCGAGCGCGGCGCGCAACATGGGTCTGCCGACACGACCGATCATCGTTACGCAATATGTCATCAGTGCGCTGATTGCCTTTACCGCTGGCCTTATCATGACGGGCCTTGTGACCGGCATCAACACCCGCCTCTACAATTCCAGCCTGATCTACGATGTGCTTCTGGTGGTTGTGCTTGGCGGCATCGGCCTGTCCGGCGGGCAAGGCGGGGTGCGCAACGTCATTGTCGGCACGATCCTGGTCGGCATTCTCACCAATGGCATGACGATCCTGAACTTCAGCTACACCAGCCAGAACCTCATAAAGAGCATCATTCTGCTAAGTGCGCTTGCCATCGATGCGATCATCAATCCACGGGATGAGCAGACCTCGCAAAGCGGGGATATCTAAAATCTCGAGACGTCCAATAGGGAGGAAACTATGACGGTTCTCAAGAAAATACTGATGGTCGTCGGCCTCGGCGCCGCCGCACTCTTCACGGCTTCTACCATCGCATCGGCGCAGGAGACCGACCAGGTCGGTCGCCAAGCCTATATCGACTCGATGAAAGGCAAGAAGGTCATTTTCGTGCCGATCTCTCAAGGGTTCGATCTCAACCAGGCCTGGGTCGCCGTCTGGCAGCGGCACGCCGCCCGCTACGGCTTCAAGCTTGAAGTGCGTGACCCCAATGGCGACACCAATGCCGGTATTCGCGCCATGCAGGGTGCGATCGCCGAAAAGCCGGACCTGCTCATCGTTCAAAATCCCGATGTGCAGACCTATGCCCGCCTGCTCAAGCAAGCGCAACAAGCCGGCATCAAGGTGCTGCAGGTCAACATGCAATCAGCGACCCAGACCGACAGCTATGTCGGCAATGACTGGATCGAAATGGGCAAGCTGGAGATGACGGAGCTCGCCAAGGCCTGCACCGGTCCCAAGGCGCCGTCGCACAAGGTCGTCTGGCTCGCAGGCGTGCAGACCGGAGCCGCCAACATCTTCATGCGCACCGGTATAGACGAAATCCTGAAGCAATACCCCGAACTGCAACTCGTCTCCGACCAGCCTGCCGATTATTCCAGCGAAAAGGCCCGCCAGATCACTGAGACCGTTTTGCAGCAGCATCCCGACCTTTGTGGGATCATGGGCATCTGGGACAACGCCGAGGTCGGCGCGGGTGCTGCGGTCGCCGCAGCCGGCAAGCAGGACCAGGTAACGATCGTCACCAACGGTGCCGGCAGCGATACCGGCTGCCAAAGCATCAAGAACGGCCTCCTGGACGTGATCTACAATTTCAACGCGCCGATCCAGGGCGAAATCGCCGCCCAGCAGATTTCCGAGCTTCTGCAGCATCCCGATCGCCAGGCCGGCAGCGAAAAGACGATCTTCTTCGGGCCGATAACCCGCGTCGACAAAACCAACGCAAGCGGCCGAAACTGCTGGAAGCTCGACGAGCTCAAGTAACGGAACGAACAGATGAGCATGGCTGAAAGCCTGATACGATTGCGCTATCGCGTCCTCCCCGACCACGTGGTCGGGGAAATCCTTGCGAAGAAATGGATCGACAGCGTCATTCCCTTTTTCGCGCTGATCCTGCTGTGTGCAATTTTTGGGTCGATCGTCCCGGGATTCTTCGACGTCGCGACATTGACCAATCTCAGCGGCCAAACCGCTGAATTGGGTCTGATCGTGCTCGGGCTCACGATCGTCATGATATCGGGCGGCATCGATCTTTCGATCGGATCGACCTTCGCCCTCACTGTCCTGGCCGCGCTCTACGGCATGAATGTCGCCCAATGGAGCTTCGGTGTCGGGCTTGCCGCCACCTTGGCCGTCGGCGCGACCTGCGGGGCGATCAATGCCTTCATGGTGGGCATTCTGCGGATGCGCGCCTTCCTGACCACGCTCGTCACGCTGATCATCTTTCGCTCGACCTTTGAGATCATCTTTCCGCAGGTCTCGACGGCGTTGGTGACCAGCTCTCCGGATTCGCCACTCTACGACTATCTGGGCCTTGGTCGCATCGGCGGCATACCCGTGTCCTTCGCCTTCTTTGTCATCGTCGCGATCATCCTGCACATCGTGCTGTCGCGCGGCCGCTACGGCTGGCGGCTATTCGCCGTCGGCGGCGCTCGTCGATCGGCCTACAATGCCGGCATCAACGTGCGCTTGACCGTGTTCAGCGCCTACGTGGTCTGCTCCGTGTTCGTCGCGCTCGCCGCCTTCCTGTTCTGCGCCCGCATCGGCAGTGCAGCCTCCGACATTGGCTCCGGCCTCGAACTCCAGGCGCTGACCGCCACCGTCCTCGGCGGCATTTCCCTCGGTGGCGGACGCGGCTCGGTGGCGAAGGCCCTGATGGGTGTCGTTTTCGTCCTCGTCCTCTCCAACAGCCTGCTGACGCTTGCCGTACCCGGCCCGGTCAACGACCTGACCCTGGGCTTCGTGCTGCTTGCCTCGGTCTTCCTCGATGTCCGATGGGTTAAAAATCGCCACAAGATCCTGCGTAGCGTCTATATCTCGCCCACCTTTGCCAAGATGCCGGAGGCGGTTTCCACCGCCCCGGGCATGCCGATGGCGGTCAATGATCGCCTGAAGGATGTCGGCGTGATCGGACTTGGCATCCTTGACGGCGCCGAGGACGTGATCTTCGACCGGGAAGACCGGCTCTACACCGGAAGCCGCCAAGGCGAGATCCTGCGCTTTTATCCGCCCGACTATACCCGCCGTGAGGTCTTTGCCCATATCGGCGGGGCACCGCTCGGCATGGCCTTCGACCGGCAGGGCAATCTCGTCGTCTGCGTCGCCGGCATGGGCCTTTATCAGGTGTCTCCGGCGGGCGAAGCGAAGCTTCTCACGGCCGAGACAAATCGCAGCCTGACATCGGTCGTCGACGACAGCACGATGAAACTCGCCGACGACTGCGACATCCTTCCCGATGGGCGGATCGTATTTTCCGAAGCGACCGTGCGCTTTGAAATGCACGACTGGTATGCCGATGCGCTTGAAAGCCGTGGCAACGGCCGCATCATCGTTCACGACACGGCAAGCGGCGTTACCCGGACGTTGATTTCCAATCTCGTATTCCCGAACGGCGTCTGCACATCCTTCGACGGACAATCGGTCCTGTTTGCCGAAAGCTGGGCGTGCCGCATCAACCGCTATTATTTCACCGGACCCAAGGCCGGCAAGCTCGAACGGGTGATTGAGGGCCTGCCGGGCTATCCCGACAACATAAACCGCGCGTCCGACGGCACTTATTGGCTGGCATTGATGGGCATGCGGACACCCGCGCTCGATCTGTCGCTGGAAATGCCCGGCTTTCGCCGGCGGATGGCACGGCGCGTGTCCGAAGACGCCTGGCTGATGCCCAATCTCAACACCGGCTGCGTGCTGCGCTTTAATGAAAAAGGCGAAATCCTCGAAAGCTTCTGGGATCAGACGGGCGAAAAGCATCCGATGATTACGTCGATGCGCGAGCACAAGGGCATGCTTTATCTCTGCGGCATCTTCAATAACCGCATGGGTACGCTCCCGCTGCCGGGAGCTGACAAGACCTGGTTCAGTACCGATTCCTACTGGGGCAAACCGGCATGAGACCATTCGGAGAATTCCTCGACCGCTTCCTGGGCCGCGGCGCCTGGGCCGTCACCGTCCCGACTTTCGACGGACCACTTTTACCGAACCAGAAGCTGGAAGAGGCAGAGACGCTTACGCTGCTCGAAGCAGCGGACAACCTGATATCGACACCCAAGGGCATTCTCGTTTCGAGCGGCAAGCGCCTCCTGCGCATCCAGCCCAATGGCGGTATGGAGGAGGTTGCCAGCTTTCCTCAGGATATCACGGCGCTCGCCACGGCGCGCGGCATGACGGCAGTCGCACTCGATGGCGAAGGCGTCGCTATCCGTGGCGGCGCCCATGACGGCGCGGCTTTCAAGAGCACGGCCAATGTAAACCTTGATTGCGTGACGGCGCTGACCTTCCTGAACAACGATACGTTGCTCGTCGCCAACGGCTCGACGACATCAGGCGTCTCCGGCTGGCGACGCGATCTCATGCAGAAGGGCTGTTCCGGCAGCCTTTTGAAGATCGATCTGGGCGCGCGCAAGGTCGATCTCGTAAAGTCGGATCTTGCCTGGCCGGCAGGCGTGGCGACAACCGGCTCCAACCGCATCTTCGTCAGCGAGGCGTGGCGACACCGGGTCATATCGATCGATCTCGCTTCCGGACAGGTTGAAAACGCGCTCGAACACCTGCCCGCCTACCCGGCACGCATCGCCCCTGCCGTCGATGCAGGCTACTGGCTGACGTTTTATTCGACGCGCAACCAACTGGTGGAATTCATTTTACGCGAGGATCGCTATCGCGAACGCATGCTTGCAGAGGTTCCGGAGGCGTTTTGGATGGCGCCGTCACTGAGTTCCTGGAGCTCTTACCAGGAACCAATGCAGGGCAGCCAGCTCAAGCAGATGGGCGTCCTTAAACCCTATGCCGTGACCCGCTCTTACGGGCTTGTTGTCAATTGCGACTCGCAGATGCGGCCGCTGGCGAGCTTTCATTCGCGCGCCGACGGCAAGGCGCACGGAACTGTGGCGGCCTGCGAACATGGCGACGACCTGATCGTGGCGTCGCGCGGCGGCTCCAAGGTCCTCAGGCTTTTCGGTGCGGCGAACGGGCAGCGAGGCTGACATGGGCAATATCATCGAATTCACAAATGCGACCAAGACCTTCGGCGGCATAGCGGCCTTCCGCAATGTCGATTTCACGCTTGAGCCGGGTGAGATCCATGCGCTCCTTGGCGAAAACGGCGCGGGAAAGTCGACGCTGACCAAGGTTATGTCCGGGGTCTATCGCCTCAGCGAGGGTAAGCTCTCTTATGATGGCCGCGAGGTGGATTTCGGTTCGCCATCGGAAGCCCTGAAGGCGGGCATTGCCATGGTGTTCCAGGAAACCAACCTGGTGCCGGCAATGACCGTGGCACAGAACCTCTATTTGGGCGAGGAAAAGCTATTCAACCGTCTGCGCGGTCTTAACATCCAGGCCCGGCAGTTCCTCGTCGGCATGGGGTTTCAGGTCGATCCGACCGCGCAGGTGAGCACGCTCGGCGCAGCCCATAAGCAGATGGTCGAAATCGCCCGAGCTGTGCATCACAAGGCGAAGGTCATTATTTTCGACGAGCCGACGGCGACGCTGACACCAGAGGAAAAACGCCATTTCTTCAATCTCGTGGGCCGGCTGGTCAAGGCCGGGGTGGCGATAGTCTTCATCACCCATGCGCTCGAGGAAGCATTGCAGGTCGCCAACCGCATCACGGTGATGCGCGATGGTGAAATCGTCGCCACCGGCAAGGCTGGAGACTTCAGCCGCAATTCCATCGTCCAGGCGATGGTGGGCCGCAACCTTTCCGAAACTCTGCACGGATCGGCAAAGCGCGTTCCTCGCAGCTATGGCGAAAAGGTCCTGTCGGTGGAGAATTTGTCCTGCGCCGGCCTGGTGCGGAACTCGTCCTTCTCCGTCTTCGCAGGCCAGGTCACCGGCATGTTCGGGCTTGTCGGCGCCGGCCGAACGGAGATGGCCAAAGTGATCTCCGGCGTGATGAAGCGGAACCTGTTTCATGGCGGCGAAATCCGGCTCTTCGGCAAGTCGGTGCGCTACCGCGTCCCGCGGCCGGCCATGCTCGACGGCATCGTCTATGTTACCGAGGACCGCAAGCTCGATGGCTTCTTCGAGACGATGACCGGCGGCGAGAACCTGCAGATCGGTGAATTGTCCAATGGCGTCAACCCGTTCTCGATCGTCTCGCTGGCGCGAGCCAAGGAATTGGTCGCCGATTGGGGCGCTCGGCTTCGGCTCAAGCAAATCAACGATCAGGCGCGGATGATCGAGCTATCAGGCGGAAATCAGCAGAAGGTGGTGATCGCCAAATCGCTGATCCAGAAACCGAAACTGATCATTTTCGACGAGCCGACGCGCGGCGTCGATGTCGGCGCCATTGTCGAGATTCATCAGCTGATCAGCGATCTCGCCGACAATGGCATGGCCGTCGTCGTCATCTCCTCCTACCTGCCGGAAATCATGGCCGTTTCCGATCGAATTCTCGTGGTCAAGCGCGGCCGTGTTGTCGAAGAAATGATGGCATCGGATGCCTCCGAAGAGAAAATCATGTTTGCAGCCGTTCATTGATCCCCTCCCAATTCAGGCATCTCAATAGGTCGCTTGCGCCGAGCATCGCAGGCGGCTTTTTTCTACGGTCGATCTTGTCATGATCGCATGGCGGAATATGCTGACGTTCGGAGGGGTCGATCGGTATCGATCGGCGCAAGTGAGACCATAATAATCATGCCGAATATCAATCTGAAATTGCTGCAAACCTTTCTTCTTGCAGCGGAATCCGGAAGCTTTCGGAAGGCTGCGGAAGAAAGCAACCGATCGCCTTCTGCAGTCAGCATGCAGATCAAGGATCTCGAGGAGCAGATAGGCCTCAGCCTGTTCACACGCACGCCGCAGAGGGTCAATCTCACCAACGAGGGCCAGGCGCTATTCGAGGAGATTGGGCGGGCCATGGCCGATGTGCAGGCAAGCCTAGACAAGCTGACGGAACTGGCCGCCCGTCGCAAAGGAAAAATCCAGATCGCTTGCGCCCCGACCCTTGCCACCAGCCGCCTCGGCGACATCTTGTCGACCTTCAAGCTGCGTTATCCACGCAGCGTGGTCGAGGTGCAGGAAACCCCGCCACAGGCAGCGCTTGCCATGCTACAGCAGCAAGAGGTGGAATTCTACATCGGCCCGGAGGTGCCCAACCTCAACGACTTCCATTTCGAATCGATCATTGACGATCCGCTCGTCGCCTGCATCCCTGAAGAACTCTATGCGGGTGAAAAGACGATCCGGCTCGACGCAATCACCCAGTTCCCGCTGATCATGCTCAATCGCAAAACCGCCGTTCGCGGCCTCGTCGATCGACTGACACGCGAGGAAGGCATCGATCTCAATGTTCAGTACGAAGTCGAAAGCGCGCAGACCGCCTTGGCCCTTGCCTCGTCAGGGCTCGGCGTATCGATCGTGCCAGGCATCGCGCTCGGGCGGAATGTCGACCGCCGCATCCGCGTCGTGCCGCTCGACAATCCCAACGCCCGGCGGGCTGTCGGCATCATCACCACTCGTGGCTATGTGCAGCAGCGCTATGCCGAACAGCTTATCGCCCTCATTCGGACCAATCTGCGCGGCGAGGGCTGAATTAATCGGTCTGTATCCACACGGCCTTGGTTTCGAGATACTCGTGAAGGTGCTCAATGCCGCCTTCACGCCCGTAACCCGACATCTTCATGCCGCCGAAGGGCACGGCCGGATCGAGCGCATGATACATGTTCACCCAGACCGATCCCGCCTTGATGCGGCGCACCAGCTTGTGCGCCATTCCGAGATTCTGCGTGAAGACGCCAGCCGCCAGGCCATAAGGCGATGCATTGGCGCGCTCGACGGCTTCATCGATCGTATCGAAGGGCATGGCTGAAATGACCGGCCCGAAGATCTCCTCGCGGGCGATTTTCATCTCGTCCTTGACATCGCCGAACACGGTCGGGGCAATGAAGTTTCCCTTATCGTAGAGAGAACCGGAAAGGCGCGTGCCGCCCGCAACCAGCGCGGCGCCTTCGCTCTGCCCGGATGCAATAAAGGTCTCAACGACCTGCGCCTGACGGGCAGAAATCAGCGGCCCGATATCGGTATCAGCGTCAATGCCATGACCGATCCGCAGCGAGCGGGCAAAATCGCCGACTTTGGTGACAAACTCATCGTGGATTTCGCGCGCCACGAACAAGCGCGAGCCGGCGATGCAGATCTGTCCGGAATGGGCAAAGACCGCCATGGCCGCGATCGGCACGGCGCGGTCTATGTCAGCGTCGCGGCACACGATCACCGGCGACTTGCCGCCAAGCTCGAGCGAAACCCGTTTCAGATTGCCGACCGCGGCACGGGCGATCGATTGCCCGGTGACGGTAGACCCCGTAAAGACGATCTTGTTGACGTCGGGATGTTCGGCCAGCCGGGCACCGGCGACCGAGCCCTTGCCGGTGACGATGTTGACCACTCCGTCCGGTACGCCGGCCTCTTGCATGAGTTTGGCGATCAGCAGCGGGGTGAGTGGCGCATCCTCCGAAGGTTTGAGCACCACCGTGCAGCCTGTCGCCAGCGCCGGAGCAATCTTCCAGATCGATGCCGCGGTGGGCGCATTCCAGGGAATAATCGCGCCGACGACCCCGATCGGCTCCCGGCGGGTGAAAGTCACGATCTCGCCGGGAATTGAATTGTCGATCACCTCGCCATGAAGCGCGGTCGCCATGCCGGCATAAAACCGCAGCATTCCGATGACCCGCCGCTTGTTGGCAAGCGTGCGCATGATCGGCATGCCCATGTTCAGCGTGTCGGAAACCGAAAGACGCTCCCAGTTCTCCTCGAACAAGTCCGCGATTTTCAGCAGCAGCGTCTGGCGCTCATAGGGTGAGAACCTCGACCACGGCCCTTCCAGAGCCCGACGCGCCGCGGCAACGGCGCGGTCGACATCGGCGGCGGCGGCGAGCGGAACAGTTGCAAGGACCGCCCCTGTTGCCGGATTATAGGTCTCGCTGACTTCACCGGATTGGGCGGCAACCCATTGGCCGCCGATGAACATCGGCCGGAAGCCGCCGTCGTAAAGCTCAGCCGCCATCTGCTTGGCGTCGAAAGTCAGTGTCATGGCGCGGTCTCCCAGTTTCATTCTGCAGTCGATATTCACTATCAGATCGCCACAACACAAATAAAGAAACCTAAAAAGGCGTTCAGATAATCGGACTGTGAAATCGCTCCGACTTATCCGATGCTGAAGCAAATGGAGGATCTTGATATGCGTCTTAAGGGAAAAGTGGCGATCGTCACCGGTGGCGGATCGGGTTTCGGAGAAGGAATCCTTCGGAAATTCGTAGAGGAAGGTGCGCAGGTCGTTCTCGTCGACCGCGACCTCGCTGCCGCGGAGCGCGTAGCGGCGCAGTACGACGGATCGGTCGTGCCGCTTGCCGGCGATGTCGCCACGCTCGATAGCCTCGTCGCAGCGCGGGATCTGGCACTGGCACGGTTCGGCGGTCTGCATATCCTCGTCAACAATGCCGGCATCGGACAGCCGCCGATGCCGATGGAGGATATGGACGAAGGCCTGTTCGATCGCATCTTCAATGTCAACATCCGCTCGATCTACAATGGGGCGCGGGCGGTGCTGCCGCATTTCAAGGCTGAGCGGCAAGGCGCCATTCTGAACGTCGCCTCCACGGGCGGCGTCTCCCCTCGCCCCAACCTCACCTGGTACAACGCCTCGAAAGGATGGGGCATCGCCGCCACCCGCGCGATGGCCGTGGAACTTGCTCCCTTCGGAATTCGCGTCAACGCGATCAATCCCGTTGCCGGCGACACGCCGCTGCTGTCGACCTTCATCGGCTCCGACAGCGACGAAAGCCGGGCGCGGATCGTCGCCACCATTCCGATGGGACGGCTTTCGACACCTGCAGACATGGGCAACGCCGCCGCTTTTCTGTGCTCGGACGAAGCAAGCATGATCACCGGCGTCGATCTCAATGTCGATGGCGGCAAGTGTATCTGAAGAGGCTGTCATGAAGGATATCTATGAGATTGCCGTGGTTCATGGCGACGGGATCGGTCCGGAGGTCTGCGCGACGGCGGTCGATGTCGTCAAGGCCGCCCTCGGTAATCGTTCGCCCCTCAATTTCCGGGAATATCCAGCGGGGGCGGAGCATTTCCTCAAAACGGGCGAGAGCTTTCCTGAGCCCACCTTCAACGCCTGCCGAAATGCCGATGCGATCCTGCACGGTGCCGGCGGGATACCGGGTGTGGTCCATCCCGACGGGACGGAGGCAGGGCTGGATTTTACCCTCAGGCTGCGTTTCGAGCTTGATCTTTATGCCAATATCCGGCCGATCCGCCTTTTCGAAGGCGTTGCCTGCCCGCTTGCTGGCGTAAAGGCAGGCGAGATCGATTACATCATCCTGCGCGAGAACAGCGAAGGGCTCTACGCTGCCCGCGGCGCCGGCGTGCAACTGCGTGGCGAACTTGCCGTCGACAGCCTGGTTCAAACCCGCTCCGGTGTCGAGCGGATCGTGCGCAAGGCCTTCGAGCTTGCGCGTCAATCGAATGGCGCGCCCAGGGACGGTGTGAAACGCGTGACCTGCTGCGACAAGGCCAATGTCCTGCGCAGTTACGCTTTCTTTCGGTCGGTGTTCGACCTCGTCGCGCCGGACTATCCCGACATCGAAACGGAATATGTGCTGATCGATGCCATGACCATGCATCTCGTGCTCAAGCCCGGCCATTTCAACGTGATCGTCACCGAAAACATGTTCGGCGACATTATTTCCGATCTCGGCGCGGCGACCATCGGTGGCATGGGGCTGGCGCCCTCGGCCGAACTCGGCGATCGCAACGGCTTCTTCCAGGCAGCGCACGGCTCGGCTCCTGATATCGCCGGCAAGGGCATCGCCAATCCCTATGGAACGGTGCTCTCGGCAGCCGCCATGCTCGACTGGCTAGGGACAAAGCATGCCGATCGGGCGTTGTGCGAGGCCGCGTCCAACATCCGAAACGTCACGAATACGGCTCTGGCTGCGGGCTGCCTCAGCGCCGACCTCCGAGGCAACTGGAAATCGGCCGACATCACTCAGTTTCTATGCGAACGGCTTGCCCGATTGCATTGAACCGCTCCGACACGATAGTGATCGCATCTGTCCTTCGACTGGCTTAGGCACGGATCGTCGATCGCTCGATATCGGGATCGTCTTCAGGTCGACGGTGCGCCGCAGCTGTTGGGCAGTTTCCTTGATCATGATGAATTGCGGCAACAGAAGCCCATGTCTACTGGCGACATTGAGTTTGCTCTTGCGCTGTCCATGGGATGGTCGCTAAGTCATGCGACCGTGGCTGCGAGCTTTTTGGCGGACGAGCGGCGTCGGCCAAATAGAATTCGAGAATCAAGGGCAATTCAATGACCGGACAACTTTCTCTTCCTCGTGATCGGATCTCAGTCCTTCTATTGGAAGGGATCAGTCAGAGCGCGGTGGACTATTTTGCGTCATCCGGCTACGTCAATCTCACTCATCTGCCGAAGGCCCTCGATGACAAGGATCTCAAAAGTCATATAGCCGAAGCGCATATCATCGGCATTCGGTCGCGCACGCAGCTGACAGAAGAGATTTTCAGCTCTGCCAAGAAGCTGATGGCAGTCGGCTGTTTTTCCGTGGGAACCAATCAGGTCGATCTGGATGCGGCCCGCCGACGCGGGATCCCGGTGTTCAACGCCCCCTATTCGAATACGCGCTCGGTCGCCGAACTCGTCATCGGCGAGATCGTCATGCTGACCAGACGGATTTTCCCGCGTTCGGCTTCCGCTCATGAAGGTGGATGGGACAAATCCGCCGAAGGCAGTCGCGAGATGCGCGGGAAAACGCTTGGTATCGTCGGCTACGGCAACATCGGCTCGCAGCTCAGCGTTCTTGCGGAAAGCATGGGCATGAACGTTCGCTATTTTGATCCATCAGACAAGCTTCGCCACGGCAATTCAGAATCCATGGCGTCGCTCGGTGAACTGCTGGAAATCTCAGATTTCGTGACGATGCATGTTCCCGAAACCAGCTCGACGCAAAACATGATAACCGAGGCCGAGCTGCGCAGAATGAAAAAGGGAGCCTTTTTCATCAACAATTCCCGCGGGACGGTGGTCGATCTCGACGCGCTTGCGAAGGTTTTGAAAGAGGGGCATCTCGCAGGCGCGGCAGTCGACGTGTTCCCCAAGGAACCGGCATCGAACAAGGAACGCTTCGAAACGCCGCTGCAAGGTTTGGACAATGTGATCCTCACTCCGCATATTGGCGGGTCGACCGAAGAAGCCCAGGAACGTATCGGAAGGGAAGTTTCCAGGAAGCTTGTGGAATATTCCGATGTCGGGTCGACGCTGGGCGCGGTCAATTTCCCCCAAGTTCAATTGCCGCCGCGTCCAAACGGCACGCGTTTCATCCATGTTCACGAAAATCGCCCTGGTATCCTGAACAGTCTCAATACGATCTTTTCATCGCGCGGACTGAATATCGTCGGCGAGTTCCTGCAGACACACGGCGAAACGGGCTACGTGGTTATTGAAGTCGAAGGCGTTGGCCAAACGGCGAACGAGATACTTGACACCCTTCGCCAGATCCCGGGAACGATACGAGCTCGATTGGTTTACTGACGGACATTGCCCCCCAGACCTGCCCCGTCCCGGTGGATTTCTGCGATCGGTTTGAGGCTGCCGTTCGCCCGGTCTTAGCGCAGGATTTTCAACTGTTCTTGTCCTACCTCCTCTCTGGGCGAGATCCGGCGGCTTTTGGTAAGCCACTTGGAAAATCCATCGAGATAGAGGTAGACAACGGGCGTGGTGAGCAAGGTTAGCGCCTGACTGACGGCCAGACCGCCGAACATTGCAAAGCCTAAAGGCTGGCGAAGTTCCGATCCTGTCCCATGACCAAGCATCAGCGGCACCGCCCCCAACATGGTTGCCATGGTGGTCATCATGATCGGCCGGAACCGGATCAATGCCGCTTTGCGTATCGCCTGCTCGCTCGTCAATCC
Source organism: Martinezella rhizogenes (assembly GCA_013322215.1). Classification (GTDB taxonomy): domain Bacteria; phylum Pseudomonadota; class Alphaproteobacteria; order Rhizobiales; family Rhizobiaceae; genus Rhizobium; species Rhizobium rhizogenes_D. The sequence continues at coordinate 494,467 of JAAMEZ010000021.1, forward strand.
CTCGCTGCGTTCTCCCTCGATGGCGAAATCGACCATCATGATGCCGTTCTTCTTGACGATGCCGATGAGAAGGATGACGGCGATCAATGCGATCAGACTGAAATCGTAGCCGAGCAGCATCAGCGTTGCCAGCGCCCCGACACCGGCCGATGGTAAGGTGGACAGGATGGTCAGGGGGTGAATATAGCTCTCGTACAAGACGCCGAGGATCAGATAGACCACGACGAGCGCGCCGACCAGCAAGAGCGGGATGGAGCCCAGCGACTGCTGGAATGCCTGGGCGGTGCCTTCGAAGCTGGTGTTGATCGATGCCGGCAGGTTCATCTGATGCAGAGCTGCATTGATCCTGTCCGTGGCGACGCCGATGGATGTGCCTGCCGCAAGGTTGAAGCTGATGGTAACGGAGGGGAACTGGCTTTCATGACTGATCTGGAGCGGCTGCACCGGTACGGTGGTCCAGTGCGCCAGCACGGAGAGCGGGACATCAGGGCCACTTGCAGATTTCACATACAGCTTATCCAGCGTGCTCACCTCGCTCTGCAGGTTCGGCAGCACCTCCATGATGACGTCATAACTCGACAGCTGGGTGAAATATTGCGCTATCTGACGCTGGCCGAAGGCGTCGTCCAGCGTGTTGTCGATCGCTTCCGGCTGAATGCCGTAACGCTGTGCCTGGGCGCGATCGATGGTCAGCGTGAGGGTTGAGCCGTTCGTCTGCTGGTCTGACGCGACGCCTTCGAGGCCGGGCAGTGTCTGCATCTTGGCGAGCACCTTCGGCGACCAGCTGTTGAGGGCGTCGATGTCGGCGCTGGTCAAGCTCATCTGGTACTGCGTGCGCGATGCGCGAGCGCCGACGCGCACGTCCTGCGCCGCCTGGAGGAAGAGGCGCGCGCCCTCGACTTTCTCCAGCTTTGGCTGCAGGCGCCGGATGATCTGGTCAGCACTCGCCTGACGCTGGTCGCGCGGCTTCAGGGTGATGAAAACCCGGCCCGTGTTCAAGGGATTGCCGACGCCGCCGACGGCCATGGCGACGCTCGCCACATCCGGATCCGCTTGAACGATGGTTCCGAGCTGCCGCTGACGGTCGAGCATCTTGGTGAAGGAAATGTCTTGTGCCGCTTCGGATTGTCCGGTGATCAGCCCTGTATCCTGCTGCGGAAAGAACCCCTTGGGTATCCAGATGAAGAGCAGCACGGAAAGGGCCAGCGATGCGAAGAAGACAGCAAGTGTAATCAGGCGGAACTTGAGCGCGAGATCGAGTGCCCATTCATAGCCATTCGTCATGGCATCAAACCCGCGTTCGCTGAGGGCGTAAAGTCTGCCGTGACGGGCTTCTTCGTTGTTTCGCAGGAAGCGTGATGCCAGCATCGGTATCAATGTCAGCGACACGAAGGCCGATACGGCAATGGTCATTGCGAGCGTTAGTGAAAACTCCCGGAACAATCGTCCGATGATGCCGCTCATCAATAAGAGCGGCAATAGAACGGCGACGAGTGAGAGGCTGATCGACAGGATCGTGAAGCCGATCTCGCCGGCACCAGCCATGGCCGCTTCGAAGCCGTCCATTCCCTCATCGATATGACGCTGGATGTTTTCCAAGACAACGATGGCGTCGTCGACCACAAAGCCGACCGCAATGGTGAGTGCCATCAATGAGAGATTGTCGAGCGTGAAGCCGGCAATCCACATCATCGCGCAGGCACCGAATAAGGCAAGCGGCACAGTCAGGCTTGGGATGAGCGTAGCCCGAACACTGCGCAGGAACACGAAGATGACGGCGACAACCAGCAGCACGGTGATCAGAAGCGTCGTGCGCACGTCGCTGACCGCGGCCCGGATTGTCTGCGTTCGATCGCTGAGGACGCCGATCTTGATACCGGGCTGCATCGACGCGGTCAGGCGCGGCAATTCAGCCGTGATACTGTCGACCGTCTGAATGACGTTTGCGCCCGGCTGCTTGAAGATGATCAGGAAGATGCCGCGCTTGCCATTGGCCCAGGCAGCCTGCTTGCTGTCCTGCGCCGCGGTGACAGCCTGGCCGATGTCGCGGATATAGAGCGGCGAACCGTTCTGATAGGTGATGATGACGTCGTTCCATTTCGATGCGTCGATAAGCTGGCCGTTGGTGTAGATGGTATAGCTTCGCGACGGGCCGTCGATATTGCCGGTGGGATTGTTTTCGGTAACGCCGTTCAGCTGCGTTCGCACGTCCTCCAGCGTCAAGCCCCTGACCGCCATCTTGCTCGGGTCCAGCTGCACGCGGATGGCCGGCTTTTGCTGTCCGCCATAAAGCACTTGCGCCACGCCGGGAAGCTGGCTGATCTGCTGGCCGAGCTTCGTTTCGACCTCGTTGTCGACCGTGGTCAGCGGCAGGGTGTCCGATGTCGCGGAGAGGAGAAGGATTGGCGAATCGGCGGGATTGACCTTGCGATAGGTCGGCGGGCTGGGCAGGTTGGTCGGGAGCTGGCCGCTGGCGGAATTGATGGCAGCCTGCACATCGTTGGCGGCGCCGTCGATATCTCGATCCAGATCGAACTGCAGGGTGATTTGCGTCGAACCAAGCGAGTTCAGCGACGTCATCTCGCTAACACCGGCGATCGAGGCGAAGGCGGTTTCGAGTGGCTGCGCGACCGACGAAGCCATGATGGTCGGGCTTGCCCCGGGCAACTGCACGGAAACCTGAATGGTCGGAAAATCCACCTGCGGCAGCGGCGCAACGGGCAGCAGCGGGTATGCCACTATGCCGACAAGCAGGATTCCCGCCATGATGAGCGAGGTGGCAATCGGATGTTTGATGAATGGCGACGACAGGCCACGAGACTGAGCCATGCGAGCTTCTCACTCTTGTAATTCAGTTGCACCGGAAACAGCGATTGTCAGGTCTTACTGGGCAGCCATTCTTGTCGCGGGCGGTGCGTCCGTGGCGATCTGCTGCCTGGCGTCGGCGACAAGGCTGCCGGGTTGCACACGATAGGAGCCATCGGTCACCACCATCTCGCCGGGCCTCACGCCATCACTCACCACGACGTTGCCGTTGCCGGTCTCGGAGACCTTTATCGGGCGAACCTGTGCCTTGCGATCCGGCCCGACAATATAGGCGAACAGGCCATCAGGGCCGTGCTGCACGGCGTCGAGCGGAATCTGCACCACATTCTTCAGCGTCGAAATGGCCAGTTTGACCGTTACCGACTGTCCCGGCCAAAGCCCGTTGTCCGCATTCGCAAACGTCGCCTTGAGATTGATTGTGCCGGTTGCGACATTGATCTGGTTGTCGATGTACGAAAGCGTGCCTTGTGAGAGTACGGTCTTCCCATCCTCACTAGTCACCTCTACCGGCACGTCGCCCGAAGCGAGCGCCTTGCTGACCGCCTGCAGCTGATCTTGCGGGGCCGGGAAGACCACGCTGATCGGCTGGACCTGCTCTATGGTGACGATACCGGTCGTATCGGTAGGCTGTACGAGGTTCCCCACGTCGATCAGGCTGAACCCCGCCCGTCCCGAGAATGGCGCAGAGATCCGGCAATAGGCCAGATTGACGCTGGCAGACTGGACGGCGGCTTCGTCCGCCTGCACCGTTCCCTGATCCTGAGCGACCAGTGCCACTTGGTCGTCCAACGTTACCTGCGGAGCTGTGTGCTGCGCGACCAGCTTGCTATCGCGATCGAGATCCACCTGAGCGCCTTTGAGCAGGGCTTGGTCATGCGCCAGTTGGCCTTTTGCCTGTGCGAGTGCGGCCTCATAGGTTTGCGTGTCGATCTCCACGAGCGGATCGCCCTTGCTCACCATATGCCCTTGCGTGAAATCGATCTTGGCTATGCGGCCGGTGATCTGCGAATGGACGGTGACGGTGTTTAGCGCCTGAACCGTTCCAAGCTCGTTCAGATTGACGAGGAAATCGTCCGATCGAGCGGGAGCAAGGGTGACCGGGACGCCAGGGGCCTGTGGCGGTTTTGCGCCATCTTTGGCCACGGAGTGGCCAAGCCCGGGCAGCTCACGTTCCACATAGGCTCTCTCTATCCACCCCGTACTGATTGCTCCGACGATAAGAACGCAGACTATCAACGCTTTTGGGCTCTTGAGCCGAGAAGAACGCTGCAATTCGGCCATGTTCATCATTCCCTGAACGCGGCGACCGGGATTGGACGTCGTCAGGCAGCAAAAAACGCCGCGTGATGGCGAATGTTTGGCCATTGGACTGCACTATTGCGTGATCACCAAGTGAGCAAAGCTTGGCAAAGCCAAGATCGGCCCCGAGTTTTTCCTCAATAATTCAGCTGGTCTGCTGATCAGGCGGTACGTCGATCAGCCGCGATCTGGCTGGCGCCAATGCTGGCAAGCGCGACGCTGAACAGGGTCGGGTTGGTGGCGGTCATCGTGGGAATGACACCATTGCCGGCGACGTAGAGGTTGTCGAAGCCCCAGACCTTGGAGTTCCTGTCACAAACGCTGGTGCCGTCGTCGCGTTCGCCCATTCGGATCGTGCCCTGATAATGCAGCGACGAGCCAACGGGCTGCACGAAGGTGGCAAAACCCGGAGCCGGGCGACCGATGATGGCGGAAATCCGCTGGGCATGGCCCTTGGCCGCTTCGAGGCGCGCCTTGTCGCCTTCCGACTGACGCCACTGGATGGAGATGGCCGGCAGGCCGAGCCAGTCGCGACGATCGTCGTCGAAGATAACGCGGTTGTCAGCGCTAAGATCCGAGGGCACGAAAACGCCCATGCCGATCGGCTGGCCGCTCATATCGCTGGCATGTGGCATCGAGTGCAGGCTGGCTGGGGCGATAGTGACGGAATAGGGGAAATCCTTGGTGGCCGGAATCCAGCTCATCGCTGTCATCGGCACATCGGTCTGCATCTCCGTGATCTGCGAGACGATATAGTGATCGTTGATATAGCGACCGAGCGCTTCGGGGCGGATGCCGGAGGCGTAGAGCAGCTGCGGGGAGTGCAGAGAGTCACACGCAACGACAACCGTGCCGGCGCTGACGATAAAGGTCTCTTGCGAGCCGGCGCGGGCAAGTTCGACACCCGTGACCTGGCCATTCTCTTGGATCACGCGGCGGCAGGCGGTTTCAGAGAGAATATGAAAGCTCTCCTGCGGCTCATCGACGAGATCGCCGAGAACGACGTCGGTGCCGTGATAGCGCAGGCCATCGGGGCCTGGCGTCGCCGCGAGCGGCATGGGCTGAACGAAGCGATCAGGCGTCCGGCCAGGATCGAAAACCTCGCCCAGGCGCTCGCGCATGGCGATGGCTGCAGCATCGCCGGCGCGTGGGTCCTTGTTGGTCCCGAGCAGTTTTGCCGACACGGCCAAAGCCTTATGCATCTCGTCGGTAGGGATGAAGGGCACCAGCTCGATCTCTGATGGGACCGGCGTGCCGGTCGACCATTTGGTGCCCATGCCGCCGACATTGGCGGCCGAGAAGCCGGCAAAAAGGTTTTCATCCTGGGCATCGGCATCGTTGGCGATGAAAAGGCCCGAGCGGCGCAGCAACGAATGATCGAAGCCACCGGCACGCCGGGCCTCCCATTCTTCCTTGTTGATCGGCATCCGCGGGCTGCGGTCGCCACCCTGGGCACGCACTTCGAAGGCCGCACGTTCATCGAGATCGGCGATATTGTCGAGATGTGCGCCCTTTTGCGGCAGGATCTGCGGGCCGGCTTCCACCATCAGAATGCGCGCTTCCGGCCAGTTATTCCTGATGACCCGTGCATAGGCCGAACCGGTCGGACCACTTCCGATGATGACGACGTCGGCAGACTGACCAGACATTCCTGCTATTCCCTATTGTTAAATCAATTTGATATCAAACAAAGATGTATTCTAGCCGATGTCAATCGGGATTGTTAAGTTACCGAACAAAGTTTTGGTGACAGCGCTCAAGGAGACGCCACGATGAAGATAGGTCTGAGTTCATACAGTTTCCGTCCGTTGATGCAGAGTGGCGCCATGCAGATCGAGGATGTCTTTGCCTGGGTCGGCAAACATGACGGCGATCATGTCGAACTGGCGACGCTCTCCGTCGCGCCCGAAGGGCAGGATCTTCAATATGAACTCGCCAATGATGCAGAGATGCTGGAGCGGCTGAAGGGCGCGTCCCAGAAAAGCGGCGTGCCGCTTTCCGGCCTCTGCACATCAGGCAATTTCATCGACGACGGCGAACGAGCATTCCAGCTTAGCCGGCTGAAGCGCTATGTCGAGCTTTGCGACAAGCTCGGCGTCCGCTTCCTGCGCCACGATGTTGTGCCGTGGTCGTTGCGAGCAACGGAGCCCGGCCAGTTCGAGGCAGCATTCCCGGCGATCGCCGACGCTACGCATGAGCTTGCCGCGCATGCCGGGCGCTATGGCGTGACCACCAGCGTCGAGGATCACGGTTTCTTCATGAACTCCAGCGAGCGGATCAGGCGGCTGCTGCATGCCGTCAATCTGCCGAGCTTCAAACTGACCGTCGATATCGGCAATTTCCTCTGCGTCGACGAGAACCCGCTGACGGGAACGCGCGCTTGCCTTTCCCAGGCAAGCTTCGTTCATCTCAAGGATTTCTATGTGCGCCAGACCGCGCCTGGCACGGACTGGCTGCAGACGGTCGGCGGCCAGGCAATCCGCGGCTCGGTCTTCGGCTACGGCGACCTGCCCGTCAGGTCGATCGTCGAGGACATCGTCGCCTCAGGTTATGACGGCTTCGTCTCGCTCGAATATGAAGGCAACGAGCCGACGCAATACGGTTGCGAAACCGGCCTGAAGAATGCGAAGGCGATGTTTGCGGCTGCCGGCCGCTGAACCTTGCCGTTCTGCAATCGCAAAACTAGAGCGCGGCGATCCGGTCGACGCGCCTTTTGAGATCGGCGAGGCGTTTGCGGTCGCCTCCCGGCACCTCGATCGAGGCCCAGCCGGAATAGCCGACATCGGACAGCGCCTTGTTGACGGCGGCCCAATCGCAGTCGCCATCGCCCAGCTCGACATTAAAGCCCTTCCACGGGCCTTCGCTGTTCATCTTTTCGAGACTGTATTCCTTGATGTCGATCTTCAGGATACGCTTGCCGAGCGCCTCGATCCAATCCGTCGGCCGACCGTAGCGCAGAACATTGCCGACATCGAAATACCAGCCGAGCTTCGGATGGTTGAAGCGATCGACGAAATCGGCCGCCTCCAGCGGGCTCAGCAGGAAGTCATTCCACACATTTTCGAGCGCAATCGACACGCCGCTTTCTTCCGCGGCAGGCAGGATTTTTGCGATTTCCTCGCCAGCTCTCACATAAGCGGCCTTGTAACTGGTGCCCGCATTGACGACGCCAGGCACAAGCAGCACCGTCGTGGCGCCATAGAGCTTTGCATCGTGAAGCGCCTTGACCATCGAATCGACACAGGCTTGACGCGCCACGGGATCAGGATCTGTCAGCGGGCGCTTCCAGTGCACGGCATTGACGAGGCCAGGAATATCAAGGCCGGTCTTGTCGCGGGCGCTCAAGACCTCGTCGAGCGGCAGATCATTGGGTGAATCGAGCTCGACCCCATCATAGCCGAGATCACGCAGGAGCTGGAATTTCTCCAGAATGGAAAGCGAAGGCTCCTCGACCATACCCCATTTCAGACTGATCTTCGCCAAGGGGCGGGCGGAAGCGGGCGAAGAGGAATTATTGGCGGATTCGGTCATCGATGGGTCTTTGCTTGGCATGAACGGATAGGCGGCGGCACTATGTCAGCCAATGCGAGGCCGATCAATCGGTCATCGGAAGGCAAGAAGCGAAGCTCGCCACACGCAGCTGAATGGATCGCGGCGGCGGCGCAGGTTGTCAGGCGACTTCGGCGACCCCCAAAAGGCGGCCTCGAGCGGAGCATCGGCAATATCGGCTTATAAAGGAATCAGGATATTCTTATCAAGATCTGCAATCTTTAGGTGTACCCATAGGCGGCGGCGTCAGTCTTGTGGTTGAAGATTTTCTCGCCATAATTCCGTCGAGAAGACTTTCAACTTCCATCAGACCAAAGTCCGATCCATGACCGGACCTAGGTCCGAAGGCGCAATCTTTGGTCCTAATGCCATGGATTGCCCCGACCTTTGCGCCAGTTGTTTCCCGCGATGGAAGCGACGGCATACCCGGCCGCTATCGTATTGCATGCGGAGAAGGTCGATGAACATGAACGGCGTCCTTGAAAGCGGCATCACAGCCCCGGCATCTGCCGCAGTTTCCGACGGCGGCAACTTCACGCTGCTGGCTGCGAGATAACCGGCATGCAGCAAACAAAGCGAATCCTGGTTACCGGCGGCGCGGGTTTTCTCGGCTCCTTCCTATGCGAATGGCTTTTGCGGGAAAAACACGAGGTTATCTGCGTAGACAACTTCTTTACAGGCCGGAAAAGCAATGTCTTTCATCTGCTTGACAACAAGTCCTTCGAAATCGTCCGCCACGACATCACCTTTCCCCTCTATGTGGAGGTGGATGAGATCTACAATCTTGCATGTCCAGCGAGCCCGGTTCATTACCAGTTCGATCCGGTGCAGACGACCAAGACCAGCGTCCACGGTGCGATCAACATGCTGGGGCTCGCCAAACGGGTCGGCGCCAAAATCCTGCAGGCCTCAACGTCCGAAGTCTATGGCGATCCCGAGATCCATCCCCAACAGGAGGATTATTGGGGCCGGGTAAACCCGATAGGGCCTCGCTCCTGCTATGACGAAGGCAAGCGCTGTGCCGAGACCCTGTTTTTCGATTACTGGCGCCAGCACAAGCTGCGGATCAAGGTGGCGCGCATCTTCAACACCTACGGTCCAAGGATGCGTCCCGATGACGGCCGTGTCGTTTCCAACTTCATCGTACAGGCGCTGCAGAACAAGCCGATAACGGTTTATGGCAGTGGCCAGCAGACGCGCTCGTTCTGCTATGTCGACGATCTTATCGACGGCCTGGTTCGCCTGATGGGAACAAAGGACGAGGTGACAGGCCCGATCAATCTCGGCAATCCGGCGGAATTTACGATGCTGGAGCTCGCCAATCTCGCGATACAACTGACCGGAAGCCGCTCGACGATAAAATACCTGCCCCTGCCGGCTGACGATCCCAGACAACGGCAGCCGGATATCGGGGTCGCATCGCGCGAACTCGGCTGGAAGCCGAAGGTTCAGTTGCGGGAAGGCCTTGCCAGAACGATCGCCTATTTCGAAGATTTGCTGTCGTCAGGCCGTTCGCACGCGATCGCTGCCGAATGAGGACGGTCCTTGTCACCGGCGGAGCCGGCTATATCGGATCGCATTGCTGCAAGGCCTTCGCCGAGGCGGGATGGTCGGTCGTTACCTACGACAATCTCTCCCGCGGCTGGCGTGATGCGGTGAAATGGGGGCCGCTGGTCGAAGGCGATATTGCCGACGCCGAGACGGTCGCGGCAACGTTGCGCCAATATCGCCCGGATGTGGTCGCCCATTTCGCGGCTTATGCCTATGTCGGTGAATCCGTGGAATTTCCTGAGCTTTACTATCGGAACAATAGTTTCGGAACGCTGGTTCTTATCGAGGAAATGCTGAAAGCGGGTGTCGACAGGCTGATCTTTTCAAGCACCTGCGCATCCTATGGCATTCCGACCCGTACCCCGATTGACGAGACCCATCCGCAATGGCCGATCAATCCCTATGGATGGTCGAAATTCATGATCGAGCGGATGGTGGAGGATTTCTCGCGCGCCCGCGGCCTCAATGCTGTGATGCTGCGATATTTCAATGCGGCCGGCGGCGACCCCGATGGTGAAATCGGTGAGCGGCACGAGCCAGAGACCCATGTCGTTCCGCTCGCTATAGAAGCGGCGATCAGACCGGGCCGAACCTTCACCATCAACGGCACCGACTTCGACACGCGAGACGGCACGGCCGTGCGCGACTACATCCACGTCAGCGATCTCGCGCAGGCTCATGTCCTTGGCGGAGAGAAGCTGTTGCGGGATGAGGGGGTGCATGTCTACAACCTTGGCACCGGCAACGGAACGACTGTCAAGGAATTGGCTGACGCCGTCAGCCGCATTTCGGGGCAAAACCTTCCGGTTGCCTATGGTCCCCGCCGAGCCGGCGATCCACCGGCTCTCGTCGCAGCAGCCGATAAAGCCGAACGGGAGCTTGGATGGGTGCCCAGGCATTCCAGCATCGACAGGATCATCGAGACGGCACTCGCCTGGTATCGCAGCCGGATGTGATCCTTACTTGCGTGCTGTTGTCAGAAAATTATCGAGAGCGGCGCCAACCGCTTCGATCGAAAATTTTTCCGTTACCCGCTGTCGGGCAGATGCGCCCAGTCGCACCCGAAGAGCTCTATCGTCTCTCAATCTTGCCAAGGCCCGCTCAATTTCCTCCGGCTGCTCCTGCCCGACCATCAGGCCACCCGAAGCTTCTCCGTCGGCAAAGATGTCCGGCAACCCCTGAGCATCCGAAGCGATGACGGGAAGGCCGCAGGCCATGGCTTCCAATGGCGCAACCGGCATGCCCTCGACGCGCGAGGCTGTGACATAGACATCTGCAGCCGATAGCCAGCGCCGGATCAAGGTTCGGTCCGTCATGTAGCCGGACAACCATTGCACGTTTGCCAATTCGCTTTCGCGAACGAGCTTTGCGAAAGCATCATTGTCCTGGCCCGAGCCAATAATCACCAATCGGCAGGCAGAAGCACCAGAAGCACCAGCAAAGCGCTCCCAGGCTTTCAGAAGCACATCAAGCCCCTTGCGGCGGATATCGATGCGCCCGTGATTGAGGACGATGAAGCAATCCTGCGGCAGGCCGAGATTTGCTCGCGCCTCGCTGCGATCCGTCGCTTGCCATTCCCGCGTATCCAGTGGATTGGGGATATTCGCGATATCGACAGCAATGCGCGGATAGGCCTTGGCAAGGCGCTCGCGCTCTGCGGCTGAAGCAACGATCAGACCGCGGCAGGCGCGTAGCGAAAGCTGTCTCGCGGCAGCCTCGATCCAGGAGAGTGTACGATCGCCTCCCTGAAAGGTGGCATAGAGAGGGAGATTTAAGCCCCGCGCCAGCCATGCCAGTGCATCGAAACGCGTGTATTCATACTCCTGGGTAAGCAGCAGATCGCATCTGGTGCGGGCGAGGATCTCGCGGAAGGCGGAAAGCGGCGTTGCACACCAGCGCCTCAGGCTGTAGACGGCAAAGGAATGGCCTTGCCAAGGCCGCCTTGCCGGTGCGACCCAGATCGGTGTCCCCGTACCCGAGTGTTCGTAGCACTCAATCCTGTTCACCCGCTCGGATACACAGACGATGATCGGCTTGTGGCCTACCGAACTCAGCGCTGCCGCATAGCCGAACAGCCAGCCTCCCGTCATCCGCTCGACGAAGTCCTGAAGTTCAAGCCCGATCGGCTCGAGAAACTCTTCGATCACATCGCCCCACGGGAAGAGGGCGATCACCTTGGACGTCTGGTAACCTGTCATTTGCGCCAGGCAAAGGCGGTCTCGGTGCCGCGCGTGGAGGGCCGGTGCAGCAAGTAACCAAGGAAGGTGACGGGCGCCGCCAGCGCATAGAGGACTTTGCGGCGCCGGCGTCCGATGCGGGAAAACGAGACGTCGTGGAAGAAAGCTGTGGCGGCGTTGATGAAGGTGGCGCGCCGTTCCGGGCGTCTGTCAAAAAGCGCCGTGAGTTCCGGGTCCCGGTATCCCCGCCTGACATGGCCCCATTCGCGCATCAGCTCGCTTTCATGCGGGCAATGGCGTTTCATGACGTTGAAATAGGGGTAGTGCCAATTGAGCTCAGGGGTGGAGATCAGGACATACCCGCCTGGCCGCACCACCCGCAGCGCTTCCTGCGCCGCGCGGCGATCGTCCTCGATGTGCTCGAGCACATCGAACATGGTGACAATATCGAAACTATCGTCTTCCATTGGCAGCGAGCAGGCATCGCCGCAAATGAAGGTCGATTTCGCCCAGGAAGGCTGATGGTCGGCCAGTTCGGGGTCGATATCGAGCGTGACGATTTCGGCTTCCGGATAAAGGATGCTGGCAAGACCGCTGCGACCGCCGCCGATTTCCAGCACCCGTCCGGTGCCTCCCGTTTCAGGCGGCGCGACCCGATGGATGGCGCGCATCTTTTCGCGATAGAACAGACCGTCCGTCAAGCCGTTCGGATAGGGGTTCCCGGACAGAAACTGGCCAAGCGCTGCTTTCTTGATCATCGCGATATTCCTTTTTCAGCGGTTGCGGCTGTCCCCAGCGGGGTTCGCCGCATTCTCCAGCCGAAACGCAGCAGAAACTGCAGGCCGACGAGCCAGCCCTCTACTTCGGCCGCCAAAATTCCGAGCCTGCCCGGAGGCCCTTCGAAGAGCGCCTTGACGAAGGTCTTGGCAAAATAGACCGGCAGCTGCTTGCCGATGCGCACGATGTTTCCGCGGTCGCCGAAATTATCGTATTGCGTCACAAGGGCCGCGACGTGGCCCTTCATATAGGCTCTGATCTGCCGCTTGAGGCCGGGCCAGTCGCTGCGATGGTGGTGGAAGACAACGGCCCGAGGCTCGTAGAGGCACACACCACCAGCTGCCAGCAGTCGGTACCAAAGCTCAGAGTCTTCGGAGCATCCCGCTGCCCCTGCGCCCAGGCGCTCATCGAACAGGCCGACCCGCTCGAATGCGGAGCGTCGAAAGGCCATGTTGGCGCCGGCGCCGATCTTCCAGACATGCGCCCCGCTCGGCCGCGTCTCCTCAAAGAAGCGCCTGTCGAAGGTGAGCGGCACGAAAGTTGAACCAAAGCCGCCCATGGTGAACTGAAAGGAGCATTGCGCCGCCGTATCGAGACGCGCCGGCAGCACAAGACCGGTCAACGCCTCGACGTCCTGTTCCGCAAAGGCGCGCGCGATCTCGGCGGTCCAGCCCGGATGCGCTTCGACGTCGTCGTCGGTGAAGGCGATGATATCAAAGCGGCTTATTTGAACGCCGGTGTTCCGGGCTCGGCTTAGACCGGTATGGGGCTCGTGGACATAGCGAAAATCGGGGAATTGCCTGCAGATGTCCCTCGCATTCCCATCGTGAGAATTGTCGACGACGACGACCTCACCTGGAGGGCTGCGTTGTGCTGCAAGGCTGCTCAGACATTTGCTCAGAGCCGAACCGCGATCGCGAGTGCAGATGACCACGGAAATGTTCTGCGCGGAAGCGGAGGATGGAGCTGCGATCGCGCCGAGCGCCTCCACCAGATTTTGCGCCCCAAGCGCCGCCTCTAGAGAGAGCGCAGGCTTTGGCTGTCCTTCATAGGTGGCGCGCAACGGTGCGCCTAGCCCAATGCTGCGCGCCTGGAGTTGCGCGGCCACATATTCGGCAGCAAGCTGGCGCAATTGAGAGGTCCCGTAAGGTAGCTCGTCCTCCAGGGACGCCCGTGCTCCAAGCGGCAGGTCTTTCCACCAGAAGATCGACAATGCAGGCTCGCGATCGCTGCCGATATCGGCAGCCGCAAGATCGACGTGCCTTACCTCAAAGCGTTCTGTCCTCATGAATTGCGCTCCCGGATCGACCTGATACGGGCGCGCGAGCGATCATATTCGCCGGCAAGGCCATATATTCCACCCCATAGCTCCGCCATGCCGAAACGCAGCTCATGGCCGCGAAGCCGGCGAGCCGCGCGGGCAAGCGCCTTCAACTGGTCAAAGAACCACCAGCGGACCATGGCGCGATGGCGCGCCCGCATTTCATTATCGGTGCGATAGCTTTTGACGAGAAAGGCCATCATGCCGAGGCCCCAGGTCCAATACTGCCGCCGGAGCTGCGGAATGGTTTCGCGATGCTCGTGATAAACGGCATATTCCGGCTCATAGATCATCGGGCGTCCGGAGCGTAGGACGCGGTAGAAGATATCGAGATCGCCGCCTCCGGGCAGTGGCACTCCCGTATCGAGCGCCTCATCGAAACCGCCAAGCTCGATCAGCAATTTGCGGTCGAAAGCCATGTTGCAACCGGCCCCGAGAATCCCGACACCGACGGGATGGAGCGGGTTGTCAAAGCGGGCCTTGTGAAACTCCCTGCGCGCGAAGCCGCGGCCGAACCCTCCGCGCCGCTCGAAAAAGATCTGCGCCTCGGTGTCGAGACGAAACGGCAGCACGAGGCCTGTGAAGCCGCCGACGCCGGGGTTGTCGCTGCACGCCTTGGCAAGGCCCGAAAGCCAATTGCGGTCCACCACGACGTCATCATCCAGATAGGCGATGACATCGCCCCAGGCCGCATGAAGAGCGGCATTTCGAGCGAAATCCAGCCCGGCCTTCGGTTCGAAAACGTAGCGGATATCCCGGAAATTCCCGACGGCTTCGCGCGTGGCCGTATCCACCGAGGCATTATCGACTACGATGATTTCGACGAACTGGAAGGGAGATTCATCCCGAACCTGATCGAGTGAGCGCAGCAACCGGGAAAGACGCTGCGCACGATCCTTGGTGCAGATCGCGATGCTGAGGCTGGGTAGCGTCGTCTCGTTCGCGGGCAAGCGCGCCCTCAGCTCCTCCTCCAGCTTTGCAACGAGGATGCGCTCCGCAAATCGCTCATCGGCAAGGGCTTTCAGGCTTTCGGCCGACAGCATAGAACCAGCGGACCGCTCGATCATTTCAAATGCGATCAGCCGGCCCTGCCATCGTGCGATCAAGCCGACACCGGTCTGCTCAGCCGAGAGCTCGATCGGTGCCAGGGGCTCCGACAACTCGATATCAATAAGCTTGTAACTCATCACCCAACTCCCGGCCGCTGCGGCGGCCGTGCTGAAATTCGTGGAGCCTGGAAAAATGTCCCTGCCGTTTGAAGAGCTCGTCCGGCGAACCGGCCTCGACCACGCGGCCCTTTGTCATGACGATGATCTGATCGGCCGCCAGAACGGTCGAAAGCCGGTGAGCGATCACGACAACGGTGCGGTTATGCGAGTATTTATCGAGCGCCAGCTGAAACGCCTGTTCGGTTTCGGCATCGAGCGCGTTCGTCGCCTCATCCAGCAGCAGGATATCGGGATTTCGAAGGATCGTTCGGGCGAGCGCCACGCGCTGTCTTTGCCCACCCGACAGGCGCATTCCCTGGTCGCCGATCCGTGTCTCGTAGCCATCCGGAAGGAGGCGGATAAAATCATCCGCCTTGGCGATTTCGGCAGCCTTGCGGATCTCGCCCGGCCCGGCATCCAGATCGCCATAGGCGATGTTGGCTGAAATCGTGTCATTGAAGAGGTGGACCTCCTGCGACATCAGCGACAGACGCTTGCGCCAGCTGCTAAGATCGAATTCGGGAAGAGGCATGCCGTCTGCCACGATCGCGCCGGATGTCGAATCCATGAAGCGAAAGAGCAGCGCCATCACCGTGGATTTTCCTGCCCCGGACTCACCTACGATCGCCGTGGTCTTGCCGGCGGGAATGCTGAAGGAAACATCCTCCAGCGCCAGCGGCTGTCCGGGCGCATAGCGGAATGAGACATTGCGGAATTCGACGGCTTTCCTGAAGGCAGGCGCCTGTACGTGCCCCTCCGAGAGAAAAGGCCTCTCCGTTGTGCGGAGGAAGTCATCGACATCGTCGATGCTGCCGGCGAGCCCATCGAGCGCGATCTTCGATTGCAGCAACTCCCGGGTCGGACCTTGCAGACGATATAGCAGTGAGAGAAACGCGGCTAGCGCCGCAATGCCCAGGCCCACCGATTGAGCGACGAGAACGAGCGCGCCGATCAGGATTGTAATCGAGATTTCCGAGACAGGTCCCGGTGTCGCCCACAACATATCGAGCTTCAGAAGGCGTCGCCGCACATTGTCGGAAGTTTTCCGGAAACGGTTACGTTCATAGTCCTCCTGGGCGAAGGCGCGGATCAATTGCAGCGCGTTGATGCTCTCCCACATCCGCAGGCCGAACTGCTTGTTTTCCTCGACGACGGCCTTGCCGGTTTCATCTGCGCGGCGCGTGGCCAGGCGAATGGCCATGGCCGCGAAGAGCAGGAACATCATCGAGAAGAAGGTCAGCCGGACGGAAATCAACAGCATCAGCAGCATGAAGACGACGAAGGTGCAGAAGCAGATCATCAAACGATAGGCGAGACTTAAGGCCTGACTGACCTTCCAGGTGTTGTTGGCAATCGTCGTGATAATATCGGAGCGTTTGTTTTCCACCCGATAGTCGATGCACGAGCTTATCGTCTGATCGAAGACCCTTGCTCTTAGCCGATGCGCGACGAGACCATCGATATACCGGGTCACCCAGGTATTGATGAGATGGACGGCATTCTTGAGGAGGATGCTGACGCACAGAAGGCTTACCAGGAATGCCGTCAAATGGCTTTGCGGAACGGGCGCGAGAAGGCGGTCGAAAATTCGCTGCCATTCTCCCCCCTGCGCCGCTGCTGCGCCGAGGCTCTGAATGAGGGGAATGAAGAGAAAGAGGCCTGTTCCCTCAAGGACTGCGGCGGCAAGGCCGAGCCCGACGATGGTTGGCCCTGCCCAGGCAGGCGCCTCTGCCAGGCGCAAGAGCCGTTGCAGCCGCGTGAGAAACGAACCGTCCGACCTCACGGGATCGTCTCCGTATAGAGCGGCCGCAACTCGGCGTTTCTTTGCAACCCCCTCAAGCGGGCCTTGAGCCAATCGGGAACCAGCCTGGCGCGGCAATAGACGTCCAGTATGTTCGGCAGGCTTGAAATCGCCAGGCGTGGCT
This sequence comes from Martinezella rhizogenes, assembly GCA_013322215.1. Classification (GTDB taxonomy): domain Bacteria; phylum Pseudomonadota; class Alphaproteobacteria; order Rhizobiales; family Rhizobiaceae; genus Rhizobium; species Rhizobium rhizogenes_D. The sequence goes on from JAAMEZ010000021.1 coordinate 511,100, forward strand.
CCAATGCCAGAAATCGCCTCAACAGATCACAGCCATCGAAAAATCGCCCGCTGACAAAAGCTCTGACGACCAGCCAGTGGATCATGTCGACCAAATGAGCGTCGAGATCGCCGCCATACTGAGGATATTTTTCGCGATACTCGGCAAGGACGATTTCGCATGAAGAGAGCATCCGCTTGACGTCGCTCGACATGTTCGTGTTCGTCATGCGGTAGCCGATCAAGTGCTGCTGTATGACGCGGAATTCGTAGTTTTCCGCAATTCTGAGGCAGATCAGAAGGTCCTCGCAGCCCTGGGCATTGCGTGCCCTTAAGGACGGATCGAACTGCCCGGCTTTTTCGAATGCGGAACGACGCATGAGCATCGAGCTGCCATTGCCGACGAAATTGTTTCTGCACATGCGCTGGAGCACATGTCCTTCATGGCTCGGCCGGTTATGCAGGGAAAATACGCGGCTATGTTCGTCGATGAGCGCGTACCAGCAATAGGCCAATCCAACCGATGGTCCGCCCTCATCAAGCGCTTGCCATTGAAGGGCGATCTTTGACGGAGCCCATAAATCGTCGGCATCGACAAATGCGAGAAACTCGGCGTCGGTCGCCGCCGCACCATTGTTGCGCGCCACGGCGACACCGCTATTGGCCTGCCGAAGGACCCGGATTCGCGGATCCTGCTTCGCGTATTCGGCCACGATGGATAGAGATCGATCCGAAGAACCGTCATCGACAATGATGATATCAAGCGCTTGATGCGTCTGGCGACAGATGCTGGCCAGGGTCGCACCGATCGTTCGTTCGGCGTTGAACATCGGCACGACCACCGCAACCGTGGTACTTCGCTTAGCTCCCACAGTCATTGCCACCTTTGGCGACGAGGCCGACGAACCCGATGATACCGTTGCCGACGGAAGCATTGGCAAGTGCCGGGGCTGTGATGCCGCTTTCAAGGACGCCGTTCATGTTCATCGACCTTCTCCGCATGCAATACGATAGCGGCCGGGTATGCCGTCGCTTCCATCGCGGGAAACAACTGGCGCAAAGGTCGGGGCAATCCATGGCATTAGGACCAAAGATTGCGCCTTCGGACCTAGGTCCGGTCATGGATCGGACTTTGGTCTGATGGAAGCGGCTTCCTTGCCAAAATCAACGGAACGATTGCCGGCTGCGATGGTTTTCAGTGAGACTTTTTATGAGCAATTCCAGGTGGTCTCACTTCGAAGGGTGATGATTTGCGGGCGGGTGTCACCATGCCGCTACCATCCGTATTTCCATTTGGCGGTGATCCATTCAATGCAACACAGCCATGGATTCGTCACTGACACAGCCTCGAAGGCTTACCTGAGCGCCCCTCGTCGACCGCCGACACCATGTCAGTCTGCGCGAGCGCAGAAAAAACTGGCCGGCTCCCGCGATGCGATTGCGCCCGAGACCGCAAAACAGGAGCCTCGTCATAGGCCACGACAAACAGGGAAAACGTGAGAACGCCAACTGGAGGCGTCAGCAATTTCAAGGCACCGGCGCGGTCGTGGCTGCTGAACGGTGCGACGACCACGGCTGTGATAACGCATTGTTGAAGTTTACCCATCGTCGATACCGGCGTACCATCCCTCAGCAATTCCGTTGATGCGCCGATTTCACCGTCAGGCAGGGATGGAAACATGCTCACTCTGAATATCAATGAGCAATTGCACGAGGTCGATGTCCCCGAAGACATGCCACTTCTTTGGGTGCTGCGGGATCACCTCAATCTGGTCGGTACCAAATATGGCTGCGGCGTCGCCCAGTGCGGCGCCTGCACCGTCCATGTCGCTGGCAAACCGGTGCGCTCCTGCCAGCTGACCGTCGGCGACGTCGGCACCCGTGCCGTGATCACCATTGAAGGAATTGGCAAGACGCTGAACGGCGCGAAGGTCCAGCAAGCCTGGATGGAAGCGTCTGTACCGCAATGCGGATATTGTCAGGCCGGTCAGATCATGTCGGCGACGGCCTTGCTCAACGTCAATCCCCAACCCGACGATTCCGACATCGATGCGGCCATGGCGGGCAATCTCTGTCGATGCGGAACCTACATCCGCATCCGCCGTGCGATCAAGAACGCCGCTGCCAAGCCGGCCTGATCATGAAGAAAATCATCGGCCTTCTCTTTGCGGTCATTGTCATCATCGCCCTTGGCTTTGCGGGATGGTTGCTTCTTGGCCGCGATCCGACTTCGTTTGCCGGCGGCTCGACAGTAGCGCTCGACGATTACCGAGCAGGCACCGTGAGCGGTGTTCCGGCTCAACTTGCCAGCGCCGATAGTGTGAAGCGCGGCGAATATCTCGTCCATGCCGCAGACTGCCAGGCCTGTCACACGGCGCGCGGCGGCATTCCCTTTGCCGGCGGCTTCGCCTTCAACATGCCATTCGGCACCATCTATTCCACCAACATCACGCCGGACAGGGATACAGGCATCGGCAATTACACCGATGCTCAGTTCCTGGCGGCCGTGCACAAGGGCATCCGCGCCGACGGCGAGAAACTCTATCCGGCTATGCCCTATGCGTCCTACACCTATATGACGGACGCCGATGTGCTGGCGATCAAGGCCTATCTCTTCACGCTGCCGCCGGCCCATGCGCCGGCGAAGCCCGACCAGCTTTCATGGCCCTTCGATCAGCGCGACCTGCTGTCGCTGTGGAGCGTTGCGTTCAACACAGACGAACGCTTTCGCCCCAACATAGGTCAGAGCCCGCAGTGGAATCGAGGGGCCTATCTTGCCGAAGCGCTCGGCCATTGCGGCGAGTGCCACACGCCGCGCAATCTCGCCTTTGCGCTCGACAATCACCGCAAATTCGCAGGTGCCGTCACCGCCGGCTGGCACGCCTACAATATCAGCAGCGACAGGGATTCCGGCATCGGCGACTGGAGCGACGAGGATATCTATCTCTATCTTTCGACTGGCCACGCCAATGGGCATGGTGGTGCGGCCGGCCCGATGGGCGAAGCCACCGACGACAGCCTCAGCTATCTGGTGCCGGACGACGTGCATGACTTGGTGACCTATCTGCGCAGCATACCGGCCCACGCAACCGACCTGCCGCGCACCGTCACCACGGCAGCGCCGGCATCACACAAGGAGGGCGTGGCGGATGTCGACCCGCGCGGCGAGAAGATCTTTGCGGGCGCGTGCGCCAGCTGCCATGATTGGACCGGCGTGAGCCCGGTCACCGGCTATGCGACGCTCACGGGCGTACGCGCCGTCAACGATCCCAGCGCCACCAACGTGGCGCAGACCGTTATCAACGGCGTTAACCGCACGACCGCTGAGGGCAGGATTTTCATGCCCGCCTTCGGTCAGGGGTATTCGGACGACGACATCGCAGCCGTCGCCAACTATGTGACCGCCCGTTTTGGTGCCGAAGGCGCGCATTTGACAGGAAAGGATGTGGCCAACCTGCGAAAGCAGGCGGCCCAGCAACCTCATCCCCCGGAGGCAAACAATGGCTGACATCAGGTCTGATTTCGCCGAGTCCGATGCCTATCTTTCGGCGTTGATGCGCGAGGTTCGTTCACTGCCCGTGGGCAACGCCGCGCCAAGCATGGGACGACGCAGTTTCTTCAAACTCACCGGCGGCAGTGCTGCCGGGCTGATCCTGGGTTTTTATCTCGGCGACGAAGCATCCGCGGCCGAGGCGGCTCATGGCAAGGATCAGGCGATGAACGCGTTCATCCGCATCGCTCCGGACAACAGGATCACCATTTATTCCAAGTGTCCGGAGATCGGCCAGGGCATCAAGACCTCCTTCGGCGTCATCATTGCCGAAGAGCTTGATGCCGATTGGGCTCATGTCGTGATGGAGCAGGCCGACATCAACCCCAACGTCTACGGCAGCCAGGGCGCGGGCGGCTCGACCTCGATTCCGCGCGCCTGGGACCAGTTGCGGCAGGCCGGCGCGAGTGCCAAGGCGATGCTGATCGCCGCGGCCGCCGAACAATGGGGGGTGGAGCCGCCGCAGATCACCGCGCAGGACTCGCTCTTGACCCATGCCGCCACCGGCAGGTCCGCAACCTATGGATCGCTGGCAGCCGCAGCGGCAAAAATGCCTGTGCCCGATCCTCGAGGCCTGAAGCTGAAGGCACGCTCCGAATATCGCCTGATCGGCCAGCGCTATCACGGCGTCGACGATCCGAAGGTCGTCAGGGGCGAGCCGCTGTTCGGCATCGATGTCCAACGTCCCGGCATGGTCTATGCCAATTACACCAAATGCCCGGCAGCGGGCGGCAAGGTTAGATCCTTCAATGTCGACGAGATCAAGGCCGAGCGCGGCGTGCTCGATGCTTTTGCCCTGGATGGCACCGGCCAAGCGGTCGAAGTCATGCCGGGTGTTGCCATTATCGCCAGGGATACCTGGAGCGCCTTCCAGGCGAAGAACAAGCTGAAAGTGGACTGGGACCTAAGCAAAGCTTCGACGGATTCCACCTCGAAATTCGCAGCCGAGGCCAGGAAGCTCGCAGCACGTTTTCCGGAGAAGCCGGACGAGGATGTCGGCGACGTGGACAAATCCTTTGGCAATGCCGCCAAGACCGTCGAGGCTTACTACGAATATCCCTTCGCCGCCCATGTGCCGCTGGAGCCGATGAACACCACCGCACACTGGCATGACGGGGTAATGGAAATGTGGGTCCCCACCCAGCAGCCCGATCGTGGCTTGCCGGTGATTGCGAAGGCGGCCGGCATAGCGCAGGAAAAGATCGTGATGCACCAGACCCGCGTTGGCGGCGGTTTCGGGCGGCGGCTGGTCAACGACTATGCCTGCGAGGCAGCGGTCATCGCGCGGAAGGTCGACGCCCCGGTCAAGCTGCAATGGACCCGAGAAGATGACTTCGGCCACGACTTCTACCGCCCGGCCGGTTACCATCAGTTCAAGGGCGCGATCGACAGAGATGGCGGCCTCGACGCCTGGCAGGAGCATTTCATTACCTTCACCGCCGACGGCAAGAAGGAAGCAAGCGGCGCTGGCCTGACCGACAATCTGAAATATTCCATCAAGGCGCCCAACCTGCGCCGCGGCAAAACCATGCTCCCGCTGAAGATCCCGACCGGCGCCTGGCGGGCGCCGGGCGACAATGCCCAGGTCTTCGCCGCGCAGAGCTTCATGCACGAACTGTCGCTGGCGTCGGGCCGCGACCATGTCGAATTCCTCATCGCTGCCATGAGCCGCGACGTGCCTGAGCTTGCACCCAAGGACAGGAGTGTCAACTTCAGTCCGAGACGTGCCACCGACGTGATCAGGATGTGCGCCAACAAGGCGGGCTGGGGCAGGAAGCTACCGAACGGCAGCGGTCTTGGTCTTGCGTGGTGCTATTCCCACGCCGGCCATGTCGCACAGGCCGTCGAGCTTCGCGTCGATGCCAGGAAGCAGATCAAGATCGACCGGATTGTGGTGGTGCTGGATGTCGGACCTATCATTGACATGGCCGGCTCCGAAGCGCAGGCGCAGGGTGCGTCGACCGACGCCCTTTCCACCGCGATGGGCCTCAAGATCACCGTCGAAAACGGCCAGATCCAGGAACAGAACTACAACGCCTATCCGATCCTGCGTCTGCCCTTCGCGCCGATGACGATCGATGCCTATTTCATCCAGTCGGACAATCCGCCGACAGGCATGGGAGAACCCGCCTTCCCGGCATTAGCCCCTGCCCTCGGCAACGCCATATTTGCAGCAACGGGAGAGCGGGTACGCCGCCTGCCCTTGCGGGATCTGGGTTACTCGCTGGCGACCTGACATATTGCCTTCGCTCGGCCTCCATCGGCTTAGTTCATTTCTGATGGTGTTCTCGCCCTTTGCACCGCAATCGACACGCAATCCACGGACATGAGGTGTCAATTATGGAGATTGAGCGTACGGCATACGGCTATCATGGCTATGCCTCAAGCTCCTCAGCGGTTTCGCCGAGTGACACCTGGTCTCCAAGATTCTCAATCAGTTGTTAGAAAAATTAATATCGCTGAATTCGGCAATCATACTATCGAATGCACCGCTCCTGAAAGCAGCCACAATGGTCGACTTCAGCCCAAATCGCTGTCATTGGGATGATTGCTCGGACAAGCTTGCCCTTGATATCCACGGGGCCGCTTGCCTTGATTCAGTGGCGTATAAGCTGGACCGGAGACATATTGCCGATTATTTTCCCGGTTGTCAGCGCCAAGGTTGGGAAAGCTAAAGCATGGTTTTCGAGAAGTCGTGGGGCCTTTTTATCCGGATCCGGACAAATCTGTCGTTGCTATCGGCTTTTATGGTCGCGATATGTGTGTCGTTCCCTGCGTACGGGGTGGAAGATCAGGTCACCGAGCTGAAGATCGACCTCAGCAGCGATTTCATCGTCAAACCCGATTCCACCAAAAGCCCGACATACGATGTCCTCTTCGGGATCGACCCCGCGTCCGGTCAACCGCCTCATGTGGGAACCTCGAAGTACCTCTGCGGCGTCACGTTTCGTGCCGCCCCGCAGAACGCCGGGTTCACCCAGGATCAGATCAATGAGATGATCAGGGGCGAGGAATGGAACCTGCAGGCCCGCAAGACGCTGTCGGCCAACTTAACTCTGGAGACCGCGAATGCCTTCCATATCGATGGCATCAACGGAGTTGAGTTCACAGGCATCCCGAAAGTTGGCCCGGATCACGAGAATGTCCGGCTGATGATGTCAATGCTTGAAACCCCTAAGGGCCGGACGACAGTCGTCTGCACCGCTACCAAAGCACGTTTCGACGGTGTAATGCCAATGTTCCACACGATCCGTGACGGGGTCAGCCCTCCCCGCTAGGCTCAGGAGGTTGATTTTCAGCTACAACGGGTTTCAGGCAATCCTACCTTCGTCGGAAGATCATTCGTTCAGGCGACCAGCCAATCGCTTCATGAGATCCATTCGCTCGTGAAAAATCGCCACGATCAGGGCAGGCGCATCCTCGCGAAGCAGACAAAAGACATAGTGGTGTTCACACCGCGCCATTCGTAACGCCGGATGAAGCGCGCTCATATCCTTGAAAGGACCTTTCCCCTCGGCAAGGTTCGCAATGCCTCGCTCCAAAGCCGAGATGTACCGGCGTACCTGAGCGGTACCCCATTGCGCATGTGTGTAGCGGATTACCGAACGTAGATCCGATTCCGCATCCGCGGTAAGAATGTAAGCCGTCAAGCACGATCCTCGGCAATCTCCTCATCGAGGATGTCACCTACGGTTTTAGTCGACAGTTTTCCGGCGAGCCCGTCATTGATGCGCGTATTCATCAATGTCTTCAATTCCTCCCAGGCTCGATCTCCATCTATGTCACCGGGAAAGAGGCGCTCGAGTGCATACTGCTTGATTGTCTTGCCCTGCAAAGCGGCCAGCGCCTTTAGGCTTTGATGTTGCTGATCCGTTATGTCGATCGTCAATCGGCTCATCTACGGTGCTCCTGAACTGAGAAAACCCACATTAGCACATATGTGGGTATGTGGCCACTGCCGCAATGTTTCTCGAAGATTGTTGCTGATGTCGCGACTGAGTTTCGGAGATCGCGCCGATTGCGATTTTGCACTAACCCGTATGGACAAAGCTAATACCCTCTCCCGACGAAGGCGCGCCGTCAGCCATACCATCTCCCCTGCGGAGGACCGGCAGGTCTTGGTCCGGTGTGTGAGCCATGCGGCCAGCGGCTGAAACAGGAAGAGTTGCGTACCGAACTAAATCCCGCATATCGGCGAGAGCGGTGGGTCCGATGCGGAAGTAAATTGACGCACCGGAACACGAATGCCAACGCGTTGGCACCATCTGAATTCTGCTAGAAAGTTCGGGCATCACATTGAGGCGTGTTCGGCCGGATCGCGCCAGAAGCGGACATTATCCTCCGATTGTCTTTCATCTTCCGTTGGCTAAACTTTGTCTTCCATCGTTCCTCTTCGGAAACAGCAGCGAACCGTTATGTCCACGATCCGACCAGCAGCTTCAGGAGACGAGGAGCCAATCGTTCACCTTTGGCATCAAGGGTGGCATGATGCTCATGCCGAACTTGTTCCCCAAGAGGTTCTAGCCTATCGAACGGAACGTCACTTCCTTATCTGGCTGAAAGAAGCGCCGGATAGGTTTTACGTTGCTCGATCCGGGAAGGATCTTATTGGTTTCGTTTCTTTGAAAGGCATCGAGGTCGTCAAGCTCTACGTTGGCCGAAGCGCTCGGGGAACTGGCGTGGCATCTGCTTTATTGAGCTTTGCGGAGCGGGCTTTGCGCCAAGATGGTGTGGTTGAGGCGGAGCTTTTTTGCACAGCGGGTAACGCCCGAGCTGAAAGTTTTTACCTGCGGCAAGGCTGGACCCTTGTCGATACGTTTAACGATGCGCTCTGGGTTCCGGCTGCTATCGGCCAAAAGTTCGTCGTTTCAACTCATCGCTATCGGAAAAAGTTAAGCGACTAGCTTTGTCTGCTTCGGGATGCCTTCTGTTCGGCAAACCTTAGCTGGAAGGTTTCGATCGCATTGCGCGTCGCCCCCTGGCTTGCAGCCCTTCTTCGAAGACCATTTCTCAATAAACCTGTCATTGATACATGCTCCATGAGTTCGAGAGGCTCTGCCGAATAGACTTGCGTCTCCACAATCCATCGAACATTGCAATATCGACCCCAAGATTTGCAACTATTCATTGAATATGCGAATTGATTGTTTGTATTGATGAACAATTGATGCATTGCTCTTGAAAAATGGCGCTGCAGCAGTTGCCTGCGCTTACCTCCGCTATACCTTGTCGACGAATATGGACGCCCGTCGTCATGGAGGAGAGCATCATCATGCCAGGTAAACAATGGTTGATCGATCTTGCAGATCAATCGAAGCGGCAGTGCCACGAGCAACTCCGTCAGAAAATCGATACAGCCGTGCAAGAGCTCCTGCAAGGCGGGTGGGAGCCTCAGTGCATAGCGGAAACGCTGCTCGAAATCGCCGACAACTATTTCGACACAGTCATTGGTGACATGGAGATGACGCCTTCGACATCATTGCATTGATCTGACATCGACGCTTCGTGTGGCGCTACAGGTTATTAGCCCGCGGATTTTGTCCCACCACCTGCTCTGCATCTACGGGAACCTCAACCAGGATGGATGGGTGACCGGGACTGTAGCTTTCGCGCATGATCTCGGCGAGATTGCTCAGATCCGGCATCAGCTTGCAGCTTGACCAGCCGCATGCGCGTGCCATCGATCCAAAGTCGATGCGGTGCAGATCGCTGTGGTAGCGGGTGGATGAATAGTCGGGAATGACCACGGGCAGGCCCTGCACCATGATGCCGAGTGCACCATTGTCCAGCACGAACAGGACGATTCCCAATGATCGCGCTTCGGCCAGACAACCCGCAATCAGCCGGAAGCATCCATCGCCCGTAAAAGCGAAGACCGTGGCGTCCGGTTTCGCAAGCTTTGCGCCGATTGCCGCGCCGAATGCTCCACCCATTGCCGAACCGCGATAAAGCGAATGGAAACGGACGCTCGGATGCGGGCGTTGCGTGACATATTGACGATCTTTGTAGGCAAGGCATACATCGTCGAATGCAATGCTTCCCGGCTGCCAATGACGATCAAGCTCCTGATAAAATCGGGCGATATCGATTGTCCCAGGACGTGGCGGCATGATCTCGCGATCATTGAGATCAGCCACGAAAGCCGGTGCTGGGGGGCGCGGCAGCCGAAGATCCTCGAGCCGGCCGATCGCTTCGCTTAGAACCTGATCGATCGGCCCTCGCACGTCGAAATAGTCGCCGCGCACGCGATGCCGAAATTCGCCTCCAACGCTGCCATATGGGTCGGCCAGGTTGGTGAGATTCCATGTCGTATGGGCGGGTATGTCAGAAAAATTAAGGGTATATTCGTCAGGGCAGAACCCGAGGGTAATGACGATATCGTCAGGGCCGAGACTTCTCCAGAGCTGCATTGCGCGATCATTGCCGCCAAAGCCCAGATAGCCGAAACCGAAGCTATTGTCGCGCGCTACCGCATTCGCCCCGTTTATGCTCCAGACGATCGGTGCCTGTAACACCTTGCACAAACGTTTGGTGAGGGCAGGCATGTACGGATACATGGCCGCCTCTTCACCAGCGAGCACGATCACCCGACGGCCAGCCGCTTGCTGCGGGAATTCGGTCAGAAAATGGGCGAGCGCCCCATGGTCGATCCTGTTCGGTCTATGAGCGTAGTCAGCGCGCCAAGCCATATGGACCGGCTCAGGCACCGTCTTTCCAAGTGCCTCCGGCGGCATCAGAAGTGCAATGGGCGAGCCCTGATCGAGATGTTTGCGAGCCTGCTCAAGTTGTTCTCCGATATGATCTGGATCATTCAGGACGAATGTGCCTGATGGTAGCTCGGCCTTCAACTGAGCCACGACGTCGGCACCCTCCGGGCTCGTGTCCTGCAGCGGTGCACGGTATCGCGTATCTGCCGGGCTGAGAGGAATGAGGTAGATTGCGGGAATATTATGCAATTTCGCATCACTCAGGCCACAAGTCAGCAGCCGCGTCGCGGCTCCCGTCGTTGCAATGGCTGCGCTGATTTTCCCGCTCGCCAGATAGTATCCCAACGGAATGAAGCCGGCGACATACTCTCCGATATTGAAGAAAACCGGGAATTCAGCACCGTCCTCGAGGGAGACCATCGGCTCGAGATGTTTGAGCAAATGGATGACCCCTCCCCCCGTGACGCCGGCATAGTGACGCACATGCCAGGTCGCTAGCGTGTCGGTCAGGAATTCATACCCTGTTTTCGGCTTGGTTACTCGAACATCGCCTGCCGTTTCGACTGCAAGATTCACCGTCATTTGCTCGCTTCTCCGCTATGACCTTCATTCCTGAATGCTGCCCTGAATGCTGCAAAGTATTGACGCGCATTTCCCCGGAGCCGGCCCAGGCCCCGGGCAAGCGCGGTTCCGACGCACTGCCGATCCCGATTGCATGTTCTGGAAGCAGAATTACGCGATGTGGCTTTCCCGGGAGAGGGCTTCCATACCCGCAACCGTCGCCAGCAGATCCTCATCACAAAGCGATGCCTTTTGATCGGCGATATGCTTGAAACGGGAAAAAGCGCGATCGAGATCGGCATCGGAGTCGAACTCGACGCCCAACGAGCGCATGCACATGCGAAAACCGTTACGACCCGAATTCTTTCCGAGCACCAGCCGATACTCGTCAGCGCCCACCTCCGCCGCCGTCATGATCTGATAGGTCAACGGGTTCTTCAGCATGCCATCCTGATGAATGCCGGACTGATGCGAGAAAGCATTCTTGCCGACGATCGCTTTGTTCGGCTGTACAACGAAACCCGTGATCTCCGAGACGAGCCTGGATGCAGCTGTCAATCGACGGGTTTCGACCGACGTCCGGCATCGGAAGAAATCCTCGCGTGTATGCAGTGCCATGACGATCTCCTCAAGCGACGCATTGCCCGCCCGCTCGCCAATGCCGTTGATCGTGCATTCAATCTGACGCGCACCCTGCCGGGTCGCTTCGAGCGAGTTGGAAACAGCCATGCCCAGATCATTGTGACAATGCGCGGAGAACACGGCCCTGTCAGCGTTCGGCACGACATTGCGCAGATAGGTGAATAGCTTGCCGTATTCGTGCGGCGTGGCGTAGCCGACCGTGTCCGGCAGGCTGACCGTGGTCGCGCCGGCTTTGATCACCTGTTCCACGAAACGGGCAAGAAACTCGGGCTCCGACCGGCTCGCGTCCTCGCAGGAAAACTCGATATCCTCGGAATAGCGTCGCGCGTGGAGCACCGCGTGAACGGCATGTTCGAGCACGTTTTCCGGTGTCATTTGCAGCTTGTATTTCATGTGAATAGGCGAGGTGGCGAGCACGATATGGATACGAGACGACGCCGCACCGGAAACGGCTTCCGCCGTCAGGTCGATGTCACGCTCGACCGCGCGGCTCAGGCTGCAAATCGTGCTGTCCTTGACGACCCGCGCCACGGCCTTGATCGCTTCGAACTCGCCGGGACTGGAGACGGCAAAGCCGGCCTCGATCACATCGACCTTCAGCCCTTCGAGCATAAGTGCGATCTCGACCTTTTCACCGGCGTCAAGGTTGATGCCGGGGCTTTGCTCGCCGTCACGCAAAGTAGTATCAAAGATAATGATCTTCTCGGTGTTCATGCGGACTCTCCCGATCGATTGAAGCATCGGCATTGCCGAATTCGTAAGGGTTAGCTGTATGGAATTACGCTGAAGTCACGGATGATCGACGCCTCGGGCGCATGTCATGCCCGCGGAGAAATCCGTCACCTGATGCAAGTCCTGTCAGATCTGATCCTGTTTGCGCCTGGCTTTGCCAGCATGCTGGAAACCGGGCAAAGCACTCCACGCTTAAGTTCGCATACACGCCTATGTCATCATCGAAATTGTGTATTTCCTGACGTGCGCGCCCCATCCTGATGACTCGGCATCCGCAACCCATAGCTGCGTCTGCTTCAGAGCGGAATGCAATCGAACGGACATGCGCTCGGTACGGAATTTCGTCCCCACGCAGGCACGGCAGGCAAATAGGTGATCAAGCCCCGCACCGGTCAGATGGCGCGCATATTGCCGTTGCAAGGCAGTCCAGGCCACCTCGATTTTCGGAGCAAAATTTTCAAAACCTGAGAATTGAATGTCCATAGCGCACCGAATGGTTACGATGACCAGGATGGCTGCATTCGAGACGGCGGTATTTTAGAAAACTATGGACTATTTTTAGGAAATTACGGTTTCTGCTTGGCCGCCAACAGGTGTCTCCGCTTTGCCACACTTACTTCTGCCGCGATTATTTCAACGATATGGCGAGCGCAGCATCTGCCTCGGCTCGCGAGCCTTTAAATGTGCTGGAGCCTCGATGAACACGGCGTCTGCACTTAGGCGCTCCACATCAAGGCAGCAAGGCTTGCCTGCCCTCGAAACCTTGGATGCTTGCGAGACCGTGGCGGCTTCAGACCTAATATTCTTAACTGGAACCGAACTATTGGCCCCAAGTTGATTTGGCCAAGTTCTCGATAAATATGCCACTGCGCGGCACCGTTGATATTGGAAACATTCGATCCGGCCAAGTGATCCTGATCAATTCTGGCCCTTTGCAGGGCTACACGACAAGCGCTAGACCGAGTCCTCGACCATAACGGCCGGGTCAACGGCCACCTGCTCAAGCCAGGTTAGCCGAACCTTAGCCAATATCCCCCTTTTTTGATCAACGGCGTCGGTCATCATTCGAGCATCCGCACCCATGGCCCCCGGACCTCATGTCAGGCATAGCGCCTGCAGAACTTCGGAATTGCCATGGCCTGACCCCTTCGATATATCCAGACAAATATATCGTTACTAAACGTCGTTCCGGCAATATCCCGACCAGCGCTTCGCAGTACTCAGTTCCTTTCTCGGACCAAACAGCCAACAGAGCCTATGCCCAAAAACAGCATTGTCGTCTTCGACATCGACGGCACGCTTACCGACAGCGTCGCCCAGCACCAGATAGCCTTCGAGAGGACATTGCGGAGCTTCGCGTTTCCGGCGCTCAGGACGGACTGGTCGAACTATCGGCATCATTCGGATAGCGGAATTTTCGAGGAAGCCTGGGAGGAAGCCGGTTGGCCGCAAACGCCGGACCATATAGGCCTTGAAGAACGGTTCAGGCGCGAGTTTGATTCCGTTTTCGAGAACGAACCTGTCTCTCCGATACCAGGCGCAAGAGAGTTTCTCGTGTCCCTGTCGCAGACCGATTGGCTACCTGTTTTTGCCACCGGCAGCCTCCGCCACGGCGCGGTCCGAAAATTGAAGTGCCTCGATATTCCTTTCGAGCAGGATATGCTGGTGACGGCATCGGAATATACGACCAGAGAAGAAATCGTCTCGAATGCTATCGCACGGGCGAAGGAAAAATACCGGATTGTCAGCCCCGAACGGATCATCTCGATAGGCGACGGCATCTGGGACCTGAAGACGGCTCGGAACCTGGGGCTGGAATTCTTGGGCATCGGCTTTGGCGAAAAGGCCGAGCAACTGCGATCCGCGGGTGCAAAAGTTCACGCTGGATTCGAGGAAGGCCTTGCCATCCTCTCCTAAGGCTCGATCCAGAATCCAAACACCATAGCATCAAGGAGAGGCCGTTTGACCTACGAACTCATTGTATCCCAAGGACGGATTGCCGACAGAACGCCCGGCGCCATACCGGGAGCGGCCCTAGCGGCCGAAGCACTTCGGAAACTTGCCGGAATGACACCGACCTTTGTCGGTGCGAAAGCTCCGGTCAAGCAGGACGATTGGTCGACGAGCCTGCCCGAAGCCCGAGAAACACTGACCGCGCTGCAGAATGCCGTTTCCGATACCCTGCAGCGCGGCAACAAACCACTGCTGGTCGCCAACACCTGCTCTGCCAGCCTCGCGACGCTACCCATCGTTGCCCAAGAGTATCCGGGCGCAATCCTTCTATGGATCGATGCCCATGGCGATTTCAACACACCGCAAACGACACAAAGCGGGTATCTCGGCGGCATGGTTCTCGCCGCCGCCTGCGGGCTGTGGGACAGCGGTCACGGCAAAGGCCTCAATCCGGCGCAGGTCGTTATTGTCGGCGCACGAGATATCGATGCGGCGGAAGCAGATCTGCTGCAACAATCAGGCGTCCGTGTCCTCTCGCCCACCGAAACCAGCCCGGAGACGGTCCTGTCGACAATCGGCGATGCCCCGGTCTGGATCCACGTCGATTGGGATGCCCTCGAACCCGGCTACGTGCCGGCAGCCTACGCTATATCCGGCGGCCTCCATCCGAACACCTTGAAAGCCATTTTCGACGCTATCCCGAAGACGCAGATTGTCGGGATAGAACTTGCCGAATTCGAGGCCTCGAGCGACGACATCAAGGATGCCTCCTCCTTGGCAGTTCTCTTTCAAACCGTGTCGCCACTATTGCCGATGGCATAGATCCGCGCACAGGCTCATTCTCGATTTGGAACCTGGAAGTCGCCGATAGAAAAATCCAATCGCATCATTAAGCAATATCGACTTTGCGGCGTCGCAACAAATAACGAGATCATGAGCACCGATTTTATTAAAAAAATCATCGGCGGCGGTCAGTCGCAGCAGTGTAGAAGACTCGATGAGCGTGGTTCATGGCTTGGCCGGCAGCGGTGAGGAAAACGACCCTTCAACCTCCAAATCGATCATAGTACGCCTCAACGATCCTCGCCGGCGCGCATGACACCATATAGTGAGGCCTGGCGTAGTGATGGAAATGTATGATTGTTATCTCAACGAGCAAAAACCGAACGTCGCTCTTTACGTCCGCTCTGGTGCAAAACTTCCGGAATTCGCTGATCCAAATGAGTGGCTATTCGATGGAATGCCCGGCCCACTTCGACAGTTTCGGAAAATCAAGCAGTTACCCGACCGACATCGGTCCCCACAGACAAAATGTCTCGATTTCCAGGCCAAAATGTCCAATTGAAACCACGCCAAACGTCGACGAATTATTTGATTTTACTAGCTATTTGTGCAGAAACTCATTCATGGAACTTTACTTCCACGCTGGGCCGCTGGCCCGGCACATAATACCGTATCAACGGGGCGCGTATGAAGCTGAGTTACGAATTGCTACTCTTGAGTACCGAATGGCTGGTGCGTCTGGGTGCGCTCGCCGTCATCCCGCAGCGCCGCTCTCCCTCGTCCGCCCGGGCATGGCTGCTGCTGATTTTCTTCCTACCGATCCCCGGGCTTGTTCTGTTCCTCGCTATCGGAAACGATCGCTTTCCAAGATGGCGGAAAGCTCGGTTTCAATCCCTCCAACCATTCTTTGACGCTACGATCGATACTGTACGACCTTTCCAGGCGTTTCTGGATGCAAAGCAGCCCGTCGCCGAACTTGCAACCGCTCTAGGTCGATTCCCCGCCACGGACGGAAACAGGATAAAATTGATCGACGATTACGATGCGGTGATCGACAAGCTTGTCGAGGACATCGACGCCTCGACGTCTTCCGTCCATCTGCTGGTCTATATATTTGCAGATGATACCGTCGGCCAGAGGATTGCGGATGCGCTCGGACGCGCGAAGGTCCGCGGTGTCGAAGTGAGGGTCATGTTCGACCCGGTCGGTTCGCATCGATGGCGGCGCGGCACATTGCACATGCTTCATGCCCAGGGAGTGCAGGTCCGTGAAGCCCTTCCTTTGCGCTTCATCAAGTTTCGTTCTCGGGGCGACATGCGCAATCACCGCAAGCTTTTCGTCATCGATGGCAAGATCGGGTACGCCGGTTCGCAGAACCTCGTCGCGAAAAACTTCCGCAAAGGGATTACGAACCATGAACTGGTCGTCCGGTCGGAAGGCCCGGTCGTGGCGGTCATGGACGCCGTCGTAAGAGGCGATTGGAGTATGGAGATAGGCGCGTTGCCTATGAGAGGCCAAGTCCGCCCCCAACCGGCCGGGTCCGCTCAGGCCCAGCTGCTGCCGAGCGGAGAGGATTATCGACTGGAAGGATTTGAATCCCTGCTGGTTTGGCAGATCCATCAGGCGCGGGAGCGGGTCGTCCTCGTGACGCCATACTTCATTCCTGATGAAGATATTTTGGGAGCTCTGCGAACAGCCATCGTTCGCGGTGTAACAGTCGACATCATCCTGTCGAAAGTGGTCGACCAGCGGCTCGTCAGGCTATCCCAGAGCTCCTATTACGAAGATCTGCTCGTCGCCGGCGTCAATATCCACCTCTATCGTGATTACCTATTGCATGCGAAGAATGTCAGCATCGACGGTACACTCGCCATCGTCGGATCGAGCAATGTCGATCTGCGTTCTTTTCAGTTGAACGAGGAAGTCAGTCTGCTTCTCTATGACGCGGATTCCATTGAACGTGTTGATGCCATCCAGCGAGGCTATATGGAAAAGGCTGACGTTCTGGATCTGGCGACCTGGAAAACGCGGTCGCCATTTCGCAAGATTGGCGAAAATGCTGCGCGAATGGTCAACTCGCTGTTTTGACGATATCGCCTATCTTCGCCGCTGGCTCTACGCTTGTCGATCGGCATTGCCTGGATCGTCGCAGGCGGCGAAGGTTATCTCGTGGCGTATCGGATTTGGATCAGGATCCATATCTCTATCAGTCTTGATCGCGGCTTTCAGCGATAACCTTGTCGATCAGACCTTCATTGCGTCGGATGAACTCATCGCGCGATAGTCTGGAGGCATGCCACGCCGACTGGAGACCGGAATCTCTGTCAAGCCATTGATCGCGTGTTTGATGATCGATCTTATGACGCCGGGCGTCCTGTGATCCATGCGATGCTCTGTCGTGATCCTTGGACATTGTATAATCCTTTCTTTGCCGAATTTAGTTTCGCCCCGACCAGGTGGTCATGGGGATCGGAAGATGGGCAGGCTCTCGCGCCGGAAGTATCATTGCGACCGCTGCGCGCCGACGATACCGAACGGAAAACGAGGGCAGATACCACCCGCTGTCATCCCGTCGGACACGCCGATCAACATCAGTCCCGGTTGGCTTCCCAAGCATCGAAAGCTTTGCGACATTACATAAGCAAGTGGCGTGCCATTATATTAATCTATGTAAATCAATATCTTATGACGCACAAAGCATCACCGAGGGACAATTTATCGAAACCGCACGGCCAAAATGTCCCAGGGACATGAACTCAGGCGGCCATCATCTTCGAACGCAACCTTCCCCCCTTTGAAAAAGCATGGCGTGCGTAAAACCGAGCCTCATCGCTGGCTTGTTCCCGCTCTCTCATGCTCAAGTTTTCGGGGAACTCTCCGGGGAGACTTTCGATAGCTTGATCATCGTCTGTTGCGCCATGGTCGAATTGGCAATGATGATCTGCCGCTGATCGTCGGTTCGCAGGATCGTATAGCCGAGCGAGATATCCTCCACCTCACCCACTTCGAGGCCTGTCGGAGCCTTTATTTGCAGGCGATCGCCACGCCGGAATGGTTTGTAGAGAACAAGGCTGATCCCGGAAACAAGATTTCCCAAGGTGGCCTGTGCAGCAAAGCCGACGATCACCGACGCCAAGCTCACGCCGGCCAGCAAGGCCGTGCCAAGCTTGTTCAAGGCAGGGATCAAATGGGCGTAAGATGTTGCCAGCAACACCCAGATCAGCAGGACCGCAAGATGACTGAGGAACGAGAGAGTGATCTCATCGACGCGGGCAGTCTGATCATGACGCAGCACAGCCTGGAGGACTTTTCGCACAAGCCAGGACAGGATCAGGCCCTGAGCGATGAAGAATGCAGCCAGCAAGAGAGCGCCCGAAATTCGATCCGGACTTAAGAATTGCATCATCGACAGAAAAGGTCCCTTTGTTGAGCCAACCAACGATATCGAAACTATCAGGAAACTGCTTGGCCTCGGTCGCGATGATCGCGCCTACGCACGTCTGAAAAAGTCCACGTCAAGCCGAACACCCGGCTCCATTGTCGAGAGCTCGCTTGGCAATCGGGCCATGCCTTCCGCCATTGCGATCGCCGAGAGGCTCGCGGATGAACCCTGCCCCAGCAACTCGATCCGCGGAAGGCCATCCGGATTATGGCCTATGGTGCGGAACGGTACGAATTCAGTTCGATCGACCTTCTTAGGATAAATGGAGGCCGAGATCGCCGGAAACCATTGTGTGCCGCATTCGCGCATGGCCGCCATTCTGCGCAAGGCAGGTAGAACGATGTATCGCAGGCAGACCAGCGCGGCATTCGGGTTCCCAGGCAGGCCGGCAAAAAGGCTAATCCCGATGCGACCAATCTTGAGCGGTTTGCCGGGCCGCATCGCGACCTTCACGACATCCAGCAAGCCACCGCTTTCAATCACCGCGGCTGCGACATGATCTTCGTCACCCGCGGAGACGCCGCCAGTGGTGATAATCGCGTCATAGTTCCGCGCGGCTTTTTGAATAATCTCCATCAGCAGCTGTCGATTGTCTCGAACAATGCCCAGGTCTTCCACCTCGATCCACGCATGTTCCCGCAACATTGTGCTGACAAGAATCCCGTTCGAATTATAGATCTGGCCGGCCCCAAGCGGCTCGCCCGCAGACCTTAGTTCGGATCCCGTGCATAGGACCGCCACGCGAATTTTTCGAAACACCTCAACACTCGCAACGCCGGCTCCGGCAAGAAGCAGGAGGCGCTCGGGCGTCAGCACCTCACCGGTTTCGAGCAAAGTCCGCCCCTCTTGGACGTCCTCCCCTGCCCTTCTGATATTCTGCCCGGGTCGAGGCCGCTCGAAGATGGTCACGGTATCGCCCTGGCGCTCGCATCGTTCCTGCATGATGACCGTATCGAAGCCCGATGGAAGGGCTGCTCCGGTGAGAATGCGAATGGCCCGGCAAGGACCTGTTTCGGGTCGGATAACTGTTCCTGCGGCGGCCGTACCGATAACCGGCACTGTCCAGGGACCGGTGCCATTCAATTCGCTGGTGTTGATCGCGTAGCCATCCATGGCCGAATTGTCGAACGGCGGCACAGCGGTTCGGGCTAAGGGCGCCTTTGCCAGCACTCGACCCGCTGCAGCCAAAAGCTCGAGACGTTCGGATTTCATCACCGGCGGAACGAGAGCACTTGCCCTGGCCGCGGCCATGTCAGGGCTAATCGGCATACCGCTACCACCGGCAGAGCAATTTCGTAGATAAGTCTTCAAATCGTCATCCACACGCAAACACTTTCACAAGAGCCCGGCTGACTGCCGCACAAGTCAGCTATCGGTTTTCAGGATGAGCCGGAGCAGAAACGCGACGACGGCCAGGGATGCCACGCTGGCAGCCCAGATCACGATCATCCACCCAAGGCGCCTCCAGATCGAAGAGGTTTCCGTCGACATCAGTGATATCCGTGCACTCCCGCCTTACCGCGGAAAACCCAATAGGCCCAGGCTGTGTAGATCAGGATTATCGGGATGATGATCATCGCACCGACCAGCATGAACCATTGGCTCTGTGGTGGCGCAGCGGCGTCCCATATCGTTACCGATCGCGGCACGATATAGGGATAGATGCTGATACCGAGGCCAGCAAATCCCAGCAGGAAGATCGCTAGTGCCATGACAAACGGCACCCGTTCCATGCCGCGCCTGAGACTCCAGAAAAATAGGGCTGCGGAAATCATGACGAGAAGCGGAACCTGCGCCGTCAGCAACACTCCTGGCATCGCGAACCAGCGGCGCCAGTAGTCGTAAGTGAGAAAGGGAGTGGCTATGCTCACCGCTGCAAGAGAAACAAGCGTTGCGATACCGAGCCAGAATGCCAGCTTGCGGGCATTTGCGAGACTGGTGTTTTCTGTCTTCCACACCAACCATGAGGCGCCAAGCAGCGCATATCCGATCACGAGCGCGACGCCGGTGAGGAGACTGAAGGGGCTCAGCCAATCGAGCCAACCGCCGGCATAGGCCTGATTTTCGACATGGACCCCTTGCAGGATCGCGCCCAGCATAACGCCTTGCGAAAACGCAGCCACCAGGGACCCAAGGGAAAAGGCAGCATCCCAGAACGCTCTGTGCCGGGGATGGCGCCAACGAAACTCGAAGGCCACACCTCGGAACACCAATCCCAGCAGCATGGCGATGACAAGCGGATAGGTGGCAGGCAGAATGATCGCATAGGCGAGCGGGAAGGCTGCAAAGAGTGCACCGCCCCCAAGCACAAGCCATGTCTCGTTGCCGTCCCAGACAGGCGCGATCGAGTTCATCGCCTGATCGCGTTCATCGCCCACGGCAAATGTCGGGAACAATATGCCGATCCCAAGGTCGAAGCCATCCATGACGACATAGGCAAGGACCGCGAAACCGATGATCATGGCCCAGATTATGGTGAGATCCAGATATTCGGTCATGGTCAATCCTCCAAAGGCAGCGCGGCGCCGAGACTTGGGGCGGGCGTGATGCCGGCAGCGCGCTGCGGGACCTGGGGCGGCTCGCTTTCATGTGGTTCCGGCGGCTTGGACATCAGCCGCAGCAGATAGAAAATGCCGGATCCGAAAGCAAAAAAGTAAACGATCACAAAGGCCAGAAGCGAGACCGCGATGGCGGGGGCGGCAAGCGGCGAATGGGACTGCGCCGTCCGCAACAGCCCGTAGACGGTGAATGGCTGACGACCGACCTCGGTCGTGACCCATCCCGCGATCACGGCGACAAATCCCGCAGGCCCCATGCATACCGCGGCGCGATGCAACCACCCCCACTCATAAAGCTTGCGCCTGTAGCGGGCGAAAAGGCTCCACAGGCCGATGCCAAGCATCGCAAATCCGAGCGCCACCATGATACGGAACGACCAGAAGATGATGGGAGCCGGCGGCCACTGATCACGGGGAAAGTCATTCAATCCCTGCATCGGCGCGAAAGGATCATGCTTGAGGATCAGCGACCCGAGATGCGGTATGGCAATCTCATAGCGTACCCGCGCTTCCTCATTGCTCGGCAGACCGAAGAGGATCAGCGGAGCGCCCTCGGCATGTGCTTCATAATGCCCTTCCATTGCGAGGATCTTGGCAGGCTGATGTTCGAGCGTGTTGAGACCATGGGCGTCGCCGGCGAAAATCTGGATCGGCGTGACGATCGCCGCCATCCACATCGCCATCGAGAACATCTTCCTGGCCCCGAGGTTGGAACGGTCCCCGAGCAGATGCCATGCTCCGACACCGCCAACGACAAACGCCGTCGTCAGATAGGCTGCCAGGACGGTGTGCACCAGGCGATAGGGGAAACTCGGATTGAATATGATCGCCAGCCAGGAACCCGCCGGCACGAACTGTCCGTTCGCATTGATCTCAAAGCCGGTCGGCGTGTGCATCCAGCTGTTGACCGAGAGGATCCACGTTGCCGAAATGAGCGTGCCAAGAGCCACCATGCACGTGGCAAAGAAATGTAAGCCTTTGCCGACCTTGTTTATTCCAAAGAGCATGACTCCCAGGAATCCGGCTTCAAGAAAGAAGGCCGTGAGAACCTCATAGGCCATCAGCGGACCGATGATGGGTCCCGCCTTTTGAGAGAATACGGACCAGTTCGTGCCGAACTGGTAGGACATGACCACGCCGGAGACGACGCCCATGCCGAAGACGACTGCGAAGATTTTCAGCCAGTAGCGGTAGAGATTGGCATAAACGCCGTCGCCCGTTCGTAGCCAGAGCGCCTCAAGCACCATGAGGAAACTCGCAAGCCCGATCGAAAAGGCCGGAAACATGAAATGGAACGAGACAGTGAATGCAAACTGGGCTCTCGCCAGAATGACCGGGTCTAGGTTCTCAAGCAACGTCCGTCTCCCTGGCTAAAAAATCGGTTCGAAAATGACCTCTCTTGGTGCTTCTCTATGCCGCGAGTACCCTGACCGGGATGGACTTCGCCGCCGGCGTGCCGCTGATCTTGTCGTAATATTCGAGCGGAAGAAGCGGATTAAGCTCCGGGTAGTAACCGGCAACAGAACCGCGCGGCATCGGATAGTCCAGCACCGTGAGGCCCTCGACCCGACGCTGAACCCCGTCGTCGGTAATCGTCTCCAGGGAGATGCGTGCGCCCGCTTCGAGATTGCGTTGCTTCCGATCGTCCTCGTTCATGAACAAGACCATGCGGTCGTTGTAGACGCCGCGATAACGATCATTGTAGCTGTAGATGGTCGTGTTGAACTGGTCGTGCGAGCGCACTGTCGCAAGCCTCAGCATGGCAGGATCCGCAACCGGTGCATTCACCTCCAGGCCGGGCAATAGAAGAAAATTCGCCTTGCCATTCGGTGTCGGCCAGACAAGCCGTCGCGGCGGAACATCCAGGCGGAAGCCTTTGGGGTTTTTGATCTTTTCGTTAAAGTCCGTGTAAATCTCCGGATAGACAGCCGCGATCTTGTCACGGATCAGGTTGTAGTCGTGGATATAGGTTTCCCACGGGATCTTGCTGTCGGGAAGCGCCGCCATTGCCATTCGGCATACGATCTCCACCTCCGGCTTCAGATGCTCGCTGGCCGGCGTCAGCACGCCACGTGAGGCCGTGACGTTCGACATGGAGTCCTCGATCGTTACGAACTGTTCGCCGGCCGACGTATGTATCCATTCCGACCTGGCGATCACCGGAAGGATCAGCGCCTCCTTACCATGAACGAGGTGGCCGCGGTTGAGCTTGGTGGTAATCCCGACGGTAAGCGCAAGCTTGCTCATTGCCGCATAGGATCGCTCGGTGTCGGGAATTGCGCGAACGAAGTTTCCACCCATGCCGATGAAGACTTTGGCGGTCCCGTTCTCCATCGCTTCCACGGATTCAACCGTATGATGGCCATGCTCGCGGGGCGGTTCGAAGCCGAAGACGTCCCGGACGCGATCGAGATATTCCTGCGTCGGCTTCTCGTCGATCCCGACGGTGCGATCGCCCTGGACGTTCGAGTGTCCGCGGATCGGAGAAATCCCGGCACCCGGCTTTCCGAAATTCCCCTTCAGCAGCAGCAGATTTGCAACCTGTTGCAACAGGCGCGACCCATCCTGATGCTGGGTCAGGCCCATGCCGTAGCAGATCATCGTTGCTCGCGAACGAATATAGATTTCGGCGCAACGGCGGATCTGGTCTTCATCCAGCCCGGACGCCTCGACGAGTTCGGGCCAATCATGGGTCATGATCTCGTCGCGGATAGCATCGAGACCAACGGTGTGCTTGGCGATGAAGTCATGGTCGAGTATCGCTTCGCCCTTGGCCTCGCGCTCGAACATCACCCGCATGATACCTTTCAGGAAAGCGAGATCGCCGCCGATCTTCATATGGACGAATTCGCTGGCGATCGGAGTGGAACCAAATGTCGCCATCTGGACCATATCCTGAGGTTCGGTGAAGCGTATCAGCGCACGTTCCGGCATGGGATTGACAGCGACGATCGGAACGCCGCGCTTTCGCGCTTCGACCAGGTTCGTCATCATGCGCGGCGAGTTCGTGCCGGTATTCTGGCCGATGACGAAGATCGCCTCGGCATGTTCGAAATCCTCAAGGATCACCGTGCCCTTCCCGACGCCGATCGCAGGCGGCAGACCACGACTGGTGGGCTCGTGGCACATGTTGGAACAGTCGGGGAAATTGTTGGTACCGAACGCCCGGATGAAGATGGCGTAGAGGAAGGCAGCTTCGTTCGGTGTGCGCCCCGACGTATAAAACTCGGCCTGATGGGGGCTCTCAAGCGATCTCAGATGCTTGCCAATCGTTGTGAAGGCCATATCCCAGTCGCAGGGCACATATTTGTCTGTTGCGGCGTCGTAGCGCATCGGCTCTGTCAAACGGCCTTGCATCTCCAGCCAGTAGTCCGACTGTTCCATGAGCTCGGAGACGGTGTACTTGGCGAAGAATTCCCGCGTGACCCGGAATTTGGTCGCCTCATGCGCCAGCGCCTTGGCACCGTTCTCGCAGAATTCCAGAGTCTTCTTGCAGTCGGCATCCGGGAAGGCGCAGCTTGGACACTTGAAACCGCCAGGCTGGTTCATGGCAAGGAGCGCTCGCGACCCCTTGGTCACCACACTTTGCTCCAGCAGCACCTTTGCCGTCGCGGCTGCGGCACCCCATCCACCAGCCGGATGATCGTAGGTCTTATACTGCGCTTTCTTGTCACTCATAACCCGCACTCCGCAAGTGTATCACTATCGCCAGTAGAACACGTTATCCCATTGTTTTCCATGGACAATTTGTCTTGTCAGGATGGACAATTTGTCCGGCGTGCAGCAGGCTCGTCCTGCTAACCCTTTGACAATGCTATCCGCCCGAAATGGTATGGTTCTTGCTGAACGACCCTGAGGCGAAAGGTCAGATGGAGCAGTCTCGTTTGCCCTTGCTACAGTGAGGTCATTCCTCTTCGCCGCAACACGCAATTCCACAGCAATCAGGTCCACAGCAATCAGGTAAGACATGATCGTCCGAGAAACCCCGAACCTGCTCCGTCTCTTCCTTGAGATCCGAGGATCGGTGATCAGACGCATCTATCCTCGCGTCCTGATCGTCATGTTCATGTCGGCCATCGTCGTATGGGCGCACACGCGACACCCCACGCTCGTTCCGTTGGTCGACGGGGCGCCGTTTTACCTGATCGGCCTGACGCTTTCCATTTTTCTCGGGTTTCGCAACAACGCCTGCTACGATCGCTGGTGGGAAGGGCGAAGGCTCTGGGGCCATCTTCTTGCACATAGCCGCGATCTCGCCCGCCAGACGATCATTTTGCTGCAGAGCGGCGATCAGGCGACCAAAGAGCGCGAAAGACTGATCCGGCTGAACATCGTCCTTGTCGAGGATCTTGTGCGCCATCTGCGGTACGGAGACCGGTTGGGCGACAATGTCGAAACCCTGCTCTCGAACGAAGAAAGAGCCAGGCTTCTCAAAGCATCCAATTCGCCCAACTATGTCCTGCAATTGATGGGCGAACGTCTCGCCGGCCTTTCAGCCAAGGGCTACGTGACCGACATTGAGTTCAGCATCCTCGACCGCACGGTCTCGGGAATGAATGAAGTCATCGCTGGCTGCGAGCGCCTTCGCAACACGCCTGTTCCGTTCGGTTACACGCTCCTGCTTCACAGAACCGCCTACCTCTTCTGCTTCCTCCTGCCGTTCGGTCTCGCCAATATGCTCGGGCCAATTACACCGCTGGCCGCCGGCATCATCGCCTACACGTTTTTCGGGCTTGATGCTCTTGGGGATGAGCTGGAGATGCCATTTGGAACCATGCCCAATGACCTGCCGATTGCTGCGATCGCCAAGTCGATCGAAATTACCTTGAGAGAGGCTTTGGGAGAAGAAGACTTGCCCGAAATACCCAAGCCGGTGGAATCGATCCTGCTCTGAACGAGGCCTAAAATTGCGACGAGCCGCGATATCAGAATGATCCAAGAACTCTAACCCCGCCTCAGAGAAGAATGCACATGCTCGAACAATTTTCACCATATGCGCAGGGTTTGATGAGGGTCATGGTGGGATTACTGTTCTTGTGCCACGGCACCAGTAAAATCCTGAATTTTCCGGCTCGTCAGCCGCGCGTTGTGCCCTTTACGCTGGAATGGTACTCCGGCACGATCGAGCTTACATGCGGATTGCTACTTACGCTGGGTCTGTTTATCCGTCCTGTCGCATTCATTGCTTCAGGAGAGATGGCTTTTGCCTACTTCATAGTCCATGCGCCGAAGAGCTTCTTCCCCGCCCTGAATGCCGGCGACGCCGCGATACTGTTCTGCTTCACCTGTCTGTTCCTGTTCTTTGCCGGCCCCGATCCATTGAGTTTTGATAGCTTATTGCTCGGAAAGTAACGACACATTCAAGCTTCGCCTCCCGCAAATTTACGGGTGCATGCGGTTCCCATTCGTCATGGCGGAAATAAGAATGATCAGCTCCCGTCGCCAGCACCAGATAATCGAACTGCAGTGGCACTTCATCCCGGATGAGGACATGGTGCGTTTCGAGATCGGGTGGTGCGACGAAGGCGGAGGCGACCTGATAAAGTAACGGCTGGAACAGGTGATAGTTGCGGCGATCGATCACGGTAATGCGAACTGGGGCACCTGCAAGACGGCGGGCTGTCTCCAGCCCGCCAAAACCGGCTCCGACGATAACGACATGACCCAATGTGAGGTCATGATCGCTCCGCCTTTTGCCAGTTGCCTACGCGCTCTTGTCAGCCGCAGCCTCCGCAGGCAGCAAGGCGATCGCCGCTTCGGCGGTCAGCATCCGGAAGGTAAAGCTTTCCTGGAAATAGAGTTCGACTGATGTCGCCGAATGGCTGAGGTAGCCTATGGAGATGTCCTGGCCAAGGTCGAGCGAGAAATCCCCGCCTCTGGTCGTCAGAACAAAGCCTCCCTTGATCGCAGGCGCCCAGATGATCCCGCCATCGACGACCTTTTCGATATGATGGAACACCGGATAACCTTCGTCACTGCCACCGCTTGCGGCGGTATATTCTTCTCCACCGAGAACCAGGGCATAGGGGCCTTGGACGCCGGCGAGACGCAGCTGGCTGACAGCCTTCGCAACGACATCGGGATAGTTCTTGAGGCTTGAGGGAAGGTTCAAGGGAGGATTGCTGCTGGCCTCACGAATTCCCTGGATACCGGCTGCAGCAAAGCCTTCAAAGACGGCACGATCTTCGCTGAAGGCCAGCTTGCGGGCAGCCTCCTTCACCGGCGACCAGTCGGAATCCTCCGATCCGCGCTCGACATCGTCAATCGCAGATCGTGAAAGTTCGAAGGGAACTCGAAGTTCGACAACCGCTTTGACATCGCGCAGGGAAGCCTGGACGCCCTCACCTAGGCCTGTAACCTGTTTAAGGTGTCCGGTGTTGGCGGCTGAAAATTCGGCCCCCTTCGGACCGTCGACATCCACCACGCGACGCGCAGCCAGATGACGCTTGAGGGTCCTCTTCGCCTCTTCCTCGATCTGCTCCCAGGCCTTGTTCGAGATCGGAGCGAGTTTCCTGTGAAGATTGTCCATGTCAAACCTCTTTCTTTAAGGAACCGATCCCGAGGGAGCCGTCCGTGTTTTCACTGTGGGGAGCGGAGTTCGTGTCGTCCGATTGATCCGCCGAGGCAGATTCAGCTTCGGCGACCGGTGAAGAGGCCGCATCTGGCTCGACACCATCAAGAAAGGTCGCCGATGGAACGAAGAAAAGGCTACCAGTAATCGCCTGGCTGACGTCAAGCAGGCGGTCATAGTTCCCCGGCGGCCGGCCGACGAACATATTGACGAGCATCTGTTCCATACGTGCCGGAGATCGAGCATAGCCGATGAAATAGGTTCCGAACTCGCCCTTCCCGACATCGCCAAACGGCATATTGTCCCTGACGATATCGAGTTCCTTGCCGTTTTCGACGATCGTCGTCAGCGCGTTGTGCGCAAAGCTCGGCTTGACGCTATCATCGAGTTCGACGTTGGTGAGTTTCTTGCGGCCGACGATACCCTCCTGCACTTCGATGGGTATCGCGTTCCATTTGTTCAGGTCGTGCAGGTATTTTTGGACGATCACGTAACTGCCGCCGGCAAAGGCCGGATCTTCATCGTCGATGATCGCCACGTCGACCGCTGCCTGATCGACAGGGCTTTCCGTTCCGTCGACGAAACCGATAAGATCGCGGTCGTCGAAATAGTTGAATCCCTGGACCTGATCTGCAGTCGCCACTGCATCTCCAAGCCGCGACATGATCTGCATCGCAAGCTCGAAACAGAGATCCATGCGAGCCGCGCGAATGTGAAAAAGCACATCACCCGGGGTGGAAACCGCGTGGTGTACACCGTGAATTTCCTTGAAAGGATGCAGGTCTTTCGGCCTTGGCCCATCAAACAAGCGGTCCCACATATCGGATCCGAAGGCCATGACACAGGAAAGACGCCCCTCGAGATCGCGAAATCCGACCGCGCGAAGCAAACCGCCAAGATCGGCACACATCGACCGGACCGACGTCTCGCTTTCACGGCCGGGTTTGATGGTCAGAACAAGAAAAATCGCTGCGCGCGTGAGGCGCGCAACAACAGGCTGTGGGGTTGGTTTTGTTTCATCTGCTGCCATAATCTGTCCGTTAGATCGTTCAAATGCCGCGCCTGACGTTCAAGGTGGGGAATGATATTGACGCACGCACGACAAAGTTTTTGGTCTTGGGATTTCTACGTCAATTTGTAAGAGCGCGCGCCCGTGCCGGCAAGACCACCGCCCTCAACAATGAGATAGTCCTCGCGAATAGCATTCCCGTCAAAATAGTCCTGCAATATTTCAAGCGTGCCTGCCGCATAGCGCGCCTGAGCGGAGAGCGACGTGCCCGCGATATGGGGCGTCATGCCGTTATAGAACATGTTTCTCCACGGATGATCGGGTGGCGCAGGCTGAGGAAACCAGACATCGCCGGCATAGCCGGCAATGTGGCCCGAATCTATGGCGCGGACAATGGCATCCCTATCGACAAGCCTGGCGCGCGCGGTGTTGACGATGTAGGTGCCCCGTTTCATGGCAGCGAGCATTTCCTCGTCTATCAGGCGTTCCGTGGAGGGGTAGAGCGGCACTTGCAGATTGACGATATCGACGTTCTGCACCAATGACCGGACGTCCGGGTGGAAGGTAAGGCCGAGCTCGGATTCGATCTCCGGCGAAAGCCGATGCCGCTGCGTGTAATGCAGCCGCAGATCAAACGGTTTGAGCCTGCGCAACACGGCAAGCCCGATCCGGCCGGCTCCGATCGTGCCGAAGGCCATCCCTTCGACATCGTAACTGCGTGAAACACAATCCGCTATGTTCCAGCCGCCTTCGACGGAGATGGCGTGCGAGGGCAGATAATTGCGCACGAGTGCCAGCACCATCATGACGACGTGCTCGGCGACGCTGATGCAATTCGAACCGGTGACTTCGGCGACCGTTATCCCCGCCTCTGCCGCCGCTTGCAGATCGACGTGATCGGAGCCAATGCCGGCGGTTACGGCAAGCTTCAATTTAGGTGCTCTCGCGATCCGCTCCCTCGTCAGATAGGCAGGCCAAAAGGGTTGTGAAATGACGATTTCCGCCTCCGGCAGAAATCTCTCGAATTCACAATCCGGACCATCCTTGTCCGCCGTAACGATCAGACGGTGGCCATGTTCCTCCAGATAGGCACGCAAGCCGAGCGCCCCCGATACCGATCCCAAAAGCTCGCCGGGTTTGAACCCGAGCGGCCCCGCAGGCGCCGGAGGGGGGCGGTCCGCAGGATAGTCGGTCAGGAGCGGCAGGCCTGCACGAGCATAGTCGGGCGGGTATCCCGTAATCGGGTCGGGGTAAAGTACGCAAAGCACTGTTGCCATCTTATGACCTTTCTCATGGGCGACGACCGTCGCAAGGCACGCGCAGCTGCGCTCAATCAGTGCTGTCTCGCCTGGCCTGGGCCACTGCCGCTGCCTTCCTCAATCGGCCACGCTCCGCCGGCCGCACCAGCGAAGTCACTTTTTTGTCCGGTATGTCGCGCATGCCCTGGTTTGCGTACCGGGTGTTATACGGAATGTTGTTCTTCTGAGCCTGCAGCTTCAGCTCCAGGGCATGCTGAGCGTTTTCGACCAGGGAATGATTCTTTGACATCGAGGCTCGCCGCTTAACCTCGGAGTTCAGTCGCTTCAGGCTCAGCGCTAGAACGGAAGCTTTGAGCCGCGAACCGGCGTCGGAGGTTTTGGGGGCAGCCCCTTTCGGATCCGCCTTTCCCCGCATTTCCCGCCGTTGCTGGTTCGCTTGCGATTTGGCACGGTCACACATGTCTCGAAGTCGCCGCACAAGCTTGCTCAATGCGTCGTCGGATAGTCCCTGCACCTGCGGATGGCGGGTCTGCCTGACGACTTCACGCTCGTCGTCATTGAGTGCGCGCTCTTCCTCTTTGCGAGTAATGGCCATGGCGTATCTTTCTCTCTGGATAGCGCTTCATGAGGATTGATCGCCTAGTGGCGGCCGCCACTAGGCGATCAAAAGCCTGGATCACTCATTCTCCGGCACGGGGCGGCCGGACCGTTCTTCCTCGAGTGTCACCGCAATATCGGCATTTGCGGAAAGCCTGACCTTGTCCCCTTCCACGCCTGCGACGAAGCCAAGCTCGATGTAATGGTGGTGCCGACCTTTGTGAAACGCATCACCGCTGTCCTTTTTTATGAGCTTGATGCGATTACCCTCCAGTTCATCAACGGTCCCGACATGGACGCCATCAGCACCGATCACTTCCATTCCCTTTTTGATCTTATGACTTGTCACTTTTCTTCTCCTTTGGTGGTGGACTGGAAACCCAGTCGATTGCACTCTCAACAGCGTAGCTGAATGACAATAGTAGCCCGGCGGAGGTCCTACTCTTCATCGTCCATGATCTTGACGGTCTTGCCGTTGAAGGTAAGCCCCTCCTTCCCGACGGAGATTTTCACCGTCGAGTCATCATGAACCTCTCCCCCAAGAAGCAGCTCGGCGAGAGGGTCCTGTGCGTAGCGTTGAATGGCCCGCTTCAGCGGGCGGGCTCCAAAAGCCGGGTCCCATCCCTTCTCGGCAAGCCAGTTCTGCGCCTTCGTGTCGAGTGACAGGTTTATTTTTCGATCGCTGAGAAGTTTCTTGAGGCGTGCGAACTGAATATCGACGATACGGCCCATCTCGGTCTTCTGGAGACGGTGAAACAAGATGATCGCATCGATGCGATTGAGGAATTCCGGACGGAAATGGACGCGAACCATTGCCATGACTTCTTCACGAACCACATTCGTCTTTTCACCCTCAGGCTGGTTGACGAGATATTCGGCACCGATATTCGAGGTCATGATGATCAGCGTGTTGCGGAAATCCACCGTCCGGCCCTGACCGTCGGTCAGGCGCCCATCGTCAAGCACCTGAAGCAGGATGTTGAAAACATCCGGATGCGCCTTCTCGATCTCGTCGAAGAGAACGACCTGGTAGGGCCGGCGGCGGACGGCTTCGGTCAATACGCCGCCCTCGTCATAACCCACATAACCGGGAGGCGCGCCGATCAGCCGCGAGACCGAGTGTTTCTCCATGAATTCGGACATATCGATGCGAACCATGGCGGTTTCGTCATCGAAGAGAAATTCCGCAAGAGCCTTGGCAAGTTCGGTCTTACCGACGCCGGTCGGCCCAAGGAACATGAAGGAACCGATCGGACGATTGGCATCCTGCAGGCCAGCGCGAGCACGGCGCACGGCTGTCGACACCGCACGCACGGCCTGCGCCTGGCCGATGACGCGCTCGCCGAGCTTTTCCTCCATGTGAAGCAGCTTGTCCTTCTCACCCTCCAGCATCTTGGTGACCGGCACGCCGGTCCACCGCGATACGACCTGGGCGATGTTGTCGGCGGTCACCGTCTCGCTGATCGAGGAGGTTTCGCTTGCCTCGATCGCGGCAAGCTTCTTTTCCAGCTCCGGGATAGTGCTGTAGGAGAGCTCGCCAGCGCGCTGGAACTCGCCTTTGCGCTGTGCATTCGCAAGCTCGGTCCGATACTGCTCAAGCTCGCTTTTTATCTTCTGCGCATCGGAAAGCTTACCCTTTTCGGCCTGCCACTTGGATGTCAGGTCGGCCGATTTCTTTTCCAGGTCGGCCAGTTCCTTTTCCAGCGCCTGAAGTCGGGTCTTCGATCCTTTGTCATTTTCCTTTTTCAGCGCTTCCTGTTCGATCTTCAGACGAATGACATCGCGGTCGATCGTGTCCAGTTCTTCCGGCTTCGAATCGACCTGCATCTTCAGACGTGCGGCGGCTTCGTCGACGAGATCGATCGCCTTGTCGGGCAGGAAGCGATCCGTGATGTATCGATTGGACAAGGTGGCCGCCGCCACCAGCGCCGCATCGGAAATTCGCACGCCATGGTGCAGCTCGTATTTTTCCTTCAGGCCGCGCAGGATCGAGATGGTATCCTCCACGCTCGGCTCCGGCACGAAGACCGGCTGGAAGCGTCGCGCCAGCGCCGGGTCCTTCTCGACATGCTTGCGGTATTCGTCGAGCGTGGTCGCACCGACGCAGTGCAATTCACCACGCGCCAGCGCCGGCTTCAACAGATTGGAGGCGTCCATGGCGCCATCGGTCTTACCCGCGCCGATCAGGGTATGCATTTCATCGATAAACAGGATGATGCCACCTTCCGCAGACGTCACCTCCTGCAGAACGGCCTTCAGCCGCTCCTCGAACTCGCCCCTGTACTTCGCCCCGGCAATCAAAGCGCCGAGGTCGAGCGCCAGAAGCTTCTTGTTGTGCAGGCTTTCAGGCACATCGCCATTAACGATGCGAAGTGCCAGCCCCTCGACGATTGCGGTCTTGCCGACACCCGGCTCGCCGATCAGGACAGGATTGTTCTTGGTGCGGCGCGAAAGGACCTGAACCGTACGCCGGATCTCCTCGTCGCGGCCGATCACAGGGTCCAGTTTTCCGTCCCGTGCGGCCTTGGTCAGGTCGCGGGCGTATTTTTTCAAGGCATCGTAAGCGTTCTCTGCCGACGCATTGTCAGCGGTTCGTCCTTTGCGCAGCGCGCTGATCGCCGCCGTGATCGCCTGAAGGCTTACCCCGGTATCGGACAGAATCTTGCCCGCATCGCTGCTACGCTCCTCGACCAGCGACTGGAACAATCGCTCCACGGTCACGAAGCTATCGCCGGCTTTTTCCGCGATCTTTTCTGCGGCGTCGAATATGCGGGCAAGTTCGGAAGCCATATAGACCTGCCCTGCTCCGGAACCCGAGACCTTCGGCAATTTTGCAAGCGCGTCCTCGGTCGCGCCGAGAACGGTGCGGGAGTTGCTGCCGGAACGATCGATAAGGCCGGAAACGAGACCTTCATTATCGTCCAGCAATACTTTCAGGAGGTGCAAGCTGTTAAATTGCGGATTTCCGTCCCGCATGGCGAGCGATTGAGCCGACTGTATGAAGCCTTTCGCACGATCAGTGAATTTTTCGATGTTCATTTGGCCACCTTCTACAACGGCGATTGGACGACTGAGACAAGCTGGAAGATGTCAGCGTCAGTTGTGCGAGGAGACCTCGGCGAGCGCCGTGCTTCCGAAGCCGGGCGATGCCGCCAGCGCGTCACGCAGCGCCTGTTCCTTGGTGTGATCCAGCGATGTTCTAAGCACCGTTCCGCCGGTGCCCTTGAGTTCATCGAGAACCTTGTCGGCAGTCATCTTGCGGATCAGCAGGAACAGCGCAGCGTTCTCCGGCTTCAGATTTGTTGCAAGCTCCCTCATGAAGCCATCGTTGATGCCGTAATCGGTCAATGCGCCGCCAAGTGCGCCGGAAGCGGCACCGATCGATGCGCCAAGGAGCGGCATGAGAAAAATGGACCCGATCAACAGTCCCCAGAAACCGCCGGAAATGGCGCCAACTGCCGTCGTGTTCATCAATTGAATGAGCTTGACCCTGCCATTATCCTGTTTGACGGCGATCACGGCGTCGGAAAGCTCGATCAAATATTCCTTCTGAAGGTTCACGAGCTTCTGCCTTATAGCTTCGGCTTTGTCTTCGGTCGGGTAAACGATAACGATCAGATCGGACACAATTCTCTCCCTCGTTCCAAACCATTCTTCTCCAGGCGCGAAACACTGGAGCAACCATTGTGCCAGATGGCAAAGTCGTTTAAGATCAATTACTTGACCTCTTGAAGCAACGCAGGCAAAGACAATGTGTCAGCTCGGGCAGGACAAATTGTCTTTACGCCTAGGTCTATTGCCGAGACCGGTTGGGGCCATACAGGATTTCAAGTGCCGCAAGTGCTGTCAGGATATAGGTTCCGTTTGAATCCATATCCTCGTCGGTGGACAAATCGAGCTGCTTCCAGACGCCATCCAGGTAGCCGGACTGCCGTTCCGCGATCACCTTGTTGGCGATCTGGCTGATCGCGCCGAATTGCGCGAGATCGTAATTCAGTCCTCGATCATCGAGAAAAAGACCGTGCTGCTGCAGAAGATCGGCCATCGGCATGGATGTCCCGGTCAAATAGAAGAGCAGATCATTTGCGTTCAGCGGCTGATCCTGCGATTGCGGAATCAGCCCGGCCTCTTCGAGCTTTTGTGCCGAGGCCTGCATGTCTTTCGAAAGCTGTTCGGTCGATACGGCGGTCATTGCGGACCTCCAGGGTTCCGTTTGCGTTGAATGTCACCGCCCAATCGCTGTCCGTCACACAGCCTGATTGGCGGGCCGCGAAACGACGCCGCAACAATCGTGCCAGTTGTTGTTTTCAAGCATTTCCAATGGTTCGCAGCGGGGAACGGCACCGGTTGCGGACAAACTGTCATCGGATAAAGGACTATTTGTCTCCGGCAGGATTGCCCCAGACTGCTTCCGGAAGCCAGACCGTGAAGGTCGTTCCTTCGCCGGGTTTGCTGGAGACCGCAATCGTGCCGCCCTGGCGCGTCACAAGCATCTGGCAGATTGAAAGGCCCAAACCTGTGCCTTCGCGGCGCTTGGTCGTGAAAAATGCGTCAAAAATTCTCTTGACGACATCCGGTTCCATGCCGCTGCCGGTGTCCGAGACTTCGATCGTTATCCCCAGTGTTCGATCCACCTCTGAATCGAATGTGCGAAGAACCAGCTTACCGCCTTGAGGCATGGCATGGAACGCATTGACAATCAGATTGATCAACACCTGCTGAAGTTCGGTGCGAGGCATTGCAATAAGTCGGGACGCAATGTCCTCCCGCTCTATCGCGATGGTGGTTTTCTTCAGAAGATGCCGCACGAGCGGCAAGGTGTCGGTGATGACATCGGCAGGATTATACCGCTCCAGAACCCCCGCATATTCCTGGGGCTTCGAAAACTTGAGGAGATTGGTGACCATCTCGCTGATGCGCATGAGTTGCTGGTCGATCAGCTTGAACTCGCCTCTGGCATTGTCAGCCTCATCTCCGACAATGCTCTGAATGACTTCGAGATTGCCCTGGATCACGGCAATGGGATTGTTGATCTCGTGGGCGACACCAGCGGTAATTTCACCGATCGCTGCAAGTTTTTCCGACATGATCAACTGCTTGGTTGTCGTCTCGAGCTGCTCGTTCGCCATCTGCAGCGCGCGGGCCCGCTCCTCGACACGCTGATTGAGTTCCGTATTCCATAGCCGCAATTCCGCATCGCGCTCCTGAACCTGGTCGAGCAATCGGTCCAATTCCGATGCGACCTGGCCGATTTCGTCTCCCATTTTCGGAAGGCCGGTTCGCGCGGTAAGGTCGCCCGTTTCGACGGCACTGATCGTCCGGGTCATGCGCTCCAGCGGTCGGAAGATGTTGGTCGCCCAGACAAGAAACAGGGGTACGGTCGCGGCGACCGCCACGCCGAAAGCGATGACGATAGCGATCAGCGTTTCTCTTTTCGCATCGGTAAATGGCTTCTGCAGGAAACCGACATAGAGCATTCCCACGCGACGATTGTAAGTATCCAGCAACGGTTGATAGGCCGAGATATACCAGTCATTGACGACGAAGGCCTGCTCTCTCCAGGTCTTCCCATATTTGAGGACCGCTTCGCCCACCTCCGGCGAAACGCGGGTTCCGATTGCGCGTCTTCCCTCGAAAAGATCCACATTCGTGCTGATCCGGACATCCGACAGGAACACGGTTGCGGTCCCGCGGCTGTCGACGGGCAGGCTGGCTTCGTTGTAAATCAATCTGTTGATGGTATCGATAAACGAGGTGTTCTTGTTCAGAAGCACGCCGGCAACCAATGCGCCCGGTTTCCCATCCGCCCACGTCGCCACGGTGGCGGAATGAAGAACAAGACCTCGGCTTTCCTGTTGAGTGGCGGAAGTCGAATCCGAACCCGGTTGCACAAGCGCAATCCGCGCCTGCTCTGCAAGGTCCGGTGTCAGCGCGGAAAGTTCGTTCTGGTCAAATACATCGAAACCGGCAGAGGACTTTCCGTCAAGAGCCGCCTTGACGACAGGCCAGTCCCAACGAGGTAGCGCGCTGGCAAGCGGACGGCTGCTCGCGACGACATTGCCTGCACCATCGATAAGATAAAGGAAATCCAGGCCGCGATCGCTGGCTGTCTCTTTCAGGAAGGCATCGAGATCACCGGTAGAGACATGTCCGCCGAGGGTGAGATCCCGAAAGCGTGCGGATTGGCTGACCGCAGCAAGACGCTCTTCGGTCACAGCCAGCATTCTATCGATGTAAAAATGGGCGATCGTCAGATCATCGTTGACCTTGGATATCGCGAGCGCGTCAAATCGCTCGTTCCAGCGATAGATGGTAATGCCTAGCAATATGGGCAGGATGACAAGCATCGGCACGAGTGCGATTGCCAGAAGGCGATAACGGACCGATGCCTTGCGGTTTGAAATCTCGCTCGTTCCCTCACCCATTCCAGCTTACACATTTCCGGTCGATCGTCTTGCGAGAAATCCCGAGCCGTCGAGCGGCCTCCTCACGATCTCCGCCAACCTCTCTCAGTACAGCCAGGATATGACGCTTTTCGATTTCCGCCAAGCTCTGCCCGCCGGTTCGTGCAGGGACCAGGGGGGAACTTTCCGCCTCCTCGGGAAAGCTCCCGAGGATGACCGCCCTCTCGATGAAATTTCGCAACTCTCTTATGTTGCCCGGCCAATCATACCGCAAAAGATAGGATCGGACGTGTTCATCGATCTCCACTGCCGGCATACCGACCTGCTGTGCAACTTCGCGCATGAACAGTGCCGCCAGTTCCAAAACGTCATTGCCGCGGTCTTTCAACGGCGGCAGTTGAATCTGGACGACGTTGATCCGGAAATAAAGGTCGGCACGGAAGGTCCCTGCTGCCACGCGCTCTTCCAGATCCGCATTCGTTGCGAAGATAAACCTGGCGTCGAACGGAAGCTCACGCTCCGAGCCGATCGGTCGAACACGCCGATCTTCCAGCACCCGCAGTAGCTTGCTCTGGAGCAAATAGGGCATCTCGGCGATTTCATCGAGGAAGATCGTGCCGCCTTGTGCATGCAGGAACAGGCCCTCGCGCGTGCGGTTGGCGCCCGTAAAGGCTCCCTTCAGGTGGCCGAACAATTCGCTCTCGATCATGTCGGCGGGAATGGCCCCACAATTGATCGGCACGAACAGCTTGTCGGCACGATCTGAAAGAGAGTGTATGGAGCGTGCGGCCACTTCCTTGCCGGTCCCAGACGGTCCAGTCAGCAGGACAGATGTCGAGATCGGAGCAACACGGGCAATCATCGCCCGTACTTTCTCGATGGCAGGCGATTGCCCAATAATATTGTTTCGAAGATAGATCTGATGGGCCGAAAAATTCAGTTGATGCCGCAAAACGTCATTCTCGCGCTGCAACCGGCTGCGATCGAGGCAACGGGCAATCGAATTTAGCAGCTGGTTCGATCTGAAAGGCTTCAGAACGAAATCGACCACGCCGACGCGAACCGCATTTATCGCCGTGTCGAGATCGGCATAGGCCGTCATGAGGATGACATCCGCGAAGAAACCGGCGGCGCGCTGTTCCGCCAACCAGTCGAGACCGTTCATATTCGGCATGATGTTGTCGAGGATCACAACATCGAAATGCTGCTGATCGAGCTTGCGGGACGCCTCGGCCGCATTCGCAGCCTCATCAATAATCTTGCAGCGAGGACCAAGGGTCTTGAGCAGGAAATTTCTCATGCCTGGCTCGTCATCGACGACGAGAATCGAAGCTTGAGCGAGCCATGGTCCGAATTCGGGATTTTTGACACGTTCCGATATATCGTTGGACTCTTCCTCAGACATTACCGCCACTCCTGGATGCTATTGTATCGACGATTGCGCATTGCCGTGCTGCTAAAGCATCTCGCCTCGGAGATGCTGTCAACAGTTTCAGCTGGTGCCTTAAGGCAATTTATCCTTCAGATGAGATTGCAGCTGCTCGAAGGCACGCCGCATGCCATGTAGCTGGTCGAGCAGATGCAGGATGACGTCGACCCCGGCATCGTTCGCACCGACCTTTTCCGTCAGGTCGCGAATGAGATGCACTCGGGCGATATCGGCATCCGAGAAACCCGGCCCGGACGGTGTGTCCTGCGGGACGACCCATTCCTGCTCGATCCATAATTCCAGTGTTTTCACCTTGAGACCCGACTGGGTGAGGAACTCCTTCTTTGTGACGATCATGACCTGTCCTCGCGTGGGTTGAAGTCTCTTCCGGTCGTCCAGTTCGACACGAAGGTCTCAAGCTCTGGATCGGTGTGCTTGGGTAGGACAATCTTGAGCTTGACGAACTCGTCGCCATGTCCTCCTCCCCGCTGTGGAGCACCCTTACCGCGAAGGCGCAGCGTTGTACCCGTGTTCGATCCTTTCGGTATCGACATGGACACGTCACCGGTGGGTGTCGGCACTCGTATCTTTCCACCAAGCACGGCCTCGTTGAGAGAAATCGGCAATTCTATCGAGATGTTGTCACCGTCGCGCTCGAAGCGGGGATCGGCGAGAACCTCGACCTGAATAAGGGCGTCGCCAGGTCCGCCCTTGCCCGCACCCGGAGCCCCTTTGCCCTTGAGACGCAGAACCTTGCCATCGACGAGACCAGCCGGAATGGTGACGTCAAGGGTACCGCCGCCCGGCAGTGTCAGGCGCTTGCTGGCGCCGGTGATCGATTCAACGAACGATATGAGCAGCGTGTAGTGTAAATCTTCGCCGCGGCGGTTTGCCCGGCTGCGTTGACCACGCCTGAGCAGTTCCGCGAAGGCATCGTCGGAATCCATGAAGTCCGCAAATCCGGATGGATCCATATAGGGGTGACCGCCATCGGAATGTGCAAAATCCCGGTAGTAGTGATGTTGCGGCCGTTCCGCACCCGTCTCATCGATCTCGCCGGCATCGAAGCGCTTTCGCTTGTCCGCATCACCGACCAGGTCATAAGCGGCGGCAACTTCCTTGAACTTGTCTTCCGCAGATTTATCACCGGGGTTCAGGTCAGGATGCAGCTTTTTTGCAAGCTTGCGATATGCGGACTGAATATCCGATGCGGAGGCGGTCGGGCTGACCCCAAGAACCTCATAGGGATTTTTCACGTCTTACTCCGGATATGATTGAGTTGCCCAATTTTCGACTGAGAGTTCCGTCGGACATCTAGGCTTCCTTCCACGAAACAAGACAAGGAACAAAGAAGAGACGGCCACTCATCTCCCGCAGGAAAATCACTGCAAGTCCAGCCAGACGCAACACCCCGTGGCTGGATCTCGCCGCAATTATGCGAGGGATAATCAAGGGGTGGATTGCTAAACTCCACCCCTCAATCTCAATTCGTTTTCTTCTGATCGTCGTCGAGTTCGGTGAATTCAGCATCGACGACATCATCATTCCCCGACGCCGGCGAAGCGGTTTCAGGCTGCTGAGGTTGCGAATAGACGGCTTCAGCCAGTTTCATGCTCGCCTGCTGAAGCGCATTGACCTTTGCTGTGATCGCGTCGCCATCATTGCCTTTCAACGCTTCGCGGAGGTTCGACACGGCGTCTTCAATTGCCCGCCGATCGGCATCCCCCAGCTTTGCGCCGTGCTCGGCCAAGGTTTTCTCCGTTTCGTGAATAAGAGCGTCACCAGCGTTTTTGGCTTCGATGGTCTCCCTGCGCTTCTTGTCCTCAGTGGCATGGGTCTCGGCATCCTTGACCATTCTTTCGATATCGGCCTCGGAAAGACCACCCGAAGCCTGGATCTGGATGCGCTGTTCCTTGCCGGTCCCCTTATCCTTGGCTGAGACGTTGACGATACCGTTGGCGTCGATGTCGAACGTGACCTCGATCTGCGGAGTGCCGCGCGGCGCCGGCGGGATTCCCATCAGATCGAACTGGCCGAGCAGCTTGTTGTCTGCCGCCAGTTCGCGCTCGCCCTGGAAGACGCGGATCGTGACTGCGTTCTGGTTGTCCTCAGCCGTCGAGAAGGTCTGGCTCTTGCGCGCAGGGACGGTCGTGTTTCGTTCAATAAGGCGCGTAAAGACGCCGCCCAGGGTCTCCAGTCCGAGCGAAAGAGGCGTCACGTCGAGAAGCAGGACATCCTTGACGTCGCCCTGCAATACACCCGCCTGGATCGCGGCGCCGACGGCGACCACCTCATCGGGATTCACGCCCTTATGAGGCTCCTTGCCGAAGATCTTTTCGACGACCTCCTGGATTTTCGGCATTCTGGTCATGCCGCCGACCAGCACGACCTCGCTCACTTCCTTCGCAGTCAGGCCAGCATCCTTCAAGGCGCTGAGACAGGGTTCGATTGTCCGCTGCACGAGATCTTCGACCAGGGATTCGAACTTGGCGCGCGTAATCTTGACCTGCAGATGCTTCGGGCCTGTTGCATCGGCGGTGATAAAAGGAAGGTTGATTTCGGTTTGAGTTGTCGTCGA
The DNA here is from genome assembly GCA_013322215.1 of Martinezella rhizogenes. GTDB lineage: Bacteria > Pseudomonadota > Alphaproteobacteria > Rhizobiales > Rhizobiaceae > Rhizobium > Rhizobium rhizogenes_D. The sequence continues at coordinate 551,853 of JAAMEZ010000021.1, forward strand.
AAGCTCGATCTTCGCCTTCTCCGCAGCCTCTTTCAAACGCTGCAGCGCGAGCTTGTCGGTCTTCAGGTCGATGCCCTGCTCTTTCTTGAACTCCGAGCAGAGGTATTCGACAAGACGCATATCGAAATCTTCGCCGCCAAGGAACGTGTCGCCATTCGTTGATTTCACCTCAAAGACGCCATCCCCGATATCGAGGATGGAAATGTCGAACGTGCCGCCGCCAAGGTCATAGACGGCGATCTTGGCCTGTTTTTTCTTTTCAAGCCCATATGCCAGCGCTGCCGCTGTCGGCTCGTTGATGATACGCAGCACCTCAAGCCCCGCGATCTTGCCCGCATCCTTGGTGGCCTGCCGTTGTGCGTCATTGAAGTAGGCCGGCACCGTGATAACCGCCTGCGTCACCTTCTCGCCAAGATTCGCTTCCGCGGTTTCCTTCATCTTCTGAAGGATGAAAGCGGAGATCTGGGACGGTGAGTATGTCTTGCCTTCCGCCTCCACCCAGGCGTCACCATTAGCCGCCTTCACAATCTTATAGGGAACGAGACCCTTGTCTTTCTCGACGGTCGGATCATCGTAGCGGCGGCCGATGAGACGCTTCACGGCAAAGATCGTATTGGTGGGATTGGTGACGGCTTGTCTGCGTGCCGGCTGCCCAACCAGGCGTTCACCGTCGCTGGTAAACGCAACGATGGAGGGCGTTGTTCGCGCACCTTCGGAGTTCTCGATAATTCGCGTGTTCTTGCCGTCCATCACGGCAACGCAGGAGTTGGTCGTACCCAGATCGATTCCGATAACTTTACTCACCGTATTACTCCTCTGTTTCCTTCGCGGATTGATGTTCGCGCCCCGCACAGCCGTCCGTCCGGGATCACCCCTTTGCCAGCTCGCACATGCCGTGATCCTTCAAGGAGCAACGGCGGTCATCCGGATTGGACCCCGCCGCCGTGAGGATATCGGGCGACGAGCTGGTATTGCCGAAGGGAAGAGCAACAGCCGTGCCAGTTTTTGATATTCATGAATATCAATCGCTTAGAGGCGATTTGTCGAATTTCTCAGACAGGATGTCCCGCGCCGATCGGACAAAATGTCCGGCGCCACGCCGGATTTTTCATGGAAGGCTCTGTCAAAGCTGACAGATATGCCGTTGCATCGACTAGCCCTGCAGCAGCGTCTTGCAGTCGCGGCAAATATACCATGCATACATTGAATTGGAAAAGAGATCCGCTTCCGACCCGATACTCCAGACGAGCAGGAATGGATCTTGCAAACGTGCTCCCCGGAGTGGACATTTTGTCCAAAACCCCACCGACATAATGTCGGAAGTCAAATGCATCATAGCAATAGACGATTGATTACGCTGATCTTTCAGAACTGGCACGACCGTTGCTTCAATGTCGTTGCAACTATTACGCTGCCCTTTGCCAATGGCAAGCTTCGGCCCGGCAGCAGATTTGCATAGGTTTTGAATTGGGCTGCAGAGGAGATTGATCGTGCAAGAATATGATCTTTACATCAACGAAAAAAAGCCTGCCATCGGTCTCTACGTGCGTACCGGAGCAAGTCTCCCAGACTTCGCCGACCCAAAGGAATGGATTTTTGACGGCACCGACGCAGCGGATCTCCTGCCGCCGAGTGTCATCGAAGGGGTGGCCACGGCCGGACATGCATTCCGTGACATGGATTAATGCCATTCGATCGGTCGATGTGATTTTGCTGGCGTCAACTTTTTCATAGGAAACGGCGGTGTCCACAGCGATTTCCGATCCGCGCTTACAGGGACGGCATTCCGCCCGAACGGCCGTCTATGCAGCATTGGCCGGCAACATCGCCGTCGCAATAACGAAGCTCGCTGCAGCTGCCATCACCGGCAGCGCGGCAATGTTCAGTGAGGCTGTCCACTCAGTCGTCGACTGCGGCAACGAAGGCCTCATTCTCTACGGATACCGTCGTGCCGTTCGAAGGCCAGACCTCGTCCATCCCCTCGGCTTCGGCCGTGAACTCTATTTCTGGAGTTTCATTGTCGCATTGCTGCTGTTTGCATTAGGCGCGGGCGTATCGATCTACCAAGGCATACGGCATATGCTGGCTCCTCATCCTGTCGAAGACACGCAGATCAGCTATATCGTTCTCACTCTTTCTTTCATGTTCGAGAGCGCGTCCTGGGTTGTCGGCTGGCGGGCCTTCGCAAAGGCGCGTGGCAGCCTGGGTTTCTGGAAAGCATTCCGCCAAAGCAAGGATCCGCCCGCATTCATGGTGCTGTTCGAAGACAGCGCTGCCCTGATCGGCATTGCCATTGCCATGATCGGGATTGCCGCAGCCGAAAAGCTTCAAATGCCGGTGCTGGATGGAGTAGCATCGATTCTGATCGGCATTGTTCTCGCGATAACGGCGATTCTTTTGGCGGCCGAGAGCAAAAGCTTGCTCATAGGAGAACGGGCAACCCCTGCCCTTGTCGAGGCCATTTGCAACATTGCACAGGAACAGCATGGCGTGGTGCATGCAAACAGTGCATTGACGGCCCAGCTCGCTCCCGACCAGGCGATGGTAGCGCTTAGCATCGAATTCGACCCGACCCTTTTTACCGAGCAGATCGAGGAATGCGTAGCCACGATCGAGAAAAAGGTCCGCGCAGCGCATCCCGAGGTTGTCGCTTTGTTTGTCAAACCGCAAACACTCGAGCAGTTTGAAAGTGCTCGCAGAAAACGGTTCGGAAATTATCTGTTTTCAACGGCACCGCCATGAAGGTGAGATGCCCGGGTCAGCCATCTCCTTCGCCACCGAGAGCTTTTTCCCACTTGCTTATCTGACATGTTGTCCCGGCAGGTTTGGACAATATGTCTATTTCCCTCTTCGCTTCTAAAGCAAGGTACTGTTTTTACGCGTCATTCCAACTGGCACATTCATTGCGTCCATTCAATATGAGCTTGGAACGGCGCCGCTCACCAACCTCAAAGCCGGATTTGAAATCCTTGCCGCCCGCTCGGGCAAAGGAGGCCGCAAATGACGTCGATCAACGTGATTCCCGCTCGGCGGGAGACATTCGCCAATGCACACGGGAAGTGGGGATGGTTTCTCCTCCTCGGTGTCGCTTTTATCGCCCTCGGTGCTATTGCTGCAGGCAACCTATTCTATACGACGATCGCCGCCGTCTTTTATGTCGGCATCCTTATGACCATGGCTGGAACATTACAGGTTCTGCACGCCTTCAGCGTCAGGACCTGGGGTGGTTTTTTGCTCTGGCTCGTCAGCGGCTTATTCTATGCAATAGCCGGTGTAACCGCCTTCGCCAATCCAGCGCTCGCGTCGGTGATCCTCACGCTATTGCTTGCGGTGTTGACCCTGTCTGCCGGTGTACTCCGACTGCTCATTGGCGTTCGCGCCCGGTCGACGAAGGGCTGGGGCTGGATCATCGCATCCGGTGCGGTGACGGCTCTTGCAGGATTGATTTTCCTGATCGGGTGGCCAGTTAACAGCATCTGGCTCCTTGGCCTGCTTTTGGCGATCGACCTGATGTTCCAGGGCACGACGCTCATCGGCTTTGCCTGCCGGCTCGGAACAATACCATGAGTTCTCCCATCGTTACATTCGAGACGCGGGTTTCATTCCCAGCCTCCAATGACAAATCGTGACAGGATATCGAGATGAGCAACGAGAAACGGCAACCCCACGAAAAGTCGACAAAGGCCGTCGAGGGCCTGCATTCGCCGATCGAACCTGTCGAAGGAAACAACAGCCAGGAGGCAGTTGCTACCGACGAGCTTCCCTCCGAAATGGCCCTATCTGAAAAGCTGAAGAGCCTGGAGGCAGATAACAAAAGCCTTCAAGATCGTCTGCTTCGTGCTTTAGCCGAGACGGAAAATGTGCGCCGGCGAGCCGAACGCGATGTGAACGATGCGCGACAATATGCTGTCACCCAGTTCGCCGGCGACATGACGAGAGTGGCCGATAACCTCGCGCGCGCAATCAGCAGCATTCCGGAGGAAATTCGTCGGGATAAAGGGTCCGTACGGACGTTGATAGAAGGCGTCGAATTGACAGAAAAGGAGCTGTTGCGCACGCTGGAAAAACACGGCGTTACCAAGCTCAATCCCGCCGGCGAGGCATTTGATCCGAATTTTCACGAAGCAATGTTCGAAACAGAAGATCAAAGTGTTCCCCATGGCACTGTCACGATGGTGGCTGAACCTGGCTACGCCATAGGAACTCGTCCCCTCAGGCCGGCAAAAGTCGCCATTTCTCGTGGTGGTCCGCCACGTGGGTCTCGGAGCTGACTGCCTGCTGATATCCTATGCCGCCCGCGTGAAAACCCCGCCATAAACGCGGAAACTTCTTCGGTTCGATCTCGGGCCTTGCCGCAGTGACTATCGGCAACAGAATTGCTCCCCTACGCTTGCTGGTAGTCGCTGTCGTTCTGATCCTTGCGGGTGCTATTTCAGCTTTACGCCGGGAATGGCGTTTCAGACATCGCATGTCACAGTAACGGGACGGCACATGCGTAAATAGTTTTGTTCCAATGCAGGCGGCAATCATTCTCAACATCCGCTGCAAATGGCGCGGCTCTGCCCTTCGCCATGATGGTACAGCATGGAATGCGCAGCCAGATATCCGCTGTTCGCCCGCTTTTTCACGGTCCGGACAAAAACTATTCTTGCACCAAAATGGTGATCTCTTCAACGATATCCGATTGCAGCTCGCTTGCCTTGCGGGCGGCGACTTCCATCCATTGAAGTAACAAGCCTTTGTCTTCCACCAAAAACTTCGCCCGATGTTTGAGAAAATCTAGCGTGTCGCCTGGATGGCATCTCGCATAGTCGTCTCGAATAAGCGCTTCATAGTCGATGCGTGTTTCGCGGTCCGTCGGCTCCACGGGCACCATCAGGCCATTCTCCGACAGCGTCAGTACGGATCTTGCTCTTCTGCTCATGTCGGCTCCTTTTGGTTGAAATTGCTTGAGCTTCCGGAGTCAATTGCGCGATCCTCCACTTTTGTACCGGCATCATAGTCGCCTCCATGACCTGGGCCACAGCCGGAGAGCCACGCAACTGGATTGTGGCAAGTTACTTCGCCTGAAACTTGATGGACGCGTGCGTACCATCGCAGTACGGCTTGTTGCTCGATGCGCCACAGCGACAGAGCGTGACGCGATTGCGGATCTCATATTGTTCACCGTCGGCGGATATAATCGCGATACCACCGCGCACCCAGATCGGCCCGCTTGCTCCTTCTGCCGGATCCTCGATAAAGGCAACCGAGGGCTCGAGATCTGGTTCAATCGGCTTGTTTGACACTTTGTCCCATACAACCAACCGTCCGGCAGGACATTTGCCGACCTGGTCGATAAAGGTACGCCGCACCTTTGGATCGGCCGTAGCGGCCACTTCGTTCCACACTTGGCCGTTTGGATCGCAGAATCGAGCAAACGCGCAAAGATTTTCCAAATCCAGAAGCATCAGATCGGGTCCATCATAATCTTTCGCCCTTTCGAGATAGGGGGTCCTGTCTGCCACCTCGGTGCCATCAAAGCCGATCTTCGCATGCGTGCCATCGCAGAACGGTTTGCGACCGGAATGACCACAGCGACATAGCGCGAACTTGGGACCCGGAGACGGCAAATCCGTACCAACCCATCGCTCTGATTGGCGATCAGCGTCGATGCCTATGGTCTGCTCTGAAAGCGAGACCTCACCCGTAACGATGTAAGGGCCATCGCGTGTAACTGCTATGTGTATAGTACTGGCGCTGTGCTTCATCGATGATCTCCCTTCCCGATGAAATTATTGATATCTCATGCCCTTTACCCAACGCACCACAAGCGATTGTTCATGCAATTTCATTGATGCCATTAAGACAATTTAGGCAATTTCCAAAACTTGAGCGCTAACCGAACTGTTCCAGATATCAAATTTCGTACTCCTCGAGCATGCTTCAGATCACTCAGTTAGTCCTAAGGCTTGATGCGGGTCACGAAGCCTGCCGGGTAACGGCCTGTCATCAACATGACTTGCTGTCTCAAGTATGGAGGCTCTTCCCCGTCCTCCTCATTGAGTGACGGAAGCAATATATATACCAGTTTCTTCTGGAAAAGATATCAATGGCTTACAAGAAGTCTTTGCGGGTGACGGACAAGTTGTCCCTCTGGCCGAATACAAATTGTCTTTCGGCTTCGGTCATCGCAACACACAACCTTCTTTGAGCAACAATTGCCCTGTCAGATGTGCCGCTGTACCGCATCTCTGCAGGAACGACAGCCCACTCGCCTCTTGCCGCGGTATTTATTGAACTCGATGAACTCCTTCCATGATGCACGCCCCCGGGTCTCGGGCGGCAATTCAGGGTCCTGATGAGATCAACAAGGATTTCCAGCCTTAAATGAACAGTCCATGCCGGTCATGCCATTGCACTGGAGACAGATTGTCCTGTTCTTTGCTGATATCTTGTCCAGCTATGGCGTTCCCCCTCACGCGATAACGCTGAAAATTCCATACTTTTAAACTTGGCACGATCGTTGCGTCATCCATATCGTACCGTAATCGAATGTCCTGTTCGATTTCCTGGTATTCAAGGCTAGGCGACGCCCAAATCATGGGGATTGAGATGCTGCCGGAAAAGGTTCCGCGAAAGCAGCAGATACTGGAGGAAGCAGCGCGAAATGCCGGAGCGGGTGTGCTGCCGTCGTTGGAGACTGGCGCGGAGATCCGATGAGGCTGTTACAACAGGGCAATACTTTTCGAACGGGCGAGGAGATGACAAGATGACAAGACGATTTGCAATCGGCGATCACGTAAGCTGGAATTCCGAAGCCGGTCGAGTGTCCGGGACGATCATCGCCATCCATACCAGCGACTTCGACTACAAGGGATATACGCATCGCGCGAGCGAAGACGAGCCGCAATATGAGATCAAGAGCGACAAAACCGATCACGTCGCCGCTCACAAGGGCAGCGCTCTCGACTATGTATAGTCAAGCCGATTCGTGACGAAGCAATGGTCAAGATGATCAAGGCATTTGGTCAATTGCCTGATCGCAAGGCCATTTGTTGGCTTGTTGGCGAGGAATACACCCGAGATGGCCCCTGGTACCGATCGCGACGCATTAAGTCACTTTCTTCAATCCGTCCCGGGCGGCGTTCATCAACCGCGGGCGTAGTCGTTGAGTTAATTAACTACTCCGCGTATCGTCGGTTTCTGCCGATGCCGTGAAAATGTGAGCGGTTAAGCTTGGTCGTCATTGAAAGTTTCGCCGATGCTCTTGGCGGACAGTTTTTCTGTCGGCAGGGTGAGCAGCGCGAATTGACTGCATAAATGGTCCTCATCCACAATCAGTTCCTGACGCTCATCGGCAACATCACAATATCACCCTGCATGTGAAAACGACTATTGCGATACGAACGGTTTTCACCGACTTCCACGATCTTACCTGTCTCGAGAATAGCGTTCTTCATCCGCAAGATGGATGTCACTCAGACAGATCGAAAACGAGTTTGGCGTTCGGGCTTTTATTGCTGTATCCGACGATATTACAACCCTCACGGATCGGCGCCTTGCCCAGCAGCGTCAGATTGCCGCTCTGATAATGGCCGTTGACCAAGTACGGTGCCGGGTCGCAGCCCTTCTTGAAAGTGTACGCGACACCCGAGAACCATTCGTTCGGGACCTCCCAGCCGTGCACCAGGACTGTGTTCGGTTTGATGGTGCCAGCGATCGATGCCTTAGGCTCCTCATATACGATGATATGCTGCTTCTGATTGTTGAACATCAGCGAGCCGTTATGCCCGATAGGCTCTCCGTATCGATCCTCCGTGCGAAATGTCTGCGTGACGGGCACATCCCTGTACGGCCAGCCGAACGGGCACAACTGCAGCCACATGGCACCTAGAGTGCGATCCATGGCGGTATCGGCAACGCGCTTGCCGGTGTCGGAATCACGAACGCCGGGATATCCGTAGAAGTTCTTGCTCTTGGTGTCCGGTCCGTCGAAAATGTAATGCTTGCCGTCAGTTTGCAGGTCGCCAGTTTCGCAGTTCGCGCTAGCCTCGTAGACGCGACCGCCGTCATCTCCGTACGATTGCGCGCACGATGTGTCCGATGGATGCCAGTTCCCGCACCAGTTCTGCACCGATTCCGGAGTAACCTTGGCCTTCAGCGCCGATTTTGTGCCACCGTAGTCCGTGAATTCGAAGATGATGGGTGCAGGGCCGCCGCTCAGGGCGGGGAACTCTTCACCGATCGGCGCAGGTGGCATTGCAGGAATACTAGCAGCGAGAAAAATGAGTGGAACGAAAATCGACATGAAATCCCCAGGGCGTCGCCGGTTGATGTGTCGAAATGTAACACCCAATAATTGCGTAATTTCTAGTTGTGTTGGTAAAATTGTCCGCAGCGGGAAATCCGTCGTCAGTAGTTTGCTGACGGTGGATCGGTAATGCCGTGGGGTCAGATGTCAGCCACATCGAACAGCTCCTTGGTCCGCGACGTCAGCCAGCCATGCTGGTCGGACGTGCACACTCCAAAATCGCCAGCGCATTTGATGGCTTCGGTCGAGCCGCATCGGCATCCTGGCAGGAGTTTTGATCTTGTCGATCTCGACCATTTCTTCAAAGATGGTCAGGATACAGAATCGAGGAGCGCCGGAACATATCATTGCTTCCAGCGGTCATTCTCGCCAATTGCCGTTCGGTCGACTGAGTTCCATACTTGGGCGAACCGAGAGTTTCTCGCCATACTGCAGGGAGTGACCACAGGAAATGCTAAGTGTTTTCCCGGTGCCGCAAGACGATAAAAAGGGCCAGCCGCAAGCGTTTGCAGAAGCCTTATGGATCGACCTGCTGAGTCCTAGTAGTGCTGAGTTAAGGGAGGTGGAGGAAGTCATTGGCGCACCTCTCCCCTCCCTTAGTGCCCTCAGTGAAATCGAAACGTCGAGCCGACTGAGAAATCAGCATGGCGTGCTTTACATGAGTACGCCGTCGGCGGCCCGACATCCGGAAGGGGCTGATACGACACCGCCCCTCGGGTTTGTCTTATCGATGAATCGTCTCGTCACGGTCCGGTTTATGGCACTGCCGGCTATTGACGCCGTCGCGTCCGGATTTGCCGGAGAAGATGCTCCAAAATCGAGCCTTGAGGTCTTCACATTGCTCTGTGAAGACATTGTCGACCGCGTTGCCGATGCTCTTGAGCACCTGGCAGGAGAGCTCAATGGCCTTTCAACAAGCGCCTTTCGTGCTGAGGACCCTCGCGGCCACCATGCAGCCCGCGCAAACAAGCTGTTGCGAGCACAATTGCGCCAGGTGGGGCGTCTAGGAGACCGTCTCTCCGAGATTCGAGACGGTTTACAGGGTCTCGGGCGCGTTGTGACCTACACAGAACAGCAAGCCAAGGGGTGGTCGGAAGATCTGGAGCCGCGTCTGGCAGGGTTATGCCGAGATATCCATTCGCTCGTGGACTATGAAGAGCAACTTGCCAACAAAGTCCAGTTCGTGCTGGACGCTCTCGTCGGCCTGATTGGCATTGCTCAAAACGACATATTCAAGGTTCTGACCATCGTATCGATCGCCGGCATTCCTCCAACCCTTGTCGCCGGCATCTACGGCATGAACTTCAAGAACATGCCGGAATATGACTGGACCTGGGGATATCAATATGGTTGGGCCGTCATCTTACTTAGCACCCTCATTCCATTGGTTTGGTTCAAGGTGAAGGGCTGGTTCTGATGGCGGGTGATAGAGCGGAACCCGGATCACCCTGCCCCCCACGCCCACAATAGTAGCACCCCACCCAAAAGGCCAAGAGCTGAGGATCCCCACCAGGCCGAGCGTCTCCGGGTCAGGGCGGCCACGGCACCCAGCGCGATTGCAACCTGCAACATGGCGACGGCGTAGGCGTAGTAGTGGTGGCGATGAATAAGGAGATTGGCCTCGTCATCCTTCTCGTCCCGCATTTTTTCAAGTTCATGCGCGGCAGCGCTGATTGATTTTTCTTCGTCCGCATATCGTCGGTTCGTTTCATCGAGATCCGGCGCCACCGGCTTGCCTTCCGCGGCTAGAAGCTCCATCTGCGATTTGAGGATCGCATTCTTGATACCTTTCGCCTGATAATAGGCCCACTGATCGGAGGCTTGGGCCTGCTTTTGAGCCGCCTCCGTCTTTAACGCCAGCGCCTCATTGATTGAGCCTCCCGCCAGGAGGGAGCCGATTGCTGCGAGTGCGGCAAAGAACGCCGTTGTTAGAGCGATGAAACGCAGCAGCGAGGCGGATTTCTTCTCGATCTCCTCATCGATAGCTTCACGCAATTTGTCGGTATCAACCTCGATCTCTTCAGGCATGGTGCAGCTCAAAAAGTGAAACAATCAGGGCGCACATTCTCGCATGAATCTCCGCATCTGGAACTAGGCTGAGAAGGAATTTCTCCAACAATACCCAACTCTAAAGGGAGCCTGACTGAAGCTCGAGCCTGCTACCGGGCTGTATTCGCCCATTGCTCTTGAAGGGAAGCGAACTGTCGTCACACACTCCTGCAGGCCAGTCTGCCGAAATGCTGGCACGGAGAGACCGTCTGAACCGAGCACGCCAGTCCAGGATATTCCTCTCCGCATGGACGGATGGCACCTCTTTTTGGATTTCGCTCAGGTTCAGTCAGATGAATCCGGATCCCATTGCTTTTAGCCGGCCCCAAGTATTCCGGAAATAGGATCACCTTCCGATGAAAATCCTCATGGCAGTTCGCGAAAAATCACGAGCGCAACATCACGATGCAGGAAGCGGCAGTTTCTTGGTCCGCCCGCCATCGACCACATAAACCTGGCCGCTGACAAAGCCGCTCTCTTCCGATGCAAGCCAGACTGCCAGGTTCCCAATGTCACGAGGCTCGCCCAGCCGCCCCACCGGATGCATAACGAGAAGTTCGCGCCGGACGCGTTCGCTATCTGGCATGCTGTCGATGTACTGTTCGCTAAGGTCGGAATTGATCCAGCCCGGAGCAATCGCATTGCAACGAATGCCATCTCGTCCTTGATCCACTGCAACCGCGGCAGTGAACCCATGGATACCTGCTTTCGACGCGGAATATGCGGGATGACCGGGATTGGACGCCAGGCCCTCGATGGACCCGATGTTGATGATGCTGCCTCCGCCCCGCCGTCTCATATGGGGCACCGAAGCCTTAGTGAGCAAGAACGGAGCCTTGAGGTTGATCGACATCATCTGATCCCAATCCTCCTCCGACATCTCCTCGACCGTCTTCTCGAACATGATTCCGGCATTGTTCACCAGAACGTCGAGACCGCCGAATTCCCGCACGGTCCATTCGATCGCATCCGTGATGTCATGCGAGCTGGAGAGATCCGCTTTAAGGAAAAACGTCCGCTCGCCGAGCATCTCGCTCGGCGGCGCATTTCTTTGGACGATCACCACCGTGGCGCCTTCTTCGATAAAGCGCGCCGTTATACCGGCTCCGATTCCGCGGCCGCCGCCCGTGACGATCGCGACCTTGCCTTCCAGCCTTCCAGCCATCCCGTATCTCCTCAATAAACGGCTTTTGCGCCGTTGACTTCGATCGTTGCGCCCGCGACGTATCGGCTGGCATCGGAGGTGAGGAAGGTCACCACGTCGGCAATGTCTTCCGGCTCGGCGATCCGTCCCAAAGGAACGCTGCGGTTCAATTCTTCGATGGCAGTGTCCGGATCGAAGCCCCGGCGGATGAAACCGGTGCGCAGCATTGGCGTGTTCACTTCGTTGGGGCAGACGGCGTTCACTCTTATCCCGTCGCCGGCATGGTCCCGGCCGAGGCATTTCGACAGGCTCGCAACGGCCGCCTTGCTCGCACAATAGGCGGGATGTCCGGGACCGGGATAAAGGCCCCAGCACGACGAGATATTGACGATCGAGCCGCCGCCATGGCTCTTCATATGTGCGATCGCCTTCCGGCAAGTATAGAAAATGGCGTTGACGTTGATATCCCACGTCCTTGCCCAGTCTTGATCAGTCGTCTCGGTGATCGTGCCACGCGTGATGATGCCGGCATTGTTGACAAGCGCGTCAAGCCGACCCGTTGCCTGAACTGCAAAATCGATCAGTTCCTCGCAATAGGCTTTCGATCTGAGATCGCCTGCCTTTGCCCAGACGACATGCCCATCGCGATTGAGATCGGCAGCAACGTCCTCCAAAGCCTTGGCATCGGCATCGCCAGCAATGACATTATAGCCGCGCTCTACGAACTGCCTGGCAATCACCCTACCGATGCCGCCGGCCGCGCCGGTCACCACGACAGTCATCCCGCTTTCGGTCTTCATAAGCCCTCCCTAAACTTGACAGTTGTGTCTAGACTATTCTCGATCTCTGGCCGGAATGCCAGAGTCGCAAAACGTAGAAAAAGTCATGTGTCGATTGAGTTTGACGCTGTAAGGCTTCGCACTGGAGCGCCTTGACTCCGCCGCACCGCTACAGGCACCCGCGGGCGGCCCTAAGCGCCGTGACCTTTATTCCTGTCCGATATTATTTGGCATCCTGTCCAAACCGCGGGACCGACGGAGGTGCGGATGCTTTCGAAGTTTAAGACGATTTCTTCATCGACACGCCTGGTCTCCAACTGGGATATCCGACCGGGATAACTGACATTCGACCCGATTCGATTGAAGCGTTCCTGCTCTCGATACAGGCGAGAGTCTGACAAATGTCACGCGGAACGCATCAGAAAACCAACGCGCGATGACGCTGCCGCACAGAACGGCAGCGTCTGCTCCATTACTTCGCAGCCTTGGCGTCTGCGATCCACTTGTCCCATTCCGACTTGTGCGCCGAGATCCAATCGGTCACATGCTTCTTGATCTGCTCATTGGACTTCTCGCCGTCATTGACGAGTTTGTTTTCCGCATTGATGTCTTCAACAGGGATTTGCACCTGCTCGAACCACTTCTTGGCCGACGGGTTGGCGTTTACGAAGGCGGTGTTGGCAATGACCATCTGGTCGTTCACTGGAAAGCCGAGATTGCCCAGACCTGGGACCGTGGTGTTGTCCGTCTTGCCGTCGGGAAGTTCGGTCTTCTTGACATTGAGCCAGACCACTTCCTTGCCTGGCCGAAGCACGGCAGAAACCCACAGCGGCGTCCAGGTGTAATAGAGGGTCGGCTTACCTTCCTTGATCCTCTCGATCGCATCGGGGATGATGGAGAAATAACCGCCCTGTTGATGTTCGACAGTATCTCGAAGGCCGTAGGCATCCAGTTGATGTTCGATGACGCGCTCGCAGCCCCAGCCAGGTTCGCAGCCGTAGAGATCAGCCTTTCCATTACCATTAATGTCGAAGAGCTTTGCCTTCTCTGGATCTTTCAGATCTTCGAGATATTTGATCCCGGTCGCATCCGCAGTCTTCTTGTCGATGAGATAGCCCTGCAGCGAGTTGGTCGAGAGCTTTCCAAGCCGGATAAGCTTTGCATCGCCGCCGGCTTCCTTCCAATAGGCTTCGTGAAGCGGCTCCCAGTGGGCCGCATAGAAGGTGAGATCACCGTTTGCTACCGCGACATGGGCAAGCTGAACTTGTGTTTGAACGGGCTCGGCAACATCGTAGCCAAGATCTTTCAACCCCTGCGAAACGATATATGTCTGGAACAACTCTTCAGTAATTCCGGACCAGGCCGGTTTCACTTGCTCGGCTGCCGACGCATTGCCGGTCACTGCCAGAAGCGATGCCAACAGGGCAGCGATGGACTTTATCTTCATGATGCCAGTTCCCTCTTTTTTGATTGACGCTCGACCTTCCGAACTACGCAGTGCAAAGCGCCTTTAGCTCTGCGTTCCAGATACTCCTCCCATGGAGTACTAAGATTGGTAACACATGTCTTTCGAACTCAACGCCGTAAAAAAGTAGACCGTCAGGTGACTTTAATGCACTGATCTCATTGTGTTGTTTGCTCTTGATAGAGGATGTGGCCGCGCTGCCGGATACCGCGAATAAGATCGCTTTGACCGAAATTCCATTGGTTGTGCTGAGGTGGTCGCAGACCTGCAAGAATGCCGGATGAGACGCTCTACCAGAATGCGGCGTGTCGCTTCTTCTTCCGGATCCCAATCGGCGTCATGCGTTCCAGCCTTGCTTGCTGGGGACTGCATCCATACAGAAGACGGTAGCATTTCGAAAAATGAGATGCCGAGACGAAACCACATGCTACTGCAATGTCGACGATGGGCTTGTTGGTGGCTTTAACCAACTGTCTCGCACGATCGAGACGCAACTGAACATAGTATTTGTGCGGAGAGATGCCGAGATAGGTTTCGAACAGGCGCTCCAGCTGTCGCCTTGAGATCGTCAACATATCCGCAATCCGATCGAGCGAGAGCGGTTCATCCAGGCAGCCCTCCATCAGCGCGAGCGCCTGGGCAAGCTTGCTGCTCGTGCCGCGCGCGGTCCACGGATACCAGCCCGTTTGCCGATGCGTCCGGTCCCTTACTCCGTCGGCAACATTGCGCTTGCAGATATCCGCCGTCAGATACGTACCAAGCGTGCGTTCGAGAAGCGCTATCGCAAGATCGAATGCCGAGGTTTGCCCGGCACAACTCCATATACCGCCATCTGCGGTATAGATTGCGTCAATCGCCTTGAGGTTGTTGAACGTCTCGGAAAAGGCGGCAGACTGCTCCCAATGAATGGTGCATTCGGCATTCTTCAGCGCACCCATCTCGGCAAGCATCCATGTGGCCGTTCCGAGAGCGACCACGGGTATGTTCTGTCGAAGGCACAGCCGTATGGCGCCCGATAGCTCAGCCGACGCACCGGGTTCTGCAGCGCCGTCCGCGATCATAACGACCATTTCGGTACGCGCGGATGAGCCCATTTTGGGCATGACTTCCGAGAATCGAAATTGAACCGGCATTGCCAGACCAAGGCTGCAGGCTTCAGAAGCACCGGATCTGCTTGCGAAAGCCCAGCGAAATCTCTGCCGCCCCAGGATTGCATTGGCTTTTTCGAACGGTGCGAGGAAGGAAGAAAGGCTTAGCAGCGAAAAGCCGGGAAACAGAAGAATCGTAACCGTGGAGGCGTCATCCTGATCCAAAAGGGCTGGCTCGGCGAAAGTGGCCGCATCATCGACCAAATCCGCAACGTCATCGTCCGGCCATTCCGATATTCGTCTCATCTCTCCGCTCCCCTTGCGAATGCGCCTCGCTAGACGCTCTGAAGAGATCAATGATCTTCGTTCAGCGCGTCGACGGCAGGGATTTCGCGACTGCGGCGGTCGATATAGGCACGCAGTTCCTCGTCGACGGCTTCGTCGAGCTTGGGCTCCTGGTACTCCGACAACAGGTATCGAGCCTGCTCCAGCGCACGCTGCTTGATATCCTTGGATCCGTCGGCAATCCATTGCTCGATCGAATTGTTGTCGAACAGTTTCGGCATGAAGAACGCGTTTTGGAAGTTCGCCTGGGTATGCGGATGACCGAGATAGTGACCACCGGGGCCGACATCGCGGACGGCTGCCAGTGCTTCGTCGAAGTCATGCCACTTGACGCCTTCAGCCATGCGGTAGCCCATCGCGCAAACTTCGGAGTCCACCATGAACTTCGCGATCGAGCAGTGCATTCCCGCCTCATTCCACCCCGCCGAATGCCAGATGTAATTCGCTCCGGACATCAGGACCGCCATCATCGTCATCGCGCTTTCATAGCCCGATTGAGCGTCGAACATCTTGGCGCCGCCCAGGAGGTTCGAGGTGCGCCAGGGAACGTTGTAGTGGCGCGCCATCTGGCCGATCATGAAGTTCATGAGGGAAATTTCGGGCGTCCCGGCCATCGGCGCGCCCGACTGCATCGAAACGGTCGAGAGATAGTGCCCGTAGATCGCAGGGCATCCGCGGCGGACGACCTGCGTATAGGCGAGTGCGGAAAGAGCCTCGGCGTTAAGCTGGGCGACTGCGGCTGCGGTAGAGGCGGGGGTATTGGCACCACCGAGCACAAACGGCGAGCAGAGAACCGGCTGGTTGCGCCGGTTGAATGCCCGCATGGCGCCGAGCATTGTCTGGTCCCAGACCAAGGGCGAGTTGCCGTTGCAGTTTCCGGTGGCAGCCGCATGCGTCTCCATGAACTCCGCGCCGAACAGGATCGCGCACATGTCGAGCACATCCTCGGCGTTCTTGGGCGACGTCGTCATGCCCATGAACATCTTGTCCGAATACTTCATCGAGGAATAGGTGATGTGAAGGTGACGATGGGCCACCACGATATCCATAGGCTCGACGATGTGGTGCGCTGACGAATGCAGTGCGGGCATCATGTGTGCAAGTTTGTGGAATGTTCCCAAGTCGGCGATCGTCGGCCCGCGGCGAACATCTTCGAGGTCTCGCATGTAGGGCGCGCCCGTCATCGGCACGAAAATCGAATTCTTGCCCCCGAGCTCAACATTGTTTTCCGGGTTCCGGGCGTAATATTTGATGTCGGACGGAATGGTCTTGATGAGGTCCATGATAAGAGCACGATCCAGATGGACCCGCTCGCCCCTGACGTCGGCCCCTGCCCGCTTCCAATCATCGAGTGCGATCGGATCGCGGAACACGACGCCGACCTCCTCGAGAATGTCCATCGAAGCATTATGAATTTGCTCGATCTGCTCCTCGTCCATCGGTTCGACATTCGGAAGACCGCGCTTCAGCGTCGGAAGCATCTGGAATTTCGGAGTGGTCCGAAGCATCCGGCGGGCGTCTCGGCCACCCCTTCTTGCCGTGTTGGATTGCATGCTCATGGCGCCTGTCCTCCCCCAGAAAAATTCTCTCGGTGTGCGGAAAACTCGACGTCGCGCACGGACTAGACTAATGACCGAGGCATGCGGAATAACCAAATGCAAAAGTCTCACGCGTCAGTTGACTATTATGCTAGCGTGCAGGCTTACCATTGCCTTTGGGAGAGGGATTCTTGGTTCGCAGGTTTTACGACCTTCCATCGCTCACGACGCTTGCCGTGTTCGAAGCGTCTGCGCGTCATCTGAGTTTCAAGTTGGCAGCCAGCGAATTGAACGTCACGCCTGGCGCCGTCAGCCGCCAGATCAAGGCGATCGAAGACGAGGTGGGTGTGCCGCTGTTCGTGCGGAATGCGAAGGGTGTCGCCCTCACCACCGAGGGAGAAGAACTCTACGGTGTATTGGCCAGCGGATTTTCGAAGGCCTCGGAGGTCGTCCGCTCGATCAAGCGCGGCGATCGGGCGCGAAACGTGACGATTGCCTGCACCGACGCTTTTGCGACGATGTGGCTGATCCCGAGAATGCCTGACTTCTGGCGTCGCTATCCCGAAATCGCGGTGGACCACCTTATTTCCGACAACGCCAAGGATTTTCGACGAGCCGAGGTCGAGCTTCGAATACGCTATGGGTTCGGCGCATGGCTCGACGAAACTGCGGAACTGTTGTTTGACGACGTGATCTATCCGGTATGTGCTCCAGGTTTCGCCGCCGAACACGAAGGCGTCACAGCTGTGGGCCTGGGGGAACTGCCGCACCTGCATGTGGATTGGGTCGATCCGGATTGGGCGGGATGGGATGAGGTCCTGTTGCGTGCCGGGATCCCCCATGGTCATGGCGCCGGCCGGAGGTTCGGTAAATTCAGTGTCGCCATACAGGCCGCCATGGCGGACCAAGGCGTCGCAATCGGATGGGACCGCCTGGTGCGTCATCTCATAAATGAAGGAAAGTTGGTGCGGATCACCGATCTGGTGATCCCGGCACCGGGCGCCTATTATCTGACCTGGAACAATAATCGCGAGCTTTCGGTCGCGGCCACCGTGTTTCGCGATTGGTTGCGTGAAATGGCCGAGCGGGAACGAGGTATCACGCCCAACAGGATGATATCAGCCAAACGACAGGACTGGTGAGCCGAGCTTCGATCTGTCCGGCTTTACGCCAAGGCCCGGCCCGGTCGGCACTTTGATGCGCCCCTGCTCGATACGAACGGGATTTTCCGCGTCGTAATGTCCTTCGATGTAGGGTGCGGCGATCCAGGACCCTTCGAACCTCGATGGCGCGACGGTGGCACCCACATGCACGCAGGCCGCGGCGATGATGTCGCCGCCCCAGGCATCGTCGCAAGTGTGCGGCAGGCTGCGTGCATCGCAGATGTCGCGGACGGTCCTCAAGGCCGAGATGCCTCCGACACGAGTCAGCTTGAGGCCGAAACCATCGACCAATCCGCCTGAAACCGCCCGCATTACGCTGTTCACGTCCTCCGCCAGCTCGTCCATATAGACAGGGTGGCAAAGCTGGTGGCGAACCGCCGCGATCTCCTCCACCGTATTGCAGGGCTGCTCCATCACCATGGAGATATCCCTGCAACGCTGCGACAGGAACATCGCGTCCCGGCTGGTAAGACTTCGGTTCGCATCGGCCGCAAGCCTTATCCCCGGTTTGATCGCCGCCTTGACCTTGTGCAGCGTCTCGATGTCCTCCTCGACATCGCGCCCGCCGATCTTGAGCTGAATGCGGGCATAGCCTTCCAGTTGGCGTTCGCGTGCTTCCCTCGCCATCTCGTCAGGCGAGGCCGTCGTGATCGAATAGTATGTCGGGATCGTGTCTCCGGTCGCTCCGCCGAGAAGGTCGCATACGCGCCGGCCATAGCTTTTGCCCGCGATGTCCCAGGCAGCAATGTCGATAGCAGCCTTGGCGTACCGGCTGCCGTTGAGCGAAGCATCCATGGCGCGGTTCAGCTGGCCGATGTTCCGAGGATCGAGGCCGATAAGACTGGAACCGATTTCCTGGAGGGCGGCACGAGCGCCCAACATATGCTGCGGTTGATAGACCGGTCCCACCGGGCATGTTTCCCCAAATCCAATAATGCCTTCGTCGGTGACGAGTTCAACCACGGTGCTCTGCAGGAACGTCACCGTCGCGGACGCCATTTTGTACCCGCCCGCAACCGGCAGATCGACATTGTACACGTTTATCGCTGTCAGCTTCATCGCGGTCTCCATCATGGCGGATAGGCAGAAGCTACGGTGTTTGGCGCTGCTGATGAAAGCCGAAATAAAGTCACCTGACGGTCTACTTTTTTGCGCCGGGGAAACAACGCCTCCTGTGTTATTCAACACTATTAACAAGACCTAATAAAAAGAGGGAACGTAATGGCAAACTGCGGAATTCTTGACCCGTTTGCTTGTGGTAAGCTTCCACTTGCAGATTGGATGACGGTCGGTCTCAGATGGCTGGTGGACAACTACCGCCCGTTCTTCCAGGCCGTGAAAGGCCCGATCGACACGATGCTTCAGTCCTTCTCCGCCGGCTTGAGCGCGGTGCCGCCGACAATCGTGATCGTCGTGGTCACGCTGCTGGCCTGGCAAATTGCCGGGATCAGGCTGGCCGTCGGATTAGCTGCCACCTTGGTCTTCGTCGGCTTTATCGGTGTCTGGCCGGAGACGATGCTCACCTTGTCTATCGTTTTGACCTCGCTGATCTTCTCCATCGTGATCGGTCTTCCGCTCGGCATATGGGCGTCGCGTTCCGACACGCTCTACGCGATCCTTCGACCTCTGCTCGACGGGATGCAGACCATTCCCGCCTTCGTCTACCTGGTTCCTGTCGTCATGCTTTTCGGGATCGGCAACGTGCCCGGCGTCATCGTCACCGTCATATTCGCCGTCGCCCCCGTTATTAGGCTGACCTATCTCGGGATGAAGCAGGTTCCGGTCGATGTGGTCGAAGCGATGCGAGCCTTCGGTTCGACCGAGTCCCAGCTGCTCTGGAAGGCGCAGCTGCCGTTGGCCCTGCCGACGATCATGGCAGGCGTCAACCAGACCCTGATGATGTCGCTTTCGATGGTCGTCATCGCTTCGATGATTGCCGTCGGCGGGCTCGGTCAGATGGTGCTGCGCGGCATTGGACGTCTTGATATCGGCATAGCCACGGTTGGC
This sequence comes from Martinezella rhizogenes, assembly GCA_013322215.1. Classification (GTDB taxonomy): domain Bacteria; phylum Pseudomonadota; class Alphaproteobacteria; order Rhizobiales; family Rhizobiaceae; genus Rhizobium; species Rhizobium rhizogenes_D. The sequence continues at coordinate 571,724 of JAAMEZ010000021.1, forward strand.
GGCCTGGGGATTGTCGCCCTCGCGATCGTATTGGACCGCCTGACGCAGGCACTGGCGAAACCAACGAAACGAGGGGAATGGCTGACTCGCGGGCCTGCCGGCCTCGTCCGATCCTGCGTGGGAAGCTCATACAGTCCCGCAGCTCAGGACGTACCGCAGTCGTCGGCCATCAAGAATTGAGGAATGCAGCCATGACCGAAGCAGTCATAGAATGCAGCAACGTTTGGAAGATTTTCGGCGAGAAATCCAAAGAGGCCTATAAGGCCGTCAACGACCATGGGCTGAGCAAGAAGGAGATCCTGGCGCGATACGGTTGCGTGGTTGGCGTGGTGGACGTCTCGTTCACGGTCGGGAAAGGCGAGATTTTCTGTATCATGGGACTTTCCGGTTCCGGAAAGTCCACACTGGTCCGGCATATCAATCGCCTTATCGAACCGACGGCGGGCGTGATCCGCGTCGCCAATCAGAACGTCAACTCGCTGCAGGGGCCGGAACTCAGGCAATTGCGGTCCCAGAGCGTGGGAATGGTCTTCCAGAACATGGCCCTGCTTCCACATCGCACGGTGATCGACAATGTCGCTCTGAGCCTGGAGCTACGCGGCATGAACCGGAACGAGCGCCACATGATTGCAGCCGAAAAGCTCAAACTGGTGAGTTTGGACGGCTGGGGCGATCGCTTCCCCGATGAGCTATCCGGCGGGATGAAACAGCGGGTGGGCCTTGCACGAGCGATGGCAGCCGATCCGGAGATCCTGCTGATGGACGAGCCATTCTCCGCCCTCGATCCACTGATCCGACGGCAGCTCCAGGAGCAGTTTCTCGACCTGTCGAAGGTTCTCAAGAAAACAACCGTATTCATCACGCATGACCTCGATGAGGCCATCCGGCTCGGAACTCATATCGCGATCATGAAGGACGGACGGTTCGTCCAGGTGGGAACTCCCGAGCAGATCGTGACCGAGCCGGCGGACGATTACGTCGCCGATTTCGTGAAGGGAATTTCCCGGCTCGAATTGATTTCGGCGAGAAGAGTGATGCAGCCTATAGCGGCAGCGTCCATTCCCGTATCAGGCCCGACCGTCCTTGCTACAGATAAACTGTCGAGGTTGCTGCAAATCGCCAAGGAGCACGATGGAGAAATCACCGTCCTCGACGACGAACGGCCGGTTGGAGTGATTTCCCGACACGATCTCCTCAATGCCGTCAGTGGATGATCTCAACCGGTCCAACAGCTCGACACACGTTCCCCGGCTTGTCGGTTTCTCCTAGTTCCCGACAAGCTCTTGCTGGCAATGGCAAACACCATTGCCAGCGTTTTTCCTGAGCCAATCGCATCGATACAATGAAAATGGCCGAGGGGTTTGCAAATCCAGCCAAGCATGAATCCTATCCGCCTTGCATGGTTCAAACCGCCGCTCTTCGACTGGTCAACCAATACCGTCACTCGATGTCGACGCTCCGGTCTTACTACCCGCAACGGTCGGTTAAATATAACTCTTGATGAGATATGGACGGGAAAATGGCGATCACTTCGCCAGTGGCTTAAAGTTGACGAGCAGCGATTTAAGCTCGATTTCGCGCACCCGCCGTGCCGCTTCGTCGGGGCTAACCCAATCGAGCCGACGCTGTCCTCGCTCCTTGAATTCCGTCCCGACCTCTTTCACCTCGATTTGAAACATATCGACGACGCATGGTACGACCTTTCCATCATCAAGCTCCTTCAGATACGTATACCGGCCGATCGGCGTTTTCCTCACCTTGCCGCGAACCCCGGCCTCCTGCCAAGCTTCGATCGCGGCCGCCTCGTAAGGCTCCTTACCCTTCATCGGCCATCCCTTCGGTACGATCCACCGCCCGCTGTCGCGCGACGTGATCAGCAGTATCTCGGTCTCGTCATTACCATCCCTGTAGCGGAAGCAGAGTGCGCCATATTGGTTGCGAAACGCGCCTGCGAACAGCTTTTCCGGCGTGCTCGCGAGCTGTTGCAGCAGGTGTTTTGATTTAGGGGAGGCAGGCTTTCCGCCGCCTTTCTTTGACTTCATGCCATTGCATCCGTCAGGTTAGGCATTCGGTTCCACAACGGGTTTTCCCTCTGATCTTGTAATCCGGCTCTAAAAAAGCTCTCCACGCACTTCGAGTACCGGATATGCAGCGGCAACCAGATGTGAATTTATCTGCTTGAGATCACGCAGGAGATCGAGATGAAGCGAGCTCGTCTCCACCATCTCGATGCCGCTCTACGAAACTCGACCTTCTCGTCCGCAAGCATCCAGGCCATGCGTTCATCTTGGTGCAGCTCTGAAGGAGAGCCGTCAGGTCCGAGGGCGCGCTGAACCGCGGTCGGAACGATGCAAAAGATAAGAACCCAATGGCTACCCTCCTCTAACCGAGCCTCGCCAGGTGAGCTCGGCGTGCAATTTTACCGAATGGTCATCGAGCCCGTCCGATGACGGGTCCTCGGTCAGCCATGTCACCGCATGCCGCGCGATTGCCACCACGGGCTGCACAAAGGTCGTCAAATTATAGGAAGACCAGGAGGCTTGCTCGATGTCGTCAAAGCCAACCACGCAGAGCTGATCCGGGATTGAAAGCGAGAACTGGTGCCGCGCCGCATCCATGAAACCGCAAGCCATGAGATCCGTCGCGCAAAAGACAGCATCCGGTCTTTCCCTCCGGGTTAGCAGCCGTTGCGCGACAACCTTGCCTGCCTCGTATCCGGTCCAACCATATCGCTCGACGATGACATCCAGTCCTTGGGCTTTGGCCGCGGCGATGAACCCGGTCTCGCGTGCCATCAAACTTGGTGTGCCGGCTTCCGAATTTGCGAATGCAAGCCTGGTACAACCGGCACGGACAAAGGCAGTTACAACACGCCCCGCCGCCTCGCGATCATCAAGATTGATCCGCAAAGGTCCGGGTTGGTCGTCGTCTCTGTTGATCAGAACGAGGCGCTGGCCGTTGCGTAGACAGAGTTGCGTGATCGACTTGTCAGGCAGACCTGAAAGAATGATCGACGCATCCGCCCTATAACGGATTGCCTGCTGAAGGGCGCGATCGACGCTGCCGTCGGAACGATCGGTGTTGACCAGCATCGCGACCTTTCCGGCGATCTGCAATTGCTGCGTCAGTTCGCGTAGCAATGCGGAGCGGTAAGGTGTCGCCACCTCCGAGACGATCAGGCAGACGATGCCGCTCTCATTGCGCATCAGCCCGCGGGCAAGATGATTGACCTGATATCCAAGTTCTTCCGCCGCCTGCAGAACCTTTTTCCGCGTTGCCTCGGAGACACTGGCGCCAGGCGTGAACGCACGAGAAACGGCCGAACGAGAAACGCCCGCTCGCTTTGCCACTTCTTCAGCGCTGACAAAATCCCTTTGCGACACGGTCGTCTCCCCAAATCCCGACGAAGCTTCACATAGTTTGCAAGCGTGTGCAATACTATAGCCAAGTCAGCATTGTGAAACTTTTATGACAGTGATGGTTGACATGGATCGCTGTTCAATGCAGCATTTGCACACGCTTGCAAAGAGCGCTCGGCGTGGAGGCGCCACATAGCAGGAGGACATCATGCGATTGGTCAACATGGCCGCGGCAACCCTTGCCGCGGGAATATCTCTTATTGCCTGGTCGGCCCATGCCGCCGGCGATCTCAATGTGATCTGCTCTGCCGATCCAGAAGTCTGCGATCTGATGAAGGGCCTGTTCGAAAAACAGAGCGACATCAAGGTCAACATGGTCCGGCTTTCCGCCGGCGAAACCTATGCCAAGATCCGCGCCGAGGCACGCAATCCGAAGACCGACATCTGGTGGGCCGGGACCGGCGACCCACATCTGCAGGCGGCGGCCGAGGGCCTGACACTCGAATATAAATCGCCACTTTTGGACCAATTGCAGGACTGGGCGAAAAAACAGGCTGAAAGCGCCAACTTCCGCACGGTCGGCGTTTATGCCGGCGCGCTCGGCTGGGGCTATAACACCGACATCCTCAAGAAGAAGGGCCTGAAGGAGCCAAAGTGCTGGGCCGATCTGCTCGACCCTTCCTACAAGGGTGAGATCCAGATCGCCAATCCGAACTCGTCCGGGACATCCTATAATACGCTCGCCACACTCGTGCAGATCATGGGTGAGGACAAGGCTTTCGAATATCTTTCGAAGCTCAATGCCAATGTTTCCCAATATACCAAATCGGGCTCCGCCCCGGTGAAAGCAGCAGCGCGCGGAGAATCGACGATCGGCATCGTCTTCATGCACGACGCGGTTGCCCAGACGGTCGAGGGTTTTCCCATCAAGGCGGTCGCGCCTTGCGAGGGCACGGGCTACGAGATCGGCTCCATGTCCATCATCAAGGGCGCGAGAAATCTCGAGAACGCCAAGAAGTGGTACGACTGGGCGCTGAGCGCAGAGGCGCAATCGCATATGAAGGACGCGAAGTCCTATCAGCTCCCCTCCAACAAGTCGGCTGCGGTCCCGAAGGAGGCACCGAAGTTCGAGGACATCAAGCTGATCGACTACGACTTCAAGAAGTATGGCGATCCGACCGTCCGCAAGGCTCTGCTTGCTCGTTGGGACAAGGAAATCGGTGCGAAGGCCAACTGATCGCCTTTATCGACTGCCTGGGCAGGCCGGCTCCTCGTGCATCCGGCCTGCAATTTCTCTGAATTGTTCCGAACGGGATGCGATCCGACCATGACCAATAGCAAACGCCGGCTGGATGTCGCGCTGATCTTCGGCATCGCCGCCCTGATACTGCTCCCATGGTATCGCATCGAGGGCGGCTTCTTCAGCCTTGGCTGGCTGGGCAGCTTTCCTCGCGATCCCTCCACAGCACCTGGAATCCTGCAGATTACCAGTTACGGTCGATGGTGGCTCGCGATCGCCGTCGGGCTTTTCGTGCTCGGCAGCATCGCGCGCTTCGTGTCCAATCCGATGCCGCGCGGCGCGCTGATGGCGCTCGCGGGAGCATTGGGCCTTGCCTTTCTATCGCTTCAGGGACTCGCGATCACCGCATCGGGCTGGAGCTGGTCAATCTGTGAAACCATGTTCGGCGCGCTGGCAGATGGCCAGCCGGCCATGGGTGCCGGCGCCGTTACGCTCGGCATTGTCTTCATCCTGCTCTTTTCTTTCGGCCTTGCCGAACGCGGCGCGATGAAGGGCGATGCCTTTGTCGTCAGCGCCATCACCATGCTGGTCGTGCTGGTCGCGATCTTCGTCTTCTATCCCGTCGGCAGCATGTTCATCGGGGCCTTCCAGTCCTTCGACGGATCGTTCGATCCCAGCGGCTTCACGACGAACATCCAGGATCCGTCGATCTGGAGCCTCAGCTGCATTGTCGGCGGTGACCGTTGCGGCGTTGCCTGGCGCACACTCTGGCTGGCGATACTGACGGCAGGCGGGTCGACGCTGCTTGGGCTCTGCTTTGCGCTTGTCGCCACCCGCACCCGATTCCCCTTCAAGAAGGGATTGAGGCTTCTCACAATCCTGCCGATCATCACGCCGCCCTTCGTGGTCGGCCTGGCACTGACATTGCTGTTCGGGCGGGCGGGCGTTGTCACGCAGGTTGCGGCCTCGATCTTCGGAACGGAACCAAGTCGCTGGCTCTACGGGCTGACGGGTATCTGGATCGCGCAGGTTCTCTCCTTCACGCCGATCTCTTTCCTCGTACTCATCGGTGTGGTCGAAGGCGTCAGCCCGTCGATGGAAGAGGCTTCTCAAACCCTTCGCGCCAATCGCTGGCGTACATTCTGGCGGGTCTCCCTACCGCTGATGAAGCCAGGCCTGGCAAATGCCTTCCTGATCGGCTTCATCGAGAGCATGGCGGATTTCGGCAATCCGATGGTGCTCGGCGGCAGCCATGGCGTTCTGTCGACGGAAATATTCTTCAGTGTCGTCGGTGCACAGAACGATCCGTCGCGCGCCGCTGTCCTTGCCATGATCCTGCTCGTCTTCACGCTGAGCGCCTTTCTTGCACAGCGCCTCTGGCTGCAGGGCAAGAGCTTTGCGACTGTCACCGGCAAGGGCGATTCGGGCGCCCATAGCGCCCTGCCCCGTGGCCTTTCGATTGCGATCCATGCACTCGTCATTCCCTGGATGATCTTTACCGTCATCGTCTACGTCATGATCCTCTTTGGTGGTTTCGTGCGCACCTGGGGCCTCGACAACACGCTGACGGTCGAACATTACGTCAAGGCTTTCTCAATCGGCCTGCGCGACGATGGTGGTCTTGCCTGGAGCGGCGTTGCCTGGAACTCCTTCTGGACGACGATGGAAATCGCCCTGATCTCCGCACCCTTGACGGCGGCCGTCGGCTTGCTCACCGCCTATCTGATCGTGCGGCAGAAGTTCGTCGGCCGCGGCCTGTTCGAATTCGCGCTGATGATGAGCTTTGCGATTCCCGGTACCGTCATCGGCATCAGCTACATCATAGCCTTCAATCTGCCGCCGCTGGAAATGACCGGAACGGCATTGATCCTGGTTGCCTGCTTCGTATTCCGTAACATGCCGGTCGGCGTGCGCGGTGGCGTTGCAGCCATGAGCCAGCTCGACAAAAGCCTCGACGAGGCCTCGTTGACTCTACGAGCCGACAGCCTTCGCACCCTCCGCAAGGTAATCCTGCCATTGCTGCGACCCGCGATTACCGCAGCTCTCGTCTATTCCTTCGTGCGGGCCATCACATCGATCAGCGCAGTCATCTTCCTTGTCAGCGCCCAGTACAATATGTCCACCGCCTATATCGTCGGCTTGGTCGAAAACGGTGAATATGGCGTTGCGATCGCTTATTCCTCCGCGCTCATCGTCGTTATGATTACCGTCATCGCCGGCTTCCAGCTGCTTGTCGGAGAAAGGCGGCTACGACGCGTAAACCGTGTCGCAACGACGCCGTCGCCGATCGCGCCCGCATCGCTTGCTCAGGAGAAAACCGCATGAATCCGAAGGCTCCCGGTTCCGTCGTCTTCGAAAATGTCCGAAAGACCTTCGGCGCTTTTACCGCTATTCCCGATTTGTCGCTCACCATAGAGCCTGGAACGCTTGTAACCCTGCTCGGCCCCTCCGGCTGCGGCAAAACGACGACACTTCGCATGCTGGCGGGGCTCGAACATCCCTCCTCCGGCCGTATCCTGATCGGCGGCAAGGACGTCACCATGCTTCCGGCCAACGAACGCGACGTCTCGATGGTCTTCCAGAGCTATGCCCTGTTTCCGCACATGACAGCACTCGACAATGTCGCCTACGGACTGGAATCGTCGGGTATGAAACGCAAGGCAGCACGCGAGAAAGCGGAAGACGCGCTCAGCCTTGTTGGCCTTTCCGGCATGGGCCTGCGTCTTCCCGCCGAACTCTCCGGTGGCCAGCAGCAGCGTGTCGCCGTCGCGCGTGCGCTCGTCGTCGAACCGCAGGTGCTGCTTCTTGACGAGCCGCTTTCCAATCTCGATGCGCGGCTGCGTCGCCGTGTCCGGACGGATATTCGCGAGCTGCAGCAGCGGCTCGGCTTTACCGCAGTCTACGTTACCCATGACCAGGATGAGGCACTTGCCGTATCCGATCGCATCATCGTCATGAAGGATGGCGGCATCGCGCAGCAAGGTGCACCGCGCGAGCTCTACGATGCCCCGGCCTCCGCCTTCATCGCCGACTTCATGGGTGAGGCCAATGTCATGCCATGCGACGTCGTGGAAACCGATGGCGATGGCGTCACGATCGCGATCGAAGGACTTCGCCACAGGGTCAGCAGCCGTTCAGCCAAGCGCGGCCCGGCCCAGCTTGCCGTTCGACCGAACGCCATCACGCTGACGCCAAGAACCAGCAGCGGCCTCTTCAATGGCCAGATCACTCACTCTGCCTATCTCGGCGATCACGTCGAATATGAGGTAAAAACCGATCGCGGCTCGCTCTTTGTCGTCGACGCAAGCGTCGATTACGCCCTTCCTCCCAACACGGATGTCACCATCGCCTTCAAGGATCGTGGCATTGCCGTCATCGCCGGCTAAGCGCCGTCAAACACCAGACGATTAAGGACATACCGCATGACATCCGTTCCCCTTGCCGATCTCGAAGCACGTCTCGCCCTTGCCGAGGTCATTGCCCGCGAGGCCGGCAAGCTCGCTCTCGACTATTTCAGGCGTCGCGAGACCCTGATCATCGAAACCAAGCGCGACCTGCAGGATGTCGTGTCGATTGCCGATCGGGAGGTGGAAAATCTCATCCGTAGCCGCATTCACAAGGCCCATTCCGGGGATAGTATTCTCGGTGAGGAATATGGGCTTGAGACAGGTCCCTCCGACTACACCTGGGTCGTAGACCCGATTGACGGAACAAGCCCCTTCGTCAACGGCATGCCCAACTGGTGCGTCTCCATCGCGGTCCTATATGCAGGCGTTCCCGTGATCGGTGTCATTTCGGCGCCATGCCACGATGAGCTTTATATCGCCGCACATGGCAAGGGTGCCACCCTGAACGGCAAGAGCCTCAAGCTGGATGCCTCGCGCAATATCCGCAACGCCGTGACAGGTATCGGCGCCAACAACCATGTCTCGCCGGCCTTCGTCGCGAAAATGGTCGAGCAGGTGCTCGAAGCCGGGGGCAATTTTATCCGCAACGGCTCGGGCGCTCTCATGCTCGCCTATGTCGCCGCCGGTCGCTTGGTCGGATACTACGAACCCTATATGCATGCGTGGGATTGCCTGGCCGGTTATTGCCTCGTGAAGGAAGCCGGCGGCTGGTACCTCCCCTTTCCGACGGAAGGTGAATGCCTGACCAAAGGATCGGTGGTGCTGGGTGCCGCTCCCGGCGCAATCGACGACCTCAAAAAGATAGCTGGCTTATAAACTTCACGGTAGACAAGAGCTGAACACACATTAGTTTAAATGAACGCGCTTGCATGTTGATCGCCGAATCCGGCGGCAGTGTAGTGCAAAGCGGGCTGGCCGATCGAGGAGGATCAGCCAATCCGTTTCACGGGAGGAATGCTAATGGGAGGAATAATGCCTAATCGCTTCACTTGGAGCAGCCTGGTGGCGGCTGCAATTTCGTTCGCCGGTACATCGCACGCGTTTGCAGCAACCGAGCTCCAATGGTGGCATGCCATGTCTGGCGCCAACAACGAGGTCGTCGACCAGCTGGCCAAGGAGTTCAACGACAGCCAGAAGGACTACAAGATCGTACCCGTGTTCAAGGGTACCTATCCGGAAGCTCTGAATGCCGGCATTGCCGCGTTTCGTGCCAAGCAGGCGCCAGCCATTCTGCAGGTCTTCGATGCCGGCAGCGGCGTGATGATGGGTGCCGAAGGCGCGATCATGCCGGCGGCCGAAGTCCTGAAAAAAGGCGGCTATACATTCGACAAATCGCTCTATCTGCCCGGCATCGTTTCCTACTATTCCAAGCCGGACGGCACGATGTTGTCCTTCCCCTACAATTCGTCTTCGCCGATCCTTTATTATAACAAGGGTACCTTCAAGAAGGCCGGGCTCGACCCCGAAAACCCGCCGAAAACCTGGCCTGATGTCTTTGCAGCGGCCAAGAAGATCAAGTCGAGCGGTGCATCGGCATGCGGCTTCACCTCCACCTGGCTCACTTGGATTCAGACGGAAAATTTCGCCGCCTGGAACAATATCAGCTATGGCTCCAACGAGAACGGCCTCGGCGGCACCGATGTCAAACTGGCGTTCAATGCGCCGCTCTTCGTCCAGCATTTCCAGGCAATCGCCGATCTCGCCAAGGACGGTACCTTCCGCTATGGCGGCCGCACGTCTGAAGCCAAGCAACTCTTCACGTCTGGAGAATGCGGTATCCTGACGGAATCGTCCGGCGGCCTCGGCGACATCATCAAGAGCGGCATGAACTATGGTATTGGCCAACTTCCCTACTACGAAGGTGAAGGCAGGCCGCAAAACACCATCCCCGGCGGCGCCAGCCTTTGGGTTTTCGCGGGCAAGAGCGACACCGAATACAAGGGCATCGCCGAATTCTTCCATTTCCTGTCGCAGACGAAGATCCAGGCGCGCCTGCATCAGGTGTCCGGCTATTTGCCGGTGACGATGGCCGCCTACGAGGAAACCAAGAAATCCGGTTTCTACGACAAGAATCCCGGCCGCGAAACGCCCATCCTGCAGATGCTCGGCAAGGCTCCAACGGCCAATTCCAAGGGCGTGCGCCTCGTCAACCTGCCGCAGGTGCGCGACATCATGAACGAAGAGTTCGAGGCGATGCTGGCCGGCAAGGAAGACGCAAAGACGGCGCTCGACAAGGCCGTCGAGCGCGGCAATGCCGCCATCCAGCAAGCCATCGGCAATTGATGCGCTGATGCGGTCTGGCCCGCGGCCGTCACTGCTGCGGGCAGTTTTCCCGTCCTAGGAGATCGCCGTGCAGCGCGTCGTCTTTCCGAACAAGATCCTTCCCTATTTCCTGGTCGCTCCGCAGATCATCCTGACGGTCGTCTTCTTTTTCTGGCCGGCGAGCCAGGCGCTTTATCAATCGACGCAGCGCGAAGACCCCTTCGGACTGAAGAGCGGCTTCGTGGGGCTTGCGAACTTCCGCGCCGTCTTGTCCGACGAGACCTACCTGCATTCCCTGCAGGTCACCGTGATCTTCAGCGTCGCGACGGCGCTGCTGTCGATGATCGTCGCGCTGGCGCTCGCCACCGCCGCCGACAAGGTGGTGCGCGGCCAGACGCTTTATCGCACGCTGCTGATCTGGCCCTATGCGGTCGCTCCCGCGGTTGCCGGCATGCTGTGGCTCTTCATGTTCAATCCGGCTATGGGCACGTTGGCCTATATTCTGCGCCGCAACGGCTTTGCCTGGGATCCGCTACTGAACGGCAATCAGGCCATGGTGCTGGTCATCGTTGCCGCGGCCTGGAAGCAGATCAGCTACAATTTCCTGTTCTTCGTGGCCGGCCTGCAGGCAATCCCCAAATCGCTGCTAGAAGCAGCGTCCATCGACGGTGCTCGCGGCAACCGGCGCTTCTGGACGATCGTCTTTCCGCTGCTGGCGCCAACGACCTTCTTCCTCTTGGTAGTCAACACGGTCTACGCCTTCTTCGACACCTTCGGCATCATCCATGCCGTCACCGGTGGCGGGCCGGCAAAGGCGACGGAGACCCTCGTCTACAAGGTCTACAATGACGGCTTCGTCAATCTCAACCTCGGCTCTTCCGCGGCTCAGTCCGTCATCCTTATGGTGATCGTGATCGCGCTCACGGCATTCCAATTCCGCTTCGTCGAGAAGCGTGTGCATTATGCGTGAGGCGAACCGATGATCGAAAAACGCCCCATCGCCAATCTGATCGGCCATCTCATGTTGGTCCTTGGCATCGTCATCGTCGCCTTCCCGATCTATTACACTTTCGTCGCCTCGACGATGACATCAGCCGAGATTCTGCGGCCGCCGATCTCGCTGCTGCCCGGCGGTCATTTCGCCGAAAACTATGGCGAGGCACTGAACGGCGGCGTGGAGCGCGTGGTCGGTGTCAGCCTTGAACGGATGTTGTGGAATACGTTTGTCGTTGCGGTCGTCATCGCTGCCGGCAAGATCGCGATCTCCTTCCTGTCGGCCTTCGCCATCGTCTTCTTCCGCTTTCCGCTGCGGATGGTGTTCTTCTGGATGATCTTCGTAACATTGATGCTGCCGGTGGAAGTGCGCATCCTGCCGACCTACAAGGTCATCGTCGATCTCGGCATGATCGATACCTATGCAGGCCTGACTTTACCGCTGATGGCATCGGCAACGGCGACATTCCTGTTCCGGCAGTTCTTCCTGACGGTGCCGGGTGAACTACTGGAAGCCGCCCGCATCGACAATGCCGGCCCCTTCCGCTTCATGCGCGATATCCTGTTGCCGCTGTCGAAGACCAATATCGCCGCCCTGTTCGTGATCCTCTTCATCTATGGCTGGACGCAATATCTGTGGCCGCTCCTCGTCACCAATGACGCGAAGATGTCGACGATCATCATCGGGCTCCGGAAAATGGTGGATTTCGCCGATGCAGCGACACCGTGGAATTTTGTGATGGTGACGGCGATCCTGGCGATCATCCCGCCCATCCTCGTCGTGGTGCTGATGCAGCGCTGGTTCGTCAAAGGCCTTGTGGAGACGGAGAAATAATGGCTGGGATCACCCTCAAGGACGTCCGCAAAAGCTACGGCGGCAACGTCGATGCAATCAAGGGCGTATCGCTCGATATCGCCGATGGCGAACTCGTCGTATTGGTCGGACCTTCCGGCTGCGGCAAGTCCACGCTCCTGCGCATGATCGCAGGCCTGGAAGCTGTCACATCCGGCGAAATCAACATAGGCGGCCGCATGGTCAATCGCCTGGAACCCTCAGAACGCGACATAGCGATGGTCTTCCAGAACTACGCGCTTTATCCGCATATGACTGTGCGCCAGAATCTGGCATATGGGCTGAAGAACAGGAATTTCCCCGCAGCCGAGATAGAGCAACGCATCCAATCAGCGGCACGATCGCTTGAGATCGAGCCCTTCCTCGAGCGCAAACCGCGTCAACTCTCCGGTGGTCAGCGACAACGTGTAGCGATGGGCCGCGCCATCGTACGCGAACCGGCGGCGTTCCTGTTCGACGAACCGCTTTCCAATCTCGATGCAAAGCTGCGGGTGCAGATGCGCGTCGAGATCAAGCGGCTGCAGCGCTCGCTGGCAACCACCAGCGTCTATGTCACTCATGACCAGATGGAGGCCATGACGCTTGCCGACCGGCTGGTGGTGCTGAATGGCGGGCGGATCGAACAGGTCGGCACGCCGATTGAACTCTACGAACGGCCAGCTACGACCTTTGTCGCGACGTTCATCGGGTCACCCTCAATGAACCTGCTCAGGATCACGGAAAAAAGCGGCGCCGTCCTGGCACCAATCATCAGCCAGGATGCTCGTAATGCGACAATTGGAATTCGGCCGGAGGACCTTCATCTCGCCGATGATGCGGGTGACGCTGCCTTCACCGCCCATGCTCGCGTTCAGGCGGTGGAGTTGGTGGGCGCTGAAAGTTATGTCTACGGCATCTTGCATGATGGGCAGAACATTGTCTTTCGTGTTCCCGGTCGCTCCCAGATATTGATCGATTCCGAGCTTGCCGTTGCTGCTTCTGCCGAAAACCTGCATTTCTTTGACAGCGAGGGAAACAGGCAAGGTCGGCGTCAGTGATTGGCTTTCCCAGTTGGATCAGGGCCGCTGGGAGCATCCACCAGCGGGCGGTTTAACTCCCCGCCGGTGACCGCCCTATGCCAGGGATGTGCAGCATCGCCTCGGCCAGAAACTCCACCAGCAACCTCACGCGCGTGATGCTGGTTCATTCGGGCGCGATAAGCATGTTCAACGGCACCGCCGGTCGGCGAGGGCAGTTGCGAATAGCATCCGGACTTGCGAATATCTCCAAAGTGAAGCCATCGAAATCATCGACATGTCGCGCTTGGAAATAGAATGTACCCGAACAACCGGTTCATCCCACTCAGGTACATTGAAGCACGATATTTGCAGTCTACACGGTCTGCTTAGGCCGCCAGCGCAACAAATAAGCTTCGAGTGCATAGGCAAGTCGGTTTAAGGCAAATCCGACAAAGCCGAGCACGAAGACGCCGACCATGACAAGTGCCATGTCGAACCGCTCCCTACCCGCAATGACCAGGCCGCCGACGCCCGGGCCGACCGCCAGGAAATATTCTGCGCCGACCGTTGCCAGCCAAGCATAGATCAAGCCCAGATGGACGCCGGTGGCGACCGACGGCATTGCCGCCGGAATATAGATCCGCAATGCCTTCTGCCGCGCATTGAACCTTAACGCTCTTGCGACTTCCAGAAGATCGGCCGGCGCGTCGCGCATGCCGTCATAGGTATTGAGAACGATGGGGATGAAGGCGGCGAGCGCGACGAAGACGATCTTCGCCTGCTCACCGAAACCGAACCATACCGAGATCAGCGGTATCCAGGCAAGAAGGGAGATCTGCTTCAAGCCGTTGAAGGTCGGCATGATCAATCGGTCGGCAACCCGCGAGAGCGCCAGCAGGCTCGCGAAGCCGACACCGAGCACGCATCCGATCAGGAAGCCGGCTATATTCCGCATCAGGCTGAAGCCCAGTTCGCCGATGAGATCATTGTCGATCAGCTCACGCTTGGCCGTGGCGACGACATCCTCGAGCGACGGCAGAAAGCGCGCATCCACCAGACCGGTGCGGCTTGAGACTTCCCAGGCGACGAGGAGAAGGATCGGCAGCGTTATGCCGCGCCGAAACCGGACGAAAGGGCTGGTTTGCGTCATTGTCAAATCTCCTGCCGTTTCCAGCGCTGGATCAACAGCTCCGTGCGATCAAGGCCCTTGTCCATGACAAAGCCGACCAGCCCAATCGCGATCATCGCGACGATGACCGTATCGAGCCAGAACATCTGCCGACCCCAGACCAGCAGGTAGCCGAGTCCCTCGGAAGAGGCGAGCAACTCGACGCCGACAAGCGATGTCCATGAATGGGTGAGGCCATAGCGGATACCGGTGAAGATCGACGGAAGCGCGCCCGGCAGCACGATCAGACGCAGGGTCTGCCAGCGGCTGAAACGCAGCGCCCTGCCGACTTCAATATATTTCGGCGACACGCCGCGAATTCCGGCGAGCGTGTTCATCGTCATCGGCACGATAGCGCCCTTGGCGATGATGATGATCTTCAAGGTTTCCTCGATGCCGACAAGCAGCATGAGAAGCGGAATCCATCCGAGAGTCGGAATTTGCGCAAAGGCGAGGAAGAGCGGCTTCACATAGTCCTCGACCGTTTCGGAAAGCCCCATGGCAATGCCGAGCAACAGACCGAGCCCGGCGCCTATGGTAAAGCCGATGACGACACGGCTGAGGCTCACTCCGGTATGATAGAGAAGTTCGCCGCTGAGGATCATGTCGCGGCCGGTCTGATAGACATAGGCCGGCGGCGGCAGGATCTGCTCCGGTAGCCAGCCTCTGGCGGAGGCTACCCACCAGAGAGCAAACAAACCAAGCGGAAAGATCAAGCCGGTCACGAAAAATGCGAGGCGCGGGAGCCTTGCGGATGATAGCGGGAGGCCGGCTCGACCGGCAGTCTCAGCGACAACGCTCATACAAGCCTCCTTCGCTCATTTTGTTGGCGACGATCAGGAGGCGACCGGCTTTCCGTCGGCGCCATAGGGCTGCCAGAATTTTGTCAGGCCGAGCCTTTCCAGCGCATTGTTGAGATATTTCGGCTCAAACCAGCCATTGAGATCGACATCACGGCGGATCAGGCCATATTCCTTGCTCTTGATCGCCTGCTCCTTGTACTGCGAGACTAGGAGATCATCGATCAGCGGCGAGTTGCGATAGGCGAGCGTATCGTTGCGGAAATACTCCTCCAGGATCGGTACGGGCGTGCCGGACTTGTGCCAGAGTTCGAAGAGCGCTGCACGGTTCTCTTCCTCGGACGACCATTGCGCCGCCTTGACGAAAGCATCGACGACACGCTGCGTGATCTCCGGATGGGCGTCGATGAAAGCCTGGCGGCCGATGACGCCGGCATTGCGCCCGAAGCGCGGATCATCGCCCTTCGTCGTGTAAATGATATCGGCGCTATCCTTCGCCGCCAGATTGATGAGCTGCGTGTCGCCGAAGGCGGCGTCGATATCCTTGCTGGTCAGGGCCGCGACCGTGCCGGCTGTATCGAGATTGACGACCTGGATGTCGCGCTCGTTCAATCCATGTGCCTGCAGGATCTTGATTGCGGAGAGATGGCCGTTGGTGCCGCGCTGCAGCGCGACCTTGCGGCCCTTCAGATCTTCGATCGTCTTGATGCCGGATCCCTTGGCAACAGCGAGATAGAGCGGTTTGCGTGCGCCGCTCGCCAGCAAAAACTTCGTCTTCAGGCCCGTTGCCCGCCCGATCAGCGCGGGAAGATCGCCCTGATAGGCAAAATCGAGCTGGTCGTTGGCAAAGCCTTCATTGACGGCTGGACCTGCCCCTTTGAAGAAAGTCCATTCGATCTTGATGTTCGGATCGTTGGCGAATTCCTTTTCCAGAAATTCGCCGGCGCGCGCCGTCGCTGCCGACGTTCCCTCGGCATAGGGTTTATTGTCAACGCCGATTGCGGCGTATCCGACGTGAATGACGAGCGGGTCCTGCGCCCAGGCGGGGGCGGACAATAGCATCAAGGCGATCGCCGCACCGGCGACCAAACGGGAAAGAATGGACAGTTTCATCTGTTGCTCCGTGATTATTCTGCAGCGACGACGGCAGGCCGGGCTTCAACCACCGAACTTGTGATGCCGGATGGAACGCGAGGCGTTGAAGTCGTGGCGTTGAGGCTCTCAAGAACGCGATTGCGGATTTCGACCAGCCGAGGAGAGATGCGTTCGCGCGGGCGCGGCAAATCCACGGCAACGATGTCGCGGATGCGACCCGGCCGGGGCGACATGACGACGACGCGGTCGCCGAGATAGACAGCCTCCTCGACATCATGCGTCACCAGGACCATGGTGATGCGCTCCTTCGCCCAGATCGTCTGCAGCTCGTCCTGCAGCCTTGCCTTGGTGATGGCGTCGAGCGCGCCAAAGGGTTCATCGAGAAAGAGGACATTGGGGCGGTTGACCAATCCGCGAGCGATGCCGGCGCGCTGGGCCATCCCGCCGGAAAGCTGGTGCGGATAGGCCTTCGCAAAGCCGGAGAGCCCGACAAGTTCGAGGTGGGATTCGACAAGCCTGCCCTTCTCCGCCTTGGACAGACCGGAATTTTCCAGCCCGAGCGCGATATTGCGGGCGACCGTCAACCAGGGGAAAAGCCGTGGCTCCTGAAAGACGATGCCACGCTCGAGGCTCGGTTCCTTGACCGGCCGCCCACCATGGCCGACGAAGCCGAACGTCGGAAGATCGAGACCGGCGCCGAGGCGCAATAGCGTCGACTTTCCGCAACCGCTCGCTCCGACGATGGTAACGAACTCGCCCTCGGCGATATCGAGGCTGACATCGTCGAGCGCGGTCAAGATCTCGCCGTTGACCTTGAACTGGCGGGTGACATGGCTGATCTGGAGATGCAGGGAATTGCCCATGATGTGCTACTCTGCGGCAACGGCGCGGCGGGCGGGGTGTCGCGGCACCTTCAAACCGAGATTTTCGCGCAGTGTCGTGCCTTCGTAGTCGCTGCGGAAAAGACCGCGGCGACGCAGCTCCGGCAATACATGTTCGACGAAATCATAAAGGCCGGTCGGCAGTTGCGGCGGCATGACGTTAAAGCCGTCGGCTGCGCCCGTCTTGAACCACTCTTCCATCTGATCGGCGATCTCGATCGGCGTTCCCAGAATCTGCCAGTGACCCCGCGCACCGGCAATGCGAAGGTAGAGCTCCCTGATCGTCAGGTTTTCGCGCCTGGCAAGATCAAGCAGCAATTTCTGGCGGCTCTTGCTGCCATTGGTTTCCGGCAGATCCGGAATGGGACCGTCGAGCGGATAGTGCGAGAGGTCGACACCGCCCGACATGCCGTTCAGCATCGAAAGGCCGACAACCGGATGGACGAGATCCTGAAGCTCCGCGAATTTTTGACGCGCTTCCTCGCGCGTTCTGCCGACAACCGGGAAGATGCCGGGCATGATCTTGAGATCATCCCGATCCCTTCCGTATTTTGCCAGGCGACCTTTGATATCCGCATAGAAGGCTCGCGCATCTTCGACGGTCTGATGGGCGGTAAAGACGACCTCGGCGGTGCGCGCGGCAAGCTCCCGTCCCGGCTCCGAAGAGCCTGCCTGCACGAGGACGGGATGGCCCTGCGGCGTGCGCGCCACGTTCAGCGGCCCGCGCACCTTGAAATGCTTTCCAGAGTGATTGAGGATGTGCTGCTTCTCCGGCTCATAAAAGACGCCGCTCTGCTGATTGCGGGGGAACGCATCTTCCTCCCAGGTATCCCAGAGGCCGAGCACGACATCGGCAAATTCTTCGGCGCGTTCATAACGCTCCGCATGGGCATAGTGCTCGTCCCTGCCGAAATTATGCGCTTCATGGTCGCTGGAGGATGTCACAAGGTTCCAGCCGGCACGCCCCCCGCTGATATGATCGAGAGAGGCGAATTTGCGGGCGATGTGATAGGGCTCGTTGAACGAGGTCGAGGCGGTTGCGATAAAGCCGATGTTCTTGGTGACCGCCGCCAGGGCCGACAGCAAGGTAATGGGCTCGAACTGCGCGACATAGCGCTGGGCCGTGCGATGCAGTGCCTCCGTATCCGCTCCGCGCGTCCCGACGCCGTCAGCCATGAAGATCAGATCGAACTTCGCCGCTTCGGCGATTTGCGCAAGCTCGACATAATGGGCAAAATTGGAACCGGCATCGGCCTGCGTTAAAGGATGCCGCCAGGCGGCGATGTGATGGCCGGTTGGATAAAGGAAAGCGCCAAGCTTCAATCGCCGTTGTCTGCCCGTCATCATCTCTTCTCCATCATGGCCGCCGGGAGAAGGCTAATCATTAAAGATAATAATCTATAGAAAATATATTCTATTTACGGCCGTCACTTCGGATTTGTTCGTCATTTGCGACACCGAACCGGCGGAGATCGTTTCGTGACGATCGAGCGGGACGGTTTGAGAATCGCGACCGGCACTGTCTTCAGCCCAGCTCGGAAAAGAATTTCTTCCTGCCCGATCAAATAGATATTGCTGGACTTGGGCCAGTTATCACCGAACCCTTCATGCCGGTAGCGGTCGAGTGCCGCTTAGGATCCATTGGTATGGAGCAGACATGTCTTTCCAATCAGACACATCCGATCCCCTTGTCGCAAAGGCCATCGAACTGAGACGGGCATTCGATCGGGACGCGGTCGAGCGCGACCGGTTGGGCGGCAGACCAACCGCGCAGATTCGCCTGCTGAAGGAGAGCGGATTGCCTTCGGCGCAGATCCCGGCCCGCTATGGCGGTCGCGGCGCTTCCTGGCTCTCCATCCTTAGAGTGGTACGGGAATTTGCCCGCACCGACGGTTCGCTCGCGCATCTTTTCGGTTACCATCATCTCCCCTTGAACCTCGTGCTCTTTCGAGGATCGGATGTGCAGAGGGAGCGGTTGCTCAGAGCCTCCGCGGCGAACAATTTCGTCTGGGGCAATTCCGGCAATGCCATGTCGAAAACATCGTCAGGACGGCGGATCGACCGTGGCTGGCTGGTCAACGGCAAGCGCCCGTTTTCCTCTGGCTCGCACATATCAGACTATATCCAGATCTCCTTCGAAAACGCCGACGGCGAACGGCTGACGGCGGCCGTTCCTGCCAATCGGAACGGCATTGTCATCGAGGACGACTGGGACGGCATCGGCCAGCGCCAGACCGGCAGCGGCACGGTCAGTTTCCACGACCTCGAGATAGCGGATGACGAACTTATCAGCTCGCCTGCCGTCCCCCTTACCCCCTACACCTCGCTGACCTCCCTGCTGCAGCAGAGCGTGCTGCTCAACGTCTTTGTCGGCAGCGCCCAAGGCGCGCTGGAAGAAGGCCGCGCCTACACGACGACATCCTCACGTCCCTGGATCTATTCCGGCGTCGACAAGCATACCGACGATCCCTGGATCAAGCGGCAATACGGCGATCTCTACATCCGAACGCTCGCTGCCACCGAGCTTGCCGACAAGGCCGCCCGAAGCCTTGACGACGCCTTCAACCAGGGACCGGGCCTGACGCATGAAGATCGCGGGGCCGCCGCCATCGATATCGCCACGGCAAACCTCTATGCCGGTGAGGTCGGGCTTGCCGTCTCCAGCGAGATCTTCGACGTTATGGGCGCGCGATCGGCAACCACGGCCAATGGCTTCGATCGCTTCTGGCGGAACGTGCGAACCCATACGCTCCATAATCCCGCCGAATACAAGAAGCGCACGCTCGGCACCTTCCTTCTGACCGGCGAGTTCCCCGTTCCGGCAATGTACCGCTGAAAGGACATCTCATGGCTAGACGCAAGGACCAGATCAAGCTCGGCGCCTTCCTGCTCTTCACCGGTCATCATGTTGCCGCCTGGCGGCATCGGCAAGCGTCCGTGGGCACCGAGTTCGAGAATTATCTCGAGCTCGCGAAACTCGCTGAGGCCGCCAAATTCGACGCCATCTTCTTTGCCGACGGTGTCGCGGCACGGCTGAAGGACCTGAATGCGGCAAGCCGCAAGGCCCATAACGGCATCTATCCGTTCGAACCCATCACGCTCTTGTCGGCGCTTGCCAGCGTCACCCGCAATATCGGCCTGATCGCGACCGCCTCGACGAGCTTTTCCGATCCCTTCAATCTTGCGCGCCAGTTCGGCTCGCTCGATCGCTTAAGCGGCGGCCGCGCCGGCTGGAATCTCGTAACATCCGCCGATCCGGACGCGGCCTTCAACTTCGGCCATGACGCCCAGGTCCTGCATGCCGATCGTTATGATCGAGCCGAGGAATTCGCCGATGTCGTGCTTGGCCTCTGGGATAGCTGGGAGGACGACGCCTTCGTTCGAGATCGCGAGAGCGGCCGTTATTTCGATCCGGAGAAGCTGCACCCGCTTGACCATAAGGGGCGCCACTTCAGGGTACGCGGGCCGCTGAACATTCCGCGCTCGCCGCAGGGACGTCCGGTCGTGGTGCAGGCCGGGGCCTCGGAGCCGGGTAAGGAACTGGCCGCGCGCACTGCCGAAGCGATCTTCGCCGCACAGATCACGCTTGACGAGGCCAAGGCGTTTTATGCCGATGTGAAAGGCCGGCTCGGCAAATATGGCCGCTCGCCGGATGACCTGAAGATCCTGCCGGGCATCTTTCCTGTGGTTGGCCGGAGCGAGGCGGAAGCCGAAGACAAATTCCAGTCCCTGCAGGAGCTCATCCAGCCGGAAGTAGGCCTCAACCTCCTCTCGCAGTTGACCGGCGTCGATCTCAGTTCCTATCCGCTTGACGGTCCGGTGCCGCCCGAGCCGCCGGTCACCAATGCCGGCAAGAGCCGCCAGGAACTGGTGCTCGATCTCGCCCGCCGCGAAAACCTGACGATCCGTCAGCTCTATCTTCGCATCGCCGGCGCCCGCGGTCATTGGCAGGTGGTCGGCACCCCGACGCAAATCGCCGATGTCATGGAAGAACGCTTCGAAAATTACGGTGCCGACGGCTTCAACATCATGGCGCCGATCATGCCCGGCGGACTTGCCGATTTCATCACGCTCGTCGTGCCGGAGCTGCGTCGCCGCGGCCTGTTCCGCACTGAATATGAAGGCACGACACTGCGTGAGAATCTCGGGCTCAAGCGTCCAGCCAACCGTTTTTCCGCAAGCAACGCGGTCGCAGCAGAATAGGAGACCATCAGATGGCGCGCGACAAACTTTTCCTCATTTCACCGGGCTTTGCCGATCCGAAACATCCGGGCGTCAGCTTCGTCTGCCCTTATTGCAATGCCATCGAAGGATTGCTTGCCTCCTTCCCCGATCTCGCTTCGTCGATCGATGTCGAAAGGGTCGCCTTCCTGCGGCCGCGGCAGAAGGTGATCGAGGTTGCCGGCGAGGAAAACCAGTCGCTGCCGCTTCTGATCCTTGCGGACAACCCGCCTGATGATGCCGGCGATTGGAACGGCACCCGCTTCGTCAATTCGACCGATCGCATCATCGAGCTGCTTGCCGAACGGCACGGCTTTCCACGCGTGCATTAGCAACGAGGCTCGCCATGACCATAAAACCAGATGGCTTCGAGCCACCCCATCCTCCGCCCTCCCTTTTCGAGGCCGATCAATCGAATCCCCATCTCGCCAAGGCCGTCGAGCTTCGAGATGTGTTCGCAAGGGACGCCGTCGAGAGAGATCAATCTGGCGGCAGGCCTGCGGAACAGATCAAGCTCCTGAAGGACAGCGGCCTCGTCAATCTGGTCATCCCGAAAGAGTTCGGCGGCGCAGGCGAACCCTATTCGACTGCCATGCGGATCGTTCGCGAATTCGCCAAGGTCGACGGCTCGCTCGGCCATCTCTATGGCTATCATTTCAGCCCATTGCAGAATGCCGTCACCACGATAAGGGATGAGCGATCCCAAGACATCCTGCGCCGCTCGGCGGCAGGACGCTGGTTCTGGGGCAATACGACCAACAGCTTCTCAAAAAGCCTCTTCGGTCGGCGGGAAGGCGGAACGGTCATCCTTAACGGCTTCAGGCCGTTTGCCTCGGGCTCGCATGTCGCCGACTATCTGATGGTCGCCTGGGAAGACGAGACGACCAACAAGCGGAGCTTTGCCTATATCCCGGCAGACCGTAAAGGAATCACCATTGCCGATGATTGGGACGGGATCGGCCAGCGCCAGACGGGAAGCGGCCGTGTCCTTTACGAGAACGTCGAGATCGACGAGAGTGAGATCCTGACCGACCGGCCACAGGAACCCATCGCCCTGTTGGCACCCTTGCAGCAGCAGAGCGTGCTGCTCAATGTCTTCGTCGGCTCGGCGCAGGGAGCATTGGCAGCCGCACGCGACTATACCGTCACCCAATCGCGGCCGTGGATCTATTCCGGCGTCGAACGGCACACCGACGATCCATGGATCAAGAGGCAGTATGGCGAACTATGGATCAAGGTGCAGGCGGCAACCGCGCTTGCCGACCGGGCGCTCTCGGCGGTCGATGCCGTCTATGCAAAAGGACAGGATTTGACCGCCGAGGAACGCGGCGAGGCGGCGATCGCGGTCGCATCCGCCAACGTGCTCGCCGGCCGGGTCGCCCTTGAAGTGACGAGCGAGATCTTCGAGGTCATGGGCGCAAGGTCCGCCGTCAGGCCGCTCGGGTTCGACCGCTTCTGGCGCAACGTCCGCATCCACACGCTTCACAATCCCGCCGAATACAAGACCCGCAATGTCGGGACATGGTTCCTGGACGGCGAGTTTCCGCAGCCGGGGATATTCCAGTGAGCAGGAAACGCGAGCTTCATCTCAATATCAACATCCTGCATTCCGGCTTTTCACCGGCGGCCTGGCGCATGCAGGGAAGCGACCCGCGTGCATCCTTCGATATCAATCACTACATCAATGTCGCCCGGATCGCCGAACGCGGCACCTTCGATGCGGTCTTCCTCGCCGATCAGGCAGCCATTTCCGATCGCGTCGACTACCGGCCGTTGACGTCTCTCGAGCCGACCATCGTGCTGGCGTCGGTTGCAGCCCATACCAAGCATATCGGCCTCATCGCCACCGCATCGACCACCTATAACGAGCCCTATAATATCGCCCGTCGCTTTGCGACGCTCGATCATGCCAGCGGCGGCCGCGTCGGCTGGAATATCGTCACCAGCGCCGATCTCCCGCAAAGCCGGAACTTCGGACTGGAAAAGCCGGTCGCGCATCAAAGCCGCTATGAGCGGGCGGCCGAGTTCACTTCAGTCGTAAAGGCGCTGTGGGACAGCTGGGAGGAAGATGCCTTCATCGGCGATGTCGAAAGCGGGCGGTTCGTCGATGCGAGCAAGGTCCATGCGATTGCCCATCGCGGCAAGCATTTTTCCGTGCAAGGGCCTCATAACGTCCCGCGTCCGCCGCAGGGACATCCCGTCATCGTGCAGGCCGGCGGCTCGGATGATGGACGCGAGCTTGCCGCCCAGCACGCCGAGGCGGTGTTCTCGGCCTCGCAATCCCTGGAGGAGTCGCTCGACTATGCACGCGACCTCCGAACAAGGGCCGCACGCCATGGCCGGGCGCCTGACAGCCTGCTGGTGCTCGCCGGCCTCGCCACCATCATCGGCAGTACCGAGGCGGAAGCCAAGCGACGCGAGGAGGAGCTGCGCGAACTCATTCCGCTGGAATACAGTCTTGCGCGCCTGTCCGGCGTTCTGCAGGTCGATCCGAACAGGCTAAGACTCGACGAGCCGCTACCGGACGATATTCCCTTGCCGGCCGATGGCGGTCACACGTTCTTTCGTGCAACGCTCGCTCTTGCACAGCGCGAGAAATTGACCGTGCGTGGCCTCATCCGCGCTTTGAATGGCGGGACGGGACACCGCACCATCGTCGGCACGCCAGAGGCAATTGCCGACGACATCGAAAAGTGGTTCGAGGTCGGGGCCGCCGATGGCTTCAACCTGATGCCCGACGTGCTGCCGCATGGCCTGGAGGTCTTCGTGGACGAGGTAGTCCCCATCCTGCGCCGCCGCGGCCTGTTCCGGAAAGACTATGCGGGCCGTACCCTGCGGGATCACCTGGGTCTTTCCCGACCCGCCAACCCCTATGCCATTGCCGCCGAATGAAGGAGAAACAGCATGACGCCAGTTGCGACCGCCAGGCTTCCGGATGACGATAGACTAGCCGCTCTCGTCAGGGAGCGCTACCGCAACAGCCAGCATATCGGCGTGGACTGGAACGAGACGATCGAGACGCTGCTGTCTCATCGCTCCGTGCGCGACTATCTGCCGGAAACGGTTCCTGACACTATCCTCCAGCTTGCGATCGCAGCGGCGCAATCGGCGCCAAGCTCATCCAATCTGCAAGCCTGGAGCGTGATCGCGGTCAGGGACGAGGCGCGCAAGGCACGACTGAACGCCATTGCCGGAACGCAGAGGCAGATCACGCAGGCGCCGTTGCTGCTGATCTGGCTTGCGGACCTTTCAAGGCCGCGCCGTATTGCGACGGACCAGGGTTCCGCTGCCGATGGGCTGGACTATGTCGAGAGCTTCCTGCTCGGCGTCATCGACGCAGCGCTTGCGGCGCAAAATGCCGTCGTATCCCTAGAGTCACAGGGCCTCGGCACCTGCTATATCGGCGCGATTCGCAACGATCCGGAAACCGTGGCACGCGAACTGGAATTACCGGCCGGCGTGTTCCCGGTCTTCGGCCTGACGGTTGGCTACCCCGATCCGGCGACACCGGCCGCCGTCAAGCCGCGGCTGCCGCAAACGACCGTTCTGCACCACGAGCGCTATGATCGTAGCCGGAGGTCGGGCGATCTCGAGCATTACAATACGGTCCTGCAGGACTTCCAGGCCGAGCAGCACATGCCGCGCACCGATTGGACGGTGCAGGTAAAAAACAGGATCGGCACGGTCGAAGCCTTGAAGGGACGACATCTGCTCGGGGTTGCCGCGCGCCGCCTCGGTTTCAAGCTGAAGTGATCGATGTCATTCGGCGGCAGCAATATCGAATTTGCGCCGTGAGTTCCGCAACAGGATATCGCCGATCGTCCGCAATGCCTTGACCTCGGCCTGAAGCCAGCTGCGGAAAAGCTCGACGCGCATCAGGCGCTCCTTGGCGGTCGTCGTCACGAAGAAATAGGAAAAGCTTACCGGCTGCGGACTGCCGAACGGGCTGACAAGGCGCCCCGCCTTCAGCTCGGCCTCAGCCAGGCGAACTTTACCGAGCCCGAGCCCCTGCCCCGCCAGCGCGGCGTCTATGACGAGGGAAGACTGGCTGAGGCGAAAGCCACCATTCGGCAGGCGCAGGGCCAGTCCTTCGGCGCGCAGCCAGGCATTCCAGTCCGGGCAGGAATGGTCGTGTTCGGCGCCATCCTCGTGCAGCAGCGGCACGCCTTCGATTGCCTGCGGTCCATTCCAGAGCCAATGCCGCTCGGCGAAGTCCGGGCTGCAGATTGGCACGACGGCTTCGGAGAACAGATGCTCGACGACCAGACCGGGGTAGCCGCCGCTGCCATAACGAATGGCGCAATCCGTGTCGCCAGCATTCAGATCGGTCAATTGCGTCGAGGCATCGAGCAGAATCTGCAAGCCGGGCGCTGCCTGTCTCAAAGCGTCCAATCTCGGGATCAGCCATTTGCTGGCAAAGGACGGCGCCACGGACACGCGGATCGGAAGATCGTGGTCGCTGGCAACGAATTGCGTCATGGCCGCCAGCACCGCATCGAATGCATTCGTCAAACCGGGAACGAGCGCGAGACCGGCTGCCGTCAATTGCAACTGCCCGCGAACCCTGTGAAAAAGCGCTTGCCCCAGATAATCCTCCAGCAGCCGGATCTGCTGGCCGACCGCTGCCGAGGTTACATGCAACTCCTCAGCGGCACCCAGAAAACTCAAGTGCCTTGCCGTGGCGACGAAGGCGCGCAGCGAGGTCAATGGCGGCAAGCGCGCCAAGGTCGGCTGGATGGCTTTTTTTCGAGTCTGGGCAATCGTGTTCATGGGAGCGATTGCAGCACAATCCGCCCGCCAAAGACGAGAACGCGCTTTGCGTTTACCGGCAAGCGGGCGGACATTTTCTTCCATGCCCAAAGGGCATAGGGGAAGCAAAAACTAAAATCCTGAAATAGTCTATATTTTTAATAGATAACTACATTTGACCTTCCCTCGGCGGAACGAATTTCGCGAAGCTTTTCTTTCTCAAGGAGCGAGAAAAACATTCTTCCGTTTTGCCGGCTGGCGACCTGAAGATGCGCCAGCCACGGCCGGTCGGCAGCTTCTGCGCAGCCAGACCGCCGCATATCCGCACAGGAACCGAACCATTTCAGCCGGCAAGGAAACCGAATGACCATCAATCGCCGCCGTTTCAATCAACTGCTTCTGCTCTCGACTGCCGCGAGCCTGCTGCCGACCTTTGCCGCGCGCGCCGCAGACACGCCACCGCGTGGCGGCACGCTCAATTTCATCGTCGAACCTGAACCGCCGACCATTCTGGCGCTGGCCCATACCGCCGGCGGAACGCAGAAGATCAGCCCGAAGGTGACCGAGGGTCTTCTGACCTACGACTTCGGCCTCACGCCGAAGCCACAGCTCGCAACAGAATGGTCGGTCAGCGCGGATGGTCTCACCTATACGTTCAAGCTCAGGCCCAACGTCAAATGGCATGACGGCAAGCCGTTTACCGCCGCGGACGTGGCCTATTCGATCGAACTCCTGAAACAGGTTCATCCGCGCGGGCGCGGCACCTTCGCCAATGTCATTTCAGTCGATACGCCTGATGCGCTGACGGCGGTATTCCGCCTCTCCAAGCCGGCACCTTACCTCCTGAAAGCGCTCTATGCGGCCGAATCCCCGATCGTGCCGAAACACGTCTATGAGGGCGTCAAGATCGCCGATGTTCCGACCAATCCGAACGGAAGCGCCCCGATCGGCACCGGCCCCTTCGTCTTCCGGGAATGGGTTCGTGGCTCGCACATCATCCTGGAACGCAATCCCGACTATTGGGACGCCGGCAAACCCTATCTCGACCAGGTGGTCGTTCGCTTCGTGCCTGACGGAGCCGCTCGCGCGGCAGGCTTCGAGACCGGAGAATTCGATCTTGGCGGCGACAATCCCATTCCGCTCGCCGATCTCGAACGCATCAAGGCCCTGCCGAATATCGGCATTGATTCCCGCGGCTACGAGACGAAGGGCGATCAGACCCAGCTCATCCTCAACCTCGACAACGAATATCTGAAGGATGTCCGTGTCCGACGCGCGATCGCCCACGCGATCGATCTCAACGTTATCCTCAACACGGTCTGGTATGGCTATGGACACGTCTCTCCGACACCGGTCAGCACGTTTCTGCCCAACTATCTGGATAGGTCGATCAAGCCCTACGCCTTCGATCTCAAGGTGGCCGAGCAATTGCTTGACGAAGCCGGCTACAAGCAAAACGGCGGCGGCACCCGGTTCACGCTGCGACTGACGCACAATTCCTACAATGAAGGCTTCAAGCGTGTTGCCGAATATCTGAAACAGAACCTCGCCCGCATCGGCATCGATGCGAGAATCGATTCCTATGATTTCTCCACCTACATCCAGAAGGTCTATACAGAGCGCGCCTTCGACCTGACGGCGGAATATCTTGGCAATCAGTTCGATCCGACGCTCGGCGTGCAGCGCATCTACTGGTCAAAGAACTTCAAGCTCGGATTGCCGTTCTCCAATGCCAGCCACTATCAGAACCCCGAGGTCGACCGGCTGCTCGAGACAGCCTCGATCGAAGTCGACGAGGCAAAGCGCAAACAGGAATTCAACGACTTTCAGAAGATCATCGCCGACGAGCTTCCCGTCATCAATCTGATCTCGCTCGAAAACGTCACCGTCTTCAACAAGCGCGTCAAAAATCACACGACCGGTGCCGAGGGCGTGCAGTCGAATTTCGCCGATGTCTACATCAAGGAGGGAGAAGGCTGACGCTGAACGCAGCGCATTCTGCTTGAGGGGGCGATGCGGCGCCCCCTTCTTTTATGGTGCCCTACGAGGCGGCAAGAGCAAGCGGCGTCAGCTTGCTGAGGATGCGATCGGCGAGCGCAATCGCCTGCACCCGCTGTTCCGAGATCGAGCTCGACTCCCAGGCAACGCCGCGCAGCGGATGGCCGATGGCGCTGATGTTGCGATGGACACGGCCCTCTTCCGAAATGACATCCCCTTCTACCGTGGCATCGATGCCGAAGCCGATGCTGTGCGGGCGGACCTCACCGCTTTCGACGAGGCTCCTGACGAAGGGATCGGAAATGCGCCGCCAGTCATGCAGCTGATGGCCACGGCAGTCGATGACGCCGCCGAAGGAATGGACCTCGGTGCCGCCCGTGCGGCTCTTTAACGTCACCGCGATCGAGCGGCCGGAGGGTTTCATCGCCAGCAATCGGGCAGGCCGATGCCGCAGCCGGCCCTCGGCGATGGCATTGGAGACGGCGCGGTAGCTGTCAGGCGCAGCGCGATGGGCCGTCACGTCCCAGAACGCCCGCAGGTGACGGGCAAACCGTAATCTCTCCGCATCGTCAGCCTTCTGCCAGAGAGGCAGAATGTGCGGCCGGATGGCAACGGGCAGCGCCTGCCAGTCCTTGGCCGCAGCAGCCAATGCGCGACGCTCGGCCTTGACGATCGAGAGTAAGGATCGTGCGGTGGTCGGCAGCGGGCTTTCGGCGAGAAAATCCCGCTCCGGCTCGACATTGCGCCGATCCTCGATGAACTGGCCGCGCCTGGATATCACCTGATATTGGCCTCGAAAGCCCCGCGCCTCCATGCTGGCGACCGCATCGACCATCGACAGGCTCGAGCCGATGAGCAGGATCTCTTCTGCTTCGACCAGACGATCCAGGGCAGCAGCATCCCACGCGGAGGTCGCGAAAGCCGGATGATGGGCAACGGATGTTTCCTTTTTGGGAAGATCGGGTTGGAAGACGCCGAGGGCCAGAACCACCTCGTCCGCTGTGATAGTGTCGCCTTGGCTGGTTACAATCTCCACTCTGTGCGGGGCGGACGCCAGGCTGCTCGCCGCGGCTCTGACGTGCCGGAATGTCGATCCGGAGCGGGCGGTCGATATCGCTCGATGCAGTTCATCGCGGACATAGGTTCCGTAGAGGTAGCGTGGCGGGAAACTGCCGGCGATATCGGCAGGCAGTGTCCAGCCGTAACGCGGCGCATTCTCCGCGAGCCAATGAACGAGATGGTCCGGCTCTTCCGGATGAAGCGAAAAGGTGGCGGCGGGGCCGTTGACGAGGTGCACGCTCTCGGTCGTGCTGTAGGCGACCCCGCGTCCAAGTTCCTCGCGGGGCTCCAATATCGTGATCGAAAGCGGCACCTCCGTCTTGTCGAGCAGCTTGATCGCCGTCAGGGCGCCGGCAAAACCACCGCCGATGATGACGACGGAATGATGGGAATGCGGGTCTATATGCATGGTTCAAAAAACCTTGCCTTCTTCCAGATGCGTCGTGGTGCCGTTGATATAATAGTCACCCACAACCCGCGCCTTGTGCAGCAGTGGATTGTGGTTGAGCACCGTGCGGATGTTGCGCCAATGGCGATCGAGATTGAGATGCCGCGACGTCGCCGAGCCACCGCCGAGCTCGAAGACATTGGTTGCCGCAGCCAGTGCGAGCTGCGATGTGACGATCTGGGTGCGCGCCGTCGTCAGCGCGCTTTCGACCAAAGCCGTCTCCAAAATCTGCGGATCATCGCCTGCAAAAGCCGCAGCCGTCCGGTCGAGCGCGCGGGCGCTTTCGCGGATC
The DNA here is from genome assembly GCA_013322215.1 of Martinezella rhizogenes. Lineage (GTDB taxonomy): Bacteria > Pseudomonadota > Alphaproteobacteria > Rhizobiales > Rhizobiaceae > Rhizobium > Rhizobium rhizogenes_D. Next base: position 601,547 of record JAAMEZ010000021.1, read on the forward strand.
AGCGTATCGACGGCAAAGGAGTTTGCCGCGATCTCGCCCAGTATCTTCTGGACGAAAGGATCGGCGTTGGCCGTCTCGGCGGCGCTGTGGGCTGCGGAGCGCGCCTGTCTGCGCACATATTCGGTCCCTTCGCGAAGCGCGCCGCGTACGGCACCCGCCATCGAGGCGGCAAGATGAAGCTGGCGCAGCGTGGACGTATGCCTGCCGATCAGCGTGCTTAGCCCACGCTTCGAAATCTCGTGCGGCAGCACTTCCACGTCGTCGAGCAGCACGCCGCCGCTTGCCGTCAGGCGCTGGCCCATGCCGTCCCAATCGTCGAGAATGGTGATGCCCTTGCGGTCGACGGGCAACAACACGCTGACGAGCTCGCCTTCATCGTCCTTGGCGCTGAACGAAGCAAAGTCGGCAAAAGCCGTGCCTGTCGCATACCATTTTTGCCCGTTGAGCCTGAAGCCATCGCCTGTTTTCGTCAGCCGCGTCGTGACCTCGCCGGGGCGTTTCGTCCCCTGCTCCGTATGAGCGCCGCCGAAGAGCTTTCCGCCCAGAACCCGGGCAAGCTGCGTGCGGTCCAGCGAGCTGTTCGGATTGAGCAGCAGGGCCTCGGTGAAATTGAAATGGCTCCGGAGCGCGTGCGCGACATTGCTATCGGCCGCACCAATCGTCATCACCATCTCGATATAATCCAGCACCGATCCACCCGGGCCGCCAAGCGCCGTCGGTATGCGCAGTGCGCCAAGGCCGGCCTCCTTAAAAAGCCGAAAGGCCTCGTGGGGCAGTTCGCGTTCAAGGTCTCGTGCTGCAGCACCTTCCGCGATCTGCGCGGCAAGGTCAGGCACGCGGGCAAGTAACGTCGCCCGATCTGTTTCAACGGATAGGGAGGGTGCGGCTGATGAAGCGACTATGGGCATGAAAGGCTCTTTTCGCGCCGGAAGAAAAGGCCCCGCCTGAGCAGGGCCTTGGGCTTGATGGCTATGCGACCGCGCGGGCCAGCGGCACGACGTTTTCGGCATCGCCCGCGGCACTGACGGGAACCCGGCCCTCGACCGGGTGGCTCGGATCGTTGAAGCCTGGTGTCGATGGATGGCCTGTCGTGACCAGGCGGTCGACCAGAGCCTCGTCCTCGGCATTAAGCCTGACATCAAGGGCACTTACATAGCTATCCCAATGCTCTTCCGTACGCGGCCCGGTGATCGCCGACGTAATCAACCTGTTGTTCAGCACCCAGGCGATTGCAAATTCGGTCGGCGTGACGTTCTTGGCGACGGCGTGGGCGACAATTTCCTTGGCGATGGCGATGGATTCCGGCCGCCATTCGGTTTCGAGGATGCGCTTGTCGCCGCGGCCGGCGCGCGTATCGGCCGCCGGTTCCTTGCCCGGCTCATATTTTCCGGTGAGCACGCCACGTGCCAGTGGCGAATAGGAGACGACGCCGAGGCCGTAATGATGAGCGGCCGGAAGCTGTTCGGCTTCGGCGGTGCGATTGACGATGTTATACAGCGGCTGGCTCGCGACCGGGCGATCGATGCCGAGCTGGTCGGCCAGATGCGAGATCTCGGCGATGCGCCAGCCGCGGAAGTTCGAGACACCGAAGTAGCGCAGCTTGCCGGCGCGGATGAGATCGGCAATTGCCCGCACCGGCTCCTCCAGCGGCGCGTCGAAGACGGCACGATGGAAATAGAGGATGTCGATATAATCGGTGTTGAGGCGGCGCAGCGAGTTTTCGACCGTCTCGATCACCCATTTACGCGAATGGCCACCGAGATTGGGACCCTTCTTGTGTGAGTTGACGAACTTCGTCGCCAGCACCCAGTGATCGCGGTTTGCCTTGATGCCCCGGCCGACGACTTCTTCCGATTTGCCGTCATGGTAGACGTCGGCAGTGTCGATGAAATTGATGCCCTGATCGCGAGCCTTGTCGATGATGCGGAAGGCGACGTCGTCGGGCGTCGGGCCACCGAACATCATGGTTCCTAGAGTAAGGGGCGATACCTTCAGCGCACTGCGCCCGAGATAGCGATAGTCGACCATGTCATTTCTCCATTTCATTCTGCGTGATGGCAAGCGACCGCGTGGCCGCTGCCCGTTTGCCGATAGGCCGGATCGTCGGTCCGGCAGATGTCTGTTGCGAGCGGACAGCGCGTGTGGAAACGGCAGCCGGATGGCGGATTGTGTGGGCTCGGCAGATCGCCGGTGATCGGGGCGGCCTGCTTGCGCCGCGACGGATCGGGGACGGCGGCAAGCAATGCGCGCGTATAGGGATGCTTGGCATCGCTCCAGAGCCTTGCCGTCGGCGCGCTTTCGACGATGCGGCCGAGATACATGACCAGCACGCGATCAGCGAAATAGCGCACAACCGAAAGATCGTGGGAGATGAAGAGATAGGACAGCGAAAGCTCCGTCTTCATCTCGACGAGAAGGTTGAGGATCTGCGCCTGGATCGACAGATCGAGTGCTGAAACGGGCTCGTCGCAGATGACAAGCTCCGGCTGCAGGATCAGAGCCCGGGCAATCCCGATGCGTTGGCGTTGGCCGCCGGAGAACTCGTGCGGATAGCGGTCGAGCGAATCCGGGGGCAGGCCGACATGGGCAACCATCGAGGCGGCTATGGCATCGCGGCTCTTGCGATCACCGATGCCGTGCACGCCAAGCGGTGCGGTCAGGATCGTCCGGATCGTCTGGCGCGGATTGAGCGAGGCAAACGGGTCCTGGAAGATCATCTGGATGTGCCGGCGGATCGCCTGCAATTCCTTGCCCGACATTGCAGCGACGTCGCGCCCCTTGAACGTGACGCGGCCGGAGGTCGGATCGATCAGACGCATCAAGGACTTGCCGAGGGTCGACTTGCCGCAGCCGGATTCCCCGACCAGCGCCACGATCTCACCCTCAAGGATCTCAAGCGATACGTCATCCACGGCCCGCACTGTCCCAGCCGCGGCCGGATAGTGCGTGGAGAGCCTATCGACCGACAGAAGCGACATGGGCTCTCTCCGCAAGGACTGGAACATAGGGACAGGCGACCTCACGGCTGGCCGAAACTGCGACAAGCGGCGGCACGGCTTGCCCGCAGGCCGCTCGCGCCACCGGACAGCGCGGCCGGAAGGAGCACCCCTCTTCGCCCGCTGCCGAAACGATCGAGCCGCGAATTTCGGTCAATGGCCCGTCGCGATAGTGATAGTCGGCCTTCAATCGTGGAGAGGCCGCAAGCAACCCTTGCGTATAGGGGTGATAAGGCGTCTCGAACAGGGCACCGGGCAGCCCCTGCTCGATCTTTCGCCCCGCATACATCACAACGACACGGTCGGCCCATTGCGCGACGATGCCGAGGTCATGCGTGATGAGGATCACGGCCATGTTGAGCTGACTGCGCAGGCGATCGAGCAATTGCAGCACCTGTGCCTGGATCGTGACGTCGAGCGCCGTCGTGGCTTCGTCGGCAATCAACAGCCTGGGATTACAGGCAACGGCGATGGCGATCATCACGCGCTGGCGCATGCCGCCCGACAGCTGGTGCGGATAATCGTCGACGCGCTTGCCCGCCTCGGGAATGCTGACGAGGTCGAGCAGGTCGATCGCGCGCCGGCGGGCTTGCTTTCGGCTCAATTTTTCATGAATGCGCAGCACTTCGACGATCTGGTCGCCGATCGTCAGAACAGGATTGAGCGATGTCATCGGCTCTTGGAAGATCATGGCGATGTCGTGCCCGCGAATGCCACGCATCTCCCGTTCGGGCAACGTCAACAGATCACGGCCGTCGAACAGGATTTTACCCGCTGTCTTCGCATGCGCAGGCAAAAGCCCCATCAGGCCAAGCGCCGTCAGGGACTTGCCGGAGCCGGATTCGCCGACAACCGCCAGCATCTCACCGGACGTCGCGGTGAAACTGACGCCCTTGACCGGCTGGGCGCTGCCGAAACCGACCGAGAAATCACGGACATCGAGAAGTGCCGTCATCGACGCTCCTCCGAAAAACGCGGGTTGAGCGCATCATTCAGGCCGTCGCCGATGAGATTGAGCGACAGTACGGTCAAGACGATAGCAAGGCCCGGCAGGGCGGTGAGGTACCAGGCGGTCCGGATGACATCGCGCCCCGCGCCGATCATCGACCCCCAGGAAACCCGATTGGGATCGCCAAGCCCCATGAAGGATAGCGCCGATTCCATCAGGATCGCGCTTGCGACCATAACCGAAGATGTCACGATCAGGGGCGACAGGGCGTTCGGCAGGATTTCCCGAAAGATGATGCGAGCGTGGCCGAAACCGAGGCTGCGGGCGGCAAGAACATAGTCCTTCTCTCTGATGGCGCGGAACTCGGCGCGTGTCAGCCGCGCGACGGTCGGCCAGCTGACCAACGCGATCGCGACCGTTACCGTCGTCGTCGTCGGCTGTGCGATCGCGACCAGCACGACAAGCAGGACGAAACTCGGCATGGTCTGGAAGATCTCGATGAGCTTGACGAGGAGTTCATCGACCACGCCACCGAAATAACCGGCAAGCGCACCGATGGTCACCCCGGCGCCAAGCCCAAGCAGGGTCGCCGCAATACCGACGGTCAGCGAGATCTGGGCACCGTGCAGGATGCCGGCCAGCACGTCTCGCCCCATGGAATCCGTTCCCAGGGGATAGGCTGGGTTCTGGCCCGGCCAAAAGAAGGGTCGCGCTACCATTTCCAGGGGATCGCCGGGATAGAGGATCGGCGCAAGCAGGGCCGCAAGCACGATGGTGGCCAAGACAGCAATGCCGAAGAGTGCGTTGGGATTGGAAAGAAAGATCTTGAGCTCTCGCCGGCGCCCCCGCCAGCGCGGAGCCGAAACCGCCGTCGTACGCGCATCGGGCGCATGAATGTGGGTCCAACGGCGTTCGGGAGCAGGCACAGCCTTCATCTCCCTCTCGGGCAGCTTAGCGCCGACCTCAGGCACCGTGTCCGCATAGATTTTGAGTTCCTGCGCTTTCATCGGCTTGCTCCGATCCGTGGGTCGAGCCAGGCCTGCAGAAGGTCGACCGCGGCATTGGCGATGATGACGAGAAGTGACGAGAGCAACAGGATGCCGAGCAGGACGCTGAAGTCGCGGGCCATGACCGCTTCGAAGGCCAGTCGCCCGAGGCCGGGCCAGCTGTAGACCGTCTCGACGACGACGGCGCCGCCCAGCATGCCACCGAAATGCATTCCAGCCATCGTCGTGATCGGGATCAACGCGTTGCGTAGCACATGCCGCGTCGTCAACATGAAGGGCGAAACGCCCTTTGCCCGCGCGGTGCGGACGAAATCCTGCGACTTGACCTCGAGCATGGAGGCGCGCGTCAATCTCGCGTAGATGGCAAGATAGAACAGGGCGAGCGATATGGCCGGCAGCACCATGTAGCGTATCCGATCGAGCAGCGCCGGCAGGCCGGTCAGCCGCGAGCCGATGGTGCTGTCACCGCCACTCGGCAGCCATCCGAGCTTGACCGAAAACAACAGAATCAGCATCAGCCCGATCCAGAAGCCCGGGATTGAATAGAACAGCAGTGAGACGATCGAGATCAGCCGGTCCGGGAGCCGCCCGGCAAATGTAGCCATCAGCGATCCAAGGATCAGCCCGATCGCAATCGCCGCGATGAGCGCAGCCAGCATCAGTGTCAGGGTGCCCGGCAATCGCTGGCCGATCAGATCGGCCACCGGCATGCCGTAGCGCGGCGAAAAGCCAAGGCTGAAATGCGCGAGATTGTTGAGATAGTTCGCCAGCTGCACGAGGATCGGATTGTCAAGGCCGAAACGCTCGCGCAGGGCCGCCATCGTCTCGACAGTCGCCGATCCGGCTTCGGCCGCCATGACATCGGCCGCGTCACCTGGCGCCAGCTTCAGCAGGAAGAAATTCAGGATAACGATGCCAAGCATGGTCGGCACCGCCTGAATGGTTTTCCGGCGTAGTGTTCGCCCTATCCGCATATAAGCCGACATCGAAACTCCTCGGCAGCGTCAATCGAATTTTCAGGCGCCGCATCGCAATAGTAGTTGACTAAATCTGTAGGTTTTGTCAAATCGATATTGGTAGATATTTCTGAAATTTCTCAAATCATGCAGAGAAATTAGAACACGTTTTCATATATTTGGGATATTCGCATCAATTCTTCCAAGAAGCGAGCGCAAGGCAACAAAGCAACCTACGAGAACCGCACTCTTCGAGAACATAAAACCAGCAGCCGTTCGGGCTCAGCAGTGCTGCTCTAGACAGACGAGGCAACTTCAGATGAATAGATTTCCTACAATTGCACGCAGGAGTTTCCTGCTCTCGTCGGCAGCATTCGGCGTGATCGCCGCCACCGGAACAGCAGTGCGTGCCGCTCCGTCCCGCGGCGGCACAGCAACCCTTCTGCTTTCGGCCGAACCGCCGGTTCTGACCACGATCGCCCATACGGCCTTCAACTCGGTCTATGTCTCGCCGAAGGTGACCGAGGGGCTGTTGACCTATGATTTCGATCTCAATCCGCAGCCGCTCCTCGCCAAACAATGGGCCGTCAGCGATGACGGGCTACGCTACACCTTCAAGCTGCGCGACGGCGTCAAATGGCATGATGGCAAGCCCTTTACCGCCGATGACGTCGCCTTCTCGATCAAAACCCTCAAAGATGTCCATCCGCGCGGGCGCAACACCTTTCTGAACCTCGTCGAGATCGAAACGCCCGATCCCCTGACCGCGGTCCTGGTGCTTTCCAAGCCGGCCCCTTACCTGATTACCGCGCTTGCCGCCTCGGAATCGCCAATCGTTCCCCATCATCTCTATGAAGGAACGAAAGTCGCCGAAAATCCGGTCAACCTTGCCCCGATCGGCACTGGCCCCTTCAAATTCAAGGAATGGGTGCGTGGCAGCCATATCGTCTATGAGCGCAATCCCGATTATTGGGACCAGCCACGCCCCTATCTCGACCAGTTGATCGTCCGCTTCATTCCCGATGCCACCGCCCGCTCGATCGCAATCGAGACCGGCGAGATCGATCTGGCGCCATCGACGCCCGTTCCGCTCAGCGATCTCGATCGCCTCAAGGGTGTGGCGAGCCTCGCATTCGAGACCCGCGGCTATCAATATTCCAACGGCATCAGCCGCATCGAATTCAATCTCGAAAGACCGGCCTTCAAGGATGTCCGTGTCCGGCAAGCCTTTGCCCATGTCATCGACCGGAAGGTGATCCGCAATACGATCAACTACGGCTATGGCGAAGCGATCCCCGGCCCGATCAATCCCAACCTGACAAAATGGTATGTCGCCGATCTGAAGACCTATCCGATCGATCTCGCCGCTGCGGAGAAGCTGCTCGACGAGGCCGGTCATCCACGTGGTTCGGACGGCGTGCGGTTTCGTCTCAATCTCGACTATGTGCCGAGCGGCGAACCCTACAGCCGCGGCTCGGAATATATCCGTCAGGCGCTCGCTAAGGTCGGCGTCGAGGTGACGGTGCGCAGCCAGGATTTCGCCACCTACACCAAGCGCATCTACACCGATCGCGATTTCGATTTCGCCTATGAAGGAATGAGCAATCTCTTCGACCCCACGGTCGGCGTGCAGCGGCTTTACTGGAGCAAGAACTTCAAGCCGGGCGTACCTTTCTCTAATGGCTCCGCCTATAGCAACCCCAGGGTCGACGCTCTTCTTGAGGCCGCCGCCGTCGAAGTCGATCCGAAAAAGCGGGTCGAGCAATGGCGTGAGATCCAGGGGATCCTCGTCGAGGACCTGCCGGCTCTCGACATCGTCAGCCAGCCCGAACTCACCATCTACAACAAGCGCATCGCCGACCACACGCTCGGCGGCGAAGGCATCGCCGGCAGCCTTGCCTACGCCTACATCGCAACCGCCTGAAAGATCGAAAGCAGGGGAAAGCCATGTCCATTCAGCACCGTCCCGGCTCCATCGTGGGCCTGCCGAAATTCGCAGCACCGACCGATTTTCCCGACAGCCCGCTATCACAGGCCCTGAAACAACCTGTTCTTCTCGGCCTTTTCCTGCCGATCCAGGCCGGCGGCTGGACGCAATCGACGCTGGAGCGCTCCACTGACTGGCGCTTCGACTACAACAAGGCGCTGACGCTACGCGCCGAGGAGCTGGGCTTCGACCTCGTCTTCGCCCTGTCGCAATGGCTTCCCAAGGGCGGCTACGGCGGCGTCTTCGACGGCCAGGCGCTCGACAGCTTCGTCTCGACCGCAGCACTTGCGAGCCTCACCAAGAAGATCATGCTCATCTCCACGATGCATGTGCTGTACGGCCCTTGGCATCCGCTGCACCTCGCCAAGTTCGGCGCTACGCTCGATCACATCACCGGCGGTCGCTGGGGCATCAATGTCGTCACCGGCCATAGGGCCGTCGAGCACGAGATGTTCGGCTGGCAGCGCATCGAACACGATAAGCGCTACGAGCTTGCAGCGGAATTTCTCGAGGTCGTACAGCGGCTGTGGAGCGACGACGAGAATTATTCCTTCGAAGGCGAAAGCAGCTGGAAGCTCGGCGGCGGCTACGTGACGCCGAAACCGAATTTCGGTCGGCCTATCCTGGTCAACGCCACCGGCTCGGATGCCGGCATCGCCTTTGCCGGCCGCTATTCGGATATCGTCTTCATCACCAGCCCGACCGGTGCCGATATCGACAGCGCCCTTGCCTCCCTGCCGGCTCACACTGAGAAAGTGAAGAATGCCGCCGCCGATGTCGGCCGCAGCGTGCGCACCCTGCTCAATCCGATGGTCATTTGTCGGCCGACCGAGAGGGAGGCATGGGAACTGGCCGACCGGATCGTCGCCCATGCCGACCAGCGCTCCCGCAAGGGCTTCCAGTCGCTGGATTCCGATGCCCATGCCTGGAAGGGGCGCGACGCCCAGGATCCCTATCGCTTCATCGGCGGCAATATTCGCGTCATCGGCTCGCCGGAGCAGGTGGTCGATCAGTTCGTCAAGCTGAAGGCGGCCGGCATCGACGGCCTACAGCTCAGCTTCTTCGATTTCCGCGACGATCTGGAATTCTTCGGCGAGAAAGTCCTGCCGCTGATGAAACAGGCCGGGCTTCGCCACTGAAAGGAACGATCATGACCAGCAATGCCATCTCCGAAATCTGGTACACGCGCTGCCCTGTTCCGACGCCTGTGGGTCTGGCCGCACAGCTCGGCTATCTCGAAGACGGCTTTCGCAGCGAAGGCGTCACGCTGAAATCCATTATCGATTCGCCGGATCGAAACATCCGGCAGAGCCATTTCAACCATACGCTCGACTGGTCCTTCCGCCACGGCGGCAATGTGCCGCCCATTCGCGCCCGCTCGGAAGGCCGCCGCACGCGTCTTGTCGGCATCACATGGACGGATGAGTTTCAGGCGATCATCACCCTGCCGGAAACCGGCATCAGGACGACCAGGGATCTCAAGGACCGCCGCTTCGGCATCGCCCGCCGCCCGGAGGGGATCGTCGACTTCATGCGCGCCACGGCGCTCAAGGGCCTCATCTCCGCCCTTTCGCTTGAGGGTCTTTCCAAGGACGATGTCGAAATCGTCGAGATTGCCCTTGCCGATTCCGTGCTCGCAAGCCAGGAGGGGCCGTCGCTCTTCGGTCTCAAGCGCAGACAGGCCTATGGCGAGGAAATTGCCGCTCTCCTGCGCGGCGAGGTGGACGCGATCTACGTCAAGGGAACAGCCGGGATCAACGTCGCCAATCTGATCGGCGCCGTTCAGGTTGTCGAATTCGGTTTTCATCCCGATCCGAAAATCCGTATCAATTCCGGCTCGCCGCGCGTGCTGACCGTAGACGAGCTCCTTGCCGAAGAACGCCCCGATCTCGTGCGCAAGCTGATCGAGGTGATCTTCAAGGCAAGTGCCTGGGCAGAGGCCCATCCGGAGGAAACCCGCCGCTTCGTGGCGCGAGAATCCGGCGCCACCGAAGAGCAGGTCCTTGCCGCCAACGGCCCGGAAATCCATCGCCACCTTGGCCTGGGATTGGAGCCGGATCTGATTGACGCCGTCGAGCACTACAAGAACTTCCTGCGCGACTTCGGTTTCCTGGCGGGTGATTTCGATATCGGCGAATGGGTGGATCGCCGCCATATCGACGGCTTTGCCGAACGTGCCGTCGCCTGATTGATATTGCCGAGGAGATCTTGCAGAGCCAATGACAGAGACCGTTGATGATCTGATCGGCAGGGCGAAAGACCTTGCCGAGGATTTTTCCAGGACAGCCGCGCATCACGATGCGACCGGGGCCTTTCCCTTCGAAAACTTCGACAGACTTTTCGATGCCGGCCTGCTCGGTCTCGTCAGCGGACGCGATCACGGTGGTCATGGCGAAGGCCTGACATCGGCACAGGCCGTTATCAGCGAGATCGCCCGCGGCGAACCATCGACCGCGCTGGTGCTTGCCATGCACTATACCTCGCATTTTGCCATCCGCCGCCTCGGCAAATGGCCCGTGCATCTGGCGGAGCGGGTGCTTCTGGCAAACAGGCACGGCGTGGCGCTGATCAACAACGCCCAGGCCGAACCGCGCATCGGATCGCCGGCCCACGGCGTCCTGCCGGAAACCATCGCGCGCCGTGACGGCGATCGCTGGCGCATTTCCGGTCATAAGAGCTATGTCACTGGCATCCCGGTTCTGAAATGGGTGTCGCTCCTTGCCGTCACGGACGAGAAAGAGCCTCGCCTTGCGTCGTTTCTGGTGCCGACCGATGCTCCCGGCTTTCGGATCGAGAAGAGCTGGAATGCGGCCGGCATGCACGCGACGGCAAGCGACGACATCATTCTCGAAGACGTATCGATCCCGATGGACGACGTCATCGAGGCCCAGCCCGCCACGGAACCGCTCCGCCGCGACGAGCACGCGGCGGCCTTCTTCTTTGGCCTGCTCGGTGCGGTCTATCACGGCGTGGCAAGGGCCGCGCGATCGCGTTCTTGCATTTGCCAGCAACCACACACCCGCGAGCCTTGGCACGCCGATCGCGACTGTGCCGCGTATTCAGGATGGCTTGGGTGAAATAGAGGTCCGGCTTGCAACGAATGCGCGGCTGCTGCGCTCGCTTGGAGAGGATGTCGATGCCGGCAGGCCGGTGGGGATGGATGGCATGCATGTTCGCCATGTCGTCATCGACAATGCTGTTGCCGTCACCAGCCTCGCGCTCGAACTCGCCGGCAACCCCGGCCTCAATCGCGATTTCCAGTTGGAGCGCCACCATCGCGACGCGATCACCGCCCGTTCGCATGCGCCGCAGAGCCACATGATCCGCACGATCGCGGCGAGGAACGCCCTGAGCCGACTTGGATAGCCGGCTCGATCGTTGGCGGCGAAGTCGTCAGGCACTCGGGCTCAGCCAGATCTGGCCGAAGCTGTTGTTGATACCCTGCGCGCCGGGCGCGAAATTCCTGACCCGCTTGTTGGCGACGATCTGCGCACCTGCCGCCACCAGATCGACGGAGACGACGTCGTCATGGATGACGTGCTGGAATTTGTACCAGAGCTGCCGGCGTTTTTCCTCATCCGGCTCGATCGCAGCCGCTTCCAGCAATGCATCGACCTCCGGATTGGCGTAATGGCTGGCATTGGAGAAAACCAGGCCAATCTTGAAGTTCTTCGACCAATAGGCGCGCTGTACACCGAGCGTCGGATCAAACGTGTTGGAGAGGGATTCGATCACCAGATCCCAGGCACGATCTGTGTAGACCGTCTTCAGGAAGGTGGCGAGATCGAGTTTGAGGATTTCGGCATCGATGCCGACCGCGGCAAGCGATTGCTTGATGAAATCGGCATAGGAGGGCTGAAGAAAGGAATTATAGGCGAGCCTCAGCTTGAAACGCGTGCCATTGGCGCCGCGTGGGTAGCCCGCATCGTCGAGAAGCTTGTTGGCAAGCTTGGGATCGGGTTCGCGCGCCTTGATGCTCGGATCATACCATTTCGGCAAGGCCGTGCTGATCGGGCTTGGCGAAACCTGCGCATAGCCGAACAGGGCGATATCCACGAGCTTCTGCAGGTCGATGGCGTGCGCGATCGCCAGCCGCACATCCTTCTTCGTCAGGATTTCGTTCTCGTAGTTGAAGAACAGCTGCTGCTGCGGCCCGGAATAGGCGTAGGTCGTGGTATCGACGACCAGGTTGGCATTGGCCTTCAGCCGCTCGATATCGGATAGCGGCACGGGATTGGCGCCAATGTCGATCTCTCCCGTCTCAAGAGCGGCAGCCCTTGACGCCGGATCGAGAATGACGCGCAGGACGACACGGTCGAGATAGGGCTTCGGCGCATCCCAGTAATCGGGGTTGCGGTCGAAAATCAAATGGCTGCCGGGTACCCATTCCTTGAGGATGAACGGCCCGGTGCCGATCGTCTGGGCAAGTGTCGGCTGTTCCGTTGGTTTGAAGGTCTCATAGACATGCTTCGGTACGATCGGCGATTCCGAGCTGCCGAGGGCTGAAATGAGATAGGGGGCCGGTTTCGAAAGAACGATCACCGCGGTCAACGGATCGGGCGTTTCGACATCCGTCACGTTCTGGAAGGTGATGCGCCCGCGCGGATGGGCCTCCTTCAGGCGGAAGATGGTGAACTTGACATCCTCCGAGGTGAAATCCTTGCCGTCGTGCCATTTCACGCCCTTTCGCAGCGCGAACGTATAGCGCAGACCGTCAGCGGTGACCGACCATGACGTCGCCAGCAGCGGGGTCGGGTTGAGATCATAGTCGAAATCGAACAGGCCCTCGTTGACCTTCGGCCCGATCGCCTGGCCCGTGCCGGAAGATGTATTGATCGCGATCAGCGCCGTCGGATCGGGATAATAGGCCCAGTTCAGAGTTCCGCCGCTGACCGGCGTCTCCGCGGCGCTTGCCCATGACACGTTGCCTCCCAAGGCAAGGCCTGCTCCTCCAAGGAGCAGCAATTGGTTGAAGTGGCGGCGATTGATCGACATTTGCTCGCTCCGAAAATTGGCGTTACCAGGCACCGGGCCCGTCGCGAAAATGATCGTGTCGAAACCCGAAGATCCAAAGGCAGTTTTTCTAGCGCGAGGCGAAAGCAATCCTTCCTGCAGGCATTTGCCACTCTCATCCAATCAAGGACGATGATCATCCGGGATGGATGATTAAAGCTTCGCCCTGCCACCTGAGGTTAGTCCGGTGGCAGGGCAGACCGCCGACGGGTGGCAGTGGTGTCGGCGACCGGGGGCAGTCCTCCAATATCCAAATGGATCTGCGTTGAACACGGACTTTGGTCTGATGATGAACAAACTTCTTCTCCAACGCGACTTACGAGGTGCAATACCGGCGGGTATCGGCTCGCCGATACGACCGAAAGCCTCTCATGCAGCGACCAGCGCTCTAATTCGAGCGATCCTTTTCATCGGATGGACGAAGTCTCAGCTGACATGTTTTCGGAAAATACGCTGTCCGTTCATAAATCATCGGCCGCAAATCTGAGTCTTCGACAGGTCGGCTCAGCCTCCGACAAAGCCGAGACAGTACGGATCCTGGGAGCAGCGGGGCGCCATCAAATCCGGAAAAAACTCGAGCCCCGCGCCTGAAGGACCGGTCAGGGGGCGCGGATAGTTCTTTTGCTCTTGGTCGGATCTGAACCGGCGCGGCTACAGCATCACAAATTATATTCGAGGTCGTGATGCGTCGATAGATCAGGCTGCGCTTCCATAACGATCACAGGTCACTGTGAATTTGATCCGCCAGCCGAGCCTTCTTCACATATCGCTTTTCCAGTTTCCTGGTTTCGCATAGCGGTGTGAGCCCCTTGCTGTTTGGGATCCGGCAAAAAACCGGCCAGCAACTGCGCAAGTCGTTCTTTCGACATCGGCGGGGCGGATAAGCGCATCATGGGCCTCCATTTCGATGTCTTGATCGTGCCAATGCACGCGGATGGGAGCAACGGCGGGGCCGGATCATCCCCAGATAATTTCACCCGGGAGCATTTCCAGTCGATCTGAACGGGATGCAAGCTTAGGGGCAATCCGGCCCCTGGTTGCAAAATGATAACGGACAATTGGCAGGACTGCCCCACCCGCTGATGCCCTCGGTATTCCGCCGAGCTTACCTGATGAGGCGATGGGCAAGCTCGGCCTCGAGCTGGTACTCAAGCAGCTCTTTTCTCCGCATCCTCCACGGCCAAACTGGCCAGAGCCAGCGCGGCCTCTCGCGTTTTGGCAGCGGCAATAAAACGGCCGTTGTGGCAGAAACTGGCACCCTCAGTTCCGGTGGCCACTTCCAGGTCGTGACCGCTCAACCCCGCCCAGGCCGCCGGAAGGTCGGCGCGCAGTTCGAATCCCTCCTCCGCACGGCGAATTCCGGTCAGGCACCAATCGGCCTCGCGCGGGTGGACCACGAACAAGAGATGATCGGCACCCGCTTTCATGATTGCCGGACGAAATGGCATGCCCATCGGCAGTTCGAGAACGCGGCCCTCCCCCGCAGACGCAATCGCCTGCAGCACCAACGCTTCGGCGCGAAGTTTCGCATGGATCCCGGCAATCTTCGCATCGACGAAGCTGCGGGCGATCGCGACGGCAGTATGAAATGCCCGGTCGGTCGCCTGCGGATCCGCATCGTCGAAGACGGGCTTCAATGTTTCAAGCAAAGACGGCAGGGTCAATCCGGCCAGCAAACCGGCGCTATCCGGGCTGAGTGCGCCATTGTCGACCAGGTCGATCGGCAAGACGAAGCTGGCATCGAAAGCGGTATGCACGGTCTCGACGAAGGCGCTCGGGACAGAGAGAACGGTCAGATAGTCGCGGCCGAAATGTTTCCAGATCAACCCGAACGAACTGAAGGGCTGACCATCGTCGCGCTGCGGTGCACCGCGCTGGTGATGATCGAAAATCCCGGCGGCCGCATCATAAGCGCTGCCAACATCATAGACGATGCGATCGGCGCCGGGCGTGATCCATTCCGGCGCCCTGCTGCGAACAACCCGCGCGTCAGGGAAAAGTCGTGTGAGAATGACGCTGGACAACACTTCGTCAGCATGAAAGCCGCCGGAATGGGTAACGAGGAAACTTGGAGCCATACGGCCATAACCTTACTGTTCGCAAATTGGACGAACGGGCTGATAACCAGTTTTGGCCGTCACCTCAACTGCTCATCACGAAAGCGAAGGAACGAACGCAGATCGTAGAACGGCTTGTTCCTATTCGGATATGGGAGGTCTCGACGTCATGCTCCGCTATGACCGCCCATAAATATCCCTGCAAAGAGGGGCAGATTGGGGCCGCGTGACACCCGAGCTCATTCAGGCCCTACAGTGGTTGCGTCTTTGCTGCGGAGCTTCTACCTTTCAATCAATGGCTGCACTTCCGCCGGTTCCTCATTCGGGAAAAGTGGATTGGAGACAGAAAATAGCCGGCTGCGGCATCATCCTTCGCAGTTGTCAGATACGCCTGCTTTGCTCGAATTTCTTTCGGAGACCATATGCAGCAATCGGAATTCCAGATCGATACATGTATGGCCTGGGTACTGGACTGCATGAACTCACCCAATCCGGACGAGCCTTTGCTGGCGTTGAGCGCTGATCCTCGGCCTCTTGCAGGCGTCGTTTCGGAAAACAACAAGCCGCATCCGCTCGTCGGTATCCTCAGCGCCATGATGGCCAGTGCTTTGATCAGAGCCGATAGGCCCGGCGAGGTCGAGACCGTTCTGGGGCGCGTGGCTGACCTCTTTGCGCCCGACCATAGATACTATGTTCGCGGCAGCAATTTCGGCGATCTCGTAAACGCATTTCCCTATCTGCATCTCAGCACCATTCGGGCTTCCCTCGTCACCGCGAATTACGCCACGGCGTTTTCGGTTATGCTGCTGATCGACGACATGCTACGCCGCAAACTGCGCTGGGTTCTCCCGAACGCCCACACTCTTGCGCCCATTCTTGCTCATCCAACTATCGATTCCTATGGACCGTTCTCGATCGAGCGAGATTGGCTCCTAGATCGCCAGGAGGAGATTCTCGCTGGCTTCAAGCCCGACCGAAATCTGATACAAACCTATGATTTTGAGGAATTCTTCATTTTCAATGCGCTGCTAACCGAGCAGCCCAGGCGTGCCTTGCCAGTAATCGAAAACCGAGGACTGCTAGGCCCGCTCGATGTTACCACGGTCGGAAGCTGCGGCTGCGGCCATCTTGAATTCAATGCCGTATGTGTTCTTGCCGCTCTTGGTCGTTTTGACGAAGCCCTCTTACTCGCCCGCGCCATGGTGCAATATGGCTACGGAACGATTTGGCGTTTCGACCTGGAGGACGCCACCAAGATGGGTTGGACGCAGGATACACGCCAGAACGAATGGTTGGCAGCTCTGGCCGAGACGCCTGCCTATCACGCTTTTCTCGATGATTATGTTCGTCGGCGGCATTTCCAGGAGGACGACCTCGCACTCAATCCGCTTTGCGCGATGCGTGAAGACATGTGGGACGGCAAGAAAAAGAAGCGCTGCTGGCTTTCAAAGCGGCTGATTGCATCCGGCGACCCGGTGGTGAGGACGCGGCGGCTGTTCACCCGCGCCTCGGATGGCGACTTTGACATTGCAGCGAAAGAGGCCTTCGACACGTCGACATGGTCGATAGGCCGCAAACAGTTCACAGACGACGCCATCCCGCTCTCTTCCCTTTTTCCACATCCGAGCCTTTCGCGTCTTCACGACTGGGATGACCCGAGACTGGCGCGATTTTGTTGGGATGTGGGGCACAATCCGGCATCGTTCGATCTCGACCACGCCATCGGCATCATTGCAGATCATCAGCCAAATCCAATCCGTCGTGAATGGATTGAGGGCAAATTCGTCTATGCACCGGCATTCGAGCCGATGCTGAACGATCGGGGCCATGGCGAGGCCGTCAATTTCACGTGGCGGCTGCTCAAGGCCGGTTACGCACGTGACCTCATCGAGCGCATGTCACACCTTCCGCCGGACAAGGCGGATAAGGTCTTTGCCATGCTCGCCATGTTCGACAGAGAGGATTGCCGGCAGGCAGCAGCGGCGCATTTCGCCCTGCCGGATTTGCCGGCAATGGTCGAGCAGGCGTTTTCGGAACGCCCATCGCTGGAAATGCATCTCGCTCTTGCCGACTACGGTGATCGCCACCAACGCTGGCGATCCGGTCTCGTTGCCGCGATGCGTGCTTATGCTCTGCATCTTTATTCGAATTACCATCCCGGCGCAGACTGGTTTCTGGAAGGGCTGGAGCATTTCTCGCGCGCTCGCTGCTGCCAGCTTCTGTTCTTCCTGATCCATCACCCTGAAGACGATCCTGTGCTTGCCACCATGATCGAAAAGGAATGGCTTCCAACCGGGGTCGGCGTTGGCGCCTTTGACGCCTACGGCAACACCCGTGCCTTTTATTATCGCACCGCCGTTTTGAACCGTATGCTCCATGCGCCCGAACTGCTGGAATTCTGGCTCAGTTCGCCATGGCTGCTCTATTATTGCTCCGGTGCCAAGGATCGGGAGACCCGCAGATTGGTCGAACGCTGGCAGAAGAAGAAACGATAACGAACCGCCGAGGTTCTCGTCGCGCGATGAAAGTTACCCGGCAGGGCGACGATAGAGCGCAACCTGCTCCTGAACCATCAACTCGTTCAATCCCAACATCCGGCACTCACGTTAGGATCTGCTACTCCCTGATAACCCTCCTGCGAAACGTCAAACTTCTTCGGGTATCAGCTCCGCAATGTCAGCGGGCATCGATCCCGGCGAATGAACCTCGACTGAATGATACCTTCAGCTTCCGTTCCAAAGGGAGCGTCTAAAAGAAGGACGTTCAACCGCGGTCTTATCCGCCTGAGGAGACACAGTCATGATCCGCACGTCTTTCATTGCAACCGCACTCGTCGCTCTCGTTGGCTTTACCGCCGCAGTACCCGCCATGGCCAACGATGTGCGTATCGAACAATATGGCTGGTCGAATTCTGCCGGTGGTGCGCAGGAAGGATATGGAAACCGGATCAGGACCTACCAGAACGGCGGCTACAACCGGATTGTCGGCCATCAATATGGTCGCCACAACCTTTCGGCTATCGGCCAGGAAGGCAATGACAATTACGGCGCCACCTATCAGAACGGCGACCGCAATGTCGCCGGCATCGGCCAATTTGGCTCCAACCATACGACCATTCTTACCCAGGACGGCAATGGTAACATCGCGGCTGGCGTCCAGGTCGGCCATGGCTGCAGCGCCAATGTAAGCCAGGGCGGCAACGGCAATGTCGCGGCCTTCGTCCAGGCCTGCCCGTAAGCGGCTGTGCGATGGCGCAAAAGGTCGGAATTGCAACGGCAGACCACTAGGGGAGATGACCCATGCCAAATAGCGTCAAACATCCACGCCGCCTGATCGCCATTCTTGCGCTGGTTCTGCTTCCCGTCGGCGCGGTTGCGGCCATGACGACTGCCAACCAATCCGATGAGGCGCAGCTTTGCGAAATCAAGGCGACGCCTGGAGCAGGTATGGTGAGACTGGATGCACTCGTCCACGCCGACAGCCATGTCGGCGGGACCTACACCTTCCATGTCGAGAAATCAGGAGGCGGCGGAAGCTCCACGATCAACCAGAGCGGCGACTTTGAGGCCACAGCCGGACATCCGGCAATCCTCAGCTCCGTCTCGCTCGACTCCAAAGGAGCCGAATACAAAGCCACACTGGATGTCGTGATCGGGGACAAGAATTTCAGCTGCACGAAGCAGATCGGCGGCGACTAGTCGGTCTCTACGTTCTGCGAATCCCTTAAAAAGGACGCCGGTTTCCGGCGTCCTTTTGCTTTTGATCCGGCCGAAACGACTGAACGACAACTGAACGGGCAATTCCGACTGGGTTCAGCTTAAAGATGCGAAAGTTGATCATCGGCTAAGGCAGCCGGCCAATGGAGATCAGGATGACCCGCAACGTGTTTAAGATCCTTACCGTCACTCTTCTTGCCGGGAGCCTGGGACAAGCAGCCTTGTCTGTGCCAGCCTATGCCGGCGGCCGGATCTCGTTCAACCTCGCCCCTGATAATGCCGAGGATGCGGATCTTTTCTCAACCGGACTGCGCGTCTATTCGCTCTACCGCGGTCTGAAGGGCGCCAACATCCGGCAGCTGGGCCGGGATAACGCGGCTGGCATCGCTCAGGCTGGCCGTGGAAACCTCGGCTTCATCCAGCAGCGGGGCGATGGTCATTCCGCGACCTTGCGGCAGAACGGCAACAACAATGCCTATGGCATTTTCCAATATGGGCGAAATACGGAAACCGACGTGGTGCAGGATGGGGATAACGGCGTTGGCGCGACCTTCAGCTATGGCTGGTAACGCAGTTCACGACAGTCCCGAGGCGGATTTCACGTTGTTTCGTCAACGCCTGAACAAGGCGCTTGCCCGCCACTCAGGTAGAAGCCCCCATAGACAATTCCGGCGTTCCGGCGACGGTTCGACAGGATCTTTGCCCTGCGCATCGATGATGACGCTCCCCACGTATTGCTGGTGCGGCTACACCGCCGCAAGGCCGAACCGCTACACGTGCTTGAGCGGCCGGAACCCACTCAACCCCGGCGCATCAGAAAACGATGGCCCGGATTTGAGGCAAGGCTACCTCACCTGCCGGCCCGTTGCGGACTCCCTGGTCAGCCAGCTTCCCGACGCGCGGCGATGATCAGAAATTCCATGAGGCTCTTCGCACCTTCGGACAGGCCGGAGCGCTCACCGTGAGATATATAGTAGCCGCGACCGGAGGTCAGAACTTCGCTTCCGATCCGCCGCAGGCTGCCCGACGCAACTTCGGCCCTTAGCAACCTGATGCTGCCGAGCGCGATGCCCTTGCCCTTAATCGCGTCCCCGATCGTTTGCGAATAGGTCGACAGCGTCTTATTGGGCCAAGCGTCGAAATCTGGGAATGAAAGCCTCTGAAACCACACCCGCCAATCAACCCAATCGGGGGACGCGCGCTCGAAGTTCAACAGGGTCGGACGGCAATCCGGCGGGATTTCGTGTATCGACGACACACCATCAAAACGATCGGCGATCTCCGGAGAGGCCATTGGGGTCAGCTCTTCACCGAAAAGTCTCGTAGATATGCGGCCCGGCAGCGCGCCGTCACCATAGGTCACGGTGAGATCGTTGTCATGGTCGAACAGGTCCTGCGGGTCGTCGGATGTGATCAGGCGGGTTGGGCAAGCATTCGACGACAAGCCGAAGTCGCGCAGATGCGGCGTCAGCCAGAACATGCCGACAGGCGTATTCGCACCGATCGACAGCGGCCGCCGCGCCTGGATCCGAAGCGTACTCAGACCCTGATGCAGGAATTCGAGCGTCATGCTCGAAGTCTGATAGAGCTTTTCGCCCAGTGGCGTCGGGCGCAGCCGATTGCCATCCCTGACGAACAGAGGTTCGCCCATCCACTCTTCAAGCTGTCGGATACGCTTGCTCACTGCCGCCTGAGACACGTTCATCTCGGCGGCGCTACGCCTGAAACCACCGACCCGATAAGCAGCCTCGAAGAACAACAACGTGTCGAGTGGCGGCAGATTCAGACGATATCTCTTCATGAAGTGATAACCTGAGGTTCCTCATTAGGGTGAAAATAAGCAAGGTTTACAGGCTGGCATGTCAACCTACAATCCGTGATGTCAACAACGTACAGGGATTGGAAAATGTCGCTGCCGCACATCGGGTTTGTTGGATTGGGTAATATGGGCGGCCCAATGGCGCTCAGGCTGGTGGCTGCGGGATATCAAGTAACCGCGTTTGATCTCAGCCAGGAAGCGTTGGCCAGAGTTGTTTCGGCTGGTGCGATCGCCGCATCTTCGGCCAACGAATGCGCAGCCCGGGCCGATATTTTCCTCACCTCTCTTCCGAGGCCCGACCATGTCGAAAAGGTCATGTCGGGGGAAGGTGGCGCGCTTGCGAGCCTCAAAAGCGGTAGCATCTGGGTCGACCTGACGACGAACCGCAACGAACTTCTATTCCGCCTCAGGGATGAGGCACCCGAAGGCGTCAGCGTGGTCGATTCTCCCGTGACCGGAGCGGTCGACGGTGCCCGGAACGGCAAGCTGACGCTATTTGCAGGAAGTGACCATGCGACCTTCGGGCGCATCGAACCCGTGCTTGTCCATCTCGGCATGGTCATTCATTGTGGTGTTCTCGGAACAGGCAATGTCGTGAAGCTCGTGACCAACCAGCTCTGGTTCATTGCAGCGGCCGCCATCGGGGAAGGCTTTGCCACTGGCATGGCCAATGGAGTCGAACTCGGCACCCTCTGGCATGCGATCCAGAATAGTGTTGGCGACAGCTTTGTGGTCCGTCATGACGCGCCGTCGATCTTCGCTGGCCACTACGACCCCAGCTTTAGCCTCGACCTCTGCCTGAAGGACCTCCGCCTTATCCAGGAACTGAACCGGAATGTTCGATCTGCGATGCCGATGACAACGGCTGCGGAAGGAGCGTTCGCTTTGGCGGCGAGCCGCTATGGCGCGAACGCCGCCGAGCTTCATGTCGCCAAGCGCATCGAGGACGATGCCGGCCTTTCCATGCGCCTGGAAGGCAACTGGATACCTCACTGGGAAAAATAGCTGCGAGATAAGGCGGAGCCGCTGCTCGTTATGCCTTCCCGTGGCGCGATCCGGCCAAAGATCTGTCCTTAATGCCAGCGGCGCAATCTGTCGACAACCCCCGGTCACGGCGATGCCCAGCCCAATGAGAAATTGGAAGCGCCTCACGGAGATGGGTTGAGGTCGGCACTGATCGCACCCTGACTTAATCGACGAGTTTGGACAATGCAGGAATATAGAGAGGACTGAGGGTCGCTGCAAAAGTCGCCGTGAGGTGGTCGGCGTCCTTGTAGAGCGGCAGACCGTTCCGCACAGAATCGCAGCGACCGCTGCCACAAAGCAAAGGAAGCGGATCGATGATTGCAGTCCCATACTTCGCAGCAAGGCGGGTCAGGATCGCATGCGAGAGCGCCTGCCGTTTCTCGATGTAGTCGAGCGGCGGCGCGACATCCATCGATGTGCCTCGCATCATCGCCTTGGCGATGGCCTCCGGCATGTAGCGCCCCATTTCGGGAACATCCGACACCAGCACGACCCTGGTGCCCTGTTTGGTCAGGTCCGCGATCAGACGGTCCATTGCTTGGACGACGGATGCCGACCGATCCTCCAATGGAGGCGGTACCGACGGGTCGAAATATGGCCCTTCGTTGGGCATTTCGGCGTCGTGGACATATTTGGGCCAGTAAGCCACCAGGAAGACCAGCGGAATATGTTGTGCGGCAATTAGATCGCGCACCGCGCCGTTGAAGTCGCCACAGAGCTCGGTATCGCCGCGCGGCGTGAGCTGAACACCGGGCAAGGGCGGGCACGACGAATGTCCCGCGAAGAGACCGGTGATGCCAACCTGTTTCGCAGCGGCATCGATAGCCGGCGCCATCGCACCGGAATGGGAATCACCCCAGACGAGAAAAGAGGGCTTCGCCGTGTCGTCAGGCCCGAGCGGACAAAGCTTGCCTGCACGAATCTCTGCAGCCGAGCGCCCCGCCGTATCGGATTCGGCAAAGCAGGGCGGCAGGCTGAAGCGGCTTTGATCATAGGTGGAAGCATAGACCCGCTGCACATCCGCCGGCAGCCGCCCCGGTACGCCACCGTGATGAGCGACATAATCTCCCAATCCGGCAATGGCGATCACCACGGTCAGCGCGCTGGCAAATAGCGGCATGCGCTCTACATGGCTACCGCGTCCGCGGAACGGCCGCTCGATGAAGCGCCATGAGATGATGGCCATGGCGAGAGACGTCAGAACGATCAGGCTGCCTTGCATCAGCGAAAGCTCTCGTCCCGTCACCTCCCGGCTGAAGACGATGAGCGGCCAGTGCCAAAGATAAAGGGAATAGGAGATCAGCCCCACGAACACCATGGGTGGCGATTGCAGAATTCTGCTCGCTGGCCCGAGCTCGTCTCGCGCGTGAATGACCAGCGCCGCACCAAGACAGGGTACCAAGGCTGCCGGGCCTGGAAAGAGTGTCCGGTCGCTAAACCCGACGATGGCGATCGCGATCAGAAGCACACCGGCAGTGGCCAGCCCTGCTCGCACCTTGGGCTGCTTTGGCATCGGTAGGACACCGAAGGCCAGCAGCGCTCCAAGGAGCAGCTCCCATGCGCGAAATTGCAGCAGATAAAATGCGTCAGGCTGAGACCGGAACAGCGTCCAGGTGCTTGCCATGAATGAGACGGCCAGCAATCCAGCCAGGATCGGCGCGACATACCGTTGCGCAAATCGGTTGACGACCAGCAATAGCAAAGGAAACAGAATGTAGAACTGCTCTTCGACCGCCAGGGACCAGGTGTGCAGCAGCGGCTTCATGTGCGCACCGATATCGAAATATCCGCTCTCCTTGTCGAATTGAATATTCGATGTAAACAGGGCTGCGGCCTTCAAACTGCGAGCGAAATAGGCAAATTCGGCTGGCATCAGCAGAAACCATGCCGCAACCGAAGACGTGGCCAGGACAGCAAACAATGCCGGGAAAATCCGACGGATACGGCGCTCGTAGAATCGAACGAGACTGAACTCGCCCTTTGCGATCTCGCTTGAAATCAACGATGCCATCAGGAAGCCGGAGATGACGAAAAACACGTCGACGCCGACGAAACCGCCACCAAAGCCGGGGATGCCCGCGTGGTAGAGAACGACGGGAATGATAGCCAGAGCCCGCAGGCCGTCGATGTCCCGACGATACGCAAGGCCGCTCGGCCCATGTCCGAAGTTTGGCGCTGGAGATAATGAGCGCCGAAGAACAAGATTCAAATTCAACTCTCCAAACCTGCCGATGTGCGCATACAGCCGCAACGTGTCTTTTTTGGGCAAATAGCGTCATCGACTGACGTTAAGCTGAAAATCCCCGGCTTTGGCTTGCGATCATGGAACCGCTAGGAGGTTTCCGGTGACGATTCCGAAGCCAATACCCCTGTGCCGCTGAGACAGAATCAACCGTCAATAGCTCTCATGGGGAACAAGCACCCTCCTTGCCCGTAAGATTGCGTCAAGTGCGATTGCGACCAGGGCAGCGGCGGCCAGCAGGAGAAGATAGCCGCCGATGGCTCGATACACGAACACCCCCAGGACACCGCCAAGGAGGAATGAAACGATCGTGTAAAGATGCAATCGGAGTTTGCCCAGATTGTGCCGCGCCTCCGAAGTCTGCTCACGCCCACGCAAGGCGTCCAGGGCAACGGCCAGCTCGATGCCTATATCCGTTGCCATCCCGGAAACATGCGTGGTGCGAACCCGGGCGTCCGAGATGCGGGTGACGACCGCGTTCTGAAGGCCCATCAGGAATGCAAGCCCGAGGACGAGAACCGGAGTGCGCCAGGCAGCAAGCAACCAGAGATCCGCGCAGCCAAGCGCGGCAAGTAAGATAGCCTCGGTCAGAATACTGTAAGCATAGATCGCATGAATATTGCGCCGGCGACCGGCGTTGACAATCAGCGTTGACGCCGCCGCACCCAAAATGAAGGCAATTACAATCCCGCCGTAAAACAGGCTAGACAGCCACAGTCCCTCGGCAAGGTGATCGGACAGCGTCGATACATTGCCCGTCATGTTGGCCGAGAAGAAGCCGACAGCGTAGAAGGCCGATGCATTCAATGCGCCGGCGATTGCCGCCAGGCAAGCCGCCAGCCGGCGGTCAATTTTCTCGTTGCGATGAGTGCCTTGTCTTACAAGCATGCGAGTTACTTCTGGCGGATACGGATCGGGGACATCGGAAGCCTTTGCTCTTTCCCGGAATTCAGGCCGAACATCTTTCCGAACCTGGACCAGAAACCGTCAAGCTCTCCTCCATTCCCGGCGTTGCGAGATTGGGTTGTGGCGATTTCCATGAAGGCCAACTGTCCGAAATGATGACGATTTGTCTTACTACTCGGCAGGGCGTTCTCACAAGTGAGCTTTTGGCTTTGTGTGAAGATGCCGCATCATAAATGTGATTTGATACATCAGTAAGCATGCGCTAAACTGCTAACATCAAAGCTTATGAAGCATAAGTGATGGTTCCGCCATGATCACCGCCGCACAGATGCGTGCCGCAAGAGCCCTTCTTGGTATAGATCAGCGCCAACTCGCGGAATTGGCGGGGGTATCCGTTCCGACAATCCAACGGATGGAGGCAAGCCCCGACGTCGTGCGCGGCAATGTTGATTCCCTGATGCGATTGCTGGCGGCTTTAAGCGAAGCCGGCATTGAGGTGATCAACGAAGGCGCGGTCAGCCCGGATGGAGGGCGCGGCGTCAGGCTGAAGACCAAGCGGTCGGAGAGCGGGGCGCCGGGATTGCCCGGACGAGGAACGGGACCTCGCTCATGATCTCCCTGGCCGCGATCCTGCTGTGCTCGGTCTTCCTGTTTGCAACGGCAGTTCTTGCGGTTTGCATCGCCCGATCGAAACAGGCAACGAAGCTCACCTATGGCCTAAGCTTCGGTCTGTCGGCAATCGCTTTTGCCGTAGCGATCGGCGCGCTCGCCACGGTGGTTTCTCCCAATACCGCATCTACGCTCGTGCTTCCGATCGGCCTGCCGTGGCTCGGCAGTCATTTCCGTCTGGATGCGCTATCCGCCTTCTTTCTAACCGTCGTCAATTTCGGCGGCATGCTTTCGAGCGTGTATGCGCTCGGCTACGGCCGCCACGAACATGCGCCGCACCGGGTGCTGCCGTTCTTCCCGGCCTTTGTCGCCGGCATGAATCTCGTGATCCTTGCGGATGACGCCTTCACCTTCCTGATGTCCTGGGAGTTCATGTCGCTCGCCTCCTGGGCACTCGTAATGGCCCATCATCGCGATACCGGCAACCGGAAAGCCGGCTATCTCTATATCGTCATGGCGAGTTTCGGCACGCTCACTCTCCTGCTCGCCTTCGGTCTGCTTGCGGGACCGGACGGCAATTACAGTTTCGCCACGATGCGCGCCGCCGACCATGCGCCGCTGACCTCGGGCCTGGTGCTGGTTTTGCTGTTGATCGGCACTGGATCCAAGGCCGGACTGGTGCCCGTGCATGTCTGGCTGCCGCGAGCGCATCCAGCCGCCCCCAGTCATGTTTCCGCGCTCATGAGCGGTGTCATGACCAAAGTCGCGGTATACGGCTTCATCCGCGTGGTCTTCGATCTGCTCGGCGCGCCGGCCTGGTGGTTCGGCATCGTCGTTCTGGCGATCGGCGGCATCACCGCGGTTCTCGGCATTCTGCACGCGCTGATGGAGAGTGATCTCAAGCGTCTGCTTGCGTATAGTACTATTGAAAATATCGGCGTCATCTTCGTCAGCCTCGGTCTGGCGCTTGCGTTCAGGGCGAACGGCATGGGGCTGGCGGCGGCTTTAGCGCTGACCGCCGCGCTATTCCATATTCTGAACCATTCCTTCTTCAAGAGCCTGCTTTTCTTTGGCGCCGGCGCCGTGCTGACGGCAACCGGGGAACGGGACATGGAAAAACTCGGTGGCCTCATCCATCGCATGCCGGTGACCGGCCTGGTTTTTCTCGTTGGCTGTGTTGCCATCTCGGCTCTTCCTCCCTTCAATGGTTTCGTTTCCGAATGGCTGGCATTTCAGGCTGTCCTGCAGAGCCCGGCCCTGCCGCAATGGGGATTGAAGCTGCTGGTGCCGGCCGTAGGCGGCCTGCTCGCCCTTGCCGCGGCCCTTGCAGCTGCCTGCTTCGTCAAGGTGTTCGGCGTGACGTTTCTTGGCCGTGCCCGCAGCCTGCCGGCCGAACGGGCGATGGAAGTCGATCGCTTTTCGCTCGCCGCCATGTCGGTGCTGGCCTTCCTTTGCCTTGCCGCCGGCATCCTGCCGGGGGTCGTCATCGATGCACTCGCACCGCTGACGCTTTTGCTGATCGGCCAGCGGATGCCGGTGCAGACAGACATTCCGTGGCTGTCGATCGTGCCGATCGCCGAAGCTCGCAGCTCCTATAACGGCTTGCTCGTTTTCCTCTTCATCGTCTTTTCGGCGTCGCTCACGGCCTATCTCGTCCACCGCTTTGGCTCGCGGCGTATTCGACGAGCGCCGGCCTGGGATTGCGGCTTTCCGGTGAATAGCCCGGCAACGCAATATTCCGCCAGCAGTTTCGCCCAGCCCATCCGGCGCGTCTTCGGTACGCTGATCTTTCGCGCGCGCGACCGCGTCACCATGCCGTCACCCGGCGATCTCCGACCCGCACGGTTCGCCCTGGAAATGCACGATTATATCTGGGAAGGTCTCTACCTGCCCATCGTCGGCGCCGTCGGCTTTGCGGCCGAAAAACTCAACTATCTGCAATTCCTGACCATCCGGCGCTATCTGAGCCTGGTCTTCATAACGCTCGTCCTCCTGCTTCTGGTACTGGCGCTATGGTCATGATATCTGCCCTTTTCGCCCAGGCCCTCCAGATGTCGCTCGTCGTGCTGCTGGCGCCGCTGCTGACGGGCGTCGTGCGCATGTTCAAGGCGCGGCTGCTGCGCCGGCGTGGGCCTTCTCCGATACAGCCCTATCGCGATCTTGTCCGGCTTCTGCGCAAAGAGGCGGTCGTTGCGGAGAATGCGTCCTGGCTGTTCAGGGCAGCGCCTTATCTGATCTTCGCCGCGACATGGGTGGCTGCCGCCATCATCCCGACCTTCGCCACCGGCCTCCTCTTCAGCTGGACCGCGGACCTGATCGCCATCATCGCGCTGCTTGGCAGCGCGCGATTTTTCCTGGCGCTCGCCGGCATGGACGTAGGCACCAGCTTCGGCGGCATCGGCTCGAGCCGCGAGATGATGATTGCGACACTGGCCGAGCCGTCCATGCTGCTCATCATCTTCACGCTTGCCCTGGTAGCCGGCTCGACGCAGCTTTCTGCCATCACCGCCTTCATGACCTCGCCGCAGGTCGGCTTGCGCGTGTCGCTGGCGATCGCGCTCATCGCCCTCATCATGGTCGCGATCGCCGAAAATGCCCGTATCCCCGTCGACAACCCCGCGACACATCTGGAATTGACCATGGTGCACGAAGCCATGGTGCTCGAATATTCCGGGCGGCACCTCGCCATGATCGAGCTTGCGGCGTCGCTCAAGCTCTTGCTCTATATTTCGCTGATCGCCTGCCTGTTCGTTCCCTGGAAGCTGGTCGCTTTCGGGGCCGGACCGGTTGCCTACCTGGTCGGATTGTCCGCCTATCTTGCCAAGTTGGCAGCGGGTGGCGCCTTGCTTGCGCTCTTCGAAACCGCGACCGCCAAGATGCGTGTTTTCCGTGTGCCGGAATTCCTCGGTGCCGCGCTGATGCTCGGTCTGCTCGCCGCCCTGTTGCGTTTCGTGTCGAGGGGCCTGTGATGACCGGGTCGGTCTTCGATATCGCTCACATGCTTGCCGGCGGCCTGGTACTCGTCAGCATGATGATGCTTTATCAGGATCGGCTTTATGCGCTGCTGAACGTCTTTGCGCTGCATTCGCTGGTACTGACGCTATCGGTTGCCTGGCAAGCTCTTGTCCAGGATGCACCGCATCTCTTCGTGACCGCGGCGATCGCTCTCATTTTCAAGGCGATTATCATTCCTGTGGTGCTGCATCGCATGATCCGCCAGCTCGGCATCCATCGCGAGATAGAGACTGTCGTCGGCGTCGGTCCCACCATGCTCGTCGGCCTGGGACTGGTGGCCCTGGCAACGGTGGTCATGCTGCGGGTGACGCCATCGGCCGATCCGATCGCGCGCGAAGATCTTGCCTTTGCCCTGTCGGTCCTGTTGCTGGGACTGCTGATCATGGTCACGCGCCGCAATGCCGTCAGCCAGGTCGTCGGCTTCATGTCTCTGGAAAACGGATTGGTGCTGGCGGCGACCGGCGCCAAGGGCATGCCACTGGTGGTGGAGATCAGCGTCGCCTTCTCGATCCTGATCGCCTTCATCGTCATCGGCGTCTTCCTGTTCCGCATCCGCGAGCGCTTCGACACGGTAGACGTCCGGGCGCTCGACGATTTCAAGGGGAGGCGACGGAAGTGAACGCCCTCTCCTCCTCCATCCTCGGCTTCGACGCTGTGACGGCCGTCCTCGTCGTACCAATCGCCGCTGCTGCTCTTCTGGCACTCCTCCCCGGCTACTGCATGACGGCGCGGCTGAACATAGTCGCGAGCCTTTTGACACTGCTTGCAGCGCTTTTGCTTTTCTTCAGCGCTCGGCTGCCACCGGGCCGATATCTGCTCGTGGACGATCTCAACATCGTCTTCATCGTCCTGAATGCCTTCGTCGGCTTCACCACCAGCGTCTTTAGTGCCGGCTACATCGCCCATGAACTTGAGATCGGCCGTCTCACGCCCACCAACCTGCGATTCTACCACGCGATGTATCAGGTCATGATGTTTGGTATGAACCTCGCGTTCGTGTCGAACAATATCGGCCTGATGTGGGTGGCGGTGGAACTTGCAACGCTGACCACCGTACTGATGGTCGGCATCTACCGCACCCACGAAGCGCTTGAAGCGGCCTGGAAGTATTTCATCCTTGGAAGCGTCGGGATTGCTTTCGCGCTGTTCGGCACCATCCTCGTCTACCTGGCCGCTCAATCCGTCGTCGGCACCGGCTACGACGCCATGATCTGGACGACGCTGGTGGAACACGCCGCCGGCTTCGATCCGGCTCTTCTCAACCTCGCCTTCATCTTCCTGCTGCTCGGCTATGGCACCAAGGTCGGACTGGCGCCGCTCCATGCCTGGCTGCCGGACGCGCATGCCGAGGGGCCGACACCGATCTCGGCGGTGCTTTCAGGTCTGTTGCTCAACGTTGCGCTCTATGCCGAGCTGCGTTTCAAGATAGTGCTCGCTGCCAGCCCGGAAGCAATCAGCCCAGGACCGCTGATGATGACGATGGGGCTCGTCTCGCTGATCTTCGCAGCCTTCATGCTCTACGGCCGGCGCGATATCAAACGTCTCTTCGCCTATTCCTCGATCGAACATATGGGCATCATCGTCTTCGCCTTCGGCCTCGGCGGCTCGCTCGCCAATTTTGCGGGCCTGTTGCACATGGTCATGCATTCGCTGACCAAGTCGGCGATCTTCTTCGCCGTCGGCCACATCGCCCAGATCAAGGGGACGCAGAGGCTCTCAGCCATTCGAGGCCTCACCGAGACGCATCCGGGGCTCGGCTGGGGCCTGCTGGCCGGCGTGATCGCCATTGCCGGTCTGCCGCCGGCCGGCATTTTCATGAGCGAGTTCCTCATCGTCAGCTCGACCTTCGCAAAGCAGCCGTTGCTTGCCATTCCGCTCGTATTTGGCCTGCTGATCGCTTTCGGCGCCCTGTTGCTGCGATTGACGGGGGCGATTTTTGGTCAACCGCGCGGCAGCACTGCACCGGCCGAAACGTCCTACCTGCCGATGTTCCTGCATCTCGTGCTGGTGCTCGGAGCCGGAATCTACCTGCCGCCGCCGATGGTTGCCTGGTTTCAGCATATCGCCAATCTGCTTCGATGATGCGAGGTCGGACTATGTCGATGTTAGATGATCTCCTGCAAAATGGCCGCCGGGTTTCGCATCACGGGCCGTGGCCACGTGCCGTTGTCGATTCTGCCGCCTGGATATCGGCTGCCTTGAGGTTAGCGGAAGGACAATTGACGCTGCTCGGCCTCTGGGGCGAGCGCAACGCTGTGCATATGGCGCTGCTCGACGAACAAGCCGGCAGGACCGCCGTCCTCAGCCTCGAGGAGCTGCAGAATGACTATCCGTCTATCGCGCAATACCATCCGCCGGCGCTACGCCTGGAGCGAACGCTCCGCGATCTGACGGGATTGGAGCCCGAGGGATTGCCGGATGGCAGGCCATGGATCGACCACGGCCGCTGGGATCTGCGGTTCCCATTGGGACAGCGCAGCACACCCGTCTCCGAATATTCCTACGCCTTTCTGCCCGTCGATGGAGAGAATCTGCATCAAATTCCGGTCGGGCCGGTGCATGCCGGCATCATCGAGCCCGGGCATTTTCGCTTCACGGCCAATGGTGAAACCGTCATTCGCCTCGAGGAACGGCTCGGCTATGTCCACAAGGGGATCGAGGCGCTGATGGCGGGCGCCGATCTGGCTCACGGAGTGCGGCTTGCCGGGCGGACATCCGGTGACAGCAGCGTCGTCTATGCCTATGCCTTCTCGCGGGCGGCGGAAGCAGCCCTTGGGCTCGGGGCGCCGCCCCGCGCCGTTTGGCTGCGCGCGCTGATGGCCGAACTCGAGCGGCTCGCCAACCATCTCGGAGATATAGGCGCCATTTGCAACGACGCCGCCTTTGCGCTGATGCTCGCCCATTGCGGCGTGCTGCGCGAGCAGGTGCTGCGTGCCGCCGACGCCGCCTTCGGACATCGGCTGATGCGCGACCGTATCGTGCCTGGCGGCGTCACCGCCGATCTCGACAGCAACGGACAGGCCGGCTTGCGGGCACTGCACGCCGAGATCAGCCGGAAATTCCCCACCCTGGTGGAACTCTACGACGATACCACCTCGCTTCAGGACCGAACGGTCGGTGCGGGCACGGTGCGTAACGAGCTTGTCGGCCAATATGGCGCAGGCGGTTTTGTCGGGCGGGCAGCCGGCCGCGGCTTCGACACCAGACGCAACCTTGCCTATCCACCCTACGGCGAATTGACCTTCGATATACCGCTGCTCAGCGACGGCGACGTAAACGCCCGAATATGGATTCGCATTCGCGAAGTCGAGCAGAGCCTGTCGCTCATCGAACAGATTCTCGACCGGCTGCCGGGCGGCCCGGTTCTTTCCGATGTTTCGCCTGCCAATGAATCCAGAGAGGGTGTGGCTCTTGTCGAGGGATTCCGCGGTGACATCCTGGCATGGCTGCGTCTCACGCCTGAGGGCAGGATCGAGCGCTGCCATCTGCGCGATCCCTCCTGGTTTCAGTGGCCGCTGCTGGAGGCTGCGATCAAGGACAATATCGTCGCCGACTTTCCGCTCTGCAACAAATCATTCAACTGCTCGTATTCGGGGCACGACCTGTAAGGGCAACAAGCTATGCGCAAGCTCCTGTTCGAAAGCCTGATCCGGCCGCCATTGACGGAACCTGCACCCGTCAGCGCCGATGCGGCAGTCGAGGAGCTCGCGGCCGCAGTGGATAGTAAAGCGCGCCGCAGGCTCGGCCGCAGTCTGGCGATACGCGCCGTCGACGCCGGATCCTGCAA
This sequence comes from Martinezella rhizogenes, assembly GCA_013322215.1. Taxonomy (GTDB): domain Bacteria; phylum Pseudomonadota; class Alphaproteobacteria; order Rhizobiales; family Rhizobiaceae; genus Rhizobium; species Rhizobium rhizogenes_D. Next base: position 633,632 of record JAAMEZ010000021.1, read on the forward strand.
CGGTTGCGAACTCGAAATGCATGCTTTGAGCAATGCCTTTTATGATATCGAACGGTTTGGCATCCGTTTCGTGGCCTCGCCCCGTCATGCCGACGTGCTCATGGTCACCGGCCCCGTGACCAGGAACATGGCTGAAGCCCTCGAACGGACATATAATGCCACGCCGGAACCCAAATGGGTCGTGGCGTTGGGCGATTGCGCGCGCGATGGCGGTTGCTTTGCCGGGAGCTATGCCGTGGTCGGCGGGGTTTCGAAGATCGTGCCCGTCGACTTGCACATTCCCGGCTGCCCGCCTTCACCAACGGATATCCTCAAAGGCTTGCTGGCGCTGCTTGACCATGTAAGCGAGGGGAGCGGCTAGAGCATGATACCGAAAAGTGTGAGCGGTTTTGCGCCCGGAATTGCGTGAAAACAAGAAGATAGAGCATTTTCGCAACTCCGTTTGAAACGGAAATGCTCCAGTTTGACGGCAAGGTTCGATGACTGGACGTCTACGGTCAGTTATTCCTGCAATCGCCGCGGCTGCGGTGGCAATGTATCGCTTCATCGCACCGACCGGTCGTGGGAAGCTATCGCGACGACGTCGGCGCCTCATGGGCACGAGCGCCTTTCATAAAGATCCCGCCATCATTGCAGCCATCGACGCCGTCGAGAAGGTGTTTATCCGAGACTTCAAATGGTCTTTCCGCCGGATATCATACCCGCAGGAGAGCGGCATTGATGCTCGCGCCGAGATTCTCGATAACGGATGGTCCGCCGGCCGCTTTCTGCCGATGCAGATCAGGCCGGCTCCGCCAGAACGGGACGACTGCGGCAATTACATCCATCAAGTTCAGACGTGCGATCTGGGTTACTGGACGGCGCATTCCTTATCGGTTTGCGTGATCCTCTTCGACCCGGACAGCGGCAATGTTGCGTGGCAATGGGCTGCGGCAACAGACGGCGACCATGGAAATGCGGAGACGCTGCTAGCCGTTCCAGCGTCGAACGTCCTGGATGCATCCGCCAGACTGAGCTTCGAGGAGGCCGTCTCGCCGAATCCGCAAATATTGCTGCGCTCTGCATTCGCCGTCGACCGTGCTTTGATGGAAAGAATTGCCGATGAAGGGGCGATATTCATTTGGGACGAATGGGGCGATTTTTCCCCAATCTTCGGCAATTTGCGCGTCCTTATGGGCAAGGATGAGCCGGAGATACAAGTCGATTATCGCATTCGGGCGCATAACCTCCACGAATTGATGGTCCAGCTCTTCCCTTGGGCATGTTATTCCTATGCTGAGCCGATCAAGGAATACTCCGGCGAAGTGGCGGTGCATGTGCTGGAGGTCGAACTTCGGCCGGAAGCCCAGGCCTATCTGGAAGCGGAAGAGTTTCTGGATGCAGGCTATCCCGAAGAGCAGGATCCCCCATTGCCGGAGACGGAAGATTATATGACCGCCGAGGAAGAGGCTGCCTTTTGGCGAAGCAGGACAGGATCGCATGGCTCCGAGGAGCGGGAAAATTGAATGAGCCACGATGCCGCTTGGCAGTTAGATGTAAGACGCGCGTATCAACAAAATCATATAGTTATCGCTGCACACAATTTGAGAACTGGCAATTAAGTTGAGAAAGCCGCTCGGGCTTTGCCATCTTGTTTGAGATTCATTCCCGTCATACGCGGACTGCTTGTGCTGATCAATGACACTGGCCCAGTCCCTGAGGTCATCGGTGCGGACACGTAAGGTCGGCCATTGGATCATGACCGAAATGGCCTTGTCGCAAACTCCCGGTTAATGAAGCGTCTTAGTCAAGGCGTGTATGGGGCAGCGCTCACCAAGTGAAACGAGGACCGAAAGAGCCATAGGAGCCCGGTGCCGACCCGCTTGGATCTAGCTGATTATCTCGTTGGACTCTCTCCATCCATCGCCGACGATCGGCCGCTTTGTCTTTGGCGTTGGCCGAATCTGTTGATTTGCTCGCGGTTACGCGGCCAGATTGACCGCCAGTTCCGCCGAACGTCGAGCAGGAAACAAGGAAAATAGCGGGAAAAAAAATCAGGATACCTAAGGCCGTCGCCCTCGTGAGCCCGGAGTAGATCGGCTGCGTAGACATTCCTAATGCTTTCTTTGACCATCCGTCATAAAGGGGGATGTTATTCGATTTCGCATCGAGTGGAAACTGGAGGCTATTCGGATTTGCGTTGTGATGGGCAGCAATTCGGTCCGCCGGGCCGTACCAATCCCGCCGGCTTGATGTCGAGTGCAATTCGGTCACCCCATCCGCCATCCTCCATTCACTGAAACTACAGTTCCAGTCACAAACGATCCCGCCTCCGACGCGAGCCAGAGAACGGCACCGGCTATATCGTCAGGCGTCCCTGCACGGCCCAGCGGGGTTGCCGCAACGATCTCGGAAACACGATCATCCGACCAATTCTCGGTGAAACCGGTACCGGCGATGAAGCCGGGCGCTATCGCATTTGCGGTAATGGCACGCGGCGCCAGTTCGCGAGCCAGAGCATAGGTCAGACCATGCAAACCAGCCTTCGACGCTGCATAGGCCAAGCTGCCGGCCCGACTTCCTCCGGTTTGTGCGCCGATCGAGCTGATATTGATGACGCGACCGCCGGGACTGGCAAGTTTCGGCACAGCAATCAGTGTGGAGAGGAAACTCCCCTTCAAATTGGCGTCGATAACGGCATCCCAACCCTGCTCCGCCTCGACGGCCGGGGTCGTAAGGCTGACCGGACGAACGAAGCCTGCCGCATTTACAAGAACGTCTATACGAGCGAAATCCGCAAACGCGCGTTCCACTTCATTTCGGTTGCCGACGTCGGCACGACGCCATTGTGAGGATGGGCCGAGGCGATCCGCAGCCTGCACCAGCCGGTCCTTGTTGCGTCCGACGATCACCACTGTGTAGCCGGCCTTCACCAGCGATGCGGCCACACCAAATCCTATGCCACTTGCACCCCCAGTTACGATCGCGATCTTTGCTTCCGCCATCTCGGCACCTCACGTGAATTAAATCTTTCCAAGGATGAAGCAGAGAGCACGATATGTCGAATATGCTTTATCATGTTGTTTGATATGTTATATATATCGCATGCTTAGTCTCCGCCAATTCCAGCAATTTCTTGCCGTCGCCGAAACCATGAGTTTTCGCCGCGCCGCGGAAAGGCTCAGCATGGCGCAGCCGCCACTCACGACCGCCATCCGTCAGATGGAAGAGGAGCTTGGCGTGCGCCTGTTCGAACGCACCAACAGAATTACCGGCCTAACCCCGGCCGGCGAAGTTTTGCGTGAGGAAGCACAGCGGACAATCGCTCAAGCGGAGCGCGCAATGACCTTGACAAAGCGCGCTGGCGAAGGCGCCATCGGAACGTTGCGTATCGGTTTTGTCGCCAGTTCCATCCACCATCTGGTGCCGCAGATCATCGCCGGCTTTCGACGGGACAATCCCTCGATCGTGTTGGAACTGGAAGAGGCCACATCCGCGCGACAGATTGCATCCATTATCGCCGATCAGACGGATGTCGGCCTTGTGGCGCTGCCGATCCCTGCCAGCGCGGAAATGCTGATGGCGACGAAGGTTTTGCTGGAGAGCCGACTTGTGGCCGCAATACCAGCCGATCATCCTTTGGCATCGGAACCGCTGTTTCCGCTTGCCGCCCTGGCGGGGGAATCGTGGATCCTCTTTCCAGAAAGCGAAGGACCGGGACTCTATTCAACGATCATGCGGGCATGCTTCGAAGCAGGATTTTCACCGCGTGTCGAACAGCGTGCCGTACAGATGGAAACTATAATAGGCCTGGTGGCCGCCGGTCTCGGCGTGTCTTTGGTGCCTGAAGCGTTCCTGTCGTCCAGGCGCGAGGGGGTAGCTTTTCGGAATCTCGATGGTGAGGGCACGCCCATACCTTACAAAGTTGGTTTGGCGTGGCGAAGCAGCCAATCTTCGCCCGTCCTTTCTTCCTTCCTGCGTTTCGTGGAGCAACTCCGGCAAAGCGGCTCCTTGAGGCAGGCAGCAGTTTGACAACCACTTTGATTTCCAGCTCGGCACCAAATCAACCAACGATCTCAGCCGCCGTCCGAAGGATGTGCGAGCTCTTGAAAGAATCCGAACCGGCGCTCCGTAAGATACTTCTAGCGCAGAATGTAAATTCCCCAAGTAAGGATACCGGACGCAGATTCAGGATTTCTCGCGCCCTAAGCAACCGCCTGAGCGCCGGTGATCTCGACCAGAGAGCCGCAGATGAAGGCGGCCTCGTCTGACGCCAGGAATGCAACCAGTGCGGCAACTTCTTCGGGCTTGCCGATACGTCCGAAAGGCACGAGCATGTCCAGGTCCGCGATCGTGCGGCCGGATCGCCTTACGCCTGCTTCCAGCATTGGCGTGTGGATCTCGCCCGGGCAGACTGCGTTGACCCGAACCTTGTCTGGCGCATAGTCTCGGGCCAGATTCTGGGTGAATGCCGCAACGGCTGCTTTCGTCGTGTTGTAGGCAATGTGGTTCGGTGCGGGATAGAGCCCCCATTGCGAAGCCGTGTTGACGATCGCCCCGCCCCCGGCCGCAATCATGTGCGGAAGTACGGCACGGCATAAGTGGAACATCGAATCGAGATTGACCGTAAAACTGATGTCCCAATCCTCATCCGACAAGGACAGCAGATTGCCGCGCCGGTTGATGCCGGCATTGTTGACGAGGATATCGATACGGTTTCGCAAGCCGAATGACTGCTCCACGAGATTGAAGCACGCGTCCTTCCTTGCAATATCCGCCGCGATCATCGTCGCGGTGCCTCCCTCGGCCTTGATACCGTCAACGACCTGATTAGCGGCCTCGGCGTTCACGTCCGTCACGATGACGAGTGCCCCTTCGCTTGACAAGCGCCTGGCGATGGCCGAGCCGATCCCTCCGCCGGCTCCTGTAACGATCGCAACCTTGCCCTCAAAACGCTTCATGGGAATCATCTCCATTTATCGAATATAGCTTCCGCCGTTGACATCGAGCGTCGCCCCGTTCAGCGACACCTGGCTCGAGCGCAGGACGAATGCGACGAGTTCAGCCACTTCCGACGGAGCGGCCATTTCGCCGATCGGAATATCCGCAACCGCGGCGGCCTTCCCATGCGCGGCGATAAAATCCTCGGCCATGTCCGTACGCACCCAGCCGGGAGCGATCGCAACCGCGGTCACACCTTCGCCACCGAAACTGCGAGCGATCGACTTCGTCAGATTGACGAGTGCCGCCTTGGTCGCCCCATAGGGCATCGCATCGGCTGCGTAACCGCGCTGTCCGGCCCGGCTGGCGATGTTGACGATACGGCCACCGCCATTTGCCTTAAAATGAAGGATCGCATTCTTGCAAAGGTCGGCGGCGGCGAAAAAATTGATCTGAAACTCCCTCTGCCACGCCGCTCGCCAATCGGCCTGCGAGGCATTGATGGACACTTCCGTCCGGATTCCCGCGTTGTTGACGAGTCCGTTCACACGTCCGGCAATGTCGACCGCCCCTCGCCAGAGTTCGAACGGCCCTTCCGCCGTAGAGAGATCGGCCTGGATGATCCAACCGTGACCGCCGATGCGCGCCAGCAAGGCTTCTGCTCCCGCCCTGTCCCGGCCGAAGTGAATGATCGGTCTTGCGCCTTCTGCAGCAAGGCACTCGACGATCGCGGCGCCTATTCCGCCGGATGCTCCGGTGACCAATACGGTCTGTCCTTCAAGTGATCTGTCCATGATTGCCTCTCACCGCAACAGGTCGACCTGCGGTCCCCATGTATCGGAGAGCGCGAAGCCGGCCGCGAATGGATCGTTTTCCGAAAGGCGCAGGTGCGAGCGGCCGTAGACATAGCCGCGGCCGGTGATGCGCGGAAGGATCGCCTTGCGGCCGCCGACCTGCGTTTCGCCGATCACCTCGGCCTTGAACTCTCCTCCAATGATCGAACGCGACGTGCGGATATCGCCGACCGAGACGGCGCCTCTTGCGTAAAGGGCGGCAAGATTGGCGGAGCTACCGGTCCCGCAGGGCGAGCGATCGACGCGGCCGGGCTGCAGGGTCGTGCAGGTTCGAACGGCCCCATCCGTCTCCATGTCACGGAACATGACATAGGCAATTTCGGTGATGCCCGGCAGCGTCGGGTGAGCGACCTTGATCTGCTCCCCCACCAGGCGCTTCAGCTCGATGCCGGCTTCAGCCAGCGCGCGCGCATTTCCCGGTTCTATTTTGAGCCCGATCTGGTTCGCGTCGACCAGTGCATAATAGACGCCGCCGAAGGCGACATCGATCTTGATCCGCCCCCAGACAGGCGTTTCGACGTCGTGGTCGAGCAATTCCGCGAAACTTGGCACATTGTCGAGGCTCACGCCGACACAGCGGCCGCTCTCGCACCATGCGCGGGCGACGATCAGACCGGCCGGGGTGTCCAGCCGAACCACGGTCTCCGGCTCGCGCATCGATATACGGCCGCTTTCCAGAAGAGCCGTGACCACACAGATGCAGTTGCTGCCCGACATGGGATGCGCACGGTCGGCCTGCAGCACAATGAATCCGGCATCGGCGTCAGCGCGCGTCGGAGCGACAAGCAGATTGACAGACATCGCGACATTGGCGCGCGGCTCGAAAGTGACGAAACGCCTGAGGCTATCGTCGACCGTATTGATGTGGTTCATCTTGTCGAGCATCGTTGCACCGGGAATGTCCGGAGCACCGTCAACGAGGACGTGGCCAAGCTCGCCCTGGCAGTGAACAAGCAGCAATTCGAGAGATTTGTCGAAACGCATCTGATCGCGCCTTTACTTGACGTACCAGCCCCAAGGCTTGTCGGTGACATATTTGGTGATCTGCTTGGTCTCGAGATAATTTTCGAGACCCCAGCGGCCAAGCTCGCGGCCAATTCCGGATTCCTTGTAGCCACCCCATGGCGCCTCGGTGAAGGTGGGCTGGGAGCAATTGATCCAGACGATGCCTGCCCGGAAGGCTGCTGCGACGCGCTCGGCACGAGGTTCGTCCTTCGACATGACGGCGGCGGCCAGGCCGAAACGGGAATCGTTCGCAAGCTCGATCGCTTCCTCTTCGGTCTCGAAGGGCCGGATGCACACGACGGGGCCGAATATCTCCTCAACCCAGGCGTCGCTGTCGAGCGGAACATCCGTCAATATTGTCGGGCGAAGATAATAGCCTTTATCGAACCCTTCCGGCCGCGTTCCGCCGCATGCGACAGTCGCCCCAGCCTTCCGCGCACCCTCGATCGCGGCAACGACCTGCTCGTACTGGCGCTTGGAAACCAGCGGCCCCAGCAGGGTGCCCTCTTCCAGGCCGTTTCCGATCTTGATCTTATTCGTCTCCTCGATCAGGCGCGCAAGAAGGCGTTCGTAAATCGCTTTCTGCACGAGAACGCGCGACGTTGCCGAGCAAACCTGGCCTTGGTTCCAGAAGATGCCGAACATGATCCATTCCACTGCCTCGTCGATATCGGCATCTTCGAACACGACGAATGGCGACTTGCCACCGAGCTCAAGGCTCACGCGTTTGATGTCGCGGGCAGCCGCAGCCATGATCTTGGAGCCCACGGGGCCCGAGCCTGTGAACGCCAGCTTGTCGACGCCCTTGTGGTCGATGATGGCCTGTCCGGCGATCGAACCGGAGCCCGTAAGGATGTTCAGGACCCCCGGAGGTAGCCCGGCCTCATCGGCGATGGCAGCGAGCTCCAATGCGGTCAGCGACGTCAGCTCGGCGGGCTTGAGGATGACCGTGCAGCCGGCTGCCAACGCAGGAGCAACTTTCCAGGCGGCCATCAACAGCGGATAGTTCCAGGGAATGATCGCACCCGCGACGCCGATGGGCTCCTTGACTGCCCTGGAAGCAAAGCGGTCGTCGGCGAGCGTGATGATTTCCTCCGGATTGTTATCGAGCTGCTCGGCAAGGCCGGCATAGAAATCGAAGCATCCTGCCGCATCGGCGGTGTCCCAGTCGGCCTCCGGGAAGGGTTTGCCATTATCCAGAACCTCCAATCGGGCAATGTCGGCCTGACGGGCGCGAATACCGCTAGCGATAGCCCTGAGATATTGCCCCCGTCGGGCACCGGAGAGCTTCGGCCATCCATCCTTGTCGAAGGCACGGCGGGCGGCCTTCACAGCGGCATCGACATCCTCAGCCGTCGCTGCGGCGATCGTCTGTATGACCTCTTCGGTGGCCGGGTTGACGACGTCGCACGTGCCGCCCTTGATCGGCTTCACCCATCGTCCGTCGATATAGAGTTCGCTTCGCATGTTCTTCCCTCTTTGCTTGCCGTGGCCGCCTGGCTCAAAACCGGTCGACGCGATAGGGTTTCATGTCCACGGGCGGTTCGACGCCCGTGATGAGGTCCGCCATCAACTGGCCGGTCGTTGCTGCATAGGTCAAGCCGAGATGTCCGTGACCTGTCGCGTACCAGACGTTCCGGCACTTGGCCGACCGTCCCATGACCGGAACCGTGTCGGGCAGAGCCGGGCGATGTCCCATCCATTCACTCGTCTGTTCGGCTCGGAGCTCCGGCAGTGCCTCCTTGGCGCGTTTGACCAGCACCTTGGCGCGGCGATAATCCGGCGGCGCATCGAGGCCTGCCATCTCCACCGTGCCGCCAACGCGTATCCCGCCGGCCGTCGGCGTCACCATGAAGGCGCGCGCCGGCCATATGATCGAATGACGCATGGAGATGTGCGGCGCCATGATTTGCGTGTGATAGCCACGTTCGGTTTCGAGCGGGATATGTTCGCGCAGCAGCACCGAAAGGCGGGCGGTGAAGGCGCCGGCGGCGAGCACGAAGCCGCCCGCTTCGATCCTGCGCCCGTCCTTCGTTCTGAGCGCCTTAACGCAAGCATCTGCCTGTTCGAAACCCGCAACTTCGCCCTGTTCGATGCGCCCACCGAGGGCCTGGAATTTTTCCGACAGGGCAACGACCAGTTCGTGAGGATCGGCAATCGAGCGGTTGTCGGGAAAAAGCACGGCCTTGCCGATCTTCGTGGTCAGCGCCGGTTCGAGATCGCGGATGGCATTGCCACCAAGAATTTCGTGCCGGAAGCCAAAGCGTTCAAGAATTTCGATATGCTCGCGATCGGCCCGAAACTCGGCCTCATCGCTATAGAGGCTGAGACATCCCTCCGCACTCAGCATGTGCTGAAGGCCGGTCGCCTTCAGGAGTACCTCCAGATCCTCGTGGGCGCGTATGCACAGCGTCGCGCCGGCCTCTTCAAGCTCCCTCAGCTTCGATGGACGGCTTGCAGCCAAGAAGCGCAAAAACCAAGGGATCAGCCGCGGCACATAGGAGGGCCGGATGCGAACAGGCCCTTCGGGATCAAGAAGCCATTTGGGCATCTGCGCCCAGATACCCGGACGCGAGGCCGGCATGAATTCCGTCACCGCAATGCTCGCCATGTTGCCGTAGGAAGCACCCTGCCCCGGCGCATTCCTATCGATGAGCACGACGGATTGGCCGCGGCGCTGCAACTCGTAAGCAAGGCTGGTCCCGATAATGCCGGCGCCGACGACAATGATTGAAGCCACTTCATTTCCTCAAAAATGCGTATCGAGGCGCCGCCGCACCTCGATATTCGATCTGCTCACCAATTCAGGATGGGCTGCATGGCGGCCCTGAACTCAACCTTCTCCTCGGCCGTCAGTTCGCCGAGGGGTGCGCGGCTGTTGCCAACGGCCAAGCCTTGAAGCTCGCAGCCATATTTGACCTTCTGCACGAACTTGCCGCTCTCGAGGATGTTCATCGCGCGATAGAGCACGATCATCTTCTCGCGTGCGGCGGCGAGATCACCTGAGCGGAAGGTTCGATCAAGATCGACACAGGCCTTTGCCATACAATTGGCCGGCCCGCAGATCCAGGCGTCGGCACCCCAGAACATGAAGTCGAGAGCGATGTCGTCCGAGCCGGAGATCAGGTCGATGCGGCCCTTGTAACGGGAATGGATGTCGATCGCGCGCTGGAGGGAGCCGGAGCTTTCCTTGATGCCGAGAACACGAGGATCGTCCGCGAGCGCATCGAGGATATCGAAACCGATCTCGACGCCGTCCTTGTAAGGATAGCTATAGAGCACAAGGTTGATATTGGTGGCATCGAGCACATTGCGAAAATGCGCGAGCAGTTCGTCCTGCGTCGGGCGCGTATAGAAGGGCGTCGCCAGCAAAACCGTGTCGTAGCCGATCTCCTTGGCCCGAAGCGTGTTTTCGATGACTTCACGGCTTGCAGGCGCGTTCGTGCCGGCGATCAGGGCTTCGCCTTCCCTGGCAAAATCCTTGACGAACCTCAAGACATCGTCACGCTCCTCGTTCGACAGCGCGGAATATTCACCGGTCGATCCCATAGGGACCCATCCGGTCACTCCGGCGGCGCGCAGCGCCGTGAGATGCCGTTCGAAGGCTTTGAAATCGACCTTGCCGTTCGCGTCGAAGGGGGTGATGAGCGCAGGCATGACGCCGGACAGTTTCATGAAGGTCTCCTGTATGTGAAGCGATTGCGTTTAGATGGCGAGTTTCTTCAGGATGCGCGCCTCGATGAGCGAGACGGCTCGCGTCAGCGGAAATGCGATGACGAAATAGATCAGGGCGACGACCGTCAGCACTTCGACGGGCCTTGCCGTGTTGTTCGAGATGTTTTGGCCGACGAACATGAGGTCCGCCATCCCGACGGCGGAAACCAGGGCGCTCTCCTTGAACAGGCTGACGCAGTTCGACAGCAGCGTCGGGATCGCGCGCAACACGGCCTGCGGCAGCACGACATTGATGATCTGGATATTGCGGGGAAGTCCGAGCGCAACGCAGGCATCCAGTTGCTCAGGCCCGATCGACTTCAGGCTGGCACGGAAAGTCTCGCTGGTGATCGCACCCATGTAGAGGGTTAGCGCAATCACACCCGACGCAAGGTTCGACAGTTCGACACCAAGCAACAGAGGCAGGCAAAAGAAGATCCAGAAGAGCTGAATGAGGACCGGTGTGCCGCGAAAGAACTCGACATAGATACTGGAGACAGCCCTTAGCGCCATGTTGCGGGAGGTTCTGACAAGGCCCACCAGAAATCCGAGAGAGCATCCGAGCACGATGCAGATGACTGTCAATTTGACGGTCATCCAAAGACCGAGCAACAGCGCGTGCTCGAAGCGGAGAAGGATCGAGAAGTCGAGCGTCATCCTGGCCTCCTAGCTGACGAGAAGCTGCCGACGGCGTTCCAGGAAGCCGACGATTTGCGTGATCGGAAAGGACACGACGAAATAGATCAGCGCCACGACCGTGAATGTTTCGATCGGCCGGTATGTTTCGGTCGCGAGCGTCTTTCCCTGGTACATGAGGTCCTGGATCGCCACGATCGCAACCAGCGCACTCTGCTGGAAAATGACGATGCCGTTCGTCAGCAAGACGGGGATGGAGGCGCGGAACGCGGACGGGAAAACGATGTAGAGTACCCGCTGCAGCGGTGAAAGGCCGAGCGCGATACCGGCGTCGAGTTGCTCCCGCGGAACCGCCTGGATCGCCGCCCGATAGGCTTCTGCATTGAAGGCCATAAGGTTCAGCCCAAGCGCCATCACACCCATTGTGATCGGGTCGAGAAAGACGTCGAAAATCATCGGAACGCAGTAGAAGATCCAGACGATCTGAATGATGGCGGGCGTGCAGCGGAAAAATTCGACGAACAGCATGAACGGCAGACGGACTAGCCGGTAAGGACTCATGATCAAAAGAGCGAGCCCAAATCCCAGACCGATGCCGATGACATTGGCCGCCGCCGTCAGCTCCAGAGACACCCATAAGCCCTTGAGCAGCGGCGCGATCGAGACTGCGTTGAAGTCGAAGGTGTAACTCACGCAACCGCCCCCTGCTGCTTGATGTGAAACACGCGGTCGATGAATTCCTTGGTGCGCTCTTCCCTGGGAGAGCCGAGCACCTGTTCTGGAGGGCCGTCCTCGACGACGACACCGCCGGCGCAAAAGATCACGCGCGAGGCAATGTTCTTCGCAAACCACATGTCGTGGGTGACGATCATCATCGGCATGTTCTGCGATGCCAATTGGAGGATCACCTGCTCCACCTCGCTGACAAGCTCGGGGTCGAGTGCCGAAGTCACCTCGTCGAAAAGCATCAGCTTGGGATCCAGCATCAGGGCGCGGGCAATCGCGACGCGCTGCTTCTGGCCGCCGGAAAGCTGGGCGGGGTACGCATTTGCCTTTGCAGCAAGTCCAAACCGCTCAAGAAGGGTCTGGGCACGAGCCATAGCCTTCGATTTCGCCTCACCCCGTACCTTGCAGGGCGCAAGGATGAGGTTCTGGATGACATTCAAGTGCGGGAAAAGCGTGTAGTGCTGAAAGACCATGCCGATCGATCGGCGGACTTCCGTATCGATGAGGGTCTTCTTGCCGGGGCCTTCAGACGAGATATAGGCCTTCCCATCGAAGCCGATCGAACCGCTATCTATCTGCTCAAGGCCCATCATTACCCTGAGCAGCGTGCTCTTGCCGCCGCCGCTCGGGCCGATGACAACGACGCGTTCGCCAGGTTTCATTTCGATGTCGATGCCTTTCAGCACCTGAATGGCTCCATTGCCATAGCTCTTGTGGAGCGCCTGCATTTTGACGAGGGGAAGGCTGAAGGACATGGTCATGGCCGATCTCGGTTTGTCTGGAAAGCGAGAGAGTGCGTCGGCGGCCAGGCGCCGACGCCGGACGGGACTTATTTTGCGCCCTTGAGGACTTCATCGACGGCCTTGCGGATCAGCTCGTCGACATGGCCGGTCGCGACCTTCTCTTCGAGAAAGATGTTCACGACTTCGACGTCTGAAGCCGACATATTATGCGGCAGACCGAAGGATACGCCTTGCTTGGCAAGGGCGGGCTTCGGGTTCAGAGCAACGGCCCAATCGGGATTTGCCTGGGTCAGAAGCTGGTTGGTATCGGAGGCGTCGACCAGGATGTCGGCTCGCTTCGAGGTAAGGGCCAGACGCGTCTCGTCATTGCCCGGAAGCCGCATGATCGTGGCATTCTTCACGGCTGCGGAGATTGCCTTGTCCTGGGCTGTCCCGGACATGACGGCGATCGTCACGCCTGCCTTGTCGACATCAGCCACCGACACTGCCGTCGCCGGAACCTTCGGGTTGTTCTTATTGTAGGCGAGCGAGATCTGATATTCCATCGCCGGGATAGAGAACTGGACGGCCATGGCGCGGGCCGGCGTCCGGTTCAACGCCAGCGAGACGTCCCATTTCCCAGCCTGAAGACCGGCGACGATATTGTCCCAGGTCGTATCGACAAACTGCGGCTTCACCTTGAGAACGTCGGCGAATTCCTTGCAGAGATCGGCAAAGAAACCCGAATACTCACCCGTTGCCGGGTCGCGCATGACATATGGCGGCGCCACGGCCGCGCCACACCTCAAAACCCCTGCCTTCTGCACGCCCTGCCAATAGCCGTCGGCGGTCTGAGCGTGAGCGGTGGTGGCGTGAAGGCCTCCCATCAGGGCAAGCGCGGGCAGCGCCCGCAAGGCGGACGTGATCAACTTCGAAAGCATCGGCATTCCTCTTTTGCTGTGCGCGAAGCGCGGTTCCACTCGTCGGCTTTGGCCGTTTCTTTTCGATTTTTATGTCGGCTACGTGTCGACTGGCAAATTTATGTCAACAGCGTGTCGACAAAGTCAAGCGAAAAAATTAAGATTGCTGATGCGCTGTTTTTCTGGCCCAATGCCGCATACGCAAATGAAAGGGACTTAAGTGTCTGACGAGACTGAAGTGAAAAGGGTTCGGGGAACCGGTTGGAAAAGCGTCTATGATACGCTGCGAAACGAGATCCTCGCGCTCACCTTACCGCCGGGGCAGCTTCTCGACGAGATGAGCCTGGCCGAACGCTTCGACATGTCTCGATCGCCGGTGCGGGAAGCCTTGATCCGCCTGGGGGCGGAAGAGCTGGTCGTGACGCTTTCCAACCGCAGCACGATCGTCGCGCCGATCGAAGTCGCGACCTTTCCGAAATATGTGGAAGCGCTGGACATCGCGCAAAGGATGAACACCCGTCTAGCGGCGGCACTGCGAACCGATACCGACCTCAAGCTCATTGCCAAACGGGAAAAGGCATTTGCGACCGCCGTCAAGACTGGAAACCATCTGGCGATGTCGGAGGCGAATAAGGAGTTCCACATGGCGATCGCCTATGCCGGCAAGAACCAATATCTGGCATCCTTCTACGATAAGCTCCTGTCCCAAGGTCAGCGCATGCTGCACCTGCATTTCGAATATTTGGAGCGTTCCCACGAGGGGTATCTTCTCACGGACGAGCATAGCCTGATGCTGGAGGCGATCCGGGACAAGAACGTCGATCTGGCGGATGAGCTCGCCCATGCGCACACCCGGCAATTCCAGGACAACTTCATCAACTTCATGCGCGAGAACTACACAACCGACGTCCCGCTCGGATCCGCGCGAGCCGCAGAATAGAAGGCTGGAATGAAAGCAATCGGCTTTGTCGGAACGGGCGCGATCACGGAAGCCATGGTGGAGGGCCTCCTGGTCGAGCCGGCTCACTCATCCAATATCCATGTCTCGCCTCGCAATGCGGAAATCGCCGCAAGGCTTGCCGCCAAGTTCGACACGGTAACTGTCGCGGCTGACAACCAGGCAGCCGTCGATCAGAGCGACATCGTAATCCTGGCCATTCGTCCGCAGATTGCCGAGGACGTCATACGCCGGCTTCGTTTCAGGGATGGACAAAGCATCGTCAGCGTCGTCGCCACGATGGAACGCCAAAATCTGCTCGATTGGATCCGGGCCGAGGTAGATCTCGTACAGGCGATTCCCTTGCCCTTCGTCGCGGATCGTCGGGGCGTAACCGCCATCTACCCTCCCCATCCGGAAATCGCGGCCCTATTCGATGCCCTCGGTACAGCCGTTCAATGCGAATCTCGCAAGGAGTATGATCTCCTTGCCGCAGCCAGCGCGATGATGTCGACCTTCTTCGGTATCATGGAGTTTACGACCGACTGGCTGGAAAAGAACGGGCTCGATCGAACGAAGGGCCAAGCCTATATGGCGCCGCTGTTTGAAAGTCTCGCGCAGCGGGCCAATGAGAGGAATGTCGATTCGTTTCATTCGCTCAGCGAGCAATTCGCCACAAAGGGCGGGTTGAATGAGCAGGTCCTGTCGGATTTTGAGGCGAAGGGCGGGCGAACCGCATTGGTCTCGGCATTGGATCGGGTGTTGGCTCGTATCGAAGGACGCGGTGACGACATCTGAAAGCGTAATTCACAAGAGTTTCCGGCGAGTTCGACGCCGGCCGGACCATGGCGACGATCTTGGCTCTGCGGCTGCCGCGGATAGACATGGCGGGATCAGCGGATCAGGATTGCGCGGATGTCGTTTACATTGGTCAGCGTCGGTCCGGTGACAACAAGGTCTCCGATCGCCTTGAATGCCGTGTAGCTATCGTGCAGGGAAAGAGCCGAGCGCGGCGAGACGCCTGCGTCCTGCAAGCGTATGAGCGTGTCGGGGGTGATGATTGCTCCGGCGGCATCCTCGACGCCGTCGATTCCATCGGTATCCCCGGCGATGGCCCATATTCCCGCTGCGCCGTTCAGACCGATCGCCAGGCTTAGAAGGAACTCGCAGTTGCGACCGCCGCGACCGATCGAATCGTGCGGCAACGATACGGAAGTCTCGCCGCCCGAGAGAATGATGGCAGGGCCAGCGACCGGAAAGCCGTTCTTTTTCGAGGAGGTGGCTATGCCTGCAAATACGGTGCCGACCTCCTTGGCTTCACCTTCCAGGGCGTCACCCAGAATGAGGGGCGTCAGCCCGTTAGCGCGGGCGGTTTCCGCAGCGGCAAAAAGCGCCATGCCCGGGGAAGCGATCATTCTGATCTCGGAGTTCAGACTTTCAGGACGCATGGGAGCGCCACCTTCCACCAGCACCTCCAAGGCAGTTGCGGGCAGTGACAGGCGATACCGTGCCACAATCTCCCGAGCGTCTTGCACCGTCGTCGGATTGGCAACCGTCGGGCCGGAAGCTATCTCCGATGGATCGTCGCCCGGGACATCGGAAATGACCAGCGTGACAACGCGAGCGGGATGAGCGGCCTGCGCAAGCCGGCCACCTTTGATACCTGAGAGCTGGCGACGCACGGTGTTCATCTCGAAGATCGAAGCGCCGCTTGCCAAAAGCGCCTTGTTGACGGCTCTCTTGTCGTCCAGTGTCATGCGTCCGGCAGGATGGACAAGAAGCGACGAGCCACCGCCGGAGATCAGTGCGATCACGAGGTCGTCTGGCCCGAGGCCTCGGACGCATTCCATGATGCGCGAGGCCGCCTCGACGCTCATGTGATCGGGAACCGGATGAGACGCTTCGATGATCTCGATGCGCCCTGCGGGGACGGCATGGCCGTATCGTGTCACGACGACACCGCTAAGGTCGACATCGCCCCAGGCTGCATCGAGGGCAGCCGCCATTGCGGCGGATGCCTTGCCGGCGCCGATGACGATGCACCGGCCTTGGGGTCGCTCCGGCAGATGGGATGCGACCACCTTCGCCGGATCGGCACTGGCGACGGCCGCGTCGAAGATCCTGCGCAACACATCCCGGGCGGACGCATCGTTCCAGGTCATTCGGCCGCTGCCAGGATATTGGAGCCGGCAATCGCTTCGCAAACCGCGTCGGTGACTTGCTGGGTGGTGGCCTTGCCGCCGACGTCCGGGGTCAGGATGCCGGCTTCTGTAACGCGTTCGACGGCTGCCATGAGCCGCGTAGCCGCATCCTTCTCGCCGAGATGCTCCAGCATCTGCGCCGCGGTCCAGAAAGTGGCGATCGGATTGGCGATGCCCTTTCCGGTGATGTCGAATGCGGAACCATGGATCGGCTCGAACATCGACGGGAAACGACGTTCCGGATCGATATTTCCAGTCGGTGCGACACCGAGCGATCCTGCCAGCGCGCCTGCGAGGTCGGACAGGATATCCGCGTGCAGGTTGGTTGCGACGATCGTGTCGAGGCTTTCCGGCTTGAGGGTCATGCGTACGGTCATGGCATCGACCAGCATCTTGTCCCAGGTGACATCCGGGAATTCTTTCGAAACTTCTGCGGCGATCTCGTCCCACATGACCATTCCGTGGCGTTGGGCGTTCGACTTGGTCACGACGGTCAGAAACTTGCGCGGACGCGATTGGGCCAGCCTGAAGGCGTAACGCATGATGCGGGTGACGCCGACGCGGGTGAAGATCGCCACCTCGGTACCGACTTCCTCCGGCAGGCCCTTGTGGGCGCGTCCGCCATGGCCCGAATATTCGCCTTCGGAATTTTCGCGCACGATGACCCAGTCGAGATCGCCAGGTCCGCAATTGCGCAGCGGCGACGTAATTCCAGGCAGGATCTTGGTCGGACGGACGTTGGCGTACTGATCGAAGCCCTGGCAGATCGGCAGACGCAGGCCCCAGAGCGTGATGTGATCCGGCACGTCCGGCGCACCGACCGCCCCGAAATAGATGGCGTCAAACGCTTTCAGCGTTTCCAGACCGTCGGCCGGCATCATCACGCCGTGCTTCTTATAGTAATCCGAACCCCAGTCGAAAGTCTCGGCATGGATCCTGAAGTCACCGCTACGCTTCTCGAGGGCCTCGAGAACCTGAAGGCCGGCGGCAATCACTTCCGGGCCGATGCCGTCCGCGGGGATGGTTGCAATCTTGTATTCACGCATGGTCGTTCTCCATTCGGTATCTCAATGTTGGACGGATGTCTTGGTTTGCGCGCCGCGGGTTCCGGTACGCGAAAGGATCAGGGTGACGGCGGCAGACACGACCAGCAGTGCCGCGACGAAATAGAGGCCGCCGGCAAAGCTTCCGGTCATGTCGTGGATCCAGCCGATCATCGAGGGGCCAACGAAGCCGCCGAGGTTGCCGATCGAGTTGATGGTCGCAATCCCTGCCGCAGCAGCCGGCCCGGACAGAAACAGGGTCGGCATGCTCCAGAGCGGCGGCTTGGAAGCACTGATACCGACGTTGACGAGCGTCAGGGCCGCGAGCACGGCAAACACCGTCGTCGAACCCGTCGCGAAAGCGAGGCCCGCTGCCGCAAGAAGACATGCGCCCACGACGTGCCAGGTGCGCTCGCCTGTCCGATCGGAATTACGCGCCCACAGGATCATTGCAACGACGGCGAAGATGGCTGGGATGGCATTGATCAATCCGACCTGAAACGAGGAGAGACCGAAGCTCTTGATAATCTGCGGAGACCAGATTCCAAGCGTATAGAGACCCGCTGACGTTCCAAAATAGACGAGCGACAGAGCCAGAACCCGCACATTCGCGAGCCCCGCCCAGATGCTGTGGCTTGCCTTGGACTTCGCGGCATTCTCCTGATCCATCGTCTTGACCAGCCAGGCTCGCTCATCGTCCGATAACCACTTCGCCTTCTCGGGACGGTCCGTCAGGAAGAACAGCACAACGACACCGAGCAAGACGGCCGGAACCGCTTCGATGATGAACATCCACTGCCAGCCGGCAAGACCCCAGAGACCGTGCATCTCAAGCAGAGCGCCGGAGATCGGGGAACCGATGGCGGTTGCGAGCGGGGCCGCGGCCATGAACATCGCCGTGACCGCGGCTCTGCGCCGGGCGGGGAACCAGTAGCTGAAATAGAGAATAATGCCCGGGAAGAAGCCAGCTTCGGCGACGCCGAGAAGGAACCGAAGCACATAAAAACTCGTCGCGCCCTGCACCAACGCCATGCAGCCGGAGACAATGCCCCAGGTGATCATAACGCGGGCAATCCAGATGCGGGCTCCGACCTTGTTGAGGATAAGGTTCGACGGCACTTCAAAGAGAAAATAGCCGATAAAGAAGATGCCTGCACCGATGCCAAACACGGTGGATGAGAACCCAAGATCCTTGTTCATCGTCAGCGACGCGAAACCGATGTTCACACGGTCGATGAAGGCAATGAGATAAAGAACCATGATGAATGGCACGATACGCCATGTGATCTTGCGCAGCACGCGCGATTCCAGGTCGCTCAAAGCAATTTCCTCCCTTTTTTGCGCGCCTCCCGCGCAATTCCGGGATCATATTTTTGGCTTTTCAGGAAACCAACCTTCAGATAATTATATAATTTATTGATATAATGGATCGCCAATGGAACTCGAGCAGTTGAAATGCTTCGTCGCCGTCGCCGAAGAGCTTCACTTCGCCCGCGCCGCCAGCAAGATGGGTCTCCAGCCTGCATCGCTCGGCCGGCACATACGTCTGCTCGAGGAGGCTCTTGGGGCACGGTTACTTACGAGAACCACCAGAAGCGTTTCATTAACCGAGGACGGCATCCTGCTCTTGAACGAAGTCCGCCCGATCCTTGGAAAACTGGATGATCTGGCGTCGCGGTTTCGCGCTGGCCGCCATCAGACCACCTCGATACTTCGGATCGGAGCAATCGACAGCGCGGCCGCCGGTCTGGTCCCTCTCCTGCTGCAGGACTTTCGAATGATCGATCCTGATACGACGACGCAACTCGTCGAGGACAAGTCGATCCGGCTCATTCCAAAACTGCTCGCCGGACGGCTCGATATCATCCTGATCCGGCCGCGCGAGGGACTAAGCCGCAGCCTCGTCGTCAAGCCGCTTTTCTTCGAAACGGCCGTCGTCGCGATGCCTGCAGAACATCCCATGGCGACCTTGCCGGAAATCTCGATCGATGACCTTATAGATGAACCACTGATCGTGCCCGAGAGACGCTCCCGGCCACATAGCCACGATCTCACGATGGACCTCTTCGCATCGATAGGGCTGCGACCGAGGATCGCCCAGATCGCCGATGAGAAGCAGACGATCATCAACATGGTCGCCGCCGGTATCGGCTCGGCGATCGTTCCGCGTTGGACATCGAAGCTTGCCCTTTCCGGCGTCCGCTACATTCCGATCAAGCTTCCTGGCGACAAACCCATAGAGAAGCTGCCGCTCGCCGCGGCTTGGATCAAACAGGTCCGGGATCCCGTTCGCGACTCCATGCTTGATCTCCTGGCACGCAATCTCGAGCGTTACGCCAGCATCGCGTGAGGCCCTGACATCAATCAGCGCCCAAAGTCGACTTGAGGAAGGGGATACAAAGGAGGTCAATCACTGAGCTGCGTCGATTGCCCCCACCACAGCGATCGCAAACCTCAACGGACAGGCGACCGGGCTTCGCCATACCCACTAGGGCGATTTCGCTAACGCCGAAGCCCGAGATGTCGAAGCACCGACTCGACGTCGCGCACGAGGTCCGCATTTGACGAGGCAAAACTGCCATCGGCCCTATAGAGATTGTTCTCGAAACCGACACGGACATGCCCGCCCAGAAGCGCTCCGGCGGTAACGCATGCTGCTTCGTAGCGGCCGAATGCGCAGACGCTCCAATGGGAAAAACGCGGCATGTCCGGTGCGAGAAAGGGCAAAAGATCTGCCGGCACCGAGGTCTGCCCAACGCTGTAACGACCCAGAACGTAGAGCACCGGCACATCATCGAACGCCAACAGGCCGCGCTGACGATATTCGGCCAAACGGATCGCCTCGGCAGGCTCATAAAGGATGATCTGCGGCAGCACGTCTTCCCGTCGCATCCAGGCGAGCAGGTCCGCGAAGGCCGCTTCGTGGGACGCATCCGGAACAAGTTCGCGCAATGCAAGCGAAGCGGCCTGCGGGCGCACGGCCTTTACGACCGCAATCTGTTCTGCCGGTGAATAAATCCCCAATGCCTCGCTGGTAATCTGGATCACCATTCTGTCCGCGACCTCGGCGCGGATCGCGGCGATCGCGGCCTTGTAGGCATCAGCATCCAGCAGATGCGTGCCATCCGGATTGCGGACATGCGCATGGATCATCGACGCGCCTGCTTCCAGGCATTCACGGGCGGTGCGCGCCAGTTCCACAGCCGTCAAGGGAATGGCGGGATGATCCTGTTTCGTGCGGCGCCCTCCATTCGGGGCCACGGTGATAGTTGTCTCCGGCATGCCAGCTCCCGCGATTCATATGTTTCATATAAATCATAATGAAACATATGTTGCAATAACGCCCTACTAGAGATACAAATCCGGCATGGAAAAAAATCCTCTTGAAGAGACGATCCTTGCAGCCTTCGACGGGATGTCCGCGCAATTGCAGGCGGCCGCCCGCTATATTCTCGACCACCCTCGCGATATCGCGCTGCTTTCGATGCGCGAGCAGGCGCGACAGGCGGGGCTGCAGCCGGCAACGATGACGCGGCTCGCCAAGCATCTCGGCTTTGATGGTTACGAGGACATACGGTCGCTTTATCGCGCCGCGGTTCGAGGCGACGCACCAAATTTTGCGGGTCGCGTGAGCGAGCAGGCGCAGCACCAGAAGCTAAAGGGCGACCAGTTTCTCGCTGGCGAGATGCTGATGACCTTCGGCAGACAGGCGGCGTCATTGGCAGAGCCGGATT
The DNA here is from genome assembly GCA_013322215.1 of Martinezella rhizogenes. GTDB lineage: Bacteria > Pseudomonadota > Alphaproteobacteria > Rhizobiales > Rhizobiaceae > Rhizobium > Rhizobium rhizogenes_D. Next base: position 655,044 of record JAAMEZ010000021.1, read on the forward strand.
CGCTTGCCCGCATCGCCGACATCAGCGCCCGCATTTCGGCGGCGCGCGAGGTCTATTGCCTCGGGCTGCGCTCCAGTCATGCCCCAGCCTGGCACCTTCACTACATCCTTTCACTTATCGGAAAGCGGTCGACGCTGCTCGACGGGATCGGCGGAACCGGGACCGATCCGATCGGCCGGGCCGGGCCGGAGGACGTGCTGGTGGCGGTGAGCGTCCTTCCCTATACGCGCGCCACCATCGAGATCGCCGACTATGCCCGCGAACGCGGCATTCGCGTCGTCGCCATCACCGACAGCCCGGTTGCGCCGCTGGCACAGTCTGCGGACATGGCCCTCATTGTCCGGACCGATAGTCCCTCCTTCTTCCACAGCATGGTCCCGGCTTTCACGGCCGCCGAAATCGTCGGCGCGCTGGTTGCCGGTCGCGGCGGCGACGAGACGCTTTCGGCACTTAGCGAATTCGACGAACGCCTCGCCGCCCTCGGCACACACCTCACGTCCCGCAACATCAGGAAAACACCGTGACCCACCTGCTTCATCGATCCATTCATGCCAGCCTGCCGGTCGCCGTGCGCGGCGAAGGCATTCATTTGTTCGATGCCGCCGGCAAGGCCTATATCGACGCCTCAGGCGGGGCTGCCGTTTCCTGCCTCGGTCATGCCCACCCCGACGTGCTCGCGGCGCTTCATGCGCAGCTCGATCGCATCGCCTATGCTCATACCGGCTTCTTCACGACGGAAGTCGCCGAGGAGTTGGCCGACCAACTCGTCGCCGATGCACCTGAAGGTCTCGATCACGTCTATCTCGTCAGCGGCGGATCGGAAGCGGTGGAAGCGGCGCTGAAGATGGCGCGGCAATATTTCGTCGAGAAGGGTGAGCCGCAGCGTCGCCACATCATAGCCCGCCGGCAGAGCTATCACGGCAATACGCTGGGGGCGCTCGCAACCGGCGGCAACGAGTGGCGGCGGGCACAGTTCAAGCCGCTGCTGATCGAAACGCATCACATCGATCCCTGCTATGCCTATCGCCTGCAAATGCCCGGGGAAAGCGACGAGGCTTATGCCGCGCGCGCCGCTGGTGAACTGGAGGCGAAGATCCTCGAACTCGGCGCCGATCAGGTCATTGCCTTCGTCGCCGAAACGGTGGTGGGCGCAACGGCCGGCGCCGTTCCGCCTGTCGCCGACTACCTGAAACGCATTCGCGCCATCTGCGACAAATACGGCGTACTGCTGATCCTCGACGAGGTGATGTGCGGCATGGGTCGCACCGGCACGCTGCATGCCTGCGAGCAGGATGGGGTCGCGCCAGACCTCATGACCATCGCCAAGGGTCTCGGCGGTGGGTATCAGCCGGTCGGCGCGGTGCTGCTGTCAAAACGCATCTTCGATGCATTCGCGCTCGGATCGGGCTTCTTTCAGCACGGCCATACCTATATGGGCCATCCGATGGCCGCCGCCGCGGGGCTTGCGGTGCAAACCATCCTGAAGCGGGACGGCCTGCTCGGCAATGTCAGGGACATGGGGAATTATCTGGAAGCATGCCTTGTCGAGCGGCTGGGAAACCACCACCATGTTGGCGACATTCGCGGCCGCGGCCTTTTCCGTGGCGTGGAACTCGTGAAGGATCGCACGACGAAGAAACCGTTTGACGCCGGACTGAAACTCAATGCGCGGATCAAGAAGGAAGCCATGACGCGCGGTCTGATGGTCTACCCGATGGGCGGCACCATCGATGGACAGAACGGCGACCACGTTCTGCTTGCCCCGCCTTTCATCGTCGGGAAAGACGACGTCGAGGCGATCGTCGAAAGACTGGGAGATGCCATCGAGGCCGCAATCGCCTCCATTTGAGGGCTGTACAAAAGACGGATGACCTCTGGAGAAGGCCCGCGCTGTCTTACAGCGCGGGCTTTTGCTGTTCGGTCTTTCATGGGTGCGCGACGCCGGCCAGCGTGAAGATGGATGCCACCCATTGCATGCATTATTTTCAATGCAAAGACTTCATCTGTGCAAATTTTCAATGCGACAAACTCCTAAAAGCATTCTATATTTGCATATAGCGTCAATGAGCAAACTTTAGACGCATCAACAATAAAGGGAACTTCCATGAAACAGCGTATTCGTCATTTGCTGATCGGCGCTTTCGCCGCAGCCCTCTCCTTCAGCCCGGTTCTGGCCAAGGATCTGATCGTTGCCACCGACACCGCTTTCGTGCCGTTCGAATTCAAGCAGGGCGACAAATATGTCGGCTTCGATATCGATCTGTGGGATGCGGTCGCCAAGGATATCGGCGTCAGCTACACGCTTCAGCCGATGGACTTCAACGGCATCATCCCGGCATTGCAGACCAAGCAGGTGGATGTCGGCCTTGCCGGCATCACCATCAAGGACGAACGCAAGAAAGTCATCGACTTTTCCGACGGCTATTACGACAGCGGGTTTCTGCTGATGGTCCCGACCGATAGCAAGATCACCGGCCCCGCCGACCTGAAAGGCAAGACGCTGGCGATCAAGACCGGCACATCGGCCGCCGACTACGCCAAGGCCAATTTCAAGGACACCGAACTGCGCCAGTTCCCGAATGTCGACAACGCCTACATGGAGCTCCAGACCGGCCGTGTCGACGCCGCCATGCATGATACGCCGAACGTGCTCTACTACATCAAGACGGCCGGCGGCGGAAAGGTGAAGGCTGTCGGCGAGCAGATGATGGCCCAGCAATACGGCATGGCCTTTCCGAAGGGCAGCGACCTCGTCGCCAAGGTCAACACGTCGCTTGCCAAGCTCAAGAAGGACGGCACCTACACGGCCATCTACAAGAAGTGGTTCGGCGCCGAGCCGAAGCTCTGATCGCCCGGTAGCCTTATGCGCGTCGGTTCCTCCGGCGCGCAGTCCACGGGAGTATTCCAATGCAATTCGACTGGTCGGTGGTCATCGATGCACTGCCCGCTCTTCTCGGCGGTGCTCGCTTGACCGTTCTCATCGCACTAGCGGGTCTCGTCGGCGGCATCGCCGTCGGCGCCGTCGCGGGTTTCATGCGCGCCTATGGCAACTGGCTGCTCAATGCCATCGCCTTCATCTATGTGGAGATCATTCGCGGCACACCTATCGTCGTGCAGGTGATGTTCATTTATTTCGCCTTGCCGATGCTGGCTGACATCCGCGTCAACCCCATGACGGCAGCGATCACCGCCATCGTCGTCAATGCAGGCGCCTATATAGCGGAAATCGTTCGCGGCACGCTGCTTTCCGTCAGCAAGGGCCTCCAGGAAGCCGGGCTCGCACTCGGCCTGCCGATGTGGAAGGTGCTGGCCTATGTCGTCGGGCCGATCGCCTTTCGCCGCATGATCCCGCCGCTCGGCAATCAATTCATCGTCAGCCTGAAGGACACCTCGCTCTTCATTGTCATCGGTGTCGGCGAGTTGACGCGGCAAGGACAGGAGATCATGGCCGCCAATTTCCGTGCCGTCGAGATATGGACGGCGGTCGCCATCCTCTACCTCATCATGACCGGCATCCTGACCTTTGCCCTCCGCTTCACCGAAAAGAGGATGCGCATCCTATGAGCATCGTGGAATTCAGAAACGTCACCAAGACCTTCGGCCCGATTACAGTCCTCAAGGATGTCAATCTCAACATCGAGGCCGGCCAGGTCGTGGTGCTGATCGGCCCGTCCGGCTCTGGCAAGTCCACCCTTCTGCGCTGCATCAATGCGCTGGAGGAAATCGATGGCGGCGATCTCGTTGTCGACAATATCAGCGTTCGCGAGGGACGTTCGCGCGTGCGTCTCATCCGCCAGGAAGCGGGCATGGTGTTCCAGCAGTTCAATCTTTTCCCGCAGATGACGGCCCTGGAAAACGTCGCCTTCGGCCCTCGCCGCGTCCGCGGCCTGGGCAAAGCCGAAGCAACCGCGCACGCCAAAACACTGCTCGCGAAAGTGGGGCTGGCGGAGAGGGGCCATCACTACCCCTCCGAATTGTCGGGCGGCCAGCAACAACGCGTAGCGATCGCCCGCGCGCTCGCGGTCAAGCCGAAGCTGATGCTCTTCGACGAGCCGACCTCGGCGCTCGATCCCGAACTTCGCCAGGAAGTGCTCAAGGTCATGCAGTCGCTCGCGGAAGAAGGCATGACAATGATCGTCGTCACGCACGAGATCGCGTTTGCCCGACAGGTCGGCACGCGGCTGATCTTCATGGAGGGCGGCAAGATCACGGTCGATGGTAATCCGGCTACCCTGCTCGACAATCCCGAAAATCCCCGCCTTCGTGAGTTCCTTCAGCATGTCCATTGATAAATTCCACCGGCTTTCCAGCATCGAGATTGCCGGCGCGCCGTTCGAAATCGGCCTCCAGCTTGGCCGCCACGGCGCCCAAGCCGCCCATGCCCATCTGATCCGTACCCATGCCTGGGCACATGTGACCGATTCTAAAAACCGCGATAGCGTGCAGGCTGCAAGAAAGCTGACCGAGACGCGTTTTCCTCACTACTTCGAGGAGTTGCGCGGGCTGGCAGCGGGCCTGGAATTGCCGTTGGACGATGTTTTCGCGTGGAACTGCCGCGGCGACATCTGGGCCATGAGCCCGGATGGCTGCACGACCGTACAAATCCCCGGCGCTGAACCTATCATCGCTCACAACGAGGATGGCGACCCCGGTCTGCGCCGCGGCTGCGCGCTCGCGACCGTGCGCCCGTCCAAGGGCCGAGCTTTTACGGCATTCGTCTATCCGGCCTCCCTTCCCGGCCACACCTTTGCCGTCAACGATGCCGGCCTGGTCGTGACGGTCAACAATATCCGCTCCCGTGAGACCGGCGAAGGCCTGCCGCGCATGATCGTAACCCGCACGCTTCTCGATTGCGGCTCTCTGGACGAGGCGGTCGAACGGGTCAATGCCGCGCCGCGTGCCGGTGCTTTTCATCTGACGCTTGCCCGATCCGGGGAGGCCGATATCCTCAGCCTGGAATTCACCCACAAACATCTCTCCGTCCAGACCGTGCGCCGCCCCTCCAGCCACGCCAATCACCTGATCCATGAGGATATCCGCACAGAGCAGCAGGTCGTTACCGCTTCTTCGAACTCGCGCCAGGAACGGGCCGATGCAATGATCGCGGAAGCCGACGGCAGCATCGACCCTCTCGCCATCCTTCACGATACGACAAACAAGGCCTTACCGATCCATCGCCAGCAGCCGGACGATCCGGACAATGAAAACACGCTGGCAACCGCCTGCTTCAAGATCGGTACGGACAAGGTCGATTGCACGATCTATGATGGAAACGATACTTCTCCGCGTTTCCGCTTCAAGAGCGATGCGCTCAGTCCCGCATGAGGCAAGATGAATGACCACGCTAAGCGCATCGAAAAGCTCCCCGCGTCCACAAACACTGGAGGAACTTCGAGCGCTGACGGTGGACATCAGGCGCGGCAACACCGATCTTTCGCTGGGGGGAAAGGCGCTCGGGGTTCTCTCCCGGCTTGTCGATACGCCCGAGCAGACGGCAGTCCGTACGATTTCCGAGCTGGCCGACGGGCTCGGCATCAACCCATCCACCTTGACCCGGCTCGCCAAGCGGCTGGGCTACGGCGGCTTCGGGGATTTTCAGGATGTCTTCCGGGAAGCGATTTCCGATGACGGCCGCTATTTCTACAGCCGTCAGGCTGGCCGGCTGATCTCGATCAAGGAGGAAGCCGACGAGGAAATCCATGTTTTCGAGAAACTGGCAGCTGAATCGAAAACCAATATTGATGGCTTTCTCGCGCAACTGGACGGTTCCGAATTACGAGCCGCGGCAGACAGGCTCGCGCGCGCGCGGCGCGTTCGTGTTTACGGCGTACGCCAGTTTCATGCGTTTGCGAGCTTTTTTACCTATGGATTGGCGATGTTGAGGAGCGACGTTGCCCTGCTCGATGCACCGCGCCTCGGCGAAGCGGAGGGGCTTGCCCAGCTCGAACCCGGCGATGTCCTTATCGTTGCGAGTTGCGCGCCCTATACGCGCAATGTCGCCGAAGTCGCAGCCGTCGGTGCTCGGCGGGGGCTTGAGGTCATCGCCGTAACGGACACCCGATCTTCTCCGCTCGTCCCACCTTCCCGTCACGCGTTTTTGGTACCGCACGCCAGCAGCTTTTTCAGCAACAGCATGGGTGCCTACATCGTCTTCTGCGAGGGTCTGCTCAATCTCGTCGCGCGGGTTCTCGCCGACGGCGCTATCGATGCACTCGCCAGACGCGAGGCCCTGATCCGCGACCTTCGAATCGAGATTGAGCGAGATTGACATTTGCCGCCGAACGCTTTTGTGCACCGGTTGTGCAGCTGGAACAGGTTCGATACTTCAGTCATACCTTCGGCAATGCGTCCTCCCATCACGTAACCTCGGTGACGCGACGAATACCGCAGAACAGTAGGCTCTTGATAGGATGTGAACGGCCGCCCGGTCGGTGGGGCTTTTTAGGTGTGCAATGCCACCTGACCAATGTCCGGTGATCAGCCCTACCTAATACCATCCTCACTAGCATCCGCGGATTGAGCACGCTTCCCGTTAGACACATTGCTTGGGCCATCGCTACCGCTTCCATTTCAATGAAAAACGGCGCGTCTTGGACGCGCCGTTTCGAGCTTTCGGTGCCAGCGAAAAGGCGTCACGCGCCGGCAGTCTGCGTATGGGTTGCGAGCTGCTCCTCGTGATTGTTGAACAGCACGTGGACGGCATCGTGGCCTGTCGGCGCGTAGTTCTGCAGCGTGGCGACCACATGGGTCTCCGAACCAGTGTTGACGCTGATCTTCGTCGAATTCGCTGCAGTATCGACCTCGGCGGTCATCGACGCAACCGCACTCGCCTCGGTCATGCCCGGATGTTCGCCGACCAGCGCATTGAGCAGGTTCGAGACATCCAGCTTGTCACCGTCTCCCTTCGGGCTGAAGTCGGTGATGACATCCGCCATGTTGAGGTTGTGCAGGGCCTTGGCATCGAGCACGAAGGTATCCGCACCGGCGCCGCCCGTCATGATGTAGCCGCCGCCGCTTGTCAGGGTGTCGTTGCCGTCTGTCCCGTAGAGATGGCCGATCCCGCTGAAGTCGATCTCGGCAGATGTACCGTCGTGACCCAGCGAGAAGTCACTGGCCGAATACTCGCCCGTAAGACCGACTGAGGCGGTATGGGTGCCATCGGTGACGGTCAGCACGCCGCCGGTCTTCGCCGCGTTCTCCGTATAGGAGAAGCTGGCGGTCGCGGCCGAGATGTCGCCGAACCGCAAGGCGTCGTTGCCGTCGAGGCCGGCGATCGTGCCGGTGAAGGCGGCCGCGTGGTCGATCGTGATCGTAGCCTGAGCGTCCTTGCCAAGCGTGATCGCCTCGTTGAACGAGCCGCCGATTTCAAGGCCTGCGTGACCCGACACCAGCACGGTGCCGGTGCCGCTAACATTGCCGTCGAGATTGACGTCGCCGCCATTCGCCCACAGCAGGCCGTTATTGACGACATCGCTGTGGATATGGAGACCACCCGTCCCGGTCGCCTCCAGCGTGCCGGTGTTGCTCACCGCATTGGCGCCGGTGTCGATGACGAGCGCGTGGCTGCCGTCGGCAATGATCGTGCCCGCATTGACCAGCGTCAGGTGGCCGTCGCCGATCTGGCCGGCGCCGGAGATGGTGTTGTCGACATTCGTCAGCGTAACGTGGTCGCTGCTGCCGAAGATGACATTGGATGCGCTGTCGGACAGTGTCACCTTGCCGCCGCCGGTCAGCGTGAGACCTTGCTGGACGATTTCGAAGTCCGTCTCGCTGCCAGCCGAAGAGATATGGATGCTGCCGGTGTTGTCGAGCGTACCGCTGAATGGCATCAGCGCACCGTCGGCAACCACCATGTCTCCGCTATTGTGCGTTACGACCGCTTCGTTGAAGAGGAAGTCGTCTGCGGTCAGCGCCGCAGCGCTGACACCTGCCAGGGTAATGGTCTCGCCATTGCCGAGTGTGATGACGGCATTGCCGGAGGCATCGCTGGACAGATGGGCCAGAACATCGGCGAAGCTGTTGAAGCCCGCAAAGCCGATCAGGTCGATCTTGTCATGCGCCACATCGAATTTGTGCACGACGTCTGTGCCGATAGTGTTTGCAAACACCAGCGTGTCGTTGCCACTCGATGCGGTCAGCGTGTCGTCGCCCGACCAGGCAAAGATCGGCGAACCCTTGGCGTAGGCTTCGACGTTGTCGGCCACGGTGGCCATTCCGGTCGAACCATCGGCATTGGTCCAAGTCTCAGTGACCTGGAGAACCACCGCACCGGTTACGCCATCGGGCGAAGTCACCGTCAGCGAGGACGGATTGTTCGTCACCACGGTCCAGGTGCCGTCGGCGTTGTGTGTGCCTTCGCTGAGCACCCAGCCAGCCGGAAGGCCAGCAACGCTCAACGTAACCGCGCCGACATGATGCGATGGATCTGCAAGCGCAAGGTTGATGGCCTCGCCGGAGGTGCCGGCAGGCATACTCGGAGCCTGCAGCGTGACGTTCGCGGAAGCTGATCCACCATCCCCGTCGGTGATGGTGAAACTAACAATCCTGCCATCTCCCGAGTTCGAGTTCGAATTGAATTGAATGTCTTTCAAGAGTGCCGTTATTGCGGTGGGTGTAGCGCTGTTCGAAGTAAATGTAATCGTCAGCGTTGCGCCCCCATCGCTTGACGTATAAGTGCCGATTTTCGTCCCACCGTAAGTCACATTGCTTCCACTCACACCAATTTTACCAGACGACATTCCTTGATTCAGAATGCTCAACTTGTCCGAAGCACCCGGCGAGCTGATGGTAAGAGTTCCACCATTAAAATTGGACGAGTCGGAGTCCGTGACAAGAGCACGCGGCACCAGATTAACGGTGGTCTGCCTTGTGTAAGTCAACAATTCATCGCTTCCGCTCGCTGCGGTGTCCAGATCCAACACCGGCGCCACATTTACATGTGGAGCAACGGTGATCGTCGTCGTACTTACACTACTATCGATTGTTCCATCATTGACAGACCAGCTGATCGTCCTGGTGGTCGTGCTAGAACTCGTAGATGAGAACGTCACGCTGTCCAAGACTGCTTGGTAATGCGCCAACGTGTCGTTGCCCGTCAACGTCAGTACACCGGTTGCAGCATTGTAGCTTGCCGTAATCGATGTTCCCGTGACGGTCGCTGTCAGTGTGTCACCGCCGATAAAGCCACCAGATACCGAAACCTTGGCCGATGTCAGTGTCGTATTGTCGACGTCATTCGCGGTCGTCGTGCTTGACAGAACTATCGCGGCATTTCCTGCATTATAGGAGGCCGTCGCGGCAACATTGCTCAGTGTCGGCGCATCATTGGTTCCATTCACCGTCACGACGACATCCTTGGTGACCGTTCCACCATGGCCATCGCTGAGTGTTAGGGTATAAGTCTGATTGATATGATCATTGGCACCCAGTGATTGGATCGCGCTATCGTTGACACTGAAAGTCCAGTTAACCTTGTTATTCGTGTTGTCGACGCTCGCGGCAAACGTACCGTAGTAGCTACTGCCAGCAGGTGTCGCATAGCTAACCGTATGGGTATAAGATGCATGCGTATCCGTGAATGCGATCGACCCCGTCGTCGTCTCAATACCTGGTGTTCCGGAAACCGCCTTTACCGAGACATCGTCGATGTTGAACGAGCCGAACGGCTGGTACGGAGACCAGAATTTAATCAAGGTGCTCGAGTTCGTTGCAACGAAATTGACCGTATAGAGTACGTAGGGACTATTGCCGGAGTTAGAGTACGTGTAGCTGATGGCCTGCGTTTGAGATCCTGTCGTGACATCGAAAATTGCCGCTGCCCCGCCGGGTAGGCTAGTGGCAAAATCCTGCATGTAGAAGCTGAGCTGATATGTCTGCCCAACAACCGTAGATATTGTCTGCGAAAGCGAGTTGATGGAACTGGTATTTGAGACAAGCATTGCTGACGTGGAATCAAGCCGGCCGCCATTCACATCGTAGACTGACCCGGTGAGTGACCAGTTGGTTGGATAGCTGTGAGTTCCGGAGAAGTAATAATTCTGGAAATCACCATTCGTTATCAGCTCCGAACCCACGCTGTAGGATGCATCCTCCGTCACCGACCCAGTCGTCGTTCCCGTGCCAAAGACCGGCGGGTTATCGACGCCCGTAATCGTGACGGTAACGTTGTGCGGCGTTCCGTCGGCCGAGGTGAGAGCCAGGGTATCGGTCAGCTTTGCGCCAGCCGTCAGCGCTTGAACCGCCGTGTCATTGTTGTTCAGCGCATAGGTCCAAGTTCCAGTCGCGGAACCATCATTGGTGAAGGTGAATGTCCCGTGTGCGCCCGCGATCGAGTTTGAAGACGCGGTCGTGAAGGAGCTCTGGTTTGCATCGACGTCAGAAACGACGATCGCGCCGCTGATCGGGGTGGTACTGCCCTCCAGAATGCTTCCGGTATCGCCGGTAAACGTCGGCGCATCGTTGGTGCCGTTGACCGTCACATCGACCGTCTGGGTCGTGACGCCGCCATGGCCATCGCTGACCTGCACCGTGAAGACGTCGTGCTTCTGATCCGACGCTGTCAGCGGATCGGCCTTCGACTGATCCAGAACATAGGTCCACTTGCCAGTCTGATCGACGCTCAGCGTGCCATAGGCTCCAACCTCGGAACCGGCGCTGTTGGCGCTGTTCTTCGGATCGACAACCGACCAGGTGAAGGACGTGTCGTCGACGTCGCTCGCCGTCAGAGAGCCCGAGACCGTGCCCGCGCTCACTGCGACGTTGACGCCGGCTTCCGCGACCGAACCGGTTGCCGCGCCGCTGATTACGGGTGCATCATTCGAGCCGTTGACGGTGATGTTGACCTGCTGTGTCGCGATGCCGCCGTGGCCGTCCGCGACTTCGACCGTGAAGCTGTCGACCTTCTGATCGCCGAGCTGCAGCGAGTCGGCCGCCTTTTCGTCGATCGTGTAGGTCCATTTGCCGGAGCCTGCGTCCATCTGCAGCGTGCCGTAGGTGCCATGCACCGACGAGACAGTCGTCTGATCCGAGACGATCGACCAGGTCGCTGTATCACCATGATCGACGTCACTGCTTGCCATGATGCCTGAAACCGTCGAGGTCCCAACCGCATGACCGCTTGCATCCAGGCCCTGCTCGACGACCGAACCGCTTGTCTGGCTCGATGCCAGGATGACCGGCGCGTCATCGGTGCCGGTGACGGTCAGCTCGTAGACCCCGGAGGTGACGCTGCCGTTGCGATCCGTCACTTCGAAGGGAATGCTGATCTTGGCGATCTCGCCGGCGCCAAGCGCGTCGAAGGCCGTACCCGGGGTCACCGTGATAGTCGAACCATCGAAGCTCAACTGCGGCATACCGAGGGTGATGCCTTGGGGACCGGAGACCACTGCATGCGTGGTGTCGAAGGTGAGCGCACCCGTGGTGCCCTGACCATCGGCGCCGTAGTTGAACTGAGCCGAACCGAAAGTGAAACTGTGGGTATCGTTCTCGTTCATCGCATCGGCGATGACTGGCAGCGAGGTTGCCGATGCGGCGGTCAGCGAGACATTGGCGAGATAGGTGCCGGTGTTGTCGCTGGCAGTGCCGACTTCGACGAAAGAGATCGTGTTGTCGCTGCCGTGTGCCGTCAGCGGCAGGGTGATGGTCGACATAGGCCCGGCGCCAGGCGTCGGGGTCAGCGTATCGACCAGCTCTCCATTCCACCAGACCTGTACGGCTGCGGTGCCATTGGCCGGCGTGCCATATTCGAAGCTCAGAACGTAGCTGGCACCATCGGTCAAGCCGTGGACGGTCTGCGAAATCGCGATATTGCCCGGAGAAGCACCGAGATCAACCATCGGCGCGCCGTTGGACGAGGTAACGCCGTTATAGTTGCTGGCAATTTCTTCAAGCCGCACGCCGGTCTGGCCCGGCTCGGTGCCGGAAATCGTCCAGCCGGTGCCTTCGGTCGCCCAGATGAAGCCGCCGCCATTCGTCCAGGCGGATGCCGTCGCATGGGCGAAATCGCCGTCGACCAGAAGGTTGGAGGCAACGGTATGGCCACCAGCATCCTGTGCACCGATGATGACCGGGAAATCGTCAGAACCGTTGATCGTCACCGTCAGCGTCTGGGTGCTGGTGGCACCGTGATTGTCGGTGATCGTGAAGGTGAACGTGTCGGTCAGCGTCTCGTTCGGGATGAGATGCTGCACGGCGGGATCGGCATTGTTCAGGACATAGGTGTATTCACCGCTGGTGCTGTCCCAGGTCAGCGTGCCGTAGGTGCCGGCAACGCCTGCATGGCCGTCGGTAACGTCACCGACCTTGGCAACCGAAAGGACGTCCAGATGGTCGACGTCGCTGGCCCCCGCGAGAAGGCTGCCGGTCGCCGTGACTGCTGTGTCCTCCGTCACCGAAGCCGCCTCGGCAACGGCGATCGGCGCATCGTTTGTACCGATGACATTGATCGTGACCGTCGCGGAGCTTTGGACGCCGTGGGCGTCCTGAACGGTATAGTCGAAGACCTCCTTGACCTGTTCGCCCTGGCTGAGGGAGTTGGTCGCATTCTTCGTGTCGTCGAGCGTGTAGCTGTAAGTGCCGTCGGCGTAGATGGTCAGCTTGCCGTAGGTGCCGTCAACAACGGTCGGGTCGGAGCCCGCCACATTGGCGACCGCAGACGGCGTCGTTCCCGCACTGATGCCGACGACCGTCAGCGTATCGAACTTGTTGGTGTTCGCATCCGTTGCATGATTGCCGTGCAGAATGAAGCCTTCGACCGTCTCGCTCGAGCTGTCCTCAATCATCGCGCTCAAGGCAGTGAAGTTGTTTGCCACGGGCGCGACGTTCATCAGCTGGCTGAGCGACAGCGTGCCGCCGGCACCGCCGTTTTCACCCATGAAGGTGAACTGCTCGACATTGGTGACGGTGATCGTCTCCGCACCGTTCGTCAGCGTGTAGCTGCCGGTGCCGTCGTCGACACCGGTGTGCGTAACCGTCCAGTCGGCCCATTTGCCGGCAAGCTTCAGCGTGTCGGTGTCGCTGCCCGCGGTTGCAACGGGATCACTGTCGTTGATGACGATGTGGACATTGCCGGTAAGGCCGGTCATGTCGAACGTATCGTTGCCGCTGCCGCTGTTGACGACGATCGTGTCGGGCGCCAGTGCCGTATCGCTGACATTGCCGAAGACGACCGTGTTGCCGGCGCTGCCGCTAAGATCGAGGTACAGGTCCTCGATGCCGTCGGCACGGACGCTGCCGCCGCCGCTGACGCCGATGGTCAGATCGGCATGATCGTCAGCCGACGCAATATTGCCGGCATCGCCGAGGGCGATCTCGCCGATCGTGTAGGTGTGGCCGTTGCCATCGCTCACGATATGCAGTTCGTCGATGTCGGTTTCCTTACCGCCAACCAGGGTCGCACCGCCGTCGATACGGTCGTTGCCGGAGCCCACGGTGTAGTAGATCTTGTCGCTGCCCGTACCGCCGAGGATGGTGTCGTTGCCCGTGCCGGCGACGATGATGTCGTTGCCAGCGCCGCCGATCAGTGTGTCGTTACCAGCGCCACCGAAGATGACGTCGTCGCCCGCACCGCCGTCGATGGTCACGCCACCGCCGACTGCATCGCTCATATAGGTCTTGGAGACCGCAATCAGGTCGTTGCTGTCGGTGCCAACGATGTGTTCGACGCCCTGGAGCTGCAGGCCGGAGGTGGAGCGGTAGTCGAGGACGTAGCCGTTCGAGCCGGAACCCTGCAGATAGAGCCTATCGTCGCCGGCGCCGCCGTTGACGCTGTCGCCGGTACCGGACATGTGGTCGAGCGAAACATCGATCTTGATGCCGGCGCCGAGGTCGAAGCTGCGCGGACCATAGGCCGCGGCATCGGCAAGATCGGCGGACATATAGATCTTGTCGTTGCCGGCGCCGGCATCGATGGTGTCAGAGCCCGTGCCGGCCCTGATGATATCGTCGCCGGAACCGCCGATGATTGTGTCGCCGTGGTTCGAACCGACCAGGGTTACGCCGGTTGCATTGCCGGCATTGGTCAGTGTCCAACCATTGCCGCCGGCAGCCGACAGGTCGATGTTATGGCCGTTGGCATTGATCGTTGCCGTCCCGCTGTTGACCGTGTCGCTCGTTGCGGTCCAATCGCCGGTGGCGGTGATGGCAGCGGTCGCGCCGTTCAGAACCTTGACGATGTCCTTGTCGTGAAGATCGGTGACGGTGACCGTTCCGCTGGTAGCCACGAAAGTATCGTTGCCTGCACCGCCCGTCAGCGTATCGCCGGCACCGCCAATCAGCGTGTCGTCGCCGCTGGTGCCGATGACATGCGTCATACCGGCCACATTGTCCCTGCCGACCACATGAGTTGTGCCGGCATCGGTTGCCATGTTGGCGGCAATCGTCTGCGAGCCTACCGTCTGGCTGACGTCGGAGAGGTTGACAGTAACGCCGGTCGAGATGGCGGAATAGTCGATCGTCTGACCGGTTACCGTGCCGGCCGCGTTCACTTCGACCGTGAAGCTGCCGCTTGCCGTATCATTGTCGCCGTCCGTCGCCGTGTAGCCAAAGGTCAGGTCGATCGCATGGCTGCCATTGGCAGCAATAGCGCCGGAATGATCGAGCGGCTGGAGGAGCGTGAACGCATAAGAGCCGGAGCCTGCGACCGCAAGCGCCACGGTGAAGACGACGTTGGCCGCGTCCGCCGCTGTCGGCATCGATCCGGTATAGGCCACCAGCAGGCTGCCGATGAAGGCGTAGGCCAGCGGCTTGCCGTTCGACGAGAGGCCGCTCGGGCCGGTCACGTTGCTTGCGGCGGATGCGCTGCTGAAGGCGACACTCTTGGCGCCGTCGGCGCCGAAGCTGATTGCCAGCGAGCCCGTGGCGGACGGATGCGTCGTCGCCAGGTCGTTTTCACCGACGCCGCCGATGCTCACGCTTCCGATGGTCGGAACGTCGTCCTTGAAGGTGATGACGCCAGACAGGTCGGCAGACTTGCTTGCCGTATCGCCGTCGCCATCCATCACCGTCACCACCGCGCTCAGGGAACCGGTTGCAAGGTTCAGGTGGTCGACCGGGTTGTTGTTGACGATGTCCTTCAATGCGACGTTTTCAGTGACGCTGAGTGCGCCGCTGCCGGAGTCGATGGAGATCGTAAAGGCAATGTGCGTCTTGCCGTCGGCGCCGGTATAGACGCCGTTGACCGTACTGGCCGCCTGCTGCTGCAGGGTGATCGCATGATTGTCGATGGTCGACAGGCCAGAATTCGCATTGTTGCCGACCTGCAGGGAATAGACCTGCGAGGCCAGGCCATCGGCGCCGGCATTGACGGTCGCCGTGACGATCGAATGCGTTCCGGTCGTGGCGCTGACCGGGGAGGAAGCCGTCAGTCCATGTTCGTCCACGGTGATCGCCTGGGTCTTGTCGACCGCGAAAGACGAAATGGACGGGCCGTCGTCGGTGACATCGACCGAGAAGCTCTGTGTCCCCTTCGTCGTGTCGCCGTCGCCGTCATGGCCGGCAACCTGGAAAGTCAGCTTGATATCCGAGAGGTTGGTTTGGCCGTTGACGTCGTCGAGCGCCTTGTAAAGCGTGAAGTTATAGGCGCCGCTGGCGTGGCCACTGTCCTGGGACAGGGCAACCTTGAACACCCAGCTCGACTGGTCGGCGGCGTTGCTGCCTGTATAGGCGATCAGCGTCATGCCGTCACTGCTGACCGAGTAGGACAATGCATGGCCGCCAGAGCTGAGCTTGGTCGCGTCAAGCGTCTGGTTGTTGCCGTAGCTCGCGCTGAAATAGCTGCCGTTCGAACGCGCCACGAAGGTGACCGCATGCGCAGCCGGGCCGTCGGCGCCAAAGGCGAGATTGAGCGCAACCGTGCCCGTGCTGATGCCAGAGGGCGACAGCGAACCGGAATTCGTCACAAGATCGTGCTCGGCGAGAGTCTTCGTCGAGACGGCGTTGCCGATCGACGGGCCGTCATCATCGAAGTGAATGCTGCCGCCAATGGAAACGGACGTGCTGACGGTGTCGCCATCGCTGTCGGTCGCGCTCAGCACAGCCGAGAGCTTGCCGTTGAGATCGACCAAGTCGCCGTCCGACTTGGACGGGTTCGGATTGGCAAGCGCCATGTACTGGGCGATGCTGACCTTGCCGCCGTCGTCGATGCGGATCGCAAAGGCGATTTCGCCGTCGGCGATCTTGCCGACAACCGTGCCGTCGGCGATCTGCGAGAGCGTGATCGCCTGACCTGCAGTCGTCGTCAGACCGGAGTCGGCATTGTCGATATGGAGCGTCAGACTGCTCGTTGCGCCCGACGCATCGTCTGCACCCATCGAAACCGACGGAGAGACAACATTGTGCTGCGCGTAGACCGTCGACATATGGGGGTCGTTGCCGCCAGTGATGCCGGCAAACAAGCTCCTGACCGAATTGCTGGCACTGACATCGTTGTCGCCGCTGCCGCTCTCGTCGATCGTGATCGAACCCGTGAGGGCCAGATCGACCTTCGGCGCGTCGTCGACGATGGTGACCTTCAGAGCACCGGTCAGCGTTACGCTGTCGCCGTCGCCGTCGGTCGCCTGGATGACCGAGCCGAAGTCGATGGCCGAGATCGAACCAGTGCCCGAGCGCAGGTCGTTACCGGCTCCGGCGACGTTGTCGAGCTGATCGTACTGCTGGAAGGTGAAGCTGCCGTCGCCGGAAAGCGTCAGCGACAGGACCGGACGGTCGAAAAGCGGATTATAGCCGCTGTGATGATCATTATCGACATAGCCGATGATCACGTTGTTGACCACGGCATAGGAGAGCACTTCGCCACCCGAGGTCAGATGCAGAGCGGCAAGGGTCGACGTGGCATTGGCCGTGAAGCTGAACCCACCGCCGACTGCTGCGCCGTCGGCACCAAAGGAGACGGTGGAAGCAACCGAGCCGGATACCGTCGCGGCGAAGCCGAGGCCAAACAGCGCCGGCTGCGAGGACGATCCGTCATGTGTGCCATCGAGCGGGCTGTTGCCGTGCGACAGCAGATTGTAGATGTCGCCTTCGTCGGCCCTGACCGCAACGGTCGTGCCGGAGGCAACCGGGACGTCGTCGGTGATGGCGATCGCCAGCGAACCCTTTGCTGCATCGCCGTCTCCGTCCGTGACGGTGAAGCCGAAATTCAGCGTCAGGCTGTCTTCGGTGGTCGACGAGGTCGAATGAACGAGCGGTGCATCCGCGGCGAAGCTGTAGGAGCCGTCAGAGCCAATCGTCAGAACTGCGACAGTGGCATGGCTGGAGGCGCCGGTTGCCGTCCAGGTCGTCACACCGTTCGCAGAAGACGATGCCCACGTCACGGATTCCTGGTGGCCGATGCCGTGGCTGTCGAGGTAGATCGCCTTCAGTGTCGGGAGGCTGTCCATCGACACGCTCTTGACGCCATCGGCGCCGGCGGAGAACAGGACTCCTGCATCGCCGTTGATCGTGTTGACGTCCGCGCTGCCGCCGTCTGGGTTGCCATGTGCCTGCGCATCGTCGTTGAGCGGCGTCGAGGTGGCATCAACCTTATAGGCGATCGGTGCATCATCCTTGACGGTGACCGTCAGCGCGCCGCTGGCCGTATCGCTGTCGCCATCGGTGACAGTGAAGTTGAACGTCAGATCCTGCGTATTTTCCGCAATCTGGCTTGCGCCGTGAGCGACCGGTGCACTGAGCGTGAAGCTGTAGGAACCATCCGTGCCGATCGTCAGCGTTGCGACCGTCTGGCCGCTGTCCTTGCCCGTCGCGACCCAGATCGTCTCGCCGCCCGCCGCCGTCGTCGGGTTACCCCAGACGACCGACTCGACATGGGCAAAGCCGTCCTTGCCGGTATAGATGGCGCTGAAGTCAGTCGTTGTTCCGAGCGCCACCTGATGCACGCCATCCGCGCCACCCGTAAAGAGCGTGCCGCTTGCGCCGCTGACCGTATCGGTATCGGCTACGCCGACCGTGTCGGGATTTCCGCCCTTCAGGGCATCGTCATTCAACGTCACGCTGGTGACGGTGACGCTGTTTGCGAGCGGCACGTCATCCGTGACATGCAGGGTCAGCGAGCCGGTCGACGTATCGTTGTCGCCGTCCGTCACCGTGAAGGTGAAGGTCAGCGGCAAGCTTTCTTCCGTCGTGCCGGAGGTCGGATGAACGAGCGGCGCGCTGGTGCTGAACGTGTAGGAGCCATCGGCACTGATGGTCAGCGTGGCGACCGCGTCGTGATTGGCGCTGGAAGCGACCCAGGTGGTCGCACCGCCGGAAATCGTCGGCTTGCCCCAGGTAACGTCTTCCTGCTGCGCGAAACCGTTGGCGTCGACATAGATCGTCTTCAAGGCCGGCAGGCTGGACTGATCGATCGAGACACTGGCAAAACCGTCGGCGCCGGCGCTGAACAGGGCACCGGCAGCGCCCGAGACACTATGGGCGTTGGCATCGTTGACGTCCTGGTTTCCACCAGCCTGCGCATCGTCGTTGAGCGGTGAAGCGGTATTGTCAACCGTGTGGGCGATCGGCACGTCGTCCTTGACGCCAACCGTCAGCGAGCCCGTTGCCTTGTCGCCGTCGCCATCGGTGACGGTGAAGTTGAATGTCAGGGACAGGGTCTCTTCGGCGTCTTGCGAAGTCGGATGCGCGAGCGGCGCTCCGGTCGAAAACGTATAAGAGCCGTCGGCATTGATGGTCAACGTAGCAACGGTCTGATTATGCTCGCTGCTGGCGATCCAGGTCGTGCTGCCGTCGGCGACCTGCGCCTTGCTCCAGGTCGCGGCTTCCTGATGCGCGACGCCATTTGCGTCGGTGTAGATCGTGGTCAGCTTCGGCAGATCCGAATGGGCGATCGCGACACTTTTGAACCCATCCGCACCCATGTTGAACAGGCTGCCGACGTTGCCGCTCACGCTTTTATATTCATCGGTCTGGTCGGGATTACCGCCCGTGAACATATCGTCGTTGACGAGATGCTCAGCTGTAACAGCGCTGGCGACCGGGAGACTATCGGCGACGTTGAGCGTCAGCGAGCCGGTCGACTTGTCGCCATCACCGTCGGTGACTTCGAAGCCGATCTTGAAGTTCTCGTTGTCGGAGCCCTTGGCATCGGCAAACGCGCCGGATTGGACATAGGTATAGCTGCCATCGGCGTGGACGGTCAGCGTGAAGATGACGTGGCCGGAATCCTTGCCGGTCGCGGTGTAGATCGTGTCGCCGGAGTCGTCCCTCGAAGTGCTATAGGATAGACCTTCCCTGTGAGCGACGCCGTTTTCATCAATGTTGATGGCTTTGAGACCGGTTGGATTGATGAAGGTCAGCCGCGCGAAGCCATCGGCGCCGGTCGTAAACAGGCTGCCCGCTGCGCCGCTGACGGAGTCGCTCTTGGCGCCATCCGGCGGTGTCGAGCCTTCGCTCGGCTGCTCGACAAGCGGCTGGACGGGAGACGGATTCGTCCCCGAGGACGTCGACGTGGTGTCATGGAGGCTGCCCGAGTCGACCGTTACATTATTGGCGACCGGAAGGCTGTCGGCAACGTTGAGCGTCAGCGAGCCCGTCGCCTTGTCGCCATCACCGTCGGTGACTTCAAAGGAGATCTTGAAATTCTCGTTGTCGGAACCCTTGTCATCGGCGAACGCGCCAGATTGCACGTAGGTATAGCTGCCGTCGGCACCGACTGTCAGGGTGAAGAGAACCTGGCCCGACTCCTTGCCGGTTGCGGTATAGATCGTATTGCCCAGATTGTCCGTCGTGGTGCTATAGGACAGACCTTCCTTGTGAGCGACACCGTTGGCATCGATGTAGATGCCCTTGAGGCCGGTCGGATCCGTGAAGCTGACCTGCTGGAAGCCGTCAGCGCCGGCAGTGAACAGGCTGCCCGATCCGCCGCTGACGCTGTCGGTGGCACCTTCCGACGGGGTCGACCCTTCGCTCGGCTCGACGAGTGGGCGGAGCGGCATCTGCTCGGTCGGTGTCGTGTCGTAAAGGCTGCCTGTGCCGACCGTAACGTCGCTGGCGACAGGCTTGTCGTCGGCAACAGTGACGGTGAAGCTGTTCGCGGCAGTATCGCCATCGGAGTCCGTTGCCGCGTAACCGAAGGTCAGCGTGATGGCGTCCGAGCCCTTGGCGTCGTCGAGCGACTGGACCAGCGTGAAGTTATAATGGCCGTTGTCGGTGTCGGAGACCGTCGCATAGAAGACGATGTTCGAACCGATCCCGCCCTTCGCATCTGCGACAGCCGTCGGAGCAACATCACCGGTGTAACCGACCAGCGTACCGTCAGCGAGCAGCGCCGTATGCACCGCAAGGCCATGCGAGCTGAGCGTGCCGTTGTTCTCACCCGTTACCGAAACTGTCGCATCGGTAAAGGCGACCGAGCGGTCGCCGGCGCCACCCTGATTGGTGTTGGCATTGTCGGCACCCCAGGAGATGTTGAGCGAGCCGGTGGTGATGGCATCGGTTGCGACATGCGGGTTCTCGTTGCCGCCTGTTAGCGCACCTTCGGTCACTGAGCCCGTATCGCCGGCCGAAGCGACAGGCTTATCGTCGGCGACCGTGATGGTGAAGCTGTTCGTGGCCGTATCGCCATCGGAGTCCGTTGCCGTGTAGCCGAAGGTCAGCGTGATGGCATCCGAGCCCTTGGCGTCATCAAGTGACTGGACAAGCGTGAAGTTATAGTGACCGTTGTCGGTATCGGAGACCGTTGCATAAAAGACGACGTTGGATGCGGAGGTTGCCGTCGGAGCCGCCTCACCGGTGTAGCCGACCAGCGTCCCGTCGGCCAAAATCGCCGTATGCACAGCGAGACCATGCGAGCTCAGTGCCTCGCCATCCTGACCTTGTGTCGTGACAGTAGCGTTGGTGAAGGCAACCGAGCGGTCGCCGGCGCCGCCCTGGTTCGTATTGGCGTTGTCAGCACCCCAGGAGATGTTGAGCGAGCCGGTGGCGGTCGCATCGCTTTCGACATGCGGGTTCTCGTTGCCGCTTGCCAAAGCACCTTCGGTGACCGAGCCCGCATCGCCGAGGGCGGCGACAGGCTTGTCGTCGGCAACGGTGACGGTGAAGCTGTTCGTGGCGATGTCGCCGTCAGAGTCCGTTGCCGTATAGCCGAAGGTCAGCATGATGGCATCCGAGCCCTTGGCATCATCAAGCGACTGGACCAGTGTAAAGTTATAATGGCCGTTGTCGGTGTCAGAGACCGTGGCATAGAACACAACGTTGGATGCGGAAGTTGCCGTCGGAGCGGTCTCCCCGGTGTACCCGACCAATGTACCGTCGGCCAGCAGCGCAGTATGAACGGCAAGGCCGTGCGAGCTCAGCGCTTCGCCGTCTTGACCTTGGGTGGTCACCGTAGCATCGGTGAAAGCAACCGAGCGGTCGCCCGCCCCACCCTTGTCGGTGTTGGCATTGTCGGCACCCCAGGAAATGTTGAGCGAGCCGGTAGCACTCGCATCGCCTTCGACATGCGGATTCTCGTTGCCGCTTGCCAGTGCACCTTCGGTGACCGAGCCCGCATCGCCGAGGGCGGCGACAGGCTTATCGTCGGCAACGGTGATGGTGAAGCTGTTCGTGGCCGTATCGCCGTCAGAGTCCGTTGCCGTATAGCCGAAAGTCAGCGTGATCGCGTCAGAACCCTTGGCGTCGTCGAGCGACTGAACCAGCGTGAAGTTATAATGGCCGTTGTCGGTATCGGAAACTGTTGCGTAGAAGACGATGTTCGAGCCAATCGCGCCCTTGGCATCCATGGCCGCCGTTGGAGCAACATCACCGGTGTAACCAACCAGCGTGCCGTCGGCCAAAATCGCCGTATGAACCGCAAGACCGTGCGAGCTGAGCGCTTCGCCATCCTGACCTTGTGTCGTGACGGTAGCATCGGTGAAGGCAACAGACCGGTCGCCGGCGCCGCCCTGGTTCGTATTGGCGTTGTCGGCACCCCAGGAGATGTTGAGCGAGCCGGTGGTGATGGCATCGGTTGCGACATGCGGGTTCTCGTTGCCGCTTGCCAGCGCACCTTCGGTGACCGACCCCGCATCGCCGAGGGCGGCGACAGGCTTGTCGTCGGCGACGGTGATGGTGAAGCTGTTCGTGGCAGTGTCACCATCGGAATCGGTGGCCGTATAGCCGAAGGTCAGCGTAATCGCATCAGAACCCTTGGCATCATCAAGTGACTGAACCAGCGTGAAGTTATAGTGACCGTTGTCGGTGTCAGAGACCGTGGCATAGAAGACGACGTTGGATGCGGAGGTTGCCGTCGGAGCCGCCTCACCGGTGTAGCCGACCAGCGTGCCGTCGGCCAGCAGCGTAGTATGAACGGCAAGGCCATGCGAGCTCAGTGCCTCGCCGTCCTGACCTTGTGTGGTGACAGTAGCGTTGGTGAAGGCAACAGACCGGTCGCCGGCCCCGCCCTGATTGGTGTTGGCGTTGTCAGCACCCCAGGAGATGTTGAGCGAGCCGGTAGCACTCGCATCACCTTCGACATGCGGGTTCTCATTGCCGTTCGCCAAAGCACCTTCGGTCACTGAGCCCGTATCGCCGGTCGAGGCGACAGGCTTGTCATCAGCGACGGTGATGGTGAAACTGTTCGTGGCGGTGTCACCATCGGAATCGGTGGCCGTGTAACCGAAAGTCAGCGTGATCGCATCGGAACCCTTGGCGTCATCGAGCGACTGGACAAGCGTGAAGTTATAATGGCCGTTGTCGGTGTCGGAGACCGTCGCGTAGAAGACGACGTTGGATGCAGAGGTTGCCGTCGGAGCCGCCTCACCGGTGTAGCCGACCAAAGTGCCGTCGGCCAAAATCGCCGTATGAACCGCAAGGCCGTGTGAGCTCAGCGCGCCGTTGTCCTCACCTGTCGCCGCAACCGTGGCA
This sequence comes from Martinezella rhizogenes, assembly GCA_013322215.1. Taxonomy (GTDB): domain Bacteria; phylum Pseudomonadota; class Alphaproteobacteria; order Rhizobiales; family Rhizobiaceae; genus Rhizobium; species Rhizobium rhizogenes_D. The sequence continues at coordinate 677,877 of JAAMEZ010000021.1, forward strand.
TTGGTGAAGGCAACCGAGCGGTCGCCCGCCCCACCCTTGTCGGTGTTGGCGTTATCAGCACCCCAGGAGATGTTGAGCGAGCCGGTGGCCGTTGCATCGCCGGTCGCATGGGTCAGGTTTGCGTTGCCGTTCGCCAGCGCACCTTCGGTGACGGAGCCCGCATCGCCGATTGCCGCGACAGGCTTGTCGTCGGCGACGGTGATGGTGAAGCTGTTCGTGGCCGTATCACCATCGGAATCGGTGGCCGTATAGCCGAAGGTCAGCGTGATCGCGTCAGAACCCTTGGCATCATCGAGCGACTGAACCAGGGTGAAGTTATAATGGCCATTGTCGGTGTCGGAGACCGTCGCATAGAAGACGACGTTGGATGCGGAGGTTGCCGTGGGAGCAGTCTCACCGGTGTAACCCACCAGCGTACCATTGGCCAAAATCGCCGTGTGCACGGCCAGGCCATGCGAGGTCAGCACGCCGTTGTCCTCACCTGTCGCCGCAACCGTGGCGTTGGTGAAGGCGACCGAGCGATCGCCGAGGCCGCCCTTGTCGGTGTTGGCGCTGTCAGCGCCCCAGGAGATATTGAGCGAGCCGGTGGCCGTCGCGGCGCCGGTGTCATGGGTCAGGGCTGCGTTGCCGGCAGCCAACGCCGCCTCGGTGACCGAACCCGCCGTACCAACGGCCGCAACCGGTACGCTGTCCGTGATGTCGACGTTCGCGACAGCCGAAACCGTGTGGCCGCTCGTGTCGGAGACCGTGTAGCGAAATTGCAGTTCAAGCACATCGCTGGCCGAATTGGCACCGCGTGGATGGTCAAGGGCAGCGAGCTGGGTGAAGGTATACTCGCCGGTCGAGGCGTTGAATACCAGCGTGAAGACCGTGACGCCATTGGCGACGCCGGTGACGGTCTGGCCGTTCTGGGTGACAACAACCGCAACGCCGCCGGAGGTCAGGCCCGACAGCTGCTGCGTGCCGCTGCTGGTGATTTCTGCCTCGCCGACCAGCGTGACAGTGGTGATCGAGGCATTGTTGCCGCCGAAGCCGAAACGACCGGTGCTGCTTGAGGTAAGGAAGGTGCCGGTGCTGCTGCCGCGCTCGACCAACGAGGCCGTTTCGGTCGCCTGCGGATCGATGAAGGGAACGCGGGTCTGGGTGCCGGAGAGATCGCCGCCGCTGCCTCCGCCGAATCCGCCGCCAGGACCGAGAAGTCCGATCAGGTTCAGCGGCGTGCGCGCATTCCCGGCCTGGCTGTCCGTGAACTGGTGGCCGGAATCCGTGCTATTGCCGGCGTGAACCGAACCATCGGGACCTTCAGCGACATTGATGCCCTGCTGCTGTAATGCCGCGACGACGGCCTGCTGCGGCAGCGTCACTTCCCCGATCAGGAAGGTCGGAACATGCAGAGCACCGTTGATGATGACGATGCGCGTTCCATCGGCCTGGATGAGAACAAGGTTGCGCCCTTCGACGTGGATATCGTCGATCGAGGTGTTCGGCGGCAGATGGACGACATTGCCATTGTCGGGCACGATCTGGATCGGCTGACGAGCGGCAGTGTTTTGCGGCTCGTTGGCGGCAAGGCGCCCCGTCTTGCCATTCGCCTGTTGCTCTTCGGCTTGTGCCACCTCGAATGCAGCGACATCAGCATTCTGCGACAACGGCAGCGAATAATCGGCGCTGATATCGGCTGCGATGCCCTCGTCCCGGCCGCTTGATGCGAAATCATGCGAAGCAGCTTCGTGGTCTACGGTCGAAATGCGCAAGTCTTCCATGGGTCTGGCTCCCGGTGTCTCGTAATTTGCCGCAATCAATTACGGGAGCGGGACGATTGCAATACTTCATTAACCTCGCCGATATAGCCGGTTATGCAGCATCGCAGAATTATTTTACCGATGGTTAACTCAACCAAAGAACAAGTCGTTAAGTATACCGCTTGACTTTACGTCAGCCGCGGTGTGCAAATGCGGCCCGATAGGCTGTTGCAGTCTGCCATAGAGAATCGGGGGAGTAGTTGTGCCGTTTGCGATCAGCCTTTCGTTGGACCTTTTGACCGAGCGGCTGTCGCGCAGACTGCATCGGCGACCAGCACGCGGTGCGGCCCTCATCCTCTGTGCCGGCCTCGCCGGCTGTCAGATGGACGGTGTCGGACTGGAGAACAACAGCAAGAAGGACGACATAAAAATGCCGTCCACGGCCATCGAAGAGACCTATGGTGGCGACAGCGGCACGGAAATTACGCTGCTGCTGCGCAAGGGCGCGGCCGGCCTCTACGAAGGTCCAGCTCGCGACATACGCGACGGGGCGGTGCTTGGCGTCGGCGAACTCGGCAACAATCAAGTTCGGCTGCGCGTCAAAGATGTCGGTCCGGGTCTTGCTGGCGTTGCCGCACAGGTTACCGCGGCCAAAGGCCGAAATGCCGCTTTGATCGTCAGCTATTTGCCGCCGGCCGAGACTGCGTCCATTGCTGCCATTCCTCCCGCCCAGCGCCCGCCGTTGCTTAATCTTGCGAGCGCGACCACCACGACGGGCGGAGACGTCTTCAACCTCGCCTCGGGCGAAATCGACAGCGCGATCGAGGGCGTCAAGGCGGCAGGTCCCGGGGGTCATAAGAAGGTGTCGGCGCTGGTGCCTGCAGATTTTTCTCAATCCGATACAACGAGATTGGGCAGCGCCATCTGGAACACCGGCAACACGTTCATGGGCCTTGGCCGTTACGGCGCAAGCGATCAGGCCGCCGATATCCTGACCAAGAACCGGCCGCTGATCCAGTCAGCCGAAATCGTGGTCATTCTCGGAAACACATCGGAAATCGGCATGGCAGCGAGTGCCGTGCGCAGTGCCACCATTCCCGGTCAGGCGCTGGTCGGCACCAACAACTGGCCGCAAGCGGTGTATGCGACGCCCGCCGTGGCTGGCGCATTTGTCGCGACGGACGATACGCAGAGCGGCGGGCTCATTGCCGAGCGTTATCAGCGTCATTTCAATCACCCGCTGACGACCTCCGGCTCCTATGGCTACGACGCCATGGCGATCGCCTCCGGTCTTGTCCGCTCCCAGGGACCGCAGGCCGTCACCGCCGCCAACCTGACGAACAAGGTTGGCTTCCGCGGCACGACCGGGCTTTTCCGCTTCACCGCCTCCGGCATGGTGGAGCGCAAGATGGTGATCAATACGATCGACGGCGGCAAACTGAAGGTTTCCACACAGCCCTCACAGTCGTTCTGAAGCCGGACAATCTCATAGAGCGCATCGCGCGTCGTTGCGGCGCGTTATCGCCATCACGATACTGCCGTTTCACTGACCGGCCTTGGGGGTGGATCACTTTGGCGCCCTTCGCTGCATCATCCTTAATACTTTCCCACTGGACCCTGTAGAATTTTATACTTATTTGATCGCTTAATTTATACTTAATTTATCTACGTTTCCGAACGTCATATTCAGAAGTATCGCGCACTATTCTCTCAAACAGGGGAAATAGTGCGCCAATGGAACGCAAGAACAAAAAAAATATACTTGCAGCGCTTGCTGCAGCTTCCTTCGCTCTCGGTCTATCGTCACCGACCGCTAGCATGGCGGCGACCGGCGATACCGTCCGTCCCGTCGTCAAGCTGCTTCAGGACCCGCTGGTGGACACGGCCTTCGACCTCTTTGCGCCCACCATCAGAAACGCCGCAAAGGCGATCAGCGGCGTCGACCTCGCTACGCTGAACCAGAGCCTTGCCGTTGCGCCAGGCGGCCTTCCGCATAATGACCTCACCGCATCCGAGCCGGTACGTCCCGCAAAGCCAAGCAACGTTCCTCTGGGCGACTCGGTGTTCGGAACCGTCGCCATTCCCTTCAAACATCTTGCCGCGCTTAACAATTTCGCCGGCCCGCTCGCCGAAATCCGGTCGGGTAAATCGCTCGATTGCGGTGCAGGTGGATGCAACGCTGCCGAAACCGCCATAGCCGCGGCTGAAACAAAGATTGCCGGCGCCTCGATCCGCGACAAGATCAACAACATCAATTACACGGTCAACCATGCCATCCGCTACGCCAGCGACATGGAAACCTATCACGTGGCGGATTACTGGGCGAAGCCGAGCGAGGCTCTGTCGCACCAGCAGGGCGACTGCGAGGACTATGCCATATTGAAGATGGCAGCACTCTACAATGCAGGCGTCGATCTCGACCACATGGCGCTAGTCGTTCTCTTCGACCAGCAGCGGCATTTCTACCACGCCGTCCTGTCGGTCTCCGTCAACGGCAACAACCTCATCCTCGACAACATGCGCGATGAGGTTTTGTCCGACAAGCGCATTGCAGAATATCTGCCGCTCTATTCGATCGTCGCTGGCCGCGGCTATCTGCATGGCTCGCGCGATCCCCGTGCGCAAGCGGTTGCCGCCGCAATGCCGCTCGCCAAGGTGGTTCCCGGCGAAGGCGAGGTTCACTAACCGAACCCGCCGCCCAGGCTTACACCGAGACTTACCGGGGCCGAGTGTCACGTATAACGAAAGCGATGGCGCTCTCAGTAGACGGAAAGATAACCGATCAGCATCAACGCCTCGTGGGTCGGCGCCAACGCCAGATTGATCTGGCCCGTCAGCGATTGCGAGCCGAAGCCGATCTTGAAGCCAGTGTTCAGCGTCTTGCCGCGATTGACCGATAGGACGGAGAGTACCTCCTGAATCTGGGTGTCAATCGACAGGCGTAACGTGCGCGCCGTCTGCTGGACATCATCGATCAGCGGCAGGCGATGGCGCAGCATCTTCAGGAAAGCATCGTTGAAGAGCTTGATCCCACGCTCTTGCGTCAACACCACTGCAGGTGTCGGCGACGCCTGAAGGACGGCGTTGAGATTGGTCAGCGACGCGACATGCTCGACGGCATCAAGGCGGCTCAGCGCCCATTTGAAGCTCAGCACGCGCAGCAGGGATGTGAGATTGCCGGTTTCCGGCATTTCAGCCGCCGTATTGGAAACCAGGTCACCGATGCTGATGCCGCCGGCTTCCGACATCCGCCCGAGACCATCCCAATAAATACGCTCCAGACGAATACCGCGACGCTCGCCGCCGCCGGTTACGGCGCGGAAACGCGGCTCCAGCTCATCACCATCGACCGATGGCAAGGCTTCCTCCCGGACTATCATGGCAGTTTCGTCTTTCCCGGCTCCCTTGCGCATGACCGCCCTCACCGTTCCGTCAGCGCTTCGGAGCGCGCCTTGTTGATCGGCTTCATCAGATAGGTCAGGATGGTCTTGCGGCCGGTCATGATCTCGGCCGAAGCCACCATGCCCGGAATAATCGGATAGTGCTTGCCGTCGCGCTCCAGCGCCGATTTGTCGGTCTTGATGCGTACGAGGTAGTAGGTCTCGTTCTTGTCCTTTTCGACAAGGCTGTCGGCGGAGACGTTGACGACCTTACCGTCCAGAGCACCGAAGATCGAGAAATCATAGGCCGAGATCTTGATGACCGCCGGCTGGTCGATGCGCACGAAAGCAACGTCGCGCGGCGAAATCTTCGCCTCGATCAACAGAGTATCCGCTGTCGGCACGACACCGGCGATGACCTTGCCGGCGTCGACATAGGCGCCGATCGTGTTGACCTCCAGCGTATTGACGATGCCGTCGACCGGGGACCGGATATCCGTATGCTTGACCCGATCAGATGCCCCGCGGATCGTCTCGTCGACGACGGAAAGTTCAGACAGTGCCTGTCCCTTGTCGGTCAGGGCCTGCTGGCGCAGCTGCAGCCCAAGGTCGGTAGCCTGTAATGTTGCCTCCTTGACGGCCGCCTGCAGGCGATCGAGGCTTTCGACATAGACTTTAAGCTGCCCTTGCAGGTCGACAAGGTCTCGCTGGACTTTGAGGACTTCTGTTTGAGCAACGAGCTTTTTCTCACCGAGCGGCCTCAGCAGATCATATTGCTTCTGGGCGCCGGCGATATTCTGCGTCAGGCGGTCTATGTTGGCGTGGGCTTCGTCCAGCTCGTTCTGATGTTGCTTCAGGCGCTGATCGAGAACATCGAGTTTGTTCTTATAGGAAGCGCGATCCGCTTCGAAGAGCTTTTCCTCGTTGTCGCAGACGTCTTTTGCGGTAGCAAGTATATCGGTCGGGCATACGAACTGTGCGTCGAAAGCACCCGCCTCCTCCAGAGCCAGACGCTCTACTTTGGCACCGAGCGCGCGGGCCTTGGCAACGGATTCGCCGAGTGTCGATGCCGTCGTTGTGTTGTCGAGCTGGACGAGAATATCGCCCTTGTGGACGACCTGTCCGAGATTGACATTGATCTGCTGGACGATACCGGGCTCGGACGATTGTACGATCTGCGTCTTCGATACCGGTATCACCTTCCCCTCGCCGCGCGCGATCTCATCGATATCGGCGAAGGCCGCCCAGGCGATGAAAGCAACGATCATCAAGGCACAGAGGCCAAGGATCAGCCGGGCGAAGAGTGGGGGATTGTCGTGGATATTGCGGTGAGAGGCACTCATCATTGCACCGCCTTGCGCTGCATCGCCTCGATGACTGCATTTTTCGGCCCATCGGCGATGATGCGGCCCTTGTCGATGACGATCAGCCGGTCGACCAACTCCAACATGCTGTGACGATGGGTTGCCACCAGCAGCGTCGTTTGCGGGCCGAATGCGTGGGTCAGCCTGCTGATGAGATGACGCTCGCTCGCCAGATCCATCGCCCCCGACGGTTCGTCGAGGAAGACGATCTTCGGCCGGGTCAGGAGCAGGCGGGCAATTGTCAATGCCTGCTTTTGGCCGTTCGAGAGGTTCGCACCGCGCTCGCCGACCGGCATGTCGAAACCGCGTGGGTGAAGGGCAACGAACTCTTCGACGCCGGTCATGCGCGAGACGGCCAGCAATTCCTCGTCGCTGGCGTCAGCCCGGCCGAGCAGCAGATTTTCCTTAACTGTGCCGGAGAACAGGTCCGACGATTGGCCGGCGACGGCCACGGCGGCGCGTACCTCAGCCACGTGATACTGACGTATATCGACGCCATCGATCAGGACGCGGCCGCTGGCCGGCTGAAACAGCCCGTCGAGAAGCCGACCGAGCGTCGTCTTGCCTGAACCGATGCGGCCGATGATCCCGATCTTTTCGCCAGGCGCAACCGTGAAGGACAGCTGATTGATGACCGCCTGGTCAGAGCCCGGATATTGGAAGGAAACGTTCTGGAAGCTGAATCCGCCGTTACTGATCTGCCGGTTGACGAAGCCGACGGTCGATGGGCGATCATCAGGCTGCTCCATGATCTTGTCGAGAATGCGCAGCGACATGGTGGCCTGGCGGAAGCGCGCCAACGTCATGGCGATCTGCCCGAAGGGCGCACCCGCACGGCTCGCCAGCATGACGGTTGCGACGATCGCGCCCATGGCGATTTTTCCGTCGGCAAATTCGTACGTACCCGCAACGACGATGAGCACGCTGACCATCTGCTGCAAGAACATCGTCATGTTCATGGCATTTGAAGAGATGTGTTTGATATCCTCGCTGGTGCGGCTCGAATATTTCGTCAGCTCCTGCCAGCGGCGCAGCATCGTTGCTTCGGCGCGCAGGCTCTTCAATGTCTCGATCGTCGAAATGGTCTCAACGAGCAGCGACTGGCGGCGCGATGCCTCATTCGTCGCGGTCGCCATGCGCTTGCCGATCTGGGCCTGGGCCACGAGGCCGATCGTCACTGAAAGGACGAAAGCGACGGCCGGAATGATCACGAGCCAGCCGGCGATCAAATAGATGACGATCAGGAAGATCACGACAAAGAGGCTGTCGATCAGCACGCCGATCGTATTCGACGTGAAGAATTCGCGCACGAATTCATATTGCGTCACGCGGTTGGCATATTCTCCGGTCGACATCGGGCGGGAGGCCAGCGTCGAATTGAGGATCTTGTCGAAGATCAGCTGCGACAGCCGCAGGTCCGCCTTGCGACCCGCATAGTCGATCAGCGATGCGCGCGCTGTCTTCAGCAGAAAATCGAAGAGATAGGCCAGCGAGATGCCGGCGGTCAGCACCCAGAGCGTGGGGAACGCCTTGTTCGGCAGGACCCGATCGTAGACGTTCATGGTGAAAAGCGGCGACGCCAGCGCGATGACGTTGATGAACAGCGCCGCCAGCATGACGCGGGCGTAGGTGCGCCAATAGGGCACCAGCGCCGTTGCCAGCCAGTGCCGCTTCTCGATCTCCATCGCATGGCCGACGCGCGCTTCTTCCGAAGAGTTCTGATAATAGAGCGTGAAGGCAAATGCCGATTGCGGATTGAGCGCGGCGAGCTCCTCCCGCGTCAAACGGGTTGCCGTGCCCGCGACCGGTACAATATCGGTGACGTAAGAACCGCTTTCGGTCATTTCGAGCAATGGCAGAACGCCGCCATCAGCAAAGGTGACGATGGCGGGACAGTCGAAATTGCCGAGCCGGCAATCACGTTCCGTATGCTTCAGGACTTGCAGACCGACGCGTTCCGAAAGCCGTTCGACATCGTCCAGCTCCATGGCTTCCAGAATTTCGTCCGGAACGCCCGAAAACAGTACAGTATCCGAGTTCGGGCGACCGTAAAACGCAGCGACCGATTTGAATGCCGACTTGAAAGTCTGCAGCGATACGCTCGCAGACACGTCAGGTGCTACGTTCAACATGAAGTACTATCCAATTCGGATCGTAACGATTAACGAATCGGCTCGAGCAGATCGATCGGCAGGCCGGGCTTCTGATGCGAGTCGTATTTGGTATATCCGGGATCAGCCGTATTCGACGAAACAGCGAACTGATCACGGGCATAAGGCGTCGCCTGATCGACCGGCTTCAGCTTCATCGTCGACAACAGGCTGCCCGATGCCGCAAGGATCTTGTATTCGGCAAAGAGCGATGCGACTTCCGCCGTCTTGGCCAAAACCTCGGTGTTGAAGCGGGTATTCTGGGCATCCAATAGATCCAGCAACGAGCGCTGACCGACCTTAAATTGCTCGCGATAGGACGTCACGAGCTGAGCATTTGTCTTTTCCTGACCATCCAGGATGCGAGCCAGCTGTCCCTGGTTGGTGCGTTCGCTCCAGGCCGAGCGGACAGACTCGTCGACTTCACGGTAGGTCTGGCTCAGCGCGAAACGCTGTTCGGCCGCACGACGAACCATCTCCTGCTGATGGGCCGTATCGATGCCGCCGTGATAGAGGTTCCACTTGGCGACAACACCCACCTGGACGTCGCTTGTATTACCCTTGTTACCGTCGACATCGTCACCAATGCGGGCGCTGCCGACGAGGTCAAGTCGTGGCAGGAATGCAGACTTGGAACCGCGGACGTCGGCGTCTGCGGCATTGACATCAGCCTTGGCCGATGAGATCTGCGGATTGTTCTTTTGCGCGATGAAGACCGCGTCATCGAGCGTCTTCGGCAGGTAGCGGGACACTGAGGCGGGGCGATTGGCATTGCTGATCGGCTCGCCGACGACCTGAAGGAAACGGATCTTCGTCGCGTCGAGTTCCTTCTTTGCTTCCTGAAAGCGAGCATTGGCCGCCTGCAGGCGTTCACGGCCCTGAAGACGATCGGCATCGGTGAGGGCACCGCCCTTGATGCTATCCTCGATGTTGCCAACCATCTGCTTATGGAAGGCAACATTCTTTTCCGCAGCCGCGACGATCTCCATCTGCAGCTGATATTCAAGATAATCCTGAGTTACTTCGAGCGCCAAAGCTTCCGAGCGCTGTTGGACGCGAAAGGATGCACCGTCGACACGGGCCGCCTGCTTGTCCTTCTGCGCCTTGCGGTCGCCGCCGTCAAATAACGTCTGTGTAATAGTTAAGCTTACATCAGCGGGATTCAGGTAATCATTGGTACGCGACAGGGCTCCGGATGTAACATCCGACAGTCTACGGCGACCGTAGCCGGACTCAAGGTCAACCGATGGCAAGTAAAGCCCCCGCGCCTGGCGCAATTGAAACTCGGTTGCTTCCCGATCCTGCGCAGCCTGCATGATCTGGGGGTTGGTTTTCATTGTCTTTTCAATCGCCTGCTGCAATGTCATAGCGCCAGCAGAACCGCTTGATAAAGAACTTATGGCCATCGAAATCCCGATTGCCGCCTTCAATCGCATCTTATAAGCCAAAACTACGTCCCTTCCCCAAACTATACTTTATAGATACACTTTATAAATCTTATTCACCTACAGACGTAGACGAAATCACGTCTATTTGTAAAATAGATTCACATTTAATCTCCTGAAACAGTTAATATCGGAGATCGCAAGCCTTTACGGCAGAAATCTATTGACTATTTTTGGACTATTCACAGTGACGATATCCATGTTGCATGATAGCAACAATTATAATATTCAACCAAACAGAGAATTTACATGATGTAAGCTACCAATACGCGCTAGAAGGTAACTTAAAACACCAAGAAAAACTTAGAAATATTAGAAAGAACTCATCGGCACACAAATTCGCCCGGATGCATGGGGGCACTGAACCGCAATCCGCCAACCATCGGGGACTGAGCAGGCCAAATCCTTTCTTGGATGTAGCCGTCCTGGCCAATGATCTGTAAATCGGGCTTATTGTATCGGCTGCCGACGCAGGTCGCGTCCTTTCCAAGGGAGACAACGGCGCCGTCGAAGCAAGGATCTGCAGTGAACGATGTCTGCGTGTCGCCGTTGTTCGATCCGCTGGCGAATGTCGGAGCACCATCACTCTCAGGACGTTCTGACCATTGTCCTTGTCGCTTCGGGCCTGTCGCATGACGCACAACGCACTCCATCGCACTATTCTGCGGCTCGCGCGCAACGGCAGTCCATCCGCAGAGGGTCAGTGCAGGTTGATCGACAGAGTAAATGGCAGCCATGTTACAAATTCCTTCGACACTGAAAGATGGGGCGGACCGAATCGCCCTACTGGCTTTCACCGTCGTAATCCGTCAATTGCCGAGACGCTAAGACCATCCACGTCAACTGTCGCCGTCCATTTTTGATCAAACTAAGATTTTTGGATCTATCGCCTTGGAAGAACTTCAAAGCGCGGGCGGCTTGCGAGTATTAGCCGACAACAAACCGCGTACCGTCGTGCAGGCGCGGTCGAGGATCATCAACTCCGACGCCCGCATCCCGCCCTATCTCGGTACCAAATCCACTGCATTTTGCTCTCGAGGCGACCGGAACCAACGACCCCGCCGTTAGAGAAGCCAAGCGTTTCAAGTTCTTGAGCAGTGGAGTGCTCACCGAAAAGGTGCTCTCCAGTTTCAAGGCCCACCGCCCCGCAGTTCGTGCCAGAGGTCTTCCATGTAACTCGGCTACCGCATTCGCGGGAACCAAAGCCTCCTAGACGATCGACCACGTCTCCTGCGTCGTTCAGTTCCGTCACCCCCTCTTCAGGACTTGCAGTCCATTCCGCGTTAGCGTTCGCATATTCGATAACGAACACTGATTCCGGCGGCAGCACTGATCCGCCAGACGGCCATAGCCTCTCGCCTGTGGCCCTTCGGGGAAGCTTGCGCACTTCGCATATCACACCAGCCTCTTGACATGTGGGATTTTTTCCCATTTATTAATTGAGCAAGGTTTCGAAACAATTTGATGCAAAAGCCGCCTTAACCACGTCGCGCTTAGCATTGATGGCGGGGTAATGATTAAGATTGATGGCGATTAGATATTGGATCGACGGCATGCTCACCAACGGCCCTCATCAACGGCCAAAATTTGCAGCATCCGCTCTCCATTAGCGATCAACACTCGGCCGCATACATCGCGGTGACGCGAAGCAACCAAATTTGGCACCAGTTATGACGCAACAACGATCACGGCCTGTCATTTCCGACGCCGCATTGCAGCGTATGTTGGGAAAGGTTCTAAAACCGTTTGTCCGCTTGTCTCTTGCGAGCGGATTGACATTCCCGACGTTCACAACGGTCCTTAAACGTTTGTACGTCGACGTCGCGGAAAAAGAATACGGGTTGCCGGATAAAAGACAAACTGACAGCAGGATCTCATTGATAACCGGTATCCATCGTAAGGATGTCAGTAAGCTGCGGGTTGGTGACATGCCTTTACCTGCACCCCCACCACCGGTGTCGCGTACAAGTCGTATTATCGCCAGGTGGCTAGCCGACGCTCGTTACCTGGACGAAAATGGGACCCCGCGGGCATTGCCAAGGATAGCGGAAGACGGCGCTGCCTCCTTCGAGACACTTGTCGAAGATGTAACGCGAGATTTGCGTCCTCGCGCTGTTCTCGATGAATGGCTGAACCGCGGAATCGCAACATTGGATACTCATGACCGCGTCCATCTTGGAGCGGCAGCTATAGTTCCAGATTCTGGCGATAGCGCCAAGGAGCATTTTTTCGCCCGTAACATGCATGATCATGCTTCCGCAGCCGTTTTAAACATGCTGTCGGCGGATCCAGCGTTTTTCGAACGCGCGGTACATTACGATGGTATTTCACCGGAACTTGCGAAAAAGCTGAACGATATAAGCAGGGTGGAATCGATGAACCTGCTTGTTCGCTTAAATCGCCTCGCGAATGAAGAGGTCAAGGCTGATAAGGGAGGTCAAGCTCGCTGGATCACCGGTGCCTACATTTTCACTGAAGCCAAAAGCGATGCGGACCTTAACGATGTTGAGGATGATCAATGACATCCATTCGCCTATATCGCCGGCACTTCTTGAAGCTTGCCTCTGTTTCGCCTGTCATTTTGGCTTCTCTTGCAAATGCGCAGGATTTGTCGCCGCCGATTGACCATGGAATTGGCGGCACAGGCAACTCCTTGAAGAGTGGCGACGATCATGGCATCGGCGGAACCGGTGTTTTCGGGACGATAGAACGCTTTGGAAGCATTTATGTAAACGGTCATCGTATCACCTATTCACCAGATGTACCCGTCTATGTTGATGGCATCCGGGCGAACACACGCGCGATGCGCTTGGGTCAAGTCGTAAGAGTAGCACTTGCTGGTTCGCTCACAAATCCGGCTGCTAGCGCCATCTACATTACAAGTGAGGTGACAGGCCGCGTTGAAAGCATCGATACGGATGGCCTTGTTGTGCTTTCGCAACGTATCGAATTGGCGCCGCAAACTTCATTGCCGAAATTGAAGCCCGGCATGATCGTGTCCGTTCACGGGATTCGCAAGCCGGACGGCGTTATCGTTGCAAGTCTGGTCGAGCGTCGCTCCCGTCGAACTCATTCATTGCTTCGAGGTGTGGCGACAAACGCGTCCGGTCGACTGAAAATTGGTGATCTTACGCTGGATCTCCCTTCCGACCACCTTGTAGGGCGGCGCGTTGTGGTTGATTTGGCTGATCGATCTGGGGACCTGCGCCTCCTTCGTGTCAGGGAAGAGGAGTTAATCCCGGGGCTTAACAACGGCAACATAAATGTTGAGACTTACGCAGAAAATGACGGTCACGCCGTCAACCTTGGCATCGGCATTACATTGAGCGGGGCTAAGGCCGCGCATCTTGCGTCTCGGTCTCATGTTTATCTGGATCTCGCAATCAGCGGAGGTGATTTCGTTTCGTCTCCGCGCCAAGCGGAGCATTTGGGACCAAATCCACTTCAATCCAAACCACAAAATGAGGGACCTGCCCCTCAAGACGGGCCTCGGCACGGCGCTGGGCCAGAGAGATCAGACGGACCGGGGGGGCAACCAAGATAGTGCGGCTTGTTTTGAAGCAGACCGCCTACATGCCAAGCATGACCTTGTGCCGCGTAAAATAGCCAACGCAATCCATGTCATCAACAATGTGATGCCGGTTGAGCCATCCATGTTGTGTGAGAATGCACATTGAATCCGCCCATGAGGCACAATGACTTAGGAAGATAAGAGTATGGAAGCTCCGCATAGAATGGACGCTGATAGCCAAGGCGAACCAGTTGATGTGATGACAAGATTGAAACTTGCTTGTGCCGAACTCAGCCAGGCGGTCGTTCTGGTAAGCGAGCAGCAAGGCACAAATTCGCTAGGCATGCTGAAAAGACCGTTTCTGTACAGCGACGGTTATGCTCTGTTCGACCCCGCCTCGGTCGAGGAATTAGTTCGCAATCTCAGAGCCTGCTCTGAGGACCATGCAAGGGTGATTGCAAATATTGGGGATTGGATCTGCGACGGTGCCGTTCGATCGATTAGTCAACGTGTCAGCGCACTCGATGGTCTCGTCGCAACGATGAAGGCCCACGTTGAAAGCGCCCGCGAACGCCGGTGGCAAAATTTTTGCCTCCTCGCCGTTGGAGCCGCGGGATTTGTTATCGGGCTAACAGTCGCCATTGGCCTTCTATACCTCGTTGCACCGGGCCACGATTTTAGACTCCTTGCTAGCCTCGTCGGCTCGACGCTGAGGTTTTGACCAAGTTAAGGAACGTTGTTGGAAAATTGCGCCGGTGACTGACGACCCTGCCATTCCGCAATCGGCGCATTTGAAAGGGTTTCCGACGTAGTCTTGATTTGCCCAAAAGCCATTATAGTACGGCAATCACTTACCGGGCGAAGGCGGGTTATAATGTCTCGCAAGACTATTATAACCGATGACGTCCACGATGTTTTCGCATCTCTTTTCGAAGAGCGGCTGGGTCGGACGGCGCGACCCATTCGGTGGGCGCATGGTTTCGTATTGCTTCTGATGGCCACGATGATTGCTATCCTCGCACTCGTTGCCTTCATCGCGCTTCGAGGAGCACCCGCCTCCGGCCAGCGCTAGCAGAAGACATGTGCGGCGTCAGGATCGAACTCCAGATGCACATTATCGCCACGGCTCAAGCCCGAGATGGCTTCGTGGCCGAAGGGCAGCCGCACGGACAGGGTTTCGCCGGCAGCGATCCGCGTCGTCACATGCACATTGTTGCCGAGGAAGGTGATGTCGTTGACCGTCGCGCTGAGACCATTGCCGACACCCGCCTTGCGCCCGAGCCGGATGCGCTCGGGCCGCAGCATCAATGCCGCTTTGCTCCCCGAGGCCGGCCGGCCGTGGACCGGAATGCTGTTAAAGACAGTCTTGTCGCCGAGCGAGATCGTCGCCTGCCCGTTATCCGAGGACAGCAAGTGACAGGAGATGAAATCGCTGTCGCCGATGAATTCTGCCACGAAACGGGTGCGGGGATTGGCGTAGAGTTCCGGGCCTGTGCCGATCTGATCGATCACACCCTTGGAAAAGACAGCAATACGATCGGACAACCGCAGCGCCTCCTCCTGATCGTGGGTCACATAGAGGATCGTCACTTCTGTCTGCTGATGGATTCTTTTGATCTCGTGCTGGATCTCCTCGCGCAGCTTCTTGTCGAGAGCCGACAGCGGCTCGTCCATGAGAAGCACGGGCGGATCGTAGGCGAGCGCCCTTGCGAGAGCCACGCGCTGCTGCTGGCCGCCCGACATCTGTGCGGGCTTGCGATCCTCGAAGCCTTCGAGCCGAACGAGGCGCAGCATTTCCTTGACCCGGCTATCGACCTCTGCCTTGGACTTGCGGCGGACCTTCAGCGGAAAGGCGATATTCTCTCCGACGGTCAAATGCGGAAACAGCGTGTAGCGCTGAAACACCATGCCGATATTGCGCTTGTGCGATGGCGTCGACAGCAGCGTCTCGCCGTTCAGCAGAATATCGCCCTTGGTCGGGTTCTCGAAGCCTGCAAGGATATAGAGTGTCGTGCTCTTGCCCGATCCGGAAGGGCCAAGAAAGGTCAGGAACTCGCCGCGCTGGACCTCGAGATTGACGTCGTGGACTGCGACGACGGGGCCATATTCCTTGCGGATGCCTTTGATCTTCAGGAAGGATTCGCTCATGATTTCAGAACCTTGCGTACGATTGCGGCCAGCGTCATTAATGTGACCGTCAACAGAATGAGAAGCGTGGAGGCAGCGGCGACGACAGGGGTCAAATCCTGCCTGAGCGTTGCCCAGACCTTGACCGGCAGGGTCTGCAATGTCGGGCTTGCCATGAAGATCGCCACGACCACCTCGTCCCAGGATGTCAGGAACGAGAAGACGGCGGCCGAGAACAATCCGTGGCTGATGGCAGGCAGCGTCACCCTGATCTTCGCCTCGAGTGGAGAGGCGCCGCAAAGCACGGCCGCATCCTCGATCGACTTGTCGAAGCCTTCAAGCGCGCCGGAGATCGACAGGATGGAAAAGGGCAGCGCCAGAACAAGATGGGACACCACGAAGCCGATCAAAGTGCCCCCAAGGCCAATTCGCAGGAAGAAGGCATAAAGCGCCACGGCGAAGACGACGACGGGCAAGATCATCGGTGTGAGGAACAGCGCCTTCAGCGCATCGCGAAACAGGAATTTTCCGCGCACGAGGCCGAAGGAAGTCACCAGGCCGAGCAGCACCGAAAGCACGGTGACGATCGCGGCGATCTTGAAGCTGGTCCAGGCGGAAGCCAGCCATTGCGGATCGGAAAGCAGCTCCGCGTACCAGCGCCAGGTCCAGCCCGGCGGCGGAAAGATCAGCCATTGCGACGAGCCGAACGACAAGGCCGCAATGAACAGGATCGGCATCAAGAGGAAAGCCGCCGTCAGGACGGTGATGGCAAGCAGCACATATTTCCACCAGCCGAGACGATCGAAATTCAGCAGCATCTCAGCGTCCTCCTGTACTTTGAACGCCGAAGAATCTCAGCTGGACAGCATAGAGCGTCAACGTGACGACGAGCAGGACGAAGGCGGCTGCGCCACCCATGCCCCAATTGACCAGGGATTGCACGAACTGCGCGATGAGTTCGGCGAGCATCATGTTCGCCGTGCCGCCAAGCAGCGATGGCGTGACGTAGTAACCGAGCGACATGACGAAGACCATCAATGCGCCCGCCATCATGCCCGGAGCGGCAAGGGGTAGCAGAACGCGGGTCAGGCATTGCAATCGGCTCGCGCCGCACAGCGCTGCTGCCTGCAGCACGGCCGGATCGATCTTCCTGATGACGCCGTAGAGCGGCAGGATGATGAACGGCAGCATGATATAGGTCATGCCGATCGTGACACCGGTGAGGTTGTTGACGAGGGCAAGCGGCTTGTCGATCAATCCGGCGCCGATCAGCATCTTGTTGATCAATCCCGTGCGCTGCAGAAGCACCATCCAGGCATAGGTGCGGGCGAGCAGGTTCGTCCACATCGAGAGAAGCAGGATCGCAAAGATCACCGAAGCCCATCGTGACGGCATGATCGCCAGCGTCCAGGCGACGGGAAAGCCGATCAAAAGCGATATGATGGTGACGAGGCCTGACACGATGAAGGTGTTGGCAAAAATCTTGATATAGGTCGCGGAGCCCAACAGCTCTGCATAGTTGCCAAGGCCGAATGTCGGCTCCAGCACGCTCCGAAGGAGCAGCGCGATGACGGGAAATATGAAGAAGATCGCCACGAAGGCGAAAGCCGGCGCCACCTGCGCAAACCCCGTGGGCTTTGCCGCCTTGCGCGCCGGTGCGGCCTCGTCCGCAATATCCATATATGTCGACATGGCAATTCCTTCCCACCAGGGGCCTGATGACAACCACGGCTGCCGATAGGCCCGGATCTCGCATTGCCCCGCCGCGGATCTTATCCGCGGCGGCCTAGTTGTCCTAAGAGCTTACTTCGCCTGCCAGGCGTACCATCTCTTGCCGATCTCATCGCGGTTTGCGGCCCAGTAGCTCATATCGGCGTTGACCTGGCTTGCCGTCTGCTGGTCCGGCAGGGTCTTGGCCGTTTCGGGGTCCATCAGTTTCGCCGAGCCGAGATTGATCGGCGCATATCCGGTCGCCTTCGCCAGATCGGCCTGCGGCTGTGCCGAGGTCGCAAGCGCGATGAACTTCATCGCCGTTTCCAGGTTCGGCGCACCCTTGGGGATGACCAGAGAATCCGCCGCGGTGATGTTCTGGCTCCAGGACGTCTCCGTCTTGACGCCGCTATTGGCAAGCGCGGTCATGCGACCGTTCCAGAGACTGCCGAAGGGCGCTTCGGCCGACGCCAGAAGCTGCTGCGACTGCGCGCCGCTCGACCACCAGACGATATCCGACTTGATCGTATCGAGCTTCTTGAAGGCGCGGTCGAGATCGAGCGGATAGAGCTTGTCGGCGGGAACGCCGTCGGCGAGCAGCGCCGCTTCGATCACGCCAGGGGCGGACCATTTGTAGAAGGTGCGCTTGCCGGGGAATTTCTTCGTGTCGAAGAGATCCGCCCAGGTCTTCGGGCAGGCGCTGACGGCATCGGCATTGCATCCGATGACGAAGGAATAATAGAAGCTTCCGACCGAGTAGTCGCTGACGAAACGCGGATCGAGCTTGGATTTATCGATGACGGAAAAGTCCAGCTTTTCGAGCAGACCGGCCTTGCCGGCCTGCGCGGCGTAATCGCCCTCGACGTCGACGACGTCCCAGCTGACCTGGCCGGCTTCGACCATCGCTTTAAGCTTGCCGTAATCCGTCGGACCGTCCTGCATGACGCCGATACCGGTCTTTTCGGTAAACTGGTTGGCCCAGGCGACCTTCTGCGCATCCTGCGTCGTTCCTCCCCAGCTCGTGAAGACCATGGTATCGGCCTTGGCGGGCATGGATGCGGCCATCATTGCGGCAAAGGCCGCGAGTGCAATTCTTGCTTTCATGTTCCCTTGTCCTTGTTTTTCAGTCTTTGGAGGCATGCCTTATGCGGCCACCCGTTCACCCCAATGGGGAGAAACCGGCGGGCTTCATAATCTTGTTTTCCGCTTGTTCGATCAGGTCGCGGATCTTCGGCAGGAAAGCCTGCCACTCGGGGTCCGCCGCCAGCCGTCCGCGCCGTGCTTCGCGATCGTCGAGGCTTGAATAGGCCCAGATGTGCACGATCTCGTTGATCACCCCGATTTCCGAATGGAAGTAGCCGACGAGATTACCGAGATGCGCCTTCTGGATCGCAATTCCCTCTTCTTCCACGACCTTCAGATATTGCGGGATCGTACCGTTCTTCAGCCTATAGGTGCGGATCTCGTAAAACATCGGTCTCACCTCATGACGAAGGGATCGGGGATCGGCTCGTCCGACGTCCGCAACCAGATGGTCTTGGTGCGGGTATAGTCGAGCGCTGCGGCAAGGCCGCCTTCCCTGCCATGGCCGGAGAGTCCGAAACCGCCGAAGGGGGCGATCGGCGATACCGCGCGATAGGTGTTGACCCAGACGACGCCGGCGCGGATGCCCTTCATCAGGCGATGGGCGCGCGTAAGGTTCTGGGTGAAGACACCGGATGCCAGTCCGTAGCGGGTGTCGTTTGCCAATCTCAGCGCTTCGGCTTCCGTCTCGAAGGAGACAGCCGACAGAACCGGCCCGAAGAACTCCTCGGCCAGGGACGGCGAAGCGACACCGTCGCAATCGAGAATCGTCGGCTGGAAGTAATAGCCGGCGCCATCGGGCCTTTGCCCGCCGGTCATGAGTCGCGCACCGCTTTGAATGGACTTCTCGACGAGGGCCGCAACATGATCCTGCTGCCGCTTTGTGGCGAGCGGACCGACCTCGGTTGCCATATCGAGCGGCGAACCGATGCGGATCGCCTCGGCCTTGCGCGCGAGGATCGACAGGAAGGTGTCCTTGACGCTGGCCTCGACGATCAGCCGCGAGCCGGCCACGCAGCTCTGGCCGGTCGCTGCGAAAATGCCGGCAACCTGAGCATTGGCGGCACTTTCGAGATCGGCGTCGGCAAAGACGATGAACGGTGATTTGCCGCCCAGTTCCAGCGATGTCGAGGCAAGGTTCTCGGCCGAGTTGCGGACGACGTGACGCGCGGTCTCCGGCCCGCCGGTAAAGGCGATATGCGCGACCTTCGGATGCCGTCCGAGGGTCGCGCCGCAGGATGGGCCGAACCCGGTGATGATGTTGACGACGCCAGCTGGAAAACCGGCTTCATGAACCAGGCGCGCGAATTCCAGAAGCGGCGCCGGCCCGTCTTCCGAAGCCTTGACAACCATGGTGCAGCCGGCGGCCAATGCCGGGCCGATCTTGACGGCCGACAAGAAGAGCTGGCTGTTCCAGGGCACCACCATGGCGATGACGCCGACCGGCTCCCGGCGCAGCCAGACATCCATGTCCGGCTTGTCGATCGGCAGATAGGAGCCTTCGATCTTGTCGGCAATGCCGGCATAGTAGCGATAATAGTCGGCGACATAGGCAATCTGCGCAGAAGTCTCGCGAATGATCTTGCCGGTGTCGCGCGTTTCCAGTTCGGCGAGCTTTTGCGCATTGGCCGCAACCAGGTCGGCGAGCCTGTAGAGAAGCTTGCCGCGCTGCGTCGCCGTCAGTTTCGCCCAGGGGCTGTCGTAAAGCGCCTTTTCGGCGGCATTGACGGCGCGGTCGACATCGGCCTCGCGTGCTTCCGGCATCTCGGCCCAGACGTCGCCGGTCGCCGGATCGATGCTCTGGAAGCGGCCTTCCCCGTCCAGAAACTCACCGTCGATGTAATATTGGAAGCGCTGCATGACGTTCACTCCGCAAATGCCGGCATGACCTCGGCGATGAAGCGTTCGAGCGAGGCCTTCTTGCGCTCGAAGGACATGCCTGTGTCGATCCAGAAGGAATATTCGTCGTAGCCCATCGCTTCATATGTCTTTAGCCGGGCAATCACCGTCGAGGCGTCGCCGACGACATTGTTGCTGCGCATGACCGCATCCGACAGCATGGCGTTGGCGCGAATATCTTCTTCGGGAATGCGCTCGATCAGGCCCTGATGGACCGGCTTCTCGTTCTTGAACCAGGCGAAGAAGTAATTGTAGTAGACACTGAGCTCGTGGGCGGCCCGCGCGATGTCGTCCTCGGACGAGCCGACATAGGTATGCCGCAGGAGCATGATCTTCGGCCGCTCGATATGCGTGTTCTTGGCGCAGGCATCGTTGAAACGTCCCATCAGCGCCTCGACCTCGTCATCGCCCTGCCAAAGCGGCGTCACCTGGACATTGCAGCCATTGGCAACGGCAAATTCATGCGAATTCGGGTCGCGCGCCGCAACCCAGATCGGCGGGTTCGGCTCTTGCAGCGGCTTCGGCGCCGAAGTCGTCGACGGAAATTTGAAGAACTCGCCATCATGGGCGTAGTCACCTTGCCAAATGCCTTTGACGGCAGGGATGAGCTCGCGCATGCGCTGGCCGGCACCCCAGGCGTCGAGACCCGGCAGCAACCGTTCATATTCGAAGGAATAGGCGCCGCGGGCAATACCGATATCGAGGCGGCCGTCGCAGATGATGTCGGCCATGGCGGCTTCACCGGCAAGCTTGATCGGATGCCAGAACGGCGCGATCACCGTTCCCGTTCCGAGTCTCGCTCTTGATGTCCGCCGGGCCAGATCGGCGATGGTCACGAACGGGTTGGGCGCGATGGTGAAGTCCATCCCGTGATGCTCGCCCGTCCAGATCGCGTGCATGCCGCCCTTGTCGGCGATCTCGCACAGCGCGACGAACTCGTCATAGAGGCTCTTATGCGTCTGGCTCGCGTCGAGGCGCTCCATGTGAACGAAGAGAGAGAATTTCATGCTTGCACCGCCTTCCCGGAAACCGGCCGCACCATGCCGGAGGTCTCGTCACCAAAATAGACCCCGAAATTGCCGATCTGGCTTTCCATTGCGAAGCGGGCGACGATATCGGCCGTCGAGCTGGTCTTGAAGTGCGCCGCCTTCAAGGCATCCGGCTTCATGAACCTGCCCTCGCGCGGCTCGCCTTGCGAGGCGAAGGCGCGATAGACGATGTGATGATTGCCATCGCTCTTGCCTTCATAGACCGAGTACAGAAAGCCGACCGTGACCGAAAGACCAGTCAGCGCTTGCAGATACTGGCCGAGAATGTCGGCGGGACTTCCTTCGCTGCCCTCGCAATTCGGAAGGGCAAGAACGTCATCGCCAAGCAGCAGGATTTCGCCATCGCGCTCGACGACCGCGCCCAGCTCGATATTGCCTTCCACGGCGGCGGAAACCGCCTTGCTCGCCAGGATCGGTGTGAAATAGCCACCGCGGGCATAGCCAAGACCGTTGCGGCCGCTATTGTCGAACGAGACGATGCGCCCCATCAGGACAACATGGTCGCCGGCCTCGATCACCTGTTCCATGGCGCATTCGAACCAGGCGGCGACATCGGCAAGGATCGGACAGCCATCCGCGCCTGAATTCCATTCGACCGCGGCGAACCTGTCTTCGACGGGCCGCGCAAACGTGTTGGAGACGGCCTTCTGCGTTTCCGACAACACATTGATGGCAAAGTGTTTCGTGCTCGTCATGGCCGCGAAATTGCGCGAGGTCTTTGCCAGGCAGACAAGAAGAAGCGGCGGATCGAGCGACACCGACGTGAAAGAATTCGCGGTAAAGCCGAGCGGCAGGCCTGCCTCATCGCGCGCGGTCACGACCGTGACACCGGTCGGAAATGCGCCGAAGGCGTCGCGCAGTGCCCTTGGGTCGAAGTCTTGCGTCGTCATCTTGCGTCCTCCCCGCATGAAAGCCACTCGGCAAGCAGCTCATTGACGATTTCAGGTGCCGTCAGGTTCACCATATGGCGGTGGCCCTCGACAATGCGCACCCAGCCTTTGGGTGCCGCCGCCGCCATCTGTTCGGCCATCAGCGGCGTCGAATTCGGATCGCCCGACCCGGTCAGGAACAGCGCAGGCGCGCTGACATCAGGCCAGCGATCGGCATAGGTCTCATCGCCGCCGGCAAAAGCCGCATAGGCCGTGGCATAGCCTTGTGGATCGACAAGGCTCAGCCAGTTGCGGGTGAGCTCCCGTGCGACCGCGCTTTGAGCATCATCGCCAAACCAGCGCAGCAACGGTCCCTCCTTGTCGACGCCGACGAGCGGTATCGCCGCGGCGCGGGCAAGCACGGCCGCCTTGGCCTCGGGATCGCGACGATAGACGCCGTTGAGATAGGCGATCCGCTTGATCCGTTCGCCAAAGGTGGCAGCGGCCCCTCCGGCGACAAGCGCACCCATCGAATGACCGGCAACGTTGACCTTGCCGAGTTCCATCTCATCAAGGAAACCACCGAACCAGGCGACGAAGGCTTGCAGCGGACTTCCCGCGGGCAATGCGACGCTTTCGCCATGCCCAGGCATGTCGACGGCGATGACGCGATGGCTTCCGGAAAATGCCTCGATCTGTGGCGTCCAGGCTTCCAACCGCATGCCGACACCATGGATCAGAACCAGGGGCTCGCCTTCGCCGACCTCATGATAGGCAGTGCCGCCTATCGTGTGTTTGCGGAGCAAACCTTCCGTCTTCAGATGATCGGGCTTGCTCTGGTCCATGATTTCCATCGCCGGCATCCAGACACCCGATCCTTACACGCCGGCCGGATTGGAGACGTCCTGTCCCAGATCCTTGAGGTCCTGGTAACGATCGCCGATGCGATGATGCGGCCGGCCGCCGACGGAGGCGCCGAGCGCCACAACGATCTCGTCGGCAGCGGGCGCATCGGGAACCGAGGTCTGGATCGTCAGATAATGCGAACGGCGGCCTTCGTCATTCTTGTCCATGAGCGGGATCATGATCGGCGCATTGGCGGGACCACGCGTGTTGCAGAAGGCGAGATAGGACTTGGCGCCGACGGCATGGCGATAGTGATTGCCGAACCGCAGGGTGTGGATCAGCGCGGACGCATGTTCGATCTCGCCATCCAGACCGACGACCGCCGATTTGCCATAGGCTTCGACTGCTTCGCCCGATCCGACCGCGTCGATGATCATTTTGGTGAGCAATTCGCCGAGGATAGGCGCGGCAGCATGAATTTCGGGTTTCAGATCGGCGACGAAACCACGACCGGCCCAGGGGTTTTTGACGATCGCACATGCCGAGAAGAGCTTTAACGGCGTAGCTGCTGCCTTCCCCCCTTCAACAAGCGTCGTTTCGATCTGCAGGACAGTTTTTCGGATCTGAAGGCTCATGGCTCGCTCTCATCTAAGATTACGTATGATGGTATGCCATAATACTGTACTGTCAAGCAGCTTTGAGCGACCGGACTGAAAAACCTGCCGCGCACCAGAAATCATCAGCTATAACAATGCCTTATTGATAGGCAGCAACAAGCGTTCGCAAAAGCGGTGCTTGTTCGCCGCATATCTTCAGCTATCGATGTTCCGCTTTTGTATTAGTTATTATGGTATACCGTCACACCGAAAACATGGGAGAGTCAACCCGCTTCCCCAGGCAAACGACAATTTGATGAGGCATGACATCCACCGACATCATCCGGCATCGTGCAGACCGGCTCGCCACACGGCTGGATTTTCGCCGGCGTTACTCCTGGCGGACGATGGCACCGATCGCATTGACGACAATGCGCGCCGCGGTCAGGGCCGAAAGGCCGTCGATATCGGCCGGAGGATAGAGCTCCACCAGATCGAAGCCTGCAATCCTCGCCCGCCGACCAAGGCCAGCGATCAGGTCGATGACCTGCGTATAGGTGAGACCGCCGGGCGTTCGTGCCGCCACACCCGGCATGATGCCGGGATCGATGCTGTCGCAATCCAGGGTCACGACGACCCGAGCGCCTTGCGGAATATGCTGAAGAGCTGCCTCGACCCCTTGCGCATGGATGTCGCGGGCCGTGACAAAGCGGCTGCCATAGCGCTGCGCCGCCTCGACGTCGGCAGGACGAGCACTACCGACACTTCGCAGGCCCACCTGCACCATTCCGGCAACATGCGGCATCTCGCTTGCCCGGCGCATCGGGCTCGAATAGCCATAGCGCTCGCCATGCAGCTCATCGCGCCAGTCGATATGGGCGTCGATCTGCAGGATCCAGACAGGCCCCTCATCCGCAAAGCCGGCGATGAAGGGGATCGTGACGGAACAGTCGCCGCCAAGCAGGATCGGTACGGCCGGCAATGCCAGGACCTCGCGCATCTTCGCCTTAATCCGGTCCCGGTTGCCGGCATTGTCATGCATGACGGTCTCAATGTTCCCCACGTCGATGCAGCAAACCGGCTTGCCATCGAAGAGCGGACCGCCGAGATCGAAATCCCAATGCTCGACGAGCGCGGCATCATCCTGGCTGGCAGCGCGGATCGCTCCAGCCGACAGGGCGTAGCCGCTGCTGTCCTTGCCGGGATAGGTGCTGCCGTGACCAGCGCTGAAGATCACCACACGCAGCAGGTGACCATCGTCAAGGCGGTCCGAGAAGCCGAGAAAGGATGGGGAGGCAGTCATCTTCATGGCCTTGGCGAGAAATCAATCGATCGGTTGCCGCCCGGAAAGCACGGCCTGGGCGATAGCGCTTGCGCTGGTGACATGATCCATCGCCGCCTGGTAGGCGCCATCGCCATCACCGCGCCTGATAGCATCGACGATACGCGCCATCTGCGCCGGACCCTGGACATCGCGATTTTGCGTCTTGATCGTCATGGAGCGCAGGTGGTTGATGCGTACGGTCAGAAGATTGACGACGCCCCAGGCCACATGGCGGTCAACCATGCTGAACAGCGTCTGATAGAAGGACGATGTGTGGGCAAGCACGCCCACCATGTCCTTCTCACGGTAGCTATGCTTTATATCCTCCAGCGACTTATCCAGGGCATCGGCGATCGCGGGATTGTTCTGCTCGGCGCAAAGCCGTGCCGCCATCCCTTCGAGTGCCGCACGGATCTCGTAGATCTGCTTGGCCTCGTCGTGATTGAGCTGGGCGACGATTGGCCCCTTGTTCGGAAGGTTGGCGACAAGACCTTCGGATTCGAGATGGCGCAGAACCTCGCGCACGATCGTGCGGCTGACGCCAAGCTGGGCGCAGAGATCGCGTTCCACCAGGCGGTCACCCGGACGGAAATAACCATTGATGATTGCCTCTCGCACCTTGTCGAGGGCAAGCTCCCGCAACGTCTTGGTCGGACGCTCCACGCGAATTGCGGCGCCGTGCGCATCATCATTCATTTCCGCACCCTCGATCTTCGGATACCATAATATGGCCTACCAAAATCATCCATTGTCGAAATGAAGTCAATGCAGCAGAGCGCTCCTCAGAGCAAGGCCTGTTCGTGAATGCCGAAATGCTCCTTCAACACCTTCCAGCCTTTCGGCGTGACGTCAACGGCGCGGGACGAGGGCGACCGCCGTATGCAACCCTCCGCGAAAAGGAGGTTGGTCAAATGAACGCCAAGCGGTCCAGCAAGATGATGTTGGCGCTCCGTCCAATCGAGGCATTGCCGGGCAAGCCCGTAGCGCGTGGGTCTGATACTGGCCGTGTTCATGCCCATGCGGCCGAACCACTCTGCACCAGCCGGCGTGAGTTCGAACCGCTTCCTTTCGGCCGCGATGAGGAACCCTTTCTCCAACAATCCATGGGTTACGGCAATCCCGACACGGCCAGCCAGATGATCGTAGCAGCAACGAGCGAACCGAAGCTTTTGCGCATCCCGGGTCAGCGGCTTTCGTCGCACGGGCTCCGTCGGACCGATCGAGGCCAGGGTCTCGAGCGCCAGCGCAACATGGGAGCCGGCGAGACGATAGTATCGGTGCCGCCCTTCGGTTTCCACAGTCAGCAGGCCGCCGACCAGCAACTTGCCCAGATGGGAACTGGCCGTCTGCGCCGTCACGCCGGCAGAATAGGCGAGTTCCCCGGCAGGTCGAGCCCGGCCATCGAGGAGCGCCGACAGCATGGCAACGCGTGCAGGATCGGCAATCAGAAAGGCAACAGCGGCTATATTCGGCTGGGTCGTCATGTCTAGGCCTCTTCAAGTCAGGCAGCATCATAGCACCGAAATAGTTCGCATGTTTCGACACGCATCGAAGCATTGGGGCAGATTGCCGTCCTAGACTGAGCGCACAAGCAATTGCCACGGAACCGACCCATGACCAAAGAAATCCTCGCCTTTTTCACCGACACGCATCTCGGTCAGAAGTTGGTCGCCAAGAGCGAAATTGCTGGCGACAAGATGGGTTATGAGGAGACACCGCAAGAGCACGAGCATCACCTGCGCGTGGTTCTCGACGACATCGCCCGCAAGGGCATTTCCAAGGTCGTCTTCGGCGGCGATATCGGCACGGCAAATTCGGTCGCGGGCTTTTTCGAACTCCTGCGCACTTATGCCTTCGATGTGTCGCTCATCCTCGGCAACCACGACACCTATGGCAATGTCGCGCCGTACCATGACATGGACGGCAATATCGTGGCAGGGAGGCTGTGCTACTCGCAGCAAGATCTGCATCTGAAACGGATTTTTCTCGATACGTCCGACAACATCGTCGGCGACGGCCAGCGCAAGTGGCTCGCCTGCGAACTCGAAGGTGTGAAGCGGGCCGCGGTCTTTCTGCATCACCCGATCCTGCCGCTCGACACGCCGGTAGATCGAACCGGTGCCGCCCTGCGCGACCGGGATGAGGTCAGATCGCTTCTGATCGGCATGGACTGCCAGATATCCCTATTCTGCGGTCACTACCACATGATCGACGAAGCCCGGGACGCAAACATCAGGCAATATGTCTCGCCGGCGGTCTCCTATCAGATCGTCAAGCAATCCGAACGTCTCAAGGCCGATACCGGGACGTTCGGCTATCGTATTCTGGAGATCGACGAAGAAGAGATCAAAACGCAGGTCGTCTTGTTTTCAAAAGCCTAAAGCGGCTTAGCTTTTCACGGAAACTCCGAACCGCTCCATCTCTTTGCCTTTTGCAATTCCGGACGGAAAACCGCTACGCACTTTTCCTGGAATTGCTCCAGGTGGCGCGTACAAGGAGCAAAAGCACTTTCACTTCAGAGCGATGACACTATATCGTACCGCAGCACTGCGGAATCGCCAGTTGATTTGAAGGATATGACAATGGGCGTGCTTTTCTCTCCAGAACTCACGGTTTGTGGCATTGAGGAGTTGCCCGATCAACGCGCGCGGAACGTTACCCACGTGCTTTCCCTCCTCGATCCGGAATATCCCGAGCTCGATGTCTTCCACTCCTATGCCAGGCATCATCGCACGACGCTACGTTTTCACGATATCATCGCGACGGCTCCGGGGCGGGTGATGCCCCAGCCGGAACATGTCGAAGCGATCTTGAAATTCGGCGCCGAGTTTCAGACGCAGCAAGCCCCGGAGGCGTCGAGCCATCTGCTGGTGCATTGCCATATGGGCGTATCGCGCTCGACCGCTGCCATGCTGTCATTGATGGCGCAAGCAAATCCCGACGAGCCCGGCGAGAGCCTTTTTGCTCGCTTGGTAGCCATCCGCCCACAGGCCTGGCCGAACTCCCAGATGATCGGCTTCGCCGACAAGCAGCTCGGCCGGAACGGGGATTTGACCGCAGCACTTGCCCGTCACTATGGCCGGCAGATCAAGGAGCGGCCTGACTTTGTCGACTGGATGACGCATCTCGGACGTCAGGCGGAACTTAATATGGCGATCCCCGCGTAAGGAGTACCTCTCCTGCCTGAGGACCGGCCGCCGGCACGACGGCCTGATTATACATCTTCTTCCGCCGTGACAGTTCCCTGACAGGAATCGATGTCACCTTGGCTGCAATCTGTAGAGGACAGAGACGGCCGACTCATGAGCCGGCTAGCCATCGGGGAGGAGATATCATGAAAACCGCGCTCGGTCGCAACTAGCGCCTGTCATCCGGCATCCGTCGCCGGCCACCATCAGCCAATCACATCCTATTCACCGGCTTTCCGCGAGGAGAGCCGTGTCGTCCATGCGCGTCCCTAATTCAGGGACGCGGGCGGCAACCAAAACCATGCAGCAGTCAACGGGAGGGATTCAAATGTCACTGCTATTCAAGAAACTCAGCATCGCAGCCGCCATGGCGATTGGTATCAACGGCGCGGCCTTCGCGGCAAGCGAAGAGCTCATCGCCGCCGCCAAGAAGGAGGGCGTGATCGCCGTCTATGCCGCGACCGATCTGTCGCAGGCCCAGGCCCTGCTCGATGCTTTCACCAAGAAATATCCCGGCATCCGCATCGATTACAACGATATAGGCACCAATGGCGTCTACAACCGCATCATCTCAGAAGCTGCGGCCAGCCAGGTCGGCGGCGATCTCGTCTGGACGTCGGCGATGGACCAGACGGTCAAGCTGGCCGCCGACGGCTATCTCGCCTCCTATGCCTCGACGGAAATCGGCGCGCTGCCAAGCTGGGCCGTCTATGACAAGACCGTCTATGCCACCACGCTCGAGCCGATCGGCATGATCTACAATAAGCTCGCCCTCAAGGAAGATGAGGTTCCCCGCACCCGCGCAGCCCTGATCGAATTCCTTGGCAAGGCGGATGTTGCCGGCAAGATCGCCACCTTCGATCCGGAAAAGTCCGGCGTCGGCTTCATGATCCAGACGAATGATTCCAAGCAGCGCAGCGATTATTGGGATCTGGTCTCGGCCTTCGGCACCGCCAAGGGCAAGACCTATTCCTCGACGGGCTCCATGCGCGAAACGGTGGTTTCCGGCGAGAACGTGATCGCCTTCAACCTCATCGGCTCCTACGCGCTCGATTGGGTGAAGAGCGCTTCCAATCTGGGTGTCGCCTTCGGGCAGGATTATACGCCGGCCTTCTCCCGCGTCGCCGCCATCATCAAGAACGCGCCACACCCGAACGCCTCTCAGCTCTTCCTCGATTTCATGCTGTCTCAGGAAGGCCAGAACGCTATCGCCTCGAAGGGCATGCCGTCGCTGCGCACCGATGTCGACCAGGGCTACAACCTCAACACCATCAACGAGCTGGTCGGCGGCAATCTCAAGCCTATCGCACTCGACGACTCGCGCCTCGAATTCATGGACCCCATGAAGCGCCTCGACTTCCTCAAGAAGTGGCGCGGATCGGTCAAGAGCTGACGCGGCGCCCAATCACCTGAGAGCATTCTCGCAGCCCGAACGGAAGCGGGAATGCTCGAAAGCAACAACCATCAATAAGGAGGCACGCCGATGTCGGCACCGTCGACACCAGTATCGACCCTGTCTCACGCCGGACGGCCAGCGGTTCATTCGAACCAGACATTCACATCGATCCCGCAGCCGGCCAATGCCCTTGGCTTCAGGCGTATCGTCATCGGTCTGCTTGCCATCGTCGTGCTGGCGCCGATCGTCCTCATCATCTATCAGAGCCTGCTCGACGGACCGTTCTTCGCGCCGAAAAGCAAGCTCTCCATCGAGGCCTATCGCTATATCCTGACTGACGAAATGTTCTATGACGCGCTCTGGAACACGGTCATCATGGCGGTCGGCATGGTGGCGATCGCGGTGCCGCTCGGCGCCGCGCTCTCCTTCCTGCTGACAAGGACCGATGTCAAGTTTCGCAAGGCGCTTGAAGTCGTCGTCCTCGTGCCGATGTTCATTTCGGCAATCGTGCTCGCCTTCGGCTATACGGTTTCCGTCGGCCCGGCCGGCTTCCTCACCATGCTGTCGCGCGATATCTTCGGAGCGGCGCCCTGGAACCTCTATTCACTGACCGGGATCGTAATCGTCACCGGGCTTGCCCACGTGCCGCATGTCTATCTCTACGTCTCTGCCGCGATGCGCAACCTGCCCTCCGATCTGGAGGAAGCTGCACGGTCGATAGGCTCGCCGATCTGGCGCGTGTGCCTGGACGTGACGCTGCCAATGGTCCTGCCGGCTCTGGTCTTTGCGACCGCCCTTAATCTGCTGATCGGCTTCGAGATGTTCGGCGTTCCCTATGTTCTTGGCGACCCCAGCGGCATCATCGTTCTGACGACCTATGTCTACAAGCTCACGACGCTGTTCGGCGTGCCGACCTATCAGCTGATGGCCGTCGTCGTCGTCCTGCTCGTCCTGCTCACCCTGCCGCTCGTCGGGTATCAGCGACGCCTGCTGCGCCATAGCCGCCGCTATGCCGCTCTCGGAGGCAAGGGGGCGCGAACGACCGTGATGCGCCTTGGCCGGGCCGGCCAGATCGTCGCGCTCTCCTTCATCGGCTTCTGGCTCTTCGTGTCGGTGGCACTGCCGATCGGCGGCATCGTGCTGCGCGCCTTCGTCGATGCCTGGGGACAGGGCGTCAATCCGCTGGCGCATCTGACCGTCGCGCATTTCGCGACGCTGCTCGAAGTGCCGACCCTGTTTCGCGGCATCGTCAACACGGTCATCCTGTCCGTCGTCGGCGGGGCGGCAGCGGTCGCGATCTATCTCGTGATCGGGCTTGCGGGACATCGCCACAGAGGCATGTCCAACACCGTGCTCGACTATATGGTGCTCTTGCCACGCGCCATGCCGAGCCTCATCATCGGTCTTGCCTTCTTCTGGCTGTTCCTGTTCGTGCCCTTCCTCATTCCGCTCAGAACGACGCTGATCAGCCTGTTTGCCGCCTATGTGATCGTCGGCCTTTCCTACGGCCTGCGCCTGCTGCAGGGCACGCTGATCCAGGTCAGCCCCGAGCTGGAAGAGGCCGCGCGCACCACTGGCGCGACCATCGGCCGGAGCTGGCGCGACATTGTCATCCCGATCATCCGGCCGGGTCTCGTGGGCGCCTGGGCGCTGATCATGATCGTATTCCTGCGCGACTACGCCACCGGCATCTATCTGATGAGCGCCGGCACCGAGGTCATCGGCTCTCTCATGATGGCGCAGCTCCAGTCCGGCGCCATGGATACGATCGCTGCCCTCGCCTTTGTCAGCATCCTTCTTACCGGCGGCGGCCTTGCCCTCGCCCTTCGTCTCGGAGCCAAGATCCATGACTGATCTCATCGTTCAAAACGTGCATAAGTACCTCGGCGGCCTGCACATCCTCCAGGGTGCCTCCTTTACCGCCAATCGCGGATCGATCGTGTCGCTGCTCGGTGCCTCGGGTAGCGGCAAGACCACCCTTCTGCGCTGCATCGCCGGTCTCGAACAGCCGGAAGTCGGCCAGATCAAGATCAGCGGCTCGGTGGTCTTCGACGGCGACAAGCGCGTTACCGTCGCGCCGGAAAGCCGCAATATCGGGCTGGTTTTCCAGTCCTATGCGCTATGGCCGCATCGCTCTGTCGCGGAAAACGTCGCCTACGGCCTGAAGCTCAGGGGCGTCAACAAGGCGGATGCGGAGAAGCGCGTTCTCGACACGCTCGGCAAGATCGGCCTCGGCCATCTGGCCGAACGTTATCCGGATCAGCTTTCCGGCGGCCAGCAGCAGCGCGTCGCCATCTGCCGCGCCCTCGTCTACGAACCGAAGATCCTGCTCATGGACGAGCCGCTGTCCAATCTGGATGCGAAACTGCGCGAAGAGGCTCGTTACTGGATTCGCAAGCTCGTTCTCGATCTCGGCATCTGCGGTGTGCTCGTCACGCACGATCAGGCCGAAGCACTGGCGGCTTCGGACAATATCCTGCTCCTGCGCAACGGAAAGGTTGCACAGGAAGGTCCGCCGCAGGATATCTATTCGAAGCCCTCGAGCTTCTACGTCGCCGATTTTCTCGGCGCGAACAATGTTGCCGCGGGGCGCATCAAACGCGATGGTCCTATAGCCAGCATCCATGGTAGCAACTGGCAGCTCGATGGCGTGATGATGGGGGATGGGGCGGAAAGCGAAGGCAAGGCCGTCATCCGCGTCGAGCAGGTCGCCGTTCACGACCAGCCGGCACCTGGCCGCATCGAAATGCAGCTGGAGGCGTGCCTGTTCCTCGGCGACCGCTGGGAATACCGCCTGTCCTACGGCGATTTCAAGGCCAAGGCGTTCGGGCCGAAGCTGATGGCGGCAGGCACGGTCTGGGCGGAGATTCCGCGCGAGAGCGTGTGGCTGTATCCAGAGGCCGCTTAAAGCAGCAAGAAAGCGGTTCGGAGCTGCGTTCAGACCCGAACCGCTCAAGAAAGGGAGGAATTTTGCGTCTGCAATTAACGAGGATCTGGCCAGGCGAGCGCCATGCGCATTCTGCTCGTTGAGGATACGCAAGACGTTGGCGAGGCCATCTGCCGGCGCTTTCAGGCTGTCGGCCATACGGTCGACTGGCAGGTGAACGGCCGCGTCGCCGCCGAGATCCTGGCCTTCACGGACTATGATCTCGTCATCCTCGACGTCATGCTGCCAGGGCTCGACGGCTTCGAAATCTTAAAGGAGCTGAGACGCGCCCGCGTGACGACGCCCGTTCTCATGTTGACGGCACGGTCGGAGGTCGACGATCGTGTCGGCGCCCTCGACCTCGGCGCCGACGACTATCTCGTCAAGCCTTTCGACTTTCGCGAGCTTGAAGCCCGGGCCAGGGTGCTGCTACGCAGACGGAGCGGCGACGCGACCAACTTCGTCACCTGCGGCGACATCGTGCTTGATCGCACCAGCCGCTCGGTGAAAGTCGGCAAGCGTGAGGTTCAGCTGAAGCGCAGGGAGATGACGCTACTGGAAATATTTGCTTCGCGGCCCGGGCGCGTGTTCAGCAAGCAGGAGCTGCTCGACCAGCTCTATGGCTTCGACGAGGCCGTTAGCGCCAATGCGATCGAGCTTTATGTCGGACGGCTGCGCAAGAAGCTCGAAGGGGCAAAGGCGCGCATCGTCACGCTTCACGGCATCGGCTACCAGCTGGTTTCCGATGACGCTTGAACGCTCGCTTTTTGGCCGTCTGGCGGTCGTCATGTCGGTTCTCCTGACAGCCGGCGCGGGGGTGCTCATAACCGCAAGCTGGTATTCCGCGCGCACCGCGGCCGACGATGCCTATGACCGGGTTCTGGTCGGCGCAGCATTGCAGATCGCCGATGGCCTTGCCGTCCAGGAAGGCGCCCTGATCGTCGATCTGAGGGCGTCGGCATTCGAAATGCTGGGGCTGGCCGACCGCGACCGCATCTTCTATCGCATCCTCGATCCGTCGGGAAAGACACTCACCGGTCACCGCGACCTGGAAACTGACGTCGACCTCGCCACCGTTCGCCGGGAGCCGGTCCTAAGCTCCGGCCTTTATAAGGGCGAAGCGGTACGCATCGCGGTCGTCGGGCGAGCCCTCTCCGATCCGGCGGCCTCGGGCTGGGCACATGTGATCCTCGCCCAGACCGTCGAAGCGCGCCGGGCGCTGACGCATGAACTGACGCTCGGCGCCGCAATCACCATCGTCATCATGTGCTTCCTGGCGCTGGCGGTGATGATCCTCTCCATCCGCCAGGCGCTGCGACCGGTCAACCAGTTGGGCGGAGCTCTTCGCCGCAGGGATCCGCAGGATCTGACGCCTCTTTCCGTATCGGTACCACGCGAACTTCGCCCCTTCGTCGGCTCCATCAATCATTTCATGGGTCGCCTCAACGAACGCGTCGTGCTGCTACAGCGTTTCATCGCAGATGCGGCACACCAGATACGGACACCGCTGACGGCACTTACAGCTCAGCTCGACCTCTTGAACAATGACAAGCTGGACGAGGCAGACAGGCAGCATCTCGGACGCGTCCAGCAGCGCGCCGACGAGCTGGCGAGATTGACCAACCAGCTCCTGAGCCATGCCATGGTCATCCACCGTGCCGAATCCGTGCAGCTCGAACCCGTCGATCTCAATGAAATCGCCAGGCGTGCCTTTCGCGTGGCAGTACCGATTACGGTCGACCCCGATATCGTCGTCTCCTTCGAAGAGGCCGATGTCGAGCTTGCCGTTCTCGGCGATCCGGTCAGCCTGCGCGAGGCAATCGTCAACGTCATCGACAATGCTCTTCGCCATGGAACGCTCTCCAGGCTCGAAGTGCGGGTGCGCGATGCAGGCTCCCTTGCCCATGTCGAGGTCGAGGATGACGGCCCGGGCATTCCTTCCGAAGAATGGCCGCGTGTCACGCAGCGCTTTCAGACATCGAAAGCCGGCGAAGGAAGTGCGGGGCTCGGCTTTGCCATCGCATCGGAAGTCGCCGCCGCGCATGGCGGTGCACTGCAGTTTCGCGCCAAGGGCGAGGACGCGCACGGCTTCACCGTCATTCTTGCGCTTCCGCGCATTCACAGGGAGGGAAAATGAAGCCACAGCTCCTCCTTGCGTCCTGGCTGGGGCTTGCAGCCTTTGCCTTTGCACCGACCTTGGCAACAGCCGTGGAAGGCACGTCGAAGCTCTTCCCGGCGGTCAATGGCGAGACGGCCCGCCTGTCGATCCATGGCGCGGCCGATCTCCAGGCCATGGAGCCGTTGATCCGGGATTTTCAGGAAATGGCGCCGGATATTGCCATCGAATATTCCGACTATGTCACGAATGAGCTGCATCGGAAGGCGAGCGCCGCCTGCGAACAGAACACGCCGCTTGGCGACCTCTGGCTTTCCTCCTCGCTCGATCAGCTCGTCAGCCTGGCCAACAACGGCTGCGCCTCGGCCTATCATTCATCGGAAACCGCCCAGGTGCCGAAATGGGCCAATTGGCGCGACGAGGTCTTCGGCTTCACCTTCGAGCCGGCGGTCTTCGTCTACAATGCGCGCTACGTGCCATCGAACGATGTTCCACGCACCCGCGCCGAGCTTGCCGATCTACTGCGGCGCAGGCTCGACTACTATGAGGGGCGGGTGGGTACCTTCGACATCAGGACGTCAGGCGTCGGCTATCTCCTCGCCTTCAGCGATGCTCGTCAGGCGACCGCGACCTATGGCCGCCTTCTCGAAAGCATGAGCCGCGCCGACGTGAAGGTCAGCTGTTGCACCGGGACCATCCTGCAGGAAATCGCCAGCGGACGGATCTACCTCGCCTATAACATGATCGGGTCCTATTCCTATGCGGCCGCTCAGGCCAATCCCGATCTCAGGGTCGTTATTCCACGTGACTATACGCTGATCCTGAGCCGTGGCGTGTTGGTACCGAAGGTTGCGCAGCGGCCGGACCTTGCCAGGCGCTTTCTCGATTATCTCCTCTCCAAACGCGGTCAGGACCTGGCGCGGCGCAAGGCCTTTTTCTTTGCCGAGAAAGGCAATATTCCCGAAGGGGTCGACGGCCCGTCGACCCTCGGCGAATTGAGCTTCGTTCAGCCGATCCGCATCGGCCCCGCATTGCTTGCCGCACAGGACGAAGCGCAACGGCGTCGCTTCATAGACGACTGGAGCCACTCGATGCTGAGCCAGCCGGCATCATCGCCCTGAGCAGGGAGACGATGCCATTCGCCTACCCGCCCTCACAAACCAAACCGGCGCGATGCGAATTCCGGTCGAGTGCGTTTCCGGAAAGCCTAGCTCACCACGACGATTACTGCTGTCGTAGCTTACGGATCATCAGACCAGAAAAGACGAAGCCCCCTGCGACATCGATATTCCGATCAGTTCCTCATCGCCCTCAGTGTCGTTCCTGTGCAACGTCATCGCTGATGCGAGCCGAGCAAGAAGCGACGTCTGCCATGTGTCTTGCGGCATCATAGGCAGACATGCTTCAACTCGATCATCGCACCGACTTCGCCGGCCGGCACACTCAATGTGCAAGGGTCGGCTCTGCTTCTGTTTCCGGCGCATCCTTCTTGTGATGGTCGGCTGCGAGCAGCATGTAGACCGCGGGCACGACGAAGAGCGTGAACAGCGTTCCGATGGCAAGACCGGTGGCGATCACGAGGCCCATGTTGAAGCGGGCGGCGGCACCGGCGCCGGTCGCCAGGATCAGCGGCACGACGCCGAGAACCATGGCGCCCGTCGTCATCAGAATTGGCCGCAAGCGGATGCCGCAAGCGCCTTCTATCGCTTCACGCTTGGTCTTTCCTTCGGCCTGTAGCGTGTTCGCCACCTCGACGATCAGGATGCCGTGCTTGCTGATCAGCCCCATCAGCGTCACCAGGCCGACCTGGGTATAGATGTTCATCGTCGCGCCGCCGATACCGAGGCTGATGAAAGCGAGTGCGCCTGCGATCGACATCGGCACGGAGACGAGGATGATGAACGGGTCTCGGAAGCTGTTGAACTGCGCCGACAGGGCCAGGAACACGATGATCAGGGCGAGGGCAAAAGTGGTCGCCATGCCGCTCGATTCCTGCACGTACTGGCGCGACTGTCCGCCATAGTCGACCGAGTAGCCCTGTGGCAGCGTCCGCGCCGCGATCGACTTGAGCGTATTCAGCGCATCGCCGACGGCAACACCGGGCGCAGGCACGCCGGAGATCGTGGCCGAGTTCAATTGCTGGAAGTGCGCAACCGAGCGCGGCGTGGCCTGGAGTTTGGCAGTAGCGATCGCCGAAAGCGGGATCTTGTTGCCGTTCACGTTTGCGATCGGATAGTTCATGATCTGATCGATGGTCTGGCGCGACCGTTGCTCGACCTGCGGGATAACCTGATACGAGCGGTTGTCGATACTGAAGTAGTTGACATAGCCACCGCCCAGCATGGAGGCGAGCGCCGAACCGACATTGTTCATGGACAGCCCGAGAGCCGAGGCCTTGCTGCGATCAATCTGGATCGAATATTGCGGATTATCGACGTAAAGATCCTTCGTCAGGAAGATGAACTCGCCGGATTTCTGTGCTTCCTGCAGGAAGGCGGTGGAAACCTCGTTGAGTTGCTCGAAGCCGCTGGTGCTGCCGATGGCGAACTGCACCGGCAGACCGCTGGCGCCGGGCAGCGGCGGTATCTGGAAGACCACGGACTGTCCGCCGGCGATCTTCGCCAAATCGGCCTGCACCAGTGGCTGCAGCTGATCGGCCGTTCTCGTGCGCTGATCCCAGGGCTTCAGCACCATGCCCTCGAAGGACGTGCCCGGCACCTCGACCTGCAGGGTCTTGTCGGTTTCGGGGAAACTGCGGAAGATCTTGGTGACCTGGTTGGAGTTGAGCAGCTTTTGCTGAAGCGTTGCATTGGGAGGGTTCGTTACCTGCGCGGCCAGGAAACCCTGGTCCTCGTTGGGAGCCAACTCGGTCTTGGCGCTGGTATAGAGGAAATAGATGCTGCCAAGCACGATTGCGGCAAAGACCAACGCCACCGGAACAGTATTCAGGCTGCCATGCAGCATGCGCACATAGGGCCGATGGATCTCCGAAAAGCGGCGGTCGATGAAATCGGAGATACGCTCTTCCCAACCGCTGCGATCGGTCAAATGCGGCTTCAGGATGCGCGAGCACATCATCGGCGTCAGCGTCAGCGCAATGATCATGGACACGGTCACGGCGCCGACCAGCGTGAAGGCGAATTCCGTAAACAGGGCGCCCGTCAGGCCGCCCTGGAAACCGATCGGCACGTAGACTGCGATCAGCACCACCGTCATGGCCAGGATCGGCCCGACCAGTTCGTGCGCTGCATCCAGCGCCGCCCTCATGGGCGTCGATCCCTCTTCGATGTGGCGGTTGACGTTCTCGACCACGATGATGGCATCGTCGACCACAAGGCCGATCGCCAGCACCAGGGCAAGCAGCGTCAAAAGATTGATCGAGAAGCCGAAGATCAGCATCATCGCGAAGGTGCCGACCAGCGACAGAGGTATGGCGACGACGGGAATGGCGACCGATCGCGGCGAGCCGAGAAAGGCGAAGACCACGAAAATGACGATCACCAGAGCTTCGAGCAGGCTCTTCACGACCTCGTCGATCGAGGTGGTGACGAAAGTGCTGGAATCGTAGACGATGTAGCCTTCGAGGCCTTGCGGCAATTGCTGCTGGATGCTTGGAAAGACCGCTCGCACGCCGGCAATCACGTCAAGCAGATTGGCCGTCGGCGCGATCTGGATACCCATGAACACGCCGTCCTGCCCATCGAAGCCGATCTGGACGTCGGGATTTTGAGATCCGAGGGCAACGGTCGCGACATCCCTCAAGCGCACGATCGTGCTGCCGATCTGCTTGACCACCATTTCCCTGAATTCATCAGCCGAATGCAGGTCGGTCTGCGCGGTCAGCACCGTCTGCGTCATCTGGCCGCGCGTTGTGCCGATGCCGGAAATGTAGTTGTTGGCTCCGAGCGCGGTCCAGACATCGCCAGCCGACAGGCCATAGGCGGCAAGCTTGTCCGGCTGCAGCCAGGCTCTCAAGGCAAAGGTTCGCGCGCCGAGGATTTCGGCCGTCTGAACGCCGTTGACCGCCTGCAATTTGGGCTGGACGACGCGCGTCAGATAGTCGGTGATCTGGTTGCTGGCCAGAACGTCGCTTCGGAAGCCGATATACATGGCGTCGATCGACTGACCGATGGAAACCGTCATGATCGGCTGCTGCGTGCCCGTGGGCAGCTGATTGAGAACGGAGGATACCTTGGCGTTGATTTCGGTCATCGCCGCATCGGCGCTGTAGTTGAGCCGTAGGTTGACGGTGATCGTCGACGTGCCGCTGGTGCTCGTCGAGGTCATGTAATCGATGCCGTTGGCCTGCGCGATGGCGTTTTCGAGCGGCGTCGTGATGAAGCCGGCGATGACGTCAGGCGCCGCACCGGGATAGGTGGTCGTCACCGTGACGACGGCGTTCTGGGTTTGCGGGTACTGGCGCACGGTAAGCGAGCGGAACGACTGGTAGCCGATGACGATAATCAACGCGCTGACCACGAGAGCGAGAACGGGGCGCTTGATGAAGATATCGGTGATATTCATCGCTACACCTCAGTTGGGATTTGCCGGGTTCGCATTAGGATCGTTCGACGGCTGCACCTCGTTGTTGATGATGACAGGCGAGCCGTTGTTTAGTTTCAGCTGGCCGGAGGTCACCACCACTTCGCCTGCGTTCAACCCTTTGGTCACCGAGATCTGATCGCCTCGCGCCTGCCCCGTGCTGACGAACTTCTGATTGGCGACGAGCTGCGGCTTTCCATCCGCGCCGTTGCCCTTGTCGGTCACCACATAGACGACATTGCCGTAAGGATTGATCGTGACGGCGGTCTGCGGCAGGGAGATGTACTCTTTCGGCTCCCCGACCACCACCGTTATGTTGCCGAACATGCCAGGCAGCAGCTTGCGGTCGGCATTGGGGAAGGTTGCCCGGATGGTGATGTTGCGGCTCTGCGTATCCACCAGCGGGCTGATGGCCGTGATCTTGCCGTCGAAAGTCTGGTTACCATAGGCATCGACCGTTGCCGTCACCGCTTGTCCGACCTTCAGCTGCGACAGGGCCTGCTGCGGCATCGAAAAATCAAACTGGATCGGATCAAGCGACTGCAAGGTCACGACGGCCGTCCCGGCGGACAGATACTGGCCGAGGCTCACCAGCTTGATGCCGAGGTGGCCATCGAAGGGCGCGCGGATCGAATATTGATCGATCAACGCCTGCTGTGACGCGACCTGCGCCTGCGCCGCCTTCCAGTTCGCCAGATCGCTATCGACCTGGCTTTGCGCGATGGTGTTGGCCTTGATCAGCCTGGAGTCGCGATCATAGGCGATTTGAGCGTTAGCCATCGTCGCCTTGTATTGATCCAACGTCGCGATCTGCTGATCGGCAAGCAGCTGCACGATAAGATCGCCCTTCTTGACGTCCTGGCCATCCTCGAAGCCGATCTTCTGGACGATGCCCTGGACCTGTGCAGAGAGATTGGCACCTTCGACGGCATTGAAGCTGCCGATCGACTGCAGTGTCGTCTGCCATGGACTCGTCGCCGCGGTAATTGTCGAGATGGTCTGCGGTGGCGACTTGAGATTAGCCAGATAAGCCGCAATCATGCGGTTCTTGAATGCCTGGAAGCCGAAGATCCCGCCAAGGATCAGGCCTATGATGATCAGCATGATTATCATGCGTTTTATCATGAGTGGTAACTCTACTCTTCAGGAACAGGTCGGGAGGAATTCTGATGGCGGTGGCGCGATAGGATTTCACGGCAATCCTCTCAGAAACCCGCCGATGCCCAAACAGTCGCAAGCACATGGTTCCCTGCGGCCAATCTCTATATGGAAAGCGACCATTATGGGGACTGACAGGCTCGATCAGCCAGATTCCTTGGCGAAGACGCTCGTCACGCAGTCGTGCGCTTCGCCCGCCGAAGACTGCGCTGACCTTGCAATGATTCCAGCTGGCGGCGTTCCGTGTGGCCATCCTCTGTAAACCTCACCAGTCAAACGCCATTGGCCTGCCTCTGCATTCGATCAAGGATAAGTTGTTATTATCCGATCCACAACAGCCGATTTCATATGCCTAGATCCATATTTAATGGAGTCTTGAATAAAAGCAATCATAGCCCCGCGCACGACAGTCATCTCAAATCGCCATAGCATTGGCGACCTTGGATGGGGTGCGCTGGGCAAGCCGCTTCAGCCCTCAGCCACGCCGAGCCGCGTCGATCGCCGCCACATCGATCTTCTTCATGGTCATCATTGCATCGAAAGCCCGCTTTGCCTGATCGCCGCCCTCACGAAGCGCCTCCATCAGAATACGCGGCGTGATCTGCCAGGAAACGCCCCATTTGTCCTTGCACCAGCCGCATTCGCTCTCCTGGCCGCCATTGCCGACAATGGCGTTCCAATAACGATCCGTCTCTTCTTGATCCTCGGTATAGATCTGAAACGAAAAGGCTTCATTGTGTTTGAACACCGGACCGCCATTCAGGCCGACGCAAGCGACACCTGCAACCGTAAACTCGACGACCAGCACATCGCCCTGCTTGCCCTCCGGATAGTTTCCCGGTGCGCGGATGACGGCGCCCATGGTGCTGTCGGGAAAAGTCTCGACATAAAAATTGGCGGCGGCCTCTGCATCCTTATCGTACCACAAGCAAATCGTGTTCTTTGCCATTACTCTGGTCCTCCTGCTCTCCGTTTCCCGTCTTTTTGAAATAGGCGCTAGATCGCATTTCTCCACCTCATGAACGCCATTTCGGCTGGGCAACGACCGGCTTCCTGTCGTAGCCTTGACATCCGACGGACCATTGAAGGGTTCAGACATGTCGGAATCGCGCTGCGAGAGATTGTGGCAAGGGCGCGAAAAAGCAGGCGTCTTTCGAGCCCGAAAAGCCGATTGGAGTTCACGATGCTAGTCAACATAAGCGGATGGCCAGGTGTTGGTAAGTTGACAACCGGACGCGAATTGCAGGCAATTCTGGGCGGAAAGCTGCTCGACAACCACACCATTTTGAATGTAGGGCGCGCTTTGGCCGAAGGCGGGACAGCGGAGTATTACGATTTAGTCCGCGCCGTCAGATCTGTCGCGTTCGCTGCAATTCTAAAACTGCCGCCAGCTCTGCCCATCATTTTGACAAGCGTTGTTGCCCGCGGAGGATCGAACGGATTTCTTGAGGAAAATTGGCAAGCGATCATCGATCTCGCACAAGCGCGAAATTGCCCGCTCTTCTCCATTACGCTGACGTGCTCACCCGTCGAGAACGCTCGCCGCATCGCCAGCGAAGATCGCGGCAAGAGCGGAAAAAGTCGAAAGGCAGAGATTTTAGATAGACTTGTCGTCGAACGCTCGCTTTTCGACGATGGGGCGACACATCGCACGACCATCGATAACACGACCTCGTCTCCCCGGGAGACGGCGCAACATATTCAAGATTGGATCAAGACTTTCCAATAAGGTTCGGTGGTCATGATCGGCCAGCACGTTCAGCACGGCCTTCACACACCATGTCGGCCTGCCGCCCGATCACTTCGTGAAGCATTTGAATACGGAAGACGAAATCATATGAAGAACATCGGAACGCAGATCGAAACGCCACGGCTGCTGCTCCGTCCTTCGCTTCTGTCCGATACCGCCGCCCTATTCGAATTTCTGGGCGACAGGGAAGCCATGAGGCACACCCATGTGGACACGACACCTGCTGCCTGCCGTCGCAGGATTGCCGTTCACGAATGGCGCCGTCGATACGACGGATATGCACCCTGGACCGTCATCAGAAAGGATGATGCAAAAATCATTGGCTGGGGCGGCTTATACGACGATCCGTTTGAGCCAGGCTGGGGTTGCGAAATCGGATACTTTTTCCATCGGGAGGCCTGGGGATGCGGATATGCATCGGAGTTGGTCGCGGCAGCGTTGCATCGAGCAGACAGTGAACTGCGGATAGGAGAAGTCCGCGCCTTTGCCCATCCTGAAAATGCAGCCTCAAGGAAAATCCTGGAGACGGCAGGCTT
The DNA here is from genome assembly GCA_013322215.1 of Martinezella rhizogenes. GTDB lineage: Bacteria > Pseudomonadota > Alphaproteobacteria > Rhizobiales > Rhizobiaceae > Rhizobium > Rhizobium rhizogenes_D. Next base: position 720,584 of record JAAMEZ010000021.1, read on the forward strand.
CAGGACGATTCACTTCGTCCCAGAGATGAACCGCTTGCTCTTTTCCAGACACAGACGCGAGGATAATGCAGCCGATTGAAGCCAATGCAAGACGCATCTTCTGTCTGAAACGCACAGGCAGAACTCGTGAATGCCTAGCGGCTACATCACTCAAATCGGCGAGTTTAATGAGCAATTCCAACGACCTAGACGCCTCGACCGGACAAGGACAGTCGAGGCGTTGAACAATGCAGCGCAAAGCGGTAGCCGCAGATCAGGCCAGGGTCATTCCGCATGCGCATATTCAGCGAAAGCAAAGCCTAGTGGCGATCGTGGCCATGACCGTGGTCGCCGCCATGATCTTGCGACGAGGTGGACGACGTCGATGGCGTGCTCACACCGACATTGCCTGAGTCAATCAGGTCGGCGGAGGATGCGGTGCGGTCAAGGAGTGCGTCGACGCGATTCAGATCTCCTTCGCATCGTCCCTCCTGCCGATTGTGATGGGCGTCCATCGCGGCGGAATAAAGTCCCATGGCTTCACTCTTCTGTTGGCCCGCCGGAGCATCACGCAACTCCGTTCCGGTCAACTGAAGACTTTCCACACAGCTCAACGCAGCGAAGCTTGGAACGGATGAGGTCGCAAGAGCGGCAAAGGTCGCTCCCAGGACAGCGAAAACGATCGTCGGTTTGGGCATTTTCAACATTGCAACCTCCATCAGGAGCGATTGCCGGTTCTGCCGAACAGGCATGATTTCCGATTTGTGAAAGCCCGGCGGTTTTCAGCAGCGCCGGCATCTTGCAGTCTGAACCGCTTGGGATAGGCCCGATATGATCTGGATCAATGCATTCAACCTTTCGGCTGCATCGATCTCAATAAATATGTCAGAAGTTGAATTTTCTCTTCGCCGCCAAGAAGGACGCAACTAGCCGCAGAGATGATGTTTGGTCTTGGCCTATTACCCGCCGGGAGACGAGGCCATCGGCAGCTTAACCCTTGTTCCCAAAATGAAATTTCGTCTGATTAATTGCCGAAACACCGTGCACTTGGGCATGTCATCGTCCAATGGCATCTAGCTATTTTCTGCGTAATCTCTTGCCGTTGCATGGGTGCTAAACAGTTCATCACAACTGTTTCACTAAGAAGTGCTTGGCTCGTGATACCGATCGTCCGCTGCTCGTTTTCCTGTTAATATATTGTAATATTTCAAGAAATTCTCAAATCTTCCCGAAAAGCGCTATCTGCTTCCCGCCAATTGTTAATCCGAGTTAAGTTTTCGAAAAATACTCTCCATTATAATATTCTCTCTAGGGGGTGTGTCGATCTCAAATTCTGAAGGCATCCTATATGCCACATGATCTACTTTCACTTGACGGAAAGTCCGGTATCCCTTCTGCCCCGACAAACTGGAATACATATCATTTACCCTTGAATATGCCTTACTTGACTATGGGGAGAGGTGCCCTGGATGCCCTTGTCACCCGCAAACGTATCTGCATGAAGGGGTGCGATCTTATCCGCGAGGGAGAAGAAGGGCGAAACGCGTATTTGATCTATAGTGGTTGGGCTTGCTCTTACAGGCTCTTGCGTAATGGAACGCGACAGATCATCAATTTCCATGTTCCCGGAGATCTCCTGGGTATCAGGCGACTTCTTGCTTCCGATTGCGACGATAATCTTTGTGCCATAACCTGTATTGAGGTGGGAGAGATCGACATTGAGAGCCTTTTAACAGCACTTTGTGCTGATAATTGCCTTGCCATATCCATCCTTTGGTCTGTCTTCCGGGACGAAGCCATCATAGCTCAGCATCTGGTTGATATCGGACGGCGCAAGCCGATCAATAGGACTGCTCATTTTTTTCTTGAACTTGGTGCCAGATTGAATCTCGCTGGCCTTGGCACGAGGACTGCATATGAATGTCCTTTGACGCAGTCACTGATTGCCGATGCACTGGGGTTGACTGCCGTTCATTTCAATCGCGTTCTAAAGCAGCTGCGCGAGTTGAATGCCATGACATTTCATGAAGGACGCGTGGAGTTTATTGATAGCGGAAAGCTGGAGCATCTAGCCGATTTCAACTCGTCATATCTGCGATAGCCAGTGTCTGGAGAATATCGACTGGTTGCTACCGACCGATATAGCATGGGCGGCCAAACCGCACACCGGGAGAGCGGTCCTTCGGACGCCGGCTAGGCTATCCCGGGCTTTCGATAGTCGATCCCGTTTGCTGCAAATTGCTCCCGAAGCCATTTCGCCGCCGGGCCGGCCGGACGCTGCTTGTGCCAGACAAGCTCAAGCGCGACCGGATGCGCTCCTTCGTCGAATTGGAGCACCGGCGTCGCCAGTCTGGAAGCCAGTGGCGAATTCTCCAGAATATGGGCAGGGATCAGCGCCCATCCGATCCCCTGCTGCAGGATCTGCAAAATAACCCAGTGACTTTCGACCCACCATACTTCGGCGGCAACGCGCAAACGGTGAGTTTCCGTGCCGTCGCTTCGCTTCGTCACCATGATCTGACGGTGACGTTTGAGCTCCTCCCAGGTGACGGGAGCCTGCGCCAGGGGATGGTCGCGGCCGCAAACCAGAATGAGGGGAACCCAGCCGATCGTGTGAAAGCCGAGCATGGGCGGAAGATCCTCCTGCCGCCACATCACGCCGAGATCGGCCTTGCCGTCGAGAACCAATCCGACGACGTCCTTGGTCGGCGGAAACAGCAGCTCCAGCTCGACATGCGGGAAGCGATCGGCAAAGGCAGCAAACAGCGCGCCGGTCGATGGCTCGGGGTACAATTCGTCGATCGCAACGACAAGCCGTGTTTCGACATGCTCTTCGAAGCTTCTTGCAACGCCGATCAAATGTTCGCGGCGGTCGAGAAGCAGCCTTGCCTCCGGCAACAGCCGCCTGCCCGCCGCAGTCAATGTCGGGTTTCTTGTCGCCCTGCTGAAAAGCTTGACGCCGAGATCGTCCTCCAGCGTCGAGACAAGCAGGCTTACCGCGGATTGCGCCTTGCGCAAACGCCGAGCCGCCGCCGAAAACGAGCCTGCTTCGACGGCGATGACGAAGGCTTCCAATTGCTCGAGTGAAACCGCCATCTATCCGAATTCCAGATACTATCTAACTTTACCTATATGAAATAACAGATAGAAAGGCCGCCGACAACAACAGAGGACTTTGAAATGCGTAGCTTCAAGGACCGCGTCCGGCATGCGGTCATGTTCGAACTCATCGGTCTGGCGATCTTTACGCCAGGCGCCGCCCTGCTGTTCGATCAGCCCCTCGAACATATGGGGATTGTCGGCATCATCTCCGCCACGGCGGCGACGGTGTGGAATTTCGTCTACAATGTCGGGTTCGACAAGGCGATGATGCGCGTCAGGGGCAGCGTACAGAAGACCATCCCGATCCGTATCGCCCACACGGCTTTGTTCGAAGCCGGCCTGATCGTCGTGCTCATTCCCTTCATCGCCTGGTATCTCGGGATCAGCCTGATGGCGGCACTGGCGATGGATATCGCGATCGTTGCGTTTTACCTGGTATATGCCTTCTTCTTCAACATCGCGTATGACCGCGTGTTTCCCATCGGGATACGGCCGATGCCACAGGCATCCTGAAGACCGGGGCCCCTCGTCTTGAAATCTGACAGGCGCATCGCAGTAGTGCGCCAGCTTCAGCATGATGACTGGGCCGCGGACCTTCAACTACACATAGTGTAGGCGCATATTCCGCCGCCTGGCGCGCGCTCCATCAGCCTCTCGTCGGGAAAATACCCGGCGAGAGGCTTTTCGGCACAAAGAAATAAATATGACTTTTTTCCTCTTGTTTGTGACCGGGCGGCAAGGCTATATCGCGCGGGCGCTTTCGTTCGATCGCGCTGACTATAGCCACCGGGATATTTTCGTGACCATATTGAAATCAGTTTTGACCATTTCAGCTCTTTGCGCGGCCCTCGGCTTTGCCGCAACGGCAGCTTCTGCCGCCTCCACCAGCTATCCGTTGACCATCGACAATTGCGGCACCAAGGTCACCTTCCAGAAGGCTCCGGAGCGCGCCATCGGGCTCGGACAGAATAGCGCCGAAATCCTTCTCCTGCTCGGCCTCGAGGGCAAAATGGCCGGCACGGCCTTTTGGCCGAGCAAGGTTCTGCCGCAACTCGCCGAGGCCAATACCAAGGTCAAACTGCTGACCGTCGAATTCCCGACTTTTGAATCGATCCTCTCTGAAAATCCTGATTTCGTCGCTGCCGCCCTGCCGAGCCTGATGGGGCCGAGCAGCAAGGTCGCCAAGCGCGAGGATTTCGAAAAGCTCGGCATCCCGACCTATCTATCGCCGAGCACCTGCCTCAGCACCGCCGTGGTCAAGGATCAATATGGCAGCCGCGGAGAGCTTTGGAACATGGATCTCCTCTACAAGGAGATCGACGAACTCTCGCAGATCTTCGACGTGCCCGATCGCGGGCAGGCCTTGATCGCTGACTTCAAGGCCCGCGAAGCCGCGCTGCGCTCCACTGTTTCCAAGGATGGCAAGCAGCTCTCCTATGTCTTCTGGTTTTCCAGCCAATCGCCCTCCTCCGACGCCTATCTCGGCGGCAAGAACAGCGCATCCGGCTTCATCGCCGATCTGCTTGGCGGCCATAATGCGATTACGGCGGAAGCGGAATGGCCCACGCTCGGCTGGGAGAGCATCATTGCGGCCAACCCTGATGTCATCGTCGTCGCCAGCCTCGACCGCAATCGCTGGGAGCTCGACAAGCCGGAAGCCAAGATCAACTTTCTCACCACCGATCCCGCCGTCAGCCAGCTAGCCGCGGTCAAGAACAAAGCGATTGTCGTCATGGACGGCCAGGCCATGAACCCGACCATCCGGACGATCTATGGCGCCGAGCAGGTCGCCCAGCAGCTCAAGGCGCTTGGTCTCCTGAAGTGATCGATACATACCGGACCCTGAAGCAGCTGGCCATTATCGGCCTGCTGCTTTTCGCCTCTCTCGCGGCGATCGGCCTGACGATCGGTGTCAGCGTCGGCATCGGTGATCTACCGATCCCGCTTTCAACGACCTTCTACGCCATCACCAACAGGCTGGGATGGACGGGTATCGAACTTAACCGCATCCACGAAACGGTGATCTGGGACTATCGCCTCAGCCGGGCGTTGGTGGCCGCTTTCTGCGGAGCGGGCCTGGCGCTCTCAGGGGCGATCATGCAGTCGCTCCTTCGCAACCCTCTTGCCGAACCCTATGTGCTCGGCATTTCGGCGGGTGCCTCGACTGGCGCGGTGGCCATCGTCATACTCAATATCGGCGCCGGCGCGGTTTCGCTTTCGGCGGGTGCCTTTGCCGGCGCGTTCGCAGCCTTTTTCTTTGTCGCTCTGCTTTCAAACGGCACACGAGGCGGCGCTGATCGTACCATCCTTGCCGGTGTTGCCGCCTCTCAGCTGTTCAACGCTGCGACCTCCTATGTCGTGACGACATCGGGAAACGCACAGCAGGCGCGGGATGTGATGTTCTGGCTGCTCGGCAGTTTCGGCGGCGTTCGCTGGCCGGAATTCATGCTGGTCGCGACCATTGTCGGCTTCGGGCTTGCGGTCTGTCTGCTCTATGCGCGCGTGCTCGACGCGTTCGCCTTTGGCGACGAAGCCGCCTCGTCTCTTGGCGTCAATGTCGGGCGGGCGCGGATCGGGCTCTTCGCATTGACTGCGATGATGACGGCGGCGATTGTCAGCATGGTCGGTTCGATCGGCTTTGTCGGCCTCGTCGTGCCGCACGCGGCGCGCTTCTTCGTCGGCCCACTCCATATCCGGCTGCTGCCAGCCTGCGTCATCGTCGGCGCGATCTTCATGGTGCTGGCGGACATCGCATCGCGCGCCCTCATCCCCCAGCAGGTTCTGCCGATCGGTGTGGTCACGGCACTGGTTGGCGTTCCCTTCTTCTCCATCATTCTCTACCGGTTCCAGCGCGCATCATGAGCATCAAGGCCGACAACGTCATCTGGAAAATCGGCGCGAAGACCGTACTCGACGGGGTCTCTTTCGAGGCGCCCGCGGGCAAGATGCTCGGCCTGCTCGGGCCGAACGGCTCGGGCAAGACCTCGCTCCTGCGTCTGCTTGCCGGCCTAAAACGACCGAATTCCGGTCGCATCACGCTCGAACAGAAGGATCTGCAGCGCATGTCTCGCAGTTCGATCGCGAGGCGCGTCGCCTTCGTCGAACAGCACAGCACCACAAACGCCAATCTCAAGGTCATCGATGTCGTAAAGCTCGGCCGGTTTCCGCATCGATCGATGTTTTCCGGCTGGACGTCGGCAGATGACGAGGCCGTCGAAGACGCTCTTGCGCGCGCCGGCATGAGAGAGAAACGCAACGACCAATGGCAGAGCCTGTCGGGTGGCGAAAAGCAACGCACCCACATCGCACGAGCCCTCGCTCAGGCGCCGAAAGAGCTGATCCTCGACGAGCCGACCAACCACCTCGATATCCAGCACCAGATCAGCCTGATGCGACTGGTTGCCGGCCTGCCGGTCACCAGCATCATCGCTCTTCACGATCTCAACCATGCAGCCATGTTCTGCGATGAATTGATTATCATGCAGCAAGGCAGGATCGTCGCTTCCGGCACGCCGGAAGACGTGTTGACCGAAGATCTGCTGAGGACCGTATTTGCTGTCGAGGCTAGGGTCGAAACCTCTCCCCACCACTCCCGGCCCCATATTCACTATCTCCGATGACGGAGAAATCCGGAATCGGTCCCTTGATTGGCCCTTGCCTCGCAATGGAACCGAGCGCATCTTTCGCAACACCCTCGACGGGTTCGCGGGCTTTGAACGACATCGGCAAAGGACCGCATCGGCGTTTGTTTTACGCCTGCGGCAGATGGGGGAATGCGTGACGGATAGGCTCAAGGGCAAGATTGCCATCATTTCGGGCGGTGCTACCGGCATGGGTGGAGCGGCTTCGCGCCTGTTTGCGGCGGAGGGCGCCAAGGTTGCGATCATCGACAGAAACGGCGATGCGGCGGCTGAAACCGTGCGCGAGATCCGCGCTGCCGGCGGCACGGCGGACCATTGGGTTGCCGATGTTTCCGACGAGGCAGCCGTCAATGCGGCGGTCAAGGGCATCGAGGATCGTTTCGGCGCGGTGACCGTGCTCTTCAATCACGCCGGCACCATCGTCATCAAGCCGTTCCTCGAAACGACGCTCGAGGAATGGGAATGGCTGCATGGCGTCAATGTCCGCTCGATGTTCCTCATGACCAAGGCGGTACTGCCGGGCATGATTGCTGCCGGTGGCGGCTCCATCGTCTGCACCTCGTCGATCTCGGCGGTCGCAGCAACTCCGATGGAGGTGCTCTATGACACGACGAAGGGGGCGGTTCACATGTTCGCCCGCGCCATTGCCGTTGAATTCCGAGATCGCAATATCCGCTGTAATGCCGTATGCCCGGGCTTCATTCGCACGCCGCATGGACTGCGTGAGGTGGCGGAGTTGCAGGCCCTCGGCGTCGATGTCTCGGACGAGGCAATTGCGGCGCAGCAGGGCCGGATCGGCGAGCCCGAAGACGTGGCGCGCGCCGCCCTCTATCTGGCGTCGGATGATTCCAATTTCGTCAACGGCATCCATCTCTTCGTCGACAACGGCTTCACCGCCATCTGATCGCAAATAGCAGTGCATCGTCCGAGCAAGTCGATATTTTTCAATAGGATATGGCTGTCAATTTCGCAGCGCCGATGGTAAGGGAGCTTTACGAATGACTTCACCGCCCCGGGTGCCCATTGAGTACTGCTTGGCAACAGACCGGAATTGATGCGCCGCCGCTAACGGAGAGTGCGCGGGCCGTGCTGCGAACCATTGCAAGCAACGGCCCCGCCACGAGACCGCAATTGAGCGCGGCGCTGATGTTTTCGAAGCCCACCATGTCGGCAGCCGTCAGCGAGCTTGAGCGGCATGACCTGCTTGCGCCGGCCGGGATCAATCGCGGCTCGGTCGGTCGGACCTCCGTCACCTACGGTCTCGGCCCAAAGGCGGGCTTCGTCATCGGCGTCGATTGCGGCACGACCCATATCAACGCGATCGCGCGGGGCCTCGATGGTGCGACGCTCACCACCGTCGAAATGCCGCTTGTCGACAAATCCGCTGACGAACGATTTCTTCTGATAGAAGATGTCATCGCACGGTTGTTTTCGCAGTTTGAAACGCGGTCGACACCGCTGCGCGCAATCGCGATCGCCCTGCCGAACATCATTTCCGCATCTCTTGAAAGAATGTCCGGCCGTGAAGCCTTGATACCGGTTCTGGAGCGGCTGCAAGCCACCTATGGCGCGCCCGTACTGCTTGAAAACAACGTCAACTGCGCAGCCCTTGCCGAATATCACGAAGGATCGGCAAAGCAGTATTCCTTTGCGATCTACATGCAGATCGGCGTGAAGACCGGCATGGGCATCGTGCTGGATGGCCGGCTTTTCCGCGGCTTCAAAGGTGGCGCCGGCGAAATCGGCCACCTGCCCTTTCCGTGGTCGGAGCACGAGCGGCCGAAATGGCAGCAGGTGGAAACCTATATGGGATCTGCAGCCCTTCTGGAGCGTGCCGCAGCAAAATGGCCCGCCGGGGAAGGCACGCCGCCGAAGAGTACCAGCGAACTTTTTGCCCGCGTGGAGCAATCTCCGACTGCGCGCGCCATTGTCGAGCAGCATGCCCGCGATGTCGGGAACCTCGCTGCCGCCTGCGTTAGCGTGCTCGATCCGCAACTGATCGTTCTTGGTGGCGGCGTCGGGCAAAACCCGCAATTGCTGCCCGGCGTCAGGGATGTGGTGAAGGAATTGTGCTGGCCGGTGGAAGTGGTCAATGGCCAGCTATCGAACCAGGCGACCGTTCTTGGCGCCGTGCGTCTCGCCATCGACTTTGCCATGGCGAGACTTTTGGGAGAGGAAGGCAAGACTGCCTTCCTCTATCCGAGCGCACTGACCATGGATCAGATCAACATCTGAGCAAGGCTCAAATATCGCGCTTGGTATCGGTCTGGCGGTAGCGGAATTCGCAGACCGGCAAGCCCGCATCTTCCGACAGCGTCGCAATCAGCAACTGCGCTGGGATGGCCTGCAAGATGGCATCGCCAATGCCTTCGGAGAAGGCCGGCACATGGATGACGACGAGATTGTCACCATCCACGATATCGGTCCGCGCGGTGACGAGAACCGAGGGGATGCCGAAGCCGGCGAGATCCTGCGCAAGCTTGACCTCACGGCCATTGCCGAAGAGCAGCACGCCGCTATCCCTGTCGTTCGGCTCCATCGGCCCATGAAGGAAATTCAGCGTATCCCAATCCTGAGCAGCGACGCGTGCGGCTTCACGCACGAGGAGTGCGGCATAGCCGGCCGTGCCCAACGCCGTGCCCGCGCCCACGCAATCGATAGATTTCTTGCCGGCCAGAAGCCTGGCCGCCTTATCGGCCCGAGCACGCGTCTGTTTCAGGACATCTTCGGCGCGGCTCGAAATTTCACTCCAATTCGTTCCCGATGAACGACCGGCCCTGTCGATGAGCAGAGCTGCGCTCAGCAACGATCCGAGATAGCTCGTCGTATTCGGACCGCTGTCAGCACCGCTTTCGCTTGCGATCATATGCTTCACGACCCGTGAAATCGGCGTGCCGTCTGCCTTGGCAATACCGTAGGATTGAACGCTCGGCCTAAGCTCCATGGCACGCGCCGGTTCTTCACTGCGCCCGGAAGCGGAAAAGGCGATGTAAGCATCGCCGGCATCGACTGACGGGTCGTAGAGATCGGTGCCGGGCAAAGCGAACGCCCGCAAGCCCTGGGAGCGCATCTGCGCCGCGGCAACGACTGCCGCATAAAGGCTTGCGCCGATACCGACAAGAACCGTCGATCCGCGCTTGACTGGCTCGAGATCGAGCGTTTCCAGCCGCTTGGAGACGGCATTGAAGCAGGTGTTGAGAGCAGCGGGCTGCAATGCGATCGCTTCGCGGTAGGGCACTCTGTCTGTCATGGTCATTTCCATCTGTTTGAAGGAGAGGCGGCCGAGCAGATAGCGGCCGCCCCCGAAGATTGGCGGATATCAATCCAGCTTCATGTAGTCGGCAAAGCGCGCGGCATCGTTGATGGTGACCTTGCCGAGCTTGTTTTCGCCAAGACCCCATTTTTCGAAGATCTTGGCGTAGGAGCCATCGTCGATCATCGATTGCATCGCCGCGGCAAGCGCATCGCGCAGCTTCGGGTCATCCTTGCTGACGAGCATCGCCTGGTAACCAACGGCATACTGGGCACCGGTGATGAGTTCTAGCTTCTTGTTGCCCGCGGGCTGATGCTGAAGGCTGTAGGCCGCAACACCCGTCGTATCCATGGAAAGATCGACGCGACCGCTCTGCAGAGCGATCTTGATCTGATCGTTCGACGGGAACTGCATGACGTTGAGCGGCTTGTCGGCCGGGCAGAGCGTCTTTTGCTTGTCGAGGAGCTGAAGTGGTATCGAGCCCTGAACGGCGCCGGCGTTGAGCCCGCAGGCATCCTTCAGCTTGTGCACGCCCTTGGGATTGCCCTCCAGCACGATGATGCTGGTGCCCTCAAGCATGTAGTTGACGACATCGACGATCTTTTCGCGTTCGGCGAAATCGCCGAAAGCGGACATGCCCATATCGAAGCGGCCGGCCTGGATGCCCGGAATGATGCTGGCGAACTGCGCCGGCACGTCGGTAAATTTTACGCCGAGGCGAGCGCCCATCTCATCGCGCAGTTCGCGCTCGAGACCGATGATCGTCTTGTTGTCTTCGCCGTAGAAATCGTAAGGCGGAGTCTGCGGCTCCGTCCCGACCTTGATCTCGCCCGCCGACTGGATCTTTTCGGGCAGCATGGCGTGCAGCTTCTGGTCGACGCCATCAGCCCAAGCGGTAGAGCTTGCCACCAAGATTGCAGCGAACATGATTGTGAATTTGGTCTTCCCTGTCATCGGTATTCCCCTTTTTTTCCTGGTGCACGTGAAGGACGTGCGGCCTCATTGCGGTGCCTGCCAGTCAGTGCATCCGTCTCAAAAACGCCTGAGTTCTTTCCTGCCTTGGATTGTCGAGCACCTCGCGCGCCGGCCCTTCCTCGACGACGACACCCTGATCCATGAACACGATCCGATCGGCGACCTCGCGGGCGAAGGAAAGCTCATGAGTGACGACGATCATTGTCATGCCATCGGCGGCAAGCTTGCGCATGACATTCAGCACCTCGCCGACGAGTTCGGGATCAAGTGCGGATGTGGGCTCGTCGAAAAGCATCAGTTTCGGGTTCATCGCCAGCGCTCTGGCGATCGCTACGCGCTGCTGCTGACCGCCGGAGAGCTGATAGGGATAGGCGCTGCCGCGGCCTTCGAGATCCACCATCTTCAGAAGCTCGCGCGCCCGGCTCAAAGCCTCCTCGCGCGACTTTCCGCGATTGAGGATCGGTGGCTGAGAAATGTTCGTCAGCACGTCCTGATGGGCGAAAAGATTGAAGCGCTGGAACACCATGCCGATGTCGCGGCGCTGCACGGCAAGCTCCTTGCCGCTCATCTCATGCAAGGCATCACCCCGCTCGTGATAGCCGATCAACTGGCCATCGACGAGAATGCGGCCGGCCGTCATTCGCTCGAGATGATTGATGCATCTGAGGAAGGTGGATTTTCCACTGCCCGACGGGCCGAGAAGGCAGACGACCTCGCCTTTGCTGACGGAGAGATTGATGCCCTTCAACACTTCGAGCGAGCCGAAGGATTTGTGCACGTCGATCGCCTCGACGATGGGCTTTGCTGCGGTCGATATCATGGGGATGCTCATCCGTTTCTCCCTTCCGCGCGCATGAGGCGCAGAGCGCCTTGCACGAAGCCGGGCGCCTCGTGTGTCGACTTTCCAAGCCGGCGTTCGATGACGAGCTGGATGGCGGAAGCGATCGTGGTCATCACGAGGTACCAGATGCTGGCGACGATCAGCAGTTCGATGATCAGGAAGTTCCGGGCGTAGATGTTCTGCGCACGCGTCAGCAGATCCTGGGCCGCGACGACGGAGACAAGAGAGGTCGTCTTCAGCATCGAGATCGTCTGATTGCCGATCGGCGGGATGATGACGCGCAGCGCCTGGGGGAAGATGATGCGCAGCATGGATTGGACCGGCGTATAGCCGAGCGCCTTGGCGGCCTCCTGCTGACCATTGTCGACGGCGAGCAAACCGCCGCGAATGATCTCCGCCATATAGGCGGCTTCATTGAGGCTGAGGGCAAGAAGTGCTGCGATGAAGGCCGTAACGATCGAGTTGGTGTCGATGTGGACGGAACCGATATCGATGCTCGGAATGAAAAGCTGGATATTGAACCAGAAGATGATCTGGACCAGCAGCGGCGTGCCGCGGAAGAACCAGATATAGAGGCTTGCGAAACCGGATAGCACCGGATTGGATGCAAGCCGCATCGTGGCAAGGATCGCGCCGGCAACGATGCTGATGATCATCGACAACACGGTGAACAGGATCGTCAGCTTGATCCCATCCAGGATCGTATCGTCGAAGATATATTGCGGCACCGCCGACCAGCTGATGTGGCGGCTGGTGCCGACCATGAATACAAGCAGCGCGACAACCGCGATCAGCAGGACAGCGATCACGCGCTGCCCCCAGTTTCGCGCGGGAATGATCTTCCGGGAGGTCATGCGGCTCTCCAATCATCGGCAGTTTTCAGCTCGCCGTCGATATGCGGCGGCGGCAAGGTGGCCGGCAGGTCACCAAGGCTGAGCTTGCGGGCCAGTACCATCGCCCCCGCCACCGGCGGCTCGTTGAGAAGGGTCAGCGCCAGATCAGGCAGACGGTCACCAAGGGCCATCTTGAAGGCCGCGAGAAGCCGCGGCTGACGGGCAATGACGCCGCCACCGGTGACGACATCGCCACGCGGCGCACCGCGCCGGAGCAATTGCGCCGTGAGCACGGCGAGTGCGGCACCCGCCTCTGTGATGACCTTGTCGGCATATCGTGAACCCGCATCTGCTGCGTCGAATACCAGCGGTGCAAGCCGGCCTATGCCGGCCGCCGATCCGATCTCGCCCAACGCCCGCCCGATCTCGATCGGCGACGATATGGCTAGGGCTTCGATGAGGCTCCGACCGAGGGGATCGAGCGGCTCCCCCTGGTCAAGCGCAAAGCGGATGGTCCGGGCTGCTTCCCGCACAAGACCGCTCGCACTTCCCTCATCACCCAGATACCAACCCCAGCCACCGGATGCGATCATCCTGCGCGCGGCGTCGCGCGAGACCGCAATCGAACCGGTACCGCTGATGACGGAAATGCCGCTCGTCTTGCCCGCTGCCGGCAACAGCAGTTCGGAGTCGTTGAGAACCAGGACCGTGCCGGGCAAGTGCCGGGCAAGCCTTGTCTGCAGTGCAAGCCGATCCTCATCGCTGTCGCAGCCATGCGCACCGACGACCGTGATCTTCGGCGTCGCTCCAGTCGTTGCGACAAGCAGCGAAACGAGCGCCTGCGCATCCGCATCATGATCGATGCGAGCGCGCCATTCCGCTGTGTAAACGACCCTCTCGCCAACCGTCTCGCCACCCATCTCGGCGATGAGCTGCGTTTTGGTTCCGCCAATATCAATTCCAGCAATCATGCGTCCCAATCCATTTGTTAGGCAACTTACCTAATTATAAGGGGAGCGCAAGCCTTATTTCGTGATCTTCGGATTGGTGGATGATCTCGATGCTGAATTGCCTGTGCCAAACTCCGGGCCTAAGCGAGTGCCGCAGGGCAGCCGAGTTCAAACGGGCACAACTGGGTTGGCCCAGGCCTCATCGGCAGGACCGACGGGTGTGATTGGTGATGGGTCACATGGCGAGTGCGTATGGCGCCTGCTCGGCCCGAAGATACGCAAGCGTTCGTGCAATCCCCTCCTCCAGACCGACCAGAGGGGTCAGTCCGTAGGAGCGTTGCAGAGCCGTGTCGCCGCAGCGGTAGAAGACACCTTCCGGATGGCTCGATCGCCCGGTGACGGCCGGCTGCCAGCCGATCTGCCGACTGATCGTCTCGGCCAGCTCGATGAAGGAAGTGGCAGTGCCGGTCGATAGATTGAGGCTTGCTCCGTCAGGAAGCAGCTCCCTCGTCTGCCAGATGAATTCGATGCAGTCCGAGATATGGATAAAATCCCGGCACTGATGACCCGAACCCCATACAAAGACTTCGGACGCACCCTTTTCCGCAAGCAAGCGACGACAGATCGCCGGAAAAGGATAGGCAAGATCCTGATCCTCGCCATAGCCGCTGAACGGTCTGTAGGCGATGGCCCGCCGGCCGTAGCGCTCGACATAGAGCTTCATCAGATATTCGCCGGTCAATTTTGCCCAGCCATAGCTGAGATCGGGGACACCGACCGCGGCGTCAAAATTGATCATATCCTCTGACAGCAGCCGATGATTGGCGACGGTCTGTAACGACACCGGATAGGCCGCACTGGAGCTGAAGAATATTACCGAACCGGGCTTGGCGCGTGATGCCCACTGCCACAGTTCCGCATCGACCGCCAGATCCTCGGCGACGTCGAGCGCGCGCGTCTCGAGCGTCAAGCGGCCGCCGACGAGGGCGGCCAGATGGAAGACATAGTCGAAGTGCTCCGGAGGGTGCGCGAAGAATGTCCGGCAATCCTCTTCGCAAAAGGTGAAGCGGGAACGCCGAAGCCGCTGCCACAGTTCCGGATGCAGTGCACCCGTTCCCGCGACCAGTGAATCGACGCAGACGACATCCAAACCCTCCGCAAGAAGCCGCCGGACAAGATGCCGGCCTACGAAACCGCAACCACCAGTTACCAATGCGCGTGCCATTGTCTCCCCCAACCACTATGCAGAAAACCACCCCGTCCCAAATAGATGTCCACCATGCGGCGCCCCCATTCCGCTCTGCTCGGCGCGATACGGCGGCCAAGCGCCAATGCCCCTTCGCTCAGCTGTCGCATCAAGTGGTCGTCATCCGTCGCCACCAGTTTCTCGGCCAGCGAATCCGCATCGCCGCTATCGAATACCAGACCGGCACCATTCTCCTCGACCTCCGTCGCAATCAGCGCATTGCTGCTGACGATGACCGGGATGCCGGACATCAATGCCTCGGCCGCGACCAGGCCATAAGGCTCGGGCATGCGCGACGGCATGACGAAAACGCGCGCTTTGCCAGCGATCTGCGTCACCTCTTCGTCGCTTAGCCAGCCAGGCACATAGCAATGCGGCAACAGCCGCTGCATCTCGGCAAGCAATGGGCCGCGCCCGATCAGCGTTGCCGTCCTGCCCGTCTTATTGAGCGCGTCCGCCAAGGTATGAACCCCCTTTTCCCAGCACATGCGGCCGAGGAAAACAGTGCGGCGGTTGCGCCACGCCTCGACCGGCGCCGGCGTCAATGGCTGTGTCGGCGTGCGCAATGTCGTGAAATGCCGGAAGGGGCCGGTGCGCAGAAACGCCTCCATGCTTTCATGCGCCAGGACGATAGCCACGCGGCTCCAAAATCCCTCGCCGACCCCCTGCTGCGTCAGGGTGCGACGGAAGCGCCAAAGCTTATGGAGATAGCTGCGCTTGTCGCAATTGGTCGTCAGGCAGGCGAAAGACAACGGCTTGATGTCGCAAACCTCGCCGCTGCGGAAATTGATAAGGCCGCCATTCGGGCAGGTCAGGAAGAAATCATGCGCCGTGACGATGACTTTGACCGGATACTTGGCGAGCGCGTAGAAGATCGAGGGCGAGAGGATCTGCGACCAGCCGTGCACATGGACAACGGTTTCCTCATCCGATTCCCGAAGCAGGCCCTCCATCGCCTCATAGGCCCGCCGATTGTAGTTCTTCGCAAGGATATCGACGGTCGCCGGGCCTTCCCGAAGGGGCCGTTCGCCGAGCGCCACCGTCCGGATACCGGCAAAGCGTGGCTTGAGGCCTTCGCCATCATCGCCGACCAGTATGGCGCATGTCAGCCCGGCATCTCTGCTTGCCTCAAGACATTGCAGCGCCACCTTGGTTGCGCCGCCGCGAACGGTCGAAACATCATTGACAAGTATGAGACGCATGAGATCAGCAACTCGCCTGTGGCATTAACCAGGCGCAGCGAAAGAAACCGTCCTCTTACGTTTTGCGCCCGATACATAAAGCGCCCTAACGCACCAGCTTTTCAATTCATCCATTCGCACGAGAGCATCCCGCTTTCAGGTTGAATCCACAGGGTTCCATCGATGCAGGAGACGGAAATGCCGGTAGTACATGCTTACCGATCTATGCGCCTTCGCTTCGCTATTTGCTTGATTGCGGAGCGACGTCCGACAGACGGGATATGATCGCCATGTCAGGCGATCAGCCCTTGCAGCCAAATGTGAAGCCCGCCGCTCTCATCCCTTCGCCTTCTTGATCGCAATCTCCATTTCCTTGAATGGCCGGCGGAAGGTCGGCACGCGCTCCGTGACCTCGGGGAATGTGCCGAACGGCCTATGTGGCTCGGCCTGATACCAGAAGGCGACCGAGGAAATATCGTCGGAGCGGCGGTTGGCATGACCATGCTCGATCGTCACGCGGATGCTCTTCTGGAAAATCGCCGGATCCTCGATATGCCAGCGATAGAGCGTCACGGGTTCGGTCCAGTTCGGACCACCGCCGGCGATGATGCCGTGATAGGGCGCGCTATATTCCTGTGTCGGGCACCACGCCGTATTGAAATAGTCCTCCGTGCCGGTGCCGTGCAGCGTCGGCGGCCAGGCATCGTTGGCGCCGAGCGCGGATTCCGGCCGAGGCTCGATCAGCGCTGCCTTCGGCCCGATGCGCGGATCGGGCTTGCGCACGGTATCAGGCACGGAAAGCCCCTGCTCACCGTCGATGAAGATCATGTCATCGCCTTCGCCGTACCAGTCCCACACGTCGGAGCGACGGCGCGAATAGACGCTGTAGAGAACGCCGACATAATGACCGCGGCCCTCTGCCTCCAGGATCGTATAATTCTCTTTACCGTCGACATTCTCGCCGCCGAAGAGATATTCCTCGTTGGTGAGGCCTGCGTCGCTCATGCCCTGCGGCTGCGACTGGCGATACTGCGCGTGGAAGCGTCCCATGCCCTCTTCGAGCTCATCATGCAATTCGAGATCGACATAGTAGTAGAACAGCAGGTCGTGTTCGGCCTCGTTCGTCACCGTCAGCGTCATGTGCGAGCCGAACGGCATCGGGAAATAGCAGTTGAATGCCTTGCCGTCCTCCGGGCTCGCCTGCATCGGCAGACTGGCGTAGTTTGCCGTGCGGCCATGGCCCATGCCGAAGAAATCGCCGATCGGCGCCTCGATGCTCGGCTCCGTCTCGCCATCCCAATAGGCGCGCAGCACGATCTTGCGCAGGAAATTCTCGCTCTCACAGGCAAGCGTCGCCCAGATATGGGTGATGATACCGGCACCCGAATGCTCCGCGATGATCTCGGTCTTTCCCGGCTCGATATGAAAGCGATCGTCGTTGCCGCCGGTGCGGTCATAGCTCGAAAAGCGGCGCGTCTTTGCTTCGCGCAGTTTTGCAAGCCCGCGCAGGGGTGAAAGGCCGAGATTGCTCATGAAGGTCTCCTGTCTTGAATGAAGACGGCTATTTCAGGCCGCTGGTCTTCAGCGAATCCATGATCTGCCGCTGGAAAATCACGAAGAGAATGAGGGTGGGGATGGCGACGATGGTGGAGGCCGCCATCATGTAGTTCCAGGATGCCGAATACTGGCTTTTGAAATTGGCGATGCCGACCTGCACCATCCAGAGGTTCGGATTGGAAGTGATGGTGAGCGGCCAGAGAAAGGAATTCCAATTGGCAAGGAAAAACAGGATGGCGAGCGCCGACATGATCGGCCGGCTCAAGGGCAGGATGATGCTCCAATAGATACGCCAGTATCCTGCACCGTCGATCACCGCAGCCTCCTCGATCTCGCGCGGCAGCGAAAGATAGTATTGCCGCAGCAGGAAAATGCCGAAGGCATTGAAGATTGCCGGCACGATCAGGCCCGCGTAGGAATTGATCATGCCCATTGCCTTGACGATGATGAAAAGCGGCACGATCACGACCGGCAGCGAAACGAGAAAGGTCGAGAAGATCGCAAGGAAGATGATCTCGCGCCCGGGAAAGCGCAGGCGCGCCAGCGCATAACCCGCCATGGTATGGAAGAACAGCGCGACGATCGTCACCGTCGCCGAGACGAAGAAGCTGTTGAGCATGTAGCGGATGAAGGGAACGCCGGTCAGCACATAGATGAAATTATCAAGCGTCGGCGCTTCCGGTATCAGCGACGACGAGAAGGATTCGGCTGCCGGCTTGAAGGCGATCGATACCATCCAGAGCAGCGGAAACAGCGTCATCAGTGCCAATATGGCTGATATCAGCATCCACAGGCAGCGCACCAGCGTGACCTGCGATCGCGCGAAATAGGCATTGGAAGCGTCATTCAGCATGATCGAAACGCCCTCCGCGCGTGACGGCAAAGAAGATCGCGGTGACAGCCATGAGAGCGATGACGAGGATGGACGACATCGCAGCGGCATAGCCGAAGGCACCGAAGGAGAAGGCCTGCTGGTAGATGTAGACGATCAGCACCGCCGTCGAATTGGCAGGCCCGCCCTTGGTCATGACATAGATGATGTCGAAGGCCTGGGCGCCGGCAACGGCAGCAACCATCGAGACCATGAAAACGAAGAAGCTGGTGGGTTTCAACAGCGGCAGCGTGATGTATCGGAAGCGTTTGACCGGTCCCGCACCGTCGATCATCGCCGCCTCGTAATATTCCTTGGGTATGTCCTGCAGTCCGCCGAGGAAGATCAGCATATAGAAGCCCATCAGGAACCAGACGCTGACGAGCACGACCGTGATCAATGCGAAGTTCGGATTGCCGAGGAAGGAAATCGGGTTGAGGCCGAGGCTTGTCATGGTCTGGCCGACGACGCCGATCTTGTCGATCACCATGAATTGCCAGACAAGGGCGACGACGACGAGGCTCACCATGTTCGGAGCAAAGAACATAGAGCGGATGACCGCATTGAAGCGATTGGTCTGCTGCACGAGAAGCGCCAGCCCCAGGCCCGTGACATAGAGCGACGGCACGAGCATGACGGCATAAAGGGCCGTCACCCTGGCTCCTTTCCAGAACAGGGGATCATGCCACATGCGGATATAGTTCTTGGCGCCGACGAAATTGTAACCGCCGAAGCCGTTGACTTCGTAGACGCTCAGCACAAGCGACAGAAGCATCGGCACGCCGAGAAACAGAAAGAGGCCGAGCGCATCGGGCAGCACGAAGAGGTAGCCCGCGATCCATTCGCGATGGCGGGCAGAAAGGCCTCCGCGCCTGCCGTTTGCATGGCTTGTCGTCGCATCTGCAATTGTCGTCATGATCTCGTCCCGAAAAGAGAGACGGCCGCTTAAGCTGATAGCCGCAGCGGCCGGCGATTCTTCTTAGAGGATCGGCGCGCCGCTATAGGAGCCGAGGAACGCGTCGAGCTGCTGCGAGGCGGAGGTCGCCGTCGCCTGGGGATCGGCGCCGCCGAGCTGCGTCTGCTGGATCGCATCGGAGATGATCTTGTAGACCTCCGGCGGCACGCGCGGTTCGGCACGAGCGCCCGGATAGACATCGGAGGCGAATTTGCCGATCATGCCGGTCTTGAAGGCATCGCCGCCGGCCGCGAGCGCGCTTTCGCGCGGAGGCATGTCGGACTTGCCCTTGGTGCACCAGTCGGCAACGCGCTGGACGGAGTCCTTTTCCTTGGAAGCCAGCGCCCAGGCGCAGAATTGCGCCGCTGCGTCCGGGTTCTTGCTCTTGGCATTGGCGACGAAGGCCCAGCCACCGCCGACGGTCACATATTTGCCGTTTGGCGGTGTCGGCAGGCGGAAGACGCCATATTTGAAATCCTTGGCATTGCTCTGCAATTGCGAGATGCCCCAGATGCCGACATTCTGGATGGCGCAATAGCCCGATGCGAGATTGGCAACCGTGTCGTTCGCACCGCTGCCCATGACCTGACGCGGGGCAGCGCCCGAATTGACGGCATCCTGCCAGAATTTCAATGCCTGCACGGTGGCGGGGGAATCGAAGGCACTCTTGCCGTCCTTACCCTGAAATTCACCGCCACCTTGCCAGAGGAAGGGATACCAGGTGAAATTCTGATAATAGCCCGGCTGGGTCTCGAACAGCACGCCGAAGCGCTTCGGCGTCGTCAGCTTCTTGGCAAGTTCGAGCAGGTCGTCCCAGGTTTTCGGAACATCGTTCTCGTTCAGCTTCGCCTCTTCGAAAGCCTTGACCGAATAATACATGGCCATCGGCTCGACTTCCATCGGAATGCCGTAGATCTTGCCGTCGACCATGCGGTTGGCAATCACGCTCTCCGGAAAATCCTCCTTGGCATCGATGTGGGGCGTCAGATCCTGCAGGACGCCGCCATTGTAATAACGCAGGAAATCACCCGGCGAGATGAGGAAGATGTCTGGCCCCTCGCCGGAGGCAAATGCGGTCGCGAGCTTCGGCCCGTTGATATACTCCGCGTTCGGCACATATTCGAGCTCGACCTTCTGCGGATGGCTGTCGTTCCAGGCCGCAACCGCCTTCTCGAACCAGTCGATCTGGCTCTGGACCGGGCCGCCCGGTGCGTAGAACTGCCAGAACTTCAAGGGTGCGCTCTGTGCGCGGACGGCCATGCGCGACACATAGGGAAACCCGCTCAGCCCGGCAGCCGCGCCGGCCGCGAGGATTGCACCGCCCTTGAGCACGCCGCGACGGGTTGCGGCGGTGATGAACTTATCCTTACCAGTCATGACTTCCTCCCATTTTTCATCTTGCCGCCACCACACTCCTCCCGGGTGACGGTACCTCACTTCATGCGGTATCGAAGGCGTGCAGATTGCAGGGGATCACGTCCGAACGTGCTGGCCCCGCATAAGCTCCCGAAAGCCTCTCCAAAAGCATCTCGGTCGCGCGATGGGCAAGCAGCGACGGCGTGTTGCCGACCCTCGTAATCCGCGGCCTGACATATTCGAGCTGCGGCTGATCACCGAAGACGGCAATGCCGATATCCTTCGGAACATTGATGCCGCGGTCGAAGAAGGCGGCAAGCGCACCCGCCGCCATCAGATAGTTTCCGAAGAAAATTACCGAGGGCAGGTTGTCACCATAGTTCGCCAGGAGCCAATCGACCGCCTCTTCCCCCGACGGGCCAAGATAACTTCCTTCCCGCCGCAATTCGGCAATCGGCTCGACGCCTTGGTCGCGCAGGCCCTGTTCGAATCCGGAAGCGCGCGCCATGGCTTCGGCGAAGAAGGAAGGCCCTGTCACATGTGCGATCCGGCGATGGCCCTTCTTGGCCAGATAGGCTCCCATCTGACGGCCGCCGCCGAAGTCGTCGATCTTGACGCTATCGACCGCCTTGTTGGGCAAATCGCCGATGAATACTGTGGGAAGGTCGATTTCGAGCAACGCATCGTGCATGCCGTGCAGCGCGAAATCGCCGACGATGAGGCCGTCGATGCGCCGGCTGCGGATCTGGCGGAGATAGTGCTTGCCGTGTTCCTGGGAATGCCCGCCGGGAACATCGGTATTGAAGATCAGGAGATCGACCCCGATCGCCTCGAGATCGGACTGCGCCGCCTGCACCATTTCCGGGTAGAAGGGGTTGCGGATATCCGGGATCAGCATGGCAACGAGATTGGTGCGGCCGGTCCTGAGGCTTTGAGCGAGCGGGTTCGGCACATAGCCAAGCTCCGCGATCGCCTCCTGGACGCGCTTGCGCAAGTCCGCCGACACACGGTCGGCGTGATTCAGCACATGCGACACAGTGGTCGGCGACACTCCGGCACGCTTGGCAACTTTGGCGATTGTGGTCATCTGGGCACGCTACGGTATTGTAAATCGATTTGCAAATGCTTTTGCAAATCGATTTACATATCAATTTCGTCAGCTGCGCCGCACATAATTTGTTCAAACACTACTACCCACCCTTGCCGGATTGGCCGGCTGAGCCAAATAGGGATTGTCGCCGCGCTTCCCTGAGTTGCAGGCGGCCAATGCCACCACTCGATCGCATCAGGCAATGACCCCATCGGCTGTCAGCAAAGCGAACAAGGCGCTCTATACACGGATCATCGCCGGGATCGGCGGGCTTCTGGCAGGCGCGCTGTCGCTTGGATTTTCGATCTACGAAACCCGCACAGGAACGGAGGTGGCGCAGGTGGCACCCGGCAAACCCGTCAATGCGGGCCAGTGGCTGGTTACTCTCAATTCCGGCGGCATCGCCACCGAGACACCGGATGGCCGACGCCTTGCCGATGGCAAAAAAGCGCTGACACTCGATTTGACGCTTGAGAACATGACGGCGGAAAGCTCGAACCTGTATCGCGATACGCTGAAGCTCGAAAATGTCGCAAACCCGCCGCTCCCACAATTCTATCTTGTCCGTGACAATGATTTGCTTTGGGATCTGCAGCCGATGATGCCGGAAAAGGTCAAGGTCGTCTGGCAGCTGCCCGCGACACAAACGCTCCCCAAAGTCCTGAACGTCGCGATCGTCGGAACCACTTATAAGCCGAAGGACAATCTCTACGCCGCGCCGGGCTGGTTCAATCCGAATGACGTGGCGCGCGTCGGCTTGCCTCTTTCAGCAGCGCAAGGAGCAAATCCTTGATACGGCTCTTGCTTTCCTTATTGCTCGTCGGCGTCAGCGCCCTGCTTTTGGCCTTCCTGCAATCGACCACACCGAGCTACGCCGTCCTGACCGGCCCCATCGAGACCACCGGATTGCAGAAGGATACGGTGTCGAGCAAGACCTTCAGCGTCAAGGTCGCCAAGGTTTTACGCGCAAAGACGATCGCGTTTACCTCTTACGGCAAGCCGATTGAGCGGCAGACCGAAGGGGTTTGGCTGATCGTCAGTGTCGAGCTGCAGTCGAAATATGACACCATGGCCATCCAGGCCGCGGCAGTTGAGGGGGCTTCGGGCCGCTCCTACCGGCAGACCCATCGTGCAGACGGTGCTCCTCGCCTCATGCCGTCCAAGGATTTGCAGCCGGGCCTGCCGACGACAGGTATCTTCATCTTCGAACTGCCGGAAGATGAAACAAGCAATATGACGCTGGTGCTTTCCAGGCAGCCCTCCCCTCAGCTGGATTCGGAAATTCGCGTCAAGCTCGACGGCGGAACCGTCGAAACGCGCGACCGCGTGGAGATCGGCAATAATGGCGTCTAGACGGGAGAGACGGCTCTGGTTTGCATCCCTGCTTGGCCTGCCCATCCTGCTGGCGGGCAATTACGCCATCAACGCATGGCGCAATGCCGAGGATTACATCAAGCGAAACGAGCTGCGCGTCCGCAACGACGTCGGTGGGCAGACCTATGCCAAGGCCTCCTGGACACTCAACCAGGCAAGGGTGATCGGCGATGGGCGTGACGGGAAAATTACCTTTCCCGGTCAGATGCGCCTGGTGGTCGTAAGGCTGGCTGCGAAAGCCGAGGACGATGTCGGGCAATCCTGGGCTCAATGCAGCCTGACCCTGACGGACCCGAAGGGGCGTCGCTGGCAGCCCCTCAATTTCATTCTTTCCAAGGATCTCAGCCGCGACCTCGATCCACAAGCGACCCCCATCGATGGCTGCGATGCCGTATCCCGCCAGCCGCCGGCCAAAAGCGCAAGCACGCTCATGGAGGAAAAATTTGTCGTGCCGGCCGACGCAATCCCCTCTTTATCGGCACAGCTGAGTTTCGCTTCGACGAGGCCGGACGCCATATCCTTCCCGCTGCGGCTGAACTGAAGCAACTCCGTAAAAGCTGAGCCGCTCAAGGCATCAGCTTCCGCCGCGGCGCCATTCCCGTCCTTGCGCGAAGCCGATTTCCAGAGCCGCGGCCAGCAGGCAAATCTTGATCGGCATGATAAGGACGCCATCGCCCGGCGCACTGGGATTGCCGAAGACGAGCGAAATGGCCTGCGCAATCATCTGCCACCAGGGCAGATCGTGCGGCCCGATCAGCCTGGAGGTGCTGTACCAAGCCCAAGCCGACCCCCAGTCCAACACCCGGTATAGCAAGATGACAGCAAGCATCAGCCCAAGACCGGAACCCAGGGTAAGTCCGACGCCCTCTGCGAGGGCTCTATAGCGCTTTGCCGTGCCCGCAATGAAATGCGAAACGAAGTCGCGGATCGCTTTCGGCAGCGACTGCCAGCGTGAAACCGCGCGCGCCAACCGGCCTTCCGTCAGCGGGCGTTCGCCATTGATGTCATAGCCATAGACCAAAGCAGCAAGCGTCAGCCAAACCACGGGATAAAGAGCATAGAGGAACAGGCCGCGCATTTGCCTGGAAAGGGAAAGTGAAGCCTCCTCAGCCGTCGGCGGAAAAAGGGCCGCCGCCGCGGCATCGCCGACCGGATTGAGAAAGCCGAGGAAATGCCCGATCGTTTCGGGAAGCTTGGCGATCCAGGAGCGGATGTCGTCTTGCCAGGTCGAAATGACAAAAAGACCGATGAAGGCCCAGTTCGCCTCGCAAACGACGATGATAACAGCCCAGATCGGAGCTTTCGATCGCTCATGCATGAACTTGGCGAAGCGCCTGACCACCCAGGCAACGGCGACCGACACGAGGAGCCAGGCGCCGCTACCGAATTTCAGGGGGTTATAGTCTTCGCCAAACAGCATCAGGTCGAGCGATAGCCGGGAATACTCTCGGACCGTATCGCCGAGAAAGCCCCAGGCGGCGTAGTAGGCAAAGAACGGCACGAGCGTCAGCGCGAGTATCGAGGTGAAGCCCGGCACTGCCGAACTGTCGCCGGTATCGGTTTCCGGCCGGGCGGCGGCAACGCGCGAGGCGGCGTCAAGCGACGGTAGTCCGGGCCGCACGGTCTCGAACAGCGCGACGATGATGACGAGTTTCAGAAGCACGACAAGGGCAAGCGTCGAAAGCCCCGCCAATGCATTCAGCCGGCCGATCATGACGGCAAGTTCGTTGAGAAGCGAATTCCCGATCAATCCGAGCAGCCACAACGCCATCAACTGCGGCCAGAAGCGCCACAGCAGTTGCAAGGTGAGCGATGGCAGCCGGAACAGAAGCCGGAGCGGCGGGCGGGTATCCTGGGAGAGAACCGTCATGACGGGCATAGTAGCAATCGAAACGACGGTAGCCAAGACGCTGTTCAGACCGGCAGACAAACGGATTTCCTGCGGCTGCCGCCGGAATCCATCACACCTTTCGCATCTTTCGCCCGGCTCTGACACCGGCTGGTGCGACAACGGATGCACGTTTGACAAGCGAGCATTCGAGCTTGGTGATCTGATAGCGGCGCTCACGCGGTAAAACCGCGGTTTCCAGATGCTCGATCGCCCATTGCCCCATGGCCATGTGGGGAAGAACCGACGTCGTCAGGGGCGGCACGAGATGGCGGCAGATGTCTTCATCGTCGTAGCCCATGACCGACATATCCTCCGGAATATGGAGCCCCGCCTCCTTCAGCGCTTCGTAGCAGCCGATGGCGGTGCGGTCGTTCTGGCAGAAGATCGCCGTCGGACGCTCGGGAAGCGAAAGCAGCTTCAAGGTGCCGGAATAGCCGGCGCTCGCCGACCAATCGCCTTCGATGACAAGCTCCGGATCGAATGGAATGTCAGCAGTCGCCAATGCCCGGCGATAACCGGTCAATCGATCCTGAGCCGCCTGCATCCACGGTTCGCCCGTGATCGTCGCAATGCGATGGTGACCATGCGAGATCAGATGCCGGGTCGCGGTCTGCCCGCCAGCTATTTCGCTCGGAACGACAGCCGGAAAGGCATAGTCGGACGTATAGCAATTCAGAAGAATGATCGGGATATTGAGATCGTAGAGATAGTCCGGCACTTCCACCTCACGGGTGAATATCGTCATGTAGATGAGCGCCGAGATGCCGCTGTTGCTAAGCGCCTTGATCGCTCTCGGCTCCATGATCGGATCGCTCATGGTCTGTGCGACGAGCAGGACGTTTCCAGCGTTCCAGCATGCCTCGCGAGCCCCCTCGATCGCAACGACCGCCTCCGGACTAGTGGCGAGCTGGTCGACGGCAAAGCCGATGACGCCATCGAGCTTCGAAGGAGACAGGAGCGCAGGCGGTGTGGCGAGCACCGGCGCGACATAGCCAAGCTGGCGGGCTGCCTCGATGACCCTCTCGCGGGTCTGCTGCGACAGGCGCATGCCGGGCGTATTGTTGAGGACGAAGGACACTGCGCTCTGCGAACATCCGGCCGCCTTGGCAATATCGGTCATCGTGACCCTGTTGCCGGAACGACGGCCGCTTCGCTTCGATATCCTGTTGTCGACGGCCGTGCGATCGCCGTTTGCGGCCGATATCTTCTTCATAACTGCGTCTCATCTCCCCTGAAGCGAAATCGGCCTATAATCCCCACGGCCGTTTTCATGCGCTAATATTTATTATCATCAATCGAGCAAGCTCGGCAACCTGTGCAGACGCGCATATAATCGTCACCCACATCTTCAAGCCAAAGATCTCTTGCAATTGAAGCAAGTAGCTAGATTTTCGAGACTCTGCCGCTTCATGCACGCGAAATTGTATTACTAATTCTATTTACTAATCGAAATTAGTCGTATACCGTCGCTCTCGTGGTTGGACGTGCCGTATCTCGCTCGGCGAGAAACCCTAGGAGGGGGTTCAGGACGGCCTGCCGCGAGTTGCAACTAGATCCCGTCAGCGGATCTATGGGAGGATGATCATGAAGTACGTAACACGGGGCGCTGCCGCCTTTGCGGCAGGGTTGCTGCTGAGCTATGCAACGGCGACTTATGCCGCCGACAAGCCGACTCTCGCATTTGTGGTCAACGGCGCATCCGACTTCTGGAAAGCGGCCGAAGCCGGCGTCAAGAAGGCTCAGGCCGAACTGCCGGACTTCAACATGGAATTGAAATATCCTGAACAATCGTCGGTCGCGATCCAGCAGCGACTGATGGAAGATCTCGTGGCAGCCGGCGTCAAGGGCATCATGGTTTCCGCCGTCGATCCCAAGACCTCGACAGAGGGGTTGAACAAGATCGGCTCGGAAACCGCGCTGTTTACCACCGATAGCGATGCACCGGATACGAACCGCGTCGCCTATATCGGCTCATCGAACATCGATGCCGGCAAGCAGGCCGCCGAAATCGCCAAGAAAGCCATGCCGAACGGGGGCAAGTGCATCGGCTTCGTGGGGCTTCTCGGCGCCGACAATGCCAAGGAGCGCATCCAGGGCATGAAGGACGGCCTGGCGGGCACGAAGATCGAATTGACCGACGTGCGCGGCGACGACATCGACCAGACGAGAGCAAAGAAGAACGTCGAAGACGCGCTCGTTGCAAGCCCGGACGTCACCTGCATGGTCGGCTTTTACTCCTACAACACGCCGCGCATCTATGAGGCGCTGCGCGAAGCCGGCAAGCTCGGCCAGATCACCGTCGTCGGTTTCGATGACGACCCGATCACGCTTGGCGGCGTCAAGGAAGGAACGATCGCCGCAACGGTCGTGCAGCAGCCCTATCTCTGGGCCTATCAAGGCATGAAGCTGATGGCCGCCTATCTGAAGGGCGACAAATCGGGAATTCCTGCCAACAAGCTCATCATCATCCCGACGAAGATCATCGGCAAGGATGATGTCGATGCCTATGCGGCCAATCTGAAGGCTATGGCAGGCAATTAAGGCCAGCCCGCAGCAGCGCCGGTTGCGGGGACCGGCGCTGTTCGAATGCAATTGCTCACGTCGCCGCGGCTCTCGAAGCCACATCGCACAGGCATGATATTCGTTATGAATCAACGCTCGGATACATTGGTATCGACTGAAACCACCGCGCCCTTTCTCAGCCTTTCGGGAATCGGCAAAACCTATCCGGGCGTGGTAGCGCTCGATAATTTCTCGATGGATGTCAGCCCTGGCGAAGTGATCGGTCTTGTCGGCGAAAACGGCGCCGGCAAATCGACGCTCATGAAAATCCTCGGCGGCGTTGTCAAGCCGGATCACGGCAGCATTCGGCTCGATGGAGCCGAGCACGGTGCCTTCACGGTCGAAAGCAGCATCGCGTCCGGAATTGCCTTTGTCCATCAGGAGCTCAACCTGTTTGAAAATCTCGATGTGGCAGCCAATATTTTCCTCGGCCGCGAACCGCTGCGCGGCGGCGCCCTGAAACTGGTCGACCGTGCCCGACTGCGCGAGATGGTCACCCCGCTTTTGAAGCGGGTCGGCGCCAATTTCTTACCGGATACGCCAGTGGCGTCGCTGTCGCTCGCCCAGCAGCAGATGGTCGAAATCGCCAAGGCGCTCTCCATCAATGCCCGCCTCGTCATTCTCGACGAGCCGACCTCGAGCCTGCCACTTGCCGAGACAGAAAAGCTGCTGACCGTCATATCCTCGCTGAAGGCCGAAGGCATCAGCGTCATCTTCATTTCGCACCGTCTGCACGAGGTCGAGCGTGTCGCCGACCGCGTCATCGTTCTGCGCGACGGCACGCTTGTCGGCACCTTGCCGAAAGACGCGATCGACCATGATCGCATGGTGAAGCTGATGATCGGCCGAGCATTGGCCGCACGCTCCGTGGAGGCGGCTCGTCCGCCGGGCGATATCGCGCTGAAGGTCGCGGCCCTTCGCACCGCCGCCTATCCGACGCAGCCCGTCGATCTTGACATCCGTTTCGGCGAAATCCTCGGCCTCGCCGGTCTCGTCGGCTCAGGCCGGACGGAGCTTGCCCGCGTCCTCTTCGGGGTCGATCATAGCTATGGCGGCAACATCGCCCTCGGCGGACAGGATCTGAAACTGCGATCCGCCAGAGACGCCGTCGCCAACGGTATTTTTCTCGTGCCTGAGGATCGCAAGCTGAACGGCATCCTGCTCGACATGCCGATCTCGCAGAACATATCACTCCCCAACCTCCCGGCCTTTGCGCGTCGCTCCATGGTTTCACCGGAGCGCGAAAATGCCGTCGCCGAAACGCAGCGCAGGCAGCTCGCCATCAAGACGCCATCGGTCTCAACGCGCACGGGTACGCTTTCGGGCGGCAACCAGCAGAAGGTCGTGCTCGCCAAATGGTTGGCGATGCAGCCGAAGGTGCTGATCTTCGACGAGCCCACCCGCGGCATCGATATCGGCGCAAAAAGCGAAATCTACAGTCTGATGCGCAAGCTCGCAGATGCCGGCGTGGCGATCCTGATGATATCGAGCGACATGGAAGAGGTAATCGGCGTCTCCGACCGGATCGCGGTCATGCACGAAGGCCAGATCTCCGGTATTCTCGAAAAGGATCAGTTCAGTCAGGAAAACGTGCTTTTGCTGGCTGTCGGCAAGGCGTTACACTAAGGCGGTTCAGCTATCCATGGAACCCTGAACCGCTCTATCTCATTGTTTTTGCGCAATTTCTAAAGAAGAACGCTTCGCGCTTTGCCTGAAATTGCTCTAACGGCTGCGGCCAATGGGAATTGATATCGATGAGTAAGAAAGATCTGGGCCTGCTTCTGTTGATCGTCGTCGTCGGCATTGTCGTGACGATCATCAATCCGCGCTTCCTTCTGCCGATCAACCTCGCCAATACGTCGAACCTTATCGGCCTTTTCGGAATATTGTCGATCGGCCAGGCCTTTGTCATCATTACCGGCGGCATTGAACTCTCCGTCGGCTCGCTTGTTGCCCTACTCGGCGTCCTGTTCATCGATTTCATCGCCGTCCAGAACATGCCCTGGGCGATTGCCCTGCCGCTGATCCTGGTCCTCGGCGGCGTGCTGGGAGCGATCCATGGCTGGCTGATTACCCGGCTCAATCTCCAGCCTTTCGTCGTGACACTCTGCGGCCTCTTGATCTATCGGGGTGCGGCGCGCTTCTACACTGCGGACGGCACGGCCGGCTTCGCCTTCGGCCAGAACTTTCCGACCTTGGAATTCCTGACCGCCGGCCGCTTCTACGGCGTGCCGAACACCTTCATCGCGCTTGTGATCATTGCTGCCGTCATGTGGATCGTTCTGCATCGCTCCGTCTATGGCCGCTATCTCTACGCCATCGGCAAGAATGAGGAGGCGGCAAAATATTCCGGCATCCGCACCACGAAAATGGTGACGATCTCCTACATCATCTGCGGTGTGCTGACGGCGCTTTCGGCGATCTATTTCGCCATGTATACCCGCTCCATCTCGCCGGCGAGCCACGGGCAGTTCTATGAACTCTACGCGATTGCGGCGGCGGTGCTTGGCGGCTTTTCGCTGCGTGGCGGCGAAGGATCTCTGATCGGCGTGGTGCTGGGCACGATCCTGCTGCAGGAATTGCAGAATCTCGTCAATCTGCTCGGCATCCCCTCCTCGCTCAACTTCGCCGTCATGGGCGGCGTCATCCTGATCGGTGTCTTGATCGACCAGCAATGGAGCGCCATCCGAGCGCAACGGCGCCTAGTGTCGGCTGCACGTCAGACGGAAACGCGCCAGCCTGCCGAACAACCGCAGTCATGATGGCGTTGCAAGCCGGATTGACCCGAAGAGGCGTCATGCATGATGGCGGCGCGACGCCGCATGCCCGTGTATTTCAGGAGGGCACCGACCTGTTGCAGACTGGGCATCCGTCAGCATGCATGATGATCCCATGCGCTTCGCAGCGGTTGAGGTCGCTCTCGGAAAAGGTCGAATGGATTGCCGCACCGTTTGGCCTGATGTCGTGTGGTCCAAATGCCGACACAAGCATTCGCAAACGCATCAGGCACGGCATCAACCAGTCTTCTTTCGGCTCGTAGCCCAGCTTCTCCCAACCGATCTTCGAACCTGCGGCGGCAATCGCCCGAATTAGAAAATTCCGATCCTCGGCAAATGTTGCGACGTGCCAGGGCATTTCGGCAATGTCGAATCCCACAGCTCCAAGCCCCAAGACCGCCTGATCTCGTGATGCGATCCATGATGCAAACACTTGCTCCGACCTCGTTTGCGCCAACGCCGACGCGGCAATGGCGAGAACTTCTATGAAGACGTCGGTCAATCCGTTCTGCATCTGAATTACAGGCAGTTCTGGCAGAGCATTGCATGTTATTCGGTTTGCCATGGCTTTCAGATGGCTCCATTCACTGCTGCGTCACCGATGGAAAACAGGCTTTGTCCTGCTCAGGTCATCCACTTGCGGTGCTCAACGAAACGCTCTGCCAAAAGGTCGATGAACAATCGTACTTTCGTCGGCAGATGGCTACGGTTCGGATAGATCGCGCTGATCGTGAATTCCACGGCCCGATAGTCGGGCATGGCGCGCACGAGGCGGCCGGCGGCAACCTCGTCGAATACGATGAAACTCGGGGCGAGAAAGATACCCTGCCCACTTGCCAGGAGAAAGCGCAGCGTCTCGGCACTGTTGGAGACGACATTGCCAGAGATCTTGACTCCCACCTGCTTGCCATCGGCATCTTCGAAACGCCATTCGTCGCCGTAAGGGTAATAGGTATATTGCAGGCAATTATGCTCCACGAGATCGGCCGGAACCTTCGGCATGGAATGTGTGTCACGATATTCGGGCGAGCAGACGAGCATATGGCGCCAGGGCGCAAGCTTGCGCGCGACGAGTGTCGAGTCAGACGCAGGCAGGGTTCGGATCATCAGATCGTAACCCTCCTCGACCATGTCGATCGACCGTTCGCCGACGTTGAAATCGAGCGAGATCGCAGGGTATTGCGTCATGAATTCATTGACGACGGGGAGCAGGAAGCGGACGATGGCGCCGCTGGTATAGAGCTTCAGCGTGCCTCGCGGCGTGGTACTGAGTGCGCCGGCGGCCCGATCGGCCTCCTCGAGATCAGCCAGAATCTGTGAGGAGCGCTCATAATAATATTTGCCGGTTTCCGTCAGGCTGATCCGGCGCGTCGTCCGGTTCAGGAGCCGCGCGCCGAGACGGTCTTCCAGCGATTGCACATGATTGCCCACCATGGTGACGGACATGTTGAGCCGACGAGCAGCGGCTGAAAAACCGCCACACTCCACCACCCGGCCAAAAACTGCGAGGCTGGTCAAACGATCCATATTGTCCTCGGATTATCCACTGTGACTTGATGATCCTTCCCGATTTGAGGAGATTATCAGAAGGACCGTTCGGACGCATCTTCATCGCATCAAAAATAGCCCCGTGCAAAGGGGTGGCGCACTGAAGGAAACGGACAATGGTCGAACTCCCCCGCAACGAAGCGTTCAAGAACGCAAGCCAAGCCGATGCTGCCCCGGTCAACGAGGTGGCCAGGTCCCCCGCTACCGAGGCCCCGCAGGGCGTAGCGGCCGAAGCGCCTGTCGATGCCGCCACGCCCAAGGCAGGCAGAAAGCTCATCAAGCGCGGCGTACTGATCGCTGCGCTGCTGGCCGGGGTCGCGGTTGCAGCAGACTTTGGCTATCGCTACTGGACGGTTGGGCGCTTCATCGAATCCACCGACGATGCCTATGTGAAGGCCGATTACACCACGATCGCCCCGAAGGTCGCCGGCTACATCAAGGATGTGCTTGTCAACGACAATGACAAGGTCAAGGCCGGCCAGGTGCTCGCCCGCATCGATGACCGCGATTTCCAGGCCGCACTTTCCCAGGCAAAGGCGGATCTCAAGGCTGCGGATGCGGCAATTTCCAATATTGATGCCCAGATCCAGCTGCAGCAATCGCTGATCGGGCAGGCCAAGGCAACAGTCGACGCGTCGCAAGCCTCTCTGGATTACGCTGTGTCGGATGCCGCACGTTCGGCTCGTCTGATTACCAACGGCGTCGGCACGCAATCGCGTGCCGAGGAGACGGAATCGGCCAGAAAGCAGGCTGCCGCCGCTGTCGAGCGCGATCAGGCCGCACTCGTCGCTGCTCAAAACAAAGTACCGGTGCTGCAGACCCAGCGAGATCAGGCCGCCGCTCAGCGTGATCGCGCCGCTGCCGCCGTTCAGCAGGCTGAGCTCAACCTTTCCTATACCAACATCGTCGCCGCGGTTGACGGCACCGTCGGCGCCCGTTCGATCCGCGTCGGGCAGTATGTGACGTCGGGCACGCAGTTGATGGCTGTCGTGCCGCTGCATTCGGTCTATGTCGTCGCGAACTTCAAGGAAACGCAATTGACCTATGTGCGTCCCGGCCAATCGGTCGAGATCAAGGTCGATAGCTTCCCCGACGTCACCATCAAGGGCCATGTCGACAGTCTCTCGCCGGCAAGCGGGCTGGAATTCTCGCTGCTGCCGCCTGACAACGCCACCGGCAACTTCACCAAGATCGTCCAGCGCATCCCTGTGAAGATCGTCATCGACGACGATAATCTGGCCGGGCTGCTGCGCTCAGGCATGTCGGTGGAACCGGACATCGACACCAAGGCTGCCCAAACCTCGACGGCCGCTGCGCAAGGATTATCCAGCCACGCTGGATGATCCTTCCAGATCTTCGTCGATTATCACCTCAGCATTGTCATGAGATTATTCCGGTACGAGCCGGAAGGAGACGCGTCATGGCCACTCTTCAGATCGCCGCCAACAACAATTCAGCCGCATCCCCGGGCACAGCAAGCGCCGCCATTGCACGGCCTGCCATGAACCCGCTGCGCATGTGGACAGCCGTCGTCGGCTCGACGCTCGGCGCCTTCATGGCTGTCCTCAACATCCAGATCGTCAATGCCTCGCTTGCCGACATCCAGGGCGCGATCGGTGCGGGAACGGACGACGGCGGCTGGATCTCGACCTCCTATCTGATCGCCGAGATCGTCGTCATCCCCCTCAGCGCCTGGCTCGCCCGCGTCTTTTCGGTTCGCATCTATCTGCTGACCAACGCGGTGCTTTTCCTTCTCTTCTCCGTCGGCTGCGCCTTTGCCGCCAATTTGCAGCAGATGATCGTGCTTCGCGCCATACAGGGCTTTTCCGGCGGCGTGCTGATTCCGATGGCCTTCACCATCATTATCACGCTGCTGCCTAAACCCAAGCAGCCGATCGGCCTCGCGCTCTTTGCCCTTTCGGCAACCTTCGCGCCGGCGATCGGCCCGACCATCGGCGGCTACCTTACGGAAAACTGGGGTTGGGAATATATCTTCTACGTCAATCTCGTGCCCGGCATTCTTATGGTCGGCATGCTCTGGGCCTCGCTCGACCGCGCACCGATGAACCTTTCGTTGCTCGCCAAAGGTGACTGGCCGGGCATCATCACCATGGCGGTCGGCCTCGCCGCGCTGCAGACCGTGCTTGAGGAAGGCAACAAGGACGACTGGTTCGGTTCCCCCTTCATCGTCCGTCTTTCCGTTATTGCCGCGGTCTCGTTGACGCTCTTTCTCATCATCGAGCTTCGCGCCGCCCATCCGCTCCTCAATCTGCGTCTACTAGTGCGCCGCAATTTTGGCTTCGGCATCGTCGCCAACTTCCTGCTCGGCATCGCGCTCTATGGCTCGGTCTTCATCCTGCCGATCTACCTGACGCGCATCCAGGGCTATAATTCCGAGCAGATCGGCATGGTGCTTGCCTGGACCGGTATTCCACAGTTGATCCTGATTCCGCTGGTGCCGCGGCTGATGAAGCGTGTCGATGCCCGTCTGCTGATCGTCGCCGGTTTTGCGCTCTTTGCCGCCTCGAACTTCATGAATGTCCACATGACAGGCGATTATGCCAGCGACCAGCTCTTCTGGCCGAACATCGTGCGTGCCATCGGTCAGGCGCTGGCCTTCACGCCGCTGACCGCGATTGCAACGGCCGGGA
Source organism: Martinezella rhizogenes (assembly GCA_013322215.1). Taxonomy (GTDB): domain Bacteria; phylum Pseudomonadota; class Alphaproteobacteria; order Rhizobiales; family Rhizobiaceae; genus Rhizobium; species Rhizobium rhizogenes_D. The sequence goes on from JAAMEZ010000021.1 coordinate 755,217, forward strand.
TCGAACAGGAAAATGCCGGCTCCGCCTCGGCGCTCTTCAACATGATGCGCAATCTCGGCGGTGCGGTCGGCATTGCGGCGCTGCAAACCTTCCTCACCAAGCGCGAGCAGTTCCACTCGAACATTCTCACCAATTCCGTTTCCGTGTTCGAAGAAGCGACCCGTGCGCGTATTGCCAGCCTCACCAGCTACTTCATGAGCCATGGAGTGAGCGATCAGGCGCTTGCCACGCACAAGGCGATCGTCGCCATCGCTTCGGATCTGCGCACGCAGGCCAATATCCTGGCCTTCAGCGACACCTTCTATCTGCTCGGCGTCGCGCTGATCATCGCCCTCATCGCCAGCCTGCTTCTGAAGAAACCCGGTCACCTCTCGGGCGGTGCGGCACACTGAACGCCGCACCTCAAAGAGGAGGAGATAGCCATGACCTTGCTTCACGACATGCCAAAAACCGCAATCATCAATTCCAGAGCAAGCCGCAGCGGCATCAACACCGCGGCTACCCTGAGCCTGATCGAATGGCTGACGGGCGACGAATGCCATGCTCTCGACGAGGCCGGCCTCGTCGCCGGGCTCGGCCGCCGCCTGCAGGCCCTTGGGCTTCCCGTCGATCGATTGACGCTGCACCTGACGACGCTGCATCCCGAATTCACCGGCCGCACCTTCGCCTGGGCGCCCGGCGAGCCGGTCGAGATCCACGATCGCGAACATGGCTCGCGTCTCGCGCTTGCCAATACACCGCTTATGAAGGCACAGGAGATGCGCGAGCCGCTCGTCGTCGGCCCAGGCGAGAGCCCCTATGGGCGCTGGCAGCATATCGACATATTCTCCGGCCGAGGGCTGGTTCAACTGATCGTGGCGCCGCTTTGCAACGCCGACGGACCGATCAGCAGCGCTGTCTTCGCCACGCGGCGGCCAGGCGGCTTCACATCCGGCGAGCATGACCTGATCGAGCGCATCCTGCCGGCATTGCGCAATACCTGCGAGCTACGCGTCCTCAGACAATGCGAACTCAGCCTTCTCGACACCTATATCGGCCCGATGACGGCAAGCCGCATCCTTGCTGGACACATCCGTCGCGGGGAAATCGAATCGATGGAGACAGCACTTCTGCTGTGCGACCTGCGCGGCTTCACCGAGCTTTCCAATCGGCTGCCCGGCGGCACCGTGCTCGGGCTCCTGAACGCTTATTTCGACAAGGTGGTACCGGCAATTACCCGTGAAGGCGGAGAAGTACTGAAATTCATGGGCGATGCGGTGCTGGCATTCTTTCCAGGCGCCGATGCCGCCGGAGCCTGCAATGTCGCGCTGACCGCGGCAAAGACAATCCTCGATGAAATAGGCGGCTTCGAATATGACGGTATCCGCGTCAAGGCCGGCATTGCGCTGCACTATGGTGAGGTGAGCTACGGTAATGTCGGCTCCGGCAACCGCCTGGATTTCACCTTGATCGGCCCTGACGTCAATATCGTCAGCCGTATCCAGAATATCTGCAGCGAAAGCGGCGAAGCGCTCCTGATGTCCGGCCCATTCCAGCAAAAGGCCGATATCGTCGATGCAAAGTCGATCGGACGACAGCAGCTGAAGGGCTTTGCCAGGGCAATGGAGTTGTTTGCGATCGCATGTTGAAACCGCCGATGAGACAGGAGAGATGAGCCGTCAATACATTCCGTCGATACGCCGATTGCCTGGATGGGCGTTCCGGTCTGAACTTTCTCGCCAAACATGTGTTGCATTAAATCAACAACCATTCTTTCCGTTTCTGAATGGTTCAAGTGCGGATTTACAAACAATCTGAATGTATATAGCTCTGTCGTCAGAACCTAATTAGCTTGCGATCTGGTGGGGTGTTGTTTCAGCCGCCAGCTAACGAGGTTCCATCGGGGTGGGGATAGTATCGGCAATCTATTGCAGATGCAGTGCCTGGTTTTTGCTTCCTGTTTGCGAGGGAGCGTTTCCAGCATGGCCTATTATGCTCGCTCCTTGGATTACGTACGAATAGTTACAACCAGGAGTTTACAATGAACATCAAGAGCCTTCTTCTCGGCTCCGCTGCTGCGCTGGCAGCAGTTTCCGGTGCTCATGCTGCTGACGCGATCGTCGCTGCTGAGCCGGAGCCGCTGGAATACGTCCGCATCTGCGACGCATACGGTGCAGGCTACTTCTTCATTCCCGGTACCGAAACCTGCCTCAAGGTCGGCGGCATGGTCCGTACCGAAGGCAAGTGGTACGACGCCTACAATGCCAACAGCCATAACGGCACGCTCTGGCACACCCGCGCTCAGCTGAGCCTCGACACTGCGACCGACACCGAATACGGCCCGCTGAAGACCAACACGGTCATCCGTTGGGACTGGCAGGAAGGCAACAGCACCAGCACCAAGCTGCTCTGGGCCAACATCAGCCTCGGTGGCTTCCTCGTCGGTAAGGCCGATTCGCAGTTCAACTACTACACGGGTTATGCCGGCGACGTCATCAACGACGACGTGATCTATGACGGTCCGTACGAACTCAACCAGTTGACCTACAACTACGACGCAGGCAACGGCTTCACCGCTGTTATCTCGCTCGAAGACTCGAACTCCAGCGGCTCGGGTGCTGGCTACGGCGCAAGCTGGGCATCGGACGACAAGGCTAACCATTACGCTCCTGACGTTGTTGCCGGTGCTGGCTTCAAGTCCGGCGCATGGGGCTTCAAGGTCGTCGGCGGTTACGACTCGATCAAGTCGGAAGGCGCCATCAAGGCTCGCGTCGATGCTGACTTCGGCGTCTTCTCGGCCTTCTTGATGGGCGGCTGGAACACCGATGGCGACAACCTGAACAAGTATGCAGGCACTAACCTGGCACGCTCTTCTTGCCCGGCTAACGATGCATCGAAGTGCGGTTGGGGCGACTGGGCTGTTTGGGGCGGCGTTGGCGTTCCGATCAACGAAAAGCTGAAGTGGAACCTCCAGCTCGCCTACACCGACTCGAAGATCTTCGCAGCGACCACGAACCTCAAGTTCAACCCGGTCAAGAACCTGCTCATCGAGCCGGAAGTCTCCTACACCAACTTCGATTCTGTGAACCAGGATCAGTGGGCTGGTATCCTGCGCTTCCAGCGTAGCTTCTAATACCGAATTACCTGGTCTACCTGGGACCAGGTACGGGAAGCCTGATGTACCGATCCATCAGGCTTCTCAAAGTGATCGGTTGACCTCCGATCAAAGCCGGAAGGATCCGGTTTCCCTCCGGGTCCTTCTTATTGCCCAAGCAAGATCAACGATGATTATGTCAATCCGGCGCGTATAATCCCGCCTGATGGGCGGCCCGATCCAGCTCCTCGCGGAAATCGGGATGGGCAAGCGCAATCATCGCCTTTGCCCGCTCTGCCACCGATTTGCCCTTGAGATTGGCCCAGCCATATTCCGTCACGACGATATGGATATCGTTGCGCGACGTCGTCACCGGACCTGTCAGCGTCGGAACGATACGCGAAAGCGTTCCCTTGGCCGCCGTGGCATGACAGGCGATGATCGAGCGGCCGCCGCGTGAGCCGTAGGCGCCGCGGACGAAATCCACCTGACCGCCGGTACCGCTGAACTGCCTTCCATTGACAAATTCGGAATTGCACGCGCCATTGAGATCGATCTGCAGCGTCGCATTGACCGATACCATGCGGTCATTCTGTGCGATGACGAACGCATTGTTCACATAATCAACGGGATGCGCTTCGACATCGGGATTGTCGTTCAGGAAATCGTAAAGCGGCTTGTCTCCCAATGCGAAGGTAAAGATGGTTCGCCCGACATGTATCTGCTTGCGGCTATTGTCGACGACGCCCGCCCTGACCAGAGCGGCAAGTCCGGAGGTCATCATTTCCGTATGGATGCCGACATGTCGATGCTGGGAGAGGCCGGCACAAACGGCATCGGGCAATGCGCCGATGCCCATCTGCAGGCAATCGCCATCATCCACAAGCCCCGCGACGATGGCGCCGATGGTATCGTCGACTTCTGAGCGAGGTGCGGCAGCGAGCGCCGGCAAGCTTGCGTCGTTCTCGACAAGCGCCGTGACACTCGACACCGGGATCATGCAATTGCCGCGCACATAGGGCATGCTCGGATTGACTTCGAGGATCAGTCGGGCGCCGGGCTTGCGGGCAACTGCCAGGGAATAATCGGTACTGGCGCCAAGGCTGAAATTCCCCTCCGCATCCATGGGCGAGACCGTTGCGATCAGGGTATCGACCCCGACATGCTCGACCAGCGAGCGCGGCACCTGGCTAAAATGGCATGGCACGAGGTCGCCTGCAGGCAGCATCTCAGCCATTCGCCTCTTATCGAGGGCACGATCCACCGCTCCATGAAAATAACTCATGGGAGTGATGCGGTCGCGCAAGTCGAAGTCGAGCACGCTGGAGCCAGCGACGCCCGTGCAGAGCAGGTAGTAGAGCCGGATGTTGTCCACCGCCCTGGCCCGCGCACGTTCGGCCAATGCCGCAAGGATTGCAGGCGGTTGGCCCGCAGCGATCGGCATGGCGATCTTCGCGCCGGATGGTATCAAGGCAACGGCCTCATGGGCAGAGCGCACGCGTTCGCGATATTGCGTCTGATGATTAGCGGCCATCGAGTCCTCCCCTTGAATGCCACCGTCAGCACATTTGGCATCCACTGCGAGATCGCATACGGCCCTCCTCCGAGGCCGTTGCGAGCTCCCTCGCTGCAGTAGGATGCGCTTACATAAAAGCGCCTAACCTGCTGTTTGCGCAAGAGCCGAACAACACGCTTACACCGGCAAAAGCGAAATCGGCCTCAACCTTCGAATCGCGATCGATGCTGCAACCTCATCGACCGCAAGTTCCGAGGCTCAAGAATAAAGGGAGGGATAATATCGATTTTCCCTCCACGGCTGCGATTGACGATGGAGATTGTCAGGCCTCAACATCGACTATGCCCATCATGCCGAGATCTTCATGCTCGAGAATGTGGCAGTGATACATGCGCTGCCCCGGCAAATCCTGTCGCAACAGGATACGTACCGTCTCGCCGGCCGCAACGTTCACAGTGTCCTTCCAGGCCCAGTAGGATGACTTGGTGACCGCACTATCCTTTTCGCGTTCGACAACCTGGAACTGCGTCCCATGCACATGAAACGGATGGTCCATATCCGCCTGGTTGACAATTTCCCAGAGCTCGATCTGCCCGACCTTCGAGACTGCGTCAACGCGGTTCATATCGAAGCTGGCGCCGTTGATGAGGAACTTCATCTCCATGTCATCCATGGATTCCGTCAACACAAAGCGACGCGTGACTGCCGGCTCTGCGAGGCGTCCAATGGTGCGCAGCTTCGCAGGAAGCGGCGGCACAACAGGTGCAGTTTCCTCCGAGACACTCGCCGTCAGTAAGGTCATGCCGGCCTCCTTAGGCTTACCCGGCCCCATCCACCCGCGCTCATAGTCGAGCGTGGTGAGCTTTGCCGCTCCCGGCTTGTCGAAGGAGACGATGAGCTCGACGCGCTCGGCGGGCGCAAGCAGTAACTCGTCGACGCCGACGGGAGCCTCGATAAGACCCCCATCCGTTCCGATGAGCACCATGGTGGCATTCTCGAATGTCAGCCGCAGGAATCGCGCATTTGTCGCATTGAAGAGGCGCAGGCGACGCTTCTCTCCTTTCGCCACGGCCAGGACCGGGTTGTTCTGGCCATTGACCAGCACATGGTCGCCGACGCGTCCGTTCATTAAATCGATCATGTTGCTTGCCGGCATGCTTCCATCTTCGGCGATCCGAAGATCGGTGAACATCAGGATCGTATCGCCATATTCGGCAGGGATCGGATCATCTTTGGGTTTCACGAGAAAGATGCCTGCGAGCCCGCGATAAACCTGTGCGGCGGTGAGCCCGTGCGGATGAGGATGGAACCAATAGGATGCGGCGCTGTCTTGCGGAAGATCGAAAGCATAGATGCGCTCGCTGCCCGAAGCGACGGGTTCCATGGGGCTGCCGTCCTGATCAGCCGGCACCGGCATTCCATGCCAATGAACCGTCGTCGGCTCGCCGGGAATGCCGTTCTTGAAGCTGATCTCGATCCTGTCGCCCTCATGCGCTTCGATCACGGGATTTCCACCGTTGTAGAGGAGCACGGGCGTATCAAGCCCCTCGGTGAAGCGGGCAAGCCCCGGCTCCGCGGTAAGCCTTGCCTTGAACAGACCGGCTTGGCTGGCCTCGTTCATCAAGCGTGGCAGCTCGCGCAGGGGCTGCCCTTCCGGCAAGACGGGCTTGTTGCCGGCCATGGGCATCATCTTGTGAGCGCCGTTTCCGCTCATGCTGCCCATGTCGTGCATCATTTGGGCCGAGGCAGGCCCGGAAATCGCAAGGCCCGCCAGCCCCGCCAGAAAACTACGTCGATACATCGATTGCTTCCTCTTGCTCACCTGGAGGCGATACGCCCATAAGGCCGCTCACCAGGGTGTCGCGCTTTTTGTCTCTGTGTCGAAGGTGACTTCGAAGAGCCACCTTCCGGTCCTCAATTGTCGTGCCCGGTGCACCGTCTTTTCATCATGGCAATCTTGCCTACCGCCGGCTCTGCACACTCGCCGGGCCTGTGTCGATGAAGATCAGGGGAGCCCGTTCATGATCTGAAGCGCTCAGTTTGTGACTGCCGGATAGCCGGCCAGTTCGAGAGCCTGCTGGAGCATCGGCTGAGAGGCAGTCGTCTCGATCTTGACGGTGCGCGCGTCCGGATTGGTCTCGATCCTGGCGTCGGGATCGACGGATTGGATCGCCTTGGTAACGGACCTGGCGCAGCCGCCGCAGGTCATGTTTTCGATTCTGAGCTCCATGAGAATTCTCCTTGGTTTTGATCTCACGGCACTCAGGGTGGAGTTTCCAACCATGGTAAGGTCAAGTGTCATCCGATGAAAAAAATGCTATTGACCTTCCCATGGTTGGAAGCCCCACCTTCCCTTCACATTCAAACTTCGGAGCGTGAAAGGACCTCCCATGAATAGTTCAGTTCGGCCATTGGATTTGTCGACTGTCATATCGCTGCCCATCGAGGGTATGACCTGTGCATCCTGCGTGGGCAGCGTCGAGCGCGCCCTGAAGAACGTTCCAGGCGTCGATGCCGTATCGGTCAATCTCGCCACCGAAAAGGCAAGCATCACGACACACGCGGCCATCGATCACACGGAACTCGTCCGGGCTGTCGAAAATGTCGGCTATTCCGTCCCTGAGAGTTTCACTGTTGCGGTAGGCTCCGTCGAGCTTTCGATCGAGGGCATGACCTGTGCCTCGTGCGTCGGCAGCGTCGAACGCGCGCTGAAGACTGTGCCTGGCGTAAGTGAGGCCGCCGTCAACCTTGCGACCGAGCGGGCCACGATCAAAGGGGCGGCGGATGCGGCAAGCCTTATCGCAGCGGTCGAGAACGCCGGCTACGAGGCTAAAATTATAAGCGCGGACCGGGGGGACGAAGAGGCCGGACGCGCGCAGAAGAAGGACGCCGAACGGCGAGAACTCACCCGCGATTTCACCGTCGCCGCGATTTTGACGACGCCGGTCTTTCTCCTGGAGATGGGATCGCACTTCATTCCCGGCGTCCACGCTCTGATCGCAGAGACGATCGGAATGCAGTGGAGTTGGTACATCCAGCTTGCGCTGACGACGCTCGTCCTCTTCGTTCCCGGCATCCGCTTCTATAAAAAGGGGCTACCGGCGCTCCTTCGCCTTGCGCCCGACATGAACTCGCTGGTCGCCGTCGGCTCATTGGCAGCCTATGGCTATTCGCTGGTTGCGACCTTCGCGCCCGGCCTGTTGCCACCCGGCACGATCAACGTCTATTTCGAAGCGGCCGCCGTCATCGTTACGCTCATCCTACTCGGCCGACTGCTCGAGGCCCGAGCCAAGGGACGCACGTCCGAAGCGATCAAACGTCTGGTCAACCTACAAGCCAAAACCGCGCGCGTGCGGCGCGGCGGCAGGGCCGCCGATCTGCCGATCGGCTCGGTCGTTTCCGGCGATATCGTCGAGGTTCGTCCCGGCGAACGGGTTCCGATCGACGGGGAGTTGGTCGAGGGCGAGAGCTATGTCGACGAATCGATGATCACCGGCGAGCCGATCCCGGTCCTGAAGACGATCGGCAGCGCAGTCGTTGGTGGTACGGTCAATCAGAAAGGCGCCTTTGTCTTCCGCGCGACGGCCGTCGGCGGCAATACGGTGCTGTCGCAGATCATTCGCATGGTGGAGGAGGCACAGGGGTCGAAGCTGCCGATCCAGGCCATGGTCGACAAGGTGACCATGTGGTTCGTACCGGCCGTGATGGTCGTGGCTGCCGCAACCTTCGCCGCCTGGCTCTACTTCGGTCCGTCACCGGCCCTCACCTTTGCGCTCATCAATGCGGTCGCCGTCCTCATCATCGCCTGCCCATGCGCCATGGGGCTTGCCGCCCCGACCTCGATCATGGTCGGCACAGGGCGTGGCGCCGAACTGGGCGTACTCTTCCGCAAGGGCGAAGCCCTGCAACTGCTCAAGGACGCAAGCGTCGTGGCCGTCGACAAGACAGGCACACTGACCGAAGGCAAGCCGGCCCTGACCGATCTGGAACTGGCGGCGGGTTTCGATCGCTCCGGCGTACTGCGCCTGGTGGCGGCAGTGGAAGCGAAATCCGAGCATCCGATTGCCCGCGCAATCGTCGAGGCGGCCACTTCCGAAGATCTGGCGCTGCCAACCGTGGCGGATTTCAAATCGGTGACGGGCTTGGGCGTGAGCGCCGCAGCCGGCGACAAACGCATCGAGATCGGCGCTGATCGCTACATGGCCGAGCTTGGGCTTGACGTCGCAGGCTTCTCGGAAGCTGCCGAGCGTCTCGGCAACGAGGGCAAGTCCCCGCTTTATGTGGCGATCGACGGCAAGCTCGCCGCAATCATTGCGGTCGCCGATCCGATCAAGGAGACGACACCGGCAGCGATCAGGGCGATGCACGATCTCGGCCTGAAGGTGGCGATGATCACCGGCGACAATGCCCGCACGGCCAAAGCTATCGCAGCACGGCTCGGCATCGACGAGCTCGTGGCCGAAGTGCTGCCCGACGGCAAGGTCGAAGCAGTTCGCCGCCTCAAGCGCCAGCACGGCAAGGTGGCTTTCGTTGGTGATGGCATCAACGATGCGCCGGCGCTGGCCGAGGCCGATGTCGGTCTTGCCATCGGTACGGGCACGGATATCGCTATCGAAGCGGCCGATGTCGTCCTGATGTTGGGAAGCCTGCAGGGAGTGCCGAATGCCATTGCCCTGTCCAAGGCGACGATCGGCAACATCAGGCAGAACCTGTTCTGGGCCTTCGCCTACAATACGGCGCTGATCCCGGTCGCCGCCGGCGCGCTATATCCGGTTTTCGGCATCCTGCTATCACCGGTTTTTGCCGCCGGCGCTATGGCCTTGTCGAGCGTCTTCGTGCTTGGCAATGCGTTGCGGTTGCGCCGCTTCAAGGTCACCAGCTAACAAACGGATGCAGCCGGTCTCTCCTGGGCCGGCTGCCTTATGTCAGGAGAACGTTCATGAATATCGGACAGGCAGCGAAGGCATCGGGCGTCTCGGCCAAGATGATCCGCTACTACGAAGAGACCGGCCTCATTCCGGCAGCCGGCAGAACGGCGTCGGGCTATCGCGACTATTCAGATACCGACGTGCATATGCTGCGCTTCATCCGCCGGGCGCGCGATCTCGGCTTTGCCGTCGCTGAAATCGGTGAGCTTTTGGAACTCTGGCGCGACGAAACCCGTCAGAGCGTGGAGGTCAAGCGCCTGGCTCAGGGCCATATCGAAGCGCTGAAGAAAAAGATCGCCGACCTGCAGGATATGGAGCATACGCTCACCATGCTTGTTAACTCCTGCCAGGGCGACCATCGCCCGCATTGCCCGATCCTGCAGCGGCTCGAGACCGATCAGGAAGACGAAAATCTGTCGATCCAGCCTCGAACCGGCGCGATACTGCGGCCTTTGCAATGATCCTTGCCAAATAGCACTGTAACGACCGCATAGCCGGTGCGCGAGCTGATTGCTCTTGCCGGCTTGACGGTTTTCGCGCTCGTTTTCCTGACAGCCGTGGCAGAGCAGCTGGCGTTCTCTTTGCCGTCTCGGGAACGATCATCCAACGCACGACCGGCAAAGTGAGGCGGGGCACGGCATTGTGCGTATCGACACGCTCAGCGCACGCCCGGCGAACGGGTTGTCAAAATGTCTCCGACCGCCGGACCGTGTTCGATCACACCGTCTTCGCCCCGTCGATATTCGACGCCGACCTCGCATGCGTGAGGGGCCATCTTCCAGATCCAGCCTTTAAGGTCGCGACCGGTGTCGGGAGGCGAGTAGAGCGGCATGTTGAAGCGCAGTCCATCCTCCTCGCCGAGATCGAGCGTGCACATGACCGTGCCTTCGCCGTTGTCTTCTTCGTTGAGGTTGGGGTCTTCCACATGGGTGATCGTGGGACGAAGCGGCTCGACATGAACCAGGGCCTGCAGGGCGCGCGGAAGATCGGCAAAGGGCGGCGCAGGGCGGCCGTCGTTCGGCTCTTCCGCGAAAGTCTCATCCAGCGTGACCCGGCGGAAATAATACTCGCTGCGCCCCATTTCGTCCCAGCCGCCGATCGCCGTTGCGATATCGCCCAGCTCGTTGACACGCAGCAGCAAGCTGGTTCCGCCCGAATACATCACCACGAGACGGTCGTCATTGTCGTCGCCACCCGAGGAATCGGCGCGCAGGACGATGGCGAGCGCAACGATCTCGTCCCCTTCGGCGTTGCGGGAGACTTGATAGGTCCCGGTGTAGAAACGCACCCCGACGCATTCCAAAGTCCGATAATGGATGCGCCAGAACAACAGGCTGTAGCGACCGTCTGGCCGGAGCGCCAGGAGCCTGTGCCAATCGCTGTAGGAAGACAGATATAAGCCGGCTAAATATTTTCCGTCCGCGATATCCTCGAATGTCGAACGATGCTCAACCGGCAAGGCGTCGGCCACAGTCGTCGGCTTCTCGGCTGTCGGCCTGGGCGGATCAACGGCATCGCGAAGGCGCCGGTGCATCTCGAAGGCATCGACCTTTGCAATCCGCAGCATCTGCATCGAAAACAGCATCTGGTCGATCTCGTAGACCTCGCCCGACGAGAGTGCTCCGCATTCCTCGCGCGCCGATCGCGCCAATGCTGGCGAAATGAGGGATTCTAGCGACTGTCCATCGCAAAGGAACCGATTGAAGAACTCGTCCAGGCTCCAGGCGAGATCGCTCGTCTTTTTCGATACGGGATCGATGAAGACGACATCCTCGTCGGTTGCCGTCAGCTTGCGGTAATAGAGAAGGACGCCGAATGGCGTCAGGGCGATCGGGATGCGCCGCACCTCATCCGGCGGCGAAACGATCCATCGGTTGAGCACAGCCTGCCAAAGCCGAGGATCGATCAGGGCGAGTTGCCTATCGCCATAGAATCCGAGCCCCTTGCGGCGCCATAATTGGAGAAGGCTGTCGGGAAGAATGCCTTCATAGGCCGCGACAAGCTCTCTGGTCGCCCGGGAAACCTGCCGCGATGGCGGATGCGCTTTGACGAAGCGGCGAAGAACGAGGCGGCGAAACGGAAGAACAAGGCGATCAAACATAAGTTGTATATGGACGGCGGTGCCTACCGGACAAGATGCCCAACGACTTAGGCATGCGCTTTTCGCAGTCTGCTTGATGGCGACAAGATGCTCAGGTTTCGCCGTCAAGGAATTGCCGGAGACGCGGCACGACGAAATCGAGGAAGACGCGCACGCGCTGCGGCATGCGAGCGCCTCCCAGAAAGACCGCATGAATCTGTTCCTCATCCGGCTCGACGACATCGGTGAGTACCTCGATGAGACGACCGGCCGCAAGATCGGCCCGGACGTGATAGTCACCCATGCGGGCAAGCCCCACACCTGCCAGCGCCATCCGCCGTACGGTTTCGCCATTGTTGGCAAGCAGCGAACTCGTCATGGCACGATCGACGACACGGCCGCTTTCCCTGATAGGCCAGACGGGCGCTAGGCGACGGAAATTGAATCCCAGGCAATTATGCCGCGAGAGATCATCGACGGTCAGCGGTATTCCATGACGATCGAGATAACTGGGCGCGGCGACGATCTTGCGGCGGGCGATGCCGATACGTCGCGCGATCATCCCTGAATCCGGCAGGGATCCCACCCGGAAGGCAATGTCTGTCCGGTCGAGATAGAGGTCGACGATTTCGTCCGACAGCGACAGATCGACCACGACATTAGGGTAGATCTGCCAGAACTCCGGCAGGAGCGGCTCAAGGCCCAGTACACCGAGAGCAACGGAAATGTTGACCCGCACCGTGCCGCCGGTGGTCGTGGCGCCCTGCGATAGTTCCTGCTCGACCTCGTCGAGATCGTGCAGCAGCGCCTGGCTGCGCTCATAGTAGATCCGCCCCTCCGAGGTCAGCGACAATCGCCGGGTGGAGCGTTCGACAAGGCGCACGCCGAGCCGGGCCTCGATCCGCGAGATCAGCTTGCTGACGGTGGATGGCGTCATGCGCAGCAACCGCGCCGCTTCCGAAAAGCTACCCGCCTCGACGACGCGAAGAAACACCTGCATTTCGCCGGCACGATTATCCATCAGACACCATCTTTGACTTGATTTCACAGATAATGTGAAAACCGGCGGCATTATCACCTGCCGATAGACTCTCTATTTCATAAGTCGAAAAGATCGCGCCCTCAAGCCTGGCGCTCAATCCATTCCAGGCAGCGAAAGCTGCCCGATGCTCTCAGAAGGATTTTTCGATGCTAACCGTTTCCGCCCATGGCGCAACGATTCCCGCTCTCGGCTTCGGCGTCTTCCGCATGTCGGACGCTGAAGTGGAGCGCGTCATTCCCGCCGCACTTGAAGCCGGGTTCCGTCACTTCGATACGGCACAAATCTACCAGAACGAGGCAGCGCTCGGTCGAGCTCTTGCAGCAGCCGGAGCCCGGCGGGACGACCTGTTCCTGACCACCAAGGTCTGGGTCGACAACTATAGCATCGACAGGTTCGCCGCTTCCGTCGATGAGAGCCTCGACAAGCTGAAGACCGATCGCGTCGATCTGCTTCTGCTGCACTGGCCGGCCGACAAGGTGTCGGTTGCCGACCAGATCGAGATGCTGAACACGGTGAAGGCTGCCGGCAAGACCCGCTTCGTCGGCGTCAGCAACCAGAACATCGCGCAGATGCGGGAATCGGTCAGGCTTTCCAGCACACCGATCGTGACCAATCAGGTCGAGATCCATCCCTATCTGCCCCAAAAAGCTCTCGCTGCGGCCGCGAAGGCGAACGGCGTTGCGGTCACCGCCTATTACGGCATGGCCGACGGTGCGGTGCCGAAGGATCAGGTACTGCAGCGGATCGGCGCCAAGTACGGCAAGAGCGCCGCGCAGGTCGGTCTGCGCTGGTTGATTGAACAGGGCCACATTGCACTGTCGAAGACGGCCAATCCGGAGCGCGTCAAGGAGAACATCGCCATCTTCGATTTCAGCCTCGACGAACAGGACATGGCCGCCATCGCCAATCTCGCGCGCCCCGATGGACGGATCGTCAGCCCACCCGGCCTTGCTCCGGAATGGGACGTCTAAGGAGTCTACCATGAACACCCAGATTTCGACGGCCGAGAAGGCCCAAACATCCTCCCACGCCCAATGGGCGCTTCTTGCGCTTGCGATCGGTGCCTTCGGCATCGGTACGACCGAGTTTTCGCCGATGGGGCTTCTCCCGGTCATTGCCAAGGGGGTTGACGTCTCGATCCCGACGGCCGGCCTTCTCATCAGTGCCTATGCGATCGGCGTCATGGTCGGCGCCCCTTTCATGACGCTTGCCTTCAGCCGCTTCGGCAAGCGCACCGCATTGATGCTGCTGATGAGCATCTTCACGATCGGCAATCTCATGTCGGCGATGGCGCCCGGCTACTTCACGCTGCTACTCGCCCGGCTTGTCACGAGCCTCAACCATGGCGCCTTCTTCGGCCTCGGTGCCGTCGTGGCGGCAAGCGTGGTGCCGAAGGAAAAGCAGGCAAGCGCGGTCGCCGCGATGTTCATGGGGCTGACGATCGCCAATATCGGCGGCGTACCGGCTGCGACCTGGGTCGGTCAGGCGATCGGCTGGCGCATGGCGTTTGCCGGAACTGCCCTGATCGGCATCGCCGCCATTGCGGCGCTGTGGTTTGCCCTGCCGAAGGGCGAGCGCGGCGCGATGCCCAATGTCAGGCGGGAACTTGGCGTGCTCACCCATCCGACGGTGCTGCTTGCCATGGCGACAACCGTCATGGGCGCAGGCGCGATGTTCTCGCTATACACCTATGTCGCTCCGGCGCTCACCGAGCTGACCGGCGCCTCCAACGGCTTTGTGACCCTGGGTCTGGTGCTGATCGGCGTCGGCTTCACGATCGGCAACTGGCTGGGCGGCCGCCTGGCCGACTGGTCGCTCGATGGCGCCACCAAGATCTTCCTGGCTCTGCTCGCGGCCATCATGTTCGTGCTGCCGCTGGCGATGGTCACTCACGTGGGAGCCGCTATCGGCCTGCTTCTCTGGGGTGGCGCAGCATTTGCCATCGTCCCGCCCGTGCAGATGCGCGTCATGGAAGCAGCGGCAGAAGCGCCTGGCCTTGCCTCCTCCATCAATGTCGGGGCCTTCAATCTCGGCAATGCCCTGGGGGCCGCAACCGGTGCGGCCGTCATCAGCCTCGGCTTCGGCTATGCGGCAGTCTCGATCGCCGGAGGTCTGCTGGCTGCCGCCGGCCTGGCGCTGGTATTGATCGGTACGCGCAAACCGTCATCGGTGACTGCAAATTGTAACGCTTGATAAGGATCAAAGCGTCCAAACCCTCAATAATGCGGCTCGATCAAGCCGTCTGCAGGTTACCCGCAGGCGGCTCTTTGCCACATGGAAACCAAGCTTCAGGGCCACTTGATTTCCAGCGTGATCATATAGTTGCTGTAGTTGGGGGGAGCCGGCGGCGGGTTAGGGTTCGTGGCTGAAAAGATCGAATAATCAGTTATGCGCGGAGGTGTGGATGGCGGCTTCACATCCGGTCTCCAGGATGCCGTGAACGTTATCTTATCCGTGGCGCGAAAAGAAAGATCGAGCTCGCGGTTTCTGCTTGCGCCATCCCGGGAATGCTTGCCCGCCAAGGACCATTTGTCCCATGATGCTTTCAAGGTCTCGGCTGTCTGAGTGCCTTTGCGTTCATAGCTGCCGCTCAGCGAGGAATTGTCACCCTTAGTCGACAGCTCGTAGAGTTGATCCTGAACCTTGCCGTTGAAGTCCGTCGTTATCGTGGCACTGCCTTCGGTCTTGCCATCCGACGACCGTGCCTTGACGTCGAAAATGATCGTCTTGTTGCCGACATAGACGCCGACGTTCGGATTGAGCCCATTGGTCTTGAAACCGATGTCGCTCTTCGCCTTCGAATCGAGGACGATCGGACGCTCCGGGGACTGGAAATATTTTCCAAGCAAATCCTGCTGGGGCTTGCTCGGCGCGACGGGCTTGCCCATGGGGTCGAAGGCACCCATGACCGTGCAGCGCTGACCGCTCACCCAGCTGTTGACGGCAAAGATCAGATGTCCGTCATCTCCGATTGCGGCCACGCCCTGATGCAGGCTGTTCCGCAGATTATAGCGACCGCAGCAGGACAGGGAGTCGTCACTCACCGCTTCAAAGGATCGGCCGGAAAAAAGCACACCGGACGGCAGTCCGGATGCCGTATCGCTTCCGAGAATGGGGCAGCTGGAGAGCGGTATCAGCCTGTAGCTGTTCAAATCCGTTTGCGGCGTCTGGCCTGTTGGCCTGGTGAGCGGTGCTAATCCCATATCTGATCTGCCGTTTCTTGATCCGTTGACGAAGTATGAAATTCCCAAATCGCCATGCCGCTAGAAGGCAGCGGGCGATACGATTTATGCGTGTCCAACCCGGGGAGTTAGGTCGGCGAATTTATTTGTCCAGACAGGCGATTTTGTTTCTGGTGGCGTGAGACCGGGCTGAAGAAATTGGCTTGGGGCCTCGACCGCCTGATCATTTGACGCGGCTCGTATTGCCAGCACTAGTTGCTTTCGGATAGACCCTCTCCATCTCATCTGTGTTCAGATTCTCCGGAGCATAAAAATGCGTCTTGAACCGCAGCAGCGAATTTATGTCTGCTTCTTCCTTTTTGCGGTATCGATGGGCGCAATGCTGTCGCGCCTCCCCGACCTCCAGGACGCCTTGCAGATCAACAAATCCGAGCTCGGCCTGACACTGATCGGCGCGGCCATCGGCGCTCTGATATCGCTTACCTTCGCCTCCCCGATCGTTGCACGCCTTGGCGCCCGCAAGACGGCGTTCATCACCGTGCTCGGAACCTCCGCATCCCTGGCGCTCGTGCCCTGGATGGGCGTAGCTCCCCTGGTCTTTGCCGTCCTGCTTTGCGAGGGGCTGCTCGCCGGAGCGCTCGAAATCAATCTCAATGTTGAGATCGATCGCATCGAGGCACAGCTCGGCCGGGGCGTGATGAACCGCGCCCATGGCTTCTGGAGCCTCGGCTTTTTCGTCACCGCCCTGGCGTCGTCGGCGATACGGCAGGCCGGCATTTCGATGCAGCTGCACCTTGCCCTGACATTCGCCTTCGTCCTGATCGTGGGGTCGCTGACGATCGCCGGTATGCGCAATGCACCGGCACGCCCGACGCAGGATCACCCGGAGGCCGGGCATATCGCGCTGCCGACATTCGGCCTGCTGCCTCTCTGTGTGATCGGCATTGCGGCATTCCTGGTCGAGGGCGCCGGCATCGACTGGTCGGCGATCTACATGCGCGACGTCTTTCACGTCGAGCCCTTCATCGGCGGTCTCGGACTGACGCTTTTTACCTTCTTCATGGCGCTGGCAAGACTGTTTGCCGACCGGTTCGTCGATCGCTTCGGCTCCCGTTCGGTTGCGCTCTCGCTGCTGCTCCTTTCGGCCGCCGGCCTCTGCGCCGTCTGGCTGGCACCTCACCCCAATGTAGCGCTGCTGGGCTTTGCCTTCATGGGTGCCGGCTGCAGCGCGGTCTATCCGCTCGCAGTTTCTGCCGCCGCCCAGCGCACTGACCGTCCGGCCCACGTCAATGTTGCAGCGCTTGGACAAATGTCCTTCGTAATCTTCTTCCTTGCCCCACCGCTGCTTGGATTCGTTGCCGAGCATGCCGGCATTCGCACCGCCTACCTCGTGTGCATCCCGGTCATCCTGGCTGCGCTCATGGGCATCGGGGCGCTTTCGACGCGCCGCAGCGCATTTGCCTGAAGGCTTCCGCGCCTGCGCCTGCCGCCCTGACAGATTCAACCGTTGCGACTTGGACGGCTTCACAAATTTGATCCGGAAAACCGGACGTAGAAGACGGCTATCACCCAACAAGGCGCCTTACCGCGCCCATTGTGGCGGACGGGGTGCCTGCCTGCGATGCAAGGATAGCTTGAACTTTCAGGGCGTATTTACGAAACGTTAACCATAAATGCCGTTTCTACAAATGTGCAACATCACGTTGTAGGAAGCTTTTTTGAATGCTGGCTGCTGTGCGCGCCACCTTGCGCATATCGACATTTCTCGTTCCCGTTTCAGCCTGCCTCAACCCGGCAGTTGCCGTCGCGGCGTCATTGTCGTGGACGGGTGCAGCCGACAGCAACTGGAACAATGCGAACAACTGGTCGACGGCAGCCGTTCCGAACTCCGTCAGCTCGGTGGTGATCGACGGCGGCAATTTCTCCGCCGAGATTCTTGCCGGTGATTCAGCCTCGACCGGCGATCTCACCGTCGGACTTGCCAGTGATGGGACATTGACGGCTCTCGGAGCGCTTCAGACTTCCTCTGCCTCCATCGGCTCGCAGGCGGGCGTGACCGGCACCTTCGACCTGACAGGCTCTGCTGCAAACTGGCGGAACAGCGGAACGCTTCTGGTCGGCGACCAGGGAACGGGGACGTTTACGGTCAGCGCCGGCGGTCAATATACCGGTAGCGGTCCCGTTTATGTCGGTTATGCCTTCGGAAGTAACGGCAGCATCACCGTCAGCGGCCAATCCTCATTCACGCTTTCGGGCGGCCAGTCACTCTTCGTCGGCTATGACGGTCAAGGCTCATTCGGCCTGACGGACGGCGCCACCGCCAGCACCGGTGATGCGACGCTTGGATACGGCACCGGTGGCACGGGCTCCGTGTCGGTATCGGGTGCCGGCACAAGCTGGTTGATCGACGGAGATCTGGTCGTCGGTCGTGACGGCACCGGGACGATCATCATAGCAACCGGCGCGACTGTTTCGAACGACAATGCGACGATCGGGTTTGGAAACGGCGGCGGCACGAGCTCCGCGACGATTTCCGGTCTAGGCTCGCAATGGACAACCAGCGGAGTTCTAACGGTTGGCTCCAGCGGGGCTGGCGCGCTCTCCATCTACTCCGGCTCGACCGTATCGAGCGGCTCGGCCATCATTGGGCGCTTCGCCAGTGGCTCCGTCACCGTCGGCGGTGCAGGCTCGCTCTGGGACACCGGCGCTCTGCTGGTCGGCGGCGATCACAACGACACGGATAGCTCTGGCGCCAACGGCAAGCTTGACATCAGCACCGGCGGTGAAGTCACCAGCAGCTCGGCGGTTATCGCCGACGGCAAGAATTCGGTAGGCGCCGTGACCGTCGATGGCGTCGGCTCGCATTGGGATATCAATGCCGACCTGACCGTCGGCAATGAAGGCTCAGGCTCCCTCTCGGTATCAGGATCGGCAAGCGCCAGCGCGGCAACGGTAACACTCGGCAAGGAAACCTCGTCGAGCGGTACACTTGTCGTTATCGGCAATGGCAGCCATTTCGACATGAGCGGCGAGTTGCAGGATGGCGCGGCAGGAAGCGGATCGCTGCAGATCCTCGCGGGCGGCTCGCTTTCGACGGGTAATGCCTCGCTCGGCACCGAGGCCGGCGGCAACGGCCAGGCGCTCGTCAGCGGCGCGGGCAGCCATTGGGCGATCGATGGCGAGCTCGATGTCGGCAGTAGCAGCGGTGGCACGGGAAGCCTTGCGGTGTCATCGCAAGGTGCGCTGACGAGCCAGAGCGCCAGCATCGGCACGGCCTCAAGCGCCACCGGCTCCGTGACCGTGACGGGTTCCGGTTCGAATTGGACGAACCAAGGCAACCTGACGGTCGGCGATGCCGGAGCCGGCAAGCTGGATGTCATCCAGGGAGGCACGGTCAAAACGGCGAACGCCACCATCGGCAATGCAGCGGGCAGCAGCGGCGCTGTCACCGTCACCGGAGAAGGGTCGGTCCTTTCGGTCGACGACAGATTGACCGTCGGAAATGCCGGTAACGCCAGTCTTACCTTGAGCGGTGGCTCGACCCTCTCCGCGTCGAGCCTGACGATTGCGGCTCAGACCGGCTCCACGGCTTCGGTCAATGTCGGTGCCGCCCTTGGCCAGAACGCGACGGGCGCGGCGACACTCGATGTCGACACCATCCATTTCGGCAGCGGTGATGGCTCTCTCGTCTTCAATTTTGGCGGCGCGGCCCAGACCCTGGCTGCGACGATCGACGGCAATGGTTCACTTTACGTCGCGTCTGGCGACGTGACCCTGACGGGCAATTCCAGCGCCTTCAGCGGCGTGACCTCAATCTCCGGCGGCAGCCTGATCGTCGACGGGACACTTGGCGGATCGATCAATCTCAGCGGTTATGGCCTGCTGGGTGGAACGGGCACGGTCGGCTCGACGGTCGTTGGCGCCGGCGCGACGCTGTCGCCGGGCGACAACGGCATCGGCACGCTAGCGGTCGACGGCAATCTGACCACGCAAAGCGGCTCCACTATTTTGGTGGAAAGCAACGGGACGGCGACCGATCGCATCGATGTAACCGGGACGGCCAGCCTGAACGGCGGAACTCTTTCGCTGGTCGGAGGCAGCCTGAAAGCCTTTACGAACTACACAATTCTCTCGGCAACCGGCGGAATTTCCGGCGGATTCGATGCCATCCAGTCGAACTATGCTTTCGTCACGCCGGTCCTCGACTATTCCGGCGGTACAATCGATCTTACCCTCGAGCGCAACAGCACCTCCTTCGCTGCCGCCGGCACGACTGCAAACCAACGCTCGACGGCGCGCGGCATCGAAAGCCTCGGCGCGTCGAACAGCCTTTACGATGCCGTCGCGGTCTTGAGCATGAATGAGGCATCCGGAGCGCTGCAGCAGCTTGCCGGCGAAATTCATACATCTCTTTTAGGGACGTCTTTCGACAATGGCCGCTTCGTCCGTGACGCCGCCATCGATCGGCTCCGCGACATGCAGGGCGGTGTTACCGCCAGCACCAAGCAGGCGCGGGTAACAAGCGATGCCGGTCTCGCCTATGCGAGCGACGATCGGCACCAGGCAACCGCGTCGGAAAAAGCCATCGACGGGATTCTCGTCGATCCGGCCAATGGTTTGGCGTCCGTCTGGAGCGCGCCCTATGGCGGCTGGACCTCCTCGGACAATGGCAGCAGCAGC
This sequence comes from Martinezella rhizogenes, assembly GCA_013322215.1. GTDB lineage: Bacteria > Pseudomonadota > Alphaproteobacteria > Rhizobiales > Rhizobiaceae > Rhizobium > Rhizobium rhizogenes_D. Next base: position 775,718 of record JAAMEZ010000021.1, read on the forward strand.
ACCGGCGGCATCCTCTTCGGCTTCGATACCACGCTCAATGATACGGGCTGGCGCATTGGAGCGCTGGCGGGCTATGGCCGCAGCCGGTTCAGCCAATCCGATGTCTCCGCCCATGCCGATACGGACAACTACAATGTCGGGCTTTACGCCGGCAAGACATGGGGCTCCCTGGCACTGCGGCTTGGCGGCACCTATGGCCTGCAATCCGTCTCCACCCTTCGCGATATCGATTTCTCCGGCTACGCCGATTCACTGCGTGCCGACTATAACGCCTATACGGCGCAGGTGTTCGGCGAGCTGGCCTATGATATCGCCCTGGGTGACACCCGCCTTGAACCCTATGCCAATGTGACCTTTACCGACGTGCGAAGCAGCGCCTTTTCGGAGCGAGGGGGTGCGGCGGCTCTCAGCGGCAGCACCGATCAATCGGCCGTCACCTTCGCCACCTTTGGCGTTCGGGCCGAGCGGAACATCGCTTTGGCGGATATGCCTGCCAAGCTTTATGGCGCGCTGGGCTGGCAACACGCATTCGGCGATCTCGATATCAGCTCGCGCGTGGCCTTTGCGGGCGGCGATATTTTTACCGAAAGCGGAACCGTCGTCGACCGGGCCTCGCTGGTCGTCGACGCAGGGTTCGACATCGCGCTCAGCCAGCAGATTTCGCTCGCGCTTGATTACAACGGCAACTTCGGCGCCGAGAACCGCGCCCACCTCTTCCGATTGCTCTTGCAGGCGCGGTATTGATCGCAGACCGCTGCTGCAGCAAAGCTCCCAACATCCCACCATATCAAGCTTTCAGCCTGAAGGCTGGATGGCTCTCATTCGTGTCTGCAGCACATCGCAAATCGGGTGGCCAGTCCCCCGGTTCGAAAGTTAGGATTCGGTTTTCGCGGTATCCGCAGCGCATCGAACGGCGACTGCGATCCGCCCAAACGGAGGACACGACATGAACACTCAGCTATCCAGCTTCGCTCCGCCCCCCATGGAAAGCACTTTAGAGGCTCGGGTCCACGCCTACGATTGGTCGTCCCTGGCGGGAGAGCTTGACGGCTTCGGCTGTGCCATCCTTCCGAAGCTTCTAGCACCCGACGAATGCGGTGCAATCTCCCGGCTCTACCCCGAGGAGCGTCATTTCCGCAGCCACATCATCATGGCACGTCACGGCTTCGGAAGGGGCGAATACCGCTACTTCAACTATCCGCTGCCGGGGCTCCTCGGTGGATTGCGCACCGCGCTTTATCCGCATCTTGCCGATATCGCAAACCGATGGAACGCGCGGATGGGCCTCGAGGAACGCTATCCCGATGAGCACGCGGCCTTCCTGAGGCAATGTCATGAGGCCGGCCAGAGGCGCCCGACGCCGCTGCTGCTGCAATATGTGCCGGGAGACTTCAACTGCCTGCACCAGGACCTCTATGGCGAGCTTGCCTTTCCGATCCAGGTCGCAATTCTGCTGTCCGAGCCCGGCCGGGACTTCACCGGCGGCGAGTTCGTTTTGACCGAGCAACGGCCACGCATGCAAAGCCGGGTTGAGGTCGTGCCGCTTCGCCAAGGCGATGCCGTCGCCTTCGCGGTCCATAATCGGCCGGTGCGGGGAACGAAAGGGAGCTATCGTGTCAATCTCAGGCATGGTGTAAGCCGGGTCCGCTCAGGCATGCGCCACACCATCGGCATCATCTTTCACGACGCCCGTTAAGGGCGCCGCTACCCGACGAAGCCGGCGTAACTTTCCTCGATGATTCTACGCATGATCGCCGAGTAGGCGTCGTGATTCTGATCGCCCGCCAAGACGCGCCCCAGCGACGGCTGCGCAAAAGCCGACATGGGTAGAAGAGCGAGTGGTGTCGAGACGGGTGTGAGGTGAGACCCCTGCCCGGCGCGTAAAGTCGTCAGCAAGCCGAACATCTCGCCGGTGATGCTAGGCCTCGACAATATCGCCATGCGATATTGCCCGGACGAATTCGTCACGAGATAGATGTGTCCGGACAGGTGCGGCACCGACACCGAGCCCTGCTGCGAAAACGAGGCATCGCTGCGCTCGCGCTCCCGAAAGCTCAGACAGGTCCGTTCTTCATCCCAAGCGATCTCGGTGCAATAGGCGAAGATCGCCTTCGCATCGCCAAAGGATGGACGAAGCGTCAGGTAAGTGCCCTCTAGCCACGAAACCGAGGCACGGGAATAGGCGCCAAGCTCCTCCGGGGCGTGACCTGGTTTGTCGTTGACGACAGGCGCTTGCGTTCCAACCGGTTCCCGCAGGACGACACCCATAGCCTGTTCCAGCCGAATGAGGGTCGCAAGCGTGAAAGGGCGATGGCCGGAAAGAGCCTTCTCCAAGGTCGAAAGGCTGATGCGCGCATCGTTGGCAAGGCGCTGCCTGGAAATGCGCCGCCGGGCGATCTCTTCGCGAACCCGCGCCGCCACGGCGCTGTTCTGACTGTCGGACAAATACGGGTCGCCCTGGACCATTCCTTCGTTTCCTGTTTGCGTAATTTTCTTCACAATTCCACACATGCCCGCCACCGGCAAGACCGTTTGCGGCAAGATGCGGACGAAACAGGGCAAAGCTTACGCTGGCGAGAAAATAGCCTTTGTTCACAATGGCTTCAGTCATTCCACGGCGAACAAGGAGCCTGTCATGTCAGCCTCGCCAAACATCTCGCGCTACCAAAAGCGGCAAAATTTCCTCATCAGATTCGGCCTGTTGCTCTGGTTCAGCAATGCCATCCTGCTGCCGGTGCTTGCCGTCATTTTCGCACTGCTTCATCCTCTGGAATCGCACGCGCAGCCGGCGACCTTCGTCACGCCAAACGAAATGGGCGCGGGTAGCCTTCTTCTTCAAACCAAGGAAGAAGGGAAATATATCGAGGCGCCTCGCCTTGCGACCGATGTCGATCTCGACGTCAACGGCCCGACGGCACGCGCCGTTCTGACCCAGGCCTTCGAGAACACGACCGACAAATGGGTCGAAGCCCTCTACGTATTTCCTCTTCCGGAAGACAGCGCCGTCTATTCGCTGAAGATGATCGTCGGCAACCGCGTCATTGTCGCCGACATCAAGGAGAAGCAAGCCGCACGCGCCATCTACGAAAAGGCTCGCAAACAGGGGAAGAAGGCCACCCTGGTCGAGCAGCAGCGACCGAACATCTTTACCAATGCGGTCGCAAACATTGGCCCGCATGAAAAGATCGTCGTCCAGATCGAGTATCAGCAGGCCGTACACCTGGCCGATGGCCGCTTCTCCTTGCGAGTTCCCCTGGTCGTCGCTCCCCGATACACGCCGCAAAACGCAGAAGCCATCACACAGCAAGCAGACCTGAGGGCCGGCTGGGGTCAGACCAAGCAGCGCCCATCGCGCAACATGGGTGACAAGTCCGTCTCCGCGCCACTGTTGGCGCCGGACAGCAATCGCACCAATCCTGTCACGCTGAAGGTCAATCTCAATGCCGGCTTTCCGCTCGACGATATCAAGAGCCTCTACCACACCGTCAAGATCGATAGGATAAGCGATAGCGCACGTCGGATCGTTCTGGATGGCGATGCGACCGCTGACCGTGACTTCGTGCTCGAATGGAGCGCCGTCGCAAGCAATGTACCGAGCGTCGGTCTCTTCCGCGAGCACGTCGGCAAGGATGACTATGTCCTTGCCTATGTGACGCCGGCAGTAGCGACGCCGCAAAAAGCCGGCCGCGAAGTGGTCTTCGTCATCGACAATTCCGGCTCCATGGGCGGCACGTCGATCGAGCAGGCACGAGCAAGCCTCGATTACGCGCTCTCCCGGCTCGAGCCGAACGACCGCTTCAACGTCATCCGCTTCGACGACACGATGACCAAGTTCTTCCCGGACTCGGTCATGGCGACGGCCGAGAATATCGCCTCGGCCCGCGGCTTCGTCACCAGCCTGCAGGCTGCCGGCGGAACCGAAATGCTGCCGCCGCTCCATGCCGCGCTCGACGACAGCCATCAGGCCGATGGATTGCGCCAGGTCGTGTTCCTCACCGACGGCGAAGTCAGCAATGAGCAGCAGCTTCTCGATGCGATCGCGCAATCGCGTGGCCGCTCACGCATCTTCATGGTCGGCATCGGCTCGGCACCGAACACCTATCTGATGAGCCGCGCCGCCGAACTCGGCCGTGGCAGCTTCACCCATATCGGTTCGGTCGCCGAGGTGAACGAGCGCATGCGCGCCCTCTTCGACAAGCTGGAGAATCCGGCCGTCACCGATGTCGCCGCGGTCTTTTCGGAAAAGAATGTCAGCCTGTCACCCAACCTTTTGCCCGACATCTATCACGGCGAACCGCTGGTGCTTGCCGCCCGGATGGGCAAAGCTGTCGGCTCTCTCACCGTCAGCGGCATGGTCGGCAATCGGCCATGGACGATCTCCCTGCCGCTCGATCAGGCAAGCAATGCCAAGGGCATTTCCAAGATCTGGGCTCGCCGCCAGATCGATGATGCCGAGGTCAATCTCACGCTCGGCAAGATCACTCAGGCCGACGCCGACAAACGGATCCTGCAATTGGCGCTCGACCATCATCTCGTCACGCGCCTGACAAGTCTCGTCGCAGTCGATACCAAGCGCCTGCGCCCGGCAAATGCACCTCTGACCGAGGCGGACATACCCCTGCAGCTGCCTGCCGGCTGGGACTACAACAAACTTCTCGGCATCGGTACAACGCGGGATGCGAAGGCGGACACCAGGCATCAGCAGGCACTCGACAAGTCGCAAGCCGCCGATGATGACGCGAAGCTCGAGCCCATCTCCGCACCGGCTCAGGCCAGCGTTCCGCTACCGCAGACGGCAACGCCCGGTACACTTCTCATCCTTCAGGGACTGTTTGCCCTGCTGCTTGGAACGTTGCTGATGGTCTTCGCGTCGCGAAGGAGCCGGGCATGATCGCCGCCACTCGCCTTCAAACCCTCGGGAGCGCGCCAGCGCGCTCCCTTCTGACTTTTACGGCCGGCATTTTCATCGCAGCCGGTCTCTTCCTCGCGGCGCAGGGAGGGTGGATCTATGCCAAGGCGGCTTTGGCGCAGCTTCTCCTGGAGCGTGCCTTTGCCGAGAGCGTGACATCAGGTGCGGCGGTCAAGCCCTGGAGCTGGGCCGACACCTGGCCTGTGGCACGCATCGAGGTTCAGCGCCTAGGCGTTTCCGCCATCGCGCTGAAGGGCGCAAGCGGCCAAGCGCTTGCCTTCGGCCCCGGCCACCTCGACAATACCCCGCAGGCTGGCGAAGAAGGTACGGCCGTCTATGCGGCGCACCGCGACACCCATTTTACCTTCCTGAGAGACATCAAGGAGAATGACCGCATCCGCATCACCCGCCGCGACGGCCGGAGCTTCACGTTCCGCGTGACGCATATGGCCGTCGCCCGTTGGGACGAGGCCGAGATCGACCCTGATGCACGCGGTGTCCATCTCGTGCTCGCGACATGCTTTCCCTTCGACGCCGTCACCTCAGGCCCGCTTCGCTATCTGGTCTACGGTGATCTTGAAGAGACTGCCACGCCATGACCGCTTGCGTGAAACGCCCTGACATCGCGCACCGACCCTATTTGCTCGGCCCCGGCCGCTCGATGCCGCGGGTAGACGCTTCCGAGTAGCGTGCGTCCATGGGCGCGAGGCCGTTGGCGTTAGGTTGGGTCAGAACGCCATAGAGTTCCGGGCGGCGGCCTCTTATCCAGCGCTGGCCCGTGCATTTGTCGAGCAAGGCCAGATCGATTTCAGCGCTCACCCTTGCATCGGCGGCCGCCCAGGTCTCGGCCAGGATCCGTCCATACGGATCGAGGATCATGGCGTTGCCGGTGCGCACCTCGTCCTCATCCTGGCCAACACCATTGCTGAAGACGAGGAACATTCCATTGTCGTGGGCGCGCGACGGCAGCCAGCGCATGAACCATTCCCGGCCGTTCGGGCCGCGAAACTCGGCCTCTATCGCCTCGGGATCTTCATGACGATTGGTCCATTTCTCGACCGGTATCCGCTTCAGCCCATACGGGCTTACCGAATGGCCGCCGCCCGCCTGATGCGGCGCGATCAGCAATTCGGCGCCGAGCAACGCGGTGGCGCGCGTATTCTCGATCAGATTATTGTCCCAGCAGATCAGGATGCCGGCACGAATTCCCCACGGTGTGTCGAAGACCGTGAAGGCATCGCCGCTGGAAATGAGGCGATGCTCCCAGGCATGCAGTTTGCGATGGCAATGGATGCGCCCATCCGGCATGCAGACCGCATAGCTGTTATAGAGTTTTCCGTTTTCACCCAACTCCAGGAAGCCGACACCGATCGCGATACCCTTCTCGCGCGCTAAGGCGGCGACACGGGCAACCGACGGCCCCGAAAGCGGCTCCGCCAGCGCCTGCAGCGCAGGGCCATCGAGCTTGGGAACGTGCCAATATCCGCAGATGCACATTTCGGGAAATACGACGAGCTGATTATCAGCCTGAACGGCTTCTTCCGTGAAATGCACTATGCGTGAGAGATTGTAGGCCTTGTCATTGGCCCGATGCTGAAACTGTACGGATGAAATTTTGAGCGCCATGTCGATTGCTCCTTTGGTCGTGAAGCAATTTGACCACGCGGGTTCTCTTTCGTAAAATGACTTTATCGATTGAAATTATTCCTGAGTAGAATGGAAATAAAGCTCCTCCGATCCTTCGTTCAATTGATCGACACCGGCCACTACGGCAAGGCCTCGGCAAAACTGTTCGTCACCCAGTCAACCCTGACCAAGCAGATTCAAGCTTTGGAAGCCGCAATGGGCGGAGCGTTGTTCGAACGTGGTCGTCATGGTGCCAAGCTGACGCCGCTTGGAGAGCTCCTGCAGCGCGAAGCACGCCCGCTTCTTCAATTGAACGACGATGTCGACCGGAAGATGCATCGCGCGATGGCCGGCCTTACCGGATACCTCGATATCGGGTTTGGAATATCGACCCTCGTCGTCGCGCCACAACTGATCGCCAGCTTTCGCGCGGCGACGCCGGATTGCAGCATCACGCTCAACGACCTGCCATCACGGGAGCAGCATCAGCGCCTGCTCGACGGCCGGCTCGATATCGGCTTCTGCCGGGCGCCGGAGGAAGATAGCGGTCTGGCTTTCATGCCCGTCATCGAGGAGCATCTGGCCCTGGTGCTTCCAAGTGGAATGACCATACCGGCCTCGGACCGACTGACGGAGTTGAATGAGCTTGGCTTTGTGGCACTTTCGCCATCGCGCGGACCGGGACTGGATGATCAGATCAGGCGCTGGTGTTCGTTTGCCAGCTTCGAGCCTCGTATCGCCCAATATGCCGACGATATACTGACCGTCCATGCCATCGCTTCTGCCGGCTTGGGCGTGGCATTCCTGCCCTGGCGTGGCGTGCAGGCATTGGCTGGGTCCAGCCATAAGCAGTCTCTCTCAGGACCAGAATCAAGATGGCCGATTGGAATTTGCTGGCATCGCAAACATGCGAGCCCCCTGCTGGCCCGCTTCATCGATCACGTGTCGAGGAACCTTGAGCCCGACCAAGCGCGGGCCGGCTGACAATCGAGATAAGGCCTCGATACACCGGCATTTTACGATGCAAACGATCGCTCTCGTTGCTGACGATGGGGTTATGCATCCAACCCCATCGTCTGAAAGGCGCTAAATGTGAGCCCGCCCGACGTCGTCGGCGGACAGTGCAAACGCTTTGATGGTCAAAACGAACCATGCAGCCAAAGCATTGTCGGCGTGCCGAGAATTGTCATGGCAATCACCACTGAAACCGCCATCTTGATCGCTTTGATACGCCGTGTCCTGACGCCGCTCCAATCATAACTCAAAATCGCTAACCCTCACAAATCATTAATGATTCGCAAACTAGAGCTGACCCGCCTTTCGGCAAGGGACGATGATGATTCGTCCACAACGGATATTTCCGCGATGTTTCGATATGGATGACACCGAGGTCGAGGCCATCAGATCGCCAGAGGAAACTGCTGAGAGCAGAAGAGAGACTGCCGCGTCTGAGCGTCCCGGATACCGAACCAAGAGATTCTGCACCATGCGTTTCGCCTGCATCGGCTGCGAAGGAAGGCTGAATTTTTGAGGGAGACCATTCGTAGGGTGTCGACTCACCCGGACCGATATAGTGATTCTCATCACTGCAATCGTCGCTAATCTTAGCCGGATAGACGTCCGGCGATCGACGGTAACCGTACTCTACTCTCAAAAGGTGTGAGTCATCACCGCGGCCATCTTCGGCGACTTGCCGCAGAAAACTCAAGAAAAGCAGTATATTAAATGGCCGAGAGCAGAGTCTCGGCTGTCACACGTTAACCGGTCATTAACCGTTAATCTCTGGACGGCCTGACAGAATCGTGTTCTATCTTCTGGCGGGCAAAGGTCGGCAAACCGGCGACAGACCGCCAAGAGGGACAAATGGCGATAGCGAACCGCACGGAGACTGTAGCTCCTTCAAAGGAAAATGCAGCCAGCAAAATTGCGCGGCATGCAACGGTGTTGTCTGGTCAGCTCCAGCAGCTCAGAACGCGGATGTATCCGCCGAAATCCGAGAAGATGCTGCGCCAGTTCCTGACCAACGAAGTGTCCAAGCTGACGTCCATTCCGGATTCGACCTTGAAGCTGATGTCGAGCGAAGGCCGTGGCCCAGTTCCTAGCCGATTGGAAAACAATCATCGGGTCTACACGCTTGCCCAGATCAACGAATTGCGGGAGCTGTTTGCCAAGCAGAAGCCGGCGGAAGCCCTTCGCTTCCTGCCTCGACGCCGGCCGGGTGAACATCTGCAGGTGATGGCGATCGCCAACTTCAAGGGTGGCAGCGCCAAGACGACCACCTGCGTTCACCTTGCGCATTATCTTGCGCTGCATGGCTATCGCGTGCTTGCCCTCGATCTCGATCCGCAGGCGTCGCTTTCGGCCATGTTCGGCGCCCAGCCGGAAATAGATGTCGGCGCCAACGAAACCATCTATGCGGCGCTCAGATATGACGTGACCGAGAGGCGCTCGATCCGCGAAATCATCCGCAAAACCTATTTTGACGGCATTGATCTTATTCCGGGCAACCTGGAGGTCATGGAGTATGAGCACGAGACGCCTCGCGTTCTTGCTCAAAGGTCCGGCTCCGGCGCCATCTTTTTCGAACGCCTCAAGTTGGCGCTTGCCGAGGTCGAAAACGACTACGACATCGTCATCCTCGACACACCTCCGTCGCTCGGGTTTCTGACCCTGAGCGCCATCTACGCCGCCACAAGCATGATCATCACGGTGCACCCCGCGATGCTCGACGTAGCATCGATGAGCCAGTTCCTGCTCATGATGGGCGATCTGATCAGCGTGCTCAACGAAAGCGGCGCGCAGCTCGATCAGGATTTCATCCGCTATCTTGTCACGCGCCACGACCCGAACGATGCGCCGCAGTCGCAGGTCGTGGCGATGCTGCGCCATCTCTTCGGCACCGATGTCCTGTTGCCGACGGCAATCGAGAGCACTGCGGTCGAGGCTGCCGGGCTTGCCAAGCGCTCCCTCTACGAACTCGAAATGGGGCAGATCGGCCGAGACACGCATAAGCGCGCCCGCGAGGCCGTAGACGCCGTCAACGAAGCGATCGTTCATCTCATCAATACAAGTTGGGGACGTGGATGACCAAAAGCCCGAGAAAGTCCATCGTCGCCAGTTTCGGACTGCTTTCAGCCGAATTGGAAAGCAGCGAAAGCACGGCCGATCCGGCACCCTCCACCCCTGCCCCGGCGCAGTCGGGGCGCGTTGGCGCTGGCGTTATCGGCGCCGCGCATCGCGCAATCGGCGATATACGCGCTGAGCGTGACCGGCTGCGTGCCATTGTCGAATCCGGCGAAGGCTGGATTCAGGATCTCGATCCGCATGTGATCGATGCGTCGCCCTATCCGGATCGCCTGCCTGACGACGATCCCCAAGATTTCGAGAGATTCAAGCGCTCTATCGAGGAGGAAGGCCAGAAGGTTCCGATCCAGGTTCGACGGCACCCCTCTTCAGGCGATCGGTATCAGGTTGTCTATGGTCATCGCAGATGGCGGGCCACTCTTGAGCTCGGCCGTACCGTCCGTGCCATTGAGGTCGAGATTTCCGATCTCGATCTGGTTCTGGCGCAGGGGATCGAAAATGCGAGCCGGCAGGATCTGACATGGATCGAACGCGCCTTGTTTGCCTCGCGCATGGATGATGCGGGTATCAAGGCGCGCCACATCTATGCCGCCCTCTCTATCGAAGATGCTGAGCTCGCGCGAATGCGGAGCGTCTATCGCACAATTCCGGCAGATATCATCGAAGCGATCGGCAGGGCTCCGAAAGTCGGCCGGCCGCGTTGGCTGGATCTGGCGAAGACAATATCCGCTGCCCCCAATGCCCTTAAAGTGGTGCGCGCTGCTCTTTCAGACGCGAATGAGTCCAATGAAACCTCGGACCAGCGATTTCAGGTGGCGTTGAAAGCGATCAAGCCTCCGTCCGAAGCGCGCAACGCCCAGATTGCGATTTCCGATACATCGGGAACCAGATTGGGTGTGTTTATGACGTCGCCTCGGGAGGTTCGAATCTCTGCCGAGGGCAAATTAGGGACAGAATTCGTAAGATTTATCGAGGAAGAGCTGCCTGACCTTGTCGAGCGCTTCACTCGTTCGAGAAACAACAGCAACCCCTGACAGCTGTCAGGGTTTTCCGATTGGAAAGGAAACCTAGCAAAAGAAAAAAGGCCCCCAAACGTTGCCGTCGTGGAAGCCTTCTCTTCAATGTAGCAACTGAAGAATCGCATTTCCTCGAATCCCAGTCAAGAGTCTTTGGCACCGTTTTTGGTGATCGTATTTCTTTTGCCTCTTGAAGGTGAGGAAAATGCAGAATGGAAGTGTAACGACGCCCTTTGGGCGGCGCCCGATGACGCTTGCCTTGTTTCGGCAACAGATTGCCGCGACCATGATCGAGCCCAGCAAGTCGGTCGACAAATGGAAAGTCTTTCGAGACGCATCCGAAGCACGCCAAAAGCTCGGATTGCAGGATCGCAGCCTTGCCGTACTTGACGCTCTGTTGAGCTTCTATCCTGAAAACGAGCTACGCCAGGACGCCCAGCTCGTTGTCTTTCCGTCCAATGCGCAGCTGACTTTGCGTGCCCATGGCATCGCAGGTGCTACACTTCGCAGGCATCTTGCGCTTCTCGTCGAGGCTGGCCTGATCGTCAGAAAGGATAGCGCCAATGGCAAGCGCTATGCAAGAAAAGGCCGGACGGGCGAGATCGAAAATGCGTTTGGCTTCGATATCTCGCCGCTTCTGCTGCGTGCAGAGGAGCTTGCTATCATGGCTCAGGAAGTCGCAGCAGATCGGATCGCCTTCCGCCGCGCCAAGGAAAGCCTGACGATATCCCGACGCGATGTCCGCAAACTGATCGCAGCAGCAATCACGGAAGGCGTTGGAGGCAATTGGACACTGATCGAAGAACGTTATAGCGCCCTCGTCTCACGCATTCCGCGCTCCCCGACGATGTCCGACATCACCTCCATTCTGGAAGATATGGAGTTTCTCCGTGGCGAGATCATCAACCTTCTGGAAACGCAGCAAAAAATTGAAAATTATAGCACCAATGATGCCCATAATGAGCGGCACATACAGAGTTCGAATCCCGAATCCCTTAATGAACTTGAACCAAGCCTTCGAACAAAGCTGGAAGCGAGATTCACAGAAGGAGGCGGACTACAGAATGAGCCGATGCGTATCTTCCCGTTAGCTCTTGTGCTGAAGGCGTGCCCGGAAATAAGCTCATACGGGCCAACGGGTGTTATCAGTAGTTGGCGTGACCTGATGTGTGCTGCGGTCGTCGTCCGATCGATGCTGGGCGTCAGCCCGTCAGCCTATCAGCTCGCTTGCGAGATAATGGGACCGGAAAATGCTGCTGCGACGATAGCTTGCATTCTCGAGCGATCGGGGCATATCAAATCCGCCGGGGCCTATCTCCGGGACCTTACAGCCAAAGCGAAACGCGGTGAATTTTCACTCGGCCCGGCGCTTATGGCATTGCTTCGAGCACATAATGGAGACAGCGATCTCCTATTGAGGGTTTCCTGATGGTCTGGAGTACGTCTGTTCCCGAGATATTGACGACCTCATATGCCCGTTGGAATAAGCCTCTGGCGCGGCAAAGCGCACAGTCCATTGGACATGTCGCTTCCAACAAATGATACGGCCACAGCTGACCCTTCAGCTATGGCCGTCCATTGACCGTCGAACTTTGCCGACGACCAGAATTTGCGCATTGGATTAACGGCAGACGCGTTCCTTGCGAACGACCCAGTGGCCATGAACCTTGTGCTTCACGGTCTTCACAACGCAATCGTGGTGATGACGATGGAACGGGGCCGCTTGGGAGGGAGCGCTGACGGCGACAACCGAAGCCAGGGCGATAACGGAAGAGAGAAGCAGGCTTTTCATGTTAAACCTCGTAAGCATTGGGGGTTGATGCTGCGTGTTTACGCATGACTTTGATGACCGATTCAGACTTAACCGAAAATGAATAGCACCCTTACAATTTTGTAATGCGCGTTTTGGGACAGTCGCGCCATTCGAAGAGCCCGTTCTTGAGAAATTCGAACGCAGCTGACATCGGCATTAAACTGGATAGGCTAGGCGCAACGGATCATATTTGTTGCGCATCTCTGCCCATCGTTCCAACCGGCTCGCAAGTCGGAGCTCGGGCTATAGCGCCGAACGACCGCAAGCTCTGTGGAGATTTTATTTGTTCGGGATATCGTGTGATTGACAAATTCGAGCGGAAAACTCATCCAAAAAGCCTATCGGATCGCTCATCCGGAACAGGCTTTGCGCCTATTCTAGAGGTAAAATCGCGGCTTGCGGCACATTGCCTTCCCGTCCCTCGGAAGGCTTAATCGGCACTGTATGACTCATGGAAGCTAACGCCGATATAGCTTCGCATTCCAAAAATTTCATTGGGAAATCTGATATTTAGACATCACCGAATTTAGGCATGAAGTGCGAAGCATTTCGTCTGTCTTGCGCAATATAGCACGCTAAGTGGACCGATTAGTCAAGAAAATTGTCGGTCAACAATATCGTTCAAATGGCCTGGAGACTGAGATGCATCGTCTGGCGCAGCAGCTCAATGGCCTCGGGAACGGTCGGCCCTTCGAACGGAGGCGGCTGAAGACGTTCGCAGAATTCGCGCCAGACGAACAGGGTCAGTTCGGCGCCGTCCGTTTCGGTTTCCCCCTCCCCTTCGGCAAATTGTCCGAGGGCCCGATACCGGACATCTTGCCAGAACAGCGTCTCCACCCAATCGTAGATAGGAATGACATGGAAGTGAAAGGCGAGTCCGGAAATATGACCATATCGACCGATATAGACGCGTGGAGCGCCCAGCTCCTGTTTCAGCACTGCTTGAGACAGCGCCAGCAGGGGACCGATCTCCCGCAGGGTGTCATCGGGTAAATCGAAGAGGTCATTGGCGCATCTCTTGGACGCTATGATGAGGTAGCCGGGGAGGGCCGAATTTGCCCGGTGGTTTACAAGCCATTTTTCGGTCTCGGCGATAAAAAATTGTGAAGCAGCCATCGTTTTCTACTCTTGATTCCGATAATTGTTCGTCGGCTACATTTGCTCTCAGCCAGGCGGAAATGACATCGCTCAGCGCCAGTGAGCCGAGGTCATGCCGGCTTTTCGATGGCCCGATCTGAGGGGCAAGCACATCGGTTCCTCATTGACAATGAGACTTATCCAATTCCCGTCAAGCTGGCAGCGGCAGCGAAAAAGATTGCCGTGGTGAGGTGGTTGCGGATTGCCCCTTGCGTCGCCAAAATATGCCAGAGTTTGTCGGCGAGCAGCGCCCAGGGGCAACCGAGCATGGCGGCAACGGCAGGAAAGATCAACGAAAGCACGATGAGCTGCAGCATGATATCGCCCTCGGCGGTAGCAAATCGCGGGAAGATGGATCACGCCGATCATGATTCTGCTTTGATCTTCGTCAGATCGGGAGCTGGTGAAGGCCGAGATAGATCGGATACGGGATGGAATTCGCCGTAATCAGCGCGGCATTCGGACCTAGCAGCGGGACGAGTGCTACCGTTACTGCGGCGAGAGCTGCGTATAATTCGAGCGACATGCGGAACTCACTTGAGGTGAAAGTAGCTGCAAGGGCGACATCGGCAAGCGACGATCTTCGCGCATGGGCTAGGGCGAGCTTCAGCACCCGATCGCGAGTGCCTATTCGCGGCCGGAAGCCGGCCTAGCCTGCTTTCGGCGTTCGCCGCCAAACCCTGACAGTTGTCAGGGTTTTCTAAGCCGCGGATGTTGGGGAGTTGGCCTCAAGAGATTTGCACTGCGTGCGAGGGCCGGCGGAAAGGTAATATGTAGCTGTGCCACCCCTCCAATAAGGTTGGATCAAAACCCTGACAGTTGTCAGGGTTTTGATCCCGATGGGTTCCATTACAGCATCGGGATCACGGGATGGATTGCGGTAGTTCATAGCGTGGGCCGTCACTTCCTTCCCGGTCGGAGCTTCTGCCGTATTGAAGCTCCGACCGGGGATATCAGTCCGTCAGTGCCCCATGGATGCCTTCTTGCCAAGCGTTACGTTGCGCAGCGTCAGGGCGAGAGGGATGGCGGCGAGCGAGATCAGCGTCAGAACCCAGAACGCATCGACGTAGGAGAGAAACGAAGCCTGGCTCTGTATTTGCTGATTGATCCAGGCGAGCGCCTGTTGTTGGGAAGTCAGAAGTGAGCTTCCTTGCGCCATGAAATAGTTGCTCAATTGACCGTAGGTGTCCTGATAGGCGCCGTTCGATGGGATGACATGTTCGACCAGGCGGCTTTGGTGGAACTGTTCGCGATGGGCGATGATGTTCGATATCAGAGACACGCCAATCGACCCGCCGGTGTTGCGGGCGGCGTTCAGCAGGGCAGAGGCCTGGTCGGTCTTGCTGGGAGGAATGCCGTCATAGGAAGCCGAGGTAATGGGCAGGAAGATGAACGGCAGGCCGATCCCCTGCAGCATGCGGGCCTCGGCGAGATACCAAAAGCCGACACCGGCATAGACGTTGGTCACCTGGTACATGGAGAAGGCAACGAAGCCGGCACCGATCGCAATCAGATATTTCGGCTGCACTTTCGATGACAGGAAGCCGACCACGAACATCATGACCATGGTCACCACGCCACCGGGAGACAGCATCAGCCCCGCCCAAGTTGCGGTGTAGCCGAGATTCTGCTGAACCAGCTGCGGTAGGTATTGCGTCGTGGCGAGCAGCAGCGCGCCCGTTGCCATCATCACCAGAAAGCAGGTGCCGAACTGGCGGCTGACCAGCATTCTGATGTCGACCGCGGGATTCTTGTGCTTCAGTTCCCAGGGGATCATCAGCAGGAAAGCCAGCGCACAGATCACGGCCGCCGCGACGATGAAGCTGGAGCCGAACCAATCGTCTTCCAGACCTCGGTCGAGCATCAGCTCCAGCATTCCGAGAAAGGTGGCGACGAGCCCGAATCCGATCCAATCGAAGCCGGGTTCCTGGCTACGCTTCCGGGCACGCTCCTGGGCGGCGTCTGCCGGTTCCTTGATCAGCATGGCAACGGCGGCAAGCGTCAGAATGCCGACGGGACCGTTGATCAGGAAGCACCAGTGCCAGGAGAAATTATCCGAAAGCCAGCCGCCCAATGTCGGTCCCACGACAGGGGCAACGACGACCGCCACGCCGAACAGGGCAAAGCCCTGCCCGCGCTTTTCAGGCGGAAAGCTGTCGGCGAGAATGGATTGCGCCACCGGCACCATGCCGCCGCCGCCGATGCCCTGCAGGATCCGGGCAAGCAGCAGGAATTGCAGATTGGGCGCAAAGCCGCACATGACGGAGCTGATGGTAAAAAGCGCGAGGCAGCTGAGAAAGAAAGTCCTGCGTCCGAGAATACGCACGAGATAGCTCGTGGCCGTCACAATCACGGCGTTGGAAACGAGGTAGGTGGTGACGACCCAGGACGCTTCGTCCTGGCTGACACCAAGGCCGCCGGAAATATAGTTCAAGGCGACGTTGGCGATGGTTGTGTCGAGCACTTCCATGAAGCTGGCAAGCGCGACGACTATCGCAATGATCCAGGGGTTTGCCACCGATCTGGCGGCAGCGTTCGTGCTCACAACACGTTCCTCAAGCTTTCCCACAGGGAGGGGCTGGCATCGGTCCGCACTGTCGGGACGACGGACATGCCCGGCCCCAACGCGACATCGCTTGGCACATCATCAAGCTCGATCTTCACCGGCACACGCTGGACGATCTTCACATAGTTGCCAGTCGCGTTTTCTGCCGGCAGCAGCGAAAACGCCGTTCCCGATCCCGGCTGCACGCTTGCGACATGGCCATAGATCGCGCGGCCGCCATAGGCGTCGATGGTCAGTGTTACCGGCTGGCCCGGACGCATGTGATCGAGCTGGGTTTCTTTGAAGTTGGCGGTTACCCAGAGCTTGTCCGGCACGAACATGGCCAGATTCGTGCCCGCCTGCACATATTCGCCGTCGCCGGCCGACAGTTGCACTACCCGACCCGGCTGCGCAGCCGTCATCGTCGTGTAGGAGAAATTGAGCTTGGCCTGGTCGAGCTGTGCCTGATCTTGCTTGAGAGTGGCCTGAACGTTGGCGATCTGGAAGTCATAGGCGTCAAGCTGACGCTGCGCAGCGGTCAGCGAGGCTTGATCGGTGTTCAGGGCAGCCTGTTGCTGGTGCAATTGCGAGGTATATTGCTGCGCCTCCTGAAGAGTGCCGGAGCCGCTTTTCACCAGTCCCTGATAGCGGTCGTTTTGCTGCTGGGCGAAGACGAGATTGGCTTGGGCCTGCGCGACTTGGGCCTTGGCTTCTTCCACATTCGCTTCCTGAACCCGCTTCTGCGCCTCGGTGTTCTGGATATTGGCATTTGCGGCAGTGACCTGGGCCTGCGCCTGCTCCAGAGCTGTTTGATAGTCACGATCGTCGATACGCGCGATCACCTCGCCGCTCATGATGTGCTGGTTGTCGGTGACGGGGACGGAAGAAATGTAACCGGCTACTCGCGAGGTGATGGCATATTGCCGCGCAGCGATGAAGGCATCATCGGTGCTTTCATAATGCGAAGCGTTGTCCCAGTAGATAAAGGTTACCACCGCTGCTGCAGCGAGCGCGCTTCCGCCGATCAGGAGCATCCGCAGGCGTCGGGAGGGGCCGCCCGCCACATCCTTCTGGCCAGCATCGTCCAGCGCTTCGGCGCTTTCTTCGAGGTTTCGCGTTTGATCGCCGGGTTGTGGCGCTTCTGCTCTTTCCTGTGGGGCCGAGAGGCCACTTTGCTCATGATTTATCTTGGCGCCGGCCATCTTCGGCTCCAGCACAATCAATTTTCCGAGAGTCTCATCCTGAGGCGTGCTCATCTTCTACCTCTTCTGTCACAAGGATTTAAATTGAAACGAAACGTTCAATTTAAATATTGACCTAGAACTGATCAGGGTGTTAGTCAAGGGCTGCAGAGGGTGCTAAACCGCGTCCAAGCCAATCAAAAAGCAGTGAGGTCCGTCATGCCGCGAGAAATGGCAAAACCCCAAATTACACCGGCAAAGACAAATGCAACGCGACGTGGTCGTCCGCCGCGGGAGAGAGCAGGCGAGGTCGAGGACAGAATTCTGCAGGCTGCCCTTCAGGTCTTCATCGCGCGCGGCTATGAGGGCGCAAGCATTGACGAGATTGCCGAAGTCGCGAGAGCCGGTAAGCCGAGCATCTATGCGCGCTTCACCAACAAGGAGACCCTGTTCAGAGAAGTCGTCATCCGCTGGGCGCAGAGATCAGGCGAGATGGTGGCTTCCGCGACATCCGGCAGCATTCTTGAACGCTTCCAATCCGCAGGTGTCTTAATCGTCCAGCGCGCCATCAGGACGGAGACTATCGGGCTTATACGTAGCGTGATCGGCGAGGCGACACGTCATCCGGATCTCGCAACGACGATCCACTATGCCATGCGGGCGCATGGAACGGCTACCGCGATGAAGCTTGTGGCAGAATTGGCGGAGGCCGAAGAGCTCAGGTCACTGGCTGCCTTCGCGCCGGCTAACCTTGAAGCCACGACTCGATACTTCATCGATCTGGTGCTGCTGCCGATGATGATATCTTCATTGTTTCACGCCGATCTGACACCGGTAAAGGAGCAGATGGAGAACCATGCGCGCGAGGCAGCTGCTTTTTTCCTGCGCGGCTGCGGCTATAGCGCCGTCTGACTGTCGCGATCTTCGCCACACGGTCAGAGCGACCCGAATCCTCAGTATGCGGCGAGCAGGTTCGACCCGAAATCCGGTTCGACGCCGAGCAGCGGCGCGGCGCGGCCGATGATGTCGTGGACCATGGGTGCTGCCGTTTCGGCAGCAAGATTGAGGTTGTGCACGCCCGTCAGCGGCTGGTCGATGAAGGCCAGCACCACGTATTTCGGGTTATTCATTGGGAACGCCGCCAGGAACGAATTGAAGCTGAGCTTGTGCGAATAAACGCCGTGAATGACCTTGTTTGCGGTGCCGGTCTTCCCGCCGACATGATAGCCGGGGACGTCGGCGGCTCTGCCGGTACCCTGCTCGCCATTGAGACGGAAGAGGTAGCGGATCGTGTCGCTGGTGCTCTTCTTGACGATCATCGTTTCGGTCTTTTCCGCCTCTTCCTGTGTGCGCGGAAGGAAGGAAGGCTCGATCAGCTTGCCGCCGTCAATGAGAGCTGCGCCGGCGACGGCGGTCTGCATCGGCGTGGTGGCGACGCCGTGGCCGAAGGCTATGGTTATGGAATTGAGCTTCTTCCAGACTTTTGGCTGGCTGGGCGCTTTCACCTCGGGCAGTTCCGTCTGCATCTTCGTCAATAGCCCGAAGCGGGTCAGATAGGACTTCTGGATAGTCATGCCCACCTTGTCCATCATCTTGGCTGTGCCGATGTTGGACGAATAGCGGAAGATTTCCGGGATAGACAGAACACGCCGCGGCACGTCGCGGTCATCATGGATGGTGAAGCCGCCATAATGCAGGGGAGCGCTGGCGTCGAAAGTGTCCGTCAGCTTGACCATGCCCGTGTCGATGGCCATCGCGATCGAGAAGGTCTTGAACACCGAGCCCATTTCGTCGGTGCCGTTCGACATGCGATTCAGCCAGCCTTTGACATCCCCCTGCGGATCGTTCGGGTCGAAATCCGGGGCCGAGGCCATGGCCAGCACTTCGCCGGTGTGGATGTCGAGGATGACGGCGCCGGCCGCCTGACTCTGGTAGCGTCCGATCGCGTCCGACACCACGTCGTGAACGACGCTCTGTACACGCAGGTCGATCGACAGTCGCACCGGCTCCAGCTGGTCGCGGCTCGTCAGGCCTGTGGAAGCGAGATCCGACAGGCCCTGCATGTCGAGATATTTCTCCATGCCGGCGACGCCATGATTGTCGATATCGACATAGCCGAGAATATGCGCGGCCGTGCGCCCTCCCGGATAGAAGCGCTTGACCTCGGGCCGAAACCCGATCGCCGGGATGCCGAGCGCCAGGATCTCGCTCTGTTCCTTCGGCGTCAGCTGCCGACGCAGCCAGGCAAAATGCGAGCGGCGGTCGGAAAGCTTTTTATAGAGTGACTTGCGGTCGATATCGGGAAAGATCGAGGCGATTTTCTCCACAGCCTCGTCCGGATCGACCACGCGGTTGGGCTCGGCAAACATCGAGACGGTGCGGATATCGGTCGCAAGCAATTCGCCGTTTCTGTCGACGATATCCGGCCGCGCGGCGCTGATATGATCCGGCGGAATCGCCGACGTGTCGGTCCTCGGCTCCATATCGAAATAGGTAAGCCTGGCGAAGATCGCCACATAGCAGACCACCAGCCCACCTGCGAGCATCATGATGCGGGCTTTGGCGAGCTTGGCTTTACCGGTGGCACGCACCGGCGGTCGCTCGCGTCCCCCTGGACCGAAGGTGATTCTGATGAGGCGACCGCTATTTGCGCTGAGGGCGTGGATGATCGACATGAACGATTATTCGCAAAAACTGGGAAGGCGGATTTGCCTCTCGATTAACAATCTTTAAACGCAAGATGGTTAACAGGAGTCTAATTATAAGTTCTTCTTACTAACGTTGTGCTTGAAGGCGCGCCTCGCGCTTTGCGCGCATAGCAGCTGCAGGCGAGGTGGCCTTGCCTCAATATGCCTGCGTCAGGATTCCTTGGATGCGGCTCGGAGCGTGAGCTGCTCGGCACCCTGAGATCGAGCCAGAGCCTCAAGCTCCTCATAAAGCGATTCCGCAAAGCTGCGCAGCACGGTCAGCTCGAAATCGTTCATACCGGTGCGCGTGAGCTGCACAGAGATATGACCGAAAAGCGTCATGGCACTGCCTCCTTCCGGGAAGCTCGATGGATGCAGGTCGACCGCCGTGCCTTTGTTGAGCATCCGGGCAGCGTTCAGGCCGGAAACGAGGATACGGATACGGCCGTGGCTTTGGTCGCAGATGAAGGCGCGGCCTGTCAGGGCGTCGGCAAGCGCCTGTCTTTGGGATTCAGCGAGCTGCTCATTGCCGGCGATGAACCATTGCCGGTATCCCGCTGGGCGTACGGAACTTTGCCTGAGGCCGGCCGCCAGAAGATGGGTGACGATCTCTTCGCTCGTGGTCGCGCCCATCACATGCAGAAGATGACCTTCGGGCTGGGCCTCCAGCCGGATGGTTCCGCCCTGCAAAACGGCCTTGCCGGCAAGCACCGGCTTCGATGTCGGCAAATCAGGCATGGAGTTTCTCGTTCTGAGGGTCGATGAAGACGGGAGTGCAGATCACCGCATCCGTGAATTCGTTTCTAAGGCCGTTCCAGACGATGATCTTCTCACCGATGCGCTCCGGGCCGTTCTTGATGAGGGCGAGCCCGATCGTATGGCCAAGGCTCGGCGAAAAGGCGCTCGATGTCACGTAGCCCTGGTCGTTTTCGAGCGTCGCGGCCGCGCCTTCCGCCAGGATATGGGCGCCGGTGCGGAAACTGGTTGCCGGGTTGACCGGTTTGACGCCGACGAGGCGAGGCCGGTCAGCTGCCTGCAGGCCTTCGCGTTGAAGCATCGCTTTGCCTATGAAATCGGGCTTCGTTGCCGAAACCATGCGGGCAAAGCCAAGATCATCAGGCGTTACAGTGCCGTTGATCTCGGCATGGGTGACGTGGCCCTTCTCGATGCGGAGCACGCCAAGCGCCTCTGCTCCATAGGCACAGATCTCGTGGCTTTGGCCCGCCAGCATGATGGCGTCGGCAACCGACTCGCCGTAGGCTGCGGGCACGCCAAGCTCATAGGCGAGTTCGCCGGAGAAGGAGATGCGGAAGAGCCGGCCCTTGAGCTTGCCGCCGAACAGGGTGACGGCGCGCGCATTCATGAATGGGAAGGCCGCGTCGGAAATGTCGTCATCGACAATTTCGGAGAGGATCGCCCGGGATTTCGGGCCGGCCACCGCCATCTGTGCCCATTGATCGGTCGACGATGCAAAATAGACCTCCAGCTCGGGCCACAGCGTCTGGGCGCAGAATTCCAGATGTGTCAGCACGCCGGCCGCGAGCGCCGTCGTCGTGGTCATGAAGAAATGGTCTTCGCTCAACCGGCTGGTGGTACCGTCGTCATAGATCATGCCGTCTTCGCGCAGCATGATGCCGTAGCGCGCCTTGCCGACAGGCAGCTTGGCAAAGCCGTTGCAATAGATGCGGTCGAGGAAGGTTGCTGCATCCCTGCCAAAGATCTCGATCTTGCCGAGCGTCGAGACGTCGCAGATGCCGGCATTGCTGCGGATGTTCAAAACTTCGCGGTCGACGCTTTCGCGCCAGGTCTTCTCCCCGTCCCGCGGAAACCAGGAGGAGCGGTACCAGAGGCCGGTCTCGACGAAGATCGCGCCGTTTTTCTTTGCCCATTCATGCAAGGGAGATTTGCGTGCGGGCTGGAAATGCTTAGCCCGCGAAGTACCTGTCAGCGCGCCGAAGGAAACAGGGGTATAGAACGGCCGAAACGTGGTGGTCCCGACCTCGGCCGGCGAGACGCCGCGAGCCTCGGCGAGAATGCCGATGGCGTTGATATTGGAAAGCTTGCCCTGGTCCGTCGCCATGCCGTTTGTCGTATAGCGCTTGGCAAGCTCGACATCGCCATAGCCCTCACGCACGGCGAGACCAAGGTCTTTCAAGTGAACGTCATTCTGATAGTCGACGAAGGCCTTGCCCTTGCCGCCTTTGACGTACCAGAGCGGCGTAGCGGCGGGTGATGTTTCCCCTGCTGAAGCGAAGGCGGGAGCGACCTTGCCGAAGCCGATCGCTTCCAGCGCCTCGGCAGCCTTGATCGCTCCGTCGCCAAGGCAGCTATCCGTGGAGGCAAGGCCTGCCGCGGAGCCGGCAATCAGCAAGCCATCCTGTCTTTCCGGCGCGAGGAAGGCTCCGTGTTTTTCCGACCAGACCGGCCTTGCGCCGCGATGGCAGGCGAGATGGATGATCGGGCTCCAGCCGCCGGACATGGCCAGAGCATCGGCATCGATCTCCTGCGTACCCGATCCGCTCGCAATGCTGACCCCACGCACCTGGTTTCTGCCAAGCGCGTCGATGATGCATGCGCCGGTCAGCACCCGAGCCTTGCCGTTCCAATCTTCGCCGCCATTACCGCGCGTATCGACGACGGCGGCCACCTCGATACCTGCCGCCTCAAGATCAGCGGCGGTCCGGTAGCCGGAACTGTTGGTCGTGAAGATAACGGTACGCTTGCCGGGAGCGACCGCTTGCCTGTTCAGATAGCTGCGCATGGCGCCAGCCATCATCACGCCTGGAATATCGTTGCCGCCGAAGACGAGCGGCCGCTCCTCGGCACCGGTCGCAAGGATCGCCTGCTTGGCGATGATGCGCCAGAGGCGTTCGACCGGCTGACGCGGGTCGGGCGTTGCCACATGCTTCTGGACACGCTCGACCGCGCCGAAGACATTGTCGTCGTACCAGCCGATAACCGTCGTGCGCGGCAGGCATTGCACGTTGGGCAGGCCGTTAAGTTCGACCAGCATCTCCTTGAGCGATGAGCTGGGTTCCGAAAGTAAACTGCCGCCGAGCTCGAAGCCTTCATCTGCGAGGATGACGCGCGCACCGGCGCGCCCCGCTGTCAGTGCTGCGGCAAGACCCGTAGGTCCGGCGCCGATGATGAGCAGGTCGCAATGCGCCCAGCATTTCTCATAGGAATCGGGGTCGGCCTCATAGGACGCCTTGCCGAGACCGGCGGCCCTGCGGATCAACGGCTCGTAGATCTTCTCCCAGAAGGCGGCGGGCCACATGAAGGTCTTGTAGTAGAAGCCGGCGCTGAGGAAGGGGGAGAGCAGGCCGTTGACGGCGCCGATATCGAAGCCGAGCGAGGGCCAGCGGTTCTGGCTGCGGGCGATCAGCCCGTCGTGAAGCTCGATCATTGTGGCGCGGGTATTGGCTTCCGTTCGGCCGCCTGTGCCGGTCGTAACAAGCGCGTTGGGTTCGGCAGCTCCCGCCGTCAGGATGCCGCGCGGCCTATGGTATTTAAAGCTGCGCCCGACGAGTTGGATGCCGTTGGCAAGTAAAGCGGATGCAAGCGTGTCGCCGGGATGGCCAGTGAGGTCCTTGCCGTCGAAGCTGAAGGCAATGGTTTTGGCGCGATCGATCCGACCGCCGGAGGAAAGACGATAGCTGCTCATGCCTCACCTCCAAGCTTGGCAAGCGCCGCGTCGCTGACGCCATGGACCTTGTGGGTAACCGTGTCGCGCTCGACAATCAGCCAGCGGCGGCAGCCGGAGGAATGATGCCAATATTCCTTATGCAGTCCTTTCGGATTGCTGCGAAGATAGACGTAGTCGAACCAGTCTTCCGAACTGGCATCGGCTGCCGGGCGGGTGAGGTTCGCATCCCCTTTGATGGTGAACTCTTCCTTGGGACGAGTTCCGCAATGAGGGCAGGAAATTAGGCTTGCCATCGTGTCATGTCCTCAATGCAGGTTCGGTTGGGCGCCGACGCCCTTTTCATCGATCTGATAGCCGCGCCGAAAGCGATCGAGGCGCAGCTGCGTCGCTGTTTCATGCGGCTCGTTGCGGGCGATCAGATGGGCATAGCAGTAGCCTGATGCCGGCGTTGCCTTGAAGCCGCCGTAGCACCAGCCGGCGTTCAGATAGAGATTGTCGAGATGGGTGCGGTCGATGATCGGCGAGCCGTCCATGCTCATGTCCATGACGCCGCCCCATGTGCGCAGGTAGCGCACCCGCGTCAGCGCCGGGATCATCGCCACGCCGGCTTCGGCGACATGTTCGACAGTCGCGAGATTGCCGCGCTGGGCATAGGAATTGTAGCCGTCGATATCGCCGCCGAAGACGAGGCCGCCCTTGTCGGATTGCGAGACATAGAAATGGCCGGCGCCGAAGGTGACGACGCAGTCGATGAACGGCTTCAGGCCCTCGGAGACGAAAGCCTGCAGTACATGACTTTCGATCGGCAGGCGCAGCCCCGCCATGTCGGCGACCACGGTGGAATTGCCGGCTGCAGCCAGCGCCAGCTTGCCACAGCCGATGAAGCCCTTGGTGGTTTCGACACCGGTCACGCGGCCGTTTTCGGTGCGGATACCGGTGACTTCGCAGCCGGTGATGATATCGACGCCGCGGCTGTCGGCGCCGCGGGCATAGCCCCAGGCGACCGCATCGTGGCGCACAGTGCCGCCGCGCGCCTGCAGCAGGCCACCCATGATCGGGAAACGGGCGTTTTCAAAGTCGAGGAAGGGCAGCTTCTTGCGGACAGCCTCGCGGTCGAGCAGCTCGGCATCGACGCCGTGCAGGCGCATCGCATTGCCGCGCCGGGTGTAGGCGTCGCGCTGTGCATCCGAGTGGAAGAGGTTGAGCACGCCGCGTTGCGAGACCATGGCGTTGAAGTTGAAATCCTGCTCCAGCCCTTCCCAGAGCTTCATCGACAGCTCGTAAAAGGGATTGTTGCCGGGCAACAGGTAGTTGGAACGGATGATCGTCGTGTTGCGGCCGATATTGCCAGAGCCGAGGTAGCCCTTTTCCAGAACAGCGACATTGGTGATGCCGAAGGTCTTGGAGAGATAATAGGCTGTTGCCAGCCCATGGCCGCCGCCACCGACGATGATGACATCATAATGCGGCTTCGGTTGCGGCTGCCGCCAGGCTGGCGCCCAGCCGGTATTGCCGCGTAGGCCGTTGAGGAAAACAGAGAAAGCCGAATAGCGCATGGTCAGGTCCGCTTTGAACTGCGCTCATGATGACAGAGTGAAAAATGTCGACTTGCTTGATTGGGACCTATTTCGATAGAAAAGGGACATGGCTCAAGTCGACATCAGAAATACCCAAAACATCGGTTTCATCCTGATCCCGGGATTCGCCCTGATGTCTTTTGCATCCGCGAGTGAACCATTGCGCGCCGCCAATCTTCTGGCCGGGCGCGAAATCTACCGATTATCGACTTTCTCGCCGGACGGTGCGCCGGCGTTATCATCGGGTGGCGTTCCCGTGCCGGCTGAACCTCTTCCAGGTCGCGGATCTGGTCTCGGCACGGTCTTCGTTTGCGCCGGCGGCTCGCCCCGGGACTGGCACTACCCTTCGGTTCTCGCCTGCCTGCGTCAGCTCGCACGCGAAGGCGTTCGTATCGGCGGCATTTCCGGCGGTCCCTATCTGCTGGCGGCCGCCGGGCTTCTGGCCGAGCGCGATTTCACCATTCATTGGGAGCATGCGCCGGCACTGCTTGAAGCTTTCCCCACGCTTACGCCACGCCAGGCGCGCTTCGTCATCGACGGCAATCGCATCACCTGCGGCGGTGGCATTGCGCCGCTCGATATGATGCATGTGCTGATATCCGAACGCATGGGCGCTGATTTTGCCCGGCGCGTCAGCGACTGGTATCTGCACAC
The DNA here is from genome assembly GCA_013322215.1 of Martinezella rhizogenes. GTDB lineage: Bacteria > Pseudomonadota > Alphaproteobacteria > Rhizobiales > Rhizobiaceae > Rhizobium > Rhizobium rhizogenes_D. Next base: position 801,593 of record JAAMEZ010000021.1, read on the forward strand.
CGAAGTCGGCGAGCCCGCAGCGCCGCAGCGCGGTTCGCTTGCCGAGCGTTACGGCGTTCATCATCCGGGCTTGCTGAGCGTGCTCGAAAAGATGGAAGAGACGATCGAGATGCCGCTCGACCGCGCCGCAATGGCCCGGATTGCCGGGGTCACGCCGCGTCATCTCGACCGGCTGTTTGCCGCTCATCTCGGATCGACGTTCCTTGAGCAATATCGGCGGATAAGGCTGCAGCATGCCAGACGGCTCCTGGAACAGAGCCCGCTTTCGATTTCCGAAATCGCCATCGCCACCGGCTTTTCCAGCGGCGCGCATTTCTCACGGGCCTATCGCTCTCTCTATGGGATCGCGCCCGGCGATACGCGCCGCACCTGATTTTCGTCGCAGTTGAGAAAATTTCACTGGGAGGATAGACTTCTTCCCAGCAAGCCCTGCCGGCAAAAAGGATACAGAATGAAAACCAAGGCAGATAAAATAGCGGCCGACGACCCATCCCATGGCGGACGCTCGGCTTTCCTGCAGAATCCGCATGCGGTGCGCGAGCCCAAGGAAAACAATCTCGAAATGGCGATCGGCCACGAGGTTCGCGCCTATCGCAAGAAGCTCGGCATCACCGTGACGGATCTTGCCGCCGCGACCGGTATCTCGCTCGGGATGCTGTCGAAGATCGAGAACGGCAATATCTCGCCGTCGCTGACGACGCTGCAATCGCTGTCGCGCGCGCTCGGGGTGCCGCTGACCGCCTTCTTCCGCCGCTATGAAGAGCCGCGCAACGCCGTCTTCGTCAAGGCTGGCCAGGGCGTCGAACTCGAGCGGCGTGGCACGCGGGCGGGACATCAATATAATCTGCTCGGCCATATCGACAACAATTCGAGCGGCGTCATCGTCGAGCCCTATCTCATCACGTTGACTGCCGATTCCGACGTCTTCCCGACGTTCCAGCATGAGGGGATGGAGTTCCTCTACATGCTGGAAGGCGAGGTGATGTACCGCCATGGCGACCAGCTTTATCCGATGCAGCCCGGCGACAGTCTCTTCTTCGATGCCGATGCGCCGCATGGCCCGGAGGTGCTGGTAAAACTGCCGGCAAAATACCTGTCGATCATCAGTTACCCACAGCGGGGCAAGACCGACTGACTTGCCTTAAAAGAAAAATTTATTCTTTTGAGTTGAAAAACCGCAAGGGACCTGATAGCCATTTTTGCAGATGCGAAAACGGAGGCTTTGGGCATGTGCGGAATTGTCGGTCTTTTCTTGAAGGATAAGGCGCTGGAGCCGAAACTCGGCGCGCTTCTGTCTTCCATGCTGATCACGATGACCGATCGCGGACCTGATAGCGCGGGCATTGCGATCTACGGCAACGATAATGGCGCCACGGCGAAGATAACCGTTCAGTCGGCCGATCCGGTAAAGGATTTCGACGGGCTGGAATATGAGCTGAGACGGGCCCTCGACGTGCCCGTTTCGGTGACGGTCAAGAGCACGCATGCGGTCATCACGCTTGCCAAGGACAAGCTCGACGAAGGCAGGGCGGCCCTGACGGCATCGCGTCCGAACATCCGCGTCATGAGCAGCGGCGATACCGTCGAAATCTACAAGGAAGTCGGCCTGCCGAAGGACGTGGTCTCGCGCTTCGGTGTCACCGCCATGTCCGGCACGCACGGCATCGGCCATACCCGCATGGCGACCGAGTCGGCCGTCACCACGCTTGGTGCCCATCCCTTCTCGACAGGGTCGGACCAGTGCCTGGTTCACAATGGTTCGCTGTCGAACCACAACAACCTGCGACGCGAGCTGAAGCGCGAGGGCATGACGTTCGAGACGGAAAACGACACGGAAGTCGCCGCCGCCTACCTCACCGCCGAAATGGCGAAAGGCAAAGATCTCGGCGCGGCACTGGAAAGCGCGGTCGACGATCTCGACGGCTTCTTCACCTTCGTCGTCGGCACAAAGTCGGGTTTCGGCGTCGTTCGCGATCCCATCGCCTGCAAGCCGGCGGTCATGGCCGAAACCGATCAATATGTCGCCTTCGGCTCCGAATATCGCGCGCTGGTCAATCTGCCGGGCATTGAGAATGCCCGCATCTGGGAGCCGGAGCCGGCGACCGTCTATTTCTGGGATCACGAAAAGGCCGCCTGATCAGAAGCGCCGCAATCGAGAGAGATCTATATGCCAGTTTTCGACCTATCCGTCACGCCGCTGCGCGAACTCAATAGCGCCCTCCATGGCCTTCCCGAGGGCACCAACGACCTGGCCTTCGAAGTCGTCAATCCGCGCGGCCATCATGCCGTGGCCGCCGGTATCGATGCGCCCGTCACCGTCGATATCAAAGGGTCTGTCGGCTATTACTGCGCCGGCATGAACGATGGCGGCAACGTCACCGTACACGGTTCGGCAGGTCCGGGCGTTGCCGAAAACATGATGTCCGGCAGCGTCGTCATCGAAGGCGATGCCAGCCAGTATGCCGGCGCCACCGGCCGCGGCGGGCTGCTCGTCATCAAGGGCAATGCCGCCTCGCGTTGCGGCATCTCGATGAAGGGCATCGACATCGTCGTCTACGGCAATATCGGCCATATGTCGGCCTTCATGGGCCAGTCCGGTCATCTGGTCGTGCTGGGTGACGCCGGCGATGCACTGGGCGACAGCCTCTACGAGGCCAAGCTTTTCGTGCGTGGTTCGGTCCAAAGCCTCGGTTCGGACTGCATCGAAAAGGAAATGCGCCCGGAGCATCTGGAAAAGCTCTCCGAACTTCTTGAGAAGGCCGGCGTGCGCGGCGTCAAGCCTGAGGAGTTCAAGCGCTACGGATCGGCCCGCAAACTCTATAATTTCAACATCGACAATGCCGACGCCTATTGAGACGAAGGGGACCTCATGAGCTATCACAACCCACCTACGCCACCCCGCAAGTCGGCGACCTTCGACGATCATACGCTGGCGGAAATCCGCCGCGCTGCGGCGACAGGCATCTACGATATCCGTGGCGCCGGCACGAAGCGCAAGGTGCCGCATTTCGACGATCTGCTCTTTCTCGGCGCTTCGATCTCGCGCTATCCACTCGAAGGCTATCGCGAAAAGTGTGATACGACCGTCGTTCTCGGCAGCCGTTTCGCCAAGAAGCCCATCACGCTGAAGACCCCGATCACCATTGCCGGCATGAGCTTCGGCGCGCTCTCGGGCAATGCCAAGGAAGCGCTCGGACGCGGTGCGACGATTGCCGGCACGTCGACCACGACCGGTGACGGCGGCATGACGGACGAAGAACGCGGCCACTCGCAGACGCTGGTCTACCAATATCTCCCGTCGCGTTACGGCATGAACCCGAAAGACTTGCGTCGCGCTGATGCGATCGAAGTCGTCGTCGGGCAGGGTGCGAAGCCAGGTGGCGGCGGCATGCTGCTTGGCCAGAAGATTTCCGATCGCGTCGCCAACATGCGCAATCTTCCCAAGGGCATCGACCAGCGCTCGGCCTGCCGCCATCCGGACTGGACCGGTCCGGACGATCTCGAAATCAAGATCATGGAGTTGCGCGAGATCACTGATTGGGAAAAGCCGATCTACGTCAAGGTCGGTGGCGCGCGCCCCTATTATGACACGGCGCTCGCCGTCAAAGCCGGTGCCGACGTCGTCGTGCTTGACGGCATGCAGGGCGGCACGGCCGCGACCCAGGACGTCTTCATCGAGAATGTCGGTATGCCGACGCTTGCCTGTATCCGCCCTGCCGTCCAGGCGCTGCAGGATCTCGGCATGCATCGCAAGGTGCAGTTGATCATCTCCGGCGGTATCCGGTCCGGTGCCGATGTGGCGAAGGCTTTGGCGCTCGGCGCGGATGCGGTTGCTATCGGTACGGCGGCGCTGGTCGCGCTCGGCGACAACGATCCGAAATGGGAAGAGGAATACCAGAAGCTCGGCACGACGGCCGGCGCCTATGACGACTGGCATGAGGGCAAGGACCCGGCCGGTATCACGACGCAGGACCCGGAGCTTGCAAGCCGGCTCGACCCGATTGCGGCTGGCCGGCGCCTTGCCAATTATCTGAAAGTCATGACGCTGGAAGCGCAGACGATCGCACGCGCTTGTGGCAAGAATCACCTGCACAACCTGGAACCGGAAGATCTCTGTGCTCTGACGATGGAAGCTGCCGCCATGGCGCAGATCCCGCTCGCCGGCACCAACTGGTATCCGGGCAAGGGAGGCTTTTGACATTCCGGCCGGGCCGAAAGGCCCGGCCGTACCACGCATCATCGAAGTGTCTCGAAGAAATCCAAAGGGGAACGAGAATGACACTGGATCTTGCTGCCTTTGCCAAAGACAAAGGCATCAAATATTTCATGATCAGCTACACGGATCTTTTTTCCGGCCAGCGTGCCAAGCTGGTGCCTGCTCAGGCGATTGCCGGCATGCAGGAAGACGGTGCCGGCTTTGCCGGTTTCGCCACATGGCTCGACATGACGCCTGCCCATCCCGACCTTTTTGCCGTACCCGATGCCTCCTCCGTCATCCAGCTCCCATGGAAGAAGGATGTTGCCTGGGTCGCGGCCGATTGCATGATGGAGGGCGAACTGGTCGCCCAGGCGCCGCGAAACGTGCTGAAGAAGCTTGTGAAAGAAGCAGAAGCAGCCGGCAAGCGCGTCAAAACCGGCGTCGAGGCCGAATTCTTCCTGATCACGGCCGATGGCGCCAAGATTTCCGACGAATATGATACGGCGGAAAAGCCCTGCTACGACCAGCAGGCCGTCATGCGGCGCTATGACGTCATTTCCGAGATCTGCGATTATATGCTGGAACTCGGCTGGGGCGCCTATCAGAACGATCACGAGGACGCCAACGGCCAGTTCGAGATGAACTGGGAATTCGACGATGCCCTGAAGACGGCAGACAAGCATTCCTTCTTCAAATTCATGGTCAAGTCGATTGCCGAGAAGCACGGGCTTCGCGCCACCTTCATGCCTAAGCCCTTCAAGGGGCTCACCGGCAATGGCTGCCATTGCCATATCTCCGTGTGGAGCAATGACGGCAGGACCAACGTCTTTGCCGACAGGGAGGCTGAATTCGGCCTGTCGGCCGAGGGCAAGCATTTCCTTGGCGGCATCATGAAGCACGCTTCGTCGCTGGCGGCGATCACCAACCCGACGGTCAATTCCTACAAGCGCATCAATGCCCCGCGCACGACATCGGGCGCCACCTGGTCTCCTAATACCGTGACATGGACCGGCAACAACCGCACCCATATGGTGCGCGTGCCTGGCCCCGGCCGCTTCGAACTGCGCCTGCCCGATGGCGCCGTCAATCCCTATCTGCTGCAGGCGGTCATCATCGCTGCCGGCCTCGATGGCCTTCGCAACAGGGCCGATCCGGGACCGCATCACAACATCGACATGTATGCGGAGGGTCACCTGGTGAAGAATGCGCCGCGCCTGCCGCTCAATCTGCTCGATGCTTTGCGGGCCTATGACGAGGACGAGGGGCTGAAGCAGGCGATCGGTTCGGAATTTTCCGAAGCCTATCTGAAGCTCAAGCACCAGGAATGGAACGCCTACTGCTCGCATTTCACGCAGTGGGAGCGCGATAGTACGCTCGATATCTGAGTGCGTAGCAAAAAGACGCCTGAATGGGCTGCTGTGCCGGGGCGCAATCCCTCGACACAGCAGCGGAATTTCAGCCGTGGACGGCGGAGGAAGATCAGCATGACGAGCTATGTATTAACAGTGGCGTGCAAGTCGACGCGGGGGATTGTCGCGGCGATCTCGAACTATCTGGCGGGTGAGGGCTGCAATATCGTCGATTCCAGCCAGTTCGACGATCTCGATACCGGCATGTTCTTCATGCGCGTCTCCTTCATCTCCGAGGAAGGCGTCGGCGAGGCAGCGCTGGTCGAAGGCTTCAAGCCGATCGCCGAGAAGTTCGCCATGGTGTCAGAGTTCCACGATGCCAGGAAGCGCATGAAGGTGCTGCTCATGGTCTCGCGC
>JAAMEZ010000040.1 GCA_013322215.1 Martinezella rhizogenes
TGCATATTCCGATGAAGCCGGCCATCGATTCCGATTTGAAGCCGGCCAGTCATTCCGATTTCATTCCGGCCAGCATTCCGATTTGAAGCCGGCCATTTTTCGGACTGATCCTGGGTCTCGTTGATGTTTGGGTTGGGTTTCGTTTCAGGTCAAGCTTGGAGTGTGTCGGACGCTACTGGCGAACGCTGTTTTCGCATGCTTTCACCGGTGAGATCGATGCGATAGGCGTTGTGTACGAGGCGATCCAGGATGGCATCGGCAAGCGTTGGGTTTGCAATAATTTCGTACCAGCGATCCAGGGGCACCTGGCTGGTGACGATCGTCGATCGCCGCTCGTAGCGGTCTTCGATGATCTCGAGGAGATCGCGCCGTTGATCATCGTTGAGTTTTTCCGGTCCCCAGTCGTCAAGGACAAGCAGGTCGGTCTTGGCCAGTGATTTGAGGATACGGCCATATCTGCCGTCACCTCTTGCAAGCGCGAGCGTGGCAAACAGCCTGGGAACGCGATGATAGGCGACGGAGAAATCCTCGCGGCAGGCTTTGTGGCCAAGTGCGCAGGCAAGCCAACTCTTGCCGACACCGGCCGGCCCGGTGATGAGGAGGCTGTGATGCTTGCGGATCCAGTCGCAGCCGGCAAGGTTCATGAACAGGTTGCGGTCGAGACCACGTGCGGCACGAAAGTCGGCATTCTCGATCTGCGCATCATGACGCAGCTTGGCAGCTCTGGCGCGGGCTTCGAAGCGCTTCTGTCGGCGCATGGTAGCCTCTCGTTCGAGCAGTATGGCAAGCCATTCTCCATGCTCGAGGCCGCGCGCCTCGGATTGTGCGTCGAGCTCCTGGAAAGCCGTGGCCATGCCGTGAAGGCCGAGTTCGTGCAGCATGTCGATGGTGGGATTGGTCAGCATTGGTTTGTCTCCTCAATGAAAGTAATCAGGGCCACGCAGATTGGCGTGATCGACAATGGCAGTCGGTTCGGTGGAATGGCGTGCGGCTTTGTGGTTGGCCAAGAGCGACGCAATGCTCTTGCAGTTCAGCCCGCCGATCTCGACAGCGCGTGCTGATACAGCTTCGGCCCGATTGCGTTCGATATCGCGAAATAGGCGAAGCACACCCAGGCATGTTCGAAAGCCCTGTTCGGGATGTGGCCGGCTGGCAAGGATTGCGATGACCAAACCTTCTGTCTGAGGGCCGATGGATGCCGCCCAGCGCCGGAAACGATCCGGCGTCCACTCTGCATATCGCCGGTGAGAGCTGGGCATGTGATCCGGATCAGTTCCATGACGCGGACCGCCATAGCGGCGCTGATGGACGGCGACGCGCTTGCCGCGGTGGAAGATCTCGATGGTGCGTGCCGTCGCCCTTAGATCGACTTGCTGGCGAATGAGATTGTGCGGCACGGAATAGAGGAAGGTTTTGAACTCGACGTGGTAATCCGTCGAGACGCGGGCCAAACGCCATTCGGCGAACTCGTAGTCTTCACTCGGAAGGCTGGCGAGCGCGGCACGTTCGACGCTCTCAAACAGTTGCCGGCGACTGACGCCCAGCCGACGCATGACGTGGTCGTTGATGCGATCGAGTGCCTGGCTGATGCCGGCATTGACCTCAGCCAGCGAGAAGAAGGTCTGATTGCGCAGCCGCCCCAAAATGCAGGACTGGGCGAAACGGACTCCATTCTCCACTTTCGATTTGTCCTTTGGGCGCCGCGGTCGTGCCGGAAGAACGCCGACGCCATAGTGAGAGGCCATCATGCCGTAGCTGCGGTTGATCTCGGGATCGTAAAAGCTGGCGCGACTGACGCCCGACTTCAGATTGTCGGGGACGATCAGCCGCGGAACGCCTCCAAAAAAACGAAACATCCGCACATGCGAGCCGATCCAGTCAGGCAGCGTTTGCGTCCAGGTCGCCTCAGCATAGGTGAAGCTGGACGCACCGAGCACTGCCACGAAGATCTCCGCCTCGCGGATCTCACCGGTCTTGCGATCAACGATCGGGATCTTCTTGCCGGAATAGTCGACGAAGACCTTGTCACCGGCCACATGCTCCTGGCGCATCGTCGGCGAAAGTCGCTGTTCGAAGCTTCTGAAGAGCTCACAAAAGCGGCTGTAGCCGTAACCGTCGGGATGCGACCCTCGATACTCCTCCCACAGGATGAGCAGCGTGACGCCGGGCTTTTTGAGCTCGACAGCAAGGTCGGCCCAGTTGGGTTCGACGCGTCGTCTCGTGCCTTGTTTGATGCCGTTGCGAGCGAAGAGTTTGTTCTCGAGCGCATCGTCAGTGAGTTCACCCGGCAACGGCCAGCTCAATCCAATTGCTGCTGCGCGCTGCAGGTTATCCTGCACCGTACTTCGTGCGATTCCCAATACGACCGCAATCTCGCGGGAGCTGGTCCCGCTTCCGGCAAGCCGCAGCATTTGTCGTAACTGTCTCATGGTCAGCCTTCTCTTTGCCGGCATCAAAATCTCCACGTTTGTCGTGGGGCATTTGATGCCAAAGTTGCTGACCCAGGGGGTAATGTTCAGTGCCGAAAACTGGCCGGTCTTTGATCGGAACGGTGGCCGGCTTCAAATCGGAATGGCGGCCGGTCTTTGATCGGAATGACGGCCGGCTTCACGTCGGAATCCGCA
>JAAMEZ010000013.1 GCA_013322215.1 Martinezella rhizogenes
TGTTGATTTGCGCTGAGAACTGACCCGGGATTGGTGCCGAGAATTGACCCGCCGTTAGGTATGGTGTGTGTTGGTCGTCGTGGTCAAGTTCTTCCGCTTCTCCTTTGTCGTTTTAGGTTGATGTGCTGAGCTGTTCTTGAAGCGGAAGCTGTCGTTTCCGGTCTCCAGGATATGGCAGTGATGGGTGAGGCGATCCAGCAAGGCGGTCGTCATTTTGGCATCGCCAAAGATGCTGGCCCATTCACTAAAGCTCAGATTGGTGGTGATGATAACGCTAGTGTGCTCATAGAGTTTGCTGAGGAGATGGAAGAGCAGCGCGCCACCCGATGGACTGAATGGGAGGTATCCGAGCTCATCGAGGATGACGAGATCACATCGGAAGAGACGCTTGGCGATTTTCCCTGAATGCCCCTGCGCCTTTTCCTGCTCCAGCGCATTAACTAGTTCGACCGTCGAGAAGAAGCGGACCCGCTTATGGTGATGCTCGACAGCCTGGACGCCGATCGCCGTGGCAATATGCGTCTTACCAGTGCCAGGGCCGCCGATCAGCACTATGTTGTTGGCCTCGGTGAGGAAGTCACAGCGGTGCAACTGACGCACGAGTGCCTCGTTGATCTCGCCGTTTGTAAAGTCAAAGCCGTTCAGGTCCCGATAGGCCGGGAAGGCAGCAGACCTCAGCTGATAGGCTATCGCCTTCACCTCCCGTTCTGTTGTCTCGGCTTTGAGCAGTTGTGAGAGAACAGGAATGATCGCCTCGAACGCTGGCGCGCCTTGCTCGGTCAGGTCACCGACGGCCTGGGCCATGCCGTGCATCTTCAATTGTCGCAACATGATGACGACAGCGCCGCTTGCAGGGTCATGATGCATGGCGAGCCTCCGTCTTTCTCAAGGTATCGTAGCGTTCGACATTGGCCCTGGGCTCATTGGTAAGCGTCAGGGCCTGAGGTGCATCGATAGTGGGTGGCGTGAAGGATTTGCCGTCGACAAGGCGATGAAGCAGGTTCAGCACATGAGTCTTGGTTGGAGCGCCCGACTTCAGCGCCATGTCTACGGCCGACAGCACGGCCTGTTCATCGTGCTGCAGGACGAGCGCCAGGATATCAACCATCTCGCGGTCGCCACCTGGCTTCTTCAAAAGATGTTGCTGCAAAGTCCGGAATGCATCCGGCAGTTCGGCGAATGGAGCACCATTGCGCAGAGCGCCGGGCTTGCGTTGTAAGACAGCCAGATAATGTCGCCAGTCATAGATGGTCTGGCCCGGTCGGTCATGAGAACGGTCAATGACGCGACGATGCTCGCAGACGATCTGACCTTCCGCGGCGACAACAACACGATCCGGATAGACTCGCAGGCTCACCGGCCGATTGGCAAAAGATGCCGGCACGCTGTAGCGATTGCGTTCCAGATGCACAAGGCAGGTCGGTGTGACCCGCTTCGTATGCTCCACGAAGCCGTCGAATGGCCTGATGATGGGCATCAATGCCTGTGTCTCTTCAGCCCAGATATCGGCGATGGTGCCGCGCATCTGACCATGCGGTGTCTGCGCCCAAAACTCCTTGCATCTAAGTTCCAGCCAGTCATTCAACGCTTCCAGCGATGGAAAGCGCGGAACAGGTTGAAAGAACCGATGACGCGCATCCTGCACGTTCTTCTCGATCTGCCCCTTCTCCCAGCCCGACGCAGGATTGCAGAACTCGGGTTCGAACACATAGTGGCTGGTCATTGCCAAGAAGCGCATGTTGACTTCGCGCTCCTTGCCACGGCCGACCTTGTCGATCGCAGTCTTCATGTTGTCGTAGATGCCACGGCCCGGAATGCCACCAAATACGCGGAATGCATGATTGTGGGCATCGAACAGCATCTCGTGCGTCTGCAGGAGATAGGCCCGAACGATGAATGCTCGGCTGTAGCTCAGCTTCATATGCGCAATCTGTAGTTTTGTGCGCTCATTTCCGATCATCGCCCAGTCCTCCGACCAGTCGAACTGGAAGGCTTCTCCGGGTTCAAATGCCAAAGGCACGAACGTGCCGCGTCCTGTGGACTGGAATTCTCTATGCCGGTCCGCCTTCCATTCCCGAGCAAAGGCTGCAACACGACAATAGGAACCGTCGTAGCCGAGGCTCATTAGGTCAGCGTGGAGTTGCTTCAGGGTGCGCTTTTGCTTGCGGTTCTTTTTGGACTCCGTCATCAGCCAGGCTGACAGCCGAGCCGCGAACGGGTCAAGCTTACTCGGCCGTTCCGGGACTTTGAACTTCGGATCCACACCATTCAGGCGCAGGTATTTGCGGACCGTGTTCCGGGATAGGCCGGTCCTGCGGCAAATCTCCCGGATCGATATATTCTCTCGAAAATGCCAGCGTCGGATTACGCTCAGTAACGCCATGTCGATCACTCCAGAGCCCCCGCTGAAACCTCGCGAGGGATGATTGAAACATGGGTCAAATCTCAGTGATAATTTCCCGCTATCCCGGGTCAGTTCTCAGTGCAAATCAACA
>JAAMEZ010000011.1 GCA_013322215.1 Martinezella rhizogenes
CCGGACTATTTCACCGTGCTCAACGTGCCGACACGGCTTGCGGCGCTCAGATCGGATCCCTGGGCCGACTTCAGGCAAGCTGCCGAACCCTTGCGTCAGCCCGACGGAAAGCGCAAACGCAGTTCGTGACAGACGCCCGCCTTTCCGATGGAAGCCCGTCATGCGGGACTATCGTTTCTTGGCGCGCTTTTCCTGCGAAAGACTCTTTCGGAGCGCATCCATGATGTTGATGACATTGTCTGGCGCAGGCGTCTTGTCCATCTTCGCCTTCGAGGGGCGCTTGCGACCTTTCTTTTTTGAAGCGATGATATTGAGAAGCTTGTCCTGGACCGGATCGGAGACGATTTCAGGATCCCATGGCTTGGTACGCTCTTTTATCAGTTCTTCGACAAGCTTCATCAGCTTGGCATCGACCGGTTTCGCGTCAATATCCTCGAAGTAATCCTTTTCATCCCGGACCTCGTCGCCGAACCGCAAGGTCCAAAGGACGATCCCCTTGTCTCGCGGTTCCAGCATAACGGCCCGCTCGCGGCGATACATGACGAGCCGGGAGATGCCGACCATGCCACTCGCGGCCATCGCGTCGCGGATGACGCAATAAGCCTCCTCGCCGACGGCATCATTGGGTGTCAGGTAGTGCGGCGTATCGAACCAGACCCATTCGAGACTGTCGCGCGGCACGAACATGTCGATATCGATTGTCCGGGTGCTTTCGAGCGCGACCGCATCGAGTTCGTCATCCTCGAGCATCACATAATCATCCTCGCCGCGCTCATATCCTTTGACCTCATCGTCCTCGTCGACCACGCCGCCCGTGACGGAATCGACATATTGGCTGAGGACACGATTGCCTGTCTTTCGGTTAAGCGTATGGAAGCGAACCTTCTCATTGTCGGTGATCGCAGGTGTCATGGCGACAGGACACGTCACGAGGGACAATTTGAGGTAGCCTTTCCAGAATGACCGCAGCGCCATGAGTTTTCCTCCGATACCAAAAGGAACGATCATCGACAGGCATGGTTCCGGAGAGCACTGTCGGCAGGCTGCAGCATCAATGCACGCCGCCCCCGCCTCCCTCCTTGAGATCGACATTGCTGAGGATCAGTGCAAGCGGAATGGCGCAAAGCACGATCAGCATCAGCACATGGAACACATCGATATAGGCAAGGAAGCTCGCCTGGATCTGCACCTGTTGTCCGATCCAGGCGGTCGCCTGCGCCTGCGCGTCCGGTGTCGTCGCACCCCTCTCCGCGAAATAACGCGTCATGGTCTGCAGGGTCTCATGATAGGCGGGCGCGGACGGCGTGATGTGCTCGACCAGGCGGCTTTGATGCCATTGTTGACGATGCGCGAGCACATTCGACGCAATGCACACACCGATCGAGCCGCCAATGTTGCGGGCAGCATTGATCATGGCAGACGCCTGGTTGGTCTGATCCGGTCGTAGGCCATAATAGGAGGCCGACGTGATCGGGATGAAGATCAGCGGCAGGCCGAGCCCAATATAGAGGCGCGACCAGACGAAGAAGCCGAAGTTCAAGCCCGGGTAGAGCCGCGTCAGTTGCCACATCGATACCGCGATAATCGCCGCGCCAATGGCGATCAGATATTTCGGCTGAACCAGGGAATTCACGCGGCCGGCAACGAACATCATGACCATGGTCACAAGGCCGCCCGGCGAAAGTGCCAGGCCCGCCCAGGTCGCCGTATATCCGTAATTCTGCTGCACGACCTCGGGAAGAAACTGCGTCGTTGCGATCAGGATCGCACCGGTCGCCATCATGACAATGAAACAGGATCCAAATTGCCGCGTGCCGAGCAACCATCCGTCGATGATGGGGTTCGTCCTCGTCAGAACCCATGGAATGGCGAGAGCAAAGGCCAGCACGCATATCCCGGTCATTGCGATGATGAATGTGGAACCGAACCAGTCATCCGTCTGCCCTCGATCCAGGACGAGCTCCAACGATCCGAGAAACGTTGCGACCAGGAGGAAGCCGATAATGTCGAAGCGCACTCCTTCGCGACGAAACTCCTCGCGCTTGCGCCGCGTCTGTGACGATTCCTTCAGCAGCGCATAGACTAACACAAACGCGAATATGCCAACGGGACCGTTGATGAGGAAGCACCAGTGCCACGACAGATTGTC
>JAAMEZ010000015.1 GCA_013322215.1 Martinezella rhizogenes
GCATTCACGGCTTCAAACATTTCTTCGGCAGGTCCGGTGCGGCCCTTCGGAATGCCGAACTGCTCGAACGCTTCCGCCCACCCTGCACGCGGGACTGCAAAGGCTCTCACGTCGAGTTTCAGGACTTCACCCAATTGCGCAGCAACTTCATCCGCACTGACCATCGAACCGAGCTCGATGACGCGCTGCCCTGACCAGGCTGGCCCGGTCAAAAGGGTTGCGACTTCCGCCCCGATGTCGTTCGTCGCGACCATGGTCGACTTCCGGTCTGTTGGATTGTAGTAGACCGGTAGCGTTCCGCCCTGAGCGATCTGCAAGCCGTAGAGGAAGTTTTCGAAGAAGCCGCCTGCGCGCACAAATGCGATTGGGGATGTCAGGTCGCGAAAACCCTGTTCCAGAAGCGACAAGGCGGTGATCATCCCGAGCCTGCTGGTTCTGTTCGCACCCATTGATGAAAGTGCAACCACGCGCGGCGGAGCTGCCTTGGTGAGCGCCTCGACATAGTTTGCAATCACGCCCTTTGCTTCTTTGTAGTCGGGCGAAGGCGCCCAGACAGACGGCAACATGACAAATGCGCCTTCGACGCCTTTGAGCGCATGCTCGATGGCCGCCGGATCATTCCAATCGCCGTCTACCAATTCCACGCCCTGGTTTGCCCAGCTCGAAGCCTTCTCGCGATTACGGACCAGCGCGCGCACTTGCCCGCCGCGCGCCAAAAGGTGTTTGGCCGTTGCGCCGCCCACTTTCCCTGTGATTCCCATTACTAAAAACATGTATTTTCTCCTGATGTTGCGGGACAGACTGATGCCCCCGTTGGTTCAATGGATAAGCGGCAGAATGGCCCGTACACGGGGATCGCGCAGATAGAGGCTGCCCCATGTCATCGCGCCCAGAAGCAGGGAAATAAGTTCCGGCGGCGACCCCAACTCACCGACGCGGACATGAGCGCAGATGGCGCCTCCCAGAAAGCCGGTCACCAGGATCGCGCCGAGAACGGTGGTGGCCGGAATGGCGTAGAGGATGGCGCAGGCGAGTATGATCGGACCCACGATACGGGTCAGGTCCATGGCGAACCCGGTTTCCTGCAACATGCTCGCGATCTGCGCTGGCGCGAAGAGCTGTATAGCCCCATCTGTCACCAGAGCGATAACGACAAACGCGCTCATCATCCGACCGGCTAACTGGGCGCGATACAAGTTCATGGTTTCAGGCAACTGACGCAGGTTCATGGTTTTAGACACTTGTCGTTCTCCGAAAGGATCATCTAATTTCGAAGCTACTGTGTCTCCACGGTATGATAAACATCTTGGAATTGAACTGACTGTTCTCTCAGGAAAGAACAATATCGAGGCACGAAATGCAGAATCTCGAACCTATCCTCATTTTTATAACAGTCGCGGAAATGGGAAGTTTTACTCGCGCAGCCGATAGCCTGGGCATCCAAAAGGGGAGAGCCTCAATGGCGGTCCGGAAGCTGGAAGAAGATGTGGGTGTCAGGCTCCTTCACCGGACGACGCGCAGTGTGCAGTTAACGGAGGATGGACGCGCATTTCATGCCCGCGCCCGTGATCTGCTTGCTGAAGTTGATGACCTGCACTCGATGTTCGTAGGCGATAGCGTAGCACTCCGCGGGCGTTTACGGGTCGATCTCCCGACCGAAGTGGCGCGCACAACGATCGTGCCGGCCTTGCCGGCCTTTATGGCGACCCACCCCGAGTTGGAGCTGGAGCTGTCGAGTAGCGATCGCCAAGTTGATCTGGTTCAAGAAGGATTTGACTGTGTATTGCGGCTTGGCCCCATCAGGGACGAGACGCTGATCGCCCGCTCACTGGGTTTCTTGCGCATGGTCAATGCTGCCAGTCCCGCCTATTTGGCGCGCTACGGCATTCCTCGATCGCTGGAAGATCTCCGGCGTCAGCAACATCGGACAATTCATTTTTCGACGATGCTGGGCGTAAAACCCCATGGGTGGGAATATCCGG
>JAAMEZ010000009.1 GCA_013322215.1 Martinezella rhizogenes
GCGCTTAGTGCGGCTGCAAAGCCGATGGAAGATAGTTGATGAAAGTTCAATACGGAGAAGAAGTGGCGAATCACTCTGACCCCGAGTCATGCGGCGCACATCGCGAGGTGTGCGTCGAAGCGTTGACAGGGGAAACCGGCAGGCCGGCCATAGAGCCGCGAAATGAATCATTCGGGATGCCGACGCTGTTAAGCGAAGCGGAAGGCAACACGGTACATGGCGTCAATCGCAAGCCATGCCCCGATCCCGCGCGGTCGGAGACCCTGTGCATGCCGGGAAGTCTTTCATACGGAAGCAGCGAGATCTCATCAGTGTCCAGTGCAAATGGACTGGACGGGACTGGGAAGGTCGTTGATCACAATCCAGTCGTCAACGCTGATGAGAAGTCGGATACACCCATAGTACCGCAGAAGTTGCCGAACAAGGGAGATGATCCTGCGGAGGCAATGGAGGGAAGGGGTGTAATCGGGGGGAACGTCGTCGAAACTCCAGCGTGCCGGACGCAGAGCCGGGTCAAACACGCTTCGATGGGTATCGAAGGCGTACGGGAAGCCGCCAAACGGAACCCGAAGATGCGTTTCACGGCGCTGATGCACCACATTACCCCGACGCTATTGGTGGAGAGCTTCCATGCGCTTCGCAAGCAAGCGGCGAGCGGTGTGGACGGCGTAACGTGGTACGACTATGAGAACATACTCGAAGGGCGCGTGCACGAATTGCACCGGGAGATTCAGTCCGGTGCGTATCGCGCACAACCGTCCCGTCGGGTCTACATTCCGAAGAACGACGGAAGGCTCCGTCCACTCGGCATTGCGGCGCTGGAAGAAAAAGTCGTGCAGATGGCCGTCTCGACGGTTCTGAGCGCGATCTATGAGCAAGACTTCCTCGGCTTCTCATACGGGTTCCGGCAAGGAAGAGGACAGCATGACGCGCTGGACGCCTTGTGGGTTGGGATCGACAAGCGGAAGATCAACTGGATACTGGACGCGGATATTCGCTCGTTTTACGATGAAATCGATCACGAGTGGATGGTTCGTTTCCTGTCGCATCGAGTTGGTGACCGCCGTCTGATACGACTGATCCACAAATGGTTGAAAGCGGGCACTATTGAGGATGGCCGCCGCGTCGCATCAACGCGAGGAACTCCTCAAGGCTCTGTAATTAGCCCCGTGCTATCGAATATCTACCTGCATTACGCATTGGATTTATGGGTCCAGCAATGGCGTACTCGAAATGCCAAAGGCGACGTGATCATTGTACGTTATGCCGACGACAGCGTGATTGGGTTCCAGTACGAAGGAGAGGCGCAGCGCTTCCTG
>JAAMEZ010000034.1 GCA_013322215.1 Martinezella rhizogenes
ATGCCGTGGCCAAGATGGATATCCGCGCGTCCGAAGCCTCAATAATCAACACGGCTTCAATGAGCCATTTGCACTGCTGGGCTTTCCGGACGCCGGTCAACTGTCAGGCCATCTATGGTCCTTCTCGCAAGCATCATGGGCTGCAGGTAGACGCAGCCAATCTTGTTACGCCGCGGTGGTGCCGTACGCTCGCTCGAATGGGCGTTCCTTTCGTAATACCGCCCAGGCAATACGGGCGAGCTTGTTTGCAAGCGCCACGATCACGACATTGCGGTGCATACCCCGGGAAAGCAGGCCTCGGAGCCATTGCCCGAGAGGGGTATCGCTCTGGCTGAGTGTCGGCATGGCCGCTCGCGCGCCATGTACAAGCAAAGTTCGGAGGTAGACGTTTCCACGCTTTGTGATGCCCAGCAGACGTGGCTTGCCGCCGGTCGTAAATTGTCGTGGTACAAGTCCTAACCATGCGCCAAGATCACGAGCACGATCAAAGCTGCTGGCATTTCCGATAGCGGCAATCAAAGCTGTGGCGTTCAGCACCCCAATGCCTGGGATGGTCGTTAGCCTGCGCGCTGTGAGATCGTCTTGCACCAGAGACAAGAACTCGGCATTGAGAGCTGCAATCTTGCTGTCGAGCAATTTCCATTCGTCTCGAAGTTCGGAAACCAGCCGGTGAACGCGTTCCGATAAGCTGCTGCTCTGCTCGTCTAAAAGCTTGTCGACGGCACTCTCAAATTTGCGACGGCCGGCTGCGAAGATCAGGCCACGCTCCAAGAGGATCGCACGCATCTGATTGATCAGCGTCGTTCTTTCCGCAACGAGGCGGGATCGGACCCTGTGCAACGACTGGACATCAAGCTGCTCTTCGCTTTTGAGGTCGACAAACCGCATCGTCGGGCGCGACGCGGCTTCCGCTATGCCCTCCGCATCCCGGTCATCATTCTTCTGCGCCTTGACATAAGGTCGGACATACTCCGGTGACATCAGTCGAACCTGGTGCCCTTGCGATACAAAAAGTCGGCCAAGGTGGTGGGCACCGCAGCATGCCTCCATAGCAATGGTGCAAGTCGGAAGCCTACTGACAAACTCGATGAGTGTCTGCCGTCGCATCGTTCGGCGGACAATCACCGCCCCCTTCTCATCAACTCCGACAACGCTGCAGCTATTCTTTCCTATGTCGATGCCCAAAATTGAAATCGTCATGGATCGGCTCCTCTTCCTTCAATGACGGATCATCATACTCGATGTCTTCGGAAGGGCGGGCCATCCCATAATCAAC
>JAAMEZ010000006.1 GCA_013322215.1 Martinezella rhizogenes
TCCGATGATCACCCACACCATGCCGCTCGAAGACATCAACAAGGGCTTCGAGCTCATGCACTCCGGAAAGAGCGTCCGCGGCGTCGTGATATACTGACGCTGAAAGCCACTCGGCGAGACGTATGTGGCGCGTGAGAAATGCGCCACATATAGCTGAAAAGATTTGATATCATGATTTATGTCGATGCCGACGCCTGCCCGGTCAAACCGGAAATCTTGAAGGTTGCCGAACGCCACGGCATCGAGGTGACCTTCGTCGCCAATTCGGGACTAAGGCCGTCGCGGGACCCGATGGTGCACAACATCATCGTCTCCAACGCCTTCGATGCCGCCGATAACTGGATTGCCGAGCATGCCGGCGCCGGCGATATCGTCGTCACCGCGGATGTACCGCTCGCCGGCCGCTGCGTTGCGACCGGAGCTCTGGTGACGGGACCGACCGGCCGCATCTTCGACAAGACGAATATCGGCATGGCAACGGCCATGCGCGATCTCGGGGCGCATCTTCGCGAAACCGGCGAAAGCAAGGGCTATAATGCCGCCTTCTCGCCGCGCGACCGCTCCGCCTTTCTCGAAACCTTCGACCGGCTTTGCCGGCGTGCCAAAGCACATCAATCATCGCCTGGAGACCAGTCTTGAACATCATTTCCCAAAACACCGCCTTCGGTGGCATGCAGGGTGTCTTCTCGCATGAATCAGAAGCCTGCAAATGCGAGATGACCTTTGCCGTCTTCGTACCGCCGCAGGCGATCAAGGAGCCCCGCCCGGTGCTCTGGTATCTCTCCGGCCTCACCTGCACCCATGCCAATGTCATGGAAAAGGGTGAGTATCGCCGCATGGCCGCGGAACTCGGCCTGATCATCGTCTGCCCGGACACCAGCCCGCGCGGCAACGACGTGCCGGATGAGCTGACCAATTGGCAGATGGGCAAAGGCGCCGGCTTCTATCTCGACGCCACCGAGACGCCCTGGGCCGAAAACTATCAGATGTACAGCTACATCACCGAGGAGCTGCCCACGCTTATCGCCAAGCAATTCCGGGCCGACATGAGCCGCCAAGGCATTTTTGGCCATTCCATGGGCGGCCATGGCGCCATGACGATTGCGTTGAAGAACCCGGACCGCTTCAAGAGCTGCTCCGCTTTCGCTCCCATCGTACAGCCGTCGACAGCCGATTGGTCCGCCCCTGCGCTTGAAAAATATTTGGGCAGCGACAAGACCGCTTGGCGCCGCTACGACGCCTGTGCGCTTGTCGAAGACGGCGCCCGCTTCCCCGAGTTCCTGATCGACCAGGGCAAAGCTGACAGCTTCCTCGAAAACGGCCTGCGTCCCTGGCTCTTCGAAGACGCGATCAAAGACACCGGCATCGGCCTGACGCTGCGCATGCATGAGCGCTACGACCACTCCTACTACTTCATCTCGTCCTTCATGGACGATCACCTGAAGTGGCATGCCGAACGGCTCGAAAAGTAGAAGTGGCATACCCGCCGCCTTGAAATACCAAAGCGGAACAGGCATATAGCAAACGCGCAGACGACTGCGGCGGCCAGCATCCAAAACCGGCCGTAGACATCGCGGGGACGGCCTCGCTCTTAATAATGGAGCGTAACATGGCTTGGTTCCTGCTTTTCCTCGCAGGCTTGTTCGAAATCGGCTGGGCTATCGGCCTGAAATATACCGATGGTTTCACGCGGCCGATGCCGACTGCTCTCACCGTCATCTCCATGGTCATCAGCGTCGTGCTGCTTGGCCTAGCCGTAAAGACCTTGCCGATGGGCACGGCCTATGCGGTCTGGACCGGTATCGGTACCGTCGGCACAGTGCTGCTCGGCATATGGCTGCTCGGCGATCCCGCGACCTTGGTTCGTCTATTCTGCATCGGCTTGATCGTTGCAGGCATCGCCGGTCTCAAGCTTACCGCCTGACTGAGATCATCGGCGCTGGCGGTTGTCCAGCGCCCAGCTTCCCGGTCCGGCAAACACCAGAAACAGGAAGATGAAGCAGAACAGGACCGCTCCATCCCCCTCATTGTTGGCCGGGAAGAAATTGATCGGCATATGCACCATGAAATAGGCAATCGCCATCTCGCCGCTGAGCAAAAAGGCGACAGGACGAGTGAAAAGCCCGAGTAAGATCAGAATACCGCCCACGAGCTCGATGATCCCCGCCACGAAGAACAGCGTCGTGATTGCGTAAGGCGCTGGCGGAAATCCGAAGACCTTTTGCGTGCCGTGTTCGATGAACAGCAACGCGGTCACGATTCGCAGAATTGCAAGGGCTGCAGGCTGGTAGGGCGACAAGCGCTCGGAAAATGACATGAGGATCTCCGTTCGATAGGGGATGCGAAGGAGATCCTGTCAAAAGTGCTCTCGCTTCGCTGACAACAGAGAGAACACGCGAGAGACGAATTTATTCGCCGGACTCGACGATCGGCCGAGCCCGACAAAGCGGCTGGTTATTTCTTGCTGTTGTCGATCGCCAGCAGGCCCGGGCCTGCGAAGATCAGGAACAGGAAGATGAAGCAATAAAGGATCGCTGCGTCGCCGCCATTGTTCGCCGGGAAGAAATTCTTCGGATAATGCGCCATGAAATAGGCGACCGCCATGTTGCCGCACAGGATGAAGGCGACCGGACGGGTGAAGAAGCCGACGATCGTCGCCAGTCCACCGACGACTTCAAGGATACCCTGAACCAGAATCAGGGTCGGCAGCGGGCTTGGAAATTGACCGCCGGCCGGAAAGCCGAGCAGCTTCTGCAAGCCGTGTTCGATGAACAATACGCCGGTGACGACACGCAATACGGTAAGAGCATAGGGCTGATATTGATTCAGCCGATCGGAAAGCGCCATGTTAAACTCCAGTTTTAACTCCCCCACGAGGAAGCAATAGAGCGCACGGGGACGAACGTGAAAACACGGATTCTGACGCTCAATCAATTTTCCGTGTCAAATCCGTGACTTGTTGTCACATGTTCACAACGGGATGTTGTCGTGCTTCTTCCAGGGATTGGTCAAATCCTTGTTGCGCAGCATCCTGAGGCCCTGTGCCAGCCGCCGCCGGGTCGAGCGCGGCATGATCACTTCGTCGATGTAGCCGCGTTCAGCCGCAACGAAGGGCGACAGGAAACGGTCCTCATACATCTTCGTATGCGCTGCAATCTTGTCCGGATCGGCTATATCCTTGCGGAAGATGATCTCGACCGCGCCTTTGGCGCCCATGACGGCAATCTGCGCCGTCGGCCAGGCATAATTGAGATCGCCGCGCAGATGCTTCGAGGCCATGACGTCATAAGCGCCGCCAAAGGCCTTGCGGGTGATGACCGTGAGCTTCGGCACGGTCGCCTCGGCATAGGCAAACAACAGCTTGGCGCCATGCTTGATCAGCCCGCCATATTCCTGCGCCGTCCCCGGCAGGAAGCCGGGCACGTCGACGAAGGTAACGATCGGAATATTGAAGCAATCGCAGAAGCGCACGAACCGCGCCGCCTTTCGCGACGCATCGCTGTCGAGAACACCGGCAAGCACCATCGGCTGGTTGGCGACGAAGCCGACCGTGGCGCCTTCGATGCGGCCGAAACCGCAAACGATATTTTTGGCGAAGCTCTCCTGAATCTCGAAAAAATCGCCCTCGTCCGCGATCTTCAGGATCAGTTCCTTGATATCGTAGGGCTTGTTGGCATTGGCCGGGATCAGCGTATCGAGCGAGTTATCCGGCTCGGTCACGGACTGATAGCGTTCGATCTCCGGCACATCAGCCGTATTCGACTGCGGCAG
This sequence comes from Martinezella rhizogenes, assembly GCA_013322215.1. Classification (GTDB taxonomy): domain Bacteria; phylum Pseudomonadota; class Alphaproteobacteria; order Rhizobiales; family Rhizobiaceae; genus Rhizobium; species Rhizobium rhizogenes_D. The sequence continues at coordinate 3,772 of JAAMEZ010000006.1, forward strand.
GAAATCGATGAGACGGCGCACCTGCAAGAGCGTATCGACATCATTGTCGTACGCAGCGTCGGCAATCGAGGATTTCGTCGTGTGGACCGAGGCGCCGCCGAGCTGCTCGGAAGTAACGGTCTCGTTGGTGACTGTCTTCACCACATCCGGTCCGGTGACGAACATGTAGGAGGTGTCACGAACCATGAAGATGAAATCCGTCATGGCCGGAGAATAGACATCGCCGCCGGCACAAGGACCCATGATGATCGAGATCTGCGGAATGACGCCGGAGGCAAGCACATTGCGCTGGAAGACCTCGGCATAGCCGCCGAGCGCGGCCACACCCTCCTGGATGCGGGCGCCGCCTGCATCATAGATCCCGATGATCGGCGCCCTGTTCTTCAGCGCCATATCCTGTACTTTGGTGATCTTCTCCGCATGTGCTTCTGAAAGAGATCCTCCGAAGACTGTGAAATCCTTGGCAAAAATGAAAACAGTTCGGCCGTTGACCGTACCCCAGCCAGTCACTACGCCATCGCCGGCAATCTTGCTCTTGTCCATGCCGAAATCGGTCGAGCGATGCTCGACGAACATATCGAACTCTTCGAAGGAGCCTTCATCGAGGAAGATGTCGATGCGCTCGCGCGCGGTCAGCTTGCCGCGCGCGTGCTGCGCATCGATCCGCGCCTGCCCGCCGCCAAGCCTTGCGATCTCACGACGACGTTCCAGCTCCTGCAGGATTTCCTTCATGCGGCCCTCTCTCCCTCATCGCTCGGGCTTAGCATGGCGCGAGCCTTGTTTGAAGCTGTTGGCTCAGTTTGCGAGCCGTGGTGTGTTCAGCGAAAAGATGGATCGGACACGCGCGGCGATATCTTCCGCCATGAGCTCGTCAGCTGTAGCGGGATCCGGAGCGACGGTCTTTGTCTCGAACGACGCCATGGCAACCACGGCGCCACCATCGGCCGCCGCCGCATCGATATTGATCTTGGCGCTGCTGCGGTCGCGATTGAAGCCGCGCGCCTTGCGGACGTCGCTCAGTCTGATGGTGATGGCAACCTGTGGCAATTGCGGACTGAAGCTTGTTGCAATGATCGCGGCGTTGACGCGATCATTGATGGCTGCAACCAGCGCCGGCGACACCGGCGGCAAAGCCTGATCGGCTATGACGGTTGCACTGCGCACGGCATATGTTGGAGGCGGAGGATCGACGGACCAGCTCGAGCACGCAGCCAGCGCCAAACATCCCACGAGCGCCGATACGGCTCTCGACCTCGACAACAACATGATTCCTGTCCCGACTTCCAAGCTTGCAAGATGCGAAGATCGATATAAAGGACTGGAAATCAACAATATTCAACTGCGAAGCGCAGAAAAAACGTCGGTTGCCGCCTGAAATTCCTCAAAACGCTGTGCACGACGCTGCTCGGCCTCTTCGTCGCTGCCCCAATGCTCGATGGTCCAATCCTCGTCGAGATGTGCAAGGGACCAGACATCGGCAAGCGGCAGGAATCCTTCCGCGAAGGCCAGTGCCAGGATCGCTGAACCGGTCAGCGTCGTGATCGTGTGCAGGCTCGCGAGCTCCATCGGTGTGTCAAACTTGCGCAAGGCGGCAGCGAAGGCTGCAATGGCTTCATCGGGCTGTTCCTGATGCATGACACCTTCAGCCAGGATGAAACGGGCGCCGAAATCGCGCGCGGCCCATTCGATTAGCGGGTTCCAGCGCTCCGACTGCCGCTCCACAAGCCGCTCCGGCCCATCGGCGCGATAGCAAAGCAGATCCGTACCCGAGAAACGCACGATTTCATCAAACACGGCCTGGCTTTCGGCCGCAACGCCGTCGATCGCGGTATTGACGAGGCGGGTCACAGGCATGGTCGCGGGATCGATGATGTCGACCTGCCGCGCCCATTCCGCGGCCACCAGCTTGGCAAGCGCTTCCGTCGGCAACGCCAGGGAGTGCCTGGCCGGGGTCTTCACTACCTTGCCGTCAAGCGCGATGGCATGACCGCCCTCGTCCGCGCTGATCGTCACATCCTTGTAGAAGCGTTTCGGCAATGGCTTCTTCATCTGGATCTGCGCGCGGCGGATCGGATCGGGATGGCTGAGACCCTCGGAAAGATCGTTCAACAGGTCGCGCATGGCGTCACCTCAGAGAATATGGCTCAACAAATCGTTCGGATGATGCGCAATCGCATCGGCCCCGGCCGCCAGCAGTTCTTCGACGGAGGCATAGCCCCATGCAACGCCGATGGCGGTCGCACCCGCTGCCTTCGCCATCTGCATGTCGTAGATGGCATCGCCGATCACGATCGTATCATGCGGGTCCATGCCGGTTTCATCGCAGCATTCCGTCACCATCGCAGGATGCGGCTTCGACGGGCAATCGTCGGCGGTGCGCGAGACAATAAAATAGGGCGTGAAGTCGTTGACCTCAAGGATATGGGTCAAGCCGCGGCGGGATTTGCCCGTCACCGCGCCGATCAACAGTTCATCGCGCGCGGCCAGCGTCTCGATCAGCGGCTTGATGCCATCAAAAAGAGGCGTCTGCATATCAGCCTCGTCCCGCACCTCCGGAAAGATCGATTTGTAGTGCGCGGTCATGGCAATCGCTTCATCGTCGACATGCGGCTTGCCCTGCATGCGGGCAATGGCGATATCGAGCGTCAGACCGATGATCGACTTCGTGGCGGAAACATCCGGGCGCTTGTAGCCGAAGGCCACAAAGGTGCGCGCCATGACCTCATGGATCAGCCGCGCGCTGTCGACCAGCGTGCCGTCGCAATCGAAAAGTACCAGCTTCATTCGTCGTCCGGCTCCCCTGCCGATGCCATGTCAAATCCGAGAAGGTTCCAGGTCTGCACCATATGCGGCGGCAGCGGTGCCGTTACACGCAGACGGCCGCCATTCGGATGCGGAATGTCGATATGGCGGGCGTGCAGATGCAGCCGCTTCTGGACACCGCCCGGGAAATCCCAGTTCGGATCATCATCGAAATATTTGGGGTCGCCGATAATCGGGTGGCCCATGTGCAGCGCATGAACGCGCAGCTGGTGCGTACGACCGGTATAAGGCTCCATTTCAAGCCAGGCGAGGTTCTGCGCTGCGGTTTCGAGGACGCGGTAATAGGAGATCGCGTGATCGGCGCCCTCCTCCCCATGCTTGGCGATGCGCATGCGGTCGCCATCGGCCGTCGCCTCTTTCACCAGCCAGGTGGAGATCTTGTCCTCATGCTTCCGCGGCACGCCCTTGACCAGCGACCAATAGGTCTTCTTGGTGTCGCGTTCGCGGAATGCCGCCGTCAGCTTCTGCGCAGCACCTCGGGTACGGGCAACGACGAGGACGCCCGAGGTGTCGCGGTCGAGACGATGCACCAGGCGCGGCTTTTCGCCCTTCTTGCTCGTCCATGCCTCAAGCATCTTGTCGATATGGCGGGTAAGGCCGGAACCGCCCTGCACGGCGAGGCCAGCGGGCTTGTTCAGCACATAGACCTTCTCGTCTTCATGCAGCAGCATGCGCGCGAGGAGCTCGCCGTCGCCGGCGTGTTTGAGGTCATTGCCGGCGATGGGGCCGCTTTTTGCGCCCTTGGCATCGACATCGAGAGGCGGCACGCGTACCACCTGTCCCGGCTGCACGCGCGCATCCGTCTTGACGCGACCGCCATCGACGCGCACCTGACCGGAACGCATCAGCTTCTGCAATTGTCCGAAACCAAGCCCCGGATAATGCACCTTGAACCAGCGGTCGAGACGCATGCCGGCTTCATCAGGCTCGACCTGTATATGTTCAATCCCGGCCATTCTTCTTCTTTCAAATACCGCGGCATGTCCCAGATATTGCCAAACCTCGTTCGGCGGGATCATGCAAATTCAAACAATGGGCCGATCTGCCCCGCGGCCGGAGATTTCCCGGCCTTTTGACGTGGCTTTAGAGCATTTCGAGGAAAAGTGGAAACCGGAATTATACGGCAGGATAATTTTCTGGCTCAGTTTCCCCTGGCCGAGACGACTGGCAGATTGATGTCGACCATACCCGCCTTGTCGAACATCAGCATCACGGGCACCGTGCCGCCTTGCTTGAAGGGCGCCTTCACCTGCTTGAACATCATGTGCATCGTATTCGGCGCGAGCGTCACCGTGGCGCCGGCGGGGATGGCAATGCCGCCCTTCACCTCGCGCATCTTCATGATCTCGCCCTCCATCTTCACCTCGTGCAGCTCCACCTTGCCGGCGGCCGAAGAGGTCACGGAGGTCAGCTTGTCGTCTGTTTTGCCCGTATTGTGGATGGTGATGTAACCGCCGCCGACGGGCTGGCCGGGAAGCATGGCACGAACATAACCGCCGCTTATATCGAGATCGCCAAGCTTGGCGGCGGCCGAACCGGAAGGTGCCGCACCAGCATCCATGTGCATCCAGGGCATGGACTTCATCGCGCCGCTGTCCTGGGCCATCGCTCCACCGAGCGGAAGCGAAAAAGCGCCAATCGAAATAAGCAATGCGGCGGCGTGGTTGCGGTTCATGTTCATCTCCTGCCCGGCTCCTCAATCGAGCAGAAGGGATAGCCTCTCCCATCCCTGTTGCAAAGGTCCGTAATCATTAGGAAACGCAGGATTGATCGGCGCGACAAAAATTTGTTCAGCGGCGACATTTGCCCCTTGCCATCTCTGCCCGGGACCGGATAATGGCTCTCAACCCTGTTGGGAGAATCCGGCGCAAGCCGGTGCCGAAGGAGCAACCGCCCCGGAAACTCTCAGGCCAAAGGACCAGCAAGGGGCAGACGGAACTCTGGAGAGAAGCGCGTAAGCGTTCGCCGAAGGGATAACAATCTCAGGCAAACAGACAGAGGGGGCTCATCGTCAGGCGCAGTCGCGCCGAAATTGTGAGCTCTGCGCTTCGAAACGAGCGCAAACCCCGGAGGCGTCATTTGGACGAGACCGCTGCCCTCAAGACCACCCCCCTTCATTCCCTGCATGTGTCGCTCGGTGCCCGCATGGTGCCCTTCGCGGGCTACGACATGCCCGTGCAATATGCGCCCGGCGTGCTGAAGGAACATCTCTGGACCAGATCCTCCGCCGGCCTGTTCGACGTGTCGCATATGGGTCAGGTGACGATCCGCGCCCGCTCCGGCAAATATGAGGATGCGGCGCTGGCTCTCGAGAGCCTGGTGCCCGTCGACATTATCGGCCTCGCCGAAGGCCGTCAGCGCTACGGCTTCTTCACCGACGACAAGGGTGGCATCCTCGACGATCTGATGATTACCCATATGGACGACTATCTTTTCGTCGTCGTCAATGCCGCCTGTAAAGAGCAGGATCTCAAGCATCTTCAAGACCATATCGGCGATAGCTGCGAAGTTACCTTACTTGATCGTGCCCTCATTGCGCTTCAAGGGCCGCGCGCCGTCGACGTGCTTGCCGAACTCTGGGCCGATATCGCCTACATGAAGTTCATGGATGTGCGCCATTGTCGCCTCCACGATGTCTCCTGCCTCGTCTCGCGCTCCGGCTATAGCGGCGAAGACGGCTTCGAAATCTCCGTGCCGGCTGACAAGGCCGAGGATATCGCCAAGCGGCTGCTGGAACATCCGGACGTCCAGCCGATCGGCCTCGGAGCCCGCGACTCCCTTCGCCTCGAGGCTGGCCTCTGCCTCTATGGCAACGACATCGACCAGACGACGACGCCGATCGAAGGCGCGCTCGAATGGGCTATCCAGAAGGCCCGCAAAACGGGCGGCGCCCGCGCCGGCGGCTTTCCCGGAGCAGCTCGCATTCTCGGCGAACTCGATGGCGACACCACCCGCCGCCGCGTCGGCCTGAAGCCCGAGGGCAGGGCCCCGGTGCGCGGTCACTCCAAGCTTTATGCCGATGCAGAAGGCAAGACGGAAATCGGCGAAGTCACCTCGGGCGGTTTCGGTCCGAGCGTCGAATCCCCGGTTGCCATGGGCTATGTGCCGACCGATTTCACGGCACCGGGCACCACTGTTTACGCTGAAGTACGGAGCAAGTATCTGCCCGTCGTCGTCAGCGCTCTGCCTTTCATCAAGCCTACCTACAAACGTTGAGCGTCTTTTCCAGAGAGGATTACCCATGCTGAAATTCACCGAAGAACATGAGTGGCTGAAGGTCGAAGGCGATATTGCAACGGTCGGCATCACGGCCCATGCCGCCGAGCAGCTCGGTGATCTCGTTTTCGTGGAACTGCCTGAAGTCGGCGCCAGCTTCTCCAAGGGTGGCGACGCGGCAACCGTCGAATCCGTCAAGGCAGCCTCCGAAGTCTATTGTCCGCTCGACGGAGAGATCACCGAAGTCAACGAAGCCATCACCGCTGATCCGGCCCTCGTCAATTCAGACCCGATGGGTGCTGGGTGGTTCTTCAAGCTCAAGCTGAAGAACGTTGGGGATCTCGATGGTCTTCTTGATGAATCCGGTTACAAGGAGCTGATCGGATAATGACGACGCCTACTGAATTCACATTCACCGATTACCAGCCATACGACTTCGCCAATCGCCGCCATATCGGCCCGTCTCCGTCGGAGATGACCGATATGCTCAAGGTGATCGGCTACAAGAGCCTCGACGGCCTGATCGACGCGACTTTGCCGCCGGCGATCCGCCAGAAGGCACCGCTCGTCTGGGGTGCGCCGATGACGGAGCGCGAGGCGCTCGACCGGCTGCGTGAGATCGCCAACAAGAACAAGGTTCTCGTTTCCCTCATCGGCCAAGGCTACTACGGCACGATCACGCCGCCGGTCATCCAGCGTAATATCCTGGAAAACCCTGCCTGGTACACGGCCTACACGCCCTACCAGCCTGAGATCAGTCAGGGCCGCCTCGAGGCGCTGCTGAATTACCAGACGATGATCAGCGACCTCACCGGTCTCGATGTCGCCAACGCGTCATTGCTCGATGAAGCAACTGCTGCGGCCGAAGGCATGGCGATGGCGGAACGCGTCGCCAAGTCGAAGGCGAAGGCCTTCTTCGTCGATGCCGCCTGCCACCCGCAGACTATCGCGCTGATCAAGACCCGCGCCGAGCCACTCGGCTGGACCGTCATTGTCGGCAATCCCTTTACGGATCTTGATCCGGTCGACGTCTTCGGCGCGATCTTCCAGTATCCCGGCACGCACGGCCACATCAACGACTTCAGCGGCCTGATCGCACGCCTGCACCAGACCGGCGCCATCGCCATCATGGCGGCCGATCTCCTGGCACTGACGCTTTTGAAATCTCCGGGCGAAATGGGCGCGGATATCGCCATCGGCTCCTCGCAGCGCTTCGGCGTTCCGGTTGGCTATGGCGGTCCGCACGCAGCCTATATGGCCGTCAAGGACGATTACAAGCGCTCCATGCCGGGCCGTCTTGTCGGCGTTTCCGTCGATGCGCGCGGCAATCGCGCCTATCGCCTGTCGCTGCAGACCCGCGAGCAGCATATCCGCCGCGAAAAGGCGACGTCGAACATCTGCACCGCACAGGTCCTGCTCGCCGTCATGGCTTCGATGTATGCCGTCTTCCACGGTCCACAGGGCCTGAAGGCGATCGCCCAGCAGGTCCACCAGAAGGCCGTGCTGATGGCCAAGGGCCTGGAGAAGCTCGGCTACACGGTCGAGCCGGAGACTTTCTTCGACACTATCACCGTAGAGGTCGGCCATATGCAGGGTCTCATCCTGCGCGCAGCCGTCGCCGAAGGCGTCAACCTGCGCAAGGTCGGTGAAACGAAGATCGGCATCAGCCTTGACGAGCGCACGCGCCCGGCGACGGTGGAAGCCGTCTGGCGTGCATTCGGCGGCGATTTCCGCATTGCCGATTTCGAGCCATCCTATCGGCTGCCGAAGACCCTGCTGCGTACCAGCGAGTACCTGGCGCACCCGATCTTCCACATGAACCGCGCCGAAAGCGAGATGACGCGTTACATCCGCCGTCTTTCGGACCGCGACCTGGCGCTCGACCGCTCGATGATCCCGCTCGGCTCCTGCACCATGAAGCTGAACGCAACGGCGGAAATGCTGCCGATCACCTGGCCGGAATTTTCCGACATCCATCCTTTCGTGCCGGCCGATCAGGCGCTCGGCTACCGCGAAATGATCGATGACCTGACGGACAAGCTCTGCGCGGTGACGGGCTATGACGCCTTCTCCATGCAGCCGAACTCCGGCGCGCAGGGCGAATATGCCGGCCTCCTGACCATCCGCAGCTACCACATTGCCAATGGCCAGGGTCATCGCGACATCTGCCTCATCCCGACCTCCGCGCACGGCACCAACCCTGCCTCGGCACAGATGGCGGGCATGAAGGTCGTGGTGGTCAAGGTCAGCGACGACGGCGACATCGACATGGCCGATTTCCGTGCCAAGACCGAACAATATGCCGACAACCTCTCCTGCTGCATGATCACCTATCCTTCGACGCATGGCGTGTTCGAAGAGACGGTGAAGGAGATCTGCGATCTCGTGCACAAGCATGGCGGTCAGGTCTATCTCGATGGCGCCAACATGAACGCCATGGTCGGCCTCTCGCGTCCCGGCGATATCGGCTCCGACGTCAGCCACCTGAACCTGCACAAGACCTTCTGCATCCCGCATGGCGGCGGTGGTCCCGGCATGGGGCCGATCGGCGTCAAGGCGCATCTGGCGCCTCATCTGCCCGGTCATCCGGAAACGGACGGCCGCAGCGGTGCGGTCTCTGCGGCAGCCTTTGGGTCGGCCTCCATCCTGCCGATCTCGTGGAGCTATTGCCTGATGATGGGCGGCGAAGGCCTGACGCAGGCAACGAAGGTGGCGATCCTCAACGCTAACTACATTGCCGCCCGCCTGAAGGGCGCCTATGACGTGCTCTATAAGTCCAAGGACGGACGTGTGGCGCATGAATGCATCATCGACACCCGCCCGCTGGTCGCAAGCGCCGGCGTGACGGTTGACGATGTCGCCAAGCGCCTGATCGATTGCGGCTTCCACGCACCGACCATGAGCTGGCCTGTTGCCGGCACGCTGATGATCGAGCCCACAGAATCGGAAACCAAGGCCGAGCTTGATCGCTTCTGCGAGGCGATGCTGGCGATCCGCGAGGAAGCTCGCGCCATCGAAGACGGCCGGATGGACAAGACCAACAACCCGCTGAAGAACGCCCCGCACACGGTAGAAGACCTCGTCGGCGAATGGGATCGCCCCTATTCGCGCGAACAGGCCTGCTTCCCGCCCGGCGCCTTCCGCGTCGACAAGTACTGGTCTCCGGTCAACCGCATCGACAATGTCTATGGTGATCGCAACCTGATCTGTACCTGCCCGCCGCTCGAATCCTACGCCGAGGCCGCAGAATAGGATTTTTGCCAAAAAGCGAAGCGGTTCAGTCGCTTCGCTGGAAACAGACATAAATCTATTGTGAAACTTGTCTATGAAAACGCCGCGTGTCCGGAAGGATGCGCGGCGTTTTTGATGACGCCACAGTGGGGCCTTGGAATTCAGATTCATGCCGGAGCAACCGGAACTTCACTTCGTCGCCGGGCGAACGGAACGCGTTTCCGCGCCGCTGCTTCTCCTGCATGGGAGCGGCATGGATGAAGCCGCACTTATTCCTCTTGCCGATTCGGCTGCGCCGCGGCGTCCCTATATCGCCATGCGAGGCGCCATCGGCTGGGAGGGCGGATTTGCCTTCTTTCGCCGCAATCCGGATCGAAGCCTGGATCACGCCGATCTCACGAGACGCACCGACGAACTCTGTGATTTTATCGAAACGGCTCTGGAGCAAGGGACGCTCAAGCGGAAGCCTGTGCTGGTTGGCTTTTCGAATGGCGCCATCATGGCGGCATCCATTCTTCTGCACCGGCCTCGCTTGGCCGCCGCCGCCGTTTTGATGCGGCCACTCTCGCCGGCGCCGGACGCAGGCTTTCCATCGCTGGCCGCTTTGCCGATCCTGATCACATCTGCCAAGTACGATCAGCGGCGCGAACCCGGCGATGCCGATATCCTGAAAAATCAATTTGCAAACGCCGGCGCGGATATCAGCGCTCATGTGCTGGCGACCGGTCACGACGTCAATCAGGACGACATCGGTATCATCCGCGACTGGCTCATACGGAAAGGCCTATGACATGAACCAGGAGATTTCCCTGAGCACCGACAATCCCGACAGCTATATCGCAGCAGCCTTCGCCACGGATGACCCCGCTTCGATCGCCAAGGCATTGGGCGAAGTTGCCCGCACGCGCAACATGAGCAAGCTCGCCAAGGATGTCGGCATGAACCGTTCGGCGCTCTATCGTGCGCTAAGCGGCGACGGAAATCCGGAATTCGCCACGATCCTGAAGGTAATCAGGGCGCTCGGCCTCAAACTGACGCCGGTTTCGGCTGCGAGCTAAAGCATGTCGCGCAAAAGTGCGCAGCGGTTTTGCGGCAACGACATGCATAAAATCAAAGACATAAGGCGCGAGGAGCGAACCTGAAGGGGCGCGACGCGCGTTAGGATTTTAGCAGTCCTTCGGGGGCGTCGCTAACCGATCGCCTCTTCGAGCAGAAGCAACACGAGAAAGCCGGCAAAAAACATTGCCGTCACCCAGGGGCGATCGGGTGTTTCATGGGCTTCGACCAGCAGTTCTTCGGTGACGAGATAGAGCAGCGCAATCAGCCCGAACGCGAAGAAGCCGGTCAAAATGGGGTCGGGCAACGACGCGATCGGCGTGCCCAGCAAGGCGCCGATCGGCAGCAGCAGAGCAAGCGCTGCCGTGATGGCGACGATCCTGGCTCGAGAGCGAACACTCTCGCCAAGTTCATTCGCCACCGTCAAGCCAAGGAACAGCACCTCGATCGTCAGGGCGATCGTCAGCAACAGGCCTACCTTCGGGCCGGCGGCAAAGCCGATGCCGAGCACGAGGCCGTCGATCAGGATATCGATGCCGATGGCCGCCAGAAGGCCGACCGGTCCTTTGGCCCAGGTCTCCAGTTGTTTGACCAGCAACATCATGCCGACGCCGATCGCGCCGCCGATCACCGTCGCCAAGGGAGAACCCCTGTGCATGACATCAGGCAATATTTCGCCAGCGGCAGCCGCAAAGACGACACCGGCGGCAAAATGCTGGATAGCACTGACGAGGTTAGGTCCTGGCCGCGTATTCACCGCAACCGCGGCACCCGCAATGGCGGCCGCAGCCGGGATCAATGTGTAAACCCATGCCGCAGTCGCCATAGAATCTCCCGTTGTGCGCCATGTCGACTTTACCCGGTTCAGCCGGTTAGCCAGGGCAGCAGCGGAGAGCCCCAAGCTTAGAGCGATCAAAACACGAAAAACAGCGCGGGGAAATACAGCACTATCGGCTTGGGCAGCCTAGGCGCCCTGGCGCTGCGCAGCCGAAAACTACCAGATCACCTTCGACAATTCGGAGAGGACGACATTGCCATAATCCTCGTCCTTCATGCTGAACTCCGCCTCGCCGGATGTCAGATTGAAATTGAAGTAAACCTCAGCCGCGCCTTCAGCGAGAAACAGCTTGGTGGCATACCAGTCTCCCGGCCCTCCACCGAAACCGCCACCTGGAAGGCGCATCGTCGGAGGGCCGAGAAATGCTATGTCGAATGGCAGTTTTTCCTGCTTTGCGTCAGAAAAGATTGGCGAATCTGCCGACAAGGTATTGGCCAATTGTTCGAAAAACCGTGCCGGATGGGAACTCGCGACATGGCGAAACTCGCCATGCGAGAAGCTTATCGGAGTATCAGGATCGGCGCTGCCGTCCTTTTTGCGCGGACCCTGGATCTCAATAAGGAACTTCGTTTGGTTCCCACCTTCACCATAAAGAGCCATCAAGGCAAGCGTTTCCGCATCCGTGCCGTCAGGCATCGGAGCGATCTTGAACGGGAGAGGAGTTGGAAAGTCACCATCGGCAGCAAAAAGCATCTGCACTCGGCTCGATGCCGAGAGCAGTAACCCGGCTGATAAAATCAGAGCGCAGCGCCGTGTGATCATTTTACTTTCGAGATGACAAACGGCGTCGCCCCATCATACGGCCGGTGCAGCCTGACGCTGAGCTGCCAAAGCGGCAAGATCGGCTGGCTTCAATTCGACGGATTCGCCGCAGCCGCAGGCCGATGTCTGGTTCGGATTGGTAAAGGTGAAGCCCGAGCGCAGCGTCGTGGTCTCGAAACCCATTTCCGTACCGAGCAGATAAAGGACGGCCGATGGCTCGACCCAAACGCGAGCGCCATCGCGCTCGATCAGATCGTCCTTCGCATTCGGCTCGGTCACCAGGTCGATGGTATATTCCATCCCAGCGCAGCCGCCCTTCTTGATGCCGACGCGAACGCCCTTGGCATCGGGACCGGAATTTTCAACGATTGCCTTGACGCGGGCTGCTGCCGCATCCGTCATGCTCATGATTGCAAAGCCCATGGGCTCATTCTCCTTCCGCAACCGGGGTCAAGATCCGGCGCTTCGAGTCTTAATGTAAAGCCGGCGGCTTAAAGCTTCAATACCAGCCGACCGCAACCTGCGCTTCTTCCGACATGCGATCCGGCGTCCACGGCGGATCGAAGGTCATGCTGACATCGACACCGGAAACACCTTCGACGGCGCCAACAGCGTTTTCGACCCAGCCCGGCATCTCGCCGGCAACCGGGCAACCGGGCGCCGTCAGCGTCATGACGATCTTCACCATGCGGTCGTCTTCGATATCGATCTTGTAGATCAGGCCGAGTTCGAAGATATCGGCAGGAATCTCCGGGTCGTAGACCGTTTTCAACGCGCCGATGACGTCGTCGCTGAGGCGTGCCAGCTCATCCTCGGGAATGCTGGAATGCACGATCCCTTCGCGTACGTCGATCTTCTGTTCGCTTTCGTCCAGTGACATCGCTTGCCTCCTCAGGCAAAGAACTTGCGCGCATATTCCAGCGCATCAGCCAAAGCATCCACTTCGGCACGCGTATTGTACAGGCCGAACGATGCACGGCATGTGGAGGTAACGCCGAAGCGTTTCAAGAGCGGCTGGGCGCAATGCGTGCCGGCGCGAACGGCGACACCCTGTCGATCGATCACCATCGAAACGTCGTGGGAGTGAATTCCCGCAAGTTCGAAGGAGAAGATGCCGCCCTTGCCGGGCGCAGTACCGATGACGCGCAGCGAGTTGATGTCGCGCAGCCGCTCCGCCGCATAGGCGGCGAGGTCAGCCTCATGGCGGGCAATCGCCTCGCGGCCGATACTGTCCATATAGTCGAGCGCATAGCCAAGACCGATCGCCTGAACGATCGGCGGCGTTCCCGCCTCGAAGCGGTGCGGCGGGTCGTTATAAGTGACGTTTTCCTCGGTGACGTCGAAGATCATCTCGCCGCCGCCCTGGAAAGGCCGCATCTCGGCAAGCCGCTCCTTCTTACCGTAGAGAACGCCGATGCCCGAAGGGCCATAGAGCTTGTGACCGGTCATGACGTACCAGTCGCAATCGATATCCTGCACGTCGACTGGCATATGCACCGCGCCCTGCGAGCCGTCGATCAATACCGGAATGCCGCGCTCATGCGCGATCCGGCAGACTTCCTTCACCGGAACGACGGTTCCGAGCGCATTCGACATATGGGTGATGGCGACGAGCTTGGTGCGCTCCGTGAGGCTCTTTTCGAAATCCTCGATATGGAACGCGCCTTCGTAATCGACAGGCACCCAGACGAGCTTGGCACCCTGCCGTTCGCGAATGAAATGCCAGGGAACAATATTGGAGTGGTGTTCCATGATGGAAACGACGATCTCATCGCCTTCACCGATCTTCGGCATGCCCCAGCCATAGGCGACCGTATTGATCGCCTCGGTCGAATTCTTGGTGAAGACGATATCGTCGACCGACGGTGCATTCAGGAAGCGACGCACCTTTTCGCGCGCCGCCTCATAGGCTTCCGTTGCGGCATTGGACAGAAAGTGCAGGCCGCGATGCACATTGGCATACTCGTTGGAATAAGCATGCGAGATGGCATCGATGACGACTTGCGGCTTCTGCGCCGACGCGCCGTTGTCAAGATAGACAAGCGGATTGCCATGCACCGTCGTCGCCAGGATCGGGAAATCCCGGCGAATAGCTTCGATGTCATAGGCCGTTGCCGGCACGATCTTGTCCACGAGCTTTGCCTCCAATCAGGCGTGCTTTTCAAGCCAGCCGGAGATAACGCCTTCCAGCGCCTCGACCAGGGCTTCGTCTTCCAGTTCCTCGACGATCTCCGCCACGAAGGCTTTGACCAGCATCGCACGAGCCTTGTTCTCGGGAATGCCGCGCGCCATCAGATAGTAGAGATGGTTCTTGTCGATATCTGCGACAGTGGCGCCATGACCGCACTGCACGTCATCAGCGAAGATTTCGAGCTCTGGCTTCACCGAGAACTCGGCATCGTCGGACATCAGCAGCGTGTTGCAGGCCATCTTGGCATCGGTCTTCTGCGCATCCGGTGCGACCCGGATCATGCCCTGGAAGACGCCGCGGGCGCGATCGAACACGACATTGCGGATGACTTCCGTCGATCCGGTGTTCGGAACATCATGGCCAAGCACCATCGTCACGTCGGTATGGGTATCGCCACCGAGCAGATTGATGCCGCGCAGCGTCAGATCGGCGCCCTCGCCCACAACCTTGATGTAGAGTTCCTGACGCACGAGCTTGCCGCCGGCGTTGATGACGAAGAGCCTGAGCTTGGCATCCGCGCCGAGATCGATGCGGAGCTGGCCGAGATGCGTATCCTCGCTGCCCTGCTCCTGCAGGATGATCCACGTCACTTCCGCGCGTTCGCCGATCTTGACTTCGCTCACCGATGAGACGAGCGCGGCAGCGCCCTCGACGGCCTGATGACGCTCGATGAGCGTCGCCTTGACGTCGGCACCAAAGGACACCGGCAGGCGGCTGTGGATCTGGCCGCCGGCATGAACGAACTGGATTTCCAGCGGCGCATCGAGTTCGGTGCCATCCGGAAAATCGATGACATAGCCGTCGCGCACGAAGCTGGCATTGATGCGCCCGATGGCGTCGTCCTTGCCGAGCGCTTCCAGACCGGCTGCAGCCGTGCCATTAATCAGGCTATCGGTATAACGCCCGATCGTCAGATCCTTGGCGGCAGCCTTCTCGCTCGCCTTGCCCTGAAGAAGGGTTACGACCGACGATCCTTCGACGATCGGCGGCAAAGCTTCGGCAAGGCCCTTGCCGATATCGCTCGGCACCAGACGGAGCAGGTTCTTGAAATCGGTGTAGTGCCAAGCCTCGATGCGGCGCGTCGGCAGGCCTGCGGTCTTCAGTTCGTCCAGCAGGCGATCGCGGACGGCGAAAACTTCGCCGTCGCCAGGCAGATCGCCCATCTGGTCATTATACGCCTCGATCAGCGCCGTTTCGGCTGATGTCAGGCGGTTCGTCGTCTGAATGTTCATCGACGTGTCCTTTCCGCCTCGATCAGGCTGCAGCGCCGATGATGTCGGCATAGCCGTTGGCTTCGAGTTCATGCGCCAGCGTCTTGTCGCCGGACTTGATCACCTGGCCCTTGTAAAGGACGTGAACGGTGTCCGGAACGATATAGTCGAGCAGGCGCTGATAGTGGGTGATGACGATCACGGCGCGGTCAGGCGAACGCAGCGCGTTGACGCCATCGGCGACGATCTTCAATGCGTCGATATCGAGACCGGAATCGGTTTCGTCGAGGACGCAAAGCTGCGGCTGCAGCAGTGCCATCTGCAGGATTTCGGCGCGCTTCTTTTCACCACCGGAGAAGCCGACGTTGAGCGGACGCTTCAGCATGTCCATGTTGATCTGCAGCTTGGCCGCAGCATCCTTGACGCGACGGATGAAATCCGGCGTCGTCAGTTCCTCTTCGCCGCGCGCCTTGCGCTGCTCGTTGAGCGCCACCTTCAGGAACTGCATGGTAGCAACGCCCGGAATTTCCACCGGATACTGGAAGGCGAGGAAGATGCCCTTTGCGGCGCGTTCGGCAGCATCGAGTTCGAGAATGCTCTCGCCGTTATAAAGGATGTCACCCTCGGTGACTTCATAGTCCTCGCGGCCGGCGAGGATGTAGGAGAGCGTCGACTTGCCGGAGCCGTTCGGTCCCATGATGGCAGCGACTTCGCCCGCTTTCACGGTCAGGTTCAGGCCGCGAATGATCTCGGTACCGTCTTCGGCGATACGGGCGTGCAGGTTCTTGATTTCAAGCATTTTAATATCCTATCGCAGGAATGAGGGTGCGGCGCGCCTGGCGCGCCAAAGCTAATTTTGTTTCGTGGACGTCAGCCGACGCTGCCTTCGAGCGAGATGCCGATCAGCTTCTGCGCTTCGACGGCGAATTCCATCGGCAGCTCCTGCAGCACTTCCTTGACGAAGCCGTTGACGATCAGCGCGATCGCTGCTTCCTCGGGAATGCCACGCTGCAGGCAGTAAAACAGCTGGTCTTCGGAAATCTTCGACGTCGTGGCTTCGTGCTCGAACTGAGCGGACGAGTTCTTCGCCTCGATGTAAGGCACCGTATGCGCGCCGCACTTGTCGCCGATCAGCAACGAGTCGCACTGCGTGAAGTTGCGGGCGTTGGTCGCGCGGCGATGCGCCGAGACCTGACCGCGATAGGTGTTCTGCGAAACGCCGGCGGCGATACCCTTCGAGATGATGCGGCTTGAGGTGTTCTTGCCGAGATGGATCATCTTGGTGCCGCTGTCGACCTGCTGATGGCCGTTCGAAACAGCGATCGAGTAGAACTCGCCACGGCTGTCGTCGCCGCGCAGGATGCAGGACGGATACTTCCAGGTGATCGCCGAGCCGGTCTCGACCTGCGTCCAGGAGATTTTGGAGCGATGGCCGCGGCAATCGCCACGCTTGGTGACGAAGTTGTAGATTCCGCCCTTGCCGTGCTTGTCGCCCGGATACCAGTTCTGGACCGTCGAATACTTGATCTCGGCGTCATCGAGCGCAACCAGCTCGACGACGGCCGCGTGCAGCTGGTTTTCGTCGCGCTGCGGCGCCGTGCAGCCTTCCAGATAGGAGACGTAGGCGCCTTCTTCGGCGATGATCAACGTGCGCTCGAACTGGCCGGTGTCCTTCTCGTTGATGCGGAAGTAGGTCGACAGTTCCATCGGGCAACGAACGCCCTTCGGCACGAAGACGAAGGAACCGTCGGTGAAGACGGCCGAATTCAGCGTCGCATAGAAATTGTCCGAGGTCGGCACGACGGAGCCGAGGTACTTGCGCACCAGCTCCGGATGCTCGCGGATGGCTTCCGAGATCGACATGAAGATCACGCCAGCCTTCTTCAGCTCTTCCTTGAAGGTGGTGACGACCGAAACAGAATCGAACACCGCATCGACGGCGATCTTCGGCTTCTCCACGCCGGCAAGAATTTCCTGTTCGCGCAGCGGAATACCGAGCTTCTCGTAGGTCTTCAGCAGCTCCGGGTCGACTTCGTCGAGCGACTTCGGGCCGGCGAACTTTTTCGGCGCGGCGTAATAGTGAATGTCGTTGAAATCGATCTTCGGATAATCGACGCGCGCCCATGTGGGCTCCTCAAGCGTCAGCCAACGACGATAGGCTTCGAGGCGCCACTCCAGCATCCAGTCCGGCTCCTGCTTCTTGGCGGAGATGAAGCGGATGATATCTTCGGAAAGACCCTTGGGAGCCTTTTCCACTTCGATCGTGGTCTCGAAACCATACTTATACTGGTCCACGTCGATCTGGCGAACCTGATCGACCGTTTCCTGGACTGCAGGCATTTCGTTCTCCAATCTCGCCGGATCCAAGGTCCGGCAGCTTGTCAACGTTGCGGCAGACTTATGTCTGCCCCCTATGTAGTCGGCCAAAAGGGACTTTTCACCCCGCTTGGCAAGCGGAAATTTCGGTTTCCGCAAAATTGTGGCCGTCAGGCCGCCGCACCCGCCAGCTTGCGCCTTCCCGCTATGCGGGCAAACGCGGCGATTGCGCGATCGATATCCGCTTCGGTTGTGGTCGGCCCCAGCGAAATACGGAGAGCTCCGAGTTTCGGGTCGCATCCCATTGCCACGAGCACATGGCTTTCGCCGACCTTGCCCGACGAGCAGGCGGAACCGGCAGAAATCGCCACGCCTTCCAGGTCGAAGGCGATCTGGCCGGTTTCGGATTTCAGTCCCGGCAGCGTGAAGAAGCTGGTGTTCGGAACACGCGGGCCATCCTTTCCATGAACGATGACATCCGGCGCCGCCAGCTCCATCCCTGCTTCCAGCCGGTCGCGCAATGAAGCGATCGCAGCATTGCGCACATCGAAGTCCACAGCAGCTGCTTCGGCAGCTGCACCGAATCCGATGATGGCAAGCGTATTTTCCGTGCCCGAGCGGTGGCCCTTCTCCTGACCGCCGCCATGGATCAACGGCTTCGGCATCAGCACCTCACCGCGCGAGACGAGTGCGCCGACACCCTTCGGCCCACCGATCTTGTGCGAGGACACGATGAGGAAATCCGCACCGATCGTATTGATATCGAGCAGAACGCGGCCGGCCGCCTGAACGGCATCCACCACGAAGAGACCGCCCGCTGCCTGAACAAGCTTGGCTGCCTCTGCGACAGGCTGGACAATTCCGGTCTCATTGTTCGCGAGCATGATGGCGACCATCGGCAGACCGCTCGCCTTGTCATGGGCTGATAGCATGGTCTCCAGCGCAGCAAGATCGACCGTGCCGTCCGATGTCACGGGTATTTCGCTCACATTGTCCTTGGCAAATCGCCCGCCTTCGCGCACGGCCGGATGCTCGACGGCCGATATGTAAAGGTGGCTGACGACAAGCGGCGTCCGCCCCATGCGAAATTCCGGCGTCAACACCATATTGGCGGCCTCGGTCGCACCGCTGGTGAAAACCACATGGGCAGGCTCCGCGCCCGTCAGCCTTGCAACCTGCCGGCGTGCGGCCTCGACAGCTGCGCGTGCTGCCCTACCTTCACCGTGAACGGAATTGGGGTTGCCTTGAATATCCATCGCACGCAGCATTGCTTCGCGGGCCGCCGGATGGAGCGGTGCGGTAGCATTCCAATCGAGATAAAGGCGTGTTGCCGCCATAATCTTCTTCCTGCGCGACTTTGCTTTGCTGCGACCGGCTCATTTTCCTTGAAATTTCAGCCGGGCATGCCTTATGACACGTTCCACAAACCGTTGCACAAACAACGCGCGGACCACCGCATCAAGTTTCGAATTGTTCTAAACTGCGTTCTAGAAAAGATGAGCGCATTCGTCAAGTCAACTTGCTGCGTGCCGTAGGGTTTGAACGCAGAAAAAGAAGAGCCGGAGTATCGATGCCCGAAGTAATTTTCAACGGCCCCGCGGGTCGCCTTGAAGGCCGCTATCAGCCCTCCAAGGAAAAGAGCGCCCCGATCGCGATTATCCTTCATCCCCATCCGCAATTTGGCGGCACGATGAACAATCAGGTCGTCTACCAGCTCTTCTATATGTTCCAGAAGCGCGGTTTCACGACACTCCGCTTCAATTTTCGCGGTATCGGCCGCAGCCAGGGCGAGTTCGATCACGGCGCCGGTGAGCTTTCCGATGCAGCCTCGGCACTCGACTGGGTGCAGAGCCTCCATCCCGATTCGAAGAGCTGCTGGGTTGCCGGCTATTCCTTCGGCGCCTGGATCGGCATGCAGCTGTTGATGCGCCGTCCGGAAATCGAAGGCTTCATGTCGATCGCACCGCAGCCGAACATCTACGACTTCTCCTTCCTGGCACCCTGCCCGTCATCCGGCCTGATCATCAACGGCGATGCCGACAAGGTTGCCCCGGAGAAGGACGTCAACGGCCTCGTCGAGAAGCTGAAGACGCAGAAGGGCATCCTGATCACACACAAGGTCGTGCCGGGCGCCAACCACTTCTTCAACGGCCAGGTCGAAACGCTGCTGGGCGAATGCGAGGACTATCTCGATCGTCGCCTCAACGGCGAACTGGTGCCGGAGCCGGCCGCCAAGCGCATCCGCTAAGGAAACGGCTTTTACCGAGCCATTGCAAACGTAGGACATAGTATCCCGTCGATCATCATCGACGGGTGATCCTGCATGCCGATCTTTCTTAGAACCCGCTGCGATGCTGCATTTTCAGGATGCGTGAAGGCGATGAATTGCTTCGCCAAGCCGCGGCTGAAAAACCACTGCGACAGTGCACCGGCAATTTCCGTGGCATAGCCGTTGCCCCAGGCCTCTTGTCGAAGAGAATAGCCGAGCTCGAACTCGCCCCGACCGCTTTCCTGAAAGCGCGAAAGGCCGGCACGGCCGATAAAGCGGCCATCCTCACGGCGCAGCATCTTGTATTTGGTCGTGCCGTCGCGCACCTGTTCTCCGAACCAGCTTTTCAGCCGCTCCTCAGCCTTGTCCAGCGTCCAAGGAGCCGCGCCTGAAAGATAGCGCGTCGTTTCGATTGTCGAATGCAATTGCCGAATCATTTCGGCATCACCCTTGTCCCACATCGTCAGAACGAGGCGCCGGGTTTCGAGTATGATGGTATCACTCATCTGCCTGCCTGTTTTCGTGGTGGATCTCCAGCCTGCCGTAACCTGTATGGCAGCGCCGATTGGCAACTGGACGGTCAGTGCTAAACGCTCGGCCTGATTTCAACAAGCCGATCAAGCGACAATTCCGAATGAGAAGGCCCGCCGAAGCGGGCCTTGAGATTATCGGTCAGTGGCATGCCGGCAGGCCGGGAGCGCCGCACTTTTTCTTTTCCAGTGGCTTCTGCGGCGGAGGCGGAGGTAGTCTCTTCACCTGCTGCTGCACGACCTTCGGCTGCGGTTGGGGCTTCGGCTGAGCCTGCGGCTTGGGTGCGGGCGCCTGGGCTGCAACATGCGGCACCGGCCTGGGCTGCGCAGGAGCCGGATTGGCTTGCCGAGGCGGCGCAGCGGCAACACGAGGCTGATTGTGGGCCTGAGGTTGGTTGCTGGGGATCGCCTTGGGCTTTGCCGGCGTCCTTGCGGCGACGGCCGGGGCATGCGCATTGGGTTTCGGCGCAGCAACAACCGGATTCGGTTTGCCGCTTGGCGCTGCTTGCGGTGCCGGGGTCTTGGCAATCTGGTTTTGCCCCTTCACGGCAGGCGTATTACCAATAGTCGGCTGCGGCTGCTGCCCCTTGGCGCCGGGCAGCGCATGTGCACTGGCGTTCGGTGTGGCCTGCGGCTGTTGAGCCTGTTTCGTCTGCGCTGCTCCAGCATTGGCCGGCAGCTTGCCCGTGGCGGGCAGAGGCTGACCGTTCGCACCGGGAAGTGCGTGCGCATTGGGCGCGGCTTGCGGCGATTGCCCCTGCTTCGTCTGAGCCGTTCCCTGATTGACGGGCAGCTTGCCGCCGGTCGGCAACGGCTGACCATTGGCGCCTGGAAGCGCGTGGGCAGCAGTATTTCCGCCTTGCGGCTGAGCCGAAGGTACGACGGCCGGAGCTGCTCCAGGTGCTGCCTTGACGGCTGCAGCCGGGTTCTGCTTCTGCAGAACCGCCGCTTTCTTCTGCACCGATGGCGGCAGGGCAACATGCAACGCCGCGGCACCCGCGCCAGCAATGACGGCGGCGCCGGCAAGCTTCTGGCCGGTCGTCAGCCCGGGTGCGGCGGGCGCAGCCCCATTCTCATTGACGGTCGTGTTGTTGTTGATGACCGTCGTGTTGTTCACGACCGTATTGTGGATGTTGTTGAAGATGATGTTGTTTTCGGGCGGTGCGATGTCGCGTGGCGGCTCGACCCATGCAGGGACCGGAACGAAGACGGGCGCAGGCAGCACGTAAACATCGACAGAGGGGTCCGGCGGCGCCAGCACCACGAAATCCGGTGGCGGCGGTGCCAGGAAGACAACGGGCGGCGGCGGCGCATAGCCGAAATCGGCATCGTCGAAATAAAGCACCGGCCGGTCGACATAGACCACTTCCGGCGGCGGTGGCGGCGGCACGTCATACTCGATGACAGCAAATGACGGGGGCGGCTCGAGAGCTGCCTCGAAATGCTCGAGACGGCGACGGGCATCCCATACGTGGGGACCACGCGGATAACGCCTCAGATAGGACCAATAGGCCTCTGGCGTGTCGGCAATCCAGGTCTCGCGCCAGGTGATCGCCTCGCGGCGGGCGGCAACAATGGCGCGGACACGCCTGACCATGGAATCGTTCGGATAGGCGGCGAGGAAATCCTCATAGCCCTGCAGCGTGTCTCGATCGAGCGCAGCGAAATAGGCATCCCGCTCGTCGAAATCGCGGATCGGCTTTGTCCGGTTTGCCACATCCTCAGTGTTCGACACCGCAGCAGCCGGCGCATTCGGACCACGATCGAAAAAGTTGAATGCGTTCTTGAACTTGGAAGCATCCCACGAGATTTCGGCACCCTTGGTGAGATCGCCGACACGCAAGCGTGTGCGATCGAACACATCGTCAAGTGACAGGCCACCGACACGGATCATCTCCGCCAGCGCATGCGCGTAGGAACCATAGGGCCCGGCCTCCTGCGGTGCGACCGTGCCGGGCGCCGCATTGAACGCGATCAGCTGATTGACGTCGGGATCGACCAATGCCAGGCCGCCAGCCAGCGGCTGACTGGATTGCACGAAGGGATTGGCCCTCGCCGCATCCAGCACGACGATACTGCCGCGATTGTTGATCGCCGACAGCGATTTGGTGAAGTCGCTCACGCGGATCGCCTGGACAGGGACATCCGTGGCATTGGCGATTTGCGCGTCTACGGGCACGAAATAGTTATCGCCCTGATATTGCACACCATAGCCCGCCAGATAGACGAAGACGACGGTATTGGGGCCTGACGCGTTCGCTTTCGTCAGAAAGTCGCGCATCGCGTCGCGCATGCCGTTCTGGTCGAGATCACGCGCGCCGATCACGTCGAAGCCCGCGGCCTGCAGCGTTTGCGCGATGAGACCGGCATCGTTGGCCGGCGTCGGCAGCGCGCCCACCTTGTAGGCGGCGTTACCCACGACAAACGCTATTCTCTTTTCAGGGGAACCTTGAGCTTCGGCCGGATTCGCAGCAGCGACACCGGCCAAAACCAACATCATGGCAAAAAATGCCCAGATCGTCTTTTTGGATGACAATCCCATCTTCGAAAGCAGAGGCGACATACCGGTTTCTTTCACGAAACATGAGGTGCGTACGGGGATCAACAAGAAATCACTAGGATTTGATTCGGGCGAATGCGCGGCTTATTCCCGGCGGCTTCGCGGCGATGTTACGGTCTATTGACGTTCAGAAGCATTTATTTACAAACCGCATCCGACCTGTGACACTGATCGAAACTTGATCTCGTAGCCACCAAAATGGTGACGCGCCGGTAAATCAGTGATAAACGCGCCCCGCGACTTTCAACAACACCAGCGACTTCGCCGCATCCTCCAAGGCTGCGGCCTCGAGAGACCAAGATCATGGCTGAGTTCAAATCCGATTTCCTGCACACCCTGCAAGAGCGCGGCTTCATTCATCAGATTTCCGATGAAGCCGGCCTCGACGACCTCTTCGCCAAGGAAACCGTGACGGCCTATATCGGCTTCGATCCAACGGCATCGAGCCTGCATGCAGGTTCGCTGATCCAGATCATGATGCTGCACTGGATGCAGGCAACCGGCCATCGACCCATTTCGCTGATGGGCGGCGGCACCGGCATGGTCGGCGACCCCTCCTTCAAGGAAGAGTCCCGCCAGCTCATGACGATCGATACGATCGAGAACAATATTGCTTCGATCAAGCGCTGCTTCTCGAACTACCTCACCTATGGCGAGGGTCCGAAGGACGCGTTGATGATCAACAACGCAGAATGGCTGCGCTCGCTGAATTATCTCGAATTTCTGCGCGATGTCGGTCGCCATTTCTCGGTCAACCGCATGCTGTCCTTTGACAGCGTGAAGACCCGGCTTGATCGTGAGCAGTCCTTGTCGTTCCTCGAATTCAACTACATGATCCTGCAGGCCTACGATTTCGTTGAGCTGGCAAAGCGCTATGATTGCCGCCTGCAGATGGGCGGTTCGGACCAGTGGGGCAATATCGTCAATGGTATCGATCTCGGTCACCGTATGGGGACGAGGCAGCTCTTCGCGCTGACCTCGCCGCTGCTGACGACGGCGTCCGGCGCCAAGATGGGCAAGTCTGCCACCGGCGCAGTCTGGCTGAACGCCGACCTGCTCTCGGCCTATGACTTCTGGCAGTACTGGCGCAACACCGAGGATGCGGACGTCTCCCGCTTCCTCAAGCTCTACACGACGCTGCCGATGGACGAGATCGCTCGCCTCTCCGCGCTTGCCGGTTCCGAGATCAACGAGGTCAAGAAGATCCTCGCGACCGAAGTTACCGCGATCCTTCACGGCCGCGCGGCAGCCGAGCAGGCAGCGGAAACTGCGCGCAAGACCTTCGAGGAAGGCGGCCTGTCAGAAAACCTGCCTTCGATCGACGTCCCGGCTTCCGAACTTGGAGCCGGAATCGGGCTTCTGGCTCTGATCGTCCGTGCCGGCCTTGCCGCCTCCAACGGCGAAGCTCGACGCCACGTCCAGGGCGGCGCAGTGCGTATTAACGACCAGGCTGTCAGCGACGAGCGCAAGATCATTGGCACCGGTGAGGTCACCGCCGATGGCGTCATCAAGCTGTCGCTCGGCAAGAAGAAGCACATCCTGATCCGCCCGGCCGCCTGACGGGCCAATACACGAACAATAAACGAACAATAAACAAAGCCGGCGCCCCCTCGCCGGCTTTTTTGTGTCTGTCCACCTGAAGGTCGTCGGTCGACGGAATGAACCGGCTTGGTCAGTCGACGCGCGCAGAACCGGCCCGTAAAGTTGATATCGCTTGCAGGAAGGACATGATCACCGCTCCCAATCGCTCGGGCTGATCGTATGGAAGGCCGTGACCGGCGTCAGCGATCAGTTCATATCGAAGCAAGGGATTGAGCTTTTGCAGCTCGCGGGCCGCATCCAACGAAACGACCCCTTTATCTCCGATCACGAGAAGAATCGGCACGCCTATGCTTTGCACAAGTTCGCGATAATCCGGATTTGGAGGTGTGAGCACCTCAAATGCGAACATGCTGGTCTGAAGCCTTGCATCAACCAGGCATTCCAGAATCTCCTCCGACCGGGATGGATGTCGAACGCGCGCGTGGGTAAGGAGATCAGCCCTGCTCGAAACTAGCGATCGCCGCTGCTCCTCTGCAATATCGCTTTCAAAAACCTCGCGCTGCCACTCTGGACTTATGAAGGTTGGATCGACCAGGATGACGCCTGAAACCCCTGCTCCAAGTTCTCGAGCGGCGACAGCTGCGGTCATGCCTCCCATCGAATGACCGAGCAATATTGGAGCTTTTAGATTCAATTTCTTTATGAGCTCGACAACGTCGCCTGCGAGGTTGTCATACAAATATCCTCGAGCCGGCGCGCCGGATTTTCCGTGTCCACGTGCGTCCGGCAAGACGACATCAAAGTCATTCTCCAACGCACGCGTCAACGGCGCCAAACACGCGCCGCTGCCGAGCAGCCCATGCAGCGCAACCAGCGGAGGATGATGGCCGCCTGTTCGCAGATAGTGAATGTCGATGCCGTTTGCATTGCAGTTGCCAGTCGTCCAGCCGGCCAGGCACGATTTGCTTTGGGTCATATCCCTCAAAGTGCCATAGTTCATCGGGAACATCGATAGAGACGTCGCGCTAGAATGTTCAAGCCGATACTGCGACGCTTGAAGGCTGCCGGTCCATAAGTTCACATCCTGGCTCTTGGCAAATTTTTTGCGTTTGCGATGTCGGATCGCGACCTGCCCTTTCGTCCTCTGTTAAGATCCGAACCTCGGAGGTGGATTATGGATGAAATGCCGATGATCAAGACGAGGCGCAAGGGCCGAAATCTTACGCAAAGCATGTTGATTCCCAGCGAGGAAATGATCGCCCGCGCGCTCTGGGCAGCGCCTCCGGGCCAATTGTCCGATATTGCGGGAGTAAGACAGGCACTTGCCAAGCAATATGGCACAGATGCCTGCTGTCCTGTCACCGTTCAGCGACATTTAGTGCAGATCAGCCAAAGCGGCACGGCTCCGTTTTGGCGTATCGTGGACCCCGATCGGCCATTCGCCCGGCGCATGAGCGGTGGGCCGGAACGCGTACGCGAACGATTGGCGGAAGAAAGATAATCCGCCTTACAGCCTCAGCGTCGCGCCGCCTCAATATTCAAATATCTGCCTGAAAACACCCGGCGCGATGATCGAAAGAGGGTTGATCTGCAGGTTCGATTTCTCGATCGTGCCGGTCAGCCTGAAGGTAATGCCGATCAAGCCACGATCGCTGCCATTGCCGAGGATGAAGCCGACGATCGGGACTTCGGCGAATAGCCGGTTCAGGCCGTAGGCAGGCATGAAGGTTCCCGTCATGTCCATCTTGCCATTGGCGTCCTTCAGCATGCCCTGGAACGTCGCCCCAACCTGCACGCCACGCACCACGCCGTTTTCGACCGAGAGCGCCCCATCGCGCATCACCAGCCGCGCAAAACCGCGCTCGAAATTCTGCGAACGGGTATCGATATTCTGCTTCAAAGCCGAATTCAGGCTCTTGCCGTTCTTTCCGCTTGGCGTCGACACGATGGTCGAGAGTTTCTTGTCATCGATGATGGAGAAGTTGCGGATATCGAGCGAACCGTCCCAATCGTCCTGCCCGATCGAACGCAGCGACAGATTGAGCAGCCCACCCTGCAGATGCCTGTAGAGGTCAGTGAAGCGCGCAACGGCACCTGCATCACCGCTCGTGATACGGATGACACCGTTGTTGCCCTTGCTCATCTGGGTGACGAGTGCTTCGCCGCTACGGGTCACGCCGGAAAAATCTGCAGCCGTCGTCTTGCCGCCGGCGATCGAATAGACGCCCTTGACATTGCCGATGGTCTCATCGTTGAAGCCGATAACCTTGTCGAGATTGGCGCGAACGGTCGCGCTCGCCGAAGCGTCTCCGTCCGAACTCTGCTGGCCGCCCGATGTGGATGCCTTCAGGCGCGCAAGGATCGGGCGTATGTCGGCGGAATTGCCCGATACCGCCACGTCGTAGCTGCCGCCCTTGCCCCGCTTCAGCGAGAGCGCGAAATCGTCGAGCGCCGAGAGCTTCACGCTGTCGAAGCTCGCCGATGTGAGGCTCCCCTTGCTGATCAGAAGATCGCCGCTAGCGCCGAATCCATCCCCTCTGAGCGTGAAATTCTTGAGCGTCGTCTGGCTGTCTGGACCGGATGCTTCGAACTGCGCAGTCGCCGCAATGCCGCTGCCCTTCGACCAGCCGACCCAAGGAACGGTCAGGGCCGCCTTGCCGAGATCGACCTTGACGGCCTGGCGATCATCGTCGATGCGCGTCAATTCCACTTTGACCGACCCGTCGATCATATCGCGAAGCCCGGGCAAAACGGTGTTGCGCTGCGCATCGGTCAGCGTCGCCGTAATCACGCGGGCGCGCTTGACGGACGATTTGCTGTCGGTCGGTTCCACCATGTCGATCTGGGCTGGAATACTGTCGATCTGGGCCTGGGCTTGCAGGTGCACGGATTGCGGATCGGCCGAAATCACACCGGTCAGATTGTCGATCTTGCGATTGTTCATCGGCTTCAGCAGATCGACATTGTCGAGATTGAGCTTCGCCTGCCAGTCCGGCGGAGGCGGCTGCTGATCCTTGATCAACCCTATCCTGGCATCGACCTTGGCGACGATCTTGCCGTTGAAATCCTCCGGCTTGAATTCGGTCCGCTGCAGTACTTCGAGAGGCTTGTAGGTCAGAAGTTCGCCGATCGCATCGCCGGAGCCTGAAATCGTCAAATCAAGATCGGCCATCAGCGGCTTGTCGTAAGTCGCCGGGATCGAGAAGCTGCTGTCACTCAGCGTGATCTTGCGACCGGTTGCGAAATAGGACGTGGCCGTCGCGATGTCGACGACCATATTCGGACCGGTCAGGTCGAAATGGGCCTTGGTATCGCGCAACGGCGGGATTTCGCCCGGAACGTTCATCCGTGCGCCATCGATGTCGAAGGCGATATGCAGCTCGTTCTTGCCAAGCTGCAGCTTGCCGGTCTGTGATGCTTCCCGTAGTCGGCCAGCCGGAATGAAGACCGATATGGCCGCATTGGTCACAGAGCCTCCGAAAAGATTGCCCTCGACCCAGGTCCTGGGTTTCGAAGCCATCCAGAAAGGCCACAGCTGCTTGACAACAGTCGTATCGAGCTTGTCCGCACGGCCGCCGAAGCTGATCTCTGGCGAGCTGTCGCCGAGCTTCATGTGCAGGGAGCCGAAAAGCGCGCCTTGCGGCGTCGATATGCCGAGATTGTCGAACTGGAATTCCTTGGTCGCGGAAAAGAATCGCCCCGTGGCGCGACCATCGAAGCTGACCGGCTTTTCCCCCGACAGAGATGAAGCGGCGATGCCGTCCTTGATCACGAAATCGATGCCGAAGCCCTTGCCCGCATTGGCGTCGACACGATCGAGATCGATGACAGCACCGGAAAATGGCGCGATCGTCTGGAGGAACTGCGCTTTTGACGGCGCAATCTCGAGGGTCTGGTGATCGAAGTTGTAGGCGAGGTTGATATTGGCCCGCGTCAACTCCTGCACATCATGGTCCATATAGAGGACGCCGGGTTGGACATCGATGGTGGCGTTCAGCTTCGGATCGACGCCTGCCTCGCCCTTGACCGCAGAAAGCGTGACGTCCCCGAAGCTCATCAGACCCTGTCGCGGCGTACCGTTCGGGTCATAGGTCATCGTGAGTGGCTTGAGATCGAGATTGGATATCTTGGCCGCCAGCGAGGAGCTATGACCGGCTTCCTTTTGATCCGCCTTCACATCCAGGAGCGCCACGGACCCGTTGAGCGCGACCTGGCCATAGAGATGGAGAGAATTCGGCGCGGCACGCTCGAAGGTCAGATTGTCGACGACAAGCGAGATCGGTTCGCCCTCCTGTCGTGCCAGCTTCATCGAGAAGCCGGAAATGCGTACGGAATTCGTGCCGCCGCGCTGGACGAAATGTTCGAGGAAATCGAGATTGTCGAAGGCCGCATTCAGGACCTTGGGCAAGGCATCGACACGCAAGACAGTCCAATCGACCGGATCACCTTGCGGCAGCAGCGAGGTGTCGAGTGCGATGCCCTCTGCCGCAACGCTTGCCACCTCCACCCTGCCCTCGATGAGGGCGAGCGGGTCCAGCTCCATGTTAACGGCTGACATCGTCGACAGATGCTTGCCGCTCTCCTGATCGACGACATTGACGTCGCGTGCCTCCAGTGCCAAGCGCAGGTCGGAGGTAAATCGGATCACGGTCGCGCCGACTTCTGCCTTGTAACGCGGACCGATGGCCTGATCGAGGGCGGTCTGCGCTTTCTGAGACAGTGGCGCATCGAAGATGCCGCCTTCAATGGTCGCGATGACGGCACCGAGAATAATGGCGAGAAATGCAAAGAAAACCAGCGTCATGCGGCAGACATGCCAGACATGCGAGCGGTTGCGACGGGCGCGCTCCGGCACATGCACGATCAACGGATCTTCGACCTGAGCGGACGGCAGATGGTCGAGCGACACGAGATCCTTTTTGCGGAATGTTACCTTTTCGCCTCGGATCACTCCTGCGCGTGCCTTTCGCTTATACAATTTTGTTGGTGACGCTGCGTCCCATTGGACGGCACACGAGGGCAGTATATATGGCTTACCTCAAGTGTCATCTAAAAAACCGGCAAAAGAAAGGTTTTCCCGTGGCGGAAGTTTTCCCGATTCAATTGAACATCGGCGACAAGGCGCCGGATTTCGATCTTCCGCGCGACGGCGGCGATCGCGTTCGTCTCGTCGATTTTGCCGGGAGACCGCTGGTAGTCTATTTCTACCCCAAGGACGATACGACCGCCTGCACGACGGAATCGATTACCTTTACAGCGCTCGCCCCCGATTTCGCAAAGCTCGGCGTCGCCGTCCTCGGCGTCTCGCCCGACACGGTGAAAAGCCATGACAAATTCGTCAAAAAGCACGCGCTTTCCGTGCCGCTCGCTTCCGACGAGGAAAAGACCATGGCAATGGCCTACGGCGTCTGGCGGGAAAAGAGCATGTATGGCCGCACCTATATGGGTGTGGTGCGCTCGACTTTCCTGATCGGCGCCGATGGCCGCATCGCCGCAATATGGGACAAGGTCAAGGTCGCGGGCCACGCCGAAGCGGTTCTTGCCGCCGCCAGGGAACTTTAACGGCATGTCCGGTAGTCCCGAAACCATCACGTCGCTGCGCGGCGGCGCCATCGCCGCCATCCGTTCGGCCGACCTCGATCTGAAGACCGAGCTCGCCCAAGAATCGGCGACGCGTTGGTTTGCCCGTACCCTGTCGCTGCGTTCGCCGCTCGATCCGCCGCTCGCCGATAGGCCTGGCCGTCCCGAAAAGCCGGAGCTGGTGCCGCCGAAACATATGGAGAAGCGTTCCCTGCATACGCTGAAAGGTCGTATCGCACTGTTGCATGCCATTGCCCATATCGAACTGAATGCCGTCGATCTTGCGCTCGATATCGTCGCGCGCTTCGCGACGGGACCGGTCCCCAATTCCTTCTTCGACGGCTGGATGCAGGTTGCGTTCGAAGAAGCCAAGCATTTTCGCATGGTACGGGCGCGCCTGCGCGAACTCGGCGCAGATTACGGCGATCTGCCCGCCCATGACGGTCTGTGGCAAGCGGCCCATGCAACCCGCACCGATCTCACCGCCCGCTTGGCCGTCGTGCCGTTGATCCTCGAAGCCAGGGGATTGGACGTGACGCCGGCGCTGCAGGCGAAAATGCGCGAAACCGGAGATCTGGAGAGCGCCGCCGTACTCGACGTCATCTACAATGACGAGAAAGGCCATGTCGCCGTCGGCGCCAAATGGTTCCGCTTCCTGTGTGCGCGGGAAAAGCGCGATCCAGCCCGAACATTCCAGGAACTGGTGCGCGCCAACTTCCGTGGTTCGCTGAAGGCACCGTTCAATGATATCGCCCGAGCGGAAGCGGGACTGACCCCTTCCTTCTATCGCTCGCTGACATCTACAAGCAATGCTTGATATACTAACGTAAAACGGCTTTTTCCGGTATTTAATACTGCTGTAGAAAGCATTTATTAACCATAATGCCGTGTAATTCCACTGGGTGCCTAAGCGCACCGATTGGGAGAGTCTCGGTGACAGCAAAGCCTCAGAACCGGGTTTTCGGCAAGCAACGGCGACATCACACCATTATCCTCGCCAGCGGCGATACGGTACGCCATATGACCGTGCGCCCATGGATGGTCGCCGTCGCCGTCTGCATGGTCGGGATCTTCTCGATCGGCTATCTCCTTGCGACCTCCTACCTTGTACTGCGCGACGATTTGATCGGCGCGACGATGGCTCGCCAGGCGCGCATGCAATATGACTATGAAGATCGCATCGCCGCGCTACGTGCCCAGGTCGATCGCGTCACCTCCCGTCAGCTCCTCGATCAGCAGGTGGTCGAGGAAAAGGTCGACAAGCTGATCGAGCAGCAGCAGCAACTTTCGTCGCGCAACGGCAAGCTCGGCGCGTTGCTCGACCGGGCAGAGAACTCCGGCCTGACGGACAAAAGCGCGCACCCGGATGCCAACACTGCCGCGCCAAAGAACGAACATGCCCAGCTGACGTCACCCAAGGCAATCGAAAAGCTTCTCCTGAGCGGCAAGCCAGCTGACGCCACACCCGACAACTCCACACTTGCCTACGTCCCTGCCCCCGAAACCGTCGCCGACCGCGCCGATCGAGTCTTCTCCAAAGTGACGCTGTCGCTGAAGCATATCGAACAGGATCAATTATCCCGAATCCGCAACCTCACCGTCGACGCGTCTGAAACCGCGAACGAAATCCAGTCGATCATGCAAAATGTCGGCGTCAAAGTTCCGAACCAAGTCGCCAGTATCGACAAGGAAGACACCGATGGCGGCGTGGGGGGACCTTACGTTCCGCCTGAGAATGTCGATCAGTTCGAACGATCCATGGCGGACCTCGATACTGCCTTGACGCACTTAGAAACGGTGCGGGGTGCCGCCGAGAGCCTGCCCTTCCGCAATCCCGCGCCCGGCAAGCTCGTCACCAGCCCCTTCGGCAATCGCAAGGACCCCTTCTTCGGCACACTGGCACTTCATACCGGTACAGATTTCCATTTCAGTCCTGGCGAAAAGATCAAGGCCACAGCGCCTGGGAAGGTAGTTTCGGCGGGCTGGACTGGCGGTTACGGCAACATGGTCGAGATCGACCATGGCGACGGCATCTCCACCCGCTATGGGCATATGGAGCAGGTGCTCGTCAAAGTCGGCGACAAGGTTGGCGCCGGCGAAGCGATCGGTCTTGCCGGCAGCACCGGGCGTTCGACAGGAACACATCTGCATTATGAAGTGCGCGAGAATGGACATCCCATAGACCCGATGTATTTCATCGGTGCCGGCACGAAACTCGCAAGTTACATCAGCGGATTGGGCGCAATTTAGCTGCGGGAATTGTGACAAACGCGCAACAAAGATGGCACTAATCCAAAAATTGCGTTATGAATGAACTTCAAGCCTGTTGAAGCGCCCGCTTTCCTTGACTTCCCGGGTATTTGGTTCTATGTCGCGCTGCATTGCGGCACGTTCCTGCGTGTCGACTCATGGCGTTCGACTGAACCAAGACGGAATTAGTTTTCCCTTTGACAACATTTGCTGACCTTGGCCTGAGCCAAAAAGTCCTTTCCGCGGTGACTGACGCGGGTTACACCACACCGACTCCGATCCAGGCCGGTGCAATCCCCTTTGCGCTTCAGCGCCGCGACATCTGTGGCATTGCCCAGACCGGAACCGGCAAGACGGCTTCCTTCGTGCTGCCGATGCTGACGCTGCTCGAAAAGGGCCGCGCTCGCGCTCGTATGCCGCGCACGCTGATTCTTGAGCCGACGCGCGAACTCGCAGCGCAGGTCGCCGAAAACTTCGAGAAATACGGCAAGAACCATCGCTTGAACATCGCCCTGCTAATCGGTGGTGTGTCCTTCGAGGACCAGGATCGCAAGCTCGAACGCGGCGCCGATGTGCTGATCTGCACGCCCGGCCGCCTGCTGGACCATTTCGAGCGCGGCAAGCTACTGATGAGCGCGGTCGAAATCTTCGTGATCGACGAAGCCGACCGTATGCTTGATATGGGCTTCATCCCGGATATCGAGCGCATCGCCAAGCTCATTCCCTTCACGCGCCAGACCCTGTTCTTCTCGGCAACCATGCCGCCGGAAATCCAGAAGCTGGCCGACCGATTCCTGCAGAATCCGGAACGCGTCGAAGTCGCCAAGCCCGCTTCGACGGCCAAGACCGTCACGCAGCGCTTTGTTGCCTCGCACGGCAAGGACTACGAGAAGCGAGCTACGCTGCGCGATCTCATCCGCGCCCAGACGGATCTCAAGAACGCGATCATCTTCTGCAACCGCAAGAAGGACGTTTCCGACCTCTTCCGTTCACTGGATCGCCACGGCTTTTCCGCCGGCGCACTGCATGGTGACATGGACCAGCGCTCGCGCATGACCATGCTGCAGAACTTCAAGGATGGAAATCTGCAGCTGCTCGTCGCCTCTGATGTCGCCGCACGCGGCCTCGATATCCCCGATGTCAGCCACGTCTTCAATTTCGATGTTCCGATCCATTCGGAAGATTACGTTCACCGTATCGGCCGTACTGGTCGTGCAGGCCGCTCCGGCGCTGCCTTCACCATCGTCACGAAGCGCGACACCAAGCATGTCGACGCGATCGAGAAGCTGATCGGCGAAGATGTCCAGTGGCTGAACGGCGACCTTTCGGCGCTACCGCCGGCTGACGAGAGTAGTGACGACAACCGCTCCTCCCGCCGCCGTGACCAGAAGGGTAAGGGCCGCGATCGGGATCGCAGCCGTGGAGGCCGCAACGCCTCGAGTCATAAATCTGATATCGACGTCGAGGATAATGACGTCGTAGCGATCGAAGCAGCACCAGCAAAGGCCGAAAGCGTGAAGAACGAGCGCAAGTCTGAGAACAACAACAATAAGTCCCACAACGGTTCTCGCAACAGCCACCGGCCCTTCCCTGCTGCCAATGACGATCACCGCGAGCGCCGCAACCGCTATCGCGATCAGGATGACGGCCCGACACCGGTCGGCTTCGGCGACGACATCCCGGCTTTCATGCTCATCGTGGCTAACGCCAAGGCCTGATAGATTCCGTGCAGACACGCAGCAGACCGGCTTGCCGGGCGCTGCGTCCAATCCCGGGATTTGAATATTGGGCAAGCCTGGCATCGATTTCCCAGGACTAGGAACAGGTCTCGCAATCTTGCGGGACGGCAAACTTTTGCTTTATCGGCGCGTCAAGGCGCCGGAAGCGGGCTTCTGGAGTATCGTCGGCGGCAAAGTCGACCATATGGAGCCAGCCGCCAAGGCCGCCATTCGCGAAGCGGAAGAGGAAAGCGGCCTTTCCATCGGCAGCATCGATTACCTCTGCACGCAGGAAGTCATCATCGAGGCCGATAGGCAGCACTGGATCTCGCTGATCTACATCTGCAAGGACTTTTCCGGCGAACCTCGACTGATGGAGCCGGATAAGCTCTCCGATTTCGGCTGGTTCGGCCGCGGCGATCTGCCGGCTCAGCTTTCAGAGTTTGCCAAGGCAACGATCGCCCATTTGAGCGCAGAAGACTTTTGCTGACACCTATTTATCCGACCGAAGCGCAGCCTCATAGGCAAGCCGCACCCAGCGTGCCATTTCATCCGGATCATCAAAGGCGTCGTCAGGTACCGACCAATAGGGCATGTTGATAGCCTTGCCCTTCTTGCCCTCATAAGCCCAGCGTCGCGCGCCGGCTGCCTCGAACTCTGACGCGCTGGCATCGTCCGCTTTCAGGAGAATCTCATCATCCACCTCGAGCGCCAGGATGCGCCCCATGTGATAAATCCCCTTGCCGCCGAACATCCGCTTGATGGTGATCGGCCCGAGCGACTGAAACATCTCCTCGATATCGATATTGTCCATTCCCTACCCCTTCAAAACGCCGCCGGCCGCGACAACGGCCTCGGGCGTATCGACATCGAGATGTGCGGCCTCGCCGATCTCGACATCAATGACCGGAAGCCCCGATGTTTCGATAATATGCCGGGCGCCCACATCGCCCTCCAGCCGCATCACGGCGTTCAAGACGGAACGCGGCAGGATGACCGGATTGCCGCGCTTGCCACCTGATACGGCCCGCACGATCGCCTGGCCGCTCGCCTCGCGGAAGGCGGCCATCAACACCATCAGATCGTCGCTGGCGACGCCGGGCATATCAGCCAGCATGACGAGAACGCCATCGGCCTTTTGAGCCGCTCGCGTGCCGACGCCTGCAACCAGCGAACTGGCCATGCCTGAAGCATAATCCGGATTGAAGACCTGCTGGAGGGCAAGCCCATCAAGCGCCTTCCCGATCTCATCCTGACGATGCCCGGTGACCGCAATAATATCGGACGCGCCGCTGGCAAGGGCGGTTGACGCCGAACGGCGCACCAGCGGCACGCCGTCGAATTCCGCCAGAAGCTTGTGCGAGCCACCCTCCCCCATGCGGCTCGCTTTTCCCGCAGCCAGCAGGACGATGGCAACCGATATCTCCGACGCCGGCTTGGCAGCTATGTCGCGCGGCCGCGGGCGCGATTGAATTTCCATGAGCAGCCCTCCAACACCCATGCCGCTGATATCCTGCGGCGTCAGTCGTTCGCCGGCTAATATGCGGTCCAGCACCCAGTCGAAACCATTCTCCTTCGGGCTGCGCGCGCATCCCGGCGCCCCGACGACATGAACATCGCCCACGCTGCCCAGCACCAACAGATTGCCCGGATCGACCGGCATGCCGACCTGAATGACCTCGCCACCAGCAAGCCGGATCGCTTCCGGAATGACGTCGCCGGCATCGATGACGGCCGAAGCCCCGAAAACGATCATTAGCTTCGGTAGCCGATCGGACGCAGCAAGGCCGCGACGGATCGCCCCCGCAACATCGGCTGCCCTATGAGCGACACGCTCTTCCCGCCGCAGTACACTGCCCGAAGGCTGCAGCCGCTGCGACAGTATTCGTGCAGTCTTGTCCATGACCGAGGCCTTCAGCGACGGCAGCTCCGTCGCAACAAGCGAAACGGCATGCGGCATGAAAGGCTTGACCTCGAAAACCGGCATTCGCCGCAGAATTTCGACACCTGCAGCGATTTTAGCTCCGGAAACGGCGAGCGGGATGATCTTGAAAGTCGCCACCATGTCGCCCGCTCGCACAGGCACATGGTCTGCAAGACAGGCAAGGGTGATCGCTGGGTCAAGACTGTTGATCCGATCCACCGCTATGCGATTTGCGACGAACAGTCCATCGACGGCGCTATGGACGTTCACACGCCCCGTCGTCGCCTCCGAGAACGTCAGATGATCGGGTTCGACCGCCCGCGCCAGTTGCTCGGCCGCCTCGTCTTCCATGAGGTCGCCCGGCTCGATACGTGCGGCAATGACTTGCTCTATGCCGGCGGCGGCGAGCCGTTCGATGTCTTCGCCGACAAGCCGATGTCCCTTGGAAAAACTACCATCGGCCAGCCGGACGGAATGTGCGAGAACAGCGCCCTCCGCCTCCGCCGTCAAAAATTCACCGAAGATCATAGCCCAGCGCCTTTTGGCGACGAGACATCCCGCCCGCGAAGCGAACCGATAATTTCAGCCAGAATGGCAACCGCGATCTCGGCCGGGCTTGCGGCACCGATGGGAAGCCCGATCGGCGCATGGATGCGGGCAAGCTCCACATCGTTCAAACCCTCGCGCTTCAAGCGTTCGAGCCGGCCGGCATGCGTCTTGCGGCTGCCGAGCGCACCGACGTAGAAGCAGCCCGTCTTCAGCGCTTGAACGATAGGCTCGTCATCGATCTTCGGATCGTGGGTCACGGCGACCAGCGCCATATAGCTGTCGAGCGGCCGCTCCTCAAGTGCATCCACGGGCCAGTCGGCGATCAGGTCTATGCCTTCGAAACGCTCCGGCGTTGCAAAGGCGGTGCGTGGATCGATGATCGTCACGTCGAAGCCGGCAAGGGCGGCCATCCGCGCCAGAACCTGACTGATATGGACGGCGCCGATGATAACGATGCGCGGCGGCGGCAGATGCACGTTGAAGAACAGGCTCTGCCCGTCGACATCAAGCGCTGCGGACTTGCCCGAGCGGAATGCGGCTGAAGCAGCATCGGCTAAAGCGCCCTCCAGCGCATCGCCCTCGACGATGAGCCGATCCGGCCCTCCGGAAAGATCGGTGACGAGGATCGCCGCCTGCCGCCTGCGCCGCATCTCATTCAGCCGCGCCAGTATCTGCCGGTCCATCAGCCAAGCCTTTCAACATAGACGCGGATGCGGCCGCCGCATGAGAGTCCAACCCGCCACGCAGTCTCATCGGCAACGCCGAATTCCAGCATGCGTGATTTGCCGGTCTCGATGACGTCGAGCGCCTCGGTGATGACGGCGCCTTCGACACAGCCGCCGGAAACCGAGCCATGAAAATTACCCTCGCCGTCGATCACGAGATGACTGCCCGAGGGCCGCGGCGCCGAACCCCAGGTATCGACGACAGTCGCCATGGCCACGTTGCGGCCTGCCGACACCCATTCCTCCGCGATCACGAGCGGATCCAAGCTTTCGGATATATCTGACATCGGAGCCTCATTGCTTGCCGAGAAACCGTCGCGGATCATAGGCATCCGCGCGGCCGGCCGTGAGGGCCGATACGAGATCGGCCAGAGATAATAGATTGTGAACGGGACGGAATTCGTCAACATGCGGGAGCATCGCTTTTACACCGCGAGCGCGCGCCTCGAAACCCTCGAAGCGCAGCAAAGGGTTGAGCCAGATGAGCCGGCGACAGGAGCGATGCAGCCGATCCATCTCTTGCCCGAGCAATTCCACGCCTTCGCGCTCCAGCCCGTCGGTAATCAAAAGGACGATCGCGCCCTGCCCGAGTACGCGGCGCGCCCATATCAGGTTGAATTCTTTCAGTGTCTCGCCGATGCGCGTCCCGCCTGACCAGTCGCGCACCGCCGCCGCGCATTCGTCCAGCGCCTGATCCGGGTCCTTATGGCGCATCGCCCTGGTCACATTGGTCAGGCGTGTTCCGAACAAGAAGGTATGAACGCGCCGGCGCCGCTCTGTCAGCACATGCAGGAAATGCAGGAAGATGCGCGTATATTGGCTCATCGAGCCGGAGATGTCGGCGAGCACGACCAACGGCGGCTGTATTTCCTTCGGCCGTCGAAAGCGTGGCAGGATCAAGGCCCCTCCCGTGCGCAGGGCCGAGCGCATCGTCGCGCGCGGATCGACTTTCCCCGGTGTACGGGATGGCGCGAAGCGGCGTGTGCGCACGCGGTCCAACGGCAGTTGCAGCTTCTCAAGCTCCTTCTTGGCGAAAGCAATTTCCGCCGCCGACATCTGTGCGAAATCCAGGTGACGCAGAACCTCGCCTCCAGAGCTCGTAAATCGGGCATCGATCTCGATATCAGGTGTTTCGCGCTGCGGGCGCCGGTCGCTGCGGTCGCTCAGCAAGGCATCGCTTGCCCGGCTCTCACCTGGCTTCGGTTTTTCCTTCTCGCGATGATCGGGAGCAACAGGCGACATGATCGCGATCATCTTGGCGACGAGATCGCGCGAGCGCCAGAACAGACGGAATGCCTCGTCGAACACTGCGAGATCTTCATGCCGCTTGACGAAGACGGAACAGAGGGCCGCATGAAATTCCTCGCGGGAGCCGATGCCGATGGCCTCGACCGCTTCTATAGCGTCGGCAATCGCCCCAGGTCCGATCTTCAGCCCGGCCTTGCGCAGCGCTCGGCCGAACAGCACGATATTATCGGCAAGACGCCCGTCACCGGGTGGTGACGGCGCAACGATGATGCCATCCTGCGCGCCCGGCTCCATGGCTCATCCCGCCGCCAGCAGTTCGGATTTGACTTCGTCCAACACCCGCTTGCCCTCGGCGCCCTGAATACGGGCGATATCGTCCTGATATTTCAGCAACGTGCCGAGCGTATCCGAAACCGTATCCGGATCGAGGGCCAGCCGGTCGAGTTCCGTTAGGGCGGTCGCCCAGTCGATCGTCTCGGCGACGCCCGGGTTCTTGAAGAGATCGAGCGTGCGTAGCTTCTGTACATAGGCGACGATCTGGCGCGACAGCGCTTCGTTGCAGCCCGGCACCTTGCGGCGGATGATTTCAAGCTCCTGCTCGGCCTGCGGATAATCGACCCAATGATAGAGACAGCGCCGTTTCAAGGCGTCATGCACCTCGCGCGTCCGGTTCGTGGTGATGATGACGATAGGCGGTTCCGCCGCGCGGATCGTCCCGAGCTCCGGTACCGTCACCTGAAAATCGGATAGCACTTCCAGCAGAAATGCCTCGAAAGCTTCATCAGTGCGATCCAGTTCGTCGATCAGGAAGACCGGCGCCCGGCCGCCGACAGCCGACAGTGCCTGCAGGACCGGCCGGCGGATAAGATAGCGCTCCGAGAAGATGTCCGCCTCAATGCGGTCGCGATCGGTGAGGCCTGATGCCTCGGCGAGCCGTATTTCCAGCATCTGTGCCGGATAATTCCATTCATAGACAGCCGAGGAAACATCCAGCCCTTCATAGCATTGCAGGCGGATGAGCGGCCGATCGAGCGCCTTCGACAGGACCTTGGCGATCTCGGTCTTGCCGACACCGGCCTCGCCCTCCAGAAAGAGAGGGCGCTTCATTTTCAATGCGAGGAAAAGGACCGTGCCGAGCGCGCGCCCCGCCAGATAGTCATGAGCGCCGAGCAACGCCATCGTCTCGTCGATCGAACTCGGCAGCGAAGGTAATGTCTGATCCGCCATGATAACTCCCTTGCAGGGGTTATAGCGCGTGATAGCCCCGGTTCATATAGAGCAGTGCCGGCTTCGGCTCGCTGTAGCGTATGGCCATCACCTCGCCGAAGATGATGTTGTGCGTGGAGGCCTGCTTGATCTCGAGCACGCGGCAATCAAAGGCGGCAAGCGCGTCACTGAGCACAGGC
Organism: Martinezella rhizogenes; assembly: GCA_013322215.1. Taxonomy (GTDB): domain Bacteria; phylum Pseudomonadota; class Alphaproteobacteria; order Rhizobiales; family Rhizobiaceae; genus Rhizobium; species Rhizobium rhizogenes_D. The sequence continues at coordinate 43,717 of JAAMEZ010000006.1, forward strand.
GCTCCTGTCACCAACGTCTCGAATTTGCCGGCAGCGAAGCGCTCGTCAACGGTCAGCTGCGTCTTGCCGGAAAAGGCATCGGCCAGGGATTGGTGGTCCGCACCCAGCGTATTCAGGGCGAAGATGCCGCTTTTGAAGAAGATCTCGTTTTTCTCGTTGCTGTTGTTGAGGCAGATCAGAACCGTCGCAGGGCTATCCGACACCGAGCAAGCGGCAGTGATCGTGACGCCACGCCGCTCCGCACCGAGCGCCGTCGTCACTAGCTGCACATGCCCCGCATAGCGGCTCATGGCATCGCGATAAAGCGCCGGGTCCATACGTTGCCTGTCTAGCACCACCGTCTCCTTTGTTGAGTCGTGCTTGCCTAACATTCAATATGACGGTCAGGGGTTAGCTTTTCTACAATAGCATTATTGAAAACGGAGCGATTTTGCTGCTTTTTCTTTGACGATGCCCTGCAGACGGATAAATAGGGCAGGAAAATTGTCCGGGATACTGCATCGATGAACGTTCTGCGTCGCCTTCCGCTCCTGTTTGCGCTGCTTTCGGCAGCCAGCAGCAGCTATGCCGCAGGAATTCACATCGGCGTCGTGGCACCGCAGGACGGTAATTTCGCGACGCTCGGCGCACAAATCATCGCTGGCGCAAATTTCCAGATCCAGGTCCAAAAGGATACGGCGACCGTCGTCAATGAGCCCTGCACGGAGGATGGCGGTCGGGCCGCCGCCGAAGCGCTGGTGGCAGCCAAAGCACAGGTCGCAATCGGCTTTCTCTGCACCGAGACCCTGGAGGGCGCATTACCGCGCCTCAAGGATGCCGGTATTCCCGTCATCACCGTTTCCGTGCGTTCGCGCATTCTCATGGAGGATGCATTGAAGAACGGATGGCCGCTGTTTCGCCTGGCTCCGGTCGACAGCGCCGAGGCCGCCTTGGCCATCGACACTATCCTGAAAAACTGGGCGGCCGAACCGATGGCGCTGATCGACGATGGCACGATCCACGGCCGCGAACTGGTCGGCGCGATCCGCAATGCGCTTGAGGAAAAAGGTCTGAAGCCGGTTTTCACCGATACCTACCGCCCAGGCCAGGATCAGCAGATCGCGCTTGTACGCCGTCTGAAGAAAGCGGGCGCGACGCGCGTCTTCGTCGGCGGCGACCGCAGCGATGTCGCCATCATCGCCCGCGACGCCAAGAGCGAAAACATCCCGCTGGTCCTTATGGGCGGCGATGCCATGCGCGCTTCCGACCAGCCGGTGCCATTGCTGGAGGGCGTGCAGGCGATCGCTCTGCCCGACTATGCAAGCCTGCCGTCGGTGCAACAGACCATCCAGGCCATGCGCGCCAGCGGCATCGAACCGGATGGGTATATCCTGCCGGCCGCAGCAGCGGCTCAGGTCGCCAGCCAGGTAGCGGACGGCGCCAAGGCGGACAGCAAGCCCATTGTCGACAAGCTCGTCGGAACGGTGTTCCAGACGGCGATCGGTCCGATCTCATTCGGACAGAACCACGAATTGACCGAAAATCCCTATCGCCTGCTGGAATGGCGCGGCAATGCCTTCGTGCCGGCGACGGCGCCGTCGAATTGAGGTGAACCGCTCAGGCGGTTGTTCGCCCTCAAGAGCGGTGCTAATCCAGACGTGAAAAACAGATGGAGTTCAGCTTAGCCATGACCTTGCCGATCCGCATTGCCCCTTCCATTCTCGCCGCCGACTTCGCCAAGCTTGGGCAGGAAGTCAAGGATGTGACCGAAGCCGGAGCCGACTGGATCCATCTCGATGTCATGGACGGTCATTTCGTGCCGAACATCTCCTTCGGCGCCGATGTCATCAAGGCGCTGCGGCCCTATACATCAGCCACCTTTGATTGCCATCTGATGATCTCGCCCGCCGATCCCTATCTGGAAGCCTTCGCCAAGGCCGGCTGCGACCGCATCACGGTCCATGCCGAAGCCGGCGTGCATCTGCATCGTTCGCTGCAGACGATCCGTCATCTCGGCAAGAAGGTTGGAGTCACCCTCAACCCGGCAACACCGCTTTCCATTCTGGAAAACGTGCTCGACGATATCGACCTGATCCTGATCATGTCGGTCAATCCGGGCTTCGGTGGCCAGAAGTTCATCCCCGCCATGGCCGACAAGATCCGCAAGGCCAAGTCCATGATCGGTGACAGGCCGATCGAACTCGAAGTCGACGGCGGTGTCTCGGTCGAAACCGCGCCTCTCATCACGGCCTCCGGCGCCAACGTCCTCGTGGCCGGCTCTGCCATCTTCAAGGGCGAATCGGTCGAAGCCTATCGCCAGACCGTCGGCGATCTCCGGGCTGCCGCCGAACGAGGCCGCGTTGGATCAAACTAATCCGACCAATGTCATTACAGCGACGGGCCGGACACGGACCGTCGCCTCGCATTGTTTGAAAATCTTCGCTGGTGCGATCGGCTGGGGCGCGGCCATGGCCGCCTCGGTAGTCGCGGCGCTCTATTTGCGCAACGGCCTTCAGACCAGCCACCTCACCGCCCTCATGCTCGTCTACTTCTTCGGCGGCGCCCTTTCCTGGCCCGTTCTCGTGCCGCTTGCCCGGCGTTTTACCCGCCAGCAGCCAACCGGCGCGCGCTTTGCTGCCTTCTTTCTGGTGCTGTCTGTCGGCACCACAGCCATGACCGCATTCTTGTTCGCCATGGACTATCGCTGGTTCTATTCGCGCTGGCATGCGCCGTTTGGCTCGCTCATCTGGATCTTCCAGTTTCTGTTCACCGGCGCCAGCGCCGTCTACCAGTTCGCCGTCCTCGGCCTCACCTTGTTTCTACCGCTCGGCCTGGTTTGCCTGATCGTCGTTTCGGCCTATCTTGCACGACAGGCGCGTTGAAGCCTCGCGAAAGATCAGTCCGACAACATTGTGCCCATGAAACATTGTGATTACCGCCCGTCTTTGTTATGGGGGCGCCGAGTTCTCCTTTCCCGTTAGCCAAGAAAGCTTTGAGCCAATGATCCCGCGCTACTCCCGACCGGAAATGGTCGCCATCTGGTCTCCCGAAACCAAGTTCCGTATCTGGTTCGAGATCGAGGCCCATGCTTGTGATGCGCTGGCCGCTCTCGGCGTCATTCCGAAATCCGCAGCGGACACCATCTGGGAAAAGGGTGGCAAGGCTACTTTCGACGTGGCGCGTATCGACGAAATCGAAGCCGTCACCAAACACGACGTCATCGCATTCCTGACGCATCTGGCCGAAATCGTCGGGCCGGACGCCCGTTTCGTCCACCAGGGCATGACCTCCTCTGACGTGCTCGACACCTGCTTCAACGTTCAGCTCGTGCGCGCCAGCGATCTGCTGCTCGCCGATATCGACAAATTGCTGGAAGCCCTGAAGCGCCGCGCTTTCGAGCATAAGGACACCGTGACCATCGGCCGTTCGCATGGCATCCATGCCGAACCCACCACCTTCGGCGTCAAGCTGGCGCTGGCCTATGCCGAATTCGAGCGTTGCAGGCAGCGCCTGATCGCCGCCCGCGAGGAAGTCGCCACCTGCGCCATCTCCGGCGCCGTCGGCACCTTCGCCAATATCGACCCGCGCGTCGAAGAGCATGTCGCAGCAGCCCTCGGCCTGAAGCCGGAGCCGGTCTCGACCCAGGTCATCCCGCGCGACCGTCATGCGATGTTCTTCGCCACGCTTGGCGTCGTCGCTTCCTCGATCGAGCGTCTCGCCACCGAAATCCGCCATCTGCAGCGCACCGAAGTTCTGGAAGCCGAAGAGTATTTCTCGCCGGGCCAAAAGGGCTCGTCGGCCATGCCGCACAAGCGCAATCCGGTGCTGACGGAAAACCTGACGGGTCTTGCCCGCATGGTCCGCTCCTACTCCATCCCCGCCATGGAGAACGTCGCCCTCTGGCATGAGCGCGATATCTCGCACTCCTCCGTCGAACGCATGATCGGCCCGGACGCGACCGTCACGCTCGATTTTGCGCTGGCTCGCATCACCAGCGTCATCGACAAACTGCTGGTCTACCCGGACAATATGATGAAGAATTTGAACAAGTTCCGCGGACTTGTTCATTCGCAGCGTGTGCTGCTGGCGCTGACCCAGGCTGGCGTGTCCCGCGAGGATTCCTACCGTCTGGTCCAGCGCAACGCCATGAAGGTCTGGGAAGAAGGCAAGGATTTCCTCGAGGAATTGCTCGCCGACCAGGAAGTGCGTGCCGCCCTTTCGGAAGAGGACATCCGCGAAAAATTCGATCTTGGCTATCACACCAAGCATGTCGACACGATCTTCAAGCGGGTTTTCGGCTAGAATTTCCCGCTTTCGATTGCGCTTTTCCTGAGGCGGTGCGGCTGACGCGCCGCCTCTTTCTTTTATTCGCGGATTTGGTTGCGATAGCGCGATCATGCTCGATGCTGTCGCCAGCCTTGCCCTCGTGTTGTTCATGATGGCGCTTCGCCGCCTTCTCGACCAGCCAATCGAGATGCTTCAGATCCTCTTCATCGAGATTCTCGATCCCGACAAAGCGGTTCTCGGCCGCGCTCGTCAGGATGAGTTCGTTGAGCTTCGCCTGGATGGCTCGCGTATCGCGCGTCTGCGCATTCTGGAGCAGAAAGACCATCAGGAAGGTGACGATGGTCGTGCTGGTATTGATGACCAGCTGCCATGTGTCGGAGTAGTCAAAGATTGGCCCCGTAGTGCCCCAGAGAACGACGGAGAACAGGGCGAGCACGAAGATGGCCGGTTTGCCGGTCCATTCCGAGACAACGACTGCGAAACGAGTGAAAATATGCGTAAGCCGCGCCATGATCCGCATCTCCTGATGATGCGGATCAACGTAAGAAACCGCGCTCCGGTTCCAATGATGACGGCTTCCGCCGATGCCGGCTTTATCTAGCCCTCGGCCACAATCAGCTTGCGATAGAGGTGCCAGGATGCATGACCGAGAACCGGCATGACAACCGCCAGCCCGGCAAAGATCGGGATGGTGCCGACCACCAGCAGCGCCGCCACGGTCAGGCCCCAGACCGCGATCGGCACCGGATTGGTCAGCGTCGCCCGGATGCTGGCATCGATCGCGGCGACGACCCCGACATCACGATCCAACAGCAGCTGGAAAGTAACGACAGTTGTCACCAGCGCGACGAGAGCGAAGACGAAGCCGATCAGATCGCCCCAAACCATCATCGCCATGCCCTCGCGCGTCGTCAGCACGCTCGACACGAAGGATGAAAGCGTCGGAGGGACACCATCGCCGAAATAAGTGAAGTAGATGCTCTGCGCCACGAAGAGCCAGACAATGAACAAGCCGAACAGCATGAGACCGGCAACGATGATCGACGGCAACGCCGACGAGAAGCGCACATCGAACGCGTGGCTCCATGACGTATCCAGCCCCTTTTCCCGCCGCCGGCTGATCTCGTAAAGACCTATCGCGGCGAGAGGTCCGAGCAGGGCAAAGCCGGACATCAGCGGAAACAGCAAGGGCAGCAGATTCTGGTCGGTGCTCCAGATCGCCAACGCAATGCCGGCTATCGGATACATCAGGCACAAGAAGACATAATGCGATGGCTTTTCGCTGAAATCGTCCAGCCCCATCTTCAGGGCATCGACGAGATCGGCGATACCGATCTTACGGATGGCGGGACGCGTAAAAGTGTGGTCCGCTCCGGCCATGACGTGAAAGGCCGTCATAATGCTCTCCTCCTCAACCGTGGTGCTCGGCTGGCGGTGCAGGATGGCGGCAAAATGGTTGCCGCCATCGTCATTCGCTACCGGCAACGGCGATCCTAGCAAATTTTGCCGCAATTGTCGCCTTTTTCCCTTGACAGTTGGGCTCCCCTTTTCCACATCGGCGAAATCATGAAAGCCTCCGACGCAAACATTCTCATCATCCCCGGCTATACCAATTCCGGCCCCGACCACTGGCAGACGCGCTGGGAGCAGAAGCTCTCGACCGCGCGGCGCGTGGAACAGGCGGAATGGTCGAAGCCTGTGCGCGACGATTGGGTGGCCCGTATCGCCGAGGAGGTGAATGCCTCGGACAAGCCCGTCGTGCTTGTCGCGCATTCGCTCGGTGTTCCCTCGGTGATCCATGCGATCCCGCATTTCCGCAACAAGGTCGCAGGCGCCTTCTTCGTCGCGCCGCCCGATGTTGCCAATCCGGCCATCAGGCCGAAGCATCTGATGACCTTCGGCCCCTATCCGCGCGATCCCCTGCCGTTTCCGTCGATCACGATCGCTAGCCGCAACGATCCTTTCGGCAGCTACGAACATGCTGATGAAATCGCCAACAGCTGGGGTTCGATGCTGATCGATGCCGGCGAGGCCGGCCATATTAACACCGAATCCGGCCACGGCCCCTGGCCTGAAGGCACGATGGTCTTTGCCAAGTTTCTCAGCCAGCTGAAGCCGTAGTATTATCGGTAATTGACGTTGGATAGAGGCATGCCTCGCCTCACTAGCCTGTGAAGTACCGGGCACCTTCATTCCATCGTCAGATAAAAGCCTGTAAAACAGGCCATGACTGGACCCCGAATCTTGCTTTGGCACCCCGCCAGGGCCGGAATTCCGAGGAAGGAGGCGCAGGCGGATTGTGAATTCGCTTCTTATCCGTTATGGGGACGCCCACACACGATCCACTTGCGCTGTCCCATGAGCGCCAAAGACAGAGAACAATACCAATGAACCGTCGCCGCCGTATTTACGAGGGCAAGGCCAAGATCCTTTACGAGGGGCCTGAGCCGGGCACGCTGATCCAGTTCTTCAAGGACGACGCCACCGCCTTCAACAAGAAGAAGCACGAAGTCATCGATGGCAAGGGTGTTCTGAACAATCGCATCTGCGAGTATATCTTCAGCCATCTGAACAAGATCGGCATCCCCACGCATTTTATCCGCCGTCTCAACATGCGCGAGCAGCTGATCAAGGAAGTGGAGATGATTCCGCTCGAGATCGTCGTGCGCAATGTCGCCGCCGGCTCGCTCTCCAAACGCCTCGGCATCGAGGAAGGCGTGGTTCTGCCGCGCTCGATCATCGAATTCTACTACAAGTCCGACGCGCTCGAAGACCCGATGGTCTCCGAAGAGCACATCACGGCTTTCGGCTGGGCCAATCCCGCCGAGCTCGACGACATCATGGCGCTTGCCATCCGCGTCAACGACTTCATGACCGGCCTCTTCCTCGGCGTCGGCATTCAGCTGGTCGATTTCAAGATCGAATGCGGCCGCCTCTTCGAAGGCGACATGATGCGCATCATCCTCGCCGACGAAATCTCGCCGGACAGCTGCCGTCTGTGGGATATCGAAACCCGCGAAAAGATGGACAAGGACCGCTTCCGTCGCGACATGGGCGGCCTGCTCGAAGCCTATTCCGAAGTGGCTCGCCGCCTCGGTATCATCAATGAAAACGAACCCGTGCGCGGCACGGGACCGGTTCTCGTCAAGTAAGTTCAGGAAGGACAATCGTGATCAAGGCTCGTGTAACCGTCACGCTGAAGAACGGCGTTCTCGATCCGCAGGGCAAGGCAATCGAAGGCGCACTCGGCGCACTCGGCTTTGACGGCGTCCATCAGGTCCGCCAGGGCAAGGTCTTCGATCTCGAGCTGGAAGGTACCGACAAGAACAAGGCCGAAGCCGATCTCAAGGCCATGTGCGAAAAGCTTCTCGCCAATACGGTCATCGAGAACTTCAGCATTTCGATCGACTGATTGTCCTCTTTCGCGAGCCATCCTTTCTTTGCCTGAGGCAATGGAGTATGGCTCACGAAGCACATTCCAGCGATTACTCTTCGCCTATTGCGGGAACAGCACCATGAAATCAGCAGTCGTCCAACTCCCCGGCCTCAATCGCGATCGCGACATGATCGCGGCGCTGACCAAGATTTCCGGTCAGGCACCAGTGACCGTCTGGCAGACGGAAACCGAGATCCCGGATGTCGACCTGATCGTCATTCCCGGCGGCTTCTCCTACGGCGACTACCTGCGCTGCGGCGCGATCGCGGCTCGCATGCCGATCATGCAGGCGATCAAGGACAAGGCCGATAAGGGCGTCAAGGTTTTGGGCGTCTGCAACGGTTTCCAGATTCTGCTGGAAGCCGGCATGCTGCCGGGCGCGCTGATGCGCAATGCCTCGCTGAAATTCGTCTGCCGCGAAGTGAAGCTTGAAGTCGTCAATGCCGAGACGGATTTCACCGCCGCCTATGCCAAGGGCCAGGTCATCCGCAGCCCGGTCGCACATCATGACGGCAATTATTTTGCCGATGCCGAGACGCTGAAAGCGATCGAAGACAATGGCCAGGTGGTCTTCCGCTATGCCGAAGGCACGAACCCCAACGGCTCGGTCAACGATATCGCCGGCGTCATGAATGCCAAGGGCAATGTGCTCGGCATGATGCCGCATCCGGAAAATCTGATCGAGGCAGCCCATGGCGGCAGCGACGGCCGCGGCCTCTTCGCCTCCGCGCTCGGCGTTGTTGCAGCCTGATCATTGGTCAATTCGCGATCGAAACCATAAAATCGGCGTCTTTGCAGAAATAAGCAAGGCGCCGGTTGGGTATCCGGCAACCTTCGACAGAACAGCATAAACCGCCTCATTGGAAAGAGATCGATGCGCCCTCGCCTCCCGACAGGACTTTATTCCGCCGCTGCCATCGCGATGCTTGGACTGCTGGTCACCTCGTGCGGTCCGCGTCCGCCGAGCATCACCGCGACCGATCACAGCGCCCTGTCGACGATGGAGCGCATCATGCTCAATGCCAATGCCTGCTGGTTCAAGTCTTCGGACCCGGCTTTTGCTAGCTATCAGCTTGCTCCGGAACTCAATTCCTTTACCGGTCGCCCACGCATCCTCGTGGTCGACAAGAAACATCCGACCGGCAGGCCGTCGCTCGTTGTGCAAGCGGAAGGCAATCCCGCACAGCTGCAGGCCTTCGGTCCGATGATGGGCGGCGCCTCCGGCGGCCGTATCACGGGCGACGTCAATCGCTGGGCTGGCGGCTCAAAGGCTTGCAGCTAAGTCGATGGCCCTAGGCTTTCCCGCTTCCTGGGGAGGCCTCGCAGCCGGCGCATGACGTGCCCTCTGCGCAGGGATCATTGTCATGGACAGATTTATCATTCTCTCGGGCTGCTCCGGCGGCGGCAAATCGACGTTGCTTGAGGCGCTCAAGCGCCGTGGCCATCACGTGGTCGAAGAACCGGGACGTCGCATTGTCATCGAGGAATTGCAAGGCGACGGTTCTGCCCTGCCGTGGGTAGACGCACCGGCATTTGCCCGCCGGGCGATCGCCATGTCGCTGGCCGACCGCGAGACGGCTGCAAAATTATCCGGCATGGTCTTTTTCGACAGAGGACTGATCGACGCCGCATCGGCGCTCGAACATCTGACCGGCGAATCCGTCCTGGCCTCGCTCGCTCAACTGCACCGCTACAACACACATGTTTTCCTGACGCCGCCATGGCCGGAAATCTATGTCGGCGATAGAGAGCGAAGGCACGATCTCGAGGCGGCAATCGCGGAATACGAGCGGCTGGGCGCCGCATATCCCGCACTCGGCTACGAGGTCCATATCCTGCCGAAAATCGGCGTCGAGGAGCGCGCCGATTTCGTTCATTCCGTTCAGGGCCTCAAGTAAATGCCAGGCAGGTTGATGCCGAGATGGGCTCGCGCCGTCAGCTCAATCCCAAAAGAACGACTTATTGACTTCCTTTGCCGCCTCGCGACGCGTCAGGCCAATGTCGAGCAACTGGTCGTCCGTCAAATCTCTCAGCACCCGCCGTCCCTCGCGCTTCTCCAGCCAATGCGCGTAAAGCGCCCACAGCCGGCGCATCAGATACGGCCTTGGCTGCGCCGCTCTAATTCCCACGCCCGCCGCGCGGGGATCTCCCGCTTCGGTCGAACAGATTGTAGCCATTGTACTCATCCTTATTTCCACACGATGGTGACAATTTCGATGCATCGAGCCAAACGATACAAATTGACTCATACTCTTGACTTGATGACAGGGACAATCTAGGAAATTGTCATTATGACAAATTGGCTGCCTGACATTTCCAGCGGAACCGGCCCGGTCTATATCCGCGTCGCCGACGCCATAGAACACGCCATTACCCACGGCGTATTGCCGCCAGGCACGAAATTGCCACCACAGCGCAATCTTGCCTATGATATCGGTGTGACCATCGGCACAGTGAGCAGGGCCTATGCCCTCGTGCACGAACGCGGCCTCGTGGCCGGCGAAGTCGGCCGCGGCACCTATGTTCTGGAGCGCTCGAACGGCAAGCAGATCGAGCTCGTCGATCCGATCACGCAGGCCCTCGCCGGTACCCGCGGCCTGAATACGCCGGATGCCAAGATCCGCTTCGACACAACCGCCGCCCCCGACATCGGCCAGGGCGCGATCATCGGCAAACTCTTTGCCGACATCAGCAGCGAGCACCAGACGGAAATCTCCTCCTATTCGCGGAACTTCCCGGCAAGCTGGTTCGAGGCGGGGCAGATCTGGCTTGCCCGTAATGGCTGGCAGCCGGCAATCGATACAATCGTGCCGACGCTCGGCGCCCATGCCGGCACCATTGCGGTCATATCGGCCGTTACCTCGCCGGGCGACAAGATCGTTTTCGAGAATCTCACCTATACGCAGATCAGCCGCGCCGCGCGCTTACTCGGACGCCGCACGATCCTGGTGGATTCGGACGAGCACGGCATGATCCCCGAAGATTTCGAGCGCCTGTGCCAGCAGCAGCATCCGCGCCTCGCCTTCCTGATGCCAACAGCCCATAATCCCACGCTGGTGACAATGCCCGAGGCAAGACGCCGGGCGATTGCCGCCATTGCGCGCCGGCACAGCGTCTGGCTGATCGAGGACGACCTATATGGCGGCATGACCGGTGACCAGAACCCACTGATGGCCGACATCGCGCCGGAACGGACTTTCGTGGTCAGCAGCCTGTCGAAATCGGTGACAGCTGGCGTGCGCGGCGGCTGGGTCGCCTGCCCGCCACATTTCGCCCAGCGCATCAAAGTCACCCATAAGATGACGACGGGCGGCCTGCCCTTCATCCTGGCCGAAACCTGCGCCCGGCTCGTCCTTGGCGGTCACGCCTTGGAATTGCGTCGCAAGGCGGTCGAAGAAATCAAGGCACGCGAGCAGCTGGCGCGTGAAGCATTGGCGGGCTTTGAATTCAATTCGCATCCGCATCTGCCGTTCCTGTGGCTAAAGCTGCCCGAACCCTGGCTATCAGGCACATTCAAGAACGCCGCCCTTACCGAGGGGGTGTTGATCGATGATGAAGACGAGTTCAAGGCGGCTCGAATCGAACGGGTTTTCCACAGGGTCCGTGTCGCCTTTTCGTCGCCTCCACAGCGAGAAGATGTCGCCGCAGGCTTCATGACATTACGCAGGTTGCTGGAAAACGGCTCATCGGGTTACGATAGTCACATTTAAGCAAGCCTTATCAATTTATTGACACACATCTTGCGCAATTGCGATTTCGCCATCTCGACACTTAGGACACTAACATTCTATCAATGAAAGTGAGGATTCGCCCGCCACACTAGGGGGAGTGCATGGCTATTGCAGACTTTGTAAGCAAGCATTTAGTTACGAGTTTTCTGGCGGTCAGTTCGATAATTGTTGCAGGTCAATCCGTCGCAACCGCTGCAGACGCGGTGGCCGCCACCCCTGCCCCTCAAGTCAAGATATTCGATGAATTGCGCTTCGGCGCAAGCGGCTCTATCCAGAACGGTAATGAGCACGAGAACGGTGTGTTTCCAGATGTCCAGGTACTCTTCAATCCGTTCGGCTATAACCCGACCGCCGACTGGAAGGATCAGCTGACCCATCCGCGTATTCACCTCGGCACATCGATCGGCACAGCGGGCTCTGCGACGCAGGTCTATGGCGGCCTTTCCTGGACGCTGACCCATAGCAACGGCATCTTCACGGAAGTCGGCTTCGGTGGAACCTGGCATAACGGCAATATCGATAACTGGAGAGAACACGGCCCGATGCTCGGCTGTCGCTTTCTTTTCCGCGAATATGCCGGGCTCGGATACAATTTCGACAGCCATTGGAACATGATGGCGCAGATCGCGCATTCCTCGAATGCCAATCTTTGCGACGGCCACAACGGCGGCATGACGCGTGTCGGCCTCATGGTCGGCTACAAATTCTGATTTCGTGGAGCGGCCGCCAGTGGCCGCTCGCTTGACTTCTTCGGCATGAATGCCGGCGTGTTGTGAACGCCGGTGATTTTCCTGTCGCACGACAGGGAGACTTGCGCTAAAGAGACCCCGATCCCTGACCGGCCTTCAACCCTTTACAGGCAAGGACCCTCGAGCGCCCATGACCATTTCCAATTCGATCCAGATCACCCCCGAACTGATTGCCGCCCACGGCCTGAAGCCGGATGAGTATCAGCGCATTCTGGATCTGATCGGCCGCGAGCCTTCCTTCACCGAACTCGGCATCTTCTCGGCCATGTGGAACGAACACTGCTCATACAAGTCCTCCAAGAAGTGGCTTCGTACCCTGCCGACCAAGGGACCGCGCGTCATCCAGGGCCCGGGCGAAAATGCCGGCGTCGTCGATATCGATGATGGCGACTGCGTCGTCTTCAAGATGGAGAGCCACAACCACCCGTCCTACATCGAGCCCTATCAGGGCGCTGCGACCGGCGTCGGCGGCATCCTGCGCGACGTCTTCACCATGGGCGCTCGCCCGGTCGCCGCCATGAACGCGCTGCGCTTCGGCGAGCCCGATCATCCGAAGACCCGCCATCTCGTTTCCGGCGTTGTTGCCGGCGTCGGCGGCTATGGCAATTCCTTCGGCGTTCCGACAGTCGGCGGCGAAGTCGAGTTCGATGCGCGCTACAACGGCAATATCCTCGTCAACGCCTTCGCGGCCGGCCTTGCCAAGTCCAATGCCATCTTCCTGTCGGAAGCCAAGGGCGTCGGCCTGCCTGTCGTCTATCTCGGCGCCAAGACCGGCCGTGACGGTGTCGGCGGTGCGACCATGGCATCGGCCGAATTCGACGAATCGATCGAAGAAAAGCGCCCGACCGTTCAGGTCGGCGACCCCTTCACCGAAAAATGCCTTCTGGAAGCCTGCCTGGAGCTGATGCAGACGGGCGCCGTCATCGCCATCCAGGACATGGGGGCCGCCGGCCTCACCTGCTCGGCCGTCGAAATGGGCGCCAAGGGCGACCTCGGCATCGAACTCGATCTCGACAAGGTGCCGGTGCGCGAAGAGCACATGACGGCTTACGAAATGATGCTGTCGGAAAGCCAGGAGCGTATGCTCATGGTGCTGCAGCCGGAAAAGGAAGCCGTCGCCAAGGCGATCTTCGTCAAGTGGGGCCTGGATTTTGCTATCGTCGGCAAGACGACCGACGATCTGCGCTTCCGCGTCATCCATCAAGGCGAGGAAGTCGCCAACCTGCCGATCAAGGATCTCGGCGACCAGGCGCCGGAATATGACCGTCCCTGGCGTGAATCCGACAAGCGCGCTGCCCTGCCCGCCGATCTCGTTGCCGCGCCGGAAGACTACGGCCAGGCTCTGCTGACACTCGTTGGCTCCGCCAACCAGTCCAGCCGCCGCTGGGTCTACGAACAGTACGACACGCTGATCCAGGGCAACTCGCTGCAGCTTCCCGGCGGTGACGCCGGCGTCGTCCGCGTCGAAGGCCATCCGACCAAGGCCCTCGCCTTCTCCTCCGACGTCACCCCTCGTTATGTCGAAGCCGATCCGTTCGAAGGCGGCAAGCAGGCCGTGGCGGAATGCTGGCGCAACATCACCGCAACCGGCGCTGAGCCGCTGGCTGCGACCGACAACCTGAATTTCGGCAATCCGGAAAAGCCCGAAATCATGGGCCAGTTCGTCGGCGCCATCAAGGGCATCGGCGAAGCCTGCCGTGCACTGGATTTCCCGATCGTCTCCGGCAACGTCTCGCTCTACAATGAAACCAACGGCGTCGCGATCCTACCGACCCCGACCATTGCTGGCGTCGGCCTGCTGCCGGACTGGAAGGCGATGGCTCGCATCGGCTCCGCCTCCGAAGGCGACCGCGTGCTGATGATCGGCCTCGACGGCAGCCACCTCGGCTCGTCGATCTATCTTCGCGATATCATTGGCTCGACCGATGGCCCGGCCCCGGAAGTCGATCTCTTTGCCGAACGCCGCAACGGCGACTTCATCCGCTCAGCAATCCGCAACGGCCAGGTCACGGCCTGCCACGACATCTCATCCGGCGGTCTCGCACTTGCCCTGGCAGAAATGGCGATGGCATCCCGCAAGGGTCTGCGCATCGACCTCAGCGAAGGCCGGACGCTGCCGCATGCAGCACTTTTCGGGGAAGATCAGGCCCGCTACGTGATCGCGGTTCCTGCCGATGTCGCTGATTTCGTCTGCATCAACGCCGAAAGTGCCGGCGTGCCCTTCCGCCGTCTTGGTACGGTCGGCGGTGACGCACTCGTTGTCGATGGCCTGTTAACGCTTCCGGTTGAACAGTTGCGCGAGGCGCATGAATCGTGGTTTCCTGCCTTCATGGACGGCAGCGCGCTCGCTGCCGCTGAATAATCGAGGTACCACTCATGCCCATGAACCCCGGCGATATCGAAGACATGATCAAGGCCGGCATTCCCGGCGCCAAGGTGACGATTCGCGACCTGGCCGGGGATGGCGATCACTATGCCGCCGAAGTTGTCGCGGAAGCCTTCCGCGGCAAGAGCCGCGTGCAGCAGCACCAGATGGTCTATGATGCCCTGAAGGGCAATATGGGCGGCGTGCTGCACGCCCTGGCGCTGCAGACGTCAGCGCCCGACTGAGAGCGCCTGGGCCTCTTCGCCGGAGTTGAAACTTAGCTCCGGCATTCTCTTCGGTGAGAATTCAGCGAAGTCCGAGGCCGGCAGCGGACCGGCCGTCATCAGCGTGAAATCGAAGAATGCCCTTACATCGGGGCCGAGCACATATTGCCGGTGAACCCGCAGGAAATCGCGCTTGATCTTCTTGTAATGCTTTTCCGAGAGCATCTGCTTGAAGCGCACGAAGAGGATGGAAGCCTGCCGGGCATCCTCATGTCCGCAAACGGCGGCGACCTTTGTCTTGTAAAAATGGATCGCATCGGTCAGACAGTGCACGTCGAGCCAGAAGATGTCCTTGCAGCGTGCGATCAACCCCACGCGTGAGCGCAGCACCTTTGCCGGTCGCATGAGCGCGCATTGCAGGATGGCACTGCCAAGCGTCGTAAACACCACGCGTTTGCCCTGCAGCAGTTCCGGCTCGCGCTCGAGCAACAGGCCGACCACATGAGCTGCCACGGATGAGCCCATGCTGTGCGAGGAGATGACGAATTCTTCGACGTCAGGCTCATCCAAGGCGTGCCGGACGCTGACGGCGCTCGCCTCCAGCCACTGTTCGGCGCCTATTCCGTTCAGACCCGCCATCGCCACAGCCATCTCCCAGTCGGAGAAAAGATGCAGAGTATGCAGCATCTCGGCCTGCGGCAGGAAGACATAGACGAAGAAGGCGACCGCGAGCGCGATACTGCCGATATGGCTCCACGCCGGCAATCCGAAGAGGATTGGCGTAAATGCGATCGACAGGCTGAGAACCAGCCCCGCAAGCATCAGCAGAAAGGGAAAGATAAAGAACAGGCCGAAGCGCCAAGCATGACGGAAATAGCCGGTCATGCCGCCCGAAATGGCAACTCTTGCGGCAGCAAGATAGCCCTGCAGGAGCCGAGTGAAGAACGGCCTGCCGTTCAGGACGGCAACCAGGTCGTTATGATCGACGATATGAATGCGGCTTTGGGTATGCCAGTCCGCAGCTGTCGCCGTGACATCGAAATACGGCGCCCGGCCAAAATTCTTCAATTCCCCCACCGAGGTGGAAAAATCCCAGGCGGCGGCACTCTGCCGGGCTGAACGCTCGTAACGAGCCCGATGTGCGGCAGCATCCAGCGGCTCGAAGCCAGGGAAGTGGAGAACCACCCTCTTCTTGATAGGATTCATATTGTAGTCTGTCCCCGGGGCGCCAGCAGCACTGATGAAATCTGGAAATTGCCAAGATCATAACCTGCTGGCTTTTTCATGGCAGCTTGCAACAAATCATCCAAAAAACAAAAAGATAGGATCAAACGTTTACAATCATGTGAGCCTACGCAACGGAAGCGCAACCGTCCTCAGCCGGCCTGTTCGCCGTGCCAACGAGTAAAACTCCAAAATTCCGACATATCAGCATTCCCGGCCCGGATATGGAGAGATATCGGCACAGGAGTCTACCGGTGGCGCCGTCATGATTTTCTCCGCAACCGGCGGCGTGGTCGATTGCGGCGTCGGCGCGGTCGAGGCCCGGTAACCGAAAGCGATGCTCAGAATAAGCACTATGGCACTTACGGTCACAGTGCTGTTCAGAATCGATGCTCGTGGTGCGCGCACATGCTCGTAATATTCCCGCTCGCCTTCACTCGTATCTTCTGAGCTATAAAATTCCCGCTCTTCACCAACCTGCCCGTCTGAATAGTGATGGTGGCTCATGGAGTCCGCTCCCTCAAAAATGCGAATGCAATGCTCACAAGGGGCCGATACACGCCAGATCGCATCAATCGGCAGACTTTAACAAACATACCGATGGTTTGTAAATTAGGTAGCATACTAATATTAATCGTCCCTTGATTTTAATTTGATGTGTGTTGTTCAGGCTTGGAGTTGAAGAGGCGATTCCAAAACGCACTGTTCAGAAAAGATATCCAATCAACACTTTCCAGACGCTCTTCTTAACGACTGGTGCCGAAAATCCATTCATGCGATGAAAAAGACGGCACCTACGTTTTGCGGCTGGAAATCAAGCCGGGTGCTTGCTATTTAAGGATCATATGTAACGCTGCGGACCTTGACCCCGCATGTGAAAGGAACTGGACAATGAGCGGCATTCAGGAATTCATCGCCAACGAAGTTAAGAACAACGACGTCGTTCTCTTCATGAAAGGCACGCCCCAGTTCCCGCAGTGTGGTTTCTCCGGCCAGGTGGTCCAGATTCTCGACTACGTCGGTGTCGATTATAAGGGCATCAACGTCCTTGCCGACGCCGAAATCCGTCAAGGCATCAAGGACTATTCGAACTGGCCGACCATTCCGCAGCTTTACGTGAAGGGCGAATTCATCGGCGGCTGCGACATCGTTCGTGAAATGTTTCAAGCTGGCGAGTTGCAGCAACACCTTCAGGAACACGGCATCAGCGTTCGCGGCGCCGCCTGACCGGGCACCGGGCTCCCCCGTCCGGTTTCCATAGTTCAATTTGATCGATAAGGCGCTGCCGGCGGGCGGCGCCCTTGACATGTTTATGGGAATAAAACCGTGACGACTTCATCCCAGGCCATGTCCCATGGGCAATTGCCCATGGGCAAACGTGAGTTCATCGCACTCGCGGCCTTCCTCATGGCGATTAATTCGCTCGCCATCGACATCATGCTTCCCGCGCTGCAGCAGATCGGCTCCAGCCTCGGCGTGATGAACGAGAATCACCGGCAATATGTGGTGACGGCCTATCTGATCGGCTTCGGCTCGGCACAACTCATCTACGGCCCTCTGTCGGATCGTTTCGGCCGCCGCAAGCCGCTCCTGGTCGGCATCATCATCTACGTGATTTCGGCATTCGGCATTGCCCTCATTCCGTCCTTTGCCGGTTTGCTGGCGCTCCGTTTCATTCAGGGCCTCGGCTCGGCGGCAACCCGCGTCATCACCGTCTCGATCGTCCGTGACGTCTTCGGCGGCCGCCTGATGGCTGAAGTGATGTCGCTCATCATGATGGTCTTCATGATC
Source organism: Martinezella rhizogenes (assembly GCA_013322215.1). Classification (GTDB taxonomy): domain Bacteria; phylum Pseudomonadota; class Alphaproteobacteria; order Rhizobiales; family Rhizobiaceae; genus Rhizobium; species Rhizobium rhizogenes_D. Next base: position 61,503 of record JAAMEZ010000006.1, read on the forward strand.
GTTCCGGTCATCGCGCCCGGAAGCGGCCAGATCATCATGCTCGTCAGCACCTGGCACATGATCTTCGTCTTCATCGGCACCATGGCGACGCTCGTCGGTGTCTGGATGTATTTCCGGCTGCCAGAGACGCTGAAGCCTGAAAATGTCCGTCCCCTCACCGTCAGATCGGTCGCCGCTGGCTTCAAGATCGTTCTGACGGACCGGGTAGCGCTCTGTTACACCCTGGCGAGCACGTTCCTGTTCGGCGCGTTGTTCGGCTTCATCAATTCCGCTCAGCAGATCTACAACAATATCTACGGCCTCGGCGTCTATACGCCGCTAGCGTTCGGCGGCGTGGCGGCGTTCATGGCCCTGTCGTCCTTCGTCAACTCGCAATTCGTCGGCCGGTTCGGCATGCGCCGGCTGTCGCACACGGCCCTGCTCGGCTTTGTCGCCATCACCTTCTGTTGGCTGCTGGTGCAGCTCTACGGGCCTGCGCCGATGCCATTCCCGTTGTTCATGGTCTTTTTCGCATTGGCCATGTTCCAGTTCGGCTGGATCGGCTCCAACTTCAACTCTCTGGCAATGGAGCCTCTCGGCCACGTCGCCGGCACGGCATCCTCCGTACTCGGCTTCATGAGCACGGTTGGCGGCGCGTCGATCGGCGCCTGCATCGGGCAGTTCTATAACGGCACGGCAACGCCGATGGTCATCGGCTATTTCACCGTTTCCCTCATTGGCGTCGTCTTCGTGCTGATCGCTGAGAAGGGAAAGCTGTTCCGCCCGCACAATGCGCCGCCGCCAGCCGACCAGTCTCTCGCTTTACATTGACAGGCATATTCGCATGACAACCCCGCCTCAATCCCAGCAGCCGGCCCAGCAGCCGGCGCAATCCGGTTCCAGCCGCATCGGCCTCGGCATCGTGGAATTCATCCTCACGATCGCCCTGATGACGGCCAGCATCTCCATGGGCATCGACAGCATGCTGCCGGCGCTGCCGAATATCGGTCAGTCGCTGCATGTCGCCAACCCGAACGACACCCAGCTCGTCATCGGCGTCTATTTCCTCGGCTTCGGCATCTGCCAGCTTTTCTTCGGCAGCCTGTCGGATACCTATGGCCGGCGATACATCCTGCTCGGCGGTCTGGCCTTCTATACGGTGACCCTGTTTGCCGCGGCTTGGAGCGGCAGCCTTTTTGCCCTGCTGGCGATGCGTTTTGCGCAGGGCGTCGGCGCCGCAGCCGTGCGCATCACGACGCTTGCCATCGTCCGCGATTGCTTCGGCGGCCGCGAAATGGCGCGCGTCATGTCCTATGTGATGATCGTTTTCATGATCATGCCGATGGTGGCGCCCTTCGTCGGCCAGATGATCGTCGCCTATTCGAACTGGCAGTGGATTTTCATCCTGCTCGGCATCGTCAGTGCCGGCCTCTTCCTGGTCGCCTTCTTCCGTATGAAGGAGACGCTGCCCGTTGAAGAGCGCCTGCCGCTCTCGGTCGCGTCGGTTCTTTCCGGCTTCAAGACGGTGCTGACCAACCGCATCACCTGCGGCTACATGATCGGCCTGACACTCTACACCGGCGTCATCTGCGCTTATATCGTCTCTGTGCAGCAGGTTTTCGGTGAAGTCTACGGGCTTGGAGACACGTTCCCGATCGCCTTTGCGGCAACGGCAGCCGGCACGGCCGTCGCACAGTTTGCCAATGGCTATTTCGTCCGAAGCTTCGGCATGCGCCGCATTTCCCATGCCGCCATGATCGTTTTCACCGTTTTAGGCGCCATCGGCTACATCGTCGGCATGTTCGGTCAGCCGAGCTTCACCTTCATCTACATACTGATCTCGGTGATGTTGATGATGTTTGCTGTTATCACCACCAACTGCATGGCCATCAGCCTGGAGCTGATGGGCCATCTGGCAGGAACGGCGGCCGCAATCACCAGCTCGGTGTCCACCACGGTCGGCGTTCTCCTCGGCGGCGTCGTCGGTCAGATGTTCGATGGCACGGCACAGCCGTTGCTCGCCGGTTTCACGGTATTCGGTGCGTTGGCGATCGTTGCAACGCTGTGGGCGGAACGCGGCAAGCTCTTCACCCATCCCGGCGATACGCCGGCACTGGAGCCGGGCATGGGGCACGTCTAGAGCAATTCCAGCAAAAGTGCGAAGCGGTTTGTGTCCGGAATTGCGTGAAAACAAAGAGATAGAGCATTTCCGTGACTCCGTTTAAAAACGGAAATGCTTTAACATGTCTCACTTCGTTATGCGTCGCTGCGCGGGCGGCTGACCCAGCGCAGCGCCGCAGCGATCGCAAGACCGAATAGCGGCCACATAGCCCATGGCGTTCCATGCCAGGTGAACAGATTGATCATCACGATGCCGATACCTGTGATGACAAGGCTCGCAATAGCCATATCGATCTGCCTGTTGCTGCGAACGTAACGGAATGCAGCAGCCCACAGAATGGCAAGTATGGGCCATTTCGCCCAGAGATCGCCATGCCAGGTCAGCCCGTTGAGCGCGGCGAGACCGACGCAGACGATAAGCACCCCACCGTAACTGCGCCGCCAATCCAGGGGCATCGCCGCCTCTCGAGCCGCAGCGGGTTCGGGGGCTTCGGGCGCCCGCGAGGGAGGTGGAGCCGAACGATAGTCTGACGTGGTATCGACAACCTGCACGCCACCGATCCGCACCGCATAGCTCGGCACACCGCCCTCGATGTTCTTGACATCGAGCTGGCCAAGGAAATCGAAGCCGACCGCAACCTTGTTGCGGACCTGGTCATAGACCGTGTTGGAAATGACGATACCGCCCGGTACGGCGCGTGATTGCAGCCGGGCCGCAATATTGACGCCATCGCCATAAAGATCGTCGCCATCGGCGATCACGTCGCCGAGATTGAGCCCGATACGGAACAGCATCTGCTTGTCGGGATCGCTTACGGCATTGTAGCCGGCAAGCTCATTCTGCGTGTCAATCGCTGCGCGCACAGCCTCGACAACGCTGGGAAACTCGGCAAAGACGCCATCACCCCAGGTATTGATGACACGGCCGCCGTGCGCTTCGATCAGCCGTTTCATCGCATCGCGGTAACGACGAAGGGTCGAAAGCGTCCCCTCCTCGTCCTTGCCCATAAGGCGCGTGTAGTCCTGCACATCGGCGCAGAAGATGGTGGTCAGCTTGCGGCTCGTCTCGGACATCTGTCTCATCCTCGCGGCAAGCGCCGACCAAGGCTCTTGCCTGTTGGAGCAAAGATAGCCCTCCAGCCGTTACTTTCCAAGGGGTCGTACCGGCAATCGTAGCGCGCTGCTCACCTCAGAGGGTGAAGACCTCGCGCCGCAGCAATTCCCAGGTATCCTTGTCCGCGGCGATCAGCAGCCCGCCATCGAGATGATGCGGCAGATAGGCTGAACCGTCAAAGCGGCGGACATAGGCGCCGGCTTCGGCTGATATCAGCGACCCCGCCAGATGATCCCAAGGCATCAGCTTGTTATACATGAGATAGTGCACATAGCCCCCTGCGAGCGTGCGGTATTCATGAGCCGCACAGCGATAGCAGGTCGTGTAGCGTACCTTGGCGAGATTACCCATGATCTCCGCGCGCTTTCCCTTGGGCAGGAAGCCCGTCGCTGCCATGCCGACCAACTCTTCCAGCGGAACCGACTGGGACACTTTGAGACGCAGCGTCTCGCCATCCGGCCGCCGCAGCCAGGCACCGCTGCCGCGTTCCGCCAGCACCCAATCGTCGCCCATCGGATCGAAGATGATGCCGGCGACCGTCTCGCCCTTCGAGACGACCGAAGCCATGACGCCGAACGCCGGAATGCCGGCCGCGAAATTGAATGTGCCGTCGACCGGATCAACGATGATTGCGAGATCGGCATCCGCGAGCTTGGCCAATAGCGACGGGTCGGCCGCAACCGATTCCTCGCCGACGAACAAAGCTTCCGGCCAGAGCCGCGCAACCTCGGCTTTTATCATATGCTCGGCACGCTCATCGGCTTCCGTCACCAGATCCGTCGCCTCGCTCTTGGCGCGGATATCGTCGCTGCCCAGCCTGCGAAAACGCGGCAGGATCTCCGTCTGTGCCGCGCGGCGCAGCACATGAGCAAGCGTGGTAACGTCAACGAGCGATGTCATGCTTTTTCCTTTCGCGTCAAGCGCCGATGATCTCGCGACGGATCATCCGCCAGCTTTCCTCATCCGGCGCAGAAATAATGCCGCCCGTCGTCTCGCCGGGTCGGTAGGGCGTGCCATCGAATTTGGCGGTATAACCACCTGCTTCCTGATGCGCCAGCACGCCGGCAAGATGATCCCACGGCATCAGCTTTGAATGGCCGATGAAGTGCCACTTGCCTGAAGCCACCATCCAATATTCGTAAGCCGAGCAATTCACTGAGAAAACCATCCGGGTCTTGGACAGGTTGCCGCAGATGCGCGACCGATCCGGTTCGTCCATATGACCCCAGGATATCGCGCCCGTCATCGCGCTCAAGGGCGCGGGTGCGGCAACGGTAAGCCGCCTCGCCTGTCCGGTTTGCCGGCGCAAAAACGCGCCGCCACCCTTAACGGCGGTCAGGGTGTCGCCAAGCACCGGATCATGGATGATGCTGGCGATCGTCTCGCCATTGGCGATGACAGCGACTATCGTCCCGAAGACCGGCAGTCCGGCAGCGAAATTGAACGTGCCGTCCACCGGGTCGATGGTGAAAGCCAGCTCGGCATGCGCCAGCGCCGGCACGACGGACTTGTCAGCCTCATAGGCTTCTTCGCCGACGATGACGGCCTTCGGAAAACGCGTCTTCAGCGCCGCGGTGATGTGACGCTCAGCCAGAAGATCGGCCTCGGTCACGAGGTCGATAGCCGAGGTCTTTTCCGATATGTCGCCAGCGTCCAAATTGCGGAAGCGCGGCATGATTTCAGTTGCCGCCGCTTCGGCAACGATCGTCATCACATAGTCGAAATCCGTATCGGAGAAGGTCATCGGAAGCCTCTGTTTTGAAAGGGCTTCCTCTTATGCCCGATTCGATGACATCGGTGTGGCAAAAGCGCTGAATTTACGCTCGCTCGCCGGAAGATCCCTGTGTCATCAAGCCAGCGAAATCGAACAGTTTCGGGTCGAGCAGGTGCGACGGGTTCACATGCGCCAGTGCACGCAGCATCGTATCCTTGCGGCCCGGCATGCGCCGCTCGATATCGGCAAGCATGTCCTTCATGGCATTGCGCTGCAATCCGTCCTGCGAACCGCAGAGATCGCAGGGAATGATTGGAAACTGCATGGCTGTCGCAAACTTGGCGAGATCGTCCTCGGCCGCATAGGCAAGCGGACGCAGCAGCACCAGGTCGCCCTCGTCATTGAGCAGCTTCGCGGGCATGGAGGCCAGCCGGCCGCCATGGAAGAAGTTCATGAAGAAGGTTTCGAGAATATCCTCGCGATGATGGCCGAGCACCAGCGCGTCGCAGCCCTCTTCGCGGGCAATGCGATAGAGATTGCCGCGGCGAAGGCGCGAACAGAGCGAGCAATAGGTCGCACCCTCCGGCACCTTATCCTTCACGATCGAATAGGTGTCGCGATACTCGATGCGATGGGTGACGCCGATCTTCGTCAGATAATCTGGCAGAACATGCTTCGGAAAATTCGGCTGCCCCTGATCGAGATTACAGGCGATCAATTCCACAGGCAGCAGACCACGCCATTTCAGATCAAGCAGCAGCGCCAGCAGACCGTAGGAATCCTTGCCTCCGGAAAGGCCGACCAGCCAGCGCTTCTGGCCCTTCAGCATCTGGAAATCCTCCATAGCCTGGCGCACCTGCCGTAACAGACGCTTGCGCAGCTTGTTGAAGGAGACGGACCGCGGCGCATCGGTAAACATCGGATGCGCGGCAGAGCCGCCATCTTCAGCCTCGATATCGATTTCGTCTTTCACCGTGGTCGCGATATTCATTCCGTCATTCCTTGGATCTCGCCACGCTGATAGCAGAAAGCGGGACGAGAAGACATGGGTATCAATCGCCGAATACGGACCAGCCCGTGCGGGCCGCCAGCATCTCCAGCGCCACGGCACCGAGCTGAGAATTGCCAACCTTGTTCAGCCCCGGCGACCAGGCCGCAATCGAGCCGATGCCCGGCGCCACGGCGAGAATGCCGCCGCCGACACCGCTCTTGCCCGGCAGGCCGACGTGATAGGCAAAATCGCCAGACCCATCGTAGTGGCCGCAGGTCAGCATCAGCGCATTGATGCGTCGCGCCCGCTTCGGCGAAACGACGGAGTGACCGGTGATCGGATTACTGCCGCGTGCAGCGAGATAGAGCCCCGCCTTGGCAAGCTGCTGGCAGCTCATCGCAAGCGCGCATTGATGGAAATAGACGCCGAGCACATGCTCGACCGGATGGTGGATATTGCCATAGGCGCGCATGAAATTGGCGAGCGCGAAATTGCGGTAGCCCGTCTGCGTCTCGGAACGCGCCACCTTGTCGTCGATGCTGATCGTCTCGTCGTCGGCCACATAGCGCACGAAGCGCAGAAGCTCGCCGATCGCCTCGCGCGGCTCGTGCCCCGCCAGCACGACGTCGCTGATCGCGATAGCGCCCGCATTGATGAAAGGGTTGCGCGGGATGCCTTCCTCTCGCTCGAGCTGAACGATGGAATTGAAAGACGTGCCCGATGGTTCGCGCCCCACGCGCTTCCAGAGGCTTTCCCCGACCTTGCCGAGCGCAAGCGTCAGCATGAAGACCTTTGAGATGCTCTGGATGGAGAAGGGTACGCCGGCATCGCCGATGCTGTAGACATCGCCGTCAACGGTGGCGATCGCCATGCCGAATTGCTTCGGGTCGACCTTCGCCAGCTCCGGAATATAATCGGCAACCTTGCCCTCGCCGATGCGCGGCGAAAGCTCCGCATGAATGCCGTCGAGAATAGCCTGCAAATCCGTCATGAGGCGCTCCAAAGACAAAAAAGCCGCTCGAACCGAGCGGCTTTTCATTCATCAAGAAAGTTATCCGCTTATTAACGCGAATAGAATTCGACGACCAGATGCGGTTCCATGACGACGGCGTAAGGCACGTCGGCAAGAGCCGGGATGCGGGCGAAGGTCGCAACCATCTTGTTGTGGTCGGCTTCGATGTAGTCCGGAACGTCGCGCTCAGCGAGAGAAACGGCTTCCAGAACCGTTACGAGCTGCTTGGACTTTTCGCGAACTTCGATAACGTCGCCAGCCTTGCAGCGGTACGAACCGACGTTGACGCGAACGCCGTTGACCGTGACGTGGCCATGGTTGACGAACTGACGGGCAGCGAAGACGGTCGGAACGAACTTGGCGCGGTAGACGATCGCGTCGAGGCGCGATTCGAGCAGGCCGATCAGGTTTTCCGAGGTGTCGCCCTTGCGACGGTCAGCTTCAGCGAAGATGGCGCGGAATTGCTTCTCGCGCAGGTCGCCGTAGTAGCCCTTCAGCTTCTGCTTGGCGCGCAGCTGCACGCCGAAGTCGGAGAGCTTGCCCTTGCGGCGCTGGCCGTGCTGGCCCGGGCCGTATTCGCGACGGTTAACCGGGGACTTCGGACGGCCCCAGATGTTTTCGCCCATACGGCGGTCAATTTTGTACTTGGACGATTCGCGCTTGCTCATCGCATTTCCTTTCAAACGTTGCCGCGGCCCGTTGCCGAACCACGAAGGAAACACGCCCTCCTCTGAACTCCGTTTTCGAGCTCTGACAGGCTTCTCACATTAGCGAACGGAGAAAGCCACGGGACATGTCAAATGAAACACCGGACATTTCTGCCCGGCGTTGGCGCGGTCTGTAAGGGGTTGTCATGGAATTGTCAACAGCGCCAGACGCTCTTCAGCGACAATACGGCAGCTATTCCGCTGCCGCCTGCTCGCCACCATCCAGATCAGGCGCATTGGCATCGCCAGGCGCGGTCTGGGACCCCATATCCGGGAAGGCAACGATACGCTTGCCCGAAAAATCCGTGTGAACGACGACGCTGCCCTGCTCCTCGAAATAGCTGAGCAGACGGCGAGCGCGCCGCGCTGAATGCGTGCCATAAGCGCGGGCGATACGCGCGTCGGACGGGCACGGCTCACCGCTGATGGCGGCCTTCGCCAGCATCAGGAAGACGCCCTGGAGGTCATCGGTGACGCTGGAGGACAGCGAGAGCGCCGTCGCCCACTGGTCAGTCGCCATGACGTCCTCGTCTGCACCGGAGCGGGCAATCGCCACGCGCCGACGGAACTCCGACAGGCTCATCGGCGTACCGGGAACCCGGCGCATACGCAAACGAACGAGAAACTCCTGATAGAGCACCGAATCCGTACGGAATCCGGAAGCGGGGTCGTCGAGGATTTCGGAGAGCACAGCACCCACCCTCGCCTCGCGATCCTCGCTCGATAGTTCCGACTGGTTGACCTTCGGTTCTGTCGGCGCCGGGCTTGCGGCTGGCACGGAACGGGAAAGCTCCGCCAGAATATCGGTCGTGGGACGCGGCGCTGGCGCCGTACGGCGCACAATGGCTTTGGAAAACTCCTCCGGGTCCGGCGTGAAGATCAGATCCTCGACATCCTGCGGCGCATCCGGCAACGGCATCAGCTTCGGGCTGGAGGAACGCGCCGATGTTTCCACCGTGCCGATGGTGATCGGCAACGGCCGGCGCGAGAGTGCCGGCCCCAGTGCGACGAAATTGCCGCGCTTCAGGTCACGGAACATTTCCGCCTGCCTGCGATCCATGCCGAGAAGATCGGCGGCGCGGGCCATGTCGATATCGAGGAAGGTGCGGCCCATCAGGAAATTGGAGGCCTCCGCGGCAACGTTCTTGGCGAGCTTCGCCAGTCGCTGTGTGGCGATGACGCCGGCAAGACCGCGCTTTCGGCCACGGCACATCAGATTGGTCATGGCGCCCAGCGACATCTTGCGCGCATCTTCCGAAACGTCGCCGCCTACCGAAGGCGCAAACATCTGCGCCTCGTCGACAACGACAAGCACCGGATACCAGAATTCACGATCGGCATCGAACATACCATTGAGGAAGGCGGCGGCAGCGCGCATCTGCTGCTCGATGTCGAGCCCCTCCAGCGTCAGCACGCAGGAAACCCGATGCTGACGGATGCGGTTGGCAATGCCGGCAAGCTCTGCCTCTGTGCGCTCGCCATCGACGACGACGTGGCCGAACTTGTCGGCCAGCGTGACGAAATCGCCTTCAGGATCGATGATGACCTGCTGCACCCATTGTGCAGACTGCTCCAGCAGCCGCCGTAAGAGATGCGATTTTCCGGAGCCGGAATTGCCCTGCACCAGAAGACGCGTCGCCAGCAGCTCCTCGATATCGAGCTGGGCGCTGGTCCCGCCGGACGCCGTTCCCATGTCGATGCCGACCTGCAATGCACTTCCCCTATGAGCGAGAATCAAACGTGGATACGCCCCATCTTTCTGAAAGGACGCGCCTCCGTCTAGCAAAGATTTCCAAGCTTCGCGCCCGTGGATTGAAAAAACCCACAGGCGATTGCAGATGTCAGCGGAAGCGCAGGTTTGCGCGCGAAAGCTCACTGACCGAGGTGCAGCCCATCAGCTTCATGTCGCGCTCGACTTCGGTGCGCAGATGCCTGAGCGCCCGCTCCACGCCCACCTGACCGGCAGCGGCGAGTGGGTAGAGATAGAAGCGGCCAAGACCGACCGCCTTGGCGCCGAGCGACAGGGCCTTCAGTACATGCGTGCCGCGCTGAATGCCGCCATCCATCATGACATCGATGCGATGACCGACGGCGTCGACGATCTCCGCCAATTGATCGAACGCAGAGCGCGAGCCGTCCAGCTGCCGGCCGCCGTGGTTCGACAGCACGATGCCGGTGCATCCGATATCGACGGCACGCTTGGCGTCCTCGACCGACATGATGCCCTTCAGGCAGAACTGCCCGTTCCAATGCTTCACCATTTCGGCGACGTCGTTCCAGTTCATCGACGGATCGAGCATCTCGGTGAAATACTTGCCGATCGACATCGCGCCACCGCTCATGTCCACATGCTCGTCGAGCTGCGGCAGGCGGAACTTCTCATGCGTCACGTAATTCAGCGCCCAGGCCGGCTTGATGGCAAATTGGGTAAGGCCCGCCAGATTGAGCTTGAAGGGGATGGAAAATCCGGTGCGAAGATCGCGCTCGCGATTGCCGCCGGTGATGCTGTCGACCGTCAGCATCATGACATTGATGCCGGCTTCCTTCGCACGCTCCATCATCGCCCGGTTCAGGCCGCGATCCCTGTGGAAATAAAACTGGTAAACCTGCGGTCCAGCATGCTTCTTGCGAATTTCCTCGATACTGACGGTGCCGAGCGAGGAGACGCCGAACATGGTGCCGAGCGAAGAGGCCGCGGCGGCAACCGCATTCTCGCCCTGGTGATGGAACAGCCGCTGCAAGGCCGTCGGTGAGCAATAGAACGGCGTCGCGAGCTTTTGTCCCATGACGGTGACAGACATGTCGATCTCGCTGACCCCACGCAGAACATTGGGAACGAGATCGCAGCTTTCGAAGCTCGATGTGTTTCGCCGCAGCGTCACCTCGTCGTCGGCCGCGCCGTCGATATAGTTGAAGATCGGGCCGGGAAGACGCTTTTTCGCGAGAAGGCGAAAATCATGGAAGTTGTGGCACTCACGCAAACGCATGGCTGACCTCGGCATTCTCAAAAGACATCAACTATCGAACTCCCAATATCCTGCCATCCAGCCCGGCCATCCAACTCGGATTGAGTTAAAGCCGGTGCAGGCGTGCTTCCCATTTGTAAAGCACATCCGGCTCCTTCTCCTCATTGCCTGCCCCGTCCGACTCGTCAACCACGAAGAAGCCGTGCTTTTCGTAAAAGCGGCGCGCCGGCTCATTTCTCTGAAATGACCAGAGTGAGAGCACCGGATAGGTCGATTTGGCAATATCGAGCAGGCGGCTGCCGATACCGCGCTTCTGCGCCTCGGGCAGGACGTAAAGCTGGTCGATCCAATCCTCAAGAAAGGCGATGACACCGACGAGACGCCCGCCCTCTTCCGCACCCCAGATCTGGCAATCCTTGAAAACGACAGCGGTCCAGAAACCAACGTCTTCTTCCGGAGTGTGGATCCCGGCCAGCGTCGGCAACCTCTCATTGAACGAGGAGCGGTGAACGGCCGCAGCCGCCGGCATGTCCGCGAGATCGAGTTTACGCAACGAAATCTTGTCAGTCATTCATCAAGCCCTGAGCCCAAAACCCTGCATTAGCCGCCGGGTGGGGAAATCCGGTGCACCGGAGGTAAAAACAGCGAAGTCGAAATCGTCGGGATGGACAGCATCGGCCACCTGCGGCACCAGGCTACGGGCACGCCGTGCAATCGCTTCGGCCGGATCGAGCCAATCGACCGGCCAGGGCGCCAGCCTGCGGAAGATATTGGCCATGAAGGGATAATGCGTGCAGGCCAGTACGACGATATCGGTCTTGCGGCCATCCATCTCGACAAAGCACTGGTCGATCTCCGTCATGACAGCCTCGTCCGCTACGGCGTCACCGCGAATATAGGCCTCAGCGAGACGCGCAAGGTTCTGCGATCCGACAAGCCGGACATGGCATTGGGTGGCAAAGGATTGGATCAGATCGCGCGTATAGGCGCGCTTGACCGTGCCCGGCGTTGCCAGCACCGAAACAAGGCCTGAGCGCGTCCGCTCTGCCGCCGGCTTGATTGCCGGCACCGTGCCGACGAATGTCATCTGGGGGAAAGCAGCGCGCAGAGCGGCGCCGGCCAGCGTGAAAGCCGTGTTGCACGCGATGACGCAGACTTCCGGATCGTATTGCGCAAGCAGCTTCGCGAAGAGATCGACGATGCGCTCCTTCAGCGCCGCTTCTTCCCAACTGCCATAGGGAAAACCGGCGTCGTCGGCGATATAGATGAAACCGCGCTCCGGCATCAGCACGCGCGCTTCGCGCAGTACGGTCAAACCGCCGATCCCTGAATCGAAAACAAGGACCGGTTTCAGCTCATTAGCCGTTGCTGTCATCGCTGGTGGTTTCCTTGGATGCTTTAGCGGACCTGGGATGCGAGCCGCTGCCGCGCGGGGATTTCCGCGTGAAACGGTCGAGAGACGAGATCACCCCGCGCAAGACGCTGATTTCCTGTTCGGTGAATGCCCGGCGCGAGAGGACGGCCCGGAGATTGTCGACCATTTTCGGCTTTTTCCCGGCAGGATGGAAATAATTGCGCGCATCCAGCGCCTCTTCGAGCTGATCGAACAGGCCGAAAAGCTGATCCTTCGTCGATGGCCGCTGTTCAAGCGCCTGGAAAGGCACATCGCCCAGATCTTCCATGCCCGATTTCATCCACTCATAGGACATCAACAGCACGGCCTGGGCGATGTTCAGCGAGGCGAAAGCAGGATTGACGGGAAAGGTGACGATCTCGTCGGCCAGCGCTACTTCCTCATTCGTCAGACCCCAGCGCTCGCGCCCGAAGAGAATGCCGGTGCCCTCACCTGCCTTGAACTTTGCGCGAAGGGTCTCCGCCGCAACGACAGGCGAACGCACCGGCTTATAGCCATCCCGCTCGCGCGCCGTCGTCGCATAGACGAAATTGAGATCGGCGATCGCCTGTTCCAGCGTTTCATAGACCTTCGTCGCCTCGATGATGTGATCCGCCTTCGAGGCCGTCGCTTGCGCCCTTTCGTTCGGCCAGCCGTCGCGCGGATTGACCAGACGCAATTCGACAAGACCGAAATTCGCCATGGCGCGCGCGACCATGCCGATATTCTCGCCCATCTGCGGTTCGACCAGAATAATAGCCGGTCCTTCGGCCAGAAGTGGACGTTCGCTGTTCGTGCCTGCCATGATGCTTAAATCTCCGCGCGCGAGCCCGATCGCGCCAATTCGAGCATGATGCCGAAAAGTGTCAGCGGTTTTCGGACGACCTCATGCTCCATTTCCGTGTTTCCGGAGCCGGATGATTTCAGGACAAACAGACCTGAAATCATCCGGCTCCGGGGTCGCAATAGCGAGACACCGGCCGATCGGCAAGGTTTTTGCGCACGAACTATGAAACGAACCGGGTCGGATTTATTGCGGATTGGCTGGCTTCTGCTGATCCGACGGCTGCTGTGTCTGGTCTGCCGGCTGTTGCTGCTGCTGTTTGACGAGATCCTGCATGACGCTCTTGAGCGAGCTCGGATTGCCGTTGTCATCGTTCGTGATGATATCGTCGACGACGGGCTTTCCGCCTTCTTCAATGACTTCGAAACGCACCGTCGTCGTCTTCTGATAGTCTGCATCCGAGCCCATGCAGGTGGATTTCTTGAAGGTCGCCAGCACCTCCGTCACATTGTTCTTCGGCGGCTGTGCGGCAATCTTCACCTCCTCCAGCGGACACGCATCCTGCGCATTGACGATGACGTCATAGTCGAAAGGCGAGATACCGTCCTCGTCGGCAGCAGGAAACTGCGCGGCCGCCTGATATTTCGCCCCGAAATCCTTGCTGTAGATATCCTTCAGCTTGCTCTCGTCGAAGATATCCTGCCAGTCGCTGTCGCCGCCCGCCCAGTTCGAGACGGTCGCATCCATGATGGCCTTGACCGGCATCGTCGCGTCGGCTGCGAACGCCATATGCGCGCCAAGCGAAAACTGAAAAAGCGTAAGGGCAAAAGCGGAGGCAGCAAATTTATGCATGACGTGATTCCATGACACGGGGGGCAACAGGCAAAACCTGCGCGACATTAGACCCATGGACCGCTTTGGCAATGGCCCGATCGCAAAAAGCAGGTGATGTCACGAATGATCAAAAACGCGACGCCGGAGGCTCTATCGGCTTTGCGTTCCGCACTTGCGGTGCTATAGCCCACGGGACTTTACATTACCCACAGGACCATCCGGTCCCATTAGCTTAAACGAGGCAGAAGTATGAAGAAGATCAAGGTCGCAAATCCCGTTGCCGATCTCGATGGCGATGAAATGACTCGCATCATCTGGCAGTTTATCAAAGACAAACTGATCTACCCCTACCTCGACATCGATATCGACTACTACGACCTCTCGGTCGAAAATCGCGACGCGACCAACGACCAGGTCACGATCGACGCCGCCAACGCCATCAAGAAGCATGGCGTCGGCATCAAGTGCGCGACGATCACTCCGGATGAAGATCGCGTCAAGGAATTCAACCTGAAGCAGATGTGGAAGAGCCCGAACGGCACGATCCGCAACATCCTCGGCGGCGTCATCTTCCGCGAGCCGATCATCTGCAAGAACGTTCCGCGCCTGGTTCCCGGCTGGACCAAGCCGATCGTCGTCGGCCGTCATGCCTTCGGCGACCAGTATCGCGCCACCGACTTCAAGTTCCCAGGCAAGGGCAAACTGACCATCAAGTTCGTCGGCGAAGACGGCACGGTCATTGAAAAAGACGTCTTCGACGCTCCGGGCGCCGGCGTTGCCATGGCCATGTACAACCTCGACGAGTCGATCCGCGAATTCGCCCGCGCTTCGATGATGTACGGCCTGATGCGCAAGTGGCCGGTCTACCTCTCCACAAAGAACACCATCCTCAAGGCCTATGACGGTCGCTTCAAGGACATCTTCGAAGAAGTCTACCAGAACGAGTTCAAGGCTCAGTTCGACGAAGCCGGCATCACCTACGAGCACCGCCTGATCGACGACATGGTCGCCTCCGCCCTCAAGTGGTCCGGCGGCTATGTCTGGGCCTGCAAGAACTACGACGGCGACGTCCAGTCCGACACGGTTGCGCAGGGCTTCGGCTCGCTCGGCCTGATGACCTCGGTTCTGCTCACGCCGGACGGCAAGACGGTCGAAGCCGAAGCCGCACACGGCACAGTGACCCGCCACTACCGCCAGCACCAGAAGGGCCAGGAAACCTCGACGAACTCGATCGCCTCGATCTTCGCCTGGACCCGTGGCCTCGCCCATCGCGCCAAGCTCGACGACAATGCCGAACTCGCAAAGTTCGCTTCCACGCTCGAAAAGGTCTGCGTCGATACCGTCGAAGCCGGCTACATGACCAAGGATCTGGCGCTGCTGATCGGCCCCGATCAGCCGTGGCTCTCGACCACCGCTTTCCTCGACAAGATCGACGAAAATCTCAAGAAAGCCATGGCTGCCTAAGCGTTGCTACCATCTGGACATGCGAAAACCCGGCCTCAGCGCCGGGTTTTCTTTTGCCCGGAATCTTGCCGCCGGGGCTAACCAGTGGCAAAAATGCGCGCAACAAAAGGGAGAGGCAGATGGCTGAAGAACTCGTTTTCTATACCAATCCGATGTCGCGCGGACGCATTGCCCGCTGGATGCTCGAGGAGACCGGCCAGCCCTACCGCACCGAGTATCTCGACTACGGCACGACGATGAAGGCGCCGGAATATCTTGCGGTCAACCCCATGGGCAAGGTGCCGGCCATCAAGCATGGCGATACAGTCGTCACCGAAGGTGCCGCCATCTGCGCCTATCTGGCCGAAACCTTCCCGCAGGCGGGGCTCGCCCCGACAGCTGCCGAGCGCGGCCGTTATTTCCGCTGGATGTTCTTTGCGGCGGGGCCGTTCGAGATGGCGATCACCAATCGCGCCCTCGGCTTCGAAGTCCCGCCGGAACGCTTGCGCATGGCCGGCTGCGGCAGCTTCGCGAATGTGCTTGATGCCATGGAACACGCCGTCACGACCTCGCCTTTCATCGCCGGCGATCGCTTTACCGCAGCCGACGTCTATGTCGGCTCGCATGTCGGCTACGGTCTTAATTTCGGAACGATCGAAAAGCGGCCGGCCTTCATCGACTATTGGAGCCGGGTCAGCGACCGCGACGCCTATCGCCGCGGCAACGAGATCGACAATGCCGCCATGCCGAAGCCGGCTAATACCTGACAATACAAGGCATTGAGAGGAAATCTTCGATCGCTCTCACATGCCGCTATCGCAGCGGCATATAGATATCGGTCAAAAGCTCCGTCGGCGGCACGTCGCGCGGATTGTTGATATATTCCTCGAACATGACGGTATCGCGCAGTTGCCGACCGGAAGCCGGCAGCCATTGCGCGTAGAGCCATTGATAAGCCCTATGCATGTTTGCATAGGGACCCTTATGGCGCAGCACAGCATATTCGCCGCCCTCAAGCAAGCGCCGCTCCAGCGGAGCATCGGCAGCGACGGTCTCGCCAGCGGTGACGCAGGCATAGGAGCGCAGCTTGTCCGCTTCCACGACATCGGGGTCGTCGAGATAGACGCCGATCATGCGCATATCGGGGCCCGCAAGGCCGCGGGCGAAGATGGTACCGAAGAGTGTTTCGAAAGCCTGGCCGATCTGCATATAGGAGCCACGATGGGCGACACCGATCAGTGACATTGGGGAGATGGTGCGAAGCGTAACGTCGAACATAACCGTGATCCTTCCTTGGGTGTTTGGTTCGAAGATCGTGTGGCTTCCCTCATTCCGATATCGCGCCGGCGGCATGCCATAGACGGATCTGAAGATGCGGTTGAACGACTGGAGGTTGGGATAGCCCGACCGCTTTGCAATGTCGCTGACGGATAGACGGGTGTTAACGAGATCACCGGCGGCACGATGCAGCCGCAGCCGCTTGACCGTTGCCGCCGCCGTCTCGCCATAGATCGCCCGATAGATCCTGTGCCAGTGATAGCTGGACATGCAGGCAATTTCGGCGAGCTTTTCCATATCGAGCTCGTCGTCCAGATGCTCATGGATATAGGCCGAAACCCGCCGCAACCGGGTCTCGTAAAGCGTCCACGCCGTTCCACCACTCATGTCAAACCCCTCGCAAATCGATCGGCCCGACAAGACCATAACCCGATTTGACAAATCCTGCGGAGTTGTCCGGACAAAAGAAAATGGCGGATACCGAAGCATCCGCCATTCTTGATTACCAAACGGAAATCAGCGTCTTAGCCGGCAAGCGCCGCAGCAATGGCCTCAATCGCTTCATCGGCCTTGGCGCCATCCGGGCCGCCGGCCTGCGCCATGTCGGGACGGCCGCCGCCGCCCTTGCCGCCGAGCGCAGCCGAGGCGACACGCACAAGATCGACGGCGCTAAAGCGACCGACCAGATCTTCGGTAACAGCAACGACGGCGCTTGCCTTGCCATCGTCCGAGACGCCGATCAGCGTCACGACGCCGGAGCCGAGGCTTGCCTTGGCTTCATCAGCCAAACCCTTGAGATCCTTGGGATCGACGCCGGAAACCGGCTTGCCGAGGAACTTGACGCCATTGACCTCGCGGACCGCATCGGCCGAGCCGCCCTGGCCACCACCCATGGCAAGCTTGCGCTTGGCATCGGCCAATTCGCGCTCCAGCTTGCGACGTTCGTCCATCAGCGCTTCGACGCGCGAGACGACATCGGCTGCCTGGACCTTCAGCGTCGAAGCGAGGCTCTTCACACGGTCGTCCTGTTCGGCAAGATAATCACGTGCGGATTCACCGGTCACGGCTTCGATGCGGCGCACGCCAGCACCGACAGCGCTTTCGCCAAGAATACGCACGAGGCCGATCTGGCCAGTAGCGGAGACATGCGTGCCGCCGCAAAGCTCGACCGAATAGGGCTTGCCAGATTTGGCACCACGCACACCCTGCCCCATCGACACAACGCGGACTTCATCGCCATACTTCTCGCCGAACAGCGCCATCGCGCCTTCCGCGATCGCATCATCGACGCTCATCAGGCGGGTCGTGACCGGAGAATTCTGCAGAACGATCTCGTTCGCCATCTCTTCCACGACCTTCAACTCCTCGGCCGACATCGGCTTCGGATGGGAAACGTCGAAACGCAGGCGCTCGGGCGCAACCAGCGAGCCCTTCTGAGCCACATGGGTGCCGAGCACTTCGCGGAGAGCTTCGTGCAGCAGGTGGGTGGCAGAGTGATTGGCACGCAGGCGCGAGCGTCTGTTGTGATCGACGGTCAGCACGACGGCGTCGCCAACTGTGATCTTGCCTTCCGACACTTCCGAGCTGTGAACGAAAAGGCCTTCGCCCTTCTTTTGTGTATCGCTAACGGCGAGCTTGCCGTGATCGCTTGATATCACGCCGGTATCGCCCATCTGGCCACCGGATTCGCCGTAAAACGGCGTCTGGTTGACGATGATCTGCACCTTGTCGCCGGCAGCGGCGCTGTCGACGGCCATACCGTCCTTGACAATCGCCTGAATGACGCCTTCAGCGGTTTCCGTGTCGTAGCCGAGGAACTCGGTCGCACCGTTCTTTTCCTTGAGCTCGAACCAGATGGTCTCGGTTGCCTTGTCGCCGGAACCGGTCCAATGCGAGCGCGCCTCGGCCTTCTGCCGCTCCATGGCATCCGTGAAGCTGGAAATATCGACGCCGATGCCGCGAGCGCGCAGCGCGTCCTGCGTCAGATCGAGCGGGAAACCATAAGTGTCGTAGAGCTTGAAGGCGGTTTCGCCGTCGAGGCTGTCGCCCTTGTGCAAGTCAGAAGTGGCGTCGTTGAGCAGCGACAGGCCGCGTTCCAGCGTCTTGCGGAAACGGGTCTCCTCGAGCTTCAGCGTCTCGGAGGTCAGCGCCTCGGCACGCACCAGCTCCGGATAGGCACGGCCCATCTGCTGGATCAGCGCCGGCAGCAGCTTCCACATCAGCGGCTCCTTGGCGCCGAGCAACTGCGCGTGGCGCATGGCACGGCGCATGATGCGGCGAAGCACATAGCCACGGCCTTCGTTCGACGGCAGCACGCCATCGGCGATCAGGAAGGCGGACGAGCGCAGATGATCGGCGATGACGCGATGGCTGGCGCGATGCTCGCCTTCGGCCTTGACGCCCGTCGCCTCTTCCGAAGCTTCGATCAGGGCGCGGAACAGGTCGATATCGTAATTGTCGTGCTTGCCCTGCAGCACGGCGGCAACGCGCTCGAGACCCATGCCGGTGTCGATCGACGGACGCGGCAGGTCGACACGCTGCTCCTTGGTGATCTGCTCGAACTGCATGAAGACGAGGTTCCAGATCTCGATGAAGCGATCGCCGTCTTCTTCCGGAGAGCCGGGAGGGCCGCCCCAGATGTGATCGCCATGATCGTAGAAGATTTCCGAACAGGGACCGCACGGGCCGGTATCGCCCATCGCCCAGAAATTGTCGCTGGTGGCGATGCGGATGATCCGGTCGTCGGAAAGGCCGGCGATCTTCTTCCACAGGTTAAAGGCGTCGTCGTCGGTGTGATAGACCGTGACCAGCAGGCGCTTGGCGTCGAGGCCGAATTCCTTGGTGATCAGGTTCCAGGCGAGCTCGATGGCGCGCTCCTTGAAGTAATGACCAAAGGAGAAGTTGCCGAGCATCTCGAAGAAGGTGTGATGGCGCGCGGTATAGCCAACATTGTCGAGGTCGTTATGCTTGCCGCCGGCGCGCACGCATTTCTGCGCGGTCGAAGCCGTCGTATAGGGACGCTGCTCCAGGCCGGTGAAGACGTTCTTGAATTGCACCATGCCGGCATTGGTAAACATCAATGTCGGATCGTTGCGCGGCACCAGCGGGCTCGACGGCACGATCTCGTGGCCGTTTTTCTTAAAATAGTCGAGGAAGGTCGACCGGATTTCATTCACACCGCTCATAGGGGGCCCTTCAGTACTGCCGTCAACAACTTGCGTCAAAGTCAGTGGCTTTTATCGTTCGCTCCGGGCGCTGTCCAGCCGCACGAGCAAAACCGGCCGCACATCCCTTGGACAATGCGGCCGGTTTCAGTATTTCGTCTTGTCTCAAGTCGGGAATTGCTCCCGAAAATCCTTATTCGCCGGAAGCGTCGCCGTCGTCGCCGGAATCGGGACCGCCATTCTGCAGGAAGCGGTCGGCAATGAGGCCGGCATTCTGGCGCAGCGACAGCTCGATCTCACGAGACAGATCCGGATTGTCGCGCAGGAAGATCTTCGCGTTCTCGCGACCCTGGCCGAGACGCTGGCTGTTATAGGAGAACCAGGCGCCGGACTTTTCGACGATGCCGGCCTTGACGCCGAGGTCGACCAACTCACCGGTCTTCGAAACGCCTTCGCCATACATGATGTCGAATTCGACCTGCTTGAAGGGAGGCGCCATCTTGTTCTTGACGACCTTGACGCGGGTCTGGTTGCCGATCACCTCTTCGCGCTCCTTGACGGCGCCGATGCGGCGGATGTCGAGGCGAACCGAGGCATAGAACTTCAGCGCGTTACCGCCCGTCGTCGTTTCCGGCGAGCCGAACATGACGCCGATCTTCATGCGAATCTGGTTGATGAAGATCACCATGCAGTTGGACTTGGAGATCGAAGCCGTGAGCTTGCGCAGTGCCTGGCTCATCAGACGCGCCTGCAGGCCCGGCAGGCTGTCGCCCATCTCGCCCTCGATTTCGGCGCGCGGCGTCAGGGCCGCAACGGAGTCGACGACCAGAACGTCGATCGCGCCGGAGCGAACCAGCGTATCGGTGATTTCAAGCGCTTGCTCGCCGGTATCGGGCTGCGAGATCAGCAGGTTCTGCAGGTCGACGCCGAGCTTGCGGGCATAGACCGGATCAAGCGCATGTTCCGCGTCCACGAAGGCGCAGATGCCGCCCTTCTTCTGTGCCTCGGCAATGGTCTGCAGCGCCAGCGTCGTCTTGCCCGAGCTTTCCGGCCCGTAGATTTCGATGATGCGCCCCTTCGGCAAGCCGCCAATGCCGAGAGCGATATCGAGGCTCAGAGAGCCGGTGGAAACCGTTTCGATTTCGACCACGTTCTCGTTAGAGCCGAGCTTCATGATCGAGCCCTTGCCGAACGACCGCTCAATTTGAGAGAGTGCCGCTTCAAGTGCCTTGCTTTTATCCACCGATTTGTCCTCTACAAGCCGCAAAGAATTCTGAGACATTCGATCCACCTTTAGGTTATTGAAGCCGCTCTAGCAATGTCGCCGCCGATGAGAATTCTGTACTCTATTTGTTCTCGTATCGCAAGAGCACAACAAGCAATTGAAAGAAAAAGGTAAAATGAATTCCGTTCTATTTTTGTTTTCTTCTTTCTTCCCAGGCACTTACATGCCCGAAGCGGTGAATTGCGAGATGTTTGCGGCTCGCTCGATTCGCCTTTTCCACTGCTGAGGATAACCCTATGGCGAAAAAGATTCTCGTTCTCGGCGGCGCCCATATCGACCGGCGCGGCCGCATCTTCGGCGATACGGCGCCGGGCGCCAGCAACCCCGGCGCATGGTTCGAAGAGCCTGGCGGCGGCGGCTTCAATGCCGCCCGCAATCTCGCCCGCCTGGGCTTCGACGTAAAGCTGATCTCGCCGCGTGGCGGCGATCCCTCGGGCGAGATGGTGGCGGAGGCAGCAAGCCACGCCGGCATCGACGACAAGCCCTTCGTCTTCCTCGATCGCAAGACGCCAAGCTATACGGCGATCCTCGAGAATGACGGCAATTTGGTCATCGCGCTTGCCGACATGGAGCTCTACAAGCTTTTCGTTCCGCGGCGGCTGGCGATTCGCGCCGTTCGCGACGCCTTCGAAGAAACCGACCTCGTTCTCTGCGATGCCAATCTGCCGGCGGAAACCTTAAGCGCGATTGCGGCAAGGGCCGCCTTTTGCGGCAAACCGGTCGCAGCCATCGCCATCTCGCCGGCAAAAGTCGTGCGGCTGAAGCCGAGCCTCGCCGGCATTGGCCATCTATTCCTCAACGAAGCCGAAGCTGCCGCACTGACCGAAATCCGTCCGGAAGACCCGCGCGAGTGGGTCAACGCTTTGCGCGCGCTCGGGCTGCGTAATGGCGTCATCACCCGCGGCAAGCGCGCGCTGATCGCCTTCTCACCTGATGCCATGGTAAGCCTGCAGCCGCCCATCGTCGACGAGGTTGCCGATGTCACCGGAGCGGGAGATTCGCTTGCTTCGGGCGTTCTTTCCGCTTTGCTCGCCGGTCACGATCTCGCGGAAGCCGTCCGCCATGGCGCTGCGGCAGCCGCGATCACGGTGCAATCGCCCTTTGCAACGGCGGAAAATCTCTCTCCCGAACTGCTAAAGGCGATGCTGGCCCTTGTTCCCAGGGCCGAAATTCTGTCATGAAGCCTGTTCAAAACGCGTATACTGTTTCAGTGAATTGGAAACGACAATGACCCAGCCTATCTCGCCCCTGCTCCCGATCTCCTATTCGAAGGAAGTCGCTGCTGCCAAGCTGCGCGGCGCGCCGCTCGTCGCCCTGGAATCGACGATCATCACCCACGGCATGCCCTATCCCGGCAATATCGAGATGGCCCGCAGCGTCGAGGCGATCATCCGGCAGGAAGGCGCAGTACCTGCAACAATCGCGGTCATTCACGGCACGCTGCATATCGGTCTTGAGCCGGAAGAGCTGGAAACATTGGCCAAGACGGAAGGCGCGATGAAGGTCTCGCGCGCCGATATCGCCTTTGCAATTGCCGAGCGCCGCACCGGCGCAACCACCGTTGCCGCCACGATGATCGCCGCAGCCCGCGCTGGCATCAAGGTATTTGCCACCGGCGGCATCGGCGGCGTGCATCGCGGCGCCGAAGAAAGCTTCGATATTTCGGCCGACCTTGAAGAACTGTCCCGCACCAGCGTCATCGTCGTCTGCGCCGGCGCCAAGGCGATCCTCGATATTCCGAAGACACTCGAAGTGCTGGAAACCCGTGGCGTCCCGGTCGTCACCTACGACAGCACCGAGTTTCCGGCTTTCTGGTCGCGCTCTTCCGGTCTGACGAGCCCGCTGACGCTGAATAGCCCGGCTGCGATCGCCAACTTCCAGACGACGCGCGAACAGCTCGGCATCGATGGCGGCATGCTGATCGCCAATCCGGTTCCGGAAGCCGACGAGATCCCGCGCGAGGAAATGGAAATCTATATCGAGCGAGCCCTCGATAGTGCCGAGCGCGACGAGATCACCGGCAAGGCCGTTACGCCTTATCTGCTGAGCACGATCTTCGACATCACCGAGGGCCGCAGCCTCAAGACCAACATCGCGCTTGTCGAAAACAATGCGCGTCTGGCTGCGGAAATCGCGGTCGCACTGGCCGAATAATTAGAATCTCAGTCACAAGAACGGCCGGTTGCGTCAAAAATCGCTCGGCCGTTCTTTTTGTTTCAAGCCAGGGAGAACAGGCCGAGGGCCGATCGCAGCTCCGCAAGCGTTGCCTCCGTCCGCTCCCTTGCCCTTCGCGTGCCCTCGCGCACGATTCCCATCACATAATTCGGCTCGGCGGCATAACGCGCACGGCGCTCGCGGATCGGTGCGAGCAGCGCTTGCAGGACCTCCTCCAGATGTTTCTTCAGAGTGACGTCTCCAAGGCCGCCACGGCGATAACGTGCCTTCATCTCATCCACCAGCTGCAAATCCTCACAGAAGGCGTCCAAATAGGTGAAGACGACATTTCCCTCGATCTTTCCGGGATCGCTGACACGCAGGTGATCCCGATCGGTATACATTCGCCGCACGGCATCTCTTATCTCATCTGACGATGCCGAAAGCGGAATGGCGTTGCCCTGGGATTTGCTCATCTTCGCCTTGCCGTCGACCCCAGGCAGGCGCCCGACCCTCGGCACCATGGCTGTAGCCTCGACGAGAACGTCTCGCCCGATCTGCCGATTGAGACGGCGAACGATCTCGTTGGTCTGCTCGATCAACGGCGCCTGGTCCTCCCCGACCGGAACGACCGTCGCCTTGAAGGCGGTGATGTCGGCGGCCTGCGCGACCGGATAGCAGAGAAAGCCGGCCGGCACGTCGCGTTCAAAGCCGCGCAGCTGGATCTCCGTCTTGATCGTCGGGTTGCGCTCCAGGCGGCTGACCGTGACGAAATTCAGATAGAGCAGCGTCAGCTCCGCCAGTGCCGGCAAGGCGGATTGGACGCAGATCGTCGTCAGCGAAGGGTCGATGCCGACGGCGAGATAGTCCGTGGCGACTTCAAGGACGTTGCGTCGCACTTTCTGGGGATCATGGGCATTGTCGGTCAGCGCCTGCGTATCCGCCAAGAGCAGGAATTGCTCGTGGCTATGCTGAAGCGCAACGCGGCTCTTCAGCGAACCGACATAGTGGCCGAGATGGAGTGGACCTGTGGTCCGGTCACCCGTCAGGATGACAGGACGAGTATCGGTAGGGGAAAACATTTCACTGCTCCGCAAAAGGAGCCGCCGCGATCGGGAAGGGAAAACGGAAATAGACGAATGCCTGCCGGATCACGGCGGCAGGGTCGATTTCAAGACATGACGACTGCCGCTCCTAGAAGGAGCGCCACCACATACGGTAAATGGGCTTGGCAAGGTCGATCATGCGGCTGTCGATAGCATCTTTGCGACACCATCGGCAACAGCCGCCTCCCGTTTAATTCTTGTCCAGCGTCTCGCGCACAACCACGGCGAGCTGTTTCAGCGAGAACGGCTTCGGCAGGAAGCCAAACTGTGCGTCGGCCGGCAGGTTGCGGGCAAAGGCATCCTCGGCATAGCCCGAAACGAAGATGAACTTCAGATCCGGATATTTCTTGCGCAATTCGCGCAGCAGCGACGGCCCGTCCATTTCGGGCATGACGACGTCGGATACGACGACATCGACCTGTCCGTCGAGCTCCTCCATGACGTCGAGCGCCTCGACGCCGGAGCCGGCCTCGTGGACGGTATAGCCGCGCGTCTCAAGCATACGCTTGCCGCCGCGACGCACCGCCTCCTCGTCCTCGACCAGCAACACGACGGCGGACTTGCCGGTGAGATCGGCAGGTTCTTCCGTAGAGGCGGCTACACCGACACTCTGGTCCATGACCGCGACATCACGGCTCTCAGACACTTTCGCTTCCGTCACGGCAGGCATCTCGACGATGTGCCGTGGCAGGAAGATGCGGAACGTCGTTCCCTTGCCCACTTCCGATTCCGGCTGAATATAGCCGCCCGACTGCTTGATGATGCCATAGACCATCGCAAGGCCGAGACCGGTGCCCTTGCCCACTTCCTTGGTCGTGAAGAATGGCTCGAAGATCTTGTCCATGATTTCGGGCGCGATGCCGGTACCGGTGTCGCTGACCTCGACGAGAACCATGTCCTCATGTGGCAGGTAGGGGTAGTTGAAGGCACTGACATCAGACGCGAGCAGATTGCGGGTGCGCAGCGTCAGCGTACCGCCGCCGGGCATGGCATCGCGGGCATTGACGCACAAGTTGATGAGCACCTGCTCGAACTGCGAGAGGTCGGTTTTAACAGGCCAAAGATCGCGGCCGTAGTCGACATCCAGCTTGACATGCGTGCCTGACAGCAATCTGTCGACCAGCATGCGGAGATCGCCGATCACATCGGTCAGATTGAGAACCGTCGGCCGCATGGTCTGCTTGCGCGAGAAGGCAAGCAGCTGCCGCACCAGCACGGCCGCGCGGTTGGCATTGCGCTTGATTTCCATCAGGTCGGCGAAGCTGGCATCAGACGGCCGCGCCTGCAGCAGCAAATGGTCGGAAGACAAGAGGATAGCGGTCAATACGTTGTTGAAGTCGTGCGCGATGCCGCCTGCGAGCGTACCGACGGCATTGAGCTTCTGTGTCTGCGCCATCTGCGTCTCGAGCGCCTTCTGCTCGGTCACCTCGACGGCATAGACGATGGCAGCCTCTTCCGGCGCCTCGTCGGTCTGGTCGATGACGGCATTGATATAGAAGCGGAAATGCCGCGTCTCATCCTTCGGATTACGGGAGTCGATTGGCGGAATGTCGCCTTGCCGGTCCTTGGCAGCAGCCAATGCCTGCTGCAGCCGCACCCGGTCGCTTTCATTGACGATGGTCTCAAGGGCAGCGCCGCGCTCGATATCGTCGCGGGATACCAGTTCCGAGAAGAGTTTCAGGAATGGTGCATTCGTCCGCAGAATGCGGCCGTTGCCGTCAACCGAAGCGATCGCCATCGGCGTATTGTTGAAGAAACGGCTGAAACGCATCGCGGCTGCGGAAGCCGATTGCTCCGTGTCTGCCCCGTTCTGCCGGGTCAGGACGATGGTGCGGCTCTCACCGGGAGCCCCGTCGCGCATCGATGTTACGCTGTGAACGATCTGCACCGGCAGGCTCTGGCCGTTGGCACGGCGCAGATCGAGATCGAGCGTCACCGTCTTCTTTAAACCTGGCTCTGCCTGAACGGACTGGATCAGCGCCAGCCCCTCGCCGGCCACGAGATCGCCGATCGTCATCGAACCGGGAACGAATTTGGTGAGATCAAAGCCCAGCCATTCCGCAAGCGTCGCGTTGAGATAGAAAATCTCGCCCTTGCGGCCGGCGGAAAAGAAGCCGGCCGGCGCGTGGTCGAGATAATCGATCGCGTTCTGCAATTCCTTGAAGAATCGCTCCTGATCGTCGCGCTCGGAGGTGATGTCGGTAATCTGCCAGATATGCAGCGCTTTGTTGCTATCCTGTTCCGGCGACAGTACCCGCGCCTTCAGGCGATACCAATGGGCTCCTTGGCCGATCCCGTTGAAGGGACCGAGCGGCTTCAGCAACCGGAACTCCTCCGACCCCTCCTTGCCGTCGCGCAAGCCATTGGCGAGCCGGTAGAGGGCCTCGTTGGACTCACGGTTTCGCGACAGCAGCATCTCCAGCGACTGCACTTCCGTCGCCTTGGTCGCACCGGTCAGGCGACCATAGGCCGCATTGGCATAGACGATGCGGCCCTTCTCATCGGTGATCAGTGTCCCGTCGGGGTGACTGTTGAGGAAGGAGCGCGCCAGGCTGTCTGACTGCGGCTGCGGCATGACCTCGACGAAACCGATGATCGAGGAGACCAGGAAGAAGATGCCGACCATGGCAAGAACGCCCAGGCCGCCAAGCACAGACTCATTGTCGAGCTGGTTCTTGAAGACGACAAAGGCGGCGGCCGCGGCCACGAGAACGAGCGCAAGCAGGATGATGCGCAGCACAGTTCCCGAACGAACTCCGCGATCCACCAGCGGCACGCTATACTCGTCGGACGGACGCTGCTTCGTCATAAACCCCTCGTATCAGCCGTTCTCCTCGCGACATGTCATACACGTTAGGGGTCGCCGGAGTCGGACCTTTCGAATCTTCTTTATCAATTTGCGTCATCCACAAAAAGCTTTGCCGGGCCAGAAAGGCTTGAATTCACAAGCAATAGAATACGACAGCTTACAATCGCATCTTGTCTCCGGCGCAATCCTGTTCATATGATCGCCGTATAGAAGGGTCATTGGTCAAAGCTTTACCCGCGGTAGTTGCGTCTACTGCATAATTCCTTAAATCGGAATCGATTTAGGGATAAAATTATGCAGCGGATTTAAAGTACTACAGCGACATCGGGACAATTACGGAGTATCTCGACATGTTGGACGATATCGCCGGAGCCTATGGCAGCCGTTTCTTTCTCGCAGCCGGCGGAGTTGGCATTGCCCTGCTCGTGCTGATCGGCATTCTGTGGATCATGCGCAACCGCGCTCCTTCTCCCTTCGTGCGCGGCGGCAAGAACCGTCAGCCTCGCCTGCAGGTGCTGGATGCCGCCGCCGTCGATGCCCGCCGCCGTCTCGTGCTCGTACGACGCGATGGGATCGAGCATCTGATCATGATCGGCGGCCCGACGGACATCGTCATCGAATCAGGCATTTCCGATACCACCCGGGCTGGAACCGCCGCGACACCGGTCGAGATCCCCATGGCCTTTGAAGAGCGGCAGCAGAAGGCGGCTGCATTGGAAGCACCTCCCGCAGCGCTTCCGCAGCGCCAGCAATCCGCCGAGGACAAGATCGAAGCCTATTTGCGCAATGAACCCCGCCTTGCACCTGCGGCGGAACCCGCTCCAGTGCCGCAGGCCGCCGAGCGCCCACAACCCGCTGCCGTCAAGCCGCCGCAACCGACCCCTCAGCCCGCTCCGGCAATCAGCGAGGCCGAAGCCGCTGACATACTGGATGCTGCCCGCCATGTCGTCCTGCCACAGCAACAACCTGCTCCCGCGCGCCCGCCGGCAGTCGAACCCACCCTCGCACCGACACCTGCTGCCGAACCCGGCAATGATTTCCAGCGCATACTGGAAGCGGAAATGTCGAAGAACCTGACCGCCGAACGGATCATTCCGAACGCACCGACACCAAGGCAGGTGCAACAGCAGCCAAATGCTGCACCATCGCCAGTCCCAAGCCCGGCAAAACGCGTCGAACCCGAACTTGCTCCGCTGACCGGAACCGACAGCGCTCTTCAGAAAGAAGTCGCTCGCATCTTCGGAGAAATGAGCGTCAGCCGCGACAAATAGGGCGCGGCCTCTCAAACGCCGGAATCGAAAAAGGCACGGCGGATATCTCCGACGTGCCTTTGTTCTATAAGCCCGATCGAAACCGAACCACCATCACTCGTCGCGATAAACCTTCTCGCGGCGCTCGTGGCGCTCCTGTGCTTCGATCGACAAGGTGGCGATCGGACGCGCATCCAGACGCTTCAAGCCAATCGGCTCGCCGGTTTCTTCGCAATAGCCGTAAGTACCGTCTTCAATACGCTGCAATGCGGCATCGATCTTGGAGATGAGTTTACGCTGGCGGTCGCGAGCCCGAAGTTCGATGGCTCTGTCTGTTTCCGAAGAAGCCCGGTCGGCGAGATCGGGATGATTTGCGCTTTCTTCCGCCAGATGATCCAGGGTTTCGCGCGCTTCTCTAAGGATATCGTTTTTCCATGCTACCAGCTTCGCTCGAAAATAAGCCCGCTGGTTCAGATTCATGAACTCCTCGTCTTCCGAGGGCACATAACTACTAAGATCGATCTTCTCACTCAACGCGATTCTCCTGAAGAACATCTCATATGGCTGGGGTGTATATCCCAACCAATAGTACCGATTCAAGCCAAATAGATGCTGTCAACTGATTTTTAAATTTGTCATAAAATTCAGCTAAGGCTCTATTTTTTCATCACTTCTTCTCGTCGGCCCCGATTCTCGGCGCTCGTAACCTTCTTGTGAAGGCCGGGCATCTCGCCTTCACGCGGATCACCTCGCAGTTGACGGCACATGCGAACAGACGCTACCTCATTGGGGAAATCGAGCCTCGGAATTTCGCCATGATCAAAATTTCGCCGCCGCCCTCCAGGATCTATCTTCTACGCCATGCCGCAGCTCGGCAGGCTGCGCCCGGACAGAAGGATTTCGATCGTCCTTTAAGCGATAATGGCTATGCTGCTGCCGAGATCGTCGCGGAAAAAGCGGTCGACAAAGGCTACAAACCGGACCTCGTCATTTCCTCGACAGCAATGCGCTGTCGTCAGACTGCCGCAGCCATGCGCCGCGCCGTCACGCCCTCGACTGAATTCCGTTTTGTCGATGCACTCTATAATGGCACGCCGGATATCTACCTCTCGCTCATCTCCGCGCAGACCGACCAGGACTCGGTCATGCTGGTCGCGCACAACCCGATCATCGAGCTGACGCTCGCCGCGCTGATCGGACATGAAGCCTTCGCCGATGCTCTCCCACATGGCTTTCCGACAGCCGGCCTTGCTGTGATCGATGCGACACCATCGGGCTGGATCCTGACGGATTTTGTTACCGAATAGGGATTTCCCCGATATGGGCCTGGGCCGCGACCGCGCTCGCTACCGATTGCGGTCGCATAGCTGCTCACCTTTTCGGCGCGAGTTTCGATCCCTATATTCACGGCCACGCTGTCATCCAGGGATCCCGCCTTGCCCCCAAGCCTGACCTCTTTTACCGACGACGCCCTCATCGCCTTTGACAATCTGGCCGATCGCGCCGCCGGCCTCGTCAATCCGACGATCCGTTTGGGCGTTACGGGCCTCTCCCGCTCGGGCAAGACCGTCTTCATCTCCTCACTGGTGCATAATCTCCTGAATGGCGGGCGTCTGCCGCTGTTCGAGCCCGTACAATCCGGGCGCGTCTCCGCCGTTCGTCTGGAACAGCAGCCCGACGACGCAGTACCGCGTTTTCAGTATGAAGACCACATTCGCGCACTGGTAAAGGACCGTATCTGGCCGGATTCGACGCGCGCAATCTCCGAGCTGCGCATCACGCTGGATTATCAAAGCGCGAGCGGCTGGAACCGTCTGTTTTCGCCCGGTCGCCTCTCGATCGATATCGTCGATTATCCGGGCGAATGGCTGCTCGACCTTCCGCTTCTGGCCAAGGATTTCCGCACCTTCAGCGAGGAAACCCTGGCGCTGGCAAATACCGGCATTCGCGCCGAGCTTTCACATCATTGGCTCGCCATGACCGAGGGGGCCGATATAGCAGCACCCGCCGACGAGATGAGGGCGCGCGACCTCGCCACGGCCTTTGCCGACTATCTGAAGGCTTGCAAATCTGACGAGCGCTCGCTCTCGACGCTGCCGCCCGGCCGCTTCCTGTTGCCGGGCGATCTCGACGGCTCGCCTGCCCTCACCTTCGCACCACTGAAGCTTCCCGCTGAAGGCAGCGCGCCGAAAGGTTCGCTCTGGGCAATGATGGAGCGGCGCTACGAAGCCTATAAGGCCGTCGTCGTCAAACCCTTCTTCCGCGAGCATTTCGCCCGCCTCGACCGGCAGATCGTTCTCGTCGATGCCCTGCAGGCCATCAATCGCGGCCCGGAAGCGGTGCAGGATCTGGAAAGGGCGCTGACGGACGTGCTGGCCTGCTTCCGCCCCGGCACGAATTCGCTCCTGTCCTCGCTGCTCGGCCGCCGCATCGATCGCGTGCTGGTCGCCGCAACCAAAGCCGACCATCTCCACCATGAAAGCCACGACCGGCTGGAAGCATTGACGCGCCGCCTCGTTGAGCGGGCTATAGAGCGCATCGGCATGGCCGGCGCCGGCATCGAAGTTATGGCCATCGCCTCGGTGCGCGCCACTCGCGAGGCGACCGTGACCCGCGACGGCCAGACGCTTCCCGTCATCGTCGGCACGCCAATGGACAAGGAAACCATCGCCGGCGAGACTTTCGACGGCAATCGCAAGACGGCGGTCTTCCCCGGCGATCTCCCGGAAAATCCCCGCTGGCTCTTCGAAGCCCTTGAATCGAATGGAGCAAAGGTCCATCTGCCCGAGGTGAATGTCGTGCGGTTTCGCCCGCCGGAACTCGATGAAACCGGCGAAGGCATCAAGCTTTCGGTGCCGCATATCCGCCTCGACCGCGCCATGCAGTTCCTGTTCGGAGACCGCCTCGCATGACGAAATCAACCGAAAACGAGCCGAACGGCAACCGCCGCCCTGCCGCCTTCACGCTGGAACCGGAGGTGTCCGGCAAGGGATCGAACAACAAGGCCGCTCTGCCGATGATACGCAAGCCGCAAAGCTTCGATACCGACGTCGTGCTCACCCCCGATGCGGAAGACCCATTCATCAATCCGGCCCTCGGCGCTGATTCGGATGCAAATGCCATCGCCAAGCCCCGTCGCAAGGGATTCTCCTTCGGCAAGGTGGCGCTCAGTGCGCTTGGTATTCTTGTGTCGCTCGCTTTCGGTCTCTGGACAGATCAGCTCATCCGCGACCTGTTCAGCCGGGCCGACTGGCTTGGCTATACCGCCCTTACGGTCGTCGCCGTCGGCATTCTGGCCGTGCTTGCCATCGTCATCCGAGAGACGGCCGGCATGATGCGGCTCGCCGCGGTGCAGACCATCAAGGCAGAGGCGGAAGCCGCCATCGTCGAGACCCGGCCGGCCCGCACCAAAACCCTGGTCAAGCGCCTATGCACGATTCTGGAGGCAAATCCGGACACTGCAAGAGACCGGGCGACCCTGAAGGCGGCGGAAGACGACATCATCGATGCGCCGCAGCTGATCGATCTTGCAGAGCGTGAGCTCCTCGGCCCCCTTGACCGCCGTGCCCGGGCGCTGATCCTTGGCGCTTCGAAACGCGTATCCGTCGTGACCGCCGTCAGCCCCCGCGCCCTCGTCGATATTCTCTATGTGCTCTACGAGGCGGCAAAACTGGTCCGCGCCATGGCCGAACTCTATGGCGGCAGACCCGGCACGCTCGGCATGATGAAGCTGATGCGCGATGTGATCGCCCATCTCGCCGTCACCGGCTCCATCGCCGTCGGCGACAGTATCGTCCAGCAACTGATCGGCCACGGCCTGGCGTCGAAACTATCGGCGCGTCTTGGCGAAGGCGTCGTCAACGGCATGATGACCGCGAGGATCGGAATAGCCGCCATGGATCTCTGCCGGCCGCTTCCCTTCAAGGCGCTCAAGCGACCGGGCATTGCCGATTTCGCCGGCGACTTCACGCCGAACGTCACCGGCCGCAATCCGGCGTGATGACCTGCAAATTAGGGACTTCAGCACCTCCGGAAACCAAGCATTAACCATTCTAGGGCAAAAGTGACAACCAGTTTCACGGTTTCGCCTCGCTAGGGAATGTCCATGTTTTCGCGTCGATTTCTTCTTGTAAGCAGCCTTGCCGCCGCAACCATCTCCACCGGCGTCTGGACGCAATCAGCCGACGCGGCACCCCGCGACAAGGCCTTCTTCCAGTCGATCTCAGGCACATGGAGCGGCCCCGGCGAGATCGTTGCCGGCAAGTACAAGGGCACGAAGTTCACCTGCAACCTCACGGGTAAGCCATCGGACAGCGGCAGCGCCGGCGTCAAGCTCGATGGCACCTGCCGCGTCGGCGTCTTCCAGCAGCCGATGTCGGCCGAGATCACCCAGAGCGGCGGCTCCTACACCGGAAAGTTCCTGGATGGCGCAGCCGGCAAGGGCCTCGACGTCACATCGGGCACAGTCAACGACAACACCGTCGTCCTCGGGCTGATCCGCCAGAAGCTGAACGGCGCCATGATCGCCCGCGTTCCCGACAGCAAGTCGATGAACGTCACTATTTCGGTGAAGGTCGGCGAGCAGATGGTGCCTGTGATCGGCGTCACGCTGAAGCGCGCCGACGTCGACCAGATGGCGGTTGGATCGATCCAGTAAGCATCGGATAGCAATTCATAAAGAGAAAGGCCGGCAAAATTGCCGGCCTTTCTCTTTATATAATATAGTCATATGCCTCAGTTCAGGCCGTCCGCCACCAGTCGCAACTTTCATCCGCGATCTCGATGCCTTCCACATCGACATCGCGCAACCACTCACTGATCGTGCGACCGTTCACGATGAGGTCGGCAGCAAAGTCGGCAAGCGGCATCAGCACGAAACCACGCTCGACCATTCGCGGATGCGGAATGGTGAGCAGCGGCTCGGCCTGCTCGATATCTCCATAGGTCAGCACGTCTATATCGATCGTCCGCGGCCCCCAGCGCTCAATCCGCACCCGCTTCATCTGCCGCTCTATATCGAGACACACATCGAGCAGCGCTTCCGGCGCGAGGGTCGTATCGACTGCAGCACAGGAATTATAGAAGAAGGACTGGTCCGTCTTGCCCCAGGGCGGCGTGCGATAAAGCCGCGACACCGAAACCACATGACAATCGGCGCGCGCGTCCAGCGTACGCAAGGCCAGCGCCATGGCATGGACCGGGTTGTCCAGATTGCCACCCAAACCGAGCGTCGTCCGCACGGCTACACCTTCAGGCAAAATGCTCAATACTCACCTGCACATAATCGAGAACGCCCGGAACCGGGGCATTGGGCTTGCGTACCGTGATTTTGGCGCGGCGGATACTCGGAAAACGACGGCATAGCTCCTTCGCCACATCGAGCGCCAGCGCCTCGATCAGATAGCGTCGGCGCCCCGTCACGATTTCCTCGATGACGCTGAATGCGATGCCGTAATTGACGGTGTCATCAATCGAATCGCGCTCCAGTGCATCGCCAGCCTCGACATCGAGTTCAGCATCGACGAAGAAGCGCTGGCCGAGGAACTCCTCCTCATCATGCACGCCATGCCGGGCAAAGAAGGCGCAATTCTGCAGAGTAATGGTGTATGTCACAGCGCTCATGGCGTCTCTCCGTTTCGAACAGGCGCGATCGGGTCCGAAAACCGCTCCCTGGATTCGAGCATTATGTTTTAAGCCTCGCGCGCGTCCTGAGAATAGCATCCGCAACCGCCAGCGCGTCCCTGTTGATTGCGACATTGTGTACGCGGAATATCGCAGCACCCTGCAACCGTAGGATCGCGCTGGTTGCGGCGGTGCCGACATCCCGATCAGCTGCCTCGCGACCCGTTATAGTGCCGACGAACCGCTTGCGCGAGGTGCCGACCAATAGGGGCAGCTCGAAGCGCAACAGAGCATTGAAACGCGCCATCAGCTCCAGATTTTCCTCGGCATTCTCCTTGGCAAAACCAAAACCCGGATCGAGCACGATCGTGTGCCTGTCGACGCCGGCGGCGGCAGCGATCTCCAGCGAGCGATTGAGAAAGAAAAGCTGGTCATCGATCACATCAGGCAGCTTCTGCCGGTCGCGCCCCGTATGCATGATGCAGAGACCGGCGCCCGTTTGTGCCGCCACGGTGGCAATATCAGGCTCGCGCTGCAGGCCGAAAACGTCATTGACGATATGTGCGCCGGCTCCGATCGCCAGCCGCGCCGTATCGGCGCGATAGGTATCGATCGAGATCAGCGCGTCGGTCTTGCTGCGCAAGGCCTCGATCACGGGCAGCACCCGCCCCTGCTCCTCGCTGGCATTGACAGCGGCGGCATCTGGCTTGGTCGATTCGCCGCCGATATCGATGATGGCAGCCCCATCCTCGACACAAGCCAGCGCATGGGCGACAGCTGCGTCGACGGCCTCATAGTGACCGCCATCGGAAAAGGAATCCGGCGTCACATTGACGATAGCCATGATGACGCCCTGTCCGCCGACATCGATGCTGCGGCCATGCGCGACATGCCAGGTTTGCCTGCGAAGCTCGGTCACGAACCGTCCCATCCTATTGAAAAGGAAAAAACCTTGCGCTTGATATTGCGCTCACAGTGGCTATGCCGCAAGGTTCACAGAAGTTCAACATGGTAGCGACACGAATGCCGCTTGCATCCCATAAGTTCAGTCTTTCGTGTGCATTGCTGCTCGCGTTCTGCATACCCGGTGTGGCCGGTGCGGAAGTCATCGCCCGCAAATCCATTTCCTATTTCGACATCAAGGGCAGCACCGCCGACGAGCTGGATGCCGCCCTGAACCAGCGCGGACCGCTGGCGATAGGCTCCAGCAGCCATCATCCCGGTGCGACGAAGATCCGCTTCGGCGGCAATGCAACCTATAGCGAAGCAAATGGCCGCTGCTACATCTCCGGCGTCAAGGTTACGGTCGACACGGAAATCATTCTACCGCGCTGGCGCGACCGGCGGCATGCCAGCAAGCAGCTTTCCATGATTTGGGATACCTTGGCCGCCGATATCCGGCGCCACGAGGACCGGCATGTCGAAATCGCCCGCCAGCATGCGCGGCAGATGGAAAGGCAGATCCTGTCGCTCCCATCCGCCAGCAATTGCGATGCGCTTCAGGAAAAGGCAAACGAGGTGACGTCGCGGGAAACCGAACGACACGATGCCGATCAGGCGCGCTTCGACCGCATCGAAGCGATTAATTTCACGAGCCGGATGCAGAGGCTG
The DNA here is from genome assembly GCA_013322215.1 of Martinezella rhizogenes. GTDB lineage: Bacteria > Pseudomonadota > Alphaproteobacteria > Rhizobiales > Rhizobiaceae > Rhizobium > Rhizobium rhizogenes_D. Next base: position 96,840 of record JAAMEZ010000006.1, read on the forward strand.
CTCTACTACCGCAGCCGCCAGGGTGCCCAGCAATAGCCTTTCGAAGCACTATCCTTCGGTGCAAAAGGCGATGAAGAAGCGCCAACTGTGGGAAATCAGTCACTATATCCTGTGAATCGTCTGATCTCGTCGCTCTTTGAACTTTACGAGAATCTGAAATAGGGTTTTCCTATCAATTACAGAGACAAACGCACTGGTTGATTCGAAGAAGACCGGGCGGATGTCGCAAAAGGATCGATTTTGAGTACCTGCGGCGGCGGGTTTCTTCGCTCTTCGGCGCAGTCAGGGTTTGTTTTTCAAAGCATGCGCTAAGTGTTCTCCTGGCGCGTCCTGAAGCCGCAGGTGTTTCCTCCCTTGCCTGCGGTGATGCGCCCGCCTCGCCTCGCTCGCTGCACCAGCTGAGCGGGGCATCTTTTTTGGGCATTTGGCTTTCAGCCGGATTATCGCAACGGATCGAGTGGCGGCATGCGCCTGAGGCCAGGCATCATGCCTGGCGTTCCGGCACATGAACGACAAGACCGTCCAGTGCGCTCTTCATCTTGATCTGACAGGAGAGCCGCGAGTTCGGACGAACGTCGAAGGCGAAGTCAAGCATGTCTTCTTCCATGGCTTCCGGGCCGCCGACCCTGTCGGTCCATTCCTCGTCGACATAGACATGACAGGTGGCACAGGCGCACGCGCCGCCGCATTCCGCTTCGATGCCCGGAACGGAGTTGCGCACGGCATTTTCCATTACTGTGGAGCCCTCGTCGACATTGAGGTCAAAGCGTGTGCCGTCGAAGGCGACGATGGTCAATTTGGTCATGTGGGTGAATTCCGAATTGCGTGAATGAAGGACGATCGGAATTTTACTTCCAACAAATCGCTGGGGCAGTCAACATTTGCGCCGCCGAAACGGTTTATCCCGTCTGGCGGCGCAAGAACGCACATTATTGATCTTCGAGCGGATCAGCTCAGCGCGAAAGCTTCAAAATGAAGTTTTCGGCCTCGATGACGCTGGTTGTGACCGCTGCCATCTGGGCGGCGTCGCCGATATTGCTTTCGAGCGCTCCGGCCGCGTCCGCGACGCGGAAAGCGCCAACGGCGCTGGCTGCACCCTTCAGCTTGTGCGATGCGGCCTCCATGCGCTTCGGATCGCCGCTGCCGATCTCCTGCAGGCAGGAACGAGCCTGCCTTGCGAACATCTGCAACACCTCGACCTCAAGCGCCTTGTCGCCCATCGTCTGCTTGCCGAGATGGACGAGATCGATCGCCCGCTCCCGCGACGGAGCAGCGCCCCGCGAATTGTCCGGAGATTCAAATGCGATGTTCAAAGCTGCCATGTGCCAATGCTCCCGTCATTTATCTATGACTGTTTTATGGACCTGCTGCATAGTTGCGGCCCGGGCATGGCCATCCAGTTAAATTTTGGCACATTCAGGGCCGAAAACTCCAGACATGGTTAACGTGCGTTAAACATGCTCAAAATCTTGGGTTTTCATGGCGTTGAACAGGCAAACAGGGTTAATGGCGCCTTAACGATCCACTGGCTTTAAGGTGGAATTAATTGTCATGACTGGGGGAATGTGTCACTACGATACTAGTAAATTGGGTAGATGGCACATGCCTTTGCCCCGGAAGTGGATGATGGTAATGTTTTCATAACATCCGTTTGAAAAACCAGTTATCCACTCTGAAATGTAATGGGAAATCCAAGCTCGATATTGATCGAAGGCGGAGGACCCCACGGGAGGCAGGGTTCGTCTTTTCCGGACGCGGCGGAATTACCGGAAAAGACACGGCAAGCCCGAGTGAGTTGTAACGAGGCGTAACCGCATGGCGAACAAAAAGTACATCGAGTCGGTCGAGGACAAGGCCTTTCAGGCGTTGGACGAAGCTTTGCAGATCGATTTCAGTGACGAGAGCTTGGAGTCCCGCAGCGGCACTACGCCCGATATCCCGGAGCGAAATGTGTCTGAGCCGCCGAAACAGCCGATAAAGCAGAGCAGAGATGATGCCGCCCGCACAAATGGCGGCGCACGCAGCTCTGCCGCCCCCGCTACCCCGCCCCGCCCCGCCGAGGCGCCGAAGAATCCGAACCTTGCAGCCGCCAATGACGGCAGCCGGGCAAGCTCCGCAAGCATATTGAGGGCGCTCGACGGAGCCTCGCAGAGCCACGCGGTGCGAAACGCCACGATCTTCTCGCTGTTCTGGATCATCGGCGGCGCCGGCCTCGCCTTCATGCTTTATGGCACGCAGATCCGAAACATTCATTCGATTGCGGATCTTGCGGCCCTTCCGGGCGTCATCGCCTGCATCGTCGGTATCATCGTTCCGGTGCTGCTCTTCTATGCTTTCGGCATGATGATCTCGCGTGCGCACGACATGCGCAATGCCGCCCGCTCCATGGCGGAAGTCGCCCTGCGCCTCGTCGAGCCGGAAACCGTCGCTTCCGAGCGCATCATGACGGTCGGTCAGGCCGTGCGCCGCGAAGTTTCGGCAATGAACGAGGGCATCGAACGCACTATTGCGCGTGCCACCGAGCTCGAAACCCTCGTCCATACCGAAGTCAATGCGCTGGAGCGCAGCTACGCCGACAACGAATTGCGCGTACGCAGCCTGGTCCACGAGCTGGGCACCGAGCGTGACGCCATCGTCAATCACGCCGAGCGGATTCGCTCGTCGATTTCAGGCGTGCACGATCAGATCAAGGAAGACCTGTCGCTGGCGACCGAAGAAATCGCTGTGCGCCTCTCCACTTCGGGCGAAGCTTTCGCATCGATGATCGATACGCGTGCCGCCGCCCTGATGGAGAAGTCGGATTCGGCTGTTCAGGCCCTCGGGACCCTGCTTTCCGCCAAGACCGACAGCCTGCTGCAGAACCTGAACGCTTCGGGCCTCGCTCTCAGCCATGAATTCGATACCCGCCTGGAATCCCTGTCGTCGACCCTTAGCGAACGCGGCAATGCGCTGCTTGGCCAGTTCGAAACGCGTGCCTCGACGCTTGATGCGAACACCGAAAAGCTGAACTCCGCGCTCAACGAACGTGCGCGCCAGCTCAACGAGACGCTGGTTGCCCGCACCCGTGAAATCAGCGAGAGCCTGACCGGCGGCGAGCGGTCCATTACGGGCACGCTCGACAATGTTCTGTCCCGCCTCAACACCGCGCTCGACGAAAAGGGCGCAAGCTTCCGTCAGAGCCTGCAATCGACGGCCGATGACGCCATCATGGATATCGATCTGCGTTCCGGCTTCTTCGAAGAGCGCTTCCAGTCGACGATCGCACAGCTTTCGACGACCTTCGACGAGCGCGTATCGGAGTTCACCTCGGCCTTCGACAAACGCGCCGGCACCCTGGACACCAAGCTCTCGGAAAGCCTTACCCGCATCAACCGGTCGCTCGGCAGCAATTCGGATGCGCTGGAAGGTATCTTGACCTCCAGCATCGAGCGTTTGGGCTCACACCTCACCGACCAGTCCTTCGCTCTGGCGACAACGCTGGCAACCGGCCAGGAAGTGCTGGAAAGTGCGATCGGTTCCAAGGCGAACGAGATCACCTCCGCGCTGCAGAACGCGACGACAGGCATTTCTTCCGCCCTGACTTCGGGCACCAGCGAACTCAACACCACGCTCGCCTCGCATGCCGGCGCCTTCACCTCGGCCGTGCAGGGCGTCACGCGGGAAGTCTCGACCGCGCTGCAAAGCGGCACGGAAGAACTCACCTCGGCCTTCACCGGCCGGGCCAACGAGATCAACAACACGCTTTCCGCCCGCACCAGCGAGATCACACAGGCTTTGGGTTCCGCCCATGAGCGCGTCGATGCCGTGATGGCGGCTCGCAGCAACGCCTTGTTCGGCGCACTGGCCGAAAACCAGTCCCGTTTCGAGCAGACGCTTGCCGAGCGTTCGGAAGCAATCACCAGTGCCGTCAGCGGTTCCCACGAGCATCTGACCGCCGCCCTCGACGAACGCACCTCGATGCTGGCCATTTCGCTGGCCGAAAGCCAGTTGCGCCTCGAAAACACGCTGGCGAGCCGCGCCGACGCCATCAACAACGCCATGACCGAAACCCATGGCAGGCTGGCCGACACGCTCGACGACAAGACGATGGCGCTTGCTATTGCGCTTTCCGAAAGCCAATCCCGCCTGGAAGACACGGTTTCCGGCCATGCTGAGCATGTTGCGGGCACGCTGGATGCCAAGACCAAGGAACTTGCGCGCGCGCTCGCCGACGGTCAGGCTCGTCTCGAAAGCACCGTCTCCGGCCATGCCGAAAGCGTCACCAATGCTCTCGACGACAGGACGATGGCGCTCGCTATCGCGCTTTCCGAGAGCCAGGCACGGCTGGAGGAAACCGTTGCCGGTCACGCCGACCGCGTCGCTGACACGTTCGAAGGCAAAACCAGTGCCCTCGCCGCCGCTCTGACCTCCGGCCAATCTCGTCTTGAAGAAACTCTCGCCAACCGCGCGGAAGCGATCATCAAGGCATTTGCAGGCAACCATAATGCTTTGGCCGAAGCGCTGGACGACAGAACGATGGCACTCGCCATCGCGCTCAGTGAAAGCCAATCCCGCCTGGAAAGCACCATCGCCGGGCACGCGGAAAGCGTTGCAAGCACGTTGGATGACAAGACGATGGCATTGGCCATTGCTCTCTCCGAAAGCCAGCTTCGCCTTGAAAACGCCGTTTCCGGCCATGCGGAAAGCGTCGGCGCCACGCTGGACGACAAGACGATGGCGCTCGCCATCGCGTTGTCGGAAGCCCAGACCCGTCTCGAAGATACCGTCTCCGGTCACGCCGAACGCGTTGCCGATACGCTCGAAGGCAAGACACGGGCGCTCTCTGATGTGCTGACCTCCGGCCAGTCGCGCCTCGAAGCAACGCTCGCCAACCGCGCCGAGGCGATCACCAACGCATTCAGCAGCAACCACAACGCCCTGGCCGACGCACTGGACGACAAGGCAATGGCTCTCGCCATTTCGCTCTCCGACACCCAGTCGCGGCTTGAGGATACGGTATCAAGCCGTCTCGATGCCCTCTCCGAAACCGTTGCCGGCACTCACGACAAGATCGTCAATAGCCTCGACGACCGGACGATGGCCCTGGCTATCGCCCTTTCGGAAAACCATGCGAAACTCGAAGACACTCTTACCAACAGCGCCAAGGCCATTGCCCATACCGTCACCAGCGGCCATGAAGCACTGACCAACACGCTCGACGACAAGAGCATGGCCTTCGCAATCTCGCTCGCTGAAAACCAGAACCGCTTCGAAAGCGCCCTGGAAGAAAGGGCCAACGCACTTCTCGACAGCGTCTCCGGCGCTGAATCCCGCGTCGCCGGCGCCTTTGGCGACAAGGCGGATGCCATCCGCGCCGCCTATAGCGAAAACCAGGATCGCCTCGACCGCTCGCTCACCGCCCATACCGACGCTCTCTCCGAAATGCTCGGCAGCAACAGTGATCGCGTCGAAACCGTTCTCGGCACCACGACCCGTCAGCTCGAAAACACACTCGGCGCCGGTCTGTCGCAAATGGACCAGAACCTGGCCTCGGCCTATGAGCGTATGCGCTCCACGCTGGAAGACCGCAGCAATGCCATCAACCTCGCTCTGCGCGACGCTCATACGCAGATCGACAACACACTGATGGAACAGACGACTGCCATTGGCACCTCGATCGCCACCAGCGCCAGCATGCTGGAAATGTCGCTCGAAGATCGCGAAGCGTCGCTGCGCCAGACCATCGACACCAGCGCAAGGACGTTGGAAGAGCGCCTGAACAGCGGTGCGGGCGACATTGCCGGCCGTATCCAGCAGGCCGCAGGCGACATCGCGCGCTCGGCCGAAACCTTCTCGTCCAACCTCAATCAGTCGATCGACGGCATGACGAACCGCTTTGCCGAGACCGGCTCGCGAGTCGAGGCCAGCCTGTCGGCTCTCGAAAATCGCATCAACGAAGGCGTTACCGGCGTTGCCGCCCAGGTCGATGCTGCCGGCAACCGCCTCTCCGATACGTTGGCGAGCGGCGCAGCAAAGATCGACGACAGCGGCAGCCAGGCATCCGCCCGCATCGAAGAGCGCCTCTCGACCATGGATCGCGCCCTCAATGTCGGCCTTGAAGCCGTCAATCGCACGATCGAAGGCAAGGCCGCCAATCTGGCCACCACGCTGCGCACGGCTGTTGCCGATGCCGCGCAAGGCATGGACACGGAAGCGACACGCACGGCCGATCTGCTCGCCAACACCGGACAGCAGTTCGCCGAAAACCTCGGCAGCCACAGCGATGCTTTCGCACGCGCCATGACCGATCGCTCCAACGACCTTGTCAACCGCGTCTCGGAAACGCAGAACCGGTTGGCAAGCCAGGCTGCAGCCGTTGCCCAGACCTTCTCGGAAGCAGGCAATGCGATCGTCAACAAGGTCGCCGAAGCCGAAGGCCTCGTCAGCAACCAGGTCAATACGATCTCGCAGGCCCTGTCTTCGGCGGAACAGTCGCTGGAAGCGCGCGGTGCGGCTATCAGTAACACGCTGGCCGGTGGCAGCGCGCAGATCGCCTCCACCATGTCTCAGGTCGAGCGTGCGCTCGAGGAGCGCAGCACGGCGATCCGCAGCTCACTGGAAGAGCGTGCCCGTGAAATCGACTCCACGCTTGCCGATGTCGACAAGGCGCTGGATGCCCGTGGCTCCTCCATCCGCACTTCGCTCGACGAGCGCACTCGCGAGCTGAATTCGATGCTGGCCGGACGCTCTACCGAGCTGTCGCGCCTGATCGATGAAAAGGCTCGCCCGATCGTCGATCGCTATGCGGCAACGGGTCAGGAAGCCGCAGCCCTCATCTCGGCTGCAGCCCAGGAGAGCACCGAACGTCTGCGCGCCGAAAACGCCGCCCTCATCAACGCGATTTCATCGCGCACGGAGCATGCGGTCAGCACGGTCAGCGCACTCGAAAATAACCTGCTTGCGAGCGTCAACGGCATCATCGCTCGCCTGGCGGACAACAACTCGGCGATCGCCGGCCTGCTGTCCAACGCGGCGACCGAATTCGCAAACGTCGACGATCGCCTGACGGCAACCTCGACACGCTTCGCCGAATCCGCTGCGAAGGCCGGCGAGATGGTGTCGGCCTCCAGCCGCCTCCTCGAAGGCAAGGTCGACAAGCTGTCCGAGATCACCGGCCAGACCCTGTCGCAGGTCGGCAACATCGTTGGCCGCTTCGACGATCACTCCAAGGTGCTGTCGCAGGCTTCGCAGCTTCTGGGTGCTGCCCAGTCGAACCTGGTATCGACCTTGGAAGAACGCGAAACCGCGCTGCAGAACCTGGCCGTTGGCCTCGTTCAGCGCTCGGAAGAGATCGAGAACACCATGCGCGCCCTCGGCTCGATGGTGGAAACCGCCTTCGACCGCGCGGAACAGCGCTCGAACCAGGTGACCGGCAATCTGCGCCAGGGCGTGCAATCGTCCTTTGCGGATATCGGCCGTGTTCTCTCAGACGCCGAGAAGCGCGCCGAGGATGCGGCAGAAAACATGCGCGGCGCCTTGCACAAGGCCGGCGAGGAGGCGAACCAGGCTATCGAAAGCACATTCGCCAATGCCGAGCGCCGTTCCAGCGATCTCACCAACCGCCTGCGTGGCGGCCTGACGGCTTCGCTGTCCGAGGTCGAGCAGATGCTCGCCGATGCCGGTAAGACCTCCGACACGGCAGCCGAGCAACTGCGCGAAACGCTGCGTGTTGCCGTCGATGACGCGATCGGCCGCTTCGCCGGCGCAACGGACGAGATCCGCCGCTCGGCCGGTGATATCCGCCGCGAACTCGACCTTACCCGCAGCGAACTGAAGCGTGGTGCCTTTGACCTTCCGGAAGAAGCAAAGGAAAGCGCCGCGGCCATGCGTCGCGCCGTTGCCGAACAGATCAAGGCCCTGCAGGACATCTCGCAGATCGTCGGCCGCTCGACGCAACAGCTGGAAATTTCCGAGCCTGCAGCCCGCGCGCTTGCGGATGCACAGCCCGCTCCGCGCCCGCAGCCCGCGGCGCCTGCACCGGCCGCCCCCCGGCCACAACAGCCTGCGCCGCAACAGCCGGCTCCACAGCAACCGGTCGCCCAGCAGCCTATGCAGCGGCCGGCACCGCAGCCGCAGCAGCCTTCGATCGAGTCCCTCGGCTTGCGTGGATCGATCCCAGCCGAGCGCCCGGCGGCACAGCCGCAGCGTCCGGCTGAAACAGCAGCTCCTGCCCGTCAGGAAGCAGCCGGCGGCGGCTGGATCAGTGATCTGCTTCGTGGCGCTTCGCGCGACGAAAATGCCGGTCTGCAGCCCGCACGCCAGACGACCGCGAAAGCCCCGGTGGAGCAGGCACCCGCTCCCACTGCGCGCAACCCGCGCCATGTCGTGGAGTCGCTGAACTCGCTTTCGGTCGATATCGCCCGCGCCATCGATCATGACGCTTCGGTCGATCTGTGGCGCCGTTACCAGCGCGGCGAACGCGACGTGTTCACCCGCCGCCTCTACACGCTCAAGGGCCAGCAGACCTTCGACGAAATCAAACGCAAGTACGACCGCGAGCCGGAATTCCGCACCGCAGTCGATCGCTACATCGCCGATTTCGAAAAGCTGCTCGCAGATGTCGCACGCACCGATCGCGACAAGACGGTCACGCAATCCTATCTCACATCGGATACCGGCAAGGTCTACACCATGCTGGCGCACGCAGCGGGTCGCCTGAGCTGAGATAGATAAAGGACGAATGCTTGATCCCCGGCAGAAATGCCGGGGATTTTGATTCAAGGTATTCCTTAGGTTTTACGGCATGAAAATGGGCGGCTCAGCCGCCCTTGCTTTGTTTGGCAGCAGCTCCGCCCGGCTTATCGCGCTTCATGTACCTTCGAAATCAAACCGCTGGTAATACCCACAAGGAGGAAGTTGTTCTTGAGGCGAACCCAGTGATAGCCGCGCGGAGGCGCGGATAGCTGGTAGACGCGATAGTCGATTTCCGTTGCGCGGCGGCGGTCGGAGGCCGACAGGCGGCGACCCTTGACCCAACCGCCCTTGCGGATGACGACCTTCTTCTTCACCACTTCCTTCTGGGCGACGACCTGCTTGCTGGCGGGTGCAGGCTTGACTTGCGCAGCCGCAGCCAGCGGCATCCCGATGATGGACGCCACAAGAAGGGCAGTGAAGATTTTTCTCATTGGTTGTTTCCTCATTTCAGACTCTGCACGCGAACTTATCGTGACAGACATGAAACGAGTCTGACAGTCGAATTACAATTCCGTAATGGACGCGATTGCTTCGGTCAGGCGCCCGCTTCACGAGAAGTCTTATAGCTCATCGTAGTTAAACCAGTCGAAATCCGCCGTCTTCGCACGCCCCGAGGTATCAAAGGCAAACATGCCGACGAAAGCGCCGGTGAAGGAGCCATGCTCGCCGCGGCCGCCTTCGTCCGAGATGACGCCAGCATCGAGCACAGGCCCGATGGCCTGCCATGCGCCCATGCCTTCGGCCTGCCAGAAGAACTGCAGGTCGTTGTCCCGCACTTCCATGGCAAGCTGGATCCGCCCATCCGGTACAGCGATGCCACCCTCGATCGGAAAACTCAGACGGCCGTTCGGATAGTCGCCCGGGCAGGTCATGATGGTGACGCAGCGGCCGAGCTTCTCATGTAAGGTCACTGCGATGGCATGCAGTTTGAAGCGATTGTAGTAATGCGTCAGGCCCGCAACCTGCTGATAAGTGTCAGGCTGGAAATCGACGACCGTTTCGGCGCGAAAACCGTGATGCTCCTGACGGCGGGCGACGAGCGATTGCTCGAACCAGGAACCGATGCTCTCGCGGGCGAAAAGCCTCAAATGGCCGGGGCGATCCGTCAGGCTGAAGATGCGCTCCGGTTGCGGCGTGCGCAACCACTGGAAATCCGCCGGCAATTTGCGCTCATCGAAATTGTAACCGCTGCGCCGGGGCTTTTCGATGCGCTGGGCACCGTTCAGGCCAGAGACATCGACATCGGGAACACCGGTGCCATTTTCTAGATAGAGCCACCCATCCTCTTTCCAGACGCATTTCTGCAAAGCCGTCTCTCGACCGAGCGTGCAGCGACGATGCGGCGACAGAGGCCGCCCGCAAAGATGCGTATGATAGAACTGCCCGTCATGTGTCTCGACATACTGGCCGTGGCCGGCACGCTGCAATGCCGCTTCCGGATGATCCTTCGAGGTGATCAGGTGCTTGTTCGGATGCAATTCATAAGGACCGGCGATATCGCGGGAACGCGCCATGGTCACGGCATGATCATAGCCTGTGCCGCCTTCCGCCGTGGTCAGATAGTACCAGCCATTGCGCTTGAAGAGATGCGGCCCTTCGACCAACCCAAGCTCCGTGCCAGCAAAGATGTTCCTGATCGGGCCCTTCAGGGATTTTTCCACCGGATCCCATTCCTGCAGCAGGATGCCATCGAAGGCCGGCGTCTTCGGCGAGCCGCCATAGCTCTCGGTGCGGTGGTTCCATTGCATGTTGACGAACCACTTGCGGCCGTCGTCGTCGTGGAACAGCGAAGGATCGAAACCGGAGGAATTTACATAGGCCGGCTCGGACCATTCGCCTTCGATGGTCGGCGACGTCACGATGTAATTATGGGCATCCTTGAAGTTGCCGTCATAGCGCTTGACGTCGGTATAGACGAGCCAGAACAGGCCATCCGCATAAGAGAGGCAAGGTGCCCAGATGCCGCAGCTGTCGGGTTCGCCGCGCATGTCGAGCTGCGATGCCCGCTCCAGCGGCCGCCTCACCAGGGTCCAGTTTACGAGGTCGCGCGAATGATGAATCTGCACGCCCGGATACCATTCGAATGTCGAGGTGGCGATATAATAGTCCTCGCCGACGCGGCAGATGGATGGGTCGGGGTTGAAGCCCGGCAAGATCGGATTGCGGATCATGAAACTCTCCTCCGGAGACCACGACAAGCGGCAATAAGGGAAAACGCCCGGGACTTTGCCCGGGCGCTTTATGATGATCAGTCGCGTTCGGCGGACTTGGCCCAGAGATTGATGTCGGCCTCCTTGGCATAGACGTCGATCTGCTTCAGCTCTTCGGCCGTGAAGTCGAGATTATCGAGTGCCTTGACGCAATCGACGATCTGCGACGAGCGGCTGGCGCCGATCAGAGCCGAGGTGATACGGCCGCCGCGTAGAACCCAGGCGATCGCCATCTGCGCCAGCGTCTGGCCGCGCTTCTCGGCAATCTCGTTGAGCTTGCGGATATTGTCGATGATCGACGGGCGGATGAAGTTGCGCTTCAGGAAGTGGTTCTGTGCAGCACGGCTGTCATCCGGAATGCCGCCAAGATACTTGGTCGAGAGCATGCCCTGCGCCAGCGGCGAGAAGACGATGGAGCCGATGCCGAGTTCTTCGAGCGTATCCACCAGACCGTCATCCTCGACCCAGCGGTTGAGCATGGAATAGCTCGGCTGATGGATCAGGCATGGCGTGCCGAGGTCCTTGAGGATGGCGGCAGCCTCGCGCGTACGCTGCGAGTTGTAGGAGGAAATGCCGACATAGAGCGCCCTGCCCGAACGGACGATATGGTCGAGCGCGCCGCAGGTTTCTTCGAGCGGCGTGTCCGGATCGAAGCGGTGGGAATAGAAGATATCGACATAGTCGAGGCCCATGCGCTTCAGGCTCTGGTCGCAGGAGGCGATCAGATACTTGCGGCTGCCCCACTCGCCATAGGGACCCGGCCACATGTCGTAGCCGGCCTTGGAGGAGATGATCAGCTCGTCGCGCAGACCGGCGAAATCGGTGCGAAGAATCTCGCCGAACGCGGTCTCGGCGCTGCCAGGAGGCGGTCCGTAATTGTTGGCAAGGTCGAAATGGGTGATGCCGAGATCGAAGGCCGTGCGGCACATGTCGACCTTGCGGTCATGCGGCGTGTCGCCGCCGAAATTGTGCCAGAGCCCCAGCGAGACCGCCGGCAGCTTCAGACCGGAACGGCCGGTCCTGTTGTATTTCATTTTTGAATAACGATCGGATGCCGGTTGCCAGGCCATGGTGGAATTCCTTCGAGATGAAAAAGCGCACGGGTTGTTCACCCGCGCGCAAACTAGCTCTTCCTGCGCTTACTTCAAGAGCGCCTGCGCCTCTTCGATGCCGAGAGCTGCCGGCTGCGTGCAGGTCGTGCTGAGATCGATGAAACGACCTTCCTCGCCGGACTTCAGGATCGAGGTCATGACGTCGACGCCGTGCAAAGTGCGGTCGAGCGAGCAACGCGCATCCCGGCCGTCGATCAACGATGCAGCAAGATCGGCAAGGCCGGCCGTGCGATAGTTGGCACGCGAACCGTTCGGGCTTTCCTGATTGACGATGCCGAAAGGATGCGCCCAGTTTTCCAGTGGCTTGATGTCCTTGTCGCGGCCGCTTGCCTCGACGGTGCCGCCGAAGAAGTTCGGGTCGGGCACATAGAGCGAGCCCTCGGTGCCGTAGAGTTCCATATTGGCATGGCGGTGCGACCAGACATCCCAGCTCGCCGTCAGCGTGATCCGGGCGCCGCTGACGAATTCGAGCAGCGCCTGGATCGTCGTCGGCGTCTTCACCGGGATGATCTCGCCATTGCGCGGCTGGCTGGTGATCGTGCGGGTCGGCGATGCCATGGAGGTCATCGCCCCCACGCGCTTCACCGGACCGATCAGGTTGATGAGGTTGGCGACATAATAGGGGCCGAGATCGAGGATCGGGCCGCCGCCAGGCAGGAAGAAGAAATCCGGGTTCGGATGCCACATTTCCATGCCGGGGCTCATCACATGGCACGAGCCGGAGGTGATCCGGCCGATGCCGCCGTCATCGATGAACTTGCGCGCGAGCTGATGCGCGCCGCCGAGGAAGGTATCGGGAGCGCAGCCGACGGCGAGCCCCTTTTCCTTGGCGATGCGACGCAGCTCTTCGCCCTGCTCTAGCGTCAGCACGAGCGGCTTTTCGGAGTAGACGTGCTTGCCCGCTTCGAGGATGCGCTTGGAAACCGGGAAATGCGCATCCGGAATGGTCAGGTTGACGATGACGTCGAGCTCGTCATTGGCGAGCAGTTCGTCGATGGTCTGGGCCTTGACCTTGTATTCCTCGGCGCGCGCACGCGCCGCTTCCATGTTGATGTCAGCGCAGGCCAGCACCTTCAGGCCCTTGAAGAGCGGTGCAAGCGAGAAGTAGGTGGTCGAGATGTTGCCGCATCCGATGATGCCGACGCCAAGTTCCTTAGCCATGTGGAAGTGCCTCAAAAGCTCTTGAAGGATGCGATGGAGCGCGTGATCAGGCGATCGACATCGCTCGGATTGTCATGTTCGACGACGAAGTGCTTGGCCCTTGTGCCGGCGAGCGCCTTGAGCAGCTTTGCCCACGGAACCGTGCCGTGGCCGACATCGGCCCAGCCGTCTTCGTTCTTGTTTTCGCCAGCCGGCGCGATGTCCTTGACGTGAACGGCCGTGATGCGCGGACCGAGCTTTTCGATCCAGGCGAAGGGATCGCCGCCGCCACGGATGACCCAGGCGATATCGGCTTCCCAGGAAATATCCGGAGCACCTTCGAAGATCTGCTCGATCGGCAGCGAGCCGTCGGCCTGCTTGACGAATTCGAAATCGTGGTTGTGCCAGCCGAATTCGAAGCCCGCATCCTTGTAGGGCTTGCTCATTTCATGCAGGCGCTTGCCGAATGCACGCCAGCCGGCCGCATCGCTCGGACGCTGATCGGCGCCGATATGCGGCGCATAGATCGAATCCATGCCGAGGGTCTTGGCGATGGTCAGCGACTTCTGCACTTCGCCGTCGAGGAAATCCGGGCTGAAATGGCCGCTTGCCATCCGCAGGCCGTTCTTGTCGAGCTCGGCGCGCAGGGTCTTGAGGCCTGTCTCGTCGAGATCGGCATAGATGCCGCCGAAGCCTTCGACTTCGGCATAGCCGGCCTTGCCGAGCTTTACGAAGATCTCCGAATAGGGCTGGAAATTGCGGGCGCTATAAAGCTGAAATCCAAGTTTCGTCATCGATAGTCCTCCAATGGCCTCCGGGCCGTCTGTCTTGGGCTTGTGGCCCCGAAAGCGCCGCCACTGCGGCGCGATAGCTCAATTCATCAGTTGTTTGACCGCCAGCTAGCTGTCCACCGACTGGCTGGATTGCAAATCATAGATGCGGAATTCAGGCACCCTATTTGCCAGCAGCTTGGTCGGCGTGAAGACGATGCGGCGGCTTTCGCCGGCTGCAAGATCGAAAGCGTTGTCGGAATAGCGCCCCTCGACGTCGCTCTCGATCATCACGAACAACGCAAGTCCCTTGGCGGTGACTGTGAGTTCCACCGCCCCGTTTTCCTCCTGCTCCTCCCTCAGCACCGTCAGGCCGGCAGGCTGAAGCTCGAGCGCCTTGTAGGTGCCGTGGACATAGTGCCCCTCGCCGCCCGTTCCATTCGATGCGGTGAAACGCCACGCCAGCAGGCAATCGGTCGGCACCTGATCCGCATCGATCGACAAGGCCGTGACAGCCGCATCCGGCGTGCAGACGGCATGCGCCGTCGTCAGCGGCACGCGTTCGCCATTGAGCTTGAGCAGCGAGACGGAAATATCGGCCGTGACATCCGCATTGGTGTCATTGACCAGAGAGAAGCGGATCGTCTTGTTGTCTTCGGACGGAATTGCCGCGACCGATACCGGCTGGAAGAAGCGCCGCACCAGATAGTGCATCACCTTCCACCGGCCGCCGTAATCGAGACTGGACCACGAGGCCACCGGCCAGGTGTCGTTGAGCTGCCAATAGATCGTGCCCATGCAATGCGGTTTCAGCGACCGCCAATATTCCACCGCCGTCTTGATTGCGAGGCCCTGCTGGACCTGGCTCAGATAGACGAAATTCGGGAAATCCTTCGGGAAGCGGAAATATCGGAACATCGTGCCGGCGATGCGTTCGTTGCCGCCGGCATTCTTCTGGTGCAGTTCCATGACCGGAGAGGCGATGTTCATGTCCTTCGCCTCGGCATAGGTCTTGATGACGGGCAGCGAGGTATAGGACTGGAAGCCGAATTCCGAGCAGAAGCGCGGGCGGACGGTCCGATAATTGTCGAAAGACTTGTTCTCGTGCCAGACCGACCAATAATGCATGTCGCCGGAACCGTCGGCATGCCACGCATCACCGAAGTTGAGATAGCCAGAGGCCGGGCTCGACGGCCACCAGATCGCATCCGGCAGCGCTTTCTTCATCGCCGTCTCGATCGTCCTGTTCAGGCGATCGTAGGAGACGAGATAGCGATCACGATCTTTGCGGGATTCCTCGAACCAGGTGAGCGCGCCCACGAGTTCATTGTCGCCACACCAGAGAACGATGGACGGATGTGTCGCAAGCCGGCGAACCTGATAGCCCACCTCCTCCTCGACATTCTCCAGGAAATCGCCCGTCGAGGGATAAAGATTGCAGGCGAACATGAAGTCCTGCCACACCATGAGACCCAAGCGGTCGCAGGTATCATAGAACCACTCATGCTCGTAGAAGCCGCCGCCCCAGACGCGGATCGCATTCATGTTGGCATCGACGGCCGATTGCAGCAGATCCTCGGTCGCGGCCGGGTTGGAGCGCGAAAACAGCGCGTCGGCCGGAATCCAGTTGGCCCCGCGGGCAAAGATCTCGCGGCCGTTGACCTTCAGCGCGAAACGGCTGCCGGCCTCATCCTCTGTGGTGATAAGCTCGATCGTCCGTAGACCGATCTGTCGAGTGACGGTTTCGAAATTGGTTTCCACTGACAAGGCATAGAGCGCCTGCTCGCCATTGCCGGCCGGCCACCAAAGCTTCGGCTTATCGATATGGAAGAAGTGGGTGATCGAGGTTTCGCCGGCATTGACGCCGACATCGAGACGCACACGCTCTTCGTCGAGCGAGAAATAGAGCTGTGCGATCCCTGTTCCCTTGGCAAACAGCGCGACCGTCACCTTGAGGTCGACCGAACCGTCGTCGTTGTGAAGCTGCTGCGTGACGACATTCTCGACCCGGGCGATCTCGAGCTTCTTCAGCGCGATGGTGCCATAGAGGCCGAGCGGCGCGATCGCGATGTTCCAATCCCAGCCGAAATGGCATTGCGGCTTGCGCAGCATGTTGCCGTTCGGGATCGGCGAGTTGCCGGTGCTGTAGGGAATGTAGAACGGCTGCTTGTCCTGCAGCGCAGCGCCGGCCGCAATGCTCGAATGCAGAACGATACGGATGGTGTTTTCGCCCGTCTTCAGCGCCTTC
This sequence comes from Martinezella rhizogenes, assembly GCA_013322215.1. Taxonomy (GTDB): domain Bacteria; phylum Pseudomonadota; class Alphaproteobacteria; order Rhizobiales; family Rhizobiaceae; genus Rhizobium; species Rhizobium rhizogenes_D. Next base: position 113,053 of record JAAMEZ010000006.1, read on the forward strand.
GAGACATCGGGGCGATAGCGCTGGAAGCAGTTGTTGCCCTCCAGCACGAGCGCATCGTTGACGTAGACGCTGGCGATGGTGTCGAGATAATCGATATCGAGATACCAGTCACCGCCGGCGTCATCGAGCGTGAAGCTGCGCGTCAGCTCCCAATCCTGCTTCGCGACCCACTGCACGACCTCTTCGTTGCGCGCGAAATAGGGATCGGGAATAAGCCCTTCCGCATGCAGCGCGGAATGGACATCACCGGGCAGCGACATCGATAGCGAATGATCGCTGTCTGGAGACGTCAGCCTCCACGAACCGGCGAGATCAACGGCAGAATTATCATTGAGCGAAGACGACATCGGACCTCCCCGGACCGCTGTGAGGTGGAGGCGGTCGGACCGCCTCCCTGCATGGGATCATATTCTGAGTTCTGTCTGCGCATCAAAGAGCGATGCGAGAGACATGTCAAAGCCAAGCTTTACGGCCGAACCGGGGCCAAAGCGCCTGGCGCCGTTGACGCGAACCGACATGGTGTGGCCGGCATGCTTCAGCCACAGCAGATTGTCGGCACCCATCGGCTCCTCGATATCGACGGTGGCATTGTGGACCTCGGCGCCCGACGCCGCCTCTTCATTGACCTTGATGTGTTCGGGACGGACGCCCAGCACAACCTTGCGGCCCGCTTGAAGAGCCTCTCCGGCTTTATAGCCATCGAGAGAAAACAGCACGTCATTGGTCGCAAACACGACCTTGCCTTCGCGGTTGACCAGCTCGCCCTTGAGGAAGTTCATCGAAGGCGATCCGATGAAGCCGGCGACGAAGAGATTGCGCGGCTCGTTGTAGATCGTCGTGGGATCATCGAGCTGCATGATGACGCCGTTCTTCATGATCGCGATGCGATCGGCAAGCGTCAGCGCCTCGATCTGGTCGTGGGTCACGTAGATCATCGTGTTCTTCAGCGACTGGTGCAGCCGCTTGATTTCCACGCGCAGCTCCGAGCGCAGCTTGGCGTCGAGGTTCGACAGCGGCTCGTCGAAGAGGAAGACGTCGACATCGCGCACAAGCGCCCTGCCGATGGCAACGCGCTGGCGCTGGCCGCCGGAAAGTTCGGCCGGCTTGCGCTTCAGGAGCGGCTCGATCTGCAGGATCTCGGCCGCCCGGGCGATGCGCTTCTTGATCTCATCTCCCGGCACCTTGGCCACACGGAGACCGAAGGAGAGGTTCTTCTCGACCGACATCTGCGGATAGAGCGCATAGGACTGGAACACCATGCCGATGCCGCGATCCTTCGGCTCTTCCCAGGTGACGTTCTTGCCCTTGATGAAAATCTGCCCCTCACTGATGTCAAGCAGGCCGGCGATGCAGTTGAGCAAGGTCGACTTGCCGCAGCCGGAGGAACCGAGAAGCACGAGGAACTCGCCGTCATTGATCTCGAGATTGAGATTTTTCAGGACGTTGACCGCACCGAAATTCAGCGAAAGGTCTTTGATGGAAACGCTGCTGTTCATGGATCAACCCTTCACTGCGCCGGCGGCGATGCCCCGGACGAAGAGCCGTCCGGACACGAAATAGACGATAAGCGGCACCGCGCCGGTCAGCAGCGTTGCGGCCATGTTGACGTTGTATTCCTTCACACCCTGCACGGCGTTGACGACGTTGTTGAGCTGCACCGTCATCGGATAATTCTGCGTGCCGGCGAAAATCACGCCGAACAGGAAGTCGTTCCAGATGCCTGTGATCTGGATGATGATGCCGACGACGAAGATCGGCAGAGACATCGGCAGCATGATGCGCAGGAAGATCTGCCAGAAACCCGCGCCATCGACACGCGCCGCCTTGAAGAGTTCTGGCGGAAGCGAAGCGAAGTAGTTGCGGAAGAGCAGCGTGTTGATCGGCATGCCGAAGATCGTATGCACAAGCACGATGCCGCCAAGCGTTGCAAACAGCCCCAGTTCGCGCAGCACCATGACCAGCGGATAGAGCATGACCTGGTAGGGAATGAAAGCGCCGAACAGGAGGATCGTGAAGAAGATTTCCGATCCCTTGAAGCGCCAGTTGGCCAAGGCATAGCCGTTGACCGAAGCGACGGCAATCGAGACGATGACGCTCGGAACGAGGATCTTTACCGAATTCCAGAAGCCGACCTGAATGCCGTGGCAGTAGAGCCCGGTGCAGGCCTGCGACCAAGCTTTCACCCAGGGTTCGAAGGTGATTTCCATGGGCGGCGCGAAGATATTGCCCATGCGGATTTCGGGCATGCCTTTCAGCGATGTGACGACCATCACGTAAAGCGGCAGCACGTAGTAGAGTGCGGCAAGCCCGAGAATGCCGTAGAGCATGATGGTGCGCGGCGCGAAGCGGCGCTTGGGTTTTGCGCCCGAAGGCTCGATGGTGGCGGCGAATGCCATTTGGTGCCTCCCTTATCTGCGCTTCTGGCGGAACTCGAAGAGAGCCCACGGCACGACGAAGATGAACACGGTAACCAGCATGACGGTGGAGGCGGAAAGCGCCTGGCCGAGATTGGAACGCTGGAACATGAAGTCGTAGACATATTTGGCAGGCATCTCGGACGCGAAGCCCGGCCCCCCGGCGGTCATGGCGACCACCAGATCGTAGACGCGCACGATGCCCGAAGCGACGATGACCAGCGTGGTGACGAAGACGCCGCGCATCATCGGAATGACGACGAAAATATAGGTGCGCCAGGCCGGAATGCCGTCGACGCGGGCCGCCTTCCAGATTTCGCCGTCGATGCCGCGAAGACCCGCCAGCATCAGTACCATGACCAGACCGGTGCCCTGCCAAAGCCCGGCAATGACCAGCGCGTAAAGCACAGTCTTCTGATTGCCGAGCAGCGCGAAATTAAACCACGTAAAGCCCATGTCCTGCATCAGTTTCGGCAGCCCGAGCGCCGGATCGAGAATCCATTGCCAGACCAGACCGGTCACGATGAAAGACAAGGCAAAGGGATAGAGAAAGATGGTTCGGAACGTATTCTCGAAGCGGATTTTCTGATCCATCAGCACGGCCAGGAAGAAGCCGACGACGAAAGCAAAAATCAGGCTGAGAATGCCGTATGTCGCAAGATTGCCGATCGAGATGTTCCAGCGATCAGTGCCCCACAGGCGCTGATACTGCATGAAGCCAACAAAGTTGGAACTGGGCAGCAGCCTTGAATCCGTGAAAGAATAGATGACGGTCCAGAGCGTGCAGCCGACAAAGACGACGATCACCGTCAACACCATCGGAATGGCGGCGATCTTCGCATTGAGGTTGCGGAACAGACCAAATGGCCGGACAGCGTTAGCCATCGATACCTCCGTTGGTGGCTGGCGTCGGGACAGGCGAGAATCCTCGCCCGTCCCATGCCGGCCATCGCGATTGATAGGATGGTCGTGTGCTTACTGCGCCTGCTTGAAGATGGCGGCCTGCTTCTCGATCGCCTCGTCCACCGTCATTTTCGACGAGAAGAACTGCAATCCGAGATCGGTCATCTGGCCGCGCGTATCCGGGTCGATCAGCTGGGTGACACCCGGCACGACATTGTCAGGATTCTTGAGGATCTCCAGACCCTTCTTCATGCAGCTGCTGGCCGCGCTCAGGTCGATATCGCCACGCACCGGCAGCGATCCCTTGGCGAGGTTGAACTTGACCTGGGTTTCCTTGGAAACCAGCATGCTCGCAAGTTCGAGCTGCGCCTTGGTGATGTCGGCATTGCTGTTCTTCGGGAAATAGAAGCTGTCGCCGCCGGTATCGAGCAGGCCATGGAAGCCGAGACCCGGCAGGCAATCGTAATCCTTGCCGGCAACCTGCTTGGCGACGCCAAACTCGCCCTGCGCCCAGTCGCCCATGATCTGAGCGGCGGCCTTGCCTGTGATGACCATATTGGTGGCGACGTTCCAGTCGCGGCCGGAATAGCTCTCGTCAACCAGATCGCGCGCCTGGGCGAAAGCGTCCCAAACCTTGCGGTTTTCGGGGCTCTTCACAGCGTCTGCGTCTTTCTTCTGATAGATCGCCAGATAGGTTTCCTTGCCGCCAATGCCGATCTGCATCACGCTGCGCATGCCGTCGACCTGCCAAGGGGCGCCGGTTGCGAGCGGAATGATGCCCTTCTCGCGCAGCTTCGGCGCGTCGGCTACGAATTCATCCCAATTGGCCGGAACCTTCATGCCGTTGTCTTCGAAGACATGCCGGTTGACCCACATCCACTGCCAGGAATGGATATTGAGCGGCACGCAATAGACGCGGCCTTCGTACGTGCACGAAGCCAGCAAGCTCGCCGGACGAATAATGTCCTTCCAATGTTCCTTTTCGGCGAGATCGGTCAGGTCGGTCATCAGGCCGGCCTTGACCAGCTCTTCGGCGTCGCGACCCGTGTTGAGCTGCGTTGCGCCCATGGGATTACCGCCCAGAATGCGGCTGACGATCAGCGGCGTCGCAGTCGAGCCGGATCCGGCGATAGCGCCGTCGACCCAGTGATTGTTGCCGAGAGCATTGTACTGATCCGCCAGAACCTTCACGGCAGCAGCTTCACCGCCCGATGTCCACCAATGCGTCACTTCGAGATCAGTCGCGTTTGCTGAGAAGGCCGGAATCGCGACAGATGCGAGCAAAGCGGCGGCCACCAAACGAATATTCATGAGTTCTCCTCCCTCACTGAAACGTTGCCGGAAAAACCTAGTCGAATCATTTTCGACACGCAACCGCTCCTTCCGGAATTTTTTACAGATCCCTTATTATGCAATCGGTGATTAAGTTTCCCCTGTGGAAGATACTGCCGAAATCCAACGAGAACATTGGCAATATTTTCGGGAAAGGCGAAATAAACGCATGATAAATATGGATATATCCCCTCGCCGCCCTGCAAGAGAATTCACGTCCCTTACTGGCGCAGCAAAATTTCCGGCGACTGATGATCATACAACCACCAGGCATACCCGTTACAAACGTCTCTAAAATAACGCTCGACTTTTGAACTGTATCGTTACAGTTTTCATGAAAATGGAGGAGGCAGCTCCGTAGCGTCTTTGCTTGCGGCATAGACGTGAGCAATATAAGCGGATTGGCTGCGGGAGGCGGCCGGGAGGCGAGCTTGAACGGAATGGACAATAAGAAAATTTCAGGAGGCGGAACGCCGTCCACCCCAGAACGGCCGACATTGAAGACGATCGCCTTCATGACCGGGCTTGGGATCACCACCGTCTCGCGCGCATTGAAGGATGCTCCGGATATCGGCGCAGAGACCAAAGAGCGCGTGCGCATGGTCGCCCGTCAGCTAGGTTATCAACCGAACCGCGCGGGCGTGCGCTTGAGAACCGGCAAGACCAACGTCATCGCGCTGGTGCTAAGCATTGACGAAGAAATCATGGGCTTCACCAGCCACATCGTCTTCGGCATCTCGGAAGTCCTGGCAGGCACCCAGTATCACTTGGTCATTACGCCGCATTCGCACAGCAAGGATCCGCTGGTGCCGGTGCGCTACATTCTCGATACCGGCTCGGCCGACGGCGTCATCATATCGCGTACAGAGCCGGACGATCCGCGCGTCGAGCTCATGCATGAGCGCGGCATGCCTTTCTCAACGCATGGGAGGACGGATATGGGCATCGTCCACCCCTTCCATGACTTCGACAACGAAGCCTTCGCGCATGAGGCTGTGCGGGCGCTGGTCGCAAGGGGGCGGCGGCGCCTGGCGCTGCTGCAGCCCTCCAGCAAGCTGACCTATTATTCGCACACCCGCATCGGCTTCCAGACCGGCCTGCATCAATATGGCGCCGAGGAGATCCCGCTCAGGATAACCACCGACAATGCTCTTGCCGATATCAAGGATACGGTCGAGGCGCTGATGCGATCACCGCATGCGCCTGATGGGATCGTCTGTTCCAGCAGCGGCGGTGCGATTGCCGTCAATGCCGGCATCGAGGCAGCCGGTTTCCGCCTCGGCCGCGATATCGACATGGTCGCCAAGCAATCGACCGATGTGCTGAGCTGGATCCGGCCCGAGATCATCACGGTATCGGAAGACTTCCGTCACGCCGGCCGCGAGCTTGCCAAGGCCGTGATCGCCCGGATCGACGGCGTGGAGCCGGAGCTGCTGCAAAGCATCAGCGAGCCTGTTTGGCCAGACGAGCTGACAACAGAAAAAGCTCACCGAACGGGTCCGGCGAGCTTTCCTTATTGAAGCACAAGCAAGCCTCTCAGCCTTGTGCGCCGCTGCCCCAAGGGCCGTGATGGATATCCTTGCCGTCGACACGATCGAAACCGTGCGCGCCGAAGAAGTCACGCTGGGCCTGGATCAGGTTGGCGGTGCCGCGCGCCTGACGATAAGCGTCGAAGTATGTGAGCGCCGAAGCAAGGGCTGGAACCGGTAGGCCGGATGCCGTTGCTGCCGAAACGATACGACGCAGCGACGGGATCGATTCCTTGACCATCTCGGCAAAAGCTGGGGTAACGATCAGGTTCGCCGCATCCGGGTTCTTGGTGAAGGCGCTGGTGATCTCGTCGAGGAACTGCGAACGGATGATGCAGCCGGCACGCCAGATCTTGGCGATGACAGGCATCGGCAGCGACCAGTTGAACTCCTTCGAAGCCTCGGCCATCACGGCAAAGCCCTGGGCATAAGCGCCGATCTTGGCGGCGAAGAGAGCAAGCTCGAGATCCTTCAGCAGATCGGGGCCGAAAGCGATCGGGAACTTGTAGTCCGGCGTGCCGAAGATCTTCTCGGCGGCTTCACGCTGGCTCTTGATGGCAGACAGGCTACGGGCCGCGACGGCAGCTTCGATAGCGGTCGCCGGAATGCCCATGTTCTGCGCTTCGATGGCAGACCATTTGCCGGTGCCCTTCTGGCCGGCCTTGTCGAGGATAACGTCAGGCATGGCGCTGCCGGTTGCCGGGTCCTTGGCGGCAAGAACCTTCTCGGTGATCTCGATCAGGTAGGAGTTGAGGCGACCCTTGTTCCACTCGCCGAAGATCGAGCTGATCTCGGCAGCGCTCTTGCCGAGGCCGTCGCGCAGAATGCCGTAGATTTCGGCGATCATCTGCATGTCGGCATATTCGATGCCGTTATGGATGGTCTTGACGAAATGGCCGGCGCCGTCGTTGCCGAGCCAGGCAACGCAAGGATCGTCATTGTACTTGGCGGCGATCGAGGTCAGCACCTTTTCGACGCGCTTGTAGGAGTCTTCGGTACCGCCCACCATGATGGACGGGCCGTGACGCGCACCTTCCTCACCGCCGGACACGCCCATGCCGATGAAAGTCAGGCCGGTATCCTTGAGGCGGTCGAAGCGGGCGATCGTGTCCCGGAAGTTGGCATTGCCGGCATCGATCATGATGTCGCCCTTGTCGAGATAGGGCTGCAGCGCCGCCATCTGCTGGTCGACCGGCTCGCCGGCCTTGATCATGATGATGATCGGCCGCGGCGGGCGGATCGCCTCGACGAACTCCTCGATCGTCTTGCAGGGAATGATCTTGTCCTTGAGTGCGCCCGCATTCGCATAAAATTCATCCGTTACCTGAGGCGTACGGTTGAATACTGCGATCTTGTTGCCTTTTTCGGCGATGTTGAGCGCCAGATTCGATCCCATCACAGCGAGACCGATCAGCCCGATTTCTGCCTTTTCCACGACAATCCTCCAATGAGTCGTTGACTGCGCCAGGCCCCACCCTGAAGACCCGCAAGACACAGCAACATCCGATGTGACGCAATGCCACCGACGCTCGGCGCGACCGGCGACAGCCCTGCGTTGGGGGCTGTTGTTGCACTCCGGACGGAAAACGGCAAGCCTTCGAAAGCGGTGAATCGTTCTCTTTGCAGGACTGTGCAACAATGTTGCGGAATTCGCGATTCATCCGTTTCCGAACAAACGCCTGTTCTGCCAATCGCAGCCCCATGACGATGATATAGAGGAGGAAACCACGATGTCGACCATGAGCGCGAAGATCGTACACATCTCTATCGCTCGCGACTGGAGGGAGGTCTATGACTACGCCAGCCGACCGGAGAACATGCCTTTCTGGGCCTCTGGCCTGGCATCAGGGCTGAGGCAGGATGGGGATGATTGGATCGCCGAAGGCACGCTAGGCACTGCCCGGGTGCGCTTTGCGCCTCGCAATGACTTCGGCGTCATCGACCATTGGGTAACACTGGAATCCGATCTGCAGGTCTACAATGCCTTGCGGATCGTACCGAACGGCGATGGTTGCGAGGTCATGTTCACCGTGCTCCAGCTACCGGGCATGGAAACTGCCCAATTCATGGCCGATGCCGCCCATGTCATGCGCGATCTGAAGACACTGAAGGAATTGATGGAGCGCTAATCGCCCTTACAGTGAACGCAAGGTCCAATCGACGAGTTCGCCTGTCACACCTGCAAATGCAGTATCGAGCGCCCGCACGAAATCGGGATTGCTGCCGCCGCTGACCGGCACGACCTTCCGGAATACACTCTGCGCCTTCACCGTACCGGTTCGATCGTTCAGGATCTTTTCCGAGATTTCGACGATTGCCGTCTTCTGGCCACCGGAGGCATTGATCTCGAAGGAACGGATATCGGTGACGATCTGGTAGTCGATGGCAAGCCCCTGCCCGGGCACGCCGACGCCGCCGAGCTTGCCGGTATTCTCGAAAGCTTCGACCAGTTTCGATTGCACCATCTTGCTCAGCTTGTCGCTCCATTGCGATTTGCCGAGGTACTGAATTTCCGAGGGCGAGACGCGAATGACGATCTGATTGCTGTCCAGTGCCTGCAGCGCGGTCGGCGGCGGTATGAGAATCTGGCGGCTCTTGACCGAAGGCCCATTCGACTTTGCCGATGCGGAAAGATCGTAGGTATCGTTGTTGGAGGAGGTTCCACAGCCTCCCAGCAAGGCTGCGAGCAACGGCAACGCGATCACAGCTTTCCACATCTGATGACGCTCACTCGACACGCAACCGACCATATTTCGCTTATCCCCTGGAGACCAGATATCGCTATTCATCAATGCCGCGCGCGGCCGTCATAAGTCTTGACCGTATCCCCGCCGAAGATCAATCGCTGCGGATTACGGTCGAAATTAGTGATTGTACTATTCAGGTTGTCAACCGTGCCCCGCATGTCGTTGATGAGGGTCTGGGCATCGCGCAAGCCGCTGCTGGAAAATTTCTGCAGATTGTCAGCGATCGGACCGATGCGGGAATTGAGATTGTCCGCCATCTTCTTGAAGGATTCGAGCGTGTCCTTGGCTTCTGCGAACAGCGATTTCGTGCTGTCGTCGCCGAGCAGAGAATTGACCTTGGTCAGAATTCCATCGACCTTTCCGGATGCCGCGTTGAGCTTGGTGGAGATGTCGCGGGCATTGGCGATCGTCTGGTCGATATCCTGCTGATGCGCGGCAACGGAATTGGCGACGTCGCGGATCGATGCGACCGCCGTGCGCGCCTGCTTCGTCACGTCGGCAATATCATCAACCGATCCCTTGATCTTGGCCGGATCGATCTGCGCGACGATCGCATCGACGCGGTCTAGCGTCTTTTGAGCATTCTGACCAAACGTCGTATAGGTGTCCGCCGTCTGCTTGAAACTCGCAATCGTCGCCCTCAGGTCGGTTGTCGCGTCGGCAACATTGGCCGTGATCTTGTCGGCATTGGCGATGACGTCGTTGACCTTCTGGGCATCAACCGCGCGCACCAGCTTCTCGACCGCATCCAATGTCGAATCCACGCGGGTCGAGACGGTTTTGAAGGTATCGGAAAGCTGCCCGACGCTTGCCAGGAACTTGTCGATATTGTCGGAATTGTCGGCGATGGCCTTGGAGAATTTCTGTGCATTGCGCACGGTATCGGTCAAAGGCCCACGCGAATCCGAGACGAAGCCCTGAATGTCGCCAATCGTATCATTGGCGCGGTTCAGGATCTTGTCGGCTGTCGTCAGCAGATTGGTCACGCTCGATTGATCCGCAAGCAACACCGCCCGCTTGCCCGTGTCGATCGAACGCTTCAAAATATTCTCGTCACCATTGCGCCCGCCGGAAAGCTCGATATAGGCGGCGCCCGTCAGACCCTGGATCTCAAGAATGGCCTTGGTCGAAGTATAGACCGGCGCATCGGCGCGTACCTGCGTGAAGGCAAGCGAATAGTTCGGATCGTCGGCATCGATCGACAGACCCTGCACCGAACCGACCTGGATACCATTGAAGCGAACCGGCGAGCCGACGCTCAGGCCGTTTGCCGAACCGGGGATGCGCACGACAAGCTCGACCATCGGGCCGCCGCGGCCATATTCCGCCATCCAGTAGACGAAACCGAAGGCAGCCGCGATAACAAGCAGCGTGAAGAACCCGACGATCGTGTAATTGGCTTTGGTTTCCATTGTCTCCAGTCACTTCTCGCGGCTGTGGGCGCTTGCGCCTTTGTCGTCGTTGTGCCCTCTGATGTCCTCGCGCGGCACGATCGAGCGCGCGCGCTTGCCCCTGAAATAGGATTGCACCCAAGGGTCATCACAGGCGAGCATGTCCTCAACCGTGCCTTCCACCAATACCCGCTTCTGTCCGAGGACAGCAATACGGTCGCAGACGGAAAACAGGCTATCGAGGTCGTGAGTCACCATATAAACGGTCAGGCCAAGCGTGTCGCGCAGCTTGGCGATCAGCTCGTCGAACTCCGATGCACCGATCGGATCGAGGCCCGATGTCGGCTCGTCGAGAAAAACGAGGTCGGGGTCGAGCGCCAAGGCTCTGGCAAGTGCCGCGCGCTTGATCATACCGCCGGAAAGTTCGGACGGATATTTGTCGGCGGCATCAGCTGCAAGACCCACCATGCGGATCTTCATCAGCGCCAACTCGTCCATCATCTCCTTGGGCAGATCCAGATATTCCCGCATCGGCACCTGGATGTTTTCCTTGACCGTCAATGAGGAAAACAGCGCGCCCTGCTGGAAGAGAACGCCGAGCCGCATGTCGAGGCGGTTGCGGTCTTCCTCGTCGAGCTTGTCGTAATCCTCGCCGAGGATTTCGATCTTGCCCGAACGGCGCGGCAGCAGGCGCAGTACGGTGCGCAGCAGCACGGACTTGCCGGCGCCGGAAGCACCGACGAAACCAAGGATTTCGCCGCGATAGATATTGAGGTTCAGCTTGTCGAGGACGATTTTCGATCCGAAGCCGACCGTGACATCCCGTGCCGACAGCACAATGTCCCTGCCGTGCTCATCTTTTTCCAATGGGATTTCCGAGTGAAGCGCGCTCATCCTTGCCGTCCCTCAGAAATCGATTGCTGCGTAGAACATGGCAAACAGCCCGTCCATCAGGATAACGACGAAGATCGACTTCACCACCGATGAGGTCACATGTTGACCAAGAGATTCGGCGCTGCCTCCCACTTTCAATCCCTCGACCGCTGCGACGATGCCGATAACCAGCGCCATGAACGGCGCCTTGATCATCCCCGAAATGATCGTCGAGAGGCTGACGGCCTCATGCAGGCGGGAGATGAAGGTCGCAAAGGTGATACCGGAATATGCCCAGGACACCAGGGCAGCGCCAAAAAGCGCGGCGAAGTTGGCAATGACCGTCAGCAACGGCAAGGCAACCGTCAGCGCTACCAGCCGCGGGAAAATGAGAACGCCGATGGGATTCAGACCCATGACCTTCAGCGCATCCACTTCCTCGCGCATCTTCATGGAGCCGATTTCGGCCGTAATTGCGCTGCCGGAACGGCCGGCAATCATGATCGCGGTCAAAAGCACGCCGATTTCGCGCAATTGCAGGATGCCGACCAGATCGACCACGAAGATTTCGGCGCCGAAATAGCGCAGCTGGAAAGCGCCCTGCTGGGCGATGATCGCGCCGATCAGCGACGACATCAGCAGGATGATCGGAACGGCGCGCACCGCCATGTGATCGATCTGATTGATGATCGAGGCCGGCGAAACACCACTGCCTCGGCCGAATTTGAGCTGCGCGCCGCGCACGGCGGAGCCCAGAATATACATGGCGGCGACGAGATTGCCCCAGATCTCGTAGACGGTTTTGCCGATGGGCGCCAGTATGCGCTCCGCCAATGATTTCCGTGGCTTTGCCGCAGCCGCCTCATCGTCCGGATGCGCATCGAATGCCGTCAGCAATTCATCGATATGCGGATTGGAGCCCTCGATCGTGACATGGGCCTTATGCGCTTCCTGACTTTCCTTCAGCCGGCGGATCAGCAGCGCACCTGCCGTATCGACATCCGAAAGACCGGAAAGATCAATCACGACGTTGCCACCGGAGCTGCGCCTGGACAGCTGCTCGATCTGACGCAGCACGCCGTGCACATTGGCGCTGCGCCAATTGCCCTCCAGCCGATAGCGATGGCCTGCGCCCTCAGGCGCATCATCGATCTTCGGTGCATCGGACCTTTGCTCGGCTGCTTTCAAATTCATGCGTCTTTCAAATCTGGCACAACATGCGCCGACTCAGAGAGCCCGCATGGTCGATGCTTAATACACCGACTATGCATGGAATTTCCATCTCGCGCCGGCGCCAACATATGTCACGGCTTTTTGATATCCAAATGAATTTGTTGCACCGCGTTAGGATACGCCGTGAGCACCGCCACCGATTGCCGGCTTCCTGGCCTGCAGCCCATAGGCGAAAACAACCATGGCTAGCCCGAAGGCGGCAATGCCGGCCATGACATAGTAACTCGCCAGGTCAAGCCAGGCGTAGAGATAGCCGGATGCAAGCGTCATCAACCCCAGGAACATGCCATTGTAGAAATAATAGGCGCCCTGGGCCGATGACTCCTGTGCTTCATGGACGGACGCAACTATGCGCCGCTGAACACCGGTATGAACGCAGGCATAGGTGCAGGAATGAAAGCACTGCAGCACGAAATAGCCGATGAAACCGAAATTGCTCGGAAACAGGATCCAGCGCAGAATGCACATGGTCGAACCGAAAAAGATGAGCGTCCATGCACTGAACCGCCGGCTCAATTTCTTCGACAGGAAGAAAACCATCACCTCGGCGGTAACGCCAATGCTCCATAACACGGCTATCTCGGCGCCGGAAAAGCCGAGCTTATGCCAGTAGATCGACGCAAACGTATAGAGCATCGCATGGCTTGATTGCTGTATCGACACGCCGATCATGGTGATGAGCAATTGCGGCGAGCGCAGATTTCCGGTCGGTGATTGCAGATTGATCGGTTGGTTGCGCCGGCGCGTCGGCCCGATGCGAGGCGCGAAAAAGCCCATCAACGTCGTGAGAATGAATCCCGCCACCATCACAGGCAATACGGTGGCGCCGCCCCACATGCCGATCAGCTGGCCGCCGAGAAGGGTCGACAGGATGAAGGTGATCGATCCCCACACCCGCATGGAGCCATAATCGAAGCCCCAGCGGCGCACGCCCGACATGGCGATCGATTCGACCACCGGCACGTAAGGCGCATAGGTGGCCCCCTGAATGCCATAGACCAGAAGCACCGGCCAGAAATCGCTCGTCCAGTAGAGCGCGATTGCCGTCAGCAGTGACAGAGCGCCCGACCATAGCAACACATCGGCCCGCTCCGTCATATGATCGGCGAGCACCGCGATGACGGGTGTCACGAGGACGCGCACGACCATGGGAATGGCGATCACCAGGCCGATCTCGTGATCATTGAAGTTCAGCCCCGCCAACCAGACGGGAAAGAAGGGTACGGCAATGCCGTTGACGAACAACGGAGCGCAATAGGACAAGGCGGCGCGCAAGCGGAAATATGGAGGCGCACCCTCGCCCTGGAAGGACTTGATCGCGGGAATCATGACAGACCTGAAGGGGAACTTACCTGTCCCTATCATGCTATCGAGAATACGACTATGGCGAGAAATGGCCAAAACCGTAACGTTTCGGAAAAATCCTAAGTCAAGGCCGTCCTGCGGCGATCAATAATTATGACAGGCCATTATCAGCTACGTGAAGAGGCGTAGAAATTACGCCGCCTGTGCACCGATCGGCCGCGGCAATTCTCCGACGGGAGAATCCACAGGCTGCGTCTCGAGGATTGTCCGCCAGGTGATCAGCTCGAACGTACCGTCCTCATGCTCGGCGATCGCCGTGCAGCTTTCCACCCAGTCGCCGGTATTGATGTAGCGCACGCCGTCGAGATCCTCGATGACAGCATGGTGGATGTGACCGCAGATGACACCATCGGCATCGTTACGCTTGGCCTCTTCGGCGACGACACGCTGAAACTCGCCGATGAAGTTGACGGCGTGCTTGACCTGCAGCTTCGCCCAGGCCGAGAAGGACCAATAGGGCATGTTCAAGCGGCGGCGCACGGCAGCAAGGCCGATATTGATCAGAATGGCCATGTCATAGGCCCAGTCGCCGAGATAGGCGAGCAGGCGGGCATTGCGGACGACGACGTCAAATTCATCGCCGTGGAGCACGAGATATTTCTTCCCGTCGGCCGTTTCGTGTATGGCGCGCTGTGCCACCTCGATACCGCCGAAGTGCATTCCGGGGAAGTCACGCAGGAATTCGTCGTGATTGCCAGGGATATAGACGATGCGCGTACCCTTGCGCGCCTTGCGCAGGAGTTTCTGCACGACGTCGTTACAATCCTGCGGCCAGTACCAGTTCCGCTTCAGTCTCCAGCCGTCAACGATATCCCCGACCAGAAAGATCGTGTCGGCGTCGTGGTAACGGAGAAAATCGAGCAGGTAGTCCGCCTTGGCGGCCTTCGAGCCGAGGTGCACGTCAGAAATGAATAGCGTTCGGAAATGCCGGGGGTCCATGTTTTCATTCACGAACTTTATGTCCGTGCCCTATCCTACCTTGGCTATTCCAAAACCAGACTCGTGTTTCAGGAAGATGACAAACCCTGTGCTTGGCGGCTCAGCGACAAGGTTCAACCACGTCTCGCGGCAACGGCGAGGTCAGGACGGTCGCTTGTAAAACTGGCGATACCGAGGCGAAACATGGCCCGTGCCGCCTCACTTGTATGGGCCGCCCATCCATGTACCTTCACGCCATTCCTACAAAAGAGCTGCGTAACCTCGCCATCAAGCGCATCGGCACGTATTGCAATCTCGCGCACGCCGAAGCCGCGCATGGCGGCCATGACCCCGCCCCAGCCGAGTTGCCCGGCGAGCTGAGGCGAACAGAGGAAGATGAAACCGAGCAGTTCGCCGACATTCAGCCCCTGTTCGCCAAGCGCGGCACCGAATGCTTCGAGACGCGGCAGGGAGAAGCTCGTCACCATCGTACGTGTCAGCATGCCCGTCGCCGTCAGCTCATCGACGATGCGGCGCTCCATCCCCTCATAGGGCGTGCCATCCGCCCTGGTCTTGATCTCCAGCCGGAGATCGACGGCGGACGGCCCGAAAATATCGATCGTCTCCATAAGCGTCGGAATGGTTTCGCCGCCGCTTCCAATCACGACATGGCGCATCAGCTCGTCATAGCTGAAATCGGCGATCGCGCCCTTGCCATCAGTCATTCGGTCGATCAAAGCGTCGTGGTGCACGACGAGCTTGCCGTCTCGCGTCTGATGCACATCGAATTCGACAAGATCAACATCGAGCTTGGCCGTCTTAGAGAAGGCGAGCCTGGTGTTTTCGGGCCACAAATGCGCACCGCCGCGATGGGAGGCTATCAGAGTCATCAAGGAAATCTCCGCCTGAAATATTCTTAGGTCGACGCGATGAATGCCTGATGACGCGACCGCGACGTTCGACTTGCGGAAGGGACATCACGCGATCATTGCGGAAAAGGCAATTCAGTTTTGCCACGACAAAAACGCTTCGCGACCTCAATTGCATACTGTGAAGGCCAAGCGATTGATGTATGCAGAAGACTCAAAGCGCAGGCAGGAATGGAGACGCGAGTTGGATACGAACGACACTTCGAAAGCAGCCAAGAATATGGCGAGCGGAAATCTCGACGAACAGGCGCTTTATTTCCATCGCTATCCCCGCCCCGGCAAGCTGGAAATTCAGGCGACGAAGCCGCTGGGCAACCAGCGTGATCTGGCCCTTGCCTATTCGCCCGGCGTCGCCGCCCCCTGCATCGCCATCCGCGACAATCCCGAAACGGCTGCCGACTATACGTCCCGCGCCAATCTCGTCGCGGTGATTTCCAACGGTTCGGCGGTGCTCGGCCTCGGCAATATCGGCCCGCTCGCCTCGAAACCCGTCATGGAAGGCAAGGCCGTTCTCTTCAAGAAATTCGCCGGCATCGACGTCTTCGACATCGAAATTGCGGCACCGACGGTCGATGAGATGGTCAACACCGTTTCGGCGCTCGAGCCGACCTTCGGCGGCATCAATCTCGAAGACATCAAGGCGCCGGAATGTTTCGACGTCGAGCGCCGCCTGCGCGAGCAGATGGAAATCCCTGTATTCCACGACGATCAGCACGGCACCGCGATCATCGTCGCGGCCGCCATCCTCAACGGTCTGGAACTGGCCGGCAAGAAGATCGAAGACGTCAAGATCGTCGCCTCCGGCGCGGGTGCTGCCGCACTCGCCTGCCTCAACCTGCTCGTCACCCTTGGCGCCAAGCGCGAAAATATCTGGGTCCACGATATCGAGGGCCTGGTCTACAAGGACCGCAACGTGCTGATGGACGAGTGGAAGTCCGTCTATGCCCAGGATAGCGACAAGCGCGTGCTTGCCGAATCCATTCCAGACGCCGACGTCTTCCTCGGCCTGTCTGCCGCCGGCGTGCTTAAGCCCGAACTGCTCGCACAGATGGCTGAAAAGCCGCTGATCATGGCGCTTGCCAACCCGACGCCGGAAATCATGCCTGATCTCGCCCGCGCCGCCCGCCCCGACGCGATGATCTGCACCGGCCGCTCGGACTTCCCGAACCAGGTCAACAACGTCCTCTGCTTCCCCTATATCTTCCGCGGCGCGCTCGATTGCGGCGCCAAGACGATCAACGAAGAGATGAAGATGGCCGCCGTACGCGCCATCGCCTCGCTTGCCCGCGAAGAGCCTTCCGATGTCGCGGCCCGCGCCTATTCGGGCGAAACGCCGGTCTTCGGCCCCAACTACCTCATCCCCTCGCCCTTCGATCCGCGCCTGATCCTGCGCATCGCGCCGGCTGTGGCGAAGGCCGCTGCCGATAGCGGCGTAGCGCTGCGCCCGATTGCCGATTTCGACGCCTATATGGACGAGCTCAACCGCTTCGTCTTCCGCTCCGGCTTCATCATGAAGCCGATATTTGCGGCGGCTAAAGTGGCGGAACGCAAGCGCGTCGTCTTTTCCGAAGGCGAAGACGAGCGCGTGCTGCGCGCCGCCCAGGTTCTGCTTGAAGAAGGCACAGCCGTCCCGATCCTGATCGGCCGCCCCTCCGTCATCGAGACCCGCCTGAAGCGCTACGGCCTGAAGATCCGCCCGAATACGGATTTCGCCGTCATCAACCCGGAAGACGATCCGCGCTTCCGCGAATATGTCGATCTCTACTTCTCGCTCGTCGGCCGGGCCGGCGTGATCCCCGAAGCTGCCCGCACGATCGTCCGTACCAACACAACCGTCATCGGCGCGCTGGCCCTGAAGCGCGGCGAAGCCGATGCGCTGATCTGTGGCCTTGAAGGCCGTTATGAGCGTCATTTGCGCATCGTCCGCCAGATCATCGGCAAGCGGCCGGACGTTCGTGATTTCTCGGCACTGAGCCTGCTCATCTCGCAGCGCGGCGCGACCTTCTACACGGATACCTACGTCACGTTTAATCCGACCGCCGAAGAAATCGCGGAGTCGGCCTGGCTCGCCGCCGAGGAAATCAAGCGCTTCGGCATCGAACCGCGTGCGGCTCTCGTATCGCATTCCAACTTCGGCTCGCGAGAGTCGGAAAGTGCTACGAAGATGCGCGAGGCGCTCGCTCTCGTCCGCGAGGCAGCGCCGGAACTGGAAGTCGATGGCGAAATGCATGGCGACAGCGCCATTTCCGAGAGCCTGCGCCGCCATGTCATGCCGGACAGCACGCTTTCCGGCGAAGCCAATCTTCTGGTCTTCCCGAACCTTGATGCCGCCAACATCACGCTCGGCGTGGTCAAGACCATGACCGACAGCCTGCATGTCGGCCCGATCCTGCTCGGCACGGCGCTTCCGGCCCATATTCTCTCGCCGTCGGTCACGTCGCGCGGCGTGGTCAACATGGCGGCGCTCGCTGTCGTCGAGGCCTCGCAGATCGCTTAATACGGCGCCTCGCAGCCGCTGCCAGAACGGTTCCGCGCTTCATGCAATCGCGGAACCCTCTTATCTTTTTGCTTTTGGCGGCCCCGAGCTGCAATTTCGTGAAAATCCTCTCGAAATCCGTGCTTTTTCATGGATACGTTGTTAAGCTGCAGCGTGTAATCTTTAGCGACTTAAAACCGCTTTCGAGAGCAGAACCGTGAACCGCGGCACAAAACAAGCTTCCATTGCCCTGCTATCCTTGCTGACGGCCACACCGGCCCTCGCGCAGGCAGACCTCTGCGACGAGCTGCGCGGCCGCTATGTCGACATCAACGAAGTGATCGGCGCCAGCCAGGAAACGCGCCAGCTCTCACGCGCCATCGTCCAACAGAACCTGATGATCCGCCGAACGATGAGCGATCTGCGCAACCAGGGCTGCATCGAAGGCGACGATGCGGTGTTTGGCGGGCAGGACAATCAAGGCGTCTGCAACGACATGCGGCAATCGATCGATCAGATGCGGCACGATCTCTCCCTGCTGATGGATCAGCGTGAGCAGAGCGTCGGCCGTGTCGATGCCGTTGCCATGCAGCGCCGGCAGTTGCTGGATACGATGCAGCGCAACGGCTGCAGCCTGCCGGCTTCGGCAACCCCGGATATCGTCATCGACACCCGCACGAAAATGGATGCCTATGCGCCGCAGGAGCAATCCCTGGCTAAGCCGGAAAGCTCTATTACCGTCATCGAGACGCCGAGGCTGCAGAAGGATTCCAGCCTGCAACAAAGGCAGGCACCCCCGACGGCAGCACCCAAGGTAACACAGGCGCAGCCGCAACAGTTTCCGCCTGATCGCCCCTACGATCCCTCGGCCCATAAGGTGCGCCAGGTCGGCCCGCAATTTCTTGCGACCGACCAGGGCAGCATCGACCTCAAGCACCCGAAAGAGACTGGACCCCAACCAACGCAATAGTGCGCGGCCAGACGTTTTTCATCTCCATCTGACCGCCTCGCTTCCCTGTTTTCAGATCGCTGCCGGCTGGCGCAGTAAGGAGGCAATGGCTTCGTCACCCGCCTCCTGCGCAAGGTCACGATAGGATCGTCCGGAGGCGTCCCTGACCGAACGATCCGCACCACGCGCCAGCAGGAAGCGCACCGCATCGCCGCGCCGATTGACGATGGCAAAGCCGAGTGGCGTCATCCAATCGCGATCGATGGGCTCCCCATGAGGACGAAATTCACCGAAGCGGATATTCACCTGTTCCGGATGCTTATCGAGAATAGTCACAAGCTGACCGATCTCACCGAAGGCTGCAGCCGCGAAAATATCGAGCCGATAGGCTTTCAGAAACTCGACCATCTCGCCCTTGCCATTATATTCGGCCCAACCGATTGCCGGCGCGTGAAAATTGGGATCGCGAATGCTGGTATCGGCTCCATGCTCGATCAACAGTTTCGCCATCCCGATATGACCATGCAGCGCCGCTTCATGCAGCGGCGTGCGGCTGGTCATGGCATTGACGTCAAGACCAAGGGCCAGCATTCGACCCACCGCTTCCAGATCGTTTTCGCCAGCGGCTTCATGCAGCATTGCCGGATGATGCCGCTGCATCGCGACAGCGATGTCAATGTCGCTCCCACCTGGCATTTGCTTGAAGACCTTATTGATTTGCTCGGCATCGATGTCGCCGGCCTTGATCTGGAGATAGGCCCAATCCTCCGGCTTCAGGCGAACCGCAACCGCGCCCTTGCGCTCCAGATATCCAGCTAACTCAGCATCGCCACCAAGCCGCGCCCATTCGTACGGCGTCCTGCCGTTAACGATCTTGTTGACATCGGCGCCATTTTCCACCAGCAGGCGTACCCGTTCGCCCATGCGATGTTCCAGCGCCCAGGCAAGCTGATAGTCGAAAACTGTCTGCGAGTTCTCAACGAACTTGCCATCCTCGCGCACGAGCCAATTGTTCTTATCCCCGGCGGACAAGCCATACTCGATCAGCAATTTCAGGCATGTATCGTCCCGTTCGAACATACGGTTATAAAGCGCCTGGCTGTCATTGGCTTCGGCTCCGGCATCGAGCAGCAGCCGTGCGAATGCCTCGCATTCCGGATGCGGTGGCTGGCGATCCTTTCCCGCCTCACCCTCTCCGAAAACGCCTGTCAAAACGGTGAAGCGATATTGACCGGCATCGAGAAAGAAGGCGTTGACATCGGCCCCGCGCCTGACCAGCTCGCGCGCGGCCGGCAGGCTGGAGCGACCCGGCACGCGAGCGTATGCGGTGCACATCAGCGGAGTTAAATCATGCGGCCCGCCCTTGCGATCAAGAAGCTGCGGCTGACGATCGAGCCAACGACCTATGCTGTCGGCATCGCCGAGCGCGGCCGCGATGTGAATGCTTTCCTCGGCAACCTCCGGATTGTCTTCGAGCAGCCGCAGCGCCTCATCGAAGCGCGCGGGATCGGCGGGAATATTGGCAAAATACGAAACCGTCGCCAGCGACAGGAAACGGTTGGCGAGCTGATCCCGCGGGACATGCTTGCGATCGCCGCTTTCGAGATGCGCCTTGAGCTTCGTCCAGCTGGAGAAGCCGAATTCACGGGCGAGAACCAGCTGAATGTCCTGCAGTCCAACGCTGGCGATGTCGGCAAAGTAGGGCGCAACGCGGCTACGCGCCGACGTATCGCCGGATTGGACGGCCTTGAGGAAAGACTTGGCCTGCTTTTTCAGGGAATCGAGTGTGGCGGAACTCGCCAAAGAGCGCGTGGTCAAAATAGACCTCCTTCCATTTACGTCCGGTATCCGCGCCCACAGACTGAAAAGAGGTGTGGCAGTCTCATATTCTATGCTTCAGGTGGGCCTGGCCCTTCCCGCGGATCGGATGCGCCCTGAGAACGCATCCAGATCTATAGCGCCGGTTGCGATCTGTCCAGAGCTCACGCCGGCTCATAACGCACATAGGCGAACTCATCACCATCCGGTGACCAGTTCGGCACATTGATCGACCCCTGCCCGCCAAAGAGCTCGAACAGCGTCGTGAGATTGCCGCCATCCATATCCATCAGCCGCATCCGCACATTCAGGTCACGCGGATGGTCGAAGACATCGGGATCGTAGGAAATCAGCACGACCTTGTCGTTGGCAGGCGACGGATGCGCGAACCAATTGCCGTAGCTATCATGGGTCACCTGCTGCAGTCCGGTGCCGTCGGGATGGATTCGCCAGATCTGCATCAGACCGGTGCGGCTCGAATTGAAATAGATCCATTGCCCATCGGCCGAGAAATCCGGTCCGTCATTGCGGCCTTCTCCATGCGTCAGGCGTGTCTCCTCGCCGCCATCGATGGAGATCGTGTAGATATCGAAGACGTTGTCGCGAATGCCGCAATAGGAGAAGCGTTTTCCGTCCGGTGACCAGCCATGCCAGTAGGAAGGCAGATTGGTCGTAACCTGCCTTGGCGTACCACCCTCCGCCGGCAGAACATAGATGCAGGCCTTGCCATGCTCCGTCTTGTCGGAAATGGCAATCAGCGAGCCGTCGGGCGAAATGCCATGATCGTTGTTGCATCGTGTCGCAAAGCCAGTATCGACACGCGCAATCTCACCCGTGCCATCCAAAGGCAAGCGATACAGCAGACCGTCGCCGTTCAGCAGCAGATAGCGTCCGTCGGGCGAATAGTTCGGTGCCTCGACCAGTTCATCCGTCTGCCAGACGACACGGTTCCTACCCGAGCGGATGTTGTAAATCTCGACCGAGCTCCGCATTCTTCCTCTCCCTTGCCGACGAATGCCGCGATCAGCGATCGCGGAATCGGTTGGTGATCGGATAGCGACGGTCGCGACCGAAATTCTTCTTGGTGATCTTCACGCCCGGCGCCGACTGGCGGCGCTTGTATTCGGCGAGATAGAGCAGATGCTCGATACGATGCACCGTCGCGACATCATGGCCCCGCGCCACGATCTCCTCTACGGACATTTCCTTCTCAACCAGGCATTCGAGGATATCGTCGAGCGCCGGATAGGGCGGCAGCGAATCCTGGTCCGTCTGGTTCGGCCTGAGTTCAGCCGAAGGCGCCTTGTCGATGATGTTATGAGGGATCACCTCACCCG
This sequence comes from Martinezella rhizogenes, assembly GCA_013322215.1. Lineage (GTDB taxonomy): Bacteria > Pseudomonadota > Alphaproteobacteria > Rhizobiales > Rhizobiaceae > Rhizobium > Rhizobium rhizogenes_D. Next base: position 135,267 of record JAAMEZ010000006.1, read on the forward strand.
ACGGGCCGAGCGCCCCCGGCGGCACATGCAGGTTGCGCCAGCGCGACAGCGCGTAGACCTGCATCTTGTAAAGATCCTTGATCGGGTTGAAGCCGCCGTTCATGTCGCCATAGAGCGTGGCGTATCCGACAGACATTTCCGACTTGTTGCCTGTCGTCACCACCATCGAGCCGAACTTGTTGGAAATCGCCATCAGGATGGTGCCGCGGGCACGGCTCTGCAGGTTTTCCTCGGTGATTCCGCTTTCGGTTCCTTCGAACAGATCGGACAAGGCCGTGGTGAAGCCGGTGACGGGGTCTTCGATCGGCACGATGTCATAGCGGCAGCCGAGCGCCTTGGCGCAGTCGGCCGCATCCTTCAGCGAATCCGGCGAGGTATAGCGATAGGGCAGCATGACAGTGCGCACCCGCTCCTCGCCGAGCGCGTCCACCGCGATCGCGGCGCAGATCGCCGAGTCGATGCCGCCGGAAAGGCCGAGCACGACCGACTTGAAGCCGTTCTTGTTGACGTAGTCGCGGAAGCCCAGCAGGCAGGCGCGATAATCCGCCTCCTCGCCTTCCGGAATATGCGCCATCGGCCCTTCGGCGCAGTGCCAAACGTCGCCGTTCTTTTTCCAGGTGGTGACCGCAAGGGCAGTTTCGAACTGGCTCATCTGGAAGGCCAGCGTCTTGTCGGCATTGAAGCCGAAGCTCGCACCATCGAAAACCAGCTCGTCCTGACCGCCAAGCTGGGCGGCATAGATCATCGGCAGGCCGGTCTCGATGACCTGCTTCAGAACCACCTGATGTCGCACGTCGACCTTGCCGCGATAATAGGGCGAACCGTTCGGCGAGAGCAGGATTTCCGCACCGCTTTCGGCAAGCGTTTCGCAAACGCCGAGCTCGCCCCAGATGTCCTCGCAGATCGGAATGCCGAGCCGCACGCCACGGAAATTGACCGGACCCGGCATGGCACCCTGATCGAAGACGCGCTTTTCATCGAACTCGCCATAATTGGGCAGATCCACTTTGTCGCGGACAGCGATCACCTTGCCACCATCGAGCACGGCAATCGAATTGTAGCGTCCGGTGCCATCCTGTCGCGGAAAGCCAACGACGATACCAGGGCCACCATCAGCAGTGTCGGTAGCGAGAGCCTCCACCGCTTTCCAGCAGGCGCGAATGAAGGCCGGCTTCAGCACCAGATCCTCCGGCGGATAGCCGGAAATGAACAATTCGGTCAGCAATAAGAGCTGGGCGCCTTCGCGCGCTGCCTCTGCGCGGGCCTCGCGCGCCTTGGCGAGATTGCCGGAGACGTCGCCGACCGTCGGATTGAGCTGCGCGACGGCGATGCGGATGGTGTGGGTAATCTGGCTTTGCTCTGTCATGCCATACATTTAGCGATGGCATCTTTCTTCCGCAACCGCCTTCCGCTTCCCGACACGCATCAAAGATCGTCCCACGCGCATAGGCAGTATTTTTACCCGGAAAAATACCAAGCTTGCCTTGCGGTTCAGGCACCGTTCATGACAGAAGCGTAACACTTATATGAATATTTTGTAGCTTTTGGAGAAATCATTGGTCGCATTGGTCATCGAGTCCGCCTTGGCGGGCAAGCTTGCCCTTTTCCAAAAGATCGACGGCGCGAGACAGAAGTCCGCCGCTCTGCGCCTGCTTTTGAGCCTTGCGCTGACCCTGCTTTTCTCCCTGTCTATCGTCATGACGGTCGAATGGGTTGCGCGCGGCGAATTCAACTCGGCTTGGACTTATCTCCTTTCAACATCCCGCCCGGGGCTTGCCACGATCAGCATTGTCATGCTGGCGATGCTGACACTGGATGCCCTGATCGGCCGCGCGCATCTATCCGCCTTGATCGTCGCCCCGCTGTTGCTTGTTCCGGCATGCATTTCCAGCCATAAGCAGAACTACCTCTCCGATCCGCTCTATCCTTCGGACTTTTTGTTCGCGCGGCAGATCATGGAGTTGATGCCCGTCATGGTGCGCGATCGCCCCTGGACAGCCGCAGCGCTCGCGATCGGCCTCCTCGTCGGCTTGGCTACCTTGATCCTGGTCTGGCGCTACATCAGCAGCCGCGCCGCGGTGCTTTCGCACAAGGAGCGCCTCGGACGGCTTTCGATCTGCCTGCCGCTAACAGTGCTTTTCGCCTCGCAGATGGACCCGACCCAATATTCCTACCTTCGCGAAAAGCTGGGCATCATTCCGATCGTCTGGGATCAGACAGAAAATTATAACCACAACGGTTTCGTGGTTGCCTTCGCGCTCAACCTGCCTATGGCCGACGTCAAGTCACCGGCCGGATATGGCCCTGGCGCCATCGACGCCCTGCCTGCAAGAAATTACGGCTATCTCTCCGGTCCGCGCCAAAAGCCCGACGTCATCATGTTGATGAGCGAATCCCTCTGGGACCCGACGCGCTTTGCCAACATCGCCTTCACGCCCGATCCGATGCCGACCATCCGCGCCAGACAATCCGGAAATGTCTTCTCGCCGGAATTCGGCGGCATGACCGCCAATGTCGAGTTCGAGGCATTGACCGGTTTTTCCAATGCCTTCCTACCCTATGGTAGCATTCCCTATCAGCAATATGTGCGCCGCCCGATGCCGTCGCTTGCCACCTTCTTCCGCGGCGAAGGTTATACGGCGCGCGCCCTTCACCCCTTCAGCGGCTGGTTCTGGAACCGCAACGAGGTCTATCGCGCCTTCGGCTTCGAGGAGTTTCACACCCAGGAAACCCTACCGGCCATGGACAAGCGCGGCATGTTCGCCGCCGACGATTCCCTCATGAAGGAAATCATACGCGAGGGAGACGCCGCCGAGCGCCCGTTCTTCTTCTTCGCCGTCACCCTGCAGGGACATGGCCCCTACGAAGCCGACCGCTACGCTGAGAATACCGTCGATATCGCTGGCAATCTGAACGATGGTGACCGTGCCGCACTTGCTACCTACGCGCAGGGCGTGCGCGAAGCCGATGAGAGCCTGAAGATGCTGATGGATTGGGCCGAAAAGCGCGACCGCGAAACCATCATCGTCCTCTGGGGCGATCATCTGCCGCCGCTCGGCAACGTCTATCCTAACACCGGCTACATGCCGCAGCAGGTCGCCACCCGCAAAGCCCCGCTCGATGTCATGAAGAAGGAGCATGAGACGCCGCTCGTCGTCTGGTCGAGCAAGAAAGGCGCCCGCAAGGACATCGGCACCATCAGCCCCTCGCAGCTGCCCTATCATCTGCTGAAAACCGCCGGCTACGAGCATCCTTTCTACACGGGCTTTCTCGGACGCGTGCAGAAGAAATATACCATCGTCGATCGCTACCAGCTTGCGAGCCGCGACAATCAGGCCTTTCCCGATTGGGCGCGCAAGGAGCAGGAGCTCGACCCGATGGTGCGCGACTATCGCTATCTGCAGCACGATATGATGTTCGGCCGCCAATATGGTCTGGAGCGCTTCTTCCCATCGCATGCAGAGCTGGTGAGCCAGGAGAACAGCTAGCCCCATCCGCGAGCATGGGTTAATGCAGCGGTTTTGCCATAGCGGCACACGCAGCGGCTCCATGCGTAGTCGGGTTTGAAACCCTTCCCTCGTTGCATTTTTATCCGTTGGTCGAATAGTTGCATTCAATGCCACAAGGACCTCGGAGCCCTCCCAATGCATAATCTTCCCAACTTCGTTCATCTGCATTTTGACAAGACGACCGATCAGCTCGGCGATATCGAAAAGCGCGTTCTTAAAAAGGCGCACGAGCGAAAGATCATTTCCACCGACATCAATGCAGCCATCTCGGCGGAATCGTCCACGGGACAGCGTCTGGCTGACGGCATCGCCCGCGTTGGCGGCTCCTGGTCCTTCATCATCGCTTTCCTGCTGTTTCTGGTCTTCTGGTGTGCCATCAACACGATCCTCCTCACCACGAACGCCTTCGACCCCTATCCTTTCATCTTTTTGAACCTCGTCCTCTCCATGCTCGCCGCGATCCAGGCGCCGATCATCATGATGTCTCAGAACCGGCAGGCAGAGCGGGATCGCTTCGAGGCGGCCAAGGATTACGAAGTCAATCTCAAGTCCGAGCTGGAAGTGCTGTCCCTGCATCAGAAGATCGATATGCAGGTGCTGACGGAGCTCGCGGTGGTGCGGGAAGAACTCGCCAAGCTCAGCAAGCTCGTCACGGAAAAAAGTGGTATCTGAGGGTCAATCGGAAGGGCCGGCCGTCAGCAATCCCGGTCGCCCTTGCCGATATTGCGGCAGTCCGTCGCTGATCTCATAATAGTCGCCCTTGTCGGCGCAATAAATATGATAGCCTATCTCAAGGCCGCTCGGCCGGTCGAACAGACCGGCCATGATCGATATTTCATCGGCGCCGTCAGCCACCCAGAACAGGGCCGAGCCGCAGGTCCTGCAAAAGCCGCGGCGAGCGAATGTGCTGGCACGATACCAGGTGATCGCCTCCTCCCCCTCGATGACGAGATTTTCGCGCGCAACGTTGGTTGCGGCATAATAGAGCCCGGTCTGCTTGCGGCACTGCGAACAATGACAGGCGACGACCTCGCGCAGCTTGCCGCGTGCCTTGAAACGTACGCTGCCGCAAAGGCAGGCTCCCGTGTGTTCGTCGCTCATTATCGCTCCCCTTGCTTTGAGGGTAGCCTTCCTGAGAACGGCAATCGGGTCAATCTCAAAGAAATGAAGCGCCTTTCAGCTGGATTGATCCGCCTCGGTTAAAAACAAACGGGCCGGTCTTTCGCCGGCCCGCTCGCTAGATGGTGGATGCGGATTCGCTCAGCCGTGAGCCCGCATACGCTTCTCGTCGCGGCCGCCCTTCATCCGCTCGGCAAGCAGGAAGGCAAGTTCCAGCGCCTGGTCGGCATTGAGGCGCGGGTCGCAATGGGTGTGATAGCGATCCTGCAGGTCTTCGGCGCCGACAGCGCGGGCGCCGCCCGTGCATTCGGTCACGTCCTTGCCGGTCATCTCGATGTGGATGCCGCCCGGATGCGTGCCCTCGGCACGGTGGATCTGGAAGAAGCTTTCGACTTCCGACAGGATGCGCTCGAACGGACGTGTCTTGTAGTTGTTGAGCGTGATCGTATTGCCATGCATCGGATCGCAGGACCAGACGACCTTGCGGCCTTCCTTCTCGACCGCGCGGATGAGTCGCGGCAGGTTATCGGCAACCTTGTCGTGGCCGAAACGGCAGATCAGCGTCAGGCGGCCGGCTTCGTTTTCCGGGTTCAGAATGTCGATCAGATTGATCAGATCATCCGCCTGCAGCGAAGGACCGCACTTCAGACCGATCGGGTTCTTGATGCCGCGGAAATATTCGACATGCGCATGGTCGGCCTGGCGCGTGCGGTCGCCGATCCAGAGCATGTGGCCCGAGGTCGCGTACCAGTCGCCGGTCGTGGAGTCGACGCGAGTGAAAGCTTCTTCATAGCCAAGCAGCAGCGCTTCGTGGCTGGTGAAGAAATCGGTTTCGCGCAGGCTGGCATTGCTCTCGGCGGTGATGCCGATCGCGCGCATGAAATCCATGGTCTCGCCGATGCGGTCGGCAAGCTTGCGGTAGCGTTCGCCCTGGGGGCTGTCCTTGACGAAACCGAGCATCCACTTCTGCACGTTTTCCAGATTGGCATAGCCGCCCATGGCAAAGGCACGCAGCAGATTGAGCGTCGCAGCGGACTGGCGATAAGCCATCAACTGACGCTCTGGATTGGGAATGCGCGCATCTTCGGTGAACTCGATGCCGTTGATGATGTCGCCGCGATAGCTCGGCAGCGATATACCATTCTGCGTTTCGATGTTCGACGAGCGCGGCTTGGCGAACTGGCCGGCGATACGGCCAACCTTGACGACCGGCAGCTGCGCGCCGAAGGTCAGGACGACAGCCATCTGCAGGAAGGCGCGGAAGAAGTCGCGGATCGTATCGGCACCATGCTCGGCAAAGCTTTCGGCACAATCGCCACCCTGCAGCAGGAAGCCATTGCCCTCTGCGACGTTGGCCAGATGCGCCTTCAGGCGACGGGCTTCACCGGCAAAAACGAGCGGCGGATAGCTTGCAAGTTGAGCTTCGGTCTCTGCAAGCGCTGTCTTGTCCGGAAAATCCGGCACCTGCTGGATCGGTTTCTGCCGCCAACTGCTCGGGGTCCAATTCTGTGCCATCTCACTCACCTGCTTGTGCGCCCGATCTTGGCCGGGCGTCCCGTCTTCGTAAATAACGCGCGCTTATAAACCTTTGCCGCCCGCTTGCAAAGGCGGGCAAACTACTGTGCGAATCTTTTATGCGGCAGTCGATATCTGCGCCAAAACGGACGCTTTACACACGCTCGCCGTTGCGGATGCGATAGCTCGGCGAATACATGGTCACCAATTCTTCCGCCGCCGTCGGATGCACAGCCATGGTGCGGTCGAAATCATCCTTGGTACAGCCGGCCTTCAGCGTGATCCCAAGAATCTGCGCCATCTCGCCGGCATCGTGGCCGAGAATATGCGCGCCGATCACCTTGCGGTCGGCGGCATTGACGATGAGCTTCATGATCATCTTCTCGGTACGGCCCGAAAGCGTCGCTTTCATCGGCTGGAACTGGGCGCGATAAACCTCAAGCTCCGGATAGCGCTTGGTAGCGTCTTCCTCAGTCAGGCCGACCGTGCCGATCTCGGGCTGCGAGAAGACGGCGGTCGGGATCAGCTCGTGATCCGGCCGCGTCGGATTGTTCTTGTAGACGGTCTCGATGAAGCACATGGCCTCATGGATCGCGACTGGCGTCAGCTGTACCCGGTCGGTGACGTCGCCAAGCGCGTAGATATTCGGAACGGACGTGCGCGAATATTCATCGACGATGACAGCGCCCTGCTCGTTGATTGCGACGCCCGCCGCTTCCAGCCCGAGGCTTTCGGTATTCGGCGTGCGGCCGAGCGCCAGCATGACGGTATCGACCGTCAAGGACTTGTCATTCTTCGTTCGGACACTGAGGCCACGTTCCGTCTTCTCGACGCTCTGGATGATGTCGTGGCAAAGAATGCGGATACCCTTCTCTTCCATCGCTTCATGCAGACCCTTGCGCAAATCCTGGTCGAAACGCGAGAGGATCTCGGCGCCGCGATAAATCAGCGTCGTCTCGACGCCGAGGCCGTGGAAAATATTGGCGAATTCGACAGCGATATAGCCGCCGCCGGCGATCAGGATCGACTTCGGCAGTTCCTTCAAATGGAAGGCTTCGTTCGAGGAGATGCAGAGCTCATGGCCCGGCAGCGCCGTGTGCAGGTTCGGCCTGCCACCCGTCGCAATCACGATGGTCTCGGCAGTGATGGTCTGGCCGGTCTTCAACAGCTTGACCGTGTGGGCATCCACCAGCTCGGCGCGCGTATCAAAGATATCCGCCTTCGCATTGTCTAGCCCCTTGCGATAGAGGCCCTCCAGCCGGGCGATTTCCTTGTCCTTCGCCTCGATTAGCTTCTTCCAGTCGAAGCTGCTTTCACCGACCGTCCAGCCGAACCCTGCCGCATCCTCGAAATGCTCGCTATACTGCGAGGCATAGACGAACAGCTTCTTCGGCACACAGCCGCGAATGACGCAGGTGCCGCCATAGCGATATTCTTCCGCAATGCCGACCTTTTTGCCGAGCGAGGCCGCCACGCGCGCGCTGCGCACACCGCCGGAACCGCCGCCAATCACGAAAAGGTCGAAATCAAACGAAGGCATCGGTGGCTCCTGTGGTCATGAATATGCGCACGAAGCGCCATTGGGGGTTGGCACTCATATAGGGAGCCGCGATGCAAAAAGAAAAGCCCGGAATCGATCCGGGCTTCGAATTTGGAACCGTCCGCCGCTTACACCGAAAAGCCAGACTTGCCTTCCGGAACAGCACGGCAAAGGCCTGTCGCTTACTGCTTCGGCGCTGCCTGAGCAGCGGCACCGGCATCCGGCGTAGCGACCGGCTGCTTGACGACCTTCTGCAGAGCATCGTTGCTCTGGTTTGCAAGGTCGCGCGAAATGCCCTGGCTCCAGATATCGGCGGCCTTGTAGAGTTCGCGGGTGGCGAGCGGCCCGTCCTTCAGAAGCTTCTTGCCGGCCGGCGAACCGTAGAAATCGGCGATCGCCTTGAGTTCGTCGGCCGAGAAGGCCTTGGCATAGGTGATGGCGGCTTCACGCTCGAGATCGGCACGACGCGGCGCCAGCGCCAGCGCGGTGGCATCGACGGTCGAGTTGATCGCATCGCCGAAATTCGGGTTTGCCTGGATCATCGTGCTCTTCAGCTGCTCGGCGAGGTTCGGCAGGATATTGTCGAACTGATTGGTGATGCCGAGAGCGTTGATCGCGGCGCGCGCAGCCTTGATCTGATCCTCGGAAACTTCCTGAGCGTTGACGGAACCAAAGGCAATGCCAGAGAGAAGAATGGTAGCAGCGGCAAGACGGCCAAGACCCGCAAATTTGATCATGAGATGAATGCTCCTATGTATTGTTCGCCTGCAACGTGCGCGCACCGGCAGGGCCGGCAATGATCGCTTGTGTCGCCATATGGATAAAGAGCCCGTGTTCGACAACGCCGGGAATCGAATAGAGTTCGCTCGACAGCGCCTCTGCATCAGGAATACGGCCGAAAGATGCATCGACGATGAAATGCCCCCCATCGGTGACAAAGAGGCTGTCACCCGCGCGGCGCATGTTGAGTGCGCCCGAAAGCCCAAGGCGCGATGCGGCCTTCTCGATGAGGATGCGAGTGGAAACAAGCCCGAAAGGGTTGACCTCGATCGGCAGCGGAAAGGCCCCGAGGATCTCGACGACTTTGCTCTGATCCGCGATGACGATCATGCGGGCGGACGAGGCAGCAACTATCTTCTCGCGCAGCAGCGCGCCGCCGCCGCCCTTGATCAGGGTCAGCCTGCCATCCAGTTCGTCGGCACCATCGATGGTGAGATCGAGTTCCGGAAGCTCGTCCAGCGATTTCAACGGAACACCGAGTTCATTGCAGAGCTTGGCCGTTCTTTCGGACGTGGGAACGCCCTGGATCGAGAGGCCGGCCGCAACCTTTTCGGCGAGCAGCCGAACGAACTCCTCCGCCGTGCTGCCGGTGCCGATCCCGAGCCGCATGCCGCTCTCGACATAAGCCAGCGCAGCTCTCGCAGCCTCGATTTTCATCTGGCGGGCGTCCATGCGCCACCTGCTCCCATTGTTACGTTGGTCTGCTGTTTACACGGCTCTCCAGCCAAACGAAAGCCAAAATAACGGCGCGATATAGAAATCCCCGGCCCTTCCCGCCAAGGCTTTCGGGCGCTTCAGTTGCAATTGCCCGCGCGATCTTTTAACTCCAGAAGACGCACTCTTTTCTATGCAAAGGCCGATTCCTCGTGAAATCTCCCCTTGTCGTATTCGATCTCGATGGCACGCTGCTGGACACGCATGCGGACCTCATCGTCAGCCTGAACCATACGATCGCCGCCCTCAAGCTTCCGCCCATCAGCTACGACGACGTGACGCATCTCGTCGGCAACGGCGCGCAGGTGATGATCGAGCGAGCCTGCAAGCTGCACGGCTATACGCTGACATCGGAAGAATTGCCGGCTCTCCTCCAGCGCTTCATAACCCATTATTCCGAGACGATGCCGGGCGCCACACAGCCATACCCGGGGCTCCTGGCGGCCCTTAATACGCTGAGAAGCCAGGGCTACAAGCTCGCTGTCTGCACCAACAAGATGGAATCGCTGGCACGCACCCTGCTCGACCGACTGGAGCTGACCCATTACTTCGAGGCCATTACCGGTGGCGACACCTTCACCGTGCGCAAGCCGAATGCCGAGCATCTGATCGGCACGGTTGAACGCGCCGGCGGCGACATCGCCCGCACCATCATGATCGGCGACAGCATCAACGACATCCTCGTCGCCCGCAACGCCGGCGTGCCTTCGGTGGCGGTTCCATTCGGCTATTCCGATGTCGGTGTGGAAACGCTCGGCCCGAACCGCATCATCTATCACTATGACGAGCTGACCCCAGAGCTGGTCGAAGGGCTGCTCGCGGCCTGAGATCACCAAAATCTCTGTTGGTTCAAAAGGCGGGGTTGTAGCGGGTCTTGCGCGATTCACGCGCTTCCGCCACAACTTATCGACGTCCTGCTATCGGCATCGCGACCGCAAGAGAGAAACGTTTCTTGCGCGCTGTTGCTGAGCCGGACGATAACTCGATAGTGGAGCGCCCCCTTGCTCGTAGCAGATCCAGACGACCGTAACGCCGGTAGATTGCCAAGCCGCCGAGGGTGGTTTGCTCCCATTGTCCGAACGCTGATCATTTGCGCAGCACTATGCGCCGGTATTTGGTTCTACATCTATGGCGACCGTATTGTCGGATATGTCCAGACAGAAACCGGAGCCGGCGCCAAACCCGATCCGGCGCTCACGGCAGTCTATGAACATTTCGACATCGCACCTCTGCCGAACATCGTCGCAGGCAGAGCTACGATGGCAGCCGATCTCGATATGTTACGGCGAGAGCATTGCGATTGGAATGCAGTCTATAAATTCGCCGATGAACTGCAGAAGCAGGGCTATCGCCGCGAAGCAGCCAAAGTTTTCATTGCCTTCTCCAACAAGTGCAAGCCCTCGAATATCGCCTTGAGCTCAGCCGCCGAAATTCTGGACGATCTCAGCGACTTCGACGAAGCACTGAAGGTCTCGAATGAGGTGATAACAATGTCGCCGGGAATGCCCGATTTCTATTTCCAACGCGCACGAATTCGCGCAAATGCTAGGAAATATCGGGACGCTATCGACGACTACTATTCCGTCATCGGCCTAACCGACAATATCGCGATGTTAAACAGCGCAGTATTCGAGGGAATCTCGACAAGCTATCGCGAACTTGGCGAATATTGCGAGGCGATTGGACCGCTTCAGCTCTGGGTTTCCACCAATCCCGATCGCAATGATACCGCGGTCGTGCGTGGGATCATCAAGCTCTATGAAACCATGGGAAAATGCACCTCGACCTATGCCACCGGCAGTGATCGATTTCCGACGCAGGGCAAGAATATCATCCTGGCGCGGGTCTCGATCAATGACACGGAAGGGACGTTCATCGTCGACACAGGCGCCAGCTTTGTCGCAGTGAACAAAGCCTTTGCCGCGCGGGCCAAGCTGCCGATCGACGGCAACAACGGAATTTCGCTTCAGACGGCGAACGGCGTTTCCCAAGCCACGCACACAACGGCTGCTACTGTGAAAGTCGGACATGTCCAGGCCAGCGATATCACGACGGTCGTCCTTGATGACAACGCAGCCCTCGGCAACGAAGTTGACGGGCTGCTTGGCCGCTCCTTCCTCTCGCGCTTCGACGTCACCTTCGGCGGCCGGGAATGGCGTATCCAAGCGAAGAATTAAGCCGGATCGTCGGTTGGGCCAGCCCGGGCAGTTTCCGCCGGCGTCTTTGTAATAGGGCAATAAAAAAGGGCGACCGCGGGGTCGCCCTTTTTGTCTTAAATCAAACCAAACTCAGATCTGAGCGGTACGCGCCTTCGAGGTCGCATCGAGCGCCTTTTGCGTGGCAGCATCGCGATCGTAGACGTCGTTGAAATACTGAATGACGCCATCCTTGTTCGGCCATGCGGTGAAGTAGGCGATGTAGATCGGGAACTTCTGCGGCACCGAAACGCCCTTGTTCTGGCCGGTCGCGATCTGCTTGGCGACGTCGTCGACCGTGGTGTTCAGCACGGCGGCGGCCATTGCGCGCGGATCGGCAAGACGGACGCAGCCATGGCTGAGCGCACGCATGTCCTTCTTGAAGAAGCTCTTCTGCGGCGTGTCGTGCATGTAGATCGCGTGCGAGTTCGGGAAGAGGATCTTCAGTTCGCCGAGCGCATTGTCGCTGCTCGGCGGCTGACGAACCGAGATGCTCTTCGTCGAGCCGTACCAGTCGACGCTGGACGATGCGACGGCACGACCGCCGACTTCGACCTGATAGCCCATGCGGTCGAGATAATTCGGGTCGGCGCGCAGCTTCGGCAGCATCTCGTTGATGATGATCGATTGCGGAACGCCCCAGAACGGGTTGAATTCGACCGTCTGCACCTGATTTTCGAAGAAGAAGGTCTGGTGCTGCTTGCTGCCGACGACGACGCGCATCGACAGCTGTTCCTGGTTGTTGTTGTAGTAATAGACCATGAAGGCCGGCTGGTTGATGAAGACGTAGCGCGGGCCGAGTTCGTCAGGCAGCCAGCGCAGCTGTTCCATGGCGATGACCAGCTTCTGGATCTTCGCGTCGCTGTTCTCGCCGACCATGGCGCGAACGGAGGACGGACCGATGACGCCGTCGGCCGTCAGTCCCTTTTCTCTCTGAAAGTCCTCGACCAGCGACACCAGCTCGGGCGTGTAGCTCGGTGTGCCCAGATAAGCGGCGAAAAGATCGGCGTGAGCCGTCTTCAGCGCGTCAGATCCACGATGCTGGATCGCCTTGACGATATTGGCCATTTCCGGGGAGCTGCCGCCCGGCTTCAAGGTGCCGGTCAGGGAAATGGAGATATGGCTGCCGTCCGATCCGCTTTCGGCGCGCAGCTTCGCAAGCTCCGCCTTCAATTCCATGAATTGCGAGTTGGACGGGCTGCGGCTGTTGAGATAGGCACCGACATCCGGGCTGGCGCGCAGCACATCGAGCATGGCCGTCAGATTGACGTCCTTGCGCTTGAAGTCGTGATAGCCGGAGATCTTGTTCGGGTCGAGACGACCGCGAACCGTATCCTGAACGAACATCAATACCTTGCTCGACAGCGCAAGCTCGAATTGCATGAGTGCGCGGTCGCGCATCACCGGATCGGCATTTGCCGCATCGGCACTGGGCGGCGTCACGGCATAGTCCGCGGGATCAAGACCGACGGAACCGGCATCGGCAAGAACGCCCATGGCGGCCTTCGCCTTGTCGCTGACGGCATGATCGGCAACCCAGAGAAGCGGCTTGCTCTGATCGGCATAATAGGCCTCGATTGCCTTGGCGATGTCGTTGGTCGCCATGACGCGGGCATCGGCCAGGTAGCGACGCTGCGAGATCTCGGTATCGACCGCGACCGGCGTCGGGGAGGCGTCGGCAACGGCTCCGGTCACCACCGGATCGGCAAAATGCGTGGTCGCCACCAGACGCATCTGGTCAGCCTTGTAGGTATAGTATTTGGGTGCATCCACGGTCGGCAGCGACTGCTTGGCCCGCGGCGGCTGATCGGCATTCAGCGTCTGCGCCGGGTTCACGGGAACCGGCGCCGATACCTGCGTGCTCTGCTGACGCCCCTGCCCGCCACGGATGAAATCCATAAGAGTCATCGCGCTTGCAGAGGTTGCGCCGATGGAGGAAAGGCAACAGGAAAGGGCCAGGACGGATGCTGTGGCTTTGATGGCAAGTTTCATTCTCTAATCAGTCCCTGTATCGTGCGATAACTTCGAGCTTGGCGGTGCTGTTTTCAACTCGGCCGCGATGCCTTCGGCATCATACACCTGATATAGTGAAAACGGCGAGACCCCGCCTTTCGTTCAATGCCTCAACTTCATGTTACGAAGCAGCGGCGTCTTCCGCGCTCAGTCCACACCGAATTATGAAATTATTGGTTAATCTTTTATTGAAATTTCCGGGACTTTTTAAGCGCCCCAAATGCGCCCCCATTAATATATGCGGGGCGTGTTAAAAAGAGCACGCCGCCTTGGCAGAAAACTTGAATAGCAAAGTCATCAAATGGCGCTTTGATGTTTTCTTGGGCGCTGTTCGGGCTTATATGGCTGCTATCTGTCTCAATGAAAAGCAGGACCAGGAACATGACGTCCACCCGCACCGAAACCGATACCTTTGGCCCGATCGAAGTCGCCAGCAACCGCTATTGGGGCGCACAGGCGCAGCGCTCGCTCGGCAATTTCAAGATCGGCTGGGAAAAGCAGCCGCTATCGGTCGTCCGCGCGCTCGGCATCGTCAAGCAAGCGGCCGCACGCGCCAATATGGAACTCGGCCAGCTCGACCCGGCGCTCGGCAAGGCAATCGTCGCGGCGGCGCAGGAAGTCATCGACGGCAAGCTCAACGATCACTTTCCGCTGGTCGTCTGGCAGACCGGCTCCGGCACGCAGTCGAACATGAACGCCAATGAGGTGATTTCGAACCGCGCGATCGAAATGCTCGGCGGTGTCATGGGCTCGAAGAAGCCGGTGCATCCGAACGACCACGTCAACATGAGCCAGTCGTCGAACGACACCTATCCGACGGCCATGCACATCGCCTGCGCCGAGCAGATCGTTCATCACTTGCTGCCGGCCTTGCAACATCTGCATGCCGCGCTGGAAAAGAAGGTGGCCGACTTCGCCCATATCATCAAGATCGGCCGCACCCACACGCAGGATGCGACACCGCTGACGCTCGGCCAGGAATTTTCCGGCTATGCCGCCCAGGTCGCCTCCTCGATCAAGCGCATCGAGCTGACCCTGCCGGGCCTTTGCGAACTCGCCCAGGGCGGCACGGCGGTCGGAACCGGGCTCAACGCGCCGATCGGCTTTGCCGAAAAGGTGGCAGAGGAGATCGCAGAGATTACCGGACTGCCCTTCGTCACGGCCCCGAACAAGTTTGAGGCGCTGGCCGCGCATGATTCCATGGTCTTCAGCCATGGCGCCATCAATGCGGCCGCAGCGGCACTCTTCAAGATCGCCAACGACATCCGCCTCCTCGGCTCCGGCCCGCGCTCCGGCCTCGGCGAACTGTCGTTGCCGGAAAACGAGCCAGGCTCCTCGATCATGCCGGGCAAGGTCAATCCGACCCAGTGCGAAGCGCTGACGCAGGTCTGCATTCAGGTCTTCGGCAACAATGCCGCCCTCACCTTTGCCGGCAGCCAGGGCCATTTCGAACTCAACGTCTATAATCCGATGATGGCCTACAATTTCCTGCAGTCTGTGCAGTTGCTCGGCGACGCCGCCGTCTCCTTCACGGACAATTGCGTTGTCGGCATCGAGGCGCGCGAAGACAACATCAAGGCAGGCCTGGAGCGTTCACTGATGCTGGTGACGGCGCTGGCACCGAAGATCGGCTACGACAATGCCGCAAAGATCGCCAAGACGGCCCACAAGAACGGCACGACACTGAAGGAAGAAGCACTGGCGAGCGGATTGGTATCTTCGGAAGAATATGACGCCATCGTCCGGCCGGAAACGATGATCGGCCCGAAGTGATATCACTGGACGGTGATCGTCCGGGCATGTCCTCCAATGTTGCAGCCATGTACATGGCCCTCTCCCCGCATGAGCGGGGAGAGGGCTAGGGTGAGGGGCCGGGCACAAGATTTCAGCATCAAAAGACCCACTCGTCCTGCGCATCCCCTATCGACGACCTCCCGCTTTGAAATTTCGAGATAGCAGCCAAACAATTGCTTTTGACGCAAGCCGGATTTAGATCGTTTCCAAACATCTTCCCCGCCATCCGGCTTGAAAGGTTTCCCATATGGCTGACGATCTATTTCCCCTCGGCGACGACACGACCCCCTATCGCAAGATTTCCGGTGATTACGTCTCCATAGACACGTTCAAGGGCCAGGAAATCCTGACCGTCGATCCCGAAGGCATCCGCCTGCTTGCCGAAACCGCTTTTGCTGACATCAACCACCTGCTGCGCCCAGGCCATCTGAAGCAGCTGGCTTCGATTCTGGAAGACCCGGAAGCGACCGACAACGACCGCTTCGTCGCCTACGATCTGCTGAAAAACGCCAATATCGCCGCCGGTGGCGTGCTTCCAATGTGCCAGGACACCGGCACTGCCATCATCATGGCGAAGAAGGGCCGCCGCGTCTGGACCGAAGGCGGCGACAGCGGCGCGATGGCCAAGGGCGTACTCGACGCCTACGAGAAGAAGAACCTGCGTTACTCGCAGCTCGCGCCGATCAAGATGTTCGAGGAAAAGAACACCAAGAACAATCTGCCGGCGCAGATCGACATCTATGAGGAAGGCACCGACGCCTACGAATTCCTCTTCGTCGCCAAGGGCGGCGGCTCGGCCAACAAGACCTTTCTCTACCAGGGTACGCCTTCGCTGCTCACCCATGACCGCATGCTGGATTTCCTGAAAGAGAAGATCCTGACGCTCGGCACGGCAGCCTGCCCCCCCTACCATCTCGCCATCGTCATCGGCGGCACGTCAGCGGAGATGAACCTGAAGACGGTCAAGCTCGCCTCGACGCGATATCTCGACTGTCTTCCCACGGAAGGCTCCGAAAGCGGGCACGCCTTCCGGGATATCGAAATGGAGAAGGAAATTCACAAGCTGACGCAGAGCCTCGGCGTCGGCGCGCAGTTTGGCGGCAAGTATTTCTGCCACGACGTCCGCGTCATCCGCCTGCCCCGCCATGGCGCCTCGCTGCCGATCGGGCTTGGTGTCTCCTGTTCCGCCGACCGTCAGGCGAAGGGCAAGATCACCCGCGACGGCATCTTCATCGAGCAGCTCGAGACCGATCCGTCGAAATACATGCCCGAAATCGACGAAGCCAAGCTTTCGGAATCGATGATCCGCATCGATCTCAACCGGCCGATGGCCGATATCCTGGCCGAGTTGTCGGCGCATCCGGTCAAGACGCGCCTGTCGCTCACCGGCACCATCATCGTCGCGCGTGATCTGGCACATGCCAAGATCCGTGAACGCCTGGAAAAGGGCGAAGGCATGCCGGAATACTTGAAGAACCATCCGGTCTATTATGCCGGTCCGGCAAAGACGCCGGCCGGCTATGCCTCCGGCTCCTTCGGCCCGACGACCGCGGGCCGCATGGACAGCTATGTCGACCAGTTCCAGTCGTTCGGCGGCTCCATGGTCATGCTTGCCAAGGGCAACCGTTCGCGCGCCGTGCGTGAAGCCTGCAAGAAATATGGCGGCTTCTATCTCGGTTCGATCGGCGGTCCAGCAGCGCGCCTTGCCCAGGATTGCATCAAGAAAGTAGAGGTTCTCGAATATCCGGAACTCGGCATGGAAGCCGTCTGGAAGATCGAGGTCGAGGATTTTCCCGCCTTCATCGTCATTGACGACAAGGGCAACGATTTCTTCCAGGAACTCAATCTAGGATAGAAATTTCTGCCCTTGATCGATCGTATTGAAAGGGGCGCATCAGCGCCCCTTCTGTAAAAGCGTCCTTTAATTGTAATTATTTCCGAATAAAACCGTAATCACAGAAGATTTTTCGCAATCACGTCCTTAATATTTTCTCAAAGAATCTTTGCGTAGATAAAGAAGGGATTTAACCAATACATGTTACGGAGCTCACCGATGAGTACGGCGATTGCGCCCAAGGCGCAAATTCCCGACGTGGCAGGGCAGATTACATACGCCATGCGATCCATGGGGGTCGCACCTATTCCGCGCAATTACGAACTTTTCTACGAAGCCTATATCGGCTCCAATCTCGCTCTCACCCGTGAACTGGCAGCTCTCGGCAAGAGCGCCACGCAGGAAGAGCTGGACGAGATAGGCGCTAAGTATTTCCCGCATCACGCAGGTCGCGTCTTCGACGATGCGCACGCTCGCTTGGCCTCCGAACTTGATGCCGTCCTGCGCGCCCTGCGCCAGGAACAGACGACGCTCCAGAGCTACAATCGCCTGCTGGGCGAGACCTGCCAAAGCATAAGCTCCAGGAGCCACAACAGCGCCGAACTGCTGCGCGGCGCCATCGACATGCTCGCCGCTGCGACGGGCGACACCATGGCTCATGGTGAAAAGACGGTCGAGAACGTCGCCCAGCGCAGCCAGGAAATGGAGCTGGTCCGCAAGGAGTTGGACGAATACAAGCGCATCGCCAACACCGATGCCCTGACCCGCCTTTCCAACCGCCGCGCCTTCGAGGACCGGCTGATCTCCATCTTCGACAACCATTTGACCCGCCCGACGACGGCGCTGGTGCTCGCCGATATCGATCACTTCAAGCGGATCAACGACACATTCGGCCATCCGGTCGGCGACAAGATCCTTGCGACCGTCGCCTCCATCATCCGCGCCAATGTACGCCGCGATGTCTTCGTTGCCCGCATTGGCGGCGAGGAATTCGCCCTGATTCTGGAAGCCACCAGCGTCGAAGACGTCACGACAGTCTGCGAACGAATCCGCCGCACGCTGGAGATGACGCCTTTCAAGAATTCCCGCACCAGGGTCGATTACGGTCCGATCACCCTCTCGCTCGGCATCTGCATGGCTTCGGAAGCAGCCGATTCAGGAGAGCTGTATAACAAGGCCGATCTGGCGCTTTACTGCGCCAAGAATGCCGGCCGCAACTGCAGCAGTGTCTATCAGGACGGCATGCAGAAGGATTTCACCAAAAGTTGGCTCATCTACAAAAATTAGAAGTGAAGCCAACCAACCGCCGGCGCTGCTTTCCCAGGCATGCCGGCGGCTTGTTTACCACAGCGTCTTGGCCGCCCGCGCCGGCGCCTCGCGATCATAAGTTTCCTGATCGAAATCGGCCCTTGCAGCCTTGAGCATCATACCGGGGCTCGGCAGGCTTGCCGGATCGACGAACCGTTCCGCATTCCAAAGCTCAGCTCGCATCACCGCCCGCGCGCACTGGAAATAGACTTCCTCGATCGTGATGACGATGACGCAGCGTGGATGCTTGCCATCCATCTCGAAACTGTCGAGTAAAGTCGGCTCGATAGAGACGACTGCCCGACCATTGAGCCTCATCATCGTATTCGACCCGGGGATGAGGAACATCAGCGCAATGCGCGGATCGCGCACGATATTCGCAAGAGAATCGACGCGGTTATTGCCGCGCCAATCCGGCAGATGCAGGGTCTTCTCATCCTCCACGCGAACGACCCCGCCCAGGTCACCGCGCGGTGAGCAATCCAGACCCTCCGGTCCGACCGTTGCCAATGCCATGAAGGGCGATACTTCGATCATCCGGCGATAGAGCGGTGTCAGGACGCTCGCTACCTTGGTGATCGACGCCTCGCCGGCATCCCCATAGAGCCCTTTCAGTTCCTCGACTGAAGTAACGATACGCATGCTGCCTCGCGCCTCCTTTTGGCGATCTGCCCCAAAAGCCCGCGCGACGCAGATATTGCTATGACGAGCGACGCAGCAAGGTTCGATAAAACGATAGCACCGTCCCGTCCTGATTTCCGAGCGGATTTTCCGCCTCGATATCCTCGGCGAGGAAGCTTTCGATGGCGTCAAAGACCGGCGGAGCGCTGACGATGCGCCGATGACCGAAGCCATTAGCCCAGAAAAGGTGGACATGCGATCCCTCGGCGGCATAGGCGCGAGCATGATCGGCACTCACCTCCTTGTCATCTTCGGCATGAACGACAAGGACCGGTCGGCTCGGATCGAGCCTGCCGCGCTTCTGGTCATAGGAGGCAAGCGTTCTGCCCGTCACGCGGCGAACCTCGTCTTCCAGGCTCGCTTGTGTCGCCGGCCCGAGCCGCATCAGGCGGCCGAAATCCTTGAACAGCCAGCCCATGGCGCTCGGCGCGCCGATCAATACCAGTTTGCCCGGCCGAAGCGGCTCGATATCGGGCAGAAAGCCCGCAGACGCCAGCGTCAGAGATGCACCGCCGAAGGAATGCCCGATCGCAGCATCGAAACCTCCGAAGCGGGCAGAAGCGGCTGCGATGGCGGAAACGGCCAAACGGACATTCAGGAACCGTCCGCCCGAACGACCATGCCCGGGAAGATCGAGCGAGATCACCTCTGCCCCACGATCGGCAAGGAAGGTAGCAAGTTCGGACATGTATTCACTGCTGGAACCCCAGCCATGTACCACGAGATAGCGTTTGCGCGATCCCTTGGCTCCGCCATTGAAACGATAGGCCATGGCGCGGCCGCCCGGAAACGGCAGCATCACCCGCTCCGCCGCCAGAAGACGCTCCCTGCCCTCCATATGCGCCGCCTTGGCCTTTGAGCCGCGCGGCCGGCGCGATGGCGTCAGACAGAAAAGCCGGAAAGCCGCCTTGCCGGCCAGCCGCGGAGACAGCCTTTCAAGACCGGACAGACCCGACCGGGTGACCTTGAGCGCAAAGGATGGCATAGTGGGAATCCAACAATGTTCAACTATGAACAATAAAGTACAACGATGAACAAAAATCAATCCCTTCCCTGGGACCATCCGCGTTTTCGAAGCTGGATCGCCGTGGCGCGCGCCTGCCAGCTGATGCAACAATCACTGGCGCGGGAATTGGCGCATCTCGACATCAAGCCGCCGCATCTCGACATTCTCGTCAACCTGTTTCGCTTTGAAGGGATTTCCCAGCAGGAACTCGCCCGCAAGCTATTGGTCGGCCGCTCCAACATGAGCATGTTGTTGCCGCAGATGGAAAAGCGGGGACTGATCGAACGGCGCAGCGACCGTCTCGACAAGCGCGTGCTCCGCCTCCACCTGACCGAGGAAGGGCGACGTGTCACAGGGGAAGCCATGACCATCCAGACCGCGCTCATCGACCGGATGCTCTCGGATGCGCCGATCGAAGAGTGCGAAGCGATCACCGTGCATATGGAGCGCATCGTCAGCCTCCTGATACAGGAAGAGCGTGAACCGCTGGAGCCCGTTGGCGATCAATGATCGCCAGTCGAACGTGCCGAAGGAACGACCCGGTTCAACGAGGCGAATTCCCAGATAGCAACGACGACAAGCACGGCTGTGGCGAGAATGCCGAGCTGGTAGACCACGACCATCGGCAAGGTGATGAGCAGCAGCGCCAGCCCGACGAGCCCAGCCATGTGCGACAGTGGCGGCCGGCCGGTGGTCACCCCTTTGAACCAAAGATTTCCAAGCAGGAAGACCGCCGGCCCACCGAGTAGGGCAGCTGCAGCGTGCATGTCGGCAGCATCATGCGGATGAGCAAAGAGGAATTCGTCTCCGACGACGCTCAGAATGATTCCGGCGAGGATCGGAATATGCGCGTAGGTGAACGCCTGGCGCGCGAGGCTGCCGGGCGTGTCGTCATGTTCGATACGATGTGCCGCCCTTTCATGACCGAACTGAAAGTAGATCCACCAGAGAGCAACCGTGCCGACGAAAGCGGTGATGAATACCGCGACTATCAAGGGCGTTACCGGCTGCTCGGCGAAGGTCTTGCCAGCCTGCAGGACCGCTTCGCCGAGGCAGATGATGATGAATAGCGCACAGCGTTCGGCCAGATGCGCGCCCGACACATCCCAGTCCGCCGTCGTCGACTTGCCGAGCCCAGGTACCCGGAAGCCGAGCGCAGGGGCCGAATATTCGATGACGAGAGCGATCAGCCAAAGCACGATGCGGGCCTCGCCTTCCATCAGCGCACCAGCGATCCAGAAGATGCCGGACAGGACGAGCCAGCTGGTGATACGCAGGAAATTGCGATGGTTGGCCGCACTGGCATTCTTGAGGGCGTAGACGGTGAACAGCGAGCGTCCCACCTGCATGAAGACGTAGGCGCCGGCAAAGAAAATCGCCTTCTCGCCGAAAGCTTCGGGGATCGAGGCCGAGAGGATTAGCCCGGCAAACATCAGCGTGAAGAGCATGATGCGTACCGGCATTCGATCCGGATCGAGCCAGTTCGTCACCCAGGCGGTAAAAACCCAGACCCACCACACCGCGAAGATCAGCATGATCGCTTCGAGGGCGCCCAATGGGGTGAAATGCTCGGCCAGCGCATGGGCAAGCTGCGAAATCGAGAAAACGAAGACCAGATCGAAAAACAGCTCGACGAAGGAGACCTTGCTCTCGTTCTTGCTACCCTTGGCGCGAAGCCAATTTTCCCTACCCCCAAGGATCATGCTTGCGCCCCCTGTCCGTTACTGGAGATTTACTAGTGCGGCTTTCCAATCGGGTCACGACTGAGACCCTTTTCCTTCAACTCGGCCTCATAGGCCGTGAAAAGCTCCTGGCCTTTCTCTCCGAGCTCGCGCAGATAGGACCATGTGAAAATGCCGGTGTCGTGCATGTCGTCGAAGCCGATGCGCACGGCATAATTGCCGGTAGGCGTCATCGACATGATGCCGACATCGCGCTTGCCCGGCACGGTAACCTTCTGCCCCGGCCCATGTCCCTGGACTTCCGCGGAGGGCGACAGCACCCGCAGCATCTCGGCCGGCAAATCGAAGCTCGCGCCATTGTCGAATGTCACCGTGAGGTGACGACGATCTTTCGAGACCCGCAATTCGGTCGGCCAAACGTCACTCATCGATTTTCCCATGCCTTTCAGTGTCTTTCCGAGAATTATGCCGCTACAGGTTCGCACGCAAGTATAATTGAAAGGCATTTTCCTTGACGCAACAATCGCCTATGCACACATTAGAGGCCTGACGGAGGTTCGAGTGAATAGCATTGTTGGTACGATAGGCGGCGCCGCGCCGCTGGCAGCGGATACTGGCCCGATGATTGATCCCTTTGGGCGTGCCGTCACCTATCTGCGTGTTTCCGTCACCGATCGCTGCGACTTCCGCTGCACCTACTGCATGGCCGAGCACATGACCTTCTTGCCCAAGAAGGATCTACTGACGCTCGAAGAGCTCGATCGGCTCTGTTCCGCCTTCATCGCCAAGGGCGTGCGCAAGATCAGGCTCACCGGCGGCGAACCCTTGGTGCGCAAGAACATCATGTTTCTGGTCCGGAAACTCGGTGAGAGCGTGCAGAACGGCGCGCTCGACGAATTGACCCTGACGACGAACGGTTCCCAGCTCGCCCGCCATGCCGACGAGCTCTACGATAGCGGCGTGCGGCGCATCAACGTCTCGCTCGATACGCTGGATCCCGACAAATTCCGCGCGATCACCCGCTGGGGAGATTTCTCCAAGGTGATGGAAGGCATCGACGCAGCGCAGAAAGCCGGGCTGAAGATCAAGCTGAATGCCGTCGCGCTCAAAGGCTTCAACGATACCGAAATTCCCGGCCTGCTGCGGTTCGCGCACGGTCGCGGCATGGACCTGACCGTCATCGAGACCATGCCCATGGGCGAGATCGACGAGGATCGCACCGACCAGTATCTGCCGCTTTCCCAGTTGCGCGCTGATCTCGAACGTCAGTTCACGCTGACCGATATCCCCTTCAAGACGGGCGGCCCTGCCCGCTATGTCGAAGTCGCCGAAACCGGCGGCCGCCTCGGCTTCATCACGCCGATGACCCATAATTTCTGCGAGAGCTGCAATCGCGTGCGGCTCACCTGCACGGGCACGCTCTATATGTGCCTCGGGCAGAACGACGCGGCCGACCTGCGTACGGCGCTGCGGGCGAGCGAGGACGATGCCCTGCTCCATGCTGCGATCGACGAAGCGATTACCCGCAAGCCCAAGGGGCATGACTTCATCATCGACCGCACGCACAACCGCCCGGCGGTCGCTCGCCACATGAGCGTCACCGGCGGCTGATACTATCTTAATAGAAAAGCAAAGGGCGCGAGGTAGGAACCTCGCGCCCTTTGCTTTGACAAGCTGGCAAAGCCTATGTTTCAGGCCGCACGATAACGCACGTCCGTGTTGCCGTGATCTGCGTAACCCACCTCGCCATCGCCGGTACGGAAGCGATCGATCTTCTCGGATAGCATGTCGACACGCTGGCGCAGGCCGTGGATCTCGGCGTTGTTTTCCTCGACCATCGCAGCGTTGCGCTGGGTGATGAGCTCCACTTCGGACACGGCTCGCGTCACCTCCTCAATACCGGTCGACTGCTCTGTTGTCGCAGATGAAATGTCGGCAACAAGCCTCTGGACGCCAGTAACGTGGCTGATGATCTCCGCCAGCGCAGCACCGGTCTGCTCGACCAGATGAACGCCGTTCTGCACCTGGGCGGAGCTTGCCGAAATCAGGCCCTTGATCTCCTTGGCTGCATTGGCGCAGCGCTGTGCCAGTTCGCGGACCTCCTGAGCAACGACGGCAAAGCCGCGGCCAGCCTCGCCGGCACGGGCAGCCTCGACGCCGGCATTCAGCGCCAGCAGGTTTGTCTGGAAGGCAATCTCGTCGATGACGCCGATGATCGTGGCGATCTTCTCGGAGGAACGGTTGATCTCGCTCATGGCGCCGACAGCCTTCGCAACGACTTCGCCCGACTGGGTCGCATAGGCCTGCGTCTCATTCACGGAGTTCGCCGTTTGCCGGGCGCGATCAGCGGTTGAGCGGACAACGTCGCTGAGGCGGTGCAGCGCCCGTGAGCTTTCCTCGAGGGCGGCCGCCTGCTGCTCGGTGCGCCGCGCCAGATCATCGGCCGACATTGCGAGGTTGCCTGTGCCGCCCTTGATTTCTTCGGCCGTGTAGCGAACATCCGTCAGGGTCTCGCGAAGAGCTTCAACCGCGTGATTGTAGGTGAAGGCCATTTCCACGAAGTCGGCGGAAAGATCCTCGCGCATGCCTTCTTCCAGATTGCCGTCCGCAAGCTTGGCGAGAACGTCCGCCAGCGCATTGAGCGCCTGCTTCTGCTCGGCTTCGATGCGGGCGCGCTCGGCAGCGCGGCGGGATGCCTCTTCCGCAGAGAGCGCACGGGCGCTTTCTGCCTCACGCTCCAACCGGACGTTTTCGAGAGCGGCATCGCGGAAGACGCTGACGGAGCGGACCATGTCACCGATCTCGTCGCCGCGATTACGGCCGTCGATCGCCACTTCCAAATCACCGCTTGCGAGGCGCGTCATGACGTCGGCGACGCGCTTCAGCGGGCCACGCAGGGTTTCCACCAGCATCAAGCCACCGATGATGGCAAGCAGCGTGCCGACGATCATGGCGATGACCGAGACATTGGCCGAGCGCTCGCTGTCTTCCTTGCCGATCTCCTGCGCCTGGGCGACGAAGCCGCGCAGCGAGGTCATCGCGTCGGCGAGCAGGGCGTTGGACTGAACACGCGTCGTCTTCCAGTCGGCTGAAGTCTGCAGCAGATCGGCCGATCCATTGGTCAGGCCGTCGATCAGCGGCTTCATATGAGCCGCGAAATCACGCATCGTGGCATTGGTCTGGCCGAGTTCCGAAATCCTGGCAGCAACGCTCTGCAGATCCTTGAGGTCCGCGAGCACCAGTTCGCGCGATGCAGCATCGCGGACATTTTCCATGCGCGAGGCATGCAACGTCAGGCGATCGACAAGGCCAAGTGCCTGATCAACGTGATCCAGAAGCTCCTTCTGGCCATCGATGATCTTGTCGAGACTGACGAAGCGATCGGCGGCAGTGTCGCTGTTCTTGGCCGACTGCAGCGTCATCTCGCCTTCGATCTTCACGAAGCTCTGCAGGATCGGACCCATGGCTTCCACCTTCTGATCGGGCGTGTCGGAGCCCTTCAACACCGCATCGAGTTTGTCGGCGGCGTCGGAAGCGTTCGCGACGAGCGCGGCGCCACGCTTGGAGACGAGAGCCTTTGAAACCGTTACCTGCTTCAAAATGGCGTCGGCATAGGTGCGCGCGTCTGAAATCTCTTCGGTGGAATCGGCTGCCATCTGCACCTGAATGCGCAGATTGCTCATCTTCTCCGACAGCCCCTTATAGGCAGCGGCATCGTAAAGCAGTTCCTTGGCGAAGGTTTCCTTGTCGCCGAAATCCTTGCGGATGATGTCGATCTGCTTGCCGGCCGCCTTGGCGGTCGCCTCGACATTTTGCACCGCCTTCTGGATGGCTTCGACGTCGCTATCCTGCTTTTGTTTGATAGACCAGAGGGTCGCTTCCTGCGTGCGCATCTTGGCGGCAAGCTCGCTGACCGGAACGATCTTGGCGCGCTGATCGTCACTCAGCAATCCGCTCAAGCGAAGTACGCCCTTTTCCTGCGCATCGATCTTTTCGGCGAGCGCTTGGCGCGTATCTCCGGAAGGCGACCCGGTGAATTCCTGCAGGGCAGCCTGCAGGTTTTCGAAGTCGCTGATATTTTCGATCGTGGCGCGCGTCACGGTCATATGACCGTTCAGAATATTGGCCGTGTGATAGCCGACGAGGCCGACACCGGCGATGAGAACCACCAGCGGCACTACGAAAATAAGGACTTTGGTGACAATCCTTCGGCCTTGCAAAAGACGATCAATGAAAAACATGCGGCGCCTCAACTGGATTATTAAAAATCTCCAGCGAAGGCGGGATCGTCATTCCTGCTGCGCTGCGGTAGCTGCTTCTGCCTCATGCAAAACCGCAAAGAGCCTCGGAAAATAAGATTGAATAAGGATTAATCGTTCGCCTGAAACCGGTCGCATCGGCAAAAAATTTACAACCGCCGTATCATTTCGCGACCATTGCGCGAAAAACATGCCATTTTCGCAACAACTCCGCTGCACCGCACAATCGAATTCAACCGCAGTCAAAAGACAACCGATTCCAATTTGCGGAAAACGGCGCTAATCGAGATAGGCATATCGGGGGACTCATCTTTCTCATGCGACTGACCAAGAATACGCAGGGCGCGCTCTTCATGGCCGTATCCATGGCCGGCTTCTGCTGCAGCGATGCGCTGTCCAAAACAGTCATCGCCACGATGAATGCGGGCGAGATCATCTTCATTCGCGGCTTGTTCACGACCTTTTTTGTCTATCTGCTGGCCCGCAGGATGGGTGCCATGCGCTCCTGGAAAGTCATCCTGCAGCCGATGATCGCGCTACGGATCGCCTGCGAAGCGATAGCCGCCGCAACCTACATCACCGCTCTCGGGATGATGCCCATCGCCAATGCTTCCGCCATCCAGCAGGCCGTGCCGCTGGCGGTCACGCTCGGCGCGATGATCTTTCTGAAGGAGCCTGTGGGATGGCGGCGGTGGACGGCGATAGGCGTCGGCTTCATCGGCGTGCTGATCATCATCCGGCCCGGTCCGGAGGGTTTCACCACGGCAGCCTTGCTCGTCATCGCCTGCATGTTTGTGACTGCTGCCCGCGATCTGGCGACCCGCTGCATCGACAAGAATGTGCCGTCGCTGATGGTCACGCTCTGCACCGCATTTTCCATATCCATCTTCGGCGCCTTGTGCATCGTTCCTTTCGGAGGATGGCAGCCGGTGAGCACGACATCGCTGATACAGATCCTGTTGGCCTCCGTTCTCGTGCTGGTCGGTTATCAGATGGTGATCCTGGCCATGCGCACCGGCGAAATCTCCTTCGTCGCGCCGTTCCGCTATCTGAGCCTTATCTGGTCCGCCTTGCTCGGTTTGATTGTTTTCAACGAGGTGCCGGACAGCTGGTCCATCTTCGGCGCCGCTGTTGTCATCGTCTCGGGCATCTATACTTTCTATCGCGAAAGCAAACGGCGGGCGGCCGAACCCGCCGTGCAGGAATCAGAACCCCGCGTTCCCGCCTGAGGTCGCAATCATGTCCGACTTCATCGCCAGTCCCGAAGATATTCCTGTCGTTCTGCTTGCGGGAGGCAGGTCGAGCCGCATGGGCGCGAACAAGGCCTTTGCATTGCTCGCCGGCGAAAGCTTGCTTGCTCGCATCTCCTCGAAGATCGCCGAAAGGCAACGCAAACCAATCGCTCTGAATGCCGAGGCCGATTGGCCAGACGTCATGGGGATGCCGCTTGTTCCCGACGGAATTCCGGGCAAATTAGGTCCGCTTGCGGGTGTCCTTGCCGCAATGCAAGACACGATATTGCGCTACCCCCAGGTCACGCATGTCGCCACCATCCCCATCGACACCCCGTTCTTTCCCCCCGATCTGGTCGCCCGCCTTGCCCATGTCGTTCGCGGCCCCGATGAGATTGTCATTGCAGCATCGCTCGGCCAGGATCATCCTGTTTTCGGTCTCTGGCCCATCTCCGCCGCCGCCGATCTGGAGCGATGGATCGTCTCCGACGAGAAGCGGCGCGTAAGAGATTTCCTCGCCCAGCATAGGGTGCGGCGGGTGGAATTTCCCGCGATCGAAACGGCGATCGGCCCTCTCGACCCCTTTTTCAATATCAATACACCAGCCGATCTCGCTGAAGCAGAGGCATGGCTGGCAGCTTTGGAAAACATGTCATGACGAAATCCCGGCCCAAGATCTTCGGCATCGCCGGCTGGAAGAATTCCGGCAAGACGGGACTTGCCGTGCGACTGGTCACCGAATTCACGCAGCGCGGCTATCGGATCTCGACCATCAAGCATGCGCATCACGATTTCGATATCGACAAGGTCGGCGCCGATAGCTTTCGCCATCGTGAGGCGGGCGCGCATGAAGTCACCATCGTCTCCGGCACGCGCTATGCCATCATGCACGAGTTGCGCGGCGATCCGGAACCGAGCTTCGAAGAAATACTGGCGCGTCTTGCCCCTTGCGACCTCGTTCTGATCGAGAGCTACAAGCGCGAACCCATACCGAAAATCGAGGCCCGACGGCTGGAAGCGGCCAAGTGCGAGCCGCTGGCCCCGCAGGACCGTCACATCGTCGCCATCGCCGCCGACCATCTGGTGGAAGACGCGGGTCCGCTTGCCGTTTTCGACCTTGACGATACGCTCGCCATCGCTGATTTCATCGCGGCGAAAGTCGGCCTCGGCAAACCGACGAAATAAAAAAAGCCGCCGGTTTCCCGGCGGCCTCTGTTCTGAATGCAGCCCAATACTTACTGATTGGATGCGACCGGACGCACCAGCGGGGTGATGCGGCGGATCGTGACGCGTCGGTTTTCCTGTGACGGGCCGAGCGTATTCACCTTGAGATACTGCTCGCCATAGCCCTGGGTGACCAGGTTTTCGGCCGGAATGCCGTAGACGTCAGTCAGCACGTTGGCGACCGATTCGGCACGGCGATCCGACAGGATCAGGTTGCTCTCGGCCGAGCCAACAGCATCCGTGTGACCTTCGATGAGGAAGGTTTCGGTCGGATCACGCTTGACGATCTTCGAGATGCCGTCGGCAACACCGCGCAGCGTGCTGGCCTGCGACATCGGAATATCGGCACTGCCCGTCGCAAAGGTGATGGTATCGAGGTCGATACGGCGGATCTTGTCGCGGATACGAGCCGAATAACGGACTTCGTTGACCGAATAGATACGCTCGACCGGCTCGACCGGCGGCTCGCGCAGGAAGTCGTAATAGTCTGCATTGCGGTTCGATGCCGTGTCGATGATGTACTGGCTCAACGGAATGAGCAGGCGCATCGGCGGCAGGTTGTCGCCCGGATCGCGGAAGTAATCGTCATTGTCGGGACGATCTTCCAGCTCCGGCGAATAGAACAGCACATATTCACGGCCGCTGGCGTCGATGCGCGAGCGCTGGATGATGTCGCCGTAGCGATTGCGTATCGTGACGACGCGATCGCCATCGGGCTGATCGATCGTCTCGCGATAGCGGTCGCGCGGCAGCTGTTCGTAAACCGGCCGCTCGCCGCCACGAATGAAGCGCTCGCTGTCATCGTGACGAACGACATAGGTGTTGTCGACATTCACGATGGTCCGGTTGTCCTGGTTGATGATCGTCTGGACCGTCGTTCCCTGCGGCGGGGCAAAGTCCGGCCGGCGATCGATCCGGCGACCCTGCTCGCTGGTCACGGCTTCGATCTTCACCGGCGGCTGCGCCTGAGCGCCGCCTGTGACGCGCTGAGCCTCGGCGTCGGAGGTCGGCGGCTTGGTATAGGCCGGAGGCGGCTGCTGGCCGGGCGCGTTCTGTGCCTGCCCGTTCTGGCCCTGACCCTGGCCGGCCTGTCCGCGACCGCCCTGTGCTCCCGGAGCGCCGGGGTTCTGACCGTTGTTCAGGTGATCACCCCGACGAACTGCACCCTTCTGGCTGTCGAGAACGGCACTGCCGTTTTCAACCGGCAGGATGACGGGACCGTTGGCGGAAGCCGGATTCTCGGCGATCTTCTTGCGGCGCTCCAGCTCCTGCGGCGAGACCTGCTCGGCGGGAGGCACCTGGATTTCGCCAGCCTGTTGGCCGTTGCCGTTGGCGGCGGGAGCCGTTGCACCACCCTGCGCCGGCGTCGCGGCGCCATTGACCGGCTGCTGCTTGCCGGGCTGTGGCGCCGCCTGGTTGCCGGTTTGGGCGGGCTGTCCTTGTGGCGTGCCCTGCTGGGCCGGCTGCTGCGGATTGGCGGCGGGCTGCTCGCCCTGCTGCTGGTTCTGCGGCTGCTTGCCGTGGGTCTTGTCCCCACCCTGCTTCTGCCCCTGCTGGGTGCCAGGCGCCGCCGGTGTCCCGGGCTGCGCTTCAGGCTGCCCCTGCGTTTGGGGCTGTGCCTGCGTGCCTGGCTGTGCCTTATGTCCCTGGGCTGGCTCGCCGGCAGGCGCCGGCTGCTGCTCGGCGGGCTGCTTTGCGGGAGCCTCGGTCTGACCCTGTTGCTTTGGCTTGGTGCTCTGCTCGGGCTGCGCCTGCTTTCCAGGCTGAGCCTCCTGATTTTGCTGTTCGCCCGCGGTAGGAGCCTGCTTCTCGGCCGGCGCCGGCTGCTGCACCTTCGCACCAGGCTTAGCCTTTGGCTCGGGCTGCGCTTCCGTAGCAGGTTGCTGCTGCTCTACCTTTGGCTGCGGCGCTTCGGCCGGCTGCTTGGCTTCGGGCTGCTTGGCCTTCGGCTTCGGCTGCGGTGCTTCTGGCTGTGCCTCGGGAGCCGCGGCCTTAGGCTGCGGTTTGGCTTCGGGCTGTGCCTGAGGTTCTTCAGCCGGTTGCTGGTGCTGCTTCTTCGGCTCGGGCGGAGCCTCCGCGGCCGGCTGCTGCTTCTGCGGCTTCGGCGGCTCTTGCTCTGCAGGCTGCTGATGCTGGGCCTTCGGCGGCTGGGCTTCCGGCTGCTGCTTCGGCGCCTTCTGCTGCGGCTCGCCTTCAGGTTCGGCCTGCTTCATCTGGTGCTGCTGCTCGCCGCCACCCTGATGCTTCTGGCCCTCTCCGCCTTCGGCAGGCTTCTTGTGCTTGAGCTGCTCTTCGTCGGGCTGAGCTGCCGGCGCCTCCTGTTGGGCCACCTCGACACTTGCGTCTGCAGCAGTCGCGGCTGCGCCGACGATGCCATTGCTAAGCGGTGCGACGGGCTGTTCACGAAGTGCCGCGGCTGCTGCCGGCTCGAATGCGAGCGATAGCGAAAGCAGTGGAAACGCGGCGCTGGCAAATAGTCTGGATCGCTTTCCCATATGGGATCTCCTCTTGTGATCTTTGTCCGCCGAATTGCGAATCTCAGCGGGCAAGGCGATTGCCCCAAGATCCCGGCCGATTTTCGGTTCTCATGAGGCTGAATCGCGGCAAGCCGCTATATGTTCCCGCACTATTAGGTTGCCGCAATTAACCCTGGCTGAACGCAGTGGATGGTTTTCGTTCAGATTTCCCTGTGGTGTGCTTGCATCGCGCAAAGGCATGTTGCCTTCGTAATTCCAGTTGCATTTTCCAGAAAAAAAGTACGAATATCGCCGCAAGGCGGGCCACCGGCCCGCTCCACTCGAGCCGTCTGCCAAAAACAATAATGGGCTGGCGGCCACCAACAGAGAGGGTCAATATGCGCATCTCCACTCGTCTTTTTGCCGCTGCATCCTTCGCCGCGATGTCGCTCGTCGCCGGTGCGGCGCTTGCCGACGGCGACACGATCGTCTTCGGCACCGACGCGACCTATCCGCCCTTCGAATCGCTGGAAGCTGGCGGCAAGTTCGTCGGCTTCGACATCGATATAGCCAATGCGCTTTGCGACAATATGAAAGTAAAGTGCAGCTTCGTGAATCAGGATTTCGACGGCATCATCCCGGCCCTGCAGGCCAAGAAGTTCGACGCGATCATCTCTTCCATGTCGATCACGCCGGAGCGTGAGAAGATCGTCGACTTCACCAACAAGATCTACAATACGCCGCCGGCGATCGCCGTTCCGAAGGATTCGACCATCAAGGAAGCGACCGATGAAGCCTTGAAGGGCAAGTCGATCGGCGCCCAGTCCTCCACGACGCACGCCAATTATGCGACCGTCCACCTCAAGGACGCCGAGCTGAAGCTCTATCCGTCGGCCGACGAATACAAACTCGATCTCGGCAACGGCCGCATCGATGCCGCCATCGACGACGTCGTCGTGCTGTCGGAATGGGTGAAGTCGGATGCCGGCAGCTGCTGCAAGATGCTCGGCACGCTGAAGATCGACCCGGTCGTCAACGGCGCCGGCGCCGGCATCGCCATCCGCAAGGGTGACGCGGCTCTCAAGGACAAGCTGAACGCCGCAATCGCCGCGATCCGCGCTGACGGCACCTACAAGAAGATTCAGGACAAGTACTTCGATTTCGACGTCTACGGCGATTGATCGCCCGTCGATTCCCTGGGAAAAGACGACGGCGGAAGCTTGCTCTTCCGCCGTTTTTGTTTGACAACGAGAAGAATATAAGCAGAAACGCGGCAAAAGCCGCTAGGGGAAATATGGCATGAGCGGATTGTTTTCCGCCCTCGGTTCGTTTTGGACCTGGTTGACTACGATTTTTGACCCATTGTGTGGTCCGGCCGGTTTGTTCAGTGTGTTCTTCCAGAACACGATACTGGCTTGCGGCGATACCGGCTGGGGCGATGAGCTGGCCGGTGGTTTGAAGATCACCATTGCCGTCTCTGTCGCGACGCTGCCGCTCGGGCTGGTCATCGGTTTCTTCGTCGCACTCGCGCAGCAATCGGAAGAAAAGTCGCTGCGACTTGCTGCCGGCGTATTCACGACGATTTTCCGCGGCCTGCCGGAGCTGCTGACGCTTTTCATCATCTACTACGGAATGCAGATCTTGCTGCAGTCGGTGCTCGCCAAATTCGGCTATGACGGCCCGATCGAGATCAATGCCTTCGCCGCCGGCATGACCGCCCTGGCGATCGTCTTCTCGGCCTACTGCTCGGAAGTGCTCGTATCCGCCTTCAAGGCGATCCCCAAGGGCCAGTACGAGGCGGGCGATGCGCTTGGCTTTCATCGCGTGCGCACGATGCGGCTGATTATCCTGCCGCAACTAGTCCGCATCTCGCTGCCGAACCTTGGAAACCTCTGGATGAACCTGCTGAAGGACACATCCTACGTCTCGATCATCGGCCTTGCCGATATCATCAGGCAAACGGGCATTGCGGTGCGCTCCACAAAGGCGCCCTTCACCTTCTATTCAATCGCTTGCCTGTTCTATCTGACGTTGGCCGTGGTTTCTTCGATCGGCCTCTTCTATCTCGATCGATGGGCCAAACGTGCGGAGGTTCGTCGATGAGCCATGCCGAAGTTCTGATCGCAGCGCAGCCTGCGCCGCCGAAGACAGCCAGAAAACTGTCCAAATCCGCCATTGCAGGCTATTTCTTCCTGACGCTATGGGCCATTCTCGGCATCGCTCTCATCTCGATGGTCGTCACCGGCTGGGACCCCGACAAACTCCAGACCTATGGCCCCCGGCTCCTGCATGGCCTCTGGATCACCGTCAAGCTGGTCGCGATTTCCTTTGTGCTTGGTGCGATCCTGTCGATACCGCTCGCCTTTGCCCGCATGTCGAGCAACAGGATTCTGAGCACGCTGACCTATTGCTATGTCTACCTGTTCCGCGGCACGCCGCTGCTGGCGCAGATTTTCATGGTTTATTACGGCTTCCCGAGCTTTCGCTGGTTGTTCGAGGATATCGGCCTCTGGTGGTTCTTCAAGGACCCCTTCTATTGCGGCGTCTTCGCCATGACCTTGAACACCGCAGCCTATCAGACGGAGATCGTCCGAGGCGCCATTCAGAGCGTGCCGAAAGGCCAGACGGAAGCCGCGAGCGCGCTTGGCATCCATACATGGATCGCCTTCCGCAAGATCATCATCCCCCAGGCGCTCATCGTGGCGCTGCGACCCTACGGCAATGAAATCATCCTGCTGATCAAGAGCTCCGCCACCGTCTCCATCATCACGGTCTACGACCTTATGGGCGAGACCCGCTACGCATTCTCGCGCACCTACGATTACCAGATCTATCTCTGGGCGGCGATTTTCTACCTGGTAATCGTCGAGTTCATGCGCAACGGCTGGGCGCGGATGGAAGGCCGGTTGACCCGGCATCTCAAGCGCTGATCCTTCAAGCGCGCCGCAGAAGCGTCGCGCTTGGCAGCACTCCCATGAATCCGCTGCTAACACATTGATTTCTGTGAATAAAATTGTCTTCATGACAGTTTTGTAAAGCTTGAGTTTACCATCAGCTGTTTCCATATCTGTGTGACCATGAGTCACGAAAAAATGGGAACGGAAAGAGAAAGCTCATGCACGACGATATGCAAAAGCAGTTGCAGGGTTATGGGTTGACGACGGCGCAGATCCTCTACCGCCTGCCCGATCATCCGCAATTTCTCCAGACCTACATCTGGCAGGACTATGACCTCGCCCCGAACTTCCCGGAAATGCGCGGCTTCCTGAAATTCTGGCAGGAAACGCTAGATGGTCCGCTTCATTCCGTGCGCTATGTCCATCGCAAGCTGATTTCAGCGACCGAATGGCGAGCGGTGAAGGGTGAATTCATCCTGCACTGAGCATCGGTCAAGTGCGTGGTGCCTGGCCACGATCAGACATGCGCCTCGCCATGAACGAAATCCCCATCATCCGGCCCGCGGTGGAGCGTGCCGTAGACAATCGCGGCATAAAAGGCTGCAACGAGGATGATGACAATGAAGCCGGGCATCGGTCCGAGGGCCGCATTGTCGGCAATATAACCCCATGAATGTGCCTGCTCCTGCGCCAGCCCGTCCGTCTGCAGCCTCGGCGTCGAAATCTTCAGAATCCACGCCAGCAGCAGGATCGCATACATCCAGCAATAATTGCGCCGCAGCCGCCGCTGCATCGCCTCGGCATGGCTCAGCAACAGCCGCGGCGACCGCAGGCTGGATGCAATCGGCAATGACCAGTCTGAGTTGGGCTCGGCTTGCGGCGCCAGAATCTGCGCAAAATAGTACCGCTCAAGCTGCCGCACCCGCGAACGGTAGACGTCGAAGAAGCGGTATCGCCGTGCCTCGATCATCAGCAACAGCGTGATCAGCATCATCCCGAACAGAAGCACGCCGTGATGCGACGATGGCGTCGACAGCGATACGGACAGCAGAGCCGCGACCACCGTGATCGCCCAGTTTGACGTCCGGTCGATGCGGTCACGCCAGCTGGTCATTCTCGCCAGTTCACCTCGATAATAATGGGTCAATGTGTTGGTGACTTCTGCCGACGTCGCCGGCAAGGCGGGACGCGCACGCTCCACCGCGCCGCCTGCTTGGTTCGGCGCGGTCAATTCGGTATCCATTGTCGTTCCTCCCATATTTATTGTTCTATCCGGACAGCGACCCCCAGCTCGCCTTTGCCGAAAGCGGTATTCTGCGCCTGTGCGGCAAGCATTGCAAAAGCTGAGCAAGCGTCTTAATGCCTGCGTGACAAAAGGAAGGGCCTGTAACTATGGCAAAGAAGAAGATCGACGAAGACGCGCTGGCGGAAGCCTATAACCACGCATTGGCGCTGGAGAAGGCGGGCGATATCGACGCGGCGGTTCAGGCCTATGAGAAGGTGCTGGCCCTCGATCCGGAAGACCATGGTGGCGCAGCCGTTCGCATCGCCTCCATGGGTCGCGGCGAGACCCCGGTCAAGGCGCCGGACGCCTATGTCGAGACCCTGTTCGACCAGCATGCCGAGGTTTTCGAGGACGTGCTGGTGGAGCAGCTCGGCTACCATGTGCCGGTGCTCGTTCGCCAGCGTCTGCAGGCGCTCGGCCTCGGCCCCTTCAAGCGCATGCTCGATCTTGGCTGCGGCACGGGCCTTACTGGCGGCACGCTGCGCGATATCGTCGAGGATATCACCGGCATCGACATTTCCGAAAACATGGTCGAAGTCGCCCATGAAAAGGACATCTACGAGACACTCTTCGTCGCTGAAGTCGAGGATTTCCTCGACGATAATGACGAAGACGCCTTCGATCTGATCACCGCAACCGATGTCCTACCCTATCTCGGCGCGCTGGAACCGCTGTTTTTCGGCGCGGCTGAAAACATGACACCGGGCGGCCTCTTCATCTTCTCCTCCGAAACCCTGCCGGATGCGACCATGACCGGACGCCCCTATATGGTCGGCGCGCATCAGCGCTTCGCCCATTCGGAAGCCTATGTGCGCGAACGGCTGAAAGCGACCGGCTTCGAACTCATCGAAATCACCGATATCAACGTCCGCATGGAAGACGGCCAGCCGACACCAGGCCACCTGGTCATTGCGCGCCTGCTCGCCGACTAAGACGACCGAAGCAGAATAGTTATCCGTTTGGATAACTATTTCCTTGCGCGATGATCGCCGAGCTGATACTTAGTCATTCAGATAAGTATCGGCTCGAACCTTGATTTCGGAAAGGTCGTCGCATGTCCCTTATTCTCTATCAGCATCCGCTCGCCTCGTTCTGCCATAAGGTCCTGATGGCGCTCTATGAAAACGGGAGCCCTTCGAAAGCCGGATCATCGATCTCGGCAATGCGGAATCGCGCGCCTCGCTGGTGCGCCTCTGGCCGCTCGCCAAGTTTCCGGTCCTGCGCGATGAAGCCCTCGACAGCACC
Source organism: Martinezella rhizogenes (assembly GCA_013322215.1). GTDB lineage: Bacteria > Pseudomonadota > Alphaproteobacteria > Rhizobiales > Rhizobiaceae > Rhizobium > Rhizobium rhizogenes_D. Next base: position 171,555 of record JAAMEZ010000006.1, read on the forward strand.
GTGCCCGAGACCAGCATCATCATCGAATATCTCGATCGGCATTATCCGGGAGCAAAACCGCTCCTGCCGATCGATCCGTCCGATGCCCTATGTGTGCGGCTTTGGGACCGCTTCTTCGATCTTTATGTGCAGGAGCCGATGCAAGCGATCGTCGCGGATGTGCGCCGGGCTGAGAAGGACCAGAGCCCTCAAGGTGTGTCCGCAGCCCAGACCCTGCTGCGCACCGCCTATGGAATGATCGAAAGGCAGCTGGACAGGAAAATCTGGATCACCGGAGACAATCTGACCATGGCCGATTGCGCCGCAGCGCCGGCTCTATTCTATGCCGAAACCCTGGTTCCCTTTGGCGAAGAACATGGCCGGCTGAAGGCTTACTATCAGCGTCTCCTCGATCGCCCGTCCTTCGCACGCGTTCTGAAGGAAGCCATGCCCTATTTCCATTTTTATCCCTACAGCGAGAAACTGCCGGCGCAGTTCCGGCCGGAAAAGCCGAATGCTTGAGGAAACACTGGCGCTCGACCGCATGTTCCAGGCCCTTTCCGACCAGAGCCGGCGCGGCATGATCGACCGGCTCGGACGCGGACCTGCCTCCGTCACTGAACTGGCACAGCCGCTGGATATGGCGCTGCCGACAGTGATGAAACATCTGCAAGTGCTTGAGACGAGCGGACTGGTGCTGTCGGAAAAGGCCGGTCGAGTGCGGACCTATCACTTGCGCAAGGAGGCGCTGGCATCTGTTGAACGATGGATTGCCGAACGCAAGGCGTCCTGGAATCAGGCCTTCGACCGCCTGGATCTCTTTCTTGCGGATACATCCACGGAGATGGCAGACGAATGAGCAAACGATCGACAGACCATACGACCATCACCATAGAGCGCCATTTCAAGGCACCACTATCGAAAGTCTTCAACGCCTGGGCAATCCCCGAGCAGAAGCGGCAATGGTTTGCCTGTCATGAAGGCTGGAAGCCGCTGGAATTCCAGCTCGATTTCCGCACCGGCGGCAGCGAGAGCAATCGCGTCGCCTCGGCGGATGGCGTCGTGCATGCCTATCAGGCGCGCTATATCGACGTCATCCAGAACGAGCGCTTCATCTATGCCTTCGACATGATGCTCGACGACCTCAGAATTTCCGTCTCGCTGGCAACGGTCAACTTCGCCTCCGAGCCCGGCGGCACGAAGATGACCTTCGTCGAACAGGTCGTCTTTCTTGACGGCTACAGCGATAACGGCTCGCGCCTCATGGGCACGGAAATCGGCTTCGACAATCTCCGACTTTTCGTCGAGGCCGACGATGCGAGAGTGAATTAGCCCCGCGCATCGCCGAGGATGGCCGCGAGCAGCTGCCCTTCAAGCTCCGCCAAGGCCGGGTTGCCGTGGCGGCGTGGATGCGGATGGGGAATGTCAAGATCGAGCACGATCCGGCCCTCATCCAGCACCACGACGCGATCGGCCAGATGCACGGCCTCGCTGACGTCGTGCGTCACAAGCACGGCGGTAAAACCGAGTTCGCGCCAGACGCGGTTCAGCAATTCCTGCATGCTGATGCGGGTCAGGGCATCCAGCGCACCGAGCGGCTCATCAAGTGCGAGGATACCGGGCCTGCTGACGAGCGCTCGGGCAAGCGCCACGCGCTGCTTCTGGCCGCCGGAAAGACTGGAGGGCCATTCACCGGCTTTCTCGGCCAGCTGCACCTCGGAAAGAACGGAAGCCGTTTCCTTACGCGAGATATCCTGTGGTACGCCCTCGCCCAGCCCGACCGCGACATTGTCGGCGACGGAAAACCAGGGCAACAGGCGCGGCTCCTGAAAGACGATGCGCGTATTCGGCTGCGCGTCGCTGCCATCGGCCGCCTCGAACCGAAGATGACCTGTACTCGGCTCTTCCAGCCCCATCAGGATACGCAGCAGCGTGCTCTTGCCGCAACCGCTCTTGCCGATGACGGCGACGAACTGGCCGGCGGGAATATCGAGATCGATACCGCGCAGGACACGGTTGTTGCCGAAACTCTTCTCCAGTCCCTTGATATGGATGGCTGCAGCACCCGCAACCTGCGAAGCAGCGTTCTCGGCTTTGGACCGTGGGCGTTCGAGTGTATTGACGCTCATGGCAGGCTCCTCAATTCTGATAGGCCGGGTTCCAGCGCAAGGCTCTGCGCTCGATCGCCCGTGCAACGACATCGGCGAGCTTGCCGAGGATGGCGTAGATGACCAGCGTCAGGACGACGACATCGGTCATGCCGAATTCGCGGGCATTGTTGGCCATATAGCCGATGCCTGACGATGCCGCGATCGATTCTGCGACGATCAGCGTCAGCCACATGATGCCGAGGGCGAAGCGCAGGCCGACGAGGATGGACGGAAGCGCGCCCGGAAAGATGACCTTCCGGAACAGCGTCCAGTTGCTCATGCCATAGACCCGCCCCATCTCGATCAGCCCGCGATCGACATTGCGCACGCCGTGATAGGTGTTGAGATAGATCGGGAAAAGCACGCCGAGTGCCGTCAGGAACAGCTTCGATTCCTCGCCGATCCCGAACCAGAGAATGACGAGCGGCACCATGGCAAGATGCGGAATGGTGCGCAGCATCTGCAGCGTCGTGTCGGTCAGCTGCTCCGAAAGCCTGGACACACCGTTGGCGATGCCCAGGAGAAAGCCGATCGAGCCGCCGACCAGCAGGCCGGCAAAAGCGCGGCCGGCGCTGACGAGGATATTGTTCGGCAGCTGGCCGGAGATCGTGGTCTGCCAGAAGGCGACCACGACTGCCGCCGGCGACGGCATGATGCGGGTGGAGATCCAGCCGAACGACGAGCCGAGCTGCCATGCCGCAATGACGACGACAGGCAGCAGGAAGGGCAGAAATCTCTGAAGCGAGATGGCCTGCCGTGCTGCCTTGGCTGGACGCGTGCGGCGTTCCGAGCCTACGCGGACGAAGGATGTGTCGAATGCCGACATGAGAATCTCCCTTCCGAGGTGGCGTTAAGAGCCGGAAACGACCTTCAGATTGCCGCCGTGGCTGCCGCCGGCGAAGATCTGCTTGGCGCCGAACTCGTTGCGGAACCCGGCGCGCTGCTCGTCACGCTTCAATCCCAGTTCGGGGAACAGAAGCTCTGCCACACGATAGGCTTCTTCCAGATGCGGATAGCCGGAGCCGATGACAGTTTCGATGCCAAGCTCCTGATATTCGCGCAGCCTTGCGGCCACCGTCTTGGGAGAACCGACCAGAGCCGTACCGGCACCAGCACGGACCAGCCCGACGCCGGCCCAGAGGTTCGGCGACACTTCCAGCTTGTCGCGCCGGCCGCCATGCAGCGCCGCCATGCGCTTCTGCCCGACCGAATCGGACTGTTTGACGAACTGTTCCTGCGCCTCGCGGATCGTCTCGTCATCGAGCTTGGAAATCAGCTTGTCGGCCGCTGCCCATGCCTCCTCATCCGTCTCGCGGACAATGAAATGCAGGCGGATTCCGAAGCTGACCTCGCGGCCGCGCTTGGCCGCCGCCGCCCGCACCTTTGCAATTTTCTCAGCCACCTGCGCCGGCGGCTCGCCCCACGTCAGATATTTGTCGACGCGGCCGACTGAAAACTCGATGCCGGCATCGGAGGAGCCGCCAAAATAAAGCGGCGGACGCGGCGATTGCACCGGCGGTAGGCCAAGCCTTGCATTGGTCGCCTTGATATACTTGCCCTCGAAAGTCGACGATCCCGTCTCCAGCAATTCCTCCCAGACATGAAAGAATTCATCGGCATGGGCATAACGCTCGTCATGCTCGAGATGAATGCCGTCGCCGGCGAGCTCGGCCGGGCTGCCGCCAACGACGATGTTGAGTAGCACGCGGCCATTCGAGACACGATCGAGCGTGGAGGCAAGACGGGCATAATAGGCCGGCGACGCCGTACCGGGACGGATCGCCACCAGGAACTTCAGCTTCTGCGTATGGGCCGAAAGTGCGGCCGCCGTCACGAAAGACTCTTCGCAGGAGACACCCGTCGGAAGCAGCACGCCGGTATAACCAAGCCGATCGACCGCCTGCGCGATCTGCTGGAGATAGCCGATCTCCGGGCCACGATTGAGATCGGTCGTGCCGAGATAGGTGCCGTCACCGGAGGTCGGAATGAACCAAAGGAAATCGATGGGTTTTGCGGTCGCGGTCATGAAGCTTTCCTGCTTTCTGGATGCGCGTGGTCGGGAGCCACTCCCGATGTTCGACCCGGATAGTGACATAGACTATTGATTATATCGACAATATGGATTTTCTAATCGCCTGTGTTTGACGAAATATTTTTGCCGATAAGGGCCGCGTCCGTAGTGTTTCGGGCGCGGACGATATCTACAGGCTTTGTCAGCCTCAGCTCGCCTTCGGCCGCCAGACAATGTCCGTGACGTTGAGCTTCTTCGGAACGATGCCGAGATTATAGAATTCGTCGGCCAATCCCTGCTGATAGGCCACCGCCGCGTCGGTGATGGTCGAAACACCGCCGAGATCGGCGCCTGGACGCGTCAGCGTCACCCGCGTCACCTCGGCTGGAACGCCGGTGATTTCGGACAAGGCAGTGATCGTACCATCCAAGTTCGATTGCGCCGCCGCTCCCACCTTGGCCAGTTCATCGATGACATCGACGATGACCTGCGGATTGTCCTTGGTAAAATCGCCGTTCGCCAGGAAATAGCTGAAGGAATCGACGATGCCGCGCGCAGTCGCAAGGATACGCGTATCCGGATCCGCCTCGGCAATGGCAAGATAGGGGTCCCAGATCGACCAGGCGTCGATCGCGCCTGTCTTGAATGCGGCAGATGCATCCGGTGGGGCGAGATCGAGCGGCTGAATATCGTTGATCGTCAGCCCGCCCTTGCGCAGCGCCTTGACGGTGACGTTGTGGGCGCTGGAGCCACGCTTGAAGGCAACCTTCTTTCCCTTGAGATCAGCAAGGGTCTGGATCGGCGAATCCTTGCGCACGAGAATGGCGGAACTTTCGGGACTGCCGGTATAAAGGCCGACATAGAGCAGATTGCCATTGGCAGCCTGTGCGAAGAGCGGCGGCACGTCGCCCGTAGCACCGAAATCGAGCGCACCGGCACCGAGAGCTTCGAGCAGCGGCGGACCGGATGTGAATTCCGACCATTCGACCGAAATGCCGCGATCGGAGAGCCGCTTTTCCAATGCCCCCTTGCGCTTGGCCAATGCCAGGACGCCATTCTTCTGCCAGCCGATCCGAAGCGTCGTCGCAGCTGCCGCCCGCGCCGGCCGGATGGAAGGCAATGCAAAGGCAGCCGCCGTGGCGCCGAGAAGGCCGAGTGTCTGTCTGCGCGAAATCATCGAAGATCCCTTTTTCATGAGGCCTCGGCGCTTCCGCCACCATCGGCTCGTTGTCGATGGCTTAAGATCGCAAATCCATAGATTATATCGACAAAGGATATTATGAAGATTCGCGCCAACAACGAAATTCCATTCCCACATTAGCAAAAAACAGAAATCAGATTTCAAATCATATGCCATGGTGACAAGTTGCCCGACAAATCGGTCTTTCGTCCCCCTGGCCTTTCCGCTAAGCCTTCGAAACAAATTCGGTCAGGGAGTCATGAAATGGCAAAGGTCTCGTTCATCGGCATGGGCGTCATGGGTTATCCCATGGCCGGGCATTTGAAGGTCAAGGGCGGGCATGACGTCACTGTCTATAACCGCACCGTCGCCAAGGCCGAGGCCTGGGCCAGGCAATATGACGGCAAATTCGCCACTACCCCGGCTGAAGCCGCTGCAGGCGCCGACTTCGTCTTCACCTGCGTCGGCAATGATGACGACCTGCGCTCGGTGACCACGGGCGAGAACGGCGTCCTTTCAACCATGAAAGCCGGCGCAATACTCATCGACAATACGACCGCAAGCGCCGAAGTCGCCCGCGAACTCTATGCCGCCGCCAAGGAAAAGGGTGTCGACTTCATCGACGCTCCGGTCTCCGGCGGACAGGCAGGTGCCGAAAATGGCGTACTGACCGTCATGTGCGGCGGCGATGAAGCCGTGTTCGAGAAGGCCCGCCCCGTGATCGACGCCTATGCCCGCATGGTCGGCCTGATGGGATCGGTCGGCGCCGGTCAGCTGACCAAGATGATCAACCAGATCTGCATCGCCGGTATCGTCCAGGGCCTGGCCGAAGGCATTCACTTCGGTAAGCAGGCCGGCCTCGATATCGAAAAGGTCGTTGAGGTCATTTCCAAGGGGGCTGCCGGCTCCTGGCAGATGGAAAACCGCCACAAGACAATGAATTCAGGCAAATATGATTTCGGCTTCGCGGTCGACTGGATGCGCAAGGATCTCGGCATCGTGCTGGAGGAAGCCCGCCGCAACCAGGCCAAGCTGCCGCTCACGGCGCTTGTCGACCAGTTCTACGGCGATGTCCAGGCGATGGGAGGCAACCGTTGGGATACCTCCTCGCTGCTCGCACGCCTGGACAAGAAGTAACAGCCGCAAATCGGCGGCATCTGCTGAGCGCCCCTTTAACGCGGCGCTCAGTTCATATCAGTCCTCATTGGACTTGGCATTTTCCAGCAACATGTAATCGAGCGGCAGTTCCGTCGAATACTTGATCTGCTCCATCGCAAAAGCCGAAGAGACGTCGCGGATTTCGATCTTGGCGATCATGCGCTTGTAGAAGGCGTCGTAAGCCGCGATGTCCGGAACGACGACACGCAGCAGATAGTCGACGTCACCGCTCATGCGATAGAATTCGACCACTTCCGGAAAGTCGGCGATCACTTCCGAAAAACGCTTCAGCCATTCGATGGAGTGGCTGTTGGTGCGGATCGAAACGAAAACCGTAACCTTGGTGTTGACCTTTTCAGGGTCGAGCAGCGCCACGCGGCGGCGAATGACACCGTCTTCTTCCATCTTCTGGATGCGGCGCCAGCATGGCGTCGTCGACAGCCCAACCTTCTTGGCGAGGTCGGCCACGGCCAGAGTGGAATCCTCCTGCAGCAGGCGCAGGATTTTGCGGTCTAGACGGTCCATTAAAGCATCCCTTCGAATTATATTCTCTCTATAGCCTATTTTAAGCGAGAGAAAAGAAACTTTTTCTCAAGGAAGCAGGCTTTTCACACGTTGTTGTAATACGGGAAGCAATTCGGCTTCGAACCATGGGTTACGTTTCAACCAGCCGCTATTGCGCCAACTCGGATGCGGCAACGGCAGGACCGCCGGCGACCGATTGGTCAGAAGATAGCGCCGCCACTCCGCCACCGTCTCCGTCATCGACCCCATGCGCTGCGCGCCGAGATGCCACGCCTGCGCATATTGACCGATCGTCAGGATCAGTTCGATCTGCGGCATCGCATCCATGGCCCTTTGACGCCACAATGGCGCGCACTCCCTGCGTGGCGGCAGATCGCTTCCCGCCTTGTCATAGCCTGGAAAGCAAAAGCCCATGCCCATTATGGCGAAATGATCCGGATTATAGAAACTCTCGCGATCCACAGCGAGCCACTGGCGCAAACGGTCGCCCGAGGCATCGTTGAAGGGCAGACCGCTCTCGTGAACGCGCAATCCTGGCGCCTGACCCGCGATCAGTATCCGTGCGGTCGACGATAGTGTCGCAACCGGACGCGGCTCGTGCGGCAAACGATCCGCCTCGCCTTTGGTCGGCGCATCCCGACAGAGACGACAGGCCGCAATCGCCGAACGCAGGATCTGCAATTCGCTTTCCTGCTTCATGGGGCACTCCATCCGACGAGCTGACGCAAATAGCTGAACAGTCCTGCTATCGGATCATTGTCATTGCCACGCGCCATATGTTCCTCGCGCCGATAGTCGCTAGGCCTCTCGAAATCACTGGCCCAAAGCCCGGCTTTCGCCTGCTGCGCGATGCGTTCCTCGCTCGCATAGGCACCATAGGAAACCGCCATGCCATTGCGCACCATCGCAGCATTGATATCGACATCGCCAGCGACGCATGTCACCAGCAGGCGACCATAACGATCCCTCTCCCATCCCCGGCATTCGGGCACCCCGACCTTAATCATTGTGGCAAGCGCCTTGCGTGCTTCTTCACCGCAAGCCCAATCCGCACCATTGCGCTGGCAACGCTGCTTAAATTCGGGAGCGTCGATACCCTTCAGCCTCAGGCGCTCGCCATTGGCGGAAAGCGTATCGCCGTCGATGACATAAAAGCTGCCATTTTGAACGATTTCTGGTCGATTGTTCATCTTCAACGCGAATAATGCAAGAATGGCAAGCAGCGCGAAAGTGGCCACGCCGTCACGAAGCAGGCGGCCCGACCGCATCACTTTGTTGCCTCCTTCAAGAACAAATCCTTGGCGAAGATGGCAAACAAATCATTTCGGCGCAGCATCTTCTTAAGGTTTGGACGCTAGTGTGTAGTCTCAGGCAGGCCAAGTTTCAATGTAACCATGAGCACCGGCGTCAGCACATCGACAGATAAAAACATTGTCGACCGATCGCGCAGTCACCGTAACCGGGCTGTGTCGAAGGCCGTGCGGCAAACGCGCGAGCGCCTGCAAAGTGGCCATAGCCGCAATTTCGACCGCGAACTGATGATGATGCATATCGACACCTTGCGGCAGAGTGCCGCCGTGGTGCCGATCTTCGTCATCGTCGTTGCCGTTCTCGGCGTCTATCTGACGCGTGATGCGGGCATTCTCTTCTGGACCATTCCGATCCTGACGGCACATGCGATCAACATGCTGATCGGACGGCGTGCCAAGAAGCAGGAAATGTCAGCCGAAAGCGCCAGAAAATGGCGCCAGCGACTATTGCTCGGGCAATTGCTCGTCGGCTTCTGTTGGGCGCTCTTCACCATGCAGAATTGCCCGACCTGCGGCGGCGACAGTTTCGCCTTCTACAAGGGCACGACGCTGCTCGTGGCAATCTGCATCACGGCGATGTCCAGCTTCATGCTGCCGCGAGCTGTTCCATTTTCCTTCGCACCGGCGACCGTCGCGCTGGTCGTGACGGCCATCCTGACGCGAAGACCCTCCGATATTGCACTCACCGCCGCCATTTCGGTGGCCGTGATATTCTTCAGCTTCATCACCAATCGCATGTATCAGTCCAATCTGAAGATCCTCTTCTTCCAATCGGAAAAGGACGATCTGATCGCCGAGCTGGAAGTCGCAAAATCGATGTCGGATGAGGCGCGCCGGCGTGCCGAGGAGGCAAACCTTGCCAAATCGCGCTTCCTCGCTTCCATGTCACATGAGCTCAGGACGCCGCTGAACGCGATCCTCGGCTTTTCCGAAGTCATGTCGGCCGAGGTCATGGGGCCGCTCAACAATCCGACCTATCGCGAATACACCACCGATATTCATCGATCGGGCCAGCACCTGCTCAATCTGATCAACGAAATCCTCGACCTCTCGCGCATCGAGGCCGGCAAATACGAATTGAACGAGGAAGCGATTTCCCTCCTCGATATTGCCGAGGATTGCATCGGCATGGTGCAGTTGCGCGCCCGCGCCAAGAACATTTCGATCTCATCGCAATTCGAAGCGCAGCTGCCCTCGGTCTGGGCCGATGAAAAATCGATGCGCCAGGTGATCCTCAATCTTCTGTCGAATGCGGTGAAATTCACCCCCCAAGGCGGCGAGATCAGCGTCAAGGTCGGCTGGACGGCCGGCGGCGGCGAATATGTGGCGATCAAGGACAACGGCCCGGGCATTCCCGAGGAAGAGATACCAGTCGTGCTGTCAGCCTTCGGCCAGGGTTCTATCGCCATAAAGAGTGCCGAACAGGGCACCGGCCTCGGTCTGCCCATCGTGCAGGCCATTCTCGCCAAGCACGACGGTCAGTTCATGCTGAAATCCAAGCTGCGGGAAGGCACCGAAGTCATCGCCATCCTGCCGGCCAAGCGTGTGCTGCAAAGCCTGCCGGCGGTGGAGGACGCCCCCCTTGTCGAGCGGCGCAAGAAGAGCTTCGCTTAAACGAAGCTCAGGTGCTGGTCTCTAGCGGAAGAGCAGATGGCTGCCGATGACGTAAAGCAGGTAAATTCCGGACGCGACCAGCATGCAGAGAACGGCAAACGAACCGAGATCCTTGGCATGCTTGCCGACATTGGAAATCTCCGGTGAAATGCGGTCGATCACCTCTTCCACCGCGGTATTCATCGCCTCAACCGCGAACACGGCGAGAAACAGAACCATCGCGACGACAATCTCGCCAATGGTCGCGCCGACGGCAATCAACAGGATCAGCCCCACTCCGGCAAAAAGGAGCTCCTGTCGAAAGGCCGACTCCTGCAACAGCCGTTGAAATCCGCCCCAGGAATAGCCGGCAGCGGCGAAAAAGTGCCGAATCCCGGTCTCCTTGGTGACCGCTGATTTTGAAAACTCAGCCATTCGCGTTCCGCCCGTATTGTCCCGGTTGCAATCTGGATGCTTTGCGAATACCGCCTCACCGTGGGCGAAGCAAGGCGACAGCTCTCGCTGCCCTCAAAATTCATTGCAGATTTATGACGAAAAACCGATCATCTACAGGAAATTTAGCGGCGAAACGCTTATTTCAACATCCCGCCGCCCCGATTTTCTAATGCTTGTTCGTAACGCCAGCGCTTTCGAAGGTCGCCATGCCCGAATGGCAGGCGGCCGCAGCCTTGACGATGCCAGCGGCCAACGCTGCTCCGGTGCCTTCGCCAAGTCGCATGCCGAGCGCCAGAAGCGGCGTCTTTCCGAGCTTTTCAATGGAGCGCAGATGGCCCGGCTCAGCCGAGACGTGCCCGATCAGGCAATGGTCAAGCGCGGAAGGGTTCGCCGCCTTGAGAATAGAAGCGGCGGCCGTCGCGACATAACCGTCTATGATGACGGGGATGCGTTCCATGCGCGCTGCAAGGATGGCGCCGGCCATGGCGGCGATCTCGCGCCCGCCGAGGCGGCGCAGGATTTCCAGCGGATCAGACAGATGATCGCGATGCAGTGCGACCGCCTTCTCGACCGCGGCGATCTTGCGCTTCAGCATTTCGCCTTCGGACCCGGTACCGGGACCGACCCAGTCTTCAGCCTTGCCGCCATAGAGCGCGTAGTGAATGGCCGCTGCAATCGTGGTGTTGCCAATGCCCATCTCGCCGATGCAAAGCAGATCTGTGCCGCCGGCAATCGCCTCCATGCCGAAGGCCATGGTGGCGGCGCAATCGCGCTCGCTCAGCGCCGGCTCTTCGGTGATATCAGCAGTCGGAAAATCGAGTGCGAGGTCGAAGACCTTGAGGCCGAGGTCATAGGCGACGCAGATCTGATTGATGGCCGCACCGCCGGCTGCGAAATTTTCCACCATCTGCTGCGTGACGGAAGGCGGAAACGGCGTAATTCCCTGCTTGGTGACACCATGATTGCCAGCAAAGATCGCGACTAGCGGCCGGGTCACGGCCGGGGGACGACCGGTCCAGGCGGCCAGCCAGAAAGCGATCTCCTCGAGCCTTCCAAGCGCGCCCGGCGGCTTGGTGAGCTGCGCATCACGTTCGCGCGCTGCCACGAGCGCCCGGGCATCCGGGCCTGGAAGGTCGCGCAGCAATGCGCGGAAATCGTCGAATGGGAGGCCGCTGACGCTCATGAATGCGTTCCTTGTCTTTTGGTCTCAAATCGGGTTCTTTGCGTGCGACTCTATTAGTCCTGGGAATCGGCGCGAACAACTCCAAAAGCGCCCGATGCTGTCGCTCGTTTGGCGGGGAGAGGAAGAAATGCGGGAATATCTGCGCGACACCGTGCGCGCCGTCGCTTTCTTGAGCCGCATTCCCATGCCGCCATCCTTCTTTGAGGGCGATGATGGCAAGCTTACGCGCGTTTCGCGCACCTTTCCCTTTGCCGGCCTTCTCATCGCCCTCCCCGCAGCCCTGACCTTCGGCACGCTGCTTTCCATCAATGCCGATCCATTGATGGCGGCACTGCTGGCGCTTACCGTGCAGACGATCACCACAGGCGCTCTACATGAGGATGGGCTGAGCGATACGGCCGACGGCATTGGCGGCGGCAAGGATCGCGAGCGTGCCCTCGAAATCATGAAGGATAGCCGCATCGGCACCTATGGTGCGGCGGCACTCATCCTGTCTTTCGGATTGCGCGGGTCAGCGCTTGCCGCCCTCGCCCGCGAGCTGCCGGCCTCCGAGGCTCCGGTCGCGATCCTTGCAGCCGCCGCTCTCAGCCGGGGCGCGATGGTTTGGCATTGGTACACCCTGCCGTCAACCAAACCAGATGGGATCGCGGCATCGGCAGGCAAGCCGGATGGCGACGCCATGCAGTTGGCGCTGCTTGCGACACTTGGCCTTGCAATACTGCTCGTCGGTCCTGCTATGGGCGTTCCGGCACTGGTTGGCTGCCTTCTTGCGACAAGCGCCGCGACATTTCTTGCCACCCGATACGTCCGCCAGAAACTGGCCGGGCATACGGGCGATACGATCGGCGCGACGCAGCAGATTTGCGAGATCGCGTCTCTCTGTACTCTTGCCATGTGCGTTTGAAGCATCGATATATGATCCCATGCTGACACCTTGCATCCTCGTCTGCTCTATCGACCAGAATACCGGCTATTGCTTCGGTTGCGGCCGCACATCAGCTGAAATCGGCGCATGGATGAGCTATAGCGACGACGAACGCCGCCATATCATGGAGATGCTTCCGGAGCGCCTGACCAAGGTCGAGCGCAAGCCGCGCCGGGAGACCCGCCGCCAAAGGATGGCACGGGAGCGCAGTGCCGTATGAACCGCCTGAACATTGTTCTCGCCATTCTCGGCATCGGCCTCGCACTACTCATCTTGAACAACAACAGCGGCACTACCTTCGGCATGCAGAACGACGACTTCGCGCGGGTCGTCTATCTCCTGCCGATCGCCCTGATGATGAGCGCCGCCGTCTGGGCGAGCCGGCATACGGTCAGCCAGTCGATCCGCAATCTCCTGATCTGGTTCGTCATCATCATGGCGCTCGCGACCGCCTATATTTACCGCTATGATGCCGAGCAGGTCGGAAATCGCGTCTTCGCCGGCCTCATGCCTGGCCACGCCGTCGTCGTCACGACGAGCGAAGGTGGTCAGGAAGTGATCCTTCACAAACGGTCGAGCGGGCATTTCGAAGCCCAAGTGATGATTAACGGCCAGCCGATCGATATGCTGATCGACACCGGCGCCAGCACCATCGCCTTGTCGCAGGAAGATGCCGAGCGCGTCGGCATCATTCCGGAAAACCTCACCTATTCGATGACGGTATTGACCGCCAACGGTCGCGCCAAAGCAGCTCCCGTTGAGCTCGGCTCGGTGGCCATCGGTCCGATCAAGCGCAGGGATGTCGAGGCGAGCGTCGCCGAAGCGGGCAAGCTCGATCAGAGCCTGCTCGGCATGAGCTTCCTCGAAACCCTGGGGTCCATGCAGATGCAGACCGACGAACTTCGGCTGCGCGACTGAGGGACATGAGCCGTCGCATGCGATAGTTCGTTTGGGACCGAAGCATTCGCCGGTCTCTTCGCTCTAGAAAGCGGCACGCCCAAACCGCATGAAGAGTGAAACGCCCATGACACCTGCAAGACCTGCCCTAACGACTGAACTGCTGCTTCTCCTCGCGCTCGCCACCTGCTGGGGCGCCTCCTACACCTTCATCCGCGTCGGCGTGGCAACCATTCCGCCGATCACGCTGATTGCGGCCCGCACCTTGATCGCCGGCTTTGTCCTGCTCGCCATCATTCGCTGGCGCGGCCTGAGCCTGCCGAGGGATGCAGCCACCTGGAAACGCTTTCTCATTCAGTCCTGCCTCAACAGCGCCATTCCCTTCACGCTGATCGCATGGGCGGAACAGACCGTCGATGCCGGCCTGGCGACCATATTGAATTCCACGACGCCGATTTTTGCCTTCCTGATCGCCGCTTTCCTGCTGCGCAGCGAGCCGCTGACGGGCCGCAAGCTGTTTGGCGTGATTGTGGGCATGGCGGGCATTTGCCTGGTCATCGGCCTCGATGCGCTGCATGGCATGGGTCGTCAGCTGCTGCCACAGCTTGCCGTCGTCACGGCATCGATTTGCTATGCGTGCGCTGCCCTTTTTGGCCGCAACTTCAAGGGATTGGACCCGATGATGCCCGCGGCTGGGTCCTTGCTCTGCGGTGCTGCTCTCCTGATCCCCGCCAGCCTGGTTTTCGAACACCCCTGGCAGATTGCACCATCGACGGCTTCGATCCTGGCGCTGCTCGGCCTGTCGGTCGTCTCCACCGCCCTCGCCTTCAGTATCTATTTCCGGCTTATCCAGACCCTTGGTTCGGTCGGTACAACCGCGCAAGCCTACCTGCGCGTCCCGATCGGCGTCGGAATCGGCGTTGCCTTCCTTGGCGAGCCCCTATCCCCAACGGCAACCATCGGTCTCGTCTGTGTCGTGGCTGGTGTCATGGCCATGACTATCGCGCCGCGCAAGCGGGCTATAGCGGGATAAACCGGCACTGGTCGGCGCGTGCGATGGGTCAGATCAGCAAAGAGAGATCATCCCATGCGAAAATAAGATTGTCGGAGCGCCAGATTGGCCCGGGATCCACATATTGGCCGACCAGTTGCCCACCGAGCGCGCGGTAAAAGGCAATTGCCGGCTCGTTGCCGACCACCACCCCGAGACCAACGGCAGAATAGCCCATCGACACAAATTCTCGCGCCATGTCTCGCATCAGCCGACGGCCAATTCCCTGGCGCTTGATAGCTGGATCGACATAGAGCGACTTTATCTCGCCACGCCCCTCGAATGCCGGCTCTGACGAAGCCGCAATCGCGCCGATCCCGACGAGCCGCCCTCCTTGCTGTGCCAGAAGAATGCGCTGATCCCTACGAGGATTGGCAAACATATCGGCCCACCGTACGCGACGGTAATCCTCATCAAGCGCCTGATAAACATCGGCCGGCGCGAGATCGCGGTAGGTGTCGCACCAGATCGCGCGATGCAGCCTGGCGATATCGGCAATGTCACCGACGACAGCTGGTCTGATGACGATTTCCCCCGTCATCGGGCATTCCTAAGGACAGTGCCGCGCAGTGCGCCAACAAGGTAGAGCGAACCGGTCACGAGGATCCACCCGCCGCATTCGGAAGCCCTGGCGACAGCTCGATCCAGCGCCTTGTTCGGGTCAGGCTCGGATTCACAAGCCATCCCCATCGAGATCGCCAATGCCTCCAGTTCCGCCGCCGCATGGGCGCGACCCGCCCCTGACGCTTCCGTAAAGACTGCGTGGGCCACATATCGCGAGAGCACATTCAGAAAGCCAGGCGCATCCTTGTCGGACGCCAGTGCGACGACGGCGACGCAATCGCCGCTGACGCTGGACGAGTGCGTGATATCGCGCAGGACAGCCTCGATGTTGAACGGCACATGCGCACCATCCATGATAATGGGCAGGCTCCGTCGTCCACTTTGCAGTGTGGATGGCAAGGTGAAATCGAAGCGCTCCATCCGCCCCGGCAGCCGCGCCTTGTCGATCACGGCCGGCTCGAGCAGCCACGCACCGATCGGCTCGCTCTTTTCGCTTGCCGCCTTCACACTCTCGCCTTGTCGTCCCAGATGATCGAACACCAGGCCGACCAGAGCGATATTCGTCTCCGCAATCGTTGCGTCTTCGGGAAGGTCGGTTCGAAGAACCTCGCAACCGAGTTCATCCGCACGCTGCTGCAAGACCTTTCCCGCGATATCGTCGACAGCAAGCGTGGTGGCAAGCGTCGCACCCGGTTTCAATATGCCGACCTTCTCGCCCGCTATCGCCTCGCGCGTCGTCCCCAGAATCTCAGTATGTTCGAGCCCGATATTGGTGACGATGGCGACTTCGCCGAAGACCACATTCGTCGAATCCAGCCGGCCGCCAAGCCCAACCTCGACCACGACCCAGTTCAAGCCGGCATCTCTGAATGCGACGAATGCAGCGGCGGTAATGACATCGAACCAGGTGGCATCTTCCCCAGCGGTTTCGGCTTGCTTCGCGCTCTCGTAGCCATCCAGAACCTGCATGATCGCCTTTGCCAACATGTCATCTTCGACCTCCCGGCCGAGAACGCTGACACGCTCGTTCACGCGATCGACATGCGGCGACCCATAACGTCCGACCCGCCAGCCAGCTCGCAGCAATCCCGCTTCGAGGAGTGCGGAAACCGAACCCTTGCCCTTGGTGCCGGCAACATGGATAGCGCGAAAGCTTTTATGCGGATTGCCCAAACGCTGCATCAGATCGAGCATCGGCTCAAGACCGACACGCATCTCCCCGCGCGGCTTGCGCTCCCAGTTGGTCAGTTGATCGAGCCGGGAGAGTGCTTGAGACAGCGGCTGACTGGGATGCGATTGCGGCATGATATACCTTCGGGGAGATTTCAGACTGACATAAGCGAGCGGCACGGCGAGACGTAGCTTTCGACCTTGCCATGACAACTTCAAATCCATGAGTTTCATGCCGCAGCCAATGCCGCAAGGGCCTAAATTCTCGCTTCTATCCAGCCAATATCTTCGGACCACTTCGGGCCTGTCGCAATCGGGCCGAAAGGCCCTCGCCGAGCAGAAATCGGCGGGGGCCATGCGCTGTTTAGACGGTAACGACGATCTTTCCGATCTGCTCATTACTTTCAAGGAAGCGCGTTGCGTCTCGAATTTGATCGAAAGCGAAGGTGCGGGAAATGAAGGGATCGAGAGCTCCGGACTTGAGGCCCTCATTGATGAAGGTCTTGGCACGGTCGAGAACGGCATCGTCGGATACGACCTCGGTATAAAGATAGCCCTTCAGCGTCAGGCTTTTCCCTAAAACGGCAAATTGCGGGAAAGGCCCGTCCTCAGCGCTGAGTGCGCCATATTCCAGCAGGATACCGCCGACCGCCATGCACTCGGCAAACTGCGCGATCGCCGGCCCGCCAATCGGGTCGAAGACGACGCGTGCACCCTGGCCACCGGTAATATCCCTCACCCGCGCGATCAGGTCCTCTTCCGCCGTTGCGATAACGTGATGCGCACCGGCGTCGCGCAGGGCTTCCACCTTGGCGCTGGTGCGGGTCGTGGCAATGACGGTGGCACCGACACTGCGCGCGATCTGAAACGCGGCAATGCCAACGCTGCTCGACGCGGCGGAGACGATCACGAAGTCACTGCTCGAAAGCTTCGCCTGCTCGATCAATGCACCCCAGGCCGTGATATACTGCATCCACGAGGCGGCAGCCTGCTCGAAGGACAGGTTCGCCGGATGTTTCACAACGTGACGGGCTGGCACGTTGATGACTTCGCCATAGGTGCCCCAACGGGCCATATCCAGTGTCGGAATGACGCTGACTGCATCGCCCCTGGCAAATCCGTTCACAATGCCGCCAAGAGCCTTGATGGTACCCGCCGCTTCATAACCAAGCCTTGAAGGAAATTCGGCCTCCTGAAGATAGGCGTGGCGCCGGAACATGACTTCCGCGCGGTTGAGACCGATGGCCCTTACCGTGATCTGCACCTCATCGGCGGCTGGCGGCGCGATCTCGATATCGTCGATCTGCAGCACATCAGGCTCGCCATATTCGTGAAAGCGTACAACTTTCGTCATGCTTCATTCTCCTTGCATGTTTCCGTCGCGCTCGTGGGTGGCGCGGCAGGTCACAGGCATTTGGCAAGTAGCGGCCAGAATGAAAATACGGTAATCAAAAGCATATAGTGCTCAAAAGTATACCGTCGCGAGGCCGAAGATGAACAAGGACAGGAACTATGACGAAGTGCCTGGCTGCACGATGTATGCGGCACTCAATCTCATCAGCGGCAAATGGAAAGGGATGATCCTTTATCACCTGCTGAACGGCACTCTTCGGTTCAATGCCCTGAAAAGAGAGCTCGGAGATTGTTCGCAGCGTCTTCTCATCAAGCAGCTTCGGGAACTCGAAGAGGATGGGCTTGTCGAGCGCAAAGTATTCGCCGTCATCCCGCCGAAGGTGGAATATTCGATCACCGAGGAAGGCCGGACGCTCGCGCCGATATTGCTCGGCCTCAGAGACTGGGGACATGGATGGCTGACGCGTCGCAACCTGGTTGCTCGCGACGATCATCTGCCGAAGGCTCGTACCGGAGTTTCATCCGCTGCCTGATTGATGCCTTGGTTCGGCAACCGGAACGAAATGTCCGTTCGCAGCGCAAATTTGCCGCGAACGCCGCCGTCAGTTTCTCAAGCGATACCCCGTCCTGAAAATCCATCCGAGGATGGCCAGACAGACGACGAGGAAGAGCGTGATCATGGCAAGGCTCAGCACCGGATTGACGTCCGCGATGCCATAGAAGCTCCAGCGGAAGCCGCTGACCAGATAGAGAACCGGGTTGAGATGGCTCACCGCCTGCCAGAAGGGCGGCAGCATGTTGATCGAATAGAAGCTGCCGCCAAGGAAGGTCAGCGGCGGCACGACCAGCATGGGGATGAGGTTCAGCTGTTCGAAATTCCCGGCCCAGATGCCGATCATGAAGCCAAACAGGCTGAAGGTTACCGCCGTCAGCACGAAGAACAGGATCATCATGAATGGATGTTCGATCCTGATATCGACGAAGAAACTCGCGGTGGCGAGAATGATCAGGCCGATGAGCATTCCCTTGGTCGCAGCGGCACCCACGTAGCCGAGAACGATCTCGGTCATGGCAACCGGCGCCGACAGCACCTCGTAGATCGTGCCGGTGAATTTCGGGAAGTAGATGCCGAAGGAGCCGTTGCTGATGCACTGGCCGAGCAAGGTCAGCATGATCAGGCCAGGCGTGATGAAGGCACCGTAGGAGACGCCCTCGACGAGATTGATGCGCGATCCGATCGCAGCGCCGAAAACGATGAAATAGAGCGACGTGGAAATGACCGGCGAGACGACGCTCTGCAGCAGGGTGCGGCGCGTGCGGGCCATTTCGAATGTATAGATGGATTTGATCGCTTCGAAGTTCATTTGCCTGCCTCCACCAGCGAGACGAAAATATCCTCGAGCGAACTCTGGCGCGTCGAAAGATCCTTGAAATGAATTCCCTGCTCTGCCAGCTTCGATAGCAGAGCCGCTATGCTGGATTGCTCATGCTGGGCATCGAAATCATAGATAAGCGTCAGACCGTTCGGCCCGAGCGAAAGCCCGTTGCCGTCAAGAGACTGTGGTACGGCGTCGAGCGGCTCGTTCAAATCGAGGATGAGCTGCTTGCGGCCGAGCTTGGCCATCAGCGCCTTCTTCTCCTCCACCAGCAGCAGCTCACCGCCATTGATGACGCCGACGCGATCGGCCGCTTCTTCGGCCTCTTCGATGTAGTGAGTGGTCAGGATGATGGTGACGCCGGACGCCCGCAGGCGCTCGACCACATGCCACATGTCCTTGCGCAGCGTCACGTCGACGCCGGCAGTCGGCTCGTCAAGAAACAGAATCTCCGGTTCGTGCGAGAGCGCCTTGGCGATCAGCACGCGCCGCTTCATGCCGCCGGAAAGTTGCCGAAGCATATTGTCCTTCTTCTCCCAGAGCGAGAGGTCGCGCAGTATCTTCTCGATATATTCAGGGTTCGGCTTCTTGCCGTGAAGCCCGCGTGAGAAGCTCACCGTGTTCCAGACGGTTTCGAACTGATCGGTCGTCAGCTCCTGCGGCACAAGGCCGATCAGGCTGCGCGTAGCGCGAAAATCGCGCACGACATCATGACCGCCGACGGTCACCGAGCCCCCGCTTGGATTGGCAATCCCGCAGACGATGGAAATCAGCGTCGTCTTGCCTGCACCGTTCGGCCCGAGCAGCGCCAGGATTTCGCCCCGCTCGATGTCGAGATCGATACCCTTCAGTGCCTGGAACCCGTTGGCATATGTTTTTGTGAGATTGCGGATAGAAATGATCGCAGCCATGGTCAGGCAAAGTCCGGCTTTTGTGATGAATTTCGCGGCGTTTGCCCGCTATATAGCCGGTCTTGCGCTTTTACCACCCCACGGTGGTGAAACACAGCGTTCGTCTAAGCGGAATAAGCTGTCATCAAATCGTGACCTTCGTCGGGCATATAGCTCCTTAGGTGAGCAACGTTTGTCGCAACTCCGCCCAACGCCTCTTGGCGACACCGTTAGCGCCTACTGTACTGGCCGATTTATTGCCCTCGCATTCATATTGCATGCATCATTGCAACATGAAGTTCTTTTCTGGAGCTGGCAAAGATCCCCCGTCATTGCCATGCTCCGCTCAAGCCGGCATCAGCCGGCTTTTTTCTTTTTTCGCCAGCTTACGATCGGGAAACGACCACTACCAGTTGCCGTTGACACCGCAGCCTGCCGGCGGCAGCGTCTTGTGCTCGAAGCGCGCTTTCAGCATTTCGCAGCCCTTGTCGCGAATGGGTCCGGGCATCATGGAGTTGAGGCCAATGCCAACTTCATCGAAGGGATCATCGGCATAAGCGACATAGGCATACCAGCGGCCGCCAATGACGATGACAATGGCAATCAATGCGGCAAGGAGCGCCCTTCCAAGGCTTCTTTTTCGTCTCGGTACGTCTTCCATGAGCCCCCCTCTTGCCATCGGTTCGCGCAGTTGAGCGCGATTCCACCGATAGGTAAATCAGCTTCTCCGTTTGGCAAGGGTGGATGCTGTCCCGGCAAAGGGCCAATCAAAGGCTGCAATAGCGCCGGCCGCCCTTTCGGTCCCTGAGGTCGAAATGGAAGTGGTTCCAATGCTCCGGATTGCTGCCCGGCCCAAGCACCGTATCGAAATAGCGGCAGCTGTCGCTGCGCACCGCCTTGAGCAGCCGTCCTTCCCGGAAAGAGAACAATCCCTTTTTCCGTACGTCGATCACATGGCCGTTCTTGAGAACGAAGGTGCCGACATCGATCGCATTGCCGTGGGCATGCTCCGACATCGGATTGTAGCGTTGCCGGCTATTGTTCATCCGCCGGCAGGAATAGCCGCCGAGCGGCACGATCGTGCCGATGCCGGTCCAATACCGGGTGCGCGCGGCGGGCGCCAGTTCGTTCTTCACCCATTTGGCGAAGGCAAGCGTCACCTGGCAATTCAATGTGACGGCGGGCCGGACCGCGATATTGCCTGAGAGACCGCTGAGCGAAACCGGATAGGGAACCTGACAGGCCGGACCGTTGGATATGGCCGGCTTATCCGTATAGACGACGCCCATGCGCCGCAGTTCCTGGCGGCAAGCGATTTCCGAAGGCGGCATCATGCCCGGCGTAGATTGCGGCGCTTCGAACTCTTGATCGAGGCGCGGTATCGGATTTTCGACGCGCGGCAGCATCGCGACCTGCGTCCCCGGCAGCTGCCTCGGTATCCGTGACTGGTTGAGCTCGGCCTGCGCGGCCGGGCGCTGAACCACCGAACGGTTGGTCTGCACCGGTGCATCGGTGCCGATGCCGTCGACGACGGGCTGGTCGGACTGACCTTCGGCAATATTCTGCTGCTCTTCCTGTGCCAACCCGACGACCGATCCGGATTGCTCCTCCTCGCTCGGTCCAACACCGAGTTCGGCATCCATGTTGACGCCCTGAGAGGGAATGTCCGATTGCTGCGCCAGCCCAACCTCGACGTCCGAGGTCGTCACGGCCTCGCCGGTTCCGTTGGAGCGAACGGGACCGCCGCTTTTGTAATTGCTCGATGCGGAAACGACGGGATCCTGTACACCTTGATAGGCGAATTGCCGCTGCGGCACGGTTCGATGCGGCTTGATGGACCCGACACGCGAGGAACTATCGATGCCAGAAGGCGGCACGAGGCTGTCCGCCGTACAGGCGACCAGCGCCGACGACAATAGCAATGGCAGCGCGACCCGCCGTAGAATGGGTAAAATGGTCATACTCCTGATCCGCTGCCCCAGCCACGGTCGGTAACGATTACAAATCCTAAATGGGAAGGGTGAACGAAAGCTTACCGTGAGGAATCTCGATGTTTCAGGCCGGCACCGTGTCACCCCGGGATGGCCTGAAGCAAAGTACGCGACCCACAGAAGTCCTCCATGGAAATGCCAGTATGGCTTTTCCATCGCGGCAGGATTGCATAGGCTGATTGTCGGAATCGACCGTGAACAGGAGCAGATGAATGAATGACAGCGTCAAACCGAAAGGCGAGCTGACTTTGCGCACACTTGCCATGCCCGCCGACGCCAATCCTGCCGGCGATATTTTCGGCGGCTGGGTCATGGCGCAGATGGACTTGGCAAGCGGCATCCGTGCCGCCGAACGGGCGCGCGGTCGCGTGGTCACGGCAGCGGTCAAGGAGATGGCCTTCAAACTGCCGGTCAAGATCGGCGACACGCTGAGCGTCTTCACCGATATCGAACGTGTCGGCCGCACCTCGATCACCCTGAGCGTCGAAGCCTGGGCGCACCGCGCACGCTACAATAGCCTGGAGAAGGTTACGGCGGCGACCTTCATCATGGTCGCACTTGATGAAAACGGCTTGCCGAAGGCTGTACCAGAGGAGAGCTGACGCGATGGGTTCCGCACACGTACCGGAAGTCTACGTCTACATCAGGACGGTCATGAGCATGGTGATCGGCCTTTCGCTCGCCCAGCTCCTGACCCGGCTTGCCGGCTTCGTGCAGGCGCCGGGCAAGAACAAGATCTACCTCGTCCATATCGGCTGGGTATTGTCGATGTTCCTGTTCATCATCCATTTCTGGTGGTGGGAATATCGTCTGCAATCCGTCGCGCAGATCAATTTCGGCGTCTACCTCTTTCTCATCTGCTTCTGCTGCCTCTTCTATTTCCTCTGCGTATTGCTCAATCCGCCCTCGGTCGAGGATTATGGCGGCTTCGAGGAATATTTCATCTCCCGCCGGCGTTGGTTTTTCGGCCTGCTTGCCGTGACCTATGCTGTCGATCTCATCGACACATTGCTGAAGGGTGAAGCCTATTTCCAGTCGCTCGGCTGGGAATATCCAATACGCAATGTCGTCTATGTCATCCTGTGCATCATTGCGGCGATCACGGCCAACCGGCGCTTCCAGGCCGCGTTCGTGACGGTCGGGCTGATCTACCAGATCACATGGATCTTCCGTCTCTACGACGTGCTTCCCGTCTAGCGATCACATTCCGCACGGGCGTTAAAACGGCTGCCATTTCGATGCTCTACGATCCTTGACCAAGACATCGCCATATTGTTCAGATCGATTACGGTCTGAGACGCAGGTGGGAGACTCAAGCCTTGAAGACAAAGAGCTATGCACTGGGATTGGCCTTTGCTCTATCGTTACCATGGCTTGCTCATGCCGAAGACCCTGCGCCGGGACCTGCCAATACCACGATCGATCTGAAATATTGGGTGGAATTCGCAAAACAGGGCAATCCGGCTGCCCAATACGGTCTTGGCTATCGCTACGCCCACGGCCAGGGCGTGGAGCAGGACGATGTGCAGGCGGTCGACTGGTATCGGAAATCGGCTGACCAAGGCAATGCGCAGGCTCAATATGCTCTGGCCTATATGTATGCCAGCGGTCGCGGCGTCGATACCGATCTGAAACAGGCAAACGACTGGTATTTGAGGGCGGCGCAAAACGGCAATGCCGATGCCCAATATGCCATCGGCTATTCCTATGCCAATGGCCGGGGCATGGCTGTCGACAACGAAGACGCCGTCACCTGGTATCAAAAATCCGCCGCTCAGGGCGAGGCGCAGGCGCAATATGCGCTCGGCTACATGTATGCCAATGGCCTCGGCGTGCAGAAGGATAGTGCCATTGCACTCGGCTGGTATCGCAAGGCCGGCGACCAGGGCCGCGCTGACGCCCTATACGCGATCGGCTACATGTACGACAACGGCCAAGGCACGGAAGAAGACCAGGAACAGGCCGTCGCCTGGTATAAAAGAGCCGGCGACCAGGGAAGCGCGCAAGGTCTCTACGCAGTCGGCTACGCCTATGCCAATGGCAAGGGTGTCAAACAGAATGATGCCGAAGCCTATTCCTGGTACATGAAAGCAGCCGAGAAGGGGCGTGCCGAAGCACAATATGCCGTCGGCTACAGCCTTGAGAATGGCGTCGGCGTGGCCCCGGACTATCGTCAGGCGCTTCAATGGTATCGCAAATCGGCCGACCAGGGGCGGCCCGACGCGCAATACGCCATCGGCTATCTCTATGCCAACGGCCAGGGCGTGAAGGTCGACGATGACAGCGCAGTGAGATGGTATCGCAAGGCCGCCGAGCAAGGCGATGCGCGAGGCGAATACGCCCTCGCCTTCATGTATGTCGCCGGCCGTGGTGTTGCTGCGGATTATGGCAAGGCCTTTGACTGGTGTCGGAAAGCTGCCGGCCAAGGCCATGCGGACGCGCAATATGCTCTCGGCTATATGTACGAAAACGGTCAGGGGACAAAGACTGACAAATCAGTTGCCGCAAGCTGGTATCGCAAGGCGGCTGACCAGAACAATTCCCAAGGTCAATACGCCCTCGCCTATCTCTACTATGAGGGCGCCGGCGTGACCAAGGACTATGGTCAGGCGGCCAATCTGTTTCGCAAAGCCGCCGATCAGGGTGACGCCCGCGCGGAATACGGTCTTGGATATTTGTATTATAACGGCTATGGCGTGCCGAAGGACTCCACGATCGCTGCCGACTGGTTCAACAAGGCGGTGGCGAAGGGATTGCCCGAAGCGCAGCATGGGCTCAGCTATATGGAAGCCAACGGCGACGGCCCGATCAAGGATCTCGGACCGCTGGGACAAGGGGCGGCCGGAAAAAAGGACACCGGCAACAAGACGGGCTGGGTCCTTTTCCATTTGCTGATGGCGCTCGTACCCTAGTGGTCGCGGAGCGTTCGGCATCTTAATTCAACGGATTTCGACTGAGGGGTAAATCGTGAATTGGAAGAAGGGGGCAGCAGGTTTGCTCTTCGCGCTGGCGTCCATGGGAACGGCACAAGCCGATGTCGGACGAAACAGTTATGATCGCGGCGATATCAAATCCGGCTTGGACTACTGGCGTCCCCTGGCGAACAAGGGCAACGTCGCCGCACAGCTGAAACTCGGACAGATGTACGAGGACGGCAACGGCGTCGGAAAAAACCTCACCCTTGCCCTCAGCTGGTACAAGAAGGCCGCCGACCAGGGCAATGCCGAAGCGCAATTCAATGTCGGCACCATGTACGACCAAGGCGAAGGCGTTACTGCCGACAAGAGCGAGGCCATTGTCTGGTACAAGAAAGCTGCGGCGCAGGGATACCTCAATGCGCAATACAATCTTGGCGTCGTTTACGACACGGGCCAAGGCGTAGCCCAGGACAAGCCGCAGGCGTTCGCCTGGTACAGCAAGGCGGCCGAACAGGGCGATGCCGAAGCACAGTACAATGTCGGCACCATGTACGACCAGGGCGACGGCACGAACAAGGACAAGAGCAAGGCCATCATCTGGTATCGCAAGGCGGCCGAGCAGGGAAAAATCGAGGCGCAATACAATCTCGGCATCATGTACCGCGACGGCGAAGGCGTCGCCAAGGATGGTGCTGCAGCCTTCTCCTGGTTCAAGAAGGCGGCCGATCAGGGCGATGCCAGTGCCCAGTTCAATATCGGCGCCATGTATGCCGATGGCGACGGGATCGGGCAGGACGATGCCCAGGCGATCGCATGGTTCCTGAAGGCCGCGGCGCAGAACGACGTAGAGGCCGAATACAATCTTGGGGTGATGTTCCGCGATGGCGAAGGCGTCACCAAGAACGGCCCTAAGGCGGTCTACTGGTTCGAGCGGGCGGCAGAACATCGCTATGCCGATGCCGCTTACAATCTCGCCATGATGTACCGCGACGGTGATGGCGTTGCTGCTGATGCGGCCAAGGCGGCGGAATGGTTCCGCAAGGCGAAGCACCTGGGTTATGACGGCGACACGGACGAACAACCGCAAGCCCCTTCCGGCGGACAGACTATTCCGATATGACGCACTGCACTGGCCGACCGGTAACATCATGTCCTGCCGGCCATCTGCCTTCACTCCCAGCGAATCGCGGCAAAACATGCTAATGCCCACAACTTGAAGTACGTGATGCGACGTGTGGGGCGTCGTGAAACGCGCTGAGCCGGGGGAAATTATGAGTTTTGACGCTTCCGATCATCAAATAGCCTCTTCACCGCCTCGCCATTTTTGGCGACGGCTCGGTGCCTATGCGGTCGATATCGTCATCTTCCAGGTTGCTTTTACGCTGTTGTTTCTCGCGTTGTCGGCGGTGACGCCCTGGGATTTGACCTTGCCACTTCTTCAGAAGCAACAGTGCGAAGAAGCAACTTCGGCGCCTCTCGTTGCGAAAGTGGAGGCCGAATGGCCGCTGCAGCCGGGCGAAGTGAGAAGCAACCAACTGTGCCGTATATCCTGGCTGGGCAGCAACGGATACACGGTCTTCCTTTCAATCGTCGCATCGCAGCAGGGATCGGCCACATTGAAGCGCGCCTTTTCCGTACCCATCGACGGCAATGGCAACCCGGTCGATCCGAATATCACCGTAAGGCCGACCTCCAGCATCGTCCTGCTGCTCCTTCCTGTCGCCTTCGCCCTTTGCTCGATCGGCGGCGGGCGAACACCAGGCAAGCGCTTGACCTCATTGCGCGTGACCACGACGGAAGGCGGCGCGTTGCTCTTCGGGCTCGCCGTCAAGCGGGAAATATTCAAGTTTCTGCCATTGATGCTGCTGGCAACAGTCAATCTGGTCAGCCTGTTTCTGCTGCCCTCATATCTGCCGCCAATCGACCAGCTGATTCAGCAGGCGCGCGACACCAATCTTCTCAATGCCATCGGCTTCTTCGCCTTGACGGGGGCCTTGGCGCCGCTTCTGTTCGTATTCGCGCTCATATGGTGGGTCTTCCCCCTAATCGTGTGGCGCGGACAGACTTTCTACGACCGCTTCTGCGACACCATGGTCGTCAAGGCATAACCATCAAAATCGGGGGGATTGCCTTGGCAGACGAAGAGATGGAAGACTGTCGCCGCGCCAGGCCTGATTTGCTGCTTCTTCTCTTGAGAGGATAGATCGTCGTGAACCTGAAATATCCCATGCCCCCCTTCTCGCTTCTGCCGCCGTTTCGCATGGCTTTGCTGGCCACGGCGGTCGTGCTGCCGCTCTCTCCGCTTCCGTTGGCGGCAACGCCGGCGGAAGCGGCTCCCGGCTCGTGCTGGTCGTTGCTGCAGAGCAAATTTGGCCCGCAGATAGAGAAGTCCGTGAACGAAGCCGATCCCTGCAAGAAACTGCCCGGCGTCGATCACAAAGACAAGTTCGAGGTGAAGTCACTCGACGTCTGCGATGGCCCGAACGGTGGCGTCCAGATCAACGCCCATGCCGAGATGGCCTGCAAATCGCATGGCGTCCTGAAGACGACGATCAAGGGCCAGCTCGACGCCTCCATGACCGTCGATGTCGGCGCATGCCACATCACCGACCTGCATCTGGGCATCAATGGGCCGATCGGCGAATTGATATCCTCCGTTGGCGGACTGCAGGAGCTTGCGCGCGGCTTTGCCCAGGCCAAAATCTCGGAAATTTGCGGAAAGTAATATTGAAGGGCCGACGATATCCGTCGGCCCTTGCTAATCAGCGTGGCGAGCTCTTCAGGCTCGCACGGCGCCGTTGGCTCGTCCGGCATCGCCTTCCCCGAACCTGACGCCCTTTTTCTCGAAGCCGAAGCCGGCAAAAACTGCAACGACCACGGCGACGATGCAGGCAACGATCAACAGGGCCAGCGCATAGTCGCCGCTCCATTGCTTTGCCAAACCTGCCTGGATCGAGGCATTGCCTGAAGCCAGCAGATTGCCGAGCTGATAGGCAAATCCGGGGAAGGTGCCGCGCACCTCGTCAGGCGACAATTCGTTGAGATGCACGGGGACGATGCCCCACGCACCCTGCACGAACAGCTGCATCAGGAAGGCGCCGATCGCGAGCATCACCGGCCCCTGACCCCAGACCCAGAGCGGCGCGACGGGAATGGCCAGCAGTGCTGCGATGACGATGGTCCGCCGTCTGCCCCAACGCTGCGACAGAGCACCGAACGTCAGGCCGCCGACGATCGCTCCGATATTGTAGACGATGGCGATGGCGCCGACCGTATAGGAATCATATTGCCGCTGGGTTTCCAGGAAGGTTGGATAGAGGTCCTGGGTGCCATGACTGAAGAAATTGAATGCAGTCATGAGAAGCACCGCCCAGATGAACAGAGGAATATTCTCGCGCAGCACGGTGAGAAACGGTCGTTGCGGCTTGGCCTGCCTCTGGAGGAAAGCAGGCGATTCCTGCACGTTGCGTCTGATGTAGAGCACCAGTAGCGCCGGCACCGCGCCGACGATGAACATGCCGCGCCAGCCGATGATCGGAAACAGCAGGAAGAAGACGATCGAAGCGAGCAGATAGCCCGAGGGATAGCCCGCCTGCAGGATACCGGACACCAGGCCGCGCGAATCTTCGGGTATGGTCTCCATGACGAGCGATGCGCCCACACCCCATTCGCCGCCCATGGCGACGCCGAACAGCGCGCGCAGCACGAGGAACATCGTCAGGCCGGTCGAAAAGCCGGTCAGGAATTCGAAGACGGAATAAAGCAGCACGTCGACCATCAGGGTCGTGCGCCGCCCGAACCGATCCGCCGCAAGTCCGAAGATCAAGGCTCCGAGCGGCCGCATGGCAAGCGTGAGGAAGATCGCCACGGCGACTGCCGGAACGTCCGTGTGAAATTCTTCGGCTATATGCTTGAGAACGAAAACCAAAATGAAGAAATCGAAAGCGTCCAGAGTCCAGCCCAGATAGGCCGCGATCACGGTGTTTCGTTGCTGGGGGGACAAGGAACGTAAGCTATCCAATGCGGTCATCATGATCCTCCGACCGGATGGCGGCGGCGAGGCGGGCAATACCGGATGCCGTCGAAGCTGGGGGAACCCGGCAAGTGGCCGGGCATGTCGACGTTGCGGCTTGTTCCTCCTTTGGCGCCTGCGAGGATCGCGCTATGCGGACTTTGGATCAACGATAACGCATCGGCCGCCCTTGGGTTGTAACATATTTGACATCTTCGGCGAATGGAAAAATCCTCTACTTTGTTTCCCTTTTGTACTCTTTGCCCCTTCACATCTGTGCGATCTGTCTCCATATTCGCCCCATGGCCAAATCACCGAAAAAATCCCCCGCCCCGACCGGTTTCGAAGAGGCGCCACAGGCATCGTTTGAGGGTGCGCCGCTCAGCGGCAGCGTTGCCGATTGGGTAAAGCAGCTCGAAGCGGATGCGGAATCCTCTGGCATCGAAACCCAGCGCGAGATCGCCTCCAAGGCCGGCAAGCATCGCAAGAAGGTAGAAATCGCCGCTTCCAAATCGGCACGCGGCACCTCGATGGGCGGCTCGACCGATCCGAAGACGCGCGCCGCGGCCGGTCTCAATCCGGTGGCTGGCCTCGATGTCGCGCTTGAGGATGCGGACAAGATCGCAACGAGCGGTGTGACGGCAACCGTGGAAGCGTTGTCGAAGCTGATCGAGAGCGGCAACCCGCTCTTCAAGGATGGCAAGCTCTGGACGCCGCATCGCCCTGCCCGTCCGGCGAAATCCGAAGGCGGTATCGAGATCCGCATGGCCTCGGAGTATCAGCCCGCCGGCGACCAGCCGACGGCGATCCGCGACCTTGTCGAAGGATTGGAGAATGGCGACCGTAGCCAGGTGCTGCTCGGCGTCACCGGCTCGGGCAAGACCTTCACCATGGCCAAGGTGATCGAAGCAACGCAGCGCCCCGCCGTCATCCTCGCGCCGAACAAGACGCTCGCGGCGCAGCTCTATTCCGAATTCAAGAACTTCTTCCCGGACAATGCCGTCGAGTATTTCGTCTCCTACTACGACTATTACCAGCCGGAAGCCTACGTGCCGCGCTCGGACACTTTCATCGAGAAAGAAAGTTCTATCAACGAGCAGATCGACCGCATGCGCCATTCGGCGACGCGCTCGCTCTTGGAACGCGACGATTGCATCATCGTGGCTTCTGTTTCGTGCATCTACGGTATCGGCTCGGTCGAGACCTATACGGCGATGACGTTCCAGATGAATGTCGGTGACCGGCTGGACCAGCGCCAGCTTCTCGCCGACCTCGTGGCGCAGCAATACAAGCGCCGCGACATGGATTTCATCCGCGGCTCCTTCCGCGTCCGCGGCGACACGATCGAGATCTTCCCGGCCCACTTGGAGGATGCCGCCTGGCGTATCTCCATGTTCGGCGACGAGATCGACGCCATCACCGAATTCGATCCGCTGACAGGCCAGAAGACCGGTGACCTGAAGTCGGTGAAGATCTACGCCAATTCGCACTATGTCACGCCGCGCCCGACGCTGAACGGCGCCATCAAGGCGATCAAGGAAGAGCTGAAAATCCGGCTTGCCGAGCTGGAGAAAGCCGGCCGCCTGCTCGAGGCGCAGCGGCTGGAACAGCGTACCCGCTATGACGTCGAAATGCTTGAGGCCACCGGCTCCTGTGCCGGCATCGAGAACTATTCGCGCTACCTGACCGGCCGCAATCCCGGCGAGCCGCCGCCGACGCTGTTCGAATATATCCCCGACAACGCCCTGCTGTTCATCGACGAAAGCCACGTCTCGGTCAGCCAGATCGGCGGTATGTACCGGGGTGACTTCCGGCGTAAGGCGACGCTTGCCGAATACGGCTTCCGCCTGCCCTCCTGCATGGACAACCGCCCGCTGCGCTTCGAGGAATGGGATGCCATGCGCCCGGATACGATCGCAGTGTCTGCAACGCCGGGCAGCTGGGAGATGGAGCAATCCGGCGGCGTCTTCGCCGAACAGGTCATTCGCCCCACAGGTCTCATCGACCCGCCGGTCGAGGTTCGCTCCGCCCGTACGCAGGTCGACGATGTGCTCGGCGAGATCCGCGAAACCGCCGCCAAGGGCTATCGCACGCTTTGCACGGTACTCACCAAGCGCATGGCCGAGGATCTGACTGAATATCTGCATGAGCAGGGCGTGCGCGTGCGCTACATGCATTCCGACATCGATACGCTGGAGCGCATCGAAATCATCCGCGACCTGCGCCTCGGCGCCTTCGACGTACTCGTCGGCATCAACCTCTTGCGCGAGGGTCTCGATATTCCGGAATGCGGCTTCGTCGCCATTCTCGATGCCGACAAGGAAGGCTTCCTGCGTTCTGAGACTTCGCTGATCCAGACGATCGGCCGCGCCGCGCGTAACGTCGACGGCAAGGTCATCCTCTATGCCGACACCGTCACCGGCTCGATGCAGCGGGCGATGGACGAGACCAGCCGCCGCCGCGAGAAGCAGATGGCCTTCAACCTTGAGCACGGCATCACGCCGGAATCGGTCAAGGCGAAGATCTCCGATATTCTCGACAGCGTCTATGAAAAGGACCATGTCCGCGCCGATATCGGCGGTGCCTCCGGCAAGGGCTTTGCCGATGGCGGTCATCTGGTCGGCAACAATCTGCAGGCCCATCTCAACGCTCTGGAAAAATCCATGCGCGACGCCGCCGCAGACCTGGATTTCGAAAAGGCCGCAAGGCTACGCGACGAGATCAAGCGTCTCAAGGCTGTCGAGCTCGCCGCCATGGACGATCCGCTGGCTCGCGAGGAAGCGAAAAGCCTCGAAAGTCGAGGTACAGCGGCGGGCAAGCGTGCGGCTCCACCACCGGAGACCTCCCGCTCCTACTTCGCCAAGCCGAGCCTCGACGAAATGGGGCCGGGCAGCGATGCCGGCACGCCGCTCTTCCGCAAGAACACGCTGGATGAAATGACCGTTGGCCGCACAGAGAAGCCTGTCATGGGCAAGGTGCCGGACAAGCCGATCACCCGGGCAAAGCCGGGCGTCGGCTCATACGAGGACCCAGTGGACGAGAAGCAGCGCAAGGGACGGACGAAAGGCAAGACGGGGCGACCCGGGCGATAAGGCGACCGCTACTTTCGGATATCTGCCAGCCGGCGTTGCCGACTTATGAGGGCTGAGGCCTGCAAGCATTGCGCTATGCCTTGCTGACGAGGCCGCAGCCGCTACATGCCCTCATATGAGGAGGCCTACCGAGGGACGGAAAGCGTTTGAGCGCATACCGGGCCGGTGGGAAGCGACAGCAACCTGGGGAGAGAGACTAATGTCCGAGCCTTTAATCGTCCGTCGCGAGACCCATGTCTCAGCGCCGCCTGCCGCCATTTTCGCGCTGCTGACCGATCCCGAAAAAATCCTGCGCTGGATGGGAACGGAAGCCCAGACCGAGCCGCAACCAGGCGGTATCTATCTCGTCAACGTCACCGGGGCTCGTGTCGCACGCGGCTCCTTCCGTGAGGTCGTGCCGGTTCATCGGCTCGCCTATAGCTTTGGCTGGGAAGGCAGCGAGGAAGTGCCTCCCGGATCGAGCCTGGTGGAAATCGACCTGATAGAGCAGCCGGACGGGACGCTGGTCCGCCTCACCCATACCGGCCTGCCCACAGTTGAACAATGTGAAGCGCACGCAAAGGGTTGGGCGCATTATCTCGACCGCATGGCCGCGGTGGCCGCGGGACGCGACCCTGGCCCGGATGCCATGCGCGGCCACGACGGCCACGACTGACGACACCGAGAGTGTGACGCCATCTGGCTCGATGCCCTGATGGTCGCACATGTCACGCACTGGCGACAACAGCTTCGCCTCTGGCATTGTGGCGATCCGCACGCCGCCAGCAAGGTTGCATCGGCACGGATGACAGGCTGCAACCGCCATGGCATGATCGCAGCATGGATTTGCCCGCCCCCCTTGCCTGGCTGGTTGACGAAGCCGGCACCTCGCCCAGCCCCGAACGCTTCCTGGCCGATCTGGGCGGACATCTGTTGGCCGCCGGACTGCCGCTTGCCGGCAGCGCCCTGACGCTTGCCGCGCCGCATCCGATCATCACGCAACATAGCTGGCTCTGGCGCGCCGAGACCGGCGCGGTGACCGAAGCTCTCGGCTTCGCCGGGACGGCGCTCGGCCAGGCCGGCCGCGATTGGCTCGGCGATCTCGGCCCGACATGCGAGGAAACGATCGGGATTGCGCCCGGCAATTCCGTGCTCGCCTGGGCCGGCACCCGGCCCTTCACCTCCTCCGAGGCGGAAAGCCTGCGCGAGATCGCCCGCTTTGCCGCGGCCCCCTTGGCGGGATTGGCCGCCCGCGCCACCCTATCGACCCTGCTCGAGGCCTATCTCGGCCGCCGGAGCGCGGCGCGCGTGCAGGCGGGCGCGCTCAGCCGCAACAGCGGCGAGACCATCCGCGCGGCCCTGCTCTGCGCCGACCTGCGGGATTTCACCGCCCTTTCCGAAGCGACGGAGCCGACCGTCATGATCGCGGCGCTCGACGCCTGGTTCGACCGCGTCGCCGGCGCCGTGCATGCCTTCGGCGGCGAAGTGCTGAAATTCATGGGCGATGGCGTGCTGGCAATCTTCCCGGTAAGCGGGACGCCGAAGGAAGCCTGCGAAGCCGCCCTGCGCGCCGCCACCGCCATCCGCGCCGGCATGGCGCATCTCGACGCGACGCGGGCAGGCCAAGGCCTGCCGCCGCTCCCCTTCGGCGCCGCCCTGCACTTCGGCGACATGCTCTGGGGCAACATCGGCGCCGCCGACCGCCTGGACTTCACCGCGATCGGCCCCGCCGTGAACCTCGTCAGCCGGCTGGAGGGCCTGTGCAAGCCGCTCGGCCAAAATATCCTGATTTCAGGCTCGGTCGCTGCTGAGACGGCGATGCAACTGCTGCCTTTGGGGAATTACGAGCTGCGCGGGATTGCTGAGCCTTGCGCGGTGTTTACGCTCGCACAAAGCTGATATTTCGAGCGCTCCCAGGCATGAACGCACAATCAGCCTTGCAATGCAGGGAGATCCGCCTTCACGGCCGCCTGAAAATGTGAAGCACCGCCCGTCAACCAGAATTCCTCGGTCGTTGTCTCGAGAAACTTCGCAAAGAGCTCGCAGGCCTCCTGACGGCGAACGCCTCCGACGATTTCTACAGCTCTCGAAAGGTGTCTTGGGGGAGAATTTTCCAGCCTCATATGCGCGCAACCGCCATATGCGTCGGGCATGGCGAATACGAGACGACTTATCGGCAGATGGAGCATGGTGCCGAAACACATGATGCAGGGTTCCAGCGTTGTATAAAGTGTCAGATTGTCATTTCGCGAGAAGGTGTAATCGCCGGTAAACACCCGATGAAAAAGGTTCATTTCCGCATGGTTCAAATGATTCGAAACCATGGTCTTGTGCGAGCGACCCAGAATCCGAGTTCCCGACGATAGAACCGCCCCAACAGGAAAAACGCCATATTCCAAGGCTGTTCTTGCCTCAGCTAAAGCCAGCCCCATCATATCATCATCGCTCAATTCCGCCATGCACCCTCCAAAGCGCCGAATTATCAAAGGTTGTGTGCACGGAAAGTAGCGGCTTTTGCAAAGCCCGCAACGATCGCCCCTCTTTGGAACGTATTTTTGATCTGCATTTTGGGAATAGGAAGTAAGCTTATTATATGATCTGAAAATAGTAGAGTCGTCGACCAATCGAAGCGACCAGCCTTCAACCTATTGATTCTTCTTCCATTACAGCTGCCAGCTAAAACACCCCTTGCCTTTTTCCTAAAACCCTGTCACCCATATGCATGCTCGGGCATTTGCATGCCGGTGACTGGACTGATTTGGTGATCCGCTGGCGGCAGGCAGTGGTTGGGTTTCAAAGACCCGCGCAGACGTTCTTTCCCCGTACGTGACTTCTCGACTAGCTTTCGCATGGCGCGGAAGCAAAGCCGTCTGGGTTTCCCCGGATTAATTAAGACTGATGGGTAAAGGACTATCCCCCATGGCCACCAAGGGCACCGTAAAATTCTTCAACCAGGACAAGGGTTTTGGTTTCATCACTCCTGACGGCGGCGCTAAGGACGTTTTCGTCCATATCTCCGCTCTTCAGGCTTCTGGCATCCAGTCGCTGCGCGAAGGCCAGCAGGTCACTTTCGACACCGAGCCGGATCGCATGGGCAAAGGCCCGAAGGCTGTCAACATCCAGGCTAACTAAGCCTCTGGTGACTGCCTGATCAAGGTTTCGAACGGCGCGGTGAAAACCGCGCCGTTTTTCGTTTGTGAGGATGGCACCCTCGTCCTGAATCAAGCTTGTCTATGCCCCTTGCCGCAAGAGTCCGTTGTCTGCCCCGAACCATCCTGACATTCCGTCATCCTCGGGCTTGACCCGGGGATCCAGGCACGAACCTCACTGCCTCCTCTGGCGAAAAGGGATGCGCGCCAAAGCAAAGCCAGCACTCTCGTCGATTAGACGCACCAATGTGGTTAGGCATGGATCCTCAGGTCAAGCCCGAGGATGACGGGTGCGAGATGATCTTTTGACCAGACTGCTCCTTAACTTCCAGCAGATCAGCCCTCTCCGTGAGGTGGGAGCGAAAGCTGCCTCGAAGGACAAAGGCAGTGGGAATCAATATCCCCTCAAGCGCTAACGCGTTCACGCTCGCCGGCAAAATCCACCGCGGCGAAGGCCGCCGCAATCACCTCCGGCCCTGCGCCGGGCTTGTTGGCATCGGTGGAGAGGATCTGGCGATAGCGGCGCGAACCCGGCAGGCCGGTGAAGAGGCCGACCATATGGCGCGCGACATGCTGCAGGCGGCCGCCGTTTTCGATATGGCGCTCCACATAGGCCATCATCCGGTCGCGCAAGTCATCCCAATGGGTCTCAACGGCAGGCTCGTCATAGAAGCGATGATCGACATCTGAGAGGATCGCGGCATTCTGATAGGCGGCACGGCCAAGCATGACGCCATCGACATGGGCAAGATGCGCCTCAGCCTGGTCCAGCGTCTGGATACCGCCATTGATCCCGATGAAGACGTCTGGCCAACGCTGCTTCATGCGATAGACGATATCGTAATCGAGCGGCGGTATTTCGCGGTTTTCCTTTGGCGACAGGCCCTTCAGCCAAGCCTTGCGCGCATGAATCCAGATCGCATCGGCGCCGGCATCGAGCACGCGCGTCATCAATTCGGGCAGAGCCTCTTCCGGCTCCTGTTCGTCGACGCCGATACGGCATTTCACCGTGACGGGCGTCTTCGAAACCGCCTTCATCGCGGCAACGCAGGATGCCACCGTCTCCGGTGTCAGCATCAGGCAGGCGCCGAAGGTGCCTGACTGTACGCGATCGGACGGGCAGCCGACATTCAGGTTTATCTCGTCATAATGATAGGCTTCAGCAATCCGCACCGCCTCGGCAAGCTTGGCAGGATCGGAGCCGCCCAGTTGCAGCGCGACGGGATGCTCGGCGATATCATGCCCCAGCAGCCGGTCGCGCGGCCCGTGAATGATCGCATCGGCCACCACCATCTCGGTATAGAGAAGCGCATGCCGGCTGATCTGCCGGTGCAGGTACCTGCAATGGCGATCCGTCCAGTCGATCATCGGGGCAACCGCAAAGATTTTGCGGCCATTTTTCAGCGCGTCGCTATACATGGGAAACCTTTCTGCCCGCCCTCTACACCAAATCCCTCAAAAACGCCAGTTTTCGCGGCTGTAACAATAATGCTAGTTTGCCGCACGGAGTCGGACGACAGCAGCCCTCTGAAAAAGATGAGAGTTTCGAAAGCCCATATGAACGCCCCACCAACGACAGTCATTCCACCACCTGCTCCCGTCCTTCTGCCAGTCGAAGGCGAGACTGAGCTTTTTCCCGTGCGCCGCGTCTATTGTGTCGGCCGCAACTATGCCGACCATGCCATCGAGATGGGACATGACCCGAGCCGCGAGCCGCCCTTCTTCTTCCAGAAGAACCCGGACAATCTGCTTGTCTCGAGCGATTTCCCCTATCCCGCCCTGTCGTCGGATGTGCATCACGAAGTGGAGCTTGTCGTGGCACTGCGCAGCGGCGGCGCGAACATCCCGGTCGAACAGGCTTTGGATTGCGTCTATGGCTATGGCGTCGGCATCGATTTCACCCGTCGTGATCTGCAGGGCGAAGCCAAGAAGCTCGGCCGCCCCTGGGAAATCGGCAAGGCCTTCGATCATTCTGCACCGGTTTCCGCACTCGTTCCCGCTACCCGCGTCGGTCATCCCGACAAGGGCGGCATCTGGCTAATGCGCAATGGCGAGGCTGCCCAGAGAGGCGATCTCTCCCAGATGATCTGGAAGATGCCGGAAATCATCGCCGAGCTCTCCAAGCTCTTCACGCTCGCGCCGGGCGATATCATCATGACCGGTACGCCGGCCGGCGTCGGCCCCGTTGCACGCGGTGACCGGATCAGCTGCGCCGTCGATGGCGTCGCAAACCTGGTACTGAACGTCGTCTGATCGAGGAGGATCGACCATGCCGCTCTATGCCCTCGCAGGCCTGACGCCGAAAACGCCCGGTCCGGACCGGTACTGGATCGCACCGGATGCAAGCGTCATCGGTAAGGTCGAGATCGGCGAGGATGTCGGCATCTGGTTCGGCTCTGTCCTACGCGGCGACAATGAACTGATCGCCATAGGCAAGGCGACGAATATTCAGGAAGGCACGATGATCCACACCGATCCGGCCTTTCCAGTTTCGATCGGCGAAGGCTGCACCATCGGCCATCATGCCATCATCCATGGCTGCACTATCGGCAACAATTCGCTGATCGGCATGGGGGCAACCATTCTGAACGGCGCGAAGATCGGCAATAATTGCCTGGTCGGCGCCAATGCGCTCGTCACCGAAGGCAAGGAATTCCCGGATGGCTCCCTGATCGTCGGCGCACCGGCAAGAGCGATCCGCACGCTGGATGAGACGGCAATCGAAGGCCTGCGCCGCTCAGCCCAGCATTACGTCGCCAATTGGCAGCGCTTCGCGCGTGATCTCAAAAGATTAGATTAGAAATTTCTTATAAGAACTTGGCCAAGCATGGAATAAGCTGCGGTTCGCAGCTCAGGCCGCGCAATTGGCGCAATGGCCGCGAATTTCGATGGTCGACTTCTCCGCCTTGAACTTCTGCGATTTCAGCCAGTCCATCAGCCGGTGATCGACCTCGTGATCGTGGAATTCGATCACCTGGCCGCAGCTTTCGCAGATGGCGAAGGCGACGAGGCCATGGCTGTGGCAATCCTCATGCGGATGCGCACAGGCAACGAAGGAGTTGATGCTCTCAAGCCGGTGCACCACGCCATATTCCAGCAACTTGTCCAGCGCGCGATAGACCTGCAGCGGCGCGCGAAAACCCTGATCTCGCAGCTTGTCCAGGATAGTATAGGCGCTGAGCGGCGCTTCCGCCTTGGTCAGGATATCGAAAACGAGAGACTGGTTCTTGGTGAGCATCGGAGTGGTCATGATGACTGTCCTCTCTGTTGCGCTGCTGGCGTGCCGGCCCTGCGAACGAGGGGCAGCAGACTGATGATAAACAAGACGAGCGCCGCGACGACGATTGAAGGCCCGGACGGCGTGTCGTAGCGCAGCGATCCGAAAAGCCCGCCGACAACGGCGATGGCGCCGAGCAGCGAAGCGAAGATCGCCATCGTCTCCGGAGTGGCGGCAAAGCGGCGCGCCGTGGCGGCGGGAATGATCAGCAGCGCGGTGATAAGCAAAATGCCGACGATCTTCATTGCGATCGCGATTACCACGGCCATCAGCAGCATGAAGAGCAGCCGCGCTCGCTCCGGCCGCAACCCTTCAGCCTCGGCAAGCTCGGGATTGACCGTCGAGGCCAGCAGCGGCCGCCAAAGCCAGGCGATCGCCGCCAGCACGAAGATGCCGCCGCCCCAGATCACCACGATATCGGACTGGCTGACGGCCAGGATGTCGCCGAAGAGGAAGGCGATGAGATCGATCCGCACCCAGCTCATGAAAGCGACGATAACCAGGCCGATCGCGAGCGTCGCATGCGAGAGAATACCGAGCAGCGCATCCGCCGAAAGTGCCTGCCGCCGCTGCAGGAAGAGCAGCAGGATCGAGACGAGCGCTGCAACCGCGAAGACGGACAGCGTGAGATTCAGTTGAAAAAGCAGCGACAGCGCCACGCCGAGCAATGCCGAATGCGAGATCGTATCGCCGAAATAGGCCATGCGCCGCCAGATGATGAAGCAGCCGAGCGGCCCGGTCGTCAGCGCTAGTCCAACGCCGGCCACGACGGCGCGCAGGAAGAAATCGTCAAACATGACGCTCTCCCTCGGCATGGCCATGGCCGTGATGATGATCATCGTGATCGTGGTGATGATCGCTATGCTCATGATGGTGGTGGCCGTCATCGGCATGGCAGTGATCCGTGATCGAGCCGTCCGCGTGCTGCACGCGTCCATCAGGCAGATGCGTGTGATCGTGATGATGGCTGTAGATCGCAAGCGACTGCGCTGCTCGCGTGCCGAACAGCTTCACATATTCGGGGCTCTGGCTGACGGTCTGCGGCGTGCCGCGGCAGCAGACATGACCGTTCAGGCAAACCACTGTATCGGTCGCCGCCATGACGACATGCAAATCATGCGAAATCAACAGGATGCCGCAACCCGATGTATTCCGGATCGACTTGATGAGATCGTAAAGCGCGATCTCGCCGTTGAAATCGACTCCCTGTACAGGCTCGTCAAGAACAAGCAGATCGGGCTTGCGGGCGATGGCGCGCGCCAAGAGCGCCCGCTGGAACTCGCCGCCGGAAAGATGCTGCACCTCTGCTTTTACAAGATGGGCAATGCCGACCGACTCCAAAGCGCCGATCAGCTCGCGTTCCGGCAAAGGTCCTGTCAGCGTCATCAAGCGCTGCACACTAAGCGGCAAGGTCCAATCGATGGCAAGCTTCTGCGGGACATAGCCGACCTTGAGGCCGGCAATGCGATCGACACGCCCTTCATCCAGCTTCAGCACACCGATCGCTGCTTTGGCGCTGGTGGATTTGCCGGAGCCGTTCGGGCCGATCAGGGTGACGATCTCGCCGCGACTGACGGAAAAATCGACGCCACGCACCAGCCAGCGGCCTCCGCGACGGACGCCGACATCATGGAGCGACACCAGCGGCCGGCTCTTACTGTCGATGGAAGAAAGCATGAAATTTCCAATTGCACTATTGCGCCATGCTATCGCACACGTTATAGCATAACGCAATTGATGTAATAACATAACAGACCCATTCAAGGGCATTTATCGCATGAACGCAGCAAAAGCCTTTCTTCCCGTCGCCGCCTCCCTTCTCCTCTCAGGTCTGCTTGTGAGCACGGCTGCCACCGCGGCCGACGCCCCGCGCGTGGTCGTCTCCATCAAACCCATCCATTCGCTGGTCGCCGCGATCATGCAAGGGGTCGGGACGCCGGATCTGATCGTCGATGGCGCCGCCTCGCCGCACACTTACGCGTTCAAGCCGTCGAATGCCCGCAGCCTTCAGCAGGCACAAGTGGTCTTCTGGGTCGGACCGGGCATGGAAGCCTTCCTGCAGAAGCCGCTCGCCTCTCTCGGCGCCAACGCCACCGTCGTCGAGCTCGATGACGCACCGGGCATCACCAAACTCAAGTTCCGCGAAGGCGGCGCTTTCGAACCGCATGACGACGGCGACGAGCATGATACCGGCGACGATCACGCCCATGGCCATGATCACGGCGAGTTCGACACCCATCTCTGGCTGGATCCCCATAACGCCAAGGCGATGGTTGCGGAAATCACGACCTCGCTGGTTGCCGCCGATCCCGCCAATGCGCTCACCTATGAAGCAAACCAGAAAGCGCTGAACGACAAGCTTGACGCCCTGGATACGGAAATCGCCACCACGGTTGCTCCGGTGAAGGACAAGCCCTTCATCGTCTTTCATGATGCCTACCAGTATTTCGAGCATCGCTACGGCGTACGCGTCTCGGGCTCGATCACCGTCAGCCCTGAAACCATTCCGGGCGCACAGCGCGTCGCGGAGATCCATAGCAAGGTCGCAGATCTCGGTGCGACCTGCGTCTTTGCCGAGCCGCAATTCGAGCCGAAGCTGGTCAATGTGGTGCTGGAGGGCACATCGGCAAAGTCGGGCGTCCTCGACCCGGAAGCCGCAACGCTGCCGCAGGGACCGGATCTCTATTTCGACCTGATGCGCGGTATCGCAAGTTCCCTGAAAACCTGCCTTTCAGCGCAAGGCTGAACATCTCCGAAAAAAAGCGAGCGCCTTGTTCGCTTTTTTCATCACAATAAATGTAATGATATTACATTACAAAGAGGTTGCCATGAACAAGAAGCTCCCGGTCACCGTCCTCTCCGGTTTTCTCGGCGCCGGCAAGACGACACTACTCAACCATATCCTCAACAATCGAGAAGGTCTGCGCGTTGCCGTGATCGTCAACGATATGAGCGAAGTGAACATCGATGCGGCGCTGGTGCGCGACGGAGGCGCCAATCTCTCCCGCACGGAGGAGCAGCTAGTAGAGATGACCAATGGCTGCATCTGTTGCACGCTGCGCGACGACCTGCTGAAGGAAGTCCGGCAACTCGCAGAGCAGGATCGTTTCGACTACCTGCTGATCGAATCGACCGGCATCGCCGAGCCCTTGCCCGTCGCCACCACTTTCGAGTTCCGCGATGACGGCGGCAGCAGCCTTTCGGATGTCTCCCGGCTCGATACGATGGTGACCGTGGTGGACGCAGCCAACCTTCTTGCCGACTATGGGTCGACGGATTTTCTTGCCGATCGCGGAGAAACTGCTGGCGATGGCGACAACAGGACCATAGTCGACCTGCTGGTTGAGCAGATCGAATTTGCCGACGTCGTCATTCTGAACAAGGTCGGCTCGGCGACGGCTGAGCAACGCGACGCAGCTCGCAAGATCATTGTCGGCCTCAATCCCGATGCGCGGCTCATCGAAGCCGACTTCGGCGCAGTGGAGCCAGCCGAGGTTCTCGGCACCGGTCGTTTCGACATCGATCGCGCCGAAACCCATCCGCTCTGGTACAAGGAATTGCACGGCTTCAAGGATCACGTTCCCGAAACCGAGGAATATGGCATCCGCTCCTTCGTCTATCGCGCGAAGAAACCCTTCGATCCACTTAGGTTCCAGGGCTTTCTCAATCGCTCATGGCCGGGCGTCGTCCGCGCCAAGGGCTTCTTCTGGCTCGCCACTCGACCCTATTACGTCGGGGAGATGAGCCAGGCCGGCGCGCTTGTCCGCACGAGCAAGATGGGTCTCTGGTGGGCAGCCGTTCCCCAGGACCAATGGCCGCGCGATCCGGGCTTCAAGCGCGCTCTGGCGCCCTACCTCGACCCGATCTGGGGTGACCGCCGCCAGGAGCTGGTGTTCATCGGCGCCGATCCGATGAGCGAGCAGCAGATCACGGCAGAATTGGATGCCTGCCTGGTCGAGGCTGACCGCTTCACGCCGGAACGTTGGCGAGATCTGCCCGATCCATTCGCCAGCTGGAACAGACCGACAGCATGAAAAAGCCGAAGGTAATCAGATTCCGCTGTCATTGCTTCGAATGCAGCACCGATAACGAACAGTCGGACGATAGATCCCGGTTCGATGCGGTCGAAACGGATCGAGACAGCGCAAAATCAGGCGAAGCCGACCTTCACCCAATGTCCGATATGATTGGAAAACTGCTATTTGGGGCCTGAACGCGAGTTCAGGCCACCAGCATGCCTGCGGGAACGGCGATGATCTCGTGCATCACGAGCAAGGCGCCGATCACTTCCGTTTTGGCGCGCAACGGCGTCATGGTGCAGTGAAATACCTTGCCGGGTTCGATCTGGCGATAGGAGGGATAAAGGCACTCCACCTTCTCCCCGGTAAAACAGGCA
The DNA here is from genome assembly GCA_013322215.1 of Martinezella rhizogenes. Taxonomy (GTDB): domain Bacteria; phylum Pseudomonadota; class Alphaproteobacteria; order Rhizobiales; family Rhizobiaceae; genus Rhizobium; species Rhizobium rhizogenes_D. The sequence goes on from JAAMEZ010000006.1 coordinate 214,140, forward strand.
TCGAGCTTCGCCTTCAGGCTGCTTTCGAAATCTTCCGCACCGACGAATTCCGAGATGTGACGTCCCACGAGTTCCATCGGCTTCGACTTCAGAAACTCCGCGTTGGCGGCATTGCTGTAGAGGTAGCGATAATCCCGCGTGACGACGGCAACACGATCGGGGAGGCTGTCGAGGATGACATCATTCAGGACGCTCCCTTCTTCGAAGCCGAACGCATCGTCGCGATCGACCTTCTCGCTTGAAAAGGCCCTAAGAACTTCGCCCGCCGCTTCGTTGGCGCCGCCGAAATAACGATCGATCAGCACCGAAAGCGATGCAGAATTGCGCATCACTCGCGAGCGATCATCCGATTCTTCCCGGATGAGATTGTTCATGAACTGGAGCTGCATGTAAATTTCAAGCAGACTCGTTGCCTTATAGGCCAGAATAGCCGCGATAAGTGGCTCCAATTCGCGATCAAGTGAAGCTACAAGCTCATCATCGCCAAGTTTTATCGCACGCTGAATCTGATTACATTTCGTGGAGAAGGCATGAAAGAGTGCCAGCAAAATTGCCCTCCTGTCCCAGAACATAACAGGACGCAGGGGCCTCGTTTCCCGGCGTTGCCATGCCCAAGGATATTCAGCTTGGTGTCCGCTTTCTCACCAAACTTTCTGTATTGTGAATTAACATGACTTACCCCCACTTTCAATCCAGATGAGCGGAAGTTCTCGGGAAAGGAGAACTTTCTGAAATGCAAGGCTTACTGGGCGTAATGACTGCATGAAGACCGGATGCAAATATACATGCAGAACTGTCTGTAACGCGCCGAAATGGATGCCTAGAAAACGCTCTTCTTGATATTCCAGCGGTCATGATACCAGAGCCACTGTTCGGGGTTTTCCCGCACCCAGCTCTCGACCTTGTCGTTCAGCATCTGTGCCGTTGCGGTCAGATCGAGACCGCCGGCTTCGTTGCGCGGCATTTCGAGCTTCGGCTCGATCTCCAGCCGGTAGCGATTGTTCGGTAGGCGGATGCAGCGGGCAGGATAGACTTCGCAATTGAATTGACGCACGAGCTTCGGCAGCAGCGGATTCGTCTTCACGTCCCTGCCGAAGAACAAAGTCTTCAAACCCTTACGGAATTTCTGGTCGACCAGCACGCCGACGCCGCGACCTGCCTCCAGCTCGCGCGCCAGGCTGAACGACGAGCCGGCATGGGAGGGCACGAGATTGCCCATGCGCTTGGCGCGAAAGTCGAAAACCTTCTGAGCGACATAGGGATTGTTCGGCGGGCGAAAGAGCACCGTCACCTTCAGGCCGAAGGCGGCGCCGGCAACCGGCAGCAGCTCGAAATTACCGGTATGCCCGGTAAAGACGATGAAGGGCCGTGGATTGTCCCTGAGGTCAAGGAAGAGCGGGATGCCCGAAACTTCGATGCGGCCCGGCTTGTCGCTATGGGGATCGAAGTCGAAAAGCCGGTCGAGAAAGACGTATTCCGCCGCCAGCCGGCCCATATTGCCCCAGCTTGCGCGCGCAATTTCCTCGATCTCCGCCTCGCTCTTTTCCGGAAAGGCATTGCGCAGATTGGTCAGCATCAATTGATGCCGGCGCATGCGCGGACCGATCTTTCGGGTCAGCCGATCGGCAAAATTGATGCCCGCATCAACCGGAAACAGCTTCAGAAAATTCAGAAATCCGAAAATGATCTGCGCCACCAGCCACTGCCGGAAATTTCTGAGCGCAAGGACGATCCGGGTGATGAAGAGCTTCACGCGGCTCAATCCATCTTCAGGATGATCTTGCCGAAGATCTGACGCGATTCCATCCGTTCCAGCGCCCGATCGATGTCATTGAAGCCGACTTCGGTATCGATGACCGGATGTACCAGGCCACGTGCCATCTTCTGCATCGCATTGGCCATGTTCTCCATGCGGCAGCCGAAGGAGCCGAGCAGCTTCAGCTGCTGCTGGAACAGCATCATCAGGTTCATTTCGGTCGAAACGCCTGAGGTCGAACCACAAGTGACGAGACGGCCGCCACGCTTCATGCAGAGCATGGAGCCGGCCCAGGTATCCTTGCCGACATGCTCGAAAACGACGTCGACGCCCTTCTTCTTCGTCAGCTTACGCACGACACCCTCGAAGCGGTCCGTGCGATAGTTGATGACGTGATCGGCACCCAGCGCCTTGGCCTTCTCGATCTTGTCGTCAGAGCCGACCGTGGTAATGACGGTGCAGCCGATCTTCTTAGCAAGCTGGATGGCAGCCGTGCCAATGCCTGAACCGCCGGCATGAACGAGGATCGTCTCGCCGGGTTCGAGCTTGGCATTGTCGAACAGCATGTGCTCGACCGTGCCGAAGGTAACAGGCGCAAGAGCAGCACCGATCGCGTCGACGCCGGGAGGGGCCGGAACCAGCAAGCGAGCCGGCAGCTTGACCTTCTCCTGCGCGAAGCCATCGAGATGGAAGCCGTGCACGCCGCCGACATGTTCGCATAGATTGTCGCGTCCCTCGCGGCAATGGCGGCAGAGACCGCAAGTGCGTGCGCCGTAGATCGACACCAGCTGACCCGGCAGGACATTGGCGACGCCCGGGCCGATCGCCTCGACCACGCCGGCAGCTTCCGCGCCGATGACCAGCGGCATCTTGCGCTTGGCGAACGCCATGCCGCGCCAGCCCCAGACGTCAATGTGATTGAGAGCGACGGCCTTGACGCGCAAAGTCACCTCACCGGCACCCGGCGCCTCCGGCTCCGGCAGATCGGTGATCTCAAGTTTGCGGTCGTCGATCAGTTGCAAAGCACGCATGGCAAAGTCCCTCGCCTCTCGGGCGCAGTTAGTATCTGTTATTCAAAGGTCCGATTAAGCCGGTTCAAGCGCCATGACAAGGCTGGCGTTCTGACCACCGAACCCGAAAGAGTTCGAAAGAACGGCATTCACCTGCTTTTCACGCTTCTTGTTCGGCACCACGTCGAGGTCGATCGACGGATCGGGGTTGTTGTAGTTGATGGTCGGCGGCAGCGTGCCGGTCAGCATGGTCTGCAGCGAGAACACTGCCTCGACCGCGCCCGCCGCTGTCAGCGTATGGCCGATCATCGACTTGTTCGACGAGACCGGAATGCTCGGAAGCCGCTCGCCGAAGACGGCGGACATGGCGCCATATTCCATCTTGTCGTTTTCCGGAGTCGAGGTGCCGTGAGCATTGATATAGCCGATATCGGTCTCCGCCATGCCGGCATCGGCCAATGCGGCACGGATCGTCGCGATCGCCGGGCCGCCGTCGGGCGAAGAACGGGTGCGATGGAAGGAATCGGCCTTGTCGCCGGCGCCCTTCATGATGCCGAGGATCTTCGCGCCGCGCGCAACAGCCGCCTCGAGCGATTCCAGCACCAGCGTCGCAGCACCTTCGGCGATGACGAAACCGTCACGATCCTTGCTGAACGGCTTGGACGCCTTGGTCGGCGGATCGTTCTGCGTCGACAGCGCCGACAACAGCGAGAAGCGGATCAGTGCTTCGGCGCTCAGCGAGCCGTCGGTCGCAACGGTCAGCGCCCGCGTGGTGCGGCCCTGGCGGATTGCCTCGATGCCGAGTTGGATCGCGGTTACGCCCGATGCACAGGCCGTCGACAGCGTTACCGGCAGCCCGCGGGTGCCGAAACGGTCGGCAAGACGCTCGGAAATGGCGCCGAAAAGAGCGGCTTCGTGGAAAGCGGGATCCGGGCGCTGGCGCATGGCGGCGAGGAACCGCTCATAGGCATCGCCATCATGATCCGCCGGAGGAGAGCGGTCGGCCAATTCGAAGCGGGCGCTCCATTCTGGTTCGATCGGTGGCGCGGCCAGGAAGAGCGGCGCGTCGAAATCACCGGAAATGCCGGCCTGAGCCAAAGCTTCGATGGTCGTTTCGCGGGCAAAAGCGTAGGAGCGCTCGACAGCGTTCGGAACGGGAATATCGATGAAATCCACAGTGCCGGCGATGCGTGTCGAAAGCCCGTCCGTCGGGAAGCGCGTGATGCCGTGAATGCCCGACGTGCCCGAAGACAGCGCATTCCAGTTATCCTGCAGGCCCTGCCCCAGCGACGTGATGATCCCCATGCCGGTGACGGCGACGATCGGACGTCCGAGATGATCCTTGTAAGCGGTCATGTCCTGTTCCTCACGCTTCAGCTGATAGTACGGCGATGCCTTCACCGCGCGCATGGCCGACAGTCGTGACTACGGCCTTGCGGGCACCCGTCGCCATCGGCTTTTCATGTGCGGCATCGAAAGGCGGCACCTTGGCCTGATTGGCCACAGCGAGTGCTGCAAAGGCAAGCCCGAGCGGGAATTGGCTTTCCAGTCCATGGCCGGAAACACCGGAATAGGCGCGAATGGCCGAGCCCGGAAGCTGCGCTTCGAGTACCGCCTTTTCGCGTTGAGCAAGATCGGAGATCGCCGACGTGCCGGAGAAAACAATGGTCGTCTCGCCTGCCCCTTGCTTGGCAGGCGCGAGCATGCGCTCCAGCCGCGCTTCGAACTTGCCCTCGTCGCGCCGGCCGCGATCGCCCTCGACCGCATCGATGGTCGCATAGATATGCGCGCCGCGACCTTCGGCATGCGCACGCGATTCAAGAACGAGGAAGGCGCTCAGCGATCCCATGATCATGCCGCCGCCGTCTTGCGGCTTGCGCGACCAGATTGGATGCCAGTCGCCGATTGCATGCGCGTTGATCGATTCGATCAGCAGGATCATGTCGAGCCGCTCGGCGGAAAATGCGCCGCCTACCAGGGCATGGCTCGACTCGCCCGACTTGATGCGATGGAACGCTGTTTCGACGGCGGAAATGCCGGAGGCTTCTTCGCCCATGAAGGTGCGCGACGAACCCGTGACCTTGTGGACGATCGAAATGTTGCCGGCAAGCAGGTTCGAGAGCTGCGCCAGGAACAGGGTCGGCCGCAATTCGGTGGTGAGCTTCTCGTTCAAGAGCAGCTCACGGTCGTTGCGCTTGAGGCCTTCGTTGACGATCAGCGTGTCGACATTGGTGTCGCGCTCGCCGCCGCCAGCTGCAACGATCATATCCATGGTGCCGCAGGCTTCCAGATCATCCTTGAAGCCGGCATCGTCGAGAGCGAGACCGGCGGTGAAGACGCCGATGCGCTGCCAGTTTTCCATCTGGCGCTGATCGCCGCGCTTCGGAATCTGCTGCGACCAGTCGATCTCAGGCAGCGGATGCACGGGATAGGGCTTGAATTTCTCGGTTTCGACGATGGTCGGCGGCGCCTTGTCCGCCTTCAGCAGGGCGACATGCGCGTCCTTGCCAACACCTTGGCAGGTAACAATGCCAATACCCGTGATGACCACATCATTCTGAGCCTTGCTCATTCATCAATCCTCTTCGAATGCGGCGCCGATCAAGCCGGCAGCATCAACCGTTGGCGGCGATCGCGTCGAGAAGCCCGACCTCGCCTGCCCGCTTACGCACGATATCGCCGAGCGGCACCTCATTAAACGGCATGGTGCGCAGCTTCAACTGCGCATCGCAAACCTTCTTTCCGGCAATGGCGATGCGCGCCTTGGTGACGGCGAAGCCCGAGCCCTCATGTTCCAGATCGGCCTCGATATCGAGTTCGGCTTCCGGCTCCACGAAGGTGCGCATCTTGGCGCCATCGACCGACATCAGAAACGGCATATAGGTAAATTTCGTCGCCGCAAGCACCAGCATACCCGAGGCCTGCGCCATCGTTTCGATAAGGAGAACGCCAGGAACGAGCGGCATGCCTGGGAAATGGCCTTCGAAGACCGGGCTTTTCGCCGGAACGACGGAACGAGCCTTCAAATGACCCTTGGACAGATCGACGGACTCGATCCTGTCGATCATCTGGAAATATTCCAGCAGCATCAACGCCTCCGATCCAACCCGGCAAGGCAGGATGCTGCGGGCGGGATACGCTATTTAAGAATGAAACCGCCCGGCCGCCATATTCAAAGGCGGCTGGGCGTCAAAAAAAATGCAAGGATGTCGCTCAGCCCTTGGCGGCGCGCAACTCATCGATCTTGGCACAGAGATTCTTCAGCACGAAGTACTCTTCGGTCGAGACCTTGCCTTCGTTGACTTCCTGCGTCCACTGCTCGAGCGGGATCTTGATGCCGAATTCCTTGTCGATCGCGAAAACGATATCCAGGAAGTCCAGGCTGTCGATGCCGAGGTCGTCGATCGTGTGGCTATCCGGGGTGATCGTGTCACGGTCGATTTCGCTGGTTTCAGCGATGATGTCGGCAACTTTGTCAAATGTAGCAGTCACTGCCCATACCTCTTGAAATAATAATTCATCCCCCTCATAGGGAAATCCATTCCAAAAGCCAATGGTTTCCACCAGAAACCCCGGCAATTTGGCAAGCCACTGTTGCGCAAACAGCAAAAATGACAGTTGCGTCACAATGACGAAATTGTGCGCGACATGGACGCGAGATGCGGCAGCATTGCGGCCAAACCGCGATGACGAAGCACGCCGGTTGGCGAAAGATCACTCGCTGATCACGATACGGGTATTGTGAAGCCCGGCATCCGATGCCATCGCGAAGAAGGTGGCGGCATTGCGGGTATCGAGCCGCACGCAGCCATGCGATGCCGGCCGGCCGAGTTGCCGCACCTCATAGGTACCGTGAATGGCATAGCCGCCATTGAAGAACACCGCATAAGGCATCGGCGCATCGTCATATTTCTTCGAGCGGTGATCTTTCGACAGCCACTTGGCCGTGTAGGAGCCGGTCGGCGTCACATAGCCTCTACGCGCCGTCGACACTCGCCAGCGATACTTCAGAGCTCCATCCTCGGAAACGGTCATTGTTTGCGATCGAAGATCGACCACTGCAACAACAGTTCCGGCATGGGCCGAAACGGTGTGGAATTGCATGCACAGACATGCCGTTACTGCCAACGCGATACGCTTCATCTTGCCCCTCCGACTGTTTGCTTCCTCTCGAAGCAATTCAGACGATGGGAGAGTCTATCGCTATGCTGATTATACCAAATTAATACATATAGTGAGCGATTGCTTAATTTGGGGCACTCACAACAGCAGCAGGAATCCCAGGAAAGCGAGAAGCGTCAGCATCGAGCATGCGGAATAGAAGATGGAAATGCCGGATTCGATATCGTTGACCGTAGCAGTGTCCCGGCCAGCGCCGTTGATCATCGGCTCGCGCACGAGCTCGCCGCCATAGATTCGCGGGCCGGCGAGCTGGATATCAAGCGCACCGGCCATGGCGGCCTCGGGCCTGCCGGAATTGGGCGAACGATGCAACCCGCCATCGCGGACGGCGATGCGGATGGCATTTCCAAGCGCGGAGATTCCTCGTTTGATCAGAGCACCGGCAGCAATCAGTAGGATGGACAGACGCGCGGCCGGCCAGTTGGCGATATCGTCGAGGCGCGCGGCGGCCCGGCCGAAATCGACATAGGTCTCGGATTTGTGGCCGATCATCGAATCGGCGGTGTTGAGCATCTTGTAGAAAAACAGGCCCGGCAGGCCGAAAACGCCGTACCACAGCGCCGGAGCGACGACGCCGTCGGAAAAGTTCTCGGCAAGGCTTTCGATAGCCGCACGGCAGATACCCGGCTCATCCAGCGTCTCGGGATCGCGGCCAACGATACGCGATACGGCAAGACGCCCACCTTCGAGACCATCGGAACGCAATGCCCGCGACACCTCGCCGACATGATCGGCAAGGCTTTTCTGCGCCATGAAAACCGCCACAAGCGCAGCCTCGACCAAGATACCGAGCCAGCCGAAGAAGGCAAGAAACCCATGAATGGCCCAGCCGGCGATCACGGCTCCCATGAGCAGCGCGACGATCGACATGAGCCCGTTGCGACGGCGCAGGACGCCCGGCAGGTGTTTTGCGTTGAACCGGCGGTCGAAAGATGAAATCGCGTTGCCGAACAGCACGACCGGATGCGGAAAGCGCTGCCAAAGCCAGTCGGGATCGCCGACGATGCGATCGAGCAGCAAAGCAAGGACCAGAATGAGCAAATGTTCGTCGGCGGTCATGGCAAATAATCCTTTAGTACCCCGGCGAGTCTTTCGTCCGCCCCCTCGTCCGGAGCCAGCCCGAAACGCAGCCAATTGCGCGCATAATCGAACTTGCGGACCAGAATATGATGACGGCAGAGATGCGTATATATGCCCTCGGCGCGGTCGTCTGCAACCAGTGCAAATAGGGCCGTGCCTCCCGCAACATCCAGCCTCGAGCGCTGGAGAACCGCCTCCAGCGCCGAATGCCGGTGAAGAATGCGGTTTCGGATGGCGCTTGTGTCGCTTTCCATGAGGGAAGCTGCAATCGAAAGGGCCGGGCCGGAAACCGCCCAGGGCCCGAGCCAATCCTCGAAACGAGCCATGATCGAGGCTTCGGCAATCACGAAACCCAGCCGCAGGCCGGCCAGGCCGAAAAATTTTCCGAAGGAGCGGAAGATAATGAGGTTCGGCATCGCGGCAGCAAAAGGCGCCATGCTTGCCTTCGGTTCGATATCGCCGAAAGCCTCGTCGACCAGAAGAATGCCGTCGTGCTCGCGCTGCCTGTCATGCAGCTCCCGCAGCTGCTCGACCGACAGGGTCCGCCCATCGGGATTGTTCGGGTTGACGGCGACCACGAGGCTGTCGGCGGCGGTGAGTTCGGCAATTGTCGAAACCTGGCGAACCTGCAGGCCGGCCAGCGTGAAGGCGCGCGCATATTCGCCATAGGTCGGCGAGAGGATCGCGACACTGCCGCCGGTCACGAACCTCGGAAGCAATTGGATGACCGATTGCGTGCCGGGAACCGGCAATGGCGAGATATCGCCGCTGCGATAATAGCCCCTCGCCGCCTCACGCGCCCGCTCCTGCAAGTATTGATCGGGCAGCCGATGCCATGCGGCAATGGGAATCTCGGGCAACGAAACCGGATTGGGGTTGATGCCGGTCGACAGATCCAGCCATTCCTCCGGACGTCCGCCATATTGGCGCGCCGCCGCAGTGATGCCGCCGCCATGGATGATCCTGTTGGTCATGCGGCTTCACCGGCGAGATCGATCAGGTGCATATAGGAACCGGCGACATTGGCGCGTTGCAGACCAGCTGCACCGAGATCGCTATCGAGCGCGTCCCTGACCGCAAACAGGCGGTCCGCCTCGCCTTCCGATACGATCGTCGAATAGTGAAACTCATGCGCCGTCATCGGCTTCTCAAAGAAGGAACCGGCAAGCGGCACCACGCGCCGATAGCCTAAATGACGCTGCCGTTTCTCGTAGCTGGTCACGACGGGCAAGAGGCCGAGCATCCCGTGACGGACGCCTGCCGCATCCACAAGACCCTCGCCAAGCACCATGTACCCGCCGCACTCGCCATAGATGCGCGCACCGCGCGCCGCCGCTGCCTTCAAACCACCCTTGAAATGCTGGGCGGCGGCAAGCTTTTCGGCATGCAATTCCGGATAGCCGCCCGGCAGATAGACGGCATCGGCATCGGCCGAAGGGGCTTCGTCCGCGAGCGGCGAAAAGAAGGATATTTCCGCGCCGCGTCGCTTCCAGCCGAGCAGCATATGCTCGTAGCAGAAGGCGAAGGCGATATCCCGCGCTACGGCAATGCGCTGGCCGAACGGCATCAGGCGGGCGATATTGGCAACCGAAGGACGGACGACATGCTGCTGCGCCGCCCGCAAGAGCAGCTCGAAATCGCAGGCCTTCGACACGACCTCCGCGGCCGCCTCAATAAATTGCTCGAGCGCCCCGTGCTCTCCCGCCTGCACCAGGCCGAGATGCCGCTCCGGCAATGCCAGGCTGGCATCACTGCGGATAACGGCGACGACGGGCATACGCACCGCATTTAATGCCTGACGCAGCATTTTCTCATGCCTGTCGCTGGCAACGCGATTGAGCACAACACCAGCGATGCGGATATCGGCGCGAAAATTGGCAAACCCGCTGACGACCGCCGCAACCGATTGCGACATGCGCGAGCAATCGACGACGAGCACAACGGACAGGCCGAGCAAGGCGGCGAGATCGGCCGGCGTACCCGTGCCGTCGGCAGCGCCATCGAAGAGGCCCATCATCCCCTCGATAATGAGCATCCGTCCGCCGGCACGATGAAGCGCGGCGTTCGCGGAAATGAGTTCGGCGCGCATGGCCCAGGGATCGAAGTTGAGGCAGGCTGATCCGACCGCTGCCGCATGAAAGGCGGGATCGATATAGTCCGGTCCGGCCTTGCCGGATGCGACCGCAACACCCTTGTTTCGCAGCGCCCGCAGCAGACCGAGCGTAAATGTGGTCTTGCCGGAGCCGGAAGAGGGTGCCGCGATCAGAAGGCCGCTCATGCCGGCACCTTGTGTCCGCTCTCGCCCGGCCTTTCGGCTGATGGCACCAGCATGCGGCCGGAAAGCGCGCCCAACCAATCGAGCGACGGCCGCAGTTTCACCACCTCGCCGACAACGACAATCGCGGGCGGCTCGAGGCCGGAGGCTTCGACATCTTGAAGCGCACGCCCAAGCGTCGTTTCCAATACCTGTTGAGAGGGCGTAGCCGCGTTGCAGACGAAGGCAACAGGCTCTTCGGCCGAGCGGCCGGCAGCGATGAGATTGGCGCTGATCTGAGCAATGTGCTTCATCGCCATATACATGACGATGACGGGCGATCCCCTGCCGATTGCTTCCCAGTCGATCGCATCCGGTACGACACCGGACGAATCATGGCCGGTCAGGAAGGTGACGGCGTGGTTGACGTCGCGATGGGTCACGGGAATACCGGCATAGGCAAGACCGCCAATCCCGGCCGTAATACCAGGCACGATGCGGAAGGGAATGCCATGCTGGACGAGCATCAGCGCTTCCTCGCCGCCGCGCCCGAACACGAAGGGATCACCACCCTTCAGCCGCAGAACACGCTTGCCGGCGCGCGCCAACTCCACCAGCCGCAGCGAAATATCCCGTTGCTTGGCCGACGGCTTGCCGCCGCGCTTGCCGGCATATTCCAGAACGGCGCCTGGGCGCGCGAGTTTCAGGCAATCTTCGTTGACGAGCGCATCATGCACGATGATATCTGCCTCGGCCAATCCCTTGGCGGCCAGCAGGGTCAAAAGCCCCGGATCGCCCGGCCCGGCGCCGACAAGCCAGACGGACCCCGGCTCGAGGACCGGCAGATTGGAAAAGGCGGTATCGTTCATCCCATGTGTCCTATGCCCGGATGGGCGAAATTGCAATGTTGAGAACGGGATAAGGCGATCTCGGTTCGACATCGCTCCCATCGCAAACATTACGTCACACACCCTCCCGGCATGAGCGACAGCACGCTATGGGCTTTTCCAACGACGACAGGAAAAGAAAAATAGCCGATCGATCGCATGGCGTTCCGGACTCAATATATCCGGAAACTCAAATAGGTTCCTGATAGAGCTGGAAGAATGGCCTTCAGCGAATTGTGAAGGGGGGCGCAATCGCCCCCTTCACGGGGCTTAGTGCTTCACCTTGCCCAGAATCACGTCGCGGATCAGATCGAGAACCTGCTGCGAGCGAATGCCGGTGCAGGCGATCTGGCTCGGAAGATTGTCCCAATCGCCCGGCGGGAAGCGGCGGCCATCCTGCTTGATGATCGTCTGGCCATCGGCAATGCCGCCGCAGACGACGCGGATCGATCCCTCGATCGTGTCGAACAGCTCGGGCGCCACGACATAGACGCACGCGCAGCTGTCGTGGACCATCATGCCGTCTTCGACCGCATGCTTGTAGAAATCGATATAGGACTGCGAGAGGTCGGACAGCAGCTGCACAGACGGCCCGCCCGCCTTTGCCATGTCAGCCAGATAGCTGCGGCTCATGGTCGTTACCGACGTGACGTCGAGACCGACCACGACGACCTTCCAGTGCGCCTTCATGATGAAATCGGCGGCTTCCGGATCGCCGTGAATATTGGCTTCCGCGACCGGAGTGACATTGCCCGGTACGTAGAAATTACCGCCCATGATCACGACACCCTTCACGAGCGAGGCGATTTCGGGATCATGCTTCAGCGCCAAGGCCAGATTTGTCATGCGGCCGACGGCGACCAGGGTCACCTCACCCGGATTGGCACGGACGGTGTCGATGATGAACTGATAGGCAGGCCGCGGATCGGCCGGCAGGTCGATCGTCTCGGGCACGTCGATGTCGCCGAGACCGTTATGACCGTGAACGACGGTCGGCCACGACCGTTCCTGCCGCGAGGGATCGAAAGTTACGCTGGCGCCGCGCGCGACCGGGCACGGAATATTCCACTCGCGCTTCAGAAACAGCGCGTTGCGCGTCGTCGTATCAACCGAGGCGTTGCCAAAAACCGTCGTCACGCCAAGAAGGTCGATATTCGGGTGACGATGCAGAAAGAGAAGCGCCATGGCGTCATCGACGCCCGGATCCGTATCATAAATGACCTTATGCATGATTTTTCCTTACCAACATACTGAATAAGCTTGATCTTCCGGAAACTTCCTCCCGTGGCGGATCGCGCTTGACTTATCGGCATACACGAGAACCGCCGATGGCGGAATGCCGTGGCGATGTCCTATGGAGCATTTGTGAGATTTGCGTGGCGAATTCGCTGCTCAGGCGATCCTGGCGATCGCCGCTGTAGCAAAGCCGGACTTGATCTTGGGAAGCACAAGCTCCGAATCCGGGCCGGCGGCCGCCAGTGCAGCAGCCTCGGCGACACCGTGGCAACCGACATGAGCAAAGACGATCTCGGAGGGGTTCTTCAGCCTCGGAGTCTCCCGCTCCAGTGCCGCCGCCTTGAAAAAGCGGGCCGGAAGGCGGAAATGCGTGGCAGTCTCGAGGATGGCCGGCTCATCCATGCGCGTATCGATCGAGACGACGGCCAGAACCTGGTCGCTCCCAATCCCGACCTCCTGGAACGCTCTTTCCGCAAGCATCCGCACGTCATTCCAGTCCGTGCCGCGCTCGCAGCCAAGACCCAGAAGATACCGGCGGGTGGAATTGGCATATGTCGTCATGGTCGCTCCCAACGGCATCGGCCGATGTGACAGCTGTAGCGGGCGCCTTTCGGCACGTCAATTTCGCCTGGTGTGTCCTGATAGCAATTGCCTTGCGGCAGGCGAAGTGCCAGAAGGCCGCTGATTTCCCGCCTTCGAGTTCCCGCCTTGCCAGATATTACATTCCAGATCCTGCTCCTGCTGTTTGCCGCCGCATTCTTTGCCGGCTTCGTCGATTCCATTGCGGGCGGCGGCGGGCTGATCACCGTACCCGCCATGCTGCTATCGGGTATTCCGCCGCTACAGACCCTTGGCACGAATAAGGTGCAGTCGATCTGCGGCGCGGCCTCGGCGACGATCGCCTACGCCCGGCAAGGACATGTCAGGCTTCGCGAACAGCTTCCGATGGCCGCAATGGCGGTCCTTGGAGGCATGCTCGGCGCGCTGCTGGCGACAGTCATGCCGAGCGAAGTTCTGCGCATCATCCTGCCCTTCCTGCTGATCGCGATCGCGCTCTACTTCGCCATGAAGCCCAATCTCGGCGATGTCGAAAAACATCGACGCATGAGTGCCGGACTTTTCGGCGTGACGCTGGTACCCCTCATCGGCTTCTATGACGGCGCCTTCGGGCCGGGCACAGGCTCATTCCTGATGCTCGCCTTCGTGACGCTCGCCGGCTTCGGCCTGCTGAAGGCAACGGCACATACGAAGCTGCTCAACTTCGGCTCAAACCTCGGGGGCCTGATCGTCTTCATCTTCTCCGGCGCCATCCTTTGGAAGGTCGGGCTGACGATGGGTGTTGGCCAATTCCTCGGCGCCCAGCTCGGCTCGCGGCTCGCCATGCGCATCGGCGCCAAACTGATCAAGCCGCTGCTGGTCATCGTCTGCATCGCCTTTGCGATCAAGTTGCTGGCCGACCCCACGCATCCGGTAAGGATCTGGCTGGGATTGTAAGATCCGGCCTTTGATTACCTCCGACGTAATTGATAGTGCTTCGGTACGCGCCGATGATCGCCCTGCCTGAACGGTTCAGGAGATCCAAAGGAGTTGACCGATGACTGACGCAAACACCATTGCAGACCGCTATATCGCCATCTGGAACGAGGCCGATACCGACCGCCGGCGTGCGCTCATCGCCGAGGCATGGACGGAAAATTGCAGCTATGTCGACCCGATGATGCGCGCCGACGATCGGGAGCAGATCCATGCGCTGGTTACCGCTGCACACGATCGCTTCCCCGGCTTCCGCTTCACGCTCATCACCGACGGTGATCGCCATGGCGACAATCTCCGCTTCTCCTGGGGCTTCGGTCCGGCCGATGTCGAGCCGCTGATCAAGGGCACGGATTTCGCCATCCTCGAAGGCGACCAGCTGAAGTCCGTTCACGGCTTCATCGACCAGCTGCCGGCTGCCGCATGATGAACCCGGTCCGCTCTCTCGGCGACCATCTGCGCGAATGGCGGCAACGCCGCCGCCTGAGCCAGCTCGAATTCGCCCTCGAAGCCGATATATCGCAGCGACATCTGAGCTTCATCGAGAGCGGGCGGGCGCTCCCAAGCCGCGAGATGCTGATGCATCTCGCAGAACGGCTCGGCGTGCCCTTGCGCGATCGCAACCCCATGCTTCTCGCGGCCGGATTTGCACCGGTCTTTCCCGAACGCAAGTTGGACGATCCGGCACTTGCCCCGGCGCGGCGGGCGATCGATATGCTGCTGAAAGGTCACGAGCCCTTCCCGGCTCTGGCCGTCGACCGACATTGGACGCTCATCGCCGCCAATGCCGCCGTCGCTCCGCTGCTCGCGGGGGTGAGCGATGCCTCGCTGACCGAAGGACCAATTAACGTCCTGCGGCTCAGCCTGCACCCCCACGGCTTGGCGCCTCGGATCGCCAATCTCCATGAATGGCGGGCACATCTGCTTGAACGCCTACGCCAGCAGATATCGGCGACAGGCGATCCTGTTTTGAAAAAACTGCTGCAGGAACTGTCAGCCTATCCCGCACCGCATGCCCCGAAATCGGCGGCTCCGGAGCGCGATTTCGCCGGCATTGCCGTACCTCTGGAACTTGTCACCGAGACGGGACATCTTTCATTTCTGTCCACCACGACCGTCTTCGGCACACCAGTCGATGTCACTCTGTCGGAACTGGCGATCGAATCCTTCTTTCCCGCGAACCCGCAGACGGCGGAAGCGTTAAGGGCGATGCTGCCGGGCAGCTGAATGCCCGGCGAATGATCAGAACTCGACGCCCGGCTGTCCCTTGATTCCGGAGCGGAAGGGATGCTTGATCAATTCCATCTCGGTGACGAGATCGGCAATCTCGATCAGCTCTTCCTTGGCGTTACGGCCCGTCAAGACCACATGGGTCATGTAGGGCTTCTCAGTCTTCAGGAACTCAAGCACCTCGTTGATATCGAGATAGTCATAGCGCAGCGCGATGTTGATTTCATCGAGCAGCACCATCGAATTCCGCTCGTCGCGGATCAGCTCCTTCGCCTTCTCCCAGGCAGCCGACGCCGCCGCCACGTCGCGGGCGCGGTCCTGCGTCTCCCAGGTGAAACCTTCACCCATCGTATGGAACTGGCAGAGATCGGCAAAATGCTTCTCGATCAGGTCGCGCTCGCCGGTCCACATGGCACCCTTGATGAACTGCACGACGGCGCTCGGCTTCCCATGGGCGATGTGACGGAAGATCATGCCGAAGGCGGACGAGGACTTGCCCTTGCCCTTACCGGTATGGACGATGATCAAACCTTTCTCATCGTTTTTGGTCGCCATGATCTTGTCGCGCGCAGCCTTTTTCTTGGCCATCTTGTCGGCGTGACGGGCATCGTCATTCTTCGGTGCGTCCGCGCCGGTTTCGGCCAATTCGTCGCTCATTGCATTCTCCCTGATATGATCGATTTCTGTGCCAACGGCCCGCCACGCCAGAGGTAGAGCGCGACAAGCGGCTCATCTTCCGTGCGCATGGCATGGCGGATGTTCGAGGGGTGATGGATGATCTCGCCCGACCAGCGTGGCAGGAACGGCTGCGCGTCCTTGCTCCATAGGGAGCCATCGGTCAGAGGGATATAAATCTCCTCGGCCACATGATGATGATCCGGATAGTGGACGCCAGGGCCAAGCAGCAGGAAGCCCCCCGCCATCTCCTCGCTTGCGAAATGGCCGCGTGTACCGAAGAGCTCTACCCAGCCATATCTCTGCAGGAAATCTTCGCCAAAATCGGTGATGCTATAGGTCTGCGCCCAATGCAGCAGATCCGTTGAGCGAGAGAGCCGATCGAGCAAAGCCCCTTCAGCACCATCGGCAGCTTGGTCACGCTCGCGAAGATAGGCAACCACAGGAAGATCGCGTGCCGGAAGCGAGCGCTCCTTCATCGACCAGTCAAAACCCCTAATAAAATGCTGCAGCACCAGATCGCTGCGCGACTGCAAATAATTCTGAAAAGCAACCAGGAGCTCATCGACCGCACTCATGCCGCCGCCTCCTTGCCCTCTTTCAGGCTCTCCAGATCGAACCGTGCCGAATTGCTTCTCGGCGTCCAGAGCTTGCGGTCGATCGCTTCAAGCAGACGCTCCCGCATGTCCCGCAGTGCAGCCGGATTCTTCTCCGCCATGAAATCCCGCACGTTCTGATCGACCACGAAGGCCTGATAGACGGCCTCGAAATGATGATTGCGCACCGCCCCCGTCGTCGCGGCGAAAGCGAAAAGATAATCCACCGTTGCCGCGATCTCGAAGGCGCCCTTGTAACCATGGCGCATGATACCATCGATCCACTTGGGATTGACGACGCGTCCGCGCACGACCCGGCCGATCTCTTCTTCAAGCGAGCGGATCACAGGTTTTTCCGGCCTAGAATGATCGTTGTGATAGATCGAAGGGCGCGTGCCGCCAAGCTGCTCGGCCGCCGCCGCCATGCCGCCCTCGAACTGATAATAATCGTCGCTGTCGAGCAGATCATGCTCGCGGTTGTCCTGGTTCTGCACGACCGCCTGGATCGAGCGCAATCGCTCCTCGAAGACACCGCGCTCGGCCCGGCCTTCCTCGCCGGCGCCATAGGCATAGCTGCCCCAGACGAGATAGGCTTCAGCCAGATCGGCACGCCGTTCCCATCCCTTCTCATCAATGAGTGCCTGTAGACCGGCACCATAGGCTCCGGGCTTCGACCCAAAGATGCGATAGCCGGCCCTGCGGCTGGCAGAAGCCGTGTCGAGGCCGGCGGCTTCAAGCCGCGCGATCTCGCCACGCATGCGCGCTGCAATCGGATTGTCGGCAGCATCCTCATCGAGCATGCCGACAGCGCGGATTGCCTTGTCGAACAGGGCGATCTGCTCGGGAAACGCGTCACGGAAAAAGCCGGAGATGCGCAGCGTGACATCGACGCGCGGCCGCCTGAGCATTGCCGGCGCGATGATCTCGTAGCCGGTGACGCGGCGAGAGGTCATATCCCAGACGGGTTTGACGCCGATCAGTGCCAGCGCCTGCGCGACGTCATCGCCCCCCGTGCGCATGTTCGACGTGCCCCAGGCTGTCAGCCCGAAGGAGACGGGCCATTCGCCATGATCCTGCACATAGCGACGGATCAGCAGTTCGGCCGATTTTTTACCAAGCTCGTAGGCGGCCGGCGTCGGTACAGCCCGGCTGTCGACCGAATAGAAATTCCGCCCCGTCGGCAGAACGTCGGGTCGGCCGCGCGTCGGCGCACCGGAGGGTCCGGGGGACACGAAACGGCCGTCGAGGCCTTTGAGCAGGGCTGCGATTTCCGCATCGCCGCAGGCCAGGATGGACGGCTGGAGCTTTGAGGCAATCTCACTGAGAACCATGCCGGTATGCGGCCAACTCTCCGGGCAGGCTATGTCGCCATCAACGAATTTCGCGGCCAGAAGCTCGATACGCTCGACGGTGTCCCCCTGGGTACGCCAGAGGGCGTCGGAGATGTCTTGGAGGATGCCGGGGCGCGGGCCGGTCCATTCGGCGGCCATGTCGCAGTCCAAAGGGTCGAAAGCTTTGCGTGGAGAGATACCCCCCTCTGTCAGCTTCGCTGACATCTCCCCCCCAAGGGGGGAGCTTGGTGGGAATATGCCGCCCGGCTTTCCCACATCTCCATCAACTGTATCAGCGACTTCGCTTTGGTCGGAGGAAGTGCTGAGCCTTACCGATCTCTCCCCTTGTGGGGGAGATGTCGCAAAAGCGACAGAGGGGGGTGCCGCACCCTCCACACCCACCGAATTCTCTGTCCCGCCCAAAGCATCCCGAGCAATCGCCCGCTGCAGGCTCTGATCGCCACCCTCACCCAGCCGACGCGGCACTCTTGCCAGTGCCACCGTCAAATCCGTCAGCAATCGCCCGGAAGGCGAAACGCCGAAGATGTGCAGGCCATCGCGGATCTGCATTTCCTTGAGGTCGCAGAGATAGGCGTCGAGTTTCTTCAACGCTTCGTCTTCGCCCTCACCCTTGGCGATACCGGCATCCTGATCGAGACCGATATCGGCGACGAGATCGAGGATCTGCTTGCGGAGCAGCCGGATGCGGCGGGGGTCGCCGCCAGAGGCCTCATAATACTCGTCGACCAGTGCCTCCAGATCCTTCAGCGGACCGTAGCTTTCGGCGCGCGTCAGCGGCGGCGTCAAGTGGTCGATGATGACGGCACTCGTGCGGCGCTTGGCCTGTGTGCCCTCGCCGGGATCGTTGACGATGAAGGGATAGAGGTTCGGCAGTGGCCCAAGAATCGCTTCCGGATAACAAACCTCCGATAGGGCTAGCGCCTTGCCCGGCAGCCATTCGAGATTGCCATGCTTGCCCATGTGGATGACCGCATGGGCGTCGAAGGAGCGGCGCAGGAAGGCATAGAAGGCCAGATAGCCGTGCGGCGGCACGAGATCGGGAGAGTGGTAGCTCTCCTTCGGATCGATATTGTATCCGCGGGCCGGCTGGATGCCGACAAGCACCTCGCCGAAACGGGTGAACGGCAGGGCAAAACCGCCATCGAGTGCGTAAGGGTCTGCCTCCGGCTCGCCCCAGCGCGCCGTGATCTCATCCTGAATCTGTTTCGGAAGTGACGCGAAGAAATCCTTGTAGTCACTGAAGGAAAGCGTCTCGCGAACGATACGGCCATCATGCCCCGAATTTGTCGGGCCTTCCGCCAGATGCCGCATCAGCGCATCGCCATCGGCAGGTAGATCGGCAACGCCATAACCCGCCGCTTGCATCGCCTTCAGCACCTCGATCGTGCCGGCCGGCGTATCGAGCCCGACGCCGTTGCCGAGGCGCCCATCGCGGTTGGGATAATTTGCCATGACAAGCGCAACGCGGCGATCACCGGGCGGCGTATTGCGCAGCCGCGCCCAATTGGCAGCAAGCCGCACCGTATAGCTCATGCGATCCTCTAGCGGTTCGCTGGCGACGATATTGGCCTCGACCCTTTCATCATAGCGGGCGGCCGCCTTGAAGGACACGGCACGGGCAAGAACGCGCCCGTCGACCTCGGGCAACGCCACGTTCATACCGAGATCGCGCGCCGAAAGCCCCTGCGAGGATGCCTCCCAGGCTTCCTTCGACGAAGCCGAGAAGATCGCCTGCAGAACGACGGCCTCGCCCGTCTCCAGCACCGTCGCCTGACGATCCGCGCCCGGCGCTGAAACAGCAAAGCCCGTGGAATTGACGACTACGCCCGGCTTCAACTCGGTAAAGACGCTTTCGAGAATACCGACGGACACCGCATCCTTGAGACTATAGGCAAAGACCGGCAGCGGCCGCATGCCCTCGGCGATGACAGCCTCTATCATGGCTTCGACAGGCTTCGTCTCGCCGCTCTGGACCAGCGCCCGATAGAAGGAAATGGCGACGGTCCGGGGTTCGAGTCCCTCTGGGACTGCCACCCCCGAAACGGAAACCCTCCTCCATTCTTCGACGCCGATCACACCCTTGCCCGGCCACCAGATGCCAGCCTTCATCAAGGGCGCGGCAGGCATGGGCTTCTCGGCGCCGGAGAGCATCGCCTCGGCATAGCTAAGAAACGCCCGCGAATTCGTCTCGCCGCCCTCGATCAGATAGGACCAGAGTGCATTGAGATCATCGAGCGCGACGTTGGAAAAAGGCGTCAGCCCCGGGTCGGGTTTCGAATCCCCCGGCAGCACCGCAATCAAGGCACCCTGGCGCGCCGCACAGGCGTGCAGCGCCTCCAGAGCATAATGGAAGTAGCTCGCCCCTCCCAGCGCCCGCACGATGATGAGCTTCGCATGCCGGGCCGTCCTGCCAACATAGGTATCGACGGACATCGGATGCTTGAGGCTCATCAGGCTTGCAAGCCGAAGGGAACGGTCATCCTCACCATTCGCTGCGGCAATCGCCGCAAGCTCGGTGTCGGCGGCCGACAGAAAGAGGATATCGCCGGGCGACTGCCCGAGATCGATCGCCTCCTCGCCGTCGCTGATCGTTCCTTTTTGAGCTAGAAGGAGGTGCATGGACTTCCCTTAGACCAAAGCTTCGATCGCCTTGCGAACGATCGTCTCGTCCATCTCGTGCAAGCCGATCACCACAAGTCGGGTCGCACGGGCTTCACCCGGTGTCCAGGCGCGATCGAAATAGGTATCGATGCGGCTGCCGACAGCCTGCAGCTGCAGGCGCATGGGCTTGCCGGGAACATCGACGAAGCCCTTGAGGCGCAGCACGTCATGCTCGGCGATCACGCCCTTCAGAGCATCGACAAAGGTGGCCGGGTCGGCAATCGGGCCGAGTTCGACGACGAAACTATCGAATTCATCGTGGTCGTGCGGCGTGCCGTCCTCATGCTCCAGCTCGTGATGCGATTTGCGGTTGGCGATATCGCCTTCGGTGCCGATACCGAGACCAAGCAGGATAGCGGCCGGCACGTCGCCGTTCTTCGCTTCGATGATCGTCGGCTTGCGGGCGGTGCGCGAGGCGACTTCGGCGCGGACACGGCCGAGGCCGTCGATATCGATCAGGTCGGTCTTGTTGAGCACGATCAGATCGGCGCAGGTCAGCTGATCCTCGAACAGTTCCTCGATCGGGCTTTCGTGATCGAGAGAATCGTCCTCGACACGGCGGGCTTCCACAGCGTCGTGATCGTCGGCGAAACGCCCGGCGGCAACGGCAGCGCTATCGACCACGGTGATGACGCCATCGACGGTAACGTGGGTGCAAATGTCGGGCCAGTTGAAGGCGGCGACCAGCGGCTGCGGCAGCGCAAGACCGGAGGTTTCGATGACAATGTGATCTGGACGTGCATCGCGCTCCAAAAGCTTCGTCATGGTCGGAATGAAATCGTCGGCGACGGTGCAGCAGATGCAGCCGTTGGTCAGCTCGATGATATCGTCTTCGGTGCAGTTCTCCGCGCCGCAGCCCTTCAGCACGTCCCCGTCGACGCCGAGATCGCCGAACTCGTTGATGATCAAAGCGATCTTCTTGCCGCCGGCATTCTGCAGGAGGTTGCGGATCATCGTCGTCTTGCCGGCTCCCAGGAAGCCGGTGATGACGGTGGCGGGAATCTTTTCCTGGTTCATATGGATCAACCCTTCATTTTCAGCGGCAGGCCCGCTGCGATAAAATAAACTTCGGCGCTCGCCGCCGCGACCATCTGGTGCAGGCGGCCGGCATGATCGCGAAATTCGCGCGCCATGCGATTTTCCGGCACGATGCCGAGACCAACTTCGTTGGATACGAAAACGAGCCGCGATCGTGCCCGTGGCAGAAATTCGGCGAGAGCGGCAAACTCCGCCGCCATGTCACGCTCCGCCATCATCAGATTGGTGACCCAGAGCGTCAGGCAGTCGACAAGCACGGCTCGCCCCTCGGCGTCGATGGCGGCGAGCCGCGCGACAAGGTCGATCGGCTCCTCATGCGTCTGCCAGAGATCGCCGCGGTCGGCACGATGTTGGGTAATGCGTTCGCGCATCTCATCGTCCCACGCCTGACCTGTCGCCACATAGTGACGCTCGAGGCCGGTATCCGAAACCAGAGATTCTGCGAATCTGGATTTGCCGGAACGCGCGCCACCGAGGACGAAAATGGCTCGGGAAATCGAAGACGACATGCGCTACGCCCGCTCCCACAGAAAAACGAGGGTTGGCAGCACGCAGCTGAAACCGGAAAACGGGCGTCTACACGCCGAAAACTCATCTTGTGCCACGACAACCTCCGTGCTGGCAGCGGAACTCTCGTCCCAGAACAGGCTCTGCGCCCGGCACGCATGGCAGGTCTCCTGGCTCGCGGATAAGGCGCCGCGACGGGGGCAGACCGAAACCGGTCGCCCCCGATCGTGCGCCAGCGGGTCTTTCTCGCCTTCCCGGCAATCCATCATGAAAAGGCGGACGATTCGTAGAATGAGAGGCGTCCAGCCCCGGTTGATCATGATGCCACGCCAGTGGCTTTTTCGATTTGCGCCTGCCCCGCCCCGTTCGCCCCATGCGAATCATCGACGAAATAGACTTCAAACCGAACGAAAGACCCTGACCGCTCTACAGTCGCGGGGTCGGCTGTGATGAGGACGCCCGGATTGGGTCCGTCCCGTCACATTCCCTTTTCATCCCATGCGGCGGATCGCCGCTCAGGAACCATTCGTTATGCCGCAATGATTAGGCTTTCACTTAGTTCAAGTCAATCAAGGGCATGGATGCGACCTTAGCCATCCTGATTGCGAAATCAGCTGAAAATTCCCATTAAGCCAGCGGTTTTTTTGCCGTATTTCTTTGATGTTAGAAGTTTATAGAGGGTAAGCCCTCATATTCGAGCAAAACCGTAACGTTCGCTTCCCATGTTGCAGAAATTCCAACCGCGACGCCTCGGCGTCTTCTCGGCCCTATTCGATCTCGGTCGCTTCAGGGCATTGCTGCGCCGTGGCGAATTGGGCCTTGTTTTCGCCGGCGCGCTGGTGGGAATAGCGTCCGGCTGCGCCGTAACCGCGATGAGCTATATCTCGCGCAAGCTTCACAGCCTCATCTACGGCATAACCGACTACGAACGCTTGAGTTCGGCGGCAATGGCGATTCCCGACAAATCGGTGTTGTTCATCGCCCCGATCGCTGGCGGAATCATCCTCGGCATACTGCTCTATATATTGTCGCGCACGCGCAAGAAGCCGATGGTCGACCCGATCGAAGCCAATGCGCTGCATGGCGGCCGCATGTCGCTCACGGACAGCATCATCGTCGCAGTGCAGAACCTGATCTCGAACGGCTTTGGAGCCTCTGTCGGGCTTGAAGCAGGTTACACACAGATCGCCGCCGGCATCGCCTCGAAATTCGGCTACAAGATGCAGATGCGGCGCGCCGATCTACGCATGCTCGTCGGCTGCGGCGCGGCCGGCGCTATCGCCGCCGCCTTCAATGCGCCGCTCACCGGCGCCTTCTACGCCTTCGAGTTGATCATCGGCAGCTATTCCATCCTCACGCTGACGCCCGTCGTCGTCTCGGCACTGATTTCAACGATGATCGCAAGGCTGCTTGCGGGCGACGACTTCGCCATCGATATCGATCATTTCGGCGCGATCGTCCCGGCAGACTATCTTCCAGCCATCCTGCTCGGCGCCTTCTGCGCCGGTATCGGCATCCTGATCATGCAGGGCGTCGCCTGGGTCGAAGAGCTGGCACGCAAGAGCTCCATCGCGCCGCCCTTCCGGCCCGCACTGGGCGGCCTGGTCGTCGGAACACTGGCGCTGATCTCGCCGCAGGTTCTTTCGGCCGGCCATGGCGCACTGCATCTCAATCTGTCTACGGACGTGACGCTGGGCGCCTTGGTGGGTCTATTCCTGCTGAAATCGCTCGCCTCGGCGATATCGATCGGCTCCGGTTTCAGAGGTGGACTGTTCTTCGCCTCGCTGTTCATGGGCGCGCTGCTCGGCAAGATCTTCGCCTATTGCGCCCCCTATTTCGATCATGCGACGCTGACGCCGGTCGTCTATGCCGTAGTCGGCATGAGCTCGCTTGCCGTTGCAATCATCGGCGGGCCTCTGACAATGACCTTCCTGGCGCTTGAAATCACTGGGGACTTTCCGATCACCGCCCTGGTTCTGGCCGCCGTCATCACCTCGTCGCTGGTAGTGCGCACCACCTTCGGCTACTCCTTCGCCACATGGCGCTTCCATCTGCGCGGCGAAAGCATCCGCAGCGCCCACGACGTCGGCTGGATCCGCAATCTGACCGTCGCCCGAATGATGCGCCCCGATGTTCATACGGGCAGCATCGACATGAGCATCGAGGAATTCCGCAGGAATTTCCCGATCGGCTCGGCCCAGCGCGTCATCCTGATCGACAAGAACGAGAAATATTCCGGAATGGTTCTCGTGCCCGATATCTATGCAAGCCCGATCGAAAAGGACGACGAGGAACACGGGCTCGCCGATTTCATCCAGCTCCGCAACGAGTTCCTGCAGCCGCAGATGAACGCCAAGCAGGCCGCCGCCATGTTCGACCAGACCAAGAGTGAAGCGCTCGTCGTGGTCAACGACCTGATCGAACGCAAGGTCATCGGCCTGCTGACGGAGAGCTACACACTGCGTCGCTACAGTGAAGAACTCGACCGCCGCCGCCGCGAAGTGTCGGGCGAACTCTAGGGCAACGCCAGGAAAAGTCCGCGGCGGTTTTCCGTCCGGAATTGCGAGGAAACAAAGAGCGGAAGCGGTTCAGGAATTCTGCGAAAAGCTAACCGTTCTAGCCCACAAGGCTGTCGAGCCAGGCGGGATCGAGTACGTCTTCCAGTTCCCTCGCAATGTCGTCCAGCGCCGCATCGACGCTGGCGCGATAATCCATCCGCTCGCCGGCCAGGCCGAAGCTCGCCAGCAGCCTCGCCCGATAGGCATCGCTACCGAAGAGGCCATGAAGATACGTGCCCATGACGCGGCCGTCCGGCGATATCGCCCCATCGGGCCGACCGTCGATGACAGTCGAGGGTCGGTCGCAATCGGCGCCGCGCGTCACGCCGAGATGAATTTCATAGCCCGATAGCGGAACGTCATATTCTTTCGAGACAGCGAGGCTGTTGCGCACCGTCTTCTCCGGCGCCATTTCCGTCTCGACATCCAATAGGCCCAATCCCGGTGTCTCGGTGACCGATCCCTCAATGCCGAGCGGGTCATAGACTGTATGGCCAAGCATCTGATAGCCACCGCAAATGCCGATGACGCGACCGCCGCGGCGCATATGCGTGGCGATATCGCGATCCCATCCCTGCTCGCGCAGATCGAGGAGGTCACCGATCGTGGACTTGGAGCCAGGCAGCACCACAAGTCCCGCGTCGGCAGGCAAATGCTCACCAGGCCTTACAAAGACCAGATCGACGTCGGGCTCGGCCCGCAGCGGATCGAGATCGTCGAAATTGGCGATGCGCGACAGCACGGGCACGGCGATCTTCAACGCGCCGGAGGAGCCGCGGGCAAGCCGCTCCAGCACGACGGAATCCTCGGCCGGCAGACGCGCCGCCGCCTTCAACCACGGCACGACGCCATGACACTGCCAGCCCGTGAAGCCGCCAATCGCCTCTATGCCCTCACCGAACAGCGAGACATCGCCACGAAACTTGTTGATCAGATAGCCGCGGATCATCCGCCGGTCTTCCTCCGGCAGAATATGATATGTGCCGACCAGCGACGCGATCACGCCGCCACGGTCTATATCGCCGACGAGCACCACCGGAACATTGGCGCGTGTCGCAAAGCCCATATTGGCGATATCGCCGCGTCGTAGATTGATCTCGGCAGGGGAACCGGCCCCCTCGACGATGACGAGATCGGTTCCTGCCCGCATGGTGGCGAAGCTTTCGAGTACCGCACCAAGCAGCTGCGGCTTCAGCGCCTGATAATCCCTGCCCTTGGCGTGACCCCAGACCTTGCCCTGCACGATGATCTGGCTGCCGGTTTCCGATTGTGGCTTCAGCAGCACCGGGTTCATGTGCACGGATGACGGCACGCGCGCCGCCAGCGACTGCAGCCATTGGGCGCGGCCGATCTCGCCGCCATCTTCGGCAACGGCGGCATTGTTCGACATGTTCTGCGGCTTGAACGGGCGCACCCTGACGCCCCTATTCGCGAACAGCCGGCACAGCCCCGCGACCAATACCGTTTTTCCGACATCGGAGCCTGTTCCCTGCAGCATGATCGCTCTTGTCATTCCCCACCACCTCGACACGCCACAGCCACTGAAAACGCTAGATTCCGCCTTGATTTCACCGCGATCTCCAGCCGCCGGAAAGAGCGATCACGATACAAAAATACATCACCTTCAAACATGCTCTGTTTGCGACATCAGATGACGATTTCATCCATTGTGAGTTATCCGGAAGAGGATTATCTCCATCGCGAAATCACACAACGCAACCGGCCGGTCCGGGTCGGAGGATACCCCAATGCTCTTCATCTTCAACAGACAGAATTCCATTCAGATCGCTTGGAATGGCAAGCTTCCGGCCCACCGCCCGGAGAGCCGCCTGCAGCAGCTAGACACGCGCTTCGGCACGATCGGCTTCATCCGCACGTATAATGTCGGCTGATACCGCGTCAAGCCGCCAGCCCCATACATGAGAAGCCGCCATGCGACAGCATCGGCGGCTTTATTTTTGATCATTGTCGGGATCAGAATGGGTTGCCGCTTCCCGCACATCAAACTGTCTCAAAACGGCATCCTCTAAAGCGCGAAAACCGCGCGATCCGGAGATCAACGCGGTTTGCCAAAAACGCCGGCTTCCCTGCACAAACACCGCAAGGTTCGCTTTCCCCGGTACGCAATACCTGATCCAGGGAAGCAGCGGTATGTCCCCCGCCACGCATCGATTGATAAACCGACATCGTTACCGGAGGGTTATTAAGTGCTTAAATTAGAGTGAATCCGAAAATTTTTTGAAAATTTTCCCCTTTGCGTTGAGAAATCGCAAACGACGCAAATGGGATACAAAACGTCTTTCAGGGACGCGATATTCGAGCGGTATTTAAATCCGTCTTGGCGGCAAAGCTTGATGGAAGCCATGCAATGCCTGTTTTGCAGCCGTGAATAGCAGAAAACAGGCTAATTCAGGCGCTTAATTGAGCTTCTCCAAGAGGCACGATAACTGCAGTTGGCCGACGGGCTGTTGATTTCTTCTTTCAAATCCTTACGCTGCCCTTTGTCGATGCAAAGAATGCCCGGCCGCGACAGAGTTCCGCGGTCGCAAAAAGACCAAATGCACGACGGCAGCAGAGGGGACCGTACGGGCGTCGTCAGCGGCGTATGAACGGTTGTAATTGAACCGCGCTGACAGGGGATCGACAGAAATCGAACGCGTTTGGAGTCGATTTCCGCAACGTAACGAAAAATTGGGAGACGATATCAATGAAGAAGCTTCTCGCTTCAGCCATTTTTGCATTCGGCGCCTATGCTTTGGCTGGCTCGGCGCACGCCGCGGATTGCGGCAGCGTATCCATCGCTGAAATGAACTGGGCATCGGCAGGTGTTGCCGCCCAGGTCGACAAGATCATCCTGCAAAACGGCTACGGCTGTAACGTCACTCTGGTGACCGGCGACACGCAGCCGACCTTTACCTCCATGGACGAAAAGGGCCAGCCTGACGTCGCACCCGAGCTTTGGGTCAATGCCGTGCGCACCGCGCTCGACAAAGCAGTTTCCGAAGGCCGTTTGATCGAGGCGGCACCGCTCTTGAGCGATGGCGGCGTGGAAGGCTGGTGGATTCCGAAATTCCTCGCCGATGCCCATCCGGATATCAAGACCGTTCAGGACGCGCTGAAGCATCCGGAACTCTTCCCTGCCCCGGAAGATTCTTCCAAGGGCGCAGTATATAACTGCCCGGCCGGCTGGAACTGCCAGATTTCGACCGCCAACCTCTACAAGGCCCTCGGCGCCGACAAGCTCGGCTTCACGCTGGTCGACACGGGTTCTGCCGCAGGTCTCGATGGCTCGATCGCCAACGCCTTCGAAAAGAAGACCGGCTGGCTCGGCTACTATTGGGCACCGACCGCCATCCTCGGCAAGTACGACATGGTGCGCCTGAGCTTCAACGTGCCGCACGACAAGAAGGAATGGGACGCCTGCACCGCGATCCAGGATTGCGCCAATCCGAAGGTGAACTCCTATCCGGTTTCGGATGTCTATACCGTCGTGACCAAGGACTTTGCGGCAAAGGCCGGCATTGCGATGGACTATATGAAGACCCGCAAGTGGGATAACGCCACCGTCGGCAAGGTTCTCGCCTGGATGACCGACAATCAGGGTACCAACGAGGACGGCGCCAAGTACTTCCTCAAGACCTACCCCGACATGTGGACCAAGTGGGTTGCTCCGGACGTTGCCACCAAAGTCAAGGCTTCGCTCTAATCCATGCTGCAGAATCGGCGGCAGGCGCATGCCTGCCGCCGATTTCACATTCGCGCGCCACAACCGGTATGACGCTCATACCGACAGAGCGACATGGCGCAAGGTCGCAACGAGTGCAGATTGATGGCGGCGAATGTAGTAAGAATTCAGGGGCAGCCTGAAGAACCGGTCGCAGCGCTGCAAAGCCATCCGCAAGTGAAGGCCACACGGGCGGAGTGGGACAGAACCGGACTAAGAAGGGGAAATACATGGCTATTCAGTGTACGATCCTGCCGAATGTGCTCTGCAACTTTCCGGCAATAGACGAGTCGATCATACGTCTCGCACGCAAGAACATCGATGATGGTTTCAGGGCGTCCGTGCGCGCCTACGGCAATCTCATTGACGCCATCGTCCAGCCGCTGCAATGGTTTCTGAACTATCTCGAATGGGTTTTCACCAACACGCCGTGGTTCATCATACTCATCGCTATGATGCTCGTCGTCTATGCCGCCAGCCGCAATCTGAAGATTGTCGCCGGCACTGCGATCTCCATGATCCTCATCGGCGTCTTCGGCCTCTGGACCGACACGATGGTCACGCTTGCCATGGTGACGGTCTGTACGCTCATCGCCATCGTCATCGGCCTGCCGATCGGCATCCTGATGGCGCGCTCTGACCGGCTGCAGTCGATCGTCAACCCGATCCTCGACGTCATGCAGACCATGCCGAGCTTCGTCTATCTCATTCCCGTCGTCGTCATCTTCGGCATCGGCAAGGTGCCGGGCCTCATCGCCGTCGTCATCTATGCCGTCCCACCGATGATCCGCCTGACCAATCTCGGCATCCGCCTGGTGGATAAGGAGGTGCTGGAAGCCGCCGACGCCTTTGGTTCGTCGCATCGCCAGAAATTGTTCAACGTGCAGATCCCGCTTGCGCTGCCCACCATCATGGCCGGCATCAACCAAACCATCATGATGTCGCTCGCCATGGTGGTCGTCGCCTCGATGGTCGGCGTCGGCGGGCTCGGCAAGAACACGCTGCAGGCGATCAACAACCAGTTCTTCACCGTCGGCTTCCTCAACGGTTTTGCTCTGGTCGCCATCGCCATCATTTTCGACCGCACGAGCCAAGCCTATGGCAGACGGCTCCAGAAGCACTCGGAGGTCATTCATGGCTAGTCACGCGATCCAGATTAAAAGCCTCTACAAGATCTTCGGCCCGCGCGGGCGCGACTATGTGGACCAGGTCAAGAACGGCCTAGGCAAGGCCGAACTCAACGAGACGCACGGCCATGTGCTCGGCCTGCAGGATATCAGCATCGACATGCCGGCCGGCGCCATCACCGTCGTCATGGGCCTCTCCGGCTCCGGCAAGTCGACGCTGATCCGCCATATCAACCGGCTGATCGAGCCGACTGTCGGTGAGGTGCTCTATGACGGCGTCGACGTCTGCAAGATGAGCGAAAACGACCTGCGCGAATTCCGTCGCCACAAGACGGCGATGGTGTTCCAGAAGTTCGCGCTTCTGCCGCATCGCACCGTGATCGAAAACACGATCTACGGCCTGGATATTCAGGGCGTGCCGCGCTCCGAAAGCGAGAAGAAGGGCCAGTACTGGATCGAACGTGTCGGGCTCAAGGGCTTCGAAAGGCACTTTCCGAACCAGCTTTCCGGCGGCATGCAGCAGCGCGTCGGCCTTGCCCGCGCGCTGACCAACGATGCCGATATCCTGCTGATGGACGAAGCCTATTCGGCGCTCGATCCCCTGATCCGCGTGGATATGCAGACTGTCCTGCTCGATCTGCAGAAGGAACTGAAGAAAACCGTCGTCTTCATCACCCACGATCTCGACGAGGCGCTGCGTCTCGGCGACAAGATCGCCATCCTGCGCGACGGCAAGGTCGTGCAGCAGGGAACCGGCCAACAGATCGTGCTGCAGCCGGCCGACGACTATATCACCGCCTTCGTCAAGGAGGTGAACCGCGGTCGCGTCATCCAGGCGCAGACGATCATGAAGCCGCTTGCCGGCGAGCCAAGCGGCACGCGCGTTCCCGGCGACATGACGCTGGAAGTCGCCGCCAAGCAGATCACCGAGGCCGGCCAGACAGGCGCAGTCGTCACCGATGCGGGCGGCAAGCCTATCGGCACGATTGACCTGCAAAGCATCATCGCCGCCATGGTGACGCCGACAACGCACGAAACGGCGCAGATGGCCGCGGCCTGAAGGCATCCTTCATTCGACAAAGGAAAGCGCCCCACCGGGGCGCTTTTTTCTGCCGCTATTGCCGCACCCACACATGGCGGCTATCTTGTCGTTGTGTTCACATAAAGAAATGTTTATATCTGCATTTGATATCCGAACATCCGACGTATCTGAGGACACGCCATGACCGTCGCCAACAATCCCCTGACCGATCTCCTTGCCGAAAAGGGCGTGCTGCTTGCCGACGGCGCAACAGGCACCAACCTCTTCGCCATGGGCCTGGAGGCTGGCGAAGCGCCGGAACTCTGGAACGAACAGCACCCGGACCGGATCACGAAGCTGCATCAGGATTTCGTCGATGCCGGCGCCGATATCATCCTCACCAACACTTTCGGCGGCACCCGTCATCGCCTGAAGCTTCACCACGCGCAGGATCGCGTGCACAGCCTCAACAAGACGGCAGCCGAGATCGCTCGCGCCGTCGCCGACAAGGCCGACCGCAAGGTCATCGTCGGTGGCTCGGTAGGACCGACGGGCGAGCTGCTGATGCCGCTTGGCGCCCTGACCTATGAAGACGCCGTCGCCGCTTTCGTCGAGCAGATGGAAGGCCTGCAGGCCGGCGGCGCCGATGTCGCCTGGATCGAGACCATGTCGTCGCCGGAAGAAATCCGTGCTGCTGCCGAGGCCGCCGCCAAGGTCGGCCTGCCCTACACCTATACCGGCTCGTTCGACACCGCCGGCAAGACCATGATGGGCCTGCATCCGAAGGACATTCATGCCGTCGCCACAGATATCGGCACAGGCCCGCTCGCGGTCGGCGCCAATTGCGGCGTCGGCGCCTCGGACATCCTCTCCAGCCTTCTCGACATGACCGAGGCGGATGCGTCCGCAATTGTTATCGTCAAGGGCAACTGCGGCATTCCGGAGTATCGCGGCGCCGAAATCCATTATTCCGGCACGCCACCGCTAATGGCCGATTATGCCCGCCTTGCCCGCGATGCCGGCGCCAAGATCATTGGCGGCTGCTGCGGCACCTCCTGCGGCCATCTGGCTGCAATGCGACAGGCACTGGACAGCTATGTGCCCGGCCCTCGCCCGACGCTGGAAACGATCGTCGAAAAGATCGGCCCCTTGCGCAACAAGACCGCCAACGAGGGCGGCGCGGCTCCCGCTCGCGAACGCCGCAGACGGTCCTAAGGACAAAAAAGAAAGCCCGGTCACCGGGCTTTCTTTTTATCATTCAATTGCTTCCACAGAGATTTCCGCCCGGCACCATCTTCAAAGCATGCCGAAAGCGAGCCTGCGCAAGCCGCCCGCTATTTCTCGCCGCCGATCGCGCGTCCCTCGACAAAATGCGGGACGACGCGACTGTCGAAAGCCTTCAAGGCCGCGCCTATGGCTTGATGCATGTCGAGATAGCGATAGGTGCCGAGCCGCCCGCCGAAATGGACATTGGTCTCCGCCTCCGCCCGCTCGCGGTAGCGCAGGAAGACTTCTTTGTCCTGCCGCGTGTCGATCGGATAATAGGGTTCGTCAGCGCGCTTGGCCGAACGCGAATATTCACGCACGACGACGGTCTTTTCGTTCTGATAGCTGCGCTCCGGATTGAAGTGGCGAAACTCGAGGATACGCGTGTACGGGATCGTCTCGTCGGCATAGTTCATGACCGCCATCCCCTGGAAATCGCCGGTATTCAGCGTCTCTTTCTCAAAATCGATCGTACGCCACCCCAGCTCGCCTTCGGAATAATCGAAATAGCGATCGATCGGGCCGGTATAGATGATGGGAAGATCAGCCGGCAGCGAGGATTTCAGCGAAAAGAAATCGACACCGAGAGCGATCTGGATCTTCGGATGCTTCAGCATCCTGTCGAAGATCGCCGTATAGCCGTCGACAGGCAAACCCTCGTACTTGTCGTTGAAGTAACGGTTGTCGAAGGTGTAGCGGACCGGCAGGCGCGTGATGATGTGTTCGGGCAGATCGCGCGGGTCCGTCTGCCACTGCTTGGCGGTATAGCCGCGGATGAACGCCTCGTACAAAGGCCGGCCGATCAGCGAAATCGCCTTCTCCTCCAGATTGGCTGGATGACGATCCGCCATCTCGGCCGCCTGCTCGGCAATCAATGCCCTTGCATCAGCCGGAGAAAGGCGCCGGTTGAAGAACTGAGAGATCGTGCCAAGATTGATCGGCATCGAATAGACCTGATCGCGATAGGTCGAATAGACGCGGTGCTTGTAGTCGGTGAAGGCCGTGAACCTGTTGAGATAGGCCCAGACCACCTCGTTCGGCGTATGGAAGAGATGCGCGCCGTAGCGGTGAACCTCGATGCCGGTCTCGCCGTCGAACTCACTATAGGCATTACCGCCGATATGGCTTCGCCGGTCGATCAGAAGCACATTCTTCTGCAGCTCGTTCGCCACCCGCTCGGCAATCGTCGCGCCATAAAACCCAGCGCCGACGATCAATAAATCTACCTTGGAAAAATCAATCATGCTCTAAAACTTTCGGTGCCACCAAAATCCCGGCGACGGTTGCAATCGAACGTGCCAATCGGAAATGGAGATGTGAGGGGTGGCGTCAGCGCAAATCCATCGACGGCACAGGGAAAATCCAAGTGCGCTTACCAAACGCCAGCATATTTCAAGGGCGTATACTGATACGTCCTGAAGAGTGCGGCCTGTTCTTCCACCGCCGCGTTGACATTGTAGGTTGCGCCTAGCGGCCGCGTGTGGGCGACAGAGATGGCATCGATGATCGCCATGCGTGCTACCGGCCGCCCGAGGAATGAAGGCCAAAGATGGTCGAGGCCATATCCGGATTCGACATCCTTCATGGACTCGATGCAGATCTGCAGCGCCCGCCGCGAGAAGACCGGGCACATGATTTCAACGAAGCCTTCGAAACGAACGACACTGTTAGGTCGCTGAACCGTCAACGGATGGTTGGGGTAGGAACCCGGACCTTTCTTGAGCGACGGCTGCGCCAGATCCAGACCATGCTTATGCGACAGGTGGAACATCCTGTTGACGTCTTCACCATCGCAGAGCAGATCGTCATCCGGCAGCCAGATCCGCTCGTAGTTCCAGAGCGGGCTGCCTTCGTGGAAGAGATCGTAGATGATCTTGAACTTCTTGGTCTTCGGGATGTGCGCCAGATATTCGTAGGGGCTATTGGAAACCTCCGGCGTCTCGGCACCATAATAGCCAATGCAAAGATCCCAGTTGCGCGAGGCTTCATCGATCTTCTCGAACCAGCGCGGATGGAGCGACTTCGAACCGGCCGGCACGACCACCAGATTGGGACGCCGCAATCCTTCCTGAGGCTGAACAAGAAAGTTTGCCTTGCGCTCGACGCCCACAGGTGTCGAAAACAGCGGATGTGGAGGATGATCGGCCGGCACCAGCAGATAGGTCGCATCAACGCCGCCAACGACGCCTCGTCCCGCAAGCGCCATAAGATTGCCGCCCTCGATATGGGCGGAATCGAAGATGACCGACGGCAGTCCATCCCTGTCGATCAGGCAAAGTCGGCCGCCCATGACATGCCAGAAGTCGACGCTCGGATCGAAATAATTGCCGATCATGCCATCGGGCGCCAGAACCATGAAGCGCGTAAACATCCCACGATTGACGTCGCCAAGGCTCCAGAATGTGCCGCTCAACATGTCCTGGGTCAGCAGCGGCGCATCGGACCATTGTATCTGGCTCGCAGGATGCGCTTCGTAGGTGGGCGTATGCAGGCTGTTCGCTGCCAATGACATGTGGACTGTCCCCTAATTCCGAACCCCAGGTAACGGCCCGATCCGAGGAAAGCAGTCAGACGACGTGGCTCCCGGAGATTCGCTCGCGATCGAGCTCGTTTGATCGGCACTTTGGCCATCCTTCCTTTTGCGAAGCTTGTGCGGGAAATCGCCGGACGCCTGCCGCCCGGGACACTTTTCGCGCAATCCAGCCTCGCGAAAGTTGGTCGGCATAAGCTCGGGACTGGAATTTCTGTGCGGGGACAATCGCGCGTTCAGAATATTGCCAAGAACGTCGGTGCTCGGCGGACACGAAGGTCGGTCGTGTCGTCCGTCAGGTCGAGACTAAGAACCACTCGTCTCTTTTACGGTAGCAGAAGATGCATCAGAAGAAAAAGCTGGCCATAATCATCGAAGTCGATAGCTTCATCGGCGACATAATCCAACATCTGTCAAAGACCTACGAAGTCATGGCCATACAGCCAAAGACTTTCAAGGAGATCGAGACGGCTGTGGAATGGGCCGACATCGTCTGGTTCGAATTCTGCAACGAGCTCTTCGTCCATGCGATCAACCAGAACATCAAGCGGCGCGGCAAGCGTGTCATCGCGCGCTGGCATCGCTTCGAGATCGTGGAATCGAATTTTCCCGATCGCATCGATTTCGGCGCCATCGACGATCTGATTCTGGTGTCTCATGACATGCTGCGTGTCCTGAAACTCAGGGCACCCCAGGTCACCCAGAAGACCCGTACCCACGTCGTGTGGAACGGCCTCAATCTCGACAAGTTCAAGCCGATCCCTTCGCTCGACAAGAAGAAGATCGCCTGGGCCGC
The DNA here is from genome assembly GCA_013322215.1 of Martinezella rhizogenes. Lineage (GTDB taxonomy): Bacteria > Pseudomonadota > Alphaproteobacteria > Rhizobiales > Rhizobiaceae > Rhizobium > Rhizobium rhizogenes_D. The sequence goes on from JAAMEZ010000006.1 coordinate 249,159, forward strand.
CAAGCCCTTTATGCGCAAGAACCAGCCGCTGTTCCTGCAAGTCATGCACTCGCTGGTGAAGCGCGATCCTTCCTACACGCTGCATGTGGCCGGCGAACACGAAGAGTTCGTCATGATGCCGTACCTGAAGCGCACGACGGAAAAGCTCGGTCTCACCCGCAACGTCTTCTTCCATGGCTGGCAGCGCAACATGCCGGCCTTCCTTGCCGACAAGGGCGTGATACTGTCGACCTCGGTGCATGAAAGCTTCGGTTACAATATCGCCGAAGCCATGGCTATCGGTGCCCTACCGGTGGTCCATGATTATCCCGGTGCGGAAGAATTCTGGCCCGACGAAATCCGCTTCTCGTCGGTGGATGAGGCCGTCGAAAAGATCATTGCCGGTCAGACCCATCAATGGACGCAATATGTCCACGAGAAATTCCCTCTCGCCAGGCAGCTGCGCGAACTCGATATCGTCATGGGCGATCGGGTACCCGAAGTCGCAAAACCCGTGAATTGGGCATCGCTGGAACAGCAGGCGGGTTCAAATATGAAGCGGCCCGTCCCGCTTTGGCTGGCTCAGCGGCCAGCACCCGCACAGCAGGTTCAACAGCCCGCGGCGCCTATTCCGCAGGCCATATCGGTGCAGCAGGTTCGCGAAGCCATGCCGGTTGCCGAGGTGGCGATGCAGCCGATGCCGCAGCCCTATCCGACACAGCCGCACCCCATCCCGGCACCATCCGTGGAACGGCTTGCTCCCGTTACGCCGCTGGAACAGCCGATCCGGCGATCGGAAGCTGCGCCTTCCTTTGACTCCACCGGCTATTGGGAGGGCCGTTATCGCAATGGTGGCAACTCGGGTGCCGGCTCTTATGATGTGCTCGCCAAGTACAAGGGGCAGTTTCTGAATAGTCTCGCCCGGAAGAAAGGGCTGAAATCCTTTGCGGAGATGGGCTCCGGCGACGGCAATCAGCTGAAATACTTCTCGTTCGACCGCTATACCGGCTTCGATGTCTCCAAGACGGTCATCGAACGCACGATGATGATGTATAGGGACAAGCCGAACTACAATTTCGTCTGGCTGGGCGATCAGTCGCTGGACTGGGAAATGCACGAGGACGCCTATGACTGCGCCCTGTCGCTTGACGTGCTCTACCATCTGATCGACGACAATATCTACGTCAATTACCTCGACCAGCTGTTCTCCCTGCCACAGCGCTATGTGGTTATCTACGCCTCCAATTTCGACGGCCCGGATATTCGTGGCGCGTCGCATGTCCGGCACCGCAAGTTCACGACGGACATCGCAAACCGGTTCCCGCAATGGACCCTGCTGAAGCTGGTGGAGAACCCATACAAGTTCAAGGAATCGACCGAAGCGGATTTTGCGATCTACAGCCGCGACGAATTCGAAAATGCCCTGGATCTGAACGAACTCGACGCCATCAGATGAACCAGCCTGAAACGGAAGAGAGGCGCCGCGGCATGACCGCGGCGCCTCTCTTTTTATTGCGAGTACATCAGGCGCCGAACACTATCTTAGCCGGCTATCTTGGCGTCTTGCCGAGTATCAAATGAGGGGCCTGTTTCAGCCTGAGCGCGATATCCGCAGTCTCGAACGACTGCCTGCGCACGTTCTCATAGTCAGCCAGGCCATACTCTTCGTAGCATTGCCGAACCAGCGCGAAGAAGCGCTCCTTGAGATCGAACGGTAATTGCGGGTAAATCCAATCGAGCAAATCGAACTTGCTGCGAAGGAACCACTGATAGTAGGCCTGCTTCATCTGAGGCAGGCGCGCAAATAGCGATTCCACCTCTGCAAAGGCCTTGAAGACCTCGAATCGCTTTTCGGTGAAGACATTGGTCAATTGCGCCCGGTCCTGATAGACGCGGTGGCCGATGAGATAGCGATTCATCATGCCGATCTTCCGGGCGTACAGATAGATGTGCCAGTGAGCATAGATGTCATTGTGGACGCGCGTCTCCGAGAAGCGGAGACCCGTTTCCCGGCATAGGTTGGCGCTAACGATCTTGTTCCAGGGGAAATTCACGGTGAACAGCAATCGCTCGCACTGGTCGAGCGTAAAAATGCCTATATCAGTATCGCCGAGCAGTGCCTGCCAGGCATCATTATCGATCGGCAGCATCGGATCGAGACGGCCGCTTCTCTCGGTCACATAGCGATAACGAAACACCATCACATCGCAACCATTGGCTTCCATGTGATGGACGACTTCATCGATCGAGCGATGCGCCACCATGTCGTCGGCGTCGAGAAAGTAATAATAGTCGCCGCGGGCGGCGGCCATGCCGGCATTCCGGCTGTATCCCGCCCCGCCATTTTGCGGATTGCGCAGTAGCCGCACCCGCTGATCGCGCTGAGCATGTCGCTCGACAATCATCGCGGTGGCATCGGGAGACATATCGTCGACGACAATCACCTCCAGAACATCACGATTTTCAAGAACCGCGGCAATCGTTTCACCGATGGATTCCTGCGCCTTAAAGGCGGGAATGATGACACTGACTTTGCTCACAGGGTCTCCTGATACTGACATGGATGCCAAACCCTGCAGGTATCGGTTGTCCATGCGCCTCCGGCTATCCAGCCATTTCCGAGGGAGAGGCACCCTCAAAAACGGCAATCGCCTCCTGCCGGGATTGCAGGATGCGCTGACAGGAGCATAGAGAGCGGAACTTGCACTGAACTGGAGCATGAGCGCTTTCCGCAATCAGGTCGCCCAAAACTCTCCAGCCCCGCGAAAGCAATCCGGCTTATTCATGGATCAAAGTCCGTGCATAGAATCGCGCTGATGCCTCGTGGAGAATATCGATGTCTTCTGCTCAAGTTCCCGTCCTTTCGATCTGCGTTCCGACCTATAACCGTCAGTTCATGCTCGAACGGAACGTCAATTTCCACTTGGAAGAATTTCGTCGACTGGGACTCCCTTTCGAAATCGTCATTGTCGACGATTGTTCGACGGATGAGACCGCGGCCTACATTCAGTCGATCTCGCATCACCCGGAAATCAGCGCCTATCGCCGGGCGCGCAATTCCGGTTTCATCAGCAACTACGCTTTTGCAATGCAGAGAGCCCGCGGCCACTACGCGGTTTTCCTCGGCGATGACGACTTGCTGATCCCGGAAAAAGTCGTCGAATATCTTCGCATCATGGTGGACGACAAGAACATCGGCATGATCCAGGCGCCGTGGCTTCTGGTCGACGGCCGGCCGGGCGGCGGCGATATGGAGCCCTTCTATCACCTCTCCTATCCGACGCGTCACACCAAGGGTGACTTCCGCTCGATGCTGGAATTCATTCTCGACAAGCACATCTTCCCCGAATTCATGATCATCCGGCGCGACGTTCTGACGAAGTCGATCTCCAGCCCCACGCCCTTCATCTTCTGGGCCTTCCTCTACACGACCCGTGCATTGGACAAGGCCGATATCCTGTTCATGCCCGAACCTTTTGCGCGCGTGACCGCCGTTTCCGACGATCCGCGCCTGCAGCAGGGCAACAAGGAATGCATGTTCCAGTGGGATACCTACAGGGGCGGCCTCGAATACCTCGCCTCGCAGGCCCTGCGCGACAACCGCTATCCGCCTGACTATCGCGGCTCGCTGATGCCGCGCATTACCGAATTCATGCTGCAGCGTCAGGCGGTCGCCATGCGCCTGCATGTCAATGCGCAGAACTGGGTGGAAGCCTATATCATGTATCACCGCATGGCGGCCTACCTGCCGACGCCGCTGCCGCCGGAATCCTACGATCAGATCCGCAAGCTGGCGGGCATCTCCACCGCCGCAACGGAAGCGATCGCCTTCAACGGCGAGCCTGTCATCATCGAGCCGATCATCGACGACGCCACGATCAACCTTCTCCCGCAGTCGATCCGGCAGCATCTCTCAAGGGAAGCGCCGCAGACCGGCAGCTATGGCGGCAAGCCAAGGGCCTATCTTCGCTTCACGGAGGATTTCCCCGCAAATCCGGGTCCGAAAGACGGCCTGTTCAGCATTCTCACCTATATCGATCAGTTCGTCTGAGATCTGACGTTGAACGCCAAAGGAGCTCCGTCGCGCAATGCTCGGCGGAGCCTTTCTTACGGATTCACATCAGCCCGGTAACATTTCCGTCACCGCAATGATCGGCCCGAGTGGAAACAGGTTGTCGCGCCTTTGCCATTCCGGAATGTCGAGGCTGGAAATGCTGCCGTCCAAAAACAGCGCATTCGGACATTTCAGCTCGTCGCGAAACAGCGTCGCAAAATCGTGGAAGCGCACCGCGCCATCCGAAATGGCAAAGATGACCTTGCCGTCAGCCGTAACGCCAACGCCGTTTCGTGTCTTCAAGCTCAGACTGTCCGCCAGAAATGACGGATGGAGCTTGCCGCCGACGACCAGCATCGGGCCGGACTGGGTTGCGTAAAAAGGCTTGATGCCAGAGGCGGCGAAAGCCTTGCTTTCCATGATGCCGGCCTTGCCCGATCCGAGATAGAAAACCCCGTTCGGCAACAGATGGAAGTTGCCCCATCCCCTGTTGGTGTTGATCGCCTTCACCTCACGTCCGTTTTCGACGAAGAGGCCGACGGGAGACTGGTCGTCGAGATACATGCCGCCATTCATGGCGAAGCGCACATAGATGCGATCCTCGCGCAGATCGTTTTCGAGCGCCCGGAACGAGCCATAGGGCTTGCCGCTGCGGTCATTCTGGAAAATCTGGATATCGTCGCCGGCGGGATCGAAAGTGCAGACGGTATAGCCGTCGGCGAGATGCTGAACCTTGCGACAGGCTTCGCCGGCTGACGCGGTGGCGGCGAAGGCGAGAACGGCAAGGATGATGATCAATCGAATCAAACGCATGGCCCCGCATGAATAGCACAGGCTTCAGAACGCATCGCAATGCGGCGAAACAAGGAACGCGTGAGAACTAAAGCTGGAGCGCTGCCATATGGAATGCAAGCTGTTCGGCGGGATAACGATAGCCCGCCCCGACCGGGCAGGCATTGCGTGCAAGACAGCCACCAGCCATGCAGCCAGCCTGCCCTTGCGGCTTGCGCAAATGCGACCGACAGCGTGGAACATCGAACCCCACGGCCGTTATCGCCCCGGCGGGACAGACGGCAAGACAAGGCTTTTCCACGCACAGATCGCATGGATGCGAAGAAATTGGCGGCTCCTCCACTCCTTCCAGAGCATCGGCAAATCCCAATGCGCCGCGATAGCCGTGCCACAGGCCATAGTCCGGATGGATCAGGATGCCGAGCGGCGACGCTTTCAGGCCCTCGGCCTGCATGGCCCATCGCTGAAACGGTTGCCAAGGAGGGTCCGAAGGAAAATAGGCCGTGGCCCCCAACTCGGTTGCGACCGGCCGGATGATTGCCTTCGACCAATCGTCGAGGGAATCTTTGCGTGTCCTGTTGGCGGGCATATCCAGCCATTTCGAGAACGCCGGCCAGATCGAGCCTCCGATATTGCCGAGCAGCGCGACGCTTCGAGCTGTTGTGCCATCCGTCAGCAGCGGCCCCTCGCCTTCATCAAAAGACAGGCTGCCACGAACGAAAACTCCGTGGACGCCGAGCGCCGCACGGAGCTGTTCGAATATTTGCGGGCCGCGGCTCACCGTGGCCCCTTATATGCGTAGTGCGGCCGCCAGACTTCCTTCTGGATCAGGTCGGCAACGCGCGTTGCACCGCCTTGCTCCCTGGCGGCCTCGGGCTCTCTTCAAGTGAAAGCGTCCGGCATGGAATCCTTGCGCTTCTGAATATAGGCAAGCAAGGCCTCGTCGATGGCCGGATCGAGCGGCGGCGCTTCGTAGTGATCGAGCCACGAGCGGCAAAGCGCGTTGGCGCGTTCCTCGATGCGCTTCTGGCCTTCGATCTCCCACTGCTCGAAGGAATTGTTGTCGGCGAGCGGCGAACGATAGAAGGCCGACTGGAAATTCGCCTGCGTATGGCCGCAGCCGAGATAGTGGCTTCCCGGGCCGACCTCACGAATGGCATCCAGCGCCTGGCCATTCTCCGAGAGATCGATACCCTCCGCCATCTTCTGCATCATGCCCAACTGATCTTGGTCGATCATGAACTTCTCGTAGGACGAAACGAGACCGCCTTCCAGCCATCCGGCCGCATGCAGCACGAAATTCGTGCCGGCGAGCAGCGTCATATTCAAAGTACTGGCAGATTCGTGTGCCGCCTGCGCATCCGGAATCTTGGAGCCGCAAAGCGAGCCGCCGGTACGGAACGGCAGGCCGAGACGGCGGGCAAGCTGAGCTGCGCCATAGGAGACGAGCGACGGTTCCGGCGTGCCGAAGGTCGGCGCACCCGACTGCATCGAGATCGAGGCGGCAAAAGTGCCGTAAAGCACCGGCGAACCCTTGCGGATCAGCTGCGTAAACGAGGCGCCAGCCAGCACCTCGGCAAGAATCTGCGTCAGCGTACCGGCAACCGTCACAGGGCTCATCGCGCCGGACAGGATGAAAGGAGAAACGACCGAAGCCTGATTGTGCCGGGCATAGACCTTCAATGCACCGAGCATGGTCTCGTCGAACACCATCGGCGAGTTGGCGTTGATGAGGTTCAGCGTCACACAATTGTTTTCAACGAAATCGTCGCCGAACACGATCTTCGCCATGGCGATCGTGTCTTCGGCACGCTCAGGTGCTGTAACCGATCCCATGAACGGCTTGTCGGAATATTTGATATGGCTGTAGACCATATCGAGATGGCGCTTGTTGACCGGGATATCGACAGGCTCGCACACCGTGCCACCGGACGAATGCATCGACGGCGCCATATAGGCGAGCTTCACGAAATTGCGGAAATCCTCGATCGTCGCATAGCGGCGGTTGCCCTCGAGATCGCGCACGAAGGGCGGTCCGTAAACCGGCGCGAAGATCGTCGCCTTGCCGCCGACATGGGCGTTGCGGGCGCTGTTGCGGGCATGCCAGGTAAATTCCTTCGGCGCCGTCTTCAGAAGCTCACGGCAAAGTCCCTTCGGAAAATGCACGCGCTGCCCGCGTACATCGGCACCGGCTTCCTTCCAGAGCGCCAGAGCTTCGGCGTCATCGCGAAACTCGATGCCGATTTCTTCCAGAACCGTGTCGGCATTGCGCTCGATGAGCTGCAGGCCTTCCTCGTCGAGCACTTCGTAGACGCCGATCTTGCGGGTGATATAGGGAAGCGAAGGACCCGGCCCGCCGCCGCTGCGCGAAGCGCGCCGTGCTGCCGCACCCCGGCCCTCGCTGCGCGAACGCCGTCCACCGCCGTCATTGCCTGCAGCCGGTTGCTCAATCATATCGTCCATGATGTTTCCTCACTCCTGCGCATGGATGCGTCTATCATGACCCCATGCTATCCGATTCCGCCAAGCGGACGTTCCTTAATGCGCCAGCAATTAGCATAGGACAGACATGGGCTGCCAATATCAACTGTTCTTCGTCCGTCGCGATTGATCCGCGCGACGTCGCATTCAAAAAGAGTTTTGGCGGCCTTCCGGTCTATCGATAATGGCGGCAGTGTTTTATACAAGTCTCTGATGCATTGCACGAAAACGGGATGGAGCGCATGTCTGACGACGAAATCATTCTCTCGGAACTTTCTGACGAAGAGCTCGTGCAGCAGATGCATGACGACCTGTATGACGGGTTGAAGGAAGAAATCGAGGAAGCAACACAGATCCTTCTCGATCGCGGCTGGACGCCTTACGATGTCCTCACCCAGGCGCTGGTCGAAGGCATGCGCATCGTCGGCATCGACTTCCGAGACGGCATTCTTTTCGTTCCGGAAGTTCTGCTTTCCGCCAACGCGATGAAGGCGGGCATGGCGATCCTGCGGCCGCTTCTGGCGCTGACCGGTGCACCAAAGCTCGGCAAGATGGTGATCGGCACCGTCAAGGGCGACATTCACGACATCGGCAAAAACCTCGTCGGCATGATGATGGAAGGCGCAGGCTTTGACGTCATCGACCTCGGCATCAACAATCCGGTCGAAAACTATCTCGACGCCATCGAGCGCGAACAGCCCGACATTCTCGGCATGTCGGCCCTGCTGACCACGACGATGCCCTATATGAAGGTCGTCATCGATACGCTGAAGGAAAAGGGCCTGCGCGACGATTACGTCGTCCTCGTCGGTGGCGCGCCGCTGAACGAGGAATTCGGCAAGGCCGTCGGCGCCGACGCCTACTGCCGCGATGCGGCTGTCGCGGTCGAGACCGCCAAGGAATTCATGAAGCGCAAGCACAACAGCCTGGCTGCCGGCGCCTGATTGCCGCGAATTCAAGGCCGGCGACAATCAAAGCCTTGTCGCCGGCCGATCCACATCTCACATTAGTTCTGAACGGCCCGCTTGACCTTGTGACCGGCATCTTCCGTCGCGTTGACGGCGTTGGCCGTATCTCTGCCCATGCCGCGAATTGTGTTGGAGCATGAAGCGAGTACCATAAGTACGGCGAAGGCAGCGGCGATTTTGCCTGTTGTCGATGCGGTCATGATCAGGAGCCCCCTTTTGTATGGATGTCGATCGGCAAAATACGGAGAAAAACCCTCCGAACAGTAAACGCATAACAAAGCAAAAGGTTCATGTAATCGCGTGCGGGGCAATCGCGCGCGAAATATTGGCGGTCTCCAGAATAAACGGGCTCGATCACATCGACCTTCACTGTCTTCCAGCGATCTACCATTCCTACCCGCAGAAGATCGCACCGGCTCTGGAACAGGCAATTGCGGATGCCCGCGCGCGCGGCTTCGAGAAAGTCTTCGTCGGCTATGCCGATTGCGGCACCGGCGGCGATATCGACAGGATCTGCGAGCGAGAGGGGATAGAGCGCCTTTCCGGCCCGCACTGTTATTCCTTCTTCACCGGCAACGAAGCTTTCGCAGCGAACGATGACGACATAACCTCGTTCTTCCTCACAGATTTCCTGGCCCGCCAGTTCGAAGCCTTCGTTATCGTCCCGCTCGGCCTCGATCGCCATCCCGAATTGCGCGACATGTATTTCGGCAATTACCGCAAGGTGGTCTATCTCTCGCAGGAGGAAGATCCGGCGCTGCAGGCGAAGGCAAAGGAAGCCGCCGCCTATCTCGGCCTGGATTATGAATATCGCTTCACCGGCTATGGCGACCTTGCCCGCGAACTGTTGGTCGTCTGATTGCGACGCCCTGTCATTTCCTACCAGCTGCCTCTTTGCCATCACCGACATACTGGACGAGGGATGCACATTCAATCACAGTTCGAACCCGGTAATTTCAAAGGATAATGCCCGTTCCGGACACTCGTAGACAAGCTTTTCATGTCGCGTCGCTTTTCGGCATGTGCCGCGTCGTGGCGAGCGCAGTCCCGAGCTCGGCCGGCGTGCATTCTGGCGTGAAGAGGAGATTTGTGCATGGCGGATCGCATTGTCGTCTATTGGCGGGACATTCCGGCCCAGGTGATTATCAAGAAGGGCAGGCAGACGGCAAAACGCGAGCTTTCGCTGCGCTTTACCGAAGCAATCGACATGTGCGCCATGCGCACGGGCGCGGCCGAAACCGATGATTATCTCGCCGAATGGCGCAAGGCCGACCCGGTGCCGGTATCGGACGATCTCGAAGCTGAAGCAGACAAGGCAGCCGGCGAGCTCGAGGCCGCTTATGACCGCGAGCGGCTGGTGGCGCTGGTGAAGGCCGGAGGCCGCGACAATGGCTGATGCCGTCCAGAAGCCCGGCAATGCCGCAGCGGGCGCAAAGGCTGCCAGCGGCGCCTACACGCCGGCAGGCGTCTCGCCCAACCGCCGCGCCCGGCGCAAATACACGGTCCGCCTCTGGGCGGTGCGTCACTCGCGCTTCTTCGAATGGTTCTATCGTCGCTTCGCCGACGCTTTCCTCCTGCTTCATCCGCTGTGGAAGGCGTTCGGCTATGATCGCGTCGAGCGACCGATCACCTTCATCGAGCGCAATGTGAAGGGCTTCCTGTTCGATTGCCGCATGTGTGGTCAGTGCGCGCTGTCGTCGACGGGCATGTCCTGCCCGATGAACTGTCCCAAGCAACTGCGCAACGGCCCCTGCGGCGGCGTTCGCGCCAATGGCAATTGCGAGGTAGAACCCGACATGCCCTGCGTTTGGGTGCAGGCCTGGAACGGCTCGCAGAACATGACCCAGGGTGATGCGATCCTGAAGGTGCAGAAGCCCGTGAACCAGTCGCTGCGCGAGACCTCCTCCTGGCTTCGCGTCACGGCGGAAGCGGCAGCAGCCCGCGAAGCGGCAAAAAAGGAAGCCTGAGCGATGTCGCATATCGATGAAAATCCGCTTGGCGTCCATCTGCCGCTCGATCCCCTGCCCGGCCATTCTTCGCTCGGGCGGCTGGAACGCGTGCTTCGCCGCGGCGAATTCGCCGTGACAGCCGAACTGAATCCTCCCGACAGCGCCAATGCCGAAGATGTTTACGAGCGTGCCGCCATTTTCGAAGGCTGGGTCGATGGCATTAACGCCGTCGATGCATCCGGCGCCAATTGCCATATGTCCTCGGTCGGGATCTGTGCTTTGCTGACCCGCATGGGCTATGCGCCGATCATGCAGATCGCCTGCCGCGACAAGAACCGCATCGCCATCCAGGGCGACGTGCTGGGTGCCGCCGCCATGGGCGTGTGCAATATCATGTGCCTGACCGGTGACGGCGTGCAGGCCGGCGATCAGCCAGGCGCCAAGCCGGTCTTCGATCTCGATTGCATGTCGCTGCTCGAAACCGTGCGCATCATGCGCGACAACGCAAAGTTCCTCTCCGGCCGCAAGCTGACCTCGCCGCCGAAAGTCTTCCTCGGCGCCGCCATCAATCCCTTCGCCCCGCCTTACGATTTCCGGCCCTACCGGCTGGCGAAGAAGATCGAGGCCGGAGCGCAGTTCGTCCAGAGCCAGTATTGCTACGACGTGCCGATGTTCCGCGAATACATGAAGAAGGTCAGGGATCTCGGCCTCAACGAAAAATGCTTCATTCTCGTTGGCGTTGGCCCGCTTGCCTCGGCAAAGACCGCCCGCTGGATGCGTTCCAACGTGCCGGGCGTTCATATCCCCGATGAGGTCATCAAGCGCATCGAGGGCGCGCAGGATCAGAAGAAGGAAGGCAAGCAGCTCTGCATCGACATCATCAACGAGGTGAAGGAGATCGAGGGCGTTTCCGGCATCCACGTCATGGCCTATCGCCAGGAAGAATATGTCGCTGAAATGGTGCATGATTCCGGCGTTCTGAAAGGCCGCCAACCGTGGAAGCGCGAGGCAAGCCGCACCGATGCGCTCGTAGCCGAACGACTGCACCAGATCAGCGAAGGCAGGGAAGAAAACCAGCAGGCTATGGCGGAGATCGCTGCCCACCATACGCCGCAGCAGGCACATTGAATTCGAGACGACAGCAGCGGGCCAGGAGAGGAACCGGCCGGCTTGTAACCCAAATCACCGCACGATAGACCAGCTATCGGGCCAACTGACCAGAGGATCAGACATGACGCGTACCATCGTTGCCTCCGCCACCCGCGAGATCATCATAGGCTTCGACCAGCCTTTCTGCGTGATCGGCGAGCGCATCAACCCGACGGGGCGCAAGAAGCTCGCCGCCGAGATGATCGAAGGCAATTTCGACACCGTCATCAAGGACGCTCTGGAGCAGGTTGCCGCCGGTGCGACCATGCTCGACGTCAATGCGGGCGTAACCTCCGTCAATCCGAACGAGACCGAGCCGGGCCTTCTCGTGCAGACGCTCGAGATTGTGCAGGGTCTGGTCGATGTGCCGCTCTCGATCGACAGCTCGGTCACGGCAGCGATCGAGGCAGCGCTCAAGGTTGCCAAGGGCCGGCCGCTGGTCAATTCGGTGACAGGCGAAGAGGAAAAGCTCGAAGCCATCCTGCCGCTGATCAAGAAATACGACGTACCCGTCGTCGCCATCTCCAATGACGAGACCGGTATTTCCATGGATCCGGACGTACGTTTCGCAGTCGCCAAGAAGATCGTCGAGCGCGCCATGGATCACGGCATCAAGCCGCATGACATCGTCGTCGACCCGCTCGTTATGCCGATCGGGGCGCTCGGCGATGCCGGCCGTCAGGTTTTCGCCCTCCTGCACCGCTTGCGCAACGAACTCAAGGTCAACACGACCTGCGGCCTCTCCAACATCTCCTTCGGCCTGCCGCATCGTCACGGCATCAATGCCGGCTTCATCCCCATGGTCATTGGCGCCGGCATGACCTCGGCGATCATGAACCCTTGCCGCCCGCAGGAGATGGAAGCCGTGCGCGCCGCCAACGTGCTGAATGGCACGGACGCCAATTGCACCAACTGGATCATGACCTATCGCGATTACAAGCCGGCCGAAGGCGGCGCGGTAGCGGCAGCAACAACGGCAGCTCCGGCTGCTGGCGGCGGACGTCGTGGCGGCCGTGCCGCGCGCGCCGGTGCAGGAGCCACGAGGGAGTAGCGATGACCTATCCGAGCCGCCGGCTTTCAGACGATCTCGCCACCTTGTGGATTGAGGCACCCATGGTGATTGGGATGCGCCTCTCGCAAATGTGGATGACGGCCCTGACCGGCGGCCGCGTGAACACGGCCGAATTTAATCGGATGATCACCGAAAAGATGGCGGCCGCCGGCGAAAGCGTCATCGCTGCGAACATGGCGATGGCTGAACAGAACATTGCGGCAATGACGGCAATTGCGGCGGGGCGCAAAACCTCGACGCACCAGGCGGCAGATTCGATCGCCCGCGCCGCCGTCAAACCATATAGCAAGCGCGTTCGCTCGAACGTGCGCCGCCTCAGCAAACAGAAAGGCTGATCCGTGGCCGAAGCCAGCGACAGCGCGAAACCACTCGTCCTTTTCATGCCATCCGGCAAGCGCGGCCACTTCCCGGTGGGAACGCCCGTGCTGGAGGCAGCCCGCCAGCTTGGCGTCTATGTCGAAAGCGTCTGTGGCGGCCGTGCCACCTGTGGGCGCTGCCAGGTCTCCGTGCAGGAAGGCAATTTCGCCAAGCACAAGATCGTTTCGGCCAACGATCACCTTTCGCCGATCGGACCGAAGGAAAAGCGCTATGCCGAGGTGCGCGATCTGCCGGAAGGCCGCCGCCTCTCCTGCTCCGCGTTGATCCAGGGCGATCTCGTCATCGACGTGCCGCAGGATACCGTCATCAATGCGCAAGTGGTGCGCAAGGCGGCCGACGAGCGCGTCATCGAACGCGACCCGGCCGTGCACATGTGTTACGTCGAGGTCGAAGAACCCGACATGCACAAACCATCAGGCGATCTGGATCGCCTGAAGCAGGCCATCGCAGCGGACTGGAAATACGACAATCTCGAAGTGGATTTTCACCTCATCCCGCAGGTGCAGTCGATCCTGCGCAAAGGCGAATGGAAGGTCACGGCCGCCATTCATCGCGATCAGGACAGCGAACGCCCTCGCCTCATCGCGCTCTATCCAGGCCTCAAGAACGAAGCTTATGGCATTGCCTGCGATATCGGCTCGACCACGATCGCCATGCATCTGTCGTCGCTGCTTTCGGGCAGAACGGTCGCTTCGGCTGGCGCTTCGAACCCGCAGATCCGCTTCGGCGAGGATCTGATGAGCCGGGTCTCCTATGTGATGATGAACCCGGATGGCCGCGAAGCGATGACCAACGCAGTTCGCGAAGCCCTGAATGGCCTGATCGACAAGGTCTGCGCCGATGGCGGCGTGTCGCGCCAGGATATTCTGAACGCCGTCTTCGTCGGCAACCCGATCATGCACCACCTGTTCCTCGGCATCGATCCGACCGAACTTGGCGGCGCGCCCTTCGCGCTTGCCGTATCCGGCGCCGTGCATCTGAAATCGGCCGAGATCGGCCTGCCGATGAATGCGGGCACGCGCATCTACATCCTGCCCTGCATCGCCGGCCATGTCGGCGCCGATGCGGCCGCTGCAACACTTGCCGAAGGGCCGCATCGCCAGGATGATATGATGCTGCTGGTCGACATCGGCACCAATGCCGAAATCGTGCTCGGCAACAGACATCGCGTCGTCGCCGCCTCCTCGCCGACAGGCCCCGCCTTCGAAGGTGCCGAGATCTCCAGCGGCCAGCGCGCGGCACCCGGTGCTATCGAACGCGTGCGCATCGATCCCGTCACCCTCGAACCCCGTTACCGCGTGATCGGCATCGAGCCATGGTCGGATGAGCCGGACTTCGAAGAAGCCGCCGCCAAGGTCGGCGTCACCGGCATCTGCGGCTCGGCCATCATCGAGGTCGTGGCAGAAATGTTCCTGACCGGCATCATCTCGGAAGATGGCGTCGTCGACGGCTCGATGGCAGCGCGCTCGCCGCGCATCCTGCAAAACGGCCGCACCTTCTCCTATCTGCTGCGCGACGGAGAACCGCGCATCACGGTGACCCAGAACGATATCCGCGCCATCCAGCTTGCCAAGGCGGCACTTTATGCCGGCGTCAAGCTGCTGATGGACAAGCAGGGCATCGATCACGTCGACCGTATCGGCCTCGCCGGCGCCTTCGGCACCTTCATCGATCCCAAATATGCGATGGTGCTGGGGCTCATTCCCGACTGCGAACTCGACAACGTCAAGGCCGTCGGCAATGCCGCCGGCACCGGCGCGCGCATGGCGCTGCTGAACCGCGGCCATCGCCGCGAAATCGAGGAAACCGTCAGGAAAATCGAGAAGATAGAGACGGCGCTTGAATCAAAGTTTCAAGAACATTTCGTCTATGCCATGGCCCTGCCGAACAAAGTCGACGCATTCCCGGAACTCTCCAAGGTGGTGACATTGCCGGAGCGCAAGCAAATCTCCGACGATGGCGGAGAAGGCGGCGGCCGCAGGCGGCGCCGCAGCCGCGAGTAAAGAGCGATTGGCTGCGCTCACGCGGCCATTTTACGCCCGATCTCGATAAAGGCCTGGCGGATGCTGTCAGCCACCGCCTTCATCGGCCCCGTCATCTGCGAGGCCGTCAGCAGCCGAATGTCGAAAGACGTCAGTTCCGGCAGCCCTTCGTTCGGCCCGAGGATTTCCATATCTTCCGTGACGTAGGAACGCGGAAACGGCGCAATGGCAAGATCGGAAACGACGGCAGCGCGCTGCGCCATCGTATGAGCGCTGAGATAGGAAACACGATAGGCGCGCTTCTGCCGCTCCAGCTGCGCCATGGCCTCCGACCGCCAGATACAGCCCTCTTCCCAGATGGAAATCGGCAGCGGATCGCGACGATAGGCGGTGCCGCACTTGGCGCCGGCCCAGACGAGGCGTTCCGTATAGATCACCTCGCCTTCCGTCGGGAAAGGCCGCGTTGCGCAATTGATCAGCGCCAGATCCAGCCGCTGCTCCTCGATGCGCTTCTTGAGCTGGATGCTCATATCGACGGTGACGTCGACCATGATACCCGGATAGCTCTCGGAAAAACTCTTCAGGATGCTCGGCAGCAGCCGCTCGCCAATATCATCAGGCGCGCCGAGCCGCACGACGCCGCTGAGTTCGGGCATGATGAAGCGCGAGACCGCCTCGTTGGAAAGCGCCAGGATGTTGCGGGCATAGGAAAGCAGCATCTCGCCGTGCTGCGTCAGGCTCACCGAGCGCGCATCGCGGAGGAACAGCGTGACACCGAGCTGCTCTTCCAGCTTCTTGATCTGCATCGAAACGGCTGACGGCGTGCGAAAGACGGCATCGGCCGCGGTCGAAAAATTTCCCGTTTCGGCAATAGCGACAAAGGTGCGCAGAACTTCATTGTCAAGCAACGGTATGGGCCGGCGGAACGGAACGGTCATATCGATTACCTTTCAATTTTTCTGATCTTAAGCACCATATCATTTCATTTGTCTGAATGTCAACGAAGCACCATATTAGACGCAATGGAAATTCACGCAGACAACCTCAAAGGAGTAAAAGTCATGGCTGACACGGCATTGGACGAGGCCTCTCGCCTTTTCTCTCTACTACGCCTCCGCAAAATTCAGCGGATGGCACAGCATACACTCGACGAGATTGCCACGCGCTTTCCCGCTCATCTGATCGATGACGTCAATGCGCGCGGTCTCCCGCCGGATCGCACCTTGGCAGCGCTTGAGCGAAAGCCCGGCAAGCTGCATTCGTTCAAAAATACTAATGGTAGCTATAAGATCTATTCGTTTGATTGATGGGCCAGCCAGATCCATATTTACACTCGACAGGCGTGACATTTTGAACGGTTGACACTGAAAGGAACCTGGAAATGACGACGATCAGTTATAGACAGACCGGCACGCGGAACCCGTTTCCGTCCGGCAGCAGCTATATGCCCTTCTTTTCTCGCCTCGCTAATCGCTGGCAGCAGTGGCGCTCCCTTCGCGAGCTCGAATCTCTGTCCGACGACATGCGCAAGGATTTGGGCTGGCCGGCCGCGAACGAAATCAAGAATCCGAAAGCCAGCCGATGATAATCAAAGAGCATAACGACTGAAGGCGACGTTCAACCCAAGCGAGCGTCGCCTTTTGAACATTTCTGCATCCAGATGCGAATCGCACTTTAATCCTGAGAATTACCTGCAAATATATTTCGCCGCTTGAGCATATTGCTCGCCTCCCCTTCGCTTCCCTCCTCTAGAGCCGTATTTTTCATAGTAGACGCAAATATCCCTTTGCGGCCGCGATTATCCATGCCAATGTCGCTTATAGACCATCGGGCCGACGTATTTGACGCAAGGAATACGTAACGGCCCTGGAGCATGGATTTTCACAACATGAGCAAGACTCCGATCAAGACGCGTTCCCTGGTTTTCTTCCTTGTTCCGCATTTCACCATGCTGCCGTTTTCCGCCGCGATCGAGACGCTGCGGATTGCCAACCGCATGCTGGGCTATCCCGCCTACACATGGCGGCTCGCCTCGACGGACGGGCAGAAAGTCTATTCCTCCAGCGGCATCGGATTGGAGGTCAACTCCTCCCTCACCGACGAGCGCCGCTATCTCGGCGGCGAGAACCGCCCGAACATGGTACTGGTCTGTTCCGGCATCTATGTCGAAGAATTCCACAACAAGTCGGTCAATGCCTGGCTGCGCGAAACCTACAATCGCGGCGTTGCTGTCGGCAGCCTCTGTACGGGCGCCCATGTGCTTGCCCAGGCGGGCCTGTTGAACGGCAAGCGCTGCGCCATCCACTGGGAAAATCTGCCGGGCTTCTCCGAAACCTTCCCGCAGGCGGAAGTCTATGCCGATCTCTACGAGGTCGACAGCAATCTCTACACCTGCGCCGGCGGCACCGCCTCGCTCGACATGATGCTGAATCTGATCGGCCAGGATTTCGGCGAAAACCTCGTCAATCGCGTCTGCGAGCAGCAGCTGACCGATCGCGTCCGCAGCCCGCATGACCGCCAGCGCCTGCCGTTGCGCGCGCGCCTCGGCGTGCAGAACTCCAAGGTTCTGTCGATCATCGAGCTGATGGAAAGTAACCTCGCCGAGCCGCTGTCGCTTCTGGAAATTGCCGATGATGCCGGCCTGTCGCGCCGGCAGATCGAGCGCTTGTTCCGACAGGAAATGGGTCGCTCGCCGGCCCGCTATTACCTCGAAATCCGCCTGGATCGCGCCCGGCATCTGCTGGTGCAATCCTCCATGCCGGTCGTCGAAGTGGCCGTCGCCTGCGGTTTCGTCTCCGCCTCGCACTTCTCCAAGTGTTATCGCGAACTCTATAATCGCTCCCCGCAGCAGGAGCGCGCAGAGCGCAAGCTGACCATGTCGACCAACCGCACCGGTATCGTCGTCTGAGGGCGATGGAAATCAAAGCAATCGGATTATTGCAGGCGGCCTATTGGGCCGCCTCTTGTGCCATCTTGAAATCGGAATAGACCTGATTTCGGCCGTTGTGCTTGGCCATGTAGAGGAATTGATCCGCGGCATTGAGATAGTTGTCGAAGGACTCGTAGCCAGCAATCTCCGCCACGCCGATGGAAACCGTCACCGAAAGCTCTTCGTCGTCGGCATGAACCTTCAGGCTGGCAAGGCTGAGACGGACCTCGTCGCATAGCGCGGTCGCCGCGCGCGAATTCATTTCCGCAAAAAGAATGGCAAATTCTTCGCCGCCGAGGCGAGAAAGCAGATTGTCGGTGCCTTCCAGCAATCCGTGCAGCCGGCCGGCAACGGCCTTCAACACCTGATCCCCGATCTCGTGACCATAGGTGTCGTTCAGATTCTTGAAGTGATCGATGTCGAGAATGGCGACCGAGCTTGGACGCTGGCGACGCAGACACTCATTGACCAGACGCGGGCCATGATCATAAAAATAGCGCCTGTTGTAGAGCCCGGTCAGATAATCGCTTGCCGCGGCCGCTCGCAATTGTTTCAGCTGCGACAATGTCTCGACATTCAATGCGATGCGGCATTGCAGCTCCTCCTGAACGAAGGGGCGATAGATGAAATCGCTCGCGCCCGCCTTCAGGAATGTCGCAGACAGCAAACGATCGTTCGAAGACGAAATGCCGATGATCCGCATCCGGTCCGAGCCATAGCGATGGCGGATGCGGCGGGTCAGTTCATGACCGTTCATGTCGGGCATATTGTAGTCGGTGACGACGATTTCGATGTCGTCGAATGTCTCAAGCATCGCCAGAGCTTCGACACCCGTGCCGGCTTCGGCGACCTTGAATTGCTGAGCGTGCAGCAAATCTGTCAGCATTTTTCGAGCCGAAGGCACATCATCCACAACCAGAACACGCATCGACCGGTTGGCAATGGCGCGCCTTACGGAGGAGACGAGATTGTCGAGGGCGAACTCGCCATCCTTGAGCACATAGTCGACGACATTGCGCTCCATGATGCGATTGCGCGTCGCCATGTCGAAAGACGCCGTAAAGACGATGGTAGGAACGTCATGGGCGACGGCAACATCCAGGGCTTGTCCATGGGCAGCGTCCGGAAGGTTGAGGTCGATCACCGCCATCGTGAAGCCGCTATCCGGCTCCGCCAGCACCTCGTTCAGCATTTTCAGGGAAGAGCAATGCGTTACGGCCAAGCCGAGTTCGGTTTCGAACCGATGCGACAACACCGCGGAAAACATGCGCGAATCCTCGACCAGAAGTATTTTCTGGCTGCCATTGCGGTGACCGATGCCGCCGCCGAGGGATCCCACATGCAGTACCATTTCCCGTCAATTCCTCCCACACCTTCAGGTGCATGAATATTCAGTCAATCGCAGGTCTGCCCAACCGTCTTCCCAAACTATCTTCCACCTATCCTGAACAGGATTCGTGAAAAAATTGGAACCGCTGATTGCGGAGATTTACATAAAAGTGATTTTCCCTCACTTTTCTTGGGGTTATTTTGCCTGATTTGCTGCGCCTATACGCTCTTTCCGATCGGTTGAGCTGACCGAATCTGCAACAGAGTGTCGAGATTTTGATTCACGCGGCAGTAGAATTCCTCGTCAATGAATGGCCGCAGGATAAAGTCATTGCCACCCGCCTTGAGGAAGCGGGCCGAAAGCAGCCGATTGTTGGATGACGAGACGCCGATGATGCGCAACTCATGGGAGCCGGTGGTCGCACGAATACGTCGCGTCAGCTCGAAGCCGTCCATGTCGGGCATATTGTAGTCCGTGACCATGAGGCCGATATCCGGGCTGGTCTTGAGGATTTCGAGCGCCTTGGCGCCGTTTTCCGCGACACTGACACGGAAATTGTAGCGCTTCAGCCGGCTGGACAGCAAAGCACGCGCCGTCGCGCTGTCATCGACGATGAGGACGTGATGACGGTGGTTGGTGAGAAAACGGCAGATCGATTCCGCCAGCATATCCACCGCAAAGACATTGTCCTTGAGAATATAATCCACCACATCCTTGGCGATCAGCTCGTCGCGCGTGCCTTCGAGAAAAGTGCCTGTGAAAGCGATCGTTGGAATGCTGAGATCGAGAAGATAGGCCAAGGCCTCTCCCTTCTCGGCGCCTGGCAGGTTCATGTTCGAGATCGCCAGCTTGATCGGCTCCGATGACTTGTCGTAGGCGAGCTGCAGCTCTTCGAAATTGCGGCAAATCTCGACGTCGATGTCCAGAAGCTCCTTCAGCTTGGCTCTGACCATCGATGTAAAAAGATTGGAATCCTCGACGAGAAGAATGCGCGAGCCGGCAAGAGACGCGCCGGAGTATTGCATCCCCGAAACACCCAGAAATGGCATAATGAAAACCTGCTTTTTTTTGAAAATGATCCCCTCTGTATTTTTTTAGAACAAAGCCTTTGCGGATTTGTTAAGCCGACTGGTTTCCCGGAAATGAAGAAAACAGCCCCGTTCGCGACTTCCAAGGCGTGATTGCCAGGGTTATCGCGGCAACGACGTAGCGAGATCCTGGACCTGATACGTGAGAAACAATCCGGAAGACCGCGACACTCTCTCGTCGAGGAACGCCAACTGAGAGCTTGAGAGCCGAACGCCCGGAAACGATGACCGGCATCACTCCCGCGCGGCAGCATGGCTCCGTTTCATCGGACCTTGCCGGTAATCGGATTACTCCGCGGCGGTCCTGCCGCGGCGCCGGCTTGTGCTCTTTGCTTCCGATACCTTGCCTTCGGCTGACAAAGCGGAATCTTCCTTCATGTCATCGTCAGCCTCAGGTCCGTCAGCGGAATCCGTCAAGGCATCGGCTGCGATATCCGACTGCCTACCTCTTCTTCCATCGCGCACGATATGCAGTTCCTGATGCGGATAAGGAATGGAAATTCCCTCCTCATTGAAGCGCCTCAGGATTTCGATGCGCAGATTGTTGCGGATCTCCATGCCATCGGAGAGATCGGACAGATAGAAGCGCATCTCGAAATCGAGCGATGACGGACCAAAACGCAGAAACTCCACATGTGGTTCTGGATTCCTGAGAACCTTCGGGATCGAGCGCACCAGCTCCAGCAGGATATCCATCACCTTGCGCGGATCGGCGTCATAGCTGACGGATACAGGGATTTCAGAGCGAGCGAGCCTGTTGCGATGCGTCCAGTTGCCCACGGACGCATTGATAAGCTCGGAATTCGGCACGATGATCGACTGCTTGCGGAAGGTCTCGATCTCGGTCGCGCGCACCGAAATGCGCTTGACGATACCTTCCGATGTACCCGAGACGATCCAGTCGCCGACCTTGAACGGCCGTTCGACCAGCAGGATCAGGCCGGACACGAAGTTCGACACGATGTTTTGCAGGCCAAAACCGATACCGACCGAGAGAGCACTGGCAACGAGCGCCAGGCTGGACAAATCAATGCCGGCGGCGGAAATGGCAAAGATCGCCGCCAATGCTATGCCCAGATAGCCTATGCCGGTTCTCACCGAGTTGCGGACACCCAGATCCACTTGCCCACGCGCCATGACATTGCTGTCGAGCCAGCGCTGGAACCAGCGCGTGACCAGATAGCCGCCAGCAAACAGTAGAATGCCGACAAAAATGCCGAGCAGCGAGATCGACATGTTGCCGATCTTGATCTCGGTAAATAGCCTGTAGGCAAAGACCTCCAGATCCTGAATGTGGAAGCCCCAGGAGAGCAGGATCAGCGGAATGCCCGTCAACAGCGCGACGGCGTAGGTCGCAAGCCCGGCCGCGAGACCGGTCTGATCGAGCGCAACTTCACGCAGCTTCAGGCGATTTTCCAGAAAGCGGCCGATGATCGTTTCGGCAAAAACGCCCTGCTTGGACACCGCCTTGCCGAGCTGGAAGCCGAGATACATGGTGGCGATGACGGCGCTCGTCACGATCATCTGCGTTGCCATGAAGCGGGCCAGCCCGACATAGCCGATGAACGAGATGAAGATCACCAATATGCCGAGAACGCGAAGAATGATGGCCATGCCATGCGGCCAATGGCGGCCTGGCGCGTCCGGATCTCCGTTTTTGGCCAGCATCGGCGAGCCGAAGGAGGCCGCAATCAAAATGAGGCCAATCAGCAGTGCCGCCAGGAAGCTCTTGGCTACAGTAACAACGACCGGCGATCCCATGGACTCGCTGATGCGGTCGAAGACGTAATCCAACCCGTTGACCACGGCCATGGCCTGCAGGCACCAGGTCAGCGAATGCGCTCCCTTGTTCGATAGCTTGACCAGACGCCAATGCGGCCGGAACGGCGCGAAGACGGCATTGCTCAGGCGACCGACGAAATAGACAAGGCCGATGAAACCGAAGACCGCCGCCAATATCGGCGCGATATCAGGCCGCAGCACATTGAAATTCGAGAGGAAGAAGAAGGACGTGACGAGAAAGGCCGCCAGCGATAGCGTGCGGATCAAGGTCGACCAGAAGGCGACAGAGAGCCGGCTGATATAGGGTGGATTCTCGACGGCCTCATCCTGCACGTAGTAGCGACGGAACAACCGATAACCACCGGAGAGAAATATCAGCGCCGCCCCGATGGACAGGCAAACGGCGGCCAGGAATGAGGCAAGCTTGGCCTTGAGCACGAAGCCGATCCAGCTCGTCACGGCAGTGCTGAACTTCACACCCTCGTCGACCAGAGCCGCCCCTGCATCGTCGAACGTCGTGGTGGAAATCTCCGTCCGCTTGAATAGCGTTTCGGCAAACAGCTTTCGGCGCATCTCCATGAATTCCATCGAAAGCCGATTGGTTTCCGCGGTCAGATTGTCCGCATCGAGGATTACCGCGCTGATCTGCGAGCGTTCGGCATTGAGCCTCTCGCGCTCCTGCGTGACGATCGGAGCTTCGGGCGGCTGGCCCTCCTTGGGAGCCGCGCCAAGCTGGGTCAGGCGCGTATCGATCTCGGCGGTACGGGGCTTCAGGCGCGTGGAAATTGCCGTGACGGTGCGATTGAGGTCGTCGACCTGGCCGGACAG
Source organism: Martinezella rhizogenes (assembly GCA_013322215.1). Classification (GTDB taxonomy): domain Bacteria; phylum Pseudomonadota; class Alphaproteobacteria; order Rhizobiales; family Rhizobiaceae; genus Rhizobium; species Rhizobium rhizogenes_D. The sequence continues at coordinate 271,920 of JAAMEZ010000006.1, forward strand.
CGCGACAAGCGTCTCGTCGTCCAATGTCGCCTGCTTGGCCGCATCCTGGAGCGAGGCATAGGTCTTTTTCGCTTTGTTGAGATCGGCAACGGCGGCGTCCATCAGCCCATTGGCGGGCTGTTGCTCGGTTGCCTGCGATGCTTGGGCCGGCTGCTGATCCTGCGCAAAGGCATGCCCGCCCGTCAGCGGAATGACGGCTGTGAAGACAGCCAATCCCAACAGAAAAAGGGGCAGCAGAAAAAGACGAGATTTCAGCGGGCGCAAGCAGAGCTCCTCGTTGCACATGAAGTCGCAGGCAGTGGATGACCGAAATCGCCACAAAAATGGAGACCCGAGTCGTCCTGTAGTATGATTGCGAATTCCATAGTCTTTACGCGTACGCCTTGTAAGACAAAGAAAGGCGACACAAAGGCATTCTGTACCCTTATCCGGTCCTGAACCTTGCTCAAAACCGGGTATCACCCGCTTCATCTTGAAGACCACCTTCCGGACCAACCATTGCCCGCCCGGAAATAGGCCAGGAAAACACCTTGGCAATGGGCAGATCTACGCGCGCCCGCTTCGCAGGATCAGGATGAAGGCAACACCTCCGGCAAGCCCAGTGACGACGCCGATCGGCATATCCTCGGGCGCCATGACCAGGCGGGCGGCAATATCGGCCCAGATCAGGGTTAGCGCGCCAAAAGCGGCACTCAACGGCACCACGCGCACATTGTCACCACCGACGATCAGCCGCACGAAATGCGGCACCATCAAACCGACGAAGCCGATCGCGCCGGAAAATGCCACCATCACGCCGGTCAGCAGCGCCGTGATGACGAACAGCAACAGGCGGAATTGCGCGACTGCTATCCCAAGCGTCACGGCCGTCTCATCGCCCATCGCAAGCGCATTGAGCTCCCTCGTCTTCGGGAGGAGCAAGACAAGACAGAACAGCAGGATGCCGGCGGGATAGATGAGGTGCTGCCATTGCGCCAGCCCGAGCCCGCCCAACATCCAGAAGACAACGGTGTTGGCGGCTCTGGGATCGCCCAAAAAGATCAGGAGGTTGCCAAGCGCCGTAAATACGAAGGCCACGGCAACGCCCGACAGAACCAGCCGATCGGCCGAGTGCGAACGCGTCAGGCGCGTCGTCAGCCCGACGGCCGCGGTTGCGAGCAAGGCGCCGGCAAACGCGAACAACGGCACCGTCAGCAGGCCGAGGATCAGCCCGGTATGCAGCAGCGCCAGAATGGCACCGAACGCCGCCCCGGAGGAGACGCCGAGGAGATGCGGGTCCGCCAGCGGATTTCGCGTCAGCGCCTGCAGAACGGCACCAGTGATGGCAAGCCCCGCTCCCACGAGCGCGGCCAGCACGACGCGCGGGAAACGGACGTCCCAGACAATGCTTTCCTGCCCACTGGACCATGTGACCGGAAAGCTACCCGCGTGCAGCTTGTTACCGACGATCGACCAGACGGTGGAGAACGGAATAGATGCTGAGCCGAGCGACACCCCGGCGGCAATCGACAGGATGAAGCCTATGGCGAGCAAGGGGATGAGAATGGAGAGGTTGAGGCGCATGCTTGAATCTTGAGGAAGAGAATCCATCCAATGATCGACTGGATGGATCGACATTGCAGACGATTACATGGCGCCCGGGTGAAAGGCCTTGGCCAGGGTGGCAACGGCCTCGATATTGCGCGGCCCCGGCGTCGCTTCGACATAAGGCAGCACGACGAAACGATCATTCTTCACGGCCTCGATATTCCTGAAGGCCGGGTTACCCTTGAGGAAGGCGATCTTCTGGGCGGCGGTCACCTGGCCGTAGTCGACGATGACGATCACTTCCGGGTTTTTCTCGATGACCGGTTCCCAGGATACCTCCGTCCAGCTCTTCTCGACATCGTCCATCACGTTGACGCCGCCGGCTGCTTCGATCAAGGCGGTCGGAATGCCGTAGCGCCCCGAGGTGAACGGCTTCTCCTCACCGGAATCATAGACGAAGACGCTGATCGGCTTGTCGACATGACCGATCTTCGCCTGGATTTCCCCAAGCTGCTTGTGATAGCCGGCAACCAGCGCCTCCGCCCTATCCTCGACGCGGAAGATCCTGCCGAGATTGAGGAGGTCGACGAACATGTCGTCCATGGTCGGCTTGTTCTTCTGCATGACGAAGATGCAGGATTCGGTAAGTTCGTAGACCTTGATACCGAAAGGCGCGAGTGTCTCCGGCGTCACCTCGCCACCGACCTTCATGCCGTAGTTCCAGCCGGCAAAAAAGAAATCCGCGTTGGCGCCGAGCAGCACCTCCTTGCTCGGATATTTCGGTGACAGCTCCGGCAGTTCCTTCACGCCATCACGCAGCTTTTCGTCCAGCGTCTTCCAGCCGGAAATGCCGGTATAGCCGACCATGCGGTCCTGCAGCTTCAGCGCCAGCATCATTTCCGTAAGATTGACGTCGTTGGAAACGGCGCGCTCCGGCGCTTTGTCGAAAGTTACGTCCCGATTGCAGCTGCGCACCGTGACGGGCTCGGCAAGCGTCGCGCCTGCGAACAAAACTCCGGCCAGCAACGCGGTGGCAGACGAATATATGCGAGGAAACATGAATAACTCCAATGATCGAATTATCGAAGGGAAAAGGAAAATCGCTGCGGGCCATTGTCAGCCCGATGCAGGCGGGTGCCGACACGGAATGCTTTTGATACGTGCTCCACAGTCAGGACTGTGGCCGGCTCGCCATGTCCCGTCAGCCGCCCGCAATCCAGAACCGCGACATGGGTCGCAAAGTCTGCCGCGAGATTGATGTCGTGCAGCGTCGTGATGATCGTCGGCCCAAGCCCCTGCAGCAGTTCAAGAATCTCGAGCTGGTGGCGGATGTCGAGGTGATTTGTGGGTTCGTCGAGGATGATGAGCTCCGGCTCCTGCGCCAAAGCGCGGGCAATCAGCGCCCGTTGCTTTTCGCCGCCGGAGAGCGACGCGAACTGTCGCAACGCCAAAGGTTCCAGCTCCAGCCGCGCAAGCGCCGTGGTCGTGACTTCATGATCGCGATCGCTCCAGCGCGCCATGCCCTTGCGATGCGGAATACGTCCCATCAGCACAACGTCCCGCACACTGAAGGGAAAATCGCCCGGTGTCTCCTGTGGCACGACAGCGATGCGCTGCGCCACCTCCCGCGGACCGATGGACCAAAGATCGGTGCCGTCGAGACGCACCAAACCTCGTTGCGGCTTCAGACCGCGATAGAGGCATCGCAGCAAGGTCGACTTGCCAGCTCCGTTCGGACCGATAATGGCCAGTCGGGCGCCGGCTTCGACGGATAGGGTGATACCGCTGATGATCGGCGTGCTCTTCTGCGGCCCCCAGGTGATGCCGTCCGCATCCAGTCGCGCGTTTCGTTCGGACATGACCGGCTCCTATTGCAATACGACCGGCTGGCGTTCGGCTGACACGACGGCAGCGGGTATGCGCGCGAGCGTCTTGCCTCCAAGCGCGGTCGGGCGTTCGCCTTCGCGGGTCAACCCATCGGGACGATCCCGATAGAGCTTCGCGAAGGAAACGAGCCCACCGATATCGCTCGCATCCTCGATGTCACCGAAGAGGTACGTCGCCTTTGCCGTCGCCTGGAAGGCGACCGTGCAGGGCCGCTCGCAGCCAGCCATGCAGACGCTGCCTTCAAGGCTGAAATCGTCCGAGAGAGCGGCGCCGGCCTGGGAAATGGCCGCCTGCAAATGCGTCAGGAGATCGAGGCCCGGCCGGCATGGTTTGCCGACATGACGGCAGTTCGTGCACACGGTAATCCGGTGCGTCGCCTCTTTTGCTTTGTCCATGAGATGCCTCCCGGAGATTTCGCCGGAGGCAAAGTCAAGATAGGGCCAGCGGACGCAACGGCGCCCTCACCCAACCACTGATTTTCCATCGGAACACCCCGTCCGTTGCGGTTGATATCGTCGATGGCAGGTCTCCTGGCTCGCGGGTCACAACTCGTTCGCGCCTTCCCGGCTTGACGCCAGTGGCATATTGCGAACGCGCTCTCCGCTTACAGTTGCGGGGGCAGCCACGGTTTTGGCCCCTGATGGGTAGTCCGCACCGTGTTCCCTTTTCAGCCGCCGTCGGGATCGATCCGAAAGCGGCACCATCTGCGGTATTCATCTCATAGAAAGCGGATGCGGGCAACGGCGATGTCATATGCGCTTTCATTTGTCCTGGAGGTTTAGTTTAGGCTTCCGTTATTGGTTACGTTATTACATAACAAATAGCAAGCTACTATCTCCGCCTCGAGGCCAAAACTGCGATATGCGTGTGCAGAGGCACCGCAATCACGATCCGGAATGAAAAAACCACTGGGTTGTTAGACCGCCTTGCACTGCGGATGGAAACGCGACGCGACGCCCTCTGCCGCCGCATAGGCTTGCGTCACGATCTCAGGCACCAGATCGATGTCAGGGAGACTTCCAAGTCCCAGGGGACCAATCGCAAAAAGCCCCTCCGTCGTGCGCCCATTGACCTCTAGCGAGCCTGTCGCCTCCACGGCGAGACCGAGGCCGAGCTCGTCCGGCACCGCAAGGCCGGCATCGATGAGACTGCGCAGCAAGGGCACATTCAGATCCGGCGCCTGACACCGACAGTCAATTACATCGTCGGCATAGAGCTGCTCGGTCTCCTGCCGACCAGCCGGCCTCAAGACCAGTCCTGTCGGCGTTCGGCGAATAAAACGGCCGCGCCGCAGCAGCGTGTTGCCCTCGGCAAGCTCCTGATTGAGACGCACATGCAGCGCCTCGGGCAACCGATTGCGATGGCTGTCATAGAGCGCCCGCAAATGGCGGTTGAACTGCTGCTTCTGCCCCGCCGGCAGGGATCGCCAAAGCGAGCGCGCGTGCTTGCGCAAGCCGTTCATGACGGATTGCCAGCTCTGACCGCTCGCCTCCGCCTCGCCGCAAGCCGTGCGGACGAAGCGGACGATCTCGCTTAGCTTACCGGGCATCTCATCGGCAGGAAAAACCGGATCAGCATTGTTACGCGTATGGCTCTGCGGCAGGAAGCCTCGCCGCGAAACGATGGTGATCTGCCCCGCATAGCCGCTTTCACGCATCTGCAGCAGCCGGTCGACGACACGCAGGCCGCTCCCAAGCAAGATCGTGTGCGGTCGCGACACGAGACGGCGCGCCCGCACCGTCGTCGGCACGGTCACGAGATCGCTGGCCTGGAATTCGTGATCTGCAATGCCGTAGCCTGTCGCCAGCACCACCATGTCGAAAGGCGCATTGGCGGCACCGTCGCTTTCCACCACGAAGCGGCCGCCACGAACGCGCCGAAGCCCGAAGACCGTCTCGCTGCTGACCTGCACCGCCACATCCCGCCGAGATGAGAAGGCCTCCGAAAAGCGCTGATAGACGTAGTCGCTGAAAATGCTCTTCGGCACGAAGATCTGCAAAAAACCGGGTATGGCGGCGGGGACGGCGCTGCGGAAAGGCGCATTGCCGCAAAGCCATTGATTGAAATCGTCGGGATCTCCAGCGGAAACGGAAAGATCGCGAACACGGCTATTGAGAATTTCGCTGCTATGCCCGGAGGCGAGCGCCTGTCCGCCGCTGACGGTGGAATTGGGATCGAAAAGCTGCAGATGGAAGGGAAAGCGAACCGTCTTCATCAGCGCGATCGCCATCATCATGCCGGAAAAACCACGCCCGATCACGGCGATGCGGGGCATCGCATAAGGCTGCGCTGTCGCGTTCGTCCTCGCGGAAAAAAATCCCTGAACCGTCATATCAACTCCTGGGGCGAGAGGTGGTCGATCATGCCTTTCTTGGGGCTTGCTCACTTTTTACAGGCCCGGAAACACAGACACCGATACCGGGCCTCGGCAACCTTGGAACTGCGGCCGACAGAACGCACAAAAAGCCGCTTCCGTTCTCAATATGCGTCGCAATTCTTCAATCGGGAATCCCTTCCAAAATGAAAGATGCGACAGGCAGGTCCAACTCTGATCCAACACCAGATGCCTGCAATCGGCCACCATATGATCACTTCGTCAAAAGCCATAGGCGGCAGGATTATTGCCATTGTCTACTTATTTAGTCGTATATGAAAGCGCGAAAACGCTCCGCTAGCAAGCGCTTTCTTGTCCGGGCAGAACAGGGCCGACGAGACTGCGGCACAGAAAACGGCGGATGACCGGACACCCCTTCTCATCTTGAGCTTGCTTCGATCGGCAAAAGAAAAAGCAATTCCAAGCTCTAAGATCAGCTTGTGAAGCGGCTTTCGATATTCATTGACGCAGAAAAGAGGGTTCACAACTCGCTATCCTCAACGCGTTATATCGGACTGTGCGCTTACAATTTCCGCGATCGACGCCGATCGAGCCGGAGGGCGCGATGAGAATCCGCCAGGAAAATCCGTTGTGCACTCCATCTATCGAAATTAAGATCGTACTGATTTGCCGCGCCTGAGAAACCGACCTGGCGCTGGCCGAGGAGTGATGAATGGGGACTGTTTCGCAGTTGCACGAACGCGTCAGGCCGCCCGCCCATCGCGTCCAAAGCGAAGAGGAAGCGCTCGACATCGCACGTTCGCTCGCGGCCGGCTTCGCTCCGCAGGCAAGCGATCGCGATATCAACCGCATCCTGCCCTATGACGAGATCGAAGCCCTGTCCCAATCGGGCCTGCTTGGGATTTCCGTTCCTTCAGAACATGGTGGCATCGATATTTCAAACTGCGTTCTCGCCGAGGTCATAGCCATCCTCGCAGAGGCCGATCCTTCCATAGCACAGATATTGCAAACGCATTTTCATGTACTGGAAGCGGTGAGAATTGCGGGCGGCGAGGACCAGCGGGCATCTCTTTTCGACCGCGCCATTACAGGCGATCGTTTCGGCAGCATCTTTTCCGAGTCCGATGCAAGCGGCACCGACCAGCATTCCTTGCATCTGACAGCGGACGGGCTTGGCTTCCGCCTCAACGGACGGAGCCAGGCTTCCGCCAGCATTCTGTTTGCGGACTGGATCGCGCTATTCACGGCGGACAAACGCAAGGGACCGATAGCCGCTGTCATATCCAGAAATACGGAAGGCATCCAGATCATCGACGACTGGGATGGCTTTGGTCAGCGCACGTCCGGAAACGGCACGACCATATTGCATAACGTCTATCTCAATGCCGATGCCCTGCTCCTGCACCGGGAAAAGTTGGCTGAACCCACAGTGATCGATAGCGTGAACCATCTCACGCGCGCGGGCATCAATCTTGGTATTGCCCGCTCCGCATTGGCGGCGGCGATGGAATTCGTGCGGGCTCGCTCTCACTCAGAGGAAAGCAGCGAGGATAAGCGAGCCGTCAATGATCCACTGATCGTGACGAGGATCGGCGAGATTGCCATCCGCATCGAAGCGGCGACGGCGATGGTGGAGCGTGCCGGCGGCAAGATCGATGCCGCGCAGATCAATCTCACCGAAGATCATGTTATCGACGCAGCGCTCTCCGTAGCTGCAGCCCAGACGATTACGGCTGACATTGCGATGGAAGCAGCCAACACGCTGTTCGAACTTGCGGGCTCAGAGTCGGCGCGCATCGGGCTCAACCTCGATCGCCACTGGCGCAACGCCCGCATTCACACGCTGCATGAGCCGGCACACAGGAAATACCACACCGTCGGCAACTATCATCTCAACGGCGTAAAGCCATCGAAGAACTCGTTGCCTTAATGGGCATCAGGGCACAACGGCAAGGTCAACCGATGTGCGAAGCCCGGCGGTCTTCCCGTTCCGGGATATCAACGTCTGCGCCGCCGGCAACGAACTGCTCCAGCGACATGTTGTCGAGAATCTCGGCAATAGCGTCACGCACCTCCGTCATCGAGCGCCGCACCTGACAGCGCTCCGGATCGGAACAGTCGTCGCAGGCTTCATAGGCCGTTCGGCTGGCGCAGCGGATGGGTGCCAACGGACCGTCCAAGGTGCGGATGACATGGCCGATGCGGATTTCGGATGCGGGACGCGACAGCGAATAACCGCCGCCGGGGCCTTTCTTCGAACGCAACACGCCGGCGTTTCGCAATTCGAGGAGGATGGTATCGAGAAACTTCTTCGGAATATTGTTGCGTAACGCGATATCGTTGATGAACGCGGTTTCACCCGGACCGAGGCGTGCGAGATCCACCAGCGCCTTCAATCCGTATTTTCCTTTTTTCGTAAGCATCGCCGTCCGCTTTACTGCAAAGTCGATTGTTGAAACCCGGCGTGGCTCGAAAGAGACTCAACGGGCCGGTCTTGTCAGCATGGATTGCGGAAGTAACCCCGCAGCCCCTTACGAACAAGACAGTAACTCACAAATTGTATAGTTTATATGAGTAAATTTAGGCAATTGTATCGCCTAAGCAACGAATTTGCGGCTTTTCTTGGATTTTAGGCGGCGCTACTGTCCAAATATGCCTTCCTTTGCCCACGCCCATGGTCGGTGATGGCGCCAGCCACCTGTTCAGCCACCAGAACGGCGTGCTCGACCACTTCGGGCAATCCCATCAATTCGCCGAAGGTTCCGCGCGCGAGTGGTCCAGAGATAAACAGGGAAGGTATCACGGCTCCATCGCCGGCAAGCGCGCGCGATCGCGTATCGCAGGAAAATCCCAACCGTGCCGAGTCCATCGCAAGATGCCCGGCCTTCGACATTTCATCGATCCAGCCCTGTGATTGCAGTATGCCGCGGTGTCCGGGACCGGTGGTGACCACGACCGCATCGAATTGCCTTTCAACCGATTGTTCGGAACGGCTGAGCCGCAAGGTACAATCGATGATGCCATCGGCGACGCCGACAGCTGCGACCGAAGCCGCCAGTATTTCCAGCCGGCCGCTTGCGAGCGCTCCTTCGCTGACAGCCTCCACCTGTGGCGCGACACGAAACCGATGCACATCCCAGAACGGCCTCAAATGCCGTACGAGACGCCGCCGCTCCGCAATCGGCAGCGCCTGCCAGACATGCCGGCCCTGCGCCCTCACCTGATCGATGACAGCATGCCAGCTGCGGCCTTCTCCTTGCGCCTTGCGGATGGCGGCGCGCACGCTGCGCAGCAGCTCAACTGCCGTCTTCGACGGCTGATTGGCGAAATCGCCAAACGGTTCCTGTTTGACCGCCGCATGGCCACGCGAGCGCAGACCGCGTCGGGATATGGCAGTGACCGGTCCCTTGTGACCTCTGAGATCGAGCGACGCAATGACGTCGGCCGAGGTCAAGCCATTGCCGACGACCAGAACTCGATCCCCGGCACGAATGGCCGCAAGCGCATCCGGCCGCGTCGGATTGGGAATGAAGCGAGGATGATCGCTAAGCGCATCCTGCAGCACTTGTGGCGGCAGGGGGGACGGATGGCTGGTGGCGATGACGAGAATATCAGCATCCACACACTGCCCGTCAGTACCGGTGACCGTCCAACGGCTGCCCGTCCTCTGAATGCGCTCGACGCTTTGCTTGACATGGAGGAGCCGCCCATTCTCGACAAAAGGGCGGATCATGCTGTTGATATAGTTGCCGAAAACGGAGCGCCGCGGGAAAAAGCCGCCATTGACGGCAACCGCCACATCATCATCGGCAAGCGCATCATTCTCCAGCAGCCAGCGCTGAAAATGTTCCATGTCATCGGGCAGCAGGCTCATCTTCGCCGCGGGCACGTTGATCCGGTGGGCAGGATCTTGTGTGTCGTAGGCAAGCCCTGCCCCCAAACGCTCCCTTGGCTCGAATATAAAGAGCTGACCACCCCGCACCGACTGCTTCTGTAGCAAATGGAAGGCAACCGCCGTCCCGGAAACGCCGCCGCCGACTATGACGATAACAGGCAGATCAGACGCCTGGTGGTCCGAGCCAATGGTCAATAGCCAACTCCCTCCAGATCGATCGCCACGCGAATTCTGCATCCATCGGGCAACCGCAATTATCATTGGGATAATGATATACTCTATAAAATTTATTGACAACACGATTGCAGCGCGTGCCCGCCCTCTCCGCAACCAACGGCAGTCAATACAGTGCTGATATGCCTTTGCAAACAAGCGGTTATTTGTGCCTCGCACAACATTGTTTTTGCATCGCAAGATGTAAAAAACTTGGCATACACCTGTTAGAGGAACATACTAGCGGTTGTTCTGGTTCGTGTTCTCTGTGGGAGGAGAAGCATCATGGAACTACTTCGTCTGCTCACCGCGTTCGACTATACGTTGATGCTGATTCTGGCCGCCATCTTTGTGTTCAGCGTCATGGAACGCGGGCATAGGAAACACTGACCGCACACGGTCGAAAGCGGTGGCCATTGCCGTCAGGCGGACATGTCTGACGTGAGTTGAAGTGCGCGGCTGAACCAGCTGGCAAGGTCGCCTGCCTGACATGATCAGGTCCATATGGCGAAGCCACCTATGGCGACGACAGGATTTGCCGATGCAGATAGGCCGCTGTGTAGCGAGCCTCATCCTGGCGAAACGTCCAATCATCCTGCGTTTCCCCCATATAGGCATCGCGAGCAAGCTGCATTGCCGTTCGGGTTACTTGTGCAGGCAGGCGCTGCATGGCCCAACCGGCGGCGATGTCCTTGCTGACAAACTCCCCTGTCGCCGCCGTTCTCCACATACGGGCCAGTGTCAGCAGGACATTCCGCTCATCTCCATGCAGATTGGCAAGCAAGGCCGGCAGCGCCTCCCGCAGAGCGCGTCCTATATCTCCCGCTGGAACCTCAGCAAGAAGATCACCAGGAGCCGGGCCCAATAGCGTTAGAGCCTGCTGCCGCGCCTGAGCCAGGACGAGCGTGATGTCCGGATCACAATGAGGCACAGGGAGCCCGCCGGCCTCGAAGCTGTCGCGCAACCATTCACCATAGATGAACTCACCACACACCGGAAAAACCGGTGCCGCAAGACGATCCTTCAAAAACACCATGAGTTCGATGCAGCGCGGAGCACCAGGCAGGACCGGGTGACGACCCGAAACCTCCAGCAGACGAGCAAGCAGGCATTTGCGCATGGAATCGGTCATCGGGAGATCGATGATCGCCAAAACATCCACATCGCTTTGCGGTCGCAATCCGCCCGCGATCGCCGATCCATGCAGATAGACGGACTGGAGATGGCCACCGAAAACTTCCTTGGCAATTGCCAGAGCCGCCCGAGCTTCTGCTGGAATTTCTGATGTTGCAACCCGCATGCAATCTCCGATCGCGAGCATTCGCTTATGGTGATCGAAGAGCCGCTTTTGCAGCCCCGCGCAAGCTCTTCATCTTCGTAGCCGTCAAATCAAGGAATATCGATCTCGCAAGATTTCCAATAGGAGCCGGATCGAAGTCCTTTGATTTGAGAATGAAGCTGCATGATTATACTTGCAAAAATCGGAGCAGACATTGCAGCACAGGATTGTATAATCCGACGCATCTATTCATGAATCTGCGAAAAATATTCCACAAGCTTCGCGCAAACAATTCCTAGGATATTTACCGATATCGACAAGACATGAAGCAACGGGGATATACTTATGATTTACGATTGGGATGGCACAAAGACACGCCGGATGAGAAGGCTGAAATATGGGCTTTCCCTATTTCTCTTCACGATATCGGTAACCGCACCAACGGCGTTTCTGCTGCATCTGCGCTGAACCGGGCTTTGCCTTCCATCAGAGGGATCGTTCATTCTCTTCCCGCCTCACGGCCTGCTCTGCTGCTCAGACGTCGTTCACCCGAAGACTAGGCAAGAGACGCTGGATAGCGAGGCTCATCTCAAGCCGGGCTAAGAAGAGAACCCACTCTGCAGGACGACGAACGAATATGAACAACCTGCATCGATAGCTGGGAGGACATGATGGAAGACCTACTGAAACTATTGATCTTCTTTGTAGTCGTTGGCGGACTGATCTACCTCCTGGGGAGCATGGACGCCATGAAGGCTAAGGCGGCAATTGCGAGGTGGCCATTGGAACCGTGCTTCCGCTGTGGGCGAGACAAGGTCCACCTGCAACGCAAGACAAAGGACGACTGGTATGTCAGATGTTATTCGTGTGGCGCCCAGACCGAACCCGTGATTTTTGCCAGTGCCGCCATATCCGCCTGGAATAAAATCAATGCCGCGTTGAAGAGCGCAGGTAACGATGGCCAGCCCCACTAGCCTCAGACAAGATCATCACCTCGGCAGCTTTTACAAGGCTTCGTCCTGAGAACATAGCAACGACTGCAGCATCCGGGATCAATCCATCGCGATGGGGAACCAAAGCAAGCCACCGTTCGTTCCTAAAGGCACTTCCCGCTATCAAGGAGAACATCATGGCCGACGCCTCGCTGGACAAGGATATCAACGCTCAGATCAACGAGCTCCGCAGCCAGATCGATAAGCTCTCCACCGAGTTGGCAAGACGGATCGACAGCGCCTCGGATCGCGCCGACGAGGCCCTTTCTTCGGCGAGGGGAAAAGTTGCAAGCATCGCGGACCATGCCCGCTCGGAGGGCAGGAACGTGGTGCAGGCCGCCAGGGAAAATCCGACAGCCACGAGCTCGGTCCTGATCGTGACGGCGCTTCTCGGTCTATTTACCGGCCTTCTGCTGGGCAGGCTCTCCGACTGATCCGAAACCCTACCGGCCGAAGACATCGACCACCGCTTGTCCGTTCAGGCGACGGACGAGCGCACGCCTTATGTGGCTCCCTTGCCATCAAGAACAGGAAGTCACTGAGCTGGCAAAAGGCCTGAACAGAAGCAATAGCTTCGAAAGCCAAATCAAATCCAGCCCGATCAGAAAATCGTCCTACAACCGTTCCCGAGGCCATTCAGGGCGGCGCGAGCCGCGCCTCACCTCATATTGCCCTGACACAAAACATGTCGCTTCCATTCGAGGCCTGTCGACGCCCAACGTTCGCTTCTGCGACGGAAGTCTTGGAACTGGTGAAAGAGCGGAAAGTGAATTGGAAGCCGTTTCCGATGCGCTGGAAACCGCGCAGCCGAAAACCCTTGAGACGTTACAGATTAGTCAACGATTTCAAGAGGTTTTTGGTGGGTGATGTAGGGCTCGAACCTACGACCCGCTGATTAAGAGTCAGCTGCTCTACCAACTGAGCTAATCACCCGTACCGCTTGCTGGCGGCGTGACCGGGCATATAAATAGGATCGGTTTGATTGTCCAGCGGCCAGACGAATTTTCTTTATCTTTTTGTCAAAAAAATTTCAGAGGCCGCCGAAAACTCAATAAAATCAAAGCTCAAGAATTCCTGACGCAACACGCACCGCCTGGCCGCCGATACGGGCATTGGCGATCAGGCCACCATCGATGTCGAGGTGAAGATGAATCAGCGACGGCCGCCCCATCTCGATGCCCTGCTCTATGATGACCGGATGATGCCCATCCGGCAGCGCGTCGAACTGATTGATCGCACCGGATAGCGCCGCCACTGCAGCACCTGTCGCCGGGTCCTCGACGATACCCATTCCCACGGGGAACATGCGCGCATGGAATTTGGCAACGTGATTGACGCCACCGCGACAATAAATAAAAGCCGAGGCAAGCGCGCCGTCGACGAAGGGCACCGTCTTTTCCCAAAGCTGCAGATCGAATTCCAGCCGTTCTGCCGCGCCGACATCATGCACCGGCACCAGAAGGAACGGCACACCGGCACTCCAGATGGAGGGAACATGATTCTCGAAGCCGATCTCGGTGATTTTCAGGCTGAGCGCGTTGGCGATATCGGCTCTGTCGAGCGGCAGAAGGATCTCCTGCGACTTCTTCGGCAGGTCGAACTCGGCAAAGCTCGCCTTGTTCTGCCGCAGCTTGATGGCACAGCGCACCGGCCCGACACGCTCGTCGAGAACCGAAACAAGATCGAGATCTCCGCCGTGATTGGCATGGGCCTTCTCCGCCAAGGCGATCGCTGTGCCGACGGTCGGATGTCCGGCAAACGGGAGTTCGCGGCCCGGCGTGAATATTCGCAGGCTCGCCGTATGGGCGGGATTTTGCGGCGGCAGCACGAATACGGCATCGGAAAGGTTCATCTCCCTGGCAATCGCCTGCATCGCCTCGTCGCTCAACCCCTCGGCATCGAAGATGACCGCAAGTGGATTGCCCGCCAGTTTGCTGTCGGTGAACACATCATAGACACTATAGCTGCGTGCCAATCCGGCCTCCATCCATACTTCCAGACTTGATTATTCATACCGGCAAGCGACCACAGCGCAAGCCCAAGCTATCTGCCGTCACCGAAGAACCAGGCGAGGATCGGCAGCATCGCGACATTGTAGCGCTGCGCCGCTGGATCAGCCGAACGAATCGCGACCACACCGTCGACTTCATCCTCTTCGGAAACCAGCACATGTGCCTCGATTCGCCGCAACATATCCTCGGCTGTCCAGGGAAAGCGGAAAACGCGGAAGAGCGTGACCGAACGGCTTATATGGGTAGCATAGTACTGAGGATCTGCGGTCGCATCATTCAGATCCAGACCGGTTTCCTCCAGCACTTCGCGCCGCATGTTGCCCGCCACATCTGCATGTCCGTCAACGATATCGTTCTCATCCAGCGAGCCGGCAGCGCAATAGACCTGTCCGGGATTGGCTGTATGCGGCGCCATGCGGATCGCGATGATCGCATTATCGGACGACACCACAACCGCAAGGCCGAAAAGGTGAAAACCACCCGGCTGCCTCTGCCTGCGCCACCAGAGAAACGTCGAGAAAGATGTTACATAGGATTCCCCCGTCACAGCGCCGTCAACAATCGACAGCCGGTGCTGGAACACCATGCGGCCATCATAGAGGGCTGGATTGGCGGCGATTTCCCTTGCCCAGCTCTCCTGAGCCGCCTCCCGCTCGCGAACATGGAAGGGATGCTCTCCGGGAAGGATAGCAAGATCGATGCTGGAGATGGGAAATACAGTGCCTTCCGGCGGCCAGCCGGCCGTATCGTTTTGTTCTGAAACGCTCATATCAAATCCAATGTCATGACGACGGGGCAGTGGTCTGAGGCCTTCGGCCGGTCCCAGCCGACGCGCGGATAGCGCTCCACCTCCTGCCCCGGTGGGAATAAGGTGCGGAAAGGCTGGCCCGAGCGGACGATATCGGGAAGGCGCGTCGCATTGGCCTGCGCCAGAGCCGGAGAGAGCCAGATGTAATCGAGCTGGCAGAGCCGCTGCTCCTGAGGCCCGCGGGCATGGTAGAGCGTCCAGCGGTCAAGTTCGTCCCGGCGCCGCACGACATTTTCGACAAAGCCGTCATGGCTGAAGACATCGAGCGCACTGCCCTTCTCCTCGCTGCGTGGCTCGAAGCGATAACCGCTGCGGCGTATACCGATGACATCGATCCATTCCTGATAGTCGTTCATATCGCCGCAAATCGCGAAGTTCTTCGACGCCGTATGACCGGCGCCAAACCGATCTTCGATGATGCGGCGAACCGCCATCGTCTCGGCCCGGCGGATCGGCATGGTCGCGTGACGTCCATCCATGCCCTCGCGTGCCGGTCCCATCGATTTCAGATGCACCACATAGAGCGAGAACGGCACGCCGCCGATGTGAAGATGCAGCTCCAGGCAATCGCGCTTGAAGATCTTGTCTTCCGCATGGTGACCGAGCTCCGCCAGCTCGTCGCTGAAAAGACCGAAATCGCCATACGTAACCATGGCGTGACTTTTGATGTCGTTGAGCACGATCGGCTGGCCGTCACGCGTCTCCTCCCGCATCATCACGGCGACATCGATGCCGCGGCTGTCATTGCCCTCGATCAGGTATTTCTGGCGATAGCCATTGCCGACCATGCGGTAGAGGTAGCCGTATTCGAAAGCCTGCAGCGCCGCCATGTTGTCGACTTCCTGCAGGCAGATGATGTCGGCATCGGCGTCTGCGATCGCCAGCGCCGTCATCTGCCTGGTGTCGTCGGTCGCGGCAACCACCCGCGCTGCCTCAAGCTGCTGATAGACCTCCTCGTTGCGCACATCGAACAGCTGCAGTACGCGATCCTGGCGCAGCTGGTTGCGGAAACCGGTGTAATCGAAGCGGGTCAGGAGGTTTTCGACATTGAAGGTCGCAAGGCGCAGGGACATGAAGCATTCCAGTTTACGAAGAAAATGTGAGCCGGCTTATATCAGCCGGCTTTGGCTGTTACGGTCGACTTGAATTTGCCCATCAGATAAGGGCCGGAAAGAACCGGAGCGTATTTTGGCTGTTCGCCGTCCTTCAGGCATGACGGCAGACAGGCGATCTCGGCAAACCAGTTCGGCTGATGGAAGAAGGCAAGGGATTGCCGACGCTGCATGCCGCCTTCCTCCGGCGGCGGATTGACAACGCGATGCACGGTCGAAACCCAACGATCGTTGGTCCATAGCGCCATCAGGTCGCCGATATTGATGACGAAAGCACCCTCGACCGGCGGCACCGGCGTCCATTGGCCATCGGGTGCAATGATCTCAAGACCCTTCGAGCCGGGCTGCGGCCGGAGAATCGTCAGGCTGCCGTAATCGGTATGCGCGCCGGCGCGAAGCTGGCCCGGCTGCGGCGGCACATGCTGCTCGGGATAGTTCAGTGCCCGCAGTGCGCTGATCGGCGCGTCAACATAGGCATCGAAGAAATGCTCGTCGAGGCCAAGCGCCGTTGCGAAGACGCGCATGATGCGTGCCGCCAGATCTTCCATCCCCCGATAATAGGCCTTCCAAGCTTCCACAAACCCGTCGGGCCCTTCAGGCCAGATGGTTTCCGCATAGCAAAAACCCAGCGCTTCGGGATCGCTCACGCCTGCGGGAACGGAAAGCGGGCCGCCATTGAAGCTCTCCTTCAGGTCCGGCGGCGTGTCGACATTGCGCGATTTTGCAAGCGCCTCGGTTCCCGGCCCAAGATAGCCATAGGGATAGCCAGGATAGAGTGTCTTGGCGCGCTGCTTTGTCTCGGGCGGCAGATCGAAGAAAGTCTGCGTCTTCTTCCAGACCTCGGCGATCACGGCATCCGCGACACCGTGGTTGGCAACCGCCAGGAAGCCGGTCGAGCGGCATATCCGATCCACCTCCGCGCCAAGCCGCTTTTTCTCGTCGTGATCGGCTACCTCGAAAGCGCCGAGATCGAAAATCGGAAAGCTATGATCGGACATAAGCGACTCCCCTTCGTGACGTCGAGCAAATCAAGCATAGGAGGCGGCAGGGAACAACCATCTTGTCCCCCGTCCGATCAAAGCCGCCAGGCGGAGCGAATGGCGACCCGGTAGTCGTCGCCAGCAGCGACAGCCTCACGGCTATAGGCCCGCAGCACTTGCCCATCCGGCATCGACAGCCTCATCGCATAGCGCTCCCCCTCATAGAGAACGGAATCGACCCGGCAGGAGATGCCCTCTGCATCGGCAAGCACATCCTCAGGGCGCACAAGGACATCCGCACTCGGCGAGCCGCCTGCCCGATCATCCCAGAGATCGCGGAAGGACGACCAGTCGATGCGGCGCTGACCGCCGTCTGGAAAAGCAAGCGACAGGATTGCGCCCTGCCCGACGAGACCACCGACCATTCTGCCTTCGGGACGTGCATAGATCTCGGCCGGTGGTGCGACCTGCAGCAGCCGACCCTCGAACATGACGGCGACGTCGGTCGCAAGCGCCATCGCCTCGCTCTGGTCATGCGTCACATAGACCATCGTGGCACCCGAGCGCTGGTGGAACTCGCGGAAGGTTTCCTCCATCTCCTTCTTCAGGTGACGATCGAGGTTTGCAAGCGGCTCGTCCAGCAGCACGACGTCAGGCGATGTCACCAGGCAGCGAGCAAGCGCGACACGCTGGCGCTGACCGCCGGAAAGGTCGGCGGGCCTGCGTTCGGCATAGTCGCCAAGTCGCACGGTCGCGAGCGCCTCGCGCACCTTCTCGCGGTAGCGTTCGCCGGAGATGCCGCGCACCTTCAGCGGATAGCCGACATTGTCTGATACGTTCATATGCGGCCAGAGCGCATAGGACTGGAACACCATCGCCATATTGCGCCGCTCCGGCGGCAACATGTTCGCCGCATCCGCAAGCAGCCGCTCACCGAGGTGGATGGAACCATCCGTCGGCTGCTCGAAGCCAGCGATCATTCTGAGAACCGTCGTCTTGCCGCAACCGGAGGGGCCGAGCAGCGCCAGGAAACCACCCTCGCGAACATCGAGCGACAGAGCGTTGACCGCAGCCCGCCCGCCCGTGCCGAAATCCTTGCTGAGGTGATTGAGGATCAGCTTCGCCAAGGCACTACTCCCTTCGGCAGGCGCTTGGCCATGATTTCCAGTAGCACCATCATGATAACGACCATGGCGATGACGATGACCGACATGGCCGAGGCAAGATCGGCGCTGCCGCCATCATCGAGATTATAGATGACGACGCCAAGCGTCTGCGTGCCGGCCGACCAGAGCAGCGCCGAAACGGTCAGCTCGTTGCAGGCAATGAGGAAGACGAGGATCACCGACGCGCCCGCAGCCGGCGCGATCAGCGGCACGATGATATCGGTCAGCCGACGGAAGAAGCCAGCGCCCGAAAGACGCGCAGCCTCCTCCAATGCCGGATCGAGCTGCAGAAAGGCGCTCATGACCGGTTTCAGGCTGACGGCGAAGTATGCGGAGAAATAGGCGAGCAGGATGATCCAGATCGTCCCGTAAAGCGTGACGTTGAGGATCGGCAGCGGTGCCGCAAATACCAGAATGAAGCATACGGCAATGATGATGCCCGGAAGCGAATAGGGGATCTCGATCATGCCGCCGACGATGCGGCTCAACATGTCCTTCCGCCGCGTCAGCGCATAGGCCGCAAGCACTGTCACCAGCAGGAGACCAAGGGCTGTCATGCCGGCGAGGAACAGCGAGTTGGAAAAGGCCGTGCGCGTTATGCTCTGCCGAAACAGGATTTCCGTGAAGGCGTTGAGCGATGCCGTCTTGAAAGTGAGTGGAACCCCATAGGCTGGCACCAGCGCGCCGGCAACCAGCGCCAGGAAGGGCGCGACGAGCATGACGAATAGGATGGTGCAGAGCACCGGCAGCGCCACGTAGCGCCAGCGGCCGAGCGAAAATGCGGCCGTTGCGCCGTAAATGCCGATGACGCGATAATCACGTCCCTTCAAGGCCCTGCCCTGCACGGCAAGCCCGGCAACGGCAATGACGGCGATCATCGTCGACAGCACGGCGATATCGCCGAAGGTGCGCGGGCCGAAGCTGGAGAACTTGGTGAAGATCAGCGTCGAAAGCGTATAGATCGAGGCGGGTATGCCGAGGATCGCGGGAATGCCGAAATTGCCGATCGAGGAAACGAAGGCGATGGCCGCACCCGCGATGACACCGGGCAGAGACAGAGGCAGGATGATATCGCGGAAAACGCGCAGGCCCGAGGCGCCGGAAAGCCTTGCAGCCTCCACACCATCGCGCGGCAGCGCCATCAGGCCGGCGCGCAGGGCGAGATAGACGAGCGGTGCATGCTGAACGCCGTAGAGCAGCGCAATGCCGCCGACAGAATAGAGCGGCTGCGGCGAGCCTAGCGGCGGCGCGATATGCAATGCTTTCAGCAGGGGGCTCGACGGCCCGGACATCTGCACCCAGGCGAGTGCCGTCACTTGCGGCGGGATCATCATCGGCAATACGAAGAGGAAGCCGAGCAGCCCCCTGCCCGACAGATCCGTCAATGTCAGCAGGAATGCGAAAAGACAACCAAGCAAGACGGAAACGATGGTGCCGAGCACCGCCGTCTCGATCGTGTACCAGGCAGAGCGCCAGAGCGCCGGATCGGTGATGAGCTCATAGGTACCGCCCCTGAGCAGCGCCTCGATACCGGCAAGCGCCAGCCGCGCCAGCGGCAGGACGCTGAGCAAGAGCACGACGGCAACAACAAAAGGAAACAGCCAGGCCGGCTGGCTGTTTCCCCGACGCACATATCCGTACATTCCAAATCCGGAGCCGATTACTTCGACTTGAAGTAGGTGGAGAAGGTCTTCAGGTCCTGATCCGTATTCTTGAGAGCATCGGCGGCATTCAACGGCAAAACCTTGATGCTGTCACGTGCCGGGAAACCTTCCGGCAGCGGCGTGCCGTTACGGGCTGGGATGTAGCCGAGCTTCAGGAAACCTTCCTGGCCCTTTTCGGAGAGAACGTAATCGACGAACTTCTTGGCGGCGTCGGCATGCTGCGTGCCAGCGAGGATGCCGACCGGCTCGGTAACGGCCGAAACGCCTTCCTTCGGGAAAACGAATTCAAGCGGAGCACCCTTGGCTTTTTCGCGGATCGGCATGTAGTCGACGATCATGCCATAGGCCTTTTCGCCGGAAGCGACGGACTTGAGCACGGCGCCGTTGCCGCCGGAAGCGATCGCGCCGTTGTCAGCGAGGTTCTTGTAGTAGTCCCAGCCGAGGCTGCTGACGCCGGCCAGCGTCTGCGCGTGAATGAGAGCGGCACCAGACGCAAGCGGGCTCGGCATGGCGACGAGGCCCTTGGCTTCCGGCTTCACCAGATCCTGCCAGCTTGCCGGCTTCATTGCAGCGGCGGTGTTATAGACGATGCCGGTCGTGATCAGCTTTGTGGAATAGTAATAGCCGTCGGCGTCATAGAGCGAGGTGTCGTAATTGGCAGCTTCCGGCGACTTGTAGGCGAGCAGCTTACCGGCTTCCTTCAGGCGCTCCAGCGTGACGGTATCGGCGATCAGCAGAACGTCGGCGACCGGAGCGCCGGCCTGCATCTCAGCCTGCAGCTTCGCAATGATCTGCGGCGTGCCGTCGCGAACCCAATCGACCTTGATACCGGGATTGGCGGCTATGAAGCCATCGACGGTCGCCTGCGCATCGGCATTCGGCTGGCTGGTGTAGAGGACGAGATCGGCAGCGTTTGCGGTACCGGAGAAAAGAGCGATGGCCAACAGGCCGGCAAAAGCGGAAATAAAGGTCTTCATGAAAACGTCCTCGGCTAGGTTGCAGGAGGGTTGTCTAGACGCACGGCTTAACATGATTGTGACAGTTGAATTTGAATAGATTGCCGTTCATATGATGATTGAATCTTGACCATCGTCCTCTCGCACTATTTTCTGACGCACGTATTTCAGACGGGATCGAGGAGGACAGATCTATGGAATATCGCCTACTTGGCCGCTCCGGCCTCAAAGTTTCCACCATCACCATGGGCACCATGACCTTCGGCGGAGTCGGCTGGGCAAAAACCGTCGGCGATCTCGGTGTCAAGGAAGCCAAGAAGCTTGTCGACATGTGCGTCGATGCCGGCGTCAACCTGCTCGATACGGCCGACGTCTACTCGCAAGGCGCATCGGAAGAAATCCTCGGCGAGATCATCGGCGGCCCGCGCAAGAACGGCGTGCTCATCGCCACCAAGGCGCGTTTTCCGATGGGTCCGGGCGTCAATGATGTCGGCTCTTCCCGCCAGCATCTCATTCAGGCCTGCGAGGCGAGCCTGAAGCGCATGAAGACCGATGTCATCGATCTCTACCAGCTGCATGAGTGGGACGGGCAGACGCCGCTGGAAGAGACGATGGAAGCGCTCGACACCCTGGTTCGCCAGGGCAAGGTCCGCTACATCGGCTGCTCGAATTTTTCCGGCTGGCACATCATGAAGGCGCTCGGCGTCAGCGAGCGTGACAAGCGCGAACGCTTCGTCAGCCAGCAGATCCATTACACGCTGGAAGCCCGCGACGCGGAAAACGAGCTGGTGCCGATCAGCATCGATCAGGGTCTTGGCATTCTCGTCTGGAGCCCGATTGCAGGTGGCCTGCTGTCGGGCAAGCACCGGCGCAACCAGGCGACGCCGGAGGGCACGCGCCAGTTCGCCGGCTGGACGGAACCGCCGATCCGCGATGAAAACCGCCTGTGGAACATCGTCGATACGCTGGTGGAGATCGCGGATGGTCGTGGCGTTTCGGCCGCACAGGTGGCGCTTGCCTGGCTGATCGGCCGAAAGGGCGTGACCTCGGTCATCATCGGCGGCCGCACCAAAGCCCAGTTCAAGGACAATCTTGCCAGTGCCGAATTGAAACTGACCGACGAGGAGCGCAAGCGTCTCGATGACGTCAGCCTGCCGCCGCTGATGTATCCCTATTGGCACCAGCGCAATACGGCCAGTGATCGTCTGAGCGAGGCCGACCTTTCACTGATCGGCCCGCATCTGACGAAGTGACAAAAACTGGATGGCGGCTTCGAGCATTTCCGTTTCGAACAGAGGCACGGAAATGCTCAATCTTTTTACTTTCACGCAATTCCAGCAAAACCGCTTCGCACTTTTGCTGGAATTGCTTAGGCCGCCATTGCCCCGATCTCGCCGGCAATCAGCTTGCCGAGCCGCGAGATGCCCTCTTCGATCATCTCGTCATTGGCGCAGGAGAAGCTGACGCGGAACGTGTTCGCGCCGCTGCCATCGGCGAAGAAGGCCTGACCGGGTACGAAAGCAACCTTTGCCGTTTCCAGCGACCTTGCCAGCAGCTTGGCGCCGTCCATGCCCTTCGGCAAGGTGACCCAGACGAACATGCCGCCTTCCGGCTTCGTCCAGCTCGTGCCGTCAGGCATATATTTCGCAAGCGCTGCCAGCATACAGTCGCGGCGATGGCTATAGGTCTTGCGGACCTTGGCGACCTGCGCCTCGAAACCACGCTCGGCGACCTGATGGATCGCGATCTGGTTGATCGTCGAGGAATGCAGATCGGCTGCCTGCTTCATCAGGACCAGCTTGCGGATAACAGGCGCATTGGCAACGACGAAGCCGACGCGCAAGCCCGGCGCCAGCGTCTTGGAGAAGCTGCCGCAATAGATCGTGCGCGTGTCGTTGATGTTGCCCTTGCGCGCGATTTCGAGCGCCAGGATCGGCGCAACCGGCTCGCCGTCGTAACGCAGCGACTGATAGGCAGCGTCTTCGATGACGGCGATATCGAGCTCTTCGGCAAGATCGAGCAGCTTCTCGCGCCCGGCCAGATCGACCGTCTCGCCCGTCGGATTGGCGAAATCGGCCGAGAGATAGGCGAATTTCACCCGGCCACCCGCCTGCGAAGCCGCAGCGCGATAGGAATCCGGCGTGCGGTTGCCGTTCGGCGTCAGCTGATCGTAGGTCGGCTCATAGGCGTTGAAAGCCTGCAGCGCACCGAGATAGGTCGGCGCTGTAACCAATGCCGTATCCTTCGGCGACAGGAAAAGCTTGCCGAGATAATCGAGCCCCTGCTGCGAACCGGAAACGATGAAGACGTTCTCGAGCTCGCAGGGAATGTCGAGCGCGCCCATCTGTCCCACAAGCCATTCGCGCAGCGGCTTATAGCCTTCGCTGACCGAATATTGCAGCGCAGCGTTGACCGTTGGACCGGAAAAGATATCGGCATAGGCCTGCTTGAACTCCGCATCCGGAAACAATGCGGGATCAGGAATACCGCCGGCGAAAGAGATGATATCCGGCCGCTCCAGCAGCTTCAGCAGCTCGCGGATTTCGGAGGCGCGCATACGGCTAGAACGCGTCGCAAAGATATTTTCCCAATTCAACATGGGGCTTCCTCGTAATTTTTAGTCTTTCCGGCACAAGATCACGCAATAAAAGATAAGTCAACAATACTGACCTATTTTGTTGTGACGGTGACAAACAATTCCTGGAAATGGCCGATTTGCGGCTGGCCGCCATTGTGCTGAGACTCCCCCAAAGGACCTACACATTTCCCTCTCCAGATGTTATTCTTACACTGCATCCATCGATCGGAAAAAGTAAGAATGAGCACTGCAACCCTTTCCTCAAAATTTCAGATCTCGATCCCGAAAGAAGTTCGCGAACAACAGCATTGGAGCGCAGGCCAGGAGTTCGTCTTTATTCCCAAGGGCAAGGGCGTGCTGCTTATTCCCGTACCCGAGCTCGCCGACCTTAAGGGCATGGCAAAGGGTGCCAACCCCAGCAATTATCGCGACCGGAAAGACCGGTTCTGATGCGCGTCGTTGATAGCTCGGCATGGATCGAGTGGCTGACCCGAGGCCCCGCGGTGGATCGGCTCGAAGGCGAGATGCCCTTGCGGGCCGAATGTATCGTCCCCACCATCGTCCAGCTCGAACTCGCCAAATGGTTGGAGCGCGAGCGCGATGAGGACGCCGTCGATTCGTTCTTCGCCTACACCGCCACCTGCATCATCGCTTCCCTAGACACGACCCTTGCCCGCCGAGCCGCCGAAGTCTCAGCGAAACACAAACTCGCACTTGCCGACGCGATCATCTACGCCACTGCGGAACTGCACGACGCCGACGTTCTGACGCTGGATGCTCACTTCAAAGGCCTAGATCGCGTCGTCTATCTTGGTAAGGAATAACAGTGGTTCATTCTATCCGCTTGTCGCTATCCATCTCGAATAAAGAAAAATGAGCCACGGGAAGCATGAGCACCGACCCGACATCGTCCTTCTATACCGACAACGCCGCCGTTTATGCAGCGCGCGACCGCAAGCTGCCGAGACAGAGGCTTGATGCCTTCCTCGGCGCCCTACCCGCCGGCGCAGCCATTCTCGAATTGGGTTGCGGCGGTGGTCAGGATGCCGCCTACATGCTGTCCCGCGGCTTCGAGATTACGCCCACGGACGGTTCCGCCGAACTCGCTAGAGAGGCAGAAAAACGTCTCGGCAAGCCCGTTCGGATCATGCGCTTCGAAGCCCTGGATGCCACAGAGGCTTTCGATGGCGTATGGGCGGAAGCAAGCCTCCTGCATGTTCCGCGATCCGTCCTGCCGGATGTCTTCGACCGCATTTTGCGCGCCCTGAAAACGGGCGGCATCTTCCATGCCAGCTTCAAGGCGGGAGAAGCAGAAGGACACGACAAGTTCGGGCGCTACTACAACTACCCTTCCGCTACCTGGCTTGAGGCTATGCTGAGCGCCGGAGGATGGAAAAACATCGTCACGACCGAGGCCGATGGCGGCGGCTTCGATGGTGAGCCGACAAAATGGCTCCATGTCAAAGCCCAAAAATAGAAAGGCCGGAGCTCTCGCCCCGGCCTTCCATTCCGGCTCTCGCCGAAAGCTTAGTTGACCGACTTGTCGACCAGCTTGTTCTTGCCGATCCAGGGCATCATGCCGCGCAGCTTGGCGCCGACTTCTTCGATCTGGTGGCTGTCGTTGTTGCGGCGGATACCCTTGAAGCGGGCCGCGCCCGAACGGTATTCCTGCATCCACTCGGAGGTGAACTTGCCGGTCTGGATGTCCTTGAGGACACGCTTCATCTCGGCCTTGGTTTCGGCAGTGATGATGCGCGGACCGGAGACGTATTCGCCCCACTCTGCCGTGTTCGAGATCGAGTAGTTCATGTTGGCGATACCGCCTTCATAGATCAGGTCGACGATGAGCTTCACTTCGTGCAGGCACTCGAAATAGGCCATTTCCGGAGCGTAGCCGGCTTCAACCAGCGTTTCGAAGCCGGCGCGGATAAGCTCGACGAGACCGCCGCAAAGAACGACCTGTTCGCCGAAGAGGTCGGTTTCGCACTCTTCGCGGAAGTTGGTTTCGATGATGCCCGAACGGCCGCCGCCAACGCCGCAAGCGTAGGAGAGCGCGAGTTCAAGCGCGTTACCGGAAGCGTTCTGGTGAACGGCAACGAGGCAGGGAACGCCGCCGCCCTTCTGGTATTCGCCGCGAACCGTGTGGCCCGGGCCCTTCGGAGCTATCATGACGACGTCGACCGAAGCCTTCGGCTCGATGAGGCCGAAGTGAACGTTGAGGCCGTGGGCGAAAGCGATCGCAGCGCCGTCACGAATGTTCGGAGCGATGTCGGACTTGTAGATGTCGGCCTGCAGCTCGTCCGGGGTCGCCATCATCATCAGGTCGGCCCAGGCGGCAGCTTCGGCAACGGTCATGACCTTGAAGCCATCGGCTTCGGCCTTCTTGACGGTCGGGGAACCGGCCTTCAGCGCGATCACAAGGTTCTGTGCGCCGCTGTCCTTCAGGTTCAGCGCATGGGCGCGGCCCTGGGAACCGTAGCCGATGACGGCGACCTTCTTCGACTTGATGAGGTTGAGATCGGCATCACGATCGTAATAGACGCGCATTGTTTGTCCTTCCCTTTGCTTGTCTGGGTGCAGATTTTAAATTGTCAGACGGTCGCTGCTGCTTCCGCCAATACCTTTTCCGTGCCGTAAAGCTTGAGGAAGGCGCTGACCGCCTTTTCCGCCTGACGGCTCGTATCCTTCAAACCGGGCTCGCCGAGCAGCATGCGAACATGCAGATCGGAGACGATGAGCCCGTAAAGCGTATGATATGCCTCGTCGGCATCAGTGAAGCGCAACAATCCCACCCGCTTGCCGGCATCGATGAGACCGATGGCGCGGCGGTCGATCTGCCGGCGCCCGCGCTCCAGCAAAAGCTTACCGAGCTTGGAGCCGTCACGATTCGACTGGCCGATCGCCAGGCGGTTCAAGGCGAGAGAAACGTCGCCGGCCAGAACCTCGAGCAGATCGCGGGCGAAAATGACGAGATGGTCATGCAGGCTTGCCGTATTCAGCCGTTCGCCATTGCGCTCGAAGGTGCGCACTTTGCTGGCCTGATAGGTAATCATCGCCGACAGCAAGCCGTCGCGATCGCCGAACCACTTGTAAAGGCTTTCCTTGGAGCAATTGGCGGCACGCGCGACGCCCGAGGTCGTCAGCGCCTTTTCGCCGCCGTCGACGAGGAGACGCAGCGCCTGTTCCAGAACCGCGTTCTGGCGCGGCGAAAACTCGCTCGACTGTCCTACTTCGCTCAGCACGATGGCCACTCCCAAATGCGTACCGTACGGTACGGTTCGTGGCGCTTTATGCAGGACGCCAATGCGGCCGTCAAGCGGAATTCGTTGCTGCACTGCGCCAAAAAGAGAGCGCTTGTCAGGGCAGGCCCATGCCGGCTAGAGCTTGTCGCTTATCCGCTTCTGTGCTGGAGCCTCCTGATGAAAGTCGAACGGTCGTTGCCTCTCGATATACCAACCATTCTCACGCCATCCAGCGGCAGCATGGCCGAAGACAAGCAACGCGTGCTCGTCCGTATCGCGGGGATCGGCATGGCGATAGGCCTGCTTGCCCTGCCCGCCTCGGCTCACTCAACGGCAAAATCAGTCCCCGCACCCGCGGGACGCTATTGCGGCAAACTTCTCTCCAGCGACAAACTGGTCGATGTAGAGACTTCTCTTCGGGTCGACGGGCAAGGTCACATCTCGGGGACTTATCGCTTCGATGACGATGGAACGACGACGGTCGGATCGGTGTCCGAAGTCGGGACGTCTGGCGGTAGGCAGCGCACGCTGCGCTGGTTCGACAAATATGGAATGGGGTCGCTGACGATCCGCTTCGCTCCCGGCTATCGTCGCTTCGAAGGCCTGTGGGGACCGCAGGGGGCCACTCCCAGCTATACCTGGAATGGCAGTGACTGCGGCGCCCCGATCAGTTGATCGAAGATCACGAGTGTAACGAGTAAGGACGGCATCTATTCCGCAGCGGCAGCACTGCGCATCGCCTCGACGTCCCTCAGAGGCGGAAGACCGTAGAGACGGCTGTATTCGCGGCTGAACTGCGAGGGGCTCTGATAACCGACGCGATGGCCGGCCGATCCGACATCGAGCTGCTCAACGATCATCAGCCGCCGCGCTTCATGCAGCCGAAGTTGCTTCTGATATTGCATCGGCGACATGGCCGTCACCGCTTTGAAGTGATGGTGTAGCGACGAAACGCTCATGCCAACGCGTTCGGCCAGATCCTCGATGCGCAGCGGTTGGGCGAAGTTGCCGCGTATCCAGGCAACGGCGCGCGCCACCCTGTTGCTCTGGCTCTCGGCCATGGCGACCTGCAGCAGCCGAGGCCCGTTCGGACCGGTCAGCAGGCGATAGAGGATTTCTTGCTCGATCAGTGGCGCCATGGCCGGAATATCGTCCGGCCGATCGAGCAATCTGAGCAGCCGCAGAGAGGCATCGAGCAGTTCCGGCGATGCTGCATTGACCGCGAGACCGCGCAAGGGTTCCGCCATCATCGCCTGCCGCGGAATGTTGACGCGCGACAGCAATTCATTCAGCCGTTCGCTTTCGAGCACCATGGAGAAGCAGAGATAGGGCGTTTCGCTTTGGACATTGGTGACCTGTGTCGACACGGGCAGGTCGACAGCCATCAGAATATATTCGCCGACTCCGTAATGGTAGGTATCGGCGCCGACCGTCAGGCTTTTGCGCCCCTGAACGACGACCGCGAAGGATGGCCGATACGCCCCGTGTTGCCATACGGTCACGGCCGACTGCCGGTACAGGTTGAGACCCTCTATGGGCGTGCGATGTTCCCCGTCTCCGGTGGCGAAACGGGCAACGATGGACGCGAGTTCCTGGTTGGGATTGAAGGGTAGTGTCATGCGCAACCAACTGTTTTAGAGGGCTTGTCGGGACTTATCTAGGTAACTGCCCGCGACCGCGAAAGGGTGAACACGGAATTAGATTCGCAGGATCGTACACAAAGCTTGCAGGATCGCTCTAACGCTGTCGCCCGATCCCGTTGCATAGTGCAGCGTCTCAATTCCACTCCCACCCCATCCCAAGATCAAGGAAACTCCCATGCCTATCGCAAAGGGTTACGCCGCGACCGACGCGTCCAAGCCGCTCACCCCATTCACCTTCGAGCGCCGCGAACCAAATGACGACGATGTCGCCATCTCCGTCAAATATTGCGGCGTCTGCCATTCCGATATCCACCAGGCCCGCAATGAATGGGGATTCTCGAAATATCCGATGGTGCCTGGCCATGAGGTTGCCGGCATCGTGACCGCGGTCGGCTCCAAGGTGACGAAGTTCAAGGTCGGCGACCGCGTCGGCGTTGGCTGCTTCGTCGATTCCTGCACGACCTGCGCCACGCGCGACCCGGACTACGAACACTACATGCCGGGTCTGGTCCAGACCTACAACGACGTCGAGGCCGACGGCAAGACGCCGACTTTCGGCGGCTATTCGGACTCGATCGTCGTCAAGGAAGGCTATGTCCTTTCCTTCCCAGACAATATTCCGCTCGACGCAGGCGCCCCGCTCCTTTGCGCCGGTATCACGCTCTACTCGCCGCTGCGTCACTGGAAAGCCGGTCCGGGCAAGAAGGTTGCCATCGTCGGCATGGGTGGCCTCGGCCACATGGGCGTCAAGCTGGCGCACGCCATGGGCGCTGAAGTCACGGTTCTCAGCCAGTCGCTGTCGAAGAAGGAAGACGGCCTCAAGCTCGGCGCCGACCACTATTATGCGACCAGTGATGCCGAAACCTTCACCAAGCTCGCCGGCAGCTTCGACCTTATCCTCAACACGGTCGGCACCGCCATCGACTGGAATGCCTACCTAAACCTCCTGAAATATGACGGCAGCATGGTGCTGCTCGGCGTGCCGGAACATGCCGTTCCGGTCCATGCCTTCTCGCTGATCCCCGGCCGGCGCAGCCTTTCCGGCTCGATGATCGGCTCGATCAAGGAAACCCAGGAAATGCTCGACTTCTGCGGCGAGCACAACATCGTCTCCGAGATCGAGAAGATCAGCATTCAGCAGATCAACGAAGCCTATGAGCGCGTGCTGAAGAGCGACGTCCGCTACCGCTTCGTCATCGATATCGCTTCGCTTGCCTAATTAAAAAAGGGGCGGCGCCGGATACGGACGCCGCCCCTTTTTATTCCTCACGCACGCTTTCTCTTTGCGTGATCAGCCGGGCGCTGTGCTGCCGGCTGATATAGATCCACAGCCAGCTCCAGGCGACCGCGATGCGCCAGCGCACGCCGATCAGGAAGTAGATGTGGGCAAGCCCCCAGACCCACCAGGCAATCCATCCCTTGAGCTTCAGCCAACCGAAATCGATGATCGCGGCACTCTTGCCGATCGTCGCGAGGCTGCCCTGATGCCTATAGCGGAACGGCCCCGGCATCGGCTTGCCCGCCAGCTTCGCCCTGATGACTTTGGCGACATAATCTCCCTGCTGCTTGGCTGCCGGAGCAATGCCCGGCACCGGACTGCCATCGTCACGCATGACCGCTGCCGTATCGCCGATGATGAAAACATCCTCTTTGCCCGGCGCCCTCAGCTCTTTGTCGACGATAGCGCGGCCAGCGCGGTCGGCGGGAATGCCGAGCCATTTCGCTGCCGGCGACGCCTCGACGCCAGCTGCCCAGACGATGGTGCGGCACGGCACGAAGCTGTCCCCGATCGTCACGCCCTCAGCGCTGCAGGACGTGACCGGCTTGCCGAAGCGAAGTTCGACGCCCAGCGTCTCCAGCTCCCTGCGAGCATAGTCCGAAAGGTCTTCGGCAAAGGCTGCCAATACCCGTGGCCCAGCCTCGACCAGGATGATCTTTGCCTTGCGGGTATCGATATTGCGGAATTCCTTCGGCAGCGTCGTCCTTGCCAGCTCGGAGATGATACCGGCAAGCTCGACGCCTGTGGGGCCTGCGCCGACGATCACGAAGGTCAGTAACGCCTCGCGGGCAACCGGATCGGTTTCAAGCTCCGCCTGCTCGAAAGCCAGGAGAACGCGGCGGCGAATGGTCGTGGCATCCTCCAGCGTCTTCAGACCAGGCGCGACAGGTTCCCATTCATCATGACCGAAGTAAGCATGGGTCGCACCCGTCGCCAGGACCAGCGTATCGTAACCGATCTTCTGCCCGTCTTTCAGGAGGACCTCATGCGCATCACTGTCGACGCCGACGACTTCCGCCAGCAAGGTTGTCACTTCGGGCCGATCCCGGAAAAAGCTGCGGATCGGCCAGGCAATCTCTGAGGTTGCGAGCAGAGTGGTCGCGACCTGATAGAGAAGCGGCTGAAACAAATGATGATTGCGCCGATCGATCAGCGTGATGCGGACGGGGGCACCTTTCAGATCGTTGACGAGCTGCAATCCGCCAAAGCCGCCCCCGACAACGACAATGTGATGATCCTGCATGGCAACACCTCATGGCTACGTTTCGCAGAAAACGTAGGGTTGAGAAGGATAAGCAGCAACTATCTTTTATGCATGGCACCCCTGCATGGCCACGATATTGCGAAACATTTACTGCGCATAACCGACCGGAACCGACGCACCACTTTTTAGCTCCTCCATCGAAATCGACGCGGAGACATCGAAGAGCTCGATCTTGCGCACGAGCATCTTGTAAATGACATCGTAATGTTCGACGCGCGGCAGTACGATCTTGAGGATATAGTCGTAATTCCCGGTAAGCCGATGCGCTTCGACGATCTCGGGGATGTCACCAATGACCTTGCGGAAGGATTCGATCCATTCGTCGGCATGATGCGCCGTTTTGATCAGGGCATAGACAGTGGTCGGCACTCCCATCCTCTCGCGGTCGAGCACCACAATGCGTCGGGCGATATGCCCGCTTTCCTCAAGCCGCTGGATGCGGCGCGAGCAGGCCGATACCGACAAGGCGACGCGATCGGCGAGTTCCGTCACGGATATGCCCGCATCCGCCTGCAAAAATTCGAGAATCTTTCGGTCGCGTTCGTCCAGCATGTGCAGCAATCCTTGTTCGTGCGCTTTTATTTTGCACACAAGTCTGGAAATGCGCAAACTATTGCAGCCAAACTTTGATAAGCTTCAAAAAACGCAAACACAACGCGGATGAATCGCAGCACTATTCCTCCATTCACACTTTAGGAGCGGAGAACAGCATTATGCGCACCATTGGCCTGATCGGCGGCATGAGTTTCGAGAGTTCGGCAGTCTATTACCGCCTGATCAATGAAATGGTCCGCGAGCGGCTGGGTGGCCTCTCCTCGGCCGAAATGGTCATGTACTCCGTCAACTTCGAAGAGATCGTCGCCCTGCAGAAGGCTGGCCGCTGGAATGATGCCGCCGACCGGCTTGGCGATGCCGCGCAGCGCCTGCAGGCCGCCGGCGCCGAATGCGTGCTCATCTGCACCAACACCATGCACCTGATCGCGCCTCAGGTCGCCGAACGCGTTTCCGCTCCGCTCATCCACATCATTGATGAAACTGCAGCGGCACTGAAGACCGCAGGTCGGGTCAAGCCGCTGCTCCTCGCCACCCGCTACACAATGGAACACGGCTTCTATGCCGAGCGCATGGCTGAGAATGGCGTCTCCATCATGGTCCCTGGCCCCGAGGATCGCACGGTAACGCATGACATCATCTTCAACGAGCTCTGCGCCGGCATCATCAAGGACGAATCCCGCCGGAAGCTGAACGGCATCATCGAGCGCGCCAAGGCCGAAGGCGCCGACAGCGTCATTCTCGGTTGCACCGAGATCTGCCTCATCCTCGATCCGAAGGCGCTCATCCTTCCCGGCTTCGACACCACGACGATCCACGCCGAAGCGGCTGTCGACTTCGCGCTTGCGAATGAAAAGATCGGCAAAAGCTGCGCGGCCTGATCTCAATCAATTTACTTGACTGAGTCCAATAAATGATGGACATCGTCTCCTATATACGAGGAGACGATGTCATGCCCCCCGCTGCCGAATTCACAACCATTGATGCCGTCCGCGACTTCAACCGCTTCTATACGAATTTTCTCGGCGTCCTGAACAAGGCCTATCTCGACAGCCCCTATACGCTGACCGATGTGCGCGTGCTGTTCGAGGTTGGATTTCGTGGCGGTGTTGCCGCCTCAGCCCTGACACGCGACCTCCATCTCGATCCCGCCTATCTCAGCCGTATCGTCAAACGCTTTCGCGAGGACGGGCTGATCGAGACGACGCCGGATCCAAGCGATGCGCGCAGCCAGGTCATAAAAGTCACCGAAAAGGGACAGGGGCAATTTGAGGAATTCGTCCGCCGCTCGCGCGCCCAGATCGCCGGCTATTTCGAAAAACTCGCGATCGGCGAACCTGAGAGCGTTGTGGCAGCGATGCGAACGATCCAGGACACGCTTGGCTCCGACGAAACCACCAGGGCACCCGCCCTGATCCGCCACCACCGGCCTGGCGATATCGGCTGGATCGTGCAAAGCCAGGCACGCTTCTATACCGAAGAATTCGGCTGGGACGACCGTTTCGAAGGTTTGGTCGCCGAAGTCGCCGGAAAATTTCTGTCCAATTTCAATCCGCAGAAGGATCGCTGCTGGATCGCCGAAAGGGGCGGCCTGAATGTCGGCTCCGCCATGATCGCGGATGGCGGCGATGGCGTGGCAAAGCTCCGGCTGCTCTTTGTCGACAAGACGGCACGCGGCCTCGGCCTCGGCAAGCTGCTCGTCGACGAATGCATCCGCTTCTCCCGCGACGCCGGCTATAAGACGCTGTCGCTCTGGACCAACGACATCCTCGACACCGCGCGGGCCATCTACATCAAGGCAGGCTTCAAGCTCGCCGCAGAGGAGAGGCATCGCATGTTCGGCCCGGAACTGAATGGCCAGACCTGGGTGCTCGATCTGTAGATATCCTTGGTGAAATAGGTGGATAGACAGGCGCTTGGTTGAACCATATCCTCGATGCATCCCTTATTTGCATCGAGTTGTTTTCCATGACCACCGATACCGAAATCCGGATAGAACCCATATCGGCCGAGCACGTCGAAGGCTTTCACAAGGCGCTCGATACGGTTGCGCGCGAGCGGGAATATCTATCACTGCTAGAAGCCTTTCCGTTGGAAGAGACGCGCGCCTTCGTGTTCGGCATGATCGAGAAAGGCAATCCGCAATTCGTTGCCCTGGCACATGGCAAGGTGGTCGGCTGGTGCGATATCAGCCGCCATGGCTTTCCATCCCATGCTCACGCCGGCAAGCTCGGCATGGGAATCACCCCTGCCTATCGCGGCCACGGACTGGGGCGTCGATTGATCGAAACGACGCTGCGAGCTGCGCATGATGCGGGAATAGAACGCGTCGAACTCAGCGTGCATGCCGACAATAGCAGGGCCATCGCTCTTTACGAAAAAGTTGGCTTCGTCCGCGAGGGCCTCGCGCGTAAATCCGTTCGCATAGACGGATGCTATAAGGACGCGATCCACATGGCGTTTTTCCACGAATAGCGGAATCCACCGCAGCCATCATTCTCGCGATGTCTTGCTGCATTGCAAAAATTCACTTGATTTGGAAACGATCATTTCCTAAAAGGGTCGAATGACGACAGACACCCTCGACATCACGCCGAAGCTTCGCGGTCGACCGCGCGAATTCGATATGGATTCCGCGCTTGATGAGGCGCTGCGCGTTTTTTCGGAGCGCGGCTACTATGCCGCCTCGATCAGCGAATTGACCGAGGCCATGGGCCTGACGGCGGGCAGCGTCTACAAGGCTTTCGGCGACAAGCGTGGCGTCTTCCTTGCCGCCTTTGGCCGCTATCGCCATGTACGCCAGCAGCTGATCGACGAGACCCTTGCCAAGGCTCCGACCGGCTATGAGAAACTCCACGCCCTGGTGACATTTTTCGCCGAAGCCTCTTGCGGCGATATCGGTCGCCGAGGGTGCCTTGTGGTTGGCAGTGCAACCGAACTTGCGCTTTTCGACGAGGAGGTCGCCAACCGCGTCGGCGTGGCTTTCGATTTCGACGAGCGCCGCATCCTGGATCTCATCCGTCTCGGTCATGCCGATGGCTCGGTGGCGCAGCACGTCGATCCCGAAAGCACCGCCTGCGCTATGCTTGCCCTCACCAAGGGCATGCGCGTGATCGGAAAGACCGGCCGCAAACACGAACATATGCTCGCCGTCGCCCAGACGGCCATGAAACTGCTCAACTGACTTCATCAGATTTTCGGGGAGCGCGCTCCCCTGCTTGCATCGAGGATAAGACATGTCCGCAACTGCCGCCGCCAGACGGGAGAGCACACCGCTTCCGGAAAAGACCATTTCGCCACTGCTGACCTTCATGTTCGCCGCCGCCTGCGGGCTGGTGGCCGCCAATCTCTACTATGGCCAGCCGCTCGCAGGCCCCATCAGCCAGTCGCTCGGCTTCACGCCGGCCGCAACCGGTCTCATCGTCACGCTGACGCAGATCGGCTATGGCCTCGGCTTGCTGTTGATCGTGCCATTGGGGGATCTTCTCGAGAACCGCAGGCTGGTTCTGACGCTGGTGGCGCTGTCCGCCATTGCTCTTGTAGGCGCTGCTTTTGCCTCTTCCCCGTCGCTGTTCCTGCTCGCTTCGCTGTGTATCGGCCTCGCCTCCGTCGCAGTGCAGGTTCTGGTTCCCTTTGCCGCCCACATGGCGCCGGATGCCAGCCGCGGCGCCGTCGTCGGCAATGTCATGAGCGGCCTGCTCTGCGGCATCATGCTCGCCCGCCCGGCCGCAAGCTTCCTGTCGGAGCTTCTGTCCTGGCATGCGGTTTATATCATCTCGGCCGGTATCATGGTGGGGTTGATCGTCATCCTGCGCCTCGTTTTGCCGACCCGTGTGCCGCACACCAAGCTGCATTATGGCCAACTGCTTTCTTCCATGGGTCATCTCGCCCTGCATACGCCGGTGCTGCAGCGGCGGGCCCTCTATCAGGCCTGCATGTTCGCCGCCTTCAGCCTGTTCTGGACGACGACACCGCTGCTGCTGGCGAGCCCGGCTTTCGGCCTGACGCAGAACGGCATCGCCCTCTTCGCCCTTGCGGGTGCAGCCGGCGCCGTCGCTTCGCCGATCGCGGGTCGCGTTGCCGATCGCGGCTGGACGAAGCTTGCCACCGCTTTTGCAATGCTGCTCGCCATCGCCGCCTTCTTCATCGGCCATATCTCGGGCAGCGGTTCTTTGCTGGCGCTGATCACGCTGACGCTGTCAGGCATCATGCTCGACTTCGGCGTTCAGACCAATCTGGTGCTGGGTCAACGCGCCATTTTCGCGCTGAGCGCCGAACATCGCAGCCGTCTCAACGGCCTTTACATGGCGACATTCTTCGGCGGCGGCGCCATCGGCTCGGCGCTTGGAGGCTGGGCCTATGCGACTGGCGGCTGGAATCTGGCATCCTGGATTGGCATCGCCTTCCCGGTCATCGCGCTGCTTGCCTTCCTGACCGAACGCAATTCCAGGAAAAGTGTGTAGAGACAAGGGATAGAGCCTTTCCGCGTTTCGAAGAAAAGCGGAAAGGCTCCAACACAAACGCTGATCAGGACGGCTGCGGCACGGCCAGCTGCGGCCAGTCACATTCCCTAAGGCCGGCACCGTTGAACGGATCGACCAGTGTGCCGGAAACGATGCCCGCCAGGATCTGCGGCGCCGGCGGCACCCTGGCGATGGTGGCGACCAGCCGGTCCCTGATCCAGGCCAACGCTGCCGAATCCGACTGGTAGAAGGGCGTGAACGCTAGCGACAGCAGCTGGAACAGCCGCACATGCATCCGCCGCGCCCTGGCATAGGCCGAGAGAGCCGCCTCGACGGTTTCGTGCCCGGCAAGCGCATGCGCCAGAGCCGCGACATCGAGGAGCGCCATGTTCGCGCCCTGCCCGAGCTGCGGGCTGGTGGAATGCGCCGCATCGCCAACGAATACAGTCCGTCCGCTATAGGGCGTCTTCACGGTGCGATGGGCATAGCGCGCCAGCGTCAACTGATCCCAATCGCTGATCTGCTCCAATAATGGTTCGCATTCGGGCCAATAACCACGAATCCTGTCCTTCCAACGCTCGAGTCCCAGCCTGCGCACCTCATCCGCATCCGCGACCTTGAGGCTCCAGAACAAGGCTGCCTGTTTCGGTAAATGCGGCCTGCGACGACCGATCGGCAAGACACCGATCATCACGCTCGCCTCGTCATAACGCTGCGTCAGCGCCGCCTGATCCACCAATCCATCCGGACAATCGAGCGTCGCCCAGAAAGCGCCATAGACGAGATTGCGCGCACGCGGCGCGACGGACGACGCTGCGACCAGTTCCGAGCGCGCACCGCTGGCATCGATGACGAGATCATAAGGTCCAAGACGTTCGCCACCTTCAATTGAGAGATAGCTAGCGCCGCTCTCCTCGATGACGCCAATGACCCGCTGCCCTGTATAAATAGGATGTCGCCGTGCGGAGACTTCATCGTAAAGCGTGTCGAACAGCGCTGCACGATGGACACCAAGCCCGTAGCGCCCGCCCGGCAAGGCATTGTAACGCACATCGAGGACGATACGGCCGCGGGTAGTTTCCGTGCCGAACAAGCGATCGATGCGATTACCGGCCGCATGGATCGCAGGGCCGAGCCCGAGGGATTCCAACACGGTCAATCCGGTCGGCTGCAGCATCAGCGCCGAGCCGACGGGAGCCGGGCTGTCGAACCGCTCAATAATATCGGTCGTATGACCGGCACGGGTGAGAAAGAGAGAGGCGGCAAGACCGGCAGGCCCGGCGCCGACGATAGCGATCTTCAAGGGCTTCACGATGGGCGGCTCAGTCCGGTGATTGATCGAAACGGGCACGGGCGGCCCGCACGGCCTCGTGATTGGCCTCGGCCCAGTTCAGAAGCTGAGCCAGCGGTTCGTACAGCGAATAGCCGAGATCGGTCATCCGATATTCGACGCTCGGCGGCTTGGTCGGAAAAACCTCGCGACCGATATAGCCGTCACGCTGAAGTTCGCGCAGCGTCTGCGTCAGCATGCGCTGGGAGATATCGGGCACCATGCGGCGCAACTCGCCAAAACGATAGGGCCGCTGCGCCAGCGCTTCCAGCAAAAGCACCGACCATTTGCCGCCGATCTGCGAGACCAGATCCCTCACCGGGCAATCGTTGAACGTGACCTTGCTAATGTCGACGTCACGCAATTGTGGCTTCGCATTACGCAGATTGACGACGGTGCTGGTGCTCAAGGCAGTTCCCTTTTGGTAACGTAGAGCCAAAAAACTGCCTCCTTTACAGGTCGAAGTCAAACCCCAATGTAGAGCTGGTCTCTTTTTGAGAGCGACAAACCTCTGCAAATCCGCGGCGGTCAAACAAGGATAAAGACATGAGCAGCACTCTTCTCGTCACCGGCGCCGCCGGTCAGCTTGGCCAGCGCGTCATTCATCACCTGCTGGAGACATACAAGGTCGCTCCTGGCCGCATCATCGCCGCCACGCGCAGCCCCGAAAAGCTTGCCGATCTCGCCGCCAAGGGCGTCGTCACCCGCAAGGCCGATTTCGACGATGCCGCCGGCCTGGCCGCCGCCTTTGCAGGCGTCGATCGCCTGCTGATCATCAGCACCGATGCGCTCGCCGTTCCCGGCCAGCGCCTGAAGCAGCAGACCGCTGCCGTCGAGGCCGCCAAGAAAGCCGGCGTCAAGCACATCCTCTACACCTCCATGCCCGCACCGGAAGGTTCGCTCGTCAGCTTCGCGCCCGATCATCTCGGCACGGAAAACGCCATCAAGGCGAGCGGCATCGGCTACACGATCCTGCGTGACGCCTGGTATTTCGACAACTTCCTGCACGGTCTCCCGCACAGCCTCGAAATCGGCAAGTGGTACACGGCGACTGGTGGCGGCCGCGTCAGCAACATCAGCCGCGAAGATTGCGCGCTCGCCATCGCCGCTGCTCTCGCTTCCGACAGCACGGAAAGCGCCACCTACACGCTGACCGGCTCGACCGCCATCACTGTCGAGGATATCGCCAGCGTCGTCAGCCGGATCACCGGCCGCCCGCTTGAGGTCGTTGAGGTCAACGACGAACAGTTCGCCGCTGGCCTTGCCGGCGCCGGCCTGCCGCCCTTCGTGGTCGATATGCTCGTCTCCGCCGACGCCAACACCCGCGCCGGCAAATTCGACATCCTCACCAACGACTTCAACAAGCTGACCGGCAAGGAGCGGCAGACGCTGCGCAGCTTCTTCGAGGAACACAAGGCCGCCTTGGCCGGCTGAGTTTTCAAGCGGCCGGGCTGGCCTGCCACTTTGGTAAAGGTTTGCCCGGCCGCCTTTTAATTTCAAAGTACCGTCTGCGGCTGCTTTGCTAGGCAATGCGAATCTCGTGCCTCTTGGCTAAAAAGGATCTCTTCAGGCGACGGCTCATAGGGTCGCGGATCTCCACAATACCTCGTGTCGACGTCAATGCCCGCTATCTCGGCCAACACATCCAAAAGTCGATAATGGTTATAAACCTCGTCTACCTGGGCTACCGCGACACCTCTCACCGATGTCAGAAAGCCCCAGTAGTTATACAGCCAAAATGGGGTCGAAGCTTTGCCTATCCTTGCCATCGTCTTCTGAACAAGCAACGTCTCCTGGCCGGCATCAACTTTCGATATCAGCAAGCGCTGAACCCGGTAAACGCCCACAAGACTAAACTGAGGAATTGACGAGCTTTCAATTTCCTTTTCTTCGATGGTCACACCGTCGTGCATTGCCTCACCAGTGCCGGATGTGATGCATTTGTTCTCGGCGATCGATTTCCGTGTCGAGGGCAATACCGGCACCCAGCTCGCAAAGATCTCTGGGCACGAAAAAAGTTGCTTCACGCGATAAGTTACAACTTCAGGAGGATTTCGGCCTCTATCGCTACGAATCGTAATTGACTGCACTGAGCCCGATAACAGCAGCCTTTGACATACGGCTCTGCAAAACACCCTTTGCCCGCCATTCACAACGAATTGGAGCGCCGCGGGTTGCTGTGGCACCACGAGCTGTATGTCGTGAGCGAGGTAACCATCCAGAGTTCGCTTGAGCTCTTTGTTAGCCAGTTGCCCCGGCGCCGTGGCGAGGACAATGATACTTGCAATAGCGATGGCTGCAGCAAGACGTGTCCGTCCGGACATCCGCCAGACGGCATATGCTGGAAGCGCTGCGGTAGCATACAACCAAAGTGCTGGTAGCAGTATCGCCGCGCCGAGAGTAAAAATTACCAGAAACGGTCCCACGATGGGAAAAAGCAGCATACCGCCGCCAAAGATAGTTAGTAGGAGATAGATTTTTTCGGGCCAATATCGTCGCGCAAGGTCTTTGGGACGCACTTCACTGTTTATCTCCACGAGAGAGCACCATATGGCATATCTCTTTTTGCCACCTATTAGGCCTACTTGCTACGTGACAAAGTCAGCCGGGTGACCAGCCCCAAAACCTCTTCCCCTCAAACCACCTGCCCACACGCCCGGCGGAAGCGGCGAACCGTTTCAGCCA
Source organism: Martinezella rhizogenes (assembly GCA_013322215.1). Taxonomy (GTDB): domain Bacteria; phylum Pseudomonadota; class Alphaproteobacteria; order Rhizobiales; family Rhizobiaceae; genus Rhizobium; species Rhizobium rhizogenes_D. The sequence goes on from JAAMEZ010000006.1 coordinate 311,782, forward strand.
TGCCATATTCCAGCGCATCGGCGGTCAACCCATGGCCGATCGAGGTTTCGGCAAGCTTCGGAATGCGCTTCAGCAACGCTGGCAGGTTAGCGACCGTCAGATCGTGGCCGGCATTGACGTCAAGGCCATTGGCGAGGGCGGCATCGGCGGTCTTGCCGAGTGCTTCGAGAATGATAGCGGCCTTCTGCGGATCATCGTAGCAGCCGCCATAAGGGCCGGTGTAAAGCTCGATACGGTCGGCACCCACTTCCCTGGCGATCTTCACGGCGTCCGCATCGCCGTCGCCATCGGCAAACAGCGACACGCGGCAGCCGATCTTCTTGTACTTGGCGACGACCTCAACCAGCAGTTCGCGATTCTTGCGGAAGTCCCAGCCGTGGTCCGAGGTCGCCTGCGTGGGATCGTCGGGCACGAGCGTCACCTGCTCGGGCTCGGCCGAGGCACAAAGATCGAAGAATTCGTCGCTCGGATAGCCCTCGATATTGAACTCCGCTTCCGGAAACTCGTCGTCGATCAGGGCGCGGATATCGGGCAGATCGGAAAAGCGGACATGCCGCTGATCGGGGCGCGGGTGAACGGTCAGACCGCTGGCGCCAGCGGCGAGCGCAATGCGTCCTAGGCCCGTAACGCTCGGCCAGGGAAGATCGCGCCGGTTGCGCAGCATCGCGATGGCGTTGAGGTTCACGGAAAGCTTGGCGGGCATGATCGAAATCCCTGATTTTCAAAGCGGATGATAGCAGCCGTTTTAGGCCATTATGCCCAGCAAAACCAACGAGATTCCGACATCAACCCATGCAAAACTTTGATGGACACGGCAAAGCGGCATCACCATACGGTGACGTATCAGCAACAAGGTCCTTCTGCGGATATTTATGAGCGCAAACGCCGCCCTATCGGACGATTGTCAGCGTCTCGGCAGCGCGGGTGATGGCCGTATAAAGCCAGCGCTCGCGCGTATCGCGAAATGCCCAGCTCTCGTCGAACAGCACGACATTGTTCCACTGCGAGCCCTGCGCCTTGTGCACCGTCAGCGCATAGCCATAATCGAATTCGTCATAGCGCTTGCGGGTCGACCACGGGATCTCGCCCTCGACATCCTCGAAGGCCTGTTTCAGCAGCTTGATCTTCGCGGCTCCACGATCCATGTCGTCGTCTTCCGGGCGGATCAAAAGATTGATGCCCGGCTTCGTCGTTTCCCTGGAAGACGTCATGACCTGCCAGAGCGAGCCGTTGAGCAGCCCCTTGGTGGGATCGTTGCGCAGGCAGACCAGCTTGTCGCCGGATTGCGGATAGTCGGCCGTAAAGCCTTTGAGCTCGCGCAGACGCTGATTGTAGCGCCGGCGCGTCCGGTTGGTGCCAACCAAGACCTGATCGGCCTCCAGCACCAGCGGCTGTGTGACCTCGTTCTTCGAGATCACCTGCGCGGTGCCATAGTCGCCGTGCATGATTTCCTTGCCCTCACGCACCTGCATGGCGAGCTGGATGATCGGATTGTCACGCGCCTGACGGTGAATATCCGTCAGCAGATAATCCGGCTCCTCGTTGGTGAAGAACCCGCCGCCAGAAACAGGCGGCAGCTGACCGGGATCGCCAAGCACCAGAATGGGCGTTCCAAAACTCATCAGATCCTTGCCGAGCGCTTCGTCCACCATCGAGCATTCGTCGACAATGATCAGCGCGGCCTTGGCGACCGGGCTCTGGCGATTGATGGTGAACATCGGGGCGATCGATGTCTTGCCCGTCTCTTCGTCCTCGACGGCCTCTTCGCCGCGCGGCCGATAGATCAGCGAATGAATGGTCTTGGCATTGGAGGCGCCGCGCGAACGCAGCACCTGCGCCGCCTTGCCGGTAAAGGCAGCAAACAGCACATCGCCATCGACATGCTCGGCAAAATGCCGCGCGAGCGTCGTCTTGCCCGTGCCGGCATAGCCGAACAGACGGAACAGCGGTGAGCGCCCTTCCTTCAGCCAGTTGGCAACGGCCTTGAGCGCTTCATCTTGTTGCGGCGCGAATTGCATGCGCCGAAATGGCAGGATTCGGCCGAGGGAAGCAAGCAGTAAAAAATACCCGGCGAGCCGGGAATAAAATCCCAGGTACCGGTGTCTCATGTCCGGCAACGCAAAATGCGAGGCCTGGACGACCATCGTTTACCCACCCGAGGAGAGACATCATGAAGACCCTGAGTTTCCTGGCCGCGCTCGCTGCGGCATCGGCCTTTGCCACAGCGGCCTTCGCCGCAGCACCCGTCAAGACGGTCGAGAGCGCCAAGGGCAAGGTGCTCGCCGGCGAAAACGGCAAGACGCTCTACACCTTCAAAAACGACAAGGCTGGCGTGTCCAATTGCAACGGCGATTGCGAGAAAGCCTGGCCGCCGCTCATGGCCGATGACAAAGCCAAGGCTGAGGGTGCATATTCGATCATTACCCGCAAGGACGGGATGAAACAGTGGGCAAAGGACGGCATGCCGCTCTATTTCTTCGTCAAGGACGCAAAGTCCGGTGATGTCGCCGGTGACGGCTTCAAGGGCGTCTGGGATGCCGCACGGCCCTGACCGGACCGGAAACGGCGCGGCGGAAGCCTCCCCCGCGCCCGATAGTTTCGAGGCGGAGGTGCTGGCGCTCCTCCCCTCGCTGCGACGCTATTCGCGCAGCCTCACCCGGTCGGATGCCGACGGCGAGGACCTGCTTCAGGATTGTGTCGAGAAGGTTCTGACCCGCCGCGGCCAATGGCGCGGACTGAACCTGCGCGGCTGGATCCTCACCATCATGACCAATCTTTACCGCAACGAACGGCGCCAGCAGGGCGGCCGCAGCTTCGTCGATATCGATGACAACAGCCACCTGCCGGCTGCCGAAACGGATAGCGATCCGCTGCAGCGATCGCGCCTCGAAACGGCGCTGAACAGCCTCGGCGAAGACTATCGCGCGGTGCTGATACTCGTCGTCGTCGAAGGCTACAGCTATCAGGATGTCGCCGACATGCTCGATATCCCGATCGGCACGGTGATGTCGCGCCTGTCGCGCGCGCGCCAGAAGATGACCAGCCTGCTGAATGCAGACAACGTTGTCACGCTTCGGAGACCAAAATGAACGAACACAAACCGACCGTGACCGAAGCGGACCTTCACGCCCTTGCCGATGGCCTCCTGCCACCCGAAAGGCAGGCGGAGCTGGAGGCATGGCTGGCCGAAAATCCTGAAGAGGCTGCTTCCGTGACTGCATGGCAGGCCCAGAACGATGACATCCGGGCCATGTTCTCCCCCTATGCGGTGTCAAGGGATGGCGACACCGACCTCATTTTGAAAAGCAGAACCTCATCGGCTGTACAGACGTTTGCCCCGCAAAGAAGCCGCAGGCTGATGATGCTTGCTGCCTCACTGGCGCTCTTCATCGCCGGTGCTGTGGCCGGCCACTTCGGCCCCGATCTTTTCGCCAAGCCCGAATTGCAGCTGACATCGATCGAAGCCCTGCCGCAGCAGGCGCGCTCGGCCTTTGTCGTCTATGCCAGCGATGTCCGCCACCCCGTCGAAGTCGGCGCAGATCAGGAGGCGCATCTCGCCACCTGGCTCGGCAAGCGCATGAATGTCGCCGGCCTCAAGGTGCCGAGCCTGCAGAAACTGGGCTTCCAGCTCGTCGGCGGCCGGCTGCTGCCGATCAACGGCACGCCAGGAGCCCTGTTCATGTATGAAAATGCCAGCGGCCAGCGCCTGACCGTGCTGGTGGGGCGCAATAGCGGCAACACCACGACCAGCTTTCGCTTCGCCAGCGACAAAGCCGTCGAGACCTTCTACTGGATCGACGGCGATCTCGGCTATGCCGTGACAGGCGAAATCTCACGCGACATGCTGCGGCAGGTGGCGGACGAGTGCTACAAGCAGTTCTCGTCGTAGCCTGCCGTGAGCGGTAAAGCCGATACTCGGATACCCTACCATTGCGGATCGTTTTCAAGCGCAATCGGCTTGCCATGCGGCGTTGCCTCGGCCGCACGTTGCCAGCTTTGTTGCAAAGCCAGGATCGCATCGGCATCGGCAATGCCCTTCGCGACCAGCAGCCCTGACAGAGCAGCCACCCAGCAATCGAAATAATCACTGCCGTCAGACGCGCGGCCTGGCTTGTGCAGTTCCGCCGAGAGCCGCTCAGCCCATTCGCTCCAGGCAAACAGGCCCTTCTCATGCAGATGCACGGTCATCGCAAAGGCATCTGCCGCCCAGGGTTCCGGAAAGACCGGCTCGCCATCGGTCGACTTCGGCAATCCCGGCGATTGCGCCAGAGGCGACGGGACCCTACACGCGCTCAAGATAGCTCTCCCAGGCGTCGATCGAGACGGTCAGAGAGGGATCGGCGCCCTCGCCCCAGATCTCGGCACCCTCAAAGACCACGGTATAGACCCATTGCGGATTCTCGCCCCGGCCGTGAGCGTTATCATCGGGGAAGACGAATGATCCCTGCACCGCTTCGATGACGCCCGTCTTGGCGCGGGCATAGCGCGGCAACCGGGTATGGCCGGTCGGATTGAAGTTCTTCGTCCGTACATGATCGCCGACGTCGAAAAGTGGTGCAGCATCGATCGGCCGGTCGCAAGGGCCACCCTTGGCCAAAGCGGCATCGACCATTTCAGCCTTCAGCACCCGCTTGGGTGCTCTGCCCTGTTCGATCGCGTGACCCACCCGCAGCTCCTCGGCCGTGGCAAAGCCATGCCGTTCGAGCAACGTATCGACGGCGCGAGTCCAGATCTCGTAATAGCTGGCGGCGAGATAGCTCGCCGGCGGAATGTTTTCGCGCGCGTGCCGGCTCTCATCGATGTTCCAGGCACCGAAGGCGCCGCAGGAAAGCGTGATGCCGAGCGCGCGCTTTTCCCATTCGGCATGAAAATAAGGTTCGTTCTGTTCCGGCGCGACCGGGCCGAAGCCCATCTGCCCGCCGAGATCGTGCGGCCCGTTCATAGCACGGCCTCCGGCGCCTTGGCGATTGCCGTTCCAATCATGGCATCGCGGCTGACGAGATCCGCGAGCGCCGCCTGGTCCATGCCTTCGGAACCGGCCGGCCGCTCCGGGATCACCAGATAGCGAAGTTCCGCGGTCGAATCCCACACGCGGATCTTCGTCTCCTGCGGCAAGGTCAGGCCGAACTCGGCGAGCACGCCGCGCGGATCGATCACCGCGCGCGACCGATAGGCCGGTGCCTTGTACCAGACCGGCGGCAGTCCGAGGACAGCCCACGGATAGCAGGAGCACAGCGTACAGACGATCAGGTTATGCGTTTCCGGCGTATTGAACACCGCACGCATATGTTCACCCTGCCTGCCGGTAAAGCCGAGGCTAGCGATCGCCGCCGTAGCGTCACGCCGCAGCCAATCGGCGAAATCGGGATCGCTCCAGGCTTTCGCCACCACCTGTGCCCCGTTACGCGGCCCGACCTTCGTCTCATAGGTCTCGACGATACGGTCGATCGCCGCCGGGTCGATCAACCCCTTTTCCGTCAGCAACGTCTCAAGCGCCTTCACCCGCGCCTGCATGTCCGAATAGTGGTTGTCGTGGTGATGGTGATCGTGATGATCGTCGTCATCATGCGAATGTCCGTGGGACATGGCTGTCTCCTGTCTCTTTGCGACTACTTTAGCATCGGCCAGAGACTGAGCACCAGCAGGATGGCCATGGTTATGTTGAACCATTTGAGCCGGACGGGATCAGAGAGCCAGTCGCGTAGTGCCGAGCCGAAGCCAGCCCAGGTCGAAACGCTCGGGAGATTGACCGCAGCAAAAGCCAACCCGACCAAAAGGACGGTAACAAGATAGAGCTGCTCATTGGTATAGGTCGCCATGGCAGTGACTGCCATCACCCAGGCCTTGGGATTGACCCACTGGAACGCGGCGGCGCTGATGAAGCTCATCGGCTGCGCCGAGCCCTCGCTCTCGGCCAGGCTGCGCGACGTGCCGATCTTCCAGGCGATCCAGACAAGATAGGCGCCACCGGCGAATTTCAGCACGGTATAGAGCAGCGGCACTGTGTGCAGCACGGCACCCAGACCGAGACCAACACCGAGCAACAGCGAGAGAAAGCCAACGCCGATGCCGAGCATGTGCGGAATGGTGCGGCGGAAACCGAAATTCACGCCGGATGCAAACAACATCATGTTGTTCGGTCCGGGCGTGATTGAGGTTGTGAATGCAAAAAGTAGAAGAGCCAGAAATGTATCCAGCGCCATGATGCCTCCTAGGACACCGTATTGTGACAGGGCGGCATCCAAAATTCTTCTTCATGCGTGCAAAATGTAACGACGCATGGCCGTGCGACATTAGTTCCCCAGCCATACGAAAGCCATAGGGTGATTGTCACGGTGACATGACGGATGTCGGTTGAAATCCGGTCGAATGCCCCTATCCTTCGGTTTTCTGCAGTGAGGAATGACCATGCGCGAGCCCATCCCAACCGTCACCCTTCCCTCCGGCATCATGGTTCCGGCACTCGGCCAGGGAACGTGGAATATGGGCGAGAGCGCCGCGACCGCCCGGGATGAGATCACCAGCCTGAAAACCGGTCTCGATCTCGGCATGACGCTGATCGACACGGCGGAGATGTATGCCGATGGCGGCTCGGAGGAAATCGTCGGCAAGGCGATCGAAGGGCGGCGCGACGAGGTCTTCCTGGTCAGCAAGGTCTATCCCGCCAATGCCAGCCGCAAAGGCGCGGTCGAAGCCTGCGAACGCAGCCTGAAGCGCTTGAACACCGATCGCATCGATCTCTATCTCTTACATTGGCGCGGCAACTACCCGCTTGAAGAGACAGTGGAAGCTTTCGAAGGCCTGAAGGCTGCCGGCAAGATCGAGGCCTGGGGCGTTTCGAATTTCGATGTCGACGATATGGATGAGCTGCTTTCCGCGCCGAACGGCGGCAATGTCGCCGCCAATCAGGTGCTCTACAATCTCTCCCGACGCGGCATCGAATACGATCTGCTGCCCTGGTGCCAGGAACGCAGCATTCCGATCATGGCCTATTCGCCGATCGAACAGGGGCGCTTGCTTCACCATCCAGAACTGATCCGCGTCGCCAAGACCTATCAGGCGACGCCCGCGCAGATCGCCCTCGCCTTTCTGCTGGAGCGCGACGGTGTAATATCGATCCCGAAATCCTCGAACGTGCAGCGCATCGAGGAAAACCGCGACTCGATCGATGTCGACATCACGGATGAAGATTGGGCTATCCTCGACGCCGCCTTCCCGCCACCGTCGCGAAAGAAGTCACTGGACATGCTGTAGGTTCAGGCAACGGCCTTCTGCTGTGCGACGATCAGCTCGATCGCTCGAAAAACGTCGATCTCCCGCCAGTCGGCCGGATCGCGATAGGTCGGATAAAGCGAAAAGGCGGCGGCGGCGATCTGATCGACGGTCCGAAGCTTCGTTCTACGGCCGGCGAGCACGGCCTTGGTATGGACGCCGAAATGATCCTCGGTCACACCCCAGCCGGCATAAAAGGGCGCCGCATAGCAGCGAACGGGAATGCCGCGCAGCAACGCATCGAAGCCGAATTGGCTGGAGACCGTCCAGACTTCATCGACGACGTTGAGGATCGACGCCACCGACACCTCATCGTCGACAAGAATTGCATCGCCTTTCGAAGCGCCATCCGTAAGATAACCCTTACGAAGCCCAGCCATGACATCCGGATGGGTGCGGATCAGGCATTGCGCATCGCTTGCCAGCGCATCGGCAAGCATCGTCTCGAAAGAAGTTTTTGAGCCGAGCGCACGGCCGACGGAAACGTCGCCGACGACCTGATCGACCAGTAGAATGCGCCGCTTTGTCGTCGGCGCAATGCTGGGTGGGCGATGCGGAAGATGGTTGTATTTCGACAGCTTGTTGAGAACGATCTGCTCGCGAATGGCGCGGCCAAGCTCTCTTGCCTCTCCCACCCCCTCGATCAACCGCTCAAGCCGCGACGGCCTGTTTGCATCGACGGGCAAACCAAGATCGTCGATGACGATGGATAGTGGAATGGCGCCGGACTTGCCGAGCCCCATGGACCGGAGAAAACCATCCTCCAGATACCAATGTCGAAGATGGCGAAAGCGCGCAACGCTGTCCGCGAGCTTCGCCGGCGCACGGCCACCCCAGGATACGACGCCGCCTATTCCGGGAGAAAGGATCGAGGACAGTTTCCGGGAGCCGAAATAATGCCCGAGCCAGGGAAAATCGCCACGGACGAAGAAGGCGGCGCCGAGACGCATATCATCAGGCGGATGCCATGGCTTTCCGCCGATCTCAGGCAAAGTCTCGCCGGCAAGGATTGCCACCCTGTTCTCCCGCTGCAAACAACATCGTCGACCCAAGCCGACCGCCGCAAAAGATAAAGCGGTTCAGCGTTCCACGGAAGCACTGAACCGCTCTGATTTCCAACGCAATTCCAAACGGCAAACCGGTCGACGCCGCAGGCTTTTACATTCCCTGCGAGCCGCGGTTCATCGCGGCAATACCGGTGCGGCACACTTCGATAAGGCCGAGCGGCTTGATGATGGCGATGAACTGGTCGATCTTCGAAGACTTGCCGGTAATTTCGAGAATGAAATGTTCGACGGTCGCATCCACCACCTTGGCGTGGAAGGCGTCGGCCAGCCGCAGCGTTTCTGCACGCATCTCTCCGCTTCCGGTCACCTTCAGCAGCGCCACTTCGCGCTCGATCGGCCGTTCCTGGCCGAGTTCGCGGGCGCGCACCGTCAGGTCGACGACGCGGTGAACGGGGACAATGCGCTCGAGCTGCGCCTTGATCTGCTCCAGCACCTGCGGTGTGCCGCGGGTGACGATGGTGATGCGCGACAGATGCGCCTGATGCTCCGTCTCCGAAACCGTGAGGCTTTCGATGTTGTAGCCTCGGCCGGAGAAGAGGCCGATGACGCGGGCAAGAACGCCGGGCTCGTTATCGACAAGCACCGAAAGCGTGTGGCTCTCAGCCGCCGCGGTTTCCGGCGAAATGAAATAGGCGGAGCCCGTGGGTTGAAGGTGTGCGTTCATTATCCTTGTTCCGTTTCCTCGGTTCTTGTTCGATATGCCAGCGAGATCGGCCGGGGCGCGGCTTCCGCCGCACCCCGGCTATCGATCAGACCAGCTGGCGACCCTTGGCGTCGATGGCGTTGGCAACTGCTTCGTCGGTCGCTTCGTCCGGCAGCAGCATTTCGTTATGCGCCTTGCCCGAGGGGATCATCGGGAAGCAGTTGGCGAGATTGGCAACGCGGCAGTCGAAAATGACCGGCTTGTTGACGTCGATCATTTCTTGAATGGCGGCATCGAGTTCGCCCGGCTTTTCGCAGCGCAGGCCGACGGCGCCATAGGCTTCCGCGAGCTTGACGAAATCAGGCATCGCTTCCGTGTAGGAATTGGAGAGGCGATTGCCGTGCAGCAGCTGCTGCCACTGACGAACCATGCCCATGTACTGGTTGTTCAGGATGAAGATCTTGATCGGCGCATCGTGCTGGATCGCCGCCGACATTTCCTGAATGCACATCTGGATCGAGGCATCGCCCGCGATATCGATGACCAGACTTTCCGGATGGGCGATCTGAACGCCGAGCGCCGCCGGCAAGCCATAGCCCATGGTGCCGAGGCCGCCTGAGGTCATCCAGCGGTTCGGCTGCTCGAAGCCGTAGAACTGTGCCGCCCACATCTGATGCTGGCCGACTTCGGTCGTGATATAGGTGTCGCGATGCTTGGTCAGCTCATAGAGGCGCTGGATCGCATATTGCGGCATGATGACATCGTCGCTCGGCTTGTAGGCGAACGAGTTGCGCGCGCGCCAGCGGGTGATGCTGGTCCACCAATCGCCGAGGCGGTCGGCAGCAGGCTTCTGCGGTAGCGCACGCCACAGGCGAACCATATCTTCCAAGACATTGCCGACATCGCCGAGAATGCCGATGTCGACGTGAACGTTCTTGTTGATCGACGAAGGATCGATGTCGATATGGATCTTCTTCGAATTCGGCGAGAAGGCGTTCAAGCGACCGGTAATGCGGTCGTCGAAGCGTGCGCCGATGCAGACCATGACGTCGCAATCATGCATCGCCATATTGGCTTCGTAGGAACCATGCATGCCGAGCATGCCGAGCCAGCTCTTGCCCGAGGCCGGATAGGCACCGAGGCCCATCAGCGTCGAGGTGATCGGGAAATCGGTGAGCTCGACCAGTTCGCGCAGCAGCTTGGAAGCTTCGGGGCCGGAATTGACGACGCCGCCGCCGGAATAGATGACGGGGCGACGGGCATTCCTCATCAGCTCGATCGCCTGGTTGATCTTGTTGAGATCGCCCTGAATCTTCGGCTGATAGCTCTTCTGGACATCATGCGATTCCGGCGGCGTGTAGGTGCCGGTCGCAAACTGAATGTCCTTCGGGATATCGACGACAACGGGACCGGGACGGCCTGATTGCGCGATGCGAAAGGCTTCATGAATGACAGCCGCGAGCTGATTGACGTCCTTGACCAGCCAGTTGTGCTTGGTGCAGGGCCGCGTGATGCCGACCGTATCGCACTCCTGGAAGGCATCCGAGCCGATCAGCGTCGTCGGAACCTGGCCGGTCAGGCAAACGAGCGGAATGGAATCCATCAAGGCATCCTGCAGCGGCGTGACCGCATTGGTCGCGCCCGGGCCGGAGGTAACCAGCATGACGCCGACCTTGCCGGTGGAGCGGGCATAGCCTTCGGCCGCATGGCCGGCGCCCTGCTCGTGGCGAACAAGAATGTGCTTGATGTCGTCCTGCTGGAAGATCTCGTCGTAGATCGGAAGCACAGCGCCGCCCGGATAACCGAAGATGTGTTCGACGCCGTTGTCTCTGAGCGCCTGCAACACGATCTCCGCGCCTGTCATTCGATTGCCGCTCGCCTGATTATCTGTGCCGGTCATACGTTTGTTCCGCTGTCTGCTGGAGGTTTGGAAAAATGAAATCTCGATTTCGGGCATAAAAAAAGGCCCCTTAGGGAGCCTGTCATCTAGCGCATGGGTGGCTATCGCCGGATGGTTACACCATCCTGCCCATGCGCCTTCCCACCACGATAAGAATGATCGAGTTTTTCATGGGCCGAAGTGATAGACAGAAAATTTCGAAGCGTCAACGCGTGAAGCAATAAAAAATCGTGGCCCCGCGGAAACCCTATAAAAAGCACGGGTGGTCGACAGGGTTTTATTAAGCCACCGTCTCTATGCTCCAGCCACTAATGATTGGGGTAACTGTTGCTGAATAACGATCTGCAGACATCAGGCAACGCTGGAGATCTTGATCGCCGCGACAAGTTGAAACCGGGAAATCGCTTCCTCGGTCGCGTCGTCGCGTGTAACGGCTCCCGCGCGACAATCGCCGCCGTGGCCGAAGCCGGCGGCACGGACCTGACCGAACTCTGGTCGGTCGGTCGGCTGATTTCCATCAGTGTCGGGAAGAACCGCGTCGCAGCCCTCGTCTATTCGATGAATACGCAAAGCGTCGGCTGGGGTGAAGGGCAGGATAATCTCTTTCGCATCGAGGTCGAGCTGTTGGGCGAGGTTCGTGTCGGCCCGGATGGCCGCGAGGAATTTTCGAGTGGCATTTCCGCTTACCCCTATCTTGGCGCCATAGCGCATCGCATCCGCGCCGCCGACCTCATGCGCATTTTCGATGCCGGCAAGGGCAGCAGCTGTGTCATCGGCAAGCTGACGCAGGACGAAAGCATCGATGCCGCCATCCACATCCCCTCGATGCTGGCGAAGCATTTCGCGGTCGTCGGCTCGACCGGCGTCGGCAAATCCACCGCCGTCTCGCTGCTGCTGCACAAGGCGATCAGCGCCGATCCGAAATTGCGTGTGCTGATTCTCGATCCGCACAACGAGTTCGCAGCCGCCTTTCCGAAGCATGCCGTCGTCATCGACACCGATACGCTCGACCTGCCCTTCTGGCTGATGCGGCTTGAGGAATTCAGTGAAGTCGTCTTCCGCGGCCGCCCGGCGATACCGGAAGAGCTGGATGCGCTGCGCGATCTCATTCCCGAAGCCAGGCGCGCTTTCCGCGGCAGCGATTCAACCTTGATGCGCCGCCAGACGGAAAAGGCCTCGGTAACGGCGGATACGCCGGTTCCCTACCGCATGGCCGATCTGCTGGCACTGATCGACGAGCGCATCGGCCGCCTTGAGGGCCGTCAGGAAAAGCCGCATCTGCGTTCGCTCAAGATGCGCATCATCTCGGCGATCAACGATCCCCGTTATCACTTCATGTTCTCCAACAACACGATCACCGATACGATCATGGAGACCATCGCCAAGATCTTCCGCATTCCGGGCGACGGTAAGCCGATCTGCACCTTCCAGCTCGCCGGCATCCCGTCGGAAGTCATCAATTCCGTCGCATCCGTCCTTTGCCGCATGGCCTTCGAACTGGCGCTCTGGAGCGAAGGAGCGATCCATATGCTCGTCGTCTGCGAGGAGGCGCACCGCTACATCCCCGCCGACCCGACGCTCGGCTTCTTCCCGACGCGGCAGGCCATCGCCCGTATCGCCAAGGAAGGCCGCAAATACGGCGTTTCGCTCGGTATCATCACCCAGCGCCCAGGCGAGCTCGACCAGACGATCCTTTCGCAGTGCTCGACGCTCTTTGCCATGCGTCTTGCCAATGATCGCGACCAGGAAATCATCCGCTCGGCCATCCCGAACTCCTCGATCTCGACGACCAGCTTTCTCTCATCGATCGGCAACGGCGAAGCGATCGCCTTCGGCGAGGCCATCGCAGTCCCGATGCGCATGCGCTTTTCCCAGGTCGAACGGCATTTGCTGCCAAAAGCCAGCGGCAGCGTCGCGAAAACCAGCGAGGATTCGCCGGATACGGTCGATCTGCGCGCGATTATCGGCCGCATGCGTTCGATTTCAGGCCCAGATCTCAGCCCTCTCCAGCAAAGCTACAATGCTGTGCCGATGACCGATATCGGAGATGATTTCGACGAAGTGCCTGTCCAGCAGACAATCCGTCATCAAGCGGAACCGAATCCGCCGTCGATCGAACCCTACCGTCCCGACATGCTGCCGCGCACCGGCGCACCGCAACCCGCAGTCCCTTCGCAAACATCGATCGACAGCAAGCTTGCGGAATTGCGCCGTGAATTCCGCAGCGATGAAGGAGGCGCACGCTCGCCGCCGTCAAGAGAAACTGCCCCATCGCTGCGGCGCGAATCCGGCTTGTCCTTGCGGGACAGCATTCTGAAAAAACCCTTGAGCAGCCTTTACGACAAGGACTGACGCCTCGAACTACGGGTTCAATCGTTCCCAGCTCTCGTCCATCTGATTACGGAACCAGGTCATCTGCCGCTTGGCATATTGCCGCGTCGCTGCAGACCCGGTTTCGATGACCTCAGGGCGCGTCATTTCCCCCTTCAGCATCGCGGCGATCTGCGCGACGCCGATAGCCTTCATGACAGGCATTTCCGGCGGAAGATCCAGAGCCAGCAGAGCCCGCACCTCGGCTTCCGCACCCATCGCCAGCATCGTCTCGAAACGGCTGTTGATACGCTCATGCAGGATAGCGCGCTCAGGCAGAACCACGATCTTTCGCGCGCGGTCTGGCTCGATGATCATTGGCCCGTTCCTGCCCTGAAAAGCGGCAATGGACTGGCCCGTCGCTTCGACCACCTCCAGGGCGCGAACGATGCGCTGCCCGTCCTGCGGGTTCAGAGTTTCGGCAACGGCGCCGTCGCGTTCTGCAAGCTCATGATGCAGCGCCTCCGGCCCCTCTGTCAGCAATCGACTGCGAAGGCGATTGCGGATATCAGACGGAATCTCGGGCATGTCGGAAAGTCCGCCCGTCAGCGCCTTGAAATAAAGCCCGGTGCCGCCGACGAAGACAGGCATGCGGCCCTCGTCGCGCAGTCGCTCGAGCAATGCGCCGGCCTCGCGCAGCCAGACGCCGGTCGAATAGGCCTGGCCGGCTGGAACGTGGCCGTAGAGATGATGCGGAATGCCTTCCATATCCGCGTCATCGGGCCGCGCGGTCAGCACACGCAGGGTGTCATAGACCTGCATGCTGTCGGCATTGATAACGACGCCATCATGCGAACGCGCCAATTCTACCGCCAGTGCGGACTTGCCGCTGGCGGTCGGCCCGGTTATCAGGATCGCGTCGATATTGCTCATAGGGTTTCTGCTCATGGCCTTCGTTGCCACGCTTATTGCCAATCCGTCAAACCCCGTTCTTGTTCCGGCCATCGCAGAGAAGGCGGCTGAAGCCGTCAAGGCGTCCGGGCTTTACTGGCTGGCCGACGGCATTGCCTGCGATATCGCGCTGCGCGACGATACCGATATCGAGGCCGCGGAGACCAATATCCTCGCAGCAATCGGCAGTGCGCCGATCGATCTGGTGATCCAGGAAGCCGATACCCGCCGCAAGAAGCTGCTGATTGCCGATATGGACTCGACCATGATCGGTCAGGAATGCATCGACGAACTCGCCGCCGAGGTCGGCCTCAAGGATAAGGTTGCCGATATCACTGCCCGCGCCATGAACGGCGAGATCGACTTCGAGCCGGCGCTGCGCGAGCGCGTCGCTCTCTTGAAGGGGTTGCCGATTTCCGTCGTCGACGATGTCATCGCCAAGCGCATCACGCTGACGCCGGGCGGCCCCGAACTCATCGCGACGATGAAGGCAAAAGGCTATTACGCCGCCCTCGTTTCCGGCGGCTTCACCGTCTTCACCAGCCGCATCGGCGCGACCCTCGGCTTCGACGAGAACCGCGCCAATATTTTGCTGGAAGAAAACGGCATCCTGACCGGCCTCGTCGAGGAGCCCATCCTCGGCAAGCAGGCCAAAGTGGATGCGCTCACCGATATCACCGAAAAGCTCGGTATTTCCACCGATGACGCCCTGGCCGTCGGCGACGGCGCCAACGACCTCGGCATGCTGCAGCTTGCCGGTTCCGGCGTCGCACTCCATGCCAAGCCGACGGTCTCAGCACAAGCGAGGATGCGCATCGACCACGGCGATCTGACTGCGCTGCTCTACATCCAGGGCTATCGCAAGACGGATTTCGTCAAACCATAGAGCGGCACAGATCGCCGAAATCAGGGGCTGCAGATGATCATCACCGAAACCGACCGCCTCATCATCCGCAACTGGCGCGAGACGGATCGCGATCTGGCCTACGAGATCAACTCCGACGAAACAGTCATGAAGTTCTTTCCCTTTCGCCGCAATCGTACGGAGGCGGATGCCTTCTTCGATCGGGTACAATCGATGATCACGGAGACCGGGCTCGGCCTTTATGTGCTGGAGCTGAAGGAAAGCGGCGAGCCCATCGGCTATTGCGGGCTCGTGCGGACGGATCACCTGGAACCCTTCGTCGCGATCGGAACTGTCGAGATCGGTTGGCGGCTGGTGGCGCGGCACTGGGGCAAGGGCCTGGTCAGCGAAGCGGCGCGAGCGCTTCTTGCTCATGCCTTCGACACGCTCAAGCTGGATGAAATCGTCTCTTTCGCGGTCCACAACAATGTCAGGTCGACATCGGTGATGGAGCGGATCGGCATGCACAGGGTCGAGGGCAGCGATTTCAATCACCCGAACGTTCCCGACACCCATCCCCATCTGCAGCGCCATGTCCTCTACCGCCTGACCGCAGCCGAGTGGCGCTCCCGGCAATGACCCTTATCGAAACGCCTCGGCTGATCCTGCGGCCATGCGGGGAAGAGGATCGCAAGCTGTTTTATGAGCTGAGCTCCGATCCGGCCGTTCTCGAATTCTTCCCCTTCAGCCGCAGTCGCGAGGATGCCGACGCCATCTTCGCCATGATCCGGAACGTCATCTCCGAACCCGGCTTCGATTTTCTGGTCCTGGTGCTGAAGCATAGCGGCGAGGCAATCGGCTTCTCGGGGCTGTCCAGAGTACAACTCACCCCTCATTTGCCCAGAGATGCCGTGGAGATCGGCTGGCGGATCTCAGCGCGCCATTGGGGCAAGGGCTATGCGACGGAAGCGGGCGCGGCTCTTATGCGTCACGCTTTCACCGTCCTAAATCTCGAAGAAATCCTGTCCGTCGCCGTACATGACAACAGGCGCGTCCTCGCGGTGATGCGCAAAATCGGCATGTACCACGATCCGGCCTCCGATTTCGACCATCCACAAATTCCGGAGACGCATCCGCATCTGAAGCGCCATGTCGTACATCGCCTCAGCGCCGCCGAATGGCGGGCGCAGCAGGCAAAACATGTCGACAGCTGAATTCTATTCCAGTGCGACGGCGATGAAGCGCAAGTCACCGTTCGGCGACGCAATCATCATCTGTGCATTGCGGCGTCCCTCCCGCTTCAGCGATGCCACCTTGTCCGAGGCAGCGCTCGGGGTCTGGACGAATTCCTGCGCGACCTCAACGACGACGTCGCCAGGTTTCAACCCCTTTTCCGCCGCCGCCGAACCTGGGGCCACTTCGGTGATGACGACACCATCGACGCTGTCGGCAATGCCGAAGCTCTTGCGATTCTCTGCCGTCAACGTCGAGAGCTTCATTCCGAGGATATTCGAGGTCGCCTGAACTGGCGGCTGAGCCTGCGGCGATTGCTGCGGATCGCCGCCCTGATCCTGCCCATCCATGCCGTCATCGTCGCCATCGTCGCCATCGTCTCCCTGATCGGGATTGATGACGCCGTCGCTGTTGCCCTTGTCGTCAGGCGCAAGCTGCGGCTTCTTGTTCTTGTCGGTGCTCGCGGCTGCCGCCTGATCGCTGTCCTCCAGACGGCCGAGCGTCACCTTGACGGTCTGCTGCTTGCCATCGCGATAGATGACGACATCGACTTCCTTGCCGACGGGGCTTTCGGCGACGACGCGCGGCAGATCGCGCATCTCGTCCACATCCTTGCCGTCGAATTTCAGGATGACATCGCCCGCTTTGATCGAGCCGTTGTCGACAGGGCCGCCCTTGATGACACCAGCGACGAGCGCACCCTTCGCCTCAGAAAGACCGAGGCTGTTGGCGACATCATCCGTGACAGGCTGAATGCGCACACCGAGCCAGCCACGGCGCGTCTCACCGAAATCCCTGAGCTGATTGACGACACCTTCCGCCAGTTCGGACGGTACTGCAAAGCCAATGCCGATCGAACCGCCGCTCGGAGAGATGATCGCCGTATTGATACCGATCACCTCACCCTTCATGTTGAAGAGCGGGCCGCCGGAATTGCCCTTGTTGATCGCCGCATCCGTCTGGATGAAGTTGTCGTAGGGACCTGCATTGATGTTACGGCCCCGCGCCGAGACGATACCGATGGTGACAGAGCCACCGAGGCCGAAGGGATTGCCGATCGCCATCAC
Organism: Martinezella rhizogenes; assembly: GCA_013322215.1. Classification (GTDB taxonomy): domain Bacteria; phylum Pseudomonadota; class Alphaproteobacteria; order Rhizobiales; family Rhizobiaceae; genus Rhizobium; species Rhizobium rhizogenes_D. Next base: position 329,069 of record JAAMEZ010000006.1, read on the forward strand.
CCAGTCGCCGATGCGCATCTTCGAGGAATCACCGAATTTGACTGCCGTCAGCGGATGTTTCGGCTCGACTTTGAGGACGGAAAGATCGGTCTTCGTATCGGTGCCGATCAGCTTCGCCTTCAGCTTGGTGCCGTTCGGGAAGATCGCCTCGATATCGTCGGCCCCTTCAATGACGTGATTGTTGGTAACGATATAGCCGGAGGGGTCGATGACGAAGCCGGAACCGAGCGAGCTTACCTTGCGATTGCTGTCGTCGTCTTTCTTGTTGTTGAAGAAATCGTTGAATTCATCCTGATAGGGCGAGTTATCCGGCACCTTCGGGGTCGCCGGACCATTCCCCTCATCCTTGACCTTCTGCGACGTGGAAATATTGACGACCGCATCGAGCAAGCCGGAAGCGAGATCGGCAACCGATGCCGGACCGGCATTCATGGCCGGGTTCGCCGTGACCGTGGGGGATGCTGCCGGCGGCGTCTGATTGTTGGTCGTGGCCGGCGCCTGGGCACCTGCGGCCGCACCGCTATTCTGCGTCTGCGCATAAGCCTGTTCGGTAACGCCCACAACGGGGCCGGCAATCAGTGCAATGCTTGCGAGCAAGGCAAACGAACGGCTGAAAGGCAGGCGATTGGTCGAAGCCATCAGGCATCCTCATAAAGAAAGGGAAAACTTGTATAAGCATCAACATAAGGCGGAATGATGAAGCGTGAAATCACCTTTTTGAGAAATCCCCGAACCTCCTCGCCGCCGATGCTCGCAGGCCAAAGGTGATGCAATGCGTCATAAAGAAAAGGGCCGCCCTCAGGCAGCCCTTTCGTTTCAGTGTAATCGACGCCTCAGTTCGCAGGCGGCGTCGGATTGGCGAGTGCCGGCGCCCCGGAATTGGGTGCGGAACCCGCAGGACTGTCAAAATACTTGAAGAAGTCCGACTGGTTCGGCGGCAGGACGAGCGTCTTGCCACCTGAGGCGAGTGCCTTGTTGTAAGCGGCCATCGAACGATAGAACTCGTAGAAGTTCGGATCGCGCTTCGAGGCATCCGCGAAGATGGCGTTGCGTTCGGCTTCGCCTTCACCACGCAGCACTTCCGAATCCTTCTGCGCATCGGCCACGATCTCGACGACCTGACGGTCCGCGACCGCCCGGCGCCGCTGGCCTTCTTCGTTACCACGTGCGCGGATCAATTCGGCTTCCGCCAAACGCTCTGCCTTCATGCGGTCGTAAGTGTTCTGCGACACGTCCTGAGACAGGTCTGTACGGCGGATGCGGACGTCCTCAATATTAAGGCCGAGTGTTTCCGCATCGCGATGCAGATCATTGCGCACTTCCGTCATCATCGCGGCACGTTCGTTGGAAAGCGCCGCCTCGAAGCCGCGCAGACCATACACACGACGCAGAGCAGCATCGAGGCGGGTCCTGAGACGCGATTCAGCCGCATCGCGATCGCCTGAGACGGTCTCGCGGAACTTGCGCGCATCCATGATCTTGTAGACGACGAAAGCATCGACTTCGTAGAATTTGCCGCCGGAGACCTGGACACGGATATTGTCCAGGTCGAAGCGGAGTTCCTGCTGCTGCACGTACTGGACACGATCGGCATCCATGAAGGCGAAAGGCAGCTTGAAGTACAGGCCGGGCTCGGTCTTGACGGCACGAATCTGGCCGAAGCGCAGGACGATCGCCTGTTCGCGAGCATTGACCACGAACACCGACGAATAAATAAGCAACAGCACCACCGCAAGCGCGATGAGGATGGCTGGCAAACGGCTGGACGTCATTATTTGGCCTCCGGCTGAGTTGCGGCGGGCTTGCCCGCCTGCGTCGTGGACTGCTTGCCGATTTCGTTCAGCGGCAGGTAAGGCACGACGCCCTGCTTGTCGTCGATGATGATGCTGTTGGAATTGCCGATAACCGACTCCATGGTTTCCAGGAACAGACGCTTGCGAGTGACCTCAGGCGCCTTGACGTATTCGTCGTAGATCGAGATGAAGCGCTGCGCCTCACCCTGGGCTTCCTTCACGACACGGTCCTTGTAGGCAGCCGCCTCTTCGCGGATCTGAGCCGCGCGACCGCGGGCCTGACCGAGCTTCTGGTTGGCGTACTGATTGGCCTCTTCCACCTGCTGGTCTTCGTTCTGCTCCGCACGCTGCACTTCTTCGAATGCGTCGGCCACTTCGCGCGGCGGAGAGACATCCTCGATCGGCACGGCGTTGATGGAGATGCCGGAACCGTAGCGATCCATCGTATCCTGAATGATGCCTCTGACCTCGGTCGCGATTTCCTGACGCTTGTCGCGATAGATGTCCTGAGCCGGACGGCGACCGACGACCTCACGCATGGCACTTTCCGCAACCTGCTGCAGTGTCTCGTCGGGGGTCTCGAGATTGAACAGATAGGCTTGCGGGGTGGTCACGGTATAGAGGATCGAGAACTGGACGTTGACGATGTTCTGATCGCCCGTCAGCATCAGACCGGTAGTCGAACCAGCCGTGGAGCGGCCGCCGATATTGCGCTGTTGCTCGGTGACTTTGACGAATTCAATTCGATCCATCGGCCACAGGTGGAAATGCAGGCCTGGCATCGAGACTTCCTCGCGCGGCTTGCCGAAACGCAACTCTACGCCGCGCTCGTCCGGCTGCACGGTGTAGATGCACTGGATCAGCCAGAAGACGGCGATCACTGCGATGATGATGAGGACGACGCCTGCATTGAAGCCGCCGGGCACGAAACCTTTCAACCGGTCCTGGCCGCGGCGAATAATATCCTCGAGATCCGGAGGTCCTCCGTTGCCGCCACCTCGCGGCCGGTTCGGTCCTTGCCCCCAAGGTCCCTGATTATTTCCACCGCCGCCGCCGCCCCATGGGCCACCGCCGCCGCCATTCTGATTGCTCCAAGGCATCAAAACCTCTTTGTTTGTTGACTCCCGATATCGCGCCGAACCCACGGATTTCATGGCTCGAACTCCGCAGGTGGCAGCGATTGTTTCCCGTTATAGGTATCGAAGCACCTGCTTTCAACGCGACTTCAGGAAGTTCGTCGGATTCATTGTAAGATATTTGCTTTTTGGGGGCAGCTTTTATGTTTTACGCCGAAAATAGCTAACGAAACGCGTCGGATAAGTATCCTTTTCTCCTGCCGGAACGGCAAGCTCGCTATCCGCCTGCCAGATGCCTGGATCGATCTCTGGAAAGGAGGTGTCGCCCTCCACATCAGCCTCGACATGGGTGATCAGCAGCCGGTCGGAGAGGCTGATCGCCTGCCGATAGATTTCGCCGCCCCCAAGGATGCAGATTTCGTCGACATTGCTCTCTTTAGCCAGACGCGATGCAATCGAGATCGCTTCATCAAGCGAATGCGCCACCGTTATCCCCTCGGCTGTAAAATCGGTGTCACGGGTGATGATGACATTGGGCCGGCCCGGCAAGGGCTTGCCGATCGACTGGAAGGTCTTGCGCCCCATAATCACGGGCTTGCCCAAGGTCATAGCCTTGAAGCGCTTGAGATCAGACGACAGCCGCCAGGGCATGTCGCCTTCGCGCCCAATGATGCCGTTGCGCGATACGGCAACGACGATGGTCTTGATCGGCTGGGTCATGCGTCTCCCCCGGTCTGCCTCACCGACACCAATACGAATCGGCGCGACGACTCTACATCATGATGGCCGCAACGGGAGATGGAAGGCGCTGCCAAGGCCTCGCATCAGCCGCCGCCGTTCAATTTATCGAGCTCTGCCGCCAGCACGCCCCCCTCTTCCCGATCCCTGGCCATCTTCCGATAAAGCCCCGCCATGCCTTTGAAGATCAAGGCGGCTGGATCATCCTCGCCAAGGAACTCGGAAATCTCCTCCATCTCCGCGACCCAGCGATAGGCTTTCGGATACATGTCAGGAATGCCGTGCACGAACTTCGCATCGAAATCCGGCAGGCTTTCCTGAAGTTCGCGTTTCAGGGCGACATCGGCACCCGAACGGATCGCAGCCAGCAGCATGGCGGTGCCGAGGCCCGTTACACCCTTGTTGATGCCGGCATAGCACATCTTCAATGCCGAGGCAGCGCCGACTGCCCCTTCGATGCGACGAACCTGCAGTCCGTATTCGACAAGCACGCCGCTGTCGCCAGCTGTATCGCCGCTCACATAGAGCTTCGGCCCCTTCTGGCCAGGCTTCGGCGGACCGCCGATGATGGAGCCGTCGAGGACCACGCCGCAGTCACTGCCGAAAATTGCCGCAATCTCGGTCATGGTCCTCGGCGAAATCGCATTGCAGTCCATGAACGTCGTCTTCGCGCCGACCCGACGCAGTTCAGCGGCGATCTGCTTTGCAACGCCAACAGCCTCAGCCGGCGGAACGATGGAAAGAATGAGACGCGACGCGGCGATAGCGTCCAATCCGACCGGCTCCATGCCGGCCGTTTTCGCTCGCTCGATAGTCGAAGCCGAGCGCCCCTCAAGATAGGTGACCACCCTCGCCCCGTTTTCGACCAAACGCCGGCCAATGGCGCTCCCCATTGCGCCGGCCCCGATGACTGCGATCTCCACGGCCAATCTCCTTTTCCGCGTAAGGAAGGCGGCACCATATCGCCTATCGCCCGGCCGGACGAGCACAATGCCATGCGGTAACGCTAAGTTTAGCGCCACCTGTCAAGCATTGCGAAGCACGAGGACGGCGTAGATGCACGGCTCCTCGCTTTCATTCTGGAAGACGCAATCCGTCGGCGGACCGAGTTCGAGGCAATCGCCTGCCGACATCAAATGCCTGACGTCTCCTTCGAGAAAGGTCAGCCGCCCCTCCAGCACCCAGATGAGCTGCCGCATGAAGGCATAAGCCGATGCGGGCATCGGAACCTCCGCCCCCGCGGGCAACTCGATGCGGACCAGATCGAGCGGCAGGTCCGACTTCGGGGAAACGTGCCGGCGCTCATAGCCCGTCTGCGGATCGACCCAGACGGGCTGCTCTTGCCTCCGGAGAAACCGGCCCTGCTGCATCTCGGCACGCGCCATCAAGGTCGACATGCTCAAGCTGAAAGCACCGGAAAGCTTGCCGAGCAGCGTCGCCGTCGGGCTGCTTTCGCCACGCTCGATCTTGTGGATCATGGCGCGGGACACGGTCGAGCGTTCCGCCAGTTCCGTCAGCGACCAGCCGCGGCTTTCCCGTTCGATGCGAATGCGTGCGCCGATGCGCCTGTCGATATCATCAAGTTGAGACATGCGTTTTACTATAGTGGACTTTCGCTGAAATGACAATCGATGCCGAACATCCTCGAAAGATCGCTTCACGCAAAGCCAACCAGAGAGAAATCAAATTTCATCACCTTTAGGAAAAAGGTGACTAGCTATTGAATCAGTGCCATATTTCCTCCAAGTCGCCACGCGATCAGCAGTTAGCGTGCTTTTGATTTTCTGGATTTTCGTAATAATATAGTGGACAGACATCAAAATCGGTGTATGACAAGATGGAACGGTAAAACACATATCCATCCAATTTAGTGGATAGCTCACGGAGCCGCTGATGCAAATTCGCGATGCGAGAGACGAGGATCTCGCGGGAATAACCGCGATCTACAATGACGCCGTCGCGAATACCGCAGCGATCTGGAACGAGACGCTGGTCGATATCGCCAACCGCAGGCAATGGCTGCAGGATCGGCACAAGCTCGGCTATCCGGTGCTCGTGGCAACGGATGATCATGGCGATGTCATCGGCTATGCCTCCTTCGGCGACTGGCGCGCCTTCGACGGCTATCGGCATACGGTCGAGCACTCGGTCTATGTCCGCAACGATCAGTATCGAGGCGGCATCGGCAAGGCGCTGATGATCGAGCTGATCGAGCGCGCCCGGGCGATCGGCAAACATGCAATGGTCGCGGGCATCGAGGCTGGCAATGAAGCCTCGATCCGGCTGCACGAAAAGCTCGGCTTCCAGCAGGTCGGCCTTCTGCCGCAAGTCGGCACGAAGTTCGGACGCTGGCTCGATCTGGCCTTCCTGCAGCTGCTCCTCGATCAGCGAATCGATCCCGACAACAAACCCACAGCCTAAGGCGCGAACACCATGCCGATCACGGTGGCAACGCTCATTCTCGCCGGCATATCGCTGGTTCTGCAGAACGCATTGATGGTGCGGATCACTCAGTCGGCGTCGACCGTGCTCATTGCCCTGGTCATCAACTCCTCGGTCGGGCTGACCGCGCTGCTTGCGATCCTGATTTCACGCAGCGGTCTCGCCGGCCTTGCGGAGGCAGCCAGCGCCATCAGGCCATGGGCGCTGCTGCCGGGCCTGCTTGGCTCGTTCTTCGTCTTTGCCGGCATTCTTGGATATCAGCGGCTTGGCGCAGCCCCCACCATCGCCGTGCTGGTTGCCAGCCAGCTCCTGGCAGGCCTCGCATTCGACGCCGCCATCTCCGGGCAGAAACTGGCCGGCTTCAACACATGGCAGTTTGTCGGAGCTTTGCTGCTTGTCACCGGCGCCGTGCTCGTTGCCGGCCGAACCACAGCCTAGAGCAATTCCAGGAAAAATGTGCAGCGGTTTTCCGTCCGGAATTGCGTAAAAACAAAGAGATAGAGCGTTTTCGCGATTCGAAGAAAAGCTCTAAACCGCGACTTCAGCCGCAATCGCGGCATGCGGCTCATAGCCCACAACCTCGAAATCCTCGATGCGATAATCGTCGATGCTGTCGGGCCGGCGCAGGAGGCGCAAGGTCGGGAACGGCTTCGGCTCGCGGCTGAGCTGTTCGCGAATCGCGTCCAGATGATTGAGATAGAGGTGAACGTCGCCACCCGACCAAACCACCTCTCCCAGATCCATATCGACCTGCTGCGCGACCATGGCCAGCAACGCCGCCTGCTGGCAGATATTGAAGGGATTGCCAAGGAACAGGTCGCAGGAGCGCTGGAAGACCATCAGGCTGAGACGCGGCCGCTTGCCGCCTTCCGCCGAGATATTCGACACATGGAACTGATAGACCATATGGCACGGATGCAACGCCATGTCGGCGAGCTCGCCGACATTCCAGGCATGGAAGATCATGCGGCGGCTGCTGGGATTGGTCTTGAGATCCTTGATGACAGCGGCGAGCTGGTCATGCACCCGACCCTCGGCATCGCGCCATTGCCGCCACTGCTTGCCATAGACAGGGCCGAGATCGCCCCATTGGAGAGCGAAAGCTTCATCCTCGAGAACACGCTTCTCGAAGGCAAGCTGATCGATATCCTCGCCGGTTGCCTTGCGATATTTCGCCAGCGGCCAGTCTGTCCAGATCCGCACATTTTCTTTCAGCAGATTGCGGATATTGGTGTCGCCGGTCAGGAACCAGAGCATTTCCTTGACGGCGAGCTTCCAATAGACTCGCTTCGTCGTGAAGATCGGGATCTGTCCCTTCGAAAGATCGAAGCGCATCATGGCGCCGAGGCCGCTCAAGGTGCCAACGCCGGTACGGTCGATCCGGCGATCGCCGTGCTCCAGCAGATGCGCCATCAGGTCGAGATATTGATACTCAGGGTGACGAGCCATCTTCCGCTCCGAAATCGCTTGAAATTTCCGGCCGTAAAGGCTGCCCAAATGGCGGCCTGCCGATTCCTTTTTCGCAATTTTAATGACAAGCCGGTGCGAAACCAACCGCGGCGAAACGTAATTCAGGCAAATCTCGCAGCCTCACGGGCAAACCGGTGTTTCCGCGAAGCATTTATGACAATTGCCCTTCCCTTCGCCTGCGGAAAACACTATATCAGCCTTGCCGGTCTTCGGGCCGGCTATGGCGATAAATGAGCGGTGTAATAAACCTATTGGACCCGGGGGCGGTACCCGGCGCCTCCACCAAAAACCGGCCGGCAGAACTTGCGTCAGACCGGCTTTTGATGGGGGCGAAACAGGATCGACAAGGGTGTAAAGATCGACTTTTTGCTCGGCATTGTACCGCCGTTATCGGGCTAAAATTGTAGTTGCAAACGACAACTATGCGGAAGCTCGTCTCGCTGCTTAATCGCGGTGTGACACTTCAAATAAAGTCCTAAGGGGTCGCACTCTTAGGCGGGGTTCGAAGGCACCTGGCAACAGAAGCCTTCACCTTCTTCTCCAGTGCTATATTATAGATCGACATGCGGTGACTCGCGCATAGGGCTTTTCCGGCGGCGTTCAGCGTGGCATAAGCCTATAAAAAACATGGCCAACGAAAGACAGGAAAGCATGGGGCAGGATCATATCCGCTACGACATTTTGGCACAGGACGCCCTGCGTGGAGTGATCCGCAAGGTGCTGACCGAGGTCGGCGCCACAGGCCGCCTGCCCGGTGACCACCATTTCTTCATCACTTTTCTGACCGGCGCTCCCGGCGTGCGCATTTCGCAGCACCTGAAGTCGAAGTATCCGGAGCAGATGACCATCGTCATCCAGCATCAATTCTGGGATCTAAAAATCACCGAAAGCCAGTTCGAGATCGGCCTCTCCTTCTCCGACGTTCCGGAAAAGCTGGTGGTCCCCTTCAACGCTATCCGCGGCTTCTACGACCCTTCCGTCAATTTCGAGCTGGAATTCGACGTGCCGTTGGCCGACGAGGAGGAAGAGACCTCCTCCAGCGAAATCACCGCCTATCCGGTGCCGGTCGAAGGCGAGGAAGTGCCAGCCGCAGCAGCCAAGGAAGGCGAGGAAAAGAAGCCGGGATCGGTCGTCTCGCTCGACGCGTTCCGCAAGAAGCAGTAGGCATTGCCGGGGAAGCAACCGCTTCCCCTTTTTCATGTCGGCAACGGGAAGAGATCGATGAGCGCCGAAATCGTCAATCTGCGCCAGTTTCGCAAGAAGCAGGCCCGCTCGGACAAGGAAAAGCAGGCGGAGCAGAACCGCATTTCCTTCGGGCGCACCAAGGCCGAGAAGAAGCTGACGACAACGCTTAACGAAAAGACCACAAAGGCGCACGACGCCGGCCGAATCGAGACTAAGAAGACCGAAGACTAATTTTGTCCCTGAGATAAAAAACTTCAGAAATCAGTTGCTTACTTCCGCATTTTGAATCACTTTCAGAAACATCCCACCATTTCCGATTTTTGATCGATCCGCTGATGATCCGTAAACATTCCGCGACGCTGCATGGCCATCGCACAAGCTTTTCCCTTGAAGATGCCTTCTGGACAGAACTGAAGGCTATCGCCAACGTGCGTGGCACGTCGCTCGCAGCGCTGATCTCCGAGATCGACGACGGGCGCGAAGCCGGCAGCAATCTCTCCTCCGCACTCCGCCTCTATGTCCTCAAATGGCTGAAGGATCGCAACTAAACGGTTGCACGGGCTCACGACGACCTCGCGAGCACCTTCACCCATCCAATAGAGCGGTTCAGTTTTTCACGGAATCTCTGAACCGCTCTATCTCTTTGTTTTCACGCAATTCCGGACGGAAAACCGCTGCGCACTTTTCCTGGAATTGCTCTAGGATCGGCTTCACAATTGCCGAGATTACTGGGCAACTCCCGGCAATTCATTGAAGTTCAAAGGTGCCGTCGTCTGTGGGGCCGGACCATTGGACGCCGGCGGATGTTGAACTTCGGCCTTGGCTCGCGCATCGGCAGCCGCCTTGGCCTTGGCCGCTTCCTCAGCTGCCTGCTTGGCACGCGCCTCTTCTTCCGCCTGCTTTTGCGCAGTCGCCTGACGGGCTAGGTCGCGCAGACGTTCTTCTTCCGCGCGGCGTTGCTGCTCGATGGCGGCATCGCGCTGGCGCTGAGCCTCGCGTACGCCTGCCTCATATTTGTAGAGTGCCACCTCGCGCCGCAGTCGCTGCTTTTCAAGCACATTGGCTTGCAGGCGCTCGACACGCCGGCGTTCGCGCTCGAATGCACGAACCGACAGGAAACTGGTGACGTCGGTGACATCCATCGTCCGGCCAGGTGCGGCCAGCGGTCCGGCGAAATCGAGGCGCAACGCCGGTTCCGCCCCGCTCTGCGCTTCGGCACCGGCGTTGAAATCGATGCCGAGAGACCCGCGCATACGCTCATCCGGCAGACTGATTTCGGCATTGCCCGAGAGCTTTGCCAGATCGTTGCTGGCTGCAATATTGGTCGCACGCGCGACGCCTGTGGAGATATTGAAGGGTATGGTCGTCGCCGGAAGGACCGCCTCGCCATTGTTGAGCAGCGTCTGCACGATCGGCAGCACCTTGGCGGCGGTGATATCGCCCTGGATCTGATCCGTCGCCGAGAGAAGCGGCGGCAGGACAGAGAGATTGAGGCCACGCACATGCGTCTCGCCAAGCTTCATTTCGCCCGAACCGCTGGCATTGGCCGCAAGGTCGGCAATGCTCTTGCCGCTCGCTTCGGCATTCATCGCAAGACCGAAGCGACCGCTGGCAAGCGGCGCTCCGTCGCGCTGCCAGGCGACCGCGGCAAGATCGCCATTGGCGAGGTTGAGCTTCGTCTGCAGCAGGCCGGTACCGTCCGAATTGGCGAACATTGCGCTTCCGGTCAGCGTACCGCCGTTCCAGCCGCCCGTCAGATCGTTAAGCCGCAATTCCTCGCCCTTATAGGCGGCATTGGCGGTGAAATTCGAAATGGGACCGAATATGCCGGGCCATACCTGCTTTGCGGAAAGCTTGACGCCGATATCCATCCCGCTGAAGGCAGGTAGGCCGAGCTTATCCTGGTTGAGAGCGCCCGTTTTCGGATCGCTCATCGGCCCGTAGATGGCTTCCGCCAGCCAATCGAGATCCGCCTTGTCGAGCGACAATTCACCTGATGCCTTGAGGTTCGGGGCTTTCCGATCGATGGTCAGTGTGCCGGACATGTTGTTGTCGGCAAACAACCCCTTCATGTCGGAAAACACGATCTTGTCCGGGCTCAGCGCGGCATTGGCCTGGAACTTGACCGGCAAACCGGCGCCCGTCTGCGGGACGCCGATACCGTTCATCACGAAATAGGGATCGATGTCAGCGCTTTCGAGCGATAGCGCTATGTTGCCATTGAGGAAGGTAGCAGGACGGACATCCACCTTGCCGTTTGCGGTGAACGATGTCTTGTCGGTCGCAAAGGTGAGAGCGGCATCCGCGGGATCGGTACCGCTTGCTGACACTTTCAACGTCAAACGACCATTCGCATCGGCTTCAACAGGCAGCGGATCGAGACCAGCCTGGCCGAACAGGATCGACGTCACCGAATTTTCGAGCGTTCCCTCCAGGGTCGTGGTGCCCTTGCCCGTGAAAGCCGAGAGATCGGACATGCGATAATCGAAATTGACGCGGCTGCCGTTGGAAACGCCCGCAAGCGTCACCGTCAGCGCATTGTCCTGATCGCCGCCGAGCGTCACTGCGCCGCGAAGGGCGGTGTTTCCATACCATGCGGCATTGCGCACCAGTCGGTCCATGACGGGATGGTGCGGCAGATGCTGGCGTAGCATTTCGAAGAATGGCCCCGGATCGGCAGCCTTGAAGGTGATCTCGCCCGATCCCCTGTAGTCGGAAGGCGAACCGTCGGCGCGGCCGGTTGCGGTGATTTCAGCGCCGGCAACATTGCGCACCGAAAGCTTGTCGAGCGTCAGAGCGCCGTCGGCCACAGAAAATGAGGTATCGACATTATCGGCCGGCACGCCGAAAGCCATGAATTTTCCGGCCTGCAGATGCGCCGTGATCCGATGATCGAAGAGGGATTCTCCGCTATCCTGGCCGGTGAAGAGCCCGGTCAGTGCCCTCAGCGCGTCAAGGTCGAGGGCATCGCCGGTCAGGTCGACGGCAAGCTTTGGCGGCGCCTTGTCTGTCCCGCTTTGGCGATCGATCCGGCCTTTCAGCGTGGCCGAACCGATTGCAACCTCGAGGTTTTCGAAGCGCTGCTCGTCATGTTGCAGGCTGACATCGGCGGAGAAGCCGGCCTGGCGCAGCTGTCGGATCGACGGATCGACGGACCCCACAAGCCATGATGCCAATCCTGAGGGCTGGTTGGACGCGACGACCAAGTTGCCGATGAAATTCGGCTCGCCTCGCAGCATGAGATTGCCCCGCGCCTCGACCTGCGTGCGTCCAGGCATCATGCCGATCGCATGATCTATCTTCCATCCCGTTCCCGCCGGCTCAAGATCGAGTTGCACGTCGCGTATGGTGGTGTCGCCCGCCACGATCGCCGGCAGCCGGAACGTCGCCTTGCCGGGAACCTGCGGCACCGGAATCTCTGCGGCGATCGCGATCAGGCTGTTCAGGCGCTGACGCGCCGAGATCGCCGGGTTGCGATTGGTCTTGCCGTTGGTGCCCTTGTTGTTGCCGAGACGATTGACGTCGATCTGCTGGCCATCGGCCGTCAGCAGGAATTCCGGCTTGGAGCCGGTATCGAGCGTCGCCTCGCCGGTGACGACGTAGGGATCGTCATCGGCACCGACTTCGAGGCGATATTCGGGGACGCGAATGCGATCATTCGTCAGCTCAAAACGGCCCTTGATGCGTGGCTGCGCCTTCTGATCGGCGGAATCATGGGCCTGCTTGTCGTTGACGCCGGCCGTGAAGGAACCCATGTAATCGGGCTTGCTGTTGACCAGCTTCAACTCGCCGTCGAGATCGACATTCAGGGGATGCCGGTCCGGCATCAGCCGGGTGCGGACGCGCAGGACGCCGTTGTCATCGGGCTGGCTGCTGGAAACGGTGAAATTGCCATGTTCGTTGTCGAGGGCCGCGTCGCCCTCGATACGCCATGGGCCGGCAAGCGATCTCGCCGACATCTGGGCGTTCAGGCCCGTGACATGCCGGGTCCTGCCCGTTTGCTCGTCGATGAAGAGAATATCGCCGTCTTCGACGTGAACGCTTTCGAGCACAACGGACTTTGCAGGAATTTCCGGCAGGCTCCCGCGCATCCAGTCGAGCGTGCCGTCCTTCAGCAGCCGAAGCCGCACTTTGGGCTTGGATACCCGCATGTCGAAGATCAGCGCTTCGCCGGAAAGGAAAGGCGCGAGTTCCGCATCCATGGAGAATTCGGCGATCTGCACCAGCGGCGTACCATCGGCCTCCTGGCCGACACGGACATCGTGAAGCGTCACCGACGGGAACGGCAGGAGCCGGGCATCCACGGTGCCATGAACGGTCACCTTCTTGCCGATGATGCGGCTCGCCTGATCCTCGAAATTCTTGCGAAAATCGGTCCAGTCTATGAAGAGCGGAGCAAGCAGCGCCACGAATAGCACCACCACAAGCAATCCACCCAGAAAAACCAGGACCCTACCTAACAACGCGTATCGTCTCCAATCTTCATTCCCAACATATGCAGGTGTCGCTTATCAGAGCGCATACACGGCATAACCTAGAATATGCACAGTTCTACCCGATCCCTGCTGATGACAGCAGCTCTTTTTAAGAGGTATGCCACCCATCTAGCGTATGCATGTGGCTTTTCATGACAAAAACCGGAAAAGTGCGGCTGCAGCCTAGCGCCATTCGCGCCTGTAGCAAGCCAAGATCATGAAAATATTCCATCTTTCAGTGCCTGCGGAATATTTTCCCCGGATTGAAAATGGCATCCGGATCGAGCGCCTCCTTGATCTGACGCATCAGATCGACCGCATCGCCAAGTTCCTGCTCGAGAAATGCCATCTTCCCCTGTCCTATCCCATGTTCGCCCGTGCATGTGCCATCCATGGCGAGTGCACGCGCATTGAGACGCGCGACGAAATCCTCGACAACGACGATGCCCTCCGGCGTCTTATCATCAAACAGGACGAGCACATGGAAATTGCCGTCACCGGCATGGCCGACGATGGGTGCCAGTAGGCCATGCGCCTCGATATCGGCCTGGGTTTCCGCGACGCATTCGGCAAGTCGCGAGATCGGCACACAGACGTCAGTCGACAGGGCAGCCAGTTCCGGCGCCAGCGCGCGGCATGCCCAATAAGCGTCGTGACGAGCCTTCCAGAGCTTGTTGCGCTCTTCCGCATTGCTTGTCCAAAGGAATTCGCCGCCGCCGCATTCGGCCGCGATCTCGGCAAATTGCGCCGATTGCAATGCAACTGTCTCGTCGGTGCCGTGAAATTCGAGAAAAAGCGTCGGCTTCTCGTCGTAGCTCAGGCCGGAATAGCGATTGCAGGCCCGCATCTGCATGGCATCGAGCAACTCGATGCGAGCGACGGGAACGCCCATCTGGATCGTCATGATGACGGCATCGCAAGCCGACTTGATATCCGGAAAGGCGCAGGCGCCGCCGGCGATCTTCTGCGGAATGCCCTGCAGACGCAGCGTGACCGAGGTCAACACGCCAAGCGTGCCCTCGGCGCCGACGAAAAGTCGCGTCAGATCGTAACCGGCGGATGACTTCTTCGCCCGTCGAGCCGTGCGGATTTCCTCGCCATTGGCAGTCACCACGGTCACGGACAGCACATTGTCCTTCATCGTGCCGTAGCGCACGGCATTGGTGCCTGAAGCCCGCGTCGATGCCATGCCGCCGATCGAGGCATTGGCGCCAGGATCGATCGGGAAAAACAGACCGGTGTCACGCAGATAGGTGTTAAGCTGCTCGCGGGTAACGCCGGGCTCGACCGTGCAATCCAGATCCTCTGCATTGACTTCGAGAATGCGGCTCATGCGGCTGAAATCGATGGAAATGCCACCCTGCGGCGCATTCACCTGGCCTTCGAGCGAAGATCCCGTACCGAAGGGAATGACCGGAACCTTGTGTTCGGCGCAAGCCTTGACGACGGCCTGCACGTCCTCGCTCGTTTCGGCAAAGACCACGCCGTCCGGGAGCTGAGCTGGAATATAGGTCGTCGTGTGGGCATGCTGGGCGCGAAAACTTTCACCGGTCTGGAAGCGTTCTCCGAAAGCCTGTTTGAGAATGCCGAGAACGGCCGCTATCCCCGCCTCGTTACGTGCTCCCGCCTTCGCATCAGCCAGAACCATAATCCGAATCTCCCATCGCGATCATCGAAGGGCGTTAACCCTTTTATCGGTTCTATGGGACATCGGCGCGGCGCTGTCCAGTGATGAAAGTCAACCGCAATCGCCGTACTGAGCCATCTCTCAAATCTTTGATCCGAAAGGACCGGAACGGCTTGGACGCGCGGCAGGCAACCCGCACATTAGACACAGCAAGCAGAAGATTGCCCATTTTTTAAGCGGAATGCCGAGCAAACTGATCGCTAGGGATGAACTTCCTCGACACCGAAACCAGAAGCGGCGGAGCTCCGGCATGGTTCCAATGACTGGCACGGGTCTTGCGTTTTGCCTTCAAGCGTTCAAACAGCCCGACTGGAAGGATATTCGATGAAGCGCAGACAATTGCTCACGGCACTCGGCATTGCGATGCTTGCGGTGGGGTCCCTTTCCACCCCGCACGCAGCTCGGGCGGATGCCCTGAGCGACATAACCTCGCGCGGCACGATCCGCGTCGCCGTTCCGCAGGACTTCCCCCCCTTCGGCAGCGTCGGCACCGATATGGCGCCCATGGGCTATGACATCGATATGGCAAACCTGATCGGCGAAAAGCTTGGGGTGAAGACGGAGCTTGTCCCCGTCACCAGCGCCAACCGCATTCCCTATCTGCAGACGAACAAGGTCGATCTGGTGATCTCGAGCCTCGGCAAGAATCCGGATCGCGAAAAGGTCATCGATTTCTCTGACGCCTACGCACCCTTCTTCAACGGCGTCTTCGGTCCCGGCGATGTGGCGGCGGCAAAGCCGGAAGACCTTTCCGGCAAGACGATCGGCGTCACCCGCGGCGCGATCGAGGATCTGGCGCTTTCCAAAGTCGCGCCGCAGGATGCGACGATCAAGCGCTATGAAGATAATAACGGCACCATCTCCGCCTTCCTGTCCGGACAAGTCCAGCTGGTTGCGACCGGCAATGTCGTCGCGGCAGCCATTCTCGCCAAGAACCCGCCGAAGAAGCCCGAGATGAAATTCCTCATCACCAACTCGCCCTGCTTCATCGGCCTGAACAAGAACGAGGCGGCGCTGCAGAAGAAGGTCGATGAGATCATCGCCGCCGCCAAGGCGGATGGGACGCTCAACAAGATATCGCAGAAGTGGCTGGGCGCTGACCTGCCGGCCAGCTTCTGATCAACGCAGGATCGATCGCGCCGTCATCCGGCGGCGTGGATCGGTCAGAGCGAGGCTTCCTCCCATGCGCTATCATTTCGATTTCGGCTGGCTCGCCGAATACTATCCCACGCTGGTCAAGGGCGTTCTCGTCACGGTGGAGCTGACCCTTATCGGTGCCGTGCTTGGCATCGCTCTCGGCATCGCCTGCGCCTGGGCGCGCGCGCTCGGTCCTGGCTGGCTCAAGCCCTTCGTCGCAGCTTATGTCGAACTCATCCGCAACACGCCGTTCCTGATACAGCTCTTCTTCATCTTTTTCGGCCTGCCCGGTATCGGCGTCCAGATGAACGAGATGACCGCCGCCAATCTCGCCATGGTCATCAATCTTGGCGCCTATAGCTGCGAGATCATCCGCGCCGGCATCCAGGCGACGCCTCGTGGCCAGTTCGAAGCCGGCGCCAGCCTTGCTATGACCCGGTTCGAGACCTTCCGGCATGTCGTCCTCGTGCCGTCGCTGCAACGCATCTGGCCGGCGCTGTCATCGCAAGTCGTCATCGTCATGCTCGGCTCCTCCGTCGTCTCGCAGATCGCCGCCGAAGATCTGACCTTCGCCGCAAACTTCATCCAGTCGCGCTCCTTCCGCGCCTTCGAAGCCTACTTCGTATCGACGGCGATCTACCTCGCGCTCGCGATCCTGCTCAGGCAAGTGCTAGCGGCCGTGGGTACGTTGATCTTTCCACGCAGGGTCCGCCAATGATTCAGTTCACCACCTGGGATATTCTGCGCGGCCTGCTACTGGCGACGCGCTGGACGATCCTCCTCTCGCTCGTCTCTTTCGCCGGCGGCGCCATCGTTGGCGCGATCCTGCTGTTCCTGCGCATCGGCAAGGCAAAGGCCGGTCGCGTCGCCGTCAGATATTTCGTCGAGCTGTTTCAGGGCACTCCGCTGCTGATGCAGCTCTTCCTGGCCTTCTTCGGTCTCGGCCTGTTCGGCATCGACGTGCCGGCCTGGCTGGCTGCGGGCGCCGCACTCACCCTCTGGTCGGCTGCTTTCCTCACCGAAATCTGGCGCGGCTGCGTCGAGGCGGTCGCCAAAGGGCAATGGGAGGCCTCCGCCAGCCTCGGCATGGGTTATATCCAGCAGATGCGCCACGTGATCCTGCCGCAGGCACTGCGCATCGCCGTGCCGCCGACGGTCGGCTTTTCCGTGCAGGTGGTCAAAGGCACGGCCCTCACCTCGATCATCGGCTTCGTCGAGTTGTCGAAGGCCGGCACCGTCATCACCAATGCGACCTTCCAGCCATTCACCGTCTACGGCTTTGTCGCCCTCATCTATTTCGCCCTGTGCTGGCCGCTGTCGAAAAGCAGCCAGATTCTGGAGAGGAAGCTCAATGTCGCTCATCGAAATCACTGAAGTCCGCAAGAGCTTTGGCACCAACGAGGTTCTCAAGGGCATCAACCTCGATGTCGAGCCCGGCGAAGTCATCGCCATCATCGGCAAGAGCGGTTCGGGAAAATCGACGCTGCTGCGCTGCATCAACGGGCTCGAGACCATCAATGACGGCTCGATCTCGGTGGCCGGCGCGCAGCTTTTGCCGGACGACCTGCACCTGAAGGCATTGCGGCTGAAGGTCGGCATGATCTTCCAGCAGTTCAATCTCTTCCCGCATCTGAGTGCGGGACGCAACGTCATGCTCTCGCAGATGGTCGTCAAGAAGACCGCCAGGGCCGAAGCCGAGGCCATGGCGCGACGCATGCTCGACCGCGTCGGCCTTGGGCACAAGTTCGACGCCTATCCGGATGAACTCTCCGGCGGGCAGCAGCAGCGCGTCGCCATCGCGAGAGCGCTTGCCATGCAGCCGATCGCGCTTCTCTGCGACGAAATCACCTCTGCCTTGGACCCGGAACTGGTCGCCGAGGTTCTCGCTGTTGTCCGCGAACTGGCAAGCGAAGGCATGACGCTGCTGATGGTGACCCATGAGATGAAATTCGCCCGAGACGTCTGCTCCCGCGTCGTCTTCATGCACCAGGGCCGCGTGCACGAAATTGGGCCGCCCGGCGAGGTCTTCGCCAATCCGCAGACACCCGAACTCAAGCAGTTTCTGGGTCTTCACTGAAGAGCGATCAGCCGCTCGGTCCTGCGCCGCGCACCATGCTGCTCCATGCGCCGGGCGCGATGCCAAAGGCTTTCTTGAAATGCCGGGTCAGATGGCTCTGGTCGGCAAATCCCGTCGCAGCCGCGACCTCGGCAATCGGCTCACCTTCTACGATCAGCGCTTTTGCCTGCTGCAGTCTCCGCATCAGGAGGAACCGGTGCGGGCTGGTGGCGAAGGCGGCGCGGAAATGCCGCGCGAGTGCAAAGCGGTCCAGGCCGGTGATGCGCTCGAGCTCCTGAGACCGCACGCCGCTGGTGACCTGCGCCTCGATATAATCCCGAACTGCTTTCACCTGCCCCCAGGCGATGCTCCCCAGCGGGCGCAGCGGCAGGCGTGCGTGCTGCACGAGGCCATCGGCGAGGCGTGAAACGAAATCGTCGACGAAGAGTTCATCAAGCTCGCGATCAAGCTCGCCGAGCGCCGCCAGCAACAGGCCGGCGAGGCGGTTATCTTCCACCACGGGGTCGCCGACGAAAGGCAGGCCGATCCGCGCCGCCTCCAGGCATTGAACCAGCACCGAAGGTTCCAGATACAGCATGCGGTAGATGAGCCCGTCCTCGGTCGCGGCTCCACCGTCATGCAACTCGTCGGGATGAAGGATGATGACCCGCCCCGGCAGGCTGTAGCGCTGCTCGCCGCGATAGCGGAACGTCTGCACGCCGCGCATGGTGACGCCGAGCGCATAGGTATCGTGCCGGTGCAGATCGAAGGCGTCGCCGCGAAATTGCGCCTGGATGCGCTCAATGCCCGGATAGGCCGGCGCAGACAGGATGCGGTTGGCCTCCGGCGTCACGCACAAACGTTCAAGACCCTCGAAGATCTGTCCGGCTACATCGTCGTGCAATGTCCCATTCCCAGACTGCATGAAAGTGACCATCGATGTTCGATACCAAAATCGCGATCGTTTTGCGAAGCGACCTTCAATCCTGGCAAAAGCTGAACGTAACTGCCTTCCTGTCGACAGGCATCGCCGGACAACATCCCGACATCATCGGCGAACCCTATCGCGATCGTACCGGCAACGTCTACAACGCTTTGTCGATCCAGCCGATCATCGTGCTCTCGGCCGATCAGGAGAGCATCGCCACCATCCACCGCCGCTCGCTTGAGCGTGGCATCATTTCTTCCATTTTCATTGAGGAAATGTTTTCAACCGGCCATGACGCGGCCAACCGCGCCGTCTTCTCCGAATTCACGCCCCAAGATGCCAAGGTCGTCGGCATCGCCTTGCGCGCCGACAAGAAAACCGTCGACAAGATCACCAAGGGCGCAAGCATGCATGCGTGATCGGACGCGCATGGAAAACGGCCGGATCGTGAGACCCGGCCGCATCTGTTGAAAAAGCTTAGCCGTTCTGCGTGATCGGTGCGATCTGGATCTCGACGCGACGGTTCTGGGCGCGGCCAGCCTCGTTCGCATTCGTTGCAACCGGCTGCGACGGGCCGAAGCCGATAGCCGACATGCGGCGCTGGTCGATGCCCTGGCTGCCGAGATAGGACGCAACCGATCCGGCGCGGCGTTCGGACAGATCCTGGTTATGCTGCAGGCTGCCGGTCGAATCCGTATGGCCGTTGACGTCGATCAGCGTGCGGTTGAACTTGCGCAGAACGATCGCGACGGAATTCAGCGTCGAGAAGAATTCCGGCTTGATCGCATCCTGGTCGATATCGAAGGTAATCGCCGACGGCATATTGAGGATGATGCGGTCGCCGACGCGGGTCACCGAAACGCCGGTGCCCTGCAGCTGCGCGCGCAGCTCGGATTCCTGCTGGTCCATGTAGTTGCCGATGCCCGCACCCGCGAGCGCACCGACGCCTGCACCGATCAGCGCGGCATTGCGGCGCGAGGCAGGCGAATGACCGATCAGAAGACCGGCAACAGCGCCAACACCGGCACCGATCGCTGCACCGCCGGCTGTATTCGATACCTTCTGCTCACCTGTATAGGGGTCAGTGGTGGTGCATGCGTTCAAAAAGGCTGCCGCTAGGGCAAGCATGGCAATTTTCTTGATCATAGAATCGTCGCTCTCCGGTTCGATGGCCGCAGCAGATATGAAGCATTGCGGCAATATCATGAAGAGAAATCTTATCCTGACCGTTCTCCCCTGTGCATAGAGTGTCGGCGAAACTTTTTGACGAATCTGGCTCATCCGGAAGCATGGAGCCTGCCATTTGCCGCCCCCCCAACCTCGACGCCGCACAGCTGCAATCAGTGATTCTGGAAGAGCTGCAGAACCGTGTTGTAGCTCGCATTGGCAATCGCAAGGGATTGCAGCCCGAGCTGCTGCTGGGCTTGCAGCGCCATGACCTTGCTCGACTGTTGCTCCATATCGGCATCCACGAGCTTGCCGACGCCGCTGGTCAGCGAATCGGTGAGATTCTTGGCGAACTCGGTTTGAAGGTTGATGCGCGATTCAAGGGAGCCGAAGGCTGACCCGATCGTCTTCAGCTGGTTCAACATTCCCGTCACGGTGTTGACCATGTCGACGATCGCGCCGTGCGTCGTGTTTGCGTCGAGCGATATCTCCACCTGACCGCTCGTATTGCCGTTCTTGCTGCTGACCAGCACATAATTCTCGGCAGCCCCGGCCTCGGCCGCGAAGGATGTCGACGTCAGCACGCCATATCCCCCGGTACCGCTCGACTGGTCATCTATCAGATAACGCGCATCGGCCGAGGTGATCGACCCGGCCGTCGAGCTGACGCCCGCATAGCTCAGCATGCCGATCGTCACGGTACCGTTGGTGCCCCGGATAAGGGAGCCCGGAATCTCATGGGGGTCGGTCGGGTCCGCGCCGTCTTGCAGCACGGTCCAGTTGACCCCGTTGAACGTCGCCGACTCGGCCATACTGCGCAGCTGCTGCTTGAGGTCGGTAAGCTCATCGTTGAGCTTGGTCTTGTCGACGCTGGTTTCGTAGGCGCTGACGAGCTTCGTCCTGATCTCGGTCACGACATCGATCGCGCTGCTGACGCCGGTGGAAGCGGTGCTGACGGTCGAGGCGGCGAGACCAAGCGCATCCTGAACCGACGAAATCGCGCCGATGTCGGTATGCGTCAAAGTCGAGATTTTCCAGTATGTGGCATTGTCTCTGGCCGACTGAACCCGCAGGCCCGACGACATCTGTCGCTCGGCATTACCCAGTTTGGTCTGGGTGTCCCTCAGCACTTCCAGCGCTGTATTCACAGAAGGACTGACCCTGATGAAGGTCGAAAAAATACTCACGGCACATGAACTCCGGACGCAACAATACGCAACAAATAAAAGGAGACATTGAAACCTTGCCGCGGGCGCTCATGCGCGCGGGCCGAACGTGTCGGCGAACGGGGAGCGAGGCAAAAACAACACCTGCGCTCCAGCGGTTACATACCGCTATGATTAGCAAACATGCTTAAGAAAGCACTAAGCGACACGCTTGATTCACCATAAATAAGCGCAATAGCGACAGCGGGCGCAACTCAACCGTGCTCGCCCTATTCCGCAGCCCTGAGATTGGCGAGCTTCGAGCGCAGTGCCGCGTCCGACATCTCGTCATGCAGGCGCTGCTCCTCATGCGTCTGCGGTTTTGCAAAGCGGGCAATCAGCAGATAGGCGACCGGCGTGATGTAAAGCGTGACCAGGGTCGCAAACCCAAGACCGCCGACGATCACCCAGCCGAGCGCAACGCGCGCTTCCGCCCCCGCACCTTCGGCAAAAACGAGCGGCACGCCGCCCAGAATGGTCGCAATCATCGTCATCATGACCGGGCGCAGGCGCAGCGCACAGGCCTTCTCGATGGCCTCACGCACGCTTTCGCCCTTGTCGCGAAGCTGATTGGCGAACTCGACGATCAGGATGCCATTCTTCGCCATGACGCCGACAAGCAGCACCAGGCCGATCTGGCTGTAGATATTGAGGCTCGACCCGGTGATGACGAGCGCAAAGACGGCGCAGGCAAGACCGAGCGGCACCGTGGACATGATGATGACAGACGACAGCACGCTTTCGAACTGCGCAGCCAGCACCAGGAAGATGATGACGATGGCAAAGCCGAAAGTGAGCGCCATACCGCTGGAATTTTCTTCCAGCGTCGCCGCTTCGGCGAGCGGCATCAATCGCGAACCTGGCGGTAGGAGCGGCGTTGCGATCCGCGTGACTTCCTCGACCGCCTGCCCGAGCGACATGCCGTTCTTCAGACCGGCCGTGATCGCGACCGAAGCCAGCTGCTGCTCACGGGTCAGCTGCGGCGCAACGGCATTTTCCTTGAGCGATGCGATCACCGACATCGGCACGATCTTGCCGTCGCCTGTCTTCAGGAAGACGTTTTCGAGATCGGTGGGATCGTCGATCGGCCGCATCGTCGACGTCAGCAGCACCGGATAGGATTCACCTGCGACGAACACGTCGACGACGGAGCGCCCCTCCAGCAGCGACTGCAGCGCGACCGAAAGACCTGTGATATCGACCCCGAGATCGGAAGCGCGCTCTCGGTCGATGGTGACGGAGACCTGGGCCTGCGTCGGCTCGTTGTTCAGCCGCGGCGTATCGAATTGGCCGGTCTTGTCGAGCTCTTGCACGAGCTTCAGCGCGGCTTCGGTCAACGCTTCATGATTGTTGCCGATAAGGGCCATCTGCACACCACTGCCGGCACCGCGGATTCTCAGGCTGTTGGCCTGGATGACATTGCCGCGAAGAGCCGGCACGCCGGCCATGGCGCGATTGATGTCAGTAACGATGTCCTGCTGCGTACGGTGCCGCTCGCTCCAGGGCGCCAAGGTCAGCACCATGAAACCGCTGTTCTTCTGGCTGTTCATGCCCGAAATGGCGTAGATATTTCTTATGTCGCCGCTATCCATCAGCGGCTGCAGCCGCTCCTCCACACGTCGGAGCTGGTCCTTCGTGTAATCGAGACCGGCACCCTGAGGCGTGGTGAGACGCAGCATGACCATGGCGCGGTCTTCACTCGGCGTCAGTTCGCTCTTGACGTTCATGAATGCGAAAACCGCTGCAATCGCAAACATGACGCAGAAGACGATGACGACAAAAGGCGCGTTGAGACAGGCCTTGAGCGTGCGGCGATAAACGCCGGAGAAAAGCTCGCCGAAACGGCCTAGCGCTCCATGCTCCTCGCGCATCTCCTTGGTCAGCATGCGCGAAGCGAGCATCGGGCAGAGCGTCAGCGCCACGATCGACGACAGGCCGACGGAGAAGGCAAGCACGAAACCGAACTCACGGAACAGGCCGCCCACCTGCCCCGGCAGAAAGGACAGCGGAATGAACACGGCGGCGAGCGTTGCCGTCGTCGCGATGACGGCGAAGAAGACTTCTCGCGTACCGAGGACAGCGGCGGCGCGCGGCCCGATCTTCTCGGCCCGGCGACGAACGATATTCTCCAGCACAACGATGGCGTCGTCGACCACGAGACCGGTCGCAAGCACGATTGCCAGCAACGTCAGGATATTGACCGAGAAGCCGACCATATAGAGCGCGGCAAGCGTGCCGATGAGCGCCACCGGCATGGTAACGACCGGGATCAGCGTCGCCCGCCAGTCACGCAGGAAGAGATAGATGACCGCGGTGACGATCAGCGCCGACAGGACGAGCGCCAGCACGACCTCGTGGATCGCGCCCTGAATGAACAAGGCATCATCGCTGGTGATGACGATGCGCGTGCCCTCGGGCAGCGATTTCGACAGCTGGGCAACGACGGCCTTCACGCCTTCGGAGATATTCAGTGTATTCGACTGCGCCTGGCGGATGATGCCGAGACCGACACCCTGCACGCCATTGGAGCGCAGCGCGGTCGTGCCATCCCGCGGCCCGAGCGTCACGGTCGCGACATCGGAGAGCCGCACGCGATCCTTGATAATCAGCCGGGAGAAATCCTCCGGCGTCTGCAATGCGGCCGTGGCGCGCACGACGATATCCTGGCGGGCGCTTTTCAACGATCCGGCCGGCACGTCGAGCGCGGCGGTCGCAAGCGCCGTCGTCAGATCACCGATCGTCAGGCCGCGCCCGGCAAGCGCTGCCTGATCGACATCGATGCGGAAAACCTTCTCCTGATCACCATAGAGCTCGACATCGGCAACGCCCTCGACCGAGGCTAGCCGGTCGGTGATCTCCTTGTCGACCAGCTGCGTCAGGTCGTCCATCGTCATCGTGCTCGAGGTGACGGCAAGCCGCATGATCGGCTGCGAATCCGAATCCGCCTTGACGATCTGCGGCGCATCCGCCTGATCCGGCAATTGTTCGGTGATGCGGCCGATAGCGTCGCGGACATCGTTCGCGGCGACGGAAAGATCGGTCGCGTCGGAAAATTCCAGCGTCACCCGGCTCTGGCCGAAGGACGAGCTGGAGGAGACCGATTTCAGGCCGCTGACGCGGGCGACGGCGCCCTCGATGATCTTCGTCAGCTCCTGATCCACCGTCTGCGGCGATGCGCCATCGAATACGGTTCTAACCGTGACGACCGGACGGTCGACATCAGGCAGTTCGCGCACCTCGACGCCAAAATAGGCGGCAAGGCCGGCAACGACCATCAACGTATTGAAGACCAGCGCCAGAATCGGCCGGCGCACGAAGAGTGCGGTAAAGGATTGCTTGGCCGCAGCCGAGCCGGCATCCGTCGTGTCATCGCCATCGGTCATCATTGGGTGATGACCTCCTTGGCCTGAGCGACATCACGGGCAAAGCGAACCTCCCCGCCTTCGGTCACGCGCTGCAATCCCTCGATGACGATAAGATCGCCGTTGTGAAGTTCGCCCCTGACAAGAACAGCATCCGGATTGCGTTGCACGATGCTGACCCGCACCTTCGAGGACTTGCCGTCGACGACACGCCAGACATGTGCGCCTGCACCATCCCATTGCACGGCCAACGGATCGACGGAGGGATAGGATTCCCCAGCAAAGCGCATACCGACATTGAAGGACATGCCGGCACGCAGCTCATCGGACGCGTTGTCGATGCGGGCGCGCACGCGCAAGGTCCGGCTCGCGCCATCGACGCGGTTGTCGACGGCCTCGACAACGCCCGTGAATGCTCGTCCCGGCAGCGCCACAGAGGTAGCCTCCACCGGCTGGTCCACCTTGACGGTGTTGGCAAAGCGCTCAGGAACCCAGTAATCCACCAGGACTTCCGAGCGGTCGTCCAGCATGACGATGTTGGTTGCCGTCGTCACGTTATCGCCGACGACGACAGGTACGATACCGACGATCCCGTCGATCGGCGCGACGACATCGCGGCGCTTCAGCGCCAGTTCGGCCGATTGCAGCGCCAGCTTCGCGCCCTGCTCCACGATCTCGGCATCGAACACGTCCATGCGCGAAACAGTGGACTTGATGTTCCGGTAGAGCTGGGATTTTTCGACGGCGCTCTTCAGTACCACTTCCGCCTGGCCGCGGGCGATGATCTGCTCGTCGTCATCAAGACGCGCCAGCACCTGCCCCTGCTTCACCCGGTCGCCGGACTTGATGAGAATTTCCCGGATCGTGCCCGCCGCCTGCGGCATGACGACGACCGAACGGATGGCGTCACCAGTACCGATCGCGCTCAGGCGATCGTTGACGACGCCGCTGACAACAGGTTCGGTGACAACAAGCGGTATGTTCTGACCGCGCCGTCCGCCGGAGCTTCCCTTCGTCTCTGCTTTTTCATCGGCCGCGCCATCGCGTGGTGCGATCCACGCCACGATCGTCTCGGGAACACCGACCCTCTGCAGCAGGCCCGCCGCACTCGGCACGAAGGCCACGACAGCGGCAATGCCGGCTGCCAGCAAGAAAAAAGACAAGGAAAGCTGCTTCCAGGCGGTCATGCACGTCTCCGGCTCGTTGTGTCAGAGGCGATGAAATCGCGTCGTTTGTTTTCTGTACGGCCCCTCACCCAGCGCACTTAACCGGGGCCAATCTCGGATCAGGCGGCTCTATAACGCAAGATTGTGCCCGATTTGCTGCAATATCGTGTTTTTGTACATATGCGGCAAGTTTCGCCACAGATTATGACAAAGTTGTAATCTTGGCGCGGACAACGAGACGTTTTATCGGCGCATGAACCGATCCGTTCCAATATGAAAAACAGCCCCTGATCGCGCATCACGCCCTGTGAATGTGCACTTTTTGTTCTAATTTCGGGCCGTTTCTTTTGCCTTTCGGGGTAGAATCATTACATTGGGCCGCATGACCATTGGACATGACGATATTCCCTTCTTTGACGAGGAGCCGGAGCATACCGCACCGCGCCGTTCTGCGCCGGCTTCCGGCAGCATCGGCGGCGGTATCGCGGCCCGCGCCATGGCAGCACGCGACAGCGGCCGCCGGCCAGACTATCTCTCGGGCCTCAATGCCGAGCAGGCAGAAGCCGTGGAAACGCTCGATGGCCCCGTTCTGGTGCTTGCGGGCGCCGGCACCGGTAAGACGCGCGTGCTGACCACCCGCATCGCCCATATCCTCTCCACCAATCGCGCTTTTCCCAGCCAGATCCTCGCCGTGACCTTCACCAACAAGGCGGCGCGCGAGATGAAGGAGCGCATCGCGCTGCTCGTCGGCGGTGCGGTCGAAGGCATGCCCTGGCTCGGCACGTTCCACTCGATCGGCGTCAAGCTGTTGCGCCGCCATGCCGAACTGGTCGGCCTCTCCTCCAGCTTCACCATTCTCGACACAGACGATGTCATTCGCCTGATCAAGCAGCTGATCCAGGCAGAAGGGCTCGACGACAAGCGCTGGCCGGCCAAGCAGTTTGCCGGCATGATCGACACCTGGAAGAACAAGGGCCTGAGCCCCGCCGATATTCCGGAAGGCGATGCCCGCGCCTTTGCCAACGGCAAGGGCCGCGAGCTTTATGCCGCCTACCAGAACCGCCTGAAGACGCTGAACGCCTGCGACTTCGGCGACCTTTTGCTGCATCCGATCAATATGTTCCGGCAGAATCCTGATATATTGAAGGACTATCACCAGCGCTTCCGCTACATCCTCGTCGACGAGTATCAGGACACCAACACGGCGCAATATATGTGGCTGCGCCTTCTGGCGCAGCGGCAGAAGGGTGAGCCGCAGAATGTCTGTTGCGTCGGCGACGACGACCAGTCGATCTACGGCTGGCGCGGCGCCGAGGTGGACAACATCCTGCGCTTCGAGAAGGATTTTCCCGGCGCCAAGGTCATCAAGCTCGAGCGCAACTATCGTTCCACCGAACATATTCTCGGTGCCGCAGCACACCTGATCGCCCATAATGAGGGCCGGCTCGGCAAGACGCTGTTCACCGACCGCTCCGATCCCGACGACATCAAGGTGCAGGTGCACGCCTCCTGGGATTCCGAGGAGGAAGCGCGCGCCATCGGCGAAGAGATCGAGCAGCTGCAGCGCAATAAGCATAATCTCAACGACATCTCGATCCTCGTGCGCGCCTCTTTCCAGATGCGCGAGTTCGAAGATCGTTTTGTCACGCTCGGCCTGAACTACCGCGTCGTCGGCGGCCCTCGCTTCTATGAGCGCCTCGAAATC
The DNA here is from genome assembly GCA_013322215.1 of Martinezella rhizogenes. Lineage (GTDB taxonomy): Bacteria > Pseudomonadota > Alphaproteobacteria > Rhizobiales > Rhizobiaceae > Rhizobium > Rhizobium rhizogenes_D. Next base: position 356,661 of record JAAMEZ010000006.1, read on the forward strand.
CGCGACGCCATGGCCTATTTCCGCCTCGTCTGCCAGCCGGCCGATGATCTCGCCTTCGAGCGCATCGTCAATACGCCGAAGCGCGGTCTCGGCGATACCACCGTGCGCACACTGCATGATTATGCCCGCGCGCGCGACATCCCGATGCTGGCGGCGGCGGCCGATATCATCGAGACGGACGAGATGAAGCCGAAGGCGCGCAAGGCGCTGTTCGACGTCGTGCAATCCTTCCGCCGCTGGCAGGGACTGCTCGAAAATACGCCTCACACCGAACTTGCCGAGCAGATCCTCGAAGAGTCCGGCTATACGGACATGTGGAAAAACGACAAATCGGCCGAAGCACCGGGACGCCTCGAAAACCTGAAGGAACTCATCCGCTCCATGGATAGTTTCGAATCCATGCGCGGTTTTCTCGAACATGTTTCGCTGGTGATGGACGCCGAGCAGAACGAAAATCTCGATGCCGTCTCGATCATGACGCTGCACTCCGCCAAGGGCCTGGAATTCGACACGGTGTTCCTGCCCGGCTGGGAGGAAGGCCTGTTTCCGCATCAGCGCTCGCTCGACGAGAGCGGCCGCGCCGGTCTCGAGGAAGAGCGCCGCCTCGCCTATGTCGGCATCACCCGCGCCAAGCGCCGCTGCCACATCTGGTTCGTCTCCAATCGACGCATCCACGGCCTCTGGCAGTCGACCATCCCCTCCCGCTTCCTAGATGAATTGCCGGAAACGCATGTTCAGGTCGCGGAAGTCGAGCAGTCCTATGGCGGGTATGGCCGCGGCGGCTACGGCCAGTCACGCTTCGACAAGGCCGAACCCTTCGCCAATTCCTATTCCACGCCCGGCTGGAAGCGCGCGCAAGCGAACCGCAACGATGCGACCCGCGACAACTGGGGCAGCCGCTCCGGCCACGCCGTCGAACGCATCGGCTACGGCGAAAGCGGCCCGAAAGTGCGCACCATCGACGGCGAGCTGGTGGCCAAATCGACCTCCGCCGAACCCTCCAAATTCATGGTCGGCGACCGCGTCTTCCACATCAAGTTCGGCAACGGCAATGTTTCCGAGATCGAAGGCAACAAGCTGACGATCGAATTCGACCGCGCCGGGCAGAAACGCGTGCTGGACGGGTTTGTGGAGAAGGCGTGATTAGGAACCGACGTACGACTGGATGACAGCTTGAATTTGCGCTTTAGCTTTAAAGATATCCGCAGTCTGCGTTATGTCGAATCGAGACCCAGCTTTTTCTGCATCGAAGATCGTTAGAAACTTCGTCTTCGAGTTAAAGTGCAATCTGACAATTGGCTTACGATTGTTGTCATCGAAATTAATGCCGCAGTAAGATTTCTGATCGCGCATCACAATTCGCGAGACATCTGCGAACTCCGCTCCGATCGCTCGCACTATATTAAACCCGTCAATCTCCTCTTGAGTCGTTTCGATGCCATCCCCATCGTCGTTGATTTGAGTGACTGAATCTACGTCCTTTATCGTCGGGATATTCACGTTCTCATTGAATGCTGCACTCAATTTCCTTTGGATTTTTTGACGAACAAGATCTTCAAAGGCACGCTTGATTATCGGCTTGAACTCAGCAACAACAGCTGCTGTCAGCTTGCCATCATGTATTTCCTTGGAGATGAGCCGCACGAATTCGTCATCAGGGTCATTAAACTGCGCTTCTATACAGCTGATTGTCGCCTTCATTCGCTTTAACGTGCTGGCTGAACTCTTGATATCTTCAATAGAAAATTTTTCTTTATGAAATTTTTCTAACTCTTTCAGATCATTGTCATCGTAATCGAAAAGATCGAACTTAAAGAACGGGTTGCTATCAAGCTTGTTCGGTGCATCAAGATCGGTAAAAAACCAGATTTGTATGCCGTTTGTCAAAATCGCAATTGAGCAATCAGTGGTCGAAAAATACCGATAAAGTTGACTGTATTGGGCCTGCGAAAGATTCGCACTGACAGCCTTTGCCTCCAGAATAAATTCGATCCTGTCGTTTATTTTGACAGCATAATCGACTTTCTCTCCCTTCTTCAAACCGACATCAGCTGTAAACTCAGGCACAATCTGCGTTGGATCAAAAACATCAAAACCAAGAGTACGCAAAAATGGCATAACAAGCGCGTTCTTTGTCGCCTCTTCAGTAAGAGCAATATTTTGCGCAGCAATTGCACGCTTCGATAGTTCAGCAACTTGTTCCTTGAACGACATAATTGGCCCCCAAATCGATCCCCAAGCAAACAATATTATATTCGTCGCCGGATGCAATCGATGCGAGTGCATATTTTTGATTGAGTTTAGCTTTTCCGACTCGCGCGGATTGGAGGCCAATGCAGCGGGAAAAATCCCTGAAGCGCTGGTATCGACAGTGGAAGATCGAACTGATCGAAAAGACAAATCCCGATTGGCGCGATTTATACTACGAGCTCTGGTGAAACCTCACGCTCTTCGATCATCTGCGCATCCCGATCCTTCAACCATAGCCCGAATTCCTTGACCACGGCCACCACCTTCTCCAGGCGGCTCCCATCTTCCGTCAGCGAATATTCGACCTTCACGGGAACCGTCGGATAGACCGTGCGCCTGATAAGACCTGCCTCCTCCAGCGCGCGCAGGTCGAGCGTCAACATTCGCTGCGAGATCCCCGGCATCAGCCGCCGCAGTTCGTTGAAGCGCTGCGGCCCGTCGACCAGATAGGAAACGATCAGCAGCCGCCAGCGGCCACCCAGCAAATGCATAGCCTCCTCGACGGAGCAGCCAGTCACTGTCTTCTTCATCCTGCGCACCTCATGCTTCAGCCGGTATAATTTTTGTACCTAGATGTCAAACTTTTCCGTTCTTACGATTCTATACCAAGTGGACTACATGGTTCAGCAGCCAGCTTCCAAGGAGAAGCCGGCATAAGAAAACACCATGGAGATCCCAAGTGAAACTTTACTATATGCCCGCCAGCTGCTCGCTCTCGCCGCATATCGTCATCAACGAACTCGGCTTGGACGTGGAACTGATCAAGGTCGATCACACCAGCCACAAGACCGAGACGGGGCTGGATTTCTATGGCGTCAATCCACACGGCTATGTCCCCGTTCTCGAACTCGCCGACGGCAATCGCCTGCGCGAAGGATCGGCGATCGTCCAATATCTGGCAGACCTGAAACCCGAGGCCGGATTGGCGCCTGCCGCCGGCACCATGGAGCGCTACAAGCTGCAGGAAATGCTCGGCTTCCTGTCGACGGAAATCCACAAGGGCTTCATCCCGCTTCTCTATGCACGGCTTGCAGGAAACTACGTCGAGACGGCAAGGCCGAAGCTTGAAAAGCGTTATCAATGGATCGACACGCAGCTCGCCGATCGCCCCTTCCTGATGGGCGACGGTTTCACGGTTGCCGACGCCTATCTCTTTGCGCTGACGGGCTGGGGCCAGGCGCCGTGGCTCAAATCCTACTACAAGGCCGGCATCCATTTCGATGAATTGCATAATCTCGAAGCCTGGTATGCCCGCATGAGGCGACGGGATGCCGTGCGGAAATCCATCCATGAAGAGGGATTGGCTTTCGATTGATGGAGAAATGCTCTCCATCAACACCTATCCGGCCGGGGAGCCTGATTGCCTTTCGGGAGATCAAGCTTCCCGCATTGCAGCATTGCAGAATCTGCATCTCTAGCATGCTACCAATATGAGCCTAATCGATTATATCGATTTAAGCGGCTTCGGAGTCCCGCGTTTCCCGCGGGCATTTCGGCAAGCCGCTGCCAGTCCTTCTTCCGGCCCGTTCGGGCTTTTCGCCCGGGTCGAATCTCGAAGCCTGGCAACAACAAGAACCGAGGATAAAAAAGTGGCTGGCTCAGCAACAAGCTCTGCGCCCACCAGCGCCCGTGCGTCCGCACGCCATGGCCAGGGCAATTACCAATTCGCGCTTATCGCACTCACCTCACTCTTTTTCATGTGGGGCTTCATTACTTGCCTGAACGACATTCTGGTCCCGCACCTGAAGAGCGTCTTTCAGCTCAATTACACCCAAGCGATGCTCATCCAGCTCTGCTTCTTCGGCGCATACTTCATCGTATCGCTGCCCGCCGGGGCACTCGTCAAGCGCATCACCTATAAGTGGGGCATCGTCGTCGGCCTCGCGATCGCAGCCGTCGGCTGCGCCCTGTTCATCCCGGCCGCCAGCTACCGTGTTTACGCGCTTTTCCTGGGCGCACTCTTCGTGCTCGCCACCGGCATCACGATCCTGCAGGTCGCAGCCAACCCCTATGTCACCGTGTTGGGACCGCCGGATACGGCGGCAAGCCGCCTGAACCTGACGCAGGCCTTCAACTCCCTCGGCACGACGATCGCACCCTACTTCGGCGCCATGCTGATCCTGTCCGCCGCGACTGTTGCGGCCGCCAACGCGACGCCGGAACAGCTCGACGCCATCAGGCTTGCCGAAGCCGGCGCCGTGAAGTTCCCTTATTTGCTTCTCGCCGCGGCCTTTCTGGTGCTTGCTGCCGTCTTTGCGGCGCTGAAGCTTCCCGAAGTCGAAGATGAGGAAACCATCGAGCCTATGCGCGGCGGCGGCTCTGCCTGGCAGTATCGCCATCTCGTGTTCGGCGCTGTCGGCATCTTTCTTTATGTCGGCGCCGAAGTCAGCGTCGGCAGCTTCCTGGTGAACTTCCTGAGCCAGCCCGATATCGCCCATCTCTCCGAGGCCGATGCCGCCCACTACGTCTCCTATTTCTGGGGCGGCGCCATGATCGGCCGTTTCGTCGGTTCGGCAATCATGCGCCATATCGATGATGGCAAGGCGCTCGCCTTCAATGCCGCTGCGGTCATCATCCTGCTGGTCACCACCGTGCTGACAACAGGCCATGTCGCCATGTGGTCCGTACTGGCGATCGGCCTGTTCAACTCGATCATGTTCCCGACGATCTTCAGCCTGGCGCTGCACGGCCTCGGCAAATATACGAGCCAGGGCTCGGGCATCCTGTGCCTCGCCATCGTCGGCGGCGCCATCCTGCCGGTCATCCAAGGCGGTCTTGCCGATACGATCGGCATTCACCTTGCCTTCCTGATGCCGATCATCTGCTACGTCTACATCGCCTTCTATGGCCTCAAGGGCCACAAGCCTGCGTAGCCTTTGCCAACCATCGCGCCTCGCCGCCTTCCTCGGCGGGGCGCAAAGGGCTTGATCCGAAGCGCGCGGCTTGGCATCGTGCGGCGCAACAAAACGGAAGGACAGGCCTCATGAAAGCGCTGCTGCTCATCGATATCCAGAACGGCTTCTGCCCCGGCGGAAACCTGCCTGTACCGGATGGAGATCAGGTGGTGCCTGTCGCCAACAAGCTCATCGACAGCGGCAGATACGATCTGATCGTCGCCTCGCAGGACTGGCATCCGGCCGGCCACGGCAGCTTCGCCTCTTCTCATTCCGGCAAGAAGCCCTTCGAAATGGGCACGCTCTCTGGCAAGCCGCAGATGATGTGGCCCGACCACTGCGTCCAGAACAGCAAAGATGCCGAGTTCCACCCTGCCCTTCATCTCGATGCCGTCGATTTCATCCAGCAGAAGGGCCAGAACCCCGCGGTCGATAGCTATTCCGCCTTCCGTGACAATGACCAGGCAGCCCTTACCGGGCTGGCGGCTTATCTGCGCGACAAGGGTGTCACCGAACTCGATCTGTGCGGGCTGGCAACGGATTATTGCGTGAAGTTCTCCGCGCTCGACGCCATCGAAATGCTACCCGATGCCACCGTCCGCTTTGTCGAGGATGCAAGCCGCGGCATCGATCCTGCCGGTGTCGCTGTGGCAATCGACGACATGCGAGCCCGTGGTGTTGCGGTGATCAGCAGCCAGGACGCGCTTGCGTAAAATCGCGCAAGCCCGGCTAAACCTTCTCTAAACAAAATGATGCAAGCTGTTCCCGATTAATGAGATACGGGACCTTAGCGTGCAGTCGATTGTCATCAACGGGCGTTTCCTCAGCCAGCCCTTGTCCGGCGTGCAGCGCTTCGCGCGCGAACTGACACTGGCGCTCGACCGCAAGATCTCCTCAGGCGCCTTGCCCGCCGCGCTGAAGGGCGCACGCTGGCGTCTGGCCGTGCCGCGCAATACGCCCATCGATATCAGGCTCTCCGCCATAGAGATTGATAGCTTCGGTTCCGGCCCTGGTCATGTCTGGGAACAGACATCCCTACTGTCCCGCTCGCGCGGCAGCCGGCTCATCGGCTTTGGCGGCAGCGGCCCGCTCCTGCACCGCCGCCAGGCCGTCGTTATCCATGACGTAACGATCTTCCGCCACCCGCAATCCTTCAAGCGCAGCTACCGCCTGCTGCATGGTGCGCTTGGTACGGTGCTGACGCGCACCGCAAAGATCGGTACTGTCTCCGAATTCTCGCGGCAGGAGCTCGCCTCGGTGTTCCGGGTTCCCTCGGCCGGCATCGACATCGTCTACAATGCCGTCGATCATTACGCCGCCATCGAACCGGATGAGGCCGTCATGCAGCGGCTTGGCTTGAAAACGAACGGCTTCTTCCTGCTCGTCGGGACGATGAAGCCGAACAAGAATCTCGATTTCGCCATCCGCGCCTTCGAGGCGCTCAAGGATGACAATCAGAAGCTCGTGGTCGTCGGCGGCTCCGCACCGACCGTCTTCAAATCGGACAACCAGCAATCGAATGACACGCTGCTCTTTCCCGGCCGGCTCACCGACGCGGAAATCGCCGCCCTGGAGCGCCATGCCACGGCTTTCGTTTTCCCGAGCCTCTACGAAGGCTTCGGCATCCCGCCCCTGGAAGCGATGACACAGGGTTGCCCGGTACTTGCAGCCGATATTCCTGCCGTACGCGAAGCATCGGGCGATGCCGCGCTCTACTTCGACCCCTTCCGGCAGGACGAGCTCGTTTCCGCGATGCGAAGGATCGCCACGGACGAGGCGCTGCGCCAGAATCTGCGCCGACGCGGCCATGAGAACGTCACGCGTTTCTCCTGGGACGGCAGTGCCGATCGCGTCCTGTCCATTCTGGAAGATCTCTAGGAGATTTCAGGACCGGGGCTGCGACCGGAACATCGTGACGAGATAGCTATAGAGGCCGAGCAGACAGAAAAGCGCACCGCCGACAACGCCGACCGCCACCGAGATCCAGAGCGAATAGCCGAAACCGCCCGTTGCCAGCACTGGCAGAGCCAGTCCGATGGCCGACAGGACGACGGGCGGCCAGACGAAATCGAAGGCAAGGGACATCATGACCTTCACACCGATCGTCATGGCGCACAGCGCGCCGATCATGCCGCCGGCCATGAGGGCGGCATCATTGAAAGAGCCGAGATAGCCGCCGATGAGCGTGCCCGCATTCAGCAGCACGCAATCCAGCACCGCGAGCAGGAAGATCGTCAGCAGCCGGTGCTGCAGATGCGCAGGAGTGGGCATCATGTTGGCCGTCAGCGCACGACAGGTCGCAAGACCGATGACGAAGGGGGCGACGGCAAGAAACTCGTTACGCAAACCGGCGGCGATGACCAATTGCCCGATAGGCTGCAGCAGCGCGAAAATGCCGGCGGCGGTCATCAGCGTCAGACCGGTCAGCAGCGAATAATATTCACCAAGCTGCTTGGCAAAGGCAGGCGTCCGGCCATCGCGATCATAGGTCGTGACGACATCGGGATATTGAATGGCCTGCAGGGCAGAGACGATCAGGACGAAGGGTCTCTGCAGCAGATCAAGCGCCAGAAGTGCACCGGCGGCACCGCCCGCTCCCAACGTCGCCGTGAGGATCGATTTCAATCCCAAAGGCGAGAGCATACCGATAACGGAGGCGCTTGCGGCAACGCTGCCATAGACGAAATGCTTGCGTACCAGTGACTTCTCGAAGGAAGCGGCCTCGTGAAGACCGTTACGGGTCAGAAATGCGGCAAGGAGCCCGTAGACAAGATAGCCGGCTAACAGACCGATGACGGTATATGTAAAAGTCGGAGCAATGGCGGCACCCGCAAGCGTGCCGATTGCCAGAATCGTGGCGCGCGAGCCCTGCAGCCGCGAGAAGACGCGAAACTCCTGGCGGAAGCGCAGCATGGTCAGATGCAGGTCGCTGCCGCCCTGGAAGATCGCAACCAGCCCGCCAAGCACGGCAATCTCTGCCGAGACCGAAAAAAAGATCGAAGCAGAGGCTGCTATCAGGCAGATCGCCGAGCACGCTGCAAATTCCACCGTCAGCGCCTTGCGCTCAAGGGCTTCGCTTCCTGGCCCCTGCCCCGGATAAAAGCGGCTACACGCAAAGCGAACCCATTCGAAGCAGAAGATCGCCGCGAACTGGCTGATCGAGATGAACAGCGAATAGGCCGCATAGTCCGCCGGGGCCAGCAGATGCGCAACCGCGATCAGCAGCCCGAAAGCTACCGCCGCCTGATAGAAATATGCAGCCAATGCCACGATCTTTGCCATGGCTGCAGCTAACAGCAAAAGATTGAGGAAAGCGCTAATCCCGCAGGAGCAATTGCCGCATTTGACGCACTCGCGCGCTACGGACCGCTTCAGAAGCCGGGCGGGTTTTCACTCCCGGAAAATCTGCTTGATCGGCAACATCAAACCAGCGGTAACGCTATTTTCTGTTCGCCTCTGCGCTCATCCAGGCAATGACGGTCTCAAGGGCTGTGGATTTGCGATAGCGGGGCCAGACGAGATAGAAGTCGGATGGACCGCTCAGCGATCCCTCGATGACCTGCGTCAGGCGCCCTTCCATCATGTCTCGCGCCACGAAATCGCGGTTGGCAAGGACAATGCCCTGACCCGCGATGGCCGCCTCGATCGCATGCGATGTCTGGTTGAAGCTGATCCCCTTATAGGAAGCCTGTGCTGCTCGCCCAAAATGCCTGTCGATGAATTCGGGCCAGGAATTATGAGCGTCGTGAAGGAGTGCGTAGTCGGCAAGCTCCTCCGCCGTCCTTGGCGGCGTTCGGTCCTGCAGCAGCACCGGGCTGCAAACTGCAATGATCTCTTGCTCGAAGAGCAATTCGGTCGCCAAACCCGGCCCGAAGGGTGGCCGCCCATAGCGTACGGCCAGATCCACCCCATCCGCCTGAAAGCCCGACATGCGTTCCGTCGCAAGGATATGAAGATCGAGATCGGGATGACGAGCCGTAAAATCCGGCAGGCGCGGGATCAGCCATTTCGAAGCGAATGTCGGCGTGGTACTGATGGTGAGCCTGACGGGTTGCGGCCTGAGATCGCCCGTTGCCTGGGCAATGATTTCAAAGGCACGCCTGATATCGGCGATATAGCCTCGCCCCTCGCCCGTCAGCACCAAACTTCGCGGCATCCGCTCGAACAGCTTTACGCCGAGTTCGGCCTCCAGCCCGCGAACCTGCTGCGCGACGGCGCCCTGCGTAACCCCGAGCTCCTCGGCCGCTAGTCTGAAGCTGCGATGGCGCGCAGCCACCTCGAATGCCTTCAGGCCGTTCAGAGAGGGAAGTTTACCGGGCGAACCATTCATGCGATAGTTTTTCTACTGGCAGACAAGAGTTTAACTGTTTCGCTCTCGCGCAGGGATGATGATATTTCATCGATGATTTCGAGGCAATCAGTTCCAGCGGAACAAGATGAAGGAGGAAGCACACATGTCGATAGAAAAAGTGGCGGTTATCACGGCAGGCGGCAGCGGCATGGGCGCCGAAAGCGCCAGGCGTCTTGCGGCCGATGGCTTCCAAGTCGCCATCCTCTCCTCCTCCGGAAAGGGTGAGGCTCTTGCTCAAGAGCTTGGCGGCATCGGCATTACCGGCTCCAATCAGTCGAATGACGATCTCAAGCGCCTGGCCGATGCAACAATGCAAAAGTGGGGGCGGATCGATGTGCTCGTCAACAGCGCCGGCCACGGTCCGCGTGCGCCGATCCTGGAAATTACGGACGAGCAATGGCACACCGGCCTCGACGTCTATCTGATGAACGTCATCCGTCCGACACGCCTCATCGCCCCCATCATGCAAAAGCAGAAATCCGGCGCGATCATCAACATCTCCACGGCATGGGCATTCGAGCCGTCGGCAATGTTCCCGACATCGGCAGTCTTCCGGGCAGGCCTTGCCTCCTATACCAAGATCTTTGCCGACACCTATGCCGCCGACAACATACGCATGAACAACGTGTTGCCCGGCTGGATCGACAGCCTGCCGGCAACCGAAGCGCGCCGTGGCAGCGTGCCGATGCAGCGCTACGGCACCAGCGCCGAGATCGCCGCCACTATCGCCTTCCTCGCCTCCGACGGAGCCGGCTACATCACCGGCCAGAACCTCAAGGTCGATGGCGGCTTGACCCGCTCGGTCTGATTTTCCGGCGCAGTTGCACCATTTCCGCTCCCTCGGACGATGTTTCGGGGAGCGGTTTTCCCACGAGACCACGGCAACGACGCCTTTCCTCAATGGTCTCACATGCCGCATCCTCCCAGCCGGCACCGCATTCCCTTGAATTGCCTTTTTGCACTGCACACGTTAGAAGAGCCCGCAAAATTCAAGGGATGGAACGGGCAGTGTAAGGCGGCATTGCCTGGGGAGGAGTGCCACGATGGATGTCATCAACACGATAGCGGCACTGCGCGAACGGCTTGGCGAACACCGCAAAGCCGACAGAACAATCGGCCTCGTTCCCACCATGGGCTATCTGCATGCCGGCCATATGGAACTCGTTTCCCGTGCCAAGGCCGAGAACGATATCGTCGTCACCTCCATCTTCGTCAATCCGCTGCAATTCGGCGCCAACGAGGACCTCGCCAAATATCCGCGCGATCTTGAGCGGGACAGCGCCATGCTGCGTGATGCCGGCGTCGACTTTCTCTTCGCACCCGGCGTCGCGGACATGTATCCGCGTCCGATGGAAACCGTCGTTGACGTGCCGAAGCTCGGCGCGGAGCTGGAGGGTGCTGTTCGCCCCGGCCATTTCGCCGGCGTCGCCACCGTCGTCACCAAGCTTTTCAATATCGCCCAGCCCGACAACGCCTATTTCGGCGAAAAGGACTATCAGCAGGTGGCGATCATCCGCCGTATGGTCGAGGATCTCGCACAGCCTGTTCGTGTCGTGCCTGTGCCGACCGTCCGCGACATCGATGGCTTGGCACTCTCCTCGCGCAACGTCTATCTTTCGAAGGAAGAACGCGCCGCTGCCGTCATCGTCCCCAAGGCGCTGGCGGAAGCCGAACGGCTCTACGATCTCGGTGCGGATGACCCGGCCATACTCGAAGAAGCACTACACGCCTTCATCGGCAAGGAACCGCTCGCGACCGTGGAAGTCGCCGCCGTTCGCCATCCCGAAACGCTGGAGCCGCTGACCAAACTGCAGGGGCAGCCAATCCTCATTGCGTTGTTCGTCCGCATTGGCGTCACCCGCCTGCTCGACAATCGCGTCATCGGGCGCAGACCGTCCGCCAACGAAAGGACCGCCTGAGATGAGCACCGTTGGACACAGCAAGCGCACGACGCCTGCCGCCGTCGAGGCGATGAAAGGCACGCGCCCGATCGTCAGCCTGACGGCCTATACGACGCCGATTGCCCGCCTGCTCGATCCACATTGCGATCTGCTCCTGGTCGGTGATTCCCTCGGCATGGTGCTCTATGGAATGGAAACGACCGTCGGCGTCACGATGGAGATGATGATCGCGCATGGCCAGGCCGTGATGCGCGGTGCGAAACATGCCTGCGTCATCGTCGATCTCCCCTTCGGCTCCTATCAGGAATCGAAGGAACAGGCCTTCCGCAACGCCGCACGCATCCTGAAGGAAACCGGCTGCGATGGCGTGAAGCTGGAAGGCGGTGAGGAAATGGCAGAAACCGTTTCCTTCCTGACCTCCCGCGGCATTCCGGTGTTCGGCCATGTCGGACTGATGCCTCAGCAGGTGAATACGACCGGCGGCTATCGTTCGCTTGGTCGCTCGGAGAAGGAAGCCGACAGGATCCGGCGCGATGCGAAGGCGATTTCCGAAGCCGGCGCCTTCGCCATGGTGATCGAAGGCACGATCGAGCCGCTCGCCCGCGAGATCACCACCGCCGTTGCCATTCCCACCATCGGCATCGGCGCGTCCGCCGCCTGCGATGGGCAGATCCTCGTTTCCGACGACATGCTCGGCCTGTTCAACGATTTCAAGCCGCGCTTCGTCAAGCACTTCGCGGAGCTGGCTCCCATGGTCTCGAAGGCTGCAGAAGCCTATGCCGAGGAAGTGAAGGCCCGCACTTTCCCGGCCATTGAGCATACGTTTCAGCCGAAGAAGTAGCCCAGTAGCTGCCAACCTATCTGCGGCCAGTTTTGCTCTTCGGCTCGAATGTTCGATAGAATGCCTTGGAGGCGACGATCAGAACGAGGCAAGCGCGATGATATCCAGCGAACGCGGAAGCCTCCTTGGAGCCGGCAAGGAGGCGGAGGTCTATGAATACGGCGAGCTGGTCCTGAAATTATGGAAGGTCGGCGCATCGAAGGCCGCGGCTTTTCGGGAAGCGGCGACCCTCGCAATCCTGGAGAACTTGGGAGTCAATGCTCCAAGAGTCCGAAGCGTTGGCGAGTTTGAAGGTCGCTGGGGCTTGGTTATGACACGCGTCGAGGGCCGAACCTTTGGCGAAGCGATCGCCCAAAAGCCATTGCAGGCGCTAGCTCATCTGAATGTTTTGGCAGCTACGCATAGAAAAATCCATGAACACAGCGGGGTTGGCCTTCCTGCTCTGAAATCGCGCTTGCATCGTGACATTGAGTGCGCCGTGCAATTGAACGAAGGCCAGCGGCAGCATCTCTTGTCGGGGCTTCATCGCTTGCCGGATGGCGACAGGCTTTGCCATGGCGATTTTCATCCCTGGAATGTGCTCGGATCGCTCGAGCGGGCAACCGTGATCGATTGGCTCGATGCTTGCTGCGGAGATCCCCTTGCCGACGTCTGCCGGAGTTATGTTCTTATCCATTCCTATGACAACGGCCTGGCGGCAGCCTACCTGAATGCCTACGGCGATGAAAACCGTGCCGCCATTTTGGGTTGGCTTCCCTATGTCGCGGCGGCGCGATTGTCCGAGGGCGTTTCGGATGAAGCGGACGACCTTATGAGGATGACCGGCTGCAGCTCACCGGACTGAGCGTATATAGCCTTATGGCTTCGCCGATCGGGAATGGACGCTCTCTTCCTTCTCCAGCAGATAAATCGCCTCGCCGAAATCCTCCATCTTGCTCATCAACGCGGCATGGGCATCCCGCAGGCCCTGATTGTAATAGTATGGGCCGATCTCGGCGGTGAAGAAATCGAGCAGGAATTCGGCCGGCAAGGTGCCGAGCGTCTGGTCCAGCTCGTCAGCGAAATAGCGCTGAAGGCGGGCGACCATGGCTGCCTTCTCCTCCTTCGTAAAGGTGATCTTCTTCATCTTCTCAATCTCCCATTTTGCAAGCGCGTCCAAAGACCTGGATCAAGGAAATCAATTGATCCATCAAGGAAATTCAATTGCTGCTTCCACCCGAACGGCTTACATCTCCCGCCATTGAACGGCGTCCGGGGGTAGATGCACAAGGGGCGATCTCGGTTGTATTTCTCGCTCGATCTGCGAGTCGGACTGCAAGTATAGCATCTGGGCGCACGCGCCGGATTTTCCATGAAGGACAGAGCGGACCATGAGTCGCGCGGAATTTTTTGAAGGCTTGAAGGGCGGCATCCCCGTCGGCCTTGCGGCAGCGCCATTCGGCGCCCTCTTCGGCGCGCTTGCGCGCGATCAGGGCATGTCGCTCGGCGAACTCACCCTGATGAGCGGCACCGTCTATGCCGGCGCCAGCCAGATGGTAGGGCTCGATCTTTTCGGCCACAATGTCGAGGCTTGGCTGATCGTGCTGTCGATCCTCGCCGTGAACTTCCGCCACGTGCTCTATTCGGCCGCGATCGCGCGCTACATCAGGCATTTTTCCGTGGTGGAGAAGTTCTTCACCTTCTTCCTGCTGGTCGATCCGCAATTTGCCGAGACGATCAAGCGTCACGAAAGCGGCAAGCCCGTGACCTTCGCCTGGTACATCGGCTTTGCTGCGATGATCTATATTCCCTGGGTGGTGATAAGCCTGATCGGCGGGCTTCTCGGCAGCCTGATCGGCGATCCGAAAGCCATCGGCCTCGATATCCTGCTGCCGATCTACTTCCTCGGCATCGTCATGGGCTTTCGCAAGCGTGACAATTTTCTGCCGGTCGTTGCCGCCAGCGCCGTAGCATCGGCGATCGCCTACCGCTACGTCGGTTCGCCCTGGCATGTCAGCATCGGTGCGCTTGCTGGCGTCGCCCTTGCCGCGGTACTGCCGCCGGTGAAGGCGAACCGGAAGCCCGACATCGCTCACGAAAGTCACGAGGTCTGACCATGCTCGATTTCAATCCGCACATGGTCCTGCTGATCGCGGCCGCTGCCGTCGTGACCTTCCTGACGCGCATCGGCGGCTATATCCTGATCGTCAAGATGACCCGCATTCCGCCACGTGTCGAAGCAGCGCTGAATGCCGTGCCCGCCGCTGTCCTTACGACCCTCGTCGCGCCCGCCTTCTTCATAGGCGGCTGGGATATCAAGGCGGCAATGCTCGCAGCCCTTCTGATCGGCCTGCGCTATCCTTCGACCTATATGCTGATCGCCGGATGGATCGTCGTCATGACATGGCGCCATTCCATCGGTACCTGAGACAGACCCCATCCCGCTTTCATGACGGGATGGGGTGCAGATTTCTCAGTGGCTGAGCGCAAGCGTGGCATTTTCCAGCCATGCCCTGATATCGTGATCATGGATCAGCGGCATCAGCGCCTCGCGCGTCCGAACGTGATATTCGTTGAGCCAATGCAGTTCCTCATGCGTCAGCAGCTCGACAAGCACCAGGCTACGGTCAATGGGGCAGAAGGTCAGCGTTTCGAAGCCGAGCATCGGCATGTCGCCGCCTTCGATCTCCTCCGGATCGCGGATATAGATCAGGTTCTCGATGCGGATGCCGAAATGGCCCGGGCGATAGTAGCCGGGCTCATTGGAAAGGATCATGCCGGGAAGCAGTTCCTGCACCGCGAGACGCGCAATGCGCTGCGGTCCTTCATGTACGGACAGATAGGAACCAACGCCGTGGCCCGTACCATGGGCGAAATCGACGCCCGCCTTCCAGAGTGCGATGCGCGCCAGCGGATCAAGATCGCAGCCGCGCGTTCCCTTCGGGAAACGTGCCGTGCTGATGGCGATCATCCCCTTGAGCACCAGCGTAAAGAGACGCTTCTGATCGTCGGAGACTGCGCCGATACCGACGGTCCGTGTAATGTCGGTCGTGCCATTGATGTATTGCGCACCTGAATCGATCAGGAACAGTTCGCCAGCCTGGATCCGCCGGTCGCTTGCCGTCGTCACGCGGTAATGCATGATGGCTGCGTGTTCACCGGCACCGGAGATCGTATCGAAGGAAATGTCCTTCAGCGGGTTCTGCATGCTTTCGCCAACGCGGGCACGGCAGGCTTCCAGCCGTTCCGCTGCGGCAATTTCCGTCACCGTCCCCGGCTTGCTCGTCTCGAGCCAGTAGAGGAACTCGACCATGGCGGCGCCATCCTGCAGGTGCGCAGCCGCGGAACCATTGATTTCAGCGGCGTTCTTGCAGGCGCGCGGCAGCTTGGCAGGGTCATTGCCCTCCACGACCTCTCCGCCCTCGCGACGGATGATATCGGTCAAGGCATAAGAAGCGAGATCCGGATCGACCAGGATTCGCCCGCCATTCGCTGCCGCATTGGCCAGACGCTTGGGAAGTTCGGATGGCGGCAGCTGCTTGCAGATCTGCGTCAGATAGGCTTCGGCCTCGACCTTGGTCTTGCGCTTGTCGAGAAAGAGTGCCGCTTCCCCTTCTGCATAGATGATGGCACGCGCCAAAGGATGCGGCGTGTGCGGCACGTCGTTGCCGCGGATATTGAAGATCCAGGCGACGGAAGACGGATCGGTGATCAGCACCGCCTTGAGGTTCTTCTCTTTAAGGCTAGCCGCGATGGTCGCGAGCTTGTCCTTGGCCAGAACGCCGGCCTGGCCGATATCCTGAATGATGACACTGCCGAGCGGCTCAGCCGGGCGGTCGGTCCAGAGCTTGTCGAGCGGATTATGCGGGAGGAATACGAGCTTGCCGTCGATCTCGGCCAAGGCCTTCTCCAGCCGGCGCACTTCGGCACCCGTATGCAGCCACGGATCGATGCCGAGTCGGAAACCTCCCTTTGCATGGCGCGGCAGCCAGATATGCGGCGGCTCGTTCACCAGATCGCCACCGGTAAAGACAGTGCGGTCCACCTGCTCGGCAAGCTGCGTCACATAGCGGCCATCGACAAAAACCACAGCCTGAGAGTGTGTCACAAGCGCAACACCTGCCGATCCAGTGAAGCCCGTCAGCCATGCGAGGCGTTCCGAGCATTTGGGCACATACTCGCCCTGATACTCGTCGGCACGCGGCACGAGGAACCCGTCAATGCCGAGATCACCGAAGGCAGCACGCAAACCAGCGACGCGCTCGCGACCGAATTGTGGGGTGGAAGTGACGTCGAAAGACTGAAACATGAGCTGATCCAAGACTGGTGGAGAATCCGTGAAACTGAATTGTGCCAGTATGTTAGAGCATGATGATCGGAAGTGCGATGTGATTTTAGATCATTGAGACGATATGCGCGGCACTGGAGATATCAGCTCCTTCAGCAGCGCTTCTTCCGGGTCTTGGTCGTTAACGAATCCGCCCATTTCGTGAGCATCACCGCCCGAATATGACAACTTCACGGCACGAAATATGCATATCGTGCATAGCTCCCATGAAGCCGCCCCCCTGCCACGTTGAAAGGCGAGTCGCTATATCCGGCGCATCAAACGGGGTTCACGAAGAACCAGCTCAAACTAAGGACTTAAGACAATGCCTATCTCTCGCTCCGCATATGTTAGCCCGGCGCTGGCTGGCGAGCGTCGCACAGTACGCCACTCCGTCGGCTCGCTTCGTCAGCTCGAAGTCGAAACCTCGAAGGCCATCGGCGCCAGCCGCGGCGACCGTCGCTAAGAAGTTTACGATCTACGCGTTCCAAGTCGATCGCAATCCGGTTCTCCTCCTCCCTCTCGGATTATGATCAGAACGCTAGAGCCCGCTTGAGCACTCCTCCACACACGCTCGCGGGCAAGATCGGTGAAAACCGATCTCAAGGCGGTGCTTCGGCACCGCCTTTTTTATTTCAGCAATTGCATTTGCGGGAAGTGACCGGCTCAGGGCCGGTCGAGATGGATGGTGACCCAGCCGTTGCGCCAGATCGTGCGCACATGTCGCAGGTTCGCGCCATTATAGGCGGCCAGCACCTTCCAGCGCTGCGCCGCAAGGATGCCCGAAAGAATCACCGAACCGCCCGGTGCCAGATGCGCCACAAGCTGCGGCGCCATCTTGATGAGCGGGCGTGCCAGAATATTGGCAATGATCAAGTCGAACGGCCCATGACGGGAAAAGGCTGTGGAGTGAAATCCCGGTGCCGTCTCAAGCGCGATCCCCGAGGCAATGCCGTTGCTGCGGACATTCTCTCGGGCGACACGAACCGCAATCGGATCAATATCCGTCGCCAGAACGGGAATGTTGCGCAGCTTGCGCACGGCGATCGCCAACACGCCACTGCCCGTCCCGAGATCGAGCGCGTTGCGCACGCGGCGGCTCGCGACAACCTTCTCGATCGTCTCCAGGCAACCCGCCGTCGTCCCATGATGGCCGGTGCCGAATGCCTGCCCGGCTTCGATTTCGATGGCGATATCGCTGAGGCCGATCTTATCGCGATCATGCGAGCCATGCACGAGGAAGCGGCCGGCGCGCACAGGCTTCAACCCTTCCAACGATTTGGCGATCCAGTCGATATCGGGAAGCACTTCTTTTTGAATGGCGAGATCGGCGAAGGCAGGCTTCAGGAGCGCTTCGAAACGACTGCGGACCTCATCCTCATCTGCGGTGTACAGATAGATCGACGCTTCCCAGATATCGTTCTTCTCGTCGATCTCCGTCGTTGCAATAGGCAACTCTTCGTCTTCGAATACCGGCGTCATCAGGTCCAGGACCTGCTCGGCTTTTTTCTCAGTCGTCGTTACATAAAGGCGGATTTCACTCAACTCGTCGCTCTTTCTCGTTCTTATTCGGCCCAGTCGATCCAGGGCGGTTTCGGCGTGTCATAGCCGGCCACACTCCGAAGCAATTTCCGGCGCATCGGGCCGAAGTGCAACAACAGCGGCGCAAGGAAATTACGCGCCGCAACTGCCAGCGGGCTTTGCATCGTCACCAATCGTGTCAGGCCATAGGTCTGTTTCAAAACCTGCTTCACGGCGGGAATTCTCAAGGCCGAATACTCCTGTTCGCGGCCTTCCGCAATGAGCCAGGCAAGCCAGCAGGCATCTTCGATACCAAGATTCATGCCGCGAGCGCCGGCTGGCGAATGAATATGCGCGGCATCGCCGGCAAGAAAGACATTGCCCTTGGCCATCGGCTCGACATGACGGAAGTGAATGCGGAACTGCGAGACCCAGGTCTTTTCGGCATTAGCAGCCGGATGGGCGATGCGATGTTCGAAATCCTCCAGCGTTGAGATGTAGCGGATGATGTTGGCCGTGACAGGCAAGCGCCCGACCATGCCGGGATCAAAGAGCGAGATCTCACCGAAATGCGTATCGACCGGTTCCGCATAGCGAAAATCGGCAAGATAAAAGTAAGCCTCCAGCGCCTCCCCCGGAAAGCCGGCACCTAATGCCTTGCGCACCGCCGAATGCGCACCATCGGCACCGATCAATATGTCCGGCCGCACCGTTTCCGACGTACCGTTAGCCTGGCGCAGCGTGACCTCCGGCTTTTGAAGGTCCGATATGGCCCCGGCCGCCACCGCGGTCTGCCATTCGGGCGAAATGTTATAGGCCGAAAGCGCCTCCGTCAGCAGGCGTTCGGTACTGCCCTGCGGCAAGGCGCAAATGGCGCCGAAGCGGCCTTCGACCTGCTTCGTTTCCAGATGGATCAAAATCTTCTTATCCGAGCGGACCCGAAACTGCTCGATCGGTTGCGCAGCGGCGATGATGCGCTCCGCAACGCCGGAAGGAAACAGAAGCGTCAGCGTGCGTGCATTAACGCCGAGAGCCCGGCTTTCCTCCAGCGGCGTCGGGCCGGTACCGTCATCGACAATACGCGGCGAGAAGCCGCGACGGGCGAGCTCGAGAGCGGCTGCAAGGCCGACCGGCCCAGCCCCCACGATCAGGATGGATCTGGATTTCCCTCGTCCGCCAATTCCCTCGCCCATGCAGGCCCTATCCCTTCTTTACCAGGTTCTCCAGCTTCTTCACGGCCACATCCGGATCCTCTTCATATGCAATGGTTCCGGCGAAGCGGCCCTGCGAATCCAGCAGGAAGACAGAAGCAGTGTGATCCATCGTATAGTCGCCATTCGGCTGCTTGTCGTCGACCGGCACCTTCTTGGCATAGACGCGGAATCCCTTGACCATATCCATCACCTTGGCGGGATCGCCGGAAATGCCGGTGATGCGCTTCGACACATTGGAGACGTACTGGTCCATGATGGCGGGCGTATCGCGCTCGGGAT
This sequence comes from Martinezella rhizogenes, assembly GCA_013322215.1. Classification (GTDB taxonomy): domain Bacteria; phylum Pseudomonadota; class Alphaproteobacteria; order Rhizobiales; family Rhizobiaceae; genus Rhizobium; species Rhizobium rhizogenes_D. Next base: position 376,218 of record JAAMEZ010000006.1, read on the forward strand.
CAACAGTCACGAAATAGGCATTGAGCTTGCTGCCATCAGGATCGACCTTCTGCAGCCAGGCATTCAGCTCGAACAGCGTCGTCGGGCAGACATCGGGGCAATGCGTATAGCCGAAGAAAACGGCAGACGGCTTGCCGCGAAACGCCTGGTCGCTGATCGGCTGGCCGCTCTGCGAAACGAGGGTAAAGGGCACGCCATAGGGTCCGGATGCCGCCACCTCGGGCGACTTGCCGCTGCCAAAGCTGAACCAGCCCAATAGTCCGGCCACGATCAACACGACCACCCAAACTGCAATCCGCACGCTTCTCATGAATGCTATTCCTCACCGATACAGACGATCACGCCGAAAGTGCAGTGCAATCGACCTCCTAGCCGATGTAGCGGCTCGAAGTGGAGGACGCAATTCAAGAAGATGTTCAGAAGGGGCCGAAATCGTCGCAGCACGCGGCTCGGGGTCTTCCGAGCCTTGATCACTCCATTTCGCCGCTCTTCTTGGGTCAGAGGGACAAAATCTCGATTGATGTTAAATCAATCCTAACCAGTCCGCGCCAACATCTGCAGCAAAGGTCGAATTCCATTTCGCTCGCCGCCCGAAAGCGCGGCAAACCTCTTTATTCCAGAAGGGCATGACGCCCGCCGGGACGCCAGGCGCATCTTTCGCCGAAGCACCGGACGCTGCCGCTGCCCAAGCCGCTCCAGCCGATCTCTCTTTTCAATCGCGAGCGTCGCTTGCGGCGATGCCAAACGGGAAGTTCTCGAACATGACGAACGCCATCAAGCAATCGGGCACCTATCTGGAAATCGTCTCCTTTCACCTTGGCGATCAGGAATTCTGCATCGACATCATGGCCATCCGCGAAATCCGCGGCTGGGCACCGGTGACGCCGATGCCGCACACACCGCCTTACGTCCTCGGTCTCATCAACCTGCGCGGCGCGGTCATCCCGGTCATCGACATGGCCTGCCGCCTCGGCATGAAAATGACGGAGCCTTCGGAGCGCTCGGCGATCATCGTTACCGATATTGCCGGCAAGCTGGTCGGTCTGCTGGTCGAACAGGTGTCGGATATGATGTCGATCAAAAGTGAAGATCTGCAGCCGGCTCCGGAAATCATCCCCGAAGCGCAGCGCGCCTTCTGCCGCGGCATCGTGGCGCTGGAAAAGACCATGGTCTGCTTCCTCAACCTCGACACGGTCATTGCGGATCAGTTGGCCCAGGCAGCCTGATTTCAATAAGTTAGCTCATCAGAAAAAAGATCGCCCTGAAGCCGAGCTCCAGGGCGATCGCTTTTCATGTAACCGGTTTTGGCAGGGGTGTAGCCAATGACGCGGTCTTGCAGGCCGTGAACAGGGGCGAGAGTCGCCTCCCCGTTCGCCTTCGAAATTGCATCAAAAAGGTGCAAACCGAAAGCAACCAGAAGGAATTCGACAACCCAAGAGTATGACTTTTTTTGGTATTATCTTTCTACGAGTTATTTTCGAGGTATGGAAATACCGTCATTTCGGCTTGCCATTCTTCCACGTAACCTGCTGGCCGAACAAGGGGATTGTCGAAATGGCCATCTTGGCAGAACCATCCACCAGTTGCCGCGAATGAATGAGATAGACCAGCGTGTCGTTCTTCTTGTCGTAAATGCGGGTCACGACCAATTTCTTCCAAATGAGCGACAGCCCGGCGCGAAACACCTCTTCGCCGCTTTGGGACAGATTGATATCGCCGATCTCGATCGGGCCGGTCTGACGGCAGGCGATGGAATTGTTGGAAGGGTCTTCGAACCAGTTGCCCTTGCGCAACCGGTCGATCACGCTGCGATCGAAATAGGTCACATGGCAAGTAACGCCCGTGACTTCGGGGTCCGGCACCGCATCGACCAGAATATCATTGCCCGTCCAGTCCACACCGACCTTGCCGACAACTTCGGCGGAAGCGGAAACGGGCGCCAGAGCCAGAAAAGACGCAGCAATGGCGGCAAAGAGTTTGGGTGAACGCATCGATCATCCTCCAACATCAGCCGCCGGGAGCAAGAGCGGCTTGGCTAAGGTAAGATGGCCCATGAGCGATGCAAGGTGGGACGGCTTATATCTGCGCCGTAACGCTTCGCGATCGATGCGGCAGCGATCGACACAGTGGACGCCGCCGCCAAAACAACGGCGTCCGAGCACACGCAGGTAGCGCGTCATCTCATTTCTGGCTGATTGCGACCGTTCCGGTTTCCAGCAGCGATTTGAGGTTGGACAGGATCTTCGGCCAGCCGCCGGAAACCGCCTCGATGAGCTTGGAGTTTTCAACCTCGATCGTGTGAGTAACGGTCAGCTTCACGACGCCATCCGCCGGCTCCAGCTCCATCACGCAGCGCGACCAGCCTTCGGCCTTCAGTTCCGGACGCCACTCGTTGCGCCAGTTGATGGCGAACCGCCGTGGCGGATCGAACTCAGCGATCTCTCCCGTGTCGGCGACCCTGCCATCCGGAAAGAGCATTTTCCACGGCGACCCAACTTTCCACTCGGTATCGTGGATCATATCGAACCAGTACTGCTTGACGAATTCGGGCGTCGTCAGCGCCGACCAGAGCTTTTCCGGCGTGGTACGGATAAAGGTGACGTAGACGAATTTGCTTCCAGTCATGCCATTTCTCCTTGTTTGAATTCTATTGCTTCTTGAGCTCACTGACCGCCCTCGTCTTCCAGCGCCTTCTTCAAGGCCGAAAGCGCGCTCAGATGCTGGCGTTCGAACTTGTTGATCCAGCGCTCGGCAATGCCGTTGATCGGGACCGCATTGATAAAGTGCAGCTTCTCGCGCCCTTGCTTCTCCGAAGAGATCAAACTGGCCTCCTCCAGAATGGCGAGGTGCTTGGCGACCGCCTGGCGGCTCATGTCCAGATCTTCGCAGAGCGCATTCAGGGTCTGCCCGTTTTGCTCATAGAGCCTGTCGAGCAACTGCCGCCGGCTGGCATCCGCCAGCGCCTTGAAGACTGCATCATCATTCACGGATATGAAACCATTTGGTTGCCTTTTCTTATTTATAGGCAACTAAATGGTTGCCTGTCAAGCAACGCGTAAGCGAAACAACCGACGTGAGGCGGCGGCGGCTCTGTCAAAGGATTCCATGCAACGCGCGATTGACAATGCTCGCGTCGCGTCAGATCATCCAGCCATGATCGCAAACCGCACCATGGTAACGCAGCTTCACACCATCTCTCCCCTTGCAGGGCGAGTGGAAGGCGTGTTGCGCTGAGCTGACCGCGATCCATCTCAACCCTGCCGAGGCGAGCAGGGTTGAAGCTTCCTTGCTCTCCTCCCCATTATCAAAGGAGAGCCCATGAATTCCGAACAGCAAGAACCAGACGAGCGACGACCCAAAAAGGTTGGCTCGGTCGAAATTCGCGCGGCACGTCCCTCCGATGCCGAAGGGATCGCCGCGATCGCCAACCTGCCCGGCTTCCGCGCCGGCACGCTGCGGCTGCCTTTTCAAAGCACCGAAGAGACGCAACGATGGCTGGACAAGCACGACCCCAATGCAACCAGGCTCGTTGCCGTGCTTGACGGGCAGATTGTCGGCAATGCCGGCCTCAATCGGCTCTCCGGCCGGCGGATTCACAGCGGCAGCATCGGCATGGGCGTGCATGACGATTTTACGGGCTGCGGCATCGGTTCCGCTCTTATGGCCGCCCTCGTCGATACCGCCGACAATTGGCTGGCGATCAAGCGCCTGGAATTGACCGTCTATGTCGACAATGAGCCCGCGATCGGACTCTACGAAAAATTCGGGTTCGAAACCGAGGGGCGTCTGCGCGCTTTCGGTTTCCGCAACGGCCAATATATCGACGCATTCGCGATGGCGCGGCTGAAATTCTGAGCAGTAGAGAGGCGGCGGATTGCGTTTCCGCCGCCTCTCATCATCAGCCGATCAAATCCAGCCACTCGTCCTCGGTCATGACCTGGACATTGAATTCGCGCGCCTTGTCGAGCTTCGAGCCTGCGCCCGGCCCTGCCACGACGATATCAGTCTTCTTCGACACCGAGCCGGAAACTTTGGCTCCAAGGCTCTCCGCCTTCGCCTTGGCCTCGTCGCGGGTGAACTTTTCCAGCGAACCGGTAAAGACGACCGTCTTGCCGGCGACGGGGCTGCCAGAAGTCACCGGCTGCTCTGCCTCTTGCGGCTGCACCTCTTCCAGGAGCTTCGCGATAACTTCGGTATTGCGCGGCTCTTTGTAGAATTCGACGATAGCCCGCGCCACCACCTCACCGATACCCTCGATATTGTTGAGGTCGTTCCACGCATCGCCGCTAAGGGGTGCGGCTTCCCTCATCCCTGCCTCGAAGGCCGCATAAGTGCCGTAGGACCGCGCAAGCAGCTTGGCCGTCGTCTCGCCGACATGGCGGATACCGAGCGCGAAGATAAAGCGATGCAGGGCGATCTGCCGCCGCTCGTTGATCGCTGCATAAAGCTTGCCAACGCTGACCTTGCCGAAGCCGTCGATATTCTCGAGCTTCGCAAGCGACGCTTGCTGGCGCTTTTCCAAGGTGAAGATATCAGGCGCAATCCTGATCTGCAGCGCCGGGTCCTCGCTCTCGAAAAAGAAATCGATCTGCTTCGAGCCCAGCCCCTCTATGTCATAGGCATTGCGCGAGACGAAATGCTTGAGATGCTCGGTCGCCTGCGCCCGGCATATGAAACCGCCTGTGCAACGCGTCACCGCATCGACCTTGCCGGTCTTCTCGTTGATATCGCGCACCGCATGGCTGCCGCAGACCGGACAAACCTTGGGAAATTCGTAAGACGTGCTCGACGGCTCGCGCTTCTCCATCACGACATCGACGATCTGCGGGATAACATCCCCTGCCCGCTGGACGATCACCATGTCGCCGACGCGGATATCGCGGCCATCGCGGATCGGCTCGCCCTTGTTGCCGATACCCTTGATATAATCGGCATTGTGCAGCGTCGCATTGGTCACGACGACACCGCCGACCGTGATCGGCTCAAGCCGCGCAACCGGCGTCAGCGCGCCAGTGCGGCCGACCTGGATGTCGATGCCGACCAGACGCGTGAATGCCTGCTCCGCCGGGAATTTATGCGCCGTCGCCCAGCGCGGCGAACGCGAGCGGAAACCAAGACGAGCCTGCAGTTCCAGGCTATCGACCTTGTAGACGACGCCATCGATATCGTAATCGAGATCCGGCCGTTGCAGGCCGATCTCCTCGTAATGACCAAGAATGTCGGCGACTGAGCTCAACCGCTCCATCAGCGGATTGACCGGGAAACCCCAGGATTTGAAGACCTGCACCATGCCGTATTGCGTATCGGCGGGCATGTCGGACATTTCACCCCAGGCATAGGCGAAGAACTTCAGCTTGCGGCTCGCCGTCACCTTCGCGTCGAGCTGACGCAGCGAGCCGGCAGCCGTATTGCGCGGATTGACATAAGTCTGCTTGCCCTCGGCCTCCATCTGCGCGTTGAGCGCCAGGAAGTCACTCTTGGCCATATAGACCTCGCCGCGCACTTCGACGACGTCAGGAGCGCCCGCTGGCAAGGTCTGCGGGATTTCCTGAATGGTCCTGATATTGGCGGTGACATTCTCGCCCGTCGTGCCGTCACCACGCGTCGCAGCACTCACCATGCGGCCATTCTCGTAACGGATGGACATGGAAAGGCCGTCGATCTTCGGCTCGGCGGTGAACGCAATCGAATTGTCCGGAAGGCGACCGAGGAAGCGATAGACGCTGGCGACGAAATCCTCGACGTCCTCCTGCGAGAAGGTGTTGTCAAGTGACAACATCGGCCTTGCATGGACGACGGGCGCAAACGTCTCCGAAGGTGCCGCGCCAACCCGGCGCGACGGGCTGTCGGCGCGAATCAAGGCCGGGAACCGGGCCTCGATGGCATCATTGCGCCGCTTCAGCCCATCGTAGTCCGCATCCGAAATCTCCGGCGCATCCTTGCCATGGTAAAGCGCGTCGTTGCGCGCGATTTCCGCAGCCAGGTAAGCAAGCGCCGCGGCCGCTTCCTCTTCGCTCAAATCCTCGACGGGCTTCTGTTCGGTGCTCATGAATCTACACTCCCCGATTTCGAAGATGTTTTAGAGCACTTCCGCGAAAAGTGCGAAGCGGTTTTCGGCCCGGAGCACGTAAAAACAAAGGGAAAAATCCGCGATCCAATCGCCGGACCGACAGAGGTGGCAACGTCGATCACGACAACTTTACGCCATGATCGGTCGTTCTTGATGTTACAGGTGCGGGAAATATCAGCGCCCAGACATCCCTAGTGGAATTCTCTATCCAATTCCTGGGGCAGCGGCCCTTCCACGTCTATCGCGGGGGATTTAAGGTAGGCTATTATGAGAGCCAGATCTCAGGAAATGATTGGATCATCAGCAGAAATTCGAAATCACGCATGAAGCATCGTCTCACCGTTCTCTCTATTTCTCTCGTTATTGCAGTCATGCTCATGAGCTCATTCGTCAGCCGCTCCGCCTTGGGGCTGGTCGTTCGAGCTTGCGAGATGAACTCTACCCTGACGGGCTCACCTTATCCGTGCCTCAAAATAGTTCAGTCGCAGGACCCGCTGTCTTCATACGTTGTTCTTCGCGAGCCGGCCGACAAAGAGCGCACCATTCTTGCACCGCTCGCCGATGTACCCGGTATCGAAGACCCCCGCCTTCTCGCCGCGGGAGCGCCGAACTATTTTGAGGAAGCCTGGAGAGAGCTGTCGTCAATCGATCCGCGTGCAATGAAGGCTTCGCAACAGAATTTTGCGCTGGCGATAAACGCCGCCAGTTGGCGCACACAAGATCGGCTTCATATCCACATGGGGTGCGAAACGCCTCGCTTTAACTCCCTCTTGAAGAGCCATGCGACGGAGATTGAAAGCGGCCGGTTTACAAACTTGAAGACCAAAGCTGGCTGGTGGGCAACCTTCCATGCGGCCGACGACCTCTCGAATTTGAATCCGTTGAAGCTCGTCGCGGACGGTGTCGATGGCGCCCGCTCAAATATGGAAAACGTCGTGGTTGGCGTCTTTGGCTCGATATTGCCGGACGGGCAGCATGGCTTCTATATTCTCGCCAGAATAAACGAAGCACACAAATCTCACGGGTCGGCGGAAGATATGATCGATCCCAAATGCCGGCTCTGATGCATGTCGCGCAGACCTTCGTGCATCAGCCAAGCTCATTCACAGCCCACCGCACCGATTTCGTAAGGTGACCGAACCAAATACAGGCTGCAAAGTCGTCAGCAGCGGATCAGGACCAGCGCTCACAAAAGGCTTCGATGTCGCTTGACTGAAAATCGGCAAGCCGCTCCATGATGGTTTCGAAAGGCCAATTCCACCAGGCGATGGACGTAAGCCTCTCTGCGATGGTTCGCGTGAAGCGTTCTCGAATGAATTTCGCGGGAATACCGCCGACAATCGTATATGGTTGGACATCTTTGGTAACGACCGCGCCTGCTGCGAGTACGGCACCGTCTCCAACCTTTACGCCCGGCAAAACAATCACGCCGTGACCAATCCACACATCGTTGCCGATGACAGCCCGATCCTGCTTTCGCCGGTCAAAAAAGGCGTGGTCCCGCACGGCGTCCGCCGAGTAATATTCCGGACAGTAGGTGAAGCGGTGCATAGACGGGCGATCCATCGGATGATTGGGAGCACCAATCCTGACCTCCGCCGCGATGGCACAAAACTTTCCAATCGTTGCATCACCGACGATGCAGCGCGGTCCCAAATAGGAGAAATCCCCGAGTTCGGCCGCGTGCAGAGACGTGTCCGCCAAAACCTCACAGCATCTACCGATGCTCGAATCCCTTATGCTCGCCGTCGAGTGGATAACGGTTTCCGCGATTTTGGGGCGATTTGGCTGTACGGTCGAGTGCATTGACAGTCTCCGGATTCTGGCCTGCCTAGCCGGGGACGATGAAGGATATATGACGCAAGATCGTCGAAAGACCGAAGCGAGGTATCAGTGACAGATCAGCCGTTGCCGGCCAGCAAGCGCTTGGCAGCCGCCCTCGCCTCCTCGGTCACCGAGGCTCCGGCGAGCATGCGGGCGATTTCCTCGGTGCGATCCTTCGGTTCCATGGTGGCAACACGCGTGGAAATCTTTTCCGAGCCGTCCGCAACCGGCCCCTTGGAGATCAGCAGATGCGTTGCAGCACGGGCCGCGACCTGGGGTGCGTGGGTGACCGACAGCACCTGCACGCGATCGGACAGGCGCTTCAGCCGCTGGCCGATCGCATCCGCGACCGCACCACCGACGCCGGTGTCGATTTCGTCGAATACGAGGGTCGGCGCCGAGCCGCGATCGGCCAGCGCAACCTTCAACGCCAGAAGAAAACGCGACAGCTCGCCTCCGGAGGCAACCTTGGTGATCGGCCCCGGCCGTGTACCAGGGTTCGTCTGCACGTGGAATTCGACGACATCTATACCCTCGGCCGTTCCGGCTTCGGGATCGCTGGTGATCTCCACCATGAAACGCGCGCGCTCGAGCTTCAAGGCTGGCAGTTCGGTCATGACGGCTGCCGCAAGCGCCTCGCCTGCATGGCGGCGCTTCTCCGACAGGCTGCGCGCGGCAACATCATATTCCGCCTTGGCGGTGGAAAGCTCCGCAGCAAGCCGCGACAGCCTCTCCTCGCCCGCATCGAGATCGGCAAGATCTGCAATCATGCGTGCGGCCAATGCCGGCAGTTCAGTCACCGGCACCGAATATTTACGCGAGGCGCCCCGCAGCGCGAACAGACGTTCTTCGACGCGCTCCAGTTCACGCGGATCATATTCCGTCTTGCGGAGTGCTGCCTCCACTTCCATCTGTGCGTTGGAAAGCTGGTCGAGAGCGGCGTCGAGCAGCGCCACGGTATCTTCCAGGAGGCCCGGCGCTTCGTGGCTCTTGCGTTCCAGCCGGCGCACCAGCGAGGCGATATGCGGTACAGGCGAGGCATTGCCGTTGAGGAATTCGGAAGCCTCGGCAATATCGCCGGCGATGCGCTCGGCCTTCATCATCCGCGAGCGCTTTTCGGCAAGCTCGTCTTCTTCGCCGTCCTGCGGCGAGAGCTTCTCCAGCTCCTCCACGGAAGCACGAAGATAGTCCGCTTCACGCGCTGCCTTCTCGACCTGCTCCCGATGTTTCTTCAGGGCACGATCGGTATCGCGCCAGATTTTGTGCAGCCTGCCGACCTCCTGCGCCTCTTCGGCGAGGCCCGCAAAGGCATCCAGCAAGGTGCGGTGCGCGTTGGTATCGACGAGCGCCCGGTCATCGTGCTGGCCATGAATTTCGACGAGGAGCTGGCCGATTTGGCGCATGAGCTGAACGCTGAGTGCCTGATCGTTAACAAAGGCCTTTGTACGCCCGTCAGCGGATTGTACGCGGCGGAAGATCAGATCGCCGTCATCATCGATATCATTGTCGCGCAGAAGCTTACGGGCCGGATGCTGCGTGCCGACATCAAAAACCGCGGTCACCTGGCCGCGGTCCTCGCCATGACGCACTAACCCGCCATCGCCGCGCCCGCCAAGGGCCAGCGACAGACTGTCAAGCAGGATGGATTTGCCTGCACCCGTCTCGCCGGTCAACACCGAAAGCCCGGACTCGAAGGCAAGATCCAGCCGCTCGATCAAAACGATATCGCGGATCGAAAGCTGGATCAGCATCTGCGCTCAATCTCACGTCCCAAGAAGAAGTTTCTTGCCCGCTCTGGAAATCCACGAGCCCGAGTTCTCACTTGGCTCTACGCCACCCTTTTGCAGCAGCTGATAGGAATCCTTATACCAGCGGCTGTCCGGATAGTTGTGACCGAGAACAGCGGCTGCCGTCTGGGCTTCCGGAACGATACCCATCGCGTAGTAAGCCTCGACCAGGCGCGCCAGCGCTTCTTCAATCTGGTTGGTCGTCGGGTACTGCTCCACCACAATGCGGAAGCGCGAGATTGCCGCGAGGTAATCCTTGCGTTCCAGATAGTAGCGGCCGATCTGCATTTCCTTGCCGGCGAGCTGGTCGCGGGCGAAGCGGATCTTCTCCTGAGCGTCGCTGACATACTGCGACTTCGGATAGGTATTGACGAGCTTGGTCATCGCCTCGATCGTCTGCTGTGCCGCACGCTGATCCTGCGTGACGTCGACGATCTGCTTGGCGTAGGACGAACCGACGAGATACTGCACGTAGTCGGCGTCTTCCGAGCCCGGATATTGCTTGAGATAGGTATTGCCGGTCTGTACCGCGTCGTCATACCGACCCGTGCGATACTTCACGAAGGTGCTCATCACCAATGCTTTGCGGGCCCACTCGGAGAAGGGCTGCTGCTGATTGATGGCGTCGAACTTCTTGCCAGCTTCCGTCATGTTGCCAGCCTTGATGTTGGCTAGGCCCTGATTGTAGAGCATCTCCGGCGGATCGGCCTCGACACCGAGCTTGGTGATGTCGATATCCTTTTTCGTATTACACCCCGTCACCACCGCACCGGTACCGGCCAGAAGGAGCGATACGAGCAAAGCCCGTGCTGTGATATTCATGCGTTCAGACCTTGCAAAACCCATCGGATGACTGTCCCATAGCCGTCGTTGCGGAGACGGCGTTCTCTCTCGCTGGCGTTTCTAGCCGCAAAAACACCATCAGGGCAACGCATTGATGGTGCATTAACGCATTTTTGTGGCAAAGACCGCATATCCGCAGCCTTTAATCACTGTTTTGACAGGGATTTCTCATATCGGCCCACGCTGCCCTGCCGCCGCTTCGCGATCGAAGACAAACCCTATGAGTCGTCCGTCAAAAAAAGAGCCGCCCTTCATCAGAGCGGCAGCTTTTTCTCATTCCAATCCCGAAAAGATCACGCCGACCAGGGAGCGAATTCGGGAGCATTGACCGCGATGTACTCACGACCGTGACCACGCTGACGCGGTGCCGATGTTTCGACAACCTCGTAAGCCGAGGCGTCGCTGAGCAATGCCTTCAGGGCATTCGCATTCATGCGATGACCGCCGCGATAGGAGCGGTAGCAACCAATGAACTGTGCGCCGGCCAGAGCCAGATCGCCGACGGCATCCAGCGTCTTGTGGCGGACGAACTCGTCCTTGGGATAACGCAGGCCCTCGACGTTGATGACGGTGTTGTCGTCGGAGATGACGACGGAGTTTTCCAGCGACGAGCCCAGTGCATGACCTGAAGCCCACAGCGGCTCGACATCGCGCATGAAGCCGAAGGTACGGGCGCGCGACAGTTCAGTCTTGAAGGTCTCAGCGGTCAGGTCGCCTTCCCACTTCTGGCGGCCGATCAGCGGGCATTCGAAATCGATCTCGACTTCGAAGCGCGTGCCGTCATAGGGGCGGAACTCGCACCAGGAACCACCGGCTTCGATGCGCACCGGCTTGATGACGCGGATGTAGCGGCGCTTGACGCCAAGCGAAACGATGCCAACCTGCTCGATTGCTTCAATGAAGGGATAGGAGCTGCCGTCCATGATCGGCATTTCTGCACCGGACACCTCGACGACGACATTATCGAGGCCGATCGCATAGATCGCAGCCATGACGTGCTCGACCGTCGCGACAGAGCGCGCCGGAGAAAAACCGAGAACCGTGCAGAGATCCGTATTGCCGACCTGCGAGGAAACGGCGCGAAGTTCAGTCACATCGCCATTATCGTGCAGGCGCTGGAAAACGACGCCGCTGCCGGCTTCGGCGGGATAGAAGGTGATCGACACGTTGGCACCGGAATGAACACCAATACCGGAAAGTGTCACAGGGTTTGCAATGGTGGTCTGAAAACCAAGCAATCCAATTGCCATATAAGTTCTGCCTTCGTCTGTCTGATCCAAGCCGGGCGGTCATCTTCGGACGCTTACCCTTATCGCCGGTTCAGTCTGTTAACTATGCCACGCACCTCACATACATTCGTCATCGAATGTGATTCAGCGGGCTTGCTTGATATCTACATACGCGCCAGGGCATCGCATTCCAAATCACTGTTTCTTTCGTTTTGTTACGAAAGCAGCCGATTGAATTCATTGGGTAATTTTAAATATGACAACAGGTATAAAATAAGGAAATCCGGGGTCTTTCGGCCCCGGATTTCATCAGGATGGTTAGCAACCTATTAAAAGGCTGCCCATTGCGGGTCAGTTCGACTGGCGGCGCAGGAAGGCCGGAATCTCGAGCTGATCGTCCTCATGGCTTGCCATGCGTGCCTGCGGAGCCTGGCGACCGTGATCGTCGAGATTGCCGCGACGCGGAGCGTAGAGGCTTGCTTCCGGCGACGGTGCACGACGCTGCTGCGGAGCCGCGTTGTTCGTCGAGGCCATCATGTCGTCGAAAGCCGGATCTTCTTCGCGGCGGCCGAGCGAATTGGTGATTCGCTTCAGCAGACCCATCGGGCCACGCTCTTCGGTCGCCTGTGCGGCTGCCGGCTGGGCGCGGTGTTCCATTTCGGCCTTAACGACCGGCGGGAAATCCTCGACCTTCGGCATGCGGACCTGCTCAGGAGCCTGGCGAATGACCGGCTGCTGATGCATGACCGGCGCCTGCTGCTGCGGCTGAACCGGGGCCTGACGGACCGGCTGGGCTTCCGGAGCGGCTGCGAAGATGCGGCTCTGCGGACGGAAGTTATCTTCCGGCGCTGCGGCCTGAAGCATGACCGGCTGCTGCTGGGCATGTGCCTGGCGGCCCATCTGGAATTCCAGTTCGCGCTCCAGATCGGCCTCTGCCGCACGAATGGTCTGAGCAACCGGATCCACGGTACGAGGAGCCGGAGCGGCAGCCTGTGCGGTTTGGGCCTGCGCGACATGGACAGGCTGAGCTGCGGCCGCTACCGGAGCGGCGGCCGCGGAAGGACGCATAGCGGGCTTTGCGGCCGGGCGGAATTCCATACCCCGGTCGGCAGCTTCGTTCATTGCACGGTCGATGCCCGTTGCGACGACGGAAACGCGGATGATGCCCTCAAGCGATTCGTCGAAGGTGGCGCCGAGGATGATGTTGGCGTCCGGATCGACTTCTTCGCGGATGCGGGTTGCGGCTTCGTCGACTTCGAAGAGGGTCAGATCGCGACCACCAGTGATCGAGATCAGCAGACCCTGTGCACCCTTCATCGAGGTTTCGTCGAGCAGCGGGTTGGCAATGGCAGCTTCGGCAGCCTGCATTGCACGGCCCTGGCCGGAAGCCTCACCGGTACCCATCATGGCGCGGCCCATTTCGCGCATGACCGAACGGACGTCGGCGAAGTCGAGGTTGATGAGACCTTCCTTCACCATCAGGTCGGTGATGCAGGCAACGCCCGAATAGAGAACCTGGTCGGCCATCGAGAACGCGTCGGCGAAGGTCGTCTTGTCGTTAGCGATGCGAAAGAGGTTCTGGTTCGGAATGACGATCAGCGTATCGACCGACTTCTGCAGTTCCTGGATGCCCATCTCGGCGAGACGCATGCGGCGACCGCCTTCGAAGTGGAACGGCTTGGTCACGACGCCAACGGTCAGGATGCCCTTGTTACGAGCGGCCTGTGCGACGACCGGTGCAGCACCCGTACCCGTACCGCCGCCCATGCCGGCGGTGACGAAGCACATATGCGTGCCGTTCAGGTGATCGATGATTTCATCGATGCACTCTTCGGCAGCTGCACGGCCGACTTCCGGCTGCGAGCCGGCGCCGAGACCTTCCGTGACGTTGACGCCGAGCTGGATGATCCGCTCTGCTTTCGTCATGGTCAGTGCCTGCGCGTCGGTGTTGGCGACGACGAAATCGACGCCCTGCAAGCCTGCCGTGATCATGTTGTTGACGGCATTACCGCCACCGCCACCAACACCGAACACGGTGATTCGCGGCTTAAGCTCGGTGATATCTGGCTTATGCAGCTTGATAGTCATTGTACCCGTTCCTTCTCTTTATGGCCGCATCGCCACGCCGGCCAATTCACTCGATTTCACTTGCCTGATGCTTGCCCCGGAATGAATTTCCGGGATCAGGCACTCAGAAACTCTCTTTCAGCCATTGGCCGACACGACCGATCCGGCTGTTGTTACCTCCAAACGACGAGAGCAGACCGCTGCTCGGCGCATGTGTTTCCATGTCTGCAACCTGCGGATAGATCATCAGTCCCACAGCCGTCGAAAAAGCCGGACCCTTGGCTGCCGTCGGCAGACCAGACACGCCCATCGGACGACCGATACGGACATTGCGGGCAAGTACCCGGCGCGCCACATCGGGCAGACCGGTCAGCTGGCTGGCGCCGCCGGTGAGGACGACGCGCTTGCCGACGATCGGGCTGAAGCCCGAACGCTGGATGCGATCGCGAATGAGCTCGAGGGTTTCCTCGATACGAGCCTTGACGATCCGCGACACCAGGGCCTTCGGCACCTGCGTCGGCTGGTCACGCTCATCTTCGCCGATCGGCGGGATGGAAATCAGTTCACGCTCTTCCGAAGAATTTGCGAGCGCCGAGGCATGGACGACCTTCAGGCGCTCAGCATCCTCGATGCGGGTGGAAAGGCCGCGGGCAAGGTCGGTGGTGACATGATGGCCGCCAAGGCTGACGGCATCGGTATGCACGAGCTTGCCCTCGGCAAAGACCGAAATCGTTGTCGTGCCGCCACCCATGTCGATCGCAGCGCAGCCGAGTTCGACTTCATCGTCGACGAGGGCGGCAAGACCACTGGCATAAGGCGTCGCGACCATGCCTTCGACCGAGAGATGTGCACGATTGATGCAGAGCTCAAGATTGCGAAGCGCTGCGCGCTCTGCCGTCACCACATGCATATCGACACCAAGGGCGTCACCGAACATCGCCAGCGGATCGCGGATGCCGCGCTCGCCGTCGAGGGAATAACCGGTTGCCAGTGAGTGCAATACGGCTCGCTCCTGGCGAACCGACTGCTGGCAGGCCGCGGCCAGAACCTTCTTGAGATCGTTGGCTTCCACTTCCTGACCACCGAGATCGATGGTCGCGGTGTAGATGTCGCTGCCAAGGCGGCCAGCCGAGACATTGACGATCAGGCTGTCTACGGTGAGGCCCGCCATGCGCTCGGCGGCATCGACCGCGAGCCGAATGACACCTTCCAGGGCGTCGAGATCGGCAATCACACCGGTCTTGATGCCGCGGGAGCGCTGATGGCCGATACCGATGATCTCGATATTGTGCGTGCGGTTCGGGAGAACCTGGCTCTCCTCGCGCGGCGTCAGCCGGCCGATCATGCAGACGACCTTCGTCGAGCCGATGTCGAGGACCGAGACGATATGCGACCGCTTCGAAGAGAGCGGCTTCAACCGAGGCAGGCCGAAATGGGACGAACCGAATAAGCTCATGTATCCTGACCTGCTTTCTTCAAAGCCTTGTTTCTTGCATCGACTGCGGCCTGGCGACGAACTGCGGCATCCGGGGTTAACTCAATGGCGGTACGATCATCGATACGGAGATCGACGGCAGCGATATCGCGCTGCAGAAGATTCTCGTCCTTATCGAGCTTGGTCAGCCGCGCGAGCGCGCCATCGATATTGTCTTCCGGCAATTTGATGATCACACCGTTATCCAGATAGAGATCCCAGCGACGGCCGGCGACGCGCACGAAAGCCTTCACATGACCGCGAACATCGGGCCACTTTGCAAACTGGTCGTCGATGGAGGCAGCTGCGGTTTCGGCATCACGACCAACAAAGAGCGGCAGGTTCGCAAACTTGTTGTCGCGCAGCGGCGCAATCACGCTGCCATCCTTCTGGATCAGAGAAAGCTCGGAACCGTGCTGCCAGATCGCATAAGCCTTGCGCTCCTTGAGCTTCACCTCGACGGTCCGCGGATAGACCTTGCGAACCTCGACATTCTGAACCCAGGGCAGGTTCGCGATCTTCTGGCGAGCCGCATCGGCATTAAGGGCAACGAGCGAGGTCGTGCCGTCGAGGCCGAGCAGCTGCAGGATTTCGATTTCGGAGGTCTCGTCGTTGCCGGAGACCTTCACATCTTCGATCGCAAAACCGGCAGCAGAGGTCGTCGCCTCTGCCACAGCCTGGGTATGACCGCCGACGGACATGCCGTAAAGGCCGGTCGCAGCAAGGAGAACGAGGGTCGAAACCGTACCCGTATGAGCCGGAATATTGATGCGACCAGAACCAAGACTGACAAGGAAGCGAACGGCGCGACGCAGCGGACGCGGCAGGACGAATGCGTCCTCGACGTCGTCGATGGCGAGCGGGACGCGATGACGGGACCGCCTCATATTTTTGACCGTCAGCGCAAACAAGACGCGTCCTCCACCATCCACCGGAGAAATTCACCAAAAGAGTAGCCGGCATAAGCGGCCATTTCAGGCACCAGGGAGGTAGGAGTCATGCCGGGCTGAGTATTGATCTCCAACCAGACAAGTTCGCCCTCTTCGGAAAAGCGATCGTCAAAACGGAAGTCAGATCGACTAACACCGCGGCAGCCGATAGCTTCATGCGCCCTTAACGATAATGTTTGTATGTTTTGGTAAAGATTCGGTGAAATTTCCGCCGGCAAGACATGTTTTGACCCACCCTTGGCGTACTTGGCATCGTAATCATAGAAGCTGTGGCCGAGCGGCACGATCTCCGTCACGCCGAGAACCTTGCCATCCATGACGCCGCAGGTCAGCTCGCGCCCGTAAACATAGCGCTCCACAAGCACCTCGTCGCCATAGCGCCACTCGGCGGACGTGACGATCTGCGGCGGATGCGCCTGATCTTCCTTGACGATGACGACACCGAAGCTCGAACCTTCACGCACCGGCTTGACGACATAAGGCGGCTTCATCGGGTGCTCGCCGACAATAGCGAAGCGATCCATGACGATCGAGTTGGCAACCGGGATACCGGCTGCCGCAGCAACCGTTTTCGCGCGGGACTTGTCCATGGCAAGAGCCGAGGCAAGCACGCCGGAATGCGTATAGGGAATCTGCAGGTACTCCAGAATGCCCTGAATGGTGCCGTCTTCGCCGAAAGGACCATGCAATGCATTGAAGACGACGTCGGGCTTCAGCTCGGCCAGGCGGCTGGCGACATCATGATCGACATCGACACGGGTAACCCGGAAGCCTTCCGCTTCGAGGGCATCGGCACATGCCTTTCCCGAAGAAAGGCTGACGGGCCTCTCCGAGGAAAATCCGCCCAAAAGGACAGCCACATGCTTGCCACCCATCAATACCCCCGACTTCACGGTCTCTACTCTGCTTCTTGCAGGGCCACGCCTAACCGCGATTCTCGCCCCGCTTTCAATAGGTCGATTAGAACGACATTAAGGTTAATGAAGCGTTTACTTTCGTTAACTTTCCGCCGTCCTGGCGATGGTCGATTGGTTCGAATCAAACCGACTTAAAGAATTCTGCCATTAGAATCATGGAGTTGCTACTTTTGAAATCGCTACATTTAGATTTTTTTAAACAATAAGCCCCGCATCGAGGGGTCGATGCGGGGCTCAAGGCTTTAAAATGACACCGATATCACTCGCTGTCGTCGACCAGTTTCCAGACCAATCCGCCCAGCGCTCCGCCGATGATGGGCGCGACCCAGAACAGCCAAAGCTGCTGCAGAGCCCAGCCGCCGACAAACAGGGCCTGCCCTGTCGAGCGGGCCGGATTGACCGACGTATTGGTGATCGGAATCGAGATCAAATGGATCAGTGTCAACGCCAGGCCGATGGCGATCGGCGCGAAGCCGGCCGGCACCTTGCTGCTCGTTGACCCCAGAATCACGACCAGGAAGAACAGGGTCAGCACGATTTCGGCTACCAATGCCGACACCATGGAATAGCCGCCAGGGGAATGTTCCCCGTAGCCGTTCGCCGCAAAGCCGCCGAGCTGGAAATCAGCCTTGCCGCTTGCGATCAGATAGAGCACCGCCGCCGCGGCGATCGCGCCGATCACCTGCGCGATGATATAGGGAACGAGCTGCCCGCCGGGAAAGCGGCCAGCCACCGTCAGGCCGACCGAAACGGCCGGATTGAAGTGCCCTCCCGATATGCCGCCCACGGCAAAAGCCATGGTCAGTACGGTCAGACCAAACGCAAAGGCAACACCTAGAAAACCGATACCGAGGCTCGGAAATGCCGCTGCGAAGATCGCACTGCCGCAGCCGCCGAATACGAGCCAAAACGTCCCAAGAAACTCAGCGATGAGTTTTTTCTGCATGAAACCCTTCTCCTCAGCCCGCAATCCAAGCGAGAATCGGTCATTGGTGAAAAAGATTCCGGTAAGGACTCGCCGGAGCACGCCTCTCCAACAACAAACGCCCGCCTGATTGCTCACGAATCAACAATTACGGCAAAATAATAGCACGCAACCGCTGATTTCTTGCGCAGTTAACGTTTGCGTTGAACAAAAATTACGCTAAGGACAATTTTTATCCGCTAAGCGCGCCTTAGCATCATCTGAATTGGTGGGAACATGACTGACGCGATATCTCCCTTATCGCCGACTCCCTCGTCATCGAACAATGCTGTTGCGAATTCCCCGGCACGTGTTCTGATCGCGAGCCTCATCGGCACAACGATCGAATTTTTCGATTTCTATGTTTATGCAACGGCGGCGGTTATCGTCTTCCCGAAGCTGTTCTTCCCGGCAAGCGATCCGACATCTGCAACCTTGCAGTCCTTCGCGACCTTCTCCATCGCCTTCTTCGCGCGCCCGATCGGCGCGATGATCTTCGGCCATTTCGGGGACCGGATCGGACGCAAGGCGACGCTGGTTGCGGCGCTGATGACCATGGGTCTCTCGACGGTCGTGATCGGCATGCTGCCGACCTATGAGTCGATCGGCGTTCTCGCACCGATTCTTTTGGCGCTTTGCCGCCTCGGCCAAGGCCTTGGTCTCGGCGGCGAGTGGGGTGGCGCTGTATTGCTTGCGACGGAAAACGCACCGGAGGGCAAGCGCAGCTGGTATGCCATGTTCCCGCAGCTCGGCGCACCCATCGGCTTCATCCTTTCGGCAGGTCTCTTCCTGATTCTGCGCGAAACCATGGCAGATGCGGATTTCCTCAACTACGGCTGGCGCGTTCCCTTCCTGATCAGCATCGTGCTGGTGGCCGTCGGTCTTTATGTCCGCCTGAAGATCACCGAAACCCCGGAATTCCAGCGCGCCATCGAGAAGGAAGAGCGCGTTTCAGTTCCGATCGCGGTCATCTTCCGCTCGCACTTCCGCAGCCTGATCCTCGGCACTATCATCGCGGTCGCAACCTTCGTGCTGTTCTATCTGATGACGGCATTCACGCTGAGCTGGGGCACTCGCCCCCCGGGCAACGGTGCACTGCCGGCCGGTCTCGGCTACTCGCAGGGCCAGTTCCTCGTCGTCCAGCTCGTCGGCGTCGTCTTCTTCGGCCTGATGATCCCGATCTCGGGCCTGTTGTCGGATCGGTATTCGCGCCGTCTGGTCCTCATCCTGACGACGATTGGCATCCTGATCTTCGGCCTGTTCTATTCGTCGCTGCTGACGGCTGGTCTTGCCGGTGCCTTCGCCTGCTCGATCATCGGTCTGGCCCTAATGGGCTTTACCTATGGCCCGATCGGCGCCGCTCTGGCTGCCCCCTTCCCGACCACCGTTCGCTACACCGGTGCTTCGATGACCTTCAATCTCGGCGGCATCGTCGGTGCATCCCTGGCGCCCTACATCGCCACGTGGCTCGCAACCAACTACGGCCTCGTCTATGTCGGTTACTATCTGGCGGCGGCCGCGGTTCTCTCGCTGATCGGCATTCTGCTTTCAGGCAATGACGAAGTCTGAGAGAACAAGCATAACCAATTGAAAAGGCCGGGTGAAAACCCGGCCTTTTTCTTGAAGCATTTTGTGAAGTTGGCGCCGATTGCGGCCCGGGCCTACTCCGTCGTCACACCCTGGAACGGGCGGACTTCCCGGCCTGGCATGAAGTGGCCGAGGCGCTTGATTTCCCACTCCAGCTTGACGCCGGATTTTTCGAAAACCTCGCGACGCACCTGCTCGCCGAGATATTCCAGATCATAGCCGGTCGCCTGCTCCATGTTGATCATGAAGTTACAATGCAGCGACGACATCTGCGCACCGCCGATAACCAGACCGCGGCAACCCGCCTCGTCGATCAGCTTCCAGGCGGAAAGACCATCCGGATTCTTGAATGTTGAGCCGCCTGTCTTTTCCCGTACCGGCTGCACCGTTTCGCGATGAGCGCGTACCGCATCCATCTCGGCGCGAATCTTGGCTCTATCCTCCGGATAGCCCTCGAAAAGGACGTGCGTGAAGATCAGATCCTCAGACGCATCGGAATGGCGATAGCTGTAACCCATCTCCGCGTTGGTTAGGACGTGCTTGTCACCCTTGCGGTCGACCGCATGCACTTCGATGACGCGCTCACGGGTTTCGGCACCATTGGCACCTGCATTCATCCGCGCAGCGCCACCGATGCTGCCGGGAATGCCGTAATAGAAATGGAAACCGCCGATGCTGTTGTCCATCGCCATGGCGGCGACATGCTTGTCCGGGCAGATCGCGCCGGCCAGGATGCGGTTCTCGCCGGCAAGCTCGACCGAGCCGAAGCCCTTGGCCGAAAGCCTGAGGACGACGCCCGGAATGCCGCCATCACGCACCAATATGTTCGAACCCACGCCGACGACCGTCAGCGGCACTTCTTCCGGCAGGATCTTCAGAAATGCGATCAGATCATCCGTGTCGTGAGGCTGGAACATCAATTCCGCCAGCCCGCCGGCGCGGAACCACGTCACACGATCCATCGGAGCATCCGGCGTCAGCCGGCCCCTGATGTCCTTTACACCGTCGCCGAGCGACGCCAGAAGCTTTTCCCCATCTACCTGTTTCATGCGGACTTACCCGAGAGGCCTTCCAATTCCTTTGGCAATGATGCTGCCCAATATGTGATGCTACCTGCCCCCAACAGAACCACAAAATCACCCGGTCGCGCAATCTCTGCAACCATGGCGGCAAGATCTTCCTGTGATGGCAAGTAGCGCGCATCGCGATGACCGCCGGCCTTGATGCGCGAAACCAGTGTCTGCGAATCGACACCCTCGATCGGATCTTCGCCGGCAGCATAGACCGGCGCCAGAAAGATGCTGTCGGCATCGTTGAAGCAGGCGGCGAATTCCTCGAAGAGGCTCGACAGGCGCGTATAGCGGTGTGGTTGATGAACGGCAATGATGCGGCCCGCGCAGGCTTCGCGCGCAGCCTTCAGCACCGCCTTGATTTCGACGGGGTGGTGACCGTAGTCGTCGAAGACTTTGACCCCGTTCCATTCACCGGTCAGCGTGAAGCGGCGCTTGACGCCGCCGAAGGATGCAAGCCCCTTGGCGATCGCCTCGCTGGAAATCCCGAGCCGATTGGCAACAGCAACAGCAGCCGTCGCATTGGAAATATTGTGGCGGCCCGGCATCGGCATGACCAGATCCTTGATCTGGATCACTTTGCCCGTACGGCGTCTGCGAATTTCGATATCGAACAGCGAACGCGTGCCATCGATGCGTACATTCGAGAAACGCACGTCCGCCTGCGGATTTTCGCCATAGGTGATGACTTTTCGATCCTCGATGCGCCCGACCAGCGACTGAACTTCCGGATGGTCGATGCACATGACGCCGAAGCCGTAGAACGGCACGTTCTCGACGAACTGCCGGAAGGCGGCACGCACGGCATCGAAATTGCCGTAATGATCCAGATGCTCCGGATCGATATTGGTCACGACGGCGACATCCGCCGGCAGCTTCAGGAAGGTGCCGTCCGATTCATCGGCTTCGACCACCATCCACTCGCCGGCGCCCATGCGCGCATTCGTGCCATAGGCATTGATGATGCCGCCATTGATGACTGTGGGATCAAGTCCGCCGGCTTCGAGCAGCGTTGCCACGAGCGACGTCGTCGTGGTCTTGCCATGCGTGCCGCCAATGGCGATGGCGTTGCGGAAACGCATCAACTCGGCCAGCATTTCGGCACGGCGCACGACCGGCAGCAGCTTTTCGCGCGCGGCTACCAGCTCCGGATTGGTCTTCTTGATGGCCGTGGACACGACGACGACTTCTGCATCGCCAAGGTTCTCAGCCTTGTGACCGATATGGACCGGGATGCCCTTGTCGCGCAGCCGCTGCACGTTGGCGCTTTCCGATTGATCAGAACCCTGTACGCGATGCCCGAGGTTATGCAGAACCTCGGCAATGCCGCTCATTCCGATGCCACCGATACCGATAAAATGCACAAGGCCGATTGCCTTCGGCAGCTTCATGCGCCTGCCCCCTTGAATTGCTGAATTGAACGTCCCGCGGCAATAGCCTCAACCATGTCGGCAAGCAAGTTTGCCGCATCCGGCCTGCCCGCCTGCTTGGCTGATGCCGCCATCTTTGCGAGCTTTTCCGGCATGGTCATGGCGCCGCGCAGAATGGTGGAAAGTTTCTCTGACGTCAGTTCCGACTGCGCGATAACTTTCACGCCGCCGGTTGCCGCCAATGCCGCGGCATTGGCCGCCTGATCATGATCGAGCGCATGCGGATAGGGAACCAGGATCGCCGGGCGTCCGATAACTGCAAGCTCGGAAACCGTGGAAGCACCAGAGCGGCAGAGAACCAGATGTGCAGCGCCAATGCGCTCCGCCATGTCGTTGAAGAACGGCGCAACATCGGCGCCCATGTCAAGCTTTCTTGTGCAGCTGTTGACCGTCTCCATATCCTCGGGGCGCACTTGCTGGGTGATCCGCAGGCGCTTGCGCAGCGGCTCCTCAAGCAGGCTGATTGCCGTAGGAACGGCCTTCGAGAAATACTGAGCGCCCTGGCTGCCGCCAAAGACGACAAGGTTAAACGGATCTTCCGGACCAGACGGCACATAGGGACGTTTCGCAGCCTCGATGACAGCCGGGCGCACGGGATTGCCCGTGGTCACCGTCTTCTCGGCAAATGCGCCGTTGTCCGTAAGGAAGCCGCCGGCAATCGCGCGCACGCGCGTCGCCAGCATCTTGTTGGCGCGGCCCATGACGGCATTCTGCTCATGCAGCATGGACGGTACGCCCATGCGCGTCGCCGCCAGAAGCGGCGGAACCGTCGGATAACCACCGAAGCCGACGACACAGACGGGCTTGATGCGCCGGATCAGCTTGCGCGCAGCGCGCATACCGGTCCACAGCGTCCAAAGAGCTTGCGCAACCTTTACCGGGTTCTTCGAACCGATCGTTGCCGAGGGCACGACATGAATCTCGTCTGCCGGAAACTTGCCGGCATAGCGTTCGGCACGGCTGTCGGTGACGAGATGCACGGAATAGCCGCGCTCCTTCAGCTTGTAGGCCAGTGCTTCGGCCGGAAATACGTGACCGCCGGTTCCGCCGGCGGCAAGAAGGACAATGCCTTTACTCATAATTTTCGCTCCCGCGAATACCCCACTACTCGGGGCATCTCCCTAATATAGGAAGCCGCCCCGACCGCGTCATCGGCGCGGGCCAAGCTCCCCTCATAGACCGGCACCTCGTGAAAAGCGACCGGAGAATGAGAGGAAGGCTGGAGATATGAAGAGCAAATAAACCGCAGTTCCAAGACGATCACTCCGCCGGCAAACCGTGCGTCACGCGGAACATGGTACGGTCCTGTGCACGCTTTTCCGGCCTATGACGCGTCAGCGCCAGAATGAAGCCAGCCGTCACGCAGATAGCGGTCATCGACGAGCCGCCATAGGAAATGAGCGGCAGCGTCATGCCCTTGGCCGGCAGCAACTGCAGGTTCACGCCGATGTTGATGATCGACTGGATGCCGATCTGCAGCACCAGGCCGGCGACGGCGAAGCGGTTGAAATCGTTCTTCTCCTTATAGGCATGCGAGAGGCCGCGCAGCACGAGGAAGGCGAAGATCAGCACGAGTACCATGCAGAAGATGGCGCCGAACTCCTCGGCCGCGACCGAGAAGATGAAGTCGGTGTGGGCATCCGGAATGATGCGCTTGACGGTACCTTCACCCGGACCGACGCCGAACCAGGTGCCGTGAACGATCGCTTCCTTGGCGGTGTCGACCTGGAACGTATCGCCCTCGCCCGTCAGGAACTTGTTCACACGTTGCGCGACGTGATCGAAGACGTAGTAAGCCGTGACGAAACCGCCTGCGCCGAGACCGCCGAGTACGATGATCCACAGCCAGGGCATGCCGGCCATGAAGAACATGCCGCCCCAGACGGCGGTCGTCAGGATCGTCTGGCCAAGGTCAGGCTGCGCGACGAGCAAGGCGACGACAATGCCGAAGAGGATGATAGCAAAGAGATTGCCAGGAATCTCGGGCTGGCGCGCATGTTCGGAAAACAGCCAGGCGCAGACGACGACGAAAGCCGGCTTCATGAATTCCGAAGGCTGGATCGACAAGGCCGCGATATTGACCCAACGGCGAGAACCCTTCACTTCAATGCCGAAGAAAAGCGCGAAAAGCATCATCGCCAGCGATACGATGAGCAGAATGACCGCGGTCCTTCGCACCTGCCTGGGCGTCATGAAGGAAATACCGATCATCGCTGCAATCGCCGGGACGAGGAATAGGGCATGGCGCTTGACGAAGTGGAACGGCTCAAGACCGATACGCTCCGCCACCGCGGGCGACGCCGCGAAGGACAGCATGAAGCCGATGCCGATCAAGAGGATGAAAAGGGCGAGAAATACGCGGTCGATGGTCCAGAACCACTCGGCCAAGGCCCCACGTTCAACGCGGCTTACCATATCATTTGCCTCCAGCTGCTGAACCGATCAGCATGGTGACGCCATCGATCGCAGCGACATGGCTGACGAAGGCGTCGCCTCTGACCTCGAAATTCTTGTACTGATCGAAGCTTGCGCAAGCCGGCGACAACATCACCGCTGCGGACTCGTGTTCATCTCTATCCGCATCAACAGCAGCGTGCGCGACGGCGCGTTCCAGCGTGCCGGAAATTTCATAAGGCACCTGCTCGCCGAGCGTCGCCGCAAAGGCGGGCGCCGCCTCACCGATCAAATAGGCCTTGGCGATACGCGGAAAGAGCGGCGCCAGGCTGGTGATCCCACCCTCTTTCGGCAGACCGCCGGCGATCCAGTAGATATTCTCGTAGCTCGAAAGCGCGGGGGCTGCCGCATCCGCATTGGTCGCCTTGGAATCGTTGACGAAGACCACTCGGCCACGCCGTCCGACCGGCTGCATGCGATGCTTGAGACCAGGGAAGGATTTCAGCCCGGCCCGGATCTCCTCGGCGGAAATGCCGACAGCAAGGCAGGCAGCGATCGCTGCTGCTGCATTCTGTGCGTTGTGGCCGCCGCGCAAGGTCTGGATGCCGTCGAGATCGGCGATCTCGCTTGCCGCACCGTTCGATGCCTCCAGGATGCGACTGCCCTCTGCATAAAGGCCATCCGCCAAGGCATGTCGGCGCGAAATCCGCATCACCTTGATACCCGCCCGCTCGACGCGGTCGGCGATCAGGGAGGCATAGCTGTCGTCGACGCCGACGACGGCAACGTCGCTGCCGGCGACGAGCCGCTCCTTGATGTCAGCATAGTGCTGCATCGTGCCATGGCGATCGAGATGATCGGGCGTCAGGTTCAGCAGGATGCCGGCCGAAGGGTTGAGCGTCGGCGCCAGATCGATCTGATAGGAAGAGCATTCGACCACATAGAACCGACCGGCCTTCGGCGGGTCGAGCGTCAGTACGGCGGTGCCGATATTGCCGCCGAGCTGCGTGTCTCGACCGCTCGATTGCAGGATATGGGCGATCAGCGCCGTCGTCGTCGATTTGCCGTTCGTTCCGGTAATGGCGATGAAAGGGCAATCCGGTGCATGCGCCCGCCGCTCCCTAACGAAAAGCTCGACATCGCCGATGATTTCGACGCCAGCTGCATGAGCAAGATCGACGGTCCAGTGCGGCTTGGGATGCGTCAGCGGCACGCCGGGCGACAACACGAAGACCGACAGGCTGTTCCAGTCGATGGTGCGCAAATCGGCGACCGCTATTCCCTCGGCAGCCGCCTTCGCCACGCTGTCCGGATTGTCGTCCCAGGCCGTGACATCGGCGCCACCGGCGACGAGCGCACGCGCCGTGGCAAAGCCCGAGCCGCCGAGGCCGAAGAGAGCGACCTTCTTTCCGTTCAGCGTGGTGACAGGGATCATCGACGCCTCACCGCAGCTTCAGGGTGGAGAGGCCGACCATCGCCAGAATGACGGCAACGATCCAGAACCGCACGACGACCTGGCTCTCCGTCCAGCCCTTCTTTTCGAAGTGGTGGTGGATCGGCGCCATCAGGA
The DNA here is from genome assembly GCA_013322215.1 of Martinezella rhizogenes. Taxonomy (GTDB): domain Bacteria; phylum Pseudomonadota; class Alphaproteobacteria; order Rhizobiales; family Rhizobiaceae; genus Rhizobium; species Rhizobium rhizogenes_D. Next base: position 402,394 of record JAAMEZ010000006.1, read on the forward strand.
AGACGCGGCGCTTGGTCATCTTGAAAAAGCCGACCTGGATGATGACGGAAAGCGCCTCGAGCACGAACAGGCCGCCGATGATCGCCATGACGATCTCGTGCTTGGTGGCGACGGCAACCGAACCGATCATGCCGCCGAGTGCCAGCGAGCCCGTGTCGCCCATGAAGATTGCGGCCGGCGGCGCATTGAACCACAGGAAGCCGAGACCCGCGCCGATGACGGCGCCGAGCACCACCGCGAGCTCGCCCGTGCCGGGCACGAAATTGATCGCCAGATAGTCGGCAAAGACGAAGTTGCCGGCGAGATAGGAGATGATGCCGAAGGATGCAGCGGCGATCATGACGGGCACGATGGCAAGCCCGTCCAGGCCGTCCGTGAGGTTGACGGCATTGCCGGCGGCAACAATGACGAAGGCGCCGAACAGCACGAAGAACATGCCGAGATTAAGCAGCAGGCTCTTGAAGAAGGGGAAGGCGACCGAGGAGCCGAAGGTCGAGCCGGCAGGGCCGGAGGACAATGCCGTCGTCATCATGAAGTAGACAGCGATGGCGGCAATGACGAATTCGATGCCGAGGCGCGCGCGACCGGAAAAGCCCTTGTCGCTCTGCTTGGTCACCTTGAGATAGTCGTCATAGAAGCCGATCGCGCCGAAGCCGAGTGTGACGAGCAGCGTGGCAACGACATAGACATTGGCAAGATCGGCCCAAAGCAGCGACGAGACGACGATACCGGCCAGAATCATCAGGCCGCCCATGGTCGGGGTACCGGCCTTCTTGAAATGCGTCTGCGGACCATCGGCGCGGATCGGCTGCCCTTTACCCTGACGCACGCGCAGGGAGGAGATGATTCGCGGTCCGAACAGGAAGACGATCAACGCTGATGTGAACAGGGCACCGCCGGTACGAAATGTGATGTATCTGAACAGATTGAAGAATCTGAAGTGGGTACTGAAAAAATGAATATGGTCCGACAGTTCGGCAAGCCAGATCAGCATAAGAGCCCTTTCTAAAGCCCCTGATGGGTTTGAGGGCCCGTGTCGGAAAATGCGGGAAACTTGTCAAGCAAGCCCGCTACGATCTTTCCAAACCCCATTCCCAGCGACGATTTCACCATCAAGACGTCGCCGGCGGCGACAGAATTGAGCGCGAATTCCGAGAGTTCCTCAGTCGTCTCGTGATATTCGACATGAACACTTTCCGGCAGCTCATCCCTCAAAGCCGCCATCTCCGGACCGGCCAGCCAGACATGCTCGATACCGGCCGCCAGGAGCGGTCCGGCAAGATTTGCATGCACGCGCTGGGCATAATCCCCCATTTCCAACATGTCACCGAGCATGGCGATCCGCCTGCCCGACCGTCCGCCCGGCCCTGCATGTGGCGATGTCGTCGCCAGCAGCGCGATGGCCGCGCGCATGGATGCAGGGTTGGCGTTGTAGCTTTCGTCGATCAGCGTGAAATAGCCGTTGCCGATCGCGCGCTTGTGGCGTTGTCCCCTGCCCTTTTCCGGCTGCAGGTCCGCTAGCGCATCGACCGCCTGATCGAGATCGGCCTCGACGAGCATGACCGCACCGAGCACGGCAAGCGCATTTTCCGCGATATGGCGGCCAGGCGCACCAAGCGCCACTTCCATGGTCTCGCCGCCGATGGTCAGCCAAAGCGTTGAATTCTCTTCCGAAGCATTGAACTCCGCGAGGCGCACATCGGCCTTGGCATGCTGGCCGAAGCTGTGCACGTGCTCGATGCCGGCCGCCACGGCGGCCTTCTCCAGCATCTCGAACTGATCGTTGTCGTGATTGAGAATGGCATGACCGCCCGGCACGACGCCGTCGAAAATTTCCGCCTTCGCGGCAGCGATTTCGCTGATGCTATTGAAATTGCCGAGATGGGCCGGCGCGATCGTGGTGATGATCGCCACGTGCGGCTGCACCATCTTGACGAGCGGCCTGATCTCTTCGGGATGGTTCATGCCGATCTCGAAAACGCCGAAATCGGTATCCTCGGGCATACGCGCCAATGTCAGCGGAACGCCCCAATGATTGTTGAAGGAAGCAACGGAGGCGTGCACCTTGCCCGAAGGCGTCAGCGCACGGCGCAGCATCTCCTTGGTCGTCGTCTTGCCGACGGAACCCGTGACGGCAATGATCTTCGCCTGCGTACGCTTGCGGGCAGCGACACCGAGCCGTGCAAGCGCCGCCAAGACATCATCCACGACAACCTTCGGCACGGTCAGACTGCCCATTGCCGGCAGGCGTGCCTCACTGATGACGATGAAGGCTGCACCGTTCGCCATGGCAATATTGGCATAGTCGTGACCGTCGACGCGATCACCCTTGATCGCAAAGAAAGCCTCGCCGGGCTGGATGGAACGACTGTCGATGGAAATGCCCGTGATGCCAGCGGGCAGCGATCCGACGAAGCGGCCCGAAATTGCAGCGATCAGATCCTCAGTTGTCCATAGCCAGTTCAAGACTTAAGTTCCTCCAATGCTTTGCGCAATTCGGCATGGTCGGAGAACGGCAGCGTCACGCCGCCGATCGTCTGACCTTCCTCATGCCCCTTGCCGGCGACGATCAGCGTATCGCCGGATTTCAGCAGTCCGACTGCCTTGCGGATCGCCTCGGCGCGATCGCCGATCTCCGTCGCGCAGGCGGCAGCCGCCATGATCTCCGCGCGGATCGTTGCCGGATCCTCGGAGCGCGGATTGTCGTCGGTGACAACGACGACATCGGCAAGACGGCAGGCGATCTCGCCCATGATCGGACGTTTGCCACGATCGCGATCCCCACCGCAGCCGAAAACGACGATGACGCGCCCCGTCGTGAACGGCCGCACCGAATTCAGGACGTTTTCAAGCGCATCCGGCTTGTGGGCATAGTCAACATAGGCAAGCGCGCCGTCATGCGTATGACCGACGAGCTCCAGGCGGCCGGACGCACCGACAAGCTTCTCCAGTGCCGCCATGGCGACCGATGCGGCAACGCCGGTCGAGATTGCGAGACCGGCAGCGACAAGCGCATTGGCGATCTGGAAATCTCCGGCAAGCGGGATATGAACTTCGAAGATGTCGTCATCGACATGCACCTCGGCGATCTGCTTGTGCCGGAAGTGCTCGACGCGCTTCAACGCAAGGAAATCGCCCTTGCGCCCGACTGTGCGGACATCCTGCCCCGCATCGCGGGCAGCAGCAATTGCCTGAGGGGACCACGCGTCATCGGCAAAGATAACGGTCGGCGAGCCCTTCGGCAGCAAGTCGCGGAATAGCCGCATCTTGGCGGCCATATAATCCTCGACCGTCGGATGATAATCCATGTGATCGCGGCCAAGATTGGTGAAGCCGGCGGCGGCAAGCTTCACGCCATCAAGCCGAAACTGGTCGAGGCCATGGCTGGATGCTTCCATAGCCGCATGCGTGACACCCTCGTCGGCAAGCTCGGCCAGCAGCTTGTGCAGCGACACCGGATCGGGCGTCGTCAACGCACCATATTCGTTGCGGGTCGGCGAAACGACGCCGGTCGTGCCGATCATGGCGGCGGGGTGGCCGGCATAGGCCCAGATTTGCCGTGTGAAGGAAGCAACCGAGGTCTTGCCCGCAGTTCCCGTCACAGCCACCATCGTTTCCGGCTGCCGTCCGTAGAAACGTGCAGCGGCGACAGCGAGGAACCGGCGTGGCTCGGAGACCTGCAAGACGGGCACATTACCGGCGTTGGCCTCATGACCCGCAACGATGACGGAGGCACCGCGCGAAACAGCGTCGGCGATGAAACTCGCGCCATCGGCCTTCGTGCCGGCAACGGCGACAAATGCCATGCCTGGCACCACCTTGCGGCTGTCGGCAGAGATCCCGCTTATCTCAAGATCGCCAAGCGCCCCGCCAATATGTGTGTTGAGTTCCGGAAACGCATTCCCGGCAATATCCCGCAAGTTCATCGAATGTACTTTTCGCCTTCTCGATCAGTCCGCCCCTCGCGAATCGACGTGTGTATTCTTTCACGCTTAATAAGACGCCAGCAAGGCCGAGTCATCTTTTCCAAAACTGGGCTGTACCCCGAGAATCGGCGCCGAGCGGGCGACGATATCACGGGCGATCGGCAAGGCCGTGAAGGCCGAAATCGTTCCGCCGCCGCGCTCGCCGCTCTTCGGCTCGTCGATGAAGGTCATGACGATGTATTGCGGATTGTCGATCGGAAACACAGCCATAAAGGTATTGAAGTTCAGCGTATTGGAATACCGGCCGTTGACGACCTTATCGGCCGTGCCGGTCTTGCTGCCGACATTGTAGCCGGGAACGCGTGCATTGCGACCCGAGCCTCTCGTGCCGTTGAACTCGAGAAGAAAGCGGACGTCGTCGCTGGTGCTCTTCTTCACGACCATCTTGGCAATGGCATCCGCCTGGTCGCGCGTGCGCGGCAGGAAGGTCGGCTCGATCAGCTTACCGCCATTGACGAGTGCGGCTCCCGCGACAGCTGTCTGCAGCGGCGTCGTCGAGACACCATGACCGAAGGAGATCGTGATAGAATTGATCTTTTTCCAGACGCGTGGCTGCGACGGCATTTTCACCTCGGGCAATTCGGTCTGCATCTTCGTGAGTAGGCCGATACGGGTGAGGAATTCCTTATGGCCATCGATACCAACGAGATCGGCGATCTTGGCCGTGCCGATGTTCGAGGAATACTGGAAAATTTCAGGAACGGTCAAAACGCGACGCTGGCCGTGGAAATCCTTGATGGTAAAGCCACCGATACGGATCGGATTAGTGGCATCGAAGGCATTACGCAACGTTATCTTGCCATCATCCAGCGCCATCGCCATGGTGAAGGTCTTGAAGGTCGATCCCATTTCGAACGTTCCGTTCGTCATGCGGTTGAGCCAGCCTTCGGTGGCGCCCTCGTTCGGATAATTCGGATCGAAGTCGGGAGCCGAGGCCAAGCCTAGCACCTCACCCGTATGCACGTCGAGCACCGCGGCGCCCGCGCCCTTGGCCTGAAAATTCTTCACTGCGTTGACGACCGCATCGCGGACAATACCCTGCACGCGCAGATCGATCGAAAGCTTCACCGGCTGCAGCGGCTGATCGTTGGTCATGCCGGCAGCAGCGAGATCGGCAAGCCCCTGGTCGTCGATATATCTCTCCATTCCGGCAACGCCGCGATTGTCGATATTGACGTAGCCGAGAATGTGAGGAGCGGTCGTACCGCCTGGATAGAAGCGGCGCTTCTCGGGGCGGAAGCCGATACCGGGAATGCCGAGCGCCAGAATCTGGCTCTGCTGCTTCGGCGTCAGCTGCCGACGCAGCCAGGCAAAGTGCGAGGACTTCGCCGAAAGCTTCTTATAGGTCGACTTGGCGTCGAGATCCGGCAGGACCTTGCGCAATTCCTCAACAGCTTCGTCCACATCGATGATCTTGTTCGGCTCGGCAAACAGCGAGACGGTGCGGATGTCGGTTGCAAGCAGGGCGCCGTTGCGGTCGACGATATCAGGGCGCGAGGCCATCAGACGATCCGGCGGCAGAATGCTCGACGTCATATCCGGCAAGGTCATGGCGAACTGGGCAAGCCGGCCGCCGATCACGCAGTAGACTGCAACGAAGCTCGCGACCAACAGGACGACGCGGCTTTTTGCCTGATTGGACTTGCGCTTACGCACGCCCTCGAAGCTCGAACGAGAGGATCCGTCGCCCGGGCGGTTGTTGCCGTCAGTGGAGAAGTGGGCCTTGCTCTTCAGGACCATGATGCGAGAAAGAAAAGACATTATTCCCTCACCGATCCCGTTGCCATGTTGTCGACATCCGGCTTCTTGCGCTTGGCAAGGGCGGGTGGTTTCGGCCTCGGCGCCGGAGCGGCAGCCACATCGGCAATGGCCTTCCTGATCTGCGCATCCGTCGTATCGCCATTGCTCGAGGCGACCGACGCGCCGCTCTTGGCGCCACCTGCCTTGCCGCTCTTCGGATCGTTGGAGGCCGTTACCGTTGGCGGCGGAAGCTGCGAACGCAGCATCGGCAATTCGCTCGGCTGAACGATCGCCGTCGAGAGCGTCGGCTGCAGCTGAAGTTCGCTATTATAGTTGTTGACGAGGCGCTCGAGCCGGTTCGGCTGAGAAACCAGCGCCCAGTCCGCCTTGAGGAGATCGATCGTATCCCTCTCAAGCTTGATTTCGGATTCGAGGCGATGAACCTCCTCCAGCTTCAGCTCGGCACGATGCTTGATCGTATAGGTCACGCTGGCCATGGCCGTCATGACGCCGATCAGCACGATGTCAAAAGTCTTCAGCATTTTAGCCCCCAAGCTTTCCGAGACTGGCGAGATTGGGCAGATCGAAAATCGAAAGATCTGCAGCCTCCGCCGGAGCCAAAGTGCGAACCCCCGCACGCAATTTGGCCGAACGAGCGCGCGGATTGACTTCCGCCTCAGCGTCACTCGCAGAAATCATCGACTTGCCGACCGGCTCGAAGGTGGCAGGCCGCTCATTTACGATCGGCATGTGACGCGATCCGGCAGCACGGCCCGAGCGATCGGCAAAGAACTTCTTGACGATCCGGTCTTCCAGCGAATGGAAGGTGACAACAACGAGGCGGCCGCCCGGCTTGAGGGCGCGCTCTGCCGCAAACAATGCCTGGGCCAGCTCGCCGAGCTCGTCATTGACGAAAATCCGCAAGGCCTGGAAGACCCGCGTCGCCGGATGAATCTTGTCCTTGGCCTTTCGCGGCGTCACGATCTCGATCAGCCCGGCCAGATCGCGGGTGGTCACGAAGGGAGCTTCTGCACGATGCTTCTCGATCGCATGCGCGATGCGCGGCGCCTGCTTTTCCTCGCCCAGAAACACGAAGATGCGAATGAGATCGGCGAGCTTTGCGCGATTGACGACATCTGCGGCCGATACGCCGCTTGCCGACATGCGCATATCGAGCGGGCCGTTCTTGCTGAAGGAAAAGCCGCGCTCGGCTTCGTCGATCTGCATGGACGAGACGCCGATATCGAGCACGACGCCATCAAGGCCGCCATCGGGCGCGTGATCGGCCAGCTCGGAAAACTGCGATTGAATAAGATTGAGGTGGCCGGCATGGACAGAAACGAGCGCCTGCCCTGCAGCAATCGCCGTCGGATCGCGATCGAGCGCGATCACATTGGCACCGGCCTTGAGGATGGCCGACGTATAACCGCCAGCCCCGAACGTTCCATCGAGGATGATCTTGCCGGGCGCCGGAGCCAGCGCCTCGATCACTTCTGGAAGAAGAACCGGAATGTGACGAACTGGTCCGCCACCGGCATCAGAAGAACCTCCGCCTGAATTCGCCGCCATTCCGCTTCTCCGCTCTATTCCGAGCGCCTGCCCGCCAGCCTGCGCTCCTCTCGTGCCTGCGACTGCAAGGCCAGGAAGGCCTCCGGTCGCCACAATTGAAAATGATCCGCCCGACCGACAAAGGTCACTTCGCCTGCAATTCCGGTAAAGTCGCGGATGAAATCCGTGACCATCAACCGCCCTTCGGCGTCGAGCTTCATGAAGACCCCGCCCCCGTGAATGAGGAGCGACATCTGGTTCGCCGCCGGCGAAAACGGATCGTCCGCCGCAATCTGCCGCTCGAAGCGATCGAGCAGATCGAGACCGCCGACGCTGATCGCCGGAAACACAAAATCCTGAAAGCAGTACAGCTCCTGGATATTGCGCTCCGCCAGTACGGAACGAAAGGCCGCAGGCACGGAAACCCGCCCCTTGGAATCGATCCGGTTGGTCGCATTTGACAGGAAGCGGTTCATGACGCGAAACACCCGTCCCCCATGACCCGCAAGCCGCTACTCGCTTACAGGCACAGCCAAAATCGGACACAGCTTCGCAAGCCGAAAGAGCCGACACCCTCTCGACACCCCCAGAACGGGAGCAATCATGGCTTTGCGATGATTGGGCTCTGATTTGCCCTTGTGCAGTGTTGTTTTGGGATACCATGGGACCATATGGGCGTCAATGGGATGAAGCCACGTCAGACGCGGCCGCAGCCTGAATATTCATAAGACGTTAAGTTTAACGAAAGGTTAGGATCGGCTTCAGGAGACGTCCCGAAACGGATTGTTTTCACAAGCGAAAACCCTCGCCCACCGAGGCCGGGAACCCCAGAAACTCAGGGCATTCGGCAGCGTCCAAAATTATTTCGCGGGAGCGTCGGACGCGCCTTTCGAAGTGACGCGATGATTTGCCAGTTGGCCTGTAAGCCGGGTTCTGTATGGCTCCGACCGAGGCCGGAACGTGGCAGCCATTCATCTGGGACGGCGCTTGCGCGACGCCTCTTGCAACCCACCCGGATGACCGGCCCGGAAACAGGCTGGAGCGCTTGCGCGCTCCGTGTCATCCCTATTCGGTTTTGCTCCCGGTGGGGTTTTCCGTGCCGTCGCTGTTTCCAGAGACGCGGTGGGCTCTTACCCCACCCTTTCACCCTTACCCGATCCTGAGATCGGGCGGTTTGCTTTCTGTGGCACTTTCCCTGAGGTTGCCCCCGCCGGACGTTATCCGGCACCGTGTTTCCGTGGAGCCCGGACTTTCCTCACCTCATCGCCTTTCGGCATTGATGAAGCGCGGCTGCCCGGCCAACTGGCACAGGCTCATTAACCGAGACCGCTCGCAATTGCCATCGAAATATGCTGATTTGTGAAGAGCGGATGTCAGTTGCGGAAATGCGCTGAGAAATCCGTGCTGTAGCCTTCGTCCTTGATTCGACCTGCGAGCAGCATCTCCGCCCCGAGCCTGCCGATTTCATCTGAACTCTTGGCAGCCGTGCCGCAGCCGCCCGTCAGAACCGCAACGCGCGGCGAAGAGGTGTAGCCGATCATGGGGTAGCCGGTCGGCGAATAGGAGACAGCGCAGGAATTGGTGAAAGCCGGTGGCCGTTTTACGCCAGGAACGAGCCAGTGGAATATCCGCACCAGATGCTCGCGCGCCTTCTCGCGGCCGGCGGTACGGAACCATGCGCGCAGTTCCGCCTCGGTCTTGAATTGCAGATCGTCGGGATCGCCACCGATCTTCATGTAGTATTTGCCATCCGGATAGCGGATCGGCGGCAACATGTAGATGCTGTCCACATCGTCAGCTGCTTTCGATATCAGCGAAGGCATGCCGGAAAGCGCCTCAGCCTCGGTCTCACTGACCTCGAAGAAAGTGACCGTGCGGCCATAAACCTTCATCTCAACCGGCTGCTGCAAGAGATTCTCGGCAATGGAGAAACCGCCGGCGGCGAGCAATATTCTTTCGGCGCTGAATGTCTCGCCCTCGGCGGTTGTCACGGCTGCAAATCCGCCCTCGTCGCGGATCGACAGCGCCGTCTGCTTGATGACGCGCGCGCCGGCTTTCTCTGCCAGCAGAGACTGCGCCTTGACCAGCCGGCGCGGGCTGATATGGCCGGCCCCGTGCGGTTCGAACACCCCTTCGCTTCCCGATGCGAAGGAGAAGAAGGGAAACCTCGCCTTGAGCTCGGCATCGTCGAGAATGTCCGTCTGTACGCCGAGACGTCCGGCCGCTTCTACGACATCACCGACATAACTCGTTTCGCCGCCCCGCTTCGGACCGACGACAAGGCAGCCGACCGGCGCATAGAATTGGATGCCGCTATCCCGTTCGATATCCGCATAGCGACTGATCGAACGGTTTGCGAGGCGAGCCCAATCCGTGTCCGGATCGATCGTGCGGGTGATGCGGCCCTCATCGTAATGACTGCCGAAGACGCCCTGATGGCTGGCGCGATCTTCAGGTTCATCCGGCCCGATGACGGCAACGCCGTCCGTTTGGTTTGCCAGGTGACGGGCAGCCGCTGCTCCCATCATGCCCCGGCCAACGACGATGAACCTGAAATCCGCTGCCATGCTGTAACCCTCATCCATAGTCGCGATTTCGATAGCACGGAAAGCGATTCCGCCCTACTCGAAATCCTAGCATGAATGTCAATCCAGAAGTGCAAGCACCTTGCCGCAATAGCGCTTCGAGATCGGGTTCATGCGCGTGGCACCATGCCCGGCATTGTATTTGAGGATGGTGTTGCAGGTCGGACCGCCGCCGAGATCCTGTGCCATGGCAAGATATTTCATGCCGAACTTGATGTTCGTCTCGGGATCGTACAGCCCCTTGGCTCGTCCGGAATATCCCATCAGCCGGGCCGTTGCCGGCTTGATCTGCATCAGGCCGATCTCGCCCGCGCTACCCCGGGTTTGCGGATTAAAATTGCTTTCGATCTTGATGACGGCGGTCGCCAGTTCAACTGCAACGCCGTTTTGCTTGGCATATTTGGCAATCAGTGCGGAATAGCGATTTTGCCGTGCGAAGGAGGTCTCGGCGTCGCGCAATTCGGCGGGAACATTGGGAACCGGAAAGCCGGTGGTGCGGCTGACGATCTTGAGAGGAACAGTTTTCTGTTTTGCGTGACGCTGGCCCGCAAAGGCGCAATCATATCCCACCAGCAGCACGCCCACGCATGCCACAGCCGCAACAATCAAATTTTTCATGTAGTCTTTTGTCTCCAGGGGCGGGACCGCGGACAGCACAAGCCATCACGTCCGGCTGGAGGCAAAAAGAGCCGCCGGAATGCACAGTCCCCATTGGTCGTCTACGGCCGCGCGACACACAAACCCAGACGGCGCGACCGCCGTTCAGCGAGCGTCGTTAGACCAATGCAATGCGGAGATAATAGGGAAAAGCTGTGGCGTAGCAGGGAGTTACGCTTTTTTGCATCTATAGCCGGCTATAGATGCAGACGACGGGATCGAACGAGTTACGAATAACGGGGCAAAGTCGAAAGTAGGCGATGCAGCGTATCGATCGTGGAGAAATCAGCAATGCCGTCCACTCGCTCCTGCCGGAAATGACGTTGGAAGGCCTCAACGTCCCCTTTGAGCTTTTCCGAGAATTCGCCATTTATTTCAGTGCTGTAGCCATAGAGCGAAAGCATCGACTGCAAGGCCTCGATCGGCTGGCCCACATCGCCCTTCTGGAAGAAGCGACCGCCGGTGATCGAAGCCGGCTCAACCCAGTGTCCGACACCTGCCGCAGCCAGCCGTGCCCAAGGGAATTTCTCGCCTGGATCGACCTTGCGCACAGGCGCGACATCGGAGTGTCCAAGCACACGTTCGGGTGCGATTGCCCAGCGTTGGCCGCAATCGCGACACAGTTCGATCACCGCTTCGATCTGCGCATCGGGGAATTCAGGCAGTCCGCCGGGGTGGCCGGCATTGGCGATCTCTATGCCGATCGACGATGAGTTGATGTCTGTTTCGCCATGCCAGGAGCTCTTGCCCGCATGCCAGGCTCGGCGCTCCTCTGGAACAAGCTGCATGACGCGACCGTCCTCGAAGACGAAATAGTGGCTCGACACCTGACTCTCCGGACGACAGAGCCAGTCCAAAGCTCCTTCGGCGGTCCCCATGCCGGTATAATGCAGAAGGATGATATCAGGCCGACGTCCATCTCGCCTCTCGCCATGGTTCGGCGAAGGCTGCACCTGGGCGCGAGCGAAATCGGCCTTGAATGCACTCATGCTGCGCGGCGTTCTTTCTCGATCTCGGCATAAGCCGCATTCAGAGCTGCCATGCGCTCATTGGCGATGACGTGGAACTCCTCGGGAACCCCTCGCGACACGAGGCGATCCGGATGGTTCTCGTAGACGAGGCCATGGTAGCGGCGGCGGATCGTCGGGAAATCGTCCTGGCGCGAGACACCGAGCACCTTGTAGGGATCGCGACCGCCGACATTGACATGTCGCGCCATGATCTGCTCGAACCGCTCCTCGCTCATATGGAAGATTTCGGCCACATGCTGAAGGAACGCCATTTCCTTCTCATGGATCAGACCGTCGGCCTTGGCGATATGGAAGAGGCCGTCCAGCACATCTTCCAGCACAGGGCAATTCTTCGTGCAGGTTTCGCAAAGAGAGGAAAGCCGCTCCGCATAGGCTTCGTAGCCGGCCACGTCCTGACGTGCCAGATTATAAAGACGAGCGACATTTTTCGCCTGATCGGGCGGAAATTCGAAGATCTCGCGAAACGCGTTGACCTCGTTTTCCGTCACCACGCCGTCCGCTTTCGCCATTTTGGCGGAAAGAGCAATTATGGCGACGGAAAATGCCACTTTACGGCGCGTTTCTGGATCGCCTTCAAAGACGGTGCGAATAGCCTCGACCACCGCCGACAGGGCATTGCCGGCGGTGCTACCGATAGCATTCAGCAATTTTTCCCAGAACGACATGCCGGTCTCTATATCCTACTCAAATAGTAGAACACCTTGATCAAATAATGGTTGCCATTGCAAGCAGTCCATTCGTCGCAAGCCCGAAAACACTTTTCACAATTTGGTAATGATGCTGCATTGCGAACTGTCGTCCAATTGCCCTCGCCCGGCTTTTGAAGACGAAACAAACCGCCGCTTTCTTAAATTCTTTACTTTACACCCTTGCCTGCCTGTCGCATCCATTCCACCGCAACCATTGAAATGACGCAGCTTGCCTGCAAGGAGGATCCCCATGGCCAAACAGAAAGTCGCAATGCTCACTGCCGGTGGATTGGCGCCCTGCCTTTCGTCTGCCGTTGGCGGGCTGATCCAGCGCTATAGCGATGTGGCGCCCGATCTCGACATGATAGCCTATCGTTCCGGCTACCAGGGGGTTCTGCTGGGTGACAGCATCGAGGTGACGCAGGCCATGCGAGAAAAGGCCTATCTGCTGCACCGCTATGGCGGTTCGCCGATCGGCAACAGCCGCGTCAAGCTCACGAACATCGCAGACTGCGTCAAGCGCGGCCTGGTCAAGGAAGGCGAAAACCCGCTGCGCGTCGCAGCCGAGCGGCTGGCTTCCGACGGCGTCACCATCCTTCACACGATCGGCGGCGACGACACCAATACGACCGCCGCCGATCTCGCTGCTTATCTCGGCGCCAACGGCTATGATCTGACCGTCGTCGGCCTGCCGAAGACCGTCGACAACGACGTCGTGCCGATCCGTCAGTCCCTTGGCGCCTGGACGGCCGCCGAAGTCGGCGCTGACTTCTTTGACAATGTCAGCAACGAACAGACCGCCGCACCGAAAACACTCGTCATCCACGAAGTGATGGGCCGTCACTGTGGTTGGCTGACGGCAGCGACCGCGCGCGCCTACATCCAGAAGACCAGCGCCAACGAATATGTCGAAGGCTTCATGATGAATGCCGACCTGAAGCGCATCGACGGCCTTTACCTGCCGGAGATGGTGTTCGATATCGAGGCGGAAGGCGAACGGCTGCGCAACATCATGGAGAAGACCGGCCAGGTAACGCTCTTCGTGTCGGAAGGCGCCGGCCTCGACTCCATCGTCACCGAACGGGAAGCCTCGGGCGAAACCGTCAAGCGCGATGCCTTCGGCCATGTGAAGATCGACACCATCAATGTCGGCGGCTGGTTCCAGAAGCAGTTCGCAGCAATCATCGGCGCCGAACGCTCCATGGTGCAGAAGTCGGGCTATTTCGCACGCTCCGCGCCTGCAAACGGCGAAGACCTGCGCCTGATCCAGGGCATGGTCGATCTCGCAGTGGAAAGTGCGCTGAATAAGGTATCGGGCGTCACCGGACATGACGAAGGTCAGGGCGGCAAGCTGCGCGTTATCGAATTCCCGCGCATCAAGGGCGGCAAGGCCTTCGATATCTCCGCTCCCTGGTTCGCCGAAGTCATGGACCATATCGGGCAGAAATACACACAGATCTGAGTCATCGGTGATCAACCGGACTGATCTGCGATCAATCGGCCTGATTGATAATCAGGTGGATTGACGGATGGCCAATCCGATGTCTTTGCTGGCGGCGAAATAGGAATTAGGGGAGGATTCCATGTCCATCGAAACCTGGCTCGCTTTCGCCGCCGCGTCCTGCATCATGTTGGCCATACCGGGTCCTACCATTCTCCTTGTCATATCCTATGCGCTTGGCCACGGCCGCAAAACGGCCCTGGCAACGGTGACGGGCGTCACGCTTGGCGATTTCACGGCGATGACCGCCTCGCTCGCTGGTCTCGGCGCCCTCCTCGCCACATCAGCGACATTATTCACGATTCTTAAGCTGATCGGCGCAGCCTACCTCGTTTTCCTCGGAATCAAGCTGTGGAGAGCACCCATCGTGACAGGTCCGCTCGGCGATAATGACAATCTCCCAGAGGAAAAACCGTTAAAAATTCTCTTACACGCATATGTTGTAACCGCCCTCAACCCCAAAAGCATCGTTTTCTTCATTGCGTTCGTCCCGCAATTTCTCGACATGTCGAAGCCATTTCTTGAGCAAACGCTTATTCTAGAGGCAACTTTCCTCACTTTAGCCGCGCTGAACTCGCTCATTTACGTGTTCGTCGCTGACATGGCACGCGGCTTCATCCGCAAGGCAAGCGTGCAACGCGCCGTTAACAGAACGGGCGGAACCTTGCTGATTGCAGCCGGCGCAGTGACCGCCGGATACCGCCGGATGGCCGCCTGAAGCGGTGCAGGGTTGCGGGGTGATCACGGATAGGTTAATGGGGATTCATAATTTTATCGATCCTGTGACCGAATTTGGCGGTCCTGTGGCCGAATTGCATCGAAATTAGGTTTGGCTTTTTCGAAAGTGACAGAATGGTAACGATCGGATTTCCCAGCCTGAAGCGCAGCGTTGCCTTATCGGCAGTGATGTGCGGCGCGCTCGCCGGGTGCGCAAGCACTCAGCAGCAGCAGACGTCTCAGGCAGAACTCCCGTCGGCACACACCAACGTGCCGCATCCGAATACGACCCTGACCGCAACCGGCGCAGTCGCGCCTGCAGGTAGCGCGACAATCGCCGCGGTCGCTCCGGGCTTCATCGGCCCGCGCCAGCCGCAACAGACAGCAATCTTCAAGTCCGGTCGCGTTGTTCCGGGCACGACAAACGTTGCGGCCGCGGCTGTAGCTCAGCAGCAGATGGACGCGGGCCGCTTCGGCGCGCCGGCGGCAAACGCGGCCAATCAGGGCACCGCCGCAATCGCTGCGGCAACGGGCGCATCCCCTGGTGGCACATCAACGGCTGCGGCCTATGCAGCATCAGACGTGCCTCTGGTGCCTTCCGTGGTCGCGATCCCGATGCCCAATCCGGCACGCCCCGGCGATGCCGCGCTCACGCCGGTTTCCGCCTCCGTGGCTCAGAGAGAGCCGACCATTCCGATGACATCGGATGTCGCGGCCATCCAGGTTGCGGTGCCGACGCCGCGTCCCGATTCGATGGCACAGGCAGAAGTCGCCTTCGCCACACCCGCTCAGATCGGCGTACAGCGCTATGCGGACAACCGCATGCATTATGACTTCAATTTCGACAGCAGCGGCCCGACGGTCGTCCCGGCTGTCATGACCACCACCAACACTCCGAATTATGATTCCGATGTTCCGGCGGCAGAGAAGAGCTACGTTTCGAAGCTCATCCAGAAATACGCCAAGCTCTACGAAATTCCGGAATCCCTGATCCATCGCGTCGTTCACCGCGAAAGTCGCTACAATCCAAAGGCCTATAACCGCGCTGGATATTTCGGCCTGATGCAGATCAAGTACAATACGGCGAAGTCCATGGGCTACGAAGGCCCGGCGTCCGGCCTTCTCGATGCCGAAACCAACATCAAATACGCCGCCAAATATCTGCGCGGCGCCTGGATGACGGCAGACAGCAAGGCAGAAAACAAGGAAGCCAATGCAGTCCAGCTCTACGCTCGTGGCTACTACTACGATGCCAAGCGCAAGGGCCTGACGGACGTTGCCAACGGCAATTACTGATCTTATCGAGATAGTCTGAAAAGCCGGCCTAGTTCGTGGCCGGCTTTATTACATCCATGATCCGCTTCACCAGGATTTGTGGCCGATAGTCCGCCCAGGTCGGCGTCAACCCCATCCGCACGACAACGAGATTGGCAGACGGAACGATTGCGATCGTTTGGCCGTCGTGACCGGTCATCCAGAAGGTATCTGCAGGCAGGCCAAATTGTGCATTGGAGCCGCCGGGGCCTGCAAGCCAGGCCTGAACCTGCGAGTAAACGCTCTCGGAAGCCTTCGTCGGCGTGCGCATGGCGCCGACAAAACCTTCCGGCAGCAGGCGATGCCCATTCCAGACCCCGTCCTGCAGCAGAAAGAGGCCGAAGCGTGCCCAGTCCCGGGCGTTGGCGTAGAGATAGGAGCTGCCGACGAAGGTGCCGCGCTCATCGGCCTCGAAAACGGCGCTGTACATGCCGAGCGGCCCGAAAAGTGCCTCGCGCGGATAGGAGATGGCAGCGCTGAGATTAGGCAGCCGGTTCATCCAGAGGCGCGAAAGCAGTGCTGCCGTACCGCTGGAATAGCTGAAACGCTCGCCGGGAGTAGCCAATTGATGCGCGTTGGCTGCGATGCTGGTCACATCCGGATCGAGATAGAGCATACGCGTCACGTCCGATACAGTGCCGTATGACTCGTTGAAGGCAAGGCCGCTCTCCATGGCGAGAAGATCGCTGAGCTTGATGTCTTTGCGTGAGTCCGCACTCCATTGCGGCAGAAGGTTCCGATCGTCGAAGGACATGCGCCCGGCCAGCATGAGGCGGCCGATGATGGCGGCATTGACCGTCTTGGTCATCGACCAGCCGATCAGGGGTGTGCCCTTGCTGAAGCCATCACCATAGGTCTCCGCGACGATGCGCCCATCCTTGACGACGACGATCGCGCGCATGGCAGGCCCGGCGAGATCCGAATTCGATACGATGTTGGCAAGCTTCGTCCCCTCGTCGCCCTGACCGAGGTTTACCGTATCCCCATCCGGCCACACAGCATCGCTCTTCGGCGCCTTGACCTTATTGAGGAAGACGGCGCTGCGAGCCGCCTGCAGATCTCCGTCCGGCACCAGCGCACAGCCGAGAGCGCCGCGATAGAGCGCACGGTTCGGCGCGAACAATCCGAGGAAGCGGGCCGTGACAACCCCTTCGTCGCGGTCGACGAAGACCCGAATGAGCTTAAGCGCCGGATTGCCGGGAGCCTGCACATCCTCCTCCATCACCTTGTCCGGGTCTCGTTTGGCCACGAACGTATTGGAGCAGACGATCTTTGCCGCATAGCCATCGCCAACCCTGAGCAATTCCGGCGGATAAACAGACAACCATACGGCCCCGCCGGCGACAATGATCAGCAGCAGAACAACCAGAGCCCCGATCACTCTCGATATCAAACGCATGTTACATACCCTCCAGAAAGGTAGGCGGAGACAATCAGGAAACGTAACAAGATGAAAGGCCTATCGTCATGGCAGCTCGTTAAATCTGCGTAACGGTCCATTTCCGCGAAATCTGCCAACAGCCCGCGTCATCAGACTGTAGCATTGCCGGGTTACACGCCCTGAACTTCACAAATCGGTGACAAGACTCAGATGACGGAATTCGCCCCGGATGCCGGTCTCCAAAAGAACCGGAAACTCAAGGACGCTCTGCTACAGCACAAGGCACTGTCTAAAGCTGGCCTCTCCGAGCGCCTGTTCGGGATGTTGTTTTCCGGCCTCGTCTATCCGCAAATTTGGGAAGATCCGGATATCGATATGGAGGCGATGGAGCTGCAGGCGCATCATCGCATCGTCACCATCGGTTCGGGCGGCTGCAACATGCTCGCCTATCTCTCGCAAAATCCTGCATCCATCGACGTCGTCGACCTCAATCGCCACCATATCGCGCTGAACAAGCTGAAGCTCGCGGCCTTCCGCCTGCTTCCCGGCCACGCGGATCTGGTGCGCTTCTTCGGAACGCCAGACATTACGGCCAATAGCCAGGCCTACGACCAGTTCATCGCGCCGCGCCTCGACACGGCAACGGCGGCCTACTGGGACGGTCGCGATCTCTACGGCCGCCGCCGCATCACGGTCTTCAACCGCAATATCTACAAGACCGGCCTTCTCGGCCGGTTTATCGGCGCCGCCCATATATTGGCACGCCTGCACGGCGTTCGCCTCGACAAGATGACGGAAGCCCGCACCATGCGCGAGCAACGGCAGTTCTTCGAAGAGGAAATCGCTCCGATCTTCGACAAGCGCGCCGTTCGCTGGCTGCTCGGCCGCAAAAGCTCGCTCTTCGGCCTTGGCATCCCGCCGCAGCAATATGACGAGCTTGCGAGCCTCGCCGGCGACGATTCCATTTCCTCCGTGCTGAAGCACCGTCTGGAAAAGCTCGCCTGTCATTTCCCGATGCGCGACAATTACTTTGCCTGGCAGGCATTCTCGCGCCGCTACGCGGCTCAGCATCAGGGTCCTCTGCCAACCTATCTGAAGCCTGAGCACTATGCCGCGATCCGCGCCAATGCCGACCGCGTCGACGTGCATCACGCCAATTTCACCGAGCTTCTCGCTTCCAAGCCGGCAGCCTCGCGCGATCGCTACATCCTGCTCGATGCGCAGGACTGGATGACCGACGAGCAGCTCAATGGCCTCTGGGCGGAGATCACTCGCACGGCGCGCGAAGGCGCCCGCGTCATCTTCCGCACGGCCGCGGAAAAGAGCATCATCGAAGGCCGCCTCTCTCCAGCGATCCGCGACCAGTGGGTCTATTTCGAAGAGCGTTCACAGGAACTCAACGCCCGTGACCGTTCGGCCATCTACGGCGGCTTCCACATCTACGGGAAAAAAGCGTGAGCCAGGCGGATACGGGCGTAGAAACCAGCGCGAATAACCACGCCAAGCTGATGGACGGCATGTACCGCTATCAGCGTCACATCTATGACCTGACCCGCAAGTATTACCTGTTCGGCCGCGATCGAACGATCGAGCAGCTGAATGTACCCACCGGCGGCTCGCTCTTGGAAGTGGGCTGCGGCACGGGCCGCAATATGCTGCTCGCCTATCGACGCTTCCCTTCAGCCCGGCTCTATGGCCTCGACATCTCGCAGGAAATGCTGATCTCGGCGCGCGGCAATTTTCGCGGCTTGAAGGAGATGCCGGATTTTCGCGTCGCCGATGCCACGGCCTTTTCGCCGGCCGATTTCAGCGTCGACGGCTTCGACCGCGTCATGATCTCCTACGCGCTCTCGATGATCCCGGACTGGAAAAATGCCATCGACGCATCGCTCGACGCAGTCGCGCCGGGTGGCGAGCTTCACATCGTCGATTTCGGCCAGCAGGAAGGGTTGCCGGGCTGGTTCCGCGCCATGCTCAAGGGCTGGCTGAAGAAATTCCACGTCACTCCCCGTGCCGATCTTCTGACGGTGCTGGAAGAGAAGGCTGCAGCGCGAGGGATGTCGGTGAAAACCGAAAAGATCGGCCGCGGTTATGCCTGGCGAGCCGTGGCGACCCGGCACGCCGCCTGAGTAGCGATGGATTCCAGCGTAAAATCCGGCCCTGGAAGCCGCCAAGCATAAGAATTTGCTTGAAGATAACGCATTTTTTACGTTGATATGGTGAATAAAGTGGCAAGACCAGCTGGCAACGGTATGGTCTGCCGCTCTTTCGGATTCTCGGGGACCATATTACGGAAGCCAAATCTTGGGGCAGCAAGATCACTCGCGCCATTACAGGAAACCTATGCGCCGGCTTCTGGCATGCCTACTGCCGCTCGCTCTCTTTTTGAATAGCTGCACGACAGGCTATGATGCCCTGTCGACAGCGGCCCTTCCCAAGACCAGGTTCGCCGATACGAAACCCCAGGACTTCGGCCGCGATCATCCCGAGCGCCACCCCATCCATGGCATCGATATTTCCAAATGGCAGGGCGATATCGATTGGAAAGCCGTCAAGAACTCCGGCGTCGCCTTTGTCTTCATCAAGGCGACGGAGGGCAAGGATCGGATCGATCCTCGTTTCACCGAGTATTGGAACGAGGCCAGCGCCGCAGGACTTCTGCACGCGCCCTATCATTTCTTCTATTTCTGCTCCACCGCCGACGAACAGGCCGATTGGTTCATCCGCAATGTGCCGAAGGATGCCATGGCGCTTCCGCCCGTCGTCGACGTCGAATGGAACCCTGGCTCCCCGACCTGCAAGACCAGACCGGCTCCTGAAACGGTGCGAACGGAAATCAAGCGGTTCATGGATCGCCTGGAGGCCTATTACGGCAAGCGCCCGATCATCTATACTTCGGTCGACTTCCACCGCGAAAATCTTGTCGGCTATTTCAAGGACTATCACTTCTGGGTTCGCTCGGTCGCCAAGCATCCGAAAGAGACCTACGCAGACCGCAGCTGGGCCTTCTGGCAATACACCTCGACGGGCGTAATCCCCGGCATCAAAGGCCCGACGGACATCAATGTTTTTGCCGGCTCCGAGCAGAACTGGCAAAACTGGGTGGCTGCAGTAGAGAAGCAGGGAAATTCTTAATACTGAGCCCATTTCACTCTTGCTTATGTCACAATCTTCTGTGAAAGCGACCCTATTCTATCACTAGGAAGGATCGCTCATGGATCGCCACACCATTCGACGCAGCGCTCTTGCGTTGCTCCTCGCTTCCGCTATGACCGGTACGGCAATGGCACAGAGCGCGGCTCCGGCCGCAGTGCCGCCCGCGAGCAGCGACGCGACGCCAAAAGTAGCCTGCGGTGGCGATCTCGCAGCTTTTCTGGCTGGCGTAAAGGCTGAGGCGATTGCCGATGGTGCGGATGCCGCGGCCGCCGACAAGACGTTCGCCGGTGCGCAGATCGACCCCAAGGTTCTAGCAATGGACCGCAGCCAGGGTGTCTTCCGCCAGACCTTCCTCGAATTCTCGCAGCGCACCGTCAGCCAGGGCCGCCTCGACATCGGCCGCCAGAAGATGAAGCAATATGCCGACGTCTTCGCCAAGGCTGAACAGGACTATGGCGTGCCTCCCGGTGTCATCACCGCCTTCTGGGCGATGGAAACGGATTTTGGCGCCGTTCAGGGCAATTTCAACACCCGCAATGCGCTGGTCACCCTCTCGCATGATTGCCGCCGGCCGGACTTCTTCCGCCCGCGCCTGATTGCACTGATCGAACTCGTCCAGCGCGGCGACGTCGACCCGGCAACGACGACGGGTGCATGGGCTGGCGAGATCGGCCAGACGCAGATGTTGCCGCCCGATATCATCGCTTACGGCACGGACGGCGACGGCGACGGGCATGTCAATCTCAAGACCAGCGCACCCGACGTCATCCTGACGACAGCGCGCTTCCTCCAGCATCTCGGCTTCCAGCGCGGCCAGCCCTGGCTGCAGGAAGTCACGGTTCCGGATAACCTTCCCTGGGAAAAATCCGGCATCGGCGGCACGCTGACGGCTGCTGACTGGTTCAAGCTTGGCGTCACACCGCGCGACGGAAATACCAACTTCGGCTCCCTGCCGGCAGCACTCATTCTGCCGCAGGGCCGCAAGGGACCTGCCTTCCTCACCTATCCGAACTACAATACCTATCTCGGCTGGAACCAGTCGTTCATCTACACGACCTCGGCCGCCTATTTCGCCACCCGCTTTGCCGGCGCTCCGCCCTATAACAAGGGCAACCCCGAGGCGGGTCTCAACGATGTCGACATGAAGGCGCTTCAGACCAAGCTCGTGGCCCGCGGCTACGATGTCGGCAAGATCGATGGCATTTTGGGTTCCGGCACGCGTGTCGCCATCCAGAAGGAACAGTTCCGTCTGGGGTTGCCGGCAGATGGCTGGGCGACGGCGGCGCTGCTCAGCGCGCTCTGATTTCTCCTATACATCGATCGAAAAGGCGGCTCCGGGCCGCCTTTTTTGTACCTGCTCCCCTCGTAGCCGTGAGCACCCACAACCCCAAAGCAGCAAGAAACGGGTGGCGAGCCCGCACTCTTCCGGTTTAGATGCATCGAAAGGGGAGAGATGCCATGAATGGCGAACATCGAATGAGCGCTTCAACCTGGGGCCTGCTGCTGTTGCTGGGGCTGATCTGGGGTGGTTCCTTCTTTTTCGCGCGCATCGCAGTTCACCATGTGCCACCTTTCACGCTCGTCCTGCTGCGTCTGTCCTTGGCGGCAGTGGCGCTGCACATCTACCTTGCCGGTCGCCTTGGCATCTATCAGTCGCTGCGGCAGCATTGGCGGCAATTTCTGCTGCTGGGCTTGATCAACAATGCGATTCCGCATGCGCTGATCTTCTGCGGCCAGACGCAGATGGGCGCCGGGCTTGCATCGATCCTGAACGCGACGACGCCGATGTGGACCGTATTGATCGGCAATCAGCTTACCACCGACGAACGTCTGACATCGGCCAAGCTGATCGGCTGTCTCACCGGCCTGCTCGGAACGGCCGTGTTGCTCGGGCCGAGCATCACCAGCAGCGGCTCGGTTCCCTTTTGGGCGCTGTCATTGCCGATCCTCGCCGCGATCTCCTATGGCTTTGCCGCGATCTATGCCAAGCGCTTCAAGGGCATCGCGCCGCCGGTCGTGGCGGCGGGCCAGCTGACCGGCTCCTCGCTCATCATGCTGCCGCTTGCGCTGCTGATCGACCAGCCTTGGACGCTTGCCGTCCCGCCGGTGACGGCGATTGCCGCTATTCTCGGCTTGGCGCTCTTGTCGACCGCGTTTGCTTACATCCTCTATTTTCGCATCATCGAGCTTGCCGGCGCCACCAACACCTCCCTCGTCACACTGCTGGTGCCGCCAAGCGCGCTATTACTTGGCTTCCTCTTTCTCGGCGAGCGGATAGGGCCTGCCGAAATCGCCGGCATGCTGCTCATCGCCGCAGGTCTGCTCGTTCTCGATGGGCGACTTTTCATGTGGATGAAACGCAGCGTCAGAACGCGGGAAACATGATCTCACGCTCCACTCAGATGGTCCACAGTCACAACATATTAATATTTATTCACAGCCCGTCATTGAGCTCACAATCGCCTTTTATAAAGCAAATTCAAATCATTGCCACAAAGCCATGAATCACGTCGCGAGCTCGTTACCGCGCCGCAGCATCGAATGTTCTTTCCAAGCAACACATTTTCGACATAAAATTTAACGGCTGACTGAGGAGGAAGACATGGGATTAACGCGATCCATCAACGTCCTAGTGGTCGGTGCGGCCTTCGCTTTCGTCGTGACGATGCTTTTCATCTAACGGCTTCGGCGAAATTCGCAGACGACCAAACTCCGAAAAGCTAACAAAACTCCTGTTTCATTAGAAAAGCGCATGTCCCAGCAGGACATGCGCTTTTTTATGAGTAAATCGGGCGAAAGTTTTAGGCAGCGGCGCCGGCGCGCGCATCCACCTTGCGCTCAAGACCCAGCCGTTCGAGGACGGCCGAGACGAGCGCCGAACGGTTCATCGTGTAGAGATGAAACTCATGGATGCCACGGCGCATCAGATCCTGGATCTGCTCGGCAGCAACTTCAGCGGCGACCCTGGCACGCTCTTCGGTATTCTCCTCAAGACCGTCGAAACGCTCGTCGAGCCAGGACGGAATAGTCGTGCCACAAGCACCGGCAAAGCGTTTCAGCTGGGTCAGGTTCTGGATCGGCATGATGCCCGGCACGACCGGAATCTTGATGCCAGCCGCGCGAACGCGATCATGATAGCGCTCAAACGCATCATTATCGAAGAAAAACTGGGTCAGCGCCCGATCGGCACCGTTTTCCGCTTTACGCTTCAGCATATCGATATCGGCTGCCGTATCACGGCTTTCCGGATGCTTTTCCGGATAGGCCGACACGGAGATATCGAAATCGCCGCGCTCGCGCAAAGCTCCCACCAGTTCAGCAGCATTGGCATAGCCGCCCGGATGCGGCTGATAGGCCGAGCCAACGCCGCCCGGCGGATCGCCACGCAGGGCGACGAAACGGCGAACGCCCGCAGCCAGGAACTCGTCGATCACCCGATGGGTGTCCTCACGCGTTGCCCCGACGCAGGTCAGATGCGATGCGGTCGTAAACGGCGTCTCATGGATCATTTTGCGCACGGCGGAAAGCGTTGGCGCCTTGGTCGAGCCGCCTGCTCCATACGTGACTGAAACGAACTCAGCGTCCCAATCGCTGAGCTCCTCAACGGTGTTCCACAGTTGCTGCTCGGCCTCTTCCGACTTCGGCGGAAAGAACTCGAAGGAGATGCGGATACCGTCGTTACGGCTTTCTGATCTCGAAGACATGTCAAACTCTCCCGGCAAGAATGGGGGATGACTGGTGGCCCTGGTCGGACGCAATCAGCAATCGCGGGTCGCGCGCCAGCCAGATGGTGACGGTCAGCGCCTGACCGCCTTCCCTCCCCGAATGAAGGTCCTGCACGCGCTCCACATCCAGCCCCGCCAGCTTCAACCAATCCGACATGGTCTGATGCGAGAAGCCGAGACGCAGATGCGCATGCTCGTCACGCAGATATTCAAGCCCGTGCGGTGCGAGATCGATGATGACGAGCCGACCGCCGGGCCGCAGCATTCGCGCAGCCTCGTTGATGGCGATCTCCGGCTGATCGAGGAAATGCAGCACCTGATGGATGGTGATGAGGTCGAAATCCTGCTGTTCGAGCGGCAGGTTGAAAATATCGCCATGGCGCACCGAGGCGCTTGTGATGTTGGCCCGGTCGAGATTGGCGCGCGCAACCGCCAGCATGTCACGGCTGGCATCGATGCCGATGGCGCGGCGGTAATGGCCGGTCAGAAGCTGCAGCATCCGGCCCGTGCCCGTGCCGAGATCGAGAAAGGAGTCGATCGGCTGCGGACCGATCAGATCGATCAACGCCTTGTCGACATCCTCATCGGCGACATGGAGGCGTCGCAGCTCGTCCCATTCGGCGGCATTGCGGCTGAAATAGGCCTGCGCACGTTCGGCACGAACACGCTTCACCGAGGTAAGCCGCTCGCCATCGCGCAGCAGTACTGTATCTTTCTCGGCGGTGTGGCGCAGCAGAGCGCGCGCCAGCGTGACGGCCTTGCCCTCTTGCTTCAAACGGAAATAAGCCCAGGCACCCTCCTGATAACGATCGATCAAGCCGGCTTCGCCGAGCAGTTTCAAATGTCGGGAAATACGCGGCTGCGACTGGCCGAGAATTTCGGTAAGATCGGTGACAGTGAGATCGCCGGCCGCGAGGAGTGCCAGGAGACGCAGCCGCGTCGGCTCGCCGACCGCCTTCAGCACATCCACCACATCATCCAAGCCGAGTTTAACCAGATCCGTCATTCCACACCCAATCAAGATATAAAGATATCTTTATGTGATTTAGGTGCGATCTGCAAGAGCCAATCGCTCGCGACGCTAATTCGACGTCGGAAATCTGTTAGTTTCTGACGAAAACGGAATATCCGATTACGCCGATGGGCAAACAAAAACCCCGGACAAGCCGGGGTCTTCGAAGAGCGAAACCGAGAGCTTAGCGCGTCAGTCGCTTGTGCGCCTGGCTGCCCGGATTGAGGGCATCGGGGCCGAGGCGGCGGATCTTGTCCTGTTCGTAATCTTCGAAATTGCCTTCGAACCATTCGACATGGCCTTCGCCTTCAAAGGCTAGGATATGCGTGGCCAGACGGTCGAGGAACATGCGATCGTGGCTGATGATGATGGCGCAGCCGGCGAAGTTTTCGAGCGCGCTTTCCAGAGCCCCCAGCGTTTCCGTATCGAGGTCGTTTGTGGGTTCGTCGAGCAGAAGCACGTTGCCGCCAGCCTTCAGCATCTTGGCCAGATGAACACGGTTGCGCTGACCGCCGGAGAGATTGCCGACCTTCTGCTGCTGGTCGCCACCCTTGAAGTTAAAGGCGCCGCAATAGGCGCGCGAGTTCATGTCGAACTTGCCGAGCTTGATGATTTCGGCGCCGCCGGAGATTTCCTCCCATACGGTTTTATTGCCGTCAAGCGCATCGCGGCTCTGGTCGACATAGCTGAGATGCACCGTCTCGCCGATACGGACCGAGCCGGAATCCGGCTTTTCCTGCCCCGTGATCATCTTGAACAGCGTCGTCTTGCCGGCGCCGTTCGGGCCGATGATGCCGACGATGCCGCCCGGCGGCAGCTTGATCGACAGATCGTTGACCAGCGTGCGGCCTTCGAAGCCCTTGGTGATGCCCTCCATCTCGATTACCACCTGGCCGAGACGCTCGCTGACCGGAATGATGATCTGCGCATCACCGGGACGCTGATTTTCGGCAGCGTCGACCAGCTGTTCGTAAGCGTTGATACGCGCCTTGGACTTGGCCTGACGAGCCTTGGGGCTGGAGGCGATCCATTCCTGTTCGCGGCTGATTGCCTTCTGACGGCCAGCTTCTTCGCGGGCTTCCTGCTGCATGCGCTTAGCCTTGGCCCGCAGATAGGCGGAATAGTTGCCTTCGTAGGGAATGCCACGGCCGCGGTCGAGTTCGAGAATCCAGCCGGTAACATTGTCGAGGAAGTAGCGATCGTGGGTGATCATCATCACGGCGCCCGGATAGTCGCGCAGGTGCTTTTCCAGCCAGGCGATGGTCTCGGCGTCGAGATGGTTGGTCGGTTCGTCGAGCAGCAGCAGGTCCGGCTGCGAGAGAAGCAGGCGGCAGAGCGCGATACGGCGGCGCTCACCACCGGAAAGGCTGGTGACTTCGGCATCGCGCGGCGGGCAGCACAATGCTTCCATCGCCATCTCGACCTGACTTTCCAGATCCCAGAGATTCTGGCTGTCGATAATGTCCTGGAGCTTGGCGCCCTCGTCCGCCGTCTCGTCGGAATAGTTCATCATCAATTCGTTGTAGCGATTGAGGATTTCGGTTTTCTTGGCAACGCCTTCCATGACGTTTTCGAAAACCGTCTTGTTGGGATCGAGCTGAGGCTCCTGCGCCAGGTACCCGATGGTCGCGCCTTCGGCCAGCCAGGCCTCGCCGGTATATTCCTTGTCGAGGCCGGCCATGATGCGCAGCACCGTCGACTTACCCGCGCCGTTCGGACCGAGAATACCAATCTTGGCATCGGGGTAGAAGGAGAGATGGATATTCTCAAGGATCTTTTTGGCGCCATAGGACTTATTCAGTCCGGCCATATGATAAATAAACTGACGTGCCATAGCTTGGGTTACTCCACGGACGGATAACATTGCGAATTGTGCCGCTATGTAGGCGAAACCCGGCCCTCGGGCAACGGCGAAACCTTGTCCGAGGGCATTTATCCGTGTCGCAAAGCCCGGATTAGGCTAGAAACCGGCCGCGTCCACCACGCCGCGGTCGCAGCCGAACGAGGTGCTGCCCGCACTTTGGATCAACTTGGCGAGCCGCGGCTCGTTACCCTGCTGCGGATCGATCGCATCTTCCGAGAGACCGATGGTCAGCTCCGAAATCATCCTGACGTTGCCGACCCGGCGGCAGCTCATCTTGATGCGCGCATTGGCGCCTTCGCCGAAGCTCTGGTCGAAGGCTGCCTTGATGCTTTCGGCATCCAGCTCCTTGCCGATATTCTGCGCGAAGAGCTCGCGCACGGCCGATGCATTGAGCTCGGTGATCAAGCCGGCGGCGATGGCGAAATACTGGTCGGCGCTGAGCTTCGTGCAGGTGCCGTGCTTGATCCATTCGTGCCGCTCGAGGCCGGATTGGGTGCCCGGCATCACCTTGTCGAGCTTCGTCTTCACGTCCTGCGACAGCTGCACCGCCGGCAGATCCTTCCAGTCACTGCTGCGATCTGCCTGCTTCAGATCCTCGGAAACATCGCAATATTCCTGCCGCATCGGCCAGAGGCCATGCAGCGAGAAGTTCGTGGCATCATGATTATCCGACGACTGGTTCCGGCATTCCGCCTTCTTCTGGTTCGTCGCACAAAATGCCGGCTCCCAGCTTGCCGCCAGGATAAAGCGTGTCCGCCCGCGGCTATGTTCCTGCGCCATGGCGCCCGTCACGGTGCCGATCGAAAGGATTGCAACCGCAAATACCCGAAGCCAATGCTTCATTCCCTGTCTCCAACTAGAACATTATAGGAACAAATAAGCAGTTTGATCGAGCGGATGCAATCCTCAATCGCAGCGCTCGGAAAGATTTATTTCTGTGAGCTTTACCACCTATCCATTGCAATCAGGCGGATGATAACCTTTCGTCCTACCGGGGAGGACCGAATACATGTTCGCCAAGACACAGCGCCTGAACAGTCCGACGGGCGCGACCCTTGCCTATCATCATTTGCCGGCTGCGACCGATGCTCGCGGTATCCTGCTGATATCACATGGTCTCGCCGAGCATTCCCGCCGCTATGAAGCCTTCGCGGGCGCGATGGCCGCCCAAGGCTTTCATGTCTATGTCCATGACCATCGCGGCCATGGCGAGACCATTGCCCCCGATGCGCCGATCGGGCGCTTTGCCAGAAGAGATGGTGTCGAACAGGTCATCGCCGACGTGCTTGCCATGCGTGAGCTTGCCGCAAGCACCCATCCTGGCCTGCCGATCATCCTGTTCGGTCACTCCATGGGCGGACTGATCAGCCTGAACACCGTCGTCACCCATCCGGACAAGTTCGATGCTGTCACCGTGTGGAACTCCAATTTCAATCCGGGTCTTGCCGGCCGCGCCGCTCAACTCATTCTCAAGACCGAGCGCATGTTCAAGGGATCGGATGTACCGAGCGGACCATTGCCGAAATTGACATTCGGCACCTGGGGCAAATCGATCGCAGATCGCCGTACGGACTTCGACTGGCTCTCCCGCGTCCCGGAACAGGTCGACAAGTATATCGCCGATCCCCTTTGCGGCTTCGATGCCTCCGTCTCGCTCTGGCTTGATCTATTCGAGTTGACCTTCCGCGCACCGCAAAAGACGTATCTTGACCGTCTCCGGCGCAACATGCCCATCCATCTCGTCGGAGGCGGCAAGGACCCGGCAACCGACAATGCGAAAGCGATTTCCTGGCTGGAAAATCATTTGAAAAGTGCTGGCCTCTCTCATATCACCATCGAGATCTATCCGCACACGCGGCACGAGACGCTCAACGACATCGGCGCCGAGCAAGCCATTTCCGACTTTGCCGATTGGTGCAAGAAGGTGACGGCAAACAACTGATTCTCAAGGAAATTCCGCAATGAACACCTCCGGTGGCTCCTCGGTCCGATTGCCGCAATCGGAGCTGACCTTCGGCCTGTTGATGATGTTTCTCTCCGTCGTCCTCTCGCCGATCATCGACATCTTCTCCAAGCTCGCGGCAGCCACGATCCCGCCAGGCGAAGTTACCGCCGCCCGCTTTATCTTCCAGGCTCTCTTCGCGCTGCCGATGATGGCGATGCGCTGGCAATGGGGCACGTGGACATGGCGGCGCAGTGGCGTTCATGCCATCCGTGCCGCCGTGCTGACGTTGTCCATGGTGTCGTTCGTGACCACGCTGCAGGTGATGGAAGTGGCCGATGCCATCGCCATCTTTTTTGTCGAGCCGATGATGCTCACCATCCTGAGCAGCATCTTCCTGAAGGAAACCATCGGCTGGCGCCGCTACACGGCCTGCGCCGTCGGCTTCCTTGGCGCCATGCTGATTATCCAGCCAAGCTTTCAGGAGGTCGGTTTCGTCGCCCTGCTCCCCGTCGTCACCGCGCTTTGCATCGCCGTCTATGTGATGATTACGCGCATCGTATCTCATAGCGAGGATGCCTGGTCGATGCAGTTCCAGACCGCCGTGTGGGGCACCGGCTTCAGCCTGATCCTACTTGCCATCGGCCGGGCGACCGGGGCTGTAGTCCTCGATCCGGTCATGCCGGATCTGACGGCCATGCTCTATCTCTTCGGTGTCGGAGCCACTGCAGCGGCCGCCGGTATCCTGACGGTCTACGCCTACCGCGCCGTGCCTGCCTCGACGCTCGCGCCGCTGCAATATTTCGAGATCGTCTCGGCAACAATCTTCGGCTGGCTCGTCTTCGACAACTTCCCCGATGCGATCAAATGGCTCGGCATCCTCATCATCATGGGCTCCGGGCTCTACATCCTCTGGCGCGAGCGACGCTTTGCTTCCAGGCCCGTATCCGATACATCTGAAACAGCATTCACGCCCTAGAGCCTTTCCGCTTTTCTTCGAATCGCAAAAACGCTCTATCATTTTGTTTGGACGCAATTCCGGACGAAAAACCGCTTCGCACTTTTCCTGGAATTGCTCTAAGCGGCAGAGCGGACAGACATGACAGAACAAAAGACCAAGAAACCTCCGCTTTCCGGTATTCGTGTCATCGAGCTTGCCCGCGTGCTCGCCGGTCCCTGGGCCGGGCAGATGCTCGCCGATCTCGGCGCCGATGTCATCAAGGTGGAAAATCCCGATGGCGGCGACGACACGCGTCAATGGGGACCGCCCTTCGTCGAAGGCAAGGATGGCGAAAATCTCTCCGCCGCCTATTACCATTCCGCCAATCGCGGCAAGCGCTCCATCACCGCCGACCTCAGAACAGAGGAAGGTCAGGAACTGGTGCGCCGGCTGGTGAAGACGGCCGATGTGGTGATCGAGAATTTCAAGCTCGGCGGTCTGGTCAAATACGGGCTGGATTACGAAAGCCTGAAAACGATCAACCCACGTATCGTCTATTGCTCGATTACCGGCTTCGGGCAGACCGGCCCCTATGCCAACCTCGCGGGCTACGACTATATCGTCCAGGGCATGTCCGGCTTCATGTCGATAACAGGTGAGCCGGGTGGCCAGCCAATGAAAGCTGGTGTGGCGATCGCTGACATCTTCACCGGCATCTATGCGGTTTCGGCGATCGAGGCGGCCCTGATCCATGCCCTGAAGACGGGCGAAGGGCAGCTCATCGACATGGCGCTGCTCGACGTTCAATCCGCCGTGCTTGCCAATCAGAACATGAACTATCTGATCTCCGGCAAGCCGCCGGTGCGGCTCGGCAACGCCCATCCCAACATCTCGCCCTATGAAGTCGTGCCGACGGCCGACGGCTATCTGATTCTAGCTGTCGGCAATGACGGGCAGTTCCGGCGCCTGTGCGCCATTCTCGGCCTCAGTAGCCACGCCGACGACGAGCGCTATGCAACCAACAAGGCCCGCGTCGCCCATCGCAACGAGGTGCGCGCTTTTGTCTCCACTGAGACGCTGAAATGGAACAAGGCGGATCTGCTTCGAGCCTGCGAAGCCAATGCCGTCCCGGCCGGCGCCATCAACACGATCGAGGATATGTTCGCCGATCCGCAGATTGTGGCGCGTGGCTTGAGGATCGATCTCGAGGATAATGCCGGCACCGTCATTCCGAGCGTGCGCACGCCAATCGTGCTCTCGGAAACGCCGCTCACCTATACGCGGCCGAGCCCGCGTCTCGGCGAACATCAGGAGGAAGTTCTGGCCGAATTGGCCGAACTGGAGGGAAAGGCAAGCACATGAAACGAACGGGCGGGCAACTCATCGTCGAGGCATTAAAGGCCAATGGCGTGCAGCGCATTTCCTGCGTGCCGGGCGAGAGCTTTCTCGCTGTGCTCGATGCCCTGCATGACAGCGATATCAAGGTGCTCGTCTGTCGCCAGGAAGGCGGCGCGGCCATGATGGCGGACACCTGGGGCCGATTGACCGGCGAGCCGGGCATCTGCATGGTTACCCGCGGTCCCGGCGCCACCAACGCGTCTGCCGGTCTCCACATCGCGCGGCAGGATTCGATCCCGATGATCCTGTTCATCGGCCACGTCCAGCGTGATGCCCGCGAACGCGAAGCCTTTCAGGAAGTGGAATTCCGGCGCGCCTTTACCGAATTCGCCAAATGGGTCGGCGAGATCGATGATGCCGCCCGCATTCCGGAATTCGTCACCCGCGCCTTCGCGGTCGCGACGTCTGGGCGTCCCGGCCCCGTCGTGCTGACCCTGCCTGAGGATATGCTGCGCGATGAGGTCGAAGCGCCGGAAGCGCTGCCTTATGTCCCCGTTGCCGCTCATCCGGGCCGCAACCAGCTTGCAGATCTCCGGAAGCGCCTCGCGACTGCGGAACGGCCGATGGTCATTCTCGGCGGCACGCGCTGGAACGAAGAAGCGGTTACCGGCATCAGGCAGTTCGCAGAGCGTTTCAAGCTACCGGTCGGCTGCTCCTTCCGCCGGCAGATGCTGTTCGACCACCTGCATCCAAACTATGCCGGCGATGTCGGCATCGGCATCAACCCGGCGCTGGCAAAGGAGATCAAGGAAGCGGATCTGCTGATCCTTCTCGGTGGCCGCCTCTCCGAAATGCCGTCCTCCGGCTATACGCTGGTCGATATCCCCTACCCGCGCCAGCAACTCGTCCACATTCATCCCGATCCCTCCGAACTTGGTCGCGTCTACCGGCCAGATCTGGCCATTTGCGCGAGCCCGACGGACTTCGTTGCTGCCCTCGCAGATTTTGCCCCACCGCACGAAGCGCCCTGGGCGGAGCGCACGGAACGTATGCACGCGGCCTACCTTGCCTGGTCGACGACACCGGAAAAGAGCCCCGGCGCGGTCCACATGGGCCGCATCATGGATTGGATCGAAGCCAACACCGCTGACGATACGATCTTCACCAACGGCGCCGGCAACTATGCGACCTGGCTGCACCGCTTCCATCGCTTCCGCCGCTTCAACACGCAGTCCGCACCGACATCTGGCTCAATGGGTTACGGCCTGCCGGCAGCGGTCGCCGCGAAACAGCTCTTCCCTGAGCGCGAGATTATCTGCTTTGCCGGCGACGGTTGTTTCATGATGCATGGGCAGGAATTTGCGACCGCCGTCCAGCATGAACTGCCACTCATCGCCTTGGTTATCAATAATGGTATGTACGGCACCATCCGCATGCATCAGGAGCGGGAATACCCCGGCCGTGTCAGCGCTACGGCGCTCGACAATCCGGATTTTGCGGCTCTTGCCCGTGCCTATGGGGGCCATGGCGAGACCGTGAAGGTAACGGAAGAGTTTGGCCCGGCCTTCGAGCGGGCGCGCGCCAGCGGCAAGCCGGCAATCATCGAGATTGCGCTCGATCCGGAAGCGATCACACCCTCCCGCACGCTGACGGAAATTGCCCAAACAAAAAGCCGGTGAGCGCGAGCCCACCGGCCTTTCCAAAACACTGATCGGGCGACTTAAAGCGCCGCCGTCACGATGAACTCAACCTTGTACTTCGGCGCAGCGAGCTTGGCTTCGCTGGTGGCGCGGGCCGGCGTATTGGCCGGATCGACCCAGGCTTCCCAGGCAGCGTTCATTTCGGCGAAGTAGGAAATGTCGGAGAGGTAGATAAGCGTCTGCAGGATCTTCGACTTGTTGGAGCCGGCTGCAGCGAGCAGGCGATCGACTTCAGCCAACGCCGACTTGCACTGATCGGTGACGCTTTCGCCTTCGCCAACCTGGCCGGCGAGATAAACGGTGTTGCCGTGGATGACTGCGCCGCTCATGCGGGCGCCGACGTCGATACGCTTGATGCTCATGGTCTTCTCCTGATGTTGTTTTCGACAGGTAGACAGGGCAAGGCTCATAGCCTGCCCTGCAATCTAAAGGGCCGAGGAAACAGCCGTTCAGCCGCGAATGTGATGCGTCTTCTGATAAATCGCCGTCGAGCGTGCGCCGGAACGGCAATAGCCGAGCATCGGCCGCGGGAATTCGTCCAGCGCATCGACCATGCCCCGCACAGCCTCTTCGGTCACGCCCATCGGGCCGACGGGCACATGGGTGATCTCCAGGCCGAGCTCCTTGGCACGGGCTTCGATGGCGCCAAACGGCGTCTGATCCGGGCTCTCGCCATCGGGGCGATGGCAGACGATGGACTTGAAACCCATGGCCTTAATCTCATCGAGATCGTCTACGGCAATCTGGCCGGAGACCGAGTATTCATCGTCGATCGGGCGGATATCCATGGTTCATGTCCTCTCTAAAACCGTGGCCTTGATCTACGCCGCGACAGGGCGAGCGTCAACCGCGGCACACCCTCAAACGAAGGCAAAGTTGAGCATGAAATTGCGGGCTTCGCCGGGCTGGAGAATATTGAATTCGCCCGCCTCTTCCAGCTCGGCGCGCGAGACCCAACGGTGCGAAACCGGCTCGATGCCCAGCACATGCGCCGGCGCGCGCTGATTGCGCCAAACCTGCAGGAAAGGCAGCGTATCTGTGCCGAAGCGCACCCTCAAAGTCTTGCCGTCGATGGCCGCGATGGGACCAAGGCTGATCTCCGCCCAATCCTCCCCCTTGCCTTGCGTCGGCACGCAGAAGATATCGCCCCCCTCCTCGCCGAAGGTCCAGGGAAAGCCACCATTCTCCAGCATCTGTCCGGCGAGGCGCGTGCCGTTGTCGAACCATTTGCCGCCGATGTTCATGTGGTACATCAGGAAGACCGGCATCGCCTCCGTACTCGTATTGACGATACGGTCGGCAAGCGAGACCTCGCCGGTCGCGCCATCGATCTGCCAAAGACGTTCCAGCCTTGCGGTGCGGCGTTCGGCGGTGATGACATCGATATCGGCGCGGCATTCCGCATTGCCATTCTCGAATTTGGTCCAGAGAATTTTGGCTGGATGAGACGAGAAGGAGCCATGCAGCGGATAGCGCTTGCCCTCATATGCGCCGGACATCGGCTCTGGATGGCGGATATGATCCGGCCCGCAGGTGAAGAGGAAGCCTTCCACGGAATGACTGATACGCGGATCACCATCATCGGGAACGGCACTTCCGGGCGCAAGATTGTTGCCCTCGATGATGCAGGCGCCGATATCCAGAACAGAGCCCTCGTCCAGCGTCAATTTCGGCCCCTTGGCCGCAGAAAAATCCATCATCCCTAAAGTCCTCCCTGATCAGCTCTGCGCGCGAACATTGTCCCAAGGTGGCGCGCGGCTGAAATAAACGGTTATTTGGCTTACCAAATCTTAACTTGAAGCCTTGATCACATAAATTTTTATATTTTATTCAGCATGATAATCTAAATCTCCATACTGGCGTCAAAATTGCCATGTGTGTGTCAGCCGAACGACTATCCCGAGGATTCGACAGACGTGAACCGGTTCGTAAAATTGAGTTTTGCCCTGGCAATGACTGCCACCGTGTCCATGCTTGCGCTCACGGACGCGCAGGCACAATACTACCGTAGCGGCAATGGCAACACGGTTCTCGTCACTCCTGACGGCCGGATCCTCGATCAGTATCCCTATGGCGGTGGATACTCCATGGCGCGCGACGGACGCGGGCGCCGGGTTCTGGTCGATGCCTATGGCAATGTCGTCGCCACGGAGATGAAGGCAAGCACCTATTATCCCCGCGCCCCTGCCCGCGATACCTATGGCAATAATGGCGGCCGCTATGGCGACACGCAGCTTTCCAACAACGGCGACTATCAGGATTATCGTCAGTATCGTACCGACAGCTACGGAAACTACGACGGTGCACCTAACAATGGTTACGATCAGCAGGATCGCGGCGTAGTCACCGGCGGCATTCCGCGTGACGGCGATATCCAGCGCCAGCCGCTCGACAATCAGCCATTGCCAGGCAAGAACCAAGGCCAGACGAACCAGAACGGCAGCGATTACGCATCGATCGATCCGCAGCAGAGCACGCCTGATATCGTCAACAAGCCGGCGGACGAACCCGTCATCACGCTCAAGGGCAAATCGAAGATGGAGATCACCGCGCTGGAGGTCTTCCTCGCGCGGCAGGGTATTTCGCCTGGTGCGATCGACGGACGCATGGGGGCAAACGTCACCAAGGCGATCTATGCCTATCAGCAGATGACTGGCCAGACGCTCGATCCGAACAATACCGACGCGATCCTCGAACAGCTGCGCATGTCCGGCGGCATGCCGATCGTCAACTATACGATCACGGCAGCCGATGCGGCCGGCCCTTATGTCGCCTCGATCCCCGAGGACTATGCGGCAAAGTCACAAATGCCTTCGCTCGGCTATACCTCGACGACGGAAATGCTGGCGGAACGCTTTCATATGGATGAGAGCTACCTGAAGGCGCTCAACCCCGGCGTCGATTTCACTGTTCCGGGCAGTACGATCAAGGTCGTCAATACCGGCCCCGGCAAGACGGGCACGGTTGCCAAGATCCTGGCGGACAAGGGCCGCAAGCAGGTTTTCGCCTATGACGCCAACGGTACCCTGATTGCGGCCTACCCGGCCAGCATCGGCTCCGCCGACACGCCTTCGCCGTCCGGCGCAGTGACTGTCGAGCGCGTCGCCTTCAATCCGGGCTATACCTACAATCCGAAGATCAACTTCCAACAAGCCGGAAACGACAAGGTTCTCAACATTCCGCCAGGCCCGAACGGCCCGGTTGGAACTGTGTGGATGGCCCTGTCGAAGCCAACCTACGGTATTCACGGGACACCCGATCCCTCGCGTATCGGCAAGACCCAGAGCCATGGATGCGTTCGCCTCACCAATTGGGATGCGACCGAACTTGCCAAGATGGTCAAGCCGGGCGTCGTCGTTGAGTTCGTCGACTAAACCGACTTTGAACGACAAGAAGCGCCGCCGGATGAACTGTCCGGTGGCGCTTTCATTTCATGAGGGTTGAAGAGAGGCGGATTGTCGTGCCTCAGACCCAACGGATCGCATAGACCAGAACGACCGAAAACAGCATCGCGCCCAAAAAACCGCCGAGAATGATGTTGGCCGTCACACGAGCGCCAATCTTCAACAGCCGGCCGCATATGCCTGCGACGATGATGAAGCTCAGCGTCCCGATAATGCTGGCAACGATATCCGATATAGATAGTCCTGCTGCCAGCAGGGAAACGATGATGCTGCTGATGATCCAGGCCG
The DNA here is from genome assembly GCA_013322215.1 of Martinezella rhizogenes. Lineage (GTDB taxonomy): Bacteria > Pseudomonadota > Alphaproteobacteria > Rhizobiales > Rhizobiaceae > Rhizobium > Rhizobium rhizogenes_D. Next base: position 438,912 of record JAAMEZ010000006.1, read on the forward strand.
CTGCCAGGACGATGGGTCCTTTCCAGAAACTGGCACGCGCCAATCGGGCTCCAAGCATGCCACCGCAAGCCGCACCGATCGCACCGGCAATAATGATTGCTATCGGTAGACTATCCGAGACACCAGCCGTTTCCATCGCCCTCTCCCCACGCCGCGCCAGATCATCTTGAAGCTGCTCGCATCGCTGGGTTCCGCAGACCAAAAACAAAACCAAGGCGAGTAGCCCTCAAACGAAAAATGCCACGCGGGATCGCGTGGCACAATCAATATTCAACCGAGAACTGAATCTCAGAAGCAGTCGCGGAACAGAGCCTTGGTGTTTTCCAAGGTCATCGCCACCGGATTGCCGCCGGCGCTTGGATCTTCGATTGCCATGGCGGAAAGTTCGTCGATACGGTCAGGGGCGATCCCCATGGCCGAGAGGCTTTCCGGTACGCCGAGTTCCGCACGCAGCTGCAGCACATAATCATAGAAGCCGTCGAAACCGCCCGAAATGCTGAGATAGGCTGCAGCACGTGCGATCTTCTCTTCGATGGCCTTGCGGTTGAAACGCAGGACGGCCGGCATGACGACGGCATTGGTCATGCCGTGATGCGTATTGTAGACGGCGCCGATCGGATGGGAGAGCGCGTGGATGGCGCCAAGGCCTTTCTGGAAAGCGACGGCGCCCATGGCGGCGGCACTCATCATGTTGGCGCGGGCTTCGAGATCGGTTCCTTCGCGATAGGCGCGCGGCAGGAATTCCTTGACGAGCCGCATGCCTTCCAGCGCGATGCCGGCCGACATGGGATGATAGAAGGGCGAGGAATAGGCTTCCAGGCAATGGGCAAACGCATCCATGCCCGTACCCGCCGTAATGATCTTCGGCATGCCAACGGTCAGTTCCGGATCGGCGATGACGACGCCGGGCAGGAATTTCGGATGGAAGATGATCTTCTTCACATGCGTCGCGGAATTGGTGATGACGCTGGCACGGCCGACTTCCGAACCGGTGCCGGCTGTCGTCGGTACGGCGACGATCGGCGCGATCCCCTCGACGCTGGCACGTGTCCACCAGTCGCCGATGTCTTCAAAATCCCACACCGGCCGGGTCTGGCCGGCCATGAAGGCGACGCACTTGCCGAGATCGAGACCGGAGCCGCCACCGAACGCGACGACGCCGTCATGACCGCCATCCTTGAACGCCTTCACCCCGGCTTCGAGGTTCTTCTCGTTCGGATTGGGGTCGACGTCAGCGAAGATGGCGCGACCGAGACCTGCATCTTCCAGGATGTCCAGCGCCGTCGCCGTGATCGCCATCGACGCAAGTCCCCGGTCGGTGACCAGGAGTGGCTTTTTCATGCCCAGGCTCTTGCAGGCGTCCGCCAGTTCCTTGATCCGGCCGCGGCCGAGCTTGAAGGCGTTCGGATAGCTCCAATTGGCTGAGATGTTGCTCATACTGTTACTTTCTTCAGGTGATAGGATTTCGGGCGCGTCAGGTTGTGGAAGCCAATGATCGACAGCGAGCCGCCGCGGCCGGTTTCCTTGACGCCGGTCCAGCACAGAGCCGGATCGAGATAATCGGCGCGGTTCATGAAGACGGTGCCGGTTTCGATCTCGCGGCCAATCCGCGAGGCGCGCTCGACATCCTTCGTCCAGAGCGAAGCCGTCAGGCCGTAGGGGCTGTCATTCATCAGCTCCAGCGCTTGCGCATCGCTCTTCACCTTCATGATGCCGACGGCCGGGCCGAAGGTTTCTTCGCGCATGAAGGCCATGGAATGATCGACATTGACGAGGATCTGCGGCGCGAGATAGGCGCCGCCGTCATCGGCCGGGAATAGCTTGGGATCGACCAGCGCCTTGGCGCCCTTGGCGACGGCATCGGCGATCTGCTCGCGCACCACCTTGGCAAAGCGCTTATGCGCCATCGGGCCGAGCGACGTCTCGGGATCGAGGGGATTGCCGAGCTTGTAGTTCGAAACCCAGGCGACCGACTTCTCGACAAAGCTGTCGTAAAGCGATTCATGCACATAGATGCGCTCGATGCCGCAGCAGCACTGACCGGAGTTGAAGGTCGCCCCATCCATCAGCGTGTCAACGGCCGCATCGAGATCGGCGTCCTCCATGACATAGCCTGGATCCTTGCCGCCAAGCTCGAGCCCGAGGCTGGTGAAGGTGCCGGCTGCCGCACGCTCGATCGACCGGCCGCCTTCGACAGAACCGGTGAAATTGACGAAGTTGAAGCTTCCGGCCGCAATCAGCGCCGAGGTGGTTTCATGATCGAGGAAGACATTCTGGAAGACGTCGGCGGGAACGCCCGCTTCGACAAAGGCCTGCACCAACCGCTCGCCGACGAGCAATGTCTGGCTTGCATGTTTGAGGATGACCGTATTGCCGGCCATCAGTGCTGGGGCAATCGTATTGATCGCCGTCATATAAGGATAATTCCAGGGCGCGATGACGAAGACGACGCCATGCGGCTCGCGCTCGATGCGGCGGGCAAAATTGGCGCTGTCCTCGACGACCAAAGGTGCGAGTGCATCGGCGGCGATCGACGCGACATAGTTGGAGCGTTCGTTGAAGCCGCGATATTCGCCACCATACTTGATCGGGCGGCCCATCTGCCAGGAGAGTTCCGGCACGACCACATCGGCCATCTCGTTGAGCCGGGCCACCCCCTTCAGTACCAGCTGAACGCGATCTTCCAGCGGGCGGCGGGCCCAATCCTTCTGCGCCTTGCGGGCGCGAGCTACGACTTCCTTGGCAGCATCCAGCGATAACGCCGGGCGCTCGGCATAAACCTCTCCGTTTACCGGGGAGACGCATGTGATCATGGTCATGATCGAATTCCTGTTTTCCTGGTCATCCAATTGATTGCCGGATGTTGCACAATCTTTGGCCGCCTTTAAAAGGAAACGGCAAGCGTGCTGGCATCCCAGCGCCCCTGCCCGACCCTAGAACGAAAATCGGGCAAGAGGCAGATCGCAAAAGCCTTACGCTCTTTCGAATCCGCGCGCCACTTCCCAATCCGTGATGCGACGATCGTACTCCTCCTGCTCCCATTCGGCGGCACGGGTATAATGATCGATGACATCGTCGCCAAAGGCGGCGCGCAGCATCTTCGAATTGGTTAGGGCCTCGGCCGCACCACGCAGGGTACGCGGTATCTCGCGAACCTCGCGCGCGCCATAGGCATCGCCGACGAAGGGCGCCTCCAGTTCGAGCTTGTTTTCGATGCCGTCAAGGCCGGCGGCAATAAGGGCAGCAAAAGCCAGATACGGATTGAGATCCGAGCCGCCGACGCGGCATTCGATGCGGATGCTCTTGGTTTCGGCGCCGCACAGGCGATAACCGGCGGTGCGATTGTCGGTGCTCCAGATCGCCTTGGTGGGAGCGAAAGTGCCGGCGACGAAGCGCTTGTAGGAATTGATGTAGGGCGCAAGGAAATAGGTGATTTCGCTGGCGTGCGTCAGAAGGCCGGCGACATAGTGCTTCATCAGCGGCGTCATGCCGTGTTCTTTTTCCTTGTCGAAGAATAGCGGCGTCTTGCCGTCTACACTCCAGAGCGACTGATGAATATGAGAGGAACTGCCCGCAGCGCTGTAGTTCCACTTCGCCAGGAACGTAATAGCCTTGCCCTTCGACCAGGCAATCTCCTTGCAGCCATTCTTGATGATGGCGTGGCGGTCGGCCATGGTCAGGGCATCGGCGTAGCGGACGTTGATTTCCTCTTGGCCGGCGGATGCCTCGCCCTTGGAGTTTTCGACAGGGATCTCCGCGCCCTGCAGTCCCTTGCGGATCGCCCGCATCACATCTTCTTCCTTCGTGGTCTGGAAGATGTGGTAATCCTCGTTGTAGCCACTGACGAGATTGAGATTGCGATAGCCGGATTCACGGGCGCTGTCATAGCTCTGATCGAACAGGAAGAATTCAAGCTCCGAAGCCATGTAGGCCTTCATGCCCATCGCTTCGAGACGCTTGACCTGCTTCTTGAGAATAGCGCGCGGGGAATGCGCCACTTCTTCATGCGTATGATGATCGAGCACGTCGCAAAGAACGAGCGCCGTGCCTTCCAGCCAGGGAATGCGGCGCAGCGTGGCAAGATCCGGCTTCATCGTGTAGTCGCCATAGCCCTTCTCCCAGCTCGTCGACTTGTAGCCGGAGACGGTTTCCATCTCGATATCGGTCGCCTGCAGATAGTTGCAGCTATGCGTTTCCTTCCAGGCGCTTTCGATGAAGAATTCCGCCTGGAAACGTTTGCCCATCAACCGGCCCTGCATGTCGACCTGACATGCCAGAACCGTATCGATGCGCCCTTCGGCCACATCTCGTCTGAGGTCGTCGAACGTATAGCTGCTGCTCATAATTTGGTCCGCCTGAAAGATAGAAGTGGGTCGGCCAGCGGCGTTCTCGGATCTATTGCCGGAGCCGCTCGTCAAGTTGGATGGGGCCGCGGCTGCGGCCCCTGCCGGATTGATGTTGGATGAGGATCACACCTCGCCGACAGCACGCTCGGCTGCAGCGATATCGGCCTGACGCTTGGCAATCATGTCACCGATCGGCGGCCCCTGGAAACGGCGCTTTTCAAAGGCAAACCAGATGATTGCGGTCAGTACCAGGAAGCCGATTGTGATGTAGAGCGCCCATTCATTCGGCGGCTGCACGCCGATGATGAAAATGATCGCCATAGCAATGATCACCAGAACCGAGACCAGCTTATAGGTGCCGATACCCATGTTCCACGGCCCCATCTTCGGCCATTTCGCGGTTCCGATCGCCTTGATGCCGAGGACGATCGGCACGGTGAAGGAGAGGAACAGGAAGATGACGGTGCACGACACGACGATGGTGTAGGCAGAAGAGCCGGCGATCGTGACGAGCGAAGCGCCCCAGACGAACAGGACCGCAAGAATCGCGGCCGTCCAGATGGCGACGGAAGGCGTGCGGAACCTCGGGCTGACGCTGGCAAGCGACTTCGAGAATGGCAGGCCGCCGTCACGCGAGAAGGCATAGATCATGCGCGATGCGGATGTCACGGTCGCAAGGCCGCACAGCAGCTGCGAGATGAAGATCGCAACGTAGAGGATATTGGCGACGACGGGGTTGGTGATGCTGTTGATCGTCCAGAAGAAGACGTTCCAGCCCTGCTTCGATGCCTCGTTCATGTCCGGGATCGCCAGGAGGAAGGCCAGCAGCATGATGTAGCCGAACAACGACGACCACCAGACCGAGGAGACCATGCCGCGCGGTACGGAGCTGGAGGCCTTTACGGTCTCTTCGGACGTATGCGCAGAGGCGTCATAACCCGTGATCGTGTAGATCGGCAACAACAGACCAAGGGCGAAGACGTACCAGATATTGTCCATCTTCGGCCAAACGGAAGCATCACCTTCCGGCGTGCCGGAATAGTTGGTGAAAGTCCAGATGCGGCTGATGTCCCAGCTCTTCACACCGATCAGGCAGACGATGGTCAGCGCGATTGCGGCAGCGAAGATCAGGTAGCCGGACATGTCGGTCAGTTTTGCCGTGAGCCTGATGCCGAAGTGATTGATCAAGGCTTGCAGGCCGGTGATGATGGCGACGAAAATGATCTGGTTGGCAAAACCGGCCGAAGTGTTGGTATCGACGGCGATGCCGAACCAGGGGGCGATGGAGCCGCTGAAGAAGCCCCAGGTACCCACATTGATCGCGCCAAGCACGGTGATCAGGCCAAGAAGATTGAGCCAAGCCGTCAGCCAGCCGGTGAAGCGGTTGCCGAGGATCGAACCCCAGTGATAGAGGCCACCGGCGGTGGGATAGGCCGAGGAAATCTGCGCCATCGAGAGCGCGAAAACACCCGAAATCAGGCAGCCAAGCGGCCACCCGATACCGATTGCGGCACCGCCTGCACCCGACGTTGCCTGTGCGAGCGAGTTGATACCGCCTGATAGAATGCAGATGATGGAGAAGGAAATGGCGAAATTCGAGAATGAACTCATGCGCCGTTCCAGCTCCTGGGCATAGCCCATGGAGTGCAGAATATGAATATCCTGCTTTTTGTCTAACTCTGAATAATCAGACATGCCATTCCCCCTAAAGCCCGGTCGTCCGCGGGATTGCGGAGAACCATGTGTCACATTGACCGCTGGCGTTTTGCCATGCGGCCCGATCGCAGTTGAACTGCTCCCCGGGGTCTTTTTCTTTTATGCTCAGACTTCCAGACTGCTCTGGAGAAGCCCCGTCAGATAATCGGCCATGACCCCTTGGCCGACGTCATCTCGAATGAGGTCGTTGCGGACCTCGATCATTACATTATGCAAACCATTGGCGAGCCCATGCAGCTTCAACGTATGGGTCACACCATCTTCAGGTCCGTAAGGCTGGTTGCGCTCTGTCTGATAGAGCGGCGCCTCAGCCGCGGCATCCAGCATGCGATCGGCCAGCCAACGGTCTTCGTCATGCAGAATGCCAAGCTCCACTGCCCGTGGTTTGCCATTATAGACCGGCGTGAAGCTGTGGATTGTCACGATCACGGTTTTTTGTCCGCGCGCCGCCCGCTCCTTCAAGAGCGCCCGAATGCGATCGTGAAACGGAATGTAGAGCCCTTCCGTACGCGCCTGCCTATCCGCCTCGCCCAGATGCTGGTTGCCGGGGATTGTATAGATCTCGCTCGTCTCCGGCATGGCACCAGCGCTTTCCGGCGGCCGGTTGCAATCATAAATCAGCCGGGAGAAGCGCTGAAAAACCAAGGTGGCATTCAAGCCAGCGGAAATTCCTCTTGCAACCGCGAGTGCGCCCGGATCCCAGGCGATATGGCTGGAAAGCGCCTCGACGGAAAGCCCAAGATCGCCGAACCGCTCCGGAAGCGCGAAAGAGGCATGCTCGCAGACAAGCAGGACCGCACTGCTTCCTTCCGGTCTTTCGACCGCAACACAATTGCCGTCCGCCTTCGTCAAAATGCCTTGCTGCGCAAGCATCGGAGACGCCCCATTGCCGATTAATAAAATGTTTATAAGAAAAGAATTCTTCAGGTTTTCGTCGCTGTCAACTGGAAACTGAAATTATTTCTTCATTTGTGACATTGACTCGAAATGTGACAGCGTTGTTATATCCTAAGAGGAAAGCGGCATCAGACCGTCCCGGGGAGCAAAAATCGAGTGAACAATGCGTCGAAGACAGTTTCGGACGTGATCAACGCGCGCTTTGACACGCTGACGCGCGCCGAAAAGCAGCTCGCCAAGAGCCTGCTCGACAACTATCCCGTTTCCGGGCTGGGCAGCATTACCACCGTTGCAGAGAATGCGCGGGTTTCGACACCGACGGTCGCGCGCATGGTGCAGAAGCTCGGATACAAAGGCTATCCGGACTTCCAGGCCCATCTTCATCAAGAGGTCGAGGCAACGATCTCCAACCCGCTGACGAAGCACGATCGCTGGGCGTCTAATGCGCCAGGCACGCATATCCTCAATCGTTTCGCCGACGCTATCATGGGCAACCTGCGACAGACCCTGTCGGATATCGATGTGGCGACGTTCGACGGCGTTGCGGCACTGCTGTCGGAGAGGAAACGCGGCCTCTATTTCGTGGGGGGGCGCATTACGGGGGCGCTTGCCGAGTATTTCTTCACCCATATGCAGGTCATCCGACCCAACACGACGCTGCTTTCTTCCAATTCAAGCACCTGGCCGCAATATGTCCTGAACATGAATCCGGGCGATCTGCTCGTCATATTCGACATCAGGCGTTACGAGCAGGAAATGGTCAATCTGGCCGCCGCCGCCCGCCGCCGCGGCGCCGAAATCATCGTCTTCACCGACCAGTGGGCAACGCCTGCCGCCAAGCATGCGAAATACACGTTTCGCGTGCAGATCGAGGCGCCGTCCGCTTGGGATTCGTCGGTTGTCACTCTCTTTATCGTCGAAGCCCTAATCGAAGCCGTGCAAAGCTCGACATGGGACGAGACAAGCGAGCGCATGAAGACACTGGAAGGTCTTTTCGAACAAACAAAGTTGTTTCGCAAGCTAAGCTGAAGGGGAATGAAAACACAAAATAACGGTTCGTGGAGCAGCGTGAAATACAGCGACTGTCATACTTGTCGATTAGAAGCAAAAATCGACTGCGTTTTCAGCAAACGCAACGCTTTGAAGTCGTCACACAACCTTCATGTAACGTCATTAACAGCAACGCCAGACACTGAAAACCCAAAAGGAGGAAATGCAGTGATCTCGAAAATTCATCGTCTTCTGACAATCTCCACCGCGATGCTCGTCGCTTCGACGGCTATTGCGGCCGCAGAACCGAGCGCCGATCTCATCGCTGCCGCCAAGAAGGAAGGCACGCTGACCACCATCGCCCTGCCCCACAACTGGTGCGGTTATGGTGACCTGATCGCCGCATTCAAGGCGAAGTACGGTATCGAAGTCAACGAACTGAACCCGGATGCCGGCTCGGGCGATGAAGTCGAAGCAATCCGCGCCAACAAGGGCAATACCGGCCCGCAGGCTCCGGACGTGATCGACGTTGGTCTCTCTTTCGGCCCGACCGCCAAGAAGGAAGGCCTGCTGCAGCCTTACAAGGTTTCCACCTGGGATTCCATTCCGGACAGCGCCAAGGATTCCGAAGGCTACTGGTACGGCGACTACTACGGCGTTCTCTCCTTCGTCACCAACAAGGACGTCGTAAAGAACCCGCCGAAGGACTGGGCTGACCTCCTGAAGCCGGAATATGCCAACACTGTTTCGCTCGCAGGTGACCCGCGCACCTCGAACCAGGCCGTTCAGGCCGTCTACGCCGCCGGCCTCGCTGCCGGCGAGAAGGACGCCACCAAGGTCGGTGAAGCCGGTCTCGGCTACTTCGCCAAGCTGAACAAGGCAGGCAATTTCGTTCCGGTCATCGGCAAGTCCGCTTCGCTCGCACAGGGCGCTACCCCGATCGTCGTCGCATGGGACTACAACGGTCTTTCCTGGCGCGACAGCCTGAACGGCAACCCGCCGGTTGACGTCACCGTTCCGGCTTCGGGCGTTATCGCAGGCGTTTACGTCCAGGCGATCTCGGCCTTCGCTCCGCATCCGAACGCTGCAAAGCTCTGGATGGAGTTCCTCTATTCCGACGAAGGCCAGATCGGCTGGCTGAAGGGCTATTGCCACCCGATCCGCTTCAACGACCTGGCGAAGAACAAGAAGGTCCCGCAGGAACTTCTCGACAAGCTGCCGCCGGCCGCTGCCTACGAAAAGGCCGTATTCCCGACGCTCGACGAGCAGGATGCAGGCAAGGCCGCCATCACCACCAAGTGGGATTCCGTCGTCGGTTCGAACGTACAGTAATCCAACCTGACATGACCTCCCCGCTTCGGCGGGGAGGTTTTCCGTTTTTCTGACGCCGCGGATTGGGCCAATCATGAGCATCGTCACAACATCGACAGTCAGTTCCACTCCCATGATCAACAAGCGTGTGGTTGTCGACTGGCTGGGCATAGCGCCCTTCCTGATCTTCGCGCTGCTGTTCCTGATTCTCCCGACGATCTATCTGATCGCAGGCGCCTTTCTGACGCCCGACGGCAGCCTGACGTTGAAGAATATCGGTGATCTCTTCACGAAGTCGATCTGGGACTCCTACTGGATCAGCATCAGGGTGTCGGTGGCTTCCTCTCTCGGTGGCGCATTGATCGGCTTCTACCTTGCCTGGGCCTTGGTCATGGGCGGCTTGCCGGGCTGGGTGCGCCACACGTTTCTCACCTTTTCCGGCGTTGCCTCCAACTTTGCCGGCGTGCCCCTGGCATTCGCGTTCATCGCCACGATCGGCCGCCTCGGCCTCGTCACCGTGTTGATGAGAGACTGGTTGGGCTTCAACCTCTATGCGACGGGCTTCAATCTCTACAGCTTCATTGGCCTGACCGTCACCTACATGTACTTCCAGATTCCGCTGATGGTGCTGATCATCACGCCCGCTCTGGACGGCATGAAGAAGGAATGGCGCGAAGCCGCCTCCATCCTTGGGGCAACCAATCGGCAATATTGGCTCATGGTGGCATTCCCCATCCTCTGGCCGAGTCTGCTTGGCACGACGCTGCTGCTGTTTGCCAACGCCTTCGGCGCGATCGCAACCGCCATCGCGCTGACGGGCAGCTCGCTGAACATCATCCCGATCCAGCTCTACGCACAGATCCGCGGCGACGTCCTGCACAACGCCAACCTCGGCTATGCGATGGCTCTCGGTATGATCGTCATAACAGGCATTTCCAACGTCATTTACATCATCATGCGCATGCGCGCAGAACGGTGGCAGAAATGAAGCTGCAGAAATTCTTCGCCTGGATCGCGGTCGTCATCGGCGCCATCTATTTCATCGTCCCGCTCATCGGCACGCTGGAATTCTCGCTCCGCATGCGCCGCGACGCCTATAGTTTCGACGCCTACGCTTCGGTCTTTTCCGACTCGCACTTTCTCTATGCGTTCGGCTATTCCATGCTCATGGCCGTGCTGACCATCATCGTCGGCATGTTGCTCGTGGTTCCCACGGCTTATTGGGTCCGGCTTCGTTTGCCGCAGCTACGCCCGATCGTCGAATTCATCACCCTGATGCCGCTGGTCATCCCGGCAATCGTCATCGTCTTCGGCTATTTGCGTCTCTATAATTCGTCCTCGATCCTGCCTCTGACGGGCTTCGAGCAGACCACGAATTTCCTACTGGTCTGCTCCTATATTGTCTTGTCGCTCCCCTATATGTATCGTTCGGTCGATACGGCGATGCGCACGATCGACGTCGGCACCCTGACGGAAGCGGCGGAAAGCCTTGGCGCGAAGTGGACGACCATCATGTTCCGCTGCATCTTCCCCAATGTCATGAGCGGCGTTCTCTCCGGCGCGTTCATCACACTGGCGATCGTCATGGGCGAATTCACGATGGCATCGTTGCTCAATCGGCCGGCTTTCGGCCCCTACATGCAGCTCGTCGGCGCCAACCAGGCCTATCAGTCCTCGGCACTGGCCATCATCGCGCTTGCAGTGACCTGGCTCAGCATGGGCTTCCTGCAGCTCGTTTCCCGCTTCTCCAAATTGGCTCCGATTAAGGCGTAAGGCTCCTCACCATGGCTTTTCTCGAACTCACGCACATCAAGAAGTCCTTCGGCGATATCCACGTCGTTCACGATTTCAATATGAACATCGAGAAGGGAGAATTCATCTCCTTCCTCGGACCTTCGGGTTGCGGCAAGACGACCGTGCTGCGCATGATCGCCGGTTTCGAAACACCGACCGCCGGCACCCTGTCGATCAACGGCAAGGATCAGCGGGCGTTAAAACCGAACCAGCGCAATATCGGCATGGTGTTCCAGGCTTACGCGCTGTTCCCGAACATGACGGTGCACGACAACGTCGCTTTCGGCCTCAAGGTCGCCGGGATGGCGAAGCCCGACATCGACAAGCGCGTCAAGGAAATGCTTGCTCTCATCAAGCTCGATCACCTCGCCGGCCGCTATCCCTATCAGATGTCCGGCGGCCAGCAGCAGCGCGTGGCGCTCGCCCGCGCCATCGCGGTCAAGCCGCAGGTCCTCCTGCTCGACGAGCCGCTCTCGGCCCTCGACGCCAAGATCCGTGTATCACTGCGCGAGGAAATCCGCGCCATCCAGCAGCAGCTGGGCATCACCACGGTTTTCGTGACGCACGATCAGGAAGAAGCTCTGTCGATCTCCGATCGCATCGTCGTCATGAATGCCGGCCGCGCCGACCAGATCGGCACGCCGTTCGAGATCTATAACACGCCGGCAACGCGCTTCGTCGCCTCCTTCGTCGGTACGCTGAACCTGATCGAGGGCAAGGTCGTCGATCCCGACAGCAACCGGATCATGATCGGTGATCAGGGCGTGACCCTGAAGCAGTCGGTCACGGCCTACAAGCCGGGCGATACCGTATCGCTCGCCCTGCGTCCGGAAGCCGGCTCACTGGCGGAATCGGCCAAGGGCGACACGGCGCTGACGGGCGAGGTTTCCTCGGCACACTTCCTGGGCTCCGTCATCCGCACTCGTATGAACGTCGCTGGCAACACGATTTCCTTCGACATGTTCAACAGCCCCGGCATGATGCCTCCGAGCGTCGGCGAGAAGGTGACGCTGCGCTTCGCCTCCTCCGACCTGCTGGTCATCCAGGATTGAGAAGCCGCCTCGCCTCATAGGGCTAGTTTGAAAAATTATTTGCAAACGCCGGGTCAAAAGCCCGGCGTTTTTCTTTGATTTCCATGAGGGAAAGCATCTATAGTCCAGGCGTTCTCAGGGCGGGGTGCAATTCCCCACCGGCGGTATGGGGATTTTCCCCGAGCCCGCGAGCGCCTTCCGAGTTTTCGGAAGGGTCAGCAGATCCGGTGAGAGGCCGGAGCCGACGGTATAGTCCGGATGGAAGAGAGCAAGCAGGGTCGTACCTCCTCCGCGCGGGGAGTGCTGCGTTCATGCGTGTTCGCCCAAGGGATAATTGACAACAACCCTTGAAAGGCAAAATTCATGACCATTTCGATTTCTACCCAGCCGAGCCGCATCGCGATCATTCGGGCTCGCTGGCATGCTGACATCGTCGACCGCTCGGTCGACTCCTTCGTTGCCGAATGGCAGACGGTGGAAGGCGCATCGCCGATCGATATCTTCGACGTGCCCGGCGCATTGGAAATTCCGCTGCATGCGCAGACCCTTGCCCGCAACGGCCGCTATTCCGCGATCGTCGCCACCGCTTTCGTTGTCGACGGTGGCATCTATCGCCATGAATTCGTTGCGAACACGGTCCTCGACGCAATGATGCGCGTCCAGCTCGATACCGGCGTGCCGATCCTCTCGGCAGTCCTGACGCCGCATCACTTCCAGGAGTCGGAAGCACATATCCAGTTCTTCAAGGAACATTTCATCATCAAGGGCCGCGAAGTGGCCAGTGCCTGCCGCCATATCCTCAGCGAACGCGCCAAGCTGCTACCGGCCGTCACGGTCTGAACCAGCGTAGTGGAGGCGCGGTCAAAGCCCGCCTCCACGTCACAAGGGAGAAACGTCAGTGACCGTCCTACGCATCATCCCTAACCTCCCCGCCGCCGATCCCGCCACGGCCCGTCTCTTCTACCATGACCTGCTCGGCCTCGACGTCGTCATGGATCACGGCTGGATCTTGACCTTCGCCTCCGAAGCGGCAACGGTTCCGCAGATCAGCGTTGCCAGCGAAGGCGGTTCGGGAACACTCGTCCCCGATCTCTCCATTGAAGTCGACGATGTCGACACGCTCTATCAGCGCGCCACCTCCATGGGCTTCGGGATACTGTATGACCTTACGGACGAGCCCTGGGGCGTTCGCCGTTTCTATGTCCGTGATCCCTTCGGCAAGGTCGTCAACATCCTGTCCCACCGCTAACGCAAAGCTCGCGGACGCTCTCTATCGCAGATCGAGATTGAACGTGGTGCGTTCGGCCGGCCATACCGATTCCGAGTAGGTTATCGGCATACCCGTTGCATCCATATCCACCTTGCGCGTCACCAGCAGCGGTGTTGATTTCGGCTGGCGCAGGATCCGGGCCTCATCGGCCGTCGGCATGCGCGCCTCGATCTCCGTCGACAAGCGTTCGTAGTCGGTGACGCCATAGCTGGCGAGTGCCGCCGAGATTGTCGTATGCTGCAATCTGGCCTTGTCGAAATCGGGAAAACGTTCGGCTGGATAATAGGAATCACCCAATTCGACCGGAATGTCGTCGGCCGTCATCACGCCGCGACGATGGATGACCATTACCCCAACTGCCAGCTTCAGATAGCTGGCAACGCGTTCCGTCGCCGGCACGATCTCATGGACGAGCAACTCGCCACCCGGCTCGAAACCCTGCTCGATCAGGTTCTTGTGAAAACGGGTGCGCTTCGACAGCGTATAGTCGAGCACGCCCCTATGAACGAAGGTTCCCCGTCCCTGCTCGGCGCGCACCAGTCCGCGTTGCTCCAGATGCCCCAGTGCCTGACGCACGGTGAAGCGGCTGACACCGAAGCGCTGCATCAGTTCAGGCTCGGTCGGCAATTTCTCTCCAGGTGAGAAAGTCCCGGCGGCAATATCAGCCGCCAGGATCTCGCCGATCTGATGCCAGAGGGCGCTGCCGCCCTTGCGGTCGATCGTCTCCATGTCAGATGCGCTTCTCGAGCCGGAACAAAAGCTTGTATTCGGCCGGATAGCTCAACGCATCGAGAATGCTCGGATAATATTTGCGGTCCTTGGTTGCGCGCACGAAACCGTCATAGCCGAAACGCCTGACGGAAACATCGAAGCCGGCCGCCGTAAACGCCTCGATATAGTCCTGTGGCGAGCGATCCTGCATCGGCGCATTGCTGTTGTTGCCGATAAGCTCGAGCCATTTCGGCCAAAGCGGCATTTCATTGTGGCACCCGGTCACGGCGTAGTAGACGCCCCCATCGCGCATGGCCCGGAACATCCCCTCGGCATGCTCTCTCAGTTGCGGCAGCAGATAGATCACCTCATAGCTGAAGGCCACATCGAAGCTGTCGGCAAAGGGCGATAAATCGGTCGTCACATGAAACTGCAGCGGCATGTTGCCGACAGCCTCGACGGCAGCAGCCACGGACTCCGAAGCGATATCGATGCCGACGCCGCGTCGGAACGGCCGCATGGCGTAAAGCAGCCGCAAAAATCCACCGCGATTGCAGCCGAAATCCAGGACGGTCTTCGAAGAGAAATCCCGCTCCGGCACCGTTTCGATGAAATGCCGCCAATAGGGGCTGTGCGATTCCGCCATTGCGGCGTCGCCCTGCGGTTCCTTGTGCCAGGTTGCATAAGTCGTTGCTGCGCTCGTCATGATGCTCTCGCTGTTGGAGTGGACTGCCCCCTTGATAGTCACGTCTCATGACAATCATATAAATTCGTCCGGACGACCGGACTACTACACGCAATCGACCATCCATTGCACGCCATACCGATCCGTCAGCTTGCCGTAGTAGCTGCCCCAAGGCTGCACGGCGAGCGGCGTCGTTACGGTACCGCCCTCCGCAAGCCGGGCAAAAATCTCCTCAGTGCTACCGCGATCATCCATCATGAGCATGTGCGCAGAGCCGCGCATCGGCTCGGCGTCATGATTGTCGGAGGCGAAGAACAAGACGCCTGGTCCCTCGAAGCGAGCGTGCATTACCCTGCCCCGCATTGCTTCGCGGGCAAGCGGTATCCCATTCGCACCATGACGGACCAACAGCGTCACTTGGCCAAGCCCGCAGGCCGTATAGAAGGCAAGCGCGTCCTCACAATGCGTCGTGAAAAACAGATAATTGGCGAGTTGCAACTCCTGACTCCCCTTGTTGTCGGACGAGCGGCCCACGCGGCCGCCCGGTATTGATGCCAATTGCTTCAACTCAAGCGCGATGAGCTTCGACCTCGGGCGCTGCGGCGCTCGCAATGGCGCCGACCAGATCAGCATTGCTGTAGCTTTGCCCCGCAATGCCCCAGGCGCCTTCAGGCGCATAAACTATATTCGACCAGATATGCTCGCGCTTGATCCGCCCTTCGGCCGCCTGCTCGACGACATCAGTCGCTCTTGCAATGAAAGCGCACTTGGCTTCGGCGGTCGCGAGCGCGATTTCGGGCAGCTTGAGTTCGATGAAGGCCGCGGCAACGGGCTTTCCGGCTGCCAGCACGTGTTCGGCCGGAAGCACGTTGATCGACCCGATGACATTGGCCGTCATGAATGCATTCCCGGTCAATCCGGCAACGTCGAGGACGGCATCTGTCAATCCGGCGAAAGCTTGAGCCTGCGCTTCGGAGGAAAGCAGCCCTTCGGATACGGTAAGTGTAATAGGCATGGAATATCTCCTTGTTGGACCTGTGCCGGCAAATGATATATACCGATCACTCTTTAACGATACACACCGATCACTCTCTATGCAACAGATAAAGAGAGATCGCTCTTAATGGAGGCGGCAATGCGCTACAGCGCCGAACACAAGGAAGAAACCCGGACGCGGGTCGTCGCGGCGGCAGGGCAAGTCTTTCGCAAGGAAGGCTACGGCGGCGCGGGCATCGACGCGCTGACGAAAGCAGCCGGCGTTACCAACGGCGCCTTCTACGGACATTTCAAGTCCAAGAGCGAGGCGTTTCGCACGGCTGTCGTGGAAGGATTGGAGGAGTTGCGTCAAGCGATCCTGGCACTCAGGCAAAACCAGCCGAAAGACTGGTTGAAGGCGCTTGCCAGCTTCTATCTCGGCTATAAGCGGACTTGCGATCTCGGCGACAGCTGCACGCTGCCGAGCCTTTCGCCCGATGTGATGCGTGCCGACGAGGAAACACGTCGCATCTATACGGCAGAGTTGAAAAAATTGATCGCCGATGTCGCCGCCGGCCTGCCGGAGAGCACGAACCCTGGCGAAACGACGGCGGAGGATCGGGCTATCGTTCTTCTCGCAACGCTGAGCGGTGGCTTGACGCTTGCCCGCGCCGTCTCCGATCCCGCCCTGTCCGTGCACATAGCCGAAGTCATCGAGCGGGCTGCTCTCACGGCCGGCAACCCTCAACAGCCGCAAGGCAAATGACTCTGCAAGTCATACAGCGGCGGTTCAGCCGAGACGGAGCATACCGCTCCGTCCCGACACACCGGTTTATGCCCGGATCGCCTTGTCGTTCGCATCGAAACGATGCATTTGGTCCGCATCCGGCGTCGCATAGACCATCTCGTCCGGCTCGTATTGATGCTCGCCGAAGAGACGCGCGGTCAGGAGGCCGGTGGTTTCGGATTCGAGATAGATGATGGTGTCGGCACCGAGATGCTCGACATGGATGACCTTGGCTGCCCATGTGCCCTGATCGCGCGACAGCGTGATATGTTCGGGGCGGATGCCGACGGTCTTGGCATCGCTTTCGCCGAGCCGTTCTGCCGGGATGAAATTCATCTGTGGCGAGCCGATGAAGCCGGCAACGAAGGTGTTGGCCGGGCGGTTATAAAGCTCCATCGGCGAACCGATCTGCTCGATCGCACCGGCATTGAGCACGACGATCTTGTCGGCAAGCGTCATCGCCTCGACCTGGTCGTGAGTGACATAGATCATCGTCGCTTTCAGGCTGCGATGCAGCCGGGCGATTTCGAGGCGGGTCTGGACACGCAGCGCCGCATCGAGGTTCGACAGCGGCTCATCGAAGAGGAAAAGCTCGGGTTCGCGCACGATGGCACGGCCGATCGCAACACGCTGGCGCTGGCCGCCGGAAAGCTCTGAAGGACGGCGAGCCAGATAGGGCTCGAGCGACAGCATACCGGAAGCTTTCCCGACGCGGCTTTCGATTTCGGCCTTCGCGGTACCGACCTGCTTGAGGCCAAGCCCCATATTGTCCTTCACAGTCAGATGCGGATAGAGCGCATAGGACTGGAACACCATCGAGATGCCACGCTTGGCAGGCGGCGTCACGGTGACATCCTGGCCGTTGATCAGCACGGCGCCGGAGGTCACGTCTTCGAGGCCGGCGATGCTGCGCAGAAGGGTCGACTTACCGCAGCCGGAAGGGCCGACGAAGATGACGAACTCACCATCCTTCACCTCGAGGTCGATACCCTTCAGCACGTCATGCGTACCATAGGCCTTGCGGATGGATTTCAGTTGAAGCGATCCCACAGTCTTTTGTCCTTATAGATAAACGGGCTTGCCGGTGCGCACGCTCTCGTCGGCGGCAAGGCATATGCGCAGCGATTGAACGGCATCGTCCATATGGCGATTGAGGTCGATGTCCTCGCGGATGGCCTTCAGCATGAAGGCCTGCTCGAAATCGCAGAGCTCCTGATGGCCCGGTTCGCCATCCATATGCAGATCCTGATCCGGCCGGATAAACTGGCCGTTCGGGCCAGTCTCGGCGTTGTGCAGCCGGATAACCGACGTCTTCGTGTGCATGTCGATATCATCGGACTTGGCATTCTGATCCATGGCGATCGAGACCGAGCCGTTCGGCGACATCACATCCTTTACGAAGAAAGCCGTCTCCGAGATCATCGGCCCCCAGGCGGCTTCGTACCAGCCGACAGAACCGTCTTCGAAAATCACCTGGAGATGGCCGTAATTATACATGTCCGACTTGATCTCCTGCGTCAGCCGCAAACCCATACCACGCACCTCGACGGGCTTGGCGTCGGTGATCTGGCACATGACGTCGACATAATGCACGCCACAATCGACGATCGGCGACGTGTTTTGCATCAGCGCCTTGTGCGTCTCCCAGGTCGGGCCGCTCGATTGCTGATTGAGGTTCATGCGGAACACATAGGGGCCTCCGAGCTTACGCGCTTCAGCAATCAACCGCATCCACGAGGGATGATGGCGCAGGATGTAGCCGATCGTCAGCTTCTTGCCGGCCTTCTTCGCAGCCGCGACCACACGCTCGGCATCTTCGACGGTCGTCGCCAGCGGCTTCTCGACGAAGACGTGGCAGCCGGCTTCGAAGGCCATGACCGCGAAATCGGCATGGCTGTCGGAATAGGTATTGATGGAGCAGAGGTCCGGCTTCAGCTCCTTCAACGCGGTCTCGAAGTCCGGATGGACCGTATATCTCTGCAGCTCCTCAGGCAGTTCGCGCTTGGAGCGGTTGACGAGGCCGACGATCTCGAAGCCCGGATTGTTATGATAGGCCAGCGCATGGCTGCGGCCCATATTGCCAAGGCCGGCAACGAGAACGCGGATCGGCTTTTCAGATGGGCTCACTTGACTGCTCCGGATGTAATGCCGCGAATGAGTTGACGCGAGAAGATAACGTAGAGGATGAGGATTGGCAGGATGGCGAGCGTCAGGGCTGCCAGCACCGCGTTCCAGTTGGTAACGAACTGGCCGATGAAGATCTGCGATCCGAGCGTCACCGTCTTGGTCGCTTCGCTCGGCGCCAGAATCAGCGGGAACCACAGATCGTTCCAGATCGGGATCATGGTGAAAACTGCGACCGTTGCCATCGCCGGGCGGACCAGCGGCAGCACCAGACGGAAGAAGATCGCGTATTCGCTGAGACCGTCGATGCGACCGGCATTCTTCAGGTCGTCGGAAACCGTCCGCATGAACTCGGACAGGATGAAGATCGCAAGCGGCAGGCCCTGCGCGGTATAGACGAGAATCAGCGCCGTCAGCGTATTGACGAGGCCGGCGGCGACCATGCCTTGCAGGATCGCGACCGTGCCAAGACGGATCGGGATCATAATGCCGATCGCCAGGTAAAGCCCCATGACCGTATTGCCGCGGAAACGGTATTCCGACAGCGCGAATGCGGCCATCGCTCCAAACAGCAGCGTCAGGATGATCGAGACGATCGTCACGACGAAGCTGTTCTGGAAATAGGTGAAGAAATCCCCCTGCTTCAGAACGGTGTCATAGCCGATCATGCTGAAGGAGGACGGCGTCGGGACGCTCAAGGGTGCCCGGAAAATCGAGGCGCGATCCTTGAAGGAGTTGATGACCGTCAGGAACACCGGAAAAATGGCGACGAGTGTGTAGGCGATGAGCGCCAGATGGACGAAGCCGGTGCGGACAAGGGAAGTGCGTGCCTTGGACATGGGTCGCGCTCCTCAGAACTGATAGCGACGGATGCGCCGCTGCACGATGAAAAGATAGAAGGAGACGCCGGCCAGAATGATGAGGAACATCACCGTCGCGATCGTCGCCCCCATCGAGCGGTCACCCAGCTGCAGCTGGAAGCCGAAGAAGACGCGGTAAAGCAGCGTACCGAGGATATCGGTCGAGCCATCCGGTCCCGCCAAAGCCCCTTGCACGGTATAGACCAGGTCGAACGCGTTGAAATTGCCGACGAAAGTCAGGATCGAGATGATACCGATTGCCGGCAGCACCAGCGGCAGCTTGATCTTCCAGAACTGGCTCCAGCCAGTGATGCCATCACATTCGGCGGCTTCGATAACTTCTTCGGGGATGTTGAGCAGCGCGGCATAGATCAGCATCATCGGAATGCCGACATATTGCCAGACCGAGATAAGCGCGACGGTAATCAGCGCCGTGCTCGGCCTGCCGAGCCACGGGGCGAAGAACGATTTCAGACCGATGACATTCAGAAGCTCGGGCGCGACACCCCAGAGCGGCGAGAGGATCAGCTTCCAGATGAAGCCGACGACGACGAAGGAAAGCAGCGTCGGCAGGAAAATAGCGGTGCGATAGAAGGCGACGAAACGCAGCTTCGGCAGCGACAGAAGTGCAGCCAGCGCGACGCCGATCGGATTCTGCACGCACATGTGGATGGCGAAGAAGATCAGGTTGTTGCGCAACGCATTCCAGAAATCGTGCGACCAGCGTTCGTCGCCGAACAGCACCTTGAAATTGCTCAGGCCGACGAAGACGGACTGGTTGTCGACGACATTGTAGAGCGACAGGCGCAATGTCTCGATCAGCGGCAGGATCATGACCGCCGTATAGACGACGAAGGCCGGGAAAAGGAAGACGAGGATGTGCCAGCGCTTGGAGCGCCTGATCGGCGTCACCTCAAGGGCATCTGATGTCGCAGCGTCGCTCATGGCTTTCTGCCTGTTTTTCTTGGCTGCATGCCGACGCAGCAGCTCTAAGGTTCAAATCCACCCGCTGCCTCGGCTCTTCAGCCGAATGGAAGCGACATCGGGCGTGTCGAATGCAAAGGCGAAAACGATCGCCCATCCAATCATCCAAACAACGAAAAGGGCGAGGAGCCCGAAAGACCCCTCGCCCGTATCAAGCAGTGATTACTTGCCCGGCTTGTACCAGCTGTCGAGGCCCTTCTGGAGCTTCGCGCCGGCCTGTTCCGGAGTGTCCGTGCCGTTGATCACGTTTGCGGACTCGGTCCAGGTTTCGTTTTCCAGGTTCGGCGTGCCGCGCGACAGGATCTGATAGGTCGAACGAACGGTCGACTTGTGATTGTCACGCCAGGAAACGAATTCCTGCGCGAGCGGATCGCTCATCTTCACCGGATGCGAGTTCAGGCTGAAGAAGCCCGGCAGCGAGTTGGCATAGATGGTAGCAAACTCGTCGGAAGCGACCCAGTCGAGGAACTTCTTGGCTTCTTCCTGATGCTTGCTCTTCGTATTCAAGCCGACGCCGATATCCGGATGGTCGGAGATATAGGCTGTGTCACCAGCCTTTGCGACCGGCGGCGGGAATGCGCCCATCTTGAACTGCGCCTGGGTGTTGAAGAGAGCAATTTCCCAGGAGCCGGCCGGATAGATCGCAGCCTTGCCGAGCGTGAAGAGGTTCTGGCTGTCAGCGTAGCCCTGAGCTTCGAAGCCGTCACCGAGGTAGGGCTTCCACTTTGCCAGTTCCTTGTAAGGATCGACCCACGGTGCGTCCGTCAGCTTTTCCTTGCCAGCGATCAGAGCCTTGCGGCCTTCCTCACCCTTCCAGTAGTTCGGGCCGATGTTCTGGTAGCCCATGGTTGCGGCTTCCCAGAGGTCCTTCGTGCCCATAGCCATCGGAATGTAGGTGCCGTCGGCCTTGATCTTGTCGAGAACGGCGAAGAACTCGTCGCGCGTCGTCGGCACCTTGAGGCCGAGCTTGTCGAAGGCATCCTTGTTGTAGATGAAGCCGTGGATGACCGAAGCCATCGGCACGCAGAAGGTCGACTTGCCGTCGTCGGTCGACCACGCGGCCTTGGCGACAGCCGAGAAGTTTTCCAGGCCTTTAAGCTTGGTCAGATCGGCAAGATGCTTCTTGTTGAAGAGGTCGAGCGAAGCATCGAACGGGCGGCAGGTGATGATGTCGCCTGCAGAGCCGGCATCGAGCTTGGCGTTCAGCGATGCGTTGTATTCGGTCGGCGCCGTCGGCGAGAAGACGATCTTGATGCCCGGGTTCTTCGCTTCGAAAGCCGGGATGATCTTTTCCTGCCAGATCTGCAGGTCGTCGTTACGCCAGCTTTCAACCGTCAGCGTCACATCGGCCGCGTGCGCAAGGCTAACTGACGTCAGCAGGCTCGATGCGAGAAGCAAGCCTTTCAGAACATTGGTTTTCATTTCCCTCTCCTGTTTTCCGCGCCATAGCAAGGCGCTGTTCTCGATCTGAAAATCCGCTGGCCTGTTCGAGGAAACGGTCAGCGCTCCATAGGGACCGCCAATACTGCCGACCCCTCCATGCAAAAGGCTTCAAAGGCGCCGGCCCTATCAGCCCGATCAATTGCCGCCTGCCGCCATCAAACGGAGACGCTGCAAGAACTACGCGGGAAAATTATAACGACGTCGAAGCGAGATCCTCCTGATCCCTGGCAGCCTGACGCAACGACGAGATGCGCGCCCTTCCACTTCACCTACTGGCTGTTGTTTTTCTGCCAGCTTTGCCGATGTCCGTTCGTACTGTTCCCTTGCTCCGAATTAAGTCCAAAAAAATACCAATTGTCCAGCCGAATTTAACTTTCAGGTGTAAAAAGATTGAGGCTCATTAATTTATTATGGGAATTCAATAGGATATTATCGGACAAAAATGCCCGCCCTACCTATTGGTAAATGGTATTTTTTTGGTATTGTATGGAAAAACGGGGAACAGGCGGCATCCGGAGGCATGATGGGGCAGTTTGCAATTGGTATCGATGGTGGCGGCACGAGTTGCCGCGCGGCTGTGATAGATCATAGCGGGCAGGTGCTCGGCACCGGCAAGGCTGGCGCGGCGAACATTCTCTCCGATCTGGAAAACTCACTGATCCATATTGTCGCCTCGGCAAAGCAGGCTTTGATCGACGCCGGGCTCGCTCCCGGACTGCTGCAGACGCTGCCGGCCGTTATCGGAACGGCAGGCGCCAATGTCGGCAACTACGGCAAAAAGGTCGAAGGCGCGCTGCCCTTTGCAAGCACGCGCGTTGTCACGGATGCGACGACAGCGCTTCAAGGCGCTCTCGGCGACGCCGATGGTGTCATCGGCGCCTTCGGTACCGGTTCCGTCTATAATGCTCGTCGCGAGGGCAGGATCTGGGGCATCGGCGGCTGGGGTTTTGTCATAGGCGACCAGGCAAGTGGCGCTCGTCTTGGACGAGATTTGCTCGAGAGAGCTGTCCTGGCCCATGACAAGGTGACAGCCGGTTCGGCGCTCACGGCATCGATCATGGCCGAATACGGCAATGATCCGGAGCGCATCGTCGAGTTTGCGCATGCCTCCAAGCCCAAGGATTTTGCCCGCTATGCGCCGGTCATCTTCGAATATGCCGGGATGGAGGATGCCGTCGCCATCGACATCGTCAAGACGGCAGCGAAAGCCATAACCGAGAGCCTCGATGCGCTGCTTTGGCCGGGATGCCCTTCGATCTGCCTTCTCGGCGGCCTTGCCCAAGCCTATCGTCCCTGGCTTGATGAACGCCACAAAGCGATTCTCGCTGAACCAAGAGGGGACGTTTTACGGGGAGCCGTAGAACTGGCGGCGAAATTGCTGCGGGGTGGAGAGGAAAACAAGGCATGACCGAAGATTTGAGCGCGATCTTCTCGCCGGAGCGCCTTTCTGGAGGCGGCACAGGCCCGCTTTACGTCAAGCTACGGCGCACGCTCGAAGAGGCCGTGAAGGTCGGCAGGCTGAAGCATGGGGATGCGCTTCCACCGGAGCGCGATATTGCCGAATTCGCCGCCGTCAGCCGCGTTACCGTCCGCAAGGCCATCGACGATCTTGTGGCCGAAGGTATTCTCGTCCGCCGTCACGGCTCGGGAACATTCGTCGCAAAACCTGTTTCCAAGGTGGAGCAGCGGCTGTCGCAGCTGACATCATTTACTGAGGACATGGCCCGGCGTGGGATGACGGCTCGTTCCGAATGGCTGCATAAGGGCATCCACACGCCCTCCCCGGATGAAATGATGATTCTCGGCCTTGCCGCCGACACCAGGGTATCGCGGCTGAGCCGTCTCCGTATTGCCGACGATCAGCCATTGGCGATCGAGCACGCCAGCGTTTCCGGCGAATTCCTGCCGGATCCATCGGTGGTCACGACATCGCTCTATGCGGAATTGGAAAAGCGTCAGGTGCGTCCCGTCCGCGCCGTTCAGCGCATATCGGCGACCAACATGAAAGAGGCGGATGCGGGGCTGCTCGGTGTTCCCGTCGGCGCTGCCGGCCTCTCGATCGAGCGTATCTCCTATCTCGGCTCCGGCCGGGCCGTCGAATTCACACGATCGCTCTATCGCGGCGATGCCTATGATTTCGTCGCGGAACTGACGATCGGCGCGAACTAGCTCAGATCCGCGAGACCGAAAAAACGCCGGAATCAAAAAAAGCCGCCCCAGCCAAGATGACTGGGGCGGCTTTTGCATGCAGAATCAAATTCTGAGCGAAGCAGTGCAAGCCCTTGAAACGACTCGCAATCAGGCTGCGTCGTCGACCGCGGCCTCGCGCTTCTCCGGCACATAATTGAGGACCGGGCCGAGCCAGCGCTCTACCTCGGCCACCGGCATGCCCTTGCGGCCGGCATAGTCCTCCACCTGATCGCGTTCCACCTTGGCAACGCCGAAGTAGTAGGAGGACGGGTGAGCTATATAGATGCCCGAGACGGACGAGCCCGGCCACATCGCATAGCTTTCCGTGAGCTTCACGCCGGTTGTCGCTTCGGCGTCCAGCAGGCGGAAAAGCGTGTCCTTTTCGGTATGGTCAGGCTGAGCCGGATAGCCGGGTGCCGGGCGGATACCGGCATAGGCTTCGAGAACGAGTTCCTCGCTTGAGAAAGTCTCATCCGGAGCATAACCCCAGAACTCCCGCCGCACACGCTCGTGCATCCGCTCGGCAAAGGCTTCCGCAAAGCGGTCGGCCAGTGCTTTCACCAGGATCGAGGAGTAATCGTCATTGGCACGCTCGAAGCGTTCGGCGATCGCGACTTCTTCAATCCCGGCCGTGACGACGAAGCCGCCGACATAATCACCGACGCCATTGGAGGCCGGCGCCACGAAATCCGATAGAGCGACATTCGGTCGGCCATCACGCTTCGACAGCTGCTGACGCAACGTATAGAAAGTGGCAAGTTCTTCACTGCGGCTTTCATCTGTGAACAACCTGATGTCATCGCCAACGGCGCCCGCCGGCCAGAAGCCGATGACCGCACGCGGGCGGAACCAGTTTTCCGCAATGATCTTTTCCAGCATCGCCTGCGCATCGCCATAGAGCTGCCGCGCCGCCTCACCCTGCTTCTCGTCTTCGAGAATTGCCGGGAAACGCCCCTTCAGCTCCCAGGTCTGGAAGAACGGGGTCCAGTCGATATATTTTGCCAGTTCGGCAAGATCGTAATTCTCGAATACCTTCGTCCCGAAAAACTGCGGCTTGACCGGCTTGTAGCTCGACCAATCCACTTTCTCGGCGTTTTCACGCGCCCTTGCGATCGGCAACCGTACCTTTTCCGCCTCGCTGCGCGCATGGGCGGCAGCGACCTTCGAATATTCAGCCCGAACGGTATCGATATAGCCCTGCCGCGCATCGGTCGACAGCAGCACTGATACGACGCCTACGGCGCGGCTCGCATCCGTAACATAGACGGTTTGCCCCCGGTGATAGCCCGGATGGATTTTCACCGCAGTATGGACACGGCTGGTCGTGGCACCACCGATCAACAAGGGGATCTCGAAGCCTTGCCGCTCCATCTCGGAAGCAACATGCACCATTTCGTCGAGAGACGGCGTGATCAGCCCTGAGAGGCCGATAATATCGACTTTTTCGGCTACGGCTGTCTCCAGGATCTTCGTGGCCGGCACCATGACGCCCAGGTCGATGATCTCGTAATTGTTGCAGGCGAGCACCACGCCGACGATGTTCTTGCCGATGTCGTGCACGTCACCCTTGACGGTCGCCATCAGAATCTTGCCGGCGGACTTCCGCTCGCTATCACCGCCGTTGGCAAGCTTCTCGGCTTCCATGTAGGGCAGCAAGACGGCAACGGCCTGCTTCATGACACGGGCGGACTTCACGACTTGTGGCAGGAACATCTTGCCCGAACCGAAGAGATCGCCAACGACATTCATGCCGGCCATCAGCGGGCCTTCGATGACATGCAACGGCCGCTCGGCAGCTTGACGCGCTTCCTCGGTATCGGCTTCGATATATTCGGTAATGCCGTTGACCAGCGCATGTTCGAGCCGCTTCTCGACCGGCCATTCGCGCCAGGAAAGATCCTGCGCCCTCGCCTCCTTGCTGCCGGCACCGCGGAAACGCTCGGCAATCTCAAGCAGGCGCTCCGTGCTGTCCGGACGGCGGTTGAGCACGACGTCCTCACAGGCCTCCCGCAATTCGGGGTCGATATTATCGTACACGGCAAGCTGCCCGGCATTGACGATACCCATGTCCATGCCCGCCTGGATGGCGTGGTAGAGGAACACGGCATGCATGGCCTCGCGGACGGGTTCATTGCCGCGGAACGAAAAGGAAAGGTTCGAGACGCCGCCGGAAATATGGACCAGCGGCATCGTCTTGCGGATCGTCCGCGTCGCCTCGATGAAATCGACACCATAATTGTTATGCTCTTCGATACCCGTCGCGACCGCAAAGATATTCGGATCGAAGATGATATCTTCAGGCGGCAGGCCCGCCACTTCCGTCAGGAGCTTGTAGGCGCGAGAACAGATCTCGACCTTGCGCTCGTAGCTATCTGCCTGACCTGTCTCGTCGAAGGCCATGACGACGACCGCCGCGCCGTACATGCGCATCAACCGGGCCTGCTTGAGAAAATTCTCCTCGCCTTCCTTGAGGGAGATCGAATTGACGATCGGCTTGCCCTGAACGCATTTCAAGCCCGCCTCGATGATCGAGAACTTCGAGCTGTCGATCATGACCGGAACGCGGGCGATATCCGGTTCGGCGGCGATGAGGTTCAGGAACTCCACCATGGCCTTTTCCGAATCGATCAGGCCCTCATCCATGTTGATGTCGATGACCTGTGCACCATTCTCAACCTGGTCGCGCGCCACGGCAAGCGCTGCCGTATAATCGGCATTGGTGATCAGCTTGCGGAATTTTGCGGAGCCGGTAACGTTCGTGCGCTCGCCGACATTGACGAACGGGATGTCCTTGGTGAGCTCGAAAGGTTCCAGCCCGGAGAGCGACATGAACGGGCGATGTTCGGCAAGCTGACGCGGCTGATACTTCGAAACCGCCTGGGCAATCGCGGCAATATGTTCGGGAGTGGAGCCGCAGCAACCGCCGACGATATTGACTAGGCCTTCGCGGGCGAACTCCTCGACCTGTGCCGCCATCATCTCGGGCGTCTCGTCATATTGACCGAATTCGTTCGGCAGACCAGCATTCGGATAGGCACAGATGAAGGTATCCGCAGCTGCGGAAAGCTCCTGCAGATGCGGCCGCATCGCGTTGGCGCCGAGCGCACAATTGAGACCGATCGTAAACGGGTTGGCATGGCGCACGGAATTCCAGAATGCCGACGGCGTCTGACCCGACAGCGTACGGCCGGAGAGATCCGTGATCGTGCCCGAAATCATGACGGGCAAATGGATACCCTTCGCCTCGAAGCGCTCCCCGCAGGCAAAGATCGCCGCCTTTGCGTTCAGCGTGTCGAAAATCGTCTCGATCAGGATGATATCGGCGCCGCCGTCGATCAGGCCGTCGATCTGCTCGCCGTAAGCCAGGCGCAAATCATCGAACGTCACCGCGCGATAGCCGGGGTTGTTGACATCAGGGGAAATGGACGCTGTCCGATTGGTCGGACCGATCGCACCGGCCACGAAGCGGCGCTTGCCATCTTCGCGTTCGGCACGGATCGCGGCGCGGCGGACGATTTCCGCGCCCTCCTTGTTGAGGTCGTAGACCGCACCTTCCATCTGATAGTCCGCCTGCGCAATGCTGGTAGAAGAGAAGGTATTGGTCTCCAGGATATCGGCACCAGCCTTGGCGTAGCGATAGTGGATCTCCTCGATCGCATCAGGCTGGGTCAGAATGAGAAGGTCGTTGTTACCCTTCTGATGACATGCGCAGCCGATGAACCGATGGCCGCGAAACTGGTCCTCATCAAAGCCAAGGCCCTGAATCTGTGTGCCCATGGCACCGTCAAGCACGAGAATTCGCTCACTCGCCGCTTGTCGCAAGGCCTTGAACACCTCGCTGCCGTCGCGCTTCGCCGTTTCCGAACCAAAAAGATTGTCAAACATAAGCGAATTCCTCTGGCCTGATTGCGACTCCGCAACCAGATCACATAAAGACATCTTTATGTCAACATATCTATGCTTGAAGTGGCATCATCGCAAGGACGATGCTGCCATAGTTCGACGTATTTTCGGAAAATAAGAGCGATCACAACCGATTGCCGGCACGCCCCATGGACAAGATGAGGACAGCGACACAGTTTCATCTGTTATGCAATGACAGCTCTATCGGCCAGAGCTATAGGCTTGAAGAAAGAATCCCAGGAGGACGGCATGAACATACAGGTTGAACCCGCAACGCTCGGAAACTGGAACACGCGCGCCTATCATCGGCGTTGGTTGCTAGACCAGGCCGATGCGCTTTTTGACTTCTTCCAGTATCGCGCCGTCAATCCCAAGGGCGGCTTTTATGACATGGATGATGCCGGTAAACCGCTGGATTCAGTAAATCCTGTGCGCGGCATTCATTCGACTGCCCGAATGGTGCATTGCTTCTCGATCGGATCGCTGCTTGGCCGTCCCGGCTCAAACGAGATTGTCGATCACGGCATGACCTATCTGTGGAACAATCATCGCGACACGAAGCATGGCGGCTACTTTTGGTCGCTGAACAATGACGGCCCTGTCGATTCCAGCAAGCAGGGCTACGGTCACGCTTTCGTATTGCTCGCAGCCTCTTCCGCGAAGTCGATCGGCCATCCGTTGGCTGATGGTATGCTCGCCGATGTCACCGAGATCCTGAATACGAAGTTCTGGGAGGCAAAGCACGGGGCGATTGCCGAGGAATTTAATCGGGATTGGTCGTTGATCGACGGCGGCACCTATCGCGGCCAGAACTCCAACATGCATCTGACGGAGGCGCTGATGGCCGCTTTCGAAGCAACCGGCGACAAGGCATATCTCGAAAAGGCGGAAAGCATCGCCGATCTCGTCATCCGCCGCTCGGCGGGCTCTGTCGGCTGGCGTGTCGCCGAACATTTCAACGCCGATTGGCTGCTCGACAAGAATTACCGCGGTAACGAGATGTTCCGCCCGTCGGGCACGACGCCCGGACATTGGCTGGAGTGGGCACGCCTCATCCTGCAGCTCTGGTCGTTGGGGGAAAAGCGTCATGACTGGATGCCGGAAGCGGCCAAGGGCCTCTTCTCCCAGTCCATGTCACTCGGCTGGGACAGTGAGAAGAACGGGTTCTTTTATACGCTCGACTGGGAAGATGTGCCGGCAAAGCGCAACAAGCTCTGGTGGCCCGCCTGCGAAGGCGCCGGTGCCGCTCACTATCTGAACGAACACGTCCCGAGCGATTTCCACGAAGAAAGCTACCGCAAGATCTGGAGCGTGATCGGCCAGGCCTTCATCGATCACGTCAATGGCGGCTGGCACGAAGAGCTGACGGAAGATCTCGTCCCCGCTCATACCCTGTTCCCCGGCAAGGGCGATATCTACCATGCCTTGCAGGCATGCCTGATCCCTCTCTTCCCCGCAACGGGCAGCCTGACCAAGGTCATCGCCGAAGCTGGCGGCAAAATCTAAGATTGACAGCGGCGTCCGCTCGAAAGCTGGCGCCGCCTCAACCCTCTATGCGAGGCTGAGATTGTGAAGCTCGTGGCCGAGAGTGAGAGCCAGCGCCTCGACAACGAGATTGTGGTCCTCGCGTTGCGGCAGCCCAGAAACGGTGACAGCACCGATACAGCCTGTGCCGTTGACGAAAATAGGGAAACTGCCGCCGGACGCGGCAAAGTCGGCACTTGAAAGCCCGTTGTCCTCGATAGTCTTCCCTTGCTGCTGCAGCCGCAAGGTGCTGGCATAGCTGCTGCGAAAATAGCGCAGCACCATGTTGCGCTTCCGGCGAATCCAGTTGGAGTTGTCAGGAGTGGACCCGGGCAAAGCTATGTAGAAAACCGGCATGGAATGCAGCGTGATGTCGATAGCAACGCCCATGTTGCGCTCGCTGGCGAGGTCGCGCAGTAGCTTGCCAAGTACCCAAGCGGTTGAAAGGTCAAAAGCATCGAAACGCAGCGTTTCCTCTTGCAGTTCGATACGAGCGAGGTCCTGGTCGATCGTCATGGAAAACCTTCTATAAAAATGGATCGGCCTATGAAACGCGGAGAGAACGATTTGTCCACCTATCTCTTCGGTATTTCGAAGCCAAGCTGCCACTTCTGGCCGATCGAGAAGTCATATTCTTTCGGCTCGAATGCCTCGAAACCTCCACCTGGATAGAAGGTCAGTTCCCCCACACGGACCCATTCCGCCGACGCATAGAGATCGACGCGAACGAAATCGATATCACGAGCGACCGTTTCAGCGACGTGAATCATCTCCTCGAGTCGCGGCGGACGCGCAACTTCGCCTGGATAGAGACCGAGATAATCCCGATCATAGAACGGCAGCTTTTGCCAGTCGGGCGTGTAGTTGCACGAATAGCCTCGACCATTTTCGCGTATGTCGATCTCAATATGCGAGACCTTCCCGCCGAACGTAAAGAGCCGGTAATCCCAAGGAACTCGCCCATCAAGGAGCAGCATGCTTTCAATGAGAATACGAGGCTTCAGTTGGCTATAAGCCCACTCTCTGTTGTAGGACGCATGATCGATTGCGAGCCACTCTGCCGATGGATCGTTCTTGAGGAGCCGATCCACATCAGCCTCGCCGTAGAGGAATCGCCCCACACCGCTCGCGTGGGTCGGCTTGACCACGGCCGGCAACGAAATCTCCGACCAATCCACCGAGGCCAGATCGCTCCCAACCCAAAGCGTCGGGATAACATACTGACTGCCAACCCTTTCCCCAATCAGCACTTTTGCATCGGCCTTGTCCACGAAACGTGGAAAAAGCGGGTTGCGATCATATAGTTTGCGTGCCTGTACCTTGTCGGTAAAGGTTTGAGGGGATGACAAATTAGGGAATTTGCCGCGGATGGCGCGATATTTAAGCGCGCAATAGGGCTTATCGGGCAAAGGCGACATAAGCCGCCAAAGAAGGTTGTGCACGCGCTCGCGCAATCCCTTCTGCAGATATCCCGGAATGAGAAATCCATCTCGGTCGGCGGCTCGATCTGTCATGGTGACGGTCTCGAATTTCAACTAGAAAGCAAGTGAAAACTATCAGCCGCCCTTTAACACAAGGTTATGCGTAAGCCCCCAAGATAGATGGCATGAGCGCGTTCGTATCCAATCTCCTCAAAAGCTCGCTGATTAGCCTGGCAGCAACATCCATCTCACTTGCCGCGGGCTTTGCGAGCAGCATCATCGCAGCCCGCTTGCTCGGTCCTGCTGGATCCGGCAAAGTCGCCTACGCATTATGGATCGCCACATCAGCTGCTGCATTGGCTGACATGGGCCTGCCTCAGACCTTGCTGCGCAATGCGGGCGATCTCGCGGGCAATGGCGATACATGGAAAGCGCTGGTCCTGACTGCACTCCGCAGTTTCCTTATATCGGTCAGCATGGTCGGCGCGGGCATTCTCCTCTTTGCCGCGATCACCTATGCCCATCGCGATGCTCAGCATGCGTGGTTCTGGCTGGTCACCGGGCTCCTCTTTCTTAGTTATGCGTTCTACGTATTCTCCACGGCCGTGGCACGCGGAAGAAATCGGTTCGGTCAAACCGCCCGCACCACTTTGCTGGGCGGAGCTATGCAGGTCCCACTTGTATTCATCGGAGCCTGGTTGCTCGGCCCGACGGGGGCCTTGATCGGCTATGTCGCCCGCCATCTGCCACAAGCATTGAAATTGCGCGACTATGTCGACCCCACCGCAAAATACTCGCGGGAAACACTATCGCCGGAAATGTTGCGCTATGGCCGGTACATCTGGTTCAGCGATCTCGTCGAGATCCTCATCCTCTCCCGCATTGAGTTCCTCTTTCTCGGGATATTTCTCTCCCCGACCAGTATCGGCTACTTCGCTGCCGGACTCGGTCTGGCCGGCCTCATCGAACAGATCATGCTCCAGATATCGCCGGCAATAATCGTCAACTTCACCGAAGCTCATGCAAAAAGCGATCGGCAGTCGCTTGATGCAGCTTATGGGCGTGTCATCCGCATAGTCGCCCTGGTCATGCTGCCGATCAGCATGGGTGGCGCAGTCGTCATGCCCGAGCTTTTACCGTTGATCTTCGGCGATGCTTTCGAGCCCGCTGTACCGGCTGCGGCCACACTGCTAGCCTTCGTATGGCTTGCCGGCATGTCCGTGATCCCCTGGGGTATCATCAGCGCATCTGGGCGCAGCGCCATTTTGCTGCGCGTGCAGATTGCAAGCGCTGTAGCAACGATACTCTTGCTGACCGCTCTCGTGCCGTCCCTCGGCTTGGAAGGCGCAGCTCTGGCTCGCGCGATGACGGTGACACTGACGTTTGCGTTGCTTGGCTGGCTGGCCTGGAAACATGTCCGAGTCACTGTCCCTTTAACCGCGTTGGCGAAAACGGTTCTCGCTGCATCTCTCTGTGCGGGCGCAGCAAGCCTCGGCGTTTACAACCTCGATGGGCTGCCGGCACTTTTAAGTGCCATTCCTGCCGGAGCAATTATCTATCTGCTGGCCATTCGTTTCTTGCGCTTGATTACGCCCGAAGACATACAAATTCTGATGGCGACGGTCGGTGGAAAATTACCGAGTGGATCACGCCTCTTCGCGGGCAGACTGCTAAGCTTCCTTGCACCCGGCTGAGCGATCATTGGGTTTCATATGCGGCAACCAGAGTTTGCCGCGCAACTTCGTCCCAGGTCATTATTCCGTCGCGGAAAGCCGCCGAACGCTGCATCGCCAGCGCTGCATCGATCTTCTCTCGCCAGGCGACCTCGCCATCCAATCGATAGGCAATGCCATTGGCGCGGGTAAACGGAACAAGATCAGGTAACAGGATCGGCAGGCCGCAATAGCTATATTGCGCAAGTTTCAAGCTCGATTCCGCGAGATAAACCTCATCAGCGGTCAAGCGATAGGGAGCAATACCAAAATCGGCATGTTGCAGGTAAGGGATGATGCTCTCAAAGTCCCTTTCGCCATAAATCGTGATATTCGGTCGCACCCAACCATTCCATGTGGCACCAAAAACATGGAAATCCACATCCGGCGCGGCAGCAGCCATCGCCGCGACGGAAGTTTGGTCAAAAACCATGTTACCGATGGAAATCGCATTGCGGCTGCCGGGCGTATAAGGAGATGGCTGTTCGCGATCGAACAGAGCCGCATCAACTCCTTGTGGGATAGTACACACACGTCCGCCCGGGGGAAGCATGGCCCCAAGCCGCTGTGAAGGAACGCAAATCGCATCAAAGTGGGCGATCTGCCGAACTTCGATATCCTGTAGCGCCGACGCAGCCCCGATAGTTCTCAGCAGGTCGCGACAAAAATACAAAATCCGCGCCTTTGGATTTAGTTTCCTGACCTTGGTTAAGAAAGCGAGGGCGGAACCGCTCTCTACCAAAACCAGATCTGCGTGGACTATAGCGTGGCGCGCAAAGAGCGGGAAATAGCTGCCATAGAGCCAAAAGAGCGCCGAGCTAGCCGCATTGAGAAGGCGGTTACCGGAACTGAAAGCATGTAATGGGGGGAGATAGGCGCCGGCTCTCAAATTAACGGCGATGGTCTGAAATCGGTTCGCCTGATCTTGAGACAAAGCACGAAAGCGCCGGCGATCCTTGAGCAAAGTGAGCCAACTGTGGCCGATAGTGAGAAAATGAACTTCATGCCCCTGTTCGGCCCAACGAGATGCGATAAAGTGAATTGACGCCTTGCGATAGCCGCGCAAAAACGCATGCGACGTCAAGATCACGATTTTTCGTCGTAGCTGCGCCTCTCGACCGGCCAGCTCTAGTTCACCATTTGCCAAAGGCGGTCCCCAACAGCGACCCTCAGCCGGTTTATGTCATGACCGACATCCAAACGTCGATGAGGTCGCAGCGACGAACAATCATGTCCGGGGCATTGATAGCCGCAACCAAAGCCCAATTCTGCGGGGATATGAACCGCAAAGCGTCTAACATGCGGTTAAAGTTGTACCATCAATCATCACATTCACAGGCTGTAGCTCGCTCGGATTTGATCGGAAATGACTTGAGGGTCATCAATCCAGACTTGAAGTGGCGCTGCCGTCGCTTGCCTGCGGGAAGCGAACAGGTCATTGATAAAACTTTACGAATGTCTCGCCACAGGAATACTCCAGCATGAATGCAAAGTACGCACTTCCCGCTATATTGGCCTGCACCTGTGCCGCAACACCGGTTCTGGCCGATAGCCCGTCGCAAATGGTGCTGCGTGACGGTTTCGACGGCACGGATTTCGCCCCATCCGGCCATCTTTATTATCGCGACAATTTCGAGCAAAAGGCTGGAACGATCGAATTTCAATCGGAAGTGAAGCATACTGGGACGGGCGCATTGAAGTTGAGCGTCAGACCATTCTGCCCACCAGGTAAAGCAAACTGCAGCGAGAGAGCGGAAATCTGGGAGCGCACCAAGTATCGCGTTCCATACGACCAGGGGGTTTGGTACGGTTTCGCCGTAAAATTCGCCGATCCCATACCCTCAGGCGACCATCGCTACCTTATAGCACAATGGAAGCGAGAAATAGGGCCGAACGCCAAAGGGGATTTCAGCCCCTTCCTCGCACTGCGGCTCAACAACGGCAAACTCTTTGCAACCGTTGAAACCAACTATGTTGCACCCATTAAGAAACACGAGCCCGAAGGTAACGGCAAAGCCTGCGGCGACGACGAAGCACCGGTCTGGTTCCGTCCCGATACCAATCAAATGCGTGCATTGGTGGCCACGGATGACAATTGGGGCGAGGCCGACGGGCAAGAATTTACCGGCTGCACAAACGCCATCAAAGTAATAAATCGTGGCAACAAGTTGCCGACCCCGGCATCAGGCTGGATAGATTTTGCCATTTACAGCAAACCAGGCCCGGATGGCTCAGGCCGCGTTGAGATATTCGCCAACAACAAATGGATCGTTACGGTTACCGGCCATATAGGACATGCCGATCACGGACTGGGAAAGAATCAATATTTCAAATTTGGTCCCTATCGTGCCGCCGATACCACTGTGTGGACCCTTTACTACGATGATTTTCGTCGTTCGCCCCACTGCGCCGATGTATTGTCGGACCCCGGCCTTTGCCCCATGAAGTGACAAGGCTATTGAGGATGTGTTGCCTCTAGATCAACATGGCCAGGCGCACTCCGAGAGTGCGCTTTTTTTTGAGAAATGGCCGAACTTTTTCCTTTCTCGATAGTTATCTTCTTTCGTGAAGGAGGTGACCGAAATGCTTACTACCCATCGCGATTGCAAACAGCATGTGAAGAGGAACGCAATACCCTCGCTGGGTGAAATTGAGGGGCGAGTTGCGGTCTTGGAAATTGTCGCGCAGTCCGCACTGACACATGTGTTCGACGAAGGTGAAGTCGATATCGATGCAGCGTTGCTGGCCCAGATTCGCAGAGCCATGCATCACAAATGCAAGGACTTGAAACTTGACGGAGAAGATACGGCATCGGCACTTTTATACGCCGAAGAGTTGATCGAAGCCGCGGTTAAGGCGTCGCATCCAATCCATCAATGATGCCTTCTAGGCCAAGACTCGTGTTATCTCTCTTAGTGGCGCTGGCAATTACGCTCGGCGCCCTCTTATTTGTTGCGCCACACGATACAGGTGACAGACTTACCCGTTCTGCGGCACCACTTGGCGGGCATCAAAACCAGCAATAATGTGCCCAACAATAGGCCTGTGTCACGTTAAGACACACCCAGCCTGTCCCATATCAGGCTGCCGTTAACGTCGCCCGATGAACTCGGTTGCAAATTTCTAAAACCAAAGCAGTGTTCGCTTCACCCCACCCGATACCAAGCTCCAACAATGAATGGTGTAGCGAATGTCTATGATGGTCAATGCGCCGCTTTACTCCGATGACATCGATGTCCTCGCAGGCGCACTTTTTGCGTGGTGTGCCGAACGCAGTATCAAATTACAAAGTCAGGAAGGTCTGTCGGCAGCCAATGTGGCCATTGACCTCTATAATGCCGGCTATCAAACACAAGATCAGTTGCTTGGTGCATTGCATAGCCACGATTCTCATTGATGTCTTGCCCAGATATCCAGCTTTGCTTTTAAAGCCTAAGCACAATTTACCTAGGTAGCGCATTTACAAAATGCGGCGGGAGTGACTGCTATTTTACGCCGACTTCTCTTTGAAGACATTGGCGATACAGTCTCGCTCTTCGAGAATCCCAGACCATTCGTCCTGATGATATGTAGAGTCGTAGATCAGCGTGAAAGGACCCTCATAGCCCGCCGCGTTGGAAAGTTTAATGCAGCGAATATAATCCTCTGTATCGAGGCCCGCTGCTGAATAACGTCCCTTTGCATGACAGAGTTCAGCACGGCCCATGATCTTTGCGAGATCCTCGTATTTGCCGTCTCGCTCCCAGTTACCGAAATCTCCGTTGAGGCCGACTTCACCGCACAGAGCATCGAGAATTCGATTGACCTCCGTCGGTCCCGGCAGCAAGTCGAACCAATTCTCCACGACGAGACGCACGCCCGCCGCGGCAGCCAATTCAGTCAGCCGCCGCAGATGGGTCTCCGCAAGCGTCAAAGCCTGATCTGTCGGCTGAGCCTTTCCGGCAATCACGCGCATGTTTTCAGCCCCAAGAGCCACGGCAACGTCAATCCATCCAGCCATCCATTCCGCATCGCGCCGGGCAGTTTCAGAATTGCTGAGATCTCCATATTCAACGAGCAGCGTCTGAAGCTTTACGCCAGCCTCGTCCATAGCCTTACGAAAATCACCGAGATAGCCAGGAAGAAGGCTCGGCAAATGGAAGGAGCATATCTCAAGCCGAAAGATGCCATGATCGGCGCACTGTTGCGGCACATCGATCAATTCTATCGTACCCTGCCCGTATGTCGGCTGACCTGCCGGATATACTTGATCAGCGGGCTTATAGGGATAAGTGGAACCGAGCGCCCGATGCAGGGACCAGCTTGAAACCGCAAAACGATCCGACAAATCAACCACAAGACGCCCCATCTCTTATTGGTCGTAAAAGGTAATCAAGAAATAGGCTGGATTGTGCGGATATCAATCGAAAATATGCAATAGCTGCCCATTCCTATGTGCCCCTTTGTCACACGAAAACATCGCACGACTACGGTGTTTCACGGCCTCCTTTGACCCATCTGGAAATAGCGTCAAAAACCAGATCGGCGATCCACATGGCGCATATGCCGACGACGAAAGCCGTGGCATTCATGGCTGCGACATCCTTCTGCGGCAAGGGCCAGTTGATAGCACGCAGATAGAAAAGCGCCGGCTCCGTCAGATAGGTGGCGGCAAGTGCGCCGCAGATCGGCGATGCAACGATCTCTCGTGTGGTATATCGGCGCCTGGAGAGGCCACGCAAAATGCCGCCAGAAAGACCAGCGATGACAACTCCGACTTTGATGCCCAAAGCATCCAGAAATTCGTGTAACGTCATCGCTTTTCTTCATATCGGCGGTGCCCGTCGCATTCATCCCCGCCGGCGATTGACCAAGCAATCGCGTGACCGGAATGTCGGCCGCGCCGGCAACGATCTGCAGGAAGGCCATCAGAATATCTGTGAGACCGGAAAGCGGGGCACTCTTGCTGTCGTATTCCTCTTCGGAATCGAGGATCAGCGTCCCGTTGACCCCCTTGATGGTGTTGGCGAGCGCATAGCGACGCAGCACGGCATCTTCATAGGCCTGATTGCCGATATTAGCTGAGAATTGCGGGACCTTGATAATGTCGATCTTGGCCTCGAAGACGAGGCTGGCGATGTTGGCCGCCGTGCTGTCGGCATTCTTGATTGCGTCGAAGGTCGCGGCCAGCACACTTTCACCCCAGGCATGGTTGCCCAGCCCACCCAACTCTTCGTTGGGCGTCATTGC
Organism: Martinezella rhizogenes; assembly: GCA_013322215.1. Classification (GTDB taxonomy): domain Bacteria; phylum Pseudomonadota; class Alphaproteobacteria; order Rhizobiales; family Rhizobiaceae; genus Rhizobium; species Rhizobium rhizogenes_D. The sequence continues at coordinate 476,815 of JAAMEZ010000006.1, forward strand.
CCCTTTGAAAATGACGAGCCGCGACGGATGGATGGTCACCTGCATGCCATTGGCACCGGTCAAGGTGTAGAATTTCGGCTTGCCGTACCATTCGGAAGCTGGATCGCCGTCGATATCTGCAGCAGCCAATTGGCGGCGCGTCAGGACGGTCAGGTGCCTGAGACCACCCTTACCGATCCGCTCCATCTCGAACGGCAGTGCAGGATCGGCGTGCTCAGAGCCGATGAACAGCGCTGCGCCGCCGAAAAGGCGCGCCTTCGTCGATGCCTCCAGCACTTTGCCGCGTAGATTGAGGCGACGCTCTTCGGCATCGATCAATCCGATCTGATCGCTCGCAGCCTGCCAGTTCCGCCATCTCCGGCAGCTATCCAGCGCCGGAATATCGACGATCTTCCGTGGCAGCCAGGAACCGCGATAGGCGGCGATGATCTGCTCGTCCGTCAGGATCGGCTGCGTGTAGAAAACCGATGCCGCCTTGTCGCGTTCGGTGCCCATGCGGGATGCAAGGCTCACCAAGCCGTCGCGAACCATCGAGAATACCTGCCCCATGGATTGTCCTTTGATAGCGATGTGATGAAAGACCCGCGCCAGCGAGCCTAGAAATTCGTGAAGCTGAAAGAGGAACTCAGTGCGAGCTCGTTCAAGGCATCGGCAAAGGCATCGACCTGATCGTCGAACTGCCCATTCGGAAAGGCACAGACCTCATCGAGAAATGCCTCGTTCCAGTCTCCTCGCAGAAGCTTGACGTTTCCCGCCTCTGCCTGCGCCGATGCTGGCTTGGCGCGCGTCGCCTTATCACCGGTCGGAGATATGGCCTTCACAGGAAAACCCGCGAGCAGTTTGATCTTGGTTTCCGCATCAGCTTTGCCGGCAGCGCCTGGATCCTGCGGCATCCGGATCGTCACCGTCGGTCCGTCTTGGGATGCCGCGTTCTTGAGATTGCGCTCGACCTCGGCGGGCGACCAGCGTCCCCGCGTAATGGTTTCGACATAGAAAACGCCACCGACCAAAGCCATCCGCAAACCAACGGTCCAGTCAGGCTTGCGACCAGGACGCGCCTTCGACGCGGCGAAATCCCAGGCACGGCAACGCTTTGCCCCTGAAGGCAACGCCTCGACGATCTCGAAATCGCCGCGCTGAAACAAACCACCGGAACGCGGCGCTGGCCGCTGCTGGAACTGACCGGCGACCGCATAGGAGCCAAGCGGGATCTTGTCTCGCTCGACAACCCCGCGAGGAAAACGCTCCGGAAATAGTAGTTCGCCCTCCTCCGTCCTCGGATCGACAAATCCGATCGACGTGCGGCAACGGCGCTCCGGTTCGAATTCCATCGGCAGCATCAGGTGCTCATAACCGAGCCCGAGCGCCAGGATTGTGCCGGATACATCCGCCTCGTGCAGCCGCTGCATGACGACGACAATCGCCGAGCGCTGAGGATCGTTGAGGCGCGTCGGCACGGATTCACGAAATGTCCGAACCGTAGACAGACGCTCTGCCTCGGATTCAGCCCCATCCACTGAATGCGGATCGTCGATGATGACACGATCGCCGCGACCGCCGGTCAACCTCGAAAACGGCACACCCTGACGCGAACCCGTGCGGGTATTGGCGAAAGCCATCTCGCCGGTTCTCGTCAGCTTGACCCGATCGCCCCACAGCGCCTGATACCATTCGGAAGCGACGAGATCGCGCATGCGCCTGTTGTCGCGCTTGGCATAATGTTCCGAGTAAGAGGCTCCGAGATAACGCAGCTGCGATCTGCCTTTCGGCCCCCATTCCCATGCCGGCCAGAAGACGCCGCATAGGAGCGATTTCATCGTGCCCGGCGGGACATTGATCAATAGCCGGGTAATCTCACCTGTGGTCACTGCCTCAAGATGCTCGCAGATGGCATCGATATGCCAGCCATGAACATAGTCAACGGAGGGCTCGACAACGTGCCAGGCCTCCCGAACGAATCCCGTCAGCGATTGGCAGTTGGCCCGAATTCGTTCGGCATCCAAGGCAATCCGGGCGGCGCCCTCGATCCGTTGGCGCTCAGCGCTCCGCCTCGCCTTCTCCCCCTGGATTGCTGCTATCATCGTCGCCGGATCCGGCAAGCGGACCGAAGAGGGATTCGAGTATCGCAAGCTGCTCATCCGTGGCATTGGTTAAGTCGATGGTGACGCCGCGGCCTCCCTTGGCCCCGGCGCCAGAGCGCTCGCTAGGTTTCTGATGAACATAGGAGGCCGCTATCTTTGCCATTTCATCGCGCCGCTTCTGATCCGCCTCATCGTCACGCATCACTTTCAGCATGTAATCAAGCGGCGTGTCTTCGGCGGAAACGGCCTTGCGACGGCGCGCACGCGATTTGCGCGGCGCGCCCGGCTTGTCGGCATTGGTCATGCTTCAGATTTCCGATGGAATTTTGAAAGAAAACAAGCGGTTCGAAACATCGCTTGCGATCGTCAGTGCGTCGCTGCAACTGTTCTCATCATGTCAAAATAGATACCCCATTTCGTCGCAGTTGGCGACACCCTTGAAGGCCGACCACCGCGCAAGGAATGAGGACTTTGACGGAGATCACAAATAACGGCTTGAAATCTCACGTAAATATCGGATCCTCCAGTCCGACGAATTAAACGATCTAACCCTCAATTCGCGAAAATACCCAAGATGCGCAAAGACCAGCCAATAGGAATCTCGGCAAGACGAAACAGCAGTTCGGATGATCGCGTGGACCAGGACTGGGTTCGGCCATTTATCACCGCTAATCTCCCGGTCCGGCCCGTTCCCGGCATTCCGAATATTCGCCTGCATAAAGCAGACCCACAAAGCGGGTTACGGCGCCTCGCGGAACAAGATCCACAATTCGGCTCGCCCTACTGGGCACACTACTGGAGCGGAGGCCTGGTCCTGGCCCGTTATCTTCTCGACAGGCCGGAAAGCGTGGCCGGTCGCCATGTGCTTGATCTTGGCGCCGGTTCAGGAATTGTGGGGATTGCAGCAGCAAAGGCCGGCGCAGCGAAAGTATATGCCGCCGACGTCGATCCCTACGCAATCTCGGCAATCGAACTCAATACGACACTCAACCACGTAGTGATCGATGCGACACGCGCTGATTTGACGAAAGGCGAGCCGCCCGAAGTCGACGTCATATGCGTCGGGGATCTTTTCTATGACGCAGCACTTGCGGAGAGTGTCATCGCATTTCTGGATCGCTGCCTGGCGCAAGGAATCACGATTTTGATCGGCGATCCATGGCGCGCTCATCTGCCGACGGCACGGCTTCGGCTTCTCGCAGAATACGCGGTCTCGGATTTCGGCAAGGATACAACAAGGACCGGCCCAGCCGGCGTCTTTGCCTTCGAATAGAGATATCACCGGTCGGAGATATTTAGCGATAATGAGGGTTCGGACCACATTGCCGCTGAGACTAGACTTTCATCCTGGCGCGCCGGCGGTTCCCGCGCTCCAATCGTTTAGCCAGTTCGGCAAGTTCAGAACTTGCCGCATCGAAGACGGGCCGTGCATCATCCGGCAGCCAATGTGTTTCATGTTTGGGCGCCTTAGGCTTTACCCGATCGAGCCCGCCGGGCACATTTGGCATCATCGGCGATATGCGCGACCAATCCGGCTCCTGTAGCATGGGTGAGGCAGCGAGAAGCACGCCGGCGAGCGTCTGGAATTCGCTCTGAATGCGCCGTTCAGCCGTGCGCCGGACGCGTCCGGTCCGAGCGCAGAAATCTCGAAACGAACCGGCAATATAAGGCGCGGCAAGGCAAATGGACCATCGCGAAAGCAGGATACGCCGCTCGTCGTCTCCGACATGAACGCGCAGCCATTCTTGCAAGACCTCCTCTGCCCGGCTGATAGCCGCAGCACTCGGACGATAGCGAATGCGGATATCGGCATGATCCATCGATTCGGGCAAAACCTCCGGCCAGAGCGTTCGCATCCTGTCAGGCCGGACGCCGCGCACATCGAGATGAGCCATCGTGTCTGCAGCCTCGACGAAACGTGCACGGATGATCAGGCTCAAGTCGGCGATCTCGGCCGCGCGATGGGACAGGTCGTCAAACGGCAAGGCGGACTGGTGCATCAAGTCGTTTCTCCAATTCCTGATAAATAAGCGTGCGCAATGTCGCCCGAACGGGCCAAGGTCGCCGCGCCACCGCATCCGTTCGCAATGTCGCAAGCGCGATATCGTCGAAGGCGCCTAAGAGATCGCCTGGACGCTGCAGCGCCCAATCCTGGCGTTGTGCAAGGACATCGGAGATCGCGCCGATCGTGTCGGACCAGAGCTCGTCGCGATTGCCTCCAGTCTGCCGGATACACCTCAGAACGAAGACCAGATGGCCATCGCCATAGCGACCTCGGATTTCCTGCATCGTACCGCGCGCATGGCTCTCCGCGGGCGCCCGACGCCGATGGACAGGAACCAGCTTGATGCCGAGCCCATCGAGAAGAAGGTCTAGCCTGCCTTTGGTCATGACAGTTTAACTCCTTTCGTTGGTGAATTTGATGCCTCTTCCATTCCCGTGGGATCACATGACGCCTTTGGTCGCACCGGCAATGTTCGCCGGTTTGGGCTTGAAGAAGGCTTCCGCCTTGGAAAAGGCCTCGACCCGTGCTCCGTCACGCAGCATCGGCGTATTGAGATAGGCGACCATCGCCTCGCCGGCCGCAGCCTTTGCCGCATCCTGCGTCGCAAAGACGATCGGTTCACCCCGACTATCCCGGAGGATCTCGTTTGTCGCCCGGTGAACCTTACGAATCCAGCCGAGATGGCCGCCGGCAACGGCTTCTGTTCCGATTTGAAATGCGTTCATATCAACCTCCCCCGGCTCGCTCGGCCAGGTCTATCTGTAGAGTTTCCGATTGGATTTTTATGTTTCAGTGCTCGCCTGCCGCCTGCGAAGTTTCATCGGTCGTGCCGGCTACCTGAGCTCGAGCATGGGTCTTCAACGATGCGGAAGTGAAATTGATCTCCCTCCGGAGCACCGGAATCTTCATCCTCGCGGGATGGCATTGGCGACTTCGAAATAACCGACTTCACCGCGATCACCATGGCGACGAAAAACAATGCGGCGCCGGTGCAAGCGAGAAGGCCCTGAAGCATTTCGATCATGACAATGTCTCCTACTCGGTTGCTTGCATTGCGGACTTCGCCTCTGCCATCTCCACCGGCTCGACGGCTGCATCACAAGCTTCGCAATGCAGCTCGATAATCTCTGCGATCGACAGAATTCGGAGGCAGCCAGGGCATCCCCAGAAGCGATCGAAATATCCAGTGCGAAAAGCTGCCGTTCTCCCCCTACTGCCTGTGACCATGCCTTCATCTCCAAAACATCACCTGCCATATGCAGCGTTAACCCCTTTGACAGCCAAGCTGCGGATTATGCCGCCGCCGGCTTGATAGACACGAATTATGTTGATAATAATGACGATGTCAACATGATTTATGTCGGAAATTTTGCAAGGGTCTAAAGATGCAGAAATCCATGGGCGAACGACTAAGAGCGGCCCGCGAAGCCGCAAATTATCCATCAGCCACGAAGGCGGCAGAAGCGCTGGGCGTGAGCCTGTCCACTTATCGCGCACACGAAAATGGTCAGAACGAATTCAGCGCCGAAGTCGCCAATCGCTATGCCAAGAAATTCGGCACGACAGCGGCCTATCTGCTGACTGGCGAAGGCCTACGCAAAGCCGCGCGCTCGACAGCGAACATCGTCATGTCATTCGACCCCGACGAGCAGGATCAGGATGGATTTGCCGAGAGCGGCGACGAACTCAGCTACAGCCGCGAACACTGGAAGCCGCAGATCGAAGGCGCAACACCGGAAGTGGACGTCAAACTTGGCGCCGGTAGCGGCATAGTCGGCGAAGTCATCAATCTCCCCGTTGGCGCTGGCAATGTGGCCGGACACAAGATCGTCGCGGAATGGCTCATCCCCACCGGCTATCTGCGAAACGAGGCGAAAGCTTCGCCGAACCATACGATTATCATGGAAGTCGTCGGCGATTCCATGCAGCCCACCTACATGCCGGGCGATCGCGTCATCGTCGATCTCTCGCAGAACCAAATGACCACCGATACCGTCTACGCGATCAGCGACGGCTATACCGAACCGCAGATCAAGCGTCTGCAGCGAGTTCCCTTCACCCATCCGGGCCAGGTCAAGATCATTTCCGATAATCCGGCGCTAGAGACCTTCACTGTCGAACTGGATCGACTGACCATTATTGGCCGAATCTGCGGTCACATTGCCCGCAAATAGAAAGCAATATGGGATACAAACACCTTTGGTGTTCCAGGCACACAAACAAACATAAATAATGTTGACATATATCATGTTGAATGCCATCTCATCGATAAGAGCCATTGGTCCTGAATGGAATGAGCCCGGGCAGCGCAAAATCCAGCCCGAAGTCAGCGAAACCGGACGTGCCAGGCGCAACGATTGAAAAGGCTGCTAAGCCGTCGAAGGGAGAATGTCATTCATGCCGAGAAGTCGAATGCTTTCATCATCGCTCGGGCAGATGCCTTGAGGGACACCGGCATTGCCAAGATAGGGGTCAAGATGGGGGGAATGACAGTGTACGCTCCGGAATTTTCCTGCGAATATTCGTTCGATGAACTCAGCATCCGCCTATGCGATCGTTGGGAAACCGGATTGCTATTATACGGGCGCGCTGAATTAAGATCGGCAGGAGCCGATTACGAAGACGAGTTCTACGTATCCGCAATCAGATTGGATGGCGGTGCGCGACTGGCGCGGCCGAATGCCTCGAACAATGTAGGTGGCTTCGAGTCGGAATTGTTTCGTCGAATAGCCGCAGTCATCGAAGACGACGGGACGCAGGCAGGCCGTCATGCCGCCGAACTTTTCGCCATTGAATTGGAACAATCCCGGGAAGCCGACCATGACCAGAGCCACAAAATCAGGCAGGAAAAGAACCTGGAGATGCTCGCACCAACACATTGAAGCCCATTGCAGCCGAGCACCAACACTCAATGGAGGGCGCTGAACTATGGACATCTCCCAATACGAGCTTGAAGAGATCCGCCTACTTGAGCAGAAGCTGCATCTCCCTGAAATCCGGCAATCGCCGGCGAGCGTGGCAGAACTGCTGGCGGAAGGCTTCGTTGAATTCGGAAGTTCCGGAACGGTCTATGACGATAGGAATGAGCTAATCGCCCGCCTGGCTGCAGAAAAGACGGAAGAAGCCTCTCCATCAATTATTTCACGCGACTATACCTTCCGACCGATCTCGCCGGATGCCGTCCTCGTCACCTATCGAAGCATCCGACAGGCTGGAGAGAAGGGCTTGGAGCGACACACTCTAAGGAGCTCGATCTGGCAGCGTATCGATGGACGATGGCAGATGCTCTTTCATCAGGGAACGCTCACCACTCCGCAAGGCTGAACCGATGACGCAGGCGGCACCGCACTTGCGAGCCATGAAATCCTTACGATAGGGACAAACGCGGTAAGATTAGCGGAGCCCAGGCGCTGCATCGTTGGCTTTACCATCTGTCAACCCCAAGCTATCTGCCATACGGATGAGGTCGGCGACGGAATCAGCCCGCATCTTGCGCATGGCCTGACCGCGATGGACCTTCACGGTGATTTCGCTGAGGCCGATCTCGGCGGCGATCTGCTTGTTGAGGAGGCCTCGCGCGACGAGCGCCATCACCTCGCGTTCGCGCGGTGTGAGCGTTGAAAACCGCTCGAGAAGGTCGACCTCCGCCGCCTGTTTGCGCAGCCGGGCGCGATCGATTTCAAGCGCCTGCCTGATCGCATCGAGCAGATCCTGCTCCCGGAACGGCTTTAGAAGAAACTCAACCGCGCCCGCTTTCATCGCCCTGACGGACATCGGCACATCGCCGTGTCCGGTGAGGAAAATGATCGGGATCGGATACCCCATCCGCGCAAGTTCATCCTGAAAATCAAGACCGCTCGCATCCGGCATCCTAACATCCAGCACGATGCAGGCTGGCCCTTGAGGCCCGGGAGACACCAAGAAATCCCGCGGCGATGCAAAGCCACGCGTATCATAGCCAACGGAGCGCAGGAGGCTGTCCAGTCCATCGCGCACGGATGGATCGTCGTCGATTACGAAAACGGTCGACTGCTGTCCCTGCATTCCCTACCCCTTTGCCTTTCCGCCGAGCGGCAAGGTGAAACCGAAGACGGCTCCGTGCGGAAAGTTCGGCGCCGCATAGATGGTCCCACCATGTGCCTCGATAATGGACCGGCTGATAGCAAGCCCCATTCCCATGCCCTTCGGTTTGGTCGTGTAAAAGGCTTCGAATATGCTGTCGAGCATTTCGGCCGGCATGCCGCCACCGGTATCACGCACGCTGACGGTCACTTTCCGTTCGTCTGCCGCGGCGCTGACGAGCAGCTCGCGGGTTTCCGCATCGACCTCCGCCAGAGCTTCGATCGCATTCATGATGAGATTGAGGATCACCTGTTGAAGCTGAACACGATCACCAGCCACCAATGGCAGATCGCCCGCCAATTCGGTGCGAAACAGGATCTGATTCCGACGGATCTCGCTGCGAACGAGTTCCAGTACATCATTGATCGCCTCGACCAGATCGATCGCGTCGCTAGACGGCGACGAGCGCGCCACGAGCCTGCGGACGCGGCCGATGACATCCCCTGCTCGCCCGGCATCAGCTACAATTCGCTCGATGGCGCGGCGAGCTTCATCGTGATCGGCCGGTGTTGCAGAAAGCCATCGAAGCGCGGCATTGCCATTGGCGGCAATTGCCGTGATCGGCTGGCTGACTTCGTGGGCTATCGATGTACCCAACTCACCCACGATCATGAGACGCGACATGCGCGCGAGCTCCGATTGTGCCTGCCTCGCCCTGGCGTCAAGCATTTCGATCCTGATTGCCAGGTAGGTGGTCGCACCGATCGCGACCAGACTAAGGGTACTATTGATCAGGCCGGCCTGCGAAGCGCCGTGGCTCGTCAAAAAATAGCTGATGACGGTCAGAGCGGCACATGCAATCCCGACCATCGCGATAGCCCCGGTTCGACCGGAATAGACCGCCAGCAGAATCACCGAAACATAGAGAACGGCAAAGGCGATCTCCAGATCCGTGACGGTATCGCCGATGAAAATGAGACCGGCGAGGATCGCAATGCCGAGCCAAAGCAGGGGCATTTCGAAAAGATACTTCAGAAATTCGCGCCTCATCCCTTGCATCCCTGCATCAGCGTTCCCGCAGCGTTGCGTGCAGAAGCTGCAAACTGCCTGACCCTGAGCCTCAAGACAACAGCCGCATTCCTTGGCCTGCCTCTCGTATAACATTCCCCGCAGCTGACGAGAGCTTAGGCTCGCACGCACCCAGCCATTGCAAACAGCGCCAGATACCGGTGCTGCATTCAAGGAGACTGCGGCCTGATCAAGCACGACGGTCATCGTTGTCGTTTCCGGCATAGCGGCTGGCGAGACGCCGGCGCTGGCTACGCCGGAGAGCGGCGAGACTCGCCCTGTTGAGGCGAGCTGCCCAGCGGAGCAGCGTGCGTGTCTTGTTGGCAGACAAAAATCCATTGAAGAACAAGCGTGTCGCCGATCGCATGAGCCAATGTGCACCCCAGAGAAGCGCCATCATGTATGCCAGACCGATGAGATCCTTCAGCCGTGCTGTCCGTGCGCTGAAGCGTGTCTGGGAACGGCGCCGCTTTCCCTTCTCTGCCCCATTTGACTTGTTCCTGCTGAGCGCTTCCAGGAAGCGACCGAGTTCTTCGTTGTCTCTGGGCATGTCAATCCATCCCGCTGCCGGACAGGCTGCGCGATCCCAGATCGCCAAAGCTGGCGATCCGATGGATTTCATGCGCTACGTCCTGCCTCGGCGGCCTATCAAATCCAGAAATGCAAGGAGGCTGGTCGCCGCCTCAGCCGGCGGCGACCCTTTCACATTCGTTCCAGCTGAAGGTCTCAACTTGGGTTCTCCAACGTGAACAAATCGGCGTTTTCGTCATAGGCGAAATATTCCGCATAGCGCGCCCAGTTTGTAACGGCCTTGAGCGTGATTTCGGCATAATCCTCGGACATGTAATCCTCCAGCTCGTCGCGGAAGCGTCGTGCGGGCGCACGATGCGTCGGCCGCTCGTCGAGTACGCGGCGAATATGGGCAGCCAGCGGCACGTAGCTCGCAAGATGCTGTTCGAAGAGTTTCTTGCGTTCGTCGACGTCGCTGTCGGAGAAACGTAAGCCCTGCGCCGTCAACTTGATGTCGCCCCCTTCCAGATCGGCGAAACGCAGCAGCTGAAGCGTTTCCGCAACCGGAAAGAGGTCATCGATGCCGAGATGCAGATGGGTGGCCAGCGGCGGCAGGTCGGCCTGCCCGCGATAGGGCTCGGCGGCGACTGTCTCTATTAGGCCTGACATCAGGTTGGTCGACACGCGCGGCAGCGCCATGGCGATACCTGTGCCGGGGAAAAGGCCCTCGCGCGTGGGCGCACCAGTCTTTACCGTCATCCGTGCATAGATATCTTCCACCAGCATACGGAAGGCCGGATCGAGACGGTTGCGCGGCTGCGGCAGATCGACATGGATCTCGGCGATGACGCGGCCGGGATTCGATCCGAAGATCAGGATGCGATCACACATCAGCACGGCTTCTTCGATATTATGGGTCACCATCAGGACCGACTCGATCGGCATCCGGCCCTCGCACCACAGATCAAGCAGATCGGTGCGAAGCGTTTCCGCCGTCAGCACGTCGAGCGCCGAAAAGGGTTCGTCCATCAGCAGAACCTTCGGACGGACGACGAGCGCGCGGGCAAGACCGACACGCTGGCGCATGCCGCCCGACAGCTCCTTCGGATAGGCGCTTTCGAACCCATCGAGACCGATGAGGTCGATGGCCGCAAGGGCGCGCTTGCGTCGCTCCGAGGCTGCAACGCCTTGAGCTTCCAGCCCCAGTTCGACGTTCTGCAGCACGGTCAGCCAGGGAAAGAGCGCAAAGCTCTGGAAGACCACGGCAACATCGGAATTGGGGCCGACAACCGGCCGGCCTTCGAAGGTGATGTCCCCTCTGCTTGGGCGGATCAGGCCGGCAATCGCACGCAGCAGCGTAGATTTGCCGGAGCCGGAACGGCCGAGCAAGCCGACGATTTCATTGGGATAGAGCTGAAGATCGACATTTTCGAGCACGACGAGCGAACCGGATGCCCCCTTGTCGTAGGCTTGGCACACCTGCTTGGCGAGAACCAGCGGCGCATTCCTTGCAATATCGGTCTTCTTGGAGATGACAACGTTTTCCATATTCGGTTCTCCGATCTTGAATTAATCGAGGCGCATGCGGCGTTCGGCGAAGACATAAAGCGGCCGCCAGAGTGTTCTGTTGAAGAGCGTGACGAAGATCGACATGACGACAATACCAAGGATGACCCGCGGAAAGTCACCCGCTTCCGTCGCTTTGGCGATGTATGATCCAAGCCCGAAGGCTTCGAGTTTCGTGTTTCCCCAGCTCGCCAGTTCAGCGACGATGCTCGCATTCCAGGAGCCGCCGGAAGCCGTCAGTGCTCCCGTGATGTAGTAGGGAAAGATTCCCGGCAGCATCACACGCCGCCACCAGGTCCATGAGCGCAACCGGTAGACCGACGATGCTTCCCGCAGATCGGTGGGAAATGCGCTCGCACCGGCGATGACGTTGAACAGGATGTACCATTGTGTCCCGAGTACCATCAGCGGCGACAGCCAGATGTTCGGGCTGGCGCCTGTCGCAACGATGGCAACCACCGCAACGGGAAAGAGCACGTTTGCCGGAAAGGCCGCCAGGAACTGCGCCAGAGGCTGGACGCGCTCCGCGACAGCGGGACGCAGACCGATCCAGACACCGATCGGAACCCAGATGACACTGGCGACCGCAATAAGAACGACAACGCGAATGAGCGTCACGAACCCACCGGCAAAAGCGATCCAGACATCGCCCCAGGAGAGCGTCTGGCTGAGATAGGAAACCGCATCCCATACGCTCCAGGCACCGACGACAGCGATCAGCGCATACCAGGCAATGTCGATAGCCCAGCTGACGGCACGCCGCCCGCCTCGCTCCTTTGCGGCTGCACGCGACATTGGCAACAGCCGCACGAGCATCAGTCGATCCCATACGGCGGCCAAAGGTGTGGTCACGTACTTCAGGAGGCGCGTACGACGGATCAGCGAATAGACCCAGGAGCGCGGCTTCTGCTGTCCGGCCGTCTGCTCGAAGCGAAACTTGTCTGCCCAGGCGACGATCGGGCGGAAAAGCAGCTGATCGTACAGGAGGATGACGACCGCCATGGCGAGCACTGCCCAGCTTACAGCGGCGAAATCCTGTTTGTCGATGGCAACTGCCAGCCAGGAGCCAAGCCCCGGGAGCTGCACGGTGGTATTGCCCACCGTGATCGCCTCGGATGCAACCACGAAGAACCAGCCGCCGGACATCGACATCATCGTATTCCAAACGAGACCGGGTGCCGCAAAGGGAGCCTCCAGCCGCCAGAAGCGCTGCCAGCTCGACAGGCCGAAACCGCGGCTGACCTCATCAAGATCGCGCGGAACCGTCCGTAGCGACTGATAGAAGGAGAAGGCCATATTCCATGCCTGGCTGGTGAAGATCGCAAAGATCGAAGCGCATTCCGCACCAAGCTGGCTTCCGGGGAAAAGCCCCATGAAGAAGGTGACGGTGAAGGTCAGAAAGCCGAGCACCGGCACCGATTGCAGAATGTCGAGAGCCGGAATGATGATCTTCTCGGCGCGGCGGCTCTTTGCGGCAAGCGTCGCGACGACGAAGGTGAAGATGAGGGAGGCCACGATGGCCGCCATCATCCGCAGGGTCGTGCGCAGCGCATATTCGGGCAGATAGGCCGGGTCGAGCGACAGCGGTGCCGTGGATAGACCGGCGAGCGGCGCCCGCATCTCCGCGACGCCGTGAAGTGTGAGATAGGCGGCAGCTGCAATGAAGGCGAATGCGGCGAGATCATAGCCATTCGGCAGAATACGTGCACCGGCCAACGCAGCAACGGCACTACGCTCGCGTCGATCGTTAGCAAGGAAAACCATATCATAACCCTTTGGGAACAGGACGTTATCAAGGAGGGTGCGGCCGTGTGGCGCCGCATCTGCGACACCACCGGTGCGCTTGTTTGAGGTGGACGCTTAGGCCGCGCGACGGCTGCCGTCCTCGTCGAGGACAGGCTCGCTCTCGGTCGTCCAGAAGCACTCCAGCTTCCCGGTCTGGGAGTTGGTGTGCCAGACGGCGATCAGACGCGGACGCTGCGACGATGCGGAGCGTTCAACCGGACGGCTGCCGGTCGAAACGGCGAAAGCATTCGGGGCGGAAAACTTGGTTGCGAACTTGCGTGCGCGGAAAAGAACGATGTTGTTCATGGCTCACCTCCTCGGCCCACCTGACGGCAGATCCGAAGGGCGAGCCGGACAGGCTAGGCCCGACCGGCGCTCGCCCGGCGAATGCCGGCAGCGGTCCAGGTTGTTGCGATGACCGTCCGGATGCAGCATGATGCCACAACCGGACAGCGACTAGGGTAGCTGTCCATTGGTTTCTTGATCTGTTGGTTTCGTTAGCCTTTGCATTGCGCTGCGAAGACATGGCCGTATTGTCACGACCACCGAGAGCGGTCAATCAGGCGATGGTGCACCGCCATTATACCAAAGTATATGCCGCGCGATCTCGATGGCGGGCAGCTCGGCGGCGAATAACGGAAACCCGGTGTTCAACCGGGTTCAACGGTCCTCGCCGCCAGCGAGAATGTAGAAATCAGCAAATCGCTGGGCCTTGCAGCGGCAATCAATTTTTCCGATCGGCCGGCCGCATCGAGGAAGATATCGCTCGACCAAGCTGAAGTGTTTCCCCGCGAACTCATATGTGAAACGGCCTTCCCGCGCGCCATGGGAAATGGAGCCGAAAAACCAAGCTTTTGTGCAACAATAACTTTCAAAATAGAGGCAAGAGAATAGTTAATTTGCAAATATTCATGCGTTGCATCAGGAATATATAAACGATTCCATTGTCGTTTCGGCGTTTATTCAGGCGAGACGCCGAAAGACGACGGCCATTATATATCTAAAGCAATATAGAAGGCGCGATGAAATTTTTACTCAGAACTTTTGGTGAAATTGCTCTTCTGGATAGCGACGAACACCAAATAGCGTTCCCGAAGAAGGCGCTTCTGATTATTGCCTATCTGCTCGCGAGTGACAGCAAATCCGTCAGCAGAACAAGCATGGCGCGATTTCTCTGGGGCGAAGGTGACTTGGCCAATTCGCTGACAAACCTTCGCAAGCTCGTTTCCCGTATCAAGAGCCGGCAATCGGACTTGAACGTTGAACTTCTGACCTTTAACGATACCGACATCCACATCGCAAATGGTTCACTCACGAGCGATATTCCCCCGACGCGCGTAAGCACGACCAGGAGTCCAGCCGAACACATCGCCTCCTTGATGGAGCGCTCGCAACTAAAACTCCTGGAAAGAGCCAACTGTCAAACCAGAGCGTTCATCGATTGGCGGGAGAACGAAAGAAGGCGGCACCTCGCCATACTGAAGGAAACGCTGGATGCCGCTGTGAAGCCTCCGGTCGCGTCCGACGATATAGCGCTCATCAAGGAGGCCGCTCTCCTTCTTTTCGAAGCCGAGCCGCAGGACGAGGCCACACATCGTATATTGCTGAAGGCATTTGACGCCGAAGGCGGCGTCGAACAGCTCAAGCGCATATTCGCGCGGCGCAGGGATCTCGTCTCGCCATGGCCGGCAACCTTGGCGGCATCGCCTCGCCCTCCGACATCAGCTACTCCCGCGCATTCGACCGCCGTATCCGAGCAGGATGCTGCAACGCAGCCCATCTTGCGCATACCTCGCCTCGCCTTGCTGCCGCCAGGCAACGACAGCCCCGATGGCGCTGCCACCATGATCGCCTCCTCGCTCGTCGAAGACATCACGCTAGGCTTTTGCGCCCTGCACAGCTTGCGGGTGATTGCCCCCTACTCCGCTATCCAGATCGGCCGCCAAGCCGACGATCAAGCCGCGCTTTTCGAGCGATATGACATCAATTACGTCCTGGAAACCCGATTGAGCGGGCCGGATGACGACCTTTCGCTCTTCACACAACTCATCGCCCTGCCGGGCAGCGAGATCCTGTGGGCCGAGCACTTTAAATTCGGCACGCTGGATCTCGCGCGCAATAAGCGCGAAATCTCGCGGCAGATCGTGCTCGCCGCCGCTGCGGAAGTCGAGCGGTATGAGATGGAGCGTGCCTATTTCGAGGACAACCCCGCCGCCTACCATCAATATCTTGTTGGACAGCAATATCTCCATCGCTTGACCCTGCCGAACATGCGGCGCGCCCGTAAGGAGCTGAAAGCCGCCCTGCGCGAGAGCACCGATTTCGCACCGGCACTCAGCTCCGTCGCTCGTACCTATTCCAAGGAATGGCTGCTAACCGCACGCGGTGATGACGAATTGCTGAAATCGGCAGAGGATTTTGCGGCACGTGCCGTCTCAATTCGCAGCGACTTGCCGGACGGCTATCGCGAGCTTGGCATCGCCAAGCTCTTTCTGGGAGCCATCGAAGAAAGCGTGGAAGCGTTGGAGGTGGCGGAAGCCCTTAGCCCGCATCACGCTGATGTCATCGCCGACCACGCGGACACGCTGGTCCATTTCTCCCGCCCCGGTCTCGCTCTGGAAAAAATCCAGCGTGCGATGGAACTCAATCCCATCAATCCGGATTCCTACCTTTGGACTGCCGCTGGGGCAAATTATGCTCTCAGCCAATTCCAAACCGCGCTCGACTATATCGGCCAGATGATCGATCCCAGCCTTGCAGACAGGCTCGCGGCTGCAAGTTTGGCGATGCTGGGTCATCAGGACGAAGCGCGCAGGCTCGTCCGCCGCGTCCGCGAGGCCAATCCCGATTTCGATGTGGATAGATGGCTGTCACTCATCCCGAGCAAAGAGCAATGGCAGAGGGATCTATATCGCGAAGGTCTGAAAAAGGCGGGTTTTTGAATGGTGATATCGTTGACTCGCATCCGCGCAGAAGAGCCCGAAGATATCGAAACCATTCATGCAATCACCTCCGCCGCCTTCGAAGGGGAGGCCCATAGCTCCGGCATGGAGGCGGCAATCATCGATGCGCTGCGAACGGCCGGTGCACTGACCCTTTCCCTTGTCGCCGTTGAGAACGATGAGATCGTCGGCCACGTGGCCTTCTCGCCTGTCACTATCGAATCCGGAGCCGAAGAATGGTTCGGCCTTGGGCCGGTATCCGTCCGCCCCGACCGGCAAGACAGGGGTATCGGAAAGGCTTTGATTGAAAACGGATTGGCCCAGTTGAGCGCGCGCGGCGCCAACGGCTGCGTGGTTCTCGGCGATCCCCGCTACTACACCCGTTTCGGCTTCACCAGCGACGAAACCCTTCATTATGCCGACGTACCGACCGGATATTTTCAGCGGATCTTGTTCAAGGGACCGGCCCCAAAAGGTGCCGTCGTGTATCATGCAGGGTTTGAAGCAGCGTAGAAGAGCCGAGTCTCCGGGAAGAGGTTCGGTTCCGGCCTCAGCTCCACAGCCGGCATTCTACTGGCAACCGCAGCCGGCACAGGAGCGGACGAAGGAGACCTCACGCGAACAGGGACTATTCGGAGGTATTGTTGACTAGATTATTGAAGCGATCTTGCATCGCTTGGATAGTCGCATCGGAGAGATCATAATAGTTTTGCAAGCTGGATATGAACTCTGAACTGATGTCTCCGTTAAGCCTGCCCGAGTAGCGAGCGTCGGCCAACGCCCTGGCGGCGGCGTTCGGTGTCAGGTCATTTGGATCGAAGCCGGTTACCGCCTTATCCTGATCTGTCAGGATTTCATTGAGGTCATAGCCACCGCTCAATCCGCATTCCTTCGCCCACTGATCTGTAGCGGTGACGACGGCGAGGTTCGGGCCGCTATATCTGAATTCCATCCCGCTCGCAGCCTTGTCCAAAGCTGAAGCCGCGAGTGAAGACTGCAGCGACGAAGACGACGAATTGAGATAGTTGCTATTGCCGATTGCAGCGCCGGTCGTGGCGGCCTTCGTCTTTTCATCTTTCATCATGCCGACATCGCTTAAAATCGAAGCCGTCTGCGAGGAAATCTGGATGTTGTGCCTGTTCATGGAAACCTGCATATCAAAAGTATTCCATCTTTTGAGGATGATATTTAGGGTTGCACGCCTCTCTTGTCCGAAGCTTGCAAGTTTCCAAGAAATACTCTCCGTTGCCGCGGTCGTCCCGGGACCCGGCTGGCTCAACCGGATGCAAACCAAGAGATGAACAATTAAAAGCAAAAACAAATGGTGGGCCCGGAGGGACTCGAACCCCCAACCAAGCGGTTATGAGCCGCCGGCTCTAACCATTGAGCTACAGGCCCGGCGCAAGAAAAGACTCAGCGCTTACGACTCCGGAGCAATGGTTCCCCGAAGCCGACTTGGCTCTAACCCAATTTCTGTTTTCCGACAAGGGACTGCCGTAATACCTTCACAATCAATCCGCAAAAGCGGATCTTGAGGGATTATCAACCAAGGAACGAACCATGCTTCTGACGAAAACCAGAGATTTTACTCTTGCCGCTCTTGTCAGCGCCACTTTCTTCGTGCCTGCGGCTGCAGCCTTTACCGAAGATGCCAAGCCGCGCGAGGCGGTCATTACCGTCACCGGCGAGGGACATGCATCGATCGCCCCGGATATGGCTGTCGTGACGCTCGCAGTCGTTCAGCAGGCTAAGGCAGCCCAGGATGCGCTCGACCAGAACAACAAAGCCATGGGCGCCGTGCTGGCAACGCTGAAGGAAAGCGGCATCGCCGAGCGCGATCTGCAGACCTCGGGCTTTTCAATTCAGCCGCAATATACCTATCCGAACGACAAGGATGGCCATAATCAGCCGCCGGTTCTGACCGGTTATCAGGTGACCAACGGCCTGACCGTTCGCGTGCGTGATCTCTCCAAGCTCGGCGGGCTGCTCGACCAGGCGGTCAAGCTCGGTGTCAACCAGGGCGGCGATATCCGGTTCGTCAACGACAAGCCGGATGCCGTACTCGAAGAAGCGCGCAAAAAGGCGGTCGCCGATGCCGCCGCCAAGGCGAAAACCCTGACCGATGCCGCCGGTGTCAAGCTTGGTCGCGTCGTCGCCATCCACGAGGGTGGCATTGCAGCGCCGCCGCAGCCTTATATGCGTGCCATGGCCGCATCCGCCCCGATGGACAAGGCCGTTCCCGTCGCAACCGGCGAAAACGAATACAACGCATCGGTGAGCATCACCTACGCGATCCAGCAGTAACCAAAACAAAACCGCCCTTCGCTCAAATCCGGTCGGATCGAGTAAAGGGCGGTTCCGCGGCCCCCGCCAAAAGGCGAAAAGGTCAGAAAATGAAAAGCGGGCGCCTTGGGCGCCCGCTTTGCTTATCAGCGGCCCAGGAGCGGGCAACCGCGAACATTGGCAAACATCATCGTATCCGGACCGCGGCGGCCGAAACCGTCAACGACGACGCGGCGCGGCGTTACGTCCACGACGCGGGCGCGGCGCAGGCCATAGCTGCGAGCAACGTCCACAGCCTGACGCGGATCGCAGCCACGGCGATCAAAACGCGGCGGCGGGCGATCATAATCCGGCGGTGGCGGGCGATGACGGCCCGGGTTGACATAGATGTCCACACCCTGTGCGGAGGCAAAATCCGCCGTGCCCGACAACGCAGTCACTGCGACGCAGGCGGCGACCCCCAACTTTGCCAACATTTGTTTCATTATGTTCTCCATGAAGCAGAAGGCTTCTCTCTCATGTCTGCAATATTTACTGAGCGAGTGCCCGAGAGATAACGGCGCTACGCTGAATGAGCCCAGAATCGGCCATTCATCCACTATTCAGCTACATTGAACGCTAAAGGGAAACCAGATGCCCGATAATAGCACAACATAAAAAATAAAGCCGCCTCCCTTTCGGCGGCGGCTTCGAATCCATCGAATAGATGTGGAAAACTTGGGGGGAGCGCTGCGATCAGCGGCGGATCAGCGGGCAACCCGGTGCATTGGCGAACACAACACGATCCGGGCCACGGCGGCCGAAGCCTTCGACGACGACACGGCGCGGCGTGACATTGTCGATGCGGGCGCGGCGCAGACCCATGTCGCGTGCTTTCTCGACGGCGAGGCGCGGCGAGCACATGCGACCGCGCGGATGGTCATAGCGAGCCTGCTGAACACCGGGATGGAAATCGTTGGCGGAGGCCGTGACGGCCGTTGCGGAAATGGCGCCGAGCGCGATGATAGCTGCAATACCTGCCTTGGCGAAAAGATTGGTCATGGTGCTTCTCCTTCAAATCCTTGCTGCGGATCGTTGCAATCCCGTATGGGCCAATACCTTTGGGATTGAGGCCACGTTAGGTCAGCCAAGCTGAACCGAACGCGAACTGTCCGTTCAGATTGTATTCATGACGATTAACAACCAATTGACGTAGCGCCGGGTAAAGTTCACACGGAAAGATGCAGCACGATTTCGCGCCGATGCGGCCGGTCACGATGCTCGAAAAGATAGATGCCCTGCCAGGTGCCGAGCGCCAGCCGGCCGTGCATCACCGGAATGCCGATCGAGACCTGCATCAGCGCGGCCTTGATATGCGCCGGCATATCGTCCGGCCCCTCCATCGTGTGCACGATCCAGCGCATCGAGGGATCGGACGATGACGGCACGAGCCGGCTGAAGAAGGCCTTGAGGTCCGTCTTCACGTCAAGATCGGCATTTTCCTGAATCAGGAGGGAACAGGAAGTGTGGCGGACGAAGACGGTCAGAAGCCCTTCGCCACCGGACGTAGCGGTGCGGACGAATTCCGCCACCTTATCGGTAAATTCATAGAGCCCCTGCCCGTGGGTGGAGAGCGTGACAACGGTTTGCGGCATGGCATTCCCCGAATATGGCGGTAGCGATCCGCATCAGGTCGGGCGCAGCGGCCGGAATGTCAAGTCCGGCCACTGTCATGAGGCTATAGCGAGATGATGATGTTGAAACCGCCATAGATCAGGCGCTTGCCGTCAAAGGGCATGTTTTGCATGTCATCCTTCAAACGCGGGTCGGCCATGACCTTCGCCAATACTGCGTCGCGGCTCTCTCGCGATTCGTAGGTGATCCATGAGAACACCACGACCTCGTCTTCCTTCGCCTGCACGGCACGCGGGAAAGAAGTAAGTTCGCCATACGGCACATCGTCGCCTATGGCCTCGACATAGCTGAGCGCGCCATGCTCGCGCCAGACATCGCCGGCCCTGCGCGCCTGCGCCTTGTATGCTTCAATCTTGTCTTTCGGCACGGCAAGGATGAAGCCATCGACATAGGACATTTCTGCCTCCTCTGTTCTATGTTCACCTTTGGAAGACGGTTGACGGCAATCAGATCCGACATTGGCGGCAGATATTTTCCGCACGCCTGCCGGTTGGTCGGAAACGGCCGCGAATTCGCTGAACGATCCCACGGAGGATTGCCAATGACGATAGAATACCAGAATGATCCCAAGCTCGAAAATGAGGCGCTCAACGCCCTGTGGGCAACCGCATGGGACAGCTCCTCCCCGCGGGATTTCCAGCCCATTCTCTCCCGAAACCTCGCGCATGTGGGTGCATTCGCCGGCGCAAGGTTGGTGGGCTTCGTCAATGTCGCATGGGATGGCGGCGTTCATGCCTTCATCCTCGACACCTGCGTCGATCCGGAATTTCGGCGTAGAGGTATAGCAAGCGTTCTGGTCAAGCGGGCGAAAACCTTGGCTCGCGAGCGCGGCGCGGAATGGTTGCACGTCGATTTTGAACCACACCTCACCGGCTTTTATCGAAGGCTCGGTTTTGCTCCCACTGAAGCCGGTCTCATTCGGCTGCGCGACTAGCGGACCATTCCCCGCTAGTCCGGCGAACGAATTTGCGAGAGCAGCCAGTTGCGGAACAGAGCTGCAGCCGAGTTCACCAAGGCGTTCGGCGGATAGACCAGGCTATAGCTGACAGCAGCCGGCTGCACCTCAACAAAGCATCTGACCAGCTTTTTTTCGGCGAGATCGCGTGCCACCAGCGAGCTTCGCACGAGAGCGAAGCCACGTCCCAGCCGGCAAGCCTCCAGCATTTCGGCGAAGGAGTTAAACAAAGTCGCCTCCTCGACCGCTCGTGCAATGTCGAAATGCGGATTTGCTTCGCCGTCGCTCTCACCGACGACCTGCTCGTGCCAGCGCTGCCAATCCAGAATCGTATGCCGCATGCCGGAATAGAGCAGAAGCGGAGCGGCCCTTATGGCCCAGCGCGGCGGTAATCGTTTGGACAGTTCTGGCGAACTGACGACGAACTCCTCGTCAGTCAACAGTTCTTCTTGTGTAAGACCGGCATCGGCGCGGCCGAGCCAGACGGCGAGATCGGCGCCACCAGGCTGAAAATCCGGACGCTGGTAACCGACGGCCAGCTTCACTTCAACTTCCGGATGGCGCTGGCAGAAATCCGGCAGCCGCGCCGCCAGCCACTGGCTGGAAAACTCCGGCGAGACGGATACCGCAACGCTGCGAACCGAAATGCTCGCACGCGCCTGGTACAGCGCCGTTTCCAGCTCGGCGATCGTGCTTGAAATTGCGGGATGCAGGCGGGCACCCAACCGTGTCAGCCGCGCCCCATTTCGGCCGCGGTCGAACAAGCGCCCGCCGATCCATCCTTCCAGCTGCGCAAGCTGATGGCTGATCGCCGTCTGTGTCTGCCCTATCCGTTCCGCAGCACGGCCGAAGCCGCCAGTCTCGGCAATGGCGCAGAATGTCTGAAGCACCGAGAGCGGTGGTAGCGGCCTCTTTCCCATGAAAATCCCTCATGCTTTACAGCGCAAGGATTCATTATACACCACCATATTCCAAGCGCATCTGTCTAGTGACTGAACACTTCGAGGTCAAAAATAGATGAGCATTCTTCATGCTAGAAGCTGGAAACACTGGATCTTGCGGCTCCTGATCCGACAAGGAGGAACAGAACGACGATCGCATATGGAAGGTGGCCAGAAGCGCGACACGCTATATCAGGCAAACCAACATCTGTTGCGGGATGTCGGGATAAGCAACCTTGCGGAAGAGCGATCCAATGATGGACGTCGCTAGCCTCTGAGCGTCTTCACCCTGGTCAGGTCCGGAAAGAGACGCATCCAGAGCAGCACTACGACAATGGTCCCGACGCCGCCGACAATGCCAGTCAACACAGGTCCAAGTGCACTGGCAAGCATGCCCGATTCGAATTCGCCAAGCTGATTGGACGTGCCGATGAACAGCGAATTCACGGCATTGACGCGGCCACGCATGGCATCCGGCGTCAAGAGCTGCACGAGCGAACTGCGCACGACGACGCTGACGGTATCCGAAGCGCCGACGACGAAGAGCGCGGCGACCGAAAGGATGATGTTGCTCGACAGCGAAAAGACGATGGTGGCCACTCCGAAAATGAGCACCGCAAACAGCATCTTCTTGCCGACATCGCTCTGTAGCGGCCGGCGTGCCAGCCAGATCGACATGACCAGCGCGCCGATCGCCGGCGCAGCGCGCAACAGGCCAAGCCCCCAGGGACCGGCATGCAGGATATCGCGCGCAAACATCGGCAGCAGCGCCGTCGCACCACCCAGCAGCACGGCAAAGAGATCGAGCGAGATCGTGCCGAGCATGACCGGACGGCTCTTGATAAAAGAAACGCCGGCAAAGACGGACCTCAGCGTCACCGGCTCGCGTGACGACGGCTGCTCCCGTTCGACCCGGATCGAAATGACATTGATGCTCGCGATGACATAAAGCAAGGCGGAAACGGCAAATGGAGCGACAGGGCTGGCGCCATAAAGCAGGCCGCCGAGCGACGGCCCGATGATGAAAGCCGTTTGCATCATCGAGGTCGACGTGGCGATGGCGACCTGCAGCAGCGACGTCGGCACGATATTGGGCAAAAGCGCCGCCATGGTCGGACGCTCGAAGGCCGTGGCCGCACCCATGACGGCAACGGCAGCCAGAATGCCGGCAGGTCCTATCCAATGAAACCAGACGGCCATGGCAAGGACGAGCGCGGTCAGCGCCTCGATCAGTTGGCAGGCAAGGCCGATACGGCGCCGGTCGAACCGATCGGCAACATGCCCGACGACGAAGGTCAGGATGACCATCGGCAGAAACTGGCAGAAGCCGACGAGGCCGAGGAAAAAGGCGCTATGGGTCTGATCGTAGATCATCCAGCCCATGGCGACAGTCACCGACTGAAAGCCTATCGAGGAAAAGACGCGCGATGCGGCGAATGAACGATAGCCGGGGTGACCGAGCACGCTTGGCCGGTCAAGATTCTGCAGGGTATCCATGAGCCTTCTTCGTCTGCCGGCACGGACGCTCGCAGACACGCTTCTCAACAGTCGAAAATTCTACAGCCCCCTGCTCTGCCTGAACGCGCTCTCTGTCAATCTCGTTTTTGCTGCAGTTGCAAATTCATCGCGGACGATAGATCAAATCGCGGTGAGGACGGGCTGAGGAGGCCCCGCTTGGCCTCGATCGACCAGATGGCGACCAACTCCGCTGCGATCGCGTCAACCAGCTTTGGAACATCACAGTCTGCCGATTCGTGCAGCGCCTCAGCGACGACCAGCACCGAACGTGTATCATGGCGCACCGCGGATAAACCACTCTGGCGATTGGTCCAGCGTCGGGCATGCGCCTGCCCTGCTCCATCGGCGAAGATCACCTCCCCCGCCTCCGGATGCTCCATCTCGCCGGAAAAGGTCAAATAGGATTCACTGCCGCTCGCATGCCGCACTTCGAGATCGTCAGATATTTTCGCGAGATCGAAAACGGCAATGGGAATGCCGAAAGCGATCGAAATGGCATTGCAGACGTCGACAAGCGGATGCAGCCGCGGCAACGCCCCTTCCTGGCGAAATCGGCGAAGCAGAGCTTCGGATGCGCAACGATATTGCGTCGGCTTCAATCCCATCTTGGAGAAACTCCGCCGCCAGGCCTGGATTTCTGCCATCTCGCCCTCAGGGCCTCGCATCAGCCGATCTGCGGCAATCGCATGATACTTGGCAATTCGATCGTCGACATCGACAGTCGAGGTGATCCCTTCGGCGAACAACACGCCGGGAACCAGCTCTGGAAACTCGCCCCACATCTCGTTCGAATGGCGGAAAAACATGGCATCTCCTTATAGGCATTTGCTTGGTGCCGCAGAAAACCCCGTCATTATCCCCCGGTCTTGAATAAAATTGCAGAAACTCAGCGGATGGCCGCGGCATAGGCGCCTGGCGAAACGCCGAAATTGCGGACGAAGAGGCGCGTCATATGGCTCTGATCGGAAAAGCCGCTGGCAAAGGCCACTTCCGCGAGGGACGTGCCCCCCGCAATCAGCCGCCGCGCTTCGTGAATGCGACGCTGCATGAGATAGGCATGCGGCGTCAGTCCCGTCGCCTTGGTGAAAGCACGCAGGAAACGGAAGTGGCTCAAGCCACACAATTCTGCCAGTTCGGCGAGGGTCAAGGGAGCAGCGGGATCGTCATCGATCAGCTCACGCGCCCTGTTTACATCAGCGGGCACCGCATCCGCACGCAAACCGCCGGTTCCTTCACGCATTACGGCAGCGAGAAGCGACAGCAGCAACCCATCCCGCAGGAGGGAACCCTCGGTCGCGTCTTCGATCAGAAGCGAGAACAGAGTTTTGAAATGCCTGCCCATCCCACCCTCGCGGATGACAGGTGCCGGAAATTCCATCGCACCGAACCTGCCCTCACTAACATCGCGCAACAAGTCACCGATCAGCCGGGGATCGAAATAGAGCATGGACCAGGCGCGGCTCTCGCCGACGGGCATGCCGTCATGCACCTCGTTCGGGTTGACACTGATGACGTCCCCGGCCTCGGCCTGCACTATCCCTCGCCCGCTCAGTGAAACCTGCGCGCCAGCCTCGATAACCCCAATGCCGAACTGATCATGCGTATGCTTGGGAAAGCTGTGGCCGGTCTCGGCCCGGACTGCCTCGATGCCGGCAAGGCGAGAGCGGTATATTCGGAATTGGCCTGACTTCATCAATATCGCCTTCCATACCACCAGTATCGTCGCGCCAGCGATGGTATCGCCTCCAATGCGGCAATGTTGCTCGCCCGCAATCCGGAAGCAACGCTTTAAGCGCCTCCGCCCACCTTTTCATCCTCCGCCGTCGCCAATGCCGCTTGCGTATTGCCGGCAACTGCGGTCGGCAGCGGCGTGCCGCGCTTGCGCTCCCGCGCCAGCGTCAGCAGACCGGAAAAGATGATGAGGACGATACCGAGGGCCATAGGCGTGTCGATACTGTCATTGAACAACAGATAACCGAAGGCGATCGCCCACAGCATCTGGCTATATTGCGGCGGCGCGACAAGATTGGCCGGCGCCATCTGCGCGGCCGTCAGCAGCAGGACGTTGCCGAATGCACCGAGCAGGCCGTAGCTCGCCAGAAAAATCCACTGCGTCGGCGTCGGCATGGTGACTTCGGAGATCATGAGGAAGCCACTGACGATGAGCGTTCCGAAGAGGCCTGCGCCATAGAGCGAAATGCGCTTCTCCTTCGAACCAAGCGCGCGGTTGATGACGATGGAGATTGCCGCCGCAAGACCGCCGATCGCCGCGCAGAGGTGCCCGACCGAAAGCTCGCGAAAGCCGGGCCTCAGAACGATCAGCACCCCGACGAAACCGAGAATGACGGCCGTCCAGCGCTGCCAGCGCACATCTTCCTTGAGAAAGATCACGGAAAGAATGGTCACGAAGGACGGCAGCAGGAAGAGCAGCGCAAAGGCTTCCGCCATCGGCAGCATCGTGAAGGCAATGACGGAGCAGATGGCGCCGGTCGCGCCGCAGACGAAGCGCAGCAGCCACAAGGGACGGTTCGTTGTCCTCACCATATCGAGCCAGCCATCCTCCCGCTTCTTCAGAAACGGAACGGCGGCAAAGCCAAACAACGCGCCGATGAAGGCGACCTGATAGGAGGGGATCACTCCATGAAGGATTTTGATCGAGGCGTCGCTGAAAGCGAAGACGGCGTAGGACGCGAATGCCACAAGGACACCACGCAGGGCGGAACGGCCCACGGCCGCGGAACTGGAATCGGCTGTAATCGAGGACATCGGAATCTTGAGAAAAGTGCGATGGGAGGACACTGAATCAGTGAGATACAGGCAATTGTATGATGAAATGGGCTAAATTTCGATTGGGTTGGGAATAAACTATTGTTTCAACCGGACGTTTGAGGCGACTACGCAACGTCAGTTTCCGAGAAAAAGGGATTTATTCATCTGGCTAGAAGAAATCTTCCCTCTGAGCGTATAGGAAAAAGCAACCACTTTAAGAGCATCGCTATCCACTTCACATGTAAACGCCACTCGCAGCCAGCCATTGGGCGTTTGAACCGCGGCCCCGTCCCCAAATAAGCTGATTTCAGACAGCATCGCCGGCGAAAGAGCTGAATTCGCGAGACCAAAGGCTTGCAGATCATGACGAAATTGCAAAAGCTCCTCGGAATTGCAAAGATAACGCACCCGATCACGTCGTGACAGCTTCTTCCAAGCATCGTAGTCGCTTTTAGATAGACGCGCTATTTCCTCGCCCGAATGGAGCTTTTTCGCCTGAATAGCTCTCTTCGGTACAAGCGATTTTGGCGGTTGTGGCTCAGTGACCAACGCAGTGCCGCTCGTCGGATCGCTTTGACTACTGGAAGCGGCAGATTGGCTTTGAGCACTCTGCTGTGCTGGAGATGGCCTCACTGCCGGAACGACAATCTGAGGCGGGTCTTTCGCCTCATCCTTGGCCTGCCCGGCCGGAGACTGCTGCTGCGGATCGGATGATGGTGCCTGTGCGGCAGCTTGTGCCTGCGGATCATTCTGATCTACCGCTGGGGCCTGCGGCTGCTGCACCTGCGAATCCGAAGGCTCGTTGGTCGCCAGCACGTCTGGTGCGGTCGACGAGGCTTTGGCGGCCGAGTCGCTTGCCGGCGGTTGAGCCACATTTGTCTGCTGATCCTTGGCGTCAGCTTGTTGTTGGGCTTCCTGCGCCTGTTGTGCCGCCTGTGCTTGGGCCTCGGCTTGCGCAGCCGCCTGTTGTTCAGCCGCAGCATCGTTCGGAGGCGTTGGAGGGGTATCGTCCTTCGACTGTTCCGAAGCGTCTGCCTGCTGCGTGGTGTTTGCGTCCTTCTGATCACCCTTCATGTCTGGAAGCGGAGTCTCGGTCGCAGAGGGCCGTTGCTCCGCCTTCTCGACGGGCTTGTCAGTGGCGGGATCATCGGGTTTGGGCTCAGACTTCGCCTGCTCTACCGGCTTATCCGCCTTGGCCTCGTCAGGTTTGGATGCAGGCTTCTCTGCCTGCTTCTTGCCGTTGGGATCGGATTGCTTTGGGGGCTGTTCGTCCGCTTTCTTTCCCTCGGGCTGCTGAGGCTCCTGTTGAGCTTCTGCCGTTTGTTGCGCCGGCTTCTCGTCTGGTCTTGGCGTCGGCTTCGGAGGCTGGTCGGGCTTTTCATTCTCCTTCGTTGCCAGCTCTTTCTTTTCATCCTGCTGCGGCACGAGCTCGACATTGACGCTCTGCTCGGGCTTCGCCTCGGGCGGCGCCGGCAGCAGCGGCAGCAGAAACACCGCGACAAACAGGACGTGCAGAAGGATCGACAGGACAAAGCCCGGCCTTATCTCCCTATCCCGTTTTTCCGCCACCTTTTCCATCGTTCAGCGGATGGCTCGGGAAGAGAAAGCAATCAGGCGAAAACAACGCATCGATTCATTCGATCCTTATCGGCAAACAGATCCGAAGACTTTCCGGTCGCTGACATATGGTACCCGACCACGCGCCGGGAAAGAGGCCTCGGTCGAAATCGAACTTGTCAGGCCTCCGCGCGATCCGCAATGGCGCAAAAACAAACCTGCGTGATCACCCGGTGCAAAGACGACCGCATCCACCGCTAGAAGAACTCATCCAGCAGCTGATAGTATGCCATCTTTTCGGCTTTCGGTTCAAAATCGCCATAGACCTTCAAAAACTCGGCAACCAATTCCTCCCCGAAATTGTATTCGATGCTGCCGCAGGCAAGCGCAATATCCTGATGACGATCGGCAATGCCGAGACGGCCGCAATCGATATAGCCGCTGAATCTATCGCCATCGACTACAAAATTCGGAAGGCATGCATCACCATGGGTGACGACGAAATCCTCCGTTGACGGTCGCTTGGCCTCAAGCTCACGGAAAAGATCCTCTGTCGACCTTCCCAACCGGGCCTCATCGAAATCGTTCTCGTCGACGCGTCCGGCAAGCAAGCGCGCCCTTGCAGCGCCAATTCTGTTCTCCAGCCGGTGATCGAAGGGACATGCAGCGATGTCGACAGCGTGCAATCGCCGCAAAGCATCCGCGAGAAGTCGCACGCGTTCGATCGGCTGTAACCGCGCCGCGCTGACGAGATCTCTGCCGGGAAGAGCACTCATCAAAAGCCATTCACGCTCGTCCTCCTGCTCGTGGGCGATAACTTCCGGGCAGGCAAGGCCCCGAGAGGTCAGCCATTGCAGCCTTGCAACCTCACCCGCCAGCTCGCCCAAGGGATCAACCGGCTCGGTCTTGAGATAAACAGGCGCGCGTCCATCGGCTTCAAGCCGGAAGACATGGGCCGAGGAGCGGCCGAGTGCATCCTGCCGCCATTCGTATCCAGCCAACGCATCGCGCAGACGGACCGGAATGGATGTTTCCATGAATTGCGGCTTGCTCGCCATGCTCACCCCTCGATGCCCCTATCGTCAATGAAAAGCCCGGCTCGCTTTCGCGAACCGGGCCATATTTTGTAAACTGCCGATTTCGGCTTGCGCCAGGCCTCAGCTGTCGAGGAAGCTTCTGAGCTTACGGCTACGGCTCGGATGCTTGAGCTTACGCAGCGCCTTTGCCTCGATCTGACGGATACGTTCGCGCGTCACCGAGAACTGCTGACCGACTTCTTCGAGCGTATGGTCGGTGTTCATGCCGATGCCGAAGCGCATGCGCAGTACGCGTTCTTCGCGCGGCGTCAGCGATGCCAGAACACGGGTCGTCGTTTCGCGCAGGTTCGCCTGGATGGCGGCGTCGATCGGCAGAAGCGCGTTCTTGTCCTCGATGAAATCGCCGAGATGCGAATCTTCTTCGTCACCCACCGGGGTTTCGAGCGAGATCGGCTCCTTGGCGATCTTCAGCACTTTGCGCACTTTTTCGAGCGGCATGGCGAGCTTTTCGGCCAATTCTTCCGGCGTCGGCTCGCGGCCGATTTCGTGCAGCATCTGGCGCGAGGTACGAACGATCTTATTGATCGTTTCGATCATATGCACCGGAATGCGGATGGTGCGTGCCTGGTCGGCGATCGAGCGGGTGATCGCCTGACGAATCCACCATGTGGCGTAGGTCGAGAACTTGTAGCCGCGGCGATATTCGAACTTATCGACCGCCTTCATCAGGCCGATATTGCCTTCCTGAATGAGGTCGAGGAACTGCAGGCCGCGGTTCGTGTACTTCTTGGCGATGGAGATGACGAGGCGCAGGTTGGCTTCGACCATTTCCTTCTTGGCGATACGCGCTTCGCGCTCGCCCTTCTGCACCATGTGAACGATGCGGCGGAATTCCGAGATCGAAATACCGGTTTCGGTCGCAAGGTTCTGGATTTCCTGGCGGATGTCGCGGATCGTGGTGTTTTCGCTCTTGGCGAATTCCTTCCAGCCGCGGGCGGCCAGATTACCGATCGACTTCATCCAGTTCGGATCGAGCTCGGCGCCCTGATACTGTTCCAGGAAGCTATCGCGCTTGACGCCATAGGATTCAGCAAGACGCAGCAGGCGGCCTTCGTTCTGCACGAGGCGCTTGTTGATGTCATAGAGCTGCTCGACGAGAGCGTCGATGCGGTTCTGGTTCAGCGACAGAGACTTGACCGACTTGACCAGCTCATCCTTGAGTTCCTTGTAGCGGCGCTCCTGGGCGGAAGACAGCGTGCCGGAAGCCGACAAGCGCTGTTCGACCTGCTGGTCCTGCAGCTTGCGCAGCTTCTTGTAGGTTTCGGCGATAATGTCGAGCGTCGTCATCACCTGCGGACGAAGCTCGGCTTCCATCGCGGCGAGAGAGAGGTTGGATTCGTCTTCGTCCTCTTCCTCTTCCTCGATCGGCAGGCCTTCGCCGCCGACATTGGTGATGTCGTCGTCACCGGAAGGAGCGCGACCGCGGCGTGCCTTTTCCTTCTCTTCGGCAGCCTTGCGGTCAGCCTCGATCTTCTCGGGGCTCTGGAACTGCGGTGCGGCCTTGGCCTCAGGACCGGAATAGGTGGTTTCGAGGTCGATGATCTCGCGCAGCAGCGTGGTGCCTTCGTTGAGTTCGTCGCGCCAGATAATCAGCGCCTGGAACGTCAACGGGCTCTCACAGAGGCCGCCGATCATGGTTTCGCGGCCAGCCTCGATGCGCTTGGCAATCGCGATTTCGCCTTCGCGCGACAGAAGCTCGACGGAACCCATTTCGCGCAAATACATGCGCACCGGGTCGTCCGTGCGGTCGGTCGGCTCTTTCTTCTTGGCGGTCGCAAGCGCGGAACCAGTGGAGGGGGCCAGCTCGCCGCCTTCACTTTCATCGTCGCCACCGGCATCGTCGTCGTCGCTCGCTGCGGTGCCGGCCTCTTCGACATCTTCGTCCTCGATGACGTTGATGCCCATGTCCGAAAGCATGGCCATCGTGTCTTCGATCTGTTCGGACGTCACTTCCTCGGACGGAAGAACGGCGTTGAGCTCGTCCATCGTCACGTAGCCGCGCTTCTTCGCGGCCTTGATCATCTTCTTGACCGCGTCATCGGAAAGATCGAGAAGTGGGCCGTCGGAGGTGCCGTCGCGTTCGACTTCAGCTTCTTCGTTCTCTTTGACCTTTGTTGCCATCTCTATATCGTCGCTTTCCCTGACGCTGCAAACTTACACGCGGTGAAACAATCACTCTGGCTGGCGCGCCCTGCACCAGCCGCGACTCACCGACGAACACCTAACGGAATGACCTTTAATGCCCGATTAACCACGATCACCGCCACCGGAGTGCAAAGCTGGATTGCGTTTGGATTTCCGGCCATGATATTAGGTGATCCGCTCGATCCAGTTTACCGTTCTTTCCGAAGTCAAACGGTGATTCCCAGAATTTTAGTTCTCGTCAAGCTTTTCCAGCAAAAAAGCCCGTTAAATACGTGAAAAAGCCTTATCCACAGGCTTCGCACGCCGCAATTAATTGTTTCCCGTATTTAGGAAGTCCCCGCGCGATGACAAGAGCATTCTAAACAAAGCCTGACATTTCCAGCATCGGCAGGTATTGCCGAGGCCGGAAGTGTGTCCGAATAGCATCAATTCCAGTCCATAACCACCTTGCCGGAGTTGCCCGAACGCATGGCTTCGAAGCCATCGCGAAAATCATCGATGCCGATACGGTGGGTGATGACGGGCGATACATCGAGACCGCCCTGAACGAAGGCAATCATCTTGTACCAGGTCTCGAACATCTCGCGGCCGTAGATGCCCTTCAGGTTCAGCATCTTGAAGATGACCTTGTTCCAGTCGATCTCGAAGCCGGCCGGCGCAATACCGAGAATGGCGATCTTGCCGCCATTATTCATCTTGTCGATCATGTCGCGGAAGGCGGGCGCGGCACCCGACATTTCCAGGCCGACGTCGAAACCTTCTGTCATGCCGACGGATTTCATCACATCTGCAAGATTCTCCTTGGAAGCATCGACGACGTGATCGATACCGACTTTGCGGGCAAGCGCCAGCCGGGTCGGGTTGATGTCGGTGATGACGACCTTGCGCGCGCCGGAGCGCTTGGCGACCATCGCCCCCATGATGCCGATCGGTCCCGCGCCAGTCACAAGCACGTCCTCGCCGACGAGATCGAAGGAGAGCGCGGTGTGGACCGCATTACCGAACGGATCGAAGATCGCAGCGATTTCATCCGGAATGTCGTCGGGGATCGGCACGACGTTGGATTCGGGAATGCAGACGAATTCGCCGAAGGAGCCGGGACGATTGACGCCGACGCCGAGCGTGTTGCGGCAAAGATGGCCCCTGCCCGCCCGGCAATTGCGACATTTGCCACAGACGATGTGGCCTTCGCCCGAGACGCGCTCGCCGACGTGATATTTCGTGACGGCCGAGCCGATTTCGGCGATCTCGCCGCAGAATTCATGACCAACGACCATTGGCACCGGAATGGTCTTCTGCGCCCATTGATCCCAGTTCCAGATATGCACATCGGTCCCGCAAATCGCCGACTTCCTGACTCGGATCAGGACATCGTTCGGCCCGACCTCCGGAACCGGGACATGCTCCATCCACAGCCCGACTTCCGGCTTGGCTTTGACCAACGCTTTCATCATGTTCGACATGATCGGTTCTCTCCAACCAATTCAAATGATTCCGAGTTCTTTTCCGGCTTCCGCGAAGGCTGCGATCGCCCTTTCGACATCGGCCTTCGAATGGGCGGCCGACATCTGCGTTCGTATACGCGCCTGGCCCTTGGGCACGACAGGGAAAGAGAAGCCGATGACATAAACGCCCTTCTTCAGCATCAGTGCCGCCATGTCCTGCGCGAGTTTCGCGTCGCCGAGCATCACGGGAATGATCGGGTGATCGGCGCCGGCAAGCGTGAAACCCAGTTTCGTCATTTCGCTGCGGAAGAGCTCGGCATTGCCCTGAAGCCGCGCCCGCAGCTCGCCGCCGTTTTCGATCAGATCGAAGACTTTCAGCGATGCAGCCGCGATGACCGGCGCCAGAGTATTGGAGAAGAGATAGGGGCGCGAGCGCTGCCGTAGCCATTCGACGACCTCGCCTCTGGCAGAGGTGTAGCCGCCGGACGCGCCGCCGAGCGCCTTGCCGAGTGTGCCGGTGATGATGTCCACCCGGCCTTCGACACCGCAATGCTCAGCCGATCCCCGGCCATACTTGCCGACGAAGCCAACCGCATGGCTGTCATCGACCATGACCATCGCGCCATATTTCTCCGCCAGATCGCAGACGCCGCCGAGATTGGCGATGATGCCGTCCATGGAGAAGACGCCGTCTGTCGCGATCAGCTTGAAGCGGCTGCCCTCGGCCTTCTTCAGCTCTTCTTCCAAAGCCGCCATGTCGTTGTTGGCGTAGCGGAAGCGCTTCGCCTTGGAGAGCCGCACCCCATCGATGATCGAGGCGTGATTGAGGGCATCCGAGATGATGGCATCTTCTTCCGACAGCAGCGTCTCGAACAACCCGCCATTGGCATCGAAGCAGGACGAATAAAGGATCGTCGCTTCCATGCCGAGGAAGGCCGAGATCCGCGCCTCGAGCTGCTTGTGCTCCTCCTGGGTGCCGCAGATGAAGCGAACCGAGGCCATACCGTAGCCATAGCGATCGAGCGCCTTCTTCGCGGCCTCAGCGAGCTCCTCGTTGTCGGCGAGGCCGAGATAGTTGTTGGCACAGAAATTGAGAACGCGCGCGCCGCCAAGCACGGCGATCTCGCCGGCCTGCTTGGAGGTGATGACGCGCTCGGCCTTGTAGAGGCCGGCTTCTTTCAGGCCGAGAAGTTCGTTGCGCAGATGGGATATGAACGCTGAAGTCATGGTCGCATTCCGATGCTGGTCAAAGTGCCTAATTAATCAAGGAATAACATAGGATCTGGCCGCTTGCTGCATCCAGCAGCGGCAAAAATGCGCAACACGGTGACGTCGGCGCGATAGGGCGCAGTTTCGATATTATCTGTCAAACCGACCGGCTTGCGCGCAACTTCTTGGCCCGATTTCGGCGATTGCTGTCGTAAAAATTACTTGACTGAGTCCACTATTTTGCATCAGATTGATGCTGGCCTGAAGATGAGGGAGAGCCATGAACATATTTCACAGATTCTCCCTTGCAGGGCGAGTTGCCCTCGTTACGGGCGGTGGACGCGGGCTCGGATTTGAGATGGCAAAGGCGCTCGCCGATGCCGGCGCCCACGTCATCATCAACGGACGGACTGCGACGACGCTGAACACGGCCGTCGAGGCCATCCAGGCGAAAGGTGGTTCGGCGGAAGCCGCCGCCTTCGACATTGCCGACCGCGACGCGCAGGGCGCGGCAATGAATGACATCGAGAAAAGCCACGGCCGGCTCGACATATTGATCAACAACGTTGGTGCCCGCGACAGACGCTCGCTGGCCGATTTCGACGACGAGGCGATCCTCGCCTTGCTCAACACCGATCTCGCCGCCTCTATCATGCTCTCCCGCGATGCCGCGCGCCTAATGAAACGAAATAATCATGGGCGACTGATCTCGGTAACCTCGATCAGTGGACAGGTCGTCATGCCGGGCGATTGTGTCTACCCCGCCGCCAAGCAGGGGCTGACGGGTCTCATGCGCGGCATGGCGGTGGAGTTTGGCCCTCACGGCATCACCAGTAACGCCATTGCGCCAGGCTGGTTCGCAACGGAAACCAACGCCGCGATGGCTGCGAACGAAGAGTTGACCCCGTTCGTGCGCCAGCGCATCCCCGTTCAGCGCTGGGGGCGGCCGGACGAGATCGCCGGAGCCGCGCTATTCCTTGCCAGCGACGCGGCGTCCTTCGTCAACGGCCATGTCCTGACCGTCGACGGCGGCATGACCGTGCGGATGTGACGCGTCGACAGCCGAGCTTCGGCACGTCACCGGCTGGTGAATTCCGAAATTACGGCGAGGAACGCATCGCCGTAGCGTTCAAGCTTCGATTGTCCGACACCGGAAATCTCAAGCAGAGCCTTGCGGCTGTCCGGCCGCTCGGTCGCAAAGGCAATCAGCGTCGTATCCGGGAAGACGACATAGGGCGGCACGCCCAATTCCTTGGCGATCCGGGTGCGCTCGGCGCGCAGCGCATCGAAGAGGAGCTGGTTCTCGCCGGCAAGACCATGCGCCTGCTTCTCCGGTCGCCCCGCCTTCTTGCCGCGGCGGCCCGGCTCAGGCCGATCCTTGCGGAAGAACACCTGCCGCTCGCGCTTGAAAACCGCCCTCGCCTGCTCCTCGAGCTTCATGGCGCCGAAGGCCGTGTGATCGATGCTGATGAAGCCGTTTGCCAATAATTGCCGGAAGATCGATTGCCAGGTGCGGGAAGGAATATCCTTTCCAGCGCCGAAAACCGGCATGTCGACATGGCCGAAGCGCTCGGTCTTCTCGTTGACCGTGCCGATGAGCACATCGATGACGTGGCCGGTGCCGAAACGTTCGCCGGTACGATAGACCGCAGCGAGCGCCTTGATCGCCGCTTCCGTGCCGTCCCAGGTCTCGACAGGCTTCAGGCAGGTATCGCAATTGCCGCAACCGCCGCCATGCGCCTCGCCGAAATGCGCGAGGATCGACTGGCGCCGGCATCCGGCCGTTTCGCAGATCGCGAGCAGCGCATTGAGCTTTGCCCGTTCCACCCGCTTGATTTCCTCGGATGCGCCGCCCTCGTCGATCATCCGACGCCGCTGGATGACATCGGCCATGCCATAGGCCATCCAGACATTCGAAGAGAGGCCATCGCGCCCAGCACGACCCGTCTCCTGATAATAAGCCTCGACGGAACCCGGCAGATCGAGATGGGCGACATAGCGCACATTCGGCTTGTCGATGCCCATGCCGAAGGCGACCGTTGCCACCAGGCACAGGTCTTCCTCCTTCAGGAAGGCATCCTGATTGGCATCACGAAGCGCCCGATCCATGCCGGCATGGTAAGGGAGCGCGCGAACACCCTGTCCGTTCAGCCACTCGGCCGTATCCTCGACCTTGGCGCGCGACAGACAATAGACAATGCCGCTATCGCCGCGATGGCCGTCGAGAAAGCGCAGCAATTGCTGGCGCGGCTGATCGCGCTCGACAATCTCATAGGTGATGTTCGGGCGGTCGAAGCTGGTCGTGAAGACCTTGGCATCGTCGAGAGCCAGCCGCTCGATGATGTCGTCGCGGGTATGCGGATCGGCCGTTGCCGTCAGCGCGATGCGCGGAACACCGGGAAAAAGCTCGGCAAGCCTGCCGAGATCCCGATATTCCGGCCTGAAATCATGGCCCCATTGCGAGACGCAATGCGCTTCGTCGATCGCGAAAAGCGCGATCCTCGCCTTGCCAAGCATCTGGCAGAAGCCTTCCGTCGCGATGCGTTCCGGCGTCACATAGAGCAGATCGAGCTTGCCCGCGGAAATGGCGCGATAGACATCGCTCGCCTCTTCGCGCGACAGGGACGAATTCAGGGCCGCCGCCCGGATGCCGAGCTGCTTCATCGCCTCTACCTGATCCCGCATCAGGGCGATCAGCGGCGAGACGACGATGCCGATACCATCGCGGCAAAGCGCGGGGATCTGAAAACACAGCGACTTGCCGGCACCGGTCGGAAACAGCACGACGGCGTCGCCGCCGGAAACGACATGCTCCACCACCTGCTGCTGCTTGCCGCGAAAGGCCGAGTAGCCATAGACACGCTTCAATATATCGAGCGGCGCCGGCGCACCGGTGCGCTCGCCGAACAATGCGTCGTCTGCGGAAAATCGCGGCTCTTGTCTTTCAGGCTGAGGCATCTATTCCCTATTTTCCAGCGGCACCTTTGACACGACCGGACAGGACGCCGAAGCCATCGATGATCGCTTCCTGATTTTCCAGACGCAGCGCCTCGAGCTGCACTTCCTGCAGGGCGCGAATCAACGGCTCGATCGCTTCACCGTCGCCTTCTTCGGTCGCCTCTGCAATAGCGCCTTCCAGCTCGATCTTGTGCCAGCGCAATGCTTTCGAACGCTTATGGAGCGCAAGCGCCTGGCGATAGCCCTCGCGCGCATCCTCCATGGCGGCTTCTTCGGTTGCCGTCCACAGACGGGCATTGCGAATCTGCTGTTCCAAACCTTTCAGCAGGGCGCCGAAATCCTGTTCTTCCAATTGCTCGAGCAGTCGCTCACGGACGAGCTGAGGCCCGACCAGAGTTGCAGCCGCCCCGAGAACCGCGGACCAGAGCCGCTGAAGCTCGCGGCTGTCATAATCGATAGCAGCGATCTCGTCATATTCGTCCTGCAGTAGCGCCGGATGGTTGACGATGGTCAAGGCAAGCACGCTTTCGCGAAGGCTTGGAATATCCTGATGCCCCTTGATCATGGCCGAGCGCTG
The DNA here is from genome assembly GCA_013322215.1 of Martinezella rhizogenes. Classification (GTDB taxonomy): domain Bacteria; phylum Pseudomonadota; class Alphaproteobacteria; order Rhizobiales; family Rhizobiaceae; genus Rhizobium; species Rhizobium rhizogenes_D. The sequence continues at coordinate 513,962 of JAAMEZ010000006.1, forward strand.
CAAACGATCGGATGCCGTCGTTGCCACCGCGGCCCCAGCGCGAGCCTGTCCGCCACGTCCTGCGAAGTTACGGCCATTGCCGTCACGGGAAAAACCACGCCCCGGCTGGCCACCTCGCTGGAACTGCGGCTGGAACAGCCCGTTCAGCCGCTCGCGCATATTCTGCTGATAATGGCGGCGCACATCTTCATCGCCGATGACCGAAACAATGCGTCGCAACCGCGCTTCCAGCTCCGCCCGCGCCTCCGGCGTCTCGAAAGCGCCGCTGCCGGCCTCCCTCGTCCATATCAGGTCGGCCAGCGGCTTTGCCTGCGCCAGCACCTTGTCGAACGGCGCACGTCCGTCTTGCCGCACGAGATCGTCTGGATCCTTGCCATCGGGCAACAGAGCAAAGCGCACGGTCCGGTTCGGCTTGATATGCGGCAACGCCAGATCGGCGGCGCGATTGGCGGCGCGGATACCGGCGCCATCGCCGTCGAAGCAGAGCACCGGCTCCGGCGTCATCTTCCAGAGGAGATCGAGCTGGCTCTCCGTCAGCGCCGTGCCGAGCGGCGCAACCGCATTCTCGACGCCAGCCTGATGCAGCGCGATGACATCCATATAGCCTTCGACCGCAATGATGGTGCCGGCACCATCGGCACCTTGGGATGCACGACGCGCGCGCGTGAAATTGTAGAGTACATTGCCCTTGTGAAAGAGCTCGGTCTCGTTGGAGTTCAGATATTTCGCCGGCGCATCCGGCGACATCGCGCGGCCGCCGAAAGCGATCACCTTTTCCCTGGAAGAGAGAATCGGAAACATGATGCGGTCGCGGAAGCGATCGTAGGAAACCGGCACGTTCTCGTGCACGACGAGGCCGCAGGCTTCCATCTGCTCCTTCAGCACGCCCTTGCCGGCCAGATGCTCCTTCAGCGCATTGCGGCTATCCGGCGAATACCCCAAGCGGAAGGTTTCGATCGTGCGGCCGCTGAGCCCACGGTCGCGCAGATAGGCCCGCGCTTTCGCGCCATTGGCGGTCTGCAGCTGATCCTGAAAGAACTGAGTCGCCATCTCCATGACATCGAGCAGCGACGTGCGCTCCTTCTCGCGCTTCGCCTCCATCGGATCGGCAACGGGCATGGGAACGCCGGCCATATCGGCGATCTGCTGCACCGCTTCCGGAAAGCTCAATCCCTCGAGCTCGGTCAGGAAGCGGAAATGATCACCAGTCACGCCACAGCCAAAGCAATGATAGCGCCCCTTGCGATCCTCGCAGTGGAAGCTCGGCGATTTCTCGCCATGAAACGGGCAGCAGGCCCAGTAATCGCCGCGCGGCACATTCGTCTTGCGCCGATCCCAGGTCACACGACGGCCGATCACGTCCGAAATCAAAACGCGGTCGCGAATCTCGTCGAGAAACGTATTGGAAAATCGCATGGCTACCTCTGGCTCATCCCATATAAACAGGAATATCGGGCATTGCCACGACGACCCGGCCGCCTCCCACGCTATTCACAGCCCTTTGTCGGCGATTGCATTTTCGTCCTTCGATCACAACTCCGTGAACGCGGCGACGCATTTATTCGCATTCCTGTCGAAATCCCAGGCTGCGTTTGACAGGTCCGAAGCGCCCCAAAATTCCTTCAGCATGACCGGAACTGGCGTAGCTGCGCCCAGGGGAGTAACTATTTCGTACGCAAAAATCTGCGAAAAAGCAAAGGCTTGCACAGCCTATAGTCGGCAAACACGAACAAGAAAGACGTCACAGACAATCAATGGCTGCAAAGCAATCGCGTCGAGGCGACACTCTCTGAAGGCGCATTTGCGGCAAGGTTCGTAAGCCAAACATTATTTTTTTGTAATTTGATTGTTGGTGTGCGCCGCAATAGCGTTCTTCTCACAGGGCGAGACAAGCCGGCGAAGAAACTTCTTTGCGACGCGACATGCCGAGACGCCCTGACGAACCGGAAGCCACCAGGTACGGGCTTTCAGTTTAGGAGAGGGAAATGCGCATTCTTATCGTACCCTTGGCAGCAGCAGCCATCTTCGCCACAGCTACCTATAGCTCGGCCATGATGACCGGCAGCGCCAGCGAAAAGAATGTGCTCTATGCCGGTGCGGGATATCAGCTGCCGGCGAATATGAAAGTTCCTGCCCTTACGGCAGGCGTAAAGGTTCAAATGTCCGAACTGCCGCCGCAGGCATTGGCTTTGCCCCAGCAGATCAGGATTTTCAGATAAGTTCAGCAGATACTCAGGTGGGGCACCATCCCTACCCCCGGCGCCGCCCCACCTGAGTGCCTTTGCAAAAGACGTTTGATTTTTGGGCCCCACCCTGCGTCATCAAACGTCAGCAAAGCGCAAGAAGGCAGGAGCTCCCCCAGCTCCTGCCTTCTCTAATTTTGGGCCAGCTCAATTTCGCGACAACACGAGTAGTCAACATATGCTGCGGAACATCTTTGGTTCGTCGCCGCGAGTATCTTGACGCAACGATATCGATCGATATCTTTTATTATCTACGTATATGCGATCTTAGTAATTATCTCGTCAGACAATTTGAAACTTTGTTCAGTTGATCGGAGACGGTTGCATGTCTTTATGCGCGAAGGAACTTGCTCAGGACCCGAAATTTTTCACGGAAATCCTCGGTTATACACGAGAGATTATATCCACTTATGATGAGAATCAGCGCGTATGCTCTGTCTTTGCTTCACAGCAACGCTGGCTGATGGCGCTCGCCGGCTTCGCCCTTTATTGCGGCGGCATCGACGGAGAACCGCCCGGAATTCACGCCAATCGCTTCGCCAACTATATCGTCGAACACGAAATCGCCAGCCACAACACCGCGCTCAGCTTCATCCAGGAGATGCTGGCTCTCGGTTTCCTGCACTACCTGCCCGTCACGGGCGATCGGCGCGCACGGCCAATGCAGCCCACGGAAGAGGCCGCAAGGCAGCTCGCGAAATGGCTTAGCATCCACCTTTCCGTGCTGGACCGTTTGGATGGCGGCAAGCGCAATACGCTGTTTGCCAAGCAACCGGAGCTCATCGGCGTGCTGCAGCCGGCGATTTCCGCGGGTATCATCGAAAGCGACGACCTGCGCCATCCGGGCGAGACATTCGATCTGTTTACCTGGGCGAATTCCGGCGGCGTGATCATGGATTATCTGATCTCTCGCGTAGGGACGATCAATCCTGCTACTCAGAAAGCGATCGTCGGACACATCGCTTTCACGGACATCTGCAATCGCTTCCTCATCTCCAGGACGAATGCAAAACGGCTCATGAACAAGGCCATAAAGATGCAGAGCGTTGGCTGGACGGGATCCTCAGGGCGCAGCCAGCTCTGGCTGTCCACCGGCTTCATTCAGCAATATCGGAACTATCAGGCCGAGAAATTCGCCATCATAGACGCGGCCTGGCAAACGACCCTCGGCCTGCGGCGAGCGCGCATGCCGAGGGCAAAGTTCGCCTTTACTTCAGCAGTTCCTTCAAGATAGCCGAAGCCTTGGCAAAATCCATCTGTCCGGCATAGCGCTCGCGCAGGGCGGCCACGCACTTGCCCATATCCTTCAGGCCCTGTGCGCCGAGCTCCGCGACGATGGCGACGCAGATCTCGCGCACCTTTTCTTCGGAAAGCTGCTCGGGCATGAAGCCCTGGATGACGGCAATCTCTTCGCGCTCCTTGTCGGCCAGCTCCGGACGACCGCCTTCGATGTAAATCTTCACCGATTCCTCGCGCTGCTTGATCATCTTGGCGAGCAGCTGCAGAATTTCATCTTCGCTCGCCTGTTCCTTGCCGAGACCGCGATTGGCGATGTCCTTGTCCTTGATAGCAGCAAGAATCAGACGGACGGTCGAAAGCCTCGCCGTATCCCTTGCCTTCATCGCGTCCTTCTGGGCATTGGAAAGGGTCTCGCGGATCATGTCTCTAAACTCCTTGAAGCAGGCCGGCGACGATCGCCCCGGCCACCTATGTCATGTTGCTGTCTTCTAGACCAACAGTGTCGATCAATGCAATTGCGGCCGAAAGCCCGAATTCCTTGATAGGAAAGCAAAAGCGCGCATTGACCGGCTCGCCTTGTTTAGCTATGTCCATCACCTGCACATTAGATCGATAGGAAGATCTCAAGCCGCGACCTGGGTCGCCGGCTGTACCTTGCTACAAACATGGCGGAAGCCGACGGTCTGTTCAAGGCCGCGCTCGACGCCGGAAACGGGATGACTATGACCGCCACAGCCCCTTGGACCACCGAAAAGCCGACCGCTCTTCTCGTTCTTGCCGATGGCACCGTGATCGAAGGCAAGGGCATCGGCGCGACCGGCAAGGTCCAGGCCGAAGTCTGCTTCAACACGGCGCTGACGGGTTACGAGGAGATCCTGACCGATCCCTCCTATCTCGGCCAGATCGTCACCTTCACCTTCCCGCATATCGGCAATGTCGGCACCAACGACGAAGATATCGAAGATCTGACGCCCGCCGCCCGTCATGGCGCCGTCGGCGTCATCTTCAAGGCCGATATCACCGACCCTTCGAACTACCGCGCCGCCAAGCATCTCGACCAATGGCTGAAGGCGCGCGGCATCATCGGTCTTTGCGGCATCGACACGCGCGCACTGACCGCCTGGATCCGCGAAAACGGCATGCCGAACGGCGTGATCGCCCATGATGTCAACGGTGTCTTCGATATCGACCAGCTGAAGGCGGACGCCAAGGCCTGGAGCGGCCTCGAAGGTCTCGACCTTGCCAAGGTCGCCTCCTCCGGCCAGTCCTCGCAATGGTCGCAGACACCTTGGGTCTGGAACGAGGGTTATGGCGAGCTCGGCGCCGCCGACGCGAAGTACCACGTCGTCTGCCTCGACTACGGCGTCAAGCGCAACATTCTGCGCCTCTTCGCCGGCCTCGATTGCAAGGTCACCGTTCTGCCGGCAACCGCTTCGACCGACGAAGTTCTCGGCCTGAACCCGGACGGCATCTTCCTCTCCAACGGCCCCGGCGATCCGGCTGCAACCGGCGAATATGCCGTGCCCGTCATCAGGGATCTGCTGAAGTCGGAAATCCCGCTCTTCGGCATCTGCCTCGGCCATCAGATGCTTGGCCTCGCGCTCGGTGCCAAGACCGCAAAGATGCACCAGGGCCATCACGGCGCCAATCATCCGGTGAAGGACCATACGACGGGCAAGGTCGAGATCGTCTCGATGAACCACGGCTTCGCAGTCGACTCCAATTCGCTGCCGGAAGGTGTTGAGGAGACTCACGTTTCGCTCTTCGACGGCAGCAATTGCGGCCTGCGCGTAGCGGGCAAGCCGGTCTTCTCGGTTCAGCATCACCCGGAAGCCTCTCCCGGTCCGCAGGACAGCCACTACCTCTTCCGTCGCTTCATCAATCTGGTGCGCGAAAAGAAGGGCGAAGCGGCCCTGGCTGAGCGCGCCTGATAGCGTCGACCACCCGATCGTATGAGAAAAGCCCCGGATTGATGATCAATCCGGGGCTTTTCCTTTTGCGCGTCAACTTGGGAGGTCTCTCGTCACATCGGTTCATGCCTGTTGGAGCTTAGGCTTGCAGGCGACGCTGCTTGACCACTTCAAGCTCGCTCATCAGGATTTCCTCGAGGAACTCGAAGTCGGATTGCCCGAACTCGACGAGGCCGAATCTCAGCTTGTAGCCCCAATTCCTGTCCTGGGTGAAATCGAGCCAGCCCAGGAGAGGACGAAGCGGTTGTTCGGGCGCGTCCAGCCAGTCCACATCCTTGCGATAGGCCTTTCCGCAGCCCATCTCGGCAAGATATGGCTCACCTTCGCGGACAAAGCCGATGGCGGTGAAGCTTTGAAAGCCGTCCCTCTCGCCCATCTTGACGGAAGGAGAGTAGTAGACGATGCCGTCACCCGACTTGATGCGCTTCAAGGGGGCTCGCTTGCCGTGGTTCACCTGCATGAAACCATGCTGGCGCCCGATGCGCACGTGCTCGGCACTGGCCACTGCCAGCCAGTAGGACTTCTGTTCCGGCTCCGGCTGCCGGGACGAGGTGTTGGCGTGTGGCAGGAGGCGTATAGCTGCCCCCCGATTGATCTGATCTTCCCGCGGGAAAAGCGCGGCATCATTACGATTGCTTGCCTTGAATATCATGGTCGTCTCCCGTCTCTGGTATGAGACAGATATAGACGATCATGCTGTCAATTTTTGTCAGTAGTCTCGCAGCGCAAGGATGGCTGCCGCTATCAAGCGGCAGCCTTTTCCGTCCGCACGAGAATGTAGAACCGGGCGCAAAGCATGGCCGCTGCTGAAGCAAGGCCGAGCAGGAAGCCGAACCAGATGCCGATGCCGCCGAAACCGAGCGGAAACGCCAGCAACCAGGCCAGGAAGAAGCCGATCGGCCAATAGGCGATCAGCGCCATGATCATCGGCACGCGCGCGTCCTTCAGGCCGCGCAGCAGCCCGCTTGCGATCGACTGCAGCCCGTCGACAAGCTGGAAGAGGCCCGCGACGACGATCAGCGGTGCGGCAAAGGCAAGCACCTGCGGCGCATCGGCCGAGTGGATGTCAAGGAACCAGCCCGCCAGCCAGAATGGCACAGTCGCAAACAGGATGCTGCCGCAGAGCGCGATGCAGCTCGAGACGACGAGGACCACGACGGCCGCGCGCCTAAGGCCGAGATGATCGCCCTGCCCGTGGGCGACACCGACGCGTACGGTCGCCGCCTGACTGAGGCCGAGCGGGATCATGAAGGCGATGGATGCCCACTGCAGAGCGATACCGTGGGCGGCAAGTTCGATCGTACCGATCTGGCCCATCAACAGCGATGCGGCGGTGAACAGGCTGACCTCGGCCAGAACCGTCACACCGATCGGAAAGCCCAGTCGGATGACATCCCACAAAGCATGCCAGTCGGGCCGCCAGAACCGGACGAAGATCTCATAGCGACGCGTTTCCTCATGGGCCTGCACGTAACCAACGATGAAGAGGAAACCAGCCGTCTGCACGGCGACCGAGACAATGGCCGCACCATGCAGGCCCATCGCCGGCAGGCCGAAATGGCCGAGCACGAGGATGTAGGCCAGCACGGCATTCATGACGAGCATGGCTATGGTGACCTTGAGGATGATGCCGGCGCGGCCGATGGCGCTCACCAGCGCGCGGATCACGTTGTAAAGCAGACCCGGCAACACGGCGAAATGGCCGATATCGATATAGCCGCTCGCCAATTTCGCGACATCGGGCTTTTGTCCCGCCGCAAGCAGGATCTCCTCGGAATAGAAGAAAGCCGGCTGCGCCACCAGCCAATAGGCGGTGACGACCCACAGGCCCATGCGCAGCGCGCGGCGCACCGAGACGACATCGCCTTTGCCATAGGCCTGCGCCACTAGCGGCACGACCGCGATGGAGAAGCCCGAGCCGAAAATCAGGATCGTGAACAGAAACTGCGCGGAAAGCACCATCGCCGCCAGCTGCTCGGCGCCGAGCCGACCGACGATCATTACGTCCGTGGTGTTGATCCCGAGTTGCGCCAACTGCGCGCCAATCAGCGGAATGCCCAGCGCAAGCGTTGCGCGGACATGTGCCGACCACGAATTATCATTGTCATGCGCGAGCGGGCGCGCAGGTACCGGCATATCCATAGCGAAGACTCGATCTTTAGAATCGCGCGAGCCGCCCTACCCAAGGGTGCGCGAGCCCGCCGCATTAACGCAACTTAGCTTAAAAAGCCAGCAGACAAGCCCACGATGCTAAAGAATTCATCAGAGCATCAAAATATCTGATGATTTTTTAGGCCGCCTCGCCAGCCTGCGATTGCGCAACCGCCTTCGGCTCCGTCTTGCGTACCTTCGTCACTAGCACGACAAGCCCGGCGACCACCAGGATTGCGCTCATGATGAAGGGCGCACCGGCGAAGACGACGGGTGCGGTCGGCGCGGTATAATACTGGAACAGATAGGGAAACAGAACCGGCCCGATGATAGCAGTGATACTCGTCAGACTACCGAGCGCTCCCTGCAATTCACCCTGCGCGGAAGGCGGAACCTTGCTGGCTGCAATGGAACGAAGCGGCGCATCCGCGACGTTTTCGATGACAGTCAGGACCACCACCACATAGACCATCCATCCTTGCCATGCGAACGCATAGCCCATCAGGCCGAGGCAAGAGAATATCAGCCCGAGCATCGCCGTCTTCCATTCACCAAGCACGGGCACGAGCCGCGGCAGAACAAGGCCCATCACAATGGCAGCGCCGATGCCATAGACGCCGAGGGAGAAGCCGATCTGTCCCTCGCTCCAGTCATAGCGATAGGAGGTGACGAAAGCCCAGACCGCTGGATAGACGCCATGTGCCAGCCAATTCAGGAACATCACGACACAGACCCAGCCGATGCCCTGGTAGCGCCGCATCTGCCTCAGCGCGCCGAACGGATTGGCCCGGCCGATCTCGAAGGGCCGGCGATGCTTGGCATCCAGCGTTTCCGGCAATAGGAAATAGGCGCCGACAAAATTCAGGAAGGCCAGAGCGGCCGCACCATAGAAGGGCACGCGCGGACCGAATTCGCCGAGGAAGCCGCCGATGACGGGGCCAAGCACGAAGCCGACGCCGAAAGCCATGCCGATCAGGCCGAAATTCTTCGCCCGATTCTCGTCATTGCTGATATCGGCGATATAGGCCGAGCAGGTCGAAAAGCTTGCGCCGCTGATGCCGGCAAGGATACGGCCGACGAACAGCATCCAGTAGGAGCCGGCAATCGCGCAGATAAAATTGTCGATCGCAAAGGTCAATACCGACGCGAGGAGAAGCGGACGGCGACCGAAGCGATCGCTCAAATTGCCGATCAATGGCGAAAACAGGAACTGCATGGCGGCATAGGCCAGCAGCAGCCAGCCGCCCTCGGTCGCCGCGGTGCTGACCGACGCACCCGTCAACTCTTCCAGGTATTTCGGCATCACCGGCATGATGATCGCGATGCCGATAACGTCGAGGAAGAGAATGAGGAAGACGAGGAACAGGCCTCGACGGGCGAATTTCTGATCGATCATGGAGATGCCTTCTGGCGGCTCCGCCTCCATGAAAGAGACAGAACGTGAACGAAAAACTGGAGCGTTCCCCATACATAAAGATTTTGGCGGAAACAATCCGTGAACGCTTCAATCTTATTGATTTGTTGACCGCTTTTTTTGATCCTTGGCAGAAAAGCGACTATGTGTCGCGACCCCGCCGTTGCTCGCGATTCAGGAAGTCGACGAAGGCCCTGAGCGGCGTCGGCATATGCCGTCTGCTGGCATAATAGAGAAACGGGCCGGAAAAGGTCGTGTCCCATTCCTCGAGGATCGGCACCAGTTCTCCGCTGGCAATTTGCGGCGCAAGGAATTCCTTGAATGTTCTGATGATGCCCAGTCCCGCCGCCGCCGCGCTGCGCTCGATATCGATCGAATTGGTTGCGACAACCATCGACGGGGCAATGAAGATCGTTTCGCCATTCCTCTCGAACTCCCAGGGAGCCACCGAGCGACTCAGGAATCGATGACGGATGCAGCGATGCTCGAGTATGTCGCGCGGATGCTTGGGGGTCCCGTTGGCAGCTAGATAGCTCGGGGCAGCGGCAGTAACATAATATTGTTGCCGCGGCCCGATCGGCACAGCGATCATGTCCTTTTCCAGCCGTTCGTCATAGCGGATGCCAGCATCATAGCCGGCCGCCACGACATCGATGAAACTGTCCTCGGCAACGATTTCGACTGAAATCGCCGGATATTCGTTGAGAAAGCGGCTTATGATGTCGGGCATGACCACCATGGCCGCGACGGTCGGCACATTCAGCCGCAACGTTCCGCCAACGCTATCGCGGAAGCTGTTGATATCGTCGAGAGCGCCCGCAATCTCGCTCATGGCCGGCGTCAGACGCTCCATCAGCCGCTCCCCCGCCTCCGTCGGCGTCACGCTCCTGGTCGTGCGATTGAGCAGGCGAACCGCCAGCCGTTCCTCCAGCCGGCGCACCGCTTCGCTCAACGATGAGGCCGAAACGCTCCGCTTGCGCGCCGCTTCGCGAAAGCTGCGCTCGCGGGCGACGGCGGTGAAGGCAACCAGATCGGCCAGCGGCAAGTCGTCCATTGTGCAAAATTCCAAACAACCTGTTTCAATTTATCCGGATTATCGCACAGAGAGCGATGGAGTAAACCTGTAAGATAGAGGCCTCTGGAGATGAGAGCGCGCCTCCGACCAAGGAGAACGACGATGGAAAAGCATCAATTGGGAAAAACCGGGCCGCAGGTATCGGCGCTCGGCCTCGGCTGCATGGGCATGTCGGGCATGTATGGCCCATCCGATCGCGCCGAGAGCATCGCCACTATCCATGCCGCGCTCGATGCCGGCATCAACCTGCTCGATACCGGCGATTTCTATGGCATGGGTCACAATGAGATGCTGATCGGCGAAGCCATAAAGGAGCTGAAGCGGGACGATTTCCTGCTCAGCGTCAAGTTCGGTGCTCTGCGCGATCCCTCCGGCGCATGGCTCGGCTACGATGCCCGACCGGCGGCGATCCGGAATTTCGTCGCCTATTCGCTGCAGCGCCTCGGCGTCGACCATATCGACATCTACCGCCCTGCCCGCCTCGATCCCAATGTGCCGATCGAAGATCAGATCGGTGCGATTTCGGATCTCATCAAGGCAGGCTACATCAGGCATATAGGCCTGTCGGAAGTCGGAGCGGACACCATTCGCCGTGCTGCCGCGGTTCATCCGATCGTCGATCTGCAGATCGAATATTCACTGATCTCGCGCGGCATCGAAGACAAGATCCTGCCGACCTGCCGCGAACTCGGCATCGGCACAACGGCCTATGGCGTTCTTTCACGCGGCCTCATCAGCGGCCACTGGCAGAAAGACAATGTCCAGAAGGGCGATTTTCGTGCGATGAGCCCGCGTTTCCAGGCAGGAAACGTCGAAAAGAATCTGGAGCTCGTGGAAGCGTTACGTGAGATCGCCGAGGCAAAGGACGCCAGCGTCGCCCAGATCGCCATCGCCTGGGTCGCAGCCCAGGGCAAGGAGATCGTCCCGATCATCGGCGCCCGCCGTCGCGATCGCCTCACCGAAGCCCTGGGAGCGCTCTCGGTTGAATTGTCACAAGCCGATATGGCTGTGATCGAACGCGCGATCCCGAAAGACGCCGCAGCCGGCGGCCGCTATCCGGAAGCGCAGTTGACGCATCTCGACAGCGAGAAATGAGACAATAGAGGTTTGCCCGCTGACCGACATTACGGCAGCGGGCAAGCAATATCAGACCGGATTGTTCAGCGTATCGCAATCTGTAAGTTTGCCGGAATCGAAGCCCTGCTTGAACCACTTCATGCGTTGCGCCGAGGTGCCGTGGTTGAAGCTGTCGGGAACGACATAGCCCTGCGTGCGCTTCTGCAGCGTGTCGTCGCCGATCTGCTGTGCGGCATTGAGCGCCTCTTCGAGATCGCCGGTCTGCAGGATGCCCTTCTGCTGCGTGAACTTGCCCCATATGCCGGCGAAGCAATCGGCCTGGAGTTCGATGCGCACCGACATCTTGTTGGCATCCACCTCGCTCATGTTGCGGCGGGCCTGGTTGAACTTCGGCAGGATGCCAAGCTGGTCCTGAACATGGTGGCCGACCTCATGCGCGATCACATAGGCTTGCGCGAAATCGCCGGATGCGCCGAACTGGTCCTTCATCTGCTGGAAGAAGGCCATGTCGAGATAGATCTTCTGATCGCTCGGGCAATAGAAGGGACCTGTCGCCGCCGAAGCCTGACCGCAAGCCGAAGGGAAGCTGCCGGAAAACAGCACCAGTTTCGGATCCGTATAGGTCTGACCCATCGATTTGAAGATGCCGGTCCAGGTGTCTTCCGTATCGGCAAGGACCGTCGCGACGAACTGCTTCATCTCGTCATTGGCCGGTTGACCACTGCCACTGCCGGTGGAAGTGCTCTGCTGATATCCCGAGCCACCCCCCTCCAGCATGCCGGTCTGCTGCAGCAGGCCCATGACGTCGACGCCCATGGCTCTCAGGATCAGGAAGATCACGATGAGCACGATGATGGTGCGAAAGCTCAAACCGCCGCCGCCGATCCCTCCGCCCGGGAATCGAAAACCGCCGCCACCGCCGCCGCTCATGGGCGATGAGCCACGTTCGTCCTCGATATTGTCGGATTGCCGACGCCCCTTCCAATCCATAGCGCACCTCCTGGCGATGCCTAAAATCAAAGTCCCTTGAGGCATTTATATATCCAGGAAGTGTAACAAAGCCAGTTGGCTATCGACAGAACATTAGCTTAAACGCCGCCGCCGCCATATTTCTTTGGACATGGGCCATAAAAGCGCGATCGCTATACCTATCGCGACCAGAAGCGGCGCCGTTTCATCGCCATCGAAGGCCACCTTGTTCATGATCCGCCCCGGAAGGAAGGTAAAAGCTCCGGCGCCAACGATGCCACCGAAGTAAAGGCTTCTGACGATGCGCCTATGCGCTTCGATATCGTGTTTGCGTGCATTGGCGATCGCCCCCCAACAACCAAAAAGAACGAATATGGAGAGCAGGTGGATCGGGCTGAAGCCGTAGAACATATTGATCTGGTGAATGAAGAAGCTCGATAGCGCGGTCACCACCATCAGGACCAGCCATATCTTGCCGAGCAGGCGATGCCTCGGCGTCCCCTTGGGCCTGAGAAGGAGATAGGCTCCGAGCAATGCGGCCGGAACGACCGCCGCGACATGGATCTGGATCGCGATTGGGGCATCAAGAAGCGGCTCGAAGGTCATGATCTCTGTCCGATTGAGTTTATCGAGCCTTTCCGTGATAGTATTGTTCTCTCAACCGAAATTGCGCCAAAGAACGGGAAATCTTCGTGGATCACACCTTTCTGCAGTCCACGCTTCGTGAATTGCAGGTCATCCAGCGTTCACCACGCTTCTGGGCGACCTTCGTCACGATCATCCTGATCTTTGCCTTGACCGGACCATACGGCACCCTCGACCGGCTGATGCCAGGAGCAAGACTGGGCTATTGGCTCGCCCTTCATGCGATGGCGTGGTCCATCGCAATCGTGTTTTCCGTCGTCGCCGAAACCCTGCTACGGAGATATATGGCAAGCATGTTCGCGCGGATGATGATCGGCTCCGTCGTCGCCGCATTGCCGATCGGCTTCGGCATTACGCTTGTCGATTTCGCATTCTTCGGCACCTTGCCCACGGTGAGCGGCAGTCTGCGTCAGTCGCTGGGCTCCATACCGCTTTGCGCCCTCTTCTGCATACTCACCTATCTGACCATGCATCGACAGATCGCGATGGCAACTGCGGAAACGGATCTCACGGAACCGACGACAATATCCATGCCTGAGATCCGGCCCCGGGCACCGCAGCCGCCGATTCTCGCGCGTTTGAAGCCGGAAAACCGCGGAGCGCTGATAAGACTCACCGTTCGCGACCATTACACCGAGGTCGTCACAACACGCGGCCGCGAGCTTGTCCTGCTGCGCTTCGGCGACGCCCTGATGGAAATCGGCAATATAGAAGGCATCCGACTGCACCGATCGCACTGGGTCGCGACCGATCAAGTCGTCAGCCTGAAACGCGACAATGGCAAGCTTTTCGTCGTCGCGCGCGACGGAATGGAGATGCCCGTCAGCCGCTCTTATGCCGAAGGTGTCCGGCGTCGTTTCGGTTGATGGCCGCCGGATTGCCGAATCCTTTCAATCCACAAGGCCGCTTCTGCAGAGGCGGGCTCGGAGACAAAGGTGGCGCCCTCCAAATGCATAGAGTCATCGCAACTTATGAAAGCTGGAAAGATATTCTTTACGGTCACAACCATTGATCTAAAAAAATCGATCGAACTCGCGCGTGCATTCTTTAAATGCAGGCGATTCGCACCTAACTCAGATTTCGCGCCGATATTCTTTACGTTGTATCTCTTACATATGTGGACAACCGCGACGCCGTCTCAGCGTGGCTTGCGGCTGATCGACCTATGCGGGCGATCCTGAACGATGTGGGTGCCTGAACGCGCACTGCGCAGGGGGTTTTATGAAGCGATCGATGAGTGTGTCTTTGCTGCTCATGGGAACAGCAGCATTGACGGGCTGTGGCGAGAAGGAAGATACGGTTCAGATTTACAAAGACGTCAACGCGTGCATCGCGGGCAAAGTCTTTTCCGTCGATGAATGTCGATCTGACTTTGCCTCTGCCGAAGCGGAACGCCAGCAGAATGCGCCTGCCTATGAAACAGCTGCAAACTGCGAAAAGGACTATGGCGTCAGTAATTGCCAGCCAACGACCAGCACACATCAGTCCGGCACTGGTCACTTCATTCCCCTGCTGGCCGGCTATCTCGTCGGCAGCGCCGCCAGATCGTTTGATACCAAGGCGCTATACCAGCCGCTTGGGAGCACCGACTTTCGAACGGCGACCGGGCGAAGCCTTGCCAATGGCATGCTGCTTGGAAAAACGAAATATGCGGAAAGAAAGGACGACAACACACAATCGTCTTCTTCCAGCGGCGGCGGTGGCAGCGGCCCTTGGGGAAAATCCTCCGAACGTGCCAGCCGTTCGAGCGGCGCAGTAGAACGCGGTGGTTGGGGCTTTCGCGGCTTCCATCTTTCGGGCTGACGGGTGAATGAATGAAACGCGTTGTGATGAACGAACGGCCGGATTGGAAGGCCGACGCCGAAGCCTGCGGCTTTGCGATCCATTCCATGTACGGCGAACGCTATTGGGATGAGCGGCATGCCTATGCTTTCACCCTCGACGAAATCGAGACAAAACTCGAGGCGCCCTCGGCCGAGTTGCTGGAAATGTCCTATGCTGCGGCGGAAAGGATCGCCTCAGACGAAGAGTTGATGCGCCGCATGGCGATTCCGTCAGCCTATCACGACGCAATATTACGATCCTGGCGCAATCGTGAACATGATCTCTACGGTCGCTTCGACCTTTCGTATAGCGGAAGCGGTCCGGCGAAGCTTCTCGAATTCAATGCCGATACACCGACTAGTCTATTCGAAAGCGCTGTTTTCCAATGGCGCTGGTTGGAAGATATGAAGCGGCGCGGCGAACTCCCAATTTCGGCAGACCAGTTCAATTCAGTACATGAACGCCTGATCGATGCGATACGTATTCTTGCTGCACCTTCGGGGCGCATGCACTTCGCCGGCATGCTGGAATCCGAAGAAGACCTTGTGACATTGAACTATCTCGTCGATTGCGCCGCTCAGGCGGGCTGCAAAACGAAGCTTATCGCCATGCCCGATATCGGCGTCGACGAGCAGCATCAGCTGATCGACCTTCAGGACGAGCCTATCGACTGCCTGTTCAAGCTTTATCCCCTCGAAGATATGGTGCGCGAACCTTTCGGCCGCCATCTGCCGCTCACCCCGACGCGCGTCATTGAGCCGCTGTGGAAGCTGACCTTGTCCAACAAGGGACTGCTACCGGTTCTATGGGACATGTTCCCCGGTCATGAAAACCTTCTGCCCGCCTATTTCGAGGACGATGCGCAGATCGGCGATCTCGGCGAGCGGTATGTCCGCAAACCGTTGCTATCGCGCGAAGGCGCGAATGTAACGCTCGTCAATCACGAAGCCGGTGCCGGCATATATCAGGTCGAAGGACCGTACGGCGAAGAAGGATATATAAGGCAGGCGATGCACTTGCTCCCCCGTTTCGGCGACGATTGGACTGTCATCGGCTCCTGGGTCGTTGCCGGCCAGCCGGCGGGTATCGGCATTCGCGAGGATGACACCCCCATCACGCGTGATACTTCACGCTTCGTGCCTCATTATATTGAGGGCTAGCCGATAGAAGCGGCTGGCGCGGACTATCGCGCTGTCCGTGTGGCTCATCATTTCGTCGCCCCGCGACGATCTTGGCAGAATTCATGTCGATTCCGCCATTTATGGGGTTCCGTTTACAAATACATTTGCCTATAAGCCGCTTCTAGCCTGAAAATATTGCCCATGCGCCCCGACCGGTGATCTCCCACCCTGGCCGGCTTTTTGCGCAACGAAAAAACGGATGAGAGCCCATGCCGAAGCGCCAAGATATCAAATCGATCCTCATTATCGGTGCAGGACCGATTGTTATCGGGCAAGCTTGCGAATTCGACTATTCGGGAACACAGGCCTGCAAGGCACTCCGAGAGGAAGGCTACCGGGTCATCCTCGTCAACTCCAATCCGGCAACGATTATGACCGATCCGGGCTTGGCGGATGCGACCTATGTCGAGCCGATCACGCCTGAAGTCGTCGCCAAGATCATCGCCAAGGAACGCCCGGACGCGCTGCTGCCGACGATGGGCGGCCAGACGGCGCTCAACACCGCTCTGTCGCTGAAGCGCATGGGCGTGCTCGATCGCTACAACGTCGAGATGATCGGCGCCAAGCCCGCCGCCATCGACATGGCTGAAGACCGCGCCCTCTTCCGTGAGGCCATGGCCCGCATCGGCCTCGAAACCCCGCGTTCCATGCTGGCCAACGCCACCGACATCAAGGATGCTGACCGCAAGACGCATGAGGCCGAGCGCAGCAAGCTCAAGGCACAGCTTAACGGTGCCGAACTCGACAAGGCGCTCGATGCGCTGGAAAACCAGTGGAACCTCGGCGAGAGCGACCGCAAGCAGCGCTATATGAGCCATGCGATGGCAATTGCCGCCCAGGCGCTCGACCATGTCGGCCTGCCCGCCATCATCCGCCCGTCCTTCACGCTCGGCGGCACCGGCGGCGGCATCGCCTACAACCGCTCGGAGTTCTTCGAAATCGTCGGCGGCGGCCTCGATGCCTCCCCGACCACGGAAGTGCTGGTCGAGGAATCGGTGCTCGGCTGGAAGGAATTCGAGATGGAAGTCGTCCGCGACACCGCGGACAACTGCATCATCATCTGCTCGATCGAAAACATCGATCCGATGGGCGTCCACACCGGCGACTCGATCACCGTTGCTCCGGCGCTGACGCTGACCGACAAAGAATATCAGATCATGCGCAACGCCTCGATCGCGGTCCTGCGCGAGATCGGCGTCGAAACCGGCGGTTCGAACGTTCAGTTCGCGGTCAATCCGAAGGACGGCCGCCTCGTCGTCATCGAAATGAACCCGCGCGTCTCGCGTTCGTCTGCGCTGGCATCGAAGGCTACCGGCTTCCCGATCGCCAAGATCGCCGCCAAGCTCGCCATCGGCTATACGCTGGACGAACTCGAAAACGACATCACCGGCGGCGCGACCCCGGCCTCTTTCGAGCCGTCGATAGATTATGTCGTCACCAAGATCCCGCGCTTCGCCTTCGAGAAGTTCCCCGGCGCCTCGCCTGTTTTGACCACGGCCATGAAGTCGGTCGGCGAAGTCATGGCGATCGGCCGCACCTTTGCCGAATCGCTGCAGAAGGCTCTGCGTGGCCTTGAAACCGGCCTGACGGGCCTCGACGAGATCGAAATCCCCGGCATCGAGGAAGGCGAAGGCAGCCAAAACGCCATCCGCGCCGCCATCGGCACGCCGACTCCGGACCGCCTGCGCATGGTCGCTCAGGCGCTGCGCCAGGGCATGAGCATCGAAGAAGTGCATGAAGGCTGCAAGATCGACCCCTGGTTCCTCGAGCAGCTGAAGAACATCGTCGACATGGAAGTGCGTATCCGCGAGCACGGCCTGCCGCAGGATGCCGCCAACCTGCGCATGCTGAAGGCCATGGGCTTCTCCGACGCGCGTCTCGCGACGCTGACCGGCAAGCGCCCGAAGGAAGTGGCCGAGTTCCGTAACTCTCTGAACGTGCGTCCGGTCTTCAAGCGCATCGACACTTGCGCCGCTGAATTCGCCTCGCCGACGGCCTACATGTATTCGACCTACGAAACGCCTTTCGTCGGCGCCGCCCGCTCCGAAGCGCAGGTTTCCGACCGCAAGAAGGTCGTCATCCTTGGCGGCGGCCCGAACCGTATCGGTCAGGGCATCGAATTCGACTATTGCTGCTGCCATGCCGCCTTCGCGCTGAAGGATGCAGGCTACGAAGCGATCATGATCAACTGTAATCCAGAGACGGTTTCGACCGACTACGACACGTCGGATCGGCTCTATTTCGAGCCGCTGACAGCCGAAGACGTCATCGAAATCCTGCGCGCGGAGCAGGAAAAGGGCGAAGTGGTCGGCGTCATCGTCCAGTTCGGCGGCCAGACGCCGCTGAAGCTCGCCGAAGCGCTCGAAAAGAATGGCATCCCGATCCTCGGTACCGCGCCTGATGCGATCGATCTTGCCGAAGACCGTGACCGCTTCCAGAAGCTCTTGATGAAGCTGGACCTCAACCAGCCGAACAACGGCATCGCCTATTCGGTCGAGCAGGCGCGCCTCGTCGCCTCCGAAATCGGTTTCCCGCTGGTCGTGCGCCCGTCCTACGTTCTCGGCGGCCGCGCCATGCAGATCCTCCATTCGGAAGGCCAGCTGCAGAGCTACCTGCTCGACACCGTTCCGGAACTGGTGCCGGAAGACATCAAGCAGCGCTACCCGAACGACAAGACCGGCCAGATCAACACGCTGCTCGGCAAGAACCCCCTGCTCTTCGACAGCTATCTTGCCAATGCCATCGAAGTCGACGTCGACTGCCTGTCCGACGGCACCGACGTCTACGTCGCCGGCATCATGGAACATATCGAAGAAGCCGGCATCCACTCGGGCGACTCCGCCTGCTCGCTGCCGCCGCGCACGCTGTCGCCTGCCATGATCGATGAGCTCGAACGCCAGGCGAAGGCCATGGCCAAGGCGCTCAATGTCGGCGGTCTGATGAACGTCCAGTTCGCGATCAAGGACGGCACGGTCTATGTGCTCGAGGTCAATCCGCGTGCGTCGCGTACGGTACCTTTCGTTGCCAAAACCATCGGCGCTCCGATCGCCAAGATCGCCGCCCGCGTCATGGCCGGCGAAAAGCTGGATGCGACCTTCGCCGCCTATGGCGCAAAGCCCGATCCGCGCAAGCTGAAGCACATCGCCGTCAAGGAAGCCGTTTTCCCCTTTGCTCGTTTCCCCGGCGTCGACACCCTGCTCGGACCGGAAATGCGTTCGACCGGCGAAGTCATCGGCCTCGATACCGATTTCGCGCTCGCTTTCGCCAAGTCGCAGCTCGGCGCCGGCGTCGAGCTGCCGCGTGACGGAACGGTCTTCGTATCGGTTCGCGACGACGACAAGCCGCGCGTGCTGCCCGCCATTCGCATGCTGGCCGAACAGGGCTTCAAGGTGCTCGCAACCGGGGGAACCCAGCGCTTCCTGGCCGAAAACGGCATCGAGGCGACCAAGATCAACAAGGTGCTTGAGGGGCGTCCGCATATCGAGGATGCCATCCGCAACCGCCAGGTCCAGCTCGTCATCAACACGACCGACAGCAACAAGGCGATCTCGGATTCGAAGTCGCTTCGTCGCGCGACGCTGATGCAGAAAGTGCCCTACTACACCACCATGGCCGGTGCCGAAGCAGCCGCCATGGCCATCAAGGCACTGAAGGCTGGCAACCTCGAAGTACAGCCGCTGCAGAGCTATTTCTGAAGCAGCTCATTCGATAGTAAGGAGCGTGAGCAGGATAGCCGGCTCACGTTCTTTGCGGCCCCGTCAGCCGGTCGAATGGTCAAGGAGCTTCAACAGGAGCTTTTCCTTAAACCTTCGAATTTTCTGGCTTTCGTCTGTCGCAATCTGCTATAGGTGACAGAATAACGGCTCTGGATGGTTCCGAAGTACCCCTTCGGGACCTGTTTTCTTTTGTGTCTGCAGCAGAGCAACAGGGAGTGAAGGACAAGAAAAATGGTTGAAAAGGTACCGATGACGCAGAACGGGTTCGTCAAGCTGCAGGAAGAACTGCGCTGGCGTCAGCAGGAAGAGCGCCCGCGAATCATCGAGGCAATTGCGGAAGCACGCGCCCATGGCGACCTGTCCGAAAACGCCGAGTACCATGCAGCCAAGGAAGCCCAGAGCCACAACGAAGGCCGCATCACTGAACTCGAAGACCTGACGGCGCGTGCCGAAGTCATCGATCTCACCAAAATGTCCGGCTCGAAGATCAAGTTCGGCGCCAAAGTGAAGCTTGTCGACGAAGACACGGAAGAAGAGAAGATCTACCAGATCGTTGGCGATCAGGAAGCCGATGTGAAGGCAGGCCGCATCTCCATCTCCTCCCCGATCGCCCGCGCCCTGATCGGCAAGGAAGTCGGCGATTCCATCGAGGTCAATGCACCCGGCGGCGCCAAGGGCTACGAAATTCTCTCCATCACCTGGGGCTGATCGCCCGTGCGCGATCGCGAGTCAGCGCATGCGAGCGATCTCCGCGAGATCGAAATCATAGCAACGAATTTCAAACGCCGGCTTTCCGGCGTTACCTCGACGATCGTGCAGCTCATCCCCAAGCAGGTCGAGCTCGGTTATCATATCGCAACGCTCGGCCCCGGCCTTCCGGAAGGCCTTCCAAGGCTCGGCTGGCTGCGCCTGCCCGGCCTCTGGATGAAGCCACGCCGCTATCGCGTGCGCATCTGGCATGCCCGCCGCAACAATGAGATGCTTGTCGGCTTGCTGCTGCGCTCCGTTCTGCGCATGCGTTTGAAGCTGGTCTTCACATCGGCGGCCCAACGCCGCCACACCGGCTATACGCGCTGGCTCATTCGCCGCATGGATGCCGTGATCGCCACCAGCACCCGCTCCGGCAGTTTTCTCGAAGTGCCGCACACCGTCATCCAGCACGGCGTCGACCTCAATAGCTTCCATCCGCCGGAAAAGCCTGATGACCGCATGGCGGCTACCGGCCTGCCCGGCACCTATTTGATCGGCTGCTTCGGCCGCGTCCGCCACCAGAAGGGCACGGATCTCTTCGTCAAGGCGATGATCGAGCTCTTGCCGCAATACCCGGACTGGACGGCGGTGGTCTGCGGCCGCGTGACATCAGAGCATCGAAGCTTCGGCGATGAGCTGGAGAAGATGGTGGCAGCCGCAGGCCTCGGTGACCGCATCCGCTTCATGGGCGAGGTCGACGACATCAAGCCCTGGTATCGCCGCGCCACCCTCTATGTCGCCCCTTCCCGCAATGAAGGTTTTGGCCTGACACCGCTCGAAGCCATGGCCTCCCGCACGGCTGTCGTCGCATCGGATGCCGGTGCCTATGCCGAGATGATCGTGCCGGACGAAACCGGCGCCGTCGTGCCGGCAGGCGATGGCGAAGCCCTGACCAGAGCGATCGCCTTTTACCTTGCCAATCCCGAAGAAGCCCTTCTTCAAGGCGAGAATGCCGTACGCCATGTACGCAGCGATTTCGCGCTGGAAAAGGAAGCGACCGCCATCGGCGACGTCTACAAGCGATTGCTCGTCGCCAACAAGTGAACGGTTCGATCAGCGATCAAGAGCGATGCGGTTGCGCTCGATGAAATCGATCATCGAGCGATCCTCTACCATATCTTCCTCGATGCTTTTGACGATGGACAGGACCTTGTCCCGATATTTCGTCGCACTGCTGTCATAGGTCCATCCCCGTGCTAGCTTCTCCATCAGTTCCTGCCGGGATTTCGTATAATAGTGGTTCAGCTGGAGAAAACGGTTGGAATAGAACTCGGGCGACTTACGCGCCCGCCGCGTAAACCGCTCGCCGGCGTCATTGGCGGTCAGATCGCCATAAGCACGCGTTTGGAACTGATGCACGCTGACCTCGGTCACTTCACACGGATCGACGATACATTTGAAATTGCTGACATTTTCCTTTGATGTCATCGGATCGGCGCCACGCATCGTATAGTTCAGCGCCAAAGGCCCGTCCGGCGGCGTATCATGGCCGCTGGTGGCAAACATGTGCCAGGGCAGCGAGACATTCGGAAAATCGCCCACCGCTTCCAGCGCCTGTTCGACGGTCGCAGCCTGCTTCGGCAGAAGGAACTCGTCGACATCGATGAAGGCCATCCAGCGGTAGTCGCCACCAAAATTCAGGATTGCGTGCGCAAAAGTGATGACCTGCCCGTTCAGCACCACCGACGTCGCCGCATCGCGCATCCACCCGGCCCAGGGAATGATCGTCAGCGCTTCTTCATTGAGCAGGCTTCGAAGCAACGAGCAGGTCTCATCCGTTGAGCCGTTGTCATAGATATAGAAGTGGCGAATACCGACCGCCTGGTGGAAGCGCACCCATTCCTCAATATAGCGGGCCTCGTTCTTCACGCAGGCGGCAATGGCGACGCCGTGGCGCCCTGCCCTTGGTTCGGGCGGATCGATGGAGAGTTTCTTTGCATCGGACGCTTTGGGCTTCAGCCAGCGCGTAAGCTTCATTCCTGCAACCTCAATTTCAATCCGGCACGACCGTTGCCGCCCTCTCAAGCAGGCATCACGTCTTCGGCTTCACGGCAAACCTGTCGTCATAACCGAAATCATATTTCAGCAGCGCCGAAATGGGAGAATAATTGACAAAGGAAACACCGCGCTCCGCCGCAATTCGCCGGGCAAAGGCGAGATGTTCGATGATGCGGCCTTCGGCGCGCGCAATGCCGGAAAAGGCAGTATCGCCGGCGGTCTCGTAGAAGCGGGGCTCGCCAGCATTGGATATGTCGATCCCCAAAAAGCCAACTTGATGCTTTGCGCAGTAAAGGGCGAATTGCAGAGCCGAGACGGCAACGGACCCGCCCAGAAAGACCCCACGATCCGGCGAGAGCGAAAAACCTGCAGAACCCTCGGCATCCAGCCGTACATATTGTAGTTTCTTGAGATCCTCGACCGAGCGGCGGCGCGCGCCATAGGGCTTGCGGATGTCGTCGATCAGGATGATGGTCTTGTCCGCCAGCCAGCTTTTGTCGATCTCGCAAAGCGCGCGCAGCACCGCCACGGAAAACAGGCAAAGCGCGCCGGGAGCCACCTTCTCGCGCAGCATGTCGAGATGCCGCCAGACAAAACGCTCATCTTCGACGGCGATTGCCAATGGCTCGGAAATCCGATCGCCCGATAGGCCAATAGCACCGTTCAGAAGAATGGCGCTGCGGAATTCCAGACCGCTCAGATTGCAATCGCGAATTGATGGACCAGAGCCGACGATATAGACCGCATCGCCGCAACGTTCGCGCAGGCGGTCCATGCCGGCAAGGCTCGCGACCTTGACGCCCCGGTAAAGCACCTCGCTGACATTCTGGCTGCGGACGATGCTGAGTCCCGGAAACCAATCCTGCACATGAGCCCGCGAGCCACCCAGGAAAAGGCGCACGCCGGATTTGATCAGCGATCGATGCCAGGGGCGATCCGCCATTCGCCTAAAGCTCCACCAGACCCAGCTTCTTGACCTGCCTGATGGTCAGCATGGTGCGCACGGTGTCGACATGTTCATTCGCCGTCAGAACCTCGATGACGAAATCCTGGAACCGCGTGAGATTTTCCGCAACACAGTGCAGCAGGAAATCACTGTCGCCGGACACCATCCATGCCTGCCGGACCAGCGGCCATGCCGAAGTTGCACTGGCAAAAGCCTTGAGGTTCGCTTCCGACTGATGCTTGAGGCCGACCATGCAAAAGGCCACGAGATCGAAGCCCAGTTTCGGGCTGTTCAACATGGCGTGATAGCCTTCGATAACGCCTGCCTCTTCCAGCTTGCGCACGCGGCGCAGGCATGGCGGTGCCGAAATGCCAACCCGGTCTGCGAGCTCGACGTTGGTCATGCGTCCATCCCGCTGGAGTTCCCGCAGAATCTTGATATCGATGGCATCGAGCTCAGCGCGAAGCACTTTTTTGCCTTTCTTTAATTCCCCCTCGCCAGCTTCTATATAAGGCAGGAAAATACGCAAGAAAGTTTCTCTCGCGTAGTTGATTCTTACACAAAGCAGATTTGCTCTGTGTGTAATGCAAGGCTGCCCTTGAATAAATGCATAAGGCAATCATAAATGAAGCAGCGGATCGCGAAATCGCCTGCTTTGCGCGCTTGAAGCCGCGGTTTCCCAATCGCCGAAATTGAAAGGACTGACTATGCCTGCCCGCCACACGAAGGTGCTCATCATCGGTTCCGGCCCAGCCGGTTACACCGCCGCGGTTTATGCCGCGCGCGCGATGCTGCAGCCGGTTCTGATCGCCGGTCTCGAACAAGGCGGCCAGCTGATGATCACGACCGATGTCGAGAACTATCCGGGCTTTGCCGATCCGATCCAGGGGCCATGGCTGATGGAGCAGATGCTGCAGCAGGCCCAGCATGTCGGCGCCGAGATCGTCAACGACCTCGTGACGGAAGTCGATACCAGCAAGCGTCCTTTCGTCGCCCATACCGACAGCGGCCAGGTCTGGACCGCCGACACGCTCATCATTGCTACCGGCGCGAAGGCAAAGTGGCTCGGTATCGAAAGCGAGCAGCATTTCCAGGGCTTCGGCGTCTCTGCCTGTGCCACCTGCGACGGCTTCTTCTATCGCAACAAGGACGTGATCGTGGTCGGCGGCGGCAACAGCGCCGTCGAGGAAGCGCTTTACCTTTCCAACATCGCCAAATCGGTGACTGTGGTGCATCGCCGCGACACTTTCCGTTCGGAAAAGATCCTGCAGGAGCGTCTGTTCGCCAAGGCAAACGTGAGGATACTCTGGAATACCGAGGTTGCCGAGATCACCGGCACGCCGGCCAAGCCGCCGATGCCGCCATCGGTCACGGGTGCCCGCCTGCGCGATGCGCGCACTGGCGCCATCACCGACATGCCGATCGACGGCGTCTTCGTTGCCATCGGCCATGCGCCGGCAACCGAGCTGTTCAAGGGCAAGCTGAAACTGAAAGACAATGGTTATCTCTGGACCGCACCGGATTCGACCGCGACAAACGTGGAGGGAATCTATGCCGCCGGTGACGTGACCGACGATACGTTCCGGCAGGCGATCACAGCAGCGGGGATGGGCTGCATGGCCGCGCTTGAGGCAGAACGCTACTTGACCGGGCACATGCCCGTCGCCGTGGCTGCGGAGTGATGCAGCCGATGAGGGGAAACGGCATGCCATTGGATTGGGACAAGCTGCGTATCTTTCACGCGGCTGCCGAAGCGGGTTCGTTCACGCATGCGGCCGACAAGTTGCATTTGTCCCAATCCGCGATCAGCCGACAAGTCAGCGCTCTCGAGCAGGATGTCGGCATAAAACTCTTTCATCGCCATGCGCGCGGCCTCATCCTGACGGAACAGGGTGAGTTGCTCTACCGCACCGCCCATGATGTTCTGCTGAAGCTCGAAACGGTCAAGATGCAATTGACCGAAACGACCGACAAGCCGAGCGGCAAGCTGCGCGTCACGACGACCGTTGGCCTCGGCCAGGGCTGGCTGACCGACAAGATCCAGGAATTCCTGCAGCTCTATCCCGACATGTCGATCCAGCTCATCCTCGACAACGAAGAGCTGGACGTGAACATGCGCCACGCAGACTGCGCCATTCGCCTGCGCCAGCCGCAGCAATCGGATCTGATCCAACGCAAGCTCTTCACCGTGCACATGCACGTCTATGCCGCCCCCTCCTACATCAACCGCTACGGCGAACCGCAGTCGGTTGAGGATCTGGACGAGCATCGCATCATCAGCTTCGGCGAGCCGGCACCGAATTACCTGCTTGACGTCAACTGGCTGGAGATCGCCGGCCGCTCATCCGACAATAAGCGCGTGCCGCATCTGCAGATCAACAGCCAGACGTCGATCAAGCGGGCCTGCCTGCTCGGTATCGGCATCGCCGTGCTGCCGGACTATATCGTCGGCCGTGACCCCGGCCTCATTCAGCTGGCGATCAATGCAGATGTGCCATCCTTCGACACCTATTTCTGCTATCCTGACGAGATGAAGAACGCGGCCAAGCTCAAGGTTTTTCGTGATTTTATCGTGGCGAAAGCTCGTAACTGGAATTTCTGACGAAGGTAAGCCACTGATAACGAACTCTTTTTACGGCTAGTATATCAGCCACGCATATGACGCATAGCTGATATGCACAAATGAGAGTTGAAGCCTGCACATTTAACTACCATATCGC
This sequence comes from Martinezella rhizogenes, assembly GCA_013322215.1. Lineage (GTDB taxonomy): Bacteria > Pseudomonadota > Alphaproteobacteria > Rhizobiales > Rhizobiaceae > Rhizobium > Rhizobium rhizogenes_D. Next base: position 539,880 of record JAAMEZ010000006.1, read on the forward strand.
ACATAGCTGATGCACACGGTGGCTTTTCCTCCCAGTTCCACCGCATTGGCTGTTCCCCTCTGGAGGTTTTTGACCTTCATACCTATAGGGCCCTGGTTTACTCCGGAGGCCCTTTTTTTTGCCCTTTTGCTGCTGACGTAGCAAACGCATAACTGCCATGCACAAAAAAGCATTGCGCACTGCACAAATTAGCATCATAACGCACTCAGCTGATGCACACGGTGGCTTTTCCTCCCAGTTCCACCGCATTGGCTGTTCCCCTCTGGAGGTTTTGACCTTCACACCTATAAGGGCCCTGGTTTATACCGGTGGCCCTCTTTTTTTGCCCATTTTCTAAGCACACGCTCCGGCTGCCTTGCAGAAAATAATGTTCTGCGCCGCCCTTGATATATCGAAAAGCATCGATACATAAATCGAAATTATTCGATATTCATGCGGTGAACGCCATGGACAAGAACGAGATATTGAAGGCTCTGGCCCATCCGGCCCGGCTCGAAATCCTCAACCACCTGAAAGACCCGTACGCTCATTTCCCGACCCAGGAACACCCGCTGGAGCTTGGCGTTTGCGCCAGCCAGTTCGAACGCTGCGGCCTGTCACAGTCGACCGTATCGGCCCATTTGAGCACGCTGCATCGCGCCGGTCTGGTGACGACGCGACGCCTCGGCCAATGGATTTTCTACAAGCGCAACGAGGAGACCATCGCCGAATTCCTCGAAGCCATGCAGAAGGAACTGTGAAGATGCGTCATGCGCTCCTCGTGCTCGCGCTCAATTCCTTCGCCATCGGCGCAACCGAAAAAGAAGAGGCACCTACCTCTTCCTGATCCCCTCCTCCTCTCTTTCTTCTCTCCCTCATAGAAAGGACTACCCCATGACCAAATTGTTCGAACCGACGAAGCTCGGCGATATTTCCATCGCCAACCGCATCGTCATGGCGCCCCTGACGCGCAATCGCTCGCCGAATGCTGTGCCGAACGATCTGAATGTCAAATATTATGCCCAGCGCGCGACCGCGGGCCTGATCATCACCGAGGCAACGGCAATCACCCATCAGGGTCAAGGCTACGCCGACGTTCCCGGTCTCTACAGCAAGGAAGCACTGGACGGCTGGAAGAAGGTGACGGACGCGGTACACGCCAATGGCGGCAAGATCGTCGTGCAGATGTGGCATGTCGGCCGTATCTCCCATACCACCCTGCAGCCGAATGGCGGCAAGCCGGTCTCGTCGACCTCCAGGCGCGCTGAAAACTCCAAAACCTATCTGGTCAACAGCGATGGCACCGGCGGCTTTGCCGACGTTTCCGAGCCGCGCGCACTCGAAACCTCCGAAATAGCGGGCATCATCGAAGATTACCGCAAGGCCGCCCGCGCTGCGATCGATGCCGGTTTCGACGGCGTCGAGATCCATGGCGCCAACGGCTATCTGATCGACCAGTTCCTGCGTGGCGACATCAATGACCGTACCGACCAGTATGGTGGCTCGATCGAGAACCGCACCCGCTTCCTGTTCGAAGTGGTCGATGCCATCACCAAGGAAATCGGCGCAGGCCGCACGGCGATCCGCATCTCGCCGGTCACGCCCTCTGGCGACGCCAGCGATCCCGCCCCGCAGCAGCTCTTCACTAAGGTCGTTGAAGGCCTGGCGAAATACGACCTCGCCTATATCCACGTCGTTGAAGGCCAGACCGGCGGCAAGCGCGACTTCCTGCCTTTCGACTACGATGCGCTGCACACGGCCTATAAGGCTGCAGGCGGCACGGCTGGCTGGATGCTCAACAATGCCTACACCCGTGAAATGGCGATCGAAGCCGTCGATAGCGGCAAGGCCGATGTCGTTGCCTTCGGCAAGCCGTTTATTTCGAACCCGGATCTCGTTCGCCGCCTGAAGGAAAACGCACCGCTCGCAACGTGGGATCAGGCAACGCTCTACGGCGGCGGCGCCAAGGGCTATGCCGATTATCCGACGCTCGACGAAGCAGCCTGATTAAGGCTTCCCAACCAGATTGCGCTTTCGACAAAGAGCCCTCGCAACTCATGCTGCGGGGGCTTTCCATATCGGCTTCTGAAGCGGGTGCAACGAGCCAGGCCGAACAGGCATCCGCGCGGTAAAGATCTCCTCACGCAGCTTGCAGGCAACCGATCGACGCCAGGCTGCTGCGAACCGCCTCATCGATCGGCGTATGAGGCTCTTCGCCGAGTGCAGCCACGAGCTTGTCATTCCGCATCTGCAGCGGCACGTCCCATAGATAGCTCATTTCGCGCAGTTCCCGCATCAATGTCACGAAGGGAGCGGCCAGCGGCACCATCCACCAGGGAAACGACTTCACCTTCACCCTATGTCCAAGCACACGCTGCACGGCTTCGATCATCTGCCTTCCGTCTCCATCCCAATGGCCACGCATATGATAGACGGCGAAGGCCGGCAGCTGGTCGCCCTTCTCGATCAACCGGATCATGGTTTCGGCGACATCAGGCAAATAGGCCCATTGATGGCCGACACCGCGCTTGCCCGGATAGGTCATCGAGCTGATAGGCTTGCCCGGCGTCACCATGGCTTGAGAAAACCAGCTGTTGGCGCGGGCGCCGCCGAAGAAATCACCGGCGCGTACGATGATGACAGGGGTATCGCCCTGCTCTGCTGCCGCCCTCAGACGCCGCTCCATCTGCACGCGGATGGCGCCCTTGCGGGTCTTCGGCCGTTGCGCGCTGTCTTCCGTGACATTCGGGAACACATCGGGACCGAAATTATAGACCGTACCGGGCAGCACGATGCGCGCACCGACCGCCTTGGCGGCGGCGATCGTATTGTCGAGCATCGGCAGGACGACCTTGCCCCAATTGCGATAGCCGGGCGGGTTGACGGCATGCACGATGACATCCGCACCTTGCGCGGCCTTCAGAACATCCTCCGCCTGCATGGCATCGCCCTGGAACCAGTCGAACTCCGGCTGGCGGCGGGCGGCCTCGGCCGCATTGCGGTTCAGTGCCCGGATACGCCAGCCGCGAAGGGCAAGCCCTTCCGCGACAGCGCCGCCAATGCCGCCGGTAGCGCCGAGTATCAGGGCCGTTTTGTTATTTTCTGTCTGGTTGCTCATGGTCATCTCCATCGGTTTCGATGAGCTGACTATGCTTCGCGCCGACGATAAACGAAATTGCCAAAAAATCTGCAGATGCTATACATAAATGTATGGCATTACATTCTGATCCAAGCTGGGATTTCTATCGCACATTTCTCGCCGTGCTGGAGCACGGCTCGCTGTCGGCCGCTGCCCGCGAACTCGGCCTGACACAGCCGACGGTCGGCCGTCATATCGACGCGTTGGAGCAATCGGTCGGCGCGGAATTGTTCACGCGGTCGCAGCAGGGTCTGCTGCCGACCGATACCGCCCTCGTTCTGAAGCCTTACGCCGAGACACTGGCAAGTACCACCGCAGCCCTACTGCGTGCGGCGTCCAGCTCGAAGGACGAGGTCAGCGGCACGGTGCGCATCAGCGCCAGCGAGGTCATCGGTGTCGAAGTATTGCCACCGATTCTTGCCAGGCTGCAGGCGCGTTACCCCGATCTGAACGTGGAGCTATCTGCCTCCGATGCCGTGGAGGATCTGCTGCAGCGTGAAGCCGATATCGCCGTGCGCATGGTCGCGCCGGCGCAGGAGGCGTTGTTGGCTCGACATATCGGCATCGTCTCACTCGGCCTGTTCGCGCATCGCGACTATGTCCAACACAACAGGAAGCCTGAAACCGTCGGGGAATTGCGCAGGCACAAGCTCATCGGCTTTGACCGCCAGACTGCCTATATACGCATGATGACGAAGCGCTATCCGATGCTCGAAGGCGCCACCTTCAGCTTTCGTTCCGATCACAGCATCGCGCTCCATAATGCACTGCGCGCCGGCATGGGCATCAGCTTCCTTCAAATCCCCTTGGCAAACCGCGATCCGAACCTCGTGCGCGTGTTGCCGGAGATTGAAGTGTCGATCGACACCTGGGTCGTCATGCACGAAAATCTCAAGACATCACCACGCTGTCGCGTAACGTTCGACGCTCTCGTCGAGGGATTGCTCGATTATATCAAGGAAAACAATCGGGAAGCATGATGGGATCGGCGGTTGAACTGGTGCCTTACGACCGTGCATGGCCGGAGGATTTCGAACACATTCGCGAAAAGCTCGAACGATTGCTGGCGCCCTACGCGGTCACGATAGAGCACATCGGTAGCACATCCGTTCCCGGCATCGCCGCAAAACCGCTGATCGACGTCGACATCATCCTGCGTAGTGCTGCCGATATCCCCGTGGCAACACAGCGCCTTCTCGACCAAGGCTACGAACCACGCGGCAATCGCTATGACGACGATGTCTGGGCCTTCATGCGGCGCGACGGCAGACCGCCGGAACGCATCTATCTCTGCCCGCCCAACAACCGGACGCACGAGCACAGGGTGATCTTTCGGGATTATCTTCGTGCGCACCCGGCAGAAGCCACGGCCTATGCAGCGCTGAAACTGGAGCTCGCCGAAATCCATCGGCATGACGGCGATCGCTACACCGCCGAGAAGCGTCACTTCATCGACGCGATCATGGAAAAGGCATCAAACAAACCGAAGGGCTAAGCGCCAGGGGCAGTATCGACCGGCGGGAAATGCATCTGGCCGTCGATGACCTCAGTTTCGGGGCGATCACCGCCATCGGCATATTCCTCATGCCATTTGCCGCTCTCATCCTGCCAACTGATTTCGGCTGAATCTCCCCCGATTTGCTGTTCGGCCGCCACGATCCTGGCTGCCTCTACCGCCTCGGAATGTGTTGGAAACGCTTCCGAATAAACGTCTCGGAAGCGGTAAGCCCATCCACCGTCATGCGGCACGATTTCGTAAACGACCTTGACCATTCAGACCCTCCTTCTCATCTGCCAAGACCTCCGAACCGGACGTTGCCGGCAGAATCGCGTGCATCTGAGACGGGTTCGAGAATGCCGCGGCATTGTGGTTGGGCAGACCTATCCGCGCAGTATTCCATTAAACCGCGTTAACTGCAAATTTCGCCCTCTTCCTTGCAAGCTTGATGTGCGAAATCCTTGCTTTAGAGTGCAACCGTGAATCGGCGCAAAGGTGGGGAAAGTGTTCACAGCGAAGTGGTTTAAGCAGGAAAAAGCCCTGTTCGTGGCATTGGCGATTGCCGTTGTCGCCTATGTCGGCGAGCATTCCATACTGGAAATGAGGCAAACGGCATCGATGGTCGCAGCCGCGGCATTGATCGCAACGATTGTACTGGCCTCCATGCGTGTTGCCCACCATGCCGAGACCCTCGCCGTCAAGGTCGGTGACCCCTACGGCACGATGATCCTGACCCTTTCGGCCGTTGCGGTCGAAGTGATCATCCTTGCCATCATGATGAGCGGCGAGAGTTCGCCGACGCTGGTGCGCGACACGATCTATGCCGCCGTCATGCTCGATATCAACGGCATCCTCGGCCTTGCCGCCCTTCTCGGCGGGCTGAAGCATGGCGAACAGCCCTATAATGACGATTCCAGCCGAACCTATGGCGTGATGATCCTAACCGCCATGGGCATTTCGATGATCGTGCCGGAATTCATTCCCGATGCGAAATGGCACTATTATTCCGCCTTCACCATCGTCGCGATGATCGCTCTTTATGCGCTCTTCCTGCGCATGCAGGTAGGCAAGCACAGCTATTTCTTCAGCTACAGCTATCCGCGCACGGAAAAGAAGCTCGCGACCGCCGACGATGAAGAGCATCATGATGAGGAGTCCACGACTACCTCGATCGTGACAATCCTGATCGGCGTCGTGCTGATCGGTGTGCTGGCGGAATTCATGTCGGCTTTCATGGATACCGGCCTCAAGGGCACGGGCGCACCGCCCGCCATCGCGGCTATCGTCGTCGCCGCCATTTCGGCAGCGCCGGAAATTCTAACGGCTTTGCGCGCAGCGCTTAGAAACCGTATGCAGGCGACGGTCAACATCGCCCTGGGTGCTTCGCTCTCGACCGTCATCCTGACGGTGCCGGTTATGGAGGCGATTGCGCTCTATACCGGCCAGCCCTTCATCATGGCGATGTCGCCGGTGCAGACGGTCATGGTGATGATCACGCTGATCGTCGCCGCGATCAACCTCAACGACGGCGAAACCAACGCCATCGAGGGCATGACCCATTTCATTCTTTTCGCCACCTTCATCATGCTGACGACGCTCGGTCTTTGATTCCAATTTCAAGGACTTGCGCCGACTGGCGGATTCAAATTGCGAAACGCTTGAATCAACGGATGAAGATGAAACCGGCAACCTGAATATGAAAAAGCCCGCCATCTCTGGCGGGCTTTTCAATTGAGCGATTATGGCCCGCTTACTTGCAGGCGCCGCAGAAGCGCTGGATGCGGCGGCAAGCTTCTTCGAGCAGCTCTTCCGAGGTCGCATAGGAGATGCGGAAGTTCGGGCCGAGGCCGAAAGCCGAACCGTGTACGACGGCAACGCCTTCCGATTCCAAGAGTTCGGAGACGAAATCCTCGTCCGTCTCGATAACCTTGCCGGTCGGAGCCGTCTTGCCGATCAGGCCGGCGCAGGACGGATAGACATAGAAGGCGCCTTCCGGAACCGGGCACGAAATGCCCTTCGCCTGGTTCAGCATCGAGACCACGAGATCGCGACGACCTTCGAAGATCTTCTTGTTGCGCGGAATGAAGTCCTGCGGACCGTTCAGTGCTTCGACGGCAGCCCACTGGGCAATCGAGGTCGCACCCGAGGTCTGCTGGCCCTGGATCATGTCCATTGCCTTGATGAGCTGCAGCGGGCCGGCGGCATAGCCAATACGCCAGCCGGTCATGGCATAGGCCTTCGACACGCCGTTCATCGTCAGCGTGCGGTCGTAGAGGCTCGGCTCGACTTCGACCGGCGTAGCGAATTTGAACTCGCCATAGGTCAGGTGCTCGTACATGTCGTCGGTCAGGATCCAGACATGCGGATGCTTGACCAGCACGTCCGTCAGCGCCTTCAATTCGTCATGCGAATAGGCGGCGCCCGACGGGTTGGACGGCGAGTTGAACATGAACCACTTGGTCTTCGGCGTGATCGCCTTTTCGAGATCGGCGGGCTGCAGCTTGAAGCTGTTGGCCTGCGTCGTCGCGACGAAAACCGGCGTACCGCCGCACAGCGCCACCATTTCCGGGTAGGAAACCCAGTAAGGCGTCGGGATGATGACTTCATCGCCGGGGTTCAGCGTCGCCATGAAGGCGTTGAACAGGATCTGCTTGCCGCCCGTGCCGACAATGGTCTGCTCGGGAGCATAGTCCAGATTGTTCTCGCGCTTGAACTTGGCGGCGATCGCCTTGCGCAGTTCCGGGATGCCGGAAACCGGCGTGTACTTCGTCTCGCCGCGATTGATCGCGTCGACGGCCGCCGTCTTGATATTATCGGGCGTATCAAAATCGGGCTCACCGGCGCCGAGGCCGATCACGTCGCGTCCTTTTGCTTTCAGCTCGCGCGCTTTCTGGGAAACGGCGATGGTGGCAGAAGGCTTTACACGGGAAAGAGCGTCGGCAAGAAAGGCCATGGTGATCGGTCCTATTCGGTTGAAAATGGCAGAAAGCCTGTGGACCAGATTTCTGCGCTAAGCTCTATGTCGAATATGGGCCGACGTTTCAAGCACAAAGGCGTCACAGTGGCTTTATTTCATGGCTTTCCAGGTCATTCGCGTTGGCCTTTCTTATCCGGCTAGAAGCTTGCCCAAGAGACCACGCACCGCTTTCGCCAAGGTAGGACCGACCGCAGCCGGGAACCTGCAGCCCCTCTCAACTTGAATCATCACGCGAAGCGCCTGAATCAGTTTCTGAAGACGGTGGAAATTTCCAATACGGATCAGATACTTCCTGAATATCCGATTCTCATAAGGCAAGCTGGACACCCCCCTTGCGCGGGAAACACTTCCACCTGCAGACGGGCTGGGAAGAGCTGAAAAGCTTCCTCTCATCGGAAGCGAGAACACAAAGACGTTATCGGTTCCGCAACCAGCCTTGAATGGCAACCGAACGGTCCCACCTTGCAAAAGCGAGCCTATTGGGGAGGTCGAACAGATGAGCGACGCCAGAACGGGAGTGGGCAGAACGGGAGTGGGCAGAACGGGAGTGGGCAGAACGGGAGTGGGCAGAACGGGACTTTCGATCGCCCTGATGGCCGGCGCGCAGCTCTGGGCAACATCGGCGCTTGCCGAACCTGCTCTGACCATCAAGACACAAAAGGTGGACGTCAAGGTCGAGACAATAGCGACAAGGCTCGAACATCCCTGGGCAGTCGAAGTGCTGCCGGATGGCGCCTACCTCGTCACCGAACGCCCGGGTCGCATGCGGATTGTTCGTGACGGCAAGGTTTCCGCGCCCATATCAGGCATGCCTGAGGTCTACGCGCGCGGCCAGGGCGGCCTGCTCGATGTTGAGCTCGACCCGAAATTCCCCGGTAATCGCACCCTTTATTTCACGGCCTCTGTAGCCGGAGACGGCGGAAGCGGCACGGCCGTCTTTCGCGCCAGATTGTCGCCTGACGAAACTCGGCTGACGGACGTGAAGCGCATTTTCCTGATGAACAAGCTCTCGCGCGGCAATATCCAGTACGGTTCGCGTATCGCGATTGCCCGCGACGGCAGCCTCTTCGTCAGCCTCGGCGATCGTGGCCAGCAGGATCGCGCCCAGGACTTTCACGACGATGCCGGCTCCATTATCCATATCGAAGCCGATGGAAGCATCCCCGCCGACAATCCGTTCAGCGACAGCAAGCGCGCCTTGCCCGAAATCTGGTCGAAGGGCCACCGCAATCCGCAGGGCATCACCTTCGACAGCGAGACAAACAGACTCTATACGGTCGAGCACGGTGCCAAGGGCGGCGATGAGATCAACACGCCTGAAGCCGGCAAGAACTACGGCTGGCCCGTTATTTCTTATGGCGTCAATTATAACGGCACGAAGATCGGCATCGGCACGGCAAAAGCGGGCATGGAGCAACCCCGCTTCTATTGGGACCCGTCGATCGCCCCCGGCGCCATCGTCGTCTATCGCGGCAAGATGTTTCCCGAATGGAACGGCGAATTCCTTGTGACAGCGCTGAAGTTCGAGCTGCTGTCGCGCCTGAATCGGGACGGCAAGGGCAAAATCACCGAACAGGAACGTATGTTTGACGGCAAATTCGGGCGCTTGCGCGATATCACGGTCGCGCCCGATGGTGCGCTGCTGATCACGACAGACGAGGACAACGGCACGCTTCTGAGGGTTTCGAGGGCGGCAAATTAGCCCTCAACGCTCCGTTTCGGGCAGCTTTCGCCCTTGCCGCAAGTAAAAGCAGCTGCTAACGGTCGCCTCACTCTTTCCTCCCCTTCCCGCAGGATGCAGATGTCTCGCATACAGGCGAATTTGTTGTTGTTGCTTGCCGCCGCGATCTGGGGCGGCGGTTTTGTTGCGCAATCGACAGCCATGAAGGCCATCGGACCATTCTGGTTCATCGGTCTCAGATTCGCCGTAGCCACCATGGTCGTCCTGCCCTTCGTGTGGATGGAAAACAGGAAAGCCGCAAAGCCGCTGACGTCTCGCAACTGGCTCTCCTTCCTCCTGATCGGCATCGCCCTCTTTGGCGGAGCGGCAACGCAGCAGCTCGGGCTTCTGACGACGACCGTCACGAATTCCAGCTTCATCACCGGCCTTTACGTGGTCTTCGTGCCGCTGATCGCCGTTATCTTTCTGCGTCGCTCTCCGCATTGGGTCATCTGGCCCGCGGCATTGATGGCGCTTTGCGGCATCTATCTGCTCTCGGGCGGCTCATTCTCGCGCCTCACCGTGGGCGATTTCCTGACCGTCATCTGCGCCCTCTTCTGGGCAGCGCAAATCACGCTTGCCGGCTCGGCCGTCAACGACACCGGCCGCCCACTTGGCATCTCCGCCACGCAATTTGCGGTCACCGCCGTCCTTGCGCTTGCAGTTGCCGTTGCCATCGAGCCGATCAGCATCGCCGATATCCGTGCAGCACTTGGCGAAATCCTCTATGTCGGCATCTTCTCCTCAGGCCTCGCTTTCGCGCTGCAGATCATAGGCCAGCGCTACACGACGGCGCCTCAAGCCGCGATCTTCCTGTCGTCGGAGGCATTGTTCGGGGCTTCGCTCGGCGCCTTGCTGCTCGGCGAGACCATCGGACCGCTCGGCTATGCCGGCTGCGCTTTGATGTTTACGGCGATGCTGGCCGTGGAATTGGTGCCGGAATTGGCTCGCCGGCGTGCCGCAACAGCATAAAAAACGCCGGAAATGCGCGCTTTTAGCCGCGTGACGGCATGGCTCGCCAAAATTTTTCGAACAATCGAAAATGGCCGTTCACACCAGCGGATTTGGGGAAATTTCACCAAAACTATATCGCGAGCGATGCAAAACCCTTAGAAACTTGTTTCAAAGTGGGAAAATTTGCGAATCGCCTTAACATACTCGCGTTACGGTATTGTGCCCGTTGTGCCACGTTAAAAAACTTTTGCTTGCCAATTTCCCATAAACACAGCACTCTCAATGGTGTTCGGGCATTTTTAGAGCATGGGAAGTCCTAATAGAATTGCGCGCCGGAAACGCTAATATTCCGGTCAGCTTGATCAAGAAGCGGGTGGCAAACATCGCATCGAGATCATGCCGAGTTACGGGGACCTTTTCCTTCAAATTTCGAGAACTGCCTGCAAGCGCCCGCAAGGGCAACACAAGTAATGCTGCCCGTGTGGATGGTGGGCAGAGAGAAAAGGACCTGAGGCATGGCCGAGACTGGCACTGTAAAGTTTTTTAATACCGATAAGGGCTTCGGTTTCATCAAACCGGACAAGGGTGGCGCGGACATCTTTGTACACATTTCTGCAGTTCAGGCTTCTGGTCTGGCAGGATTGTCGGAAAACCAGAAGGTAAGCTTCGACACGGAACCGGATCGCCGCGGCAAGGGACCAAAGGCCGTCAATCTGCAGATTGCTGGCTAAGACACCTTACGGCTATCAAATTCGAGTTGAGGCCCGGCAGCAATGCCGGGTTTTGTCATTCAGTCTGCATTCAGTTTGCCACGTATAATTTGCCTCCCATGAAAGAGCGGGAACGACTTTTGTCCCGCTTCCGTTAGAGGATAGGCCAATGACCATACTCGGCAAAACGCTCGTCATGTCCGCCGTCGCCGCGGCATTGACGGTCACATCCATCAGCGCTGTTTCCGCCGATGAATATTGGCGCCATCGTAACCGTGATGGTTGGGCGCTCGGCGCTGCCGGGCTGGCAACCGGCCTGATCGTCGGATCCGCCATTGCCAGCCAGCCGCGCTACGTCGAGCCGTCTCCGGTCTATGTCGATCCTGGCTATGACGCGCCTCCTCCCGGCTATTATTATCGCCCGGCACCGCGCCGCGTCTATGTCGAGCGTGACGTCAGCTATGATGCGCCGCCTCCGGCATACGGCATGCGTCCCTGGTCGCCCGCATGGATGCGCTATTGCTATGACCGCTACAGAAGCTTCGACAGCCGTTCCGGCACTTATGTCGGCTATGACGGCATGCGCCATTTCTGCACGGCCGACTGATTTCCGGCCGGACCGGGATCATAAGACGAGGAACCAAAGCGCCGCTTTCGAGCGGCGCTTTCTTTATAGTCCGCGCAGGAAAGGATTGGTGCGACGCTCGTCGCCAATCCGGCTGCCTGGCCCGTGGCCACAGATGAAACCGACTTCATCGCCCAGCGGGAAGACCTTGTCACGGATCGATTCCAAGAGCTGCTGGTGATTGCCGCCGGGCAGATCGGTTCTGCCGATCGAGCCGTTGAACAGCACGTCACCGAGATGGGCAAAGCCCTGCTTGCGGTTGACATAGATGACATGGCCGGGCGCATGGCCTGGGCAATGGAAAACCTCGAACTCATGCTCGCCGAAGGAGACCTTGTCGCCCTCCTTGAGGAAGCGGTCCGGCATGACGTTGCGCACGCCGCTGATGTTGAACATCTTGCCCTTGGCCTCGATATCCTCAAGTAGGAACCGATCGTCCTCATGCGGGCCGATCACCTCGATGCCGAGCGCCTCGCGCACCTCGTCGGCGCCGCCGGCGTGATCGATATGGCCGTGCGTGAGCCAGATAGCCTTCAGGGTGATGCCGTTCTCGCGTACCGTCTGCAGGATGATATCGACATCGCCGCCCGGATCGACCACCACGCCCTCCTTCGTCTCCGGATCGAACAGGATAGTGCAGTTCTGTTCGAAAGGGGTCACCGGAATGATGCCGGCCTGGAGCATGCCCATGGAGCGCCTCGTCTGTTTGATCGTCGGACTGTCGGTATAGCGGCAAACATCCGGCAAAACAGCCCCTGAACCTTTAAACTCGAGCGAACGCCGGCGATCGAACTTCGAGATTCGAGAATATTCATCCATTTCAAATGGTTGTTTTCCCTTCCCGTCGAACGATAGTCCGTTGGCGTCCGGCAAACCGGAACACTCAGGCACTCGAGGCGTTGAAGATAAGTCTTTCAAGACAGAAGGAGAAAACCAATGTCCTTGAAAAGAAATCTGTTGCTGGCAGGCGTCGTCCTTCTCGGCAGTGCGGGTCTTGCCCAGGCCGAGATGGCCGCGACCACCGCCACGGATATAGAAGTTCGTTCCGGGCCGGGTGCGGAATTCCCGACGGTCGGCGTCGCCACACGAGGGTCCGAAGCAACGCTGGACGGCTGTGTCGAAGGTAGCCGCTGGTGCCGGGTCGACGTCAATGGCATGCGCGGCTGGGTCTATGCACAATATCTGAGCGTCGAACAGAATGGCGCCTCGGTCGTCGTCCAGGATCACCGGGATGATCTGGGCATCCCCACCATCACCTATGAACAGACCGATCCGGTCCAGACCGGCAGCGTCCAGCGCATTCAGCCCGGTCCGAACGACCAATTGCTGGGTCCCGTCGATCAGAACGGTGGCGATGTGGTCGCAATCACCCCGCCTGAGGAAGTCCGGACCTATATAGATGATAATCCGGTCGATACGGTTCAGTTGAGTGGAGATCTCGCAGTCGGCGCCACGGTTCCGCAAAGCGTGGAAGTGCACCGCATCCCAGATTACCAATACAGCTACGTCGAGGTAAACCACCAACCCGTACTGGTCGATCCGGGTACGCGCCGCATCGTCTATGTCTATCGCTGATTCGCCCTGCAAGACCGCATAAGATGGCGAAAATTGACATGCGGCGGGACGGCCGCATGTCCAAATCACGGATTTCCCCTGAAATTATTGCAGAATTCTCCCGTTTGAGTTGCCCTTCTATTTCCAGCGATCCGTGCATGATGTAATCCTAATATCGATGAGGATTATCGCCGCTCCCTGGCATCGATCCGGGACGCCGCGAGAGGGCATCCGGAAGCGTCTCCGGAACTATGGGAGAAGGGCAGTCATGGAAAGTCTAGGGCCTATCATCACGCAATTGATTGCCGGTGCGATCGGTGGCAACGCCGCGAGTGCCGTTTTGAAGCAAGACGGGATTAATCTCATTGCGAGGACGATCGCCGGGGCCGTGGGTGGCCTTGGTGGCGGCCTGATCCTGAACCTGATCGGCAGCGAAGCTCTTACAGGCCTCATCGCGCAAGGCATATCCTCGTTGGTCGCTGGCGGCGTGCTCTCCGCGATCGTCGGTGCCGTTCTCGGCCGCAAGTCGTAACTAGATCGGATCGCACAAGCCGGGCCTGAAAACTGCCCGGCTTGTGCGGATTGATACGCAATTCCATTTGGCAACAGGCGTACCTCGCCCGTGCCTTAAAGTGGGTGGCGCGGAAAAGATGCCGCCTTCACGATGGTTGCCGTCCTCGATGGCCGGATATGTGCGGCCCTCCGGCCAGGGCGCCTATCTCTCGTCCTATTGTCCTCAGGCGATCTCGCAGCCTCACCTCTGGGTTGCTTTCAGACACATTTGCCCCTTATGCGCGAGTGGCGACAGATAAAAATACAGGATATGTTGGAGTTTTTGCGGGACCGCGCTTAATTTCCCGATAGGACAGTCTTGTTCGAGCCACACGGCATTGTGCGAAGGCGGGCAACGACGTAAAAATGCGTCAATAGAGCTGACATATTTTTGCGGAAGTTTCCCGAATGCTCCATAATAAGAAAGGAAATGTCACGGTGCCACGACAGATGAGCCAGAATGCGGCAAAGACGGAGCTGCTGGCCACGCCGATGCAGAATGCGGGAAGCATCGATTTCGAGATTATCGAGCTGCTTTTCTTCGCCTACCGCGATTTTGTCTCCGATCCGGACCAGATCCTCGTCAAGAGCGGTTTCGGCCGGGCCCATCATCGCGTCGTCCATTTCGTTAACCGCGAACCCGGCATGACGGTTGCGGACCTTCTGGAAACATTGCAGATCACCAAACAGAGTTTGGCGCGGGTTCTCAAACAATTGATCGATTCGGGTTATATTCGCCAAGTCGCGGGTCCGGAGGACCGGCGGCAGCGCAAGCTGTACCCGACGCAGGCAGGCCGCGATCTGGCGCTGGCGTTGGCCGAGCCGCAATCGCGCCGCATTGAAAGGGCATTCGAAGGCGCGTCGGAAGCGACGCGCGAAAGCGTGAAGCGTTTCCTGAGGGGAATGCAGACCGGGAAATGACGGCAATCCCGCCCGTGGGGCCGGTGCGGAATGCGTCAACTCAATCGATGGGTAGGACAGGATCGAGACGAACCGAATGACGACAAAAGCAGCAATCTCGGATGACGCAGCACATCTTCTGGTCGTGGACGACGATACCCGTATCCGCGCCCTCCTCAACCGTTATCTTATGGAGAAGGGCTTCCGCGTAACGGCTGCCGCCGATGGTGCCGAAGCCCGCCGCAAGCTGGAAGGGCTGGATTTCGATCTCATTATCATGGACGTGATGATGCCCGGCGAATCCGGCATTGCGCTGACGGCGAGCCTGCGTGCCATCAAGAATATTCCGATCATCATGCTGACGGCACTTGCCGAAGCCGATTCCCGTATAGCGGGCCTGGAAGCCGGCGCCGACGATTATCTGCCAAAGCCCTTCGACCCGCGCGAACTGGTGCTGCGCGTCAACAACATCCTGCGCCGCAACGCGCCCGCCGATTCGCCGAAGATCGAACTCGTCATGTTCGGGCCGTACACGTTTTCGCTGACCCGCAAGGAGCTCAAGAAGTCGGCCGAACTCATTCGCCTTACCGATCGCGAGCAGGAAATCATGCTGCTTTTCGCCAAGCGCGCCGGCGAGACGATCCCGCGCCATGAGCTCATCGGCAATGACGCAGAAGTGGGCGAGCGGACGATCGATGTGCAGATCAACCGGCTGCGCCGCAAGATTGAAGATGACCCGGCCAACCCTATCTGGCTGCAGACGGTGCGTGGCATCGGCTACCGCCTTAGCATAGACTGAATTTGGCTCCGAGGATCAGTGGCGATGGTGGCATTCGATTCAATCAGGCGCGACCAGGAGCACACGCCGTCCAACGGGCTGCGGTGGCTTTCGCGCTGGATGCGTCGCTATGTGCTGCCGACCGGCCTCTACGCCCGCTCGTTGCTGATCTTCATTCTGCCGATGATCATCCTGCAGGCCGTCGTCACCATCGTCTTCATGGAGCGCCACTGGCAGATGGTGACACAGCGCCTGTCGATGGCGACCACGCGCGACATCGCCGCCATCATCACCATCATCCAGACCTATCCGCAGGATGCCGACTATTCCGCCATCACCCAGATGGCCCGCCAGAAGCTCGATCTCGCCATTTCGATCGAACCGGGTGGCGAGCTGCCGCCGCCCGGCGAAAAGCCTTTCTTTTCGATCCTCGATGGTATCCTCAGCGACGAGATACGCGATCAGATCAACCTGCCCTTCTGGATCGATACGGTCGGCAACTCCAGTCTGGTCGAGATCCGCATCAAGCTGCCCGACAAGGTGCTGCGCGTCTTCGCCAAACGCAGCCAGACCTATGCGTCGAACACGCATATCTTCATCCTCTGGATGGTCGGCACCTCGCTGGTGTTGATCGGTATCGCCGTCCTCTTCCTGCGCGGCCAGATCCGTCCGATTCTGGCATTGGCTCAGGCGGCCGAAAGCTTCGGCAAGGGACAGCGGCTGGAAAACTACTCTCCCCGCGGTGCCGACGAAATACGCCGCGCGGGTCTCGCCTTCATCCTGATGCGCGAGCGCATCGAACGGCAGATCGAGCAGCGTACGGCGATGCTATCCGGCGTCAGCCACGATCTGCGCACGGTCCTCACCCGCTTCAAGCTGCAGCTCGCTCTTGTCGGTGAAAATCCGGATCTTGTCGGCCTCAGCGAAGATGTGGAGGATATGCAAAGCATGCTCGAGGGCTATATGGCCTTCGCACGCGGCGAGGCCGAAGAAGATGTCGGGCAATTCAAGCTCAGCGATATCCTCGAGAAGATCCAGCAGGACTTCACGCTGCATGGAAAATCCATGAGTTTCTCCATCGACGGCGAGGATCAGATTTCCGTCCGGCCGAATGCATTTACCCGCCTGGTGACGAACCTCGCCACCAACGCCCGGCGCTACGCCAACAGCCTTCGCATCGAAGCCCGACACAGCGCCAAATGGCTGACGATCATCTTCGATGATGATGGCCCGGGCATTCCGGTCGCGGCACGGGATGACGTCTTCAAACCGTTCTTCCGGCTGGATTCCGCCCGCAATCTCGACAAGTCAGGCACAGGCCTCGGCCTTGCCATCGCGCGCGACATCGCCCGCAGCCATGGCGGCAACGTCACGCTCGGCGACAGCCCGCTCGGGGGCTTGCGCGCGACCATCCGCATTCCTGCCTGAGGGAGAGAGCATATGCCGATCGATATCGATGGCATGCACTGGCTGAACACGCCGCCGATGTGGGAAGTGAACCGCGGACGCTTGTTCGTCCAATCCGGCAGCAAGACCGATTTCTGGCAGGAAACCTATTACGGCTTCCACCGCGACGATGGCCATTTTCTCGGAATGCCCCGCCGCGGCGATTTCACCGCCGAAGTTACCTTCGTCGGGCATTATCGCGAGCTCTACGATCAGGCCGGCCTGATGATCCGCCACGACGCCAGGCATTGGATGAAATGCGGGATCGAATATACCGACGGCGCCCGGCATTTCAGCGTCGTCGTCACCAATGGCAATTCTGATTGGTCCGCCTTCCGGCTCGATCATGAGTTCGATGCCATGTCCGCGCGGGTCACGCGCAACGGCGATGCTCTCTTCATCCAGTACCGCACAGACCGGATGGATGAGTGGCGCATGGCAAGGCTTGCCTGGTTCGATCCGACGCTGGAGGAGGTATTGGTCGGCCCGGCCTTTTGCTCGCCGCAGCGCGAAGGCTTCGAGGCGGAATTCCTCGACTTCAGCCTGACCGACCCGGTATCGAGGGATATTCACTAAACCTTTCCCTTTCGATTTCGAAAGGGGCGCCGCTCACATCATCCTCTTGCCGTTCGGCACCGGCTGGGTCACGGCTGCCAGAACAATCGCGCCGGAATCGTCCTCAAAACCGAGCGTCAGAACCTCGGAGCGAACCGGCCCGATCTGGCGTGGCGGAAAATTGACCACTGCCAGCACTTGCCGGCCGACAAGGGTTTCCGGCGTATAGTGCACGGTGATCTGTGCTGAGGAGCGCTTGATACCGATCTCCGGCCCGAAATCGATCCTGAGCTTGTAAGCAGGCTTGCGCGCTTCGGGAAAGGTCTCCGCTTCGATGATCGTTCCGACACGGATATCCACCCGCTCGAAATCGCCATAGGTGATCTCTTCCGTCATGTCCTGCCCTTTATCGAAAATTCAGCCGGCCAGTTCCTGCGCCCGTTTGCGCGCCGCTTCAAGAGCCGCATCGAACAAGGGCTGCATACCATCCTCCGCCATCAAGACACTCAGCGCCGCTGCGGTCGTCCCACCAGGAGAGGTCACGTTCTGACGCAGGCGCGAAGCGTCGTCGGGAGACTGGTGCAACAGTTCACCAGCCCCCGCGACGGTTTCCCGTGCAAGTCGCATGGCGAGGTCCGCCTGCAGGCCGAGCTTCCGCCCCGCCTCCGCCATGCATTCCACGAGATAGAAAACATAGGCAGGCCCGCTGCCCGAAACCGCAGTCACCGAATCGATATCGGCTTCGCCGGGCACCCATTCGACCGGGCCGGATACTTTCAACAGGTTCTGGACCAGCTGCCGCTGGCGATCGCTCACGCGCACATTGGCAAAAGCACCCGTCACACCGCGCCCGACCATGGCGGGCGTGTTCGGCATGGCGCGCACCATCGCCGCTTCGCCTAGATGCGTTTCAAGCGCAGAGAGAGTCTTGCCGGCCGCGATCGAGACGACGACCGTCGCCTCCCCCACAAGCGGCTTGAACGGCGGCAGAACCGCGTCCATCAGTTGCGGCTTGACGGCGATGAAGAGAACCCCCGCCGTCGCGCCTTTCGGAACTTCGGTGACATGGCTTGCGCCGGCATCCGCAATCATTTTCCGCATCGCTTCGGACGGATTGGGATCGACGACGATAACCGATGATCCCGGCACGCCGTTCTTCAGCCACCCCGTCAGCAATGCGCCACCCATATTACCCGCGCCGATCAGGACGATCGGCCCGGAGGATGCAAATGCATTGGCGGATTGTTCACCTGTCATGTCACGCTTCGCCTACCGTTTCGAAGAGCACGGCTTCCATGGCGCGGTTCGCGTCAAGGCCAGACCATACCACGAATTGGAAAGCCTGATAGTAGGCTTCACAAGTATCAAGCGCATTGGAAAGCAGCACCTCAACCTGCCGGTTGGTCGGCTCGGCCCCGCCGGACAAGAGCAGCGACTGGCGGAAAATGACGATATCTTCCTGCCGCCACAGATCGAAATGACCCATCAGCACCTGCCCGTTGATGCAGGACAGCAGCTTGATCACCTCGTTGACGCGCGGGTCTGGAACCTTGACATCGAACGCGCAGGCTATGTGCAGCGCCTCGAATTCCTCCATCCAGGAGAACGAGACGTGATAGTCGGTCCATCGTCCTTCGACGGTCATGGCGAGCTCATCTTCGCCGGACCGTTCGAACGACCAGTCGTTGTTGGCAGCGACGAATTCGATCATGTCGACCGGATTCGATTGTCGTTCGGCTTCCATTTCCATAAGGCTCATGCAGCACCTTCTTGACCGGATCGGTTGCAGTTTTCCCGTGGCTCAACACTGAAAGAACGCAAACAATTTTACTCCGGAAACATACTCGGGATGATGTTGAACGGCTGCCAGACTAACGCTTCCACCATGCCCGGGGCTTACCAAGTCCGTTTCGAATCATCATTTAAAATCAGTGTATAGCGGCATGCCCGGCATGCCAGCCCCTGAACGGCGATTTTGGAAACGGCACTGTGGAAAGCTCTTCCGACGTCTATTCAGAAGGGAGTCATAACCGACTCTGGCGATTGGCTTTTTTGCCTATGTCCACAGGTGGAAAAACAGACGGAAATTTTCAGAGGAAAAAGGCACGGCAAACGGGTGTCGTGCCGATCCGCAAACAGAAGTCCAGGCTTATTTGCCCTTGGAGGCAAGCTTGGCTTCGAGCGCTTCGATTCTTGCAAGCAGGGCCTCGTTTTCGTCGCGCGCCTTGATCGCCATTTCGCGAACGGCTTCGAATTCCTCGCGCTTGACGATATCCATGCTGTTCAGCCAACGCTCGGCATGGGCATTGAAGGCGGTCTCGATCTCGCGGCGCACGCCTTGGGCAGCACCGGCGGCATCGGTCATCAGCTTGGCGAATTCATCCAAGATTCGGTTCGGTCCAGTGCTCATGGCAATCTCCTTGCGGCCGTCGGCCCTCAACGGTCAGGCATCGATATGGGCCAGATAGTGCTGAGGTAGGATTTCCAAGGGGCCGATGCAAGCAAATTGAGATAGGACTGGACAACCGAACCTGCCATCTCGGGCGGATCAACAATCGACTTGACCGTTTCGATAGCGAGCGCCATGTTCCGCGCACATTTTGGATATTTAGCATGATCCCGCCCCGAAATGGCACGGTGCTTTCGGGAACATGCTGTAACGGGCCTGACGATCTTGCTGACATCCGCCAATCTTGCCGCCATCCTGCCGTTTCCGGACATCGACCCAGTCGCCGTCTCCCTCGGTCCGATTTCAGTTCATTGGTACGGACTTGCCTATGTCGCCGGCATTCTGCTCGGCTGGTTCTATGCACGGCGGCTGGTCGATAACGGCAGGCTCTGGCTGAACGATACCGCGCCGATGACGCGCCAGCATCTGGATGACTTCATCCTCTGGGTCGCCTTCGGCATCGTCCTCGGCGGTCGCATCGGCTATATCCTCTTCTACGATCTCGATCCGGTGCTGGCCAATCCGATCCGCGCCATCGAGGTCTGGAATGGCGGCATGTCCTTCCACGGTGGATTAATAGGCACAACTATCGCCATGATCTTGTTTGCAAGACGCAACCAGATCCCGGCCTGGAGCCTGTTCGATATCGTCGCCGCCGTCGCGCCGATCGGCCTGTTCTTCGGCCGCATCGCCAATTTCATCAACGGCGAGCTTTGGGGCCGCGTGAGCGACGTCCCCTGGGCGATGGTCTTCTGCAGCCCGCATGTAATCGCCGCCCATAACGGCGTCTGTCCTGCAGGTCCCGATCCGCGCCACCCCAGCCAGCTTTACGAGGCCGGCATCGAAGGCATTATACTGTTCCTCGTGCTCTTCATCCTCACGCGTTGGGCACTGGCATTGAAGAAGCCGGGCACGGTCAGCGGTATTTTTGTCATCGGCTATGCCTTCTCGCGTATTTTTGTCGAATTCTTCCGTCAGCCTGACGAGCAGCTCGGCTATCTGCTCGGCACGAACTGGCTGACGATGGGCATGGTGCTGTCGCTTCCGATGGTCGCCATCGGCCTGTGGGCAGTCATCCGCGCACGGCAGGCAGCGGCAAGGCAGATGGCTTGAAGTGGGGTTAATATCGCGTGGTCCTGGCTAGAAAGGCTCCCAGTCTTTCAGGATCACGCACTAGCGAAAGCAGAGAATGACGACGGCGCTTGGGGAAAAAATCAAAACCATCATCCGCACGAACGGGCCATTGAGCATCACGGATTATTTTTCGCTGTGCCTCGCCGATCCGGTGCATGGTTATTACAAGACGCGTGAACCCTTCGGCCAATCCGGCGATTTCGTTACCGCGCCCGAAGTCAGCCAGCTATTCGGCGAAATGATCGGCGTCTTCATGGTGCATGCCTGGCAGCGGCATGGAACGCCCGCTGAAGTGCGCCTCGTCGAAATCGGGCCGGGCCGCGGCACGATGATGTCCGACATGCTGCGCGTCATCGGCAAGCTGGCCCCGCCGCTCTATGATGCCATGACGGTACATCTCGTCGAAACCAGCGAACGCCTGCAGGGCTTCCAGCGCCAGACCCTCGATGCCTATGGTGCAAAAATCTCCTGGCATACGGATTTCGGCGAGGTGCCTGAAGGTTTCACCCTGCTCGCCGCCAACGAGCTCTTCGACGCCATTCCCATCCGTCAATTCGTCCGCACCGCCAACGGCTTTCGCGAGCGCACGGTCGGCCTCGACGTCAATGACGAGCTGAGCTTCACGGCGGGCGTCGCTACGCTTGATCCTTCCCTTCTTCCAGAGGGTGGCCCGCCGCCGATCGGCACGATTTTCGAAATCGCGCCTGCTCGCCAGGCCGTTATGACGGCGATCTGCGACAGGCTGGTAACCTATGGCGGCACCGCGCTTGCCATCGACTACGGCCATATGGCGACAAGCTTCGGCGACACGCTGCAGGCCGTGCGCATGCACGAATACGATCCGCCGCTGGAGCATCCGGGCGAAGCGGATCTCACCAGCCATGTCGATTTCCAGCATCTGGCGCAAACCGCCCTTGCCTCCGGCATGCACATCAATGGCTGCTGTCATCAGGGCGATTTCCTTATCGGGCTCGGCCTGCTGGAGCGGGCGGCGGCACTTGGCAGAGACCAGGACGCGGCAATCCAGGAGAACATCCGTGTCGCCGTGGAAAGGCTGGCCGGCGCCGGCGAAGGCAAGATGGGCGAACTCTTCAAGGTGCTGGCGGTCTCCAGTCCGGCAATCGACCTCCTGCCCTTTCGTCCCGTCAGCTGAAACCTGACCATTGATCCCTACGGATTGACAGCGCGCGCCGGACTGGGCCAACATCCCAGTCAAATCGAACTGCTTCGCCGCGGCTGCGTTATTCATCGCACGACAGGCTGAACCAAGACATCAAGGGACACTGCAGTTGCCGACACCACTTGCAAGCACGCTGCTGGGCGCCGCCGAGGCTGCTGGCATTCGCCATGGCTATTTCACCCGCGCCGGCGGCGTTTCGGAAGGCCTTTATCGCGGGCTGAACGTCGGCCTCGGCTCGCATGACGATCGTGACCACGTGCAGGAAAACCGCCGCCGCGTCGCCGACTGGTTCGGTCTGTCCGTCGAACAGCTAGCCACCGTGCATCAGGTCCATTCGCCGGATGTCGTGACCATCGACGCATCCTATGACGGCAGCCGGCCGCAGGCCGATGCAATGGTGACGGCGACACCGGGCATCGCAATCGGCGTGCTCGCGGCCGATTGTGGCCCCATACTCTTCGCCGATCCGGAAAATCGGGTCATTGGCGCCGCTCATGCCGGCTGGAAGGGCGCGCTGACCGGTGTCTTGGAAAACACCATCGACGCTATGGTCGCGCTCGGCGCAAGGCGCGAGGCAATCATTGCCTGCCTCGGCCCCTCGATCAGCCAGGCGAGCTATGAGGTCGGCCCCGAATTCGTCGAGCGCTTTCTTGCTCACGATCCCGATTATGCCAAATATTTCGCCCCTTCAGAACGCGACGGCCATGCCATGTTCGATCTGCCGTCCCTCACGGTCGATCGCCTGCGCAAGTCTGGGGTCACCGCCGAAAGCCTGAACCTCTGCACCTATCCGGATCCGGAGCGCTTCTTCTCCTATCGGCGCACGACGCATGCCAAGGAGCCGGATTACGGACGGCAGATTTCTGCCATCGCCATCGGAAAGGCAGCTTGATATGGCCCTGCATTTCGAACGCAGCGAATTCGATGCTCGTCTGGCACGGCTGCTGGCGAGAATGCAGGAGGAAAAACTCGACGCCATGCTGCTCTTCGCACAGGAGAGCATGTATTGGCTGACCGGCTACGATACGTTCGGCTATTGCTTCTTCCAGACGCTAGTCGTCAAGGCGGACGGATCGCTGACGCTTCTGACGCGCTCGGCCGATCTTCGCCAGGCACAACTTACCTCTGTCATCACCGACATCCGTATCTGGGTCGATCGCATCAACGCCGATCCGACGCTCGATCTCAAGGAGCTTCTATCCGATCTCGATCTTCTCGGCGCCCGTATCGGCATCGAATATGATACCCATGGCATGACGGGTCGCGTCGCCCGGCTGCTCGACCATCAATTAGCGAGCTTCGGCCAGATCATCGACGCCTCCTATCTCATCAGCCGCCTCCGGCTGACGAAGAGCCCGGCGGAAATCGCTCATGTCGAACGCGCCGCAGCACTGGCCGACGACGCTCTGGATGCAGCCCTGTCTCTGGCTAAGGCCGGTGCGGACGAGTCAGACATTCTCGCGGCCATGCAGGGCGCTGTCTTTTCCGGCGGCGGTGATTATCCCGCCAACGAATTCATCATCGGCTCGGGCGCGGAGGCCCTGCTCTGCCGCTACAAATCCGGCCGCCGCAAACTCGACGCCAACGACCAGCTGACGCTCGAATGGTCCGGTGTCGATGCCCATTATCATGCCGCCATGATGCGCACGGTCGTCATCGGCACTCCCAGCCATCGGCATCGCGAGCTCTATAGCGCCTGCCTGGAAACCCTGCAGGCGATCGAAACGATCTTGATGCCGGGACACACTTTCGGCGACGTCTTCGACATGCATGCGAAGATCATGGACGAGCGCGGCCTTGCCCGCCACCGGCTGAACGCCTGCGGCTACTCTCTCGGCGCCCGCTTCTCGCCGTCATGGATGGAGCATGAAATGTTCCATATGGGTAATCCGCTGGAGATTCAGGAGAACATGTCGCTCTTCGTGCACATGATCATCATGGATTCCGACAGCGGTACCGCCATGACTCTCGGGCAGACCTATCTGACGACCTCGCAGGCTCCGAAAGCCCTTTCCCGCCACCCTCTCGAATTTCTTAACCGTTAGGGGCGTAATATAGCGATCCTGGATGGTCAGACCGTCGGGAGAAAGGATCGCGTCAATGGGACTGGTCAGGATAACGTTGACTGTCGCCGGCTTTTGCCTCGCGCTCTCCGCCTGCAATACCACCGACGCCCTGACGCCGCCCGAAGCCATCGGCGATGTGGGCTCCAGCCCGGTCACCCAACGCGATGTCGAGCGCATGGCTTCCGCGCCCCCCCGCCGCCAGGTCTATCAGGACACGCAGGACAGCTACGGCTATCAGCAGCAAACCTCCCAGCAGGCCTATCAGCAGCAAAGCTACGGCGGAAGCGGCACGCTCGACGAACAGGCCTCGGCGCTAAGATCGAGCGGCAACAATCCTTACGCCTCCCGCCCGCTCGACGGTTCCCGGACCGCCTCCGTCGCTCCGCCGGCCGACAATCAGTTTTCGGAGGCCGACGAGCAGCGCGAGGCCGACCGGCGCCTGTCGGACAATCCACAGCCCCAGCAACAGCAACAGACTGCCAACGACCCTCAGCCGGAACAACAGCAGCCGGATCAGCAACAGGCATCGCTGCCGCCCACGGCTGCGGCCGGCGGCAACAGCGTCCGTTTCCTGCCGATCATCGGCGCTCCCGTGGAAGCCGTTACGCCGCTTTCGCGTCAGCTTGGCGCCGACGCCCGTTCGCTCGGCCTGACGATCAAGAGCTCAAGCGATTCCAGCGCCGCCTATATCCTCAAGGGCTATCTTTCCGCCTTTGAAGACGGCCCGCAGATTTCCGTGACCTACGTCTGGGATGTGCTGGACAGTAACGGCAACCGCGTCCACCGCATCCAGGGGTCGGAAAGCGCGCCCCTGAAACGCGGCGACCCCTGGTCGGCCGTTCCGCCGACCGTCATGCAGAAAATTGCCACCAAAACCATGTCGGAATTCAATTCCTGGCGCGAATCCAACGGTGGATAGCCACAAGCTTTTCAGAAATATGAAAGCTAACACGCCTCTCCCCCTTGCATTCGAGAGCAAGGCGGTTAAAAGCGCGGCTATCAGGTTGGTAATAGGCGGGCCACAATGAAGGTTTTCGCAGGCAATTCGAACCGGCATCTTGCCGAAGCGATCTGCAATTATCTCAACGTTCCCTTGGGAAGAGCTAGCGTCCGTCGGTTCGCCGACCAAGAGATTTTCGTAGAGATCCAGGAAAACGTACGCGGCGAGGATGTGTTCCTCGTGCAGCCGACGTCGTTTCCGACCAACGATCATCTTATGGAACTGCTGATCATGATCGATGCGATGCGCCGCTCGTCGGCCCGACGCATAACCGCGGTTCTTCCTTACTTCGGTTATGCCCGCCAGGATCGCCGCGCCTCCGGGCGCACGCCGATCTCCGCCAAGCTCGTCGCCAATCTGATCACCGAGGCCGGCGCCGACCGCGTTTTGACGCTCGACCTGCACGCCGGCCAGATCCAGGGCTTCTTCGATATACCCACCGACAATCTCTATGCGCTGCCGATCCTGACGCGCGATATCAAGGCGAACTACGATATCGGCAACGTCATGGTCGTCTCCCCGGATGTCGGCGGTGTCGTGCGCGCCCGTGCGCTCGCCAAACGCCTCGACTGTCTGCTGGCGATCGTGGACAAGCGCCGTGATCGCCCCGGTGAATCCGAAGTGATGAACGTCATTGGTGAAGTCGCCGGCAAGGATTGCCTCCTGATCGACGATATCGTCGATTCCGGCGGCACGCTCTGCAACGCTGCCGATGCGCTGCTTGCGCGAGGCGCGGCAAGTGTCACTGCTTATATCACCCACGGCGTTCTCTCCGGCGGCGCGGTAACCCGCGTGGCGAATTCGAAACTGAAGGAATTGGTGATTACCGATTCTATCCAGCCGACGACCGCCGTGCTATCGGCGCCGAACATCCGCGTGATCACGACGGCGGGCCTCATCGGCGAAGCCATCAACCGCACCAGCCAGGAAGAATCGGTTTCGAGCCTGTTCGACTGAAGCTTGTGGCCGCCTCAGGTGGCCTTTGCTCGCGCGGGATGCGCCTGTTTCCATGCGAGCAGGCCGATTCCCACCAGACCCGAGATGAAGACGGCCGCCCCCGAGCCCATGATCGAAGGCCCGATGCCGAACCATGCAAACAGGGTCGGCGACATCAGGTAGGCCAGAAGCAGGCCGGTGAAGATCGCGCACATCAATAGACGGTAGACCTGCGCCAGACGATGCGGCTCGCTGCGCGTCTGCATCAGATGCAGCATGGCAAGGTTCTCGAAGGGTCCGTTGATCGCCGCGAAGCACGCCACGAGCATCAGCGATATCCGATCATGCATCAGCGGCAGCAGGAAAACTCCCGATCCGAAGATGAGCTTCGCGACGATGATCCAGACGACCGGCCGGCGTGGCTTGACGCTGCCGAGGATCAGATTGGTGGTCAGGTTGCCGACGCCGTAAGCCGTCATCATCAGGCTGTAGTCGGTCAGCGGGTCGGCGCTGGTTTCGCGCAAGTGCAAGATCATGCCAAGCAGGACCCCCATCGCCCAGGCGACGTTTCCCATCAAATTGGTAAACATGCCATAGAGGATCGCCGCATGGCCACGCGCTGCGCGCCACCCACCAAGAACGCCGTCCACGACGGCCGGCATTCCGGAGAAATCGCGACGCCGCGATGCCGTGGGGAGCTTCGCCACCGCCAGCCACACGGCAAGCGCCGAGAGTATGAAAGTGGCGGCGGTGACCGTGAAGAACTGAGATTTCGGCAGGAGCCCGTTCACGAGCGCGATCAGGCTCGGGCCGAGAATGCGCGCCATGCGGCGCGTGGCGTCGAAAAGGCCATTCGTTGCGTGCCGAACCTCGGCATCGACCGCAATCATTGGTAGGGTCGCCTGCAGCGACGGATCGAATGTCGACGTCAGCAACGCGATGCTTCCGGCAAGCACGATCAACAGCGGCAGGCTCATCAGATGCAAAATCCCCGCCAGCGATAGTGTCAGCAATAAAGCCGCGCGCAGCAGGTCGGCGGTGATCATCGTCGTGCTGTGCCGCCAGTGATCCGTGACGATACCGCCGAACAGGCTGCCAAACAGCAGCGCCCCGGACTGCAATGCGGAAACATATCCCGCATTGCTGCCGATGAAGTCGGCCGCGATCCAGACGACTGCGACCATGTAGAATTCGGAGCCTGTAGCCGCCAGCACCTGGCCGGTCCATAGAAGAGAGATCGAGCGCTGGCTCAGCGGCTTCAGGACAAACATGATCGCATTCTGACTTCGGAGTGGCTTACTTCATGACCTGGCCATTGACCGTCACGTGACCGTCGTCGGAAAGATCGATATCCCAGCGCGAGCGTCCGTCGGTATCCGTCTTGGCAAAACCTTTGGCCATCATCAGGCCGAAAGAGAGCTGAGAAAGATCGGCCTTGGTTTTTGCAGCTTCCTGGATGGCAGCAATCGTCTTGTCGAGATCACGGGCAAGAACCGTCATCTTCATGGCGACACGATCCTTTTCAGTCAGCCAGCCGCGCAGGCTGCCGGAAGCCTCGACATCATAGAGGCCCGAGACGGCGCTGATCTTCGGAAAGTTGATGGTCATCGTCCCGTCGGGGAACATGGCCTTCTGCAGCTTCTCGTCCATAGCCGTGTCGCTGTCCGGATTCTTCAAATCGGCTTGCTGGAAAACATCCGCCAAAGCGGAGAAATTCAGGTTCGGCACCTGCACCTGGATATCGGCCGCATCGGGAATGAAGGCGATATAGTCTTCAGGCACCAGACCCGTTTCCAGGGCAAGCTTCTCGGCATTCAGCCCGAAGTCGGCATTCATGGCATTGGCTGGCCCGGCTACCTTGAAGAAATAACCCATCTTCTGCAGGCCGCCATTGCCGAACGGCGTCGTGACCGCGATATCCTTGATGGCGACGGACTCTTCGAAGGAACCGACGATCGGCATGGCATCCATCAGCAAGGCCTTGACTGCCTTGCTATCGGCATCGGAAAGCGTCTTCTGATCCTTATGCTCGGAGACGAACTGCAGCAGGGAGTTGACGGCCTTCAGGGGCAGTTTCGTCGCACCCATGTTGAAATCGATCGCCGCGATCTTGATTTCTCCGAGCGTCGCGTCGTCGGACGAGATCTTGTCGTAAAGTGATTGCAGGCTGCCGTTCATCTTGAGATCGAGCCTGCCCGGCTCACCGCTGTCAGCCGATGACAGAGCATAGACGATACTGTCGGCCGTAGCGTCATTCTTCTGGACGCTTTTGTTTTCGTCGGTGATCTTTGTCGATAGGGTGATGCCGCTACCCTTCATATCCATGGACCGCAGATAATGAAGTGCCGGATCGAAAACGCCCTGGAAAGTCGATGATGCCAAGGCATAGCGAAATTCGCCGTCGGGGCCGCTGCCGGGCTTCGAACGGGCCGTCACATCGAAGGCGTTGTTGCCTTCGATGTTCCAGAGGCCGCTATCGAGCGGCGTTGCCAGCATCATCAACGACTTGAGGCCGCTGATGTCGAAACCGCTTACGTTCAGCTTGTCGAGAAGCTTCTGCACATCATAGGTGACTTCGTAGTGCGTGCTGACCGGCTTGACCGAAATCGCACCGCTCTTCGTGATATCATCGGGCAGGAAATAGGTCAGATTGCCATAAAGATCCTTGGCCCCTTGTTCGCTGACGTCGGCAGCCTGCACAACGCCGGCCACGCCGGCAGCGAGAACAGCCGCCGTGGCAACCGCTTTGAAACGCATAATTCACCCCCAAATATGATGGAAAAGAAACGTGGAAATCTGGAAAGAGCCGACCGGCCTTTCGCATGGAACTTGATCATCGCCCTGATACATGGGCTTACCCTCAAACCTCAAGGCTTCTTCATCACCTGTCCGTTGACCGTTACCGTCCGGTCTTCATCCATTGTGACGTCCCAGCGCAGACGGCCGTCCGGGTCTGTCTTGGCAAAACCCTTGGCGGCCAACAGGCTGAAGGAAACGCTGTTCAAACGAGGCTGGGCCTTGGCGACCTCCTGAATGGCGGCAACCGTCTTGTCGAAATCGCGCGCCAGGATCGTCGCCTGCAGCGAAATGCCGGAATGCGCCTTGGTCGAACCCTTTAGCTCACCGGAAACCTCGACGTCGTAGACATCGGACTTTGCGCTGATCTTCGGAAACTCCAGCGTTCCATAGCCGCTCGGGAACATCGTGCGCTTCAGCGCCTCGCCGGAAACCGGCGTCGCTTTTGTGGCAATCGAATCGAGCCCGGCATCGATGAGGCCGGCGAAGTTGATATTGGGCACGCCGAGCTGAATGTCCAATGTTGCCGGTAAGAAGGGCGTAAAGGCAGCAGGAACAAGATCCGCATCAGGCGTGAACTGCTCGGCCCGTAGCTCCAGATTGACGTTGGACGCCTTGGTCAGACCATCCATCTTGAAACTGTAGTCGATACGCTTGACGCCGACCTTGCCCTTCTCTGTGGCCACCAAGGCATTGTTCACCGTCACGGTCTTGCTGAGCGAGCCGAAAACCGGCAGGGCGCGGTGCACCAGCTGCTCGAACTTCTCGCTGCCGCTGTCCGAAAGCTGCTTAGCCTTGACGTGCTGGACGAAGAAACGGATGAGCGCACGCAGATCCTGCGCCGGCAGGCTGGTGGCCGTAGCGCTGGTGGCGACGCTGTCGGCGCTGAGGGTTATGGGCAAACCATCCGGCCTTACGGTAATTTGCTCATTCAAGCGCTGCAGCGTGCCCTGCATTTGCAGATCGACCTTGCCCGCCTCACTGCTGTCGGTGACTGTATGAGCAAACGAGGCGCTGTCGATGGTGGCATCGATCTTGCGCCCGCTTTTCGGGCCGCTGCCGGCGCTCGAGAATTTCACGCCGCTGCTTTTGATCCCCATCGATCGCATTATCTCGATCGTGGGATCGAAAATACCGTCAAAGGAGCTGGAGGCGATGGAATAAGCGACGTCCGAGGTCGGCGAATGCAGGGCTACATCGAGACTATTGTCGCCCGTCAGATGCCACCGCCCCTGTTCGACGGGCTGCGCAAAAAGGGAGAGCGGCTTGAAACCCGTCACCGAAAACGCGCTCGAATTGATCTTGTCGAAAAACTTCGCAAGATCATAGGTAATCTCATATTGATCGCCCGCCGGCTTGACGGTCACGAAATCGCTGCGGGCAAGGTCCTGCGAAAGCGAATGGGTCAGGACGTTGCGGAGTTCCTTGGCACCTTGCTCGTTGACGTCGGCTGCCTGTACCGCGCTGGCAAGACCCATGGAAAAAACCGCGGCGGCGATTGCTCTTGAACGCATGCCCGACCTCTCCTTCTGACCCCAATCGATTGGATTCGACTGTTGATGGGGCCGAGGGTATATGTCAAGTCGTTGATAGAAATGGCGCCGCAGGCTTATTCGCGGCAGTTGCAATGTCACCACAAGGCTTCGCATTCCGGAGGTGCTTGCACCTTTGATCGCTTTGTATTATACGCCACGCGTCCGCGTAGACACCCTTGGAGGCAACGCGGATGAGGCAGGGCACGCCCTCCTCCAGTTCAATCGATACGGCGCATGACCGACCGGATGAACTCTCCAAATAACCTCGAAAGGAATAGCTATGAGCCACGAAAGCTACGAGCTCAAGGCCGAGGCGCGCGAACGGGTTGGTAAGGGGTCCGCCCGTGAACTTCGCCGCAATGGTCTGATCCCCGCTGTCATCTATGGTGACAAGCAGCCCCCCATTTCCATCGCTCTCAACACCAATGAGGTGACGAAGCGCATTCACGCCGGCGGTTTCCTCACGACGATCGCAACGATCGACGTCGGCGGCAAGAAGATCAAGGTTCTGCCGAAGGACTACCAGCTCGATCCGGTCCGTGACTTCACGGTACACGTCGACTTCCTGCGCGTTTCCGGCAACACCGAAGTTACCGTTGAAATCCCGGTTCACTTCGAGAACCATGAGAAGTCCCCGGGCCTCAAGGCTGGCGGCGTGCTGAACATCGTTCGCCACGAAGTCGAAGTTCATTGCCCGGCAGATGCGATCCCGGAATTCTTCACCGTTGACCTCAGCGGCCTGAAGAGCGGCGACAGCATCCACATCTCGGCCGTCAAGCTGCCGAAGAACGTGACCCCGGTCATCGCCGACCGCGACTTCACGATCGCAACGATCGTTGCCCCGGCAGCCGGCCTTGCTGAAGAAGAAGCAGAAGGCGGCGAAGAAGCCAACGCCTGATTGGCATCTTCGACCTGAAGCATTGAGACCCGCCTCCCCTTCGGGACGGCGGGTTTTTTCATACCCGGAAATAAATATTAGAGAAAGTAAAAATAAGAATGTCTTGGAATCTATACTATCGTTGATTTCCATTAACCCCAGAGTTTCAGCAACATTTAACGGATTCATGAAAACCTGCGCGAAAGAGTTGTAGAAAGCGGCGCCCCCAAAATCCGCCGGTCTATGACTGGGGAGCTAACGGAACTATGAGCCATTCGGTCGAAAACAGGTTTTTCGCGATCGTTTGCGGTGCGCTGCTGGTTTTCGTAGCGCCGCTCTTCGTGCTTTTCCTTTTTCTGTCGTCCGAACGCGCCGAAAAGGAAATCAAGGATCACATAACCGTCCTCCTCGTCGCCAATGCCCAGGCCCTCGCAAAGCCGCTATGGGACCTGGACGAAGACAGCGTAACCCAGATCAGCGCGACGACTGTCGCCGAAGGTGCGATCGTCCGTGTCAACGTCCGCGATCTTTCCGGCCAGCTCGATGTTACGCAATCGACCATCCCGAAATCTTACAAGGGCAATCTGGAATCCGTTGACCGGCCAATCATCTACAACGGCGTCGATGGTGCGAAGCGACTTGGGACAATCACAGTCTATTATCCTCAGCTCGGCCTCTTCGACGGCCTGAAGAGCGAGGAGATCGTCTTCATCTCCATCTTCATCTTCGCGGTGCTGACGGTCTTCGGCGCGGCATTGATCGGCAACCGCATCTTCGTCATCCAACCGCTGATGCGGTTGACGCATGCCATCGAGGCCACGCGGCGGCTCGGCTCGCGTCACCACGTCGACTGGCAGTCAAACGACGAAATGGGCCGGCTTGCCAGCAGCTTCAACGACATGCAGAGCAAACTCCAGCGCGAGGAAAACGAACTTAAGCTGGCCCATCGCCGGGCGACCGACACCTATAATCTGACGCCCGCCATGCTTTTCTCGCTCGACAAGGATGATTGCATCGCTGCCGTCAGCGATTATTGGCTTGCCACCACGGGCTACGATCGCGCCGACGTCATCGGCCGCGAGTTTGCAAGCCTGATCCTGCCAGATTCGCGCGCGCAATATATCGAGCGCAAACGCGGCAACCCCGACAGTGCCGCCCGCCTCGCCGTGACGGTGAAATTCCTCTGCCAGGAGGGGCGGGTTATGGATGTCCTGATCCTCGAAACAACCGCGATCCAGGACGGTCTGTCGCTCTCCGTCATGACCGATGTCACCGAACTCAAGCAGTCAGAAGATCGTAACCTGCGACAGGCGATTACAGACCATCTGACCGGCCTTCTCAATCGCCAGGGCTTCGAGAGTGCGCTGGACGCGAAGATCAATGAAGCCGATCTGCGCAGACGCGAGCTCGCCTGCCTCTTCATCGATCTCGATCGCTTCAAATGGATCAACGACAATATGGGCCATGCCGCCGGCGATGCGGCACTGCGCGAATTGGTATCGCGCCTGCAGAAATGCCTGAAGCCAGGTGATATCGCCGCACGCCTCGGCGGCGACGAATTTGCCATGCTGCTCCTGGCCGAGAATGCGGAAGCAAGAGCGATCGACATGGCAGCCCTCATCGCCGAGGTCTTCGAGGCACCCTTCATCGGTGATGCGCGCCTCAGCGCCAGCATCGGCATTGCGATCTATCCGCGCCAGGCCGCCAATGCGGCCGAACTGCTGCTGAAATCCGATATCGCCATGTATGCCAAGAAGCGCGATGGCAAGAATGGCGCACAAATCTTCGACAACGGCATGCTGGACGATTCCCGCCGCCGCGCCGAACTGGAAAACCATATCGAAGCCGGCCTCAACGAAGACTGGTTCGAAGCCTATCTGCAACCCGTCGTGAATATAGACGACCGCTCGATCGCCGGCTTCGAGGCGCTGATGCGTCTGCACCATCCGCAAAAAGGCATCCTGCCTCCCGGCCGCATCATCGAGGTCGCCGAAGAGACCGGTTCGATCATTCGCATCGGCAACCGCATCATGGAGAAGGCTGTCGCCGATTTTGCACGCCTCTCGCGGATCGAGGGCATGCAGGACACCTATCTCGCCATCAACTTCTCGCCGCTGCAGTTCGAGCAGGAATTGCCGCTGCGCATTGCGGCCCTACTGTCGCGCTACGAAATTGCCCCGCGGCGCATCGTCGTCGAAATCACCGAGGCCGTGCTCATGGATGACAATCCGGAGACACGCATGGTGATCAACGAGATCTGCCGCTACGGCTGCCGCATCGCGCTCGACGATTTCGGTACGGGTTATTCGTCACTGAGCTATATCAATCGCTTCCCGGTCGACATCATCAAGATCGACCAATCCTTCATCCGCGCCATCAACGATACTGCCTCCGATGTCAGCGCCAAGAGCCGCATGCTGGTCGAAAGCATCACCACATTATCGCACAAGATGAACTGCACAGTGATTGCGGAAGGCGTGGAGACCGAGGAAGAATGCGCAACCCTGCGCACCATGGGTATCGACTATGGCCAGGGCTATCTGTTCTATCGGCCGCTGCACCCGGACAATCTGGTGAGAACGCTGGCCGCGCTGCATCAAGACCATCCCTCCCCCGTAGCGCAAGCGTCATAGCGATGAGGAACCGCATGCGAAAGCCGCTGATCATGATTGCAACCAGCCTGTTTTCGCTATCCCCTATCAGTCAGGTTCACGCTGAGACCGTTCATTTCACCACCGAGGACTATCCGCCGTTCAACTATCGCGAGGGCAAGACCGTCGTCGGAGCGACCACCGAACAGGTGCGGAAGGTGATGACCGATATCGGCGTCGACTACACGATCGACATCATGCCCTGGGCGCGAGCCTATAACCAGGCGCTGATGGAACCCATGACCTGCGTATTCGTCGCAGCCCACAACGAAGAACGCGACAAGCTCTTCAAATGGGTGCAGCCGCTGCTGATCGACCGTAACGTTTTGATCAAGCATAGCGGCTCCAGCGTTACTGCAGGCAACATCGCCGAAGCCAGGAAATATCTCGTCGGCACCTGGCGCGAGGATTATACGGAAGCGATCCTGCGCCGGAACAATTTCCCGCGCATCGATGTGGGCAGCGATTTCAAGGCCACGCTCAAGAAACTGATGAGCGACCGTATCGATCTGATGCCGATCTCGGAGTTCTATTTCGACAAGCTGAAGCAGGAAGGCGATGCGGTGGAGAAGGTGGCCGTGCTCTCCCAGCAGCCCATGGGGATCGCCTGCCAGAAGGATTTCCCGCCCGAGCTTCTGAACAGGATGCAGAAGGCGCTGAATGATTTGATCGCCAATGGAACGCAGAAGCAGATTTTTCTGAAGTACGGCCTGCACCTTGACGACTGACCACAACTCGCCTTGACTTTGCCGTCAAATCCTTGTCGTGAAGGGCATCGGCATTTTCCAAGGGGTGAAGCGCATGCTTCTCATCGCGGGCCTCGGCAATCCCGGCGCCAAATATCAGGGCAACCGTCACAATATCGGCTTCATGGCTGTGGACGCGATCTACCGCCGCAACAGCTTTTCGCCGTGGTCGAAAAAGTTCAAGGCGGAGATTGCGGAAGGCGAGCTTGGCGGACAGAAGGTGCTGCTCATCAAGCCGCAGACCTTCATGAACCTCTCGGGCGAATCCGTCGGCGAAGCCATGCGCTTCTACAAGCTCCAGCCGTCCGATCTGGTTGTCATTTATGACGAGCTCGACCTACCGGCCGGCAAGGCGCGGCTGAAGACTGGCGGCGGTCATGGCGGCCATAACGGCATCAAGTCGATCGACGCCCATTGCGGCAAGGAATACCGCCGACTGCGTCTCGGCATCAGCCATCCCGGCGCCAAGGAGCTCGTGCACAATCACGTTCTCGGCGATTTCGCCAAGGTGGATCAAAGCTGGCTGGAACCGTTGTTCGATGCGCTCGCCGACAATGCCGACATGCTGGTGCGCGGCGAGGATTCACAGCTGATGAACAAGATCGCGCTTGCCCTGGGCGGCAAGGCGGAGGATGACGCTCCGAAGCCGGAGAAGAAGGCGCCGGCCAAATCCCATATTCATCAGGCGCGCACCCACAGCCAGCCGAAGATCCCGGAAACCGGCCCCATGGCGGAAATGCTGAAGAGGATGTTCGGCAAGAAGGACAATTGAGATGCCGAACGCACCTGTCGACACCGCCGCAGATATCGTCATACGCCCGGTCGCGAGCGCCGACCTGCCGACACTCCTTGCGCTCTACCAGCACCTGAACGCCGAAGATCCCATGCTGGAACTGCAGCTGGCCGAGCACCGCTTTGCTGATATCCTTGCCCATCCCGGCATGACGATCTTTGCGGCCTTCGATGGCGAAAAAGCCGTCTCCTCCGTGACACTGATCGTCATCCCCAATCTCACGCGCGGCGGCATGCCCTATGCGCTGATCGAGAATGTGGTGACACGCGCCGATTACCGTCAGCGCGGCCTCGCCGGCAAGGTCATCCGTACAGCCGTAGCCAGCGCCTGGGAGAAGAACTGTTACAAGGCGATGCTGCTGACCGGATCGAAGGACCCGGCGACGCTGCGCTTTTACGCCAATTGCGGATTTACCCAGGACAAGACCGGCTTCCAGATTCGCCGCCATGCCTAGCAAGTACGCCCGTGCCTATTCCTCGGGCTCGGTCGTGAACATCAGCGGGAAACCGGCGCTCTTGGCAAGATCGACCGCCTCCTGCGCCTTCGTCTCGGCAACGTCGCGCGCGCAGACCATGACGACGCAGGTTCCGAGCTTGTGTGCCGTCATCATGACGCGATAGCCGGTCTCCTCGCTCATGCGGAAGACAGCCTTCAGCACCATGATGACGAATTCCCGCGGCGTGTAATCATCATTCACGAGAATGATCTTGTAGAGCTTCGGCCTTTCGACCTTCGGCTTGGTTTTAGGCTTTGGTTTCAGGACAACATCATTGTCACTCATCGGCATCACCGTTGACGACAGGGGAAAGAGTTTTGGGCTAATGAGAAGATTATAGTGCAGCGCACCACATCCTTCAAGGATGGTCGTGTCAGGGAGACAATATGGCCGTTGCCCGCTCGCAGCCCTTCTCTCGGCAGAAAAGTGGCTCTTTGGCCGCCCGAGACTTGACCCGCAACGGCCCTTCCCCCATACGCACTGCAAAGATTTTCAAGATATGGACAAGGTGCCATGGGTTTCAAATGCGGTATCGTCGGGCTGCCGAATGTCGGCAAGTCCACTCTGTTCAACGCGCTGACCAAGACGGCGGCAGCACAGGCGGCCAACTATCCGTTCTGCACGATCGAGCCGAACACGGGTGAAGTCGCCGTTCCCGATCCGCGCATGCGCAAGCTTGCCGACGTCGCCAAGTCGAAGGAACTGATCCCGACGCGTATCTCCTTCGTCGATATCGCCGGCCTCGTGCGCGGCGCATCGAAGGGCGAAGGCCTCGGCAACCAGTTCCTCGCCAACATCCGCGAAGTCGATGCCATCGTGCATGTGCTGCGCTGCTTCGAAGACAGCGACATCACCCATGTCGAAGGCCGTATCAATCCGGTCGCCGATGCCGAGACGATCGAGACCGAGCTGATGCTCGCCGACCTCGAGAGCCTCGAGCGCCGCACCGAGCAGACGCGCAAGCGCGCCACCGGCAAGGACAAGGAATCCATGGCGATGCTGCCGATCATGGACGCCTCGCTCGCATTGCTGCAGGAAGGCAAGCCGGTCCGCACGCTGCTGTCGAAGCTGGATGCCGAGGAAACTCGTATCCTGAAGAGCTTGAACCTTCTGACCTCGCACCCCGTGCTCTATGTCTGCAACGTCGCCGAGGGCGATGCGGCGACGGGCAACGAGCACACGGCGGCTGTTGCCGCCATGGCCAAGGAGCAGAACTCGGAAGTCGTCATCATCTCCGCCGCCATCGAGGCGGAAGTGGCGCAGCTGCCTGACGAAGAGGCGACGGAATTCCTCTCCGCGCTCGGCCTCGACGAAGCCGGCCTCGACCGCCTGATCCGCGCCGGCTACAAGCTGCTCCACCTCATCACCTACTTCACCGTGGGACCGAAGGAAACGCGCGCCTGGACGATCGAGCAAGGCACCAAGGCACCGCAGGCCGCCGGCGTCATCCATTCGGATTTCGAGCGCGGCTTCATCCGCGCCAACACCATCGCCTATGACGATTACATCGCCTACAACGGCGAAACCGGCGCCAAGGAAGCCGGCAAGGCCCGCGACGAAGGCAAGGAATATGTCGTCCAGGACGGCGACGTCATTCACTTCCGCTTCAACACCTGATCGCTTTTCAAATGCCGGCGCCTAAGCAATTCCAGAAAAGTGTATAGCGGTTTTCCGTCCGGAATTGCGTTAAAACAAAGGGATAGAGCGTTTTCACTTTTCGAGGAAAAGCGGAAAAGCTCTATCGGAGCGCCGGCAATCTCGCCTGCAAGCCGGCAGGCAGGCGCCGCACGACGATGCGACGCAGATCGGTCCAGCCGATGCCGATCACAAGCACGACCAGACCGACAATCATCAGCACCAGGAAGCCCACCTTGTCGAGGCCGGCATTGTTGTGCCTGAGAATGGCCGCGGTCGCGAGGCCCAGCGATACGAGGCCGGCGGTCACGAAGGCGCGGCGATCGATGACCAGACCGATCAGCATCATCACCAGAACCGCCACGAGGACGGTCACCGCTTGCAGATAGCCCCCGAAGAGCGCATCGGTGAGATTGGTGAAGACGGTGCCGCTGCTGGCAAGCTCGAGACGCAACGCCAGCAGGATAGTCGAGTAAAGCAAGGCCGGCGCCGTTGCGAGATGCAGCCAGAAGGCGACGTCGGAGCGGCGCGTCACCCTCTGCGGATCGCTGAGGTCGTAGCGCATCGCCAATGCAAAGCTGCCGAGAGCCGTCACCAGCAAGATCATCATCGTCTGGATGGGGTAATCAGCCGGCACATTCGACGACCCCGTCACCGTACCGGCGACATAGAAGACCGCGGCAAGAAACAAGCCGAACAGCGAAAACAGGAATAGAGCCAGCGACAGCGGCACGCGGTAGCGCCAGTAAAACAAGGCGAGCGACAGCGGGAATGGCGCCACCAGGACGATTGCGCCGATCGTGAAATTATTGCTCAGCGCCGGTGTGGAGCTGACATAGCTCACCACCGTATAGAAAACCCAGACGCCAAGCGCGACGGTCAAGACCACGGCGGGAAGCGCCAGCCGCTGGCGGCGCACCAGGATCTCGGCGAGCACGACGATCGCCAGCAGGGGCGCATAGCGGTTCGCCAATCCCCATAACCCGATGAGCAGCACGATGACGCCGATGGTGATGAGCACATCGTGAAAGCCTCGCACAAAGCGCGGCGCTTCCGTATCCTCCAGCGGGTTGGGATCATCCTGCCGGCGCTGTGATGAAAGAGCCTGAACAGACAGCGTGCCGATATTCCTCGCGGTGAGGTAGGGCAGCAATTGCTCGGCCTGGCCCGAGGAAATAATCCCCTCGCCTGCGGCATCTTCCAGTGCGACCTTGAGTTCGCTCATTCTTGCTCTCGCATCATTTCGTCACCACCAAGCCTCAACATATCGTCGCCGCACAATCAAGGGCTGTCGGCAACCAACGGACAATCACCGCCGACCTTCCCTTATATTGGCCATAAAAGTGCTTGCGCCACCACCGCGGGCCATGCGATGGCCGATGGATTAGACGTGGAGGACGACAGAAGATATGACGAAACTCGTCTACGAAGACTTCCAGCTGGGACGAGAATTTGCGCTCGGCCCCAAGCATATGACGGCGGCGGAGATCATTGAATTCGCCAGCGAATTCGATCCGCAACCGATGCATCTGGACGAGGAAGCCGGCCGCGCCAGCATTCTCGGCGGCCTTGCCGCTTCCGGCTGGCATACGTCGGCAGTGTTCATGCGCATGATGTGCGATTCCTACATCCTCGCCGCCGATGCGCAGGGCGCGCCGGGCATCGACTTCATGGAATGGAAGAAGCCTGTTCTGGCTGGGGATACCCTGTCGGGCCGATCCATCGTGGTCGAGGCTCGCCCCATGCGCTCCCGCCCCGGCATCGGCATCGTCAAATTCCATCACGAGGTCGAGAACCAGCGCGGCGAACTCGTCTGCCTTGGGGAAAACGCGACCATGATCCGCATGCGTGCCGGCGCGGAGGTTTCGGCATGAAGATGAGCGACCTCTATGCCATCGGGGAACGCTTCGAGATCGGCAGCCATACGTTCACGCCGGAAGGCATCGTCCATTTCGCCTCGCGCTTCGATCCGCAGATTTTCCATATGGATGCGGAAGCAGCCAAGCACTCCTTGTTCGGCGGCCTGTGCGCCTCCGGCTGGCATAGCTGCTCCATGTGGATGCGCAACTTCGTCGATTTCTGGAAATCCGAAACGGCCCGGCTGACCGCCGAAGGCAAGACGCCGCCCAGTCTTGGCCCTTCGCCCGGCTTCACAAAGCTGCAATGGCTGCGGCCGGTCTTTGCCGGCGATACGATCACCTACGGCGTGGCGATCCTCGGCAGCCGCCCGCTGGCCTCTCGCCCCGGCTGGACGCTCTACACGCTCGCCTGCGACGGGGTGAACCAGGATGGCCTGCTGGCCTTGCGCTTCGAAAGCACCGTGCTGGCCTTTGAATAGAAATCGGCGGGGCCGCTCGTAACGGCCCCACCAATCTTCCAGGCCGATCAGTGACCGGCGAATTCCACCAGCGTATGAACCGGCACATCAAGCTCTTCGAGCTTCTTGCGGCCGCCGAGGTCTGGCAGGTCGATGACGAAACAGGCCGCAACGACCTCGGCGCCGATCTGGCGCAGAAGCTTCGTGGCGCCGACGGCCGTGCCGCCGGTCGCGATCAGGTCGTCTACCAGAATGACCTTTTCGCCCGGATTGACCGCATCGCGATGCATCTCCATCTCGTCGACGCCATATTCCAGGCTATAGGCGATGCGGACGATATCATGCGGCAGCTTGCCCTTCTTGCGGATCGGCACGAAGCCGGACGACAGCTGATGCGCGACCGCGCCGCCGAGAATGAAGCCGCGCGCTTCCATGCCGGCGACCTTGTCGATCTTGGAGCCGGCATAGGGATGCACCAGCGCATCCACGGCGCGACGGAATGCCCTGGCATCGCCAAGCATCGTCGTAATGTCGCGGAAGATGATACCGGGCTTGGGATAGTCCGGAATGGAACGGATGCTGGCGGCGAGCTCCGAAGCGATAGTGTTCATGAAATATGTACTCTCAGGCTATGATAGGGCCGGCCGCACCCTATCAAGACCCGGGCGCTATACCAACAAAAAAGGCGGCCTCGACGGGCCGCCTTTTCATTGAAACATCGCAATACTCAGTGAGCGCCGGCCTTGGCATAGACGGAGCGCTTCGTGAGATAGATCAGCGTGGAGAAGATCAGCAGGAATACCATAACCATGAAGCCGAGGTGCTTGCGATCTTCCAGATGCGGCTCGGATGTCCACATCAGGAAGGCAGCCACGTCGCGAGCATATTGGTCCACCGTCTGCGGCGAACCGTCGTCATAGGTCACCTGCCCGTCCGAAAGCGGCTTCGGCATCGCAAAGGTCGCGGCCGCATCGAAATACGGATTGTAGTGCGAGTTCTGCGGTACGGTGAAGCCGGCCGGCGGCTCTTCATAGCCAGTCAGCAGCGAGTAGATATAATCCGGGCCGCCTTCCTGATACTGCGTGAAGATATCGAAGATGAACTGCGGGAAACCGCGCTCGATTTCGCGTGCTTTCGCAAGCAGCGACATGTCGGGCGGCACGGCTCCGTTGTTGGACGCAGCGGCAGCCTCGTCGTTCGGGAACGGCGAGTTGAAATGGTCAGACGGAAGCGCCTTACGGGTGAACATCTCACCCTGAGGGTTCGGGCCATCCTGCACTTCGTAGTTGGCAGCAAAGGCCTTCACCTGAGCTTCCGTATAGCCGAGGTCTCCCAGCGTACGGTAAGCCACCAGCTTCATCGAGTGGCAGGCGGAACAGACTTCCGTATAGACCTTGAGACCACGCTGGAGCTGCGCCTTGTCATAATAGCCGAACGGGCCTGAGAAGGTCCAATGCTGCTCGCGCGGCTCCTTCAGCGGATAATGCGGCGTCTCGGCTTCGGCGGCAGGCTTCGTTTCCGCTGCAATGGCGGCAACGGTGGCCGAACCGCCGATAAGCGCCAGGGATAGAAGGCCGACAACAAGTTTTTTCATCGTTTTCTTCCTCTATCGCCGGTTATGCTTGAACCGGAGCGGCAACTTTACCGCCCTGTTTCTCAAGAACCGCTTCCGTAATTGAATTTGGAATGCGCCTCGGTGTCTCGACAATGCCAAGCACCGGCATGATGACGAGGAAGAAGAGGAAGTAGAACAGCGTCGCGAACTGCGCAGCCGTGGTGTAGATGCCTTCCGCAGGCTGCGAGCCCAGCCAGCCGAGCAGGACGGCGTCGGCGATGAACAGCCAGAAGAACAGCTTGTACCAGGGACGATAGACCGCCGAGCGGATCTTCGACGTATCGAGCCAGGGCAGGAAGAACAGCACGATGATCGCACCGAACATCGTCAGAACGCCGCCAAGCTTGGAGTCGATCGGGCCGATGTTGAAGGTGATCGAGCGCAGCATCGCGTAGAACGGCAGGAAGTACCATTCCGGAACGATGTGAGCCGGTGTCTTCAGCGGGTTGGCCGGAATGTAGTTGTCGGCATGGCCGAGGAAGTTCGGCAGGTAGAAGACGAAGTAGGCGAAAACCAGCAGGAAGATGGAGACGCCAAGCGCATCCTTCAGCGTCGCATAGGGCGTGAAGGGCACGGTATCGGTCTTAAGCTTGACTTCGACGCCGGTCGGGTTCGTCTGGCCGGTCACATGCAGCGCCCAGATGTGCAGGATGACGACGCCGGCGATCATGAAGGGCAGCAGATAGTGCAGCGAGAAGAAGCGGTTGAGCGTCGGGTCGTCGACGGCAAAGCCGCCGAGCAGGAAGGTCTGGATCCAATCGCCGACCCATGGAAAGGCCGAGAAGAAGCCGGTGATGACGGTCGCACCCCAGAAGGACATCTGGCCCCAGGGCAGAACGTAGCCCATGAACGCGGTCGCCATCATCAGGAGGTAGATGATCACACCGAGAATCCAGAGGATTTCGCGCGGCGCCTTGTAGGAGCCGTAGTAGAGACCGCGGGCGATGTGCAGATAGACCGCAACGAAGAAGAAGGAGGCGCCGTTGGCATGCATATAGCGCAACAGCCAGCCATGGTTGACGTCGCGGACGATCTTTTCGACCGAATTGAAGGCGATCGCCGTGTTGGCCGCGTAGTGCATGGCAAGCACGACACCGGTCAGGATCTGCAGGACCAGCATCACGGCCAGCATGGCACCGAACGTGTAGGCATAGTTCAGATTGCGCGGGACCGGGTAGGCGATGAAACTATCATAGACCATGCGCGGCAGCGGAAGCCGCGCGTCGACCCATTTTTCGAGCCCTGTCGATGGCTCGTAAGACGAATGACCACTCATGTTTCAGCTCCCCCTCAACCGACCTTGATCTTCTTTTCCGACGTGAACGCATATTGCGGAATCGCAAGATTCATCGGTGCAGGCCCATGGCGTATGCGGCCCGCGGTATCGTAGACCGAGCCATGGCAGGGACAGAACCACCCGCCATATTCCCCTGCCTGACCGAGCGGAATGCAGCCGAGATGGGTGCAGACGCCGATCATGACAAGCCAGTTTTCCTTACCGTCGCCAGCCGAACGGGCAAGATCGGTTGCCTGGGCATCAGCCGGCAGATTGGCGTTGCGAGCGACCGGATCTTTCAGGTCCGAAAGCTGCGTGCCCTTGGCATCGTCGATTTCTTTCTGCGTGCGGTTACGGATGAAGACAGGTTTGCCGCGCCATTTCACCGTCAGCGACATGCCAGGCTCAAGGCTCGACACATCGACTTCGATGGATGCAAGAGCGAGCGTCGATGCATCCGGCCGCATCTGGTCGATAAAAGGCCATGCAACGGCAACGGCACCCACCGCGCCGGCCATACCTGTCGTCAAATAAAGGAAATCGCGACGAGTCGGCTCGCCGGTGGACTCAACTGTCGTACTATGCTCGCTCAAGGCTGCACATCCTCTTCCCGCAAACCACGGCAAAACCGTGGTACCCCTCTCACTAACGGCGAATCAACGCGACCATAATTCCGCCATAGATTCCTCCGTAACCCGCTGCGTTCTAAGCTTGATCGCAAATTATGTCCAGTCTTGGCAAGGGGTAAGGGCACAATGTCGCGGCAAAACTGCGCTATTGCGTCGCAAGGCTGGGGCCTAAACTCTTCCTGCATCAACGCGAAAAGTTAAGCCCATGAAAAACCTGGGGATTTCTATAGTACTTTCTCATATTGCAGGGCAAAATAGACAGTGATTTCAATGCTGCATTGCAGAAGGCGACATAGTATCGGCACGTTCGCCCCCTCACAGGACTTACGCTTTACCTCTTAAATCCAAATGGATTTCCCTCGCGATTTATGGAGGATTGCATTCGTTGTCTTGCGCATACAAAGCAGCGGAAAATGAAGCACGAGAACTTCTCATGAGACACACGATCTATTGCGTTCTATGCGTTCTCGCCACACTGGCGGTCGGCATTCTTGCGGCGCGTTACGTGGCCGATTCCTGGCTGCTGGCCTTTTTCGAAAGTCTGCAGACCCATATCAGCCTGTTCGCGATCCTGCTTGCCTTGATCGCATTCACCTTCAAGCGCCATTGGTATGCGCTGTTCCTAAGCGCGGCTGGAATCATCCTGCTGGTGCACTCGGTCCTCATGCTGCAGGAATACACCACGTCTTCGCTCGTCGCTTCGGCAGAGGCAAGCGGCGGCCATTTCAGATTGCTCTCCTTCAACATCGAGGACAGCAATTTCGAAAACGGTCCCCGCATCGCCGATCTCATCATCGCCTCGAAAGCCGACGTCGTCGAAATCTTCGAGGCGGGACCGGTCTTTTCCGAGATGGACCGCATCTTGAAAGTCTATCCCAACCGCATCGGCTGCGGCGTGATGACCACCGATTGCGATTCCCTGCTGCTGTCGAAAAGGCCGTTCCAGACCCAGCTGATGCGCAGCCTCGGCAGCCTTTGGGACAATCGCTTTATCCTGGCGACCATCGACATGGACGGCCAGCCCGTCAATTTCGCCTCCGTTCATCTGAGCAAGCCCTATTTCGATGCGTTCCACCAGATCGAGCTTGGTCTCCTAGCCCCTGCCCTCAACGACGTGAAAGGGCCATTGATCCTCGCGGGAGATTTCAACGCCTCGGTCATCACCCCCGACATGCGCGATTTCCTGGCGGCAACCGGCCTTCGTCATGCCTTCCCCGAGCCCGCCACCTGGCCGATTGCAGCAGGAGCCTATGGGATCACCATCGATCACGTCTTTGCCCGCGCGCCGCTTCGGCTGATATCGGTAAAGCAGATCCGCGACGCGATGGGCTCGAACCATTTCGGCTTGATGACCGAGTTCAGTGTGCCTCGGCATCAATGATCCCAGGTGTC
This sequence comes from Martinezella rhizogenes, assembly GCA_013322215.1. Taxonomy (GTDB): domain Bacteria; phylum Pseudomonadota; class Alphaproteobacteria; order Rhizobiales; family Rhizobiaceae; genus Rhizobium; species Rhizobium rhizogenes_D. The sequence goes on from JAAMEZ010000006.1 coordinate 584,790, forward strand.
TCGACGTAGATCAGTCGGCATCCGCGGCGATGAAGCCACCGGATTGGCGTGCCCAGAGTTCGGAATAGAGGCCGCCGCGCGCAATCAGCTCATCATGCGTGCCCTCCTCGATGATCTCGCCCTTGTCGATGACGATCAGCCGGTCGAGCTTGGCAATCGTCGACAACCGGTGCGCGATCGCAAGAACGGTCTTGCCCTTCATCAGCCCGTCCAGATTGGACTGCAGCACGGCCTCCGCCTCTGAATCCAGTGCCGATGTCGCCTCATCGAGCACGAGAATGGGCGCGTCCTTCAGCATGACGCGCGCAATCGCAATGCGCTGGCGCTGACCGCCTGAAAGCTTGACGCCACGCTCGCCGACATGGGCGGCGTAGGCGGTGCGCCCTTTCTGATCCTCAAGAGCGGTAATGAAACGATCCGCCTCCGCCCGGCGGGCCGCCTCCACCATCTGCTCGTCGCCGGCATCGGGCCGACCGAAGAGAATGTTGTCGCGGATGGAGCGATTGAGGAGCGCGGTATCCTGCGTCACCATGCCGATCGCGCCACGCAGCGACTCCTGTCGAACGGCGGCGATATTCTGGCCGTCGATCAGGATGCGGCCTCCCTCTAGATCGTAGAAGCGCAGCAACAGGTTGACGAGCGTCGTCTTGCCCGCTCCCGAGCGGCCGACAATGCCGACCTTCTCCCCCGCACGTACGTTGAGGGAGAAATTGTCGATGATGCCGCCGCCACGCCCATAGTGAAACGTCACATCGTCGAAACGAATTTCAGGACCGGTAACGACCAGATCCTTGGCATCAGACAGATCGACCAGACCGATGGGCTCGGAGATCATCTCGGCCGAATTCTGGATCGTGCCTAGATTGCGCATGATGGCGTTGAACTGCGACATCATGCGACCGAAAAGCATATTCAGCCGCAGCACCATACTGAGCGTGAAGGCGACGCCGCCGGTAGAAATCTCGCCCATCAGCCAGAGATGGACGGCAAGCGCGCCGATGGTGGTGATCATCACGCCCGATAGCAGCGCCAGCGACGAACGCACGCCTGTCAACAGCCGCGTAAACGGCATGACGGCCGCCTGGAAGCGGTCGAAGCCGTTGCGGATGTAATGGTCGTTCTGCTCCTCCCGCCCGAACAGCTTCAACGTCTGGATATTGGCATAGGCGTCCACCATACGGCCGTTCAACATCGACGATGCTTCCGCCGCATTGCGGGCATGCTGCCGGATGCGCGGCACGAAGTGGCGGGCGAGCAGGGAGAAGACGCCGATCCAGACCGCAATCACCAGCGCCAGCCGCCAGTCGAGCCCGCCGACCAGCGCAATGGTCGAGGCGGCATAAATGATGATGAACCAGACGACCTGCAGCAGCGACACGACGAGATCGCCCGTCGCCTGCCCCGCCGACCAGACCTTGGTGACGACGCGGCCGGAAAAATCGTTCTGGAAGAACTCGACCGATTGTCTTGCGACATGCCGGTAGGCCTGCCAGCGCACGAGGTTGAGAAAGCCGGGCACGACGACCTGCTCTTCGACCAATGCGCCGAGGCTGACGACGACAAAGCGCACGACGAGCACGACGAAGACCATGCCGAGCAACGTCCCGCCATGGCCGGCGAGCAGTCCGCTCCACCCCTCGCCCGGTTTAACTTTGTCGAGGATGTCGACGAGATGCCCGACGAACCAGAAGAGCGCGGCTTCAAGCATCGCAACCGCGCCGCCGAGCGCTGCCATCGCTAGGAAGGGTCCCTTGGCCTGGCCGACATAGTACCAGATGAAGGCACTGAGCGACCGCGGCGGCCGAAGATCGCCGCTGCGGTAATAGGGGTCAATCCACGTCTCGAACAGACGGAACACGGAACGGATGAACATGGAAGCGATATAGGGAATTTCCGGAGATCCGGAAAGTAAAGGTGCGTCGTTGAGAAGGTTACATTTTCGTTAGAATACGGTGCCTTATGATTTGAGTGGTGAGCGCGAGCTAGCGATTGACCTGCAATTTCATTCAAGACCGGAGAAGATGACGAGGCGATATTGCTCGAAGTCATCACCGAGTGAAATTCATGCCTGCTATTTCCGCTAAGACCGACGCGACGTATCCGCAACATCCATCATCAACGCGCATCAGACCTCCGACGAACCGCCCGGACGTCTTGCGTGGATCGCCGCTTGAAGGAAACACATCGACTCAAGCCTTGCCGCCGATGTGCCATCCTTCCATGAGGGCTAACGCATGAGCATGGAGTTCCTGATAACGACCCTCATCATCGTCGCGTCCCCCGGCACCGGAGCAATCTATACGCTGGCTGCCGGATTATCGGGCGGTGCGAGAGCGAGCATAATTGCCGCATTCGGCTGCACGCTTGGCATCATCCCGCATTTGCTTGCCGCGATAAGTGGCCTTGCCGCACTCCTGCATACCAGCGCCGTGGCGTTTCAGGCGCTCAAATGGCTCGGAGTGGCCTATCTGCTTTACATGGCCTGGTCTATGTTTCTGGAACGGGGTATTTTGCGCATCGACGGTGCGCCAGCCGACAAGAGTACCGGGCAGGTGATTGCCTCGGCAATCCTGATCAACCTGCTCAACCCCAAATTATCGATCTTCTTCTTCGCCTTCCTGCCTCAATTCGTGAGGCCGGATCAGCCAGGTCCGATTGCGTTGATGCTGAAGCTGAGCCTGGTATTCATGGCACTCACCTTCGTTATTTTCGCAGGCTATGGCGTGTTCGCGGCCTATCTGCGCCGCCATATCGTTTCAAATCCAACCGTTCAATCATGGATGCGCCGAAGCTTCGCGACCGCTTTCGGATTGCTCGCAATGCAGCTTGCTCTTGCGAGCCGTTAGCTCGCAGCGTCGTCTTCCAGACTTCTTTGTTACGTTTTAGATTTCTAGAAAATAGTCGCTCAGGAAAATAGCAACTGGGGCGCCGTAGCGCCCCAATTACCCATTCCATTATTGCGCCGCCTCGACTTCGTCGTGGTCGGCGAGGAAGCCACCGGACTGCCGGCTCCAGAGCTCGGCGTAGATGCCACCCTCCTGGACCAACTCCTGATGCGTGCCCATCTCGATGATCCGGCCCTTGTCGAGAACGACGAGGCGGTCCATCTCGGTCAGGGTCGACAGGCGGTGCGCGATTGCAATCACCGTTTTGCCGTGCATCAGCGCGAAGAGGTTTTCCTGGATCGCCGCTTCCACTTCGGAATCGAGCGCCGAGGTTGCCTCGTCGAGCACCAGGATCGGCGCGTCCTTCAGGAAGACGCGGGCGATCGCGATACGCTGGCGCTGACCACCCGACAGTTTGACACCCCGCTCGCCGACCTGCGCGTCGAGTCCCGTGCGGCCATGCATATCGACCAGACCTTCGATGAAGTCCCAGGCATTGGCACGCTTGGCTGCCTGGATGATTTCCTCATCGGTCGCGTCCGGACGGCCGTAAGCGATATTGTCGCGGATCGAGCGGTGCAGCAGCGATGTATCCTGCGTCACCACGCCGATCATCGAGCGAAGGCTGTCCTGCGTGACGCCCGCGATATCGTGGCCGTCGATGGTGATGCGGCCGCTCTCCAGATCGTAGAAGCGCAGCAGCAGGTTCATCAGCGTCGTCTTGCCGGCGCCGGAGCGGCCGACAAGACCGACCTTTTCGCCCGCCCGGATATCGAGGCTCAGATCCTCCATGACGCCCTTCGCCTTGCCATAGTGGAAGCGAATGTGGTCGAAGCGGATCGCGCCCTGCTTGGCGACGATCGAGGATGCCGCCGGCTTGTCGATGATATCGTGCGGCTTCGACATCATCTCCATGCCGTCATAGACGGTGCCGATGTTTTCGAAGAGCGCCGAGACTTCCCACATCACCCATTGCGACATGCCGTTGACGCGCATGGCAAGGCCGATGGCAATGGCGATGGAGCCGACCGAGATCGAACCGCTGAGCCAGAACCAGATCGACAGTGCCGAGACGATGAACAGCGCCGCGCAGTTGTTGAAATAGACCGAGGCGTGGAACAGCGTCACCTTGCGCATCTGCTTGTGTACGGTATCGAGGAATTCCTCCATGCCGGCCCTGGCATACGTTTCTTCGCGGCCGGCATGGGAGAACAGCTTCACCGTGGCGATATTGGTGTAGCTGTCGACCACGCGGCCCGTCATCATCGAGCGCGCATCGGCCTGCTGTGCGGCGATCTTGCGCAGCACCGGCACGAAATAGGCGACGATGGCGACATAGACGCCGAGCCAGACCAGGATCGGAATCATCAGCCGCCAGTCGGCCGCCGCGATGACGAGGATCATCGACAGGAAGTACGTGAACACGTAGACGAAGACATCGAGGATCTTCATGACCGTTTCGCGCACGGCAAGCGAGGTCTGCATCACCTTGGTGGCGACGCGGCCCGCAAACTCGTTGGCGAAAAAGGTCATGCTGTGGCGCAGCAGGAAGCGGTGCATCTGCCAGCGCGCGATCATCGGATAATTGCCGAGCAGCACCTGGTGCATGATGAAGCTGTCGAGGATCGCGGCAAACGGCAGGCCGACCAGCACCATCGCCCCCATCCAGAACAGCCTGGGCCATTCCGTCTGCAGGAAGGTCGCCTTATCGGCATGTGTCAGCCAGTCGACGATATCGCCGAGGAACTGGAACAGAGCCACCTCGCCAATCGCGATCGACATGGTGAGGATGCTCATGGCGATCAACCACGGCAACGCCGGCTTGGAATAGTGCCAGCAGAAGGCGAAGAGGCCGCGCGGCGGAGTATCCGGCACCTCGTTCGGGAATGGATTTAGTCGGCGTTCGAACCAGCTAAACATTGAAATGCTCCAAAGACTCGACCCTTCGACCACCCACTGCGCCTAAGGATCGCACGCATATATGGTGGTCGGGCGGTAAAACGACGAGGCCATGTTGGCCGCGCAATGATTTTAAAGAAGGGGGGTACTTGCGAATACGCGCCTTACAGCGCTCTCAATACATCCGTGGCTTCACGGCACGGAGGCGCATCATTACAAACGAGTTATCCATCTGAGCCTCCTTCTTTCGCAAGTTGTAGAGCGCTTGCCTTTTAACGCGACTTTTCTTGTTTGAAAAGCGAAATATGCCTGAAAAATGGGCTGAATCCTTCAATTCTGCTTATGGGAGGCATCACGGAAATGACGGGCTCGCGAAAAGTCGAAGACAAGTCCTGGCAATTTCGCTAGTTGCAGCGCATGACAAAACTGCGCATCGCCCTCTACCAACCCGACATTCCCGGCAACACCGGCACGATCCTGCGGCTCGCCGCCTGCCTCGGCCTCGGCGTCGACATCATCGAGCCGGCCGGCTTCGACATATCCGACCGCAACCTGAAGCGCGCCGGCATGGACTACCTCGCCGCAGTCACCCTGGCGAGGCACGTCAATTGGGAGCGCTTCGAGGCATGGAGGCAGGAAAGCGGACGGAGGCTGGTCTTGGCCTCAACGAAAGCGGCGCAGCGCTATACGGATTTTGCTTACCGCGACGACGATATTCTCCTCTTCGGCCGCGAGAGCGCCGGCGTGCCTGACCATGTCCACGATAGAGCTGACGGCCGCATCCTGATCCCCATGGTCGAGGGCCAACGCTCCATCAATGTCGCAATGTCCGCCGCGATGATTTCAGGTGAAGCGCTGCGGCAGATAGAATGGTCGCCGCTCTCGGCCCGAGCCTGAATGTCGCACCCGAATAGCCGTTGGCACGCCGAATAAAGTGTGAGAAGCTTGGTCTTGGAATGCTCTAACTCAGGCAGCCTTGGCGAGGTGACCCATGTTCCAGACGGCATTCACGCTTTCCCTTACGCAGTTCGCACGCAGCATGAGCCTCCCCGAACGGCTGCAGCGCTCTCCTGCCCGCAACCTTGCTCTCGAAGGCCTGCGCCAGCGCAATCTCGCGCTCGATGCGCTCTTCTACGACGTCACGGTGATCACGCCGGAGGAAGCCTTCTATATCAGCGACTCTCTGGCTGCCGAAGGCGCGATAATGCTCGTTCCTCCAAGCGGACTTGGAGCTCTCACTCTCTGCGAAACCATCGATGAATTCGTCCTGCGTGGCGGCGCCGATGCCCGGGCGCTCGCCGTCGCCGGCATAGGCGGTTCAGCCCTTGGTGCGGCCGCCTTCGCCCGCAATGTAGCAGATGCAGTGGACGCGCCCGTCGCAGTCGTCGTTTCCGGCTACGGCATAGCCGACGTCATCACCGAAGCCTTCGGCGGATTGTTCTTCTTCGGTCACCTGAAAGGCCTGCGGCCCTTTCTCGAAAGCCTGGACGACCTCGCCGGCCGCCCCAAGGTCGGCGCGCAGGCTGAGACGGCTGCTGCCCGCACCAGTCTCGATACGAGAACCGTGCAGGCGCTTCTTGCCGATCCCCGCCTTTCCTTCCGCCTGCTGACGGGCCACTCCAAGGGTAACCTCGTGCTGTCAGCCGCACTGCATAACCTCTGGAAACAGGATGAAGGGCGGGTCACCGAACTGGCGCGACATACGAAGATCGTGACGATCGGCACCCGCATCGCCATGCCGCTCGTCTTCACCGATGTCGTCGATGTGATGGGAGAGTGGGACTGGTTCGGCGAAATCAACTCCCGACGCTTCATTCATGCCGATCAGCGCGTTGCACATGCATGGCACCACACGAACACCGATCTCGGCGGCCATCTGCCGGTGACGATCACATTGATGGAGATTCTCGCGAAATCGCCGATGGTCGATGACCCGAAGGCGGAGGAGCACGAGGCGGCAGCGCTCAGCACCGTGGCCACGCCGACAGGCATGGAGAAAAAGCCTGCCGCAACTCCGGCGCCAGGCGGAAACACGGCAACGATCGAGAAGGTCAAGAAGGCTTTCTCCGCAACCGCGAAGTCCGGAGCCCAGCCTCCATCATCCGACCCGTCGGATGATGGGCAATCACCCAAGCCGCATTGAGCGGGGGCCAAAAAGGCAAGCCGATCGCAAGCACGGGAACGCGCCGCGGCTCAAGAGCGCGGCGCTACAGACAGCCATGTCGTTCAGTTCAATCCGCCGATGGCAGACGCCGCATCGTGAATTCGATGCGATCCCCATCGACCTGACGCCAGCTTTCGACTTCGGTCCAATAAGCAGCCTTGGGGAATTCGTCGAACCATTCGCGCGCCTTTTCACGTGCTTCAGGGCGGCTCAGACAAAAGGTCTCGCGAACGAATTCACTCTTTCCGCCGGCGGGATGCTCCTGCCGGTAACGGAATATTCTGTTTCTCAACCCATCCAGGGGCGGCGGTCCAGGTATCCTCATGATAAAACCTCGCCTTTGAGAGAGGGAACATAATACCGCATTGTGAAATTTGCGAGTCGATTCTCCTGCGACGTTGCTGCACTGGCTGCGCCGCAATCTTGCTGATATTCCAAATCACGATACATACAGTGCGAATCGCGGGCCGCCGGCTGCTCGCACCGTCGGAGAGCATGAATGGAACGACCCAATCTTCCCAAGGGATTACCCGAGGATATTGAAGAAAAGAAAGAGGCAGCACGACACTGGTTCGAGGGCCTGCGCGACACGATCTGCGCAGAATTCGAACAGCTGGAGAACGAGCTGACCGGCCCCCTTTCCGACCAGGAACCGGGCCGTTTCGTCGCCAAGGACTGGCAGAGGGACAAGGGCCAGGGTGGCGGCGGCCGCATGTCGATGATGGAAGGTCGCGTCTTCGAAAAGGTCGGCGTCCACACCTCAACTGTCTATGGCGAATTCTCCCCCGACTTCCGCAGCCAGATTCCGGGTGCCGAGGAAGACCCCCGTTTCTGGGCGTCGGGACTGTCGCTGATCGCCCACCCCGTCAATCCGAACGTGCCGACCGTGCACATGAACACCCGCATGGTGGTGACGACGAGCCAGTGGTTCGGCGGCGGCGCCGACCTGACGCCGGTGCTCGATCGCCGCCGCACCCAGGAAGATCCCGACAGCGCCCTCTTCCACCGCGCCATGCAGATCGTCTGCGACCGCCACGCCGTCGCCGACTACCAGCACTACAAAAGCTGGTGCGACGAATATTTCTTCCTCAAGCACCGCAACGAGCCACGCGGCATTGGCGGCATCTTCTTCGACTGGCTGCATTCGACCGAAGAAGCCGGCGGCTGGAATGCCGATTTCGCCTTCACCCGGGACGTTGGCCGTGCCTTCACGATGGTCTATCCGCGCATCGTTCGCTCCAATTTCAATGAAACATGGACGGAAGAGGATCGCGACGAGCAATTAATTCGCCGTGGGCGCTATGTGGAGTTCAATTTGTTGTACGATAGGGGTACAATATTCGGACTGAAGACAGGCGGCAACGTGGAGTCGATCCTGTCGTCTCTGCCGCCCGTGGTGCGTTGGCCCTGAGACACGTCGCGCAAAACAGGCGGCGATTTTGCAATAGCAGCGTAGAGAAAGCTTCGAACTTCAAGCGCAGAGAATGAATCCAAACGATCGCGATGCGCTTGAGGCGTTCAACATTAAATGATCAGACAACGCCCTGAAATCGGCGAGAGGAGTGCCTAAGTGACCTAATGCTCGTTTCAATCGGAGGAGGTTGTAATGGCAGCAGACAAACAAGTCACGGAAGCTTCGAAAGAACAGAAACTTTCGCGCACAGTCGATAGTCCGGAGTTCATCATCCGACTGGCCGAGGATATGCGAACCCGCAGCGGGTCCGATTTGCCGCTTTCCTGCTTCATCGAGCAGGTAAGAATGCAATTGGCAGGCAAATCACCGAGCGATATCGCTCGCTTCGCGGCCGATCGTTCCGCCAGGCAAGCACCCATCACCCGATATCAATCGTCGGATTGCTTCAAATCCTGGGCAATGCCGGATTGATGTCCGGAACACCGCCTCCGGCAAGCGAGAGACTTGCCGGACGGCAGAAACCTTTTCTCATCCGTTGCGTTAAGGCCTTCATGCCCTTCGCATGAAGGGATGGGAAATTATTGAGAAATGAGGAGGAAGATATGCGACTGTTCGAATGTGGTACGCTCGTACCCGGTTGCGCCTGGCATACTCGCGCCAAGGATGACGCCGAGGTTGTTCGCCGCGCCGTCGAGCACATGCGCGAAGCGCATGGCGAAACCATCATCCGCGAAAACATGGTCGACAATATCAAGGCACGAATTCGCGACGAGGCCAACGCAGCCTGATTGGCGGCCCGGCCAGTCAGTCCCGCCAATCAGACCTCATTATGAGGCATTGGCCAAATCCTTGAGTCGGGTGAGAAGGCTCGCCCGGTTCATCGCAAAATTCGCATCGAGCCACTCCTGCTCGAGCTTGGCCAACAGCTCGCCTACGCGCGGCCCGGCGGTGACACCCGCGGCAAGCGCATCCGCGCCATTGAGCGGAAAAGCCGGCTTCTTCCATTTTGCCACCCGCTCCAGCAACTTCCCGAGCCGCGCGACGCGCGCCATCTCCTCGAAATCACTCTCCGCCTTGCTCCGGGCAACGGCCAGCGCCAGCTTCAGTCGAACAGCAACGCCGGTCGGATCATGGCGATAAAGCAGGCGGTCGAAGGCCGCTTCCGAAATATCGTCCTTGACGACGGGTGCGTTCGCCCAGGCCTGAAGGTAAGCGCCTTCGGCCTTCGAGAGGCGCAGCCGCTCGGCAAGCTTGGTAAGCCTTGTCGCATCGGGAGGCACGATGGCGGCAAGCCGCAATAGAGGCTCCGCCGCCCAGCCAAGAGCCTGTTCGGCGGCGACGAGCCCGGGAATGGCGTCGATGCCCCACTTCTCAGTTTCCGGCAGCACCTCGGTCAATATGCCGATCTGGCGCATCCAGAGCAGCGCCCTGCCCGGGTCCTCAGCCGCCAGCAGCTTCTTCATCTCGGACCAGACACGCTCGGCAGAGAGCGTTGAAATCTTCGATTTTGCGGCAGCACAAGCGCGCAAGCCGTCCGCATCCGGGCGGCCGCTGCCATAATAGGCAAAGAAGCGGAAGAAGCGCAGAATCCGCAGGTGATCTTCGGCAATCCGTGTCGCCGCATCGCCGATAAAGCGTATGTTGCGCCGCTCCAGATCGGCAAGCCCGCCGACGAGATCCACGACCTTGCCATCGGCGGACGCGTAAAGCGCGTTGATCGTCAGGTCCCGCCGCTCGGCATCGGCTTGCCAATCCTTACTGAAGGCAACCACGGCACGACGTCCGTCCGTTTCAACATCGCGCCGCAAGGTGGTGATTTCGAACGGCTTTCCATCGATGACTAAAGTGACGGTTCCATGCGCGATGCCGGTCGGTACCGCCTTGATCCCGGCCGCCTCTGCTCTTTCCACGACCGTTTCCGGCAGGAGGGTGGTCGCTATGTCGATATCGGCGACCGGCAACCCCATCAGGCTGTTGCGGACGGCGCCACCGACCACGCGCCCCTCGCCGCCATCGGCATCGAGCAGCGCCAGCACCCGCTGCAGTGCCTCATCGCGAAACCAGGCCTGATCGGCAACGGACGTCATGTATAGAGCCTTTCATAAAGCGTGCGGACGATGCCCGCAGTAATGCCCCAGATCATGCGCTGCCCATAGGGCATACGATAAAAATGGCGTTCCGTCCCCTGCCAGAGCATGGTGTCGGTCACGTGGTGGTCGGGGTCCATCAGGAAAGAGAGCGGCACCTCGAAGGCGTCCTCCACCTCGGTCGGATTGAGAGCCAGATGAAAACCGGGTTTCACCACGGCAAGAATGGGCGTGATGCGAAAGCCGGTCGCCGCCAGATAGTGTGGCAGCCGCGCCACCGGCTCGATGAAGATGTCGGCAAGTCCAATTTCCTCGCCCGCTTCGCGCACTGCCGCCATTTCCGGCGACGCGTCCTCCGGATCGATGGCTCCGCCCGGAAAGGCGATCTGGCCGGAATGCTTACGCAGGGTCGAGGTCCTGAGCGTAAAGATCACCTTCGCATCGTCGCCGCTGTCGACGACGGGCACGAGCACGGCAGCGTCCTTGAGTTTGAGATCCGCGACCTGCGATATGGTCTCGGGATTGAGGAGGTGATCGCCGTGATCGCGCCAGGCAAGCTCCACCGGCCCACCGCTCTGTTGGAGCGCGCGACGGCGGAACTCGTCCGCGGAATAAAGGGGGAATTCATTCATCGAGTGAGTGCATCCAGTTCGGCAACCGGCATGACGGGAAAGATGGAGCTGCCGGAACGCACGCAGAAGATTTCCCGTCCGGCGATTTCGACCGGTTCGCCGAGCTCGACGAGATCGTACATGACCGCACGCGTGACCAGAGCCTCCAGGCGCCCGCGGACATGCAGATAGGGCTTCAGCTCGTCGTTCTCGCCGCGGATGACGAAGCGGATCGGATGATCCCTGCCCGCTTCGACGACATCGCCGACATTGGTGCGGAAGGTCAGCACGCGCCTGCCCTCGCGCTCCGTCACGCTCATCTCGACGGCCACGAACGGCGCGTCGATGACGCGAATGCCGACCTTTTCCACAGGCGTGACGAGATAGGTCTTTTCGTCCTCATCCTTGCGCAGAACTGTGGAAAACAGCCGAACGAGCGGCGCGCGGCCGATCGGCGTCCCAAGATAGAACCAGGTGCCGTCGGCGCGGATCTCCATATCGATATCGCCGCAGAACGGCGGATTCCAGCGATCGACGGGCGGCAAGCCCTTCTTGGAGCCGCCGCTATCGCCGGCCGCGCGCGAAATCAGCGCCGCGAGGCTTGCGGCATCGCCCGATGTCCTGATTTCCTCGGTTGCCATTCTTCTGTCCCGGTTGGTCGTTAGTCAGGAATATGACAGTTCTCACGAGATAGTCATTTGAAACGTGCTTGTCAGCCGTCTTGCTGGCGATAAGTTGTATTGATTATGAGGCAAATGTGTAACGTCTGCGAATCACGCGCACCGTTTTTCTGCCATTGGAGACGCAAATGGGCATGATCAAATCGACCGAAACGACCCTTGACGAGCAGGCCATCATCGCCTCAGCCGAAAAGGCGCTGAGCGATATCGCCCGCATCCGCGAAGAGGTGTCGAAGGTCATTTTCGGCCAGGAAAGCGTCGTGGAGAACACGCTGCTCGCGGTGCTCGCCGGCGGTCATGCCCTGCTGGTCGGTGTGCCGGGTCTTGCCAAGACCAAGCTCGTGACGACGCTCGGCGCCGTGCTCGGCCTTGCCTCCAACCGCGTGCAGTTCACGCCGGACCTGATGCCCTCGGATATTCTCGGCTCCGAAGTGATGGATCAGGACGATACCGGCCGCCGCTCCTTCCGTTTCGTCAAAGGCCCGGTTTTCGCACAATTGCTGATGGCCGACGAAATCAACCGCGCCTCGCCGCGCACGCAGTCGGCTTTGCTGCAGTCCATGCAGGAATATCACGTCACCATCGCCGGCCAGCGCTACGACCTTCCCGCCCCGTTCCACGTTCTCGCAACGCAGAACCCGCTGGAGCAGGAAGGCACCTACCCGCTTCCGGAAGCCCAGCTCGACCGCTTCCTGCTGCAGGTCGACGTCGATTATCCCGAGCTTGCCGACGAGCGCCGCATCCTGCTCGAAACCACCGGCTTGAGCGAAGCGACGCCGCAGGCCGTCATCGATGCCGAGCGCCTTCTGGAAATCCAGCAACTGATCCGTCAGATGCCCGTCAGCGACGGCGTGGTCGATGCGATCCTGTCCCTGGTGCGTTCCGCCCGCCCCGGCCAGGGCAATGCCTCGACGGACAAGCACGTCGCCTGGGGCCCAGGCCCACGCGCCGGCCAGGCAATGATGCTCTGCGCCCGCGCCCGCGCCCTTTACGAGGGCCGGCTTGCGCCGTCGATCGACGATGTTCATGCGCTTGCCGAGCCAGTGCTGGAACACCGCATGGCGCTGACTTTCGCAGCCCGCGCCGAAGGCATGTCCGTCCGCGATGTCATTTCAGGGCTGGTCAAACAGTCGAAGTCGTGACCCGGATGTCGAGGAGAGTATAGCGCGTGGCATCCATCGGACAGACCGTCAGACCGACCTCAGGCAATGATGCCCTCTCCCGAGCCCGTAGTCGCGCCGCCCTCGTGCCGGATTGCCTCGTCGAGGCCAAACGCATCGCCAACACGGTCATTGCCGGATGGCATGGGCGACGCAAACGCGGCATCGGCGAGAATTTCTGGCAGTTCCGTCCCTATACCGAAGGCGAAAGCCTGTCGCGCATCGATTGGCGCCGCTCGGCCCGCGACGATCATACCTATATCCGCGATCATGAATGGGAAGCCGCCCACACGATCTGGCTCTGGGCCGATCTGTCGCCGTCCATGATGTACAAGTCGACCTATGGTCATGCTTCCAAGGAAGGCCGTGCGCTCGTCATCATGCTGGCGCTGGCGGAAATCCTGTCCCGTTCCGGCGAGCGCATCGGCTGCCCCGGCATCATGGAGCCGGTTTCGACCCGCAACGCCGCTGAGCGTCTGGCGGCCGCCCTGATGCACACGCCGCTCGAAGGCGGCCTGCCGCAGACGGCAATGATCCGCGGCTGGAGCGATATCGTGCTGATCGGCGATTTTCTCGACGATGCCGACAGTGTCATGGGCAGGATCGGTCCGCTGGCGCGCCGAGGCCTGCGCGGTCATGTGATCGAGGTTGCCGACCCCGCCGAAGAGCTTTTTCCCTATAGCGGACGCACCGAATTCAGCGATCCCGAAACCGGCTCGAAGCTGATCGCCGGCCGCGCGGAAAACCTGCGTGACGACTATCAGCGCGCCTATCTCGCCCGCCGCGAAAACCTCGGCCAGTCGCTGCGCCATCTCGGCTGGACCTTCGTCAGCCACCGCACCGACAGGCTGGCCTCCGAGGCACTGGTTGCGGTGCACATGTATCTCTCAGGCATGCCCGCCAGGGTCGCGTCCGGAGGCCAGCCATGAGCGGCCTCTCCTTCGCATTCGCCTCGCCGGCCATCCTCGGAGCCCTCATCCTGCTCCCCGTCATCTGGTGGCTGCTGCGATTGACCCCGCCGCAGCCGCGAGCGGAAGTCTTCCCGCCGCTCCGCATCCTGGCGAGCATCCTCAAGCGCGAGGAAACACCGGCACGTAGCCCATGGTGGCTGACGCTGCTGCGCATGCTGCTTGCCGCTCTTGTCATTCTCGCCATCGCCAATCCGATGTTCAATCCGCGCACCAACACGCTCTCGAGCAACGGTCCGCTGGTGCTGATGATCGACAATAGCTGGGCGAGCGTTTCGGATTGGGAACGCCGCGTGCGCACCGCCGATGCGCTGATCGACGATGCCGATGCCAAGGGCATTCCTGTCTCCATCTCCTTCACTGCCGAGCAAGGCAATGACGCGACACCGGGCGCTGCGACATCGGCCCGCGACAAGCTGCATGCGATGAATCCGCAGCCGCTGGTGCCGGACCGCCAGCGCGCGGCCGACGCCGTGAAGGCGGCGCTCAACGGCACGAAGCCGGGCACGATCGCCTTCATCTCCGACGGCGTCGAGAGCAAGGAAAAGGACGATATCGTCAGCCGACTGGCCGCCCTTCAGCCGAGCGAACTGCGATTGATCGAAAGCAACGGCCAGGACATCGTCGCGCTTACCGGCGCAGCCAATACCGCCAGCAACATGACCGTTACGGCAACGCGGCTGAACGGCACCGGCCCGATGCGCCTTGGGCTGACCGCACAGGACAATCAGGGACGGCCGATCGCCGCTGGTTCGCTTGACTTCGCGGGCGGGCAGACGGTTGCGACCGGTTCAATCGCCGCACCCTTCGAAATGCGCAATGATTTCGCCCGCATCAGCATCGACCGCCAGGCAAGCGCCGGCAGCGTCTATCTGCTCGATGACGGTTTTCGCCGCCGCCGCGTGGCGCTCCTCTCCGGTCAGGCCGCCGACGAATTCCAGCCGATCCTGTCACCGCTCTATTATATCCAGCGTGCGCTTCAACCCTATGCCGATCTGACCCAGCCCAACAGCGCCGATCTGGCAAAATCGATCCCCCAATTGCTCGCGGGCAATCCCTCGGTCATCATCATGGCCGATGTCGGCCGCCTGCCACAGGAAACCTATGCGCCGCTGCAGAAGTGGATTGAGAATGGCGGCACGCTTGTCCGCTTCGCCGGACCGCGCCTCGCCGCGGCACCCGCTGACGATCCTCTTGTTCCCGTCACGTTACGGCAGGGCGAACGTACATTCGGCGGCGCGCTTTCCTGGGCCGAGCCGCAGCCGCTTGCCGACTTCCCATCATTCGGCCCCTTCGCCGGCATGCCGAAACCGAACAATGTCCTGATCAAGCGGCAGGTTCTGGCCGAGCCGACGCCGGATCTTGCCGAACGCACCTGGGCAAGTCTTGCCGACGGCACGCCGCTGGTGACCGAAAAACAGATGCAGGCCGGCCGCATCGTGCTCTTCCACGTCAGCGCTGAGCCGCAATGGTCCGATCTGCCGATATCAGGCGATTTCGTCGAGATGCTGCGCCGTATCGTGCAGCTATCGCGTGCCGGTGGCGTCGCCTCGGGGCAAGGGTCTGCCTCCAAGGCGAGCGAAACCATGCCGCCTTTCCGGCTTTTGACCGCCAAGGGTGTGCTCACCAGCGAGATCGGCAGCGCTCGTCCGCTGGAACCGATCAGCAACGGAGCGGCAATCGCCAGTTTCGACAACCCGCCCGGCCTCTATGGTTCCGAAGAGGGCTTTAGCGCGCTCAATACCTTGCCGAGCGGCACGGCACTTAAGCCGCTGGATGCCTCCGCAGCTGGTACAATCGCACAAGAAGGCCTGATCGGCGGCGAAGCATGGTCGGCAAAGCCGATCCTCTTCACCCTCGCCTTCCTCCTGCTGCTGACCGACAACATTATCGTGCTGTTCATGAACGGCGCCTTCCCGCGCCTGGGCAGATCGGCCAAGACGATTGCTGGCGGTGCGGCGATGCTGCTGCTGGCCGCCTCGCTCGCCGTGTTCCTGCATCCGACAGGCGCACTCGCCAACGATTCCAAACCGGGCGACGATGCCATCTTCTCGCGGCTGGATAAGACACATCTTGCCTATATCGTCACTGGCGAAACGGACGTCGATCATATTTCGGAGCGCGGGCTTGCCGGCCTCTCCGATTACCTCACCTATCGCACGACGCTCGAACCCGGCCCGCCGGTGGGCGTGGACCCCGCCAGGGATGAGCTCGCCTTTTACCCGCTTATCTACTGGCCGATTTCAGCAACCGCGCCGATGCCGTCCAACGATGCCATCAACCGCATCGACGCCTATATGCGCAATGGCGGCACCGTGCTTTTCGACACGCGTGATGCCATCGACACGATGGGCGACACCTCGTCGCCGAGCCCGAATGGCCAGCGGCTGCAGCAGATCCTTGCCAATCTCGACATCCCTCCGCTGGAGCCGGTGCCTGCAGGTCATGTGCTGACCAAATCCTTCTACCTGCTGTCGAGCTTCCCCGGCCGCTATGCCGACAGCCCGCTCTGGGTAGAGGCACGTCAGGATGCGCGCCGCGACGCAAACGCCGTCGCCACCTCCGACGGAGTGACGCCGATCATGATCACGGGCAATGATTTTGCCGGCGCCTGGGCCGTCGATGACAACGGCTCGCCGCTGCTGCCGACCGTACCGCCGGATGAGACCCAGCGCGAATATGCCTATCGCACCGGCGTCAATATCATGATGTACATGCTGACCGGCAACTATAAGTCCGATCAGGTCCACGTTCCCGATATCCTGCAGCGCTTGGGGCAATAGTATGAATATCGGTTTTGCCCCTTTCCTCCCCTGGCCCGTGCTTGCCGCTTTGGCGGTGCTGACGCTCGCCATCGCAGCGCTCGCCATCTACAGGCGCCTGCGCGGCGGCTGGGTTCGCGCCTTGGCAGGCATCGCCCTGCTGGCGGCACTCGCCAACCCGGTGCTGATGCAGGAGGATCGCGATCAGCTGACGACGATCGTCCCCGTCGTCGTCGACCGCAGCCTCAGTCAGCAGACGCCGGAACGCACGAAGATGACGGACGAAGCGCTCGCGATGCTCAAGGATCGGCTGGCGCAATTCCCGCGCATAGAGCCCCGCATCGTCGAGTTCCGTGATCCGGTGGAATCGGATTCGCCGTCGACACGGCTTTTCTCCGCCCTCTCCTCGGCGATCGCCGACGTCCCTCCGGCCCGTATCGGCGGCGCCATCTTCCTGACCGACGGCCAAATTCACGATATCCCCGGCGTCAATCAGCAGCTCGGCTTCGACGCGCCGATCCACGGGCTGATAACAGGCAAGCCGGATGAATTCGATCGCCGCATCGAAATCGTGCGCGCACCTCGCTTCGGTCTCGTCAATGAAGAGCAGCAGCTCGTGTTTCGTGTCGTTGACGACGGCAAAAGCCCGGGCGGCACCGCAGCGGTGACGGTCAAGATGAATGGCGACGAGATCGCCACGCTGCAGGCAACGCCCGGCCAGGATACGCCCTTCAGTTTCAAGGTGCCTCGCGCCGGCAACAATGTCCTCGAATTTGCCGTGGCCGAAGTGCCGGGCGAAGTCACCGGCATCAACAATCAAACGGTCCAGCTGATCGAAGGCATCCGCCAGAACATGCGCGTTCTCCTCGTTTCGGGTGAGCCGCATGCCGGCGAGCGCGCCTGGCGCAACCTGTTGAAATCGGATGCATCGGTCGATCTCGTGCATTTCACCATCCTGCGTCCGCCGGACAAGCAGGATGGCACGCCGATCAACGAACTGTCGCTGATCGCCTTCCCGACGCGCGAGCTTTTCGTCGACAAGATCAGTTCTTTCGACCTGATCATTTTCGATCGCTATCAGGACCGTCAGAACGTCCTGCCGACGATCTATTATGATTACATGGCGCAATATGTCGAAAACGGCGGCGCCCTGCTTGTGGCAGCTGGTCCCGAACATGCCGGCGGCAGTTCGATCGCGCTGACACCGCTTGCTTCGGTGCTGCCGGCCGAGCCGACCGGCCAGATGATCGAGAAGGCCTTTTATCCGCGCCTGTCGGATCAGGGCCGCAAGCACCCGGTGACGCGCGGTCTGGATGGCTCCGACACCGAACCGCCGCATTGGGGCCGCTGGTTCCGCAGCGTCGACGTCGAGAAGCCGCAGGGCCAGACCGTCATGGTCGGCGCCGACAACAGCCCATTGCTGGTGCTGAACCGTGTCGGCCAGGGCCGTGTCGCCATGCTGCTCTCGGACGAAGGCTGGCTCTGGGCGCGCGGCTTCGAAGGCGGCGGCCCGCATGTGTCGCTCTATCGCCGCATCGCCCATTGGCTCTTGAAGGAGCCGGCGCTGGAAGAAGAAGCGCTGACGGCAAATGCGGCTGGCCGCACGCTGCAGGTGACGCGCCAGACCATCGGCGACGATCCCGGCCCCGCCACGATCAAAACGCCATCGGGCAAGAGTGAGACCCTGCCGCTCAAGCAGACGCAGCCAGGTCTTTATCAGGCCGAGAAGCATATGAACGAGATCGGCCTCTACCAGATCGCCAACGGCAATCTGTCGACACTGGTTCATATCGGCGCCATCGATGCTCCGGAGTTCAAGGCGATGATCTCGACCACCGAGACGCTGAAACCGCTGGCACAGAAGACCAAAGGTCTCGTCACCCGCGTTGCCGGTGCCAATGGTAGCGTGACGGTGCCGCAGGTCCTGCCGGTGCGCGGCGCGGTGCGTGTCGCCGACGGCCAGCGCTTGACCATCCGCATGACCGATGAAACCGTCTTGAAGGGCATCAATACCCTGCCGCTGTTTGCCGGCTTTGCCGGTCTTGCGGCCCTCCTCTTTGCCTTCTCTGCCACATGGTGGCGCGAAGGACGGTGAATGTGATGAAGATCGATGTGACAGACACCCCGTCAGAAAGCGAACTCGCCGCCATTAGCGAAGGATTGACGGCTTTCAACACCATCGACGTCGGCCCGTCCGGGCGGCAATCCCTGGCGGTTCTGATCCGTGACGATGCCGGCAAGACCATTGGCGGCATATCCGGCTACACCGCCTGGGGATGGCTGTTCACACAATGGCTTTTCGTGCCGGAAAGCCTGCGCGGCCAAGGTATGGCCGGAAAGCTCCTGGAGGCGGCGGAAACGGAGGCAAGCGCGCGCGGCTGTTTCGGCGCGTGGATCGATACCTTCAATCCGCAGGCGCTGAAAGCCTACCAGCGGCAAGGCTATGCCATTTTTGGCGAACTGCCGGATTTCCCGGCCGGTCGTAGCCGGGTCTTTCTGCAGAAGAAATTGTCGCCCCACTGATATCAAGCAGGGCGATCTTTCGCCGATAGCACTTTACACGGCGATCGCCGTGAGCTGCACGTCATCATCCAGATCGTCGTCTTCGGCCGCGATAGCCGGATCGGAATCATCGCGCCAGATGATCGAACCGTGCAGGCGCGCATGCGTATCCCCGGCAATCGGCACGACCAGCACCCGATTGGGATCGACAGGCCCCGGGAAAGTCAGGGCGTTATAGGCGACCTTCTCGAAGCCGAGCGGGCAATAATAGGGCGGGTCGCCAATGAGGATGACGGCCTCCGATCCCTTGCGCTTGGCAGCAGCCACCGCGATCCGCACAAGCTCGCGGCCTATGCCCTTGTTCTTGTGCGACGGACGCACCGCAAGCGGGCCAAGCAGATGTCCCTTGACCGATCCGGCCAGCACCGGCGTCATCCGCACGGAGGCAATCGTCTCGCCATCATCGGCGCAGATGAAGGACAGCGACAGGTCATGCGGCCCCTGTTCGCGAATACGAGCAGCGGCACGGGTGAATCGTCCCGGACCAAAAGCTTCTTCGTTGATGAGTTCGATAGCAGCGTCGTGCGACGCATCCTCGGTGAGGTAGACCAGATCGTGCTTGTACATTAGCCCAAGAAAACCAGATAGACGGACGATATTGTTCCCGAAAGCGCTCATCGAGCGTTCAAGATCATCGGCGTCGTCGCAGGCTTCTGGTTACTTTCATGACAAGGGGTCCTTAAAGTGTGAAAAGCCGGATAGCAGGAAATATTCGGCGCGTCCAATGCAAAATGCATCCTGCCGTTCATTCATGCAAGATCGTGTCGGCATCATGTCTTTTATCGAGTCCGGCGCCCTGCATGAGGCAGCCGACCGCACCTATGACGCAGTGTTCATCATTTGCCGTCTCGAAATCCCGCGCGCATGCCGTATCTTCAGATACATAGATTTCGGCAGTTTCCCGAAAGGATCGAGCAATGGGCATGTTGGTGGACGGCGTCTGGCACGACGCCTGGTATGATACCAAGGAGACGAAGGGCCATTTCAAACGCGCCGCGTCGCAATTTCGAAACTGGGTGACCACAGATGGCAGCGCCGGCCCCACAGGCAACGGCGGCTTCAAGGCAGAGGCCGGGCGCTATCATCTCTATGTCTCGCTAGCCTGCCCCTGGGCACATCGAACCCTGATTTTCCGCAGGCTGAAGAAGCTGGAGGAGTTGATCTCCGTCTCGATCGTCGATCCGCTGATGGTTGAAAACGGCTGGGAATTCAAGGGGAAAGACGGCGGCACCGTCGACCATCTCTTCGACGCGACGAAGCTCTGGGAGGTCTATGTCAAGGCCGATCCGCATTATTCCGGCCGCGTGACCGTTCCCGTTCTTTGGGACAAGCAGACTGGCACGATCGTCAACAACGAATCGGCCGAAATCATCCGCATGTTCAACACGGCATTCGATGGCCTGACCCGCTCCACGGCGGATTTTTATCCCACCGATCTGCGAGCCGATATCGATGCTTTGAACGAGCAGGTCTACGACACCATCAACAACGGCGTCTACAAGGCGGGCTTTGCGACGACGCAGGAAGCTTACCAGGAAAACGCGCTCCGTCTCTTCGAAACCCTCGATAGGCTGGACCAGCGGCTGGCAACACAGCGCTATCTGTTCGGAGATCGGTTGACTGAAGCCGACTGGCGGCTGTTCACGACGCTCATCCGCTTCGACGCCGTCTATGTCGGACATTTCAAATGCAATATCCGCCGCATCGCCGATTATGCCAACCTCTCGGCCTATCTGCGGGATCTCTATCAGATCACCGGCGTTGCCGAGACGGTAAACATTGCGCACATCAAGAACCACTACTATCGCAGCCACAGGACAATCAATCCGACAGGCATCGTGCCGATCGGGCCGGAACTGGATTTCGATCGCCCGCATGGGCGCGAGCGGCTGGCAAGAGCCGCCTGACCCAAGCGCCTGAAGCTACCAATAGTTGGAGGGAGCCGCTGCTCCCTCCAACTCCTTGAGCCGACGATAGGTTGCCTTCGTCGTGCCAGCTGGCAAAGCATCGACTGGAAAGAAGCCGCTTTCGACGATTTCGCGATCCGGCTTGCGCGGCACGGTTTGGGTGACTTCTACGCGATAAAAGACGACGTGATCGCGTTTGCTGGTGCGATTGTTGAAATAGACGTGGAAGAGTTGCGGCTTGCCCGAAATCACCAGATTGCCTTCCTCGCGCAGCTCCTTTTCGAGCGCCTGCTCCACCGTCTCATGGCGTTCGACGCCGCCGCCGGGCATGTGCCAGCCGGCAATATAGGAATGGCGCACCAGAAAAATCCGCCCTTCGGGATCGAAGCAGGCTGCACGTACACCAAGCGTCATGCTGCGGGTCAGCACAAAATAGACATGCAGCGCACGGCCGAACAAACGCACCGCCAAACTCTGCCTTTCGTCACGTCGCTTGTCTTCGCTCATGCCTGAACCCCGGCATCCCGATCTTCAATCGGACTGGGGATGTATTTGTTTTGACAATAGAGTGGGCTATGTCTCATCCCATGTTCAAGCTCGCGCATATTTCCGATGTTCACCTTGGTCCGCTACCACGTCTTTCGATCAGAGAACTCGCCTCCAAACGCATTACCGGATTTGTGAACTGGCACCGGAACCGGCGCAAGCATCTTTTTGGCGGCACGCTCGACCTGCTTCTTGACGACATCAAGGCGAAGCAGGCCGATCATCTGGCCGTAACCGGCGATCTCGTCAATCTCGCGAGCGGCATGGAGATCCAGACAGCCGCCGAATGGCTGAAGACCGTGGGGGATCCCCTTCACACGTCGGTCGTTCCCGGCAATCACGATGCCTACGTGCCCGGAGCCTACGAAAAGGCCATGCGCTCCTGGTATCCCTATGTCAAAGGCGATCGCGCTCCCGCCGAATGGCCGGAAGACCAGCGCATTTTCCCCTATCTGCGTATCCGGGGGCAGGTCGCACTTGTGGGATGCTCCACGGCCGTCGCCACTCCACCCTTTGCCGCAAGCGGTTTCTACTCCTCACGCCAGGCGCGCGAGACGGTGAACATCCTGCGCGCAGCTGGGGATGCCGGGCTCTTTCGTGTCGTCATGATCCATCACCCACCGATTCGGGGTGCAACCAGCTTCTACAAGCGGATGATCGGCATTCGCCGTTTTGCGGCTGTCATCTCGACCGGCGGCGCCGAACTTGTTCTGCACGGCCACACGCACCTCAACACCTTGCATTGGCTGCGCGGCCAAATGGGTCCGGTCCCCGTCGTCGGGATCGCCTCCGCATCGCAAGGGGTCGGCGGATTGAAGCCGCGCGCCGCTTATAATCTCTTCACCATTGGCGGCCGTCCGGGCGCGTGGGAGCTGAAGGCGGAGCGCTTCAGCCTCAACGACAATGGCAATGGCGTCGATCCTGAAGGCTTCGATATTCTGGCGACGTGATGAGCCTTTTGGCGTCGTCGTCCGCATCGTTTCGATAGCGTTTTCTAAGATACGGAGCTACAATCGAACCGTTGGAATCTCGGAATACCGGACGGATTTTGAGGTTGTGACAAGGAGCATCGCATGCCGGCTCTCGGGGCTTGTATTCGGCCTGGATGCCGTATCTTGGAAGGCTTGGGCAGCATCGGGACAGTGCGGCCCGATACATTGTGAGATCATCGCGGTAAGAATGTCAGTCAATCGCGCGGATGCTTTTTGAAGACTTGCGAAACGGCACAGAAATGGTTCATACCAGCACAGGACGATTATTCTGCTCGCATCACCTTTCTTACGGGGAAGGCCGTCCATCGCGGAAGCAAATCGTCGATGTAACAACCCCCAACGCCTTCCTGGAACGATCATGCCAATGCCGGTAGCAGCCATTGATATCAGACGCGATCTGGTCGGCCTTCTTCCGAAGCTTCGCCGCTTTGCCGTGACGCTGACCGGTGATCTGGCCGAGGCGGATGAGCTTGTCCAAAACGTCTGTCAGCGTGGCATCGCCAAGTTTCATCTCTGGAACAGCGGCGGCAAGCTGGAAAGCTGGCTCTATACGATGGCCCGGCATCAATGGGTCGATGAGGCCCGGCGCCACAAGCTGCGCCCTGCCGCAAAGGGCAATGCACTGGAACAGGGTGAGCCGGTATCCCAAACCCACTTAAATCTGGTGGAAGCCGGCGAAGCGCATCGTCTTGTCACATCTTTGCCAGAAGGACTTGCCAGTGTCTTTTTGCTGGTCGACGTCGAGGGGCACAGCTACAAGCAGGCCGCCGACATCCTCGGCATCCCTTTGTCGGCAGTGATGTCAAGGCTCTCCAGTGCGCGCCTTTACCTTGCCTCCCAGGGTCATAGTCGCTCGCCTCGAAGGTTTTAAGTATTGCAAGACATGAAGAAAACGCCGCTCGAAGTCCGCTTGTCCGCCTTCATGGATGGTGAGATGAACCGCGAAGAAAAGGAAGAGCTGGAAAAGCTCATCGCTTCCGACGCGGATGCACGGCGTATTTTCGATGAGCTGAAGCACGGCTCCGATGTCGGTCGCAAGGCGTTTGACGAGGTTTTGAAGGAGCCGGTGCCGCTGGCGCTCGTTCGCTCCATCAAGAGCGCTCAGCCTCCGAAGACCCGGGATCCCTCTCCGCGCCTCACCCGGCAATCATTGAAATTGGCGCCTACCGGCAAGCAATCGCTGGCCGCTGCCCTCATTCTGTTCGCCGTCGGCGGCGGTATCGGCTATCTCTTCGGCATCCAACCCGCTGATGTCCCGGCAAGTCCGCCGCCGATCCCGACACAGGTTATGACACGCAATTGGCTGGATGATATCGCCGCCTATCACCGCATCTATTCGCGCCAGCCGCAGCATATGGTCGAACTGCAGGCAAGCCAGCTGGACGAGATCGCCAAATGGCTGACAAGCACGGTCGGCGTCAAATTCAACTTTCCGGATCTTGCTGCCGATGGTCTCGTCTTCCAGGGCGCGCGCATGTTCATCGCCGGCGGCAAGCCGGTCGGCCAGCTGATCTACAAGAACCTTGACGGCGATGTCGTCGCCATCTGCTTTACCAAGACGGACGGCGTTGCCGACGACGATTTCAGCGAAACCATCAAGGACGATATCAGCATCGTATCCTGGCACCGCAACGGCACGACCTATGCGATCGTCGGCCCCTCCTCGGATGCGATGCTCGACCAGATCGCCAATCGGGTATCCTCGGAAATCTGACGGATATTCCATCCGACTTGCGACTTGCAGCTATCAGCCGGTCGATGGATAATGAGTGGCGATAACCGCATGAGCCCGATATTCTTGCAGGAGTTTCGACATGTCTGACGTTCTGCTGACCATTCCCGAAATCGACAGGCGTATCGCGGCGATAAGGGAAAATCTTCGCGAACTGATCGAGCAGGCAGCAGCCTTTTCCGGCGCCGCCGACGAAGAGCGGGCGTCTGAGCGGATAGCCGAACAGGAAGAAGAGCTCGAGCGTCTGACGAAGCAGCGGGATGAGCTTGCCAAGGGCAAAGCCTGAGCAAAACGCACCATTGAAACACATATCCTCGGATGACCTCGACGCAGGCCGCATAGGCGCGGACGGCGCTCGCCTCCCGATGTCGAACGATCATGGTACAATTGCTGCTGACATCGGCACCGATACACGCTATAGAGGTTGCAGCGACCAATGAGGAGAGCACTCTGATGAAAAATCACGGCACAGGAAACCACCGCTGAAAAGCAGTGCCGTGAAGGGCTGCTTAATCGGCCCGACCATCAGATTGCTATCATTCGCCCGTGGAAGGCACTCATGTTTCGTCGCTTCGAAGAGCTTGTCGATCCATTTCAGGATCATGACGAGCCGCAACCATCACCCAAGGCTTGGCGCTATCTCCTAACCAATCTTCGCCCGTTTCGCGCAGTCATGGCGATGAGCCTCGGCTTGACCGTGATCGGCGCCATCATCGAGATCTGGCTCATCGGCTATTCCAGCCGGCTGGTGGACAATCTTGCCGCCGCCCACCGTGAGAATTTCTGGGCGTCCGAAGGGTTTGGCCTGCTCGCTGCGGCGGCCCTCGTCCTGATCGGACGGCCGCTTACCGGCTATCTCCGCGAAAGCCTTGATGACATCGCATTCCGGCCGAATGCCGAGACCCTGTTTCGCTGGCGGGCTCATCGTCATGTCCTTCGGCAATCAGTCGGCTGGTTTCGCCAGGATTTTTCCGGGCGCATCGCGAGCCAGGTGCGCGACATAGGTATAGCAGCGACGGGTGCGGCCTATCAGGTCCTGCACACGCTCTCCTTTGTCGCGATCTATGTGGCTGGCTCGCTCTGGCTGATGGCCTCGATCGACGCGCGCCTCATCTGGCCTCTGGCGGTCTGGCTCCTCTGCTATCTCGGCCTGATGGCCTATGTCATCCCTCGCCTGCAGAAAGCCTCTGCACAATACCAGAGCGCTTATGCCGAACTGACCGGCGTGCTGGTTGACAGCTATGCCAATATCGACCTCATCAAGCTTTTTGCCGATACAAAGGCAGAAGACGAAGAGGCCCATCGTCGTTTCTCTCAAACACGCAAAACATTCGTCCGGGTGCAGAGGCTCGAAGTACTGGTCAATTCGAGCATGCTGTTCCTCGGCAGCTTCCTCATCGTCGCGCTCGTCGGCTATGCGGTCGTCCTTTGGCAGTCCGGCGGCGCGCCACTCGGGCTGATCGCAGCATCGCTTGCGCTGAGCTTCCGCATAACCGGCATGGCCGAATGGATGCTGGATGCCGTTTCCTCGCTCTTTGCCCATCTCGGAGCGATGCGGCAATCACTGTTGACCGTCTCACAGCCGCTTGCCATTACCGACGCGCTGAACGCCAAGCCGCTTGCCGTCACGAAGGGCGAGATCGTCTTCCGGCAGGTCGCGCATCACTACGGCAAGGGAAATGGCGGACTGGGCGGCATTTCGCTGCGAATTAAGGCCGGTCAGAAGGTCGGCCTAGTCGGTCGCTCCGGCACCGGCAAATCGACCCTGGTCAACCTGTTGTTGCGCTTCTTCGATCCGGAGGCAGGCATCATCGAAATCGACGGGCAGGATATTCGGCAAATGACGCAGGATAGCCTGCGCCGGCAGATTGCCGTAGTCGGCCAAGAGGCATCGCTTCTTCACCGCTCCATTCGCGAGAACATCGCCCATGGCAATCCCCGCTTTTCGGAGGAAGCGATTCTCGCTGCGGCCGAGAAGGCTGCCGCAAGTGACTTCATCGCAAAGCTTCAGGATCTGGAGGGGCGCACCGGCCTCGATGCCCATGCCGGCGAACGTGGCGTTCAGCTTTCCGGCGGTCAGCGGCAGCGCGTCGCAATTGCGCGCGCCATCCTCAAGGACGCCCCGATCCTGGTGCTCGACGAGGCAACATCTGCCCTCGATTCGGAAGTCGAAGCCGAAATCCAGGATACGCTTTATGGCATCATGGAAGACAAGACAGTCATCGCCATCGCACATCGCCTGTCGACCATCGCCCGCATGGATCGCATCGTCGTGCTCGACCATGGCCGCATCGTCGAGGACGGTACGCATTCGGAATTGATCACCCGAAACGGCATCTACGCAACACTGTGGTCGCACCAATCCGGCGGCTTCATCGAGGGCGACGAGCCGGCGGCCGATTGACGGACGATAAAAAGCCCCCTCGACAATCGAGGGGGCTTTTCAAGCCAGAGCCGCAACTAAGCCTGAGCCTTATGCCACCTTGATGGCGAGTACGCGGTTTGCCGCCGATACGATCGCCTCGAGAGACGCGGCAACGATATTGGTGTTGATGCCGGCACCGAAAAGCTTGCCGCCCGGATAGGAGATCTCGACATAGGAGATTGCCGAAGCATTCGAGCCGTGCTGGAGCGAGTGCTCGGAATAATCCTCAACGGACATCGGAATGCCGAGGTAAATCGACAGCGCGTTGATGAAGCCGTCGATCGGGCCGTTGCCGCGCCCCTCGATGCGTTTCACCTCGCCCTTGTCGGTAATCTCCGCCGCGACGATGCGCTGTCCCTTGTGCTCGGGATCGGCGAAGGTATGGTGATCGATGAAGCGAAGCGGCGCTTCAAGTTGAGTCACGTAACGCTCGATGAAATGCTCGTAGATGCGCTTGGAAGGCAATTCCTTGCCTTCTTCGTCGGTGATCCGCTGGATCTCCTCGCGATATTCCACCTGCAGATTGCGCGGCAGGTTCAGGCCGTAATCCTGCTGCATGATGTAGGCGATGCCGCCCTTGCCGGACTGCGAGTTGATGCGGATGATCGCCTCATAGGTGCGGCCGACATCCTGCGGGTCAATCGGCAGATACGGCACTTCCCAGACCGGATCGTTGGCGACCTTGGCGGCCTTCATGCCCTTGTTGATCGCATCCTGATGCGAGCCGGAGAAAGCCGTATAGACCAGTTCGCCGACATAAGGATGGCGCTCGCCGATCGCCATCTGGTTGGAATATTCGAAGACTTCCTTCATGCGCTCGATGTTGGAACAATCCAGCTCCGGATCGACGCCTTGCGTGAACATGTTCAGCGCCATGGTGACGACGTCGACATTGCCGGTGCGCTCACCATTGCCGAACAAGGTGCCCTCGACACGGTCGGCGCCAGCCATCAGCGCCAGCTCGGCGGCGGCGATGCCCGTGCCGCGGTCATTATGCGGATGCAGCGAAATGATCAGGTTTTCGCGGTTGTCGAGATTGCGGCACATCCATTCGATCTGGTCGGCATAGATGTTCGGCGTCGCCATCTCGACCGTCGACGGCAGGTTGATGATCAACTTGTTATCAGGCGTCGGCTTCATGACATCGATGACGGCGTTGCAGATCTCCAGCGCCACATCCAGTTCGGTGCCGGTGAAACTCTCCGGCGAATATTCGAAGCGATAGCCGCCGCCGGCCTTGGCCGCCATGTCAGTGATCATCTTGGCCGCATCGACGGCGATCTGCTTGATGCCCTGCACATCCTTGGCAAACACCACGCGGCGCTGCAATTCGCTGGTGGAATTGTAGAAGTGCACGATCGGCTTGTTGGCGCCTTCCAGCGCCTCGAAGGTGCGGGTGATCAATTCCGGGCGGCACTGGACGAGAACCTGCAGCGACACGTCCGCGGGCACATTACCCTGCTCGATGCACCAGCGGGCAAAATCGAAGTCGGTTTGCGAGGCCGAGGGGAAACCGATCTCGATTTCCTTGAAGCCCATGTCCAGCAGCAGCTGGAACATGCGCGCCTTGCGATCATGGCCCATCGGGTCGACGAGCGCCTGATTGCCGTCGCGCAAGTCGACCGAACACCAGATCGGCGCCTTGGTGATCATCTTGGACGGCCAGGTCCGGTCGGGAATGTTGATCTGCGGATAGGCGCGGTATTTCACCGTCGCTTCGGGCATGCCTTTGGGGGAATGGCTGTTCGCGTCCATGGTCTCGTCTCTTCCTTTCCCGTCATTTTATCCCGCGTCTTAGCCGATCGGATGCGGCTTGGCGATGATAAATGCGGACCCTTTGCGGGTAAGCTGTCGATTTTAGGGTAAGTCGCGAGGAGCGATGGCCAGCGGGCTTTTCGGCCGCCGGGCGCTCCTCAAAGGACCCGGCAACCGCGCGTAAGGCCGAGGAGGAGAAGCGAAGTGAGGGCGCGCGTATTGTCACGCAGGGCAACGCGCCCACGTGCAATCTGTTCGGAAATCTTTGCGCCAGTCAACTTCATGGCCGCGCTTATAGCCGCCGGATCGGAAAGAAGCAACCCCTCGCTCACTTCTTCAGCATCTGCACGCCGCGCGACAGCGCCATCATCAGCCCACCGGCGATCAGGCCCCAGAAAGCGCCGGAGATACCACCGAAGGAAACGCCCGATGCCGTCACGAGAAACGTGATAGCCGCCGCCTCGCGCGATTCGGGTTGCTGGAAGGCATTGAGTGCCGAATTCGACAGCGCGCCGACAAGCGCCAGCCCGGCGACCGCCTCGATGAGGATCGGCGGCGCCAAGGCCACGAAAGCCGTGACTGCACTCGCCAGCAATCCAAGGATCACATAGCCGATACCGGCGATGATCGCCGCCCAATAGCGCCGCTTGGGATCGGCGTGGGCATCCTGTCCGGCGCACATGGCCGCGGTGATCGCTGCGAGATTGACGGCATGGCCGCCGAAGGGAACGGCAAGCAACGAGAACACGCCGGTCACGGCAAACAACGGGCCCGGCTTCGGATCGTAATCATGCACCTTCAGCACCGCGATGCCGGGAATGTTCTGCGACGCCATCGTCACGATGAACAGCGGTAGCGCGATGGACACGATGCCGGCAAGCGTGAAGACCGGCCTGACGAATTCGACCGTCGGAAGCAGCGAATGTTCGAGCGAGGCAGAGGCGCCATCCGGTATCTTCACGCCGAAGGCCAGCACCAGGGCAAAGGCCGCAAGTGCCGCCGGCACCGCCCATAGCCGCTTGAACGCGCCGACGACGATCCAGGCAAGGATGATCGGCAGACCGAAGGCAGGATTGAAGGCGATCGCCTTCACCGGTGCAAAGCAGAGGCCGAGCAGCACGCCGGCAAGCATCGCATTGGCGAGCGGCGCCGGGATGGAGGCAACGGCACGGCCGAAAGGCCGGAACAGCCCGGCAATGACAATCAATATGCCACAAATGAAGAACGCACCGACCGCTGCTGGAAAGCCGCCTTCGATCGCTCCTGCGCTCGCCAGCAGTGCGGCTCCCGGCGTCGACCAGGCGATGCTGATCGGAAGCCTCGTCGCCATGCTGAGCATGATCGCGCAGAGGCCCATCGCAACGGAAAGCGCTGTCAGCCCGGAGGCAGCCTGTGCATCCGAGGCGCCCACCACCTGCAGGCCATGAAAGACGACGGCAAAAGAACTGGCAAAGCCGACGAAGGCCGTGAGGCATCCCATGAACAGGCTTTGAACGGAAAAATCTTTGAGCATGGCGATGGAGACTCGAAGAGCACGCGAGGATCGATTGAAGGCGCATGGAGCATCACAAGCATCGGGCGTGCAAGTGCTGTTTTCGAGCAAAATGACAGTGTCACTAGACAAATCGCTCGCGGAATATATCGACGCAGAGTTAAATCGTGCATGAACGTGCACATTGACTCTCTTATTTATGCACGTTAATTCAAGATTATGAGCAATTCACTCCCATTGTCCCGCCGGGACGTCATCGAAGTGCGGCTTGCTGAGGGGCGGCAGATCGTTGCCACATCGTTGGCGGCCGAATTCAACGTGTCCGAAGATGCCGTCCGCCGCGATCTGCGAGCGCTCGCCGCGGAGGGCAAATGCCGCCGCGTCTATGGCGGCGCGCTCCCCCTGCTGACACCATCGCAGCCGATGGTCGCACGCGTCGGACAGGAATCCGGTCGAAAAAGAGCCTTGGCCAAGGCCGCTGTCGCGATGATCGAGCCGGGCGAGTTTCTGTTTATCGACAGCAGCAGCACCAATCTCGCGATGATCGATCTTCTCCCGAAAAACCTGGAAGCGACGATCGCGACCAATTCCATCGACATCGCCAGTGCCGTCATGAAGCGCGGCGATATTCCGCTCGTCCTGATTGGCGGTGCGGTCGATCCCATCATCGGGGGCAGCGTCGATGCATCCGCCGTCGCAGCCATCGAAGCCATGAACATCGACCGCTGTTTCCTGGGCGTCTGCGCCGTTTCGGCAAGAAACGGCATCAGCGTGTACGAACATGCAGATGCGATCTTCAAACGGACGCTGCTCAAGAGAAGCGCAGCGCGCATCTCGTTGATTACCTCGGAGAAATTTCACGAACGCGCGCCGCATCGCATTGGCGGCGCTGCCGATATCGATTGGCTTGTTATCGAGGATGACCTGCCTGTCGACGATGAGAAGGCGGCCATCGAAGCCGGCTTCTCGCTCGTCAAGGCAAGCGACGTCACTTCATCCTCCTGATCTCGAAAGACAAGGAATGACCATGCAATCCACCGATCGGCCGGAAACCCGGCTGGCAACACGACTTGCCTTTCTGGTCGGGGGCTTTGCCCTGGCCTGCTGGGCTCCACTCGTCCCCTTCGCCAAGGCTCGTCTCGGGGTCGACGATGGCGTGCTGGGCATGCTGCTGCTTTGCCTGGGCCTGGGTTCGGTCGCGGCGATGCTTGCGACCGGCATGTTGAGCGCGCGATATGGCAGCAAGCCGATCATCATCGCGGGCGGTTTCGGCCTCGCGATCATTCTGCCGATGCTGGCTGTCGCCAGCACGCCGTTCACCCTTGGCCTTGCGCTGGCGGCGTTCGGCGCCTGCCTCGGATCGCTCGACGTCGCCATGAACATTCACGCCGTCGAAGTGGAGAAAGGCGCGGACCGACCCTTGATGTCCGGCTTCCATGCGCTGTTCAGCATCGGCGGCTTTATCGGCTCCCTGCTCGTCACCCTGCTCCTCTCCGCCAAGGCCGGCCCGCTCGTCGCCACGCTGTTAAGTTCAGCCGTGATGGTGGTTGCCATGGTCGTCGCATGGCCGCGACTGTTGCGGACAGTTCAATCGGAAGACGCTCCGCTCTTCGTCATGCCCCGCGGCTTCGTGCTGCTGCTGGCGGCCCTTGCCGCCATCACCTTCCTCGTCGAAGGCGCGATCCTCGACTGGAGTGCCCTGCTGCTGACAACGCAAGGTCTGGTCGATGCAAGCCACGGCGGCCTCGGCTACATGCTGTTCGCCATCGCGATGACGGTAGGCCGCCTGAGCGGCGATGCCATCACCGCAAGGGTCGGAGACAGGGCGATCATGCTATGGGGCGGTGTGATCGCAGTCGCAGGCTTTGCCATCCTATTGATCAGCCCGATTTCGATCCTTGCGATGTGTGGCTTCCTGCTGATCGGCCTTGGCGCCTCAAATATCGTGCCGGTGCTCTTCCGCAAGGGCGGCGCGCAAAAGGTCATGCCGGCAGGCCTGGCTGTGGCAGCAATCACCATGACCGGATATGCGGGCGTGCTGGTCGGCCCCGCGGGCGTCGGTTTCGCCGCGGATCATGTGGGCCTGCCCGGCGCCTTCTGGATGCTCGCTCTATTGCTTTGCGTCGCACCGCTCTGCGCCGGCATCGTGACCCGCAATCAGGAACCGCGCAGTCAGAAACAGGGGGAGACGGATGCGGATCGCTCATACCGCCCTATGGACGCCTGATCTCGATGCCGCCGTCGATTTCTGGAAGACCTATTTCGGCGCGGCGGTCGGTGAGCCTTATCGAAGCGAGCGTCGCCCAGGCTTCATCTCCCGCTTCGTTTCCTTGCCTGGAAGCAACGACCAGATCGAGCTGATGACCGGCCCTTGGCTTCCCGGAGATCCGCTGGGTGAACGCATCGGCTGGGATCATGTTGCCATATCGCTCGGCAGCAAAGCTGCGATCGATGCTTTGGCCGAGCGCTGCAAGGCGGACGGCTGCCTGAAATCCCCGCCACGCACCACCGGCGACGGCTTCTACGAGGCTGTCATCACGATGCCCGAGGGAACGCCAATCGAGATTACCCTATAGGGCTGCCTAAGCCGCGCGGGAGCAATCATTTGCCGTTCGGAGTTCGCCACCCCAGGAAACGTTGCAACCTCCCGAGTGGCGAAGGCTGGCGGCAGAGATTTCTGCCGCCAGCTTTTAGCCTTCGATCAAAGCTGACCCGGCACGAAAACGCCCTCGCCTGCCTTCCGGCAAGCAAGGGCGCTCAATTCAATCGGAAAAACCCGCTAGATCAGATTTCCGCCTGCGAGGTCACGATGCGCGAGACCAGGCCGTAAGCCTTGGCTTCCTCGGCGGAGAGCCAGTAGTCGCGGTCGGTGTCCTTGGCGATGCGTTCGACCGGCTGGCCGGTGGCTTCCGAGAAGATCTTGTTCAGGCGCTCGTTCATCTTGATGATTTCGCGTGCCTGGATCTCGATGTCGGAGGCCATGCCGCGTGTGCCGCCCGACGGTTGGTGCAGCAGGAAACGCGTGTTCGGCAGGCAAATGCGGCGCTCCTTGGGAGCGGAGACGTAGATCAGCGCTCCGGCGGAGGCGACCCAGCCCGTGCCGATCATCCAGACCTTCGGCTTGATGAACTTGATCATGTCGTGAATGGAATCGCCTGACTCGACGTGGCCGCCGGGCGAATTCACATAGATGCGGATATCATCGTCGCTGGCGGCGGAAAGCGCCACGAGCTGCGAGCAGACCTTCTGCGCGAGTTCCTGCGTGATGCCGCCATAGATGAAGATCGAACGCGACTTGAAAAGATTCGCCTCCGCGTCCTTGCCCAAGGGCTGCTCGGTCTTCTTGTCTTCCTGTTCGTCTTCGTCGTTCATTCAACTCTCCAGCATGATGCGTCGTTCACCGCACATAGTGCGACTCAATGCGTAAAACAATGCCGGAAAAAGACAAGGCGGGAATAGCGACTGACAACATGGTGTTATGGTTGCGGATTACCGAAATGTAACTTGAATGGCTTTGAAAAGCCGAGATTTGATCCTACGTCAGGTCAGCGCGGTTAGAGATCGCGCCCCGAATTTGAAGCACAGATAGCCAAGGAGGCCATCATGTCGCCAGAAGAACGTCAATTGCTCGCCTCTCTCTTCGATCGCGTACGCGGTGCATCCAATACCCAGCGCGACGCCGATGCAGAGGCCCTCATCAATCAGTCGGTCCGCGACCAGCCCTATGCGCCCTATTTCCTGGCGCAGGCCGTTATCATGCAGGAACAGGGCATGAAGGCTGCGGCTGACCGCATCCAGCAGCTTGAAGCCCGTGTGCACGAGCTCGAGCAGCAGGGTGCCGACAATCACCAGCAAGGCCAGAGCGGCGGTTTCCTCGGCGGTATCGGCTCGCTTTTCGGCGGCGGCCAGCAACAGCGCACGGCAGCGCCGCAGGGCGGCAATCCGCAGCAGGGTCGCCTTTATGACGACTATGCCCGCAATGCGCCTCAGCCCGGCCCTTGGGCTGGCCAGCCGCAACCGCAGCCGTCTGGCCCATGGAGCCAGCAGGCCGCAGCACCTTCAGCCGGCGGCAGCTTTTTGCGCGGTGCGCTTGGCACCGCGGCCGGCGTGGCCGGCGGTGTAATGCTGGCAGAATCCCTTTCCAGCCTCTTCAGCCCGCATCTCGGCGGAACTGGCGGCGGCCTTTTCGGCGGAAATGCCGGCAGTGGTCTCTTCGGAGGCACGGCAGCCGAACAGCCGGTGCAGGAAACCATCATCAACAACAACTATTTCGGCAATGACGATAATAGCGATCAGAATGATCAGAGCGCGGCCGATTACGCCCAGGATGCTGCTCAGGACGCTCAGGACGACGCCAATGACGATTCGTTCGACAACGGCGACGACGACAGCTCGTTTGCCTGAAACAAAGTTTCTATCCTGATACAAAAGCCGCCATCCAAGGATGGCGGCTTTTTTATTCAGCCTCGACCGCGATAGGGCTGGACGCCCTGATCCGGCAGCCAAACACCCTCTGGCGGCTTGCCGGTCTGCCAGAAGACGTCGATCGGAATGCCGCCGCGCGG
The DNA here is from genome assembly GCA_013322215.1 of Martinezella rhizogenes. Classification (GTDB taxonomy): domain Bacteria; phylum Pseudomonadota; class Alphaproteobacteria; order Rhizobiales; family Rhizobiaceae; genus Rhizobium; species Rhizobium rhizogenes_D. The sequence continues at coordinate 619,396 of JAAMEZ010000006.1, forward strand.
ATACCAGTAGGCGCCGATGCGCAGCCATTTCGGCTGCAGCAGATCCACCAGGCGTTTGGCGATATAGATCGAGCAATCCTCATGGAATGCGCCATGATTGCGGAAGGAATGCAGAAAGAGCTTCAGCGACTTCGATTCGACAAGCCATTCGTTCGGTATGTAGTCGATAACGATATGGGCGAAATCCGGCTGTCCCGTCATCGGGCAGAGCGACGTGAACTCGGGCGCGGTGAAGCGCACGACATAATCGGTGCCGGCATGGCCCGACGGCACCTTCTCCAGCACGGCTTCTTCCGGATTGCTGGCAGTCTCCGTCTGGTTGCCGAGCATCGACAGGCCGGACACATCGGTCTTTGGCATCTCAGGTCTCCTTGATCACTTTGACGCGGATACCATGGGCCTTCTCACCCTCCGGCTCCACATGAATGGTTATTTCGGCGCCCGCATGGATCGCCCGTATGGCATCTTCAAGGCGGTCGCAGATGCGATGCGCTTCGCGCACCGGCATAGCGGCCGGTACGACCATATGGAAATCGACGAAGGTCACCGCCCCTGCCCTGCGCGTCTTCAGGTCGTGCACGCCAAGCGAGCCCTCGGCATTCCTGGCGATCGCATCCTTGATGACGACCTCCTCCGCCGGCAGGACAGCCTTGTCCATCAGCCCATCGATAGAATGGGAGATGACCTTCCAGCCTTGATAGAGAATGTTGATGGCAACGAGAATAGCGAGCACAGGGTCGAAGATCGGATAACCGCTGCCGATCGCCAGGAGCAGGCCGATCAGCACGCCGACCGAGGTATAGACGTCGGACATGATGTGCTGGCCATCTGCCGTCAGAGCCGGCGAGCGATGTGCCCGGCCGGCGCGGATCAAGGTGACCGCCCAGACGGCGTTGATGACGCCGGCGACGAAGTTGATGGCGAGACCCAGTACCGGCGCCTGTATCGGTTGCGGATTGCCGAGATGCCCGACCGCTTCCTGCACGATCATCAGTGCGGCGACAACGATCATGACGCCTTCGGTAACGGCGGAAAGATATTCCGCCTTATGATGGCCGAAGGGATGATCGTGATCGGCCGGCTTCTGGGCATAGCGGATGACGAAGAAGGCGATGAAGGCCGCAACGACATTGGTCAGCGATTCCAGGCCATCGGACAGAAGCGCCACCGAGCCCGTCAGCCACCAGGCCAGCATCTTCAGCCCCATGACGCCGAGCGACAGCGGAATGCCCCAAAGCGCGAGCCGCCTGATCGTATCGTTTCCTTGAGCGCTCATGCCCTTCTCCAGTGTCCCGCGCCATGCTTATGCGAATGAATTGCAAAAAAGGCGCCGTTGAAATGCAAAACCGCCCGCGCGAAATTCGCGCAGGCGGTTCATTGACGCTCCATATGGGCCAGGACTTCGCGTTTGTCAAAGGCGGCCGCCCTTTTCGCACGACAATTCGTCCCGATGTGCGGATTGAGAGAAACGCCGGTTGGGCATTTAGTTTGCAGAAGACGAGTAGGACTTTTCCCAAACCGCCGTTCCGCGACAATTGGAAGCCGATAATGCGCTCGCCTGCGAAAAATCGTGCTGGTAGTTTGGCTTGCGATCCGGCACTAAGCTGTGCTTCAGCCTGGCGTGCAAGGGTCGATGGTATTGGCCGATGCGCCGCCGCCTCTTATGAAAATCATGGTTGAACATGCCCGCTCTTGAAAAGACTGCCGATGCCGCACCTTCCATCGCCGACGCCCCTGCAGGCGTGTCGGATCACCTGGTCGCATCCGGCGCGTTTTCGGAGGTGGAGCGCGACGCCGTCTATCGCGCGATCGAGACCCGGCGCGACGTCCGCGACCAGTTCCGGCCTGATCCCTTGCCCGACGATCTCGTCAGGCGTCTGCTCGAGGCGGCCCATTCCGCGCCATCCGTAGGCTTCATGCAGCCGTGGAATTTCATCCTCATCCGTCACGGCGAGACGCGCGAGCGTGTGTGGCAGGCCTTCCATCAGGCCAATGAGGAGGCCTGCGCGATGTTCGAGGGCGATCGTCGCGCCCAATATCAACGGCTGAAGCTGGAAGGCATCCGCAAGGCACCGCTCAGCATCTGCATCACCTGCGACACCAAACGCGGCGGACCGGTCGTGCTCGGCCGCACGCATAATCCGGATACCGATGTCTATTCGACGGTCTGCGCCGTGCAGAACCTCTGGCTTGCCGCAAGGGCCGAAGGCGTCGGTGTCGGCTGGGTCAGCATCTTCCATGAGAATGCCATCAAGACGATCCTCGGCATTCCGGAGCACGTCAAGATCGTTGCCTGGCTCTGTGTCGGCTATGTCGACGAGCTCTACGACATGCCGGAGCTTGCCGTGAAGGGATGGCGCGAGCGCCTGCCCCTCGACAAGCTCGTCTTCGAGGAAGGCTGGCAGGACTGCGAGGACATGTAAAGGCGGCCGATTTCCGGCAGCCCCGTCAGATCCAAGCCTCAGGATCGAAACGTGACGAAAGAAATGACGTTGCCATCCGGGTCGCGCACATGGAAATCCGTGCCGCCCCAAGCCTGTTTGGTGAGCGGTTGTGCAAACTCCACGCCCCTCGCCTTGAACTCCTCGAACAATCCCTGGACATTCGAGACCTCGATCGAAGCGAGGATCAACAATTTCTCCCTTGCCGCCGCCGCGGCAAAGTAAGGTTCATGGACGAGCCGTAAGTGAATCCAGATGCCGTCGCGCGACACCGCCCCGTAGAACGGCGGCGAGCCGTGCAGGAAATCCTCTGAGAAACCCAGCTTTTCGCTGAAGAAGGCAGCACTTGCAGTCACATCGCGTACGAAAAGGATCGGAATGACACTCTTGAAGATCGACGGTTCCACCGATGCGGCCGGCATCTTCGGCGCATCCACCGCCACCGCCTTCAACTCTGCCCAATTCTTGTGGCCCGCTTCGACCGCAACGATCTCCTGCGCCAGCGTCAAAGGAAATTTCATCGCCAGGATCTCGCGATCCGTCAGCGCCTTGAAACGATCGAGCATTCGGACTCTTCCGCCAATGGAATAGTCGCGCTCACGGTGCCAGCGCATCAAGAGCTTCGCTTGTTTACGGTAGGTATCGAGGGTTGGCATGGGCAGACTCCTGCTGAGTGATATCAGCGGGCAGGCCTAGCCCTTTCGGCCCCAATGCCGATGTGCCCCACAGGAACGGGGTCATGATTAGGGGACAACCTGTTGCAAGTCAAACTGCCTCAAAGCGAGTGATTGCCTGCCGCAAAGCGCCCGTCGTCATTATGCAGCCGTAAAGACATTCGCAGCATCCAGGGCAAGGATGTCCAAAGGCCGGAGGTTAACCCCGCCTGTCTAAGTGCTGCGGCAGTCCAGGTGTTGCATCCCATCAGCGCGTTGAAATAACCGCGCGCTTCGAAGAACGCATCGTTTGGGCCGTAATTGCTGCCAAGCAGAGGCACCGGCCCATTATCGGCCTGCACGAAGCTACCGAGGATGAATTGCTTCAGCCGCTCAAGACCTTCGGCATCGATGTCGATTGCCGTGACCGGTGGCGCATCCAGCGGGATATCGCCCGCCAGTTCCACATGGATGACGGAGCGGTCGAGCCCGAAGCTCTTCAGCACAGGACCTGCCTTCAAATCGGCCCAAGTCCGCGTTTCCGTATAGAAGCTCCGGCCGCCCCAGCCGAAGATGAGATAGCGCAGATTGGGATTGTCGAGATCGAGCCCGGCCGTTCGCAGGAAGGCGAAACGGGTGAGGAGATCGCCATCGACGGGAATGGCAATGTCCGTATGGATGGGATTGCTGAGCATGAGGATTTGATGGGATCGCTCGGCTTTCTCAGTCGACCCATTATGCCAGAGCGGCCGCGGCACGATGATGCCGAGGCCGACGAGAAGCACGACGGCGAGAACGGCGGAGAAAACGCCCTTGAATATCTTTGAGATCACCGACTGAAAGCCCCCGCCAACAATCAATCTCTTCAGCGGTTTGTTGGCTCTTTCAAGGCATGAAATAGCCCCATGCACTTTTTCCGAGTGCATGGGGCTATCAAACATCAGAGCTCTAAACGCTGGCCTCAGGCGGCCTTCGTCTTCACCCGCCGCGCCAGATGCGCCACGACATTCTCGATCATCCGCATGCCGGCATCGCCGCCGAGCGTCATGATCGATTCCGGGTGGAACTGTACGGCCGCGATCGGCTCCTTCACATGCTCGATCCCCATGATCGTGCCGTCTTCGCTCTCGGCCGTGATCATGAAATCACGCGGCAGGCTCGACGGATCGGCAAAGATCGAGTGATAGCGTCCGACCGTCACTTCGCGGCCAAGGCCGGAGAAGACCAGTCCCGGCTCCAGCACGCGGATGCGCGAGGGCTTGCCGTGCATCGGGATCGCCAGATGGCGCAATTCGCCGCCATACGCTTCGGCCAGCGCCTGCAGACCCAGGCAGACGCCGAAGATCGGCAGGTTGCGTGCCCGCGCCTTCTTGATGGTCGCTTTGCAATCGAAATCCTTCGGATTGCCGGGACCTGGCGACAGCACGACCAGATCCGGATCGAGCCGGTCGAAGACCTCTTCCGGCACCGGCGTACGCACGGTCGAAACCGTCGCGCCCGTCTGGCGGAAGTAGTTGGCAAGCGTATGTACGAAGCTGTCTTCGTGGTCGACGAGCAGGATCTTCACACCCTTGCCGACGGAAGCGACGTCACGTTGCTGTTTGCCGGAATTGCCGGTCTTGGCATCACGGATGGCGGAAAGCATGGCAGAGGCCTTCAGTTCGGTTTCGGCTTCTTCTTCCTCGGGGATCGAGTCGTTGAGCAACGTCGCTCCGGCCCGCACCTCGGCAATGCCGTCCTTGATGCGGACGGTGCGCAGCGTCAGGCCGGTGTTCATGTCACCATTGAAGCCGACCATGCCGATCGCGCCGCCGTACCATGCGCGCGGGCTCTTTTCATGGCTCTCGATGAAGCGCATGGCCCACAGCTTCGGTGCGCCGGTGACGGTGACGGCCCAGGCGTGGCTGAGAAAGCCGTCGAAAGCATCCATGTCGTCGCGCAGGCGGCCTTCGATATGGTCGACCGTGTGGATCAGGCGCGAATACATCTCGATCTGCCGGCGGCCGATGACCTTGACCGAGCCCGGCTCACAGACGCGGCTCTTGTCGTTGCGGTCAACGTCGGAGCACATGGTGAGTTCCGACTCGTCCTTCTTGGAGTTCAGCAACTTCAGGATCTGCTCGCTGTCGGCGATCGGATCGTCTCCGCGCTTGATCGTACCCGAAATCGGGCAGGTCTCGATACGGCGGCCGGACACGCGCACGAACATTTCTGGCGACGCGCCGATCAGATATTCCTGATTGCCGAGGTTGATGAAGAAGGAATAGGGTGACGGGTTGATCGCCTTCAGACGCTTGGAAATGTCTGAGGGCTTGCTGTCGCAGCGTTCCATGAACTTCTGGCCGGGCACGACTTCGAAGAGATCGCCCTTGCGGAAGCTCTCCTTCGCCTTGACCACCAGCTCGGCATATTCGCCCGGGCGATGATCGCTCTTCGGCGGAATCGCGTCGGTGTGGCGGAACGGCTCGGATGCGATCGCACCGGACTTGCCCTCCGTCGATTGGCCGTCCTTGGCGAAATCATAACGATCGATCCAGGCCTTGGCTGAATAGTTGTCGACCACCAGAATTTCGTCCGGCAGGTAGAGCACCATGTCGCGCTGATCGTCCGGGCGCTTGAGCTTCAGGTTGATGGCGTCGAACTGGAAGGCCAGATCGTAGCCGAAGGCGCCGTAAAAGCCGATGCTGGCGTCAGCCTGTGAATAGAAGAGATCGGTGACCGCGCGCAGCACCGTGAAGACTGTCGGCATCTTCGAGCGCTCTTCCTCGGTAAAGACCCGATCCGGCGTCTTTACCGTGAGATCGAGCCGGCGCGGCGTCGAAGCGCCGAGAACAACTTCCGAAACCGTTTTCAGCTTCTCCGCGATGAAGCCGAGAATAACTTCGCCGCGCTCGTTATAGGCATCGATCCAGACATCGCGCCCATTGCAGGAAAGACCGAGGGGCGGATCGACGATGGCGGTATCCCAACGCGTATATCGGCCGGGATATTCGTAGTTCGACGAAAATACCGCGCCGCGGCGCTCGTCGAGCTTGTCGATGTAAGACGATACGGCGTCCGCATAGGGCGTCGGCCGACGCTGCCGGGTGACGGTGATGCCGCCCTTCGTCTCGTAGATTTCCGCACCATCATCCCGAAGGATCGTTACCATTGTTCCTCACTCCGTTGTCAGGCCCGGATGACAGGCGGCCGATATAACAAAAAAGCCGCCTCGAAATCTCGGGCGGCTCACTCGTCGTCTTTGAACACGATTGGTCGAGGCCGCCTCAGCGTGCCCACCACCAAACTGCAATGTTGTTCAAAGCCATGTTCATGGCGGGAATTGTTAGCGTGAGATGCCGCGATGCGCAAGCCGCAATCTCGGCGATGGGCAGAAACGATTTTTCGTCTCTGCCCATCCTTCGCCTATTCCTGTACCCTGGCCGCTTCAAAGAACTCTTCCGGCCCATCCACTTCGACCAATCGTTTCCGGTCGATCAGCCAGAAGCGATCGCCGACCAAGCGCACGAAGCTGCGATCGTGCGAGACGAGAAGGCAGCTTGCCTCGTTTGCCGTCAGTTCGCCCTCCAGTGCCTCCTGGCCATCGATATCCAAATGGTTGGTCGGCTCGTCCAGGAGGTAGAAGTTGGGATTGGTCAGCCGCAGCACCAACATGGCAAGCCGCGCCTTTTGCCCGCCAGACAGACGGCCGATCTCCTTGCCCTGCATATCGATGTTGATGCCGACACCGACCAGCAACGTGCGGGCACGCTGCTCTCCAAGTTCGAACAGGCGCGTGACCATGCCGAGCGGCGTGTCCTTCTGGCCGAGATTGGAGAGCGCCTGGTCGCTGTAACCGAGCACAAGAGAGGGCGTCGGCTTGATCGCATCGCCGCTCGATGGATCGGCAATGGCCTTGCGGATCATCTCTACGAACCGCGTCTTGCCCGCGCCGTTCTGCCCGAGAAGCACGATGCGATCGCCCTGGCAAATCCACTGCTGTCCGGTCTTGAACAGCAACGTCCCATCAGGCGTCGTCACCGCGGCATCTTCAAGCGTCAGAAGCACCTTGGCGTGGATGCCGCGATTGGCGAGCTTGATCGAGCCGGAAGAGCGCTCGCGGTAGCCAGGTCTGGCGCTATCCTCCAGTTTCTCCGCCCGTGCCTTCAGCTGCTTCGTCTTGACGGTCAAGAGATCGCTGCCGGAATTGACGCCGAGATTGTAGAGCTTGGCCGCCTGCTTGCGCAGCTGCTGCGCCGTCTTCATCTCCTTCTGATAACGACGCTCGTCCGAGGCATCGACCTCATCCAGCGCCGCCCGCGCCCGGCTATAGGGTAAGGCATAGGTCTGCGGCTGGTCCTGACGCAGAAACAGGGTCCGGTTGCAGACAGCATCGAGGAAAGCGCGGTCGTGGCTGGCGATGATGACGGGCACGTCGCGCGGCAAGGCATTCAGCCAATCCTCAAGCAACGCGATCTTGGCGAGATCGAGATGGTTGGTCGGCTCATCGAGCAGCAGCACGTCGGGCTCCGTCACCCAGATGCGGGCAAGCATGGCCAGCCGCTGCCAGCCGCCGCTGAGTTGGGCAAGCGCCCTCTCCCGCATAGCCGCAGGCACGCCAAGCGAGTCGAGAGTGACGTCGACGCGCCAGCTTTCGCTCTCGACCTGCTCTTTCGGCAAGGCTTGAAGGACGGCGTCATAGAAGGAAACGTCCAGCAGGCTCGCCGGCACATTCTGCTCGACATAGCCGACGCGCAAGCCCCGAGCACGGGTGATGTCGCCCGTCGTCGGCTCCAGCCTGCCGGCCAGGCAATTGAGCAACGTGGTCTTTCCACGCCCATTCGCGGCAACGATGCCGACGCGGTCGCCCGCATCCACCGTGATGTTGAGGTTGGAAAACAGCGGCGCACTCATGGTGACGCCCAGATTGCGGAGATTGATCAGAGTCATGGTCTTTTCCGGTCTCGATCGAGCATCTCAAGGCATCGCCGGCGGCTCCTTTTGCCGCGCTAAACCGATGCCCCAGGCCCAAGCAGGCCAATGCTCGAAAACATGTCATGACGCGGCCGCGCAAATACGCCGGCTCATGTCGCCCAATGGGCAGACCAGAAGGAATGAGTGAGAAACAGCCTCTGATCAGCCCTGCAAACGCATCTGCAGGGCACGAGTCGGACCGAACTGGCGAATATGCCAGACTATCTTGGTCATACGGTCCTCCTCTCTTTTTCCTCGACGGTTAAAGACTGCGTCGCTCGAATAACACCGAACGTTGCGATTTACAATTGCGCAAAGCTCCAGATGCCACGCTAGAGGGCAAAAAAGAGGCGATGCCGAAGCATCGCCCAAGTTTGCTGCATCGATGTAACGGCTCAAAACCTCTGCGTCAGTGTCAGCTTGAAGGTCCGGCCAGGCTCGGAATAATAAGCTGAAGGCTGCGTGAGACCCGTGGACGCCACGTTGAGCGAGTCGTAGTAGGTCTTGTTGAAGATGTTGTAGACACCGGCGCGCAGCGACAGTCCCTTCACCTGCTCCGGCTCCCACCAACCCGTCAGATCGAAGATGCCGTAACCGGGGGTGCGGAAATTGTCTCCGGTCTTCTTCGGCTCGCTGGTCGCGGTGATGAAAGTCAAGTCCGTTCCCCAGACGTCAGCCGCATAGCCGATAGTGAAGGCCGCCTTGGCCGGAGCCACGGAATTGATCCACTCACCGCTGTCCGAATCCTTGCCGTTCACATAGGCAAGCGCGCCCTTGACGTGGATGCCGTTGTCGAACTTCTTGTGCGCGTTGACCTCAACACCGAACATGCGGACGTTGGCGCGGTTGAAGTATTCGGTGATCCCAAGCGGATAGGTGCCGGTCGGATCGACACGGCTCGATGAGTCGATGAAGTTCTTATATTTGTTGTAGAACGCGCCGATATGACCACCGAAATCATCGTCACCGAGGTTAGTGCCGATTTCGATGCCGTTGCTGGTTTCCGGCTTCAGGTCTGGATTGCCGTAGCTGACATAGCCGCCGGGCACGCCGTAGTTCACGTAGAGCTCGCTGACATTAGGTGCGCGGAAAGCCATGGCCCATTGTGCGTAGAGCTCGACATTGTCCTGCGGCTGGTAGGATGCACGCAGCTTCGGCGAGAAACGGCTGTCCGACTGGCCGGATGGCAGGCCCTGATAGTTGGCGCTGTCGCGATAGGCGCCCGTGTTCTTCGGCGAGTAATCATACCAATCGAAGCGCAGGCCCGGCGTCAGAGAGAAGTTGCTGGAGCCGAACTCGATCTTGTCGTCAATGAAGGCACCGACACGCTTGCTGTCGACGTCGGGCATATCAGACTGGTTGGTGTGCAGGAACGAGCAAGAGAAGGCCCAGCGGGCGGGACCGCAGGCATCTTTACCTGCAGAATACTGATGCACCTTGCCGAAAGCGGTATCGAGACCGAAAGTGACCTTGTGGTGCAGATCGCCGGTGTCGAAGGATTTGGAGGCATTGCCGTTGAAGCCGATGCTGCGGTCTTCCATTTCATTGCGGCGCCAATAGTCGCCGATGACGGAGGTATAGCGGTAGCCCTCAACGCCTTCTTCGCGCAGGAGGTTCTGCCAATAGAAGACGGCATTGGCCGTGTCGACAAGCGAATCTGCGCTTTCAGCGTCATATTTGTAGTCGAGCGAAACGCGGTTGCGTTCCGTATTGTCGGTCGTATCGTAGTTGCCTGGACGGAGATTCCCGGTCAGGCTCTGCGAGTGCATCGCATCGATGGTCTTGTCTTTGTTGTAGTGCTCAGCCGTGATCCCGAACGTGCCGATATCGGTATACTGGCGGATCTTGAAGAGACCGCTTCTCTGATTGTAGTCGGCCGGATCCGCTTTGGTACGCGCGGTCGAATAGCCACCGATATCGCCGTTGTTCTCAAGCTCGTGGCCGTGCGTGTAGCCGCCCTCGAAAAGAACGGCCGTATTGTCGATGCGCTTGGCGACCGCCGCCGAAGCCCCGATGCTGCGATCATCACCATTATAGCCGAACTTGAAGACGCCGCCCCAGGTCGCGCCGGGTGCGATCAGATCTTCCGGCTCCAGCGTGCGAAGCACGAAAGCACCGCCCAAAGCACCGGAGCCAGCGCGGCTGGAATCGGCGCCGCGCACGACATCGACGCTCGAAAGCGCGTTGAAATCGAAGCTATTGGCGCCGCCGTCCGCCCCACGGGCGACATCGAGCATGAAGGGGATTGCAATGCCGTCGACCGTGGTCAAGACACGGTCGTCGCCGAGGCCGCGAATGTTGACGCCGCCGGTGGTGCGGTTGAAGCCGACGCCGACCTCCGTGCTGCGGCCGAGATCCTCGATGCGCGTGATCTGGTTCTCGTCGATTTCCTTGGCCGTCGTCTCGCTGGCGGTCGGGGAATCGGCCAGCACATCCTTGCTTGCCTTGCCTTTGCCCTTCACGACGATCGGTTTCAGATTGGTGACGCGATCGCCCTTGGCCGCCTCATCATTCTGGGCTGCGGTCTGCGCAAAAGATGTCGTGGCCAGCCCGAGGGCCAGAAACGCGGTGCATGCCAAGAGAGCCGAGCGGGAGCGCCGGACAACCATAACCATTCCTTTCGAATTGCTTCACCGGGCTGGCTGGTTGCTGCGTCGAAAGCAGGCAAGGGGCTGGCTAGGTTATCTTGTTAACGGGCGGAAATATTCCGCCTTCTTTCTGCCGCATAAAAAACATGAGTATTATTGTCAATATATACGGCGCCTATAATCATGAATAAAATTGTCATCTTTTAAGACAAGAGGCAAACGTTGCTGAATTGCAACGAAATGACAGCCTCGCGCGTTCTATCGGCATCATCATTAGAATTGGCTGAATTACTTGATGCTGTTTAGAATCGTTTCATTAGTCTCTACCACCACTCTTCTCATGGCCGCCTCTCTTCCGCAGACCGGCCCCATACCCGAGCAAAAGCCGGCTAAGGAACAGGTTCGGCCAAATGGCGAACCGCCGATCCCGGCAGAAAAACCCGCTGCATCACCGGGCAGCCCTGTCCTTCCGGCGGAAAAGCCGACGGCTCAGCCGGAAGACAAGCCGGCGCCACAGCCGGAGGAGCAGACAACTGGCCAGCAGATGCAGGGTCCTCCCCGTCCGCCTCTGACTATCGCTTCCGAACCGGACGAGGAGCACCAGGCCTGCCTGAAAGAGCTGACCGCCATCGGAGCGACCTTCAAGGAGATCGCCCGCATCGACGACGGCAATGGCTGCGGCATCGACAAGCCGATCGCGCTTAGCTCCCCACTGCCGGGCATAGAGTTCAAGCCCGAAGGAAAAATGCGCTGCGAAGCGGCTCTCGCCCTAGCCCAATGGGTGAAGGAAAGTGTCATCCCATCGGCCGCGGCATTGGACAATGGCAAGATCGTCACCATCAATCAGGCGTCGACCTATGTCTGCCGGCTGCGCAACAATGCTTCCACCGGCAAGATTTCCGAACATGCCCGCGGTAATGCCATCGATGTCGCGAGCTTCACCTTCGAAAACGGTAAGACCATCGCAATCGAGCCGCGACGCGAGGACCCGACGCTGACGGGCGCCTTCCAGCGTGCAGCCAGCGCCTCTGCCTGCCTCTACTTCACGACCGTTTTGGACCCGGAGAGCGACGCTGCCCACGAGACCCATTTTCATCTCGATGTCATCGAAAGGAACGGCGGCTTTCGTTATTGCCACTAGAAACGCGTCGCGGGATAGGCCGTGCCGCGATCTTTGAACCTCGTCAAACCCCGAGGCCTGCATTCGAGAACCATAGGTCTCTATAGATCGCCACCGCCGTTTCATCCGGCGCTCGATCCTGAGTGAGCCAAACCGACTGGATGGAGCGAGCCTCACCGCCATTTGGAGTTTTCGTGGATTGCATCGGATCAGAAGCCCCAATACAGGGGATGAAATAGGCAGGCATCAAGGCCCGAGCGCTGAACCCCTGTTCCCCGCGTGTAATCACGACGGCAAGTCCCACCTTGTCGTTCGCCTGCCAGGGCACGATGATCCGGCCTCCCGGCCGCAATGCCTGCAGCCACGATATCGGCGGCGCCACGACGCCGGCATTCACATAGATCAGATCGGCCTCCGGAAGCTCCAGCGCGGTCGCATCGGCGCAGATGACGGAAATACCCTCGAACGATGAGAGATTGTCACGCGTGCGGCTGGCCAATGCCTCGTCGATCTCGACGGCATGGACATGACCGCCCGGTGTCACCAGCGTCGACAAGATGGCAGTGTAATATCCCGTCCCCGTACCGATCTGGATGACCGTCTCGCCGGGCTGCGGAGCGACGGCGCCAAGAAAAGCCGCGTGGAGAAACGGCTCGCCATTGTTGATGCCTTTGGATTTGTCCAACGAGACCAGAACATTCTGATAGAGAAAAACGGGATTGTCGCTCGGCGTTTCAAGATGGCGTCGGTTGACGACGATCTGCCAGGGTCCCGGCCCCATGAACGCCTCGCGTCTGACGAGGCGGAAGGCGCGCTCCAGCCTTTCGTCCGAAGAACTGCTGGCCGCTGCCATCATCTTCGCGTGGAAATCCCGTATCTCATCCAAACTTGCGCGGTTATCAGCGGTCACGATCCGGCTCCGTCTTAACGATGCTTAGACCGTGCCGATCTTGTTCAGAGTGCGACAAGGTCAATACGTTAGATATCCTACCAAAATTGGATGACAACAATTTCGGGTGCAGCTGCCGAACCGGTGCCCTGCAAGCGGCAAGTTGAATCGAATTCTGAACTTAAAACAGTCCTTCGATGTAGCCCTGATCATTGAGGAAAATCCTCTCGGCTGCCGGCGATTTCGGCAGGCCCGGCATGGTCATGATCTCGCCGGTGATGACGACGACGAAGCCTGCGCCGGCGGAAAGCCGCACCTCGCGAACGGAAACGATGTGGCCCTCGGGGGCGCCGCGGACGTTCGGATCGGTCGAAAAGGAATATTGCGTTTTCGCCATGCAGACGGGCAGATGGCCGTAGCCCTGATCCTCCCAGGACCGCAGCTGATCGCGTATGGTCTTGTCGGCCGTTACCTCGCCGGCATGGTAGATCTTCGAGGCGACGATCTCGATCTTCTCCAGAAGCGGCAGATTGTCCGGATAGAGCGGCTGGAACTTTGCCTGGCCGGATTCGGCAAGCTCGACTACCTTGTGCGCGAGATCGACGATGCCAGCCGAGCCCTCGGCCCAGTGCCTGCAGAGGATCGCCTCGGCGCCGAGGCGTGCCACATAATTCTTCAGCGCCTCGATTTCGGCTTCCGTGTCGGAGATGAAATGATTGATGGCGACGACGACGGGCACGCCGAACTTGCGGACATTGGCGACATGCCGGCCGAGATTGGCGCAACCCTTGACCAGAGCCTCGACATTCTCCTTGCCGAGATCGTCCTTCTTCACCCCACCATTCATCTTCAAGGCCCGCACGGTCGCGACGATGACGGCGGCATCCGGCGAGAGTCCTGCCTTCCGGCATTTGATGTCGAAAAATTTCTCGGCACCGAGATCGGCGCCGAAGCCCGCTTCCGTCACCACATAATCGGCGAGCTTCAGCGCCGTGCGCGTGGCGATCACCGAATTGCAGCCATGGGCGATATTGGCGAAGGGGCCGCCATGCACCAGCGCCGGATTGTTCTCCAGCGTCTGCACGAGGTTCGGCTGCATCGCATCCTTCAGGAGCACGGCCATGGCGCCGTCAGCCTTCAGATCGCGGGCATAGACGGGCGTGCGGTCACGGCGATAACCGATGATGATGTTGCCGAGCCGCTTTTCCAGATCCTTGAGGTCGGAGGCCAGACAGAGGATCGCCATCACCTCCGAGGCGACGGTAATGTCGAAGCCGCCTTCGCGCGGAAAGCCGTTCGCAACGCCGCCGAGCGACGAGACGATATCGCGCAGCGCCCTGTCGTTCATGTCCATTGCGCGGCGCCAGGTGATGCGCCTGATGTCGATATTCTGCTCGTTGCCCCAGTAGATATGGTTGTCGATCAGCGCGGCCAGCAGATTATGGGCCGACGTGATCGCATGGAAATCGCCAGTGAAGTGGAGGTTGATGTCCTCCATCGGGATAACCTGCGCGTAGCCGCCGCCCGCCGCACCACCCTTCACGCCGAAACATGGGCCAAGCGACGCCTCGCGCACGCAGACCACCGCTTTCTTGCCGATCCGGTTCAGGCCGTCGCCAAGGCCGACCGTCGTGGTGGTCTTACCCTCGCCCGCCGGTGTCGGATTGATGGCCGTGACGAGGATCAGCTTGCCGTCCTTCTTGTCGGCCTGCGCCGCAATGAATCCGGCACCGATCTTTGCTTTGTCGTAGCCGTAAGGTGCGAGATCTTCCGCCGGAATGCCGAGCTTTGCACCGATCTCCGTAATCGGCAGCTTCTTTGCCGCGCGCGCAATCTCGATGTCGGATGCCACGGTCGTCGCCATAAGTCTCGCCCCCAAACATACGGTCATTTCCCTGTCGGGATAAACCAATATGTATCGAGTGTGAATAGTGGCAAAGCACTCTGTTTGTCGAAACGCACCGCCTTGTCTCAAGACGGCGACATGCCTATTTTCGGCATCCAATGAAAACCGAGAAGGAAAGAAAAAGATATGAAGTCCCTGGAATTGCTGGTCGAGCGCATCATCCTCTCCAGTCGCTGGCTCCTGGTGATTTTCTATCTCGGCCTCGCCGCCTCGCTCGCCGTCTACGCCGTTTCCTTTGCCTATAAGTTCTACAAGGTTGCGATCAACGTCTTTGCATATGACGAAGCCGACATGATCCTGGCCATTCTCGGCCTCATCGATGCCGCACTGGTGGCAAGCCTGATCGTCATGGTAATGATTTCGGGCTACGAGAATTTCGTCAGCCGCTTTGACGAGGCCGAAGACCAGGGCGAGGTCTCGTTCATCGGCAAGCTCGATTCAGGCAGCCTCAAGATCAAGGTCGCGTCCTCGATCGTCGCCATTTCCTCGATCCACCTGCTGCAGATCTTCCTGAACGCCACCCAATACGACAACGCCAAGCTGATGTGGTTCACGATCATCCACCTCGCCTTCGTCGTCTCGGCGCTGTTGCTCGGCTTCCTGGAGAAGATCATGGCGAAAGCCAAAGCCAAAGGATAGCTGAGGCCGGAGCGGCAGCTACTTGCCGGCCATTGCCGATGCGCTGGTCATCGGTGCATCGGTCGTCGACGGAGCCGGCGCAACACAATCGGAAATCGATTGATTTTCCTTGCAGTTGCGAGCCGAGACCAGGGCATCGGCATCGGCAAGCTCCGTCGTCAGCTTCAGCCTCAACGCGTCCATCTGCGAAATCAGATGAATGCCATTCGGGTCGGTTCCAAGCATCAGATCGACAAGTCCCCGGTCTACACCCATTTTGTCGAGGAAGCTGACCAGCCTGGCTCTTTGCGCCTTGTCGAGCTTCGTCGTGTCATATTTGCCGACGAATTTGCGGCCGATCTCCTTCTTGGAAATGACCTTGCGCCTGCCGTCTACCATCTCATATTCGGTGCGGTACTGGACGCGCACTTCGCTGTAGGTGGTGGTGATCTGATGAACCCCGAGCAGCGCGAAGGGGCTGGAAACGCGCTGAACGCCGCCTGCAAAAAACAGCGGGCAGGCCGAAAAGCAGATTGCCCCATAAGAGAATGGCTGCCCTGTGATCGAACCGTCCTTGGCAAAAGCCGCAGAGCAGATCGGCTCGGCATAGGGGCACGCCCGCGAGCGGGTGCGGCCAACTGCGATCGAAAGCTTTTGCTTGCGAATGATGCGAGCCATCTCCATCGCCGCCTTGACATCGCCACCTGGCGAGCTGACGACGATGGGCAATTTGCGATTGCCGATCTGCTTCAGGATTTTCTGCAGCTTCCTCGGCGTGTCCGCCATGATCTGCCCTTCGGCGGAGATCCAGTCTGGACAAGTGCTATCGGCCCGGCATTGGCCCATCTCGCCATGAACGAGCAAAAACTGCATCGGGGTGCCACCGGCGACACCAGCCGCTTCGGCAAGCACAGGCGAAACAAGCAGAAGCGAAACGCTGGTGACGAACCACAACAGCGTTTGACAACAGCGCGCCGCAAGCTGCGGGAAGAAGCGAAAATTCATGAGCTATACGCCTGCAAGCGATTACTTTTGCAAGACCGATAGCAACCGCTTTGGGCCTTCGCAAGGCGCGCCGACGCGGCAACGCATCATTTGATGAAACTCCTGACTACTTGCACGCTTGCAAGAGCTGGCGACAAGAAAATGGGCGCCGTCGGATCTCAGCAACATGAGATGGAACCGAACTTATACTCGTTATAAACAGTTAATCATAACGCTAAGCATGGGACAGTTTTGGATCAAGTCCTGCCTCTCTGGCAACCCGGGCCGCGCGGTCCAAAACGCACATTCAGACCTCATTTTGGCCTGGTAAATGCGTCCCAGCCGGCTGCTCCTCAACTGCCGAGCGCAGCGCAAAATGTACGGTTTCGTCGAAATTAGGCCAATGGAAACGCTATTTTTACGCTTAATGACCATTTTGGGCGAAGATTTCTGTAATTTTACATGTCTGAATATTAAAATATATGAAAATGAAATTATTTCTGGTCCTGTGGTATTTTTGCGTCTAGCATTCACTCATAAATCCGGTATTTGATAACGATAACACGCTGTGGGCGCTTCAACTCATATGTCCTATATCATTACTGCCGAGAGACAATTGCTGCTTTCTGCCGAGCTTGCTGCTGCTCGGACACAAGCGGCCTTTGCACTGGCCCTGGAACGGACCGGGTCAGCTTTTGGCTTCAGCCATATGGCTCTGATGAACGCCCCGGTTCCCGACGACACGATGATGACACCGTTGCTCATCGAAGGGACGATGCCGGCCCAGTTCGTACGTGAATTCGATCGCCATCAGCTCGTTCGCCGCTGTCCAATGCTATTGCGCACGCGCGACTCGGTAATGCCGCGCTCCTGGCACCTGCTGGAAAAGGACGCCGAACCCGACGCCGATCTACCACGCGAACTTCGCGCGCTCCTGATCAATTACAATTGCCCGATGAGCGTCATCATTCCGGTCAACGCCCCGGATGGTCAACGCCTCGTCTTCTGGTTCATGGGCAATCGCAATAGTCTTGGCCAGAGTGAGATCAACGAGCTCACCCTGATCATGCTGCAGGCGCTCGATGCTTATAATTGCCTCAAGCGCAACGATAGTGCCACGCCGCATTCTCTCTCGGCACGTGAGCTGGAAGTGGTTCGCTGGACCGCTCAAGGGAAGACCTCCGTAGAGATCGGCCAGATCCTCACCCTCTCCGACCATACGGTCAACGCTTATATGATGAATGCGATCAAGAAGCTCGATTGCGTCAACCGCACGCAGCTCGTCGCAAAAGCCATCCGCCTGAAGCTGATCAGCTAAGCAGGCCCTCATTCAAGCACTCTCAAAACCGAGCCCAACGACTGGGCTCAGCGTTGATGCGCGACCATCGCGCCGAAACGGATGGGCAGTCCATTCCTTGTTTAGCGACCGCCCAGAACCGTACGGATTTCGACGAGGCTTGAACGTACCCGCAGAATATGGAAGCCCATGGTCGCGAGATGGCTCGGCATGAAAGAGCTATCTTCCGGCCCATTGGAAATGATGAAGGGTTGAATACGCAAGGCTGCCTGCAATTGCGTGGTGACGTCAGCCCAAAGCGTGCCAACATTGCGCTCGGCGATCACCTGCTGGAAATCCGAACGGGCTGCGGTCAGAATGCCATAGCTCGCGTAGAGCTGACCATAGGCGAACCAGAAGCGATCGTCGGCCCGCATGTCCAGCCAGCCATAGCTGTGATCCGCGGCGCGCTTCGCCAATATGTCTGCCGTGCTGCCGAGATCGTTGGCTATGTGGTCGACGAACTGCAGGAGATTGTCGGCGCGCCCGTCAAAAATTGCCTTGCAGTTGCCGAGGTCGCCATTGAAGCTGCGCAGATTGGTCATTGCGGCGCGATAGTAGCTTGGGCTCGGCGTTTTCGGTCCGAAGGGATGCAGGCCGAAATACCAGCTCGACTCGTCGAACTGCAAGTTGCCGCGCGCCTTCTGCAGATCGCTGTTGATGCCGGAGGTTCCGCGCACGCGGCCGATCGTATCGACCAATTCGGCCGAGGTGCGGCGAACCACGGAATTGACGCCCCGCTGAAAAGACGCCTTGTTGTCGAGGAAGGGCGTGTCATCCCATGAGATACCGAAGAAGCCGGCCTTGTAGAGCAGCATCGAAGATATCCAGGCATTCTGGTTGACGTTGAAGTCGATGAGATCGGTTGCGACATCGACGACAGCCGAGGTTTGGCAGGTCTTGGGCGCGGTTGCGGCGGCCTGCTGGCCGTCCGTCGCCGGCAACTCCTGCCCAGCCGAATATTTGCGCTCGGAGAATTTATAGACGTCCGGATAGGCCGTGTTGAAACCGGTCCATACCTGCGTTTGCCAAACGAAATAGATATAAAGTAGCGCCATCAGCGCCACGAAGGCGGCAACCGGCAGCTTGATCAGCCAGTTGCGCTGCCGATACCAGCCATGCGCTGCGAGAAATGGCCAGCTAAGCCCGACGAAAACCAATCCCAGCCATCGTACGATAGCGGCCCAAATCCGCTTGAAGAACGCCGTGATCGAGTCAAGCATGGACACGCCTCCTAAACGGTACCGCGCATCCCGCCGACACGCAAAGGACGCACCACACTAAAACATGCGCAATGGACGCCGCGACAATCACCGCGGTCCTCGGATCATTAAGTCCTTATCGCCATTCACGTTCCAGCAAATATGTGTTCTTGGGAAAAACAACAACCGTCCGCATGGAATTTTCAGTGCCGAACGGCAATCAACCCTCAGGTTGCGCCTCTTCCGTTACTCCGCTCAGGTCTGTGGACACGGGTAACAGATGCCGCTCCAGCCGTCTTTTGAAGACGGCATCGACATGAGCCTTGCGCACGGCAAGGTCATGCCCCGCCAGCACATTCGCCTCGAACGCCTGGATCAGGCTCTCAACCGCTGCCGTTCGCGAAACAGTGGCCGATGCTGGCACCACTTCTGTCGCCAGCGCCTTGAGCAAGGCGATCCGCTGCTCGATATCGACGCTCAGCTTAGCAGCCATGGCGCCGATCGCGGCGATCTGCCCATTCAGAGCAGTCGCCAGCCCTTCATAAATGTCTATGAGGCGCTGTCGCACCATTCGGCGGGATTGCAGCTCCTGTTCTTGCCGCCGAATATTATCCTGCTCCGCCACCAGAGCACGATAATCCGCTTCGAGTTCGGACTGCAGATCGGCATGACGCGAGGATGGGCGGTTGCGCCGCTGATACATGAGCTTTTCCGCCAGGACATCGGCCCGGCGCTGCGTCTCCTCTATATCGAAATCGAGTTTCCGCCGACGTTCGATCACGCCTTCGAGTTGGAGTTCGCAGCCATGGAAGTATCGGGAGAATACGGGTCTTGCCTGCTTGAAAAGAAGATCGAGTTCAGCTGATGCAGCCAGGACCGTATCGAGATCGGCGATGATAGCCTCCGGCTTCATGGGTCCGCGCGCCAGTGTCCGGCTGAGCAGGCTTGCATTTTCAAGGCCGAGCTTCTCGTTGAACAATCGCCGATGCTGCAGATCCGCCTCCTCGGTCGCATGATCCAGTTCCTTGACCAGCGACAGGGCGACCGATTTCCAACGGTCCAGCAGTTCGACCGCTTCACGGACGGACGCTTCTTCGACGGGAAAATTGACGACTTCGACGCGCTCGCCCTCCCTGGCGTGACCTGCGAGCGTCGCCACTGCCGAATTCGCGTCGTTCATGGCGTCATCGAGCGTCGTTCGCGCCTTGTCGAGCATGCCATCGAAGGAATGAGGCCTGACCATGAAAGCATTCCCTCCCCTACCTCTGGCGCGAGACTAGCCGCTTCCTGAGGCGAAGGAAATGCACGAAAACTATTGGGCAGCGGCGGGATTCTTCAGATAGGCAATAAGGTTGTCGAGGTCTTTTTCGTTTTTCAGACCGGGGAACGCCATCCGGGTGCCTTTGACGAGGAATTGCGGCGCCGGTAGATATTTCCGCAGCAGCGCGTCATCCCAGACCTTGCCATCCGCGCCGAATGCCCTCATCGCCGGCGAGTAGGCATAATCCGGCTTGCTTGCGACGGCTCGTCCGACGACGCCCATCAACGAAGGGCCGACGCGATTGTCAGGCCCGGTCGCCGTATGACAGGCACCGCATCTCTTGAAAACGACGGCGCCCGCGACCGCATCGCCATCCGCAAGCACGGAAGAGGTCGAGGCAAGCACAATGGCCATCGACATCAGACATAGCAATTTCATCATCCCTCCAGATTAGCTCAATCTCGACAGATGACCATATGCCGAAGAGAGTCCGCAACGCTATCGAAGGCTTGCAGGCGCTTCACTCGCAGGTGATCGCCTCTTCCCAATGGCGACGGCAAAGCGAGACATATTTATCGCTGCCGCCGATTTCGATTTGCGCCCCTTCGTGAACGACCTTGCCGGCGGCGTCCAGGCGCACGACCATCGTCGCCTTGCGCCCGCAATGGCAAATGGTGCGCACCTCGCGCAATTCGTCGGCGATGGTCAGCAGTTCCTGCGAACCCGGAAACAAGCGCCCGTGGAAATCCGTGCGCAGCCCGTAAGTCATGACCGGAAGGCCGAGGCGGTCGACGATATGGGCAAGCTGCCAGACCTGCTCGCGCGTCAGAAACTGCGCCTCATCGACGAAGACGCAGGCAAGCGGCTCGCTCGCATGCATTTCATCGACCATGACATAGAGATCGTCGCTGGTTTCGAAGGGCAACGCATCCATCGTCAGGCCGATGCGCGAGGCGATCGTGCCACGCCCGGCGCGATCATCGAGGGCTGCGATGAAGGCTGCGGTGCGCATGCCGCGCTCCTGATAATTATAAGCGGCCTGCAGCAGCATCGTCGATTTGCCGGCATTCATCGTCGAATAATGGAAGTACAGCTTGGCCATGACATTCTCCTTGAATGCTTCATGGGTGCTCCAGGGCGATAAGAAAAGATGGTCGCGGCGAAAACCACAGGATTCAGGCGCGCCTCGCCCGAGGGGCAAAAGCCTTAGTCACCGGCGGACAGAAAAAGACCGGCGTCGCATTCAGCCCCCTCAAACCGCCGCAAATACACTGTGGTCGCTTGAAAATGTCAGTTATTGGTGGTTGCTTGGGAACGTTAGACTGGGAGTCACGCAATGATAAAAATGACCCTTACTGCAATCGCTTTCGCTTCAACTCTCTCCGCACTGACATTGGGCGCCACCACGGCCTCCGCAGCAGAACCGGCAAGCTGTAGCACCGTGCACTTCGCCGATGTGGGCTGGACCGATATCACGTCTACAACGGCCACCGCCTCCATTCTCCTGAAGGCGCTTGGCTATGATACCGACGTCAAGGTGCTGGCCGTGCCGGTGACCTATCAGTCCCTGAAGAACAAGGACATCGATGTCTTCCTCGGCAACTGGATGCCCTCCATGGCCGAAAACATCAAACCTTTCGCTGCGGACAAATCGGTCGAGACCGTCCGCGCCAATCTGGAAGGCGCCAAGTATACGCTGGCGACCAACCAAAAGGGCGCAGATCTCGGCATCAAGGACTTCAAGGACATTGCCGCCCACAAGGACGATCTCGACGGCAAGATCTATGGCATCGAGCCGGGCAATGACGGCAATCGCCTGGTGATCGACATGGTCGACAAGAACACCTTCGGCCTCAAGGGCTTCGAAGTGGTCGAGTCCTCCGAACAGGGCATGCTTGCCCAGGTTTCCCGCGCCGACAAGGAAGGCAAGCCGATCATCTTCCTCGGCTGGGCTCCGCATCCGATGAACACCACCTACAAGATGACCTATCTCACTGGCGGTGACGACGTGTTCGGACCGAACTTCGGTGGTGCGACCGTCTATACCAACGTCCGGGCCGGTTATCTGCAGGAATGCCCGAACGTCGGCACCTTCGTTAAAAATCTCGTCTTCTCGCTGCCGATGGAAAACGAAATCATGGGCAAGATCCTGAATGACGGCAAGGAACCGGAAGCTGCGGCGACGGAATGGCTGAAGGCCAATCCGACTGCAATCACGCCATGGCTTGCCGGCGTCACCACCAAGGATGGCGGTGACGGCCTGGCAGCGGTCAAGGCCAAGCTCGGCCTGTAACGCGGGTGGATGGAGGGGCGGCTAAACCGCCCCTTTCTCTTCCCAGGATGGACTGCTTGCTTTCGCGTCCCGCCACCACCCGGACAACGGCTTGTGTGGCGTGACAGACCGTTATTCTTCGGCGGCACCTCCGGCAGCATACGTAACAATCGGAAACGCCGCCCCCAATCGTGGGCAAAGACGTGAACTGGTTAACCGATTACCGCATCCCCATCGGGCCATGGGCCAAAGCCGTCGTCGACTGGCTGACGAGCAATGTCACATGGTTCTTCGACGGCCTTTCCTTCGTTGTCGCGCATGGAATCAACGGACTGCTGTTCGTCTTGCAGGCACCGCATCCGCTGATCGTCGTCGTTGTCTTCACGGCAATCGCATACTGGATGCGCCGGAGCGTCACGATCACGGTCCTCACCTTGATCGGCCTGCTGATCACCATCAACCAGGGCTACTGGAAAGAGACGACCGAGACGCTGGCGCTGGTGTTGGCCTCCACCTTCGTGTGCATGCTGGTGGGCGTCCCCCTCGGTATCGCCGCAGCCCGGCGTCCCTGGCTTTACGCCATCATGCGGCCGATCCTCGATCTGATGCAAACCATCCCTACCTTCGTTTATCTTGTGCCGGCAATGATCCTGCTCGGTCTCGGCATGGTCCCGGGCCTGGTCGCCACCGTCGTCTTTGCTCTTCCCGCACCGATCCGCATGACCCGCCTCGGCATCATTTCCACTCCCCCTTCGCTGGTGGAAGCAGCCGAATCCTTCGGCGCGACGCCGCGCCAGGTTCTGCGCAAGGTCGAGTTGCCCTTTGCCACGCCGCAGATCATGGCGGGCCTGACGCAGACGATCATGCTGTCGCTCTCGATGGTCTCGATCGCCGCACTCGTCGGCGCCCCCGGCCTCGGCGTGCCGGTTCTGCGCGCGCTGAATAGCGTCAACGTCGCCAAGAGCTTCGATTCCGGTGCCTGCATCGTCATCCTGGCGATCATTCTAGACCGTATGTTCCGCGCGCCCGGCGAAGGAGACCGCTCATGACCGTCGCCGTCGATTTCAAAAATGTCAGCATCATCTTCGGCGATCGTCCCGATGCCGCGCTGAAACTCGTCGACGAAGGCAAGTCGCGCGACGAGATCGGCAAGTCTACCGGCATGGTGCTCGGTGTCGCCAATGCCTCGCTGCAAATCGAGGAAGGCGAAATCCTGGTACTCATGGGCCTGTCCGGCTCTGGCAAATCAACGCTGCTGCGTGCCGTCAACGGCCTGGCGCCGGTTGTGCGCGGCGAGGTCTCCGTCAACACGAAGAACGGCGCCGTCAGCCCCTATTCCTGCAGCCCAAAGGCCCTGCGCGACCTGCGTATGCACACCGTCTCCATGGTCTTCCAGCAGTTCGCGCTTCTGCCCTGGCGCACGGTCGCCGACAATGTCGGCTTCGGGCTTGAGCTTGCCGGTGTGCCGGAAGCAGAACGCAAGAAGCGCGTCGACGAGCAGCTTCAGCTCGTCAACCTCGCGCAATGGGCCAATCGCAAGGTCAACGAACTTTCGGGCGGCATGCAACAACGCGTCGGCCTGGCACGTGCCTTCGCGACCGGTGCCCCGATCCTGCTTATGGACGAGCCGTTCTCCGCCCTCGACCCGCTGATCCGCACCCGCCTGCAGGACGAGCTCCTGGAGTTCCAGCGCCGCCTGAAGCGGACGATCCTCTTCGTCAGCCACGATCTGGATGAAGCATTCCGCATCGGCAACCGTATCGCCATCATGGAAAGCGGACACATCATCCAGTGCGGAACACCGCAGGAGATCGTCAAGAATCCGGCTGATCAGTATGTGGCCGACTTCGTGCAGCACATGAACCCGATCAGCATGCTGACGGCACGGGACATCATGCAGCAAGGCGTCGGACATTCGGCCAATGCCGGTTCCGTCACCGCCACGGCAACCGCCGCGACGCCGCTTGTCGATATTCTTGACGCCCTGACACGTCAGCCGGGCAACATCGGCGTTGTTGACAACGGCACGATTATTGGAACGATCTCGGCGCAAGACGTCGTGTCGGGCCTAACCAGCCACCGGCGAAAGGAGTAGTCGTTCGCGACTGCTCCTCAATTCACGGAGCCGTTAATGAACGATAAACCATCGGTGATCCGGGAAACGAACGAGGATGCGCGCATTCAGGCGCGCGACCTCATGCACAAAGCCGCACATGCAGCCTTGGCCGTCATCGACCCCGAAACCGGTTTTCCCTCCGTCAGCCGCGTCCTGGTCGCCACGGATGCCCATGGCGCGCCGGTCATTCTGGTCTCCGGTCTCTCCTCACATACCAAGGCTTTGATGAAGGACAGCCGCGCTTCCGCGCTCTTTGGCGATCCCGGCAAGGGCGACCCTCTCGCCCATCCTCGCCTGACCTTGCGCTGCAACGCGGAGCGCATCGATCGGCAAAGCCAAGCTCACGATCGCATTCGAACGCTTTTTCTCGATCGCCACCCGAAATCCAAGCTCTATATCGACTTTCCGGATTTCTGCTTTTTCCGCCTCGTTCCGCTTGATGCCAGCCTGAACGGCGGCTTCGGAAGGGCCTATATCTTGTCCTCAGCGGACCTGACGGCGCTTCGAACCGACAACAAAACTCAGCGGTAATAAAATCATACAATAGTGCGAGAATTAGTAGGTGGACAGCTTAACGTAGAAACGGCCAATATTGACAGGTTGCAAATCCGCGGTGACCAAAATTGGCATATTTGCGGCTCCGAAACGATAAGAATCGACCTATTTTGGTCTAATTAAGCCCCTGGATGGGACGTTGGAGACCTTCGCACTATCGCCGAGGCATCATACGTACATACCTAAAACAGCATACTCGATACCTTAAATTTAGGTATATACAATCTTCGACCCCTCTTGGTATTGTTAGATATCGGTTAGGGCCGGGTTGGAAATAGCACAGTTTCTGATGTACGCTCCGCATTGGGAAGATTAACAGATGAAGACAAGAGATTTGGCCGAACACTCTAATGTTGCGGCAGCATTATTATCAGCAATGGCGAACCCGAAGCGTCTTTTGATCCTTTGCAGTCTCGTTAAGGGTGAAGTTCCTGTTGGCGTTCTTGCCAATCAGGTCGGACTGAGCCAATCAGCACTTTCGCAGCATCTTTCGAAGCTTCGCGCTCAGAAGCTGGTCAAGACGCGTCGTGACGCTCAAACCATTTACTACTCCAGCACATCGGAATCGGTGATCCGTGTTCTTGAAACGCTGGAAGACATTTATTGCGAGCCGGAAAAAAGTAGATCGGCTGCTTAAGAGCCTTAAAAGCTCATGGCCTGTCGACAGACGATCCGTGGGGGACACTTTAGACCCTGAAAGATCGACTTGCTTTCATTACCAGGTGTTTTACTGCTTTAACTGGCAAATCTTCGGATTTGCCAGTTTTTTCATGTCTGGACGAGCCCGTATCACGTCTACGGACAATTCTTCTTCCGCCACGTCGATGCGCAGCGATCCAATCCCTGCCGGATGGCCAACCTCCCTTCTCCGCCCCCATCTTTGCCTTGACGCAAAAGGGCCGGCTGATAATTTGACCAAGCAGTAAATATAATCGCGCGGCGCAGCGCCGCGGTCGGGAAATGAGCCCCCGAATGGCCATTGGAGAACAGCATGTCGGACCGTTTGAATGCCACCCCCAACGATTTGCGCGCCTTCTGGATGCCGTTTACGGCCAACCGCCAATTCAAGAAGGAACCGCGCCTCTTCGTCAGCGCCAAGGATATGTACTACACCACCCACGACGGTCGGCAGGTACTGGACGGAACAGCAGGTCTGTGGTGCGTGAACGCGGGACACTGCCGGCCGAAAATTACCGAAGCCATCGGCCAGCAGGCGGGCGAGCTCGACTATGCTCCCGCCTTTCAGCTTGGCCACC
Organism: Martinezella rhizogenes; assembly: GCA_013322215.1. Classification (GTDB taxonomy): domain Bacteria; phylum Pseudomonadota; class Alphaproteobacteria; order Rhizobiales; family Rhizobiaceae; genus Rhizobium; species Rhizobium rhizogenes_D. The sequence continues at coordinate 645,546 of JAAMEZ010000006.1, forward strand.
CAAAAGCTTTCGAGCTGGCGAACCGCCTGGTGGATATCGCCCCTGAAGGCCTCGACCATGTCCTTTATACCAATTCCGGCTCGGAGTCGGTCGAGACGGCCCTGAAGATCGCGCTTGCCTACCACCGCGTGAAGGGCAACGGCTCGCGCTTCCGCCTCATCGGCCGCGAGCGCGGCTATCACGGCGTCAACTTCGGCGGCATCTCCGTCGGCGGCATCGTCACGAACCGCAAGATGTTCGGCACGCTGCTCACCGGCGTCGATCACATGCCGCACACCCATCTCCCCGGCAAGAACAGCTTCACCCGCGGCGAGCCCGAGCATGGCGGTGATATTGCCAGCGAGCTGGAGCGCATCGTCACGCTGCATGATGCCTCGACCATCGCGGCCGTCATCGTCGAACCGGTCGCCGGCTCCACCGGCGTACTCATTCCGCCGAAAGGCTACCTGCAGAAGCTGCGCGAAATCTGCACCAAGCACGGTATCCTGCTGATCTTCGACGAAGTCATCACCGGCTTCGGCCGTCTCGGCACCCCCTTTGCCGCTCAGTATTACGATGTGAAGCCTGATATCATCACCACGGCGAAGGGCCTGACGAACGGCGTCATCCCGATGGGCGCGGTCTTCGTCACCTCGGAGATCCATGACGCCTTCATGCAGGGGCCCGAGCACATGATCGAGTTCTTCCACGGCTACACCTATTCCGGCAACCCCATCGCCTCGGCCGCGGCGCTTGCAACACTCGACACCTATAAGGAAGAAGGCCTGCTCACCCGCGCAGCCGAGCTTTCCGACTACTGGGCCGACGCCCTGCATTCGCTCAAGGACTGCCCGAATGTCATCGACATCAGAAACACCGGCCTGATCGGCGCCATCGAGCTCGACCCGATCGCCGGCGAACCTACCAAGCGCGCCTTCACCGCCTTCCTGAAGGCCTATGAAAAGGGCCTCCTGATCCGCACCACCGGCGACATCATCGCGCTTTCACCGCCGCTGATCATCGAAAAGCACCATATCGACGAGCTGTTCGGCAAGCTTCGCGAGATCTTGCAGAATAATATCTGAGGCATAAGCTCGAATACATCTCCGCCCCTCACGCCTCCTTTTGCATCAGCAAAAGAGCTGGCATGAGGGGCGATCCATATGCGAGGGACAAACATGACCACCAAACTCGAACGCTATATCGACCAGGGCGTCGGTCGGGAGCCTGCGGACATTGTTCTGAAAAACGGCCGTTTCTTCGATCTGGTCACGGGCGAGCTGGTGGCCTCGGATATCGCCATCTGCGGCGATCGCATCGTCGGCACCTGCGGCGATTATCAAGGCCGTCAGGAGATCGATATTTCCGGCCGCATCGTCGTCCCGGGCTTCATCGACACGCATCTCCACATCGAATCCTCGCTGGTAACCCCGCTCGAGTTCGATCGCTGCGTCCTGCCCTATGGCGTCACCACAGCCATCTGCGATCCACATGAGATCGCCAATGTTCTCGGCACCGAAGGCATCCGATACTTCCTCGACTGTTCGCTGGAAACGATCATGGATATCCGCGTCCAGCTCTCCTCCTGCGTGCCGGCGACGCATCTGGAAACATCGGGCGCCGATCTGCCGATCGAAACGCTTTTGCCCTTCCGTAATCATCCGCAGGTGATCGGCCTTGCCGAATTCATGAATTTCCCCGGCGTGGTCCATAAGGATCCCGTCTGCATGGCGAAGCTCGAAGCCTTCCAGGGCGGCCATATCGACGGCCACGCGCCGCTGCTGCGCGGCAATGACCTCAATGGCTATCTCTCCGCAGGCATTCGCACGGAGCACGAATCCACCACGGCAGAAGAGGCATTGGAAAAGATCCGCAAGGGCATGCATGTTCTCGTGCGCGAGGGCTCCGTCTCCAAGGATCTGCATGCGCTGATGCCCATCATCACCGAGCGCCTGTCACCCCACCTCGCGCTTTGCACCGACGACCGCAATCCGCTTGATATCGCCGAACAAGGCCATCTCGATTACATGATCCGCACGGCAATTGCGCATGGCGTCGAGCCCTTGGCGATCTATCGCGCCGCCTCGATTTCGGCCGCCCGCGCCTTCGGCCTGCGCGATCGCGGCCTCGTGGCGCCCGGCTGGCGCGCCGATCTCGTCGTCATCGACAGCCTCGAAAACTGCAAGGCCGAGATCGTCTTCTCCTCCGGCAGACAGGTGACGGCCGAACTCTTCGCGACCCGCAATGCCATTGCTCCGGTCGGCCTTGATAGCGTCAAGGCCCGCCCGATCAACGCTGCCGACTTCGGCGTCCCGGTCAGCGAAGGCGAAAGCTCCGTCATCGGCGTGACACCAGGCAAGATCATCACCGAACATCGCCGATATCGCCTGCCGACCAAGGGCAACCAGACCGATATCGATCTCGGCAACGACGTCATCAAGGTCGCCGTCATCGAGCGGCATGGCAAGAACGGCAACCACGCCAACGGTTTCGTCCAGGGGTTCGGGTTGAAGAAGGGCGCCATCGCCTCGACCGTCGGCCATGACAGCCACAATATCTGCGTTGTCGGCGTCAACGAGGATGACATGGCGCTCGCCGCCAACCGCCTCAGCGACATCAACGGCGGCTTCGTCGTCGTCGAGGATGGCGTCGTGACCGGCGAGATCTCCCTGCCGGTCGCCGGCCTGATGAGCCTTGAGCCCTACGAAAGCGTGCGCGACACGCTGCACCATCTGCGTCAGGCGGCCTATGCCCTTGGCGCGACGCTGGAAGAACCCTTCCTGCAGCTTGCTTTCCTGCCCCTGCCCGTAATCCCGCATCTGAAGATATCGGACAAGGGCCTTGTCGATGTCGACAAGTTCATGCTGATCGGCTGATCAGGCGAGCTTGCCGCAATAGACATCAAGCGCATCAAGCGCCACCGCCGCTCCGGCATCCGCCGTGCCAAACCCTGGCATGGCGATCGTCTTGCCAAGCTTGATCTCTTTCGGCAAGGCGACCTTCATGGGCTTGCGGGAGAGATTGAAGACGAAGAGCAGCGTCTCCTCTCCCTTTGAGCGCGTGAACGCGAGAACGTCTTCCTCCGTGTCGAGGAAGGTCATATCACCATCGCGCAAGGCGGCATGTTCCGCACGGAAGGCCAGTGTCCGCTGATAGTGATGCAGCACCGAATCCTCGTCGGCTTCCTGCTTGTCGACGGCGAGCGCCGCGTGCTGATAGGGAACCGGCAGCCACGATTTGTCGGCCGTCGTAAAGCCGGCGTGGGCGCGGCTCGCCTCCCAGGGCATCGGCGTGCGGCATCCGTCACGGCCCTTGAAGGCCGGCCAGAAGCGAATACCATAGGGATCGCGCAGATCCTCGAAGGCAAGCTCCGCCTCGGGCAGACCCAATTCCTCGCCCTGATAGAGGCAGATCGAACCGCGCAGGGTTGATAGCAGCGAAATCGCGAGCTTTGCGACACGCGGCTGCTCTTCCTCATTCTCGGCAAAACGGCTGACATGACGCTGGACGTCATGGTTGGAAAAGGCCCAGCAGACCCAGCCGTCAACGACATTATCCTGAAAATCGCTGACGCAGCGGCGGAAATGCGCCGGCGTGAAATCAGGCCCCAAAAGGTCGAACGTGTAGCACATATGCAGCTTGTCGCCGCCGCTGGTATAGGCCGCGACCGTCTCCAGCGAGCGCGCGCCGTCGCCCACTTCGCCGACGGTCGTGCGGTTTTCATACTGATCGAGCAATGCCCGGAACCGCTTCAGAAAGCCGATATTCTCCGGCTGCGTCTTGTCGTAGAGGTGGTTCTGCATCCCGTAAGGGTTGCTTTCGGGAGCATCGAGCCCGCTCGATGCGACGAGCGCCGCCGGATTGTCCCGGAGCTTCTTGTCGCAGAAATAGTAATTGACCGTATCCAGGCGGAAACCGTCCACGCCTCGGTCCAGCCAGAATTTCACGGCCGAAAGCACCGCGTCCTGAACCTCCGGATGGTGGAAGTTCAGATCTGGCTGCGAGGTCAGGAAGTTGTGCTGGTAATATTGCCGGCGCACGCCGTCCCACTCCCAGCCGGGTCCGCCGAAGATCGACAACCAGTTGTTGGGCGCCGTGCCGTCTGGCTTCGGATCGGCCCAGACATACCAGTCCGCCTTGGGATTGTCGCGGCTTTCCCGGCTCTCCACGAACCAGGGATGCCGGTCCGACGTGTGCGAGATCACTTGGTCGATGATGACCTTCAACCCCAGCTCATGCGCTGCCGCCATCATCTCGTCGAAGTCGGCAAGCGTGCCGAAAATCGGATCGACGTCGCAATAATCGGCGACGTCATAGCCCATGTCGGCCATCGGCGAGGTGAAGAACGGCGCCAGCCAGATCGCATCGACCCCGAGTGCGGCAATGTGAGGCAAGCGCCGGGTTATCCCCCTGATGTCGCCGAGCCCGTTGGCATCCGTGTCCTGAAACGACCGCGGATAGACCTGATAGATCACAGCCCCGCGCCACCAGTCGGCTCCCGCCACGTCATTCGTCGATTTCATCAAACCGCCTCGATATCGCACAAGGTTCTCCAGTTTGCACACTCGGGCGCGGGCGGCAAGCTGCAATCGGCTTGCTGGGAAGTTCAACCAACGGGCGGATAAATTCGCAGTATCAATTTTAGCGAATTATCAATATGAAAGTTCACACGCTAAGCATGCCCGACTTTTTTTGACTTGAAAGCGACGTCGCTTTCGATAACTTCCCGCATTGACCTGCACGTACAGGTCACCTGCGGGATCAAAAACACCCTTGTAAAACAAGGATAATAACTCCAGAAAGGTGGGAAAAGGTATGACTCATTTCACCAGCAAATTCCTCGCGACAGCTCTCGTCAGCACGGTATTGAGCTTCTCCGCGCACGCTGCCACACTGAATATCCACAACGGCGGCGACCCGACTTCGCTCGACCCGCAAAAAATTTCCGGCGACTGGGAAAACCGCATCGACGGCGATATTTTCGAAGGACTGGTGACCGAGGATCCCAAGGACAACCCCATTCCCGGCCAGGCCGCAAGCTGGACCATTTCTCCCGACCAGAAGGTCTATACCTTCAAGCTGCGTGACGGCATCAAGTGGTCAGACGGCCAGCCGGTGACGGCACAGGACTTCGTCTTTGCCTTCCAGCGCCTGATGGACCCGAAGACCGCCGCACAGTACGCCTATCTGCAATATACGATCCTGAACGCGGAAAAGATCAACAAGGGCGAGATCAAGGATCCGACCCAGCTCGGCGTCAAGGCGATCGACGACAAGACGCTGGAAATCACGCTCGAGAATCCCACCCCCTACTTCCTCAACGCCCTGATGCACTACACGGCCTATCCGCTGCCCAAGCACGTCGTGGAAGCCAAGGGCGACCAGTGGGTCAAGATCGGCAACATCGTCACCAACGGCCCGTACAAGCCCACCGAATGGGTGCCTGGTTCGCACGTCAGCATGGTCAAGAGTGACCAGTATTACGACGCCAAGGACGTGAAGATCGACAACGTCAACTATTACACGCTGGAAGATCAGGCCGCTGCCCTGAAGCGCTATCGTGCCGGCGAATTCGATATCCTCACCTCGTTCCCCGCCGACCAGTTCGAGTGGATACAGAAGAACCTTCCCGGCCAGGCGCATGTGGTGCCCTTCCTTGGCACCTACTACTACGTCCTGAACGCCACCAAGCCGCCCTTCAACGACAAGCGCGTCCGCCAGGCTCTCTCCATGGCCGTCAACCGTGAGGTCATCGGCCCGAAGATCCTCGGAACCGGTGAATTGCCGATGTATTCCTGGGTACCGCCGGGCACGGCCAATTACGGCGAGCCGGCCTATGTCAGCTGGAAGGACGAGCCCTACAAGCAGAAGGTCGAAGAGGCCAAGAAGCTGCTGAAGGAAGCAGGCTTCGGTCCTGATCATCCGCTGAAGGCACAGCTGCGCTACAACACCAACGACAACCACAAGCGCATCGCCGTTGCGATCGCCGCCATGTGGAAGCCGCTTGGCGTCGATATCGAGCTCTACAACACCGAAACCAAGGTGCATTACGATGAAATGCAGCGCGGCGAGGTACAGATCGGTCGCGCCGGCTGGCTCGCCGACTATAACGACCCGATCAACTTCCTGAACCTGCTGTCCACCGGCGTCGAAATGAACTACGGCCGCTGGAGCAACAAGGATTACGATGCCCTCATCAAGCAGGGCAACGAAGAGATCGATCTGAAGAAGCGCGCCGAGATCTACAAGAAGGCCGAACAGCTGGCCCTCGACGACAGCGCCGCAATCCCGATCTACTACTACGTTTCCCAGAACATCGTCGCCCCGAAGGTCCAGGGCTTCGTCGACAACATCCAAGACATCCACCGCACGCGCTGGCTGTCGGTTAAAGAATAATTGGGAACAGGCTCCCTCCCGGACACAACCGGGAGGGAGCCGTCTAAGACCATGTTTGGCTACGCTCTCCGTCGTTTGCTGTCGACAATCCCCGTCTTGTGGATTGCCGTGACAGTGTGTTTTTTCATTCTGCGCCTCGCTCCTGGCGGCCCTTTCGATGGCGAAAGGCCATTGCCGCCCGAAGTCAAAGCCAACCTTGCGGCTCACTACAACCTCGATAAGCCCCTGGTTGAGCAATACCTGATCTATGTCGGCGACGTCATGAAGGGCGACCTTGGCCCCTCCTTCGCCAATCAGGACTTCACCGTCACCCAGCAGATCATGTCCGGCTTCCCCTATACGCTGACTATCGGCGGCGTCGCCTTCGTGCTCGCAACGGTCGTCGGCGTCTTCATAGGCTGTCTTGGGGCGCTCTATCAAAACCGCGCGGCCGACTACTGGCTGGGCGGAGGTCTCCTCATCGGCTTGGTCATGCCAAGCTTCCTCATCGCCCCCATCCTTCAGCTCGTCTTCGGCAACACGCTCGGCTGGCTGCCGGTCGGCGGCTGGGGCGATGGTTCGATCAAGTTCCTGATCCTGCCCATCATCGTACTGACGCTGCCGCATGCGGCACGCATCTCACGCCTGATGCGCGGCTCGATGATCGAGGTCATGAGCCAAAACTTCATCCGCACCGCCAAGGCCAAGGGTATCGGCCCGCGGCTGACGATCATGCGCCACGCATTGAAGCCGGCCATGATGCCCGTCGTCTCCTATCTAGGGCCTGCGGCAAGCTACCTGCTGACCGGCTCGCTGGTCGTCGAAAGCATCTTCGGTCTTCCCGGCGTCGGGCGCTACTTCGTCGGTGCTGCCCTTAATCGAGACTACGGCATGGTCCTCGGCACGGTCATCTTCTACATGGTGCTGATCGTGGTCCTCAACCTGCTGGTCGACATCGCCTATGCATGGCTCGACCCGAAAGTGAGAATGCGATGATCCTCAATTCCGCCAAGAGAGAATTGCTGGAAGCGGAATTGCTTTCGGCAGAAGGGCTCGCACCCAAGGGGCGCTCCCTCACCGGCGATGCCATGCGTCGCCTCCTGCGCAACAAGGCGGCAGCACTTTCGCTGATCGTGTTGGCAGTGCTGGTGCTGGTCGCCATATTCGGCCCGTATTTCCTGCCCTTCAACTACGAGGATCCGGACTGGAACTCGTTCCGCGGCGCTCCGGACTTCGCCGCGGGCCACTATTTCGGCACCGACGGCAATGGCCGTGACCTGTTGGCCCGCACGCTCTACGGTACACGCGTCTCGCTAACCGTCGCCCTGGTGGCAACCCTCGTCTCCGTTGTTATCGGCGTTCTGTACGGCGCAGTCGCCGGCTATTTCGGCGGCCGCGTCGATGCAATCATGATGCGCTTCGTCGATATCATGTACGCCCTGCCCTACGTGCTTTTCGTCATCCTGCTGATGGTGATCTTCGGCCGTAACGTCTACCTTCTGTTTGCGGCGATCGGTGCGCTGGAATGGCTCACCATGGCCCGCATCGTGCGCGGCCAGACCCTGTCGATCAAGCAGCGGGAATTCATCGAGGCCGCCCGCGCCTCCGGGCAGCGGTCGTTCAAGATCATCCTCAAGCACATCGTGCCGAACCTCGTCGGCCCGGTCGTCATCTATGCGACGCTGACCATCCCGGAAATCATCGCGACGGAGAGCTTTCTCTCCTATCTCGGCTTCGGTGTTCAGGAGCCGCTGACGTCTCTCGGCACGCTGATTGCCGAAGGCTCTGCCGGCATGGAGACGACGCCCTGGCTGCTGTTCTTCCCGGCCGGCTTCCTGGTCGCGCTGCTGATGAGCCTGCTCTTCATCGGCGACGGTCTGCGCGACGCATTCGATCCGAAGGATCGCTGACATGACAGAGACACTTCTCGAACTCAAAGACTATTCGATCACGTTCCGCACGCCAGAAGGCGAAGTGGCAGCCGTCTCGAAGATGAACCTGAAAGTCGGCCGCGGCGAACGCATCGCCATCGTCGGCGAATCCGGTTCCGGCAAGAGCCAGACCTTCCTCGGCCTGATGGGCCTGCTCGCCAAGAACGGCCGCACCAGCGGCCAGGCGCTGCTCGACGGCAAGGATCTGCTGACCCTGAAGCCGCGCGAACTCGACCATGTGCGTGGCAAGGACATGGCCATGGTCTTCCAGGACCCGATGACGGCCCTGAACCCGTCGCTGCGCATATCCAGGCAGTTGACGGAGCAGCTCGAGGTTCACGGGGGCCTGACGGCACGCGCAGCCTCAGCAGCGGCTCTCGATATGCTGAAGCGGGTCGGCATCCCTGACCCGACGCGGCGCTTCAACCTCTATCCGCATGAGCTTTCCGGCGGTATGCGCCAGCGCATTGTCATCGCCATGGCGCTGCTCACCAAGCCGAAGCTCCTCATTGCCGACGAGCCGACGACGGCGCTCGATGTGACGATCCAGGCGCAGATCCTCGATCTTTTCAACGAGTTGACGGCGGAAATGCACACGGCACTCATCATGATCACCCATGACCTCGGCGTCGTTGCCGGCCTCGCCGACCGCGTCGCCGTCATGTATGCCGGTCGCATCGTCGAGGAAGCGCCGGTGGAGGAGCTGTTCGAAAGTCCGGCCCATCCCTATACGGCAGCGCTCCACTCGGCGATCCCGCGCCCCGACCAGGATGTCGACGATCTCACCGTCATCCCCGGACGACCGCCGAACCTGATGCACCTGCCGCGCGGCTGCGCCTTCTCGCCGCGCTGCGCCCATGTCCAAGACGACTGTCTGGATGCGGCGCCGCCGCTCGCTCAACTTGCGTCGCGACGCTGCACGGCCTGCTTCCATCCCCTTTCGGCTAATCAGGAACGGAGCCTCGTCCATGGCTGAGCAAACGCTTCTGAAGGTCGAGCATCTGACGACCGAATTCGAGCTACCATCGAAATCCCTCTTCAAGCCGCCGATGATCCTGACGGCTGTCAACGATGTCAGCTTCGAGCTGAAGACCGGACGCACGCTCGGCATCGTCGGCGAGTCCGGCTGCGGCAAATCCACGCTCGGCCGCTCGATCCTGCGGCTCATCAAGGCGCAGAAGGGTCGTATCATGTGGCAGGGCGGCAACCTGCTCGATCTCACCGAGGAAGAGATGCGCGCCGCCCGCCGCGACATGCAGATCATTTTCCAGGATCCGATCGCCTCGCTCGATCCGCGCATGACCGTCGGCGACATCATCGCCGAGCCACTGACCGTCTTCGAACCGAAACTGAGCCGCGCGCAGCGTCAGGATCGCGTTCGCGAGATCATGGCTGCCGTCGGTCTCGTCCCCGAGATGATCAACCGTTACCCACACGAGTTCTCGGGCGGCCAGGCACAGCGCATCGGCATTGCCCGCGCTGTCATCACCCGGCCGAAGCTCATCATCTGCGATGAGCCGGTCTCGGCCCTCGATGTCTCGATCCAGGGCCAGGTCATCACGCTTCTGCGCCGCCTGCGCAAGGAGTTCGGCCTGACCCTGATCTTCATCAGCCACGACCTTTCCGTCGTACGCCTGATCTCGGACGACGTGCTGGTGCTCTATCTCGGCAAGGTGGTGGAAGCGGGCGAAGCCGCGACGGTCTTCGACCACCCGGCGCATCCCTACACGCAGGCGCTGTTCTCCGCCGCGCCGATCCCCGACCCGAAACTGGCACGCGGCCGCGAGCGCATCCGCCTGCAGGGCGATCCGCCCTCGCCGCTCAACCCACCGCCGGGCTGCGTCTTCTCGCCCCGCTGCTGGAAAGCGACCGATGTCTGCCGCACGAAAATGCCGCCGACCGAGCAGGTGCGTCCGGGCCAAACGGCAGCTTGCTATCACATGGATCGGCCATAAGGCAGTTCCAGGAAAAGTGGACGGCGGCTGCCGCCGTCCACCTTGCCCCAGCCGCCGCTTGCGCGTATGCAGCACCAAGACAAAATGCAGGAGGCAGTCTTGGGCGGGCGTTTTCTATCGATCGGCGAATGCATGGTGGAACTGTCGCAGGCCGATGACGGACACCTGCGCAAGGGCTTTGCCGGCGACACCTTCAACACCGCCTGGTATGCCCGCGCCTGCCTGCCGGCAGACTGGGCGATCGATTATTTCACCGCACTCGGCGACGATGCCATGTCTGACGAGATGATCGCCTTCATGGGTGGCGCCGGCATCAGCACGGAAAGCATCCGCCGCCTCCGCGGCAAGACGCCGGGCCTCTACATGATCAATCTGAAAGACGGCGAACGCTCTTTCAGCTATTGGCGCGACAGTTCTGCGGCCCGCCAGCTTGCTGCCGATGGCGATGCCCTGCGCACCGCAATCGAAGCCTCCGACGTACTTTACTTTTCCGGCATCACGCTGGCGATCCTGTCGCGCGAAGACGCTTTCACCCTGCTTGCAGAACTGCGCCGCGCCAAGGCTGCCGGCAAGCTGGTCGCCTTCGATCCCAACCTGCGGCCGCGCCTCTGGTCCAGCCTCGACGCGATGCACACGATGATTGCAGAGGGTGCGCGCGCCGCGACACTCGTTATGCCGAGCTTCGATGATGAAGCCGCCCATTTCGGCGACGATTCGATCGCCGCCACCATACGCCGCTACCGGCAATACGGAGCCGCCATGGTCATCGTCAAGAATGGCGCCGACGGCGCGACCATTGGCGACGGCGCAGACGAGACGCTCGTCCCAGCGGTCAAGGTCGTCAAGGTGATCGATACGACCAGCGCCGGCGACAGCTTCAACGGCGCATTTCTGGCTCACTATCTGCAGCACAAGGATGCCGTTGCCGCAGCCGGCTTCGCCGCAAAAATCGCGGCAAAAGTCATTCAGGAATACGGTGCGCTCGTCGCACCCGAGAAGCTGAAATCCATCCACTAAACGCTGTAATATTTCCATCATGGACACCCCCCACAATAGAGTGGGCGCGGGAATCATGTTTGAAACACCGCAATCGCTGGCACCGTCATCATGAGGATGCGGTGCGGATGGACTGTTTTGGGCATGTTGCAACGCTTGTCAGACATTGATCAAACCACCTGGGCGCAGGCGGCGACACCTGTCGCGGTACCCGAACGGCTGCTCATCGTCAGCGATGCCTGGCACCCGCAGGTCAACGGCGTCGTCCGCTCCATCGAGAACACCAATCGGGAACTGACGCGCATGGGCGTCGAGGTTTCGATGATCACGCCGGACGGCTTTCGCAACATCCCTTGCCCGACCTATCCGGAAATCCGGCTTTCGATCGCCAGCTATCGCAAGATCGCCGCAAGAATAGAAGCACTCCGGCCGACTTATGTCCACATTGCCACCGAAGGTCCCCTCGGGCTCACGGCAAGGCGCTGGTGCTTAAGAAACGGCATGCCTTTTTCCACGAGCTATCACACCCGCTTTCCGGAATATGTGGCCGCCCGCCTGCCGATACCGGAAAGCTGGCTCTACGCATTCGTCAAATGGTTTCACAATGCCGGCTACGGCTGCATGGTTGCGACACCAAGCCTTGCAAGCGAACTCAAACTGCGCGGCATTCACAATCTGCTGCCCTGGAGCCGCGGCATTGATTCCCGCCTTTTTCGGCCGCACCCGCTGGAGGACAACCCCTTCGGCCTGCCTCGTCCGATCTTCATGACTGTCGGTCGCGTGGCGCTGGAAAAGAACCTGCCCGCTTTCCTCGATCTCGACCTGCCTGGATCGAAAGTGGTGGTGGGCGATGGTCCCGCGCGGGCGGAACTGCAGAAGCTCTACCCGGATGTGCATTTTCTGGGAGCGAAGTTCGGCGAGGAATTGGCACACGCCTATTCGCAGGCCGACGTCTTCGTCTTCCCATCGAAGACCGACACCTTCGGCAATGCCATCCTGGAGGCACTGGCGAGCGGCGTTCCGGTCGCGGCCTATCCGGTTACCGGCCCCGCAGACATCCTGGGGGGAGACAGGACAGCCGGCGTCGTCGATGCGGATCTGGCGACAGCCTGCCTTGCCGCACTCTCCTGCTCCCGTGATGCTGCCCGCTCGCTGGCACTCAACTATTCCTGGGAGGCCGCTACCGCGCAGTTCATCGGCAATGTCCGAATTGCCAACCACCGAGGCCGTCTGCAGGTCCACCACAACCATTGAATTCCCGGACGATCGGCATCGCCGCTGAAAATGCAGCTCCGGGCTCACATGCCATCAACGATCACCGCGCTGCCCTGACGGCATAGCATAACCCCGCATGGGGATTGGACAGCTGCGTCTTATCCAGCACGATGAAGCCTGCATCGAGCAATGGAGCGATGAGCGTCATCTGGTTCTTATCTTTGGACCACCATTTATGCCATTCGATCACCATGGCATTGATCGATCCGAAAAGACCATGCCTCGCCAGGGCCTCAAAAATTCCAAACTCCGATCCCTCGCAATCCATTTTGATGACGAGATCCATGTCGGCGCTTCGAGCGTGCTCGGCAAGCGGCCCGATGATATCGGCCGCTTCCTTGATATGGATCGTCTCCGGCCTGCCCGTATCCGCTCCTCTCACGGAGATTCCGATCGTCGCATCGGGGCGGACCATGACCTCCATCTGGTCGTCTTTTTCGCCCAGTCCGAATTGGTTCGGCCTGATCTTGGCGGCCGTCGTCGGGTTTAGCGCAAAATTCCTCAACGCTCTGGCATAGGGCAGCGAAAACGGCTCGAATGCATGTACCTCCCGCACGGAGGGATCCCTCGCCAGGAAGAGCGATGCCAGACCGGCGTTCATGCCGATGTCGATGACAAGTTTGTCGCGCCCGGTGATGAAATTATATTCGTTGTGAATGAAAATCTCGCTCAGAACCTGGAAGTCTTCGGCATTGTTGACGTGGAACCGGGTTCCGGAAAATTCAGCGATAATCTTCTGCGCCGTCACCTGAAAGGTAAATCCGTTCTTCTCGAAGAAATTGAACTCGTCGAGATGAGCAAGGAAAAACGGATTGGCCATTTCCGGTAGGATGATGTCCAGCATCCTGCCGCTTTGGCGATCAATTCGCTTGAGTGGACGGTGGGCACGCGCGGCGAGCGCTCCGATTCCGGTTGAAGCGACCCGGAATTCGAAGACATCTTCCGCATCCACATCGAACTCCAGGGCAACGCGCTTGCCCGATCTCCGCAAATCAGCTTCGGTCAGCTCCTTTTGTGCCAGCAGCCGAGTACCGAATTCGGTCGCGACATCGATGCTGCAACAGATCGCTTCCGCTGGCGCCGACGGATCACCCTCGATATCGAACTCGACGACATAATGGCCTGGAGAAAGGATTGCATAGGGGCCATAGAGCACCCATCCCGCCTCCCCCTTCCTGGCAGATATGCGCTCATCTCCATGTATCTTTTCAAGCTGTCCGATCTCAGAATAAAACAAAGTCAGTTTCCTTCTCGGCGACGGAGACAAAAGTGGGCGTCTCATAGACAAACAAGACCCCGCCGGACTTCGGTGTGGCGGGAGAGTGACCACTAAGCCTATGTTTGACAAGAACAACTTTTGATTGACGGCAACATCGGCGCGTTCAGTATGAATGAGACATAATATGTCCGCAGCTGCTGGGTATTCTATACAGCTGATGTCCACGTGGATCGAATTTGAGAACTACAGCAATGACTATCTTCAAAGGTACAGATGATAGTCTAGAGGTTGCGGGAGCCTACTCTCCTGCAAGCTGCCTTTCCAAAAAGCGGAAGAAACCCGTAGCCCAAGCATAAATTTGGGTGTACAATTATTTATCGCACGACTTACATTAGACCTCTCAGGGAGTACTTGAGATGACCGACAACCCGTTAAAGCTGGATAACTTCATCTGCTTCGCGCTCTATTCGGCGAACCATGCGATGAACCGGCTATATAAACCCATGCTGGACGCGCTCAATCTCACCTATCCGCAATATCTCGTCATGGTGACGCTATGGGAAGAAGACGGCCAGACCGTCGGTGGTATCGGTGAAAAGCTGTTCCTGGAATCAAGCACGCTGACACCGCTGTTGAAGCGTCTGGAGGCCGCCGGCTTTATCAAACGCATCCGGAGCAAGGAAGATGAGCGCCAGGTACTGATTCAGCTGACCAGCGAAGGCAAGGCGCTGAAGAAGAAGGCAGCAACCGTTCCCCCCTGCATTCTCGATGCCACCGAGCAAACGGTCGACGAGCTGGCACGGCTGAAGGCGGAAATCACAACGCTGCGTGAGGCACTCAGCAGGAACGCTGCCTGATTTGACGCGCCTCATCTCCCGATAGGGCGCTTAAGCGAATTACCGCTTCTTCTTGTTTTCGTAGGGATTTTCCGACGAGCGGAAATGGATGCGGATCGGCACGCCGGGCATGGCGAAGTCTGCACGCAGACCGTTGATCAGATAGCGCACATAGGATTCCGGCAGCGCATCCGAGCGTGTGCACGAGATCATGAAGGCTGGCGGACGCGCCTTCACCTGCGTCATGTATTTGAGCTTGATGCGGCGGCCGGAGACAGCCGGTGGCGGATGCTGAACCTGCTGCGTCTCGAGCCAGCGGTTGAGGCGTGCAGTCGAGACGCGCTTGTTCCAGACCTTGTCCGTATCGACGATCGCCTGCATGAGGCGGTCGAGCCCCTCTCCCGTCTGGCCGGCAATCGGTATGGCGCGAATGCCGCGCGCCTGCGGCAATAGCCGGTCGGTCTTTTCGCGCAGATCGGCAAGCACGGCCTGGCGATCCTCGATCATATCCCACTTGTTGAAGGCGAGCACGGCGGCGCGGCCTTCGCGGATCACGAGGTCGACGATCTGCAGATCCTGCTTCTCAAAGGGAATGGTCGCGTCGAAGACGATGACCACGGTTTCGGCGAAACGGATCGCGCGCAGCGTGTCGGCTACCGAAAGCTTTTCCAGCTTCTCGGTCACCTTTGCCTTGCGGCGCATGCCGGCAGTATCGAACATCTTGACGGTACGACCGCGCCAGCTCCAGTCGACGGAGATGGAGTCGCGGGTAATGCCAGCTTCCGGGCCAGTCAGCAGCCTGTCTTCGCCGAGAAAGCGGTTGATGAGCGTCGACTTGCCCGCATTCGGGCGGCCGACGATCGCAACGCGCAGAGGGCGCGTCTCGTCGTAAGCCGGTTCTTCGTCGATCTCCTCGCCATCTTCGCCGACCGTGGCGCGCGGAATGCTGACATTCGTCTCCGCCTCGTCGTCGTCCGCCTCAGGAAAGGCGCGCTCATGGCCGATCGCCTCGACGATCGCGTCACGCAGATCCATCATCCCCTGGCCATGTTCGGCCGAGATCGGGCATGGCTCGCCAAGACCGAGCGCATAGGCATCGTAAAAGCCGCTATCGGAACCGCGCGCCTCGGACTTGTTGGCAACGAGCACGACGGGGCGACCATGCTTGCGCAGCATTTCGGCCAGCGTCTTGTCAACATGGGTCAACCCCATCTTAGCATCGACGACAAACAGCGTCAGATCGGCTTCATCGATCGCCGCTTCGGTCTGGGCGCGCATGCGGCCCTGAAGCGATTCATCCTGGGCCTCTTCGAGACCGGCCGTATCGACGATGCGAAAACGCAGGTCTATCAGCTTAGCGTCACCGGGACGGCGGTCACGCGTGACGCCCGGCGTATCGTCGACGAGCGCCAGCTTCTTGCCAACCAGACGGTTGAACAATGTGGACTTGCCGACATTCGGGCGACCGACGATCGCGACCGTAAAGCTCATTTAGCGATCCTTCAGCCTTTTGCGACCGGAGCCTTGCCGGATGCAGTGATGAGATCAAGCAGCATCTGGGCACGGTTGGCAACATTGCGCGGGCTCTGCGGATCGTCGACGATCGCCTGGAACCACTGCCGGGCCTTGGCAAAATCGCCGGCCTTGTAGGCGGCAAGACCAAGAACGTCGCGCGCCGAATGGCGGAAGGCGTCGGCCGGGACGGCAAGCTCCTGCGCTTCGGCGGCAACCTGGTCATAAGTGCCGGTATCGACGAGCAGATAGGCTGCACGCAGACGAGCCGCATCACGGATAACGACCGGAAGGTCCGTCTGCTTGCCGATTGCCGAGAACGTGGCGATGGCAGCGGCCTTGTCACCCTTCTGCGCCTGCAGTGTCGCAGAACGCAGGCGTGCCAGCACCGGATAAGAGCCAGGGCCAGTCTTTTCGATGGCGGCGAATGCGGCCAGCGCCTCATCCGTCTTGTTCTGATCGGCAAGTGTCAGCGCGGCAAGGAACTGATCACCGCCGCTGCCGGCCTGATTGCCGGCCCAATAGCGATAGCCGCTATAGGCTGCGGTAGCGAGAACGACGAGCACGGCCAAACCGATGATGAGCTTGCCAAAACGGCGCCATATGAACCGCAACTGGTCCGAGCGCAGTTCCTCGTTCACCTCGCGGATGAAGCTATCGTCATTAAATGCCATTCTCGTCTCCGGCCCAGGCCAAATAGTTCAAAGCTTAGAGTTTAGTTGGGCCTTCTACTCCATTTTGCGGCTGATGTAAGGGGGAACGGCAGAAATCGTCACATAACGAGCGGCGAAACCCCGATAATCCACGCATGAAGCTTCCAAATGATCAAGGCCCAGACCACTGCGCCGATGATGATCGCGTAGAGATCGTATTTCGCCGAGACGAAGGGACGCAACGTGATTTCGCCGGCCCGCTCACGCCGTTTGAGCGAAATGCGCAGGATCACGCCCCAGGCCAGGAAGGCGGCAAAGAGCAGGATGGCCGCACCGTCGCCGTTGGACAGAAGATGCGCCAGTGCCCAGATCTTCACCGACAGCACCATCGGATGCTTCGTTTTGACCGCGATATGCCCCGCCGGCAGCAGCGAGGCGGCAAGACAGATCATCGCAAACAGCATCAGCAGGATGGTGATGTGGCTCATCCAGAATGGCGGTGACCAGACCGGCGTCATGTCGCGCGCCTGGCCGAAGCCATAGATCAGGACGATCAGCGCGACGATACTCGCGATCGAATAGGCGATCTTCCAGCCCCCTTCGCCGAGGCTTGCGATCAATGAGGTCCGCAGGCCGGGCGCCACAACGCGGATCAGATGGAGGCCGAGAAAAAGAACAATGCCGAGAATGAGCAATGCCATGGATGAAATCCTCTATGGTCTTGTAGTCACATCCTTATCGGCTGCCGAAAAAAAATGCCAGCATCACCGCAGCTTCGCCGCATTTAGGCGAAAGGAAGGAAGCGACCCGGAGCACGCCATCCGATACCGCCAGACGATCCCTGGCAAGCCGTGCTCGATCCAATCAGTATTCGGTGCCCATGTTTCGCTTTGCTACCTGTCTCTCCATCGCCCTTTCCCTGGGCCTGCCCGCAGCCGCGCAAGCCGATGGCAAGCCCAAGCAACTCGTCATGATTTCCTTCGATGGTGCTCATGACAATGCGCTCTGGACCAAGAGCCGTGAGATCGCTTCGCGCAACGGCGCACATTTTACCTACTTTCTCTCCTGCACCTTCCTGATGAACAAGACCCAGGCCAAAGCCTATCAGGGGCCGAAGCAGCGGCCGGGCAAATCGAATGTCGGCTTCGCCAAGAGCGAGGACGATGTTCGCACCCGCATCGCCAACATCTGGGGCGCGCATCAGGAAGGCCACGACATCTCAAGTCATGCCTGCGGCCATTTTGACGGCAAGGGCTGGAGTGCTGCTGACTGGAGCCAAGAGTTCATGAATGCGCGGATCGCGCTTCGCGACGCCTGGAAGAATGTCGGCCTTGCCGACAAGGAACCCCAGGGCTGGGAAGACTTCGCCACCCACGACGTGAAGGGATTCCGCGCGCCCTACCTTTCCACCAGCGACGGCCTTGTGCCGGCGGAAAAGGAAATGGGCTTCCAATATGATGCAAGCCTCGTCACCAAAGGACCTGCCCTGCCGCAGGTGGTCGATGGCATCTATCGCTTCGGCCTGCCTTTGATCCCCGAGGGACCCGAGCATCGCCTGGTCATCGGCATGGACTACAATCTCTATGTCCGCCATTCCAAGGGCGTCGAGGACAAGGCAAACGCCAAGACCTACGAGGATCGCACCTTCGAAGCTTTCGAGGCTGCTTTCAGCAAGCAATATGACGGCGAGCGCATTCCGCTGCAGCTCGGCTTCCATTTCGTTGAAATGAACGATGGCGCCTATTGGCGCGCCCTCGACCGCTTCGTCAGCGATGTCTGCCACAGACAAGATGTTGCCTGCGTCAGCTATTCCGAAGCCATCCCGCTGATAGTCGCAAGGGGCAAGCCGCAGCAGGGGTGAGGAGCGGTCGGGCAGAGCCCAAGCGAGCGATCCAGTGGATCGATTGCAGCGACGAGCGCCTTGAGCCAAAGCGAAGGGCCGGAGGTGCGGCAAAGGGAAGTCCTTCCATTACCTCGCAAGCCTAAAACCCCATATCCTCGCCATTGAAAAAGGCCCCGTTTCCGGGGCCTTTTTGTATCAGCCGTCGGCGTGGATGACGGATTGATCTTGGTCCAGATAATGCTGATCGATTTTCGGCAGCGGCTCGTCATCGATAGCAGCTTCGAAGGCCTTCAGACGCTTGTGGATCGAGAGAAGCTCGATGATCGTCGTCCAGGAGCTGACGAGATACTGGAATGAGTTGCTGACCTGGCCGAAGGCCGTGGCGATCTGCTGCCAGATGCCAAGCGTGATCTTATGCGCCACGAAGGTCGGCACCAGCACGAAATAGAGGAAGATCGCATCGAGCTGGCCGTAGGAATAACGGGCCACGTTGAAATACGCATAGTGGAAATACATGCGGAAATAGTTGCGGCGGACGTTGGAGAAGAGTTCCTTCACGGTGGGTGGCTGCGCACGATCGTCACGATCCTCGCCGTAGACAAGTTCCTTTCGATAAGCGGCCTCAACGCGCTGATTGCGGAAGTTCAGCCCCGGAAGCTTGATCCCGAAGAGCGCCAGCAGGAACGTGCCGAATACCGACCAAATCAGAGCCAGCCAGACGAGTGAATATGGAATTGCGCCGATGAGCGGCAGATCAGTCACGTATTTCGACAGTTCCAGCAGGATCGGCAGGAAGACGATGAGTGTCATGACCGAGCCGATCAGACTGACGCCGAGCCCTTCGAGATTGGTCGCAAAGCGCATCGTGTCTTCCTGGACGCGCTGCGATGCACCTTCGATGTGCCGGAGCTTTTCCCACTTCGACATGTAGAAATTGTTCATCGCCCAACGCCAGCGGAAGAGATAGTGGCTCAGGAAGAACGATGAAACGACGCTCACCGCGACGCCCACGAGGCCGAGCTGCGTGAACGCCCACAGCAATCCATAGAAATCGCCATCCGTAACGCCGGGCTTTCCGCCGAGCGCATTTTGCAGGAGGTCAAAGAAAGGCCGGCGCCAGACGTTTACCGCTACGTCGATCTGAACACCGAAATAGGTGATGAAGACGATGAAGGCCGAGCCCCACACCGACCAGGCGATCCAGGGGTTGCTCTTCGAAACAACATGCCAAAAGCCGCAAAAGACCGCGGCGCAGAGAATAAAATAAAGGTAAAACAAGAAATTAGTAGGAGCAACAAAGAACGCCGCTCCGACCGGCTGCTGCTCTTCCTGCAGCGGCGGATAACCCATGGACGCCACGACATGCGCGCCGACAAAATACCATAGGAAGACGCAGACGAGCGCCCAAACGACCGCTGAGGAAAAAAACAATCTCGGATTCGGGAAGAAAGAATGAAACACGACGGTTAGGCTTCCTGTTTGTTCGAACGACCGCAAATGGCGTCAATTTGCGGCGAGCCTAAGACAGTTCGCCGGGAGCGGCAACCGGCAGAGCCCTATTCTTACGTAGATGTAACCGCTTATCCCATGATCGTGATGCAGTTGTTCAGCGGCGAATTTTCACCCATTGGATGAGCGCCTCCCCCACAAGAGCGCGTCTCCTTTCTCCCATCGCTTCATCCGCTTATCGCCCCTCTTGCAGAATGCTATCTTACGATATATATCTTACGACATGACTAACGATATAAACTCTCACACTTCAAGGAGAAACGACATGAGAGGTTTTAGAGACCGCCATATGGACGGAGATGGCTTTGACATCGTCGAGGCATATATCCTACGACATGGTCGAGGCCGTGAATCGCGCGGCGAGCACAGGAGAGACTTCATGAGAGGCTTCAAGGGCGGCATGTTCGGCGGCGGGTTTCGCACCGGCCGTAAGTTCGATGCAGCCGATCTGCAGCTCATTATTCTTGCCCTGCTCTCCGAGCAGCCCCGCCACGGCTATGAACTGATCAAGACTTTCGAAGAACGCTCCGGCGGCTTCTATGTGCCAAGCCCGGGCGTTATCTATCCCGCACTGACCTATCTCGAAGAAACCGGCCAGGCCGAAGTCGAGGTCAGCGGCACGAAGAAGCTCTACCGCATCACCGAGAGCGGCCAGAAGCGCGTCGACGATAATCGTGATCTGGTCGAGGTAACGCTCGCCAAGCTTACATCCATCGGCGAGAAGATGGCCCGCGTCCGTGAGGTCTTCGACGGCGGCGATGAGGACGGCCGTGACAATCCGTTCGATCGCCATGACGCCGGCGACGTCCATCGCGCCCGCCATCTGCTGCGCTCAGCCCTGCGCTCAAAGTTCCCGTGGAGCAAGGCCGAAGGCGCACGCATCGCGGCGATCCTCGAGCGTGCCGCCGCCGACATCATCCGTAGCGAAACGAAAGCGGAAGGCGAGCCAAAGTCCGGCGACTGAGCCGGATCTTCACTTATCCGGCAAAGTCAGAATGACAGGCCCATTGCGGGTGGCGATGATCGTGTGTTCGTACTGAACCGTCGGCGCCTGCGGATCGGCATAGAGCGTCCAGGCATCGTCGCCGCCCTCTGCCCAGGTCGCACCGAGCGAGAGAAACGGCTCGACGGTGAAGACCAGGCCATCTTCAATGATCCGGGTCTCGGAAGGATCCGCCCAGGTGGAAAGCTCGGCGGGCTCTTCGTGCAGAGAGCGACCAATGCCATGGCTGGCGAGATTGGCGATCAAAGTATAGCGGTTCTTTTGCGCGAAGGCGCCGACGGCCTGCCCGATCTTTGATAGCGGTGTGCCACTGCGCACCTGATTGAGACCGACCCAGAGTGCCCGCTTGCCATCCCGGCAGAGGCGTTCGATCTTCGGCTTGACCGGCGGCACGGTAAAGGATGCACCGGTGTCGGAAAAGAAACCGTCCTTCTCGGCCGATACGTCGAGATTGACCAAATCCCCTGCCTTGATGACGCGCGGGCCGGGAATACCATGCGCCACCTCCTCGTTGACGCTGATGCAGGTCGCGCCGGGAAACTTGTAGACCAGCTCCGGCGCCGATTGCGCGCCGGCATCCTCCAGCACCTTGCGACCGATGACATCGAGTTCCAGCGTGGTGATGCCCGGCTCCAGAGCCGCAGCCATGGCCTGCAACGCATTGGCGCAGATGCGGCCGATATCTTTCAGCTTGGTCAGTTCTTCTTCGGTCGAAACGATCATTTACGGCTTCCGGCAGTCCGACGCCCTGCGCAACGGTTCGCGAGAGGCTTTACGTGGCTTTCGCCCCTTCCCTTTGCACAGTCAACGTCTTTCTGAGGTTTTCTGCCAGATCGCGCGGCTTTCGAAATCCGAAAGAGGTCAGGAGCGCGGATCGTCCGCGAGCAATGCCCAGCGCTCATGATCGCACCACACGCCGCCGATCTTTAGATATTTGGGCGAAAACCCTTCCTTGCGGAAGCCGATCCGCTTGACGAGCGCGATGGAAGGATGGTTGCCCGGCTGGATATTGGCCTCTACCCGATGCAGGCCGACCGCATCGAAAGCATGCTCGACGGCAAGACGCACCGCTTCAGTCATGAACCCCTGGCCGGCGAAACCCACCATGCCGTGATAGCCAAGAAAGGCGCTGCGAAAGCCGCCCCAGACCATTTGGCTGATATTGACGACGCCGACGATACCGCCGGAGCCAGAATCGCGCGCCACCAGACCTATATTCGGCCCCGTCACCGTCTGGCCGAACCATGCGTCGAAACCGTCGCGATCGAGGAAAGGATAGGCCCATGGTACATGATGGGCGCGGCTGGCGATATTGGCGGCGATCAGCTCGTCCGCATCCGATTGCCTGACCGGTGCGATGATCACTTGCGGCATGGCTCGCTCCCCTCGCCAGAGCAATTCCAGGAAAAGTGTAGAGCGGTTTTCCGTCCGGAATTGCGCAGAAACAAACAGAGAGCACCTCGGAATTTCGGTGAATGTCGAGGTGCTCCGGAGGAGTGAGCCTTAGCAAATCGAATCCGAAATCAAAAGCTTCGCTGAAAGAACGGAATCATTTTCCGAACCGCTTCATAACGAAGATAAAGTCCGCCCCAGGCGATCACGCCGAGATAAACGCCGAATAGCAGATGCGAGAAGATCGGACTGCCGACCCTCAGATGTGTCGCGATCGCCCCGCCGAGAAGGCCCGTCAGGAGGATGGCGCCGAGAACCGAAGTCCTCGGGATCGCATAGAGAATGGCGCAGCCAAGCGTGATGACGCCGAGAAGCCGCGCAAGCGCCGGATCGGCGGAATAGCCGAGCCCGGCCATCGTCTCCGTGACGACCGGAAGCGGAACGAGCTTGATGACACCATCGAACACGAGAAAGACGATGACCAACCCGCTGAGGATCATGCCGGCCACGCGCTGCGCGCGCGTGACCGAAGGCACGGATGAATCGACTGCATAAGACATTGTCATATCCCCGGAATTCTATCGGAAATTCAGATCTTCGCCGCCAATGCGGCGAGCTGATCGGCGCACTGCGCCCATCCCTGATGGAAGCCCATCTTCTCATGCGCTTCGCGATCCTCGGCCGACCAATGCAGGACGGTCGCGGTATAGCGGGTCTTGCCGCCACCGAGATCGTCGAGCTGGATCGTCACGACCATGAAGGGCTTTGCCGAGGGCACCCAAGCGCTGGCGAAGGCGTCGGTGAAGACGATCCTCTCATTGGGAACGACTTCCAGATAGACGCCGTTGCCTGGATAATCCTCACCCTCCGGGCTGCGCATGGTAATCGAGCTCGAGCCGCCGGCATGCGCGTCGACGCTTGCTGCCGATACCATCCACGGCAGGGGCGCGAACCATTGTTTCATAAGCTCCACTTCGGTCCAGCAACGAAAGATCTTTTCGCGCGGCGCATCGATGACGCGGGTCAGCGAAAGCTCGTGGCGCGGGGTCTGCTCAGTCATGCCTTGTTCCTCTTTACTGTTTGACGCGGCCTGCTCGGCCTATGCTTTAATGACGTTCGAGACCGCCGTTTCCCGACAGCGCGGACGCAGATTTTTCGATTATTTTGCAGCGGTAACGGCATCCGCGCTCAGACGATCGAGCTGATAGCGGATATGGGCTGCTTCGGCGGGCGAACGGGCGAGCGCGATCGCCCTGTCGAAAGCGACACGCGCTTCCAGCGAGCGGCCGAGCTGCGCGAGCAGGCCACCCCTGACGCCATGAAAATAGAAATAACTGTCAAGCTGTGCTTCCAGCGTCGCAATCAGCGCCAGAGCCGCTTCCGGTCCCTTGAGCTTCGAGAGCGCAACCGAACGATTGAGCGTGACGACCGGAGACGGCGTCAACCGCTCCAGCATCTGATAGAGAAGATTGATCTCTTCCCAGTCCGTATCCTCAGCCCGTTTTGCTCGGGAGTGCAGCGCAGCGATTGCTGCCTGCACCTGATAGGGTCCGGGCTGACGATGGCGGATCGCCTTGTCGAGAAGGGCGAGCGCCTCGTCTATCGATGTCCGATCCCAGAGCGAACGATCCTGATCTTCCAGAAGGATGATCTGCCCGTCGGCATCGAACCGTGCCGCCTTGCGCGATTGCTGCAAGAGCATCAGCGCCAGCAGCGCCATGGTCTCCGGCTCGGAGGGAAAGATCCGCAGAAGCAGCCGGCCAAGCCGGATCGCCTCGTCGGCGAAGGCAGCGGCTTCGCGATGCGTGCCGCCGGCCGAATAGCCTTCGTTATAGATGAGGTAGATCATGGCGCTGACCAGCGCCAGCCGCTCGCTCCGCTCCACCGCGCCCGGCGTCTCGAAGGGAACGCCGGCTGCGGCCACGCGCGCTTTCGCCCGCGTAATGCGCTGCTCCATCGCACTGTCGCTGACGAGGAAGGCGCGGGCGATCTGCTGCACCGAAAGGCCGGAAACGATGCGCAGCGCCAGCGCGATCTGTTGTGTCGCCGGCAGATCCGGATGACAGCAGATAAACAGCAGCCGGAGAATATCGTCGCGATATCCGGAACCGTCGAGCCGTTCGGCCAAGTCGCCTTCGACATCGCTCGTATCGGAGATCGCCTCCTCGTCCGGCAGGCTCTGCAGCTTCGCCTGCTTGCGCACCGTATCGATACCACTATTGCGCCCGACGAAGATCAGCCAGGCGACGGGATCGCGCGGCGGCCCCTTGTCGGGCCAAGTCTTCAACGCCCGAAGGCAGGCCTCCTGAAAGGCCTCCTCGGCGGTATCGAGATTGCGGAAATAGCGCAGCAGCGCACCCAGCACCTGCGGCCGGGCATTGGTAAGTGCGATGTCGATCCAGGCAATATCCGTCATGTCGCAGCCGTCCCAGGTCTGAAGAGATAGAGTGGACGGATCTCATAGGATCCGACGCCGGGATTGGCTTCGGCAAGCTCTTTCGAAAAATCGATGGCTTCGTCGAGCGTCTCGAAATCGATGACGTAGAAACCCAGCAACTGCTCTTTCGTTTCGGCAAAGGGGCCGTCGATGACGAGTGGCTCGTTCTTGCCCTTACGCAGGGTCGTTGCCGCCGTTGTTGGCATCAGTCGCGCGACCGGGCCAAGCTTGCCGGCCTGTCTGAGCGGCTCCTGCACGGCGATCAGCCGCGCCATGGTCGCCTCCTCCTGCTCCTTGGACCAGGCAAATACGGTATCTTCGTCGTTGTAGCATAGGATCGCATAGAGCATGAGTGACTTCCTTCTCCTGTAAAGACGAAGGAGTATCATCTGCTCCGACAGGCTGCGTCAAAAAATATTGAAGGGAACGTCAGGCGTTCCCACGCCGGATCGCCAGGATACCGGCATTCGCATCGAACTCCGCAATGGCCCCAATGAAAACGCTCGCAGGGCTGTCGCCGTGTCCGAGCGGCAAGCCGCCAAGCACCGGCACGTTCAGCTCGGCCAGATGCTCGCGCAGGATATCGATCACCGAATAGCGGCGATCGAATTCGAAATCCGTGAACTGGCCGATGGCGACACCCGCCAATCCATCTAAGTGCCCCGCCTTGCGCAGCATCGTCATGAGCCGATCCACCTGCCCGCGATACAGATTGACGGCTTCGAGCAGCAGTATCGCGCCATTGAGATCCGGCAGCGCCCAGCCGGCCGAAGTCGCAACCATATCCAGATTGCCACCGATCAGTCGCCCCCTGGCCATTCCGCTTGTCGTC
Source organism: Martinezella rhizogenes (assembly GCA_013322215.1). Classification (GTDB taxonomy): domain Bacteria; phylum Pseudomonadota; class Alphaproteobacteria; order Rhizobiales; family Rhizobiaceae; genus Rhizobium; species Rhizobium rhizogenes_D. The sequence continues at coordinate 671,293 of JAAMEZ010000006.1, forward strand.
AGACGGAAGGTCGGCTCGTCCGGACGGACATCGATGACGATATCTTCGGTCGTCATCATCGCCCGGCATAGTGCCTCGCGTGTATAGGGGCTGACACCATCGTCATTCGGCCCGCAAAAGAAGGCTCCATGAATGCCGATCTGATGGCCATTCTTCAGGAAACTGAGATGCAATGCAGTGATATCGCTGAAGCCGATAACGAATTTCGGGTCGCGCCGGGCCGCGGCAAAATCCAGTTTGTCGGCGATCCGATATGATCCCTTGCCGCCGCGCGTCGTGAAGATCGCCCGAACCTCGGGATCGCGAAGTGCATCATTGAGATCCGCCAGCCGCTCCTCGTCCGTGCCGGCAAGATAGTCCCGTTTGCAAAAGGCGTGTTCGCCGAAATCGACGTTCAGCCCCCAGCCTTTCAATATTTCGGCATGCCTCAGAACCATATCCCTCTCGGGCGGGCTTGCTGGCGACACAAAACGCACCTTGTCGCCCTGCCGTAGTGGCGGCGGCATCAGCATTGGACTGACCTCTGTGCAATCGAGTGATTCTATGCCGTGATCTTGGCATGAATCGATGACAGCCGTCAGCCGTCGCTAGACTGCAGCGGGATCAGCCCAGCGAGGGATTCGCGGCAACCGTCTGCTTCAGTTCCGCTCTCGTCGTTTTGGCAGCCGCTTCCTGGACGCGCCCGACCTCTGCCCTGCCCTTCCATAACGGAAGGCCGATCGATCGCGACACGGCCGGATCGCTTGTGAACACTGGATAACCGCGTTTCAAAAGCCGTTCGAGAACCTCACGGTCCTTGCGAACGTGCAATCGGGCGAGATTTTCGGTGTTGTAGACATGCCCGCCGGAATCGGGATTGATGCCTGTAATGATGACTTCGGTCGCGCCGTTATAAAGCGCGAAGAGCACGGCATTGATACCGTTGGAGCATTTGTCGTCCGCACCGAGTTCGCTGCACTTTACCCCGCCGACCCGGTCGAGCAGTGCCATGCGCTTGTAGCGATCGACGATCTCAAGCTTGTCGTAGCCGTAATTGAAGGCTTTCAACCCATCTTCCAGCCGCTGAAACTCCTTCCGCCATAACAGGACGTAGAGCATCTTCGTACGCTCACCGTTCAGCACGCGGCGCACCTCGACGGCGTTTGTATTCGTTCCCTCGATCTGATTGAACTGGACGAGCGTGACGTCGGGGACCTCTATGCCCCAGCCCTTCGTCACCGTCTGCGAGCCATTGATGGTGATGACCCGGAAGCTCTCATCGAAATCCGCAGGCTTGTTCGAGACCGGTGCCGAACCAACAACGAGAACAGGGCCGCTGAAGCGTTCCGTCAGGATCGGCGGTTTCGGTCGGGTCAGATGATACTTGATCTGCCGATAGTAATGTTTTTTCAGTTCGGAAAATTGAGCAGCCATTATTCGCTTTATCGTCTCTTAAGAAGGCGTCCGTCCTCGAACGGCTCTGTCCGGCGAAAGGTGGTCCGGAACCCTCCCCGAACCACGAATAATGCGAGTATCGCTGCGCGCGTTTATATAAGCAAAATAAAGAAATCTTACAGAACATAACCTAGGGTGAGCGGTCAATGAAGGCTGATCACCCCTGCCGTGTACTCAGGGTGCGCGAGACCGCGTTCTTCCAGCCTTTCAGTTTCACGTTTCGGGTCTTGTCATCCATGTCAGGCTGGAAACGCTTGTCGCGCGCCCAGGCCTTGGCAAAGCCGGCCCGATCCGGCCAGACGCCGGCGCGGCTGCCCGCAAGCCATGCTGCACCAAGTGCCGTCGTTTCGAGGATCGTCGGGCGGTCGACCGGCGCATCGAGCAGATCGGCAAGCCGCTGCATCGTCCAGTCGGAGGCGACCATGCCGCCGTCGACGCGCAGCACTGTCTCCTGTCCGCTGCCGTTGCGCCAATCCTTGTGCATGGCATCCAAGAGATCGCGCGACTGATAGCAGACCGCCTCCAGCGCCGCCCGGACGATTTCCTCGGGTCCGGTATTGCGCGTCAGCCCGAAGATCGCGCCGCGCGCGTCCGGGTCCCAATGCGGTGCGCCGAGGCCGGTGAAGGCCGGTACCAGATAGACCTCCTGCAGCGGATCGGCCTTGGCTGCCAGCTCACCGGAATCCGAGGCACGCTGGATCGCCTTCAGGCCATCACGCAGCCATTGCACGGCGGCGCCTGCGATGAAGATCGAGCCTTCTAGCGCATAGGTCGTCTCGCCGTTCAGCCTGTAAGCGATGGTGGTCAGCAGTCGGTTTTTCGACCGCACCATGTCTGTCCCGGTATTGAGAAGCGCAAAGCAGCCCGTGCCATAGGTGGATTTCATCATGCCGCGCTCGAAGCAGGCCTGGCCGATCGTCGCCGCCTGCTGATCGCCGGCAACACCGAGGATCGGGATTGCGGCACCAAAGTGCGAGGGATCGGCCACGCCGAAATCGGCGGCGCAATCCTTCACCTCGGGCAGCATCGCGGCGGGAACGCGAAGGATATCCAGTAGTTCGCCATCCCATTCGTTGCTGGCAATATTGTACATCAGCGTCCGCGATGCATTGGTGGCATCGGTGACAAAGCTCTTACCGCCTGTCAGCCGCCAGATCAGGAAGGTATCGACGGTGCCGAAGCAAAGCTCACCCTTGGCGGCACGCGCACGCGCGCCCTTCACGTTGGTGAGCAGCCAGGAAAGCTTGGTGCCGGAGAAATAGGGATCGAGCAGCAGGCCGGTGCGGCGGGTGAAGAGTTTTTCCAGATCCTGCCGCTTGAGCTTCTCGCAATAGCTCGCCGTGCGGCGGTCCTGCCAGACAATGGCATTGTGGATCGGCTTGCCCGTCTCGCGATCCCATACGACGACGGTTTCGCGCTGGTTGGTAATGCCGAGCGCGGCAATATCCTTGGCGGTGATGCCGGCGGCTTCGATCGCCTTGCGGACGGTCACGAGGACAGACGACCAGATCTCCTCCGGATCGTGTTCGACCCAGCCGGGTTTCGGATAATGCTGGGTGAATTCCTTCTGTCCGACACCGGCAACCTTCATCTTGCCGTCGAAAACGATGGCCCGCGTCGACGTCGTCCCCTGATCGATCGCCAAGACATAACCGCTCATGCATTCCTCCCGCCTGTTGCGTCCCGAAACAACAGATACGCGAGCAAAACGAATGTGAAAAGAAAGCAAAACGAAATTTTTCGCTGAAATATGCGCTTTCCCGTTCGTTGCATCCCGCCAAGGGCGCCGCGAAAACTGTCGGCGGCAGTGCGATTGCCATATCCTGAGGTTTAGGACTAGGCTGAGATCGTTTTGCACTGCAGCAGGAAGCTGCGCTGTCCAAGGAGAAGATCATGGCTAGAACAGTTGTCGTCACCGGTTCCACGAGCGGTATCGGCCTCGCCATCGCAACGGCCTTCGCCGCCAAGGGCGATAACGTCGTCATCAACGGCTTCGGAAAGCCCGAGGAAATCGATGCGATCAAGACCAAGCTCGAAGCCTCCGGCGGCGGCAAGGTGATCTACCATCCCGCCGACATGACGAAGCCAGCCGAGATCGCCGATCTGATCGCAACCGCCAACTCCACCTTCGGCAGCGTCGATGTTCTCGTCAACAATGCTGGCATTCAGCATGTCGAGAAGATCGAGGATTTCCCGATCGAGAAGTGGGATCAGATCATCGCGATCAATCTCTCCAGCTCCTTCCACACCATCCGCGCCGCCATTCCGCTGATGAAAGCGAAGAAATACGGACGCATCATCAATATCGCCTCGGCGCATGGCTTGGTCGCCTCACCCTTCAAATCAGCCTATGTCGCTGCAAAACATGGTATACTCGGCCTGACCAAGACGGCAGCGCTCGAGCTTGCCGAATTCGGCGTCACGGTGAACGCCATTTGCCCCGGCTATGTCCTGACCCCGCTTGTCGAAAAGCAGATCCCGGACACGGCCAAGGCCCGCGGCATGACCGAGGAGCAGGTCAAGAACGAGGTCATTCTCAAGGCCCAGCCCACGCATGAGTTCGTCAAGGCCGAAGAAATCGGCGCCCTGTCGCTCTACCTCGCAAGCGACGAGGCACGCCAGGTGACCGGTACGCATGTCTCGATTGACGGTGGCTGGACCGCGGAATAACCATAGACGGTTAGGGCCGGATTCGTGTGAGCGCCTCCGGCCCTGACCAAACAGACAATAAACGGGAACGACATGAGCGACCGCATCCGCTTTATCCTCAACGGCGAGGATATAACGCTATCTAGCCTGCGCCCCACCGAGACGCTGCTTGACTTCTTGCGCCTCCAGCGGCGCCTGACGGGAACGAAGGAAGGATGTGCAGAAGGCGACTGCGGCGCCTGTACGGTGCTTGTGGGACGCCTCATCGATGGCGGGCTTCAGTATGAATCCGTCAATGCCTGCATCCGCTTCATCGGCTCGCTGCATGCAACCCATGTCGTCACCGTCGAGCATCTTGCAGCCCAGAACGGCACGCTTCACCCGGTGCAGCAGGCCATGGTCGATTGCCACGGTTCGCAATGCGGTTTCTGTACGCCTGGCTTCATCATGTCGCTCTATGGTCTGTGGCTGACCACGGAAAAGCCGAGCCGGGCGCAGATTGAGAAGTCGCTCCAGGGCAATCTCTGTCGATGCACGGGCTACGAGCCGATCGTCAAGGCGGCCGAGCAGGTCAGCCAGAAGCGGCCGAGCGCGCTCTTCGATCCCCTCGAAAAGACACGAGCCGATATCATCGCCCGCCTCTGGGCGATGCAGGGCGGCGACACCATCGAGATTGCCGAGGGCGAGGATCGTCTCATCGTGCCCGGTTCCGTTGCAGCGCTGGCGCAGGTGCTCGCCGACGAGCCGAAAGCGACCGTCGTTGCCGGCTCGACTGATGTCGGCCTTTGGGTCACCAAGCAGATGCGCCGGCTCAATCCAGTCGTCTTCATCAACCATCTGACAGATCTGCAGAAGATTGTGGTCGAAGACAAAGGCCTGAGCATCGGTGCCGGCGTCACCTACAGCCGCGCCTTTGCCGTTATCGCCGAAAAGATCCCGGCTTTTGCCAACCTCATCAACCGCATCGGCGGCGAGCAGGTGCGTAACATGGGCACCATCGGCGGCAATATCGCCAACGGCTCGCCGATCGGCGACACGCCGCCGCCTTTGATCGCGCTCGGCGCTACGGTGAAACTGCGCTCGACGGCAGGCGCGCGCAGCCTGCCGCTCGAAGACTTCTTCATCGATTACGGCAAGCAGGACCGGCATCCCGGCGAGTTCGTGGAGGGCATCTTCGTACCCTATCCGGCCGACGATGCGCATTTCGCCGTCTACAAGATCTCCAAGCGCCGTGACGAGGATATTTCGGCCGCCTGCGGCGCTTTCCATCTGTCATTGGACGCCGCGGGCAATGTTGCCGACATCCGCATCGCCTTTGGCGGCATGGCCGGCACGCCGAAGCGCGCCCGCGCCGTCGAGGCTGAGTTGATCGGCAAGCCCTGGACGGAGGCGACCGTCACAGCCGCGCGCGACGCCTTCGACAGCGATTATACGCCGCTATCCGACTGGCGTGCGTCGGCCGAATATCGCCAGCTGACCGCCAAGAATCTTCTCATCCGCTTCTATCTTGAGACGGCCGGTGCGCCGCAGGAATTGAAGCGCTTCGCGACGGCGGAGGCCTGAGCCATGGACAAATCCGCTTTCGAAGAACGCAAGGTCGTCATCAACGGCTCCATGCACGGCTCGTTGAAGCATGATTCAGCGCATAAGCATGTGACCGGAGCCGCCGATTACATCGACGATATTCCCGAACCCGCCGGCCTGCTGCACGGCGCGCTCGGCCTTTCCGACCGCGCCCATGCCGAGATCGCCGGCATCGATCTTTCAGCCGTTCGTGCCTATCCTGGCGTCGTCTGGGTCTTCACCGGCGCCGATATTCCCGGCGTCAACGACACCAGCTCCAACGGCATGCATGACGAGCCGCTGCTTGCCGAAACGAAGGTCGAGTTCCACGGCCAGCCGATCTTCGCCGTTATCGCCGAAACCCGGGATGCCGCCCGTCGCGCCGCCCGCCTCGCCAAGATCGATTATCGCGACTTGCCGCATTGGAGCGATATCGACGGCGCGCTCGCCAATGGCGCACCGCTCGTCTACGAGCCGATGACCTTGACGCGCGGCGAACCCAAGACCGAGATGGCCAATGCCATCAATCGCATCAAGGCGCAGATGCGCATCGGCGGCCAGGAGCATTTCTATCTCGAGAGCCATATCGCCATGGCGATCCCCGGCGAAGACGACGACGTTGCCGTCTGGTCCTCAACGCAGCATCCGAGCGAAATCCAGCACATCGTCGGCCATGTCCTCAGCATCCCGTCGAACGCCGTGACCGTCAATGTGCGCCGCATGGGCGGCGGCTTCGGCGGCAAGGAAACGCAGGGCAACCAGTTTGCAGCGCTCGCAGCCGTCGCCGCCAAGAAGCTCGGCCGCGCCGTGAAATTCCGGCCCGACCGCGACGAGGACATGAGCGCCACGGGCAAGCGGCACGACTTCCTGGTGGATTACGAAGTCGGCTTCGACGATGAAGGCCGCATCCATGCCGTCGACGCCACCTATGCCGCGCGCTGCGGCTTTTCCTCCGATCTTTCCGGCCCGGTCACCGACCGTGCGCTCTTCCACGCGGATTCCAGCTATTTCTACCCGCATGTCCATCTGGTCTCGAAACCGCTGAAGACGCACACCGTTTCCAACACCGCCTTCCGCGGCTTCGGCGGCCCGCAGGGCATGGTTGGCGGCGAGCGCATGATCGAGGAGATCGCCTATGCGCTCGGCAAGGACCCGCTGGAAATCCGTCGCGCCAATTTCTACGGACAGCCGGGCTCCGGCCGGACGCTGACCCCCTATCATCAGGAGGTCACCGACAACATCATCAACCGCATCGTTGACGAGTTGGAGCAGACCTCCGACTATCAGGCACGCCGCAACGCCATCATCGAGTTCAACCGCTCCAGCCGCTTCATCCGCAAGGGGATCGCGCTGACGCCGGTAAAATTCGGCATCTCTTTCACCATGACCGCCTTCAACCAGGCCGGTGCATTGGTGCATATCTATCAGGATGGCTCCATTCACCTGAACCATGGCGGCACCGAGATGGGCCAGGGCCTCTATACCAAGGTGGCGCAGGTTCTGGCCGACAGCTTCCAGGTCGATATCGACCGGGTGAAGATCACCGCGACGACAACAGGCAAGGTGCCGAATACCTCGGCAACGGCCGCGTCTTCCGGCTCGGACCTGAACGGCATGGCAGCCTTCGATGCCGCCCGCCAAATCAAGGAAAGGCTGGTCGCCTTCGCGGCCGAAAAATGGGGCGTCGGCGCCGAGGAAGTGCAGTTCCTGCCGAACCGCGTGCGCGTCGGCGAAGAAGAAATTCCCTTCCCGGATTTCGTCAAGCAGGCCTATTTCGCCCGCATCCAGCTTTCGGCTGCCGGCTTCTACAAGACGCCGAAGATCCACTGGGATCGCAAGGCCGGCCGCGGCACTCCCTTCTACTATTTCTCCTATGGCGCCGCCTGCTCGGAGGTCTCGATCGACACGCTGACCGGCGAATATCTGATCGACCGGGCCGATATCCTCCATGACGTCGGTCGCTCCCTCAATCCGGCGATCGATATCGGCCAGGTCGAGGGCGCCTTCGTGCAGGGAATGGGCTGGCTGACGACCGAGGAACTCTGGTGGGACCCCAAGGGCCGGCTGCGCACACACGCACCCTCCACCTACAAGATCCCCCTCGCCTCCGATCGGCCAAAGATTTTCAACGTCCGCCTGGCGGAATGGTCGGAGAATACGGAGGCCACCATCGGCCGCTCGAAGGCCGTCGGCGAGCCGCCTTTCATGCTGCCGATCTCGGTGCTGGAGGCACTATCGATGGCGGTCGCCAGCGTCGCGGACTACCGCGTCTGCCCTCGCCTCGATGCCCCGGCGACGCCCGAGCGGGTGCTGATGGCAGTCGAACGGTTGAAGGGGATGTGATTCTTTGGCCGTGGCTTTCATTGCTGCGGTCGCAAACAGGAAATCTGCCACCGAACGAGAAAATCGCGTTTCGAGGAGTATGCAGCCTCAGCACACTCCCTAGCTCTCAACTCGTGACCGGAACCTAGCATCAGGCGAGCCCTCGGCAACCTTCACCCACCGCTACAGCAGCCGCCTGTCGTCATAATGCGGCTCACGCCCGTCCAGAAATCCAAGGTCGCGCTTCAGCCGATCCGGCATCTCATCCAGATCCAGATTCGGCGACGGCTCGCCATGCTTCAGGAAGACCTGCGTCACCGACTCCAAAAGACGCGCCAGGAGCGTGGGCTTGGCTGCATCTACCGGCTCTATCACATAGCAATCCATGACAACACCTCAGTCAAATCAACGATATGAATTGCAGTTTGTCGCGAAAAATGCTGAAATTCCAATCGAACTATCGTCTTCACACATAAAGAGAACTTATCCATGAAACTGTCCCGGCGCTTCCCGCTGAATGCGCTCCGTGTCTTCGAGGCCGCCGCCCGGCTTGGCAGTTTCACGCGCGCTGGCGAAGAGCTCGGCATGACGCAGACCGCCGTCAGCTATCAGATCAAGCTGCTGGAGGAGATCACTGGCGAGCCGCTGTTCCTGCGCAGACCGAGGCAGATCCTGTTGACGGAAACGGGGGAGCAGCTGGCGCCGAAAGTGGCCGAAGCCTTTGCCATGCTGCAGGAAGCCATGGCCTCGATCAGTGGCGAGACCGAGACGACGCTACACATCCACTCGACGCCAACTTTCGCCTCGCAATGGCTGGCACGGCACCTTGGGTCATTTCAGCTCAAGCATCCCAATATTGCCGTCCGGCTGGATACGTCCGCCTCGGTCATTGATTTCGCCCGCGAGCCCTCCGATATCGCCATCCGGGCCGGCCGCGGGAAATGGCCGGGCTTGCGCACGCATCTGCTGATGAAGGTCTATTTCACGCCAATGCTGAGCCCCGCTCTGGCAGAGACAGTCGGCGGCATACACGAGCCGTCTGACCTGTTAAAGCTACGCATCATCGATGCCGGTGATCCGTGGTGGGCCCAATGGTTTAAGGAGGCTGGCGTTCCCGATCCCGGTCTTCAGGGCCGGCCGCGCAGCAGGCTGGGCGCCCAGTCTTTCGAGGCGAGCGCCGCCATAGCCGGCCAAGGCGTTGCGGTTCTCACTCCGGAATTCTACGCCGACGATCTCGCATCCGGACGACTGATCCAGCCTTTCAATATCCTTTCCACCGATGAGTCCGATTATTGGATCGCCTATCCCGAAAACAGACGCCACACGCCGCGAATCCGCGCGTTCAGGGATTGGATCCTCGGCGAATTCGGCATGCCGCTGGAATAGCGCTCAATCAGACATGTCAGGCGCATAGAAGCATCGCGGCGTGTTCTCGTCCGGAAACAGACAGAGATGATAAGCCCCGTCAGGCGAATGCATCGCCTTGTTCTGCGGCAGATTGAAGATATGCGCATGCGTTATGTAGCGATGATCACCGGGATTGAGCGTCACCCTATAGCCACCTGGCACGATGGTGACCGTGCGCGACGGGATCATCTCGCAGTCGCCGGTCGTGCTGTCGCCATTACAACAATAGGGATCGTAGGACCATCCGGAAGGCGCATCATGCGCCAGGGCGAAGGCTGCGGAAAGAAGAAAAAATACGAACGTCAGAATACCACGCATGGGCAATTCTCCGTCGAAAGGTAGACGGCTGCCGCGGACACGGCCCGCTCCAAGCAGCCGAGGGCGTTTTATTAAAAACGGCCATAATCTGATCTAATGCGGCCGGGGCGCCAAACAAGAGCGTGGCTTTTTGCTGACGCATCAAACTCTCCCCTTCCCTCCGTCGCCAACATTTTGCAAGGTGCGGAGTCGGAGGAAGAAAAAGGGGAACTGAATGTATGAATACGCCATCGCGTGGGAATGGCTGGCCTTTGCCGCCCGCTGGTTCCACGTCATAACCGCCATTGCCTGGATCGGTTCGTCTTTCTACTTCATCGCGCTCGATCTCGGGCTGGTGAAGCGCCCGCATCTTCCGCCCGGCGCCTATGGCGAGGAATGGCAGGTTCACGGCGGCGGCTTCTATCATATCCAGAAATATCTGGTGGCACCCGCGCAGATGCCGGAGCATCTGACCTGGTTCAAATACGAAAGCTATTTCACCTGGATTTCCGGCTTCCTGATGCTGTGCATCGTCTATTACGGCGGCGCCAATCTCTTCCTCATCGACCGGCATGTGCTCGATGTCAGCGTTCCCGTCGCGATCCTGATTTCACTGGCTTCGCTCGCCGGCGGCTGGATCGTCTATGATCTGCTCTGCAAGTCCCCGCTTGGCAACAATACCTGGGGACTGATGATCGTGCTTTATGCCGTCCTGGTCTTCATGGCCTGGGGCTACACGCATCTCTTCACCGGCCGCGCCGCCTTCCTGCATCTCGGCGCCTTCACCGCGACGATCATGTCGGCCAACGTCTTCATGATCATCATTCCCAACCAGAAGATCGTTGTTGCAGACCTCATTGCCGGCCGCACGCCCGACCCTAAATATGGCCGTATCGCGAAGCAGCGCTCGCTGCACAACAACTATCTGACGCTGCCTGTCATCTTCTTCATGCTGTCGAACCACTATCCGTTGGCTTTCGGCACGGCCTATAATTGGGTGATCGCGGCGCTGGTTTTCCTCATGGGGGTCACCATCCGTCACTGGTTCAACACGACGCATGCCCGCAAGGGTCATCCAACCTGGACCTGGATCGTCACCGTCGTCCTCTTCATTATCATCATGTGGCTTTCAACCGTTCCAAAGGTGCTGACCGGGGAGAAGGAGGAGGCCAATGCAATTCCTCCCGCCTTCCGGCCGTTTGCCTCGGATATACATTTCTCGTCCGTCAAAGAGATAGTTTCGACGCGCTGCACCATGTGCCATTCGGCCGAACCCGTCTATGAGGGGATTGTTCGGCCGCCAAAGGGCGTAATGCTGGAAAATGACGAGCAAATCGCTATGCATGCCCGGGAGATCTATATTCAGGCCGGCCGCAGCCATGCCATGCCTCCGGGCAATGTCACCGAGGTGACGCCCGAGGAACGCAAATTGCTGGTCGCCTGGTTCGAAAGCTCCATCGGAGAAAAAAGCCAATGACCACCCTTCTGCGCGGCCGACTGCTTTCCTTCAAGCGCCTGCCGCAAAGCCTCGATGATACAGACAGCTACGCTTACGAAAGCGATGGCGGCCTGCTGATCGAGAACGGCATGATCGTCGCGACCGGCCCCTATGCTGATATAAAGGCGCAGGCGCCGGACGGCGTCGTCGAAATCGACCACCGCCCGCATCTGATCCTGCCGGGGTTCATCGACATGCACCTGCATTTCCCGCAGATGCAGGTGATCGCCTCCTATGCCGCCAACCTCCTGGAATGGCTGAACACCTATACCTTCCCCGAGGAATGCCGCTTCGTCGAAAGCGCCCATGCAGAGCGGATCGCCAAGCATTTCTATGACGAGATGATCCGCCACGGCACCACGACGGCCGTCGCCTACTGCTCGGTGCACAAGACTTCTGCCGACGCCTATTTCGCCGAAGCCATGCGCCGCAACATGCGCATGGTCGGCGGCAAGGTGATGATGGATCGCCATGCGCCGCAGGGCCTGCTCGATACGCCTGAAATGGGCTATGACGAGACCCGTCAGGTGATCGCTGACTGGCATGGTAAGGGCCGCAACCATGTCGCCATCACGCCGCGCTTTGCCATCACCTCGACACCGGCGCAGATGGAGGCGACTGCGGCGCTCGCCCGCGAATTCCCGGATCTGCATATCCAGACGCATCTTTCCGAGAACCACGACGAGATCACCTTTACCTGCGAGCTCTATCCAGAAGCGATCGACTACACCGATATCTATGCGCGCTACGGTCTGCTTGGCCCGAAGAGCCTGTTCGGCCATGCAATCCATCTCTCTGAGCGCGAGGCCGATGCCATGAGCGAGGCCGGTGCGGTCGCCGTGCATTGCCCGACCTCGAACCTCTTCCTCGGCTCCGGCCTCTTCCCGCTGAAGGCGCTGGCACGCCGCGAAAAGCCCGTGCGCATCGGTGTCGCCACCGACATCGGCGGCGGCACCAGCTACTCCATGCTGCGCACCATGGATGAGGCCTACAAGATCCAACAACTGCTCGGCGAGCGCCTGAACCCGCTGGAGAGCTATTATTACATGACGCGCGGGAATGCCGAATCCCTCTCTCTCGTTGACAAGATCGGCACGCTCGACGCCGGCACCGAAGCCGACCTTATCGTCCTCAACGCCGCAGCAACGCCGGCCATGGCGCTGAAGATGGAGGTCACGAAGAGCCTCACCGAAGAGCTGTTCCTGCTGCAGACCATGGGCGACGACCGCGCCATCGTCGAAACCTACGTCGCCGGAAAGCCAATGAAATCGATCCTGCAATGAGGCAATCCGAACCCGCCTCCATGTAACCATCCAGAAGGCAAAGAGCTATGACCGCGCCGCTGACCATCGCCGAACTGAAAACGCTTGCGCAGCGGCGCGTGCCGAAAATGTTTTTCCAGTATGCCGATTCAGGTTCGTGGACGGAATCGACCTATCAGGCGAACGAAGCGGACTTTGCCAAGATCAAGCTGCGCCAACGCGTCCTCGTCGACATGTCCGACCGGTCGCTGGCAACCACCATGGTCGGGCAAAAAGCCTCCATGCCGGTGGCGCTGGCCCCGACCGGCCTTACCGGCATGCAGCATGCGGATGGCGAGATGCTGGCGGCGCGCGCGGCGGAGGAATTCGGCATTCCCTTCACGCTCTCGACCATGAGTATCTGCTCGATCGAGGACATTGCATCGGTCACGAAGCAGCCCTTCTGGTTTCAGCTCTACGTCATGAAGGACCGCGATTTCGTCCTCAACCTGATCCAGCGCGCCAAGGCGGCGAAATGCTCGGCGCTGGTGCTGACGGCCGACCTGCAGATCCTCGGCCAGCGCCATAACGACATCCGCAACGGGCTGTCTGCGCCGCCGAAGATGACGGTGAAGAATCTTTGGCAGATGGCGACGCGGCCCGCCTGGTGCATGGGTATGCTGCAGACCAAGCGCCGCTCCTTCGGCAATATCATCGGTCATGCCAAGGATATTTCCGACATGACGACGCTGTCGCACTGGACGCATTCGCAGTTCGACCCCAAGCTCTCCTGGAGCGATGTCGCCTGGATCAAGGAGCAATGGGGCGGCCCGCTTATCATCAAAGGCATTCTCGATGTCGAGGATGCAAAGGCGGCCGTCGACACCGGCGCCGACGCCATCATCGTCTCCAATCACGGCGGCCGGCAACTCGATGGCGCGCATTCCTCCATCAGCATGCTGCCACGGATCGTCGATGCTGTCGGAGAAAAGATCGAAGTGCATATGGACGGCGGCATCCGCTCCGGCCAGGATGTGCTGAAGGCCGTAGCCCTCGGCGCCAAGGGCACCTTCATCGGCCGCCCCTTCCTCTATGGCCTAGGCGCCATGGGCAAGGAAGGCGTTACGCTTGCGCTCGAAATCATCCGCAAGGAGCTGGATATTTCCATGGCGCTCTGCGGCAAGCGGGATATCAAGGCCGTGGATCGGTCGATCCTGGCTGATTTCTAACGCAGCCAGCCCGTCGCCAGGCCGCTCGCCCACTCCTCGCGGCCATTCTGCGACGCAAGCTTCGCCATCGCCATGTGATCGTAGGCGACCTGCCGGAAGGCCGGCAGCCATGCGTCGCCTGTCTTTTCCAGAATGGCATAGGAGGCAAAGGGATGACCGGCCTCTACCTTGTGATAATAGGGCAGATCGTCGTCATAGGCCGGGCAGCCGACACTGCCGGGATTGACGATCAGGCGGCCGTCGGAAAGTCGAACGGCGCGCGGAATGTGAGTATGACCGCACAGGATCAATGGAAAATCGATGCCGGCGGCCAGCGCCTCGATCTCCTCCAAAGGCTTCAGATAGACCTGACCGTCCGGCGAGACGGATTCGAGCCAATAGACATTGTCATCAGCCGGCGTCGCATGGCAAAGATAGGCCTCATCCAGATGGACCGCACTGACGGGCAAGGCGCGCAGCCATTCGAGATGGCGTTCCGTCAGTTCGGAATGCGCAGCCCGATCTGAAACATGCATCGCCTCGGGCGCCCGATCGATCAGATACCGATCATGATTGCCGCGCACGGTCAGCGCATTCAGCTCCAACAGCAGGTCCGCCGTTTTTCCCGCCGTCAGTGGCCCGCTAAAGCAATCGCCAAGATTGACGATATCGCTGATACCCTGCCTGCGGATATCCGCAAGCACCGCTTCGAGCGCAAGGTGGTTACCGTGAATATCCGCGATAGCTGCAAAACGCATATCTCAGCTCCCGCGATAGGTGGAATAGCCATAGGGCGAAATCAGCAACGGCACATGGTAATGCGCCGTCGTGTCGGCGATGCCAAACCGGATCGGCACAAGATCGAGGAAAGCCGGCTCCGGCAGCTTGGTGCCGCTGGCACGCAGATAGTCCCCAGCGCGGAACAGCAATTCATAGGTGCCGGCGACGAAACTGTCGCCGATCAGGATGGGACCGCCATCCACGCGCCCATCGGCATTGGTCGTGACCATCTTCAAGTGCGTGCGGGCGTCGCCTTCGATCCTGAAGAGATCGATCACCAGGCCTTCGGCCGGCTTGCCGAGAGCAGTATCGAGCACATGAGTGGTCAGTCCGGTCATAGTGTTGGCGCTCCAATAATGAAGGGCGTCTCGAAGAAATATTCCTCGAGATTGTTTCCCGGCCCATCGCGATCCACGATAAGGAAATCGCTCTGCTCGTCGAGCGCCATCAGCGGAAAATGCCAGACATTGACCCGGTAATTCACGCCCTGGTCGCCTCGCGCCAGGAAAGCCCGCGGCCGACCCGGCCTGCCGCCATCATCCTCTGCAACAACGACGAGGAACGGCCGGCCGTTCAGCGGCACGAAGCACTGGCTGCCGAAAGGATGGCGCTCCATCATGTCGATCGAGAAGGGAAAGGCGCGCGGCTGGCCGCGAAAGAGATTCAGGATCACCCGCGCCCCGTCTCCGGCAGCTTCGGCATTCGACAATGCATGGAAACGCTCGGTCGTGCCACCGTTGATATATCGCATGGTTGCAGGATCGGCCTCGATCACATCGCCGAAGGGTGCGAACGTGGCCTTTGTCAAAGGAAGGATGTCTAGATGCTGTGTCATTGACTGATTATTCGCCTTCCGCTCGCCAATGGCGAATGGAGTCCAGTTGCAGGAGCAACTCCGGAAGAGATTTGTGGGCGATGTCCCACAGGGCCGTCAACTCGATGTCGACATACCCTTGCGCAATCCGATTCCGGAAGTCCTGCATCACATGCCAAGGCAGCTCCGGATGGTCAACGACAAACTCCGGATATTCCTCCGCAATGCGCGCGGCCGCCTCGCCGATCAGCAGGAGATTCATGCCGATGGCGCGCTGTTTTTCGACAGTCTTGAGAAATGCGGCTTGATCGATTCCCTGAAGAAATTGACACGCTTCGAAGGCAGCCCGCTGCATGCGATCCAGATACGTGATCAGCCGATCCAAACTCATGCCGGCTTCACTTCGCAGACGATGCGCAATGTCTTCGCACCACGCCGCCCGGCGTTACCTGTCGTCCATTCGCTTCTGTCCATGAACAATGCTTTCCACCGCCTCATCGCAGCATCCCACCATCGGATACTAGGCCATGAGTGCGCTGAAAAACAACGTTTACGTTCCAGGGGAAATTTGCGCGAAAGCGCGGATAGGAAAGAGGCGGCCCGCAGGCCGCGCATCAGGCTTCGGGAAGCATGGACTGCAGGCGCAAAAGAGCGATCTTCTCGACCTGAGCGGCGGCCGTCGCAAATTCAGCATCCCGACCATTGCCGATCCGGGTTTCGAAGGCTGCGAGAATATCGTCCTTGCCGAGTCCCTTGACTGCGATGATGAAGGGAAAACCGAACTTGGTCACATAGGCCGAATTGAGCTCGGTAAATCGGGCATGCTCCTCGGGGCTTAGCCGATCGAGCCCGGCCCCGGCCTGCTCCTTGCGACTATCCTCGGTCAGTTCGCCGGCAATCGCCAGCCGGCCCGCAAGATCAGGGTGAGCCTGCAGAACGCCAAGCCGCTCCGCCTCGCTGGCAGCGCGGAAGGCCCGCGCCAGCGAGGCATGCACGCCGCCGGAGGTTAACGGCACGGCTATGGCGCCAGCATCATAGGCGCGCTCAGCGACAAAAGGCGAATGTTCGAAGACGCCGCCGAAGCGGCCGACAAAATCGTCCCGCGAGATCATATCAGCGCGCGCCTCCAGGAAGGTGATTCTCATACCAGTGGTTGGCGATCTCGATCCGCTTCGGGATCCACACCTTATCGTGCTTCTGCACATATTCGATGAACCGCCGCAACGCTGCTGCGCGGCCAGGACGACCGACAAGGCGGCAATGCAAACCCACGGACATCATCTTCGGGCTGCCTTGCTTGCCCTCTTCATAGAGCGTGTCGAAGGCATCCTTGAGATAGGTGAAGAACTGGTCGCCCGAATTGAAACCCTGCGGCGTCGCAAAGCGCATATCGTTGGTTTCGAGCGTATAGGGGATGATCAGGAACGGCTTGCCGTTCAGACCATCGACCCAGAAGGGCAGATCGTCGGCATAGGAATCGGAGGAATAGAGGAAACCGCCCTCCTCCATCACGAGCCGCAGCGTATTATCGGACGGCTTGCCCTGGTACATGCCGTAGGGCCGCTCGCCGGTGAGTTCGGTATGTAGCCGCACGGCCTCGAGAATGTGCTTGCGCTCCAGATCCTCTGAAAAGTCCTTATATTCCAGCCAGCGATAGCCGTGGCTGGCAATTTCCCAGCCGGCTTCCTTCATGGCGGCAACCGCTTCCGGGTTGCGGGCCATGGCAAGCGTCACGCCATAGACGGTCGCCTGCACCTTGAGTTCGGTGAACATGCGCCATAGCCGCCAAAAGCCGGCGCGCGAACCATATTCATAGATCGATTCCATGTTGAGATTGCGCTGGTTCGGCCATGAAGCCGCCCCGACGATCTCGGAGAGCAGGTTTTCAGAGCCGGCATCACCGTCGAGAATGCAGCTTTCCCCACCCTCTTCATAGTTGATCACGAATTGCACGGCGACGCGTGCGTCGCCAGGCCATTTCGGGTCCGGCGTATTGCGGCCGTAGCCGATGAGATTACGGGGATAGATTTCCGACATTAGATGCACCTTCTCTGATCGAGGAACGGTAGCATCCATGCCGGGAAAGTCGAGACGGAAACTGGGAAAATCACTTTCGCTTCAAAGCGAGGTATTGGCGCGCGCCAGTCGCCAATCTAGGCGATCTTGCGGGCGCTGACCTTTCCCATCGGATGCAGCGAGTGCACACGGAAAGGACCGCCCGCCCCGTCTTCCATCATAAGCGCGATATTGGCTACGGGAACGGGCGCAGCCAGGGCCGGCTCGAAGAATTCGCGCAAAGCACGCTCGATGCGCACCATGTCGGCGGGGCTAACCGTGCCCGTCAGCATCATCTGGAAGCGGAACTCGTCCATGACATGCGGATGCCCCCAGCGATGCAGATTGGCAAATTGCGTCGCCGACAAGCCATCCGGATCGATGCGCTCGATTTCCGCTTCGCTCAGGGGAGCCCTGTATTGATCGAAGGTCTGCACCAGCGATGCCGCCAGGAAATGCATCTGCTGGCTTGGCACGGAAGGAACAAGGCCTAGTGCGCCGCCGAGCCGCGCAACCTCAAGCCTTGGAATTTCGAAGGGCGCGACCGTGCCGGAAAACCGCATCAGGTCGCGCAGCAGCGCTGCCTCGGACATATCTTCGGCCAGCCGGAACGGCGCCTTGAGCAAACCCATGAAGCCATAGCGGCGCGGAACTGCGGTGTAGAAAGCGATCTCGTGGATGCCGAGCCCGCGGATCGCAGGCGGGTCGACCATCTCGCCGGAATAGACGTTGCGGCCGAGCCAATTCGCCGCCACAAGCGTCAGCGGATCGCTCGCAGACGGTGTGAAGCAAATGGCATACCGCATGAAATTCCTCCAGGGCGTAACATCAGGCGGACCGAACCGGCACCGATGGCCAAGGAGATAGGTGATTTGCGTGACAGATTGACGACCCGAAAGAGGCGTAAATTCACGTTTTATGTGAAATGACTGAAATATGACTTGCTAAAGTGAAACTCTGCGGCAACTTGAAGCAACCGGGCGCGCCCGCCGCCTCCCGCACGGCTGCCTCTGCCAGCAGATGCGCCAGCCCAAAGCTCACCTTGAAGCCACCCGTCAGCGCAATCAACGCGGGGTGATCGGGATGCGCACCCACCATCGGATCACGGTCCACGGCCTTTGGACGCAGGCCCGCCCAGCGCTCGACCACCTCCGCACCGGCAAGCACCGGCGCCATGGCACGTGCCGCTGCAAGCAGATCGTCGAGTTGCCCATCGGTCGACAGGGGATTGTCGAACCGATTCTCACTCGTGCTGCCGACCGCGACCAAACCATTCTCATGCGGGACGATATAGAGGCCATCACGGAAGATAACGGGCAAGCCACCGCCGACATCGGCCTTCAGCATCGCCGCCTGTCCCTTGACCGCTTGGCCGAGCGAGGCTTTGCGTCTCTCCGTCAATTCATCAAGGATTGGAAACGAGCGGTAGCCGGCCGAAAGGATGCAACGGCCGAAGCGAATGTCGCCCTCATTCGTGCGTACCAGACCTTTGTCCGGGTCGATGCTGTCGACGGCAACGCCCTCTGCGAGCCGGACATGCCGCGCCCCGGCCAGAAATTTGCAAAGCACCTCCAGTAAAGCGCGGGGAGCGACGCGCGCGGCCAGGGTATCGTAGACAAATCCGCTTTCAGCGAGCGAAGGCTCGATCCAGCCCTCGACGGGTGCAGCATCGAGCACATGCCAATGAAACCGGCGCGCGCCATGCCGCCAATGCGTTTCCGCATCTTGGGAATGACCAAGCGCGATCGGCCTCAGATGCGGCTTCGGCAACGGAATGAGGCGACCAGCGCGACGATAGCCTGCCGAAAGCCCGATCTCCGCCTCCAAGATCGCAATCTCCTCCTCCAGCGCGACAAGCGCGTCGAACTGAAACTGCTTCTTCTCCGACCATTTATCTGGCATATGCGGCATCAGCGCGCCGAGCAGGCCGCCGCTCGCCCCTTGTCCGAATTGGCCGGCGTCAACGAGCAGCGACCGAATGCCAAGGCGCTCGGCATGAACGGCGGCCCACAGGCCCATGATCCCGCCCCCAACGATCAGCAGATCGACGGACGATTGACCGGCAGGTCTCAGAGGATTATCGGCTCTTTCCATGACAGATCCAGTTTCCGATCGGACCGCAGCGTCCGAAACCAATGCGGCAAGCCCGGAGCTCGAATGGCGCGACGGCGATATGCCCTATTCGACCGCATTTGGCGACCATTTTTATTGCCAGACGGACGGTAGGCTGGAATGCGGCCACGTCTTTCTGTCCGGCAATCGCCTGCCCGACCGCTGGCAGGGCCGGCGAGATTTCCTCATTGGCGAACTCGGTTTCGGCACCGGCCTGAACTTCTGCGAGACCTGGTGCCAATGGCGGCAGCTGGCCGCTCCGGGTGCGAACCTGCACTTCATGTCCTTCGAACTCTACCCCATGCGGGCCGAAGAGATCGACCGCGCGCTGTCGCACTGGCCCGAAATCGACGGCGAGCGCCGGGCGCTTGCCGCCGCCTGGCCGGACCACCCACAGGGTGTCGTGTCGCTGAAGCTCGGTGCGAATACGCGCCTCAGCGTCGTCTGCGGGCCGGCCCTTGAAGGCGTGTGCGACGCCCGGCCGGGCTTCGATGCCTGGTATCTCGATGGCTTCGCACCGTCGCGCAACGCCGACATGTGGTCGCCGGAACTGATGCAGACGCTCTACGACAAGACGGTTCCGAACGGCACCTTCGCCACCTATGCAGCCGCCGGCTTCGTACGGCGAAACCTGCAGGCCGCCGGATTTATCGTGGAGCGGCGCCAAGGCTTTGCTGGCAAGCGCGAAATGCTTTGCGGCATCAAGCAGGCCTGAGGCCGACGTTCAAGTGCCGAGCCAGGCGGCAGCATCTTAAGGGCTCAGATGAGCTCACCAAGATGCTGACGAACCCATTTGGCCTCTTCCGAGGCCGTCCGCCGGAAGTGCCGTTTGAAGTCCCGGCTGAACTGAGCGGGGCTGACGTAGCCGACCGACGCCGCAACCTCCGCAATCGTCCCGCTTTGACGCGCGATCATCAACCGCGCCTCGTGAAGCCGCATCGCCTTCACATATTGGATCGGACTGCTGCCCGTCAGGGCCTTGAAATGGACGTGATAGGAGGGAACGCTCATCCCCGCTTCACGCGCCAGCGCGGCAACCGAAATCTCGGAACTGTAGGTTTCACGCAATCGGGTCAGGCTTTGCACGATCTTCCCGGAAGCGCCCTGTTGCTGAAGGGCTGAGATCATCGCGCCGCCCTGCGGGCCGACGAGGACCCGGTAGTGCAGTTCGCGCGATATGCCGGCGCCCAGAACCGCAAGCTCGACGGGATCGCGCAGCGCCCGCAGCAAACGCAGCACGACATCCTCGATCATCGGCTCCATCCTGCTCGATATCAGGCTTCTCACTGCACCGGCCACTGGTTCGGACTGCCTCGCCCCCAAGTCAGAGGCGATCTCGGCAGCGAGAAGCATGTCGAACTCGAGATAAACAGCAAGCAAAGGGTGTTCTGCGCTGGCTGACGATTCCATCCGGAACGGAACGGGCACCGACACGGCCAGATAATGCTCCTCATCGTAGAGATAGATCTCGCCTTCCAGCATGCCCTGCTTTCGGCCTTGCAGAACGAATACCGCGCCCGGCTTGTAGAGCACGGGGACATCGCAAAGGACCGCCTCTGTTCTGAGAATGCGGACTCCGGCAAGCGCCGTCGGATTGTATCCCTGACCGGGCGCAAGAAGTCCCGCCAGCTCCACCAATTCCCGGCGCCTCGACCCTTCGTCTTTCTGTTTCATAGGATTTGGCAAGATACTCATAGTTTTCGCGATCGCTGACGGCAGTCTGAAAGATTATCAGTCATGACTATCGACCAATCAAGAAGAGAACACCAATCATGTCACAGAAGATCTTCTTCATCACCGGCGCGAACTCCGGCTTCGGCTTCGCGATCGCAGCCGCCGCGAGCAGCCAGGGCCATAAGGTTATCGGCTCTGTCCGCTCGGAACAGTCACAGGCGGCATTCGAGGAACGCTTGCCGATGGCACGGTCCATCCTGTGCGATGTGACGGAATTCGACCGGATTGCAGACGTCGTCCGACAGGCCGAAGACGACCATGGGCCTGTCGACGTGCTGATCAACAATGCCGGCTACGGTCACGAGGGAATCCTCGAGGAGTCGCCTCTCGAAGAAATGCGCCGCCAGTTCGACGTGAACGTCTTCGGCGCCGTTGCGGTCGCAAAGGCCTTCCTGCCGCGCTTCCGCGAAAGACGTAGCGGCTTCATCGTCAACGTCACCTCCATGGGCGGCATGATTACCATGCCCGGAATCGCCTATTACTGCGGAAGCAAGTTCGCCCTTCAGGGCATTTCCGAAGTCATGCGCGCGGAAATGGCGCCATTCGGCGTTCGTGTCACCGCCCTTTGCCCCGGCTCCTTCCGGACCGACTGGGCCGGACGCTCGATGGTCCGGAGCGAGCGATCAATCACGGACTATGATGCGCTGTTCGACCCGATCCGGCAGGCGCGGCAATCCAAAAGCGGCAAGCAACTCGGCGATCCCGACAAGCTCGCCGCAGCCGTTCTGGGCCTGATCGAATCCGACGCTCCGCCGCCGCAGCTCCTGCTCGGCAGCGATGCTCTTGGATTTGTGTCAGACAGGATCGAGCGCCTCAAGCAGGAGATCGAAGCATGGAAATCCGTTACCGTTTCGACCGATGGCTGAGAGCGCCGACCGTCGCAATGGCGGGAAGCCGCCAATCCAGCCTTGCACCCTGTCTATCGATCTGAACCCTGGTTCTTGGAGCGATCCGCCTGGAAAGCGGTATCGCCCAGATAGCGCTGGATCTTCGTTTCGAGAAGTTCGGGGCTGATAGGCTTGGACATGCAATCGTCCATGCCCGACTGCATGCATGTGATGCGATCGACATCCAGCGCCTGCGCCATGACCCCGACGATGGGCACATGCCACCCCTGCCCGGCCTGAGTTTCGAACTGCCGGATCATACGGGTCGCCTGATGACCATTCATGACTGGCATGGATACATCCATGAGGATCAACGACGGCCGCAATTGACGCCATGCGTCCACGGCTGCCTGGCCGTTCTCCACAACCAGGAACCGCAGGCCGGTGGCCTGCAGGATCTGCGTGAAGACGATCTGATTCACTTCGTTGTCCTCGGCCACGAGGACGTCGATGGCATTGCCGGGTTTGGCTTGCGTCATCCGATCGGTGGCCTCGATCGCGGCTGCAGCTTCCGTCTCTATCGGAAGCCGACGTTCAACGGGTACCGATCGCTCCCCCAGTTTCTTCCGTCGCGATGCGCGCACGACGTCGATGATCGTGCCGCGCAGCACATTGGCGCGCACAGGCTTCATCAGATGCGCCTGGCCATTGACGGCGGCGAACTCCCTGTCGCAACCAGCAACGCCCATCGACGTCAGGAACACGATCGGCAGCGTATCGAAACGCGGATCGGCGCGCACCGCGCTCGCGACCTGATAGCCATTCATGCCGGGCATGCTGTAGTCGACGATGATCGCATCGACCGATACGCCCATATCGAAGGCAGCATCCAGAATGGCGAGCGCGGTCTTGCCATCCTCGGCGACATGCCCGTCAAAACCCCATTGCGCCAACTGTTCGGTCAAGATGCGCCGATGGATCGCGTCGTCTTCCACGATCAGGACTCGGGCATCCCTCACATTGGCCGGCAGCTCCGCGACTTTGCCGCGCGCGGCAACCAATGGCATCGGCAGATGGACCGTGAAGACTGATCCTCTGCCCCATTCGCTCTCCACCGACAGCGAGCCACCGAAAAGATCGACGAGGCCGGCCGTGATGGCAAGCCCCAAGCCCGATCCCTCAAGCCGGCGCGCAAAGGAAGAATCCGCCAGCGAGAACTTGTCGAAGATCGTATCGAGCTTTTCGTCGGGAATGCCGATGCCCGTATCTTCGACACGGAGGACGAGCAATACGGTGTCGCCCGGAGCCAGCTGGCTGTCCAACTCCACCAGCACATGACCACGCTCGGTGAACTTGATCGCATTGCCGACGAGATTGGTCACGATCTGCCGAAAACGGCCGGCGTCACCGAGCATCCCTGCCGGTACGCCGGGAGCGATGCGCACCATCAGCTGGATATTCTTTTCCGATGCCGCCGCCGCCAGCAGGGTCGCAATATCCTCGACGGCCTCGGCAGGATCGAATGCCATCTTGCGCAGATGCATTTCGCCGGTATCGATGCGCGAAAAATCGAGAATATCGTTGATGATGGTCAGCAGCGCATTGCCCGATTTGACGATGATATCGACGAAGGTCTTTTGCCGCGCATCGAGATCGGTCTTGCCGAGCAGCTCCGCCATGCCGAGAACGCCGTTCATCGGCGTGCGGATTTCATGACTCATATGGGTCAGAAACTCGGATTTCGCCCGGTCCGCAGCATTGCTGCGCGCCAGAAGCAACTGCAAATCCGCCTCGCGCTCCTTCATCTCGGTAACGTCGGTCAGCACCACCGTCCAGCGACGATGCTCGCCGATGGCGGCGTCGAGCTGCATCCAGCGGTCGCCGGTGATCTGGAACACGCAGGAGATCGGCTTGCCGGCCGCAATGCTTTCTCCCCATGAGGTCCGCACCGCCTCGGCATCATCGCCGAAATCACCACGTTTCCCGCAGTAATCGAACGCGGCAGACCAGTCTTTGCCGACTTCCAGAAGCTCCACCGGCAGCTTCAGCATAGTCTTCAGCCGGTCGTTGGCGAGCATGATCGCGCCGTCCTGAACGATCAGCAACCCCTGGGACATGGCCTGCATGGCATCGGCCATGAGCTCGCCGAGACGCTCCAGCGCCAGCCGGGTCTCGGTGATCTCCTGGAATTGCTGCTTGACGGAGGAAATATCCGTGTAGGACATCAGCGTCCGGCCGTTGGAAATGCGACGGGCGTCGATGATGACCGACTTGCCATCGGCAAAATTCATCTCCGTCTGCAGATGCTCACCTGCCTTGCGCAGTGCCGCCAGACGCTCCTGATAGATGTCGTCGATGCTGCGGCCGTCGAAACCGAAACGCGCCAGTTCATAGTGCTTGGCGATGAGATCCCGATAGGGGCGGCCTTCAAAGCGATCGTCCTTCGAGAACTCCCAAATATCATAGAAGGCGTCATTGACGTATTCCACGATGTAGTCGCTGTCGTGGATCAGGACACCGATCGGCATCGAGCGAAGAATGTTGTCCAGATCCTGATGCAGCGTCTTGGCAGGCGCTTCAAGAAACACACCGAAAATATAAACGCGGTCTTCCGAAGGGGAAAAACTCTCGATCTGGATGCGCGAGCGCCGGCGGCCCGACGCATCGAAGCACAGCGCCACCTCCTCCGAACCGAAAACCAGCGCGCGGCGCTCCCTGTCCTCTATGTCGGCGCTTTCGCCGGCGTCCAGGAGGTCATGGCTGCGATTGCCGATGAAGTCGGAAATATCGTGCGCGAAAAACCGCGCATAGGCATCGTTGACGGCAACGTAACGAAGCTCGCTGTTCTTGATGTAGGCGGGCCTGTCCAGACTGGCGATCCGGCGGCACGCTATGTCAAGCAGTTCACCGTCCAGGGTCAAACGGAGCCTCTCTTTTCACCGCGCATGATAGTTCACGAAACGACGCTCTAGCATGATTGGCTTTAACAAGGCGTTAACCATGGTAAATCGAATTTCAATGCAGAAACGGCTACTTACGACAACGGCGTTACCGCCCGTTACCAGGGCCGTTACCTGCCTGTTCTAGGAGACCACATATGACGATGATTGAGCGCGTTGCTCAGACGGAGGTTGACCCGGCGCTGCACCTAATCCCCGAAGATCAACTTCGGCGCGTCTTAGGACAACGCATGTGCGATATAGATCGAGAGTTTCTTGGCTTCACGAATATCTACCTCGCCTTAGCATCAATTATCCCGAGGCATTGGGCCGTTGTTGATCTTGGATGCGCCTATGCCCCTCAGTCTTTTATATTCAAAGATCATAAAGCCTATGTCGGCGTGGACCGAGGTCAAGACGAGCGCTTTGCCGCGCCCAATGCGATTCATTTTGATATGAGCATTGAGGATTTTATTGCGACCCACCTTGCTGAATTCAATTTGGACCAGACGTTTGCCATCTGCTCTTACGTGCCGCCCTGGGGTGGAGATAATATGGGCATGGTGCGGTCAGCATTCAAAAACGTATTTACGTTTTATCCCTCTGGCCAAAGGAACAGATTTCCTGTCGCAGCCCTTCAGGAAGGCAAGGAGACGGGAGAATGAAGCGCCCGACAATTCCTACGATTGTGAAAGTGGACATTCCCATAGTTTGCTACAATGCCGACCATTATCAGCGGAACGAGGCATCCATTATGACCTACGAGGAACTTTACGAGCACGATGGTACCCGATGGATTATGGGACGCACAATCCTTAAGGACATCGTGAACCACGTCAAAGGAAAGCCCTTGGTGGCCAATTATGATGTTGAAAAACCGACTGTGCTAAATATCGAAATTCCGCTTCCCGAGGTCCGAGATGCGATCTCTGGGGAGATGGTAAGCATCCTCTACATGGTTCCACCCGAATTAATCGACATCGTTGTGAATCGCTTGAATGAAGCCATGGCGGCTTATCTGGGCGAGACGGGGAAGCAGATGCTGGATAGATATCTCGCCTCGCCTATGACGCTCGCCACTGTAACCTGGGTGAAATCTGAACTTTTCCAGTTTGAAAGAGGCCGTCAGGGAATTGGCATAGGTGAGCTTTGGCAAGTCGTGGCGGAATATGTGGGATTGCAATCCATGGTGCAACAGCCATTTCACATTGCTTATGAAGCCACGGAGACGAATGGATGAGCGAATTGAGGATCGGCGACATAATAGAGGTCAAGATTCTGGAACAAAATGACCCGCTTGGCCGCGAAGTATGGAGACGTGGGAACGTCTGCCATATTGACGACATCCAGATCGGCGTCGAATTTAAGGATGGAGAGCGCCGCATGGTCCCTAGATACGGGTATACCCAAATGTGGCGATAGTCGACTTGACTCCACCCTCCACCAGAACATAATCAGAACGTCATGCGGCGGCAAACTCAAAGACTGAGGTGTAACTATGCCCCGCGACTATCGGCTCATCAATTTCAATGGCGAATGGCAAGTGTGCTCAAAGGCCCGCAGAGGTCATGGCGAGCGAATCGTCTGGATCTACGGCAAGGAGCGAATCTTTTTCTGCGATGTGGGGAGAGAAAGCGCCGTCTATCAATTGCCCGGATCGGAGAAGGATAACTTCTTCGGGGATCGATTCACATTCTCGATTGATGAAGTGTATCCGGAAGACGGCAGGCGCATGGAGCGCTTGGGCGGCATGAATAATGTCGCAGCGGCCCAGAAGGCGTTTACAGAACTTCTATCGCATCATTCGAAGACGACACGGCTGCAGCTCCGCCAGGGAGGCTTTGTCATGCGTGACGAATTTGGGACTGAGGATTATAAGGAGAGAGTTCAGATCGAAGCCGAGGAGCGCGATAGGCTCAAGGACGGGACGGCTTAGCCGCAGGCTTCGGATCGGCATTTATCCCTTTCTCATCGGAAATATCACCGGATAGGGATAATGCGTGCCATTCCTCATCAAAATCAGGAAGTGGCTTAGGAACG
Source organism: Martinezella rhizogenes (assembly GCA_013322215.1). Taxonomy (GTDB): domain Bacteria; phylum Pseudomonadota; class Alphaproteobacteria; order Rhizobiales; family Rhizobiaceae; genus Rhizobium; species Rhizobium rhizogenes_D. The sequence goes on from JAAMEZ010000006.1 coordinate 698,213, forward strand.
GCTGACATAGGCCGTTCGCATACTGAAAAACCAGTATCGGGAGATCGGATCAGTCCAGACCCATGACAGAGTGGACAGTACCGGTCGCCGATCATTTCACCCACCTGAGGGCGCCAGAGAACTCACGAATGGCTTCCACGATCCATTGGGTCGGAACTTTGCCGTACGACAGGTTGCCGATCCGGAATTCGTAGGTGGGTTTGTCACCATCCATGCGGACGACGATTCTGATCTCGGGTGGCGGCTCGTCTAGCGGCTTTTCCATGAGACGATGGCCCTTTCCGCAGGATGATCAGGATGAGGCATAGAAGGAGAAGAGAGGTTAGCGTGCGAAGCGATGGCCGGTCATTCTTCACTTTCAATCCGTCAGATGTTGAATTGCAATCGGCCGGCTTCGAGGCCATCAAGGCTGAAAATCTCGGAATAGACCGACCGACCGGAGCGCCACCGGTTGAAGCTGTGATAGGCATCCTTGGCGACGGGAGAGCGCATGGAGGTGACAATCACGCCGCCCTCCTCTATCGTGCGCTCGTGGTGGATGTGACCAGTGTAGACCCGTCGATAGGTTGAGGCTGCCCAATCATCGGGGCGGTCAACGGCCATGAGCAACGGTAGATCCTTCATCTTGGCTTTGTCGCCATGAGAGCCACCGAGGAAGACCTTGCCGCGCCGAAACCACCAGTTATAGCTCTGGTCGTCATCAATAGTGACATGCTCGCTATGGCGGAAGACGCGACCCAGAGCTAGTGCTAGGGCTACCGAGGAGACCGGATCGTGGTTGCCAGGTAGAATACGCACCGTGACCTTGGAATGGCGCTCTGCAACCAGCTCAATCGTCTCTTCGACCATATCGCAGGCGGTAGCCAACACCTTCGGATAGCGACTGTCAGTGTCGACAGGATGCCGTGACTTTGGAGTGACAGGTTCGTATCCATCGAAGTGCAGCATATCGCCAATGCCAAGAACGACGGCTTCTTCGGCTGGTGGCGTGGCCTCGATAATAGCCCGCATCTTCGACATGATCGTATCGCGAGCGATTTTGAGGTCGTAGTTCTCGCCCGTTTCCTTGGCCCAGGCCATAAGACCTATATGCCAGTCGATCATGGGATATACGGCCAACATATCCGAGCGAGACGTTGCGGGCTGCTGAATTGGTCGCGCCCTAGCCTCAAGCTGGGAAAAGGTTTCTTTCAAGATCGAGGCTATGCCCTCGAAGGAAAGATCGCCCTCTTTCGTTTTTATCCATTTGCCAATGATCCGGCCTTCGGGATCGACGAAGGCGGATTCTCCTGAAATGCGATGGCCGGGAAGCGCCTCAAAAACTTCTCCGCGCTGCTGCTTTTGCTCGACGGTCGTACCCCTGGGCCCGACATTTACGCGGGTCACCTCGAAGCCATCCATGACCTTGGCGCCAGAGGCCGCCACAGGGGTTTGCAGCCCTCGCCTCGCAGCTTCCGTTAGCCGTCTCTTAATCCAGTGCCATTGATGGCCTGTCGCGATATAAGCATCCTGAATGGTGGAGTATCGAGTCATAAGCTCGACGGCATAAAGGCAGTCTTCGTCTGTCAATGGAGGTTGTGGCATAAGCCGTCACTCCGATGAACCACGGGAACGGCGGGATGCCGGCAGAGACTGGAAAAGGATATCGATCCGCTTGCCTAGCGTGTTTCCAAGCGCCTCAATTCCCTGAGCGCAACGGTTTATGGCAAACATCAATTGCTCGGTCTGCTTTTCCATACCGGCTTGGGTGACATAGGTCTGAGCACTGTGCAGTTTGTGCTCCGCCAATGAGGCGATGGCCTCATCAAGCTTATCCTCAGTGTCGGATAGCTTCTCATTCATATCCTCCTTCACCTGCTCGATCAGCGACCAGATTTTCCAGAAGGCTCCGAATGTGAGGCCAAGAATTCCAACTATCCCGGCAATCAGCCAGGTCAAAACTTCCCAAGTCACCGCCCCGGTCATGCGCCGCGCCCTTAAAATGTATGATTGAAAAGCCCGTCAGGGCACGCTTAACCACGCCAAGAGCAGAAGGGCTCCCAGCGTGGCTATGAAGATGATGGCTCCGAGAAGCTGAAGGCGTGCGATCACGAGCCGAGCGGCTTCTTCGCTTTAAATCGCCCGTAGAGAGCATAGAGGCTCGCTGCAATCGGAAGCGCAGCCATGATAGCATCCGTCACCTGCCCCTGCAGAGCGGCTGGAAAGTCAACATGGAAGTAGTTAAGCACGACGCCTGCGATAGCGACCGTGGAACCCCAGAACACGCGGGACTGATAAAAGGGTTCGTTGTTGGTCGAATTCAGGACGGTAGCCGCCATGGATTCTGCGATCGGAGCAAGGGCACCAATCAAGGCCGGGATAGATGATTCCTCTGCCTTGACATTGGGATCGGCAACAGTGGCGGCTACGGCAGCCGCCATCTGTGATTTGATCTGGGTTTGGATGTCAGCCATTTTCAGGGCTTCCTTTGCTGGAGCTTCAACTGGCAGAAGCGGCGGGAGCCGGCTCGGGATGATTGGCGAGATAAGCCGAGAGGGCATCCTCGAATGCCTTGTCGATTACGGCCTCCTGAGCTTGGAGCTGGGAAAGCTGATCGGGCGTGACGGCCGAATTCTGTTTCAGCAGGCCGATGATGTTTTTCACGATCGGCAGGAGATTGGTGTATTCCTGAACCAGAGTCGGAATAAGCTGTTCAAGCCATATGACGACGCTGTTGATCGTCTTGGAATTGGTCATCTGCGGGATGACGGAAAGCAGCATCGTGAGAAGAGATGCGATGAGCTGAATGTTCATCGTGGGCTCCTGTTACTTCGAGGAAATGTTATTCTGAGCGAGGATTTCCTGCAGCGTGCCGACGGCGGTCGATACAGCGCTTGTCAGCGTTGCGGGGCCAAAGGTGGCGTTCGGGTTGTCATGAATGAACTTCAGCGCGGCATCGCGAGCCGTACGAGCCTTGCGAACGGCCGGCACGATTTTGTTTTTGATGAGCGCATCATCGCAGCCCTTCGGAGCCGGGTTCGGCGTGCACATGACGATGTAGCTGGTCGCCGTGGTCTCGGCCGCATCAACGCCGTTCGCCGCGACGAGGATGGCGCTGTACGGCACTTCGGTACTGGAAAGCTTCTGCAGGGCCGCACAAGAGCCGAGCGGGATCATCATGGCGGCTACTGCCACCAAGGCTATGGTACGCATGGGAGTGTCCTTTGATGTTGAGGGGGCTTATGCCGCCCAAGCTTTGCCAGTGGCTCGAACCTGAGCGACGCGGCTTCCCCATCCCTTACCGAAATGAGGCCAAGTCTTGAGCGATTGGAGGAACTTCAGGCGCTGGTCACAAATGCTATCGATCAGCGCGTCTTTGTTAGGATAGGCGGTGAGCGCGGCAAGCGTCTTCGGGCCCACGACGCCATCGTCATCGACGCCAAGAGCTCGCTGTAGCCACTTGGCGGACTGGCTGACACCAGAGTTCACATTGCCGTCGAAAACGACGTAGGAGACGCCTGCGGGCATCTGATCGCACTTCCCGGCTAGCCAATAACTATTCCGATAGATATCCGAGACCTCGGCATCCGTGATGAACTTCACCGACCTCACGCCGAGCTTCTTGGACCAGCGGTATTTGTCGTACTCGGACTGGATGATGCCCTTGTTGGTGGCGCCACCTGGATCCTGAGGATCGTTCGAGAATCCGCCCTCACTGACGAGCACTTTCGCCAGGGCCTGGGGAAACAGGTCTGTCATGATTTTCTCCAAAAGGAAAAGGGCGCCGAAGCGCCCTCTTTGAGGAATAGTTGATTTTTCGTCTCAGTAAAAATCAGGCCGCATGAGGCGACCCTTGTTTCTGTTTTTAAGGGTATCGAAGCATAAGTGGCCTATTCATCCAGGCTTTATCTTTCCCACCTTCGCAGATAGAGATTATCTCGACAAATTGGCTGTGATAATATTCAAAGTCGCTCAATTACAACCCGGATTTTAAAGGCAGGAGTCCCCGTTACGCTATTGAATGCTACACGCCACTTTATGATTTCATTGGAGGCATAGGCTCCCAATGTTATACATTCACAGGTGAAAGCATCGGCAAGAACACCACCTGTAGCTGGTAGCGTAGCCGATCCCTGTTCGAAGCCCACGTTCTGCCCATCATTGTAGTTCACGTAAAATTGAAGCGTACCGCCGGTACCTGCTGAGGTGATCGTCAGATAATAGCTTATCCGGAACATGCCGGTCTGGCGAACCTGATAGGCGCTCTGTAAGCCAATGGCAGCCGTCTGGCCTGTGAGTTGTACGTTGTAAATTTCCTGCGGCAATGCAGTGTAGAGGTTGGGTATGTTGCGCGGATAATTCCCGCCATTGGTGTCTATTGACCCAAACCATTCATTTGGCCGCGCCAGACTGCCAGGAATTCCAATGTTTGATACTGATGATCCACCAAGGTCCACGCCCCAGAACATGTTTGAAGCTGGCCATGCACCGCCTGTCGTGAGGCCATAATCGAATACGATAGCGTTCTTGGGGGCAAATCCTATGAAGTGAAGCGTGTGGAATTGGTTACTGTCACTTGGGCCTAAGTAGATTCCTTGAGCGCTGCCATTCCCATTCGCATCAATAACCACATTTTGAAAGCAATTGTAATCGGTATTTGTCCCCTTCGCATCCATACCTCTACCGGAGAGAATAATACCTCTAGCAACGCCGCTTGAATTACATGTAATGGCAATGTTCGTCCACCAATTATGCAGACTGTCGCAATTCGTCACAGTGCCGAAAACAGAAAGAGTCGCTGAATTAATTGCGGTTCCCGTGGCTCCAACGAGAACAAGATTCCTTGAATCGCCAAACTGGCCGGATGAGACATTGATATTGATGTTTGCAACGCCACCACCAGACATATATAGATTCTGGATGCCCCATCCCTGCAACGGACCATTGATATCGATTTGATGGCAGCTCTTAGATCCGGTATAAATCAGCGCGGTCGGCGGCTGATAATTCAGCCCCCCAAACCATGTCGCTGGTAAAGGGGGTTGTCCCGCTCCGATAAGTACCATTCCATTCCTGGTGGAAATTGAATCACTATTTCCATCACCAAAATTAATTACCCCAGTATGGGTATGAATGCCGATATCAAGCAAAACCTTACCACCCGTTGCCGGGAGATTAGCAAGCGCCTGATTGATTGGTAATGTATTGTCGGTAATTCCAGCATCACCTTTCGCGCCGAACCATTTTGCCCAAATTATACTGGCATTGTAACGCCGAACCCATGCGCCTTCTGATGCATCCACATTATCGGACTCAAAATAAATCCCTTGGAGTGGATCTGCCGCGATTTGAGCTGAGAAGTCTCCTGTTTCCCAAAATATTGGCCCTTCACGGCCGCTTTCTGTAAGAAATGCATATTGATCTTTGGTGATGTCCAGTGCGGTAAGCGCTGATCGTGTGGCAACAATAATGGCAACAGATAATGCCGCCCGAATATCGGCATAAGTTTCATCTTGCAGGGCAGCAAGACCCGCCGTTCCCAATGTAATATTGGAAAGTGTGGTAAGATTGTCACTCATCTCAGATTGAGGACCTGATTGGAAGGCGTTGTAGGTAAAGATTGAAAACTGGCCTCACTTGACGATGCCTCTTTCGCAATGCTCATATATGTTATGGCAAAATTTTATATGTCCTACTCAACTGCGAATGATGATCCCAACTATCGGCTTGATCTCATTCATCTTGCTAATATGCGTCGGTACGATCCGGGCGTTACCTGCGTTCAATTATTTATCGCAACCAGTATGGTCGGAGATGGCCCAGCTTTACATGATCCTCACGAAGGCGGCCTTATCGTGAAGCGAAATACATCGCTGAAATCAAATGTGGGACGCGATTTTAGCAGTTGTGCCTTAAATCTTCGCTTGATCGCTGAAGAGGCCAGTCCAGATGACTACATCCTCTTCACAAATAGGAGTGGCTATGGGCCCACAATGGACGGATGGTATTCAAAATATATTGAACAATATCACCGTCATCCCAACGTCCAGCTGTGCGGTACCAGTATCAATTTTCTTGGTCACCCAGACTTGCCGCATCCAAATACGACTCATGTTCAAACATATGCGTTCATGGGCAAGATGCGAGACTTTGCCGAATTCGTTGAGCAATTCCCCGGAGAACGGGAAACTGAACGTCTTCAAGTGATTCAAGAGGGAGAAATCGGTCTCAGTAGGCGCATCATGGAGCGGGGCGGCGCTATCACGAGTCTTGCATGGCCCGAAGTTGCTTTCACAAAATCGATGCCAAATTCACCGGCGCACCCCTTTAAAGATATCAAAGGAGATCTTTCTGGGCTGCCTTTCCTTTATCGAATGAAGGAATATGAAAACATATATGGGCATCCAGATATTTAAGAAGACAAACGCCTACCATCTCACGATGCATAGACCGGCCGCTCCGGCGCCTCCGGCATAATTCGCCCCGGTGCCAGCACCGCCACCACCACCACCAGGGAACACACCATCAATACCGAAAGAACCAGTGTTGATAGTAGTGGCTGGGCCCGCTCCCATTGCACCAGACCCACCAGGTCCGCCTGTATTCACATTACCTTCTGTAGTCGTACCGGAACCGCCTCCGGCGCCACCTGAAAGATTAATATCGCCACCGGTTGCCACACCGCCAGCCCCAACTAAGCGACTTGCCCAAGTGACACTTCCGCCTTGCCCTCCACCTCCGCCAGTGATGGATAATATCGAGCCAAATGAACTAACCCCGCCATTGCCGCCGTTTCCACCACTGGCAGCGCCCGCCGTCCCTCCGCTACCGATCGTTACCGTATAAGTGGTTCCAGGCGTCGTCGTAATAATTTTCTCAGCATAACCGCACCCGCCTCCGCCATATCCGGGCTTTCCAGATGCCGGTACGCCAACGATCGACCCGCCGCCCCCGCCGCCTGTACCCCATAGCCGAGCTTGAAATTGATATACTCCGGCTGGAGCTGTGAATGTTCCAGAGGCAACAAAAACTTGTTGACCTCGAATGGTAGAGTACGCCGTCCAGTTTGAGCCGCCGCTTTCTGGATTCGTCGTATTATTGTCGACTGCATTAATCCAGAATAGGCCAATTGTCGTGGCACTCTTGAGAACACAGCCCGCCGGATAGCCGCCGATTGCCGTGGCGAACGTCGCATCATAAGCGAACATGCCTCCAGCATTCAGCCATTGAAGATTGGCTGTCGTCTGATTGAGAATGCCGTTCATATCCTGCCCAAAGGGCGGCACACCACCAGAACCGACAGGCAGGAAGTTGAGCGGAGGAAACCCATCCGTCAGAGATGCAGCTCCATTCTGGATGCCGATCTGCGAGGCGACAGGAATTGGTCGAATGTAGGACGAACTGGCGCCATTGGCCCATGGAAGCTGGAATTTCGATGGGGTGCCGGAAGACTGCATTGGATGTCCTCAAAACAAAAAAGCGCCCCGGTTGGAGCGCTTTGCGAGAAGGATTTAGTGTTGTTGCGGGCTAAGAAGCCTTGCCCGCTTCGAGAGTGGCAACTCGTTGGGTCAGGTTCTGAATGACCGAGACCATGTTGGCGATCACCTCGGCGGTGGAGGCCTGCATGGTCTGATAGACAGGCTTCCCATCCGCATCGATCGCGTTCGGTTCACCTGTGACCGAAGTTGGTGAAACAGCCTGGAATTCGTCTGCAACGAAGCCAGTCATCGGCTCGCCGTCCATGACATAAGTCCGAGGCTTCAGGGCGGTTATGAACGTCAATGCCGCCGCAACATCCAAATCCTGAATGTCGGTCTTCAGGCGCCGGTCAGACGATGTATTGTAGGTGGTTGCGGATGCCGTGACAGAAATGGAACCGACTACAGTGCCGTTGGTATAGAACCCAGCGATTGTAGCAGCGGCCGGCACGCCGAGGTGCAGAGGGGACGACGATCCATATGCGGAGATAAGCCCCGCTGTGTTCGCCAAGACGCCGACAACCTTATTGACGGCAGGATCCGCATTGGCGGTCCCAACATTCACGCTTCCAGAAAAGGTTGCGCCCGCAAGGGGAGCAAGAAGGGACGTGGCCGCATCAGAATAAGCCGTCGTGGCTATCTGGGTTGAATTATTCCCTGGCGATGCCGTTGGCGCGGTCGGAGTTCCTGTTAGCGCTGGCGAGGCGGATAGAACATTGTTGCCAGTTCCAGTATTCGTGACGCTAACCAAGTTCTTGCTGGCATCGGTTGCTACTGCGCTAGAAGCTGTCAATCCCGATAGATTGAGCGACGTTCCGCTAGCGGCGCCGATAGTTGGTGTGACCAGCGTTGGAGAAGTGGCTAGGACATTATTTCCCGTGCCTGTATTCGCGATGCTGACAAGATTTTTACTTGCATCGGTTGCGACGGCACTGGATGCCGTGAGACCGCTGAGTTGCAAGCTTGTCCCGGTCGCTGCGCCCAAGGCCGGAGTAACCAGTGTGGGGCTAGTTGCGAGCACGTTGTTCCCGGTGCCCGTGTTGGTTACGCTCACAAGGTTCTTGCTGGCATCGGTAGCCAAGGCCGAAGAAGCCGTTAGCCCAGATAGGCTCAGCGATGTTCCAGATGCAGCTCCAATATTGGGCGTTGTGAATGTTGGAGATGTTGTAAGGGCAACATTCCCAGTTCCGGAGACCGCCGTGATTGCCGTCCCATTAATTTTTAGGGAATTTCCTGTCCCTGCGGTATCAAACGTCTTGTTGGTAAGAGTATCGGTTGTCGCCTTGCCAACAAGCGTATCGGTCGCAGCCGGAATGGTGATGGTGCCGGAAGCTACGGCTTGGGCTTGAATCGTTGTGGAGCCCGAGGTGGACCCATTCAATGTCAGGGTTGTAAAGGCTGGAGTAGAATTCGACAGATTTACCGCAACGCCATTGATCTGTGCGAAAATGCCCGTAGATGTGACCCATAAATCTCCATTGTTGGGAGATAGGGGCGCAACGCCCGGTGCGAGATTGATCCCAGCTAACGATGTGGAAGAAGCCAGAATGTTTAACAAACCGGTCATCGATCCGCCAGCCTGATTCAGCGGGGTATAGCCGAGATCATCCTGCTTACTAATGAAATAGCCGTTCCATTCTCCGGCGGTCGGTACCTGGCCGTAGCTCAGATTAGGGCTGCTACCCATGGTTCTTCCTTATATGACAACGACGGATGCAGCGACCCCAGTCGGCTTGGGAAGCACGCCGGAATTCTGCACAATCGCCAGCTCGACCGGCGACAACGAGAATTTGAAGGTGTAGGTCATGACCATCGTGGAAATGGTCGCCCCACTGTAGAAGGAGGCTTGGTTAAAGCCCTGAGCGTTGACGGATTCAGCGAACCCGAACCACGAGCCCGTATTGGAACCCTCAGTGACGTATGCATTCCCTCGATTTGGGAAGAGCGTCATCAGAATCCGGTTAATCGCCGGAATCGAGCCATCCGTGATATTGGCTGCCGCCTTCGCATAGATCAGCGTGCGGTATGCCTCATCGGACAGTGAATAATTGCTAGTTAACGGAGCGCCGCTATAGAAAGAGCCTTGCCCAAATGTGTATGATCCGGGCGAAGCCTCATTGAAGCCGAACCAGTTGCCGGCATTGACCTGAAGGACGCGGTTGACGCCAACGATACGGCCCCACACATCGAGACCATATCCTTGGGCCGTCGCGACGTTTATCACATAATCGTAGAACGCATCCAGATTCTGCGTCGGATCGATGTAGTCTGCCAGATTGGTAATCAGCGTCGTCAGGATCGGACTGTTGGCATACTGTGAGATCACAGTGCTCCAGGGGTCGAACCCCGGCTGTGTCCCGATTGGGCTTTCCCCAATGATAAATTGGCCGACCCCATTGGGGATGCCAGCGGGAGGGCGCGGATATGGAACGTCTGTCATTAGCTGAGCGTCACGACGATGTTATTGGCGGAAACAGTCGGTACCTGATTGATGCGGACACCGATCTCGAACAGGTTGGCGACGGCTGACTGCATGCTTTCAGACCCAACCGTCTGACTAGAGGATACCGTGTATGTCCCGATTCCACCCGAGCCAGATCCAAGCGCCGTGATCGTTGTGCCCACGATGATATTTCCGGTGACATCCGAGATTGTCTGCCCGACTGCCAAGGCGCCGGAGGCGACTGCAGAAACGTTCAGGGTCGTGCCCGATATCGAACCAGTGAACGATGCAGAGGCATTGTTTACCGAGCCGATTTCAATGGAAACGATCTGCGCCCACGACCCAAGTGCTGCCACCGGTGCATAAAACCGGCTGGCTAGGAGCGTGCCGCCGATCTTTGCCCGTGGACCACCATCACCGCCAGCAAAGGCGCTAATGATCGCATTCTGAATAAGCGTTGCTGCATTCGCAGGCACGAGCGTCGAGTTGACGATATTGACCGAAAAAAGAATCGGAAGCGCGGGCGGAACTTCAAACGACACAGAATAGGCTGGGTATGGCGGGACATAGCCGGCGCTGGTGTCCAGTACCGTGACTGTCGTATTGCCGTTGTAGGCACAGCCAGGAGCTTTTTTAGACCATATGGCCTGCGCCACATCCTGGGCCTCACCGCCGACCACGGCCACATAAAGAGAATTCGGATAAAGCGAGACGCCACCGATCGTCTGTGTCGTATTAGCATCGTTTTCGGTCACGAAAGCATCGATGACATCGGGAACCGCCAGAACCGCCCCAAGCACGGACGGTAGAGACCCGAGGGAATTCAGAGCGACAGAGGCGGCTCGTCTAGCCTCGAATGCAGACCGGCTCTCGACGTCGTTTCCAAGAACACCATCAGATGGATTAGTGATCGAATCCCATCCAGGAATGCTCTGGTAAATCTGATTGAGCGTACCCGCTGGACATGGGATCGGCCCCGGCACTAAGCATTGAAATGACAGGGTGATATTGCCTGCGACCGGGATTGTCCCAGTTTCGGTGCAAATATACTGGTTTCCATCCGCGGCGATCGCCAGTGCCCCAGACGGAATAACGACACCTTCCAGGCCCGTGCAAACTGCCTGAACAGCCGTTGGCTGGGCCGGATTGCGCTCAAGGAAGTAAATCCGTGCCAGTGCGTCTTGATAGCGGCCCGAAGCGAAGGCTGGATCGAACTGCTGCGTCAGGTAAAGAAACGCCTGATTGGCATTATCAACGACTGCCGCTTCCGAAGTCGCCAACTGCCCTTGAGGCGTGTTCAGGGCTGGATTCAGATTGCCGCCGAAAGCGGCATTGATGTCCTCGATTACGCCTTCGAGCACAACCTGAGCGGACGGGAGGAGGAATCCGTTCGGCCCGAAGCTCGGGCTCGGCACATTAGTCGTAGCCATTTAATGAGAATCCTTAGAAGGATGCAGCCGACGTATTGCCGTCTTCGTCAGTGATTTGCACTTGCCCGCGGACCACACGATCCTCCCACGAGGTGATGAAGCATTGCGATGTCACCACGCCGGGGACAGTCAGTGCAGCCTCATTGAAGTTTGCCTTCATCAATGAGATCGGCGGTGCATAGCCGAGGATTTGCGTGAAGTAAGGAATTCCAAGCGCGGTATTGTAGTAAACTTCGCCCTCGAACGTCTTGATTGCGCTGGCGGCGTCTTGGGCAAGCGCATATGGAGCCGATGCCATGGCGATATTGCCAGCAGTGTCCACGGCGAGATCCCATGCCTCCACATCAAGCAAGAGAGTATCCATGTCATGTTCCTGGGTTCGGCGGTGCTTCCGGGCCAGGAGGCGTGGTCGGATGCGTATGCCCTTGAAGAGTTACGCTATCGCCAGTTCCAAACCCTGCAGTGACATTGCCCGTGACTGTGAGATTTCCCGTCATGGCGATAGAGCCTGGCTTGGTCTCGATCGTATTGCCGTTCTTATCCTGCAGCGTGATACCATCATCGCGAAAATGGATGTACTGATCCGGCGTGTCCTGATTGAACAGGTTGCCATGATAGACGCCATCCGCGAGGTCATGCGTACGATACGAGCCGGGATTGGATATCTGGCCTTTATTCGCTTTCAGAGACGACATATCGCGGTCACTGACCGACATATGCCCTAGGTCACCAACCTTGGGGTCATTGATGATCGTATTGCCACCGCCCTGGCTGCGGGAAACCGGAATTCCGTAGATGATTCCGTGCGGAGTCTGGTTACCCTGCCCGTCTATCTGATTGATGAGCGGTTGGACATCGACCGTGGGCGCAGGCCCCACCCCGCCACCATGAACCGCAATGATCTTGACCGGGACCATAGTCCGGACCTCTCCCAATCTCTGCCGGATATGGAAGTCACGAACATTGTAGTCGGAGGAATCATCAAATGTGCCCTGCTGGCCAAAGAACTTCTCTGGTGCGGCCATCTCACTGCGTTCCCGTCGCGATCAATTCGAGAAGCTGGAACCACTTGCCACCGGGTGTCTGCGATTCCAGCTCATAATAGATGCTCTTGACCTGCCACTTACCATTTGCAGGCGTGAGGTCGCTTTTCACCTCTACAAGCGAGAGCTGCTTTACCGCCGGATTAAACAGGCATCGGACAATCACGATGTTCTGATTGAACATCGGATAGCCGACCAAGCCGGTCTCCGGAGAAATCAGGATGGCATCTCCCTGCCGCGGCTGCCCGCGTGGAGAGATCACCATCTTGTTCGGCTCGTAGATCAGGTCGAAATTGCCATGCCTGGCGATAGCCATGGCCTGCGTCCAAGCTGTCCCTCCGAAATACGGGTTGGAGAGCTTGACGTTCACCCCGTTATTTTCGAAAGCAAAACCCATCTGCTTTGCGAGATTGCCCATCATCCCTGCGGCATCCGCAGAGCCGCGAATACTGAGTGCAGGGACGGGTTTTACCGCTTGGAAGGGTCCAGGTGCGGCTTCCACTCGAAACGCCACGTCTGGCATGTTCTGGGCATCTACGAAGGCAGAGAATATCTGGCCTCCGAACACGAGAGTCATCCCAGATTCGTCGTCGCCAGCTTCTACGGAGACGCTATTCTTATACCGAGCATTCGCCTGTGTTCCGACCGTCGAAAGCTGGTTCATCAATGACAGAGGCAGACCGTAGACCGCCAACCGCATCGTATTGCTGGATACGCCACCCGTAGCATCGATGTTGGCGGATGCCCTCAGGCCTGTAACCGTGGCTGTGTTATTTTTGCCACTTCCAAAGCTTCCGTTCGCCAAGTTAAACTGAATTGTCAGCTTTTTCTCAGTAAACGACATATCAGCGATAGACCCGAATATTGCTAAACTGCGGATATGAGCGCATGCTTCGCGCCCATGATTATTCCGTTCCTGCTCGTTCTTATTTTAGGCGCCGTGCTATTCCCGAGATTTATTCGGACGTTGCTGACGCTCATCTTCTTTGCGGTGCTGCTGTTCATTGCGTCATTTATTGACCATGCCAGCGCAAAAGACTTGAACACAGAAAATCATGAAACGTTGATCCGCTATGCCGGGTATTTCTCAAACTGCGCCTACGGCAACGCCTATAATAACCGCGATAAGGTTCACGAACTGAAGATGCTGGGCGGAAATGTTCCAGCCACGCTTATTCTCGCCTGTAAGCCTGTGTCAGATGAATATATCCATTGGTGCATGACTGTCGGTCACGACGAACAGAGCTGCTATGGCGATCTCGGGCTTATGGCGCAGGACGTTCTTCAACAGATCGGCGAGTAATGTCCGTTAAGAAAGTTCGGTTTCGGTAAGGTAGGCGAGAAAATATCTCGTCCCAATTCCAGAATATTCCGGATCGCTAGTGCCTTGCATGTCAATCCAGGCGAAATCGCCGGAATAACCGAGATAGGCCGACCTGATGATGCGATTTTGATTTTCACAAATCACGCCGCCGATGATCAGATCATTTTCCAAATAAACGTCGATAAACAGGCCATTATAGGTCTGATAGACATTAATTTGCGTGACCTGATCATTGAGCGTCACGGTAACCGTCTGATTTGGAACGGCCTGTAGCGGAACAATCAACATGTTTGCTATCCCGCCAATCTACCGCCAGAGGATCGTATCGCGCCAGTTTGAGCAGACTGCAACGAGGTGGCGGAAACCGGTTGAACCGTCCCACCGTTTACCTGCGAGGCTGCAGTAGGGCTCTGAGTGTTGGACATCGCCTGCACGCCTGTTTCGCGCACCTCCTCCGTCCAGACATCTATGGTGAGCAACCCTACGCCATTGGTGGCCGTCTGTCCGTAATCCCAATGCGTGAGGTTCACACTCGAATAGATCGCGATCGGCGTGACGATTGTATAGAGATTCAGGTCACCGATGATATCGCGTATCGACTGGACGAATGCGGATTTATCGTCGTCAGATCCTCCCGTTGAGAACCGGAACCGACCGTCGAAGGGAACCTGAACCTTATTATAACTGGCGAAAGCCCCCTGCTCTACGGGGTAATCAGAGATCGTATATTGCTGCCTGAAATCGAACGAGACGACGTTGTCAGCCAAGACGACTGGCGAGCCACCCAGATAGATACCCCATGGCTGCTGTAGGGAACCACTGCTGAAGAGCGAGACAGCATCCTGCGTCAGGAGTGAGATGATCTGTCCTGCGCCGGCCGCAAATAAAACGGACGGCACACCCGGCACGCGGGGAACGTTTACCGGGAATGCCATTATCGTGGCCCATAATTTGCCGTTGCTGCAGCCGTAGATCTAACCATCGCATCCGTGACCTTGCTCGCGATACCTTGAGCATCCGTCGCGTTAGGAGCGTTGACGTTGATCTGCCCAACGCTGAATTGATGCGATGTTGTAGAAGTGGATGAACGGTTGTCGTTGGAAATGGTTGACAAGCGAGAGCTGAGGGCAGCTCCGGCAAGCGAATCCCCGACAAATTTATCCATTCCCCGCATGCCACCCAGTGTGCGCCCGGTGAAGTTATCCCGACCCGTCAGGGAATTATATCCCTCGGCCCGTTCAAACATACTTGCGCCAATCGCGCCTTCCTCAGCCGTTTTGGCGCTCCGCAACCGTTGCGCCGCCCTTGCCTCGGAACCGTTAAGCTCTTCAATGATGTGGCTGAGTTGAAGATCATAATCTTTGACGGGAACACCGCGCTCTTGCGCCATTTGCTGAAGCCGACGTTTACGAGGCCCAAGCATTTGGGCAATTCCTGTGGCGCCAATTGAATTAACTTCACCTGGGCCACCAGATGCTTCCACATTCATCCAACGGGAGATGAGCGCCTTAGCTCCTTGTGGACTGAGGCCTGCTTCTTTCGTCAATCGCTCAAAGGCATGCTGTTGACGATCTTTCGTCCACCAGCCGCGGACACCAGCGGAAGGGCCTGTAGCGCGCAGTGGGCCTGCATCACTACCAGAACTGGATGATCCGACGAGACTCCCACCGCCGAACAGAGTCCGTGCAGCACTACCAATGGCGTTCCCTACACTCTCCAAGAACCCGACGCTGGAAGATTGCTGCTGAATGGCGACCGGCAACGGATTGCTCTTCGAAACTGGCCTCCCATCAATCTTGGTATCGCCATTCAGGAACGCGTCAAGCGCGGCATCCCGACCGTTACCAAGCATTGCTGCACCCAGAGCGGGATTATTCTGCAACGCATCAGCGTGACCGCTTGCGTCTTTAGGGACGACGCGAGGCGTCGAATTGTTCAGGATATCATCCAAACTTTTCGTGCGCTGATAATAGCCCGAATCACGATCATCCGGGGAACCGGATGAATTTTTAATCGAGCCGCTCTGCATCCATGCTCTGTTGCCAGCGCGCATTCTGTTAAATTTATTGATGCGATCTTGCTGTTCTGGCGTTTCGATTAGACCAGCCGCATGTCTTTCCTTATATTTTTCGGCTCCCCAGATGGCAGTTCCGATGCCGGCCGCCACAATTCCAGCTTTGCCGAGGAATGCCATCAGGCCACTGCTTGCGCCCGCAGATGCTGCGGATGCACTGCCGCTACCAATGATATTGCGAAGGCTCCCGAGCATCCCAAGAGCTTTGCCGCCAGCCCAAAGACCAATCAGGATTTCAGTCGCTCGAACTACCCCTCCTAGCGCATCCGCTACTGCCTTTGCATCATTGCCGAAATCCTTGAGGCCCTGCCCGACCGCATTCCAGTCGATGGATTTCAGATAATCGGCGAACTCGCCAACGGCTTTTACAATGCCAGAATTGATCCAATCTCCATTTTTGGAAATCCAGTCCGTCATCTTCGTTAGAAGATCGGCGATCTGTGGACCAAGCCTGTCAAGGATGGTATTGGCGAGATTGACGGCGGTCTGCTGGAGTGTCGCCCACTTTTCCTGAAGCTCTTGTGCCGCCTTGATGGCTTCGTTCTGCGGCGCGAGTTTCTTCAACTGATCAATATAGGCTCCAATGGCGGAACCGTATTTGATCATCACATTCGCAGTTGCGTCATCAATGCCCATACCCTGGGCAATGAAATGAACCTGCGACGGATCTATCTGGTTGAGTCGCTGGAGCGCTGCAGCGGTATCTTGAAGGAACTTGTCGACACCGTGATCACGGTCGATGTTCATGCCCGTTAGGGCTTGAAGCTGGGCATATTCCTTTGGAAGTGCCTGCCCGTTGCGGTGCAGGTCATAAAGGGCCTTGCCGATGCGCTCGAATGTAGCGGCTGTGGCTTCGTTCGAACCGCCTACCCGCTCGGCAGCTGCGCCCCATGCATAGAGCGTTTGTGGAGAGGTGTTGAGATTACGCGAGAACCGGCCAAGGGCAGCGTCGGCCCCTATAAGATCACCGATGAACTCCTTGATCCCGCGGGCACCAACAAAGACGGCGTAAAGCCCAAGGACTTCGCGTGTGACCTTGCTGATGGAGTCGGCAGCCTTTTTGCTCGACTCCTCAATGGATTTGCCGCCCTTGACGACTTGTTCAGTGGTCTTTTTCGAGGTGTCAGCGACCTCTTTCGAACCCTTCTTATATTCAGAAGGGTCTAATTTTAGCGCAACGATGAGGCTATCGATTATGGTCCCCAACGATCAGCCTCCTTTATTTCTATTGTGTTCATTGATCAGGCGAGTGTTGTGCCCGTCGATCTTGGACACTTCGATGATGTCATAAACATCTTCGACAGAAAGGAACTCGTTCAAATCCCTTAGCGCTGTGGTTTTGCTGGGCGAGATCGAGAGAACCGTACCGATGGATCTTGGGAGATTGGGGTATTCGAGGAGTTCGACGCCGATGTGCCCAAGGTTGACTTCGACTGGTCGGCGGGATTCGAAAAACCCAGATGGAGATTCAGCACCTCCTTGCGAAGCTGCAGGAGGGTTTGGACTTCTTCGATATCCTCATCCATCAGAGGCCTGACGATAGCCAGATTCTTGAGGTTCGGCTTGACTGAGACGCAATCCAGCATCTCATCCAAGAGCGGCTTGACATCCTCGAAGTGAACCTTCGTGATTGCCTCGATACCCAGATAGGCCAGTGCCTGCATGCCACCGGAAGCCGCCTGACCGATATCAACACCAGAACGGGCCACGGCCATAAGCGCACGCATCGCCCACTGTTCAGCCTGCATGGCCGGCATTTCCTTGATATGAAACACCTTGCCTTGATCACGCCCCTCGTCAGTGATCGACACGTCAATCTCTTTGCGAGCCATAAGCTAAGCCTCAAAGTGGATTCGGAACGATGCTTTCCCAGCGGATCAGCGCTTGCCGGCCCTGCAGGATTTTGGCGCCTGCCGGAATGGGGGGCCAACTAATCAGGGCACCGTTATTGGAGGTATAGGTGGTGCCCAAGGCTGGTAGGGTGGTTTCCCCGAAGCAGCGAAGCGTAGTCACTTGCGTACGTGAGATACCCCACCAGGTGTCGAAAATATCGCCGGACTCGGAATCCGCCTGGATATAGAACGTCTGATCGATCGGGTTGAGGACTGTGCCGGCCGACAACCTTCCATCGACACCCATTGCCGTCTGGGTCAATTCGACTGTGGGGGCGTCATAGACATTATCGGTCATAAAGCCCTGAATAGTGACCGGGGTATTGAAGAGCCCCGGAATTCTGAGCGTGATGATCGCGTCGGCGACCGTAAGAGTTCTTGCCATTGTAGGCTCCTCAATTGGGATGATAATCTGGATGCCGCCGGTTCGACTTCGAATGATTTTCCGATGCGGTCAGAATTTGCAGATTTGTCTCGATATGCAGTCCACACACCCAATCAGATTGGAGCGGGTAAATATGATCGACATGATGCTTGATGCCGGTTTCCATTGTGAGCCGACGCGCCTCGGCATAAATCGCCCTAATTGCCTTTTCATCCGCCCAAGGTGGCGTAGCTTGCAATTTTGCGGCTTTTCGCTTCATGAAAAGAGCTGCACATAGGTCTGTATTCGCAGCCTTCCATTCCTTCGCTTTGGCCAGTTCCTCTTCTCGATTGAAGAGATATTGTTCGCGGCGATATTGCTTCAGATGTTCGGCATTTTCTTCACGCCAAGCATCCTGCATTTCCCTAAATCGTTCTGCGTTCTCTTCGCGCCATTTTGCCGTGACTTCTTTGCAGCGATCTGCATTTTCTAGCCGCCATTTCTGAGCACGATCCTTTTCGCGCTCTGTATTTGCGGCGTAATAGTCCTTATTTCTTTTTGTCTGTTTGTCTTTATTTCGATCCCGATAGCGCTGCTGGGAAGCCTTATCCCTTTCGGGATCTATTTCTCGGCGTCGCCTTGCTGTTTCTCGACCAAGGCGACGCTTATTTTCTAGACGACAGGACGGGCATCGAATTGGTTGCCCTCCTATTTTTTCATGATCAAATGATGCCTTGCAATCCACACATTCGAGAACCTTTTTCATCCTCGAATTATACCATTTACTGGATCAAAACGCTATTCAAAACAATGGTTTGGACTGCCTGACCGTCTGTATAAAAGAAGGTGCTCGGGGGCGACTGGCGGGCCTGTCTGACCTGCGGAGCGGCATCAACGATCTGGAGATACCAACCCTGCTGCTGGATGACCTGCCATGCGGTATCGGTTCCGGTAGCGTTGCGGACCTGCGCCCTTTGGAGGTTGGAGAGCGTAACGCCGGCTCGGATGACGCCAGCGTTCAAGGCCGCCTGGATGGGATCGAGGCATGCGGCCCGCATCAGCCCATATCCCTGATTATTATATGGAATGGAATTGACGTTCTGCAGAAGCTCCATAAGGGCGAGCTGAAGAGCATTATTCAACCAAATCTGGTTGACATAACTGTCCAGCCACTGGAACTCGCCTGAGACGAGACCGGTTTGGAATTCCACGAATTGCTGGTTCGCCGTCGCGTATGCACCATAGAAGTTGTAGCCGTTAGCCGTCAGGTTATTGGCCGTCGTGGCATCGGTGACGCCAGCGATAAGGCCATCCTGGCCGCGGAAGGCAAAGGTGATGCGCCCGTTCAATGCCGTGAAGTCAATTGAGGCCGCGATGCCACAGACAAAAGCCGCGATATCGACGGCCGGCGTAGAGGCGTTGAGCGGCTGATAGATCGGGGCGATGCCATCATAGTTCGCTGCCTGCACGATGTTGCCGAAGCTCGTCGTGGCATTGTTGCTTGCCGTCGGGGTGACATCGGTATCCCACGCGATGTAGGCCCAACGCTTGTTCTGATTGTTGGTCCAAACAGCGAATTCCAGCTTCTGAACGCAGCCCGAACCATTGTCTGGATCAAAGAGCGTCATGAACGTTGCCCAATTCTGGGTAAGGTTCGTGATGGAGGTCATGAACGCAGAAGGGCTGGTCGCTGTGGCACCCTGAGAAAGAACTGCACCGGTTACCTGTGTCACGAAGATCGGGGCGGCAAGAGTACCGGTTGCATAAGCAACGGTGGACTGATTGCCACGCGAGCCGGACTTGATGACGAAGCCGCCAGAGACAGAGTCAAAGGATACCGCGAGGGCAGATCCGGTGGCCGTCAGTGATCCGCTGGAGACGGTCTGCGTCAGATTGACGATATAGGTGCCAGTAAGGCCCGTGCCCGTACCAAGGGCGGTAATGTTGGTATTGGCAAGCGTGGTGCCGCCAGTGATGGTTTGACCGACAGACAGGGTGCCAGACGAGACAGCGGTCACGGTCAGGGTGCCATAGGAAGCGCTGACGGTCGTAGATGCAACAACCTGCGTCTTCGATACCGCGTATTCACCGATACCGCCAGGCGTGCCGGAAATCTGCGCATCGATCTGAGTGCCTGCGGTCACACCCGTACCAGTCAGAACCGCGCCCACAACCAGTGTACCAGAGCTGACGGCCGTCACATACATGGTATTGCCAGCGATGGAGGCGGTCACGGATGCGGTGCCTGCGGCGATCGAACCCGTCACGCTTGCGGCAGACGGAAGGGCCGTATTGAGGCCCGTCTGAATGAGCGTGGCAGCGGCAGAATAGCTCGTGGCGCCAGAAAGATTGATGCTGGCGGCAGAATAGGTGTAGCCATCCATGACAATGGACAGCGAACCAGAAAGACCCTGAAGCTGCGGGATCGTCAACTGATTGACCGGGCCGCCACGCAGATAAGCCGCCACAGATGCGGAATTATACTGCGCAAACAGGATTTCACCGGGCTTCTGCGTGGATGTGTTGAAGCCGTTGAAATAGATGGCCGCAATCGCTGTCTCCAGCGCGGATGGCCCGAAGTAATTGGAGACGGAAACGCCATCATTTGGGAACGACAAAACCGTTCCGGTCGGCACCTGGGTATTCTGGGTCAGCATCAGGCCGTTAAGAACGAGCCCACTGCCGCCGGCATTGAGCACGTTCGGATTGACGCGCACGATTTGTGAAGCCGGGATCGACGTCATCGCCCGTTTTCCTTTCGATCTGATTGTGGATGGATTAGACGGCGGGATACGCCGCATCGACCTCGATCAGGTCGACATGTAGTTCATCAGCAAATTGCTGCGGTGTCCGTATGGTTTGATTTGCCTGCATGACTGCATCGATCACCCAGCGGTTCTCGATCTGCTGGTTTTCGTTCTCATAAGGCAACTGCCGGGGATCGCTCACAAAGAGCGGAGTGACATCAAAGCCCTTGGCCGCGAAGGCTCTGACCGCGTATTCATCACGGAATAGCGTCGATATCGTCTGTGCATTCTCGGCACTGTTCGGGCCATGAACATCCAACTGAACAGTGACTTTGGTCGGCTGCAGAAAGACTTCACCACCCGATGACATCTTTTCCGATGCCACGGTTTGAGAGGGCGTGACGGTGTATGTCCCGACCCCGCCCGTGCCTGTCCCGAGAGCAATGATCTTCGTAGGGCTTGCCAACCCAACTCCGAATACCGTCTGCCCTACCGCAATCGTTCCAAAGGCCACAGCAGTAACCGTCATGACCGCTCCAGCGATAGAGGCTGTAAACGAGACATCTTGATAGGTATCCACGTTCGTTTCCAAACGGGTCTGCATGATGGGCGTCATCGTCACGAAATCAGGCACAGCGGGCTCAGGAACGCGGTTTGTCTGCGCCTGCACAACTTCTATGCCGGTGTACATTTTTGTGCTGGCGACGGTCTGTGAGGCGCTGAGCGTGTATGTTCCCGTGGTGCCGGTTCCACTACCGAATGCCGTGACTATCGTTCCTGGATACACACCCTCGCCAAGGATTGCGTCCCCGAAATTGATCGTTCCCGATGCAACAGCGGTGACGGTCAAGATATTTCCAGCGATCGAACCAGTGAACTTTGCGTTTCCGCTCGGCAAGATACCGAGCAGGAAGGATCGCAGCGCAGTCAGAATGTTCGACTGCGTAGGCGACGGAGCGAAGCTCATTTAGCCAGCAATCTTGTAGTATGAGATATTAAGGACAGGCGAGCCAGTCTGAGCGATGAACTGGATTTTCGAAAGCGAACCAGAATATTCCAGTGCGGCTCCGGTGTTTGAGAGCGGCATACCAATCGATGCAGTCGGTGCCGTTCCATCGTCACGCCAACGCACGGCAGCAGTATCCGCGGCAATGATTGCGACATCAGCCCCACCATTGGGTACGGTCAGCGAGACGGCTGAAGTGAGGCTGGTTATCTGCTGATATCCAACCGGGACAAACCGTTGATCAATCATTGGGAATCCTCAGTTTTGCAGGACGCAAGCGCACTTGCACCAGCCAACAGCCCATGTTTCCAGTGGTTGAACGACAAGCCAGTTGCCGGTGTTGGCGCCGTCCGAAAGCGTGATGATGTCTCCGCCCTTTGTTCTGGTTCGGAGGACGCCGACAATATCGCCGTAGAAATAGATCCCACGAGCCGCGCCATTCTTATTGATGCCATCGACTTGAGTCAGATCCTTGAACGTCAAGGCCTGGACCTGCGCCGTTCCCGTCACGGTGTCATACGTCGGGATCTGCGTGCCGTCGTCGTTTGTCGTGTACCCCGTGCTGACTTGCATGGAGCACGGCACGTTCGGATTTACCGATCCAATGATTGGCGCGACAACGGCATGCAGGTTCATCCGAATATCCCCCACTGGAAATATTCAGCGGCCCGGAAAAACACGGCGGTAAGCAGGATGCCCAAACTAACTCCTGCCATGAAGCATTCCGTGTCCATCAGAGGGCCAACGACATGAAGCTGATTTTGATCGTCCCGTTCAGCGCAGCCGAGGCATGGATGTTCTGAACGACAATCGTGATTGTACCGTTGCCGGCCGTGGCTGTCGTCACCGTGGGCATACCAGTTGTGGCGGTGCCAAGCTGGACAGAGGCGAACACCAGATCGCTGGAAACGATCGTGCTATTGGTGATCGTCAGTGTGTAAGTTGCGCCTGCTGCAGTCGAAAGTGCTTCCGACGTGACAATGCCAGAACCCTTGTTCAAGGTGGCTGCGCCGGCCGTGGCCGTGGCTGTCTTCGTGCCGGAATCCACAGTCAGTGTGGAAAAGCCACCCGTAGACTGCGTTGTCGCTCCAATCGGGGTGTTATCAATAGCATTGGGCGAAAGGCCAGGGAAAAGGACATCGCCGATCGGCGGGGACCAAAGCGTAGTACCGCTCATGTTCATGCTCCTGTTTTAGGATTTAACTTCGAAGTCGACTGCGTTCAGCATCGTGCCCGAGTCAACCAATGGTTTTGTCGAGACGCCTTCTGTGCTTTCGCCGGCCGCAACGCGTCGGGCTGCTTCACCCACCGTCTTCCCTGTCACTACAAGATCGGGATCTTCCGCTCGCATTTTGCGCAGCATAAGGGTGATCTGGCTGAGTGGCGGATTGTACGTCTCAATGATGGAATCCTGGAGCTGCCCTTTGATAGCTGCACCGGTCTGTCCCAGCGTCTTTGCCGCATCGTATTTGTTGGCGACGAGAAGATTGCCTACAGCTTCACCCCATTCGGGGCTTTTCGCCTCAATCATCGTGCGAAAGAAGGGGCGTGGCGGGATACCAGCCTTCGGGGCACCGAATTCTTGATAGGCCGCGATTTCTGGCACGGAAGTTCCGTCCGGATAAGTAGACCCTTCGAGGAATCCCACGTCTACGGATGCGGCTTTCGAGACATTCTTTGCGATTTCGTTAAGGGCTTTTGCCAAGCCATCGCCGCCCTTGAGCGTTACCATCAGGCGCTTTCGCCCGAGGAAGGCTCAGGGTTGGATTTCTTGCCCTTGCCGCTCTCGGATACCGGAGCATCGCTTGCGGCTCCCTGTGAAGCCCATGCGGCTTCTAACGCCTTCAACCGATCTTCGACTTCCGCTTTCCAATCGCGGACTTCCTTGCGGAGTTCCTTGTCCATGGCATTCTCCTTAAGCTGCTTTCGCTGACATAGCGTTCGTAGCCATGATCCACTCGGCAAAGGCCAGCAGATCATCCAATGTCGCATCGGTCTTCATCGTGTTGGCCTTCATGCTGATGATTTGAATGTTATCGCGCGTGTAACCTTTGGATGAATCAATCCTATCAACGCTAGGGGATCGTGGATTAAATCCACCTTTTTGATCACTTGTAATCAATTCAAATCCGAACACAGGGCATCTCAATGGGGCGATGTTCTTGAGATAAATTGCTAGTTCCGCTGATGACGCAAAACCGAATTCCAGGCCGGTTCTCTTGCATCGCTGAAATATGGATGCAGCTCGTTTCGACCATGGATCAGAGGCCGGAAGAACTTCAAAGCCGTGACGTTTATTTGCCAATTTCCGACTGTTGCTGTTCTCTCCTCTCAGGGAGAGGTTCATTCGGCTAAACCGCTCACCGCCGATGCAGCGGCACGATTGGCTTTGACCCGAAGTTAATATTGAGCCCCGTACCCTACGTTTTGTGCCGCAATCGCAGACGCAATCCCAAAAATATGGGGCTTTCTTTGAGGTGGTGCCCATTACGGTCCACCGACCGAATCTTTGCCCCGTTAAATCAATCAGCGCAGCACATCCGCACGATTTGGAAGAACCGAAATTAAGCCTTCCAGTATGGACTGGTCGCTCCGTGCCGCAATCACATCGACACATCCATTGCCTAGGAGCTTTCCCATCTAGGAGAGACAGAACTGTCCATTTCCCAAAACGTTGTCCAACAAGATTGCCAAGAGGAGCCATTTACACCACCCAATAAGGAGAGCCAGGCTGAGCTATTGGTTGAAATTGTTGAGTTACCTTCGGATAGTACCGACCCAATCGATAAGGCAACGCGAGAACCCACCACATGGACCCATATTTCGTCTGTAGAAACCACTGGTTCGAAGTATTCAACACCAAACCCGTTGCGACAGACACGCTGCCTTCCGTTGCCGATGTGATAGGCCCTACAAGCCCGCTTGCCGGTTGAGTTGTCGAGCCATAGAGAAGCTGCGCAATATGCGCCTCCATGAGGTTCAGCAACTCAGTCTGAACGAGAACATCACAAACCGGGCCACCGCCATCATTACGGCAATAGGCTTGTGCCATCGTCCAGATCGGGCCGTTAAGCTGATCATCCGTGACGTTGCTGAATTCTGGAAACAGCAATCGCCATGCCGCTAGATCAAACTGGACGATGACACCCATTGCCGTGCTCCAATCTGTTAGGCGGCGCGGCTATCGGACTTGATGGCCGAGACATTGGCATTGTTGGAGCGGGGCCAACGTGGATCAGCCGGCACTTCCTTGCCGTTCTCGCTCTTTGTCGAAATGTCCAGGCGCTCCAAACCACTCTTGATGGAGTGGTTATTCCTTGACTGGGCCATGGCGCTTTCCGGCTTATCGGCGATGAAGATGAGCTTGTTCTTCACCATGTCGGAATGCTTGTTTGCTTCCATCCATGCTCGGGCAGTGTCTGCCGGGACATTGTATGTGAGGGCATAACCGCCATCGACAAGACCGTTCGCGACGGCACCCTGCGGAGCGCCATTACCATTGATCTTGATCTGCGGGCCTTTCGGAACAGCCTGCTGAACAGGACGGAAACCAAGCGGCGTCTGTTCCTGAACCTCTTTCATCTCGTAGCCCTGCATATAGATGCCGGTTGGAAGTTTGCATGCAACGATCACAGTGTTTGACAGCGTGGTCATATCAGATCCTTTTGAGGGTTAGTTCGGGCAAACGTCACCTGTCGCTCAGCGATCCGGGGAGGAACGGAGCCATACGACCGTCAAGACCAGCGTCCCGGTCAGTCTGCCTTAACTTTGATTGGGAAAGCCTCGCCTCAGCACCTAACGAAGGTTAGATGCCGAGCATGCCAGCGATGGTGAAGGTCTGGCGCAACACGGCCCCATAGGTGCCACCGCTGACCTTCTGCATGTAGTTGGACAGACCCGGGATCAGTTTGTGAGCCCGCATCTTTTCGTTGAACGCCATAAAGCCAGTTTCCTGGCCCTCAACCTCTTCAGCGATGAGCTGCATGAAGTTGCCGCCCGCGATGCCCTGCGGATTGGTCGAAGACAGTGCGCCATACTGGACAGCCGAGACAATGCGGAGGTTCGGGAAGTTCTTCTTCAGAAGATCCGAAACATTGACATTGAAAGAGTTGGTCGTGGTGAACGCAGCTTCAGATGCTGGGCTGAGTGCCAGCACCATACGCGTTTCACGATCAACCAGACCACCCGACTGAGTGACGAGCTGTGCAAACAGGCTCACAACGTCGGCATAGATTTCGTTGGCTGTTGCAGCAACCTGGTTGCCGCTATACCAGCTGGTGCCGCCCCAAGCCTTCGTTGCCGGCGTGATAGAGGCATTCAGGTTGGGATCGTTGAGAAGGCCGTAGTTCTGCAGGCCCTGAACACCGAAGAAGTAGGTCAGGTTTGAGAACTTGTTCAGCATCACGGCTGCCGAGTAGTCAAGCTCGGAAACCCAGTTGATGCGGGCAGCGCCTGCGCGCTCCAGTTCACGTTCGCCGTACTGCTTGATGACCTGGAAGAGATAGGCCTGACGCTGCGGCCAGTTGGTATTCGAGGTCACTGCGCCGTTGTTAGCGTAGTCACCGTACGAAGACACTTCACCGGCTGCTTCCGTGATCGGGAGCATGATGGTGTCATCGACCCAAGTGCCGCGGCGTTCTTCGCGTAGGATCTGCGTAGCCTTGTTCGGGGCAAACAGAGCCTTGAAGACCTTCGGGTCTACCATGGTCGTGAAGATCATGGGGACGGCGGAGTTCGGAGCCGTAGCGGCGAGCTGCGGCTGAGAATCCATGGCGAAAGAGAAGTCTGTGGCGAAACCATCGGGGATGTAAGACTTCACATCCGGGAGGGTGACGCCGAGTTGCTGGAACCGAATGCTGTCTTCGGCCCAGAGCGTAGATGCTTCCTGGTAATTCATTGAGTTTCTCCTGTTCTGGGCCGAAAGGCTTAGCCGATGCCCGGCACGTTGCTGATCTTGACGATCTCGCCGTTGGCGCCGAAGGAAGCGGCGTGCCAGGACGTTTCGACATTGCTTGCGATGACGACTGTGCCAGATGCGGAAGTGGCGCCCTTGGAGGCGATAACCCACTTGCCGGCAGCATAGGCCGATGCGACAGACTTACCGACGACTACACCACCCGAAGGGGTACCTGCAGAGGTGATGATGCCGTTGACCGCAATCGTGCCGGTGACGGTGCCACCGGTCGTATCGAGAACATACGGCGTCAGGGTCAGCGACGTGCTGGCAACGCTCTGGTTCGGGATATCCACCGCATAGGTGCCAGCGCCGCCAGCCGTGCCAGAGAGCTGGGAGACGATCGTGGTGCCGGTGGCAACATTCGTTCCCGTGACCAGTGCGCCCACGAAGATGGTATTCGAGACGCTGGCGATCGTCAGGACGTTGCCAACGATGGTGCCCGTACCCGTGGCAGCCGTGCCGGCAGCGATTGCCGAAGTGGTTGCCTGACCGGTCGTCGGAGAGCCGGCAGCAGCAAAGGTCACGGAACCGTCTGCGAAGTTCGCATAGGCCTTCATACCAACCTGAGCAGCAGATGCACCGCTGTTGAGGGCCCAGAAATCACCGCCCGAGAAGAGCGTTGCCTGGAAGCCTGCCGGAATGGTCATGCCATATGCCGTCAGATAGGTCGTGATGAGACCCTGTTGGGCGCGGCCGACGAAACCAGCCACGGGGCCGGTACCGAAGTTGTTGGCTGCAGCCGGTGCATTGTCGCCATCGATCTGGCTATAGCTCAGCCATGCGAAACGGCCAATGACGAGACCGCTCGGGCCAGCAACGATAGCGCCGGGACCGGCAAGTTGAGAGAACCGCGGATTCGCGGTAGCGAAGTCGCCAACCACACCAACGGCGGGTTGGGTAGTCACAGACGACTGGATGCCGTTAGACATGTCGTGTTCCTTTCACTGTTGGGTGGATTAGCGGAGGCTGACGCCGATGCGGGCCGCTTCCGGGAACCGTTCAGCGAAACCGTTGGACTTGGCGCTGTCCATTGCCAGGCGCGGCGTTGGATTGCGCTGTTGGCCGGGCTTGGGGATCATTTCGAGGATGGCCCGATATGCGGAAGGATGGACATCCTTGACAGAGCGACCATTGGCTTCGATAGCAGCCTTGTAGTAATCATCGGCAGAATCAAAGGCCACGGCGAGGTCACCGACCCACGGACGGATGAAGCGTTCGGCGTCACGGATAGCAGCCTGAGCCTTGCGTTCCCCGATGACAGCAGCCTTGATGGCGGAGTCCATGGCTTCCTTGGAAACGCCTTCCTCTTCGTCCTCTGCCTTTTCCTTGTCGTCCTCTTCCTCGTCCTTTGCAGCCTTATCCTTGGCTTTGTCTTCGGACTTTTCAGCCTTTTCCTCGGCCTTGGACTCTTCGTCGGCGGCCTTCTTTTCTTCTTCCTTGTCCTCGTCGTTGGCTTTGCCAGCCATCAATTCGTCAAGGGCCTTGTAGTCTTCGGCCGAAACCTTTTCCTTGATACGCTCCATCAGGCCTTCATCACGGGCCCGGTCTTTTGCTTTTGACATTTCTGTCTCCTTCGTTTCATCATCATGGGCCGGGGCCCGCTTAGCCCCGCCAGCCGGGATTCCGCTGTTGGGATTGGTGGCCGCCAAACCGGCGGGTAGATTGTCCTGGACGAAAACATCAGATCCGGCACGACCGGCGGAAACCAGGGCGACGTGATTGCCAACGATTTCGGTCATTCGGCCGTCATATCGTTGGCCGTCAGGACCAACGCCCGGCGTCATCACGGGGACATATCGGTAGGAACTCGAAAGCTCGCGCTGTTCGCCGCTCTCAATGAGACCGATCGCTTCGCCGTCCCAAATGATCAGAGGAGCCTTGAGATAAGGCGGATCGAATACAACCCCATCACCTACCGCACCCACCACTACTTCGCGCGGATGATTGTCGGCCTTCGTTGCCTTGTGAATGATCATTACTGGCTTGCCAGCGAATGTCTCAGCGCCCTTTGCAAGCTCTTCCGGGTCACGGTAGAGGTTGTAGACCCGCTCTGGATCAAGCCCGAGAGACATCCAGTTCGGGATCTCACGCCCATAATACGGGCACACATTCGCCTTTGAGATCGGTGTGATCTCCACCCGCATATGGCCGTCCGCATCCTTGGAACGAACAGAGGCGCGGTCAAACGCTATGCCCTCAGCGATCCCTACCGCAGCGCCATCTTCGGCAAAGATCGGTCGTGAATCTCTGGCTTCCATTTCTTCCGAACCTTCAGGAAAGAGCATACCAAGGACACGAGCGACTTGCGGGTGCATCGGGCTCGGGAGGCAATCAGCCGTGGCCCAGACATATCCGCAGTGCTCAGCATCGATTTCAGGGACAAAGCGATAGCGAACCGGCTGCACGAAGGTCGTGAACACCATACCGCTGGGAGTCGTGACCTCATCGGCTATGGTCGGCTCACCAATCCATGCATGCTTGTTTGCTGCCCCGATCTCTTCCTCAGCTTCGCGACATGCGATTTGCCAAGGCGTCTCGCCTTCTTCGCCCTTTCCACCTGGCAATGCCCAATGGCCACCGTAGTTGGCTTCCTGAGCGCTTCGGCAGAGCAGGAGAACAGCACCATCCGGAGCAATGAAGATCACGCCGGCGGCAAGCGGTGAAGCTTCCACGGCGTCCTTACCTACGAATTCTTCGCCAACAGACTTCGGGATACCAAGATTGCTATGCCCAGCAGCGGCGGCATACATCGCCCGCCTTTGTTTTTCGCTGACTGGCGGCACGGCATTCCTCGCTATGATGTGTAGGATAAACGGTGCAATATTGTACCGCCTTATGAGGTGGTATATATTCAACCCGTGATGACTTCAGATGATCTCAAAGAGTGGCGCAAGCGCCTAAACCTGTCCCTCGATAAGGCTGCCCAAGAGCTTGGTTGCTCCAAGGGAACTCTCATCGCCTATGAACGGGGACGGAAAATCCCACATTATTTCGCGCTTGCGTGCGCGGCCTACGCTTTGGGCGTCAAAGCTATAGGATCGTATAAATGAGTAACCCAGTATCGCTAGTCGGTATGTTCTTTTTGCGCGACAACGGCGACACATACCTAACTGGCGAAATCATCGGCCAGGTTGGCAAGAACGCCTATATTCTCAAGCCAGACAATATGAACTCGTTGCCTGCGGAGCCGCCTCATGAACTAATGGGCCTTGGTGATATGACCCAAATGAATGACTATGGCGCTCCGATAATGTCGCTGTTCCCCACCAGAGAGAAATTAGCCGCTTGGCTCGATTGGGTTGAGAGACCAGATATCGATCCTACAGGCGCCAAAATCATCAACCTAGTGAAGAAGTGAGGCAATACATGTACGCGTTACCATTGATCATTGTGGGCTTCATTACTGTTGCTGCTGTTGCTCTCCTCGCAGTAGAAAAGCTGTCGCCGCTCCATTTATCGTTCATCCTTGAAAAGGATAACCAATGACCCTCCCGCCGATCGCCGATATCGACCTTCCCTTTGACGACGACGAAGCTAATCAACGTTGGCTTCAGGAAAAGATCGAACAGTCAATCCTTGACCTCTTGAGCAAGAAGCCAAAAAAACCAATCGATCCGACCGCCCCATTTCCTCACTGGTTCAAGCGGGCCATTCAGAAAGAATGGATCAAAGCTGAGCGCGAACGCCGCTCTAAAAAGGACGCCCAATGACCGTAGCCGAACTCCGCAAAGCCCTTGAGGGGTTGCCAGGCGATATTTTGGTAGTGATTGGTTACGATGGCGGTTTCCAGAGTTCAGGGAAAGCTTCACAAATCCGCATCGTGTCTTCAGAAGAGTACCCGCTGTTCGATGACGGTCCTTGGCTACTTATTCCAGAAGACGACTAGTTAAACCCCTTGATGACCGGCCGTCCCACACATTTGCAGTTTATCAGCTCTCCTGGCTGGATATGCCGCTGCTCGTGAGGATCGTACCATCCCTCACGGATATTATACTTCACCTTGTCGCGCCCAGCCTTGAGGTGTGTTGGCCTAGGCTCTCGCCCACCGCCCGAATGCACCCATACAGCCTCTTCTATGCCCAATTCGATCTGACGAGCCCGTGAAAGCGAAGCAGTAGCCTTATTCGTCTGGTCTCGGCTAATCAGCGCAGCCCGCCTACGGGTCACGCCTAAGCGATCCTGAAGCTCTTTAGAGATAACCCCGAGGTCACGGCCGTTCTGCACGCCCCGCATTACAATCCCCTCCACTTGGGACAGGTATTGCTGTGGGATGCTCTTGATCAACGACACGTTCTCGTGAACCGTGGCATCGATCACATCCCGCATGGCCGGCGTGATCTGGAATTTTACTGTCCAGCCGCCATCCTTCAGGATTTTCTTCATCGCCAATGTAGAGCGCTTCTCCACCGACTGCGCGAAGTACTCAGCGAGCTTGACGGACATTTCATCGAATTTGTCCAGCCACCGTTTGGACAGCTCTTTCATCGATCGCCGTAGCGCGTCGGCTGGGGATTCGTCTTGCGCTATCCTGGGCTCATTCTGGCGATACGTGGCAGTCAGCCAGTACTCTACTGACTTCGCCATCGCGTCGATCATTTTCAGAAGCTGACGGCGATATTCGAGTTCAATCCCGATGTTGGGATGGATCGGCCGAAGTACCGTTTCCGCTGTCTTCGGCGTTGCTCGCCTCAGCTTTGTCGTCAACGGTCTTCTCCGGTTGTTCAAGGCTCTCTGGAATGTCCAACTCCGGGGGAACGCGTGTATTGATGACATCCCAAAGGTCTAACTTGATCACGCAGCTTCCTTGCCAGTGGTTTCTTCGGCCTTGAACATTGACCCGACAGCACTTCCACCGCCCTTGGGCACTAGGCCACCTTCCTCTTCTTCGAGAAGGTCGGGCATTTCGTCAGGATCAAGACCGTCATACGAGCTATCCGGGTCACTGGCAAGTCGCTGGCGAACCTCAGCCGATGACACCACACCAGCGTCGATATAGATCTGATCGGTTTCGGCTTGTGCCTTTCTAGCCTCAGCCAATTCCTTTTCGGTCAGCGAGAACAGCGGCTCGAACTGGAATACGATGCTGTCGTCCACTTCACCGAAGAGGGACAATTGAATGAATCCAAGAACCTTGTTCAGGTTGTCGCGGAAGAATGCTTCCTGGTAGGCGGCAATCGTGTCGTAGAAAACGCGGATCTCACCCTCCGACGAGGCATTGAGGCCAGATGGCGTGATCCCAAGCAGCTTCACCAACGGAATCCCGCAGACCGAAGCCATGTGTTCCTGCGCTTGCGCCTGAAGCGAGTCCAGCCCAGCCAGCGGGACGGAAATGTTATCGAAGTCCTCAGACTCCTTATCAACCATCATCAACCCGCGGTTATTCCGCATGTTGTTGAACAGGGACGCACGAAGCATTTCCTGCTCACCACCGCCGGCCTGAAGAATGCTTGACATATTTGTTTTCAACACCCACGCCGTGAACGCGGAAATGATATCGTTCACGCTCTGGCGGGTCTGCAGCCAGTTATCCACGTAGGGCTTGGCCATCTGGGTCATGGCGAGGCCGCCAAACGAATAGGCAGGCTTCAACAGATCTGGGACCGGGCGCCCGATAAATGGCAGAAGGCGCGAGACATGCACCTGCTTGCCCATGACGAACCACATATCCGGGTTATACCAATCACCTTTGAGGGGATCGTTCGAATTGTAGTTCGTTGGGTAGGTCCAAACGGCCTCAACGGGGCGAAGGGCGCGAAGAGGCTTGTCTGGACTGACCTTGCTCTTACTCAGCTTGTCGTGGCCGTCACCGATCGGTAACTTCAGCTCAACCGTATCATCCGAAGCGCCGGTATCGAGATAGAGGTGGGCCCGTCCAAAGAAGCCGTCTTGCTCCGCGATGATTTTGAAATTCTCGCGGACGTTCAGCCGTTCCATTTCCTCAATGATCTTGGCGATCTTGTCGGATCTAGCCTTATCGTTTTCCTTGTTTTCGTCTCCATCATCTGACGATGTGATCCGAATCCACTTGCGGGTCATCTCCTGGGCGATGATTTCGACAATGCGCCGATATTCAGGACGCTGGGCAAGCTCGGCTAGATATGGATAGCCGAGAAACTCCAGGCCTTCCGTAAAGGCATATCCGTTTGGACCCCAATAGGAACCTGCCCACGTCGCGGCGGATGAGATGGTGCTATCCATCGCCAGTTCGACAAAGCCCTGTTCCTTCATCCCTGGCAAAAGGAACTCAGGGATAGGAGCTGGCTTAAATGGCGTTGCCTTTGGCTCTCCGTTGTTCATGGAGCGACCTACAGCCAATTCCGATATGCGCATAGCCTGCGGTTCGGCTTTCGCCTCCACGGGCTTCTCTGGCTCTGTCTCAGCCTTTCGAAACCACCGAGCCCATAGGCCAGTCTTTTGATCTGTCATCTATGGCCCATCGGTCTCATTTGGGAGGCGTTGACGGCCTCTGCGGAAATTCTCATCGGGGCGCGACCAAGAGCAAGCTCGTTCAACGCATCAGCAAAGGCGTCCACTTGGTCATCGAACTGACCATTCGGGAATGTGCATACCTCATCAAGGAAGGCATCATTCCAAGCACCGCGGACAAGCTTGACATTTCCCGCCTCAGCTTGAGCAGATGCAGGGCGAGCGCGCGTGGCTTTGTCACCACTTATCGGCTCTACCTTGACTGAATAGCCAGCCAGCAATTTGATCTTGGTATTGGCATCGGACTTACCGGCAGCGCCAGGGTCTTGCGGCATCCGGATCACAACAGGTATGCCGTCCTGGGACGCCGTATTCTTCAGCGTTTTCTCTACGTCAGATGGCGACCACCGATCCCGGCACACATCTTCGACATAGAAGACACCGTTGACATGCAACATCCTTAGACCAACGGTCCAATCCGGCTGTTTACCAGGCTTAGCGGTTGAGGCTGCAAAATCCCAAGCCCTGCAGCGCTTACCGCCAGAGGGAACAGCATCCACGATCTCAAAGTCTTTGCGCTGAAACATACCCCCAGATCGAGGGGATGGCCGTTGCTGGAATTGCCCTGCCACGGCATAGGAGCCCATTGGCACCTTGTCGCGCTCAACCACCTCACGAGGGAAGCGCTCAGGGAAGAGCAACTCCCCATCTTCCGTTCTCGGGTCCTCAAACCCGATCGAAGTATAACACTTCCGTTCCGGCTCGAATTCCATGGGGAGCATCAAATGCTCATACCCAAGGCCAAGCTTCACGATCTGCCCGGAAATATCCTCTTCATGCAATCGCTGCATAATGACGATGATCGCCGATCGCTCGGGGTCATTTAATCGTGTCGGGACGGACTCGCGAAACGTCCGAACCGTCGAAAGGCGTTCCGCCTCACTCTCCGCCCCATCAACCGAATGAGGGTCGTCAATAATCACCCGATCGCCGCGGCCACCCGTAAGTGACGAGAACGGCTTTCCTTCACGTGATCCCCTCCGATTATTCTCGAAGCTGATCTCAGCCGTACGAGGCAACGATAGAGGCCAAACGGCCTGAAACCATTCGCTTGATACCAAGTCACGCATACGACGGCTGTCACGCTTGACATACCCCTCGGAATACGAGGTCGTCAGATATTGCGTCTCGGGCCTAAAGGTCCATTCCCAGCTTGGCCAAAATACCGAAACCAGCAAGGACTTCATTGTGCCCGGAGGAACGTTGATAAGGAGGCGTGTAATCCTTCCGTCTGTCACCGCCTCTAGGTGTTCACAAATGGCGTCAATATGCCAACCATGCACATAAGGCGTAGCAGGATGAAGGATGGGCCATGCTTCGCGAACAAATCCGGCAAGCGTTCGGCACTTTTCCCGAATGCGCTCTGCGTCTTGGGATATTCTGTCCCGCTCGGCTTCCTTAGCCCTCCTCGCCTTCTCCAGACGGATCAGTCTCACCATCGTCGCTGGCGATACCGGCAAGTCTACCGAAGACAAGTTCGAGGCGATTGAGGTCATCTTCACTCAGGTTTGTCAGGTCAACCGTTTGGATCGGGCCACCATCTGGGCCGCTGATACCTTGCGTCACCTTGCCATCCAGGCGGTCGGCGATTTCCTTGATGGAAGCCACCTCACCCATTTCCAGAAGCTGGCGGGCATTCCACCGGAGGGAACCTTTTTTCGCGATACAGTCCTCTCCACGCTCCGCGGATAGCGCCTCCATCAGGAGCGCTTCCTTGAATGGTTTGGACTTAGGGCGGCCTCCGGGATTGCCGCTTTTACCGGGTTGAAATGTCACAGCTTGTTCTCAAGTGGTATGTCTATTGAACACTAACGCAAATCTTTAGCTTTTCAGCCATCCAACCGATAATCCGCCATGACATCCCGATCACCGAAAATGCCGACTGGATTTGGGATGATTACGGAAGCCTCGAAGGACTGGAGGACGCCGACTTGCGCATGGCCGCTGAACGTCAAAATGACAACCTGAACCGAGAGATACTCGAAAATGTTGTCGCAGATGATTTGATGCTTGACCCGACCGATGCGCTTTATCTGCAAAGCCATCTCAGCACCTCTTCCTCACATCTTCCGAGCCGATGACGATAACGGTTCCATCCGCAGACCTGAGAACAAACTGTGGGCGATCTCCGGGCGATAGATGCCTCAGACAAGGCGGAACGGCAGGAACGACGCTGACGGACCGCTGTGTGTCAAACTGGCGTATCTCAGGCTTTGTCTGCTCTTGCTTGGCGTAGGAGATGCCAGAGGTGATGATGGAGGCCAGGATTGCGATGAGAATTACAATGCCGGCGGCGCGCATCGCGAATACCTCAAGATTAAATTCGCTCGCAAAGTTGAGACGGCCAGACAGACGCAGTACGCACTACGCCGTCCATGTCCCGATAGATAACCTTCCTCATGAATGGCAGCCATGCCCTTCCGATATCGGCACCACGTAGCGCAAAGCCTGGAATACACTCGACCCAGACCTTCTTCATCTCACTCTCCAAATGAAAAGCCCGACCAGCAGTTATGCCGATCGGGCTGCGATATACTCCAGAGGAGGAGTTGGTATCGCGGGATACACGCCTGCCTACAGGCTTACGGATAATCAAAAGTCGTCGACCACATCATCATATTGATTTCAATGATGATTTGCGCAATTTCCCGGAAAATCCGGTATTTTCGTCGACACCGGTTATACTGCTTTTGCGGAAACCGTATAACTCAGGACGGCCACTCGCTTCCCACCCCGGCTTGATTTCCGACCGCGTGGTAAGACCGCTAAGCGTCCCGCGCTGCATCGTACTTTCTCACGGGCCATAGCCTTGTCCGCCGTCCTGTCCTCTGGTGAGGAAATGGCTGGACCTTCATCGAGGCGCAGGCCCTCAGGTCCGTAACTTTCCTGCGCTGCATTCAGGACGGTGACCGGGCACAAACCCCAATCCTTGGCTATCCGGCTTAGGCGAGCATTCCCGCTGCGGGCCGTCCTGTCCTCTAGTGAGGAATTGGCTCCCCCGTTGCAACGATCGCAGCAACCGATATTCGTGAATGGAGGCTTGGCTCACTCTCCATCGGGGGAAACTGGTCGGGAAGGCTGGACGTTACCCCAGCAGTCGCAGGATCGGTGGAGCTACGACATCCCCCAGCGCGACGGTTGCACCGAACACATTGCCGTCATTTAGGCTGGCGCGTGATGCGAGACGTCTTTCCCGCGTCTTCCCGATTTCTTACATGCGGGTCTGGACGCAACCCCAGACTTTCAACGCGGGCTCCCATGAGATGCTTCATGGGCTCGTTCGCTCGGCAGCATCGCCGCCGCATGATTGGCATCGAAATGCGAAGGTGCTTAGAGCGCAATACTTGCCGGCTTTACGGAGCGTCAACGCGGGTTACCTGATACCCTGATCCACTACCCTTTCGGGAACATCCCTGCCTGCTCTCGCAGCGTGAATTCTCGCATTACGATTTTGCCGAGTGGCAAAGCAACAATTGCTACCCTGATGTGGGCCCAAGTTAGGCTCTATGTCACCCGATCTCGTTTGCCCATATGGGCGAATTGCTATGGCCTATGAGGGCATATCCTCATCTTTCTGCGCCTGCGCTTTGCTAACAGGAGGCACCCTCGTTGAGGCATTCGCCTCGATATCGCGACATGTCAAAGAAATCTCGTTTCGATAACATGTCGGGGACGATGTGTTAAATCTTCCGAATTGGCTGTGAAGAGCGACCGCTAAGCCGCCCTCCACCGATCGCATACCTTACGCTGCCGCCAGTGCTGCAACTCCAGTCAAGTCAGGAAGGGAATCGAACCCTCGCGCCGGCCACTGTCGCCGTTTAGGCTTTGCGATTTCGACGACCGAAGCTCTCGCTCCGATCCGAGGGTACTTCCGGGGATCAGTCCGGGCAGAGCCTCATATTGGTTCAAGCAGCGGGGCTCAACATCGGCTCGTGCCGGTTCAAATCATCTTCCCGCCGTGCGCAAATCTCTGACGTTATCGATTTGCATGACGGTTTTCCCTCATCGTGTGCCACTTGTAAACCCGCGCCATCGCGCAAGATAATTGCGTTATTGCGCAATCTTAGTGCAATATCCTGTAATGATTTTGCTATTCTGCGATAGATTGTTCGTTTAACCCATGCACTTTCGCAAGAAACTTTCCTGTTGCGAGATTGGATGAATTCGTCCCAATCCCATCCGTTAGCCTTGCATGTCGCGTAGGAGATGACAATCTGGCGCATTTCGTGATCGAGAACGAAGCGCCCCAGCCATCCGAAAGCTTCTTCCATGCGGCTAATCCGCTGCGGGCTGCACTTTGCTCGGCGTACGTCCGCATCACTGATAGCCGTGTTTCGATCTCGGGTATGCCCTTCACGCCCCTCGTATAGCTCCGATACCTCAAGTATCCAGACATCGACAGGACCGAAGGCAGATGATGGCATCGCGTTTCCAAAGGCCTTTGGCCCGACGCGCCCAGGCAGTGCAATATCCGTCTCGCAAGCCTCAATAAGGCGTTCAAGGATGACGGTGGCCTGAAGTGACATCTTCATACCGACTGCCGCCTCACGGATAAGGTTAAAGGACATAGCCCCTACCCAATCACGACCGTCAGACTTCCACATACGCCATTCGCCTATCCGAGCACCATCCCTAGCGATCTGATGGCCGTGATAGATCCAGAGGGCATTTTTGTATTTCTGTCGATGCGTGATTTTTATGGTGCGCCCAGCGGCATCAATGTAATTTTGCTGTTCAGAAATCCTCATGCCGCATTGTCCTTTTCGATCACAGTATCGGCCAATAAACTGGCGATGATTGTCCATGTCTTAGCCATGCGCCCATAACTGCCACGAGAGAGGCGCCTAGCGCGTTTCCTGATCTGGGCGATGTCTACCGCCCGGAAGATATTGATGACATCTGCTGGCTTTCTGTGGGCCAAATGCGCACCAATGAATTGCCAGAGAGACCAGATGACCACATCGTCAAAGCATGTCGGATTTGAAGCCTGAATGCATCGAACGACGAGTCCAGTACGCTCGATATCCTTGCGCATCAATCTGGCAACGATGCGGCCCCCATAGACGACATTTGCAGGCCTTTCCTTCCAACCTCTTGCCTCGGTATAGGGAAGGACTCGCACCCCATATCCCTCTAGGAAACGATGCACGTTGATCCCGTTTGGCGAGCGAGGCCGTACGGGTGACCCGAACAAATCTCGTTCGCCATCTTCACTCACGGCGCGCCCTCGGCTTAATCCGTCCCCGTACCGGCCATCCATGCCTTTGCCGAAGTGCCCTAACCGTCCGAGCACCCACATGGTATTTCTCGCATATCCGCTCCATCGGTAGGCCGGATTCGTAATCTTCCTTGATCTGGGCGAGCTTTAGAGGGCCAATGGCTGGGCGATCACCGTGACGCTGAACCTTGGGAGTGACAACCACGATGTCATCTTTTGGACGGACGACCTTGCATTCGATGATCGCGCCTTTGGGATTGCGGAGACGTTGGGAGATTTCCTGATAGTGAGTTTTTAGGGTTGCTTCGACTTGCATCACAGCAATGCCCCCAATTCTTCTGAGGCCTCTTTGGGTGCCCATTTCTCCCAATCGGCTTCGATCTGCAGATAATTGACCGGATGGGCGGCGCGGAGGTCGAGCGGCGTTGGGCCGGTAACGAACCGACCACGGACATGATGCGCGGCGTCATGGGAGATCCACCCCATATCGTGCCAGCGTTTGCGGTCTATGCTGATGTGGGCGAAATCCTTGGGCGTCAGATAGCCGCGTCTCTCAAGGATGATCGCGATCTTGATGGCTTTGATCTTCCACTCGGAAAGCGACGTCGGGCCAGAGGCGCCGGCGGTGACGTCTGGAACATATTCAGGCAATGGGAGGCGCTTCGCCGGGCAGAAGTCTACCCACATCTCACGCCACTGATATCCAGGCGACGGAAGTTCAGGCCGGAACGGATGGTAGTTGCGGTCGGCATCCTTTTCCGCCCATTTTCGCCATTCTTCACCGGACCTAGCGACCTCACGCTCAATATATTCCGCCCTTCCGTTTGGCGACTGGCATTCGATGATGGTGACGCCTAGGTATCGGGCGACTTGCTTCATCTCCGCGCCAGCAGCGCCAGCCGGCACCAGAGCAGCGCGCCAATCTGGCCCACCGTAAGCATCTCCATGATTAGTATAGATGCCATCAACGGCTTGCATGAGCACCTTGGCATTCAAGGTCATCTTTGCTTCGATGCCTATCTGGGCGCCGTCGATGTTGCGGACGAGGACGATATCAAAGCCGGCTGTCTCCGGATAAGCTGTCCAGCCAGCTGGAATCGATGAGATGAACTGTGAGCAAAGTGCCGCCTCATTTTCGAAATGTGCTTTTGCTGCCTTCATGCCGCCTCCCCTTTCTTCCGAAAAAGCCCCTCAGCCTCTCTACGGGGTGCGGAGAGGATTTCACCGGAGCGAACGAAACTGCCATTCATGTAAGCGACGATCGCCTCACCAGCTGCAGCTTTGGCTTCTGACTTCGTGGGGAAGATAATGGGTTGGCCGCGATCACCTTTGACAATCTCATTTTCTGCCCGATGGACTTTTCGGAACCATGCGAGAAATCCACCAGGGACGGCTTGGGTGCCTATGGCGAACTCGTTCATGCTGCTGCCTTTCGGATTTTCAGAATACCAGTCGGCACATTGGTCCCCGCTTCAGAGAAGCTACCGACGGGCAAATCCATCCACTGCCCTTCCAATTCTCTATGATCGTAATGCGCCGTCGCTGGCAGGATAGAGACCAATGTTCCGCCGGGCTTGAGGAACATCAACGCGTGGCGAACATGCTTGACGTAGTGCCGGCCGTAGAACGGCGGGTTCATCACGACGAAGTCGAATTCTTCGCGCGGCGGCTGGTCCAGGAAATTCCCTGTCAGAACGGCATGGCCTTTAGCGCGTGCTTCGGCGGCTCTACCGGCGTGAACCTCAATGCCAAACGGGCGGCAGCCTCTTGCATGAAGCTCGTCCAGGATTCTGCCGTCGCCGCAAGACGGCTCAAGCACCCGATGCGCAGGCACATCGCGGCCAGAGTAATCTTTCCGTGGGTAGATGCCAGCGACATCCAAAGCTCGTGCAACGACATCCGCGGGGGACCAGTAGAACTGCAGGTCTTTCGAAACAGCCGTGCTCGCCTGCGGCTTTACGTTCTCTTCCTCAACATCCGGCAGGACTTCGCCGTAGAACTCCGCCAAAGCCCGATTTATATCGAGCATGGATTCCGGGCTGAAGAAAACGTGAGCGTTGCCATTCGAAAACTTGCGAACGGTCAGGCCGCGGTTCGGTGTGAAGATCACCTCATCCTTGCCGCCTCGATATTTCTTGAGTTCCTTACCGTCCAAGATCGCGTCTTTGCCGATACGATGGCAGGCGTCTATCTCTGCCAGCTCCTCGTATTCGATCTGAGGATCGCCGCGATAGGCGGCGAGGGCGTTGGCGATATCCCGGAACTTGTCCCTGCCCCATCCGCCACTGTAGTCGCCCCAGTAGATGATGACGCGCTTGGGAAGTCCCTTTACGCCGATCTTCACCTTTGAATGAGACTTATAGGCGGGGTCCAGGTCGGCGAAGACCTCAGCGAGACCGCGCAAGATATGGTAGCGGGGACGCATGAGATAATCGCCGAAGGTGGCTTTGGCGTTATCGAACGTCAATTCCGGCGGCTGCTCCAAGGTGCGCTCGAAAAGCTTCTTGTCCTTGGCGCTCGCGATACGATCGATCTGCAGTCGGTCATAGATGGCCTTCCAGCCAGACTTGAGCAGGTTGGAGCGAAGCTCACTCGCCGAAAGATAGGGACGATGGCGGGTTACAGGCGCGACGAACTTGCCTTGAACGCTGGCGGCAAGTTCCAGCTGGCTAAAAGCTGCCTCGAACGATGCAATGGCGCTCTCGATAGCTGCGTTCTTTTCGTCGTATTCGTCGACGAGGTCGAGGACCGTGCGCTGCGTGACAAGCTGGTTCATGCTGCAAACTCCATGACGGATTTATCAGCCTCGGTCGGCTCTTCGATGTGGTCGATATACTCGCGTCCCCACATGCAGCTCAGATCGAAGACAACACGCTTTCCGTAACTGGCGCCGGCATCGAGTAGCAGCCCCGTGAAGCAATCCGCGGAGTCGGACTCATTCCCCCATATTTCAATGCGGGCACCAGAGTTCATGACTGCGATCTTGCCGATTGGTGGGTAAAAGAGAGGCCCGGGCCAATTAATGGTCATCCGAAAAACCCCCTCTCATTCTGCATCTGATTGAACGCCGGCCCGAAGCTCGTGCTTTCGCCGTTCCATTGGATGGGATGGGGCATTAGAAATCCTCCCCAAAGAAGCCAGGTTCTGGCGTGACGGTGGAAGGCGTGAACATCGTATATTCAGCCTCAAAGCGGATCTCAGCCGATTGCCCTGGCTCACCACGGCGGCGCTTGTGGTTGATGATCCAAGCCTTGCCGCGAGATTCCTCGTATTTGCGGATGAGTTCGACGCGCTTCTCTTCGCCATGGACTTGCGGGATTAGCTCTTTATAAAGCGGCTCTGGGCGATAGAGGCTGAACCACACGTCAAGGTTCTGCTTAATTGAGCCACCACCGTAGGCATCCCCCATCATGGGCCTTATTGAGCCTCCAGTACGCCAGCGAGACTTCCAATCATCATTTCGCTGAATCAAGATGATGATCGCGACATTGAGAGATTTCGCGATGGCCTTCAGCCCGCGGTAAAGAGCATTGACGCGCTCTGCGAAGATGTCCTTAGGGTTCGGCAGACTGATCATCTTGGCGTGGTCAATGACGATCAAATCAATTCCGAGGCTCTTGACCATTGTCTCGGCCTTCACCCGTATATCCGACAGAGAGCATTCCCCGAAGCCGACGATATAGAATGGAAGATCGATCGCCTTTGCGATCTCAGTCTCCAAACCACCCTCTTCCTTTGAATTCAGGGTGTAGCTATCAATCCGAGACAGAGGCACATGTGCCTGTTGAGCTGCCGCCTGAAGGGCCGCTTCTTCCTCGCTGATCTCAATTGAGAAGAACGCCGTTTTAAACCCGCATGCAGCAGCATATCTGGCCTGCTGGAGCGACAGCGCTGTTTTGCCACCCCCTGAATCAGACATGAGCCCGACAAGGTTCCCACGGCGCATATAGCCAATTTTCTGGGTGATGTCGTCAATGAACCAAGGGATGCGGCCCGAGGTATCCAGGCTGGCCTTGGCGACCTTGTTCATGGCATCAGGAAGGAGAACGCCGTATTTCGTTGCAGCGCCTCGCTCGTTGCCTTCTGCTGCGATCTGGGTTAGCCGCCCAGAAATTTCCCCGATCATCTTTTCCGGTGTCATATTGACCGGCATATATCGGGCGAGATCGGCCATATCGGTTGCCAGATCGATGAGCTGGCGCCGTTCCCACGTTTCGACAATCGCCTTGCCATAGTCAAAGGCATTAATGACGGTTACAGCCTCTATTGAAAGGCGTGCGAGATATTGCGAGACCGTGAGGTCTCCGACCTTCTCATCTGCAGGCACATAGGCCTTAACGGTCACAGGATTTACGCTACGCCCTTCGGCAATCATCGTGCCAGCGACCTCATAAATCTTACGATGAAGCGGCTCATAAAAATGCTCCTTTTTGAGGAACCCAGCCACTCGCCAGTAAGCATCGTTGTTTAGCAAGAGGGCGCCCAAGAGCGCCTGTTCCGCCTCAATAGCGTCTGGCATAGGCGGCGGCGGGGGCGATCCAGAGGTGCCATGCATGGAAATCACCTGTGCTGTGCTCATGCCGCCACCTCATCGAACTTAGTCGCTTCGTTTCCAAAGGCATGCCAGCCAGGGCGGCTCTCACGGGCAAACACGTCGGCCCTGCGCGCATGCGGCATGATGCGATCACACAGCGCGTAGAATTCATCCGGCTTGCGGCTATGCTCTCGGGCGATCCCGTCGAAGATCGTCGGCGGAACGAGTGATTGTTTCGGATTGCCGAGCGTGCCCACGAGAATGATTTCGCCAGTGGTGCGAACCCGATAACCCGTCCCCATGCGAACCTTGCCGGTGCCGGTGGTTTTCCGCCAAGTCATGAAACTCTTGTATTCGAAGCCCCAAGCTTTCAGGCATTCGATAGCAAACGGCAAATGCGGTGCGGTTGCCCAGGAATAGACAAGGCAATCCATGCTCGCCAGTTGCCCCACTGGAAGAGAGCGGATCTGCTCTGCATCCATGACATCATACTGAGCCGAAGCTGATTTCTTCGCGCCGGCATCACTATAGAGGTCAAACGGCCACGGAATGTCGATAACGATCATCTCGTAGTGGAGTGGTAGGAGTGGGTCGAAGAACCACGTCAAAGGGCCATCTCCACCTGCTTGGTGCCGATATACTTGAAGGTCTGGCAGGTTGCCCCCCAGAGCCCAATACATACCGCTTCCGCTTGGTCAGCATTCTTCACAGGAATGCGAAGCATCTTGCAGTACTCGACTGCTTTGCGTTTTGCGTCATCACGGGAAAGATTGCCGTTCTTCAGGATGGCGGCGCGCCACGTCTTGGGGTTTACGGCCTCATAAGGGATACCGCGCGATCGCGCCGCATGGCGGATGTGCCCTTGAATGTCGCGAAGAATGAGTTGATCGGCATTTACGGTGAGACCTACCGGCTTTTGTCCAGCCAGATCTTCCTTTCCCTGCTTCACATACGAACGAATGACTTCCGTGGCAGCTTCCCAAACCACAAAGTCTGGTTTGTGGAGATCAAAGAGTTTTTCGGTTTCGTCACAGAAAATAGCCGTCTTTTCTTCTGTACTCATGTCCTTCTTGGGAGCTGAGGTAAATGAGCCAAAAAGAATATTTCT
Source organism: Martinezella rhizogenes (assembly GCA_013322215.1). Taxonomy (GTDB): domain Bacteria; phylum Pseudomonadota; class Alphaproteobacteria; order Rhizobiales; family Rhizobiaceae; genus Rhizobium; species Rhizobium rhizogenes_D. Next base: position 742,296 of record JAAMEZ010000006.1, read on the forward strand.
GATCGACGGCGGCTCCTGGACACTCCAGCCGGTTCGTGAAATTGATTGGTCGAAAGAAAGTAGGATCACGCCGCAACCTCCAAAGGCTGAACGCGATAAATCTTGTCCCGCATTGCGGTGGGGATGAAAAATCCGAACGGTTCGATCTTGCGGCGCAGCCAGTGGATGAAAACCCGAACCTCGTGATACTTATTCTCGACCAGTCCGATGCGCTCACCATACATTTTCAGGGAGATATCCTTGATGGTGACGCCGCGTTCCTTCGCGTTGAATATGATCTCGATCACCTCAAACTCTCGCTTCGAAAGAACGTGGCGAAGGCGCGACAACTCGGGCACGTCCCCAAGGATGGCCCCACAACAATGGCAACGAATGGTCTGCATGCTCACCTCGAAAGAAAAGAAAGTGCCGCCATTCGCGACGGCTAGGTGGGCGGCCTGCTGGGAGGAAATGGCCGCCTGGGGGAACAACTATTCGGCGGCGTCTGGGAAAGGATCGTCGCCAGAACCAGCGCCATTCATGACCGAATCCAGATCCTTATTGATAAAGGCGGTCCCGTCATTGAACCCGGCCTGCCAGCGCTGGCCTTGGACACCTGAGATATCATATGGATTGCTGTTGGACTTTCGGGCTTTGCCCGCCGCCAAACCTTCTTCGTAGGCTGCATCTTCTGCCGGCGTCCGGTCCTTTTCGAACATGTCGAACTGACGCGCGACGCGGTGGCCCATCATCTTTGCGATGAGAAGACGGCGTTCCATAGTGGCAATGACTTCGGACGCATCTTTATCGTCCAATTCCATTGCCCATTTCATATCAGCCTTGGAAAAGCCGACATCTTTTAGGCGCTTATAGACGCCGCCGATCTCGCCTTTCGTCCCCGCCATTTCGGAGTTCAGCTCCTTGATTTGGCGAAGGCCGTTGTGAAATTGCTGCTCTTCCCACTGCTCTCGTTCGGTCTGAACGTTATGTCCTGCTAATGTCATGTTTCACCTGTTTCGGAAAAGTGGTCGGAAAAATCCGAAGGCTTCGGACAAAGAAAAAGGCGCCTGCGCGAGGCGCCCTATTTCAACTCAGGTGCGATCCAGAGCGCGAATGAACGCGCGGAACCCATCAACCAGCGGGCGATAGAAATCCGCTTCCGGGCCGTCCAGGAGAGCGTCTGCTTTGGCGATGAGTTCATCGATGGTTCGGACTTCGATGCGGCCATATTTTACTCCTGCTGCTTCCTCGATTGCCCGCAATTCATCTGCATCAATCGATACGCGCGGGTCGGCGTACCAAACGTCTTTTGTGCGGGAGAAAGACCAGTTCATACGGCGAGCCGCCAGACGGATACGATCTTTCACGTTATGGCCGTCGGTCTTGGGTGCGACGTACCTTTGAAGTGCTTGTGCTGCGAAATCGACGCTGGACATTTCGGATTTTCCCAACTGCTTTTCGGACATTTTCGATTTTCCCTGTGCGACTAATCCGTTGTCGCGAGGGATTGGTTTGAAAGGGCCTCAGGCGTTGGAAAGCGCCCGCGACTGATAATTCGGATCACCGCCTGGAAAACGGTGAGACATGTATGGATCACGCAAACGAAGCACGGCACTTCTTTGGCTGGACACCTGTTCAAGTGCCTTTGCTTCGGTGATTCCAAGGATTTCAGAAATGGATTGTGCGTCGTGACCGGCACGGAATAAGCCGAGCGCAGTCATTGGATCTTTGAAGGAGACAGTCATTTTGTCCCCTCGCGGTGATTTATCTGATCGCCCTCTTCCGCACCGGCATTGTCGGTTTCGTCGGAACTGAAATCGCGACGGCCAAATTCGAAGCTGAAGAAGACCTTGACCAGGATGCCAAACGCCAGGCCCGAAAGAGCCGTAATGACGAAGACACGCAAAAGGATGACGGCGTTATCGTACATTGACGCGCCCTCCCCGCGACCGAGGACGGAACTGCAAGATGACGGCTTCGTGCCTGACGGGCTCATGCACGATCTTGGCACCGATGGACTCGCGGATGATGCGCGATACCGAGACGCCCAGGCAGGCAATGAAGGCTGATGTAATTCCGACGAAGAGAAAGCCCTGGAGGGTTTCGGTAATCATTGATCGATCCTCTCGACCTTGTAAGCAACGCCCTTCCACGTAAACATGCCAGCTTTCACATCATCGTCCCGGCCATCACCAATTGCGACCGCGATGAAAATGACGCCGAGGATGAACCCTATGAGCCCGCAAGCTACAGACTGCCAAACGATGTCGCTCATGCCGCCCTCTCAAAGTTTTCCTTGGCCTCGCGAATAGTGCGGCCAGATGCTGATTTTCCCGTCTCGGCACAGACAACGATGACCGTGCCATCCTGAGTGAATGTGAAGGAGCGATATCGACGTGCCCGAATATCTTCGAGAGCAGCAAGGATGCGGCTTGAACATGATTTCGTCATTCGCCACCTCCAATATCGTCGATCAATGCGGGGCAGACGACTTTAGATGCATCTGCCCCGCTACCAGCCTCGGGAATCGGCGTTGCTTCCCGAGAGGTTTCGGCTTTGGGTTGATTGCGTGCGATCACCTGATCGGCGATCTTTTCCAGGTATTGGCGGTCGGAGAGCGATGGATTGACGCGAAGGGAATCCAGATCACAAATATCTCGGATCGTGTTGGCAAACTCCCAGCCATGAGCCGGAATGTCTTTGCGCTGGGTCTCGATCCAGTCGGCCAGACGAAGGGCAGTTGCCTTGCGCTCTGCTACTATTGCTTTTGCAATCGCCAAAACCAAAGCTTCGGTGTTCACACCATAATCAGGAAGCATATATTCCGGGCCGTTCCCGAGCACGCCATACGCGTCTTCCAAGATGTCACTTGGGATATCATTCATGCCAGCACCCCTTCCCTAGCCCAGCGGTTCATAGCATTCGTCAGAACCCGCATCTGGCCTTCAGTTCTCGACGGACTCGGCCCACCCTCCCCATGGATGATGTAGCCACCACCAGAGCCTCGGGTGATCTTCGGGGCTGGTTTGTTGTGGTAGGATTCATAGGCGCGCTTATAAGCAGCAGTGATGAAGTCGGAGGTGGTCATGCTGCCTCGCTTTCAGCGCGAGCAATTGCGCAGTCAAAAAGATCAAGGATTTCAGCATGAGTGTGATCATCATTGAAAGACGGGACATGACACCCGCGGTCAATTCCCGCAGCCTTGGCAAGCATTTCAGCAGACTTGCTACCCTCAGCCTCTGCCCCCGTCATACCGGAAACTCGCGCAATGGCACCAATAGCACAAAATTGACAAGCTTCGTTTCCATCGACGTGAGCGGCATATCCATCAATGTCGACCGCATAGAACCCCTTCGTCCATCGCTTTTCATCAGAAAGCAGTTCGCGGGCCTTCTTAAGGATTTCTACCGTGTTCATAGCAGCCCATCCCGGCGCGCCTGCGCCTCAACTCGATCTGCCTTCCGGTTATCGGCAATGAACATCACAGCTACGATCGGTAGCCAGACGGAGAGGACTTCTAGGAGAATGGTGAGATCGGAGGTCATGCTGCCGACTCCTTGGCACGCTTGGCCTGCGCTTCCTCAAACCCGCGTAAGAGATCATTCGCGGTGACGGCGCTATTCGTGGCCTCATCGATCTTTCTGATGATCTCTGGTGTCGGAAAACGCTTCCCGTTCACGTACCGGCTGACAGCCGCCTGCTCGACGCCGATCTTTTTGGCGAAGTCAGCGTGTGAAATCTTCGGATCTTGGGTTCGGAAGTATTCATCTAGGGTCATACCAAGACGATACCAAAATGGCATCGAAATGCAAGCGATAATTATACCGATTTGGATTTTGAATTTAATGCCATGATGGCATAGGCTGCAAAAATGAGCGTGATCAAAGAGTTAAGAGAAAAACTAAACCTGTCTCAAGCTAACCTGGCTGAGGCTGTTGGCACCTCGCAACCTCAAATAAAGCGCCTTGAAAGTGGTGAAAGGAAACTGACGAAGGAATGGGCAGAACGCCTCGCCAGCCCTCTTGGCGTGTCTCCCGAAGAACTTCTGTTTGGCCGCGTGAAAAGCGAAGCGGGGGAGCCTGAATATACAAAATTAGAAAATAATGTTTTTGAGCTTCCAAATGCAATAATTCGAGATAAGGTGGTAGGCTTAGGCCGAAAAATACCCGTATTTGGACAGGCTGTGGGCGGAATTGATGGGGAATTCCTCATGAATGGCAGCGTTTTGTATGAAGTTATGGCGCCACCAAATTTATCTGGAGTGGCAGGTGCATATGCAGTCCAAGTTGCTGGGGATTCGATGTATCCACGATATGAGGACGGCGAAGTATGCTTTGTCGATCCAAAGCGGAGGGTGAAGAAAGGTGATTATGTAATCGCCCAAATTCGACTTGAGGAACATGGGCCGCTTTTAGCCTACGTCAAGAAGTTCGTACGTCACAACAACATCGAACTTGTTCTGGAGCAATTCAATCCTCCTAAGGAACTTCGATTCCCCGCTAATGCCGTTGAGACGGTTCACTACATCGCTCTTGCTGGAAACGCTTAAATCACCATAATCCACCAGATTCATACGGACACCCGTGGTCCGTATGATTTGACTGATTCATACGGACACCCGTGGTCCGTCTTTACGCGTACGCGCGCGGTTATTTTATTATTCATGGGGTTCCACCCCATACCCCGCAAGGAGCGTTGCCCCTTGACCCATGCGATGGCTTTGCCACCGCCGTAACCATGCTGAAATGTCTCGTAGTGTTGCACCGACAGTGAAGAAATCATCTTTCGCGGATTCTGCTTTTGAGGAAGTTTTTTAAAATCATCGCTGGTGAACGCCTTTGAGATCATATGGCAGTGCGAGTCTGAGTCTGCGCGCACGGACCTTCTTCCCGTATTTCTCAATCCAGCTCTTCTCCAGGAAAACTAGACCGAGAGAGCGTAGTGCCTGAAGTTCGCGAGAAATCGTCTTTACGTTGCAATGGCCGGCCTCATGAGCGAATTCCTCGTCTGTGGCCCAGCACTCGCAGTCTTCCAACGAAAACAATACGTCCAGAATGGCGATAACGCGAAAAGGGCCGCTGCTTCGGTGCACGACCTGCATTGCGATATAGCGCCACTCACGGAACTGTATCGCCCTATCGGATAGGCTTTTGCCCCATATATCGGGGAAACGAATCGCATCAACTTTATTGATTTTTTTCCGGTTCCCACTCAGCGATTCTAGGCTTTGTTGGTCCGGGCCGGTATTTTTAATTCTGCTCATACCAAATATTTATACCAACATGGTATTGACGTGCAATGCCAAAGTGGTATTCTCCCTCTCATCAACACCGCACCGCCTAACCGCCTACTGGCGATAACGGGCAGAGATGAGGAGACCGAGATGGCGTCGTCGGACAGCTTTGTAATCTGGATTTTGAAATCAATACTCACCGACGGTTCGGAAGCTTTTGCTGTGGAACTGAATGGTGAAAGCTACGACTGCATCACTGAAAAGGATGCCGAAGACTTCGCTGAAAGCCTTCAGGAGCTTTTCGAAAAGCACACGAATGTCGAGGTCGGCATTTCACGTGGGAACGACTAACCCCACCCCACCAGCCATCCACGCGCCATAGCGCAAGAGGACAACGGCAATGGACATGTTTCTGCAGGAGACAATCGGAACGGAAAGGTTCCTCCGTCCTCGCATCAAGACGATGCACTACGTCTGCGTCCTCTTCGCTGATGGGACTGTCGATTATCTGGACGTCCAAGGTGATTTGTCACCGCGCCGTGACGATGCTCTTGAGTACGACGACATCGAGGAAGCGGAACTGGATTGCGCGATCCTCGAAGCCAGGAATTTCAACGCTTCTGTCGAAACCTTTCAGAGATTCTACCAATGATGAACACGTTCCAGATCGAACACGCCATTGAGGCAACACACCGCCTGAACCGGAAGCTGATCGAAGCACAGTCTCTGCCAATCAACTCCCCCGAGCGCCGTAACCGTCTCGCCTCCTGCCAAGACAATCTCGAAACCCTGGCTGCTGCCATGGAGCGGGTTCTTGTCGAGCGGGATCAGGACGCAGCCTAGCAGATCGCCTTCTGCATCGCTCTTCGGGGCGATTTGGAAAGCTATCCAGAGATGAGGATTTGGGAATGGCAAACGAATTATCAGCATTGTTTGGCGCCGTTGCCTCATGGGCTGCAGAGGTAAAGAACGCCCATAATGTCGGAGCTGACGGAACGCTTTGGTGCGAGGTCACCGAGGCAAACGAGCATTTTGATGCGCCTGTCACTGTGACGATGAATGCCACCAAGGCGGAACTAGATGGCATACCGCCATTCACGGCGAAACTAACCAACGACAAGTATTTCCCCGGCATCATGGCGCTTGTCCACCCCTACGGCGGAATGATGATCGGCGCTGGAGATGGTGACGAGGATCGTCTCATTCAGCATTTCAACGCACAGGCTCGGCCGCAACCGGCAGCAGCCTAACCAATCGCCACAGGCGAGCGGGCTTTGGTTCTGAGTGCCCGCACATTTTACCGAGGATGAGGAAATGGGAATCCTATACGACAAGACAGGTGCTGCGTTCAGCCTGGATCATGAAATTGACGGCACGGCTTATGTCCGCCCGATGGTCAAGGTCTTCACGCAGTACGGTTATGGGGACGACATTCACGAGGACGAGGATGTTGAGCCTGCCAAGTATCTTGTGGCCGTAGAGCGCTCGTCGCTTTTCGACGCGCCTCCGATCGTGGCGCTCAACGCAGACATAAAGGCCAAGATTGATGAGTTGGCTGCTCTCAAGGCGGAAGGCCAGAAGGCCATCAACGACCTGAAAGCTGAGCGATCGGCTGCTGAATACAAACTGGCTGATGCAAAGCGCCAGCTTGAACAGTGGATGCAGACGCATAAGGGGATGATCGACCTCGGCAAGCTTCTGGACGGGAAAATCCTTTACCCTTTGTCGGTTGAGGAGAACCGCTACCACGGCGGTCGGAACATCCCTCGTATCCCTAAAATGAAGGACATCGGTGGCCTCCGCGTCGATGGCGGAGATTTCGAAAAAGGGAAAGAGTGGCGGTATAAGCCTTATCTGTCCGACCATTATAATTGTTCGTTTCAATTCTTCGACACTGAAGAAGAGCGCGCCGCTGTAATCCTGTCGGAGTTTGAGGCCACCTGCGCCAAGTTCCGCGAGCGCCCGAACTTTTCCGTCGATATCTACACCACCACCAATCTCCACTACGGCACGCTTTTGGAGTGGGTGAAGACACATCCGGATCTCAGCATCCCAGATGACATCAAGGCGATGAAGGCCGCGAACGACGCTGAACTTGTCGAGCGGCGCAAGGCGACATTGGCGGCTGAGCTTGCCAAAATCGAAAGCGGTGCAGCATGACCACTCGCGACACCCAAATCCAATACCTCACCCCTATCGAAGGTAACTGGTTCCTACAGGATGCCCAGATAGCCGTACTAGGCTTCAAGATCGTCAAGGACGATCCCCGTCGCCAGCACCACGACATGCGGGAACGGAAGCGGGCCAAGGCCAGACGGTGCGGGACGGCTGATGTCACCAGTGTTTTTGAGGTGCGTCATGGTTGAGGCCACCCAGAAAATAGAACTCATCGATGCTGTTCATCAGATCAGAGACGAAATTGCCAGCTCGTGCCGCCGTGTGGAGAGCATTGCCATGCTACTTGAAGAGGTGGGCATGGATAAGCTTTCGGAGCGTCTGTGGGATGCAGTTCAAGATCTACCCAAATGCAGCCAAAGGCTTAACAACGCTTTCAGCGATAAGCTGTCTGAAGACCTTCATCACTCAGAAACCATAGCTGGAAGCTTGCTTCTTTTGGCTTTGAAATCTGCAACTGGAGAGCGGTCATGAACAGCGTCTTCCTCTTAGTTCGCTTGAATGATGATGACAGTATTGCCGAGATCGTATCGGCGCACCCGACAAAGCAAATCGCCATAGGTGCAGAACGTTTCTATCGCTCTTACACAGCAAGCGGTGTGCAGTACCTGCGTACGGATGTCATCGAAGTAGATTTCGAGGTTGAGCGATGACCGATATTCAGGCCCGCTTGGCTGAAACCAACGCCAAAATCCTCAAAGCCCGACAGGATCGTGATCGCGACTTCTGGCGAACTGTAACCGCGATCTGGCTCATCGGCCTCGTGATCGTCATCGCCTTTGTCTCGGTCCCTATGGCCCGACAAGCTGATCACGACTGGGCACTGCGCAATCAGGAACAGGTCGCGTTCCGGCGCTGACCAGCCACCAATTTCAACAGGAGTTAGCCGTAATGGCGAAGATTATCGATCCGCCGGGAACGGAGAAGGCCTTAGGCAGCGAATACAACAGCATCATGGATCGCATCGCAAAGCAGCGTGCGAAGGGAGAGAAGCTGTACAGCGGCGGGAAGATAACCGAACCTGGCGTATGGGCTCGTGTTCCGATGTCCGTTTATCATTCGGATTGCTGCGATGGTCCATCAATCTCATCTAGCGGCCTGCGTGAACTTGCCCCGCCGGATGGATGCCCCATTAAATTCTGGGACAACAGCTATCTCAATCCTGATCGTGCTCCAGAGGAGCCAAAGGATCATTTTAGCCTCGGGAAGGCCGTTCATACTCTCCTTCTGGGTGAAGACGGCTTCAATGACCAATATGTGATCCGCCCAGCGGAATATCCCGACTATCGAACCAAGGATGCTCGCGAATGGCGAGATACCCAGATTAAAGCAGGGAAGACGGTTCTGCTCCCTTCTGCATTAGAGCAGATCGAGGGCATGGCTGATCGTGTCGCTGGCGATCGAACCTTTGTCGATCTGCTTCGCGGCGATGTGGAGCGATCGGTCATCTTTCGTGACCCCAAGACGGGTGTCTGGGTAAAGACGCGTCCCGACTCGATCCCGAGCGATACCGTTATTGCTGATCTAAAAACGACTTCCGACGCCAGCGACCGCGGATGCGCTACCTCAATCCGCAAGTTCAATTACCATATGCAATTGGCTCTTGCCGGGACGGCGTTGAAAGAGGTCCGCAATATCGAGATTCGCGATCACGTCTTGCTCTTTATCGAGGTCAAGAGGCCCTACGCCTACAACATCAAGCCTGTCGATAACCAGTATATCGACTTCGGCGCTCGCCAGAACCGTGCAGCTTTGAATGTCTTCGCGGAATGCTGGAACACGAAGTTCTGGCCGACGTATTTTGGTTCTGGGATTACCGTCTCTCCGTCCGATCAGTTCGAAAAGATGATCGAGAACGAACCCTCCATCCCGAAGGCAGCTTGACCATGAAAATCGAACGCGCCGTTCGCGAGAAGACCTATACCCTTACTTCGATTGCCGGCCCCTCCGGCTCTGGAAAGACATATAGCGCCCTTTTGTATGCTCGTGGCCTTGTGGGGCCAAAAGGCAAGATCGGATTTATCGACACCGAAAACAAGCGCTCAAGGTTCTATGCCGATGTTGCTGGCGGGTTCGACGTCATTGATCTTGATCCGCCCTTTACCTCTGCTCGTTACGTGGAAGCGATCAAGGCTTTCGAGAAAGCGGGCTACCCGGCGATCGTCGTCGATAGCATCTCCCATGAATGGGAGGGCTCTGGTGGAGTCCTGGAGCAGGCTGAGGCCATAGAGGAACGCACCAAGCGAGCCGGTCTCCATTGCTGGCAAAAGCCTAAAGCAGCCCACAAAAAGCTCATGAACGAGCTTCTGCAGACCAGAGCGCATCTGATCTTCTGCTGCCGCGTCAAGGAAAAGGTTGTTCAGGCCAAGGGCCGAGACGGCAAGACCGAAATCATCAACGAGGGCTTTGTCGTCGTTCAGGAGAAGTCGTTCATCTATGAGATGACGGTTTCCATGATGCTTGAGGAGGGAACACATGTTCCTGTCCTCCAGAAGTGCCCTGGCGATCTTTTGAGTGCGTTCCCGCAGGGAAGCCGCATCACCTCGCAAATCGGCGCCGCTGTTCAGGAATGGAGCGATAAAGGCCAAGCGATCGACGAGGCTCTAGAGACGGCGAAGCGCGAAGGCCTTCTTATCGCGGCCCAAGGTTTGGCAGTCCTCAATAAGTGGTGGAGCGGCCTTACCAAAGATCATCGTGTTCGGCTTGAGGGGTACAAGGATACCCTGAAATCTATCGCCACTGCTCATGATCAGATGCTTGACGACCAAATTGACGCTGGAGGTGGTGATATCGGCGAACGCCTCACTCGTTCACGTCAACAAATGCTTGGCGATGATGAGCCGAATGAAGGCTTTAATCGTGGTTTCGTGTCTCAGCACACGCGAGCCGCTTCCCATACTATCGAATCCGGCTCCTCCCCCTCATCCGAGCCGGTAAATGCAGAGGCTTCGCCCTTGACCTCTGCTGCGTCCGACGATGCCCCCTCCTCTCCATCGTCGGACGCTCCTCTCGCAGAACGAGCACTGCTTATACGATATGCTCGTGATGTACTGCCTATGGCTGCCCAAAACGGCTTATCGATCGACGCCTTGAAGGAAACCGACAAGGAATGGGCACCCGGTATCAAGACTCTGTCCAAGGCCGGAATCGAGAAGGCCCGATCCATCAGTGACTCGTCTAGAGCGATCTTCAAAGATCCGGCGCTCCTTGATGGCATCCTAGAGCACTATGCCGAGATGCTGGATTGCTCTGTTGAAGAGATTGGAGGCTGATATGACCAGCATCCGCGATGAAGAAATCCAGCATCTTGCAATAGGTGACATCATCTACGAATGCGAGATGTTTGCGAATATTGAGGTCCGTGTCCTAACGGTCCCAACCTGTAGCGTATTCGACGGGCGCAAGCAGTGGCGCTGGAAAGCTGAAAACACCCAAAACGGAGATCAGATTGTTTATCTGCTCACGGAAGGGTTCTCCCATTACGGCCCCCGTCTGTATCGCAATCCGCAATATGCAAGAATTATCGACGGACAGCCAGTTTTCAGGTTGGAGGGCGCGGCATGACCCCTCGCGAAAACGACATCTATAGTTGGGCTTGGAAGGACGGCAAAGCTCCAATCGTTGGCTGCTATGCCCACTTGGCTGTCTTTGCCGCCGGTGCTCTACGAGACACGTATTGGCATGACTGGCGCACTCAGTCTTGCCTTGACCTCGAAAGAGTCGAACTGACGCTTCTCGGCAATATAGACGATTATCGGGAAATCTATCGCTGGGAAGCGGTCTACTACGATCCAGCCGATATCATCGACATGCGTCATGCCAATAACAGCAACGCTGTTATGTATCTGCGGAAGACGGCTACCAAGAGCCAGAAGTGGATGCTTGCAAGGGCCGAGGAAGCTTTTGCCGAAGCGCACCGGGCTAAATCTAAAGCTGAGCGCGATATCGCTGAATTACAGGACAAGCTCAAGAAAATCAGGGCTGGCGATCTGGAGGTATACCTCTGATGCCGATCCGAGCTGAACGCAAATCTCTCTATCTTGGCGGCGGCACACATTCCAAGGAATGGAAGGCCTTTCGTGCTTCAATCATCGATCGCGCCGGCAATCGCTGCGAAGGCACGCCGATGCATCCGGATTGCCGAGCCGAGAATGGACAGCCGCATCCAATCACCGGAAGCAAGGTTGTCCTAACGATTGCCCATATGGATCACGATGAGAGCCATGCCGACCCAGAGCGTTGCCGTGCACTTTGCAATCGCTGCCATAATTCGTGGGATGCCGAACATCGCAGGCAGAACAGAGCCAAGACACTGCGAGCCAAGAAGGCCGCGACTGATCTTTTCCAAGGAGGGACCGATGTTTGATTTCAAACAGTGGGCGTTCTGTGGCGAAACTCTCGATGAATTCCTGTCGCCTGAGGAACTCTCCGCGATCACAGTCTTGGCGGACCTCTGCGACCCGCGTCGTGATTCCCACTTTTGGGAAAGTATCGTGGCCAGGATCACGTCAGGAACCCTTACGGACCACAAATGCGCTTGGGACGTTGAGATCGGAGAAATACGTGTCGAGGTGAAGTTTGCGACAGCTTTCGTCTGCCGTTTCAGCAACGGCGCCAGGAAGGTCTTTAAATTCGCATCGCTGACCGGAACAGGCAAAGAACGAAAGCCTTGTGATGTGCTGGTGCTTATCGGATTCGACGATCCGTTCTTTTACACATGGGTCATGCCATATGGTGAGGTTAGGGGCAATGGAGCAACACTCAGCGTTCCGACAGACCGCAAATCCGACATTGGCGTATCCACTCGCGCGTTCTTCGACAAACACGCCGGATGTCCTTCCCAGTTGCTCCCCGACATCCTAGCCGCTGCAAAGTTCTCCGATAGAGATCCTGACGCAAAGCACCATGCGGCGAATGCCGCCCTCACGCGCCGCCGGAAGGCTCCTCAGATCGATTTGGAGGATTTCATCAATGGCTAGGTCTGTTGAAGAATGGATCGGTAAATCCGACGACCATCGAGCCCCTGGCTCCGTCCGTGAACGGATCATGAAGCGGGAAAACGACTGCTGCCATATTTGCGGACAGAAGATCGTCGGCAAGAAGTGGGATCTGGATCACGTCAAAGCCCTGATCAACGGCGGCGAAAACCGAGAAAGTAACCTCAAGCCGGCTCATCGCTCCTGCCATATCGATAAGACGGCTCAGGACGTGGCTGAGAAGGCCAAAGTTGCGGCGATCCGTAAGAAGCACCTCGGCATCAAAACGCGCGCCTCCAAGCCGATCCGCTCCGCACCTTTCCCCAAATCCGAAAAGGCAGCGCGCCGGCAGCCTAAGCCGAGCCTGCCCTACCGGAACATGTTTGAGCCGGCGAAAAGCGCCGCGCCTTCAGAAAAGGATTATTGATTATGCGCAAGCCCATCATGTTGGCATTCTCTGCCATGGCCGTTTCTGGTGCCCTGCTTTCCGGCTGCAATGACGCGGACGTGGCATCTCAGAACATATCGACGGCAGCCGACAACTTCCAAGTCAATCGCCGGATTGTGGTCATCAACGGAATTACAGACAATTATCTCTTGTCTGTCGAAGGACTTTGCTCGCTTGGGAATGCTGATAAGGCCCGCGAGATTTCCATTACCTGCAAAACGGGACCTGGAGCCTACAAGAAGTTCTTCGCCGGCCTTTCGGACAATGTGACCTACGTTGTCGAGCAGCTGGAGCCCATGCCAGTCAGCGTTTATCGCTACAAGGTGATCTTCAAACCTTCCGTCATCATTCCCGATGTTGATCTGAAGTGAGGGTGTGACGCATGTTCCCGACACCTGAAATGATCGAAGCCGCTTGTGACGCCTACGCAAATGGCGATCCGAACGAATATCCATCAAAATCTGGCATGAAAGATGCCCTCACCGCCGCCCTTGCGCTCCTACCCGGAGAGCCGGTCGGCTGGCGTTGGAAGCTGCCGTCTGATGATTTCTGGCAATTCAAGGACGGTCCAGAGCGACCTAGGCTTGGTCTACCGACAAAAACAGAAGCGTCGGCAATTATCGAGCCGCTGTACGCCGCCCCAGCGCCGCAGCCGGTGAGCGTGAAGGCTTTGCTAGATTTATCGTTCCTCCATACCATGCCGAGAGAGCTGCTGGAGGTTGTCGTTTCGCAGCTTTCAGAAGACCAATTGTCTACGTTGAGACGTTTCCTGTACCCCGCCTACCCATCCTCCGCAGAGATAGAGGCGCTGCGGGTGGAGAATGACCCGTTGGCCTGGATGAGACTTGGCGCGCGAGCCATGCGCCTGTCGGCTCGGGCAACGTGCGGCAATCATTGGGAAAGCTCGCAGGAAGGCGCGATGACTTCTGGCGGTCTGTCGAAGCTCGACAAGGAAAAGCTCTATGCCGAGGCGAATGCTTCGGAGGAAATTAGCCGAGTCATTTCGGAAACCTGCGAGGATTCCGCGCTCGGATATGCCAGCTACATGGGTGATGATGCCGACAAGCAGGCACTCGCCAAACTAGGCGTCACCAGCGATTGGCTTTATCGGCGTCATTCGGGAGAACCAAGCCGCAAGGAACTTGCCGCCAGCGCTACCCTCCAACAGCAGGAGGAAGGCAAGTGAAGCTCGCTGAATTTCTCGAAGGTATTCGCAACGCGAGCACTGCGGAAGAACTGCAGGCTGCCATCACTGCGGATTTCAAACATTCGTACCGTGGACCAACGTGGACAAAGATCTGCAATGCTCGCATCGAGGCCGGTTATAGGCTGGTCGATGCCCATGAGCATGGCCGCTTTGTTCCGAGATTTGGGGCGCGCCGGAAGCTTGAGGTTTGTGGCGAAGTTTGCAGCGTCGGTCGCGGACACAACTCAACAGGCGTTCATTATGTGTGGCACGCCGCCGGCGAGTGGGCAATGTCCGTTATGCGGAAGAATGGTTTGGGCATTCGTGCTTCCCATCAAATCTGGAATTGCTGGAAGGACTATCCGCATCGATGCCTTCCAATCATTGAAAAGGCGCTGGCAGGCGAAATCCATGATCCTGTCCTAGACGTGCTTGGCAAGCCTTACATCACGTCCGCCGGGCCGATAAACTATGAGCAATCCACAAATGACGCCGATCGGTGGGACAAACGAGCATCACGCCCGTGCCCCTGCGGCGGTGGCACGCTTTTCGATTGGGGTGGAGGCTGGTCTGAAGGATTTGACTGCGTGAATTGGCATTGTAACCGGTGCTCGAATGTCTACACCGAATATATGAGCCAAAAGCGCTTCTATGCGATGCGTCAATCTCACCGGTATGTCGCCGCCCTCTCCCAAGAGGAGGCTACCAATGAGCAGGATTGAAGAGCTGATTTCCGCGCTGGAGAAGGCGACCGATCTCGGCAGTCGGGTGATGCAGGACATCATGTTCACATGTGGCATCCGATACTATGACACAGCGTTTTACCGCATCCTAAATCTTGTGGAATGCGGTGCACAGATCGACGCCGCCATTGCTCTGGTAGAGCGCGTGCTGCCGGGATACGGATGGGATGTGGCCTCAAACACGGCTCACATCAAAGCTTGCCTAGACCCAGAATTTGGAAAGCCGATCGGCAAGCATCCTCATTGGGCGGCAGTTTCAAATATTAGCTCGAAGAAATTCGAAGACGGCGCTACGCCGGCCATAGCCCTCTGTATCGCCGCCCTCAAGACCAAGCGTTCACAAGAGGAGGCGTAGGATGGCGGAAACGATCAGCGAAACCCGCAAGCGAGCCTGGCAGACGCGCCGAAAGAAATACGGATCACGCGGCCACAACGGCTCCTACAATCGAGAGCGGCATGATTGCCCAGACTGTGCCCGCATGCGCAACTTCCTCGCCCGTCTTCACGTCGAAGGGACCTTGAGCGAGGGACAGGCCGCGAAAGCCGCCGGCATCACCCGGATCGAGCTTCGCATTCTCTCCGACGATCTCATCAACTCAGGCTATCCGATTTTCAAGGTTGGAACCTCACCAGAACGCACCCGCTCTCAAATCGTGCTCAAAGGTTGACAGGTTGACCCCATGACCAAACCTCGTCCCATACACTTCCGCACGCTCTTCCTCGGTGAGCGACATGTAGTCGTAGGCGATCGTGTCTTCGCGGACATCGCCGTACTTCAGCAGTGCCTTGGCTCGGAGCGTTTCCAGATCGTAGCCCCGGCCGCCGCGGCTGATCTCATCCAGCAGATTGTTCGTCGCCTCGACGTAGGCGTTCGTGTACTTGTGCTCGAAGTAGTTGAAGATCAGGCGTCGCCAACGCTTCTCGCGCATGTAGGACAGCACCTTCCTGAAGGGCTGCTCCAGTTCCTTCGGGAGCAGCTCTCGCCAGCTATCGTAGGCCTTCTCGGCTTCGGCTCGGGTCTCGCACAAGTAGATGTCGTAGAACCATTCCTTGAACAACACCGCCTGCTCGATTGCCGGATGGCGCTTGAACAGGGTCTTCAGCCGGAACTCATCTCCGAGACCAAGACGCTCCGGCCGAGCGCGCAGCAGGCCAATCTGGTTCTTGAGCTTGATCCGCTCGTCGTTGTCGACCTTCGATTGAATGCTCTTCCGAACCTCCGAGACCGCGAAGTCAGCGTATCGCAGGACGTGGAATTTATCGATTACGACGGTCGCGCCCTTGAAGTACGTCTCGTTCAGCGTCTTGTAGGGCCAGTGCATGTCCTGGGTAATGACCTCGACCTTCATTCGGTCGGTGTGCTCCCACTGCCGGAAGTACTCCTCAAGGTTCGTCTGCTTTCGAGAAATGAGAATGTCGAGCAGAACCCGCTTCTCGACGTCGCCGATGACGAAGCGGGGGTGGCCGCCAAGCACCTTCTCGTCCATACCCATCACGCGCGGCAGTTCGAAACTGTAATGGCTCAGTCGCCGTGCCGCTTCCTCCTTGAAGATGCGGCGGACCAAGCTCTCCTTCACTCCGTTGATCTCGCCGCCCATGGAAAACTTCATGCGGATGCCGTCTTCGGCGAGCTGGTCCATAAAACGCGTCGTCATGCGTTTGCTATCGTCGATCCACGGCAGGTGTTCGAGAAGGATCGTGTTGCAGTTCCGACAACGGTATCGCTGGCGGGTAATGCGCAAGTAGGTCTCCTGGCGCTGGATCGGGTGATCTCGGAAGTGAACCACCCGCTTGCCGTGCTTCACGACGTCTGCGTCTTCACCGCACCTGCACCGCTCGATGCGAGGGTCCAAGAGGACCGTGTCGATATACAGCTTCCCGTCCAGCTCTTCGGTCTGCATGGCCATGTAGCCTTCCAGCCGCAGCAAATCATACCCAACAATGCCCCGCATTCACCGTTCCCCCAGAAGCCGCGGGAACATGAGCCCGTCAATTCCCCCTGTCAAATCCGGGAGTTAGCCGCATGAAAATCGAATCCAGTTCAGAAATCGTTAAAAAGGCGATCGAGGAATACAATCCGACGCATATCGTCTCAATGGTATCGGGCGGCAAGGACAGCGCAGCATCCGACCAGGCGGCACGAGAACTTGGCCTGAAGATTGACTTTGTCATCCATGGCAACACAGGTTGCGGCATCCATGAGACAACGCAGCACGTTCGAAGTGTGTATGGCCGTCTCGGCGAATACGTCGAGGCAGACGCAGGAACAGCCTATGAGGACTATGTCCTGCGCAAGGGCTTCTTCGGCAAGGGGATCGATGCCCACGGCTTCGCCTATCGCGTCCTGAAGGCCACGCCGTTTCGGAAGGCGATCTCCCGTGAGATCAGGCACGGAAAGCGTGGAGTCCGAGTCCTTCTGCTCAATGGAGCCAGGAAAGACGAGAGCGAGAACCGCAAGAAGCACCTCAAACTATACCGCGCTGATCCGGCGTCTCCTGGCAACATCTGGGTGAACATCATCCACGATTGGAACCAGGAGGATCGAGACGCATACCTCGAAAGCCGTCAGACGCCGATCAATCCTGTCGCCACGCAGCTTTGCCGTTCGGGCGAGTGCATGTGCGGCACCATGCAGACTGATCAGGAGCGCATGGAAGCGGCGGCGCTCTACCCGAAGTGGCACGAATGGCTGACCGAACTTGAGAAGGAGGCTTTGAGGCTGCACGGGTTCGGCTGGGGCCAACCCGCTCCTAAGCCAAGCAAAGGTCAAGGCGATCTCTTCGCTCCGATGTGCAAAGACTGCATGAGCCGTGGAGCGACGGCATGATCGAGAAAACCGCACCAACGTTCAATGTCGACATCCATATGGCTGGCGACATGCGGTTCGCAGCCCAGATGATCCAGCGCCTGGCCATGGTGAAGGGTCTGTGCGTCACTCTGACGGCGCAGACATTCGTCTACACCGGTGGCCGCGAAGAAGGCTTCAAGATTGGGCTCATCAATTACCCGCGCTTCCCGTCATCGCTCGACGAGCTTGTGGCCAAAGCGAAATGGCTTGCCGACTGCCTCGTGATCGATCTGGGTCAGCACTCATACAGCATCGTCACACCAGTTGAGACCATCTGGCGCTCGCGTCGGACTGAGGAAGCTAAAGCCGAAGGGGAGCTTCATAGCCCGTCCGATCGATCCGCTCCGAGTATTGGGTCCACTACACGGATCGATCGGACTAGCGACGGAGCAAGGGAGCCTAACAATGAAACCATCAACCTCGGATGACGAAAGCACATGGGAACCCCTCAATGCCAAATCAACCTCAGAAATCGGAAAGCCTCAACTCAGGCGCCGTTCCAGATACGAGAGGACAGCCTCTATGACCACTACACCACACGATAAGGCTGTCCTGGCCGCTGACGAAGCCTACCAGAATGTGCAAGCCAGCGAAGGAATCGAACACTTAACCAGTGAGCAGCAGCACATGCGCGGAGTCGCCGCCGCCATCTCCGCCTACCTCTCCGCAATCGGCGGGATAGTCTGTGCGAGGGAGCCGGCCGAACACCAGCGCCTCGTTCCCGGCTTCGGCTGGCAACGCGTCAACGATGAAGATGTTCCCCACTACTCCGCCAAGGGCTTTCCACGCCGAACGCTCCACATCCCTATAGAAGCCGGAAACGGCGGATATGGATCGAGAGTCCGTGGGTGGTTCGTTAAAGACTGCGCCGACGGATGGATCTGTTTTGATAATGAAGAGGATGCCAAGCTTCAGGTTGACGCCACTGGAGCCATGATGCTCGTTGGCTTCGCGCCTTACGATCCGATTGTAAAATCTGCTGCAGAACAATTTGCAAAATGGCTTGATGACGGCCCGAAGCTGGCAAAAGCGGCTGGATGCTATGTTGGGATCAAGGTCACCAATCTCCCCTCTCCACCGTCCCCCTCTAACGAAGGGGAGAAGCAGTTATGAGCGCACCCAAACCTTTCGATCCCAACAGCAAGACTGATGCCATGGCAGACGAGATCCGCCGAAAGGTTGCATCTCTGGGCATCTCCATATTCAACAATCCAGACTTCCGAGGACTCCAGCCGGCGGAGCAAATCGAAGTCGTGACCGGCGGTATCCTGACAGGACTTATGGGAATTCTGCATTCCTTCGTCATCGATGCTCCCTTGGCCCATGATGAGCTTGAGGCCTTCGTTACCTCCTACATCCCCCAAGCGCGTGCGCAAGCCGAAGGGATTGCCAACGGAGGGCCGCTGCAATGAGTTACGAGCCAATCTACCCAGATGCCAGCACCGAGCCTCTTGAAATCATTCGCAGCAATGAATGCGAGTACCATATAGGGTCGCTATCAACTAGCCGATTTCAAGCTCTTTGGAATGAGATCGAACGTCTTCGCTCCGAACGCCAGTACCAAGCAGAGGTGATGGAAGAGGTGAGGAAGGTGCTGGAGCCGTTTGCAAAGGCTGGCAAGATAATTGATGGGCCCTTTGGCCCGGCACTCTTTGCGGAAGACGATATGGCATTCAAAAGTGGATGCGCGTGGTCAGAAAATGGCGTGAGCCGAACTATCACATGGGGTGACTTCCGCGCCGCCCGCGCCCTCCTCTCTAAGCTGGGAGTGGAATAATGGCCCTTCCATACGCAAACAGCACTTCCGGACGATCGGCAATGGACGATATCCGCAAGACGATCCAGGCTTTCGGGTGCTCGAAGTTCGCGCCGATGGAAGACTTCGAGGCCGGAAAGGTCATCATCCAGTTCGAGTATCGCGGGCGCATGGTGCAGGTCGAGGCCAGCGCCAAGGGTTACGCTGCGGCATGGTTGCGGCAGAACCCTCATACCCACCGCATGCGAAAGACCAAGATCGAGCACGAGCGTGCTGCTTTGGCTCAAGGTCAGATAGCCGTATGGTCGATCCTACGCGATTGGATCAAGGGACAACTCACGGCAATCGAAACCGGCATACTGTCGTTCGAAGCAGCATTCCTTGGCCAGATCCTATTGCCGACCGGCGAGACAGTCCACGAGCGCATCATCACGCAAGGATTGCTGCCGTCTCCGGACGGCCGCGCCGCTCTTAACGAGGAGGCGGGGAAGTGATGGATTTCGTTGACGAACTGGTGGATATCCACCGAAAGATCCTGTCCTCCACTCGCGTGCAGACAGAAAACGGTCCAGGTGCGAAGCTAGTCATCACCTACGCGAAAGCCGCGGCGATCGATACAGCCGCCCGCCGGATTGAAGAACTTGAACGGCAGCTTGATCGTTTCAGGTCCGATCGATCCTACATTATCGGCTTCAACGATGGCTGGTCATCTGCTGTGGAAGAGGCCGCCAAGATAGCCGACGACCATGCCAAATCTGAGTGCTCCGGTATGGGCTCGGAAACTGAGGCTATGCGCCTTGGTGCTCGATCTATTGCTTCGGCCATCCGCGCCCTCTCCGACTCCTCCCCCACTCTATTGCAGGAACAAAAGGACAACGCCGGAAAGGAGGGGGAATGACGCCTTCGCCTCTCGACACATTGCCGGTGTTCGCTACCGATCAGGAGATCGCTGTTGCTCTGGTCGGGAAGTCGAATGCGGACCAATGGCGCAAAACTCGCCTACCGGCTCTTGAGAAAATCCCCGGTTTCCCCAAGGTCGACCAGATGCATGGTGGTCGACCAGTACCGCTGCTCAAGCTATTCTACGATAATTATTTCCATTTGCCGAAAACGGGCAAGGGCGTTCCAGACGGAGAAGAGGATGAGGGAGCATGGAAGAGACAAAGGCGGAAGGCCTGAAATGGATCAAACGCGGCAATAAGAAAACACCCTATTGGGTGGCCGATGAAGAGGTGGTGAAGGCAGGCTACACCCCAAAAACGCTCAATTTGAATATGTATCGCGATCAGCCGGAAATCCTGATCGCAAAATGTGAAGTCCTGCAAGCTGAAATGAAGCTCTGGCGCGCCGGCTATAGGCGTAATGCCCTAGAGTTTGACGGAACCTTTCGGTCGTTATTCACGATGTATCAGAAGCATCCTGAAAGCGAATATCATGCCCTAAAGCCGTCATCAAAAGTTCCCTACGATCATTATCTGCCTAGAATGGAATCCCATATTGGTGCCCGTCGTGTCGACGCTGTGAGCGGCCTAGATATCAAGCAATGGCATCGCACATGGTCTTCAAAGGGCGAGCACTTGGCTGCGTCTCATATGTGCCGAGCGATTTTGCGTGCCGTCGTCTCATTTGGCATCCAGGCCAAAGCCGAGGGATGCATAGATTTTATGGCAATCCTGCTGGAAACGAATAAGGACATTCCTTCAATAAAGCCCCGTACGGCGGTTTTAACTGCCGATCAGGTCGTTGCCGCTAGAAAGGCCGCACACGCGCGTGGCAGGCCATCTGCTGCCCTTGCCTATGCGATCGTCTACGAAAGCCTCCTACGCCTTTGGGATGTGATTGGGCAATGGGTTCCGATTAACGCCGAGGGCATTTCCGATATCGTCAATGAAAAGCGCGAGGAGAAATGGATCGGCTTACGGTGGGAGGACATCGACTCCGATATGATCCTCACCTACACGCCATCGAAGACCGAAGACACCACGGGAAAGAAGATCAAATATCCCCTCTACAATGCTCCTATGGTATTGGAAGAGCTTGAGCACTGGCCGCTGGACAAGAGAGTTGGCCCAATTATCGTGAATGAGCAGACGGCGCTTCCGTGGCGGGAAGGCACATTCCGAGATGGGTGGAGAAAAGACCGGATCGCCGCAGGCATTCCGAAGGATATCTGGGCTAGGGATCTACGCGCCTCTGGGGTGTCCGAAGGCCGCGCGAAAGACGCGTCCGTAGATGATGTCGCAAAGGTGGCGGGCCACAGCAAGCGCATGACTGAGAACGTCTATGACAGATCTGTCATAGAAGCGGCAACACGCTTCTCCGAAAAGAGGACCGCAGGCCGTTCCGGTAACGACAATAAATAAAATCAACATTTCGAGAATAACAAGGCGTTAACCATGTTTAACCATCGCTCCGACGTCGCGTTCAGACTATGCGCTATCCTATAACGGTCATGTCTTGGTCGCAAACGACGGCGGCACATCGGGGGAAACTCTGCCAAGAATCCGTCAACGGATAATTGGGAGCGAGCGCCATGAGCGACGAAGGAAGCCTGACCTTGAACGAAGCGCAGATCGCAACGGCGACGGGCGAACGGCGGCGGCGGGCCGGGGGGCGCGGAGCTGAACGCAGCCGCAAATCGAGCGGCACGAAGTACCTCAATCTCGTCAACAATCTCGCTCGCACGGAACTGCTGTCGCCCGAAGCGCTTGACGATATTCACGAGGCATCGCTGACCATCCTCGAAGAGATCGGCATGGATATCATCCTGCCGGAAGCGCGCGAGCGCATGAAGGCAGCGGGCGCCGATGTCACGCCAGGTAAGGAACGCGTGCGCTTCGATCGCAACATGATCATGGAGCTGATCGCTTCCGTTCCTTCGACCTTCACGCTGCATGCGCGCAATCCACTCAGAAACGTTGAGATCGGCGGCCGCAATCTCGTTTTCGCGCAGGTTGCCTCCGCCCCCTTCGTTGCCGACCGCGAAGGCGGCAGAAGAGCCGGCAATCAGGAGGATTTCCGCAAGCTCATCAAGCTTGCCCAGTCTTTCGACGTCATCCACATGACCGGCGGCTATCCGGTTGAACCCATCGATATCCATGCCTCGGTGCGCCATCTCGACTGCCTCTCCGATATCGTGAAGCTCACCGACAAGGCTTTCCACTGCTATTCGCTCGGTAAGCAGCGCAATCTGGATGCCATCGAAATTGCTCGCATCGGCCGCGGTATCAGTATGGAACAGATGGAGCGCGAACCCTCGCTCTTCACCATCATCAACTCCTCTTCGCCGCTGCGCCTCGACGGGCCGATGCTGCAGGGCATCATCGAAATGTCGTCGCGCGGCCAGGTGGTGGTGGTGACGCCGTTCACGCTGGCGGGCGCAATGGCGCCGGTAACGATCGCCGGCGCGCTGGTGCAGCAGAATGCCGAAGCGCTCTGCGGCATCGCCTTCACGCAGATGGTGCGCAAGGGCGCGCCGGTCATGTATGGCGGCTTTACCTCCAATGTCGATATGAAGACAGGCGCGCCCGCTTTCGGCACGCCGGAATATATGAAGGCCGTGATTGCCGGCGGCCAGCTCGCCCGCCGCTACGGCATCCCCTATCGCACCTCCAACACGAATGCTTCGAATACGCTCGATGCCCAGGCCGCCTACGAATCGGCGCTGTCACTCTGGGCGCTGACGCAGGGCGGCGGCAATTTCGTGCTGCATGCGGCCGGTTGGAGCGAGGGCGGGCTTACCGCCTCCTTCGAAAAATTCATCCTCGATGTCGACATGCTGCAGATGGTCGCGGAATTCCTGACGCCGCTCGATGTCAGCGCCGATGCGCTGGCGCTGGATGCCGTGCGCGATGTCGGCCCCGGCGGCCACTATTTCGGCACGGCGCACACACTTGCCCGCTACGAAACCGCCTTCTATTCGCCGATTCTCTCGGACTGGCGCAACAACGAAACCTGGACGGAAGCCGGGCGGCCCACAACTTACGATCACGCCAACCGCGTCTACAAGGAAACGCTGGCGCGTTATGAACGCCCCCCGCTCGATCCGGCAATCGAGGAAGAGCTCGATGCCTTTGTCGCCAGGCGTAAGGCAGAGGGCGGCGTTCCCACCGATTTCTAGTTGAAAACAAAGGGCTTTTACGCCACAAATCATGAACGAAATTTAATGTCGCGGCCCACTTTTTGGCCGCGACTTCGCCCCCTTTCGCACGCAACGTCTAATCGGCTTCGGCTGGGAGCCCCGTGTTTTTTGGGAAAGGGATGTCAATGTCTGTGCTTCGCACATTAACGACGGCCGGTTTGATCGCGCTGACGCTTGGCAGCGCCGCCGCCGTAACCACCACCACTGCCAGTGCCTCCGATCGCGGCGCCTTCTTCGGCGGTCTTGCCGCGGGTGTCGTCGGCGGCGCCTTGGTAGCCGGGGCCGCGCGGCCGGCCTACCCGGCTTATTATCCGGCCTATCCTGCCTACTACGACGGCCCGGTTTATGAACGGGTCTATGTGCGCCCCTATCCCAGCTGCTACTGGGCATGGCGCCATGACGGCTGGGGCCGGCCTTATCGTGTCGAAGTCTGCCGTTAAGGCTCGTAATCGCCGCACCGCCCCGTTCGGAGCCCTATAAGATTTCAGATGCCGCCGGTTTTCCGGCGGCATTTTCGTCTGCCTGTTGAAAAGCTTTCACCCACACCCCTTGACATTGGCGGCATTTAAGACCAAATGCGCTCCAGCTTTCACCTTCCGGCCGCCGCGTGAGCGTGCCCTGCGGGACAATCTGTACGCAAGAGAAGGACAAAAGCGCTTTTATGAATGAGGCCGCGCCAAGCGCTGCGGCCGGATGCGCTGGAAAGCTATTTCCAACTTACAAGTTCCCACTTCACGCGGGGTTCTTGACGCCAGAGACAGACCGGACCGCATGGTGCGACCCGGCCTATTTGCTTTGGCGCCCCCGAAAGGTATTGAATTGACCGATTTTCACTCGCTTGGTCTCTCCAAGCAGATCGTCGATACGCTGTCGCAGAACAACTTCGCGACGCCGACACCAATCCAGGCACAGGCCATCCCGCTTGTTCTCCAGGGCCGCGATCTCATCGGCCTCGCCCAGACCGGCACCGGCAAGACGGCCGCATTCGGCCTGCCGATCATCGAAATGCTGTTGAAGGAGGCCAAGCGCCCCGACAACCGCACCGTCCGCACCCTGATCCTCGCTCCGACCCGCGAGCTGGTGAACCAGATCGCCGACAACCTCAAGCTCTTCGTCCGCAAGTCGCCGCTGCGCATCAACCTCGTAGTCGGCGGCGCGTCGATCAACAAGCAGCAGCTTCAGCTCGAGCGCGGCACCGATATCCTCGTCGCAACCCCCGGCCGCCTTCTTGACCTCATCAATCGCCGCGCCCTCTCGCTCGGCCATGTCACCCATCTCGTCCTCGACGAAGCCGACCAGATGCTCGATCTCGGCTTCATCCACGACCTGCGAAAGATCGCCAAGCTTGTTCCGGCCAAGCGCCAGACCCTGCTGTTTTCGGCCACCATGCCGAAGGCAATCGCCGATCTCGCTTCCGACTACCTGACCAATCCAGTCAAGGTCGAAGTCTCGCCTCCGGGCAAGGCGGCCGACAAGGTGGAGCAGTATGTCCACTTCGTTGCCGGCCAGAACCACAAGACCGAAATCCTCAAGGAAACGATCTCCGCCAATCCGGATGGCCGCGCCATCGTCTTCCTGCGCACCAAGCATGGCGCCGAGAAGCTGATGAAGCACCTCGATCACGTCGGTTTTGCCGCTGCCTCCATCCACGGCAACAAGAGCCAGGGCCAGCGCGAACGCGCGCTCAAGGGCTTCCGTGATGGTGAAGTTCGCGTTCTCGTCGCCACCGACGTCGCAGCCCGCGGCATCGATATCCCCGGCGTTTCGCATGTCTACAACTTCGATCTGCCCGAAGTCCCCGACGCCTATGTCCATCGCATCGGCCGCACCGCCCGCGCTGGCCGCGACGGCATCGCCATCGCCTTCTGCGCACCCGATGAAATCCGCCTGCTGCGCGACATCGAACGCCTGATGGGCATCGAGATCGCCGTTGCCAGCGGCGAAGCGCCCGCCGATCGCGGTCGTCCCGTTCGCGGCAAGGGTCGCGGCGGCCAAGGTAATGGTAATCACGGCAATGGCGGTCAGGGCAGAGGCCAGAACGGCCAGGGACGCGAGCGCGGCGAAGGCCGCCCGCAACGTCCGGCCCGTCGTCCGTTCTTTGACAGCGAAGGCGGTGAAGCCCGCGGTCAGAACGGCGAGCGTCAGGAAGGCCGCCCACGCAACGATCGTCCGCAGCGCGAAAACAATCGCAATGCCGACTTCCGCGGCCAGCGCCGCAACGAGCCGACGCCGCGTCCGGAACCCGACAACGATCTTGTCTCGACCTCGGACTTCCGTCCCGCTCGCAAGCAGCAGCACAACGGCCAGGCCAATGGCAATGCCGGCGCCCATGAGGGCGGTGCCCATCGCGGCCAGCGCCATTCCCATGGCCGCCCTGCAGGCCGCCACAACGAAGAACGCGGCGCCCAGGGCGAACAGCGCAATGGCGGCAACGGCCGCATGAAGCGCCGCGGCCCCGGCAATGGCGGCCAGCGCCGCGAGCGTGCCTGATAGAGTTCAAGGGGGCCGATTGGCCCCCTTTTTCTAATCCCAATTTACCATCCAGCGTAAAGCCGTTTTTGGAGCGTTCGTTGTAACTTCTTCAACCCCATCGTACGGAGCTAATCTCATGCTGAATATGGCTCGCTAGAGCGAAGTTTCGTCCTTGTCTATACCTGCCATGTTCCATTCATGAACTGAGCTTTCGCGCGGTGAGAGATCGATAAAAAAGCGAAACTCCGCCGATAATACCCATGATCAACAGCGAGCCGAAGAGGGATGACGTATACAAATTAGCAAAAACATGCGTCTTCTGTCCGATCAGGACTTCGTAACCTCGACACTTGCCGGTACATTTGCTGTTCAAATCAAAGTTGAAGACGAAATAATCAAAGGCGACAATGATAACGTTGCACATTATTATAATTTTAATCGCCTTAATACGAACATTACCACGATCAACGTCATCTACATTTCGATTTACCATTTTATAATCAGTTGCAAATATAGATCCAGACACTACATAGTTGGCCAACAACAACAGACCATAACAACTTAGCCCTGAGAGTATCTGGGAAAAGACTATCAACAGCCGGATATTATACTCCCCAAATACCAGCTCTCCCAGAACCGAAAAAACACCGATTGGCAGCAGAAACGAACACAGTATGCGAGCACTATCGCCCATCCTTTTATATATTAGACCCTTCATATAGCCATAGGCTGTCCATATAGTTGCAATGAGCGGGAGCGGACCGATAATCCAAGGCAGGCCGATCGCTGGAGCCAGTACGGCAAGAGCCCCTGCTGCGATTAAAATAGATAAAATGATCGTATAGTCTCGGAGTATCGACCTCCATTTCACTGCTTTCCGCTTCATTTTTTCCTCTGAAACAACATGGAAAGCACAATTATTGCTTCAAAGCTAAAAAAGGTACAGCACCGCAAGAGACATCATCATCCGATTGTATAGATCCTAAGAGATGATAATCCCTTCTTAGAGAAATAGGCGGAATAGCATGCCGGCAAGGCCGATTCTGCCATCTCAAACTTACCTTTATTGGCAGAGGAGTTCTTCGTCGCCGAGGGCAGAAAGCTTTCGCTGATCCACTATTCCGGCACTACTTCCGCCGCGCGCCGGTTGGTGAGGTAAACGCCGATCACAACAATCACCGTGCCGATGATGATCGGCAGCGTCAGTGGCTCACCGAAGGCGATCGCCGCCTCAATGGCGACGGCAGGCGGCATCAGGTAGATCAGCGATGCGGCGCGCGATACCTGCCCGCGGCGGATCAGATACAGCAGCAAGCCGACGGCGCCCATCGACAGGCCGAAGACCGACCAGAGCATCGCGAGAATGGCCTCATGCGTGCCGTCGAAACGCAGGCCTTCGACGATGAAGGCGAGCGGCACGGTGACGATCAAGGCGCCGACATATTGCAATGTCGCGATGGTTCTAAGGTCGCCGGTCTGCAGGTGCTTCTTCTGATAGAGCGTGCCATAGGTCACGGATACCATTCCCAGCAGATTGACGATCAGGGGAATGGCGGATTGCCAGAGATTGGCCGTATCCGTCGCCAGGAGCTTCGGCGAGATCGCGATGGCGATGCCGAAGAAACCAAGTACCAAACCAACCTTCTGGATCGGCCGCAGCCGTTCGCCGACGAGAAACGGCGCGGCCATGGCGGTCATCAGCGGCTGCAGCGCTGCGATGATGCCGGAAATGCCGGCCGGTACGCCCACGGCGATCGCCCACCAAAGGCTGCCCAGATAGATTCCGTGCAGGAAAATGCCGGAATAGATAGCCCGAAACACGCTCGACCAATCGCGCGGCCATCTGGCGCCGGTGATCGAACAGAGCAGCACGAAGGCGAGCGCCGACAGGCTGTAGCGGATCATCAGGAAGGTGAAAGGACCTGCATGCAGCGAGGCATATTTGGCGACGATCCAACCAGTGGACCAGAGGAGGACGAAAATCGCCGGCGCGAGTTTATCGAGGGACATGGAAATCGGACCGATATGTTTGGCGCTTCGGAGCCGGAATCCTGGTCGAACTCAGGGTGTCGCGCGGAGGGGCTGAAGGCTGATAGCCGATGGCGGTTGAGCGGTCAAAATCGATCTGCTGAAAACAGCAATCAATTTTTCTTCACATCCGGCGAACCACCGCCCTGGTTTCAGAAACGCCGGCCACTACCCAGACGTTCAGTCCGCAAAAGAAGCAGATGCTCAAATTTTGATCCGAACATTGCGACGAGACCCGGCAAGCAACAGCCATGCTACTCTTAAATGCCTGTAAATCCGGCATTTTTCGATATTACGAAATTCGCGATGGCAACTGCGCATAGTTCTTGCATTGTAAAAACCGTTGTATTCAAATGGGTAAAAACACGGGGACCGCACCTTTGGCATTTGATGAAATGATTACTGCGGATGAAAGTCCGCGCGCGCCTTACGAGAAATACTTCGAGTGGTACTCAGGCCAGGACAGGGGCCACCTCATTGCCAAATCCCGCGACGCGGAAACGATCTTCCGAAAAACGGGCATTACCTTCGCGGTCTACGGACATGCAGACTCCTCCGAAAAGCTCATCCCCTTCGACATCATCCCCCGCATCATATCAGGCCGCGAATGGCGCAAGCTCGCCCAGGGCATCGAACAGCGGGTCGTCGCCCTCAACGCCTTCCTCCACGACATCTACCACAAGCAGGAAATCATCCGCGCCGGCCGCATCCCGCGTGAGCTGATCGAGAAGAACGACGCCTTCCTGCCCGAGATGATCGGTTTCCGCCCGCCGGGTGGCGTCTACACCCACATCGTCGGCACCGATATCGTGCGCACCGGCGAAGACCAGTTCTATGTGCTTGAGGACAATGCCCGCACGCCTTCCGGTGTCAGCTACATGCTGGAAAACCGCGAGACGATGATGCAGATGTTCCCCGAACTGTTTCACCAGAACAAGGTGCAGCGGGTCGAGGACTATCCGCTGTTGCTGCGCCAGAGCCTGGCGTCGCTCGCGCCTCCCGGCTGCACCGGCAAGCCGCGTGTCGCCGTCCTCACTCCGGGTATCTACAATTCCGCCTACTACGAGCATTCCTTCCTCGCCGACATGATGGGCGTGGAACTGGTCGAAGGCTCGGATCTGCGCGTCATCGACGGCAAGGTGAAGATGCGCACGACGCGCGGCTATGAGGCGATCGACGTGCTCTATCGCCGCGTCGATGACGATTTCCTCGATCCCCTCACCTTCCGCCCGGATTCCGCGCTCGGTATTCCCGGCATCATGGACGTCTATCGCGCCGGCAATATCACCATCGCCAATGCGCCCGGCACCGGCATTTCCGACGACAAGGCGATCTATTCCTACATGCCCGAGATCGTCGAATTCTATACTGGCCGCAAGCCGATCCTTGAGAACGTGCCGACCTGGCGCTGTTCGGAGCCGGAGAGCCTGCAATATGTGCTCGATAACCTCGCCGATCTCGTCGTCAAGGAAGTGCATGGCTCCGGCGGCTACGGCATGCTCGTGGGACCGACGGCTACGAAGAAGGAGCGCACGGCGTTTGCCGAGAAGCTCAAGAGCAAGCCGAACAATTACATCGCGCAGCCAACCCTTTCGCTGTCGACCGTGCCGATCCTCGTCAACAAGGGTATTGCGCCACGGCATGTCGATTTGCGGCCCTATGTCCTCGTCTCCGACAAGGTGCGGATCATCCCAGGCGGGCTCACCCGCGTGGCGCTGAAGGAAGGCTCGCTGGTGGTCAACTCCAGCCAGGGCGGCGGCACCAAAGACACCTGGGTTCTGGAGGACTGATCGGACATGCTGGGAAGAACCGCGAATGGCCTCTACTGGATGTTCCGTTACATCGAGCGCGCCGAAAACATAGCCCGCCTGGTCGATGCCGGCCAGCGCATGTCGCTGACCCGCAGTGATGCCGCCGATGACGATTGGGACGGCGTCCTGCAAAGCGCCGGTGTGCGCGAAGACTACAACGAAGTGCATGGCAAGCTGACCGGCACCGACGCGATCGATTATCTGATGCGCGACCGTTCCAACCCATCGAGCGTCATGTCCTGTATCGAATACGGCCGCAACAATGCCCGCATGGTGCGCACGGCGCTGACCCGCGACACCTGGGAAGCGACCAACGAATGCTGGATCGAGCTGAAATCCCTGCTCGGCAAGAAGCTGAAGACGGCCGAATTGCCCGAGACGATCGACGTCATCAAACAGCGCGCCGGACTGATCCGCGGTGCCTTCCACGGCTCGATGCTGCGCAACGAGCTTTATAACTTCGCCCGCATAGGCACCTTCATCGAGCGCGCCGACAATACGGCCCGCATCCTCGACGTGAAATATTACGTGCTGCTGCCCTCCGTTTCGCATGTCGGCTCATCGCTCGACAACGCGCAATGGGAATCGATCCTGCGATCCGTCTCGGCGCACCGGGCTTATAAATGGGCCTACGACCCAGAATATAAGCCGGCGAATATTGCCGACTTCCTGATCCTGAATGGCCAAATGCCGCGCTCCCTTGCCTATTGCTACGACAAGATCGTCAGCAACATAGGCTACCTCAGCGCCGAATATGAAAAACGGCTGCCGGCCCACGATACGGCAGAAGCCATCCGCCAGTCGCTGCAGCGGCTGACGATCAAGCGCATCATGGACCAGGGCCTGCATGAGTTCCTCGAGGATTTCGTTGCCCGCAACAACAAGCTGGGCGCCGAGATCTCCGACGGCTACCGGTTCTACGAATAGGCGGGCGATATCATGAGACTGACGATCAGCCATATCACGGAATATCGCTACGACGAGCCGGCGCAATTCTCCCTGCAGCGGCTCCACCTGACGCCGTTGACCGGCACCGGACAAACGGTGATCGACTGGAAGCTGACGGTCGAGGGCGCCAAGCCCGAGGTGGAGTATGACGACCAGTTCGGCAATCGCACCACGCTCGTTTCCCTCGACGGCCAGCAGGACACGACGAAGATCATCGCGTCAGGCGAAGTTGAAACCCAGGATCTCAACGGCGTCATCGGGCTGCATCAGGGCTTCAGCCCGCTTTGGCTTTTCCTGCGGGACTCGCCGCGCACGAAGGCGGGAAAGCTGACGAAGGAGCTGTTGCGCGGCGTTTCCGGCGACAACGAGCTCGGCAGGATGCATGCGCTGATGACGGCAATCCACGAGACGGTGGAATATAAGCCGGGCACCAGCAACACGGAAACGACGGCGGAACAGGCCCTGGAGGCAAAGAGCGGCGTCTGCCAGGATCACGCTCATATCTTCCTTGCCGGCGCCCGTGCATTGCAGATCCCGGCGCGCTACGTCTCCGGCTATCTGATGATGGAAGGCAAGAACGAGCAGGCCGCCACGCATGCCTGGGCCGAAGCGCATATTCCCGGCCTCGGCTGGGTCGGCTTCGATCCGACCAACGACGTCTGCCCCGACGCCCGCTACGTCCGCATCGCAACAGGCCTGTGCTACCGCGACGCAGCCCCTGTTTCAGGCATGCGGATCGGCACGCCGGGTGAAACCCTGACGGTCAAGGTATCGGTGGCGAGCCAGGGGCAAAGCCAGAGCCAGAGCTGACAGGCACAATTCATCCCGCCGGCAAAACCTCGACATGGCCTTTCTCGCCATAGTGGATGATTGCCTGATCGGCCGTCAGCAACGGGATACGATGGAAGCGTGCTGTCGCGACAATAATCCGGTCGGTCGGATCGGCATGGAACTCGCCCGGCAGGCGAACACTATCCACCGCGATTTGCGGCTCTATGGGAGCAAGCTGCAAACCGGGTAAAGCGAGTGCCATGGCGAGCCAACGGCCGACATCGTCGCCAAGTGCAATACGCCCCTTCTCGGCCAGCATGGCGACTTCCCAGGGCGTGATCGCCGAGACCAGAATGCGACTGCGCGACGTCGTTTCATCGATAAGCTCACGAGCCCGAGTGCTCAGCCGCGGATCGTCATGCATAGCCCAGATCAGAACATGCGTATCGATGACGATCAATGCGTCGCATCCCATTCTTCAGCATCGACAGCAGGCAGAAACGGATCGTCATATTGGAGAACACTGCCCTTCATCGCGCCGATGATGCTGGGGCGATCCGACTTCTCCGGCGCAGGTGTCAACAGAGCGACGGGCTTTCCGCGCTTCGTAATGATAATAGGCTCTCCGTCATCGCCCATTTGATCGATCAGATGAAGGCATTTTGCCTTGAATTCGGCTGCACCGACAGATTTGACAGACATGGACACTATTCCCGTACAGATGTACATGAAATATGGTCATCTAATACAAAATAGTCAATGCCGCTCCGAAATCCCTGCAATGGAAAAGGGACGGAACTCTCGTCCCGCCCCTTTTCCATTTCCAGAAGATAAGTTTTAGTGGCTGTCGCGGTTGTTCGGGATCTCCGAACCGCGCGGGCCGACGAGGAAGTCGAGGTCTGCGCCGGTATCGGCCTGCATGACCGACTTCACGTAGAGACCGCCGTAACCGCCGTTAAGCGGCTTGACCGGGGAAACCCAGGCGGCGCGACGCTTTGCCAGTTCCTCATCCGACACTTCAAGCTGGATCGTGCGGGCGGGAACGTCGACGGCGATGATGTCGCCGTTCTGGACCAGCGCCAGCGGGCCGCCATCGGCAGCTTCCGGAGCCGTGTGCAGGATGACGGTGCCGTAGGCCGTGCCGGACATGCGTGCATCGGAGATGCGGATCATGTCGGTGATACCCTTCTTCAGCACCTTCGGCGGCAGGCCCATGTTGCCGACTTCGGCCATGCCCGGATAACCCTTCGGGCCGCAATATTTCAGCACCATGACGCAGTTCTCGTCGATGTCGAGATCCTCGCGGTTGATGCGGGCGTGGTAATCCTCGATGCTTTCGAAGACGACGGCACGGCCCTTGTGCTGCATCAGATGCGGCGAAGCAGCCGACGGCTTCAGGACAGCGCCCTTCGGCGCGAGATTACCGCGCAGAACGGCGATACCGCCCGACTGCGTCAGCGCCTTCTCGCGGGGCACGATAACGTCGTCATTGTAGTTGACGACATCCTTGACACCGGCCCAGATCGTATCGCCGGTTACGGTGATGGCGTCCTTGTGCAGCAGGCCCATGTCGCCGACCGCCTTGATGACGACGGGCAAACCGCCGGCATAGTAGAACTCTTCCATCAGGTGTTTGCCCGACGGCTGCAGGTTGACGATCGTCGGCACTTCGCGGCCGAGGCGATCCCAATCGTCCAGCGACAGGTCGACGCCGATGCGGCCGGCAAGCGCCAAGAGGTGCAACACAGCGTTGGTGGAGCCGCCGACGGCGCCGTTGACGCGGATCGCGTTTTCGAAGGCTTCCTTGGTCAGAATGTCTGATGGTTTCAGGTCTTCCTTGACCATGTCGACGATGCGACGGCCAGAGAGCTGCGAGATGACACGGCGACGCGCATCGACGGCCGGGATGGCGGCATTGCCGGGCAAGGTCATGCCGAGCGCTTCTGCCATCGACGCCATGGTCGAGGCCGTACCCATGGTCATACAGCTGCCGGCCGAGCGGGCCATGCCCTGCTCCGCATCCATGAATTCATCCAGCGACATCTCACCAGACTTCACCATTTCCGAGAACTGCCAGATCGCCGTGCCGGAACCGACATCCTTGCCGCGCCACTTGCCATTCAGCATCGGGCCGCCGGAAACGAGAATGACCGGGATATCGACGGAAGCCGCGCCCATCAGCAGGCTCGGCGTGGTCTTGTCGCAGCCGCCGAGCAGCACGACGCCATCGACCGGATTGCCGCGGATCGCTTCTTCGACGTCCATGGCCGCCAGGTTGCGGAACATCATCGCCGTCGGGCGCAATGTGCTTTCGCCGACGGAGAAGACCGGGAATTCGACAGGGAAACCGCCGGCTTCGTAAACGCCGCGCTTCACGCGCTCTGCCAGATCGCGCAGATGCGCGTTGCAGGGCGTCAGCTCCGACCAGGTGTTACAGATACCGATGATCGGACGGCCGTCGAACGTATCAGCCGGCAGGCCCTGGTTCTTCATCCAGGAGCGATGCATGATCGCATTCTTGCCGGTGCCGCCGAACCAGTCGTAGGAACGCAGTCTGCGCGGCCATTCAGCTTTCTTTTTCATTGTCTCAATACCTTTTGCGCCACCCGGGCCGCCTCGTTCGCGCCCGGGCCTTGAAATCGATGGTCAGGCCAGCGTGTAAGCGGTCTTGACGGTGGTGAAGAATTCGGCGGCATACTTGCCCTGTTCGCGCGGACCGAAGGACGAGCCCTTGCGGCCGCCGAAGGGCACATGGAAATCGACGCCCGCCGTTGGCAGGTTGACCATCACCATACCCGCTTCCGCATTGCGCTTGAAATGCGTCGCATGCTTGAGGCTCGTCGTGGCAATGCCGGAAGACAAGCCGAACGGCGTATCGTTGGCGACGGCCAGGGCTTCGTCGTAATCCTTGACGCGAATGACGGATGCGACCGGCCCGAAGATCTCTTCGCGGCTGATGCGCATCTGGTTCGTCGCCTCGGTGAACAGCGTCGGCTGCAGGTAGAAGCCGGGGGTGTCGCGGCTGACGAGCTCGCCGCCGAAGGCGAGCTTGGCGCCCTCCTGCTTGCCGATCTCGATATAGTCCGTATCCGTCTTCAGCTGCTTGGCATCGACGACCGGGCCGATATGCGTGCCAGCCTTCATGGCGTTATCGACGTTGAGCGTCTTCAGCTTCTCCGTCAGTGCCGCCACGAACCGGTCGTGAATGCCTTCGGTGACGATGAGGCGCGACGAGGCCGTGCAGCGCTGGCCGGTCGAGAAGAAGGCGGAATTGGCCGCTGCCTCGACAGCGACGGTCAGATCGGCGTCGTCAAGCACCACCATCGGGTTCTTGCCGCCCATTTCCAGCTGGTACTTGCGGCCATGCTCGACGGAGGAGAGCGCGACGCGCTTGCCGGTACCTACGGAGCCGGTGAAGGTGATACCCGAAAGAACCGGGCTGTCGAGCATCGCCTGACCGACGACCGAACCCTTGCCCATGACGAGGTTCAAGACACCCTTGGGCAGGCCGGCGCGGTTGAGGATATCGACGATCGCCCAGGAGCAGCCGGGCACGAGATCCGCCGGCTTGAAGACGACGGTGTTGCCGTAGCAGAGCGCAGGCGCGATCTTCCAGGCGGGAATGGCGATCGGGAAGTTCCAGGGGGTGATGACCCCGATGACGCCGAGCGGCTCACGGGTGATCTCGACACCGATGTTCGGGCGCACGGAGGGCAATACTTCACCCGCCAGGCGCAGCGCCTCACCAGAAAAGAACTCGAAGATCTGCGCGGCACGGATCGTCTCGCCGATCGCCTCGGGAAGCGTCTTTCCTTCTTCGCGGGCGAGCAGCGCGCCGAGTTCGTCCTTGCGGGCGAGGATCTCTTCGCCGGCCTTCTTCAGGATCGTGTGGCGCTCGAGAATGCCGGAGCGCGACCAGGCCGGAAAGGCAGCCTTGGCAGCAGCGATCGCGTCCGTGACATCCTGCGCGCTTGCGCTCGCATAGAGGCCGACGACCTCGTTCGTATCTGACGGGTTGATGTTCTCGCTACCGTTCGTCCCCGTCCACTCGCCGGCGATCAAGTTCTGATGAATGCTCATGGCGTCATGCCTTCCTGGATCGTATTGAAAGTACCCGGCCGATCCCTTGCGGCCGGGCTCGACAAATTAGAGCTGACGAACAGCCACTTCTTCCTCGGCATCGACCGCCAGCGGATTGCGCAGCGGCAGGCCGAATTCGCCAACCTCGATTTCAAAGACGTCGCCGACTTCCGGCTTGATGCCTTCGGCAAAGGAGAGCGTCGCCGTGCCGAACATGTGCACATGCACATCGCCGGGAACGCGGAAGATGCCGTACTTGAAGTGGTGATATTCGAGGTTCGCGAAAGTATGCGACATGTTCGCTTCGCCCGACAGGAACGGCTTTTCGAAGATCACCTTGTCGCCGCGCTTGATGCGGGACGTGCCGCGAATATCCTCAGGCGCTGTGCCGATGCGGATTTCCGGACCGAAGCTCGCCGGACGCAGCTTGGAATGGGCGAGATAAAGATAGTTGATCCGCTCGGTGACGTGATCGGAAAATTCGTTCGACAGCGCAAAGCCGATACGGAACGGCGTGCCATCCTCGGCGATGACGTAGATGCCGGCCATTTCAGGCTCTTCGCCGCCATCGAGCGCGAAGGATGGAGATACGAGTGCTGCCCCCGGAGCCGCAGCGCCATAGCCGTTGCCCTTGTAGAACCACTCGGGCTGCACGCCCTTTTCGCCGGCCTTCGGCTTGCCGCCCTCGATGCCCATCTTGAACATCTTCATGGAGTCGGTCAGCGTCTCTTCGGCCGCTTCCGTCGTCTTCTTGTGCATGGAGTCGCGCGTTGCGGCCGAGCCAAGATGCGTCAGGCCGGTGCCGGTCAGATGCAGGTGCGCGGCGTCCGGATGCGTGATCGGTGGCAGGAAACGGCCTTCGGAATAGGCCTTCTCAAGATCGATCGCCTCGCCGAGACCATGTGCCTCGATGACCGATGCCAGCGACTTGCCGCTGTCGGCAGCTTCCATCGCAAGCTTGTAGACGCTGCCGCCATTGACGACGGCCTTGGCAGCTTCACCGGGACCGTTGCGCGCGGCAACGACGATCTCGCCGTTCGAACCCTTGATCTGCGAGATGAGCATGTCTTTCATCCTTTCCTATCAGACAGAGAACGGATGCAGTTTGCCGTTCCGGCTCTCAGCGAGAGCCGGACTCTGTCATGGATTTGGTTTTAAAAGCCTCGGTTGATCGCTCGAGCGATCAACCCTTGTTCTTGTTGTAGACGTCGATGAACACGGCAGCGAGCAGGACCGCACCCTTGATCATCTTCTGGGAGTCTGTCTGGTAGCCGAGGATCGACATACCCTGGTTCAAGACACCCATGATCAAGGCGCCGATGACAGCGCCCGTCACCTTGCCGACGCCGCCCGAAGCCGAAGCGCCACCGATGAAGCAGGCCGCGATGACATCGAGCTCGAGACCGTCGCCGCCCTTGGCGGTTGCCGAGTTCAGGCGCGTGGCGATGATGATGCCGGCGATGCTGGCAAGGATGCCCATGTTGATGAAGGTGTAGAAGGTAAGCCGGCGGGTATCGATACCCGAGAGCTTCGTCGCCTTTTCATTGCCGCCCATGGCATAGATGCGGCGGCCGATCGTCGTGCGCTGCGTGGCAAAACCGTAAAGGGCGATCAGCAGCAGCATGAGAACCAGAACGTTCGGCAGTCCTCGATAGGAGGAAATCTGGTAGCCGATGAAGATGGTTGCGGCGGCGATGACCAGATTCTGACCGATAAAGAAGCCGAAGGGCTCGACATCGATGCCATGCTTCTCATTCACGCTGCGACCGCGCCACGCGAGAAGGAACATCACGATCGGGATGGCAATGGTCAGGAAGATCGACGTCGAATGGATGCCGCCCATGTCCATGAAATCGGGAATGAAGCCGGTTGCGACGATCTGGAAGGCGGGCGGGAACGGACCGATGCTGCTGCCGTTGCCGGTCGTATTGATGATGGCATAGGTCAAACCACGGAAAACCAGCATGCCCGACAACGTCACGATGAACGACGGGATGCGGTGATAGGCGATGAAATATCCATGCCAGGCGCCGACCGCGGCCCCCATCAGAAGACAAATGACCGTCGCGAGCGCGAGATTCATATGCATCTGTACGACCAGCACGCCCGCGACCGCGCCGACGAAACCGACGACGGAGCCGACGGACAGATCGATATGACCGGCCACGATGACCAGCAGCATGCCGAGCGCCATGATGACGATGAACGAGTTCTGCAGCACGATGTTGGTCAGGTTCTGCGGCCTGAACAGAACGCCGTTAGTGAGATACTGGAACAGCAGCATGATGACGACGAGCGCGATCAACATGCCGTATTCGCGAATATTGTTGCGGATATGGTCGCCGATGGAAACGACGTGGCTGCTTTCCGTGGCTGGGTTGGCCGAGCTCATTGATGCTTCTCCCCTGAGCGCATGATAGCGCGCATGATACTCTCCTGGCTCGCCTCTGCCTTTGGCAATTCGGCGACGATGCGACCTTCGTTCATCACATAGATGCGATCGCAAGTGCCGAGAAGCTCGGGCATTTCCGATGAGATCATCAGAACACCCTTTCCGTCGGCGGCAAGCTGGTTGATGATGGAATAGATTTCGTATTTGGCACCGACGTCGATACCGCGCGTCGGCTCGTCGAGGATCAGGACCTCCGGGTCGGAGAACAACCACTTCGACAGAACCACCTTTTGCTGGTTGCCGCCGGACAGGTTGCCCGCCTCCTGGAAGACGCCTGCCGAGCGGATACGCAGCTTGGCGCGATAGTTGGTCGCCACCTGCAGCTCACGCACGTCATCGATAACCGTCGCCCTGGAAACACCGAGCAGGTTGGCGAGCGTCGTATTGTGCAGGATGCTGTTCGAAAGAACGAGACCGAGCTGCTTGCGGTCTTCGGTAACATAGGCAAGACCCGCGTCGATCGCCCGGCGCACCGTGGTGGTGTCGACAAGCTTGCCATCGACCAAGACTTCACCGCTGATCTTGTGGCCGTAGGACTTGCCGAAAACGCTCATGGCGAATTCGGTGCGGCCGGCGCCCATCAGGCCGGCGATACCGACGACTTCGCCCTTGCGGACATTGACGTTGATATCGTGCAGAACCTGACGGTCGCGATGCTGCTGGTGGAACGCGTTCCAGTTCTTCACTTCGAAGATCGTCTCGCCGATCGGAACCGAGCGCGGCGGATAACGGTCGGCGAGTTCACGGCCGACCATGTTGCGGATGATGATGTCTTCGCTGATCTCTTCTTCGTGACAGTTCAGCGTCTTCACGGTCATTCCGTCGCGCAGCACGGTGATCTGGTCGGCCACCTTGCGCACTTCGTTGAGCTTGTGCGTGATGATGATCGACGTGATGCCCTGATTGCGGAATTCCATGAGGAGGTTGAGAAGCGCATCGGAATCGCTTTCGTTGAGCGATGCCGTCGGCTCGTCGAGAATGAGCAGCTTGACGCTCTTCGACAGGGCCTTGGCAATCTCGACAAGCTGCTGCTTGCCGACGCCGATGTCTGTCACGAGCGTATTCGGAGATTCCTTGAGGCCTACTTTTGCAAGCAGCCGCTTGGTGCGGGTAAATGTTTCCTGCCAGTTGATCATGCCACTGGCAACGACCTCGTTGCCCAGGAAAATATTCTCGGCGATCGACAGAAGCGGAACGAGCGCCAGCTCCTGATGGATAATAATGATGCCGATATCTTCGGAATCCCTGATCGTCTTGAACTGGCGAACCGCGCCATCGTAATGGATGTCGCCTTCGTAGGTGCCGGCGGGATAGACGCCAGAGAGCACCTTCATCAGAGTCGATTTGCCGGCTCCATTTTCGCCGACCAAGGCATGTATCTCGCCCTGACGAACCTTCAGATTGACATTTTCCAGGGCGTTCACACCGGGGAACGACTTGGTGATGTTCTGCATTTCAAGAATGGTATCGTCCATAGTCCAAATCCAACGCCGCGACTGAACATAGCAGACCGCGCGATCGTCTTAAATATCAAAGCCAGGGCTCGCGCTAAAGCGAGCCCTGACCGGTATATCGGAAGATTACTTCAGCTGGTCAGCCTTGTAGTAACCACCATCGACGAGGATCTTCTCGTAGTTGGTCTTGTCAACTGCGACCGGGGTCAGCAGGTAGGACGGAACAACCTTGACACCGTTGTCGTAGGTCTTGGTGTCGTTGACTTCAGGCGTCTTGCCTTCCATCAGAGCGTTGACCATGCTGACGGTGACCTTGGCGAGGTCACGGGTATCCTTGAAGATCGTCGAATGCTGTTCGCCAGCGATGATCGACTTGACCGACGGGATTTCCGAGTCCTGACCGGTAACGATCGGGAGCTTCACGCCGCCGGTGCCGTAACCGACGCCCTTGAGCGAGGAGAGGATACCGATCGACAGACCGTCGTACGGAGACAGAACGGCGTCGACGTGAGCGTCGGTGTAGTAGGCCGACAGCAGGTTATCCATACGAGCCTGGGCCGTTGCCGGGTCCCAACGCAGCGTGCCGACCTTGTCCATGCCCATCTGGCCGGACTTTACGACCAGCTTGCCGCTGTCGATGTAAGGCTTCAGGACCGACATTGCGCCGTCGTAGAAGAAGAAGGCGTTGTTGTCGTCCGGAGAACCGCCGAACAGCTCGATGTTGAACGGACCCTTGCCATCCTTGAGGCCGAGAGCGTCGACGATCGAGCCAGCCTGCAGAACGCCGACCTTGAAGTTGTCGAACGTTGCATAGTAGTCGACGTTGCCGCTGTTGCGGATCAGACGGTCATAGGCGATGACCTTGATGCCGGCATCGTGAGCCTTCTGCAGGACGTCGGACAGCGTGGTGCCGTCGATCGAAGCGATGACGAGGACCTTGTCGCCCTTGGTGACCATGTTCTCGATCTGCGAGAGCTGGTTCGGGATGTCGTCGTCGCCATACTGCAGGTCGGTGCCGTAACCGGCAGCCTGGAGCTGCTTGACGATGTTGTTGCCGTCATCGATCCAGCGAGCCGAAGCCTTGGTCGGCATAGCGATGCCTACCGTGCCCTTGTCCGCCGCGAAGGCAGGTACCACCAGCGTAGCGACGCCGAACGCAGCGCCGGCCATCAATGAGATAATGGATTTCATTACTCTCTCCCTTGTTGATAATGTGGCGGACAAAAAATGCCCGCCCGAAACTGCGGCAGGTTCCGTAGAAGGAATGATTTACTTCTAATTGTGAGAAACGAAGTAGGTCTCCTCCACGCTCTCACGGTTTATGAGCTGTACCCAGCGCACAATCGGCAAACTCGTACGATTTCGTATAACTGTCAAATAGAATAACTGGCTAAACATATACCAAGTTTGGTATAATGTTAAAAAATAGTACTTTTTTGCCGATGAATGGGAAATTTGGCCGCTATGGAGAAAATATATAACGATTATGTGAGCGATGGCATTGAGATTCATTCCGACAATTTTCGCGACGACGCACTGCTGAAAGCCGGTTTGAAGCTCAACCACCTGCGCATGATCGTCACGATCGAGGATCACGGGCAAATATCCGCGGCCGCTGAGTCCATGAACATGTCACAACCTGCGGCTTCACGCATGCTCTCAGAAATGGAGTCGATTGTCAAAAGCCCGCTTTACGAGCGCGTTGCCAGAGGCGTCATGTTGACCCCTTTCGGCCTTGCCCTGGCCAAGCGGGCGCGCAAGATCCTGCTGGAGCTACGCGAGGCTGGCCGGGAGCTTGGTGCCCTGCGGACCGGCAGGGGCGGCTCGGTCTTTCTGGGGGCGGTGACAGCACCGGCGATCAGCCTTGTCGTCCCGGCCATCCAGCGTGTGACACGCACCTATCCCGGCATAGAGATCAATATCGAGGTCGAGAACAGCAATGTGCTCGCGCGCGAGCTGCTGGCCGCCCGCCACGACTTCATTATCAGCCGTATCCCGGATGATCTCGATCCGCGCCTGTTCACCGCCCATGAGATCGGCGTCGAAAAAGCCTGCCTGGTGGTTCGCAACGGACATCCGCTGCTTGAAAAGGGCGTTGCCAGCCTGCATGATCTGGCGGGTTACGACTGGGTATTCCAGCCACCAGGAACATTGCTTCGCCGCAAGGTGGAGGATATTTTCCTCGCCGCCGGCGTGCCGCTGCCGGAAAACGTCGTCAATACCTCGTCCCTGCTTCTGACGCTCGCGGTGGTCTGCAAGACGGATGCGATCGCGCCGATTGCGCTCGACATGGCGCAATTCATCTGCGGGCAGACGTCACAGGCCGGCGAATCCTCTATCCTGCCAATCGATTTCGATATCGACGTCAGGCCCTACAGCCTCATCACCGCCCGTGAACGCGCCATGCCGCCAAGCGCGCGCCTACTGCACGACATGATCCTGGAAGAGAGCCGGCATCTCTCGCCGACATAAATGCAAGCCATAAGCTCCGCGCCAACTTCCACTCCTATCAAGTTTGACGTGGAGATCACGCATGCTGTTCAAGCAATCATTGTTTCAATCCGTGCTCGACCGCCTCGACAGCGAAGAGGAGATTACGGAAAAGGAAGAGGCCGCGCATCGCATCCGCGGCCTGAATGTGAGCTTTGCAGCAACGGTGCTCGGCGGCGAGACGCCCGGCGCACAACGTCCCGACGAAGCCTATCGCGACAATCTCGGTGACCCGATCATCCTGCCGGACCCGGAACCCGAACCTGCGCCGCAAGAGCCGGAACCGCCTGTTATGCCCGAGCATCTCAGCCGAACATCACGGGAAGAAGTCGCTGCCGAGCTCGCCATCAGCCCGGACCTCACGCGCGAAGCCCTGCAGGAAAAGCGCCGCAGCTTCGCCAAGGCCAACCATCCAGATAGCGTCGCCGCCCTCTTCCGCGAACAGGCAACGACGCGCATGATGCTCGCCAATCAGCTGGTCGACGAAGCTATACGCCGCCTCAGGCGGTGATTATTTCTTATCCTCCGACGGCGGCTCATCATCTTCTGCAGCATCGTCCTGCGGCCGGGCTTCGCTTGCGGCTTCGGGCGGTTGCGGCTTGAAATTGAGGAGCAGCATCCAGGCGGAATAGGCGCCGAGCGCGCCCGACAGCATCGCCCAAAATGGCTGTGAGCCGAGCGTTTCGACGGCTGCCCAGCCAAAGCAGACGGCCACGATGAGGATGCGCACCCAAAGCGGCTTGTAGATGGGATGGCTGGGATCGATCAGTTGCATGGGTCTCTTTTGCCTGTTCAAGAAGACATGTCTTTAGCGCATCATCAGGAAAATTGTGAAGCCGTCCGTATAAAATAAGGTTTTGCGGGCGGGTTTCAGCTAAGCCGGGATCCAACCGGAATTTTCAAAATTGTGAAGTCCATGCGGCTTGACGCCATCGCAGGAAAATGGAATGAAAATTCCATAGAAGTTTATATTCGGTCCATTTATTCCGAATCCAGGGAGGTAGAAATGACTGTCAGATTTGGTCTGCTCGGTGCCGGACGCATCGGCAAGGTGCACGCGAAGGCCGTCAGCGGCGATGCCAACGCCAAGCTCGTCGCTGTCGCGGATGCGTTCCCCGCGGCTGCGGAAGCGATTTCCGCCGCCTATGGCTGCGAAGTACGCACCATCGAAGCGATCGAAGCCGCCAAGGATATCGATGCCGTCGTCATTTGCACGCCGACCGATACCCATGCCGATCTCATCGAGCGCTTCACCCGCGCCGGCAAGGCCGTCTTCTGCGAAAAGCCTGTCGACCTCGACGTCGCCCGCGTCCAGGCCTGCATCAAGGTCGTCAATGAAACCAAGGGCAAGCTGATGGTCGGCTTCAACCGCCGCTTCGACCCACATTTCATGGCCGTCAAGAAGGCGATCGACGAAGGCCGCATCGGCACCGTCGAAATGGTGACGATCACCTCGCGCGACCCCGGCGCCCCGCCGGTCGATTACATCAAGCGCTCTGGCGGCATCTTCCGCGATATGACGATCCATGATTTCGACATGGCGCGCTTCCTGCTCGGCGAAGAACCGGTCGCCGTCACCGCGACCGCCGCAGTCCTCGTCGACAAGGCGATCGGCGAAGCCGCTGATTACGACAGCGTCTCCGTCATCCTTCAGACGGCCTCGGGCAAGCAGGCGATCATCTCCAACTCGCGCCGCGCCACCTATGGCTACGATCAGCGCATCGAAATCCACGGCTCGAAGGGCATGGTCGCAGCCGAAAACCAGCGCCCCTTCTCCATCGAAGTCGCCAATGGCGATGGCTACACCCGCCCGCCGCTGCATGATTTCTTCATGACGCGCTACACTGAAGCCTATGCCAACGAGATCGCGAGCTTCATCGCCGCGGTCGAAAAGGGTACGACCATCACGCCGTCAGGCGCCGATGGCCTGGCCGCGCTGAAGCTGGCCGATGCCGCGCTGCAATCGGTCAAGGAAGGCCGCCTGGTAAAGATCGACTAAGCAATCCCAGGTTCCCGTAGGGAATACCGTCCTCCCAAAAGTCCGCCGCGAAGCGATTCGCGGCGGACTTTTTCGTGATGCCCACTCCGCTCGGCGTCCAATATTACCTATGCAAAAACCGCTTGCGAATCACATAAGTACGTGCTTATCTGTTCGCATGATAGAGAATGAGATATTCCGGGCTTTGGCCGATCCGACCCGCCGGGCCATCTTCGAGAAGCTGGCCGCAGGCAGCATGAATGCCAGTACCCTGCGCGAAGGCATGGATATCAGCCAGCCTGCCATGTCCCAGCACCTTGCAGTTCTGCGGAGTGCCGGACTGGTCAGGGAAGAGCGACAGGGGCGCTTCGTGAATTACGAAGTCGACCCAGAAGGGCTTACCCTCATCGCCCAGTGGCTGGCGAAATATCGCGCCTATTGGCCCGCCCGCATCGAAGCTCTCAAGGTTTTGTTGAAGGATATGGATCAATGAACGATCTGAAGATCCCCTTGCGGGAAAGAGTCATCGGACTTGAATACGAGTTCAACGAGCCGCCGCAAAAAGTCTGGCGGGCAATCAGCACCCCTGAGCTTCGGGAAAGCTGGCTGCCGAAGGAAGCTTTGGCCGATCCCAAGGCAATATTGGTCACGCCGGGCGAAGAGGTCCG
The DNA here is from genome assembly GCA_013322215.1 of Martinezella rhizogenes. GTDB lineage: Bacteria > Pseudomonadota > Alphaproteobacteria > Rhizobiales > Rhizobiaceae > Rhizobium > Rhizobium rhizogenes_D. Next base: position 786,933 of record JAAMEZ010000006.1, read on the forward strand.
CTACAGACTGCGGGACGAGGCACCGCCCTTCCTCGAAAGCACGGTGACTTTCAGAATATCGTTGAACGCAAGCGGCGGCACGAGCCTGCGGATCATCCACGAGCTCGACGATACGCGGCTTCGTGAGACTGAAAAGACTGCGGCGAACAACAACAGCCTGACCGTCATGCGCGCCGCCTGAGGCGCTAGATCTATCAACAATTTCAAGAACATTGGAGTTCGCCGATGCGCGAAGCGATGCAACTCGTCCCTATGGTCGTGGAACAATCCAGCAGAGGAGAGCGGTCTTTCGACATCTATTCCCGCCTGCTGCGCGAGAGAATCATCTTTCTGAATGGCGAGGTCAATGACACCGTCTCGGCCCTTGTCTGCGCGCAACTGCTGTTTCTCGAGGCGGAAAGCCCGAAGAAGCCGATCAGCCTTTACATCAATTCGCCGGGCGGTGTCGTGACCAGCGGCCTCGCCATGTACGATACCATGCGTTACATCCGCGCGCCGGTGCATACGCTCTGCATGGGGACGGCCCGCTCGATGGGATCGTTCCTGCTCATGGCGGGCGAACCCGGCCAGCGCTCTGCCCTTCCCAACGCCAGCATCCATATCCATCAGCCCTTGGGCGGCTTCCAGGGCCAGGCTTCCGACATGCTCATCCACGCCGAGGAAATCAAGCGAACGAAACACCGCATGACACGGCTCTATGCCGAGCATTGCGGTCGCTCCTACGAGGAATTCGAACGTGCCATGGACCGCGACTACTTCATGACCGCCGAAGAAGCTCTGGAATGGGGCCTCATCGACCGCATCCTGCAGATTCGCGAGGAAGACCAGCCTTCAGGCTTGGCGGATTGATTCCAGCAACGCCGCAGCCGGCAGTATGGCAGTGTCCTGCACTGGCGTCGCTTCTCAACCAGCCTGGTCGCGCAGCTCCACGACCGAGGCTCCCCTCTTCACGATATCATTGTCGATGATCGAAAATGCACGGTTCAGATGCCCTTCGAAGACGAGCGTCGGCTCGTCGACGATAACGCGCAGCTCCGGCATGCCCTCCATACGCACGACATGCGATTCCGCCAAGCCTTCGGTTATGCCCTCTATTAACAGATCATAGTATCGTACGCCGGGACCGGTGATGACGATCGGCATCCGCTCGTGCAGGCTCAAGACACGCGAAAGGCCGTTGCCAAGCGCCAGGCCGGCCTGACGGAAGGCCAGCACGTTGCGGCGCCCGCCCTGCCGTGCGCTCGCGGCGATCTTGTCGAGCTCGGCGATCGGAACGAACTTCGCCGGGATCGTGTCGAGCGGCACGTCGAAGGCCATGCGCAACATGGCATAGAAACCGGCATAGGCCTCGATGCATCCGCGCGCGCCGCAGCGACAAAGACCGCCGCCCGGCACATGCATCATGTGCCCGAAATTCGGCGCCGATATCTGATGATTGCCTTCATAGTCCCGGCGCACGATGCCAAGCCCGATGCTGTGACCGAGTGACAGCGCCGCCATTGCGCGGAAATCACCACGCGTATCGATTTCTTCCTGCCGCCCGAGGGCCGCCGCCACCAGGAGGGTCTCGTTGCCGAGAATGACCTGCGCCGACCATTCGTCGCGAAGCACGGCGGCGAAATCGATTTCCTCACGCCCGAAGATCGGCGACCATCGCAGCACCTGCTCCGAAGCATCGACAAGCCCCTTGCTGCTGATCGATATCATCAGCACCTTGTCGCGCGGCAATTGCGAGCGGGTGACGATGCGGTTCAAGGCTTCGCGCAATCCGGCTACGAAGCGCTCGACGCCCGCGACATTCTGCTGCCTGTCCTCGGTAAAGCGGTCTATGAGCCGGCCGGTATAATCGACGAGGGAATATTGCACGGCATCCGACGAGATGACGACGACGATCAGATAGCCGCAATCGCGCCGCTGCGAAAACAAGACGCGCGGCCGCCCGCGGCCGCTGGCAGCCTGCTGTTCCGCCTTTTCGATGATCTGCGCCCGCTCCAGATCCGCCGTGATGACCGATACGGTCGCGGAGGAGAGCTTGGTAAAATCAGAAAGCTCGGTATGGGCAAGCGGGCCATGCCGGCGCAACGCCGACAAGACCAAAGCGCTGTTTTTTTGACGGACCAATTCGGTGCTCGATTTGGCCAGCATCGGCAAACTCCCTGCTCATTCAACCCTCCTCCGCGGCAGCCCTTGATAGCTTTTTCGGATGCCCGATGAAACCTGACAATGCGGGTGTTGACAGCTGAAAAAATCTCTGACACTAAATTTCTCGACTGTCGAGAAAAAAGTCCAAAGCTTTTCTTGTCAGCATTTTCGCCGCGACCGACGGGAGTTCAGGATACGTGCGGTCGCATTCAATCGGGAGGATCACATGAAAGCTTTCATCAAGCTGGCTGCGGGCGCGGCCATCGTTTTGACCATGCAGACGGCTGCCTTCGCCAAGGATCTCGTCGTCGGCGTTTCCTGGTCGAACTTCCAGGAAGAGCGCTGGAAGACGGATGAAGCAGCCATCAAGAAGGCTCTGGCAGCAGCCGGCGCCAAGTACATTTCCGCCGACGCCCAGTCGTCTGCTTCCAAGCAGCTGACGGACGTCGAATCGCTGATTTCGCAGGGCGCCAACGCCCTCATCATTCTCGCTCAGGATTCCGACGCCATCGGCCCGGCCGTTGAAAAGGCCGCCGACGAAGGCATTCCGGTTGTCGGCTACGACCGCCTGATCGAAAATCCGGCCGCCTTCTACATCACCTTCGACAACAAGGAAGTGGGCCGCATGCAGGCTCGCGAAGTTCTGAAGGCAAAGCCGGCAGGCAATTACGTCTTCATCAAGGGCTCGTCGTCTGATCCGAACGCCGACTTCCTCTTCTCTGGCCAGATGGAAGTGCTGAAGCCTGCCATCGACGCAGGCAAGATCAAGAATGTCGGCGAAGCCTACACGGACGGCTGGCTGCCGCAGAATGCACAGCGCAACATGGAGCAGTTCCTGACCGCCAACAACAACAAGGTTGACGCGGTCGTCGCCTCCAACGACGGCACCGCTGGCGGCGCGGTTGCTGCTCTCGACGCCCAGGGTCTTGCAGGCTCCGTGCCGGTTTCCGGCCAGGATGCCGACAAGGCAGCCCTGAACCGTATCGCGCTTGGCACGCAGACCGTTTCCATCTGGAAAGACTCGCGTGAACTTGGCAAGCGCGCCGCGGAAATCGCGCTCGATCTCGCCAATGGCAAGACCATGGATCAGGTCTCCGGCGTCCAGACCTTCAACGGCGGCCCGAAGCATGTAGCCATGAAGTCCGTCTTCCTGACCCCGATCGCCATCACCAAGGACAACCTGAACGTCGTCATCGACGCCGGCTGGATCTCCAAGGCTGAAGCTTGCCAGGGCGTCAAGGCCGGCGCCGTCGCGGCCTGCAAATAAGCCGTCCTTGAACGACTGACCAATCGAAATACCGACGCCGCAGCGGCACCCCGTTGCGGCGTCGAATGCGGATTAGAAGCCAACAACTCTTCCTTGCAGTTGGAGATGAAGCTTCCCCCAGCGTGTTGCGCTATCGCAGACCCCTTGGCCCGCCGGATGGCGGTTTTGGGGACCGGACAAAGACCGGCGGACAGGCGATGACGCATTTTTTGAGATTGGCGCGATTGCCAGCGATAGCCCAGCATGCATCGCAGGCCGCGCCCGACAGAGGGAGAACGGCAAAGCGATGGCCGACATGACACAGTCCACCACATCGAGCGGTCCCCGCAATGCAGAAGCCGGCGCGTTCACCCGCTTTCTGCGTGCCACCGAAATCGATACCCGCCTGCTCGGCATGATCGGAGCGCTGCTGATCATCTGGATCGGCTTCGATCTTTATCTGCGGATCTTCGACGGCCGCGAGTTCCTGACCGCCAGAAACCTCTGGAACCTCTCGGTACAGACCTGCGAAATCGCGGTTTTGGCCACCGGCATGGTGCTTGTTATCGTCACGCGCAACATCGACCTGTCGGTCGGCTCTCTCCTCGGCTTCGTCGCCATGATCATGGGCGTCATCCAGGCCAAGTGGCTGCCGCAATATCTCGGCTTCGACAGTTCCTGGACCTGGATCATCACCCTCTTTTGCGGCCTGGTGATCGGCACGGCGATCGGCGCCTTCCAGGGCGCGATTACGGCCTTCATGAATGTCCCCTCCTTCATCGTCACGCTCGGCGGTCTTTTGGTCTGGCGCGGTCTTGCCTGGTACGTCACCAGCGGTCAGACCGTCGCGCCGATGGACTCCACCTTCGTCATCATGGGCGGCAGCGGCGCCACGGGCTCGATCGGCGCCACCTGGAGCTGGATCGTCGGCGTGCTCGCCTGCCTGATGATCATCGCCGGCATCGTCGGCTCGCGCCGCCAGAGAAAGCGCTTCGGCTTTCCGCGCCGTCCCCTTTGGGCCGAATATTTCCTCGGTGGCCTCGGCTCCATCGTGGTGCTGGGCACGGTCTACCTCTTCAACAGCTATAATTGGCCGGTTGGCATCGCCAAGCGCTACGCCACGGAACACAATATCGCCTGGCCGGAAGGCGGTCTGGATATTGCCTATGGCATTTCCGTTCCGGTTCTCATCGCGGTTCTGATCGGCATCGTGATGACCTTCATCGCCACGCGCCTGCGCTTCGGTCGCTATGTCTTCGCGATCGGCGGCAACCCGGAAGCAGCCGAACTCGCCGGCATCAAGACGCGTTGGGTTATCGTCAAGATCTTCGCGCTGATGGGCTTCCTTGCCGCCGTCGCCGCGGCGATCTCGACGGCCCGCCTGAATTCGGCGGTCAACTCGCAGGGCACCACCTACGAACTCTTCACCATCGCTGCGGCCGTCATCGGCGGCACGTCGCTTGCCGGCGGCAGCGGCACGGTCGCAGGCGCCATGCTCGGCGCGCTGGTCATGCAATCGCTGCAATCGGGCATGGGCCTCGCCAATGTCGACACACCGATCCAGAACGTCGTCGTCGGCATCGTCCTCGTAGTCGCCGTCTGGCTCGACATCGTCTACCGCTCGCGCGCCAAGTAAAAGGAATTCTGAACCATGACGGATCAAACCACTCCGCTTGTGGAAATGAAGAACATTTCCATCTCCTTCGGCGGCATCCACGCAGTCGACAACGCCTCGGTGGATCTCTACCCCGGCGAAGTCGTGGCGCTTCTCGGCCATAACGGCGCCGGCAAGTCGACGCTGATCAAGATCCTCTCCGGCGCCTACAAGCGCGACAGCGGCGATATCCTGATCAACGGCGAACCCGTCGATATCCGCAGCCCGCGCGACGCCAAGAAATACGGCATCGAGACGATCTACCAGACGCTCGCCGTCGCCGACAATGTCGACGCCGCCGCCAACCTCTATCTCGGCCGCGAGCTGCAGACCCGCTGGGGCACGCTCGACGACGTCGCGATGGAGGCCAAGGCCCGCGAAGTGATGGGGCGCCTCAACCCCAACTTCAAGCGCTTCAAGGAGCCGGTGAAGGCGCTTTCCGGCGGCCAGCGCCAGTCTGTCGCGATCGCCCGCGCCATCCTCTTCGACGCGCGCATCCTGATCATGGATGAGCCGACGGCGGCCCTTGGTCCGCAGGAAACGGCGCAGGTCGGCGAGCTCATCAAGCAGCTGAAGAAGGAAGGCATCGGCATCTTCCTCATAAGCCACGACATCCACGATGTCTTCGACCTCGCCGACCGCGTCTCGGTGATGAAGAACGGCCAGGTCGTCGGCCACGCCCGCACCGAAGACGTCACCAAGGACGAAGTCCTCGGCATGATCATCCTCGGCAAGGTGCCGCCAAAGGCTACCCCCGGCCCCGGCGCCATGCGGGAATGAGCCGAAACGGCCCGTGACAACAAGGCCGCGCGCCAAAAGCCCGCGGCCTCACCTCACCAAAACGTCCGATCTCACGCTTTCCTGAATTTTCCGCATTGAAGCCAAGCGCTTCCTAGGCTAAGAACCAGCCATCGGACAGGCGATTCAAACCGCCACGGCATGCACCCGTAGCTCAGCTGGATAGAGTGTTGGATTCCGATTCCAAAGGTCACAGGTTCGAATCCTGTCGGGTGCGGTTCCTTTCCCATTGAAATTATTGATTTATCAGTCTTTGCTTGTCCTCGCGCGCGCTGGAAATAAGCTAGCTCAGTCCTAGCTCAGTAGCGCATACCCTTCGGAATTTCTCAATGATTTCAACGTAGCTTTCCAGGGCTTGGGCACGCGCCTAGCGCAGTTCCAGCGCAGCGCACCGACCAAAGCAACTCGAAAGGTGCCCAACGTTATGCTCCACAGCCCTGCCCCGACCAAGAAAACCCCGTTCACGCTTTTTCAGCGCGAAGGCACCCGGAATTGGTCGATGCGCTATTCGCTCGGCGGTAAGCAATACAAAAAAACTCTTGGCACCGCTGACGAGGATCAGGCGCTGCAACTCGCTTATGAAATCTGGCACGAGCAGAGCTTTCGCAATAAACAGGGCCTATCGCTGGACAGTCACCCGTTCTCGGAGGTAGCGGAGGAGTTCATCGAAAAAGTCGTTGCTGAAGCCGAGCGCGACGAACGCAGCAAATACCATCCGATTTATTGGCCGCCGATCATTCGTCGCTTTCCGATCGGCTACTTCGGTAACCGTCCCATCGAAACGATCACCACCGCCGACATCGAGCGCTATCTGGAATGGCGCAAGACCTACTGGACCACAGGCCCGGGTTTGCAGGTTCAGAAAATCCGATGCGAACGGGACGATGGTCGTATTTTCATTCGGCCCGCACCGCGCAAGGTCGCCGCGCTGAGCACGATCAAAGGTGAAATGGTCATCATCCGCGAAATATTCGAGCAGGCTGCGAAATGGGGCTATTGCAAGCCCATCATCATTCCAGCGGTCAAAGCCCGAAAGAAACCTGACACTCGCCGTCCGGGTTTCTCACCGGAGGAATATGAACGGCTTCTCTACAAGAGTTTAGAACGCATCAGCGAACCGCAACAGTCCGTGAGACTAATCAAAGCCAAGGACGGACGGGTCTGGACGCAAAGCACCCTCACCGATCGCGTGCGTGCGGATCGTATTCGCCTGCATGCCTATATCGAGTTCATGGGCAGTTCTGGCTTGCGGCCCACCGAGGCCAAGAACCTGAAATGGGGCAACATTCTCCGTTATCGGGAAACGAAGGATCTCCCTCCCTTCAAACAGGACGCGCGGCTACAGGTGCACGGCAAAAGCAAGCATGGCGATGCCGTTCCCCTGCATGGGGCGATACAGGCGCTTCATGTGCTATGGAATGTGTTTGTCGGCGAGGTTGGCCGCGAGCCCAACGACGACGACCCGGTATTTGCCGACGCACAGGGCCACGCGATCCTTTCATTCAAGCGCGGCATGAACACATTGCTCAAGGCGGCAGACCTGGAACGCGATCACCGAGGCGTCAAGCGGACCGCCTATTCGCTCCGGCACTTCTATATCTCGCAAATGCTGGCAAACAACGTTTCTGTTCACCACATTGCCCGCAACACCCGCACCTCGATCTCGATGATCGACAAGCATTACGCTCAGGTGAACACTGAGCAGATTAAGAACTTCCTCCGCCCCGGCGAAGAGGACTTGATGAACGAGCCGAAGCTGCTGGACGACGAGACCTATGACGAAATTGCCCTGCTGGAGAAGCGTTTGGCTGAACTGAAGGCTGGGGAGACGAGCGAGCGCACCGCTAAGAAGCTATCGCAAAAGTATGGTGGACAGCTCGCGTAATCTAACCGGCATCAAACGCCTGGCGTCGTCGTAACAGGCACTGCTCGCCATATCTGGTGTTGGCGGGACGCTCGACCATCCGTAAACCGATGCGCTACGATGCCGTTTTCCACAATCAGCATCGTGGAACGATCGCCACTGTCAAAGCTGATTTCAGTGATAATTTCCCTGATGACCGCGTGCGCCTCCGAGCGAAGGTCGTATCGCGTCACGTCGTCGGCTTGCTCCCACGCGCCTCGTAGCCTACCGATACGGTCGCAAGTTTCCGTGGGGCTCTCGTGCCGAATTGACCGGCGCTGGCGCTCTGCTTGCTGGTGCCGAAGCTCCGCTTCGATCGCGTGCCGTTCGGCCTGCCGGGTCTTAAGCAGGTTCACGATGGCATCCGGCGGATCGCTATCATCTTCGATAGTCCGCGCCAGCCGTCGCTCCTTCCTGCGAAGTTCTTCAAGTTCAAGCATCAACCCGGCAATGGTCTCATCCAGTTCCCGATGGAAGTCACCGAGCCGCAGCGCATGCAGCGTCTCCGCGAGATTGAGTTCCTTTACATGATCGAGGATCGCAGCTTCCAGCGGTTCATAGCGGAAATGCCGGTTGCCATCGCCGCAGCGATGACCCCGCACATGATTGGCACAGACGAGATAGCGGGCCATGCCCTGCTTGACTTGGCTGACCTTCATCGTCATCGGCCCACCGCAATGAGCGCAATGGCAAAGCCCGGTGAAAAGGTTGGCGAATGTATTGCCCTTGCGCCCCGGTTTACCGACGAATTGCCGGATCGTTTGCACTCGCAAAAACAAATCCTTGTCGATAGCCGCAGGGAAATAACCCTCTATCGGATCACCATCCGGCACACGCTTGCCGTCAACGATCCTGTGCGGCTGAAACGTCCCGATGACATCTGAGCGTTTCAGGATAAGCTTGATGATGCTCTGATACCAGCCGTTGTCGGTGCCGAACGTTGGAACGCCGGTCGCATTGAGATGCCGCGCAATCGCCGTCGAACCAAGACCCCGCGCGGCCATCTCGTAGATCGTTCGCACCGTCTGCGCATGATGGTTCAGCGTGAATTCGTATCTGCTGCCGTCGATCCGCTTGGCATCGACCCAAGCGGGCGTCAGTCCGGTGATGTGCCCTTCCCCGGCTCTGGCTTTCTCTCGCTTTCTGCGATTGGCCGCGCCGATGCGCTCGCTCTTGGTTTGGCTTTCCTCATGGCCACGCGACATCACCGCAAGCCCAATGATGAGCTTGGTCCAGTCACCGTTGAGAACGTCGCGGCTGTAGGCTTGTTGGCCGTCGCGGCTGAGGGTGACGATGACGATACCGGCGTTGATGATCGCCATGAACAGTGTCAGCGCATCGGGCACGGCCTCTCGGGATAGCCGGTCGAGGCTTTCGATCAGCAGATAGCTGCCTTTGGGGATTTCTCCATTCTCGACCATGGCGAGGAAGCGCCCAAGCGCGCCATGCTTGAAGTTCTTCCCTTTCCACGCCGATACACCCAAATCCTGCAAGCTGTCGTCCAGAAGCAGAGAATGTTCGTCCGCGTAAGCCCGCGACCGCTCAAGCTGCCGGCGCAGACTGTCGCCGCGAAGCTGCCGTTGAGTGCTCATACGTACGTATGAATATGCCCGAAGTGGATGGGTCCTGCCTTTGTCGTCGGAACTGCTGGTCATCGTCGCCTCCTGCGCTTGGTCCGCTAGCATGGGCGGGAAACGCGGGCGAGCGCGAGGCAATCGGTGCAAACGGCTACGTCAGTGTAGTGTTGTGGCTAGCGGAGGCGAGCCGGCAGCGCCATAGGGAAACCCGCCAGGAGAAGCGTCAGCTTGGTTGAACACGCTGACCTCCCACATGCCGTCCGCTCCTTTGGAGTAATAGATGTCGAGGACGACAGTGTTGCCGAGACGATCATAAACAGCCAGCGACGTCTTCTCGGTATAGGTGCTTGTCGGTTGGTTCTGCGCTGGCGTGACACCGGAAATCTGAGGCGTAACGGTCGGCTCTGATGGCGAGAGATTGAACGCCAAACCATGGCTGCCATAGGTTCCGCTCACTGCTGGGGCCGTGCTGGGTAGAGACGTCATCCCGCTTATGTCGAGAGATATGGCGTCACCTGTCGGCAAGGACGCGCCGATCGTAGCGGGGGAACTGGGATCGAGGGCGCCCGTTACCGGATCGAAGGCAAGCACGACGTTGTTAAGCGGACCGGAAGAATAAGGAAATCCACCGGCCGTCGCATCGGCGGAATTGTAGAAAGTCACATCCCATGTATTACCAGCCCCCGGTTGCTTCTGAAAATACACATCGACGGCGAGGTCCGACGATGTTCCACCGAAACCCGTATAGGTCTGCTTGAAATTATAAACGCTATTCGGATCGTTGGAGACCGCTGACATCTCAGCAGGGTAGTTGTACGTCGAAGCATCGGACGGCAGGTTGAACGCTACTTTCTGATCGGACACGACAGCGGGGGGAGCCACTGTCTGCGTCATGCCAGATAGATCGATCTCAAGCGGACGATCCTGGGCATAAACGGTCAGATGTGGATCTCCGCTGACGAGCGCTCCGGTGGAAGGATCGAACGTCAACACCGTGCTAGCCATCGGAGATGGGGCAGAAGTATCGTACGGAAAGCCACTTGGCGCCGACGAGCCATGTCGCCCGAATGCCGTCACCTCCCATTGATCGTTCCCGATCTTGGTGAAATAGACGTCCGCATAGGAAATCTCGTTGTTGTCCGAGAATGTCATCGTCAGCTTCTTGCTGTGGGCACTTTCTGGCCGGTTCGCCGAGGGCGGCAGATCAGCAATGCCGGAACCGACCGATTGCTCGTTTGCCGGCAAGTTGACGCTGAAAGTGCCCTGCGTCGATGGCACGACGGACAAGCCGCCATCGTTGAGGTTGATCGGCACGAGGCCGGAAAATCCGTTGACGACAACGGCCGGCTCACCGGAGCCATACGGATATCCCATCAGAGTATAGCCTGCGGAATTGACGAGATTGCCGCTGTCATCCTTGGCGAAATCACCGGCACGCGTCAGAACCGGGACAGCCGACGCATCCTGCACGACAAAAAAGCCGGCACCGCTGATGGAAAGATCGGTGTCCGAGGACGTATAGCTGATGTCGCCCTGCTCAAGGACGGCGCGGCGCACAGAGGTTTCAATACCGCCGGAGTTATAATTGCCGGCCGTTGATGACAGCACCATCGAGGAGAAGCTGACCGAAGCCTTCTTGTAGCCGGTCGTATTGGCATTCGCGATGTTGTCGGCGACGGTGGAAAGGCGATTGGCCTGAGCGTTCATACCCGAGACGCTCGTCTTCATGCTGCCGAACAGGCTCATAAGAATAACCTCTTTATGCAAATGAATATGGCGGGACGCTATAGTCCGAGGCTTGCGCGAGGCTAATCCATAAATAAAAACGGAATATAAAATCGGTATATCCAACTGGTGTAATCGGACAAACCATTACTAAGCTTTGGCTTGCAGGGAGAATTACTTAACGGATCATCTCCGCTCACGTTTACGATCCCAGGCGGAGAGGAAATGACGCTCGACATTGCAGGCACGACACAGCTTGCCGCTGGATTTTCGACGGTTACCGCACACGTCAATGGCCATGGTGCAAGCGCAGTTACAGGCTACGACATCGCCGACGACGGTGTGGTCTCCCTGCGTTATGCGGATGGCACGCTTCAGCCAAGATACCGCATTCCCTTGGTCGATATCGCAAGCCCCGACAACCTGACAACGATCAACGGCAATGCCTTTTCGGCCAACGGCGCATCCGGTGTCACCGTCATGGGTTTTGCCAATTCGGGCAGTCTTGGCTCGATCAAATCGGGATCGCTGGAAGGCTCGAATGTCGATCTCGCATCCGAACTCACGGAGATGATCGAGAGCCAGCGCAGCTATACGGCCAACTCCAAGGTCTTCCAGACCGGATCGGATTTGCTCGATGTGCTGATCAACTTGCAACGATAGGCGCATTCAACTCTTTGCTCGCCCTTTTGATAGACGGCTGTATCCCGGACTTACGATCAACGGTTTCGGGAAAGGCAATGGCATGTCTCATTTGAAGGGTCTCAAGCTGGCTCAGGCGGTTCCGGTTCGCGCGACGAACGACCCGGTCGCAAGGGCGCGGGAAAAGATGGTCGCGGCGCTCATCGAGCAGAAGCAGATGGCCGAGGCGAAGATTGCCGGTCAGGCATTCACCCCCACGCACATCGTTCGCCGCAAGAATGCCGAGGGGCAGCGCGTCGAGGTGGAGACGGCCAAGCGCGTGCGTCAGGGCTGGTTTACGGATGCGGCGGGCAAGGTGTTCTTCGCCCTGCGTTATGCTGGCAAGGTGATCGACTTCGCCAAGGACAAGAACGCGATCGAGGCCGGCGAACTGGCAACCCTGCCGAAGATCATCGATACTCTGATCGAAGCCGTCCGCGCGGGCGAGCTTGACGCGCAGTTGACCGCTGCAGCCGTCGAGCGCGGCAAGATGCTGCGCAAGGCGCAGTAAACCTCGCACTTTTTTCAAGATGAGCTTCTAACCCCATGAGATGGTTTCCATCTCATGGGGTTCGCGTTTCTGCCTGCGGGTCCAGTGGAGCATCAACGAAGCGCGTTCGGTGCTGGTCGCTGTCGCGTTGCGCTTTTGCCCTTCGCCGCGCTCCTTGACGCGTCTACTGGTCCCTGTGATTGCACCCAGCATTTGCAGATAACCTTTCCACTTTGTTCATGACTGCCGGATATGACCGAACACGGCCGGTGATTGGGTTTTGCGTTCACCGCGCCGCCTCTTCGCTCGCCCTTTTCGCCCGATGGAACTTTGCTGCACCCGCAACCAGCGGAGACAGCATGCATCGGTACAGTGAAGACGAGACGCAAATTTCCCAACTATCTCAGACACAGATCGACCTCGCCTTGCTTTTCATGAGCGACCTGCACGTCAATGGCCGATCCCTCTACCGCATCCAAGGCGGCAGGCCATTTTGGGTACGCTATGAAGCGAATGGCCGCATACAGGAACGGTCCTATTTCTCGGCGCTGTCCTGGCGGGCGCTGATGCTGTTTGCGCTAGAAGACTGCCGGGAATTCAAAGTCCTTGAGATGGACGAGCCGGGACGGCTGACTAAGCTGTTTCCCGAAGCCGTCATGCGGCAGCTAGAGGAAAACGCTAAAGCCCGCCGCAATATCGTCCCGGCCCTGAAGCTGGTCGATCCCAAGGATTCGGCTACCGTCATCGTCACGCGCAGCCGCTGCATGGGCCATGCCGTCGATGTCCTGCATGACCTCGACAATGGCAGGCCGGTGTTTCAGGCGGTATGGGTATCCGACCTGCTACGACTGGATGCGAAGATCGGCATGAAGCTCATACGGGATGAGAGCTTTGCGCCGACCATGCCGATTAGCGCCCATATCGAAGCCGCCGCGCTGACGGGCCGGATCGCGGGCGAGGATGAGATTTGCATCCTGCCACTCACCGGTAATGTGCCGCGATTGCGATTGCCGGAACCAGCCGCTACCGTACAGCGCATCTTCGATCATCAATGCCGGAAATACCCTACGCTTGAGCAGCTTCGCGGCCGAACGATCTACGAAGACTACGGCTTTTAGCTCCATGGCCTATGGCTTGTCGACGACAACCCGATCCGGGCGACCGGACAGGCAGTTCTTCACAAAACCGCGGCGGTTCAGCAAATGCTCCGGTCCCATTCGCAGACCCTGCGCGGCGTACCTAGCCGCAATAGCTTGGTTTCCTCGCTTCATCTTGGCCTTGCTGTGCTGGAAATGGCTTTGGCCGGAAAGCTCCTTCAACACAATATTCTCGCAACGATAGACAGTGCAGCCCTTGCTGACCGCCTCCATCGCTAGCAGTGTATCCTCTCCCAGCCCGCTATGCGCCGGGGTCAGGATTTGCGGCCGGCCAGACAGGCGGAAGTTCCTGACGACGAAGAGACTGCCCTTGAGGTCGTGGTTAGCCTCAAAGACATGATTGTCGCGATAGAGGGCCGGATCGGCGGACCATATCGTGTTCTGTCCCGGCAGCTTCCCCGGATTGATGGGAAAGAACAGGTCGATATCGTCATAGGCGCTAGAAGCGTTTTTCGCCATTTCCGAAAAGAATGCCGCGCCGCTATTATGGTTCGGGCCGTCGTAAAGCACGGCGTCGTCGTCCATGATGATGCCCCAAGGGTGGTCGCTCGCATAAAAAGCGGCAAGAGCGGCATTGCGATTGAGGATGATGGACTGCGCTGGAGTTTGAATGACGCTGCCACCACGCGCCGGCAGGCGGTCAAGCTCCGGCGCATTCGCCAGGGCAAGCGGTCGCCAGTTGGAAGCAATGACATGGACTGGAATGTCCGTCATCAGCTCCCACCAGCGAAGCTGTTTTTCGAGGTCGAGCCGCCGCGCGATCCGGTGTTTCGGATCGGCCGGCATGAACGAGACGATATAGGCCGCGAACAAGCCGTCGGACGGGTACGGCTTATCGGGAAAGGTGACGGGTATGCTTCCATAGCTGTTATCGATGATTGGCATTGATAAGACTTTCGATTGGCGGGAATGATTGAGCCCTAATGGCGGAATAGTGGCGGCGGGCTCGACCTAACGGTCGTCATCTTCCAGCGAACTGCTTTTGCTGTAGTTGGAGAGAAATTTTTTGTAGCGCGCGACTTCCGTCACCGGCATTTGGCTTGAAAAGATCGCGTCGAAGCCGGCCCATGCCTGCCGAATGTGCCAAGGGGTTTGTCCCCTGGCGCTGATTTCCGCCTCGGCCAGGCGGTTTACTTCGGCCAGCGCCGTGATCTCCTTGAAGACCTCGTGGTGAGATAGCATCTGAATGCCGAGCGTGTCCCAGCCGGTCGCACTGTTGGCGTTCGCCGGATTGAAATCACCGACGGTCGCCACGTCGCCAAGCGGGCTGGAGAACGGAAACCGCGCTTCACGATCCAATGCGGACCAGTGATCGGGAAAATGATAGCGCGAGAACCGCATGCCGTCGCGATCATAGCTAATGCCCGTGGTGATCTGCTTGTTGACCTGCACGATACGGAACGCGAGCGAGCTGTCATAGCTGATCGTGATGTCCGGATGCAGATGTTTGCGTAAAGCTCGCTGAAGACCAGTCAACATCACGCCGACGCCGGGTTGAGCCGTGCCGAGGACATGTATCCAACGCAGTTTGTCGAGCTGTTTCTTGTCCCGCATGTCGATGAGCAGTTCGGCCCATAGCGCGAAGTCAAGCTTCATCACGCCGGCAAGGGCGATGCCTTCGAAGTCGGGTTGGTAAGGGGCGATGGCCGCCTGCCAGGTCCGCGCCTCCTTGCGATCACGGCCTTGCATGACGGTCAGGAGGCGCATGTCCGCGTTCGATCGATGCTCAATCGCATAGCGGATACTTTCCAGCGTGACGCCCAAGCACTGTTGTAGTGTCCGATATTTGCCTCCCTTGATGTCGAGGGCTCGCGTCGGCACATCGAAAATGATGCCGACATCACAATGTTGCTCCTGCCATGCGAGGGACTTCGGCCGGAACGTCTGCAAGGGCTCCTTGAGACCATTGTTGATCTCGGTAAAGCCGCCGCTATCACCAACGATGACCGTCTTTTTCCGGTCCCTCTGAGTTATGATGGTCTGGTTCGCTTCGTACACACCGAATGCCGCGCTGTGCAGGCCGGCGTGATAATGAAACAACGTATTCTTAGGGTCGAGATAATTGAGGTTGCTCGGCGTCAGGCCCGCAGGCATCGGGCGCGCTATCGCCTGCGAATGCTGTAGCGGAAAACGCGCGAACGTCTCGTTGATGGCCGGAAGGAAAAGGGCATGGTTCTCCATGCCGATGCTGAGATCGGTTTGCATATAATGGGTCCTATCTTTTAAAAAGATTGCAGAGGCGGCGCAGGTAGAACCCCGCGCCGCGCCGGGCAGTTATTCGCTATCGGGAAGCTTGAACGGAGCGACGAGCGCGGTGGTACGGTCCCCGCCGGTGGTCACCGCCGGAATGTATACCTCGTAGGAGAAGTGTTTTGTCGAGAAGGCGATGCAGAGCCCCGTATGGCGCTCCGCTCTTACGGTTATCTGACCAACCACGGGCAGAGCCGTGATGACCTGACTGACGCGGTAGAAATCCCCCGTCATAACCTCAACGTCGGTTGCCACGCCGTTTCCAACCATGTCCCGTTCGTCGTCCTTCTTCGAGGACGCGATCTTCCAAGAGGTCGCACTCAGGCTGTGCTTCTGCCGTGCTTCCGCTGACTTTCCGGTCGGCTTTGTAGCCTTGGCAACGAAATCGTTGTGCCGGCTTCTCCATGCAGTCAGGCTGATATGCCCTTCAATGCGTGGGGTAAAGCGTGCAAAGTCGATGGCTAGCGGCAAGTTGCCCTGTGCCGAACGGAGAGGCTCGACGAGAACACCGACGTTGCGGCCATTGTCAGCCTTGTCGCTCGCGGCCTCTGTCGTCACTACAAACCGGCATACGCCCTCCGTGTCACCAGGCCCATCAATCTCTGCAGAAAACACCTTGCGACGCTCCGGGTCGGCGATATTCGCTTCCATAATCCGGCGCTCACGAGTGCGCAGATGACATGTGCTGCCGAGCGACCGATCAAAGATTGGCGCAACTGGCACCGCCCGCACGATGACAGACGAACTGGACAGGATCGGCGAGATCACGATCGGCTGCTCGTCGGAAAAAACGAAGTGCCGAAACGCCTTGCGAAACCCCTCTTCCGGGTCTTCTGGATCATCCAAGGGATCGACCAGAACTGTCGTCTCGTTCTCGGCGACCATCTGGCCTGCCTGTACTAGTTCGCCAAGGCGGTCGATCAACGGGTCAACGACATTCATGTCAAGCAGCGCCTGCTCAAGCAGATCGTCCGTGGCTGCGAGTGTCGCACCAACGCTCTTGCTCGAACCGTCCTCATAGATCAGGCCAAGTTTGACGACTGCCGTTTCGCTCGGCGCGTTCCGCTCCAGTTGTTTGCGTGCGCGCTCAAGACGTTCAGACCGAACGACTTGCGGATCGAGGGTAATCTTTGCTGTCCGTGTAGCGGGCTTCTCCTGCCGGCTATTCAGATCTCGCTGGAGACCGGCAATCTTTGACATGCCTCCGTTGTTATCAATGAGCGTGACAAGCGCTTCGGTCCCCGTTTCATCGGCGGGATAGCTGGCCGACTTGGCTTTTACCTGCGCGACAAGCCATTCGACCGCAAGTGCCGTCCGATCAAGGAAGGACGAGCGAGCCTTTTTGGCCTTGTCGTCGGAGGCGTGTGCACCGAAAGTTGCCGCAGTCGCGGGCATGCAGGTGTGGCCGCTATTCGGAACATCGAGCATCAAATCGGCCGCTTCCCCCGCCCAGTCGTAATCGGGGCGATTGGCAATCTCGATCGCCAGCATGGCGGCAGCCTCTTTGAGCTTTGCGCGCGAGCCTTCAAACTCGCGTTGGCTGTCCTGACCAAGTACGCGGCGGGTACGTGACCAAGTATCCCATACGAAAGCGCTGACCGGCGCAGGGGTCTTGCCTTCATCCACATTCGTATCCGTGAAGGATGCGACGCCGGTCTCCGTTTCTGGTGGGTGCAATTCTACTGCCGTCGCCGTGTGCTGCTGCACCTCTGCGTGAGTGTCGATGATTTCATGCGTGTGTTCAGCCATGGTCGTAACCTCCTTGCTGGCTTGTTGAAAACGCCAGAAGGATGGCTGAAGGCGCGGGGTTTGACTCACCGAGAAGCGCGGCTAAAAGTCTACGGACTTGCGCTATATCGACCAAATATATTCTTTTAAAATCATATGCTTGGGCGGATTTCGTCCCTTTTGTGCTGTGACTGTTTTTTGAGCAGTGAGAAATGCGTTGTATTTTCGGGCGACCAGAGCAGCCTGCACAAAATCCAGCCGATAGAGCCAACTGTTTTTCGTAACAGGCTCGACGGAAGCCATGCAAATCGCGAGGCGGGCAGTCCTCGATGCCACAGCAGGCAATACATCATATTGCGGCAAGCAATCGACATGATAGCGAGTTTCCAACTTGCTCAGGTCGATAGGCGATTTCCGCCGTAGATCAAGCTCCAGGAAATATAGCGCTTGGCATGCGTTGAGCGATTGCCGTCCACGCCAAACGATCTGCCGTTTGATGAAGGGGATCGAAGCTCGGCGGCTGGATGCTAGATTTGGGCGATCCGCGTTGAAAAATTGATCCGCAAGTCGATAGCGTTCGGCTGGCTGTAGACTTGCATTAAATCGGGCCGTTTCCTCGCCGACCGGATGCGGTAGCGGTTCGCCAAGACATGTTTCAAGCATAGCAACCACTTCTCGCTCATTGGGCAGCATGCCGTCTCGTGTCAGCCCGTCGATATCAACGCCAACTTGAGCGACAGTCTGTGGACCGGCAGAGAAATCGAAATCGGGGCGAAGAAGCTGAAACCAAAATAGGTCACGTCGTGACATACCACGCCCTGTATTCGGCAATGCTGCCCGCCCGGAGGATGACTGAACAGCGTTGTATCGCGCCACCTCATACAACGCCCAGATACGGTCGAGAAATTCAACGGCACTTCCCATGTCAGGAGCAGTCGCGTCGTTCTGGAAGCGGCCCCGTTTATCGGCGACATTCCGATAGACCGGCCGCTCCAAGATGGAGCCGTGTGGGTTATGGGGGGAAACACCGGAATTACGGCGCTGCTTTGATGCCATTGGAAAACACCTTGTTCGCCAGCAAGTGGCATGCCACGACGAAGGAAACATAGCAGTCTGTTTCTTTTAAAAAGATTATCGGGGGGGAATTCGATCCGGACGGATCATTCGGTGGGATTTTGATAGTGTTGATACTTGAGTATCTGTCGTCTTCGACGGTGTGAATGCTCGGTGCATTCGTTCCGAAGAAATCTACGGTTCTTTTTAACCATCTATCATCTGTTGGTAGAATTCAATTACCGCTCTGCAGGAAAAGCGGTTCTTGAGAATGCGGCCATATCGCGTGGGGCTGTTCGATACTCAGCGATGCCAAGCTGTCGCAGCATGCGATAGGTTAGTTCGAGATTTCCTTCATGAAATCCCGCGTGAACGTAATCTGATCCGGGTTGAAGCCGAAACGGGTCATTTCCTTGGTGCAATAACTGGCAACGCCCGCGCAATCGTAGACCTCTTGCAGATCGTGTTTGCCATCACGACAGACCCGATGCCATTGCATTTTTGTCAGCGCCTCGAATTTTTCGAGCGATGTTTTCGGCACGCGGAGCAGTCCGTGAGCATGAATGTTACTGCCGAGATGTTCGATGAAGAATATGCCGTCGGTTCGTTCGTGCGGTGGACGACGTGTGAATTTTTTTCCTAGTACGGCACGATCGATACGCCCGCAAAACTTGCCGAGTTTCTCCTTCATCGTTGCAAGATGTGGCTCCGTCGGATCGGTGAGCGTGATATAAAAGTTTGGCTCAAACGTTCCCGCGAATTCCACCCATGCCTGTTGAAGTTTTTTCTTGTGCCCGTGGCCGTATTCCATGCCGTTTCTCCTGCTGTGTTGATTTGCGCTGAGAACTGACCCGGGATTGGTGCCGAGAATTGACCCGCCGTTAGGTATGGTGTGTGTTGGTCGTCGTGGTCAAGTTCTTCCGCTT
>JAAMEZ010000012.1 GCA_013322215.1 Martinezella rhizogenes
CGTCAGTATATCACGACGCCGCGGACGCTCTTTCCGGAGTGCATGAGCTCGAAGCCCTTGTTGATGTCTTCGAGCGGCATGGTGTGGGTGATCATCGGATCGATCTGGATCTTGCCCTCCATGTACCAGTCGACGATCTTCGGAACGTCGGTACGGCCACGGGCACCGCCGAAGGCCGTGCCCATCCATGAGCGGCCCGTCACCAGCTGGAACGGACGCGTGGAAATCTCCTGGCCGGCGCCGGCAACGCCGATGACGACGGACTTGCCCCAGCCGCGATGGCTTGCTTCCAGCGCCTGGCGCATGACCTTGGTGTTGCCCGTGCAGTCGAAGGTATAATCGGCGCCACCGATCTGGTCGGCGCCGCGCTTCGTCATGTTGACGAGATAGGGCACGATATCATCGCCGACCTCCTTCGGATTGACGAAATGCGTCATGCCGAAGCGTTCGCCCCAGGCCTTCTTGTCATTGTTGAGATCGACGCCGATGATCATGTCGGCGCCGGCAAGCTTCAGCCCCTGGATGACGTTGAGGCCGATGCCGCCGAGACCGAAGACGATCGCGGTTGCGCCCATCTCCACCTTGGCGGTGTTGATGACCGCGCCGATGCCGGTGGTGACGCCGCAGCCGATGTAGCAGATCTTGTCGAAGGGGGCGTCGGGATTGACCTTGGCAACGGCAATCTCCGGCAGCACCGTGTAATTGGCGAAGGTCGAGCAGCCCATATAGTGATGGATCTTGTCCTTGCCGATCGAGAAGCGCGAGGTGCCATCCGGCATCAGCCCCTGGCCTTGCGTCGAGCGGATCGCCGTGCACAGATTGGTCTTGCGGCTGAGGCACGACGGGCATTCGCGGCATTCGGGGGTATAAAGCGGAATGACGTGATCGCCCTTCCTGACCGAGGTGACGCCCGGACCGACATCGACGACGATGCCGGCACCTTCATGGCCGAGAATGGCCGGGAACAGGCCTTCAGGATCGGCGCCTGAGAGCGTGAAGTCATCGGTGTGGCAGAGGCCGGTCGCCTTGACCTCGATCAGCACTTCACCGGCCTTCGGCCCCTCAAGCTGAACCGTCATCACCTCGAGCGGCTTGCCAGCCGCAACCGCTACCGCTGCTCTTAC
>JAAMEZ010000023.1 GCA_013322215.1 Martinezella rhizogenes
AAGCTCGATGGCAGCACGCTTGCCGGCATAGAAGGATCGCCCGTCCAGTACGTCATAACACCTTCGACGATACGAACTTCCCGGGACTTCAAGGCCTGATGGGAATTATCTTGTTGTCGGGAACCGACCTGTCGTCGAAGGCAGCCAGCAACCTTTTCAGTTCAGGCTCTGAAACCTGCAATGCCGCCTCGACCGGAGGCAGCCAGATTAGTACGCGTTGGCCGAACTCCGGGAAATTGTCGCTGGCCTCCTTGACCTCCAAGGCATGCACCTCAACGACAGCAGGTATGGTGCGGCTGTCGGTCAGTCGTTTCAGATAGGTATAGTAGCCATAGGGCTTCTTTTTCGCCTTACCTTTAATTCCAGCCTCTTCCCAGGCCTCGCGCTCGGCCACCTCATGGGGCTTCAGTCCCTTGATTGGTCAACCTTTAGGTATCGTCCAACGGCGGGTCTCCCGAGTGGTGATCAAAAGAACCTCGATTTGACCGACTTCAGTGCCGCGGAAGCACAGCGCGCCGACCTGTGCAGCAGAATGCCCGGCCAGAATCGCCTTCGTAGGGACAGCAAGGTGCGCAATATGAGGCTTATGATCGGCCATCGGCCCTCCAAATATTGCATCACATTATATTAGCAGTCCCGATTCGGACCAAGGCTCTTGATACCGAAGAAAGCAGACTGAACACCGGCCCGCGATACCGAGGGCACGCCTCGCACCTCAGAGACTGGCTGTCGCCGAAGTCTCCCGCTCAACGCAATCACGCAGGATAGAGATTAGGTCCTGAACCTGTGCGACGATTGCTCGATTGCATGTGTCATCGACCATTGCGAGATCTTCACGCATGAGCTCAAGCGTTCGATTGATATAAAGAAGATTACTAAGGATGTGTCCATCGTATTTTCGGCTCGCCTGCTGGATGAGTTCGGCAATAGCGGCCCTCATAAAATCGACCCGCGCGAGGCGTTGCGCCGCAGTTAATCGCGCAAATGCCTGTCCTCCATCATCAAATGCCACCATCAATGCGTCTCCCAGCGCAGGAATGCTGCCGGCCATCGCGCCGTCAATTCACAATATCGCCATTGACGGCATATGTCTCGACTGTGTCCACATGCGTC
>JAAMEZ010000038.1 GCA_013322215.1 Martinezella rhizogenes
GAGCCCCCGCTGAAACCTCGCGAGGGATGATTGAAACATGGGTCAAATCTCAGTGATAATTTCCCGCTATCCCGGGTCAGTTCTCAGTGCAAATCAACACACGCTAATTGGTATGATCACCCGGAGTGCTGCTTAGTATGCATGCTTTTCCTCCGCGAAATTTCCAAGAGTGCCGAATTGTCAAAACTCATCATTCAGATTCCTTGTCTAAACGAGCAAAAGACCCTGCCGATTACGCTTGCCGATCTCCCGCGACAAGTTGAGGGTTTCGACACGGTCGAATGGCTGGTTATCGACGATGGGTCCATTGACGACACTGCCAAGGTGGCGGCAGAGAACGGCGTGGATCACGTCATTTCTCTGACACATAATCAAGGCCTCGCCAGAGCCTTCATGACGGGTATTGAAACGGCGCTGAAGCTTGGGGCCGATGTGATCGTAAACACCGACGCCGACAACCAATACGACGCATCCTGCATTCCCGATCTGGTGCGTCCGATTTTGGAAAAACGCGCGCTGATTGTGGTTGGTGCCAGGCCGATCAGTGAAATCGAGCACTTCTCGCCTCTGAAGAAAATTCTCCAGAAATTTGGCAGTTGGACGGTTAAACTGGCAAGCGATACCACAGTCGCAGATGCCCCCAGCGGGTTTCGCGCCATTCATCGCGATGCGGCGGTGCAGCTGAACGTATTCAACCGATATACCTACACTCTGGAAACGATCATCCAGGCAGGACGCAGGAATATCCCTATCACCTCTGTACCGATAAGAGTGAATGGGGATTTGCGGCCATCAAGGCTCGTCAAAAGCATCCCGAGCTACGTCCGGCATTCACTCATCACGATCGCCAGAATATTCATTGTTTATAGCCCTTTACGCTTTTTTTACGACGATCGCAGCCATCCTCGCCATACCCGGTATTTTGATGATCCTGCGCTTTCTCTATAAATATATGATTGGAGAAGGTAGCGGCAACATACAATCTCTGGTCCTTTCAAGCGCGTTGATTATGGGATGGCCCGCCCTTCCGAAGACATCGAGTATGATGATCCGTCATTGAAGGAAGAGGAGCCGATCCATGACGATTTCAATTTTGGGCAT
>JAAMEZ010000055.1 GCA_013322215.1 Martinezella rhizogenes
TTAGAGCGTTTCCCTGACTGATTGAATCGAATTGCTTTTCAAATCACTTGGATTCTGATTCAAGCTATCTGCCGATGGAGGTCGGCAGATATGTCGAAAGCCCTTTCTGTTGATCTTCGCATGCGTGTGCTTGCCGCCGTCGATGGCGGAGCGTCGCATAGGGAGGCTGCGGAGCGTTTCGGCGTGAGCGCGGCAAGCGTGAGCCGTTGGCGTAATCTGCAAATTCGGCAGGGGAACGTTCGTCCCGGTCCGCTCGGTGGCGACCGCAGTTCCCACAAGATTGAAGCGCATGCGGATCTAATCATGGCCTGGCTCGCAGAGCACCGGGATGGGACGTTGTTTGAGCTTCGTGACGCTCTTGCGGCCCAAGGCGTCATTGCGAGCAAGTCGGCCCTACACCGGTTTCTGGTTCGGCACGACCAGACGCGCAAAAAAGACTGGCCATGCGGTAGAGCAGAGCCGTCCGGACATCCTGGAAAAGCGGCAATGCTGGTTCGAGGAGCAACTCGATCTCGATCCAGAGCGGCTCGTCTTCATCGACGAGACTTGGACGGCAACCAATATGGTTCGTACTCATGGACGATGCAGGAAGGGCGAGCGGTTGCGAATGGGGTTTCCTCACGGTCATCGCAAAACGACCACGCTGGTTGCAGGCTTACGCATCACGGGAATGGTGGCACCGCTCGTCATCGACGGGCCGATCAACGGTGAGTGGTTCGAAGCCTATGTCGCTCAAGTTCTGCTTCCAACCTTGAAGCCGGGCGACGTCGTCATCCTCGATAATCTATCCAGCCACAAACGACCGGCGGCGCGGGAGATGATCGAAGCCGCAGGCGCGACAATGATGTTCCTCCCACCCTACAGTCCGGACTTCAACCCAATAGAAAAGGCCTTCTCCAAGCTGAAGGCGCTTCTGCGAAAAGCTGCCGAGAGAACCGTAACCGGACTATGGGATCGTATCGGCAAGCTGATTGGCCTGATCGAGCCAAAAGAGGCACGAAACTACTTCAACTCCTGCGGATACGATCCAGTTTGAAGGGGAAACGCTCTA
>JAAMEZ010000001.1 GCA_013322215.1 Martinezella rhizogenes
CGTCGCTTATGTCGAAATCTGTCGAGGTCGCGGCTCTTATCGATGAGGCAGCCAGCGACTTGGCCTAATTGGAGCAATAGGCTTTTGCGAGAATCGTGATTAGGTCGAAGCAGATCGCATCCCCTGCCGTCGTGTTGGGGGATGCAAGGGCAGTCGTACGCCCTGAGGCAATCTGGACACTTGGGTTTGCATCTCCTGTGAAACGACAGCTGAGATTCTGTCTAGTTTGAGATGCGCATCCTTGAGGGTGGGATTCCGTATGCTGCTTTGAAGGAATGATTGAAGTGGCTCATGTCGTTGAATCCCCAGCTTAAGGCGATGTCACTGACGGTTCTTTTCGCGTTGGTGCCAGTCGAGAGATCATCCTTCACGCCTTGCAGTCGCGTTTGCAGTATCAATTGCCCCGGGGACGTACCATTTTCAGCACAGAGACGGCGCAACGAACGTGAAGACATCCCGGCAATCGTCGCCATGTCCAATGGGTCGAAGGATGGATCCCTGACTTCTTCGATAATACGGGTTCGAAGTCGCTCGAAAACGGCCCGACGAGGGGAAACGGCGGTTGTCAAAGATAGTATGCTTCCGGCAACGAGATCGCTCGCTACACGCTCCATCAACGCAAGCTGAGCATCACAAATACCGGGGCCGCAAGAGGCGAGACTGCGTAGGAAATCGAGTGCTACGGCGCCACAACCGTGCCTGGCTTCAAATGTGCGCGCCGTGAGATTGCCGAGCCCCGGAAGCCTGGATAGGAATTTGTCCCGATTCACGCGCAGCACCAGCTGTTTGAAAGGCCCCTCGAAGGAGAGGGAATAGGGCCGCCCACTTTCGTAGAATGCGAATTGGCTGCGGATTCCGACGTGAAGCCGGCCGTCATTCCGATCAAAGACCGGCCGCCATTCCGATTTGAAGCCGGCCACCGTTCCGATCAAAGACCGGCCAGTTT
>JAAMEZ010000047.1 GCA_013322215.1 Martinezella rhizogenes
ATCGTCATTCAGCGAGGCCACGAGCTTTGCCAATTCTTCCTGCGTCGTCTCGGCCGGCAGCGTGTGCTGGATGGAGTTGAAGCCGCATTCCCTGGCCATGCGGCCCTTGGCGCCGACATAGGTGTGGCTGGCCGGATCATCGCCGACGATGACGACCGCAAGTCCGGTCTTCACGCCGGCCCCGTCTTCAAGCCCAACCGCTGCAGCCTTCACAGCCTCGATCACCGATGCCGCCGCTTTCTTCCCGTCGATCACTGTCGTCACGCTCGTCTCCCGATCATGAATTCGGTGGCAATCTACAGGCCCTCCGCCCGACGGAATTGCCTGCAAACGCCCTATGGTGTCTGAAAGCGGTAATTGCAAGGGAAAACGATGAGGCGCTCAGTCGCGATCCTGATGCCGGCGCACCGCGTAGGTTTCGACCTTGGCGCGCAGGGATGCAAGCTCCTGCTGGATGCGGACCCATTCGTCCGCGATGTCGAGCTGATCTGTACCATCAGAAACAAGAACAGCCGATGGTTCAGGTCCGATGTCGGGCAACGGCGGCAGCTCATTATCACCGTCATGATGCAAAGCGCGGGCTGCCGGCATGATGCTTTCGTCGGTCGCATGCTCTTCCGTCGGCTCCGCATCAGCCAGCCACTTGCGCAGGAATACAGCGCAAAATGCCAGGCAGAGACCTGCGAGGAAGCCGGTGGCCTGATTGCTTGCGAGATGATCATCCAGCGGCGCAGCGGACGCGACGGCCTGAGACAGCACGGTCAGCGGCGGCCTGACTTCAGACACCGTCATGGCGGCATTCTGCTGGTCGGCCTCGTAGCGGCTCTGTGCCGTCGCGACGGTATCCTGCAACTGTGCAAGATGGCCGAGGTCGACATCGCCCACCGCCTGGCTGGCCGCCGTCATTTGCGCCGAAAGAGACGCCTGTTTCTCAAGAGCCGCTTTCACGTCCGCTTCGCTGCTGACAGCCAGCCGCTGTAGCTGGCTGCGCATATTCGCCGCGAGATCGTCGACCGTTGCCTGCTGCGCAAGCAGTCGAGGATGGCGCGGGCCGAGCTGCACGGAAAGCTGAGTCAGCTGCGACTTGGCAGCGTTGTAGCGGCTGCGCAGATCATCAAGCCCTGGCGATGAAAGATCGCCTGACAATGCACCGGTCAATACCGATGCCGGCGTCGCCGATTTGACGGCTGCAAGACGGGCCTTGGCGGTGCGTACGGCCAGATCGGCTGCCTTTATCTGCACATCCAGCTGCTGACGCTGCTGCTGGAGCGCCTCCGCCGCCGCAATCTTGTCTTCGCCGTAGCGCGCCTTGAATTCGGCAAGGGTGGCGGAGGCGTGATCGAGTTCCTTGCGGCTTCGATCAGACGCCGTTTCGGTCCCACGCGACGTACCGGCCGCCTTTGCAACAGCGGGATCATATAGAGTGGCGATAACAAGCCGGTTGGCAATATCGGCCGACCTGGCGGGATCGCCCGACGTAACGATCAGGCGCAGCAGGCCCGTCTGACCATCGATATCGACGGCAATATCTTTGCGCAGCGTTGCTTGAGCACGTGACGGCGCATCGGATGCATTACCGCTGCCGGAGAGCAGCTCGACGGCAACCCCGAGGGCACCTGCGCGACTGCCGGTAAACTCCGGATCGCGATCAAGCTTCATCCTGGCAACAATGTCGGACAATACGGACGGGACAACGACGCGCTTCGCCGCGACATCCAACAGGGCCTGGCGCCCCCTACCTTCGCCGTCCGCATGCAGAACGGCCTGCGACACATAGAGCGGCGGCGGGGCAAGCAAGGTGGGAATGGCCGCTCCCGTCAGCGCAGTTGCAGCGATGAAACAGAGAGCGCCGAAGCTGAGGGACCAGCGTCCGGCCCGAGATACGTGTTCAACGACAATTGAAGCAGGGGCGGCCTGTCGCGGAAGCTCCGGCATGCCTTCCAGCAGATCGGGCACGAATTCCAGCAAATCGGGCATGGGCTCCGATGATGGCTCCGGCATCTCGCGGCGTTCTGAGCGGTAGGCATGTGGGACATCTTCCGCCTGCTCGGCCGCCGCCCCGATCTCCAGCGATCTTTTTCGACCAGACACCGGATAGGGATCGCCATTCAACCGTCTGCGCAGGATGGCGCGCAGTTCCGCATCGCGCGGATCGTCGGAGTTGGCTGCACGCAGATCGGAGGCGCCACGCAGGTCGTCGTCTTCGCCGTAAGGGGAGATATGCCGGCCAGATCGCCGCGAAACCTCTTGGGTTTCCGCATCGTCGGGGTGGAATCCGGTCCTGGCTTTGCTTTCAAACATGGCGGGTTATCTCGCGCACATGGTCCGAGACCAATGCAAATGGTTAACCCACTCTAAAATTTCATGCCAAAGAAAGAGTTAACGCCAAGCCCGCAAATACTAAAGCATTTCCGCTTTTCTTCGAATCGCGAAAACGCTTTAGGCTCTTGTTTCTTTGCGCATTCCGGACGGAAAAACGCTACGCACTTTTACTGGAAACGCTCTAACTTGCTAATTTGTCCGGCGGAGCGATGCGCCGCTGCGGCAACGGATGGGGCTCGGCGCGAAGGACACGCTCCTTGCGGCCGAACTGATGCCTGACAACCTGATAGAAGAATAACGGTATACCCAGCATGTAACGCCGCCAGAGCCTATTCGGCTCCAGTACCAGACGGAACAACCACTCGCTGCGCATCGCACGCACAAGCCTTGGTGCCCGCGGCACCGTCTCGGAAACGAAATCGAACAAGGCGCCGACGGTCAGGACGAGGCGCGCATGCTGCGGGCCGACATGTTCCGCGACCCATTTTTCCTGCAGCGGCGTGCCCATGCCGACGATCAGGATATCGATCTTCTGGCGGCCGATTTCCGCGGTCACTGCATTGCTCCGCGCCGGATCGAAAAAGCCGTCCGATACGACGACAAACTGGTGCCACGGGGCATGCTGGCGAAATCTCTCCGCTGCCTTTTCGACGACGGAGCGCTTGCCGCCCAGGAGACCGATCCGTCTCGGCCGCTCCATGAATGTCAGCAGCGCGGGCACGAAATCCGTACCGTTCAAATTGGCAGGGAAAGGTTCGCCATGAGCAACGCGTGAAGCGATGTCGAGGCCAACGCCATCAGGAAGGACCAGATTGCGTTCAAGGACATTGCGGTAGCTGTCATCGCGCAGCATGACAAGCATGTTGTGAGCATTGACGAAGGAGATCGAGGTCTGTCCGACCGGCAGGGAAGCAAGCTCGTTGACGAAAGTCAGCGCGTCATCCCAGCCGAGATCGCACACCGGCAGATCGAAGATCATGCGGCGTGACGCGACGACGGCAAAATCGGCTACCTGGTTCAATCCAACACCCTCCTGCCCGACATCGCCAATGCGCATGATGCCGGTACGCATAAAGCTCATGCCCCTCACCGTTCATCGGTGCGGCGACTGGGAGGCATGGCTTGGAGGTGTTTATAGCAAGACAAATCCAACTTTCCGTTAGGAAGGAAGGTTGGATTTGCTGAAAGCCATCAGGGATCTGTTAAGCATATCGGCAAAACGTAAGACATCGCTTACATTATTACACCAACCGGCATCTTGCAACCGGAGCGATATTACTCGACCGGCACTTTGTCCTTGGCCGCATCCTGCACGATCTTGACAGGCTTGACCGTTCTCTTGCCGACGCTTTCCCCACCATGGGTTTCTTCCTTGGAAAGGTAGTCGAGCTGTTCGATCAGCACGTCGGCGACATAGTCCCCACCGAGTCGCTCATTCATCCGCTTCTTCAGATCGCTACGGAAGGCGGCAACATCGAAATTCTGCGTATGGGCGATATCGATCATCTTGTTGCCGACCAACAGCGAAAAAAGTTCGTCTGTCGTCAGCTCCGGCAGAGGTACCTGAAATGTATTCGCCTTGCCCTTTTCCATCATGAAGGAAATGCGCGTCAGGAAATAGCCGGTCACCTGGCCGTTGGCGATGACGGGAACGTTGATCGACTCGCCCTTGACGAGCTCCTGCTGCGCCTTCTTGGCATCGTCAGGACTGATCGCGGGCGCCGTCGCCACTTGCACCGAAAAATAGACCGAGGCCAATGTTACGGCGCAGACCCACAGGCCGGTGATAACGAGCTTGATCATCCGGCCTCACGGACGCGGAATTGCTCCTGCGAATAGGTGCCGTCCGCATCGGCATTCTGCACGGCATTCTTCAGAATTTCGGCGACGGCGCGCACGGCCTCGAGATGCGCCTCGACGCGGCGGGCATTCAGAACCAGCTTTTTCTTCAGATCATGCAGCTGCTCGATATGGGTAGCGGCGAGATCGGCCGGATCAGTATCGCGAAACAGCATCGACAATTCGTAAAGGCAGCGGCTCTTGTGCGCGTTTGATACCTTGAGGTCGAATTCCGGGTCGGTACCGATCCGGTTGTTCTCATTGTCGATAATCATCTCCAGGCGGCCAAGGACAGACTTGATCCGATAGTCCTGCGACATCATTTCCATGTTTGTTACCTCGCTCATGCTTTCTGGGACGTCAACGAATTCTGGTTGGTGATGCCGGTGTTGCCGTCGTTGTCGGCATCGGCAGCGGCCAGCGTCTTGCGCTGAAAATCGGTGATCGCGCTGAGCGCCATCTTCTTGTCGTTCTCATCGGTCGCGGTGTGGATGGCGCCGGTATTGCGCATCTTGTCGACCTGTTCCTTGTACATTTTTTCAGCGATGCCCACGCCGCCGTTCTTGGAAATCGTGTCGCCCAGCTGCTCGGCCATCATACCCTTCCAGATCTCGCCGGCAGAGCCCTTGCCGTAGAGCGTCTCGCTGCTCGGCAACATGTTCTTCACGAAGTTCTGCAGCACCATGGACTCGAACTTGCGATAGGCCTGCGGGACCTTGGTCCCGGCCACATGCGTATTGGCATTGGCGAGGCCCGCCTGGGTGGCGGCGCTGTTCATCGCATCCACAGTCGCGCCGAAGCCATTGCCATTTTCGGCCAGGCTGGTGGCGGCGAAAGCGGCTCGATTGGCGGCAAGCTTGGCCTGCGCGACCTCGACATCGGCGGGATTGGCCGCCTTGACGACATCGAGGACCAAATCACTCGGAGGCGAAATAGCCACGTCACGTCTCCTTCTGCTCTCGCATACCCTGAAAATGCGCGGCTCAGCGCTCATCCCGGGGCATGTCGAATCAAACTGTCAGAGCAGATCGGCAACCCAACGCTGCGAATCCTGCTCCATGATCGCGATGATTATTATTTTTGAACCTTGCTGGAGGCTGGCGTTGCGCCGGCGAAGTGCTGATCGATGATATCGTAGACGGCATTGTCGTCCGATTCTCGCAATTCGAGCTCGCGGGCATCCTTCATGTGCTCTTCCAGCCTGTCGGCCTTGGTGCGCTCCTGCTGGACCTTCATCTGAATGAGCGTCTGGATGCTTTCCAGCTGCTGGTCGCGGATCATCAGGCGGCCGTAGCGTTCGGCGTAGTGGATCGAGAATGCCATGTGCACGGGGTCGACCGAGCCGATGGCAACCATGACGCGCTCCATCGCCTCCGTCACTTCCGAGCGCTGCCGGGTCGTATCGGCAAGCTCGATTTCCGCCATCCGTTCCAGATGGCGCTGTACCGCGATCAGGCGCTTCAGTTTTTCGGACCGGGTTTTCTCCGCCATCGTCTACCTACCCGCCGGCTGTTTTCGCCAGCTCTGCCCGAATCGGGCTTCGTCATCTGTCCACCTGCGGGCTAATGCCCGTTAAAGACGGTGAGGAACGCACTGGAAAACTGACTGACCAGGGCCGCGATGCTGAGATAGAGCATGAACAGCCCTCCCATCAGCAGATACGGCGTGGAAATGAAATAGATCGGGATCTGCGGCGCCAGCTTGTTGATGAAGCCGATCGAAATCTGGAACATCAAGCCGTAGAGCACGAAGGGACTTGCCAGCCGCAGCATGATGAAGAAGGTCGTCTCCAGCGTATCCGTAATCGAGATCAGCGCGGCGCGCGGTTCGATATGCCCGCCGAAGGGAATGAGCGAATAGGAATCGACCAGCGCCTGCAGGACATAATGGTGAAAGTCCATTATGAAGAGAATCATCAGCCCGCAAAAGCTGATGAGGCTGGTGAGCGACGTTTCGTTCGATTCCTCGATGATATCGGCGCCGCCGGGCGCATTGAAGCCGATCATCATCGATATGACCGTGCCGGTGAATTGCAGGCCCAGCGTATAGATCCTGGCCATCATCCCATACATCAATCCGATGACGGTTTCAGTGAAGATAAGGCCGATATAGGTCGCATCGCCCTTCGACACCTGCGGGTAGATCGTGTTCCAGAGCAACGGCAGGATCGCCATCGTCAGGGCGGCGGAAAGCAGCAGCCTGAATTGCGTGGGAACACGGCCGGAGGAAAATCCCGGGAGGACCATCATGCAGCCGCCGATGCGGCAGAAGGCGACGAACAGCGCCAGAATGGTCCCCTGGGGGTCGGTTATCATGAAATCGAACCTAGAATCTTGATCTCGATCCCCTTGGCCAATTCCACATGCGACAGGACCGGAAGGGTCGCGAACAGGCGTTCGATGATCATGCGCACATAGGAGCGTGTTTCCGGCGACGTGACAAGAACGAAGGGCATGCCCCGGTCCATGTATTCACGGATAACTTTGCCCGCCTGCTCGCTGAACTCTTCCAGGCTGCGCGGATCGATATCGAATTCGACGATTTCGCCCTTCTGGTCACGCTTCAGTGCCTGATGGAAGATGAGGTCCCATTTGCTGCCGAGTCTGAGGACACGCAGCACGCCGTTGTCGGCCAGATCGCCACAGAGTTGCTGCGCCATGCGCACGCGCACGTGCTCGACGATCTGCTCGGTCTTGCGGACATGCGGTGCGAGTTCGGCAACCGCTTCGAGAATGAGATGCAGGTTGCGGATGGAAACGCGCTCGGCAAGCAGCAGCTTCAGCACCGCCTGCAAGCCGGAATATGACATGTGCGACGAGCAGATTTCGTCGGCCAGCTTCTTGTATTCCGGATCGAGGCGCTCAATCAGGATCTTCACGTCCTTGTAGGACAGCAGTGCCGGCAGGTTGTTGCGGATGACTTCACTCATGTGGGTGAGCACGACCGAGACGTTGTCGATCGGCTGGAACCCTTCACGCTTCAGATCCTCGGTGAAGGCTTCGAGTACGGAAACGGCCGGCATACCGAAAGCGGGTTCGCGAATCTCGTCCCCCGGTACGGTCGGCTTGCGGCCGGAACCGGTGACGACAAGCACTTCGCCGACGCGCAGCATGTTGGAAGCGATCGTCGTGCCATGGATGCGGATCTGATATGACTTGTCGGCAATCGCCATGTCGTCGATTACCTTGATTTCCGGCACGACGAAGCCGTATTGCGTCGCAAATTTCTTGCGCATCTTGCCGACGCGGAAGGCCAGCTCCTGGTGCGCGCCGAGCAAGCGGGTGGAGACGATCTTGCCGAGGGCCAGTTCGATCTCGGCGGTCTTCAGAACCGACTTGACCGAATCCTTTTCCATTTCCTTCGTCTGCATCACCTTCTGCTCTTCGGCATCGCGGCGAAGCTTGTTCTCGGCTTCGATCTGGCGCGGAATGAACCAGGCGCCGGCGGCCATGAGGCTGCCAAGGACGAGGAAGGGAAAGAGCGGCATGCCCGGCATGATGGCCAGGATACCCATGAGGACCGCCGAGACGGCGAGCGCGCGGGGATAGCCGCTCAACTGATTGACGACGGCCTGGTCGGTGGAGCCGGACGTGCCGCCGCGCGAAACGAGAAGGCCAGCAGCGAGAGAGACGATGAGCGCCGGCATCTGCGACACCAGACCGTCGCCGACGGAGAGCTTCACAAAGACGTCCGCGGCCTGGCCGATCGGCATGCCGTGACGGAAATAGCCGATGATGATGCCGCCGAAGACATTGATACAGGTGATCAAAAGGCCGGCAACCGCGTCACCGCGCACGAACTTCGAGGCACCGTCCATCGCGCCGAAGAAGGAGCTTTCCTCTTCCAGCTCGCGGCGGCGGCGCTGCGCTTCCTTCTCGTCGATCAGGCCGGCTGAAAGGTCGGCGTCGATCGCCATCTGCTTGCCGGGGATGGCGTCCAGGGTGAAGCGGGCGCCGACTTCGGCGATACGCGTCGCACCCTTGGTGATGACGATGAAGTTAATGGTAATGAGGATCAGGAAGACAATCAGACCGATGACGAAGTCACCCGACATCACCAGGCTGGAGAAACCGGCGATGACGCCGCCGGCCGCATCGTGCCCTTCATAACCGTGCGAAAGGATGACGCGGGTCGTGGCGATATTCAGCGCCAGACGCGTCATTGTGGCGATCAGCAAAATCGTCGGGAAGGACGAGAATTCCAGCGGCTTCTTGATCCAGAGCGCAACCATGAGGATCAGCACGGAGAAAGCGATCGAGAAAGCCAGCCCAAGGTCGATCAGAAATGGCGGGATCGGCAGGAACAGCACGCACAGGATGACCATGATACCGAGGGCGAACCCGATATCGCGAATGCTGGGATTGGCTTTGGGAAGTGCTATTGCGGGTGGTTGTGCCATCGACCGGTTCCGTCTCTTCATGAGAGGTGGCAAACGGCTGAGCCGCCTGCCCTATTGAAACCGACCTCTAAAGGTCGAAGCTTGCGCGAGCATGGCCGTTGCCATCGATGAGCGCGATCCGGAGGCCGAAATCGCCTTCAGATTTATCTTAGAAACCCGATTGGATGCGGGAGAAGACGAGATTGGTGAAGATCGAAATCTGTGCGCCGACGAACGGCGCCGAGATGCCGATCGTGACCATGACGGCAACGATCTTCGGCACGAAGGTCAATGTCGCCTCCTGCACCTGGGTCAGCGCCTGGATCAGGGCGATCACCAAACCGACGACCATGGCGGCGATAACAGCCGGTCCGGAAGCCACAAGCACCGTCCAGATTGCCGCCTGGAAGATATCCAATGCATCGGCTTCATTCATGGCATGTCCACTCCCGGTTCAGCGGCACATCATGTGCCGCTGGTCGAATCCGTGCTCGACGAATCGCTGCTGGTGCTACTATCGCTCGACGTGGTCGGCTGATCAATGGTCGTGCCCGCCGGAGCGATCGTTACGCCCGCCTGGATCAGAATCTTGTCGCCGGCATCGGTCTGGGCGATGATACCGTCCGTGTAGACGGTCACTTCCTTGATCGTGCCTGTCGTCTTACCATCGGCGCTCATGATCTGCTTGCCGATATAGTCGGACGCCTGCGAGATCCATTGGTTCTGCAACACCGTTTCCAGATGCGAGTTCGTCTGGATCTGCTGCTCGACCTGGGAGAAGCTCGCCAGCTGCGAAATCTGCTGGCTGGCGTCCATCGGTGACGTCGGGTCCTGGTTCTGCATCTGCGCGATGAGAAGCTGCAGGAAGTCGTTATAATTCAGGCTGGCGCTCGCCGATGCGGCAGCCGCGCTCGAAGAGCTTGAAGTACTGCTGGTGCTGGTGCTGCTGGTGCTGGTGCTGCTGGTGACGGTGTCTACCGCTGCCATGGAGCAATCTCCCGACGGATGTGCTCGATCGTCGCCGCCGGCATTTCCTGGTTGTTCAGAATATTGTCTTCGACCGGGTAGAGGCCACGGATCGCCTTCAGCGCATCGAAGGCACGGCCGGTGGCGACAAGGCCGTCAATGCGCTTCAGCTCGGCCAGCACTTCCTCATTGTGGAAGCACGACAGCAGCATGACGATCGACTTGCGGAACATAGCCGTCGACTGTTCCTTGCCTTCCGGATTGATGAGAATCATCTGCGCGATGAAATAGAGCTGACGCAAGGGCGTCGTCGCGTCCTCGGGCTGGAGCACGTGGTTCTCGAGCAGGAATGTCACATCATTCAGGAATTCCAGAGCAACCTTGCGATCGACGCGCAGGACGGCTCCGTTGATAAAGATTTTTTCCCCGGCTTTAAGCGATATGCGAAGCGTACTTTTCATTTAAGTCCATCCCTGATGATGGTGGTGACATCGATGATGCCTTGATAGTTTTCCGACTGGCGCCGCCTGATCCGTTCGCATTCCTTCAATATCCAGATGGCGATCGAAATCAGATTGGCGCGCAGTTCGACGTTGAGCTGGTTCTCCGGGCTTTTGAGGTCCTCGACAAAGCTTACCCATAGGCGTCGCGTATAGAAGAGAGCCTCGATCGCTTCACGGCCGTATTTCCCCGCATCACGGGCCGCAGAGAGAAGAGCTACCGACCGGTCCAGAACTTGTCGTTCTCGTTCCTTGGCGTCGGCCACTGCATCCTGCATGACTTCCGCATATGAGAACTGATACATTCATGCATCCTTCCTGGTCATTACTTCCCTTTGATCATCAAAGGTAATTTACAAGGCTTAACTGCTGGATCTTGGAAACAATCGTGTAAGCCGTTTCGAGCTGTGTTTGGAGACTATTGACCTTGGTCGACGCCTCATAAGGGTCGACTCCGGTCAAATCGCCGATACTGGTGTTGAGAATGGTTTTCTGAGAGTTCAGCGTCGTATTCGCATCCGACAGCCGTGATTGCGAGAGACCAAGCTGGCTTGCCTGGCTGTTCAACCCGTCGATCGACTGGCGCGTATAGCTGATAGCCTGCTGCGTGACAGTATTCACCGCGCTTTGATTGAGACCGGGTGGCGTGCCCATCAGTGCGTTGGTCACACTGGTCGCCAGTGCCAGATACCGCATACCGGATGAATTCGAGTTCGTCGAGGTTTCGATGACCTCCGAATTATTGATACGGCTCGTCATGTTCTGATCAGACGCACTCGACCAGCTCGACCAGCTGCTATCGGACGTGAACATTGGCGCGACGGTATTGGTGATGAAATCCGTTATCTGATCCGCGGATATAGTATCTGCGGTGACAGGCGGCGACTGATTTGCCATGTAGGTCGTCAATTGCGACTGAATATCCGCGTTCGTTGCCGAGGAATTGTCCGTCATCGGCTGGACATCGGTATTGGTTCCGGCAAAGAGATACTCGCCATTCACCATCGTATTGGCCGATGCAATGACACTCGACAGGGTCGATGTCGCGGTCTGTTGCGCCAGGGCGACGCTGCTGCCATCGGTGTTGCCACTTAGCGCCACGAGCTGGTCCATCAGGTTCTGCGCCTGCGTGCCCATGCCGGTCAAGGCGGTCTGCGAAGTCGTCATGCGCTGGTTCGCAACGGAGTTGCTGCTGAGAATGGAATCGATGCGAGACACGTCCCGCGTCAGATTTACATTCAGCGACGTGCTGCTGCCGAGCGCGACCCCGATGTCGGCATAGACGCCCGTGGTCGCCTCCGTCGAAGCGCTCGTCATCTCATTCTGCGCCTGACGAATCGTCTGGCGCATGGCGTTCTGAATGGCCGTGCTCGAAATGAAAGAAAGTTTCATGGCTTAGCTCGCAATATCCAATACCGCTTGAAGCATTTCATTGACTGCGTTCAATATCTTCGTTCCAGCCTTGTAAGACTGTTCGATATCCATCATCAGCGTCAACTCTTCGTCGAGATTGACGCCCGTCGCGTTCGAATAGGCGCTTGAGGAGCGCGAAAGAGCAGCAGAGGTATTTTCCCCTGCGGTCGTTGCCGTGCTGCGCTGACCTTCGAGCCAACCGACGGAGCTCGCCGAATAATCCATGAGCGTGGCACTGGTGTCGGAGCCGGCCGTAGGATCGAACGCCATTTTCGTATTCATGCCAGTGATGTAGGCATCAAGCTGGGTGGAATATCCACTGTCGCCGCTGGTATTCTTGGTGTAACCGGTTTCGCCGGTAGTACTATCGTTGTTAATACCACCATCACGCAGCAGTGTTGGATCACCACCTTGGGACGTGATTAATTTCGAATTAACGGTTATCGAACCGGCCAAACCCGTAACCGCGGTGGCATCGGTCGGAACACTGCCGCCGCTCCAGGTAAACAGACCGGGTAGGGTCGGCTTTGAGGAATCGCTATTCGTTTCCGCGAAAACCGTAACCAGCCCTCGAGCCATTTCATCGAGCTGCTTCTGATAGGTCGGCGCAACATCATCACGAATCTGAAGTGCTGCCTGAAGCGTGCCCTGTGCCGTCGTATTCGCACCCTGACCCGAGGTCAGCGCAACGCCATCAATGTAAACGCCGTTGCCTGTCGTGTCTGCCGTATAGGTCGTCGTCGGCTGAAACGTCACCGTGCGCGGAATGGTCTCGAACAGGGTCGTCCCGCTCGTGGTGTAGAGCGCCATGTCGTTGTTGCCGCGCGTCACGGTTGTCACGCCGACAATCTTCGAAATCTGATTCAGGATCGAATCGCGCTGATCCATCGCGTCGGCAAGGGCGCTCGACGTCGGGCCAGCGGTGGTCGTTGCCGATTTCACCGCGTCGTTGGCGGTCTGGAACTGCTTCAGCAGACTGTTTAGCGTGTCGACGTCGGAGCTGATCTGCTTGTCGGCGTCGGTACGGGCGCTCTGCACTGCCGTCGTGGCGTTGTTGAGCGATGTGGCCAGGCTCTGAGCAGCATTGATCGCAGATTGCGCCGCCGTAGCATTGGACGGCGATCCCGAATAATTCTGCATCGCATCTTGGAATGCCGACAGATAGGTCGCCGGCGCGATCTCGTTGTCGTTGCCGCCAAGCGTGGCCGACTGAAGATTGGTATAGGCGTTCAACAGCAGCTGCTGTGCCGCATCCGACGACGCCGAGCTGAGATAGGTTTTCTGCAGCGCCGGTTCGCTGCTGCGGGCAATCTGCACCACCTGAGCGCCAGCCATGTTGGTCGTTACGACCGCCTGACGACGCGAATAATTCGTGTTGTTGGCGTTGGCGATATTGTTCGACACGACGCTGCTCTGCGTGCCGGTATTGTTGAATATTGCCTGCGCGTTATTGAGAGCTGTTGTGAGCGACATGACTGACTCGATACCCTATTCGTTTTAGCGCGGCAGATTGGCCGAAGGCGCGCCGGAAGTGTCGGAATAGCCTGTCAGAACAAGGCCGGCGAAATAGACCAGATTGTCATTGGCAGCGGATGGACGATCGCCGGAGCGAACCGGCAACACCCTTCCGCAAGCATGCTGCAAGACGCGAGCACCGTCGCCAAAAGCGACGCCGAGGCGAGCCGCCGGTGCATCCGCTTCCGCAAGTACGGTCTTCATGCTGCCGAAATTCCTCATCTGGAATCCTCGTTATCCTTCATACGACTGAGAGTAGGTGGTGGGCCTTGCGTGAAGCTGTCTGAGAGGACGAAAAACCGATCATCGCGAAAAGCGTCGTCAAGAGCACTATCAAGCGGCCCTACCGCCAGCAGCTGCGTGTCGAAATGGTAAGGGGCAACGTACCTTTCGGCGCCATATCGATCCAGCAGCCAAAAAGGAACAGGCCCGAGAATCAAATGATTCTCGGGCCTGTTCATGAGTTTATTACCGGGGATGCACGACCGGGAGCATCAGCTCCAATCGATGCAGTAACCGAGGAAGCGCTTGGAATCGACCGGGTCGAAGCCGAGCTTCTTGCGCAGCTTCTTGCGCAGCTTGGAAATATGGCTTTCAACCACGTTCTCTTCGACTTCCTCGTCGAAGATGCCGTAGATGGCGTTGAAGATCTGCGTCTTCGTCACACGGCGACCGCGATTGGAGATCAAATATTCGAGGATGCGGCGCTCGCGGCGCGGCAAGGCAAATACGGAACCATTGATTTCCGGATCACGGCCATCCGCGAAGACGCGAATAGGGCCGATATCGGTATAGTTGCTGATCGCCTTCAACCGGCGGCGGATCGCCGCGGCCCTGGCAAGGATTTCGCGAGGATGCACCGGCTTGCGCACGACATCGTCGACGCCGCAATCGAAAAGTGCAAGCGTGGCTTCCAGCGAGGGCTGGTCGCTCACCGCGATGACAGGTGCTGCCGTCCGGTCGCGAATAGCCCTTGGGAGCTCATGCACCTGCTGGCCCTGTCCGATCAGAAAGGCTTCCACAGCGGCAATATCGCCCTCTGCCGCCGTCGTGACCCATTCGCCGAATTCACGCGGATCAAATCCCGTCGAAGGGATGCCCTCGCGTCCAAACAGTGATGTATATCCGTCCTTAACGAGCTCTCGCTCATCAACCACTACGATCATTCGTCCGCCTCCGAATCAGTGTGGTGTTTCGATGACCTATGGGTACGAATCGGGCGAATCACGAACAACTGTCGGAAATGAGTGGCAGAAATTAATAATTGATTAACTATACGGGTGCGATTTGCACTAGATGTAGTAGGTGGTCAGCGTTTTACACCGATAAAAAAGTTGTTAGCGGGCGTATTATTAACATGCGCATTTTAGGCAAATCCACGGCAGTCAACTGCTTCGATTGGGTTAGCGGCGGCTAACCGGAAGCGATGAACAACCTATGGGTGTCTAATCCCGACAGAACGTCGCCGCATTGGGCGTCCATTTTCCGTAGC
This sequence comes from Martinezella rhizogenes, assembly GCA_013322215.1. Lineage (GTDB taxonomy): Bacteria > Pseudomonadota > Alphaproteobacteria > Rhizobiales > Rhizobiaceae > Rhizobium > Rhizobium rhizogenes_D. The sequence goes on from JAAMEZ010000047.1 coordinate 14,426, forward strand.
CGGTGGCGACCAGATTGGCGATCACGCGGCAGACATAGACCTTCTGGGCGGGGTCGTTGTTCGGTCCGGCGTGGTATCTAGCTACCGCCATCGTCCAGGTTTCATGCCTGTCATGCAGATTGCGGAGAAACTTTGCGGCATACTCGACATTACTGCGCGGGTCGAACATGGCGGTGACGGATGTAAAGTTTTCGCCATGGAAATACTGATTGATCTGCATACAGCCGACATCGATAAGCTTTGCCCCATTCTGCCGTGCCGCGGCGAATATCTGCAGGGCGGCGTCCTCCGATGGCGGAAAGATCGGACGCCCCTCGACATTGAGAGCGTAGGGATAGAGCGATCCCTTGCGCCCCGTCTCTGTCAGACCGACCGAATAAAGGATCCCTTCCGGTATGCCGTATTTCGCGGCGGCAGACTGGATTTCGCGTTCGCAAAGGCCCGCGGCACCATTGTCAGGCGGCGCCGCATTGCCCGATGCATGCGCCTCAGAGGTAAACCGCCCCAGAGCGAGAACGCTGCATGCCACCAGCAGCGCCGTCCTCAACACCGCGCTCACCCGAACTGCGATTGCCATCGTTTCCATTTGCCTGCTGCCCTGAATAGTTCTGGCCTCTGGAGCGTGCGTCGCCCCCCTGTCCCTGGTTCAACAGGGACTGCTGCTGTGACTGGTTCGATCCGGAATTGCGGCCGCTATCCGACTGCTGGTCGGCATTGGACGCCAGGGAGACGGTGATATTGTCGACCTGATAGCCTTGCGCGCGCAACGCATCGACCATGTGGCTTTGATCGGCGTGAAGCTGCCTGTAGGCTTCGCTCGTCTGAACCTTCAGGTCGACGCTCAACTGGTCGCCGGAGAGCCGCATGGTTGCCGTCACGTCGCCGAGATTGTCGGGGCTCAGCTGGATCTTCAGCGTGTTGACGACCTTGCCGGTGCTCGTGAGGTTCGCGGCATTGGAAAGCGCCGAACCCGGCTGCATCGCCGCCGACCATTCGCGATCACCGGCCATGGTTCCGGCAACGAGCACCGAGTTGGAAGCAAGCCCCAGGTAACGGCGCGAATCGAGCACGGTGACCGCGACCGCATCGCCGCCGGCTGCAGAACCGACCTTGACATCGGCAACGTCATCGCTGCCCTTGCTGATCGACAGGTCGAGTGCGCTGCCTCGGCCGTCCGCCCGCGTCAGACGGAATGTTTGCGCGGCATCCGTTCCCTTGGCATCATCCGGCAACGTCAAGGCAGTGTCCGAAGCATCATCAGCGAGTGCTGCTTTGCCTGATGGCAATGACTGGACCTTCGAATCGTCTGCCGTCTTGCCGGTCTGCGTCGTGCTGACTTGGGTCGTGCTAACCTGCGCCGCAACAACGGGCTGCGCAACGTTCAGCAGCGACAAGGCATCGGAAATCGTATTGGTCGGCTGGCTGTCTTGTGTCGATGCAGACTTACCATCGTCCGTGGACTGGACATTCTTTCCATCCTTCACGGCGGGCGTTTTACCGTCGCCCTTGACCGGCGCCGTCTGACCATCGGTCGTCGCGACATCGGCCAATTGCTGCGCGATCTCGGCCAGCTGATCGAGTGCCGTCGGCTGCGCCGGCACCTTGCCGGCATCGGTCGTCGGCGTGGTCGGATCGGCGGCTGCGGCCGGCTGATCAGCATCAACGGGGTTCGCATCGCCTTCGGCAGCGGCCGAAGCTGCTTTCTGCAGCTCTATCAGCGATTTCGAGAGCGATGCGGCGCCGGCGGTCTGAGAGGCTTTCGCGCCCTTGGCAAGGCCGGCGGGGTTGGCCAGATTGGCTCCGGACGTATCGATCATTCCAGCTCCGGCATTGGCGCTTTCATCGATGGTGAGGGTTATCGACGCAAGATTGTTCGCTGCCGTCTTCACCGTGCCCGTGTCGTCATCCGCATCATCACTGGATGTCGTGTTCGCATTCGTCGTCACGTCGGTTCCGGTATTCGAACCGGCGGATTTGCGTCCATTGCCGAGCGAACTGGTCAGCGCATCGATAAAACCCTTGCCATCATCCTGCTTTGTGGAGCGAGCGCCCTTGGCAACAGCAAGAATATCCGCCCCTGATGAGGCGCCAGACACACCGATGTCGTTCATATCTAATGACTTTCCTGCTTCAACAGGCCGTCGATGGCATCCAGCTTCGAGCGGCTCGTCGTGACGAATGCGTTGAACGAAGAGTCGGCCTCCTGCCGCCCTCCTTCCGGGGCGGGAGCCGCGTTTGCCGGGGCTCCCTGCTCAACACCCGCCGTGCCGGGAGATTGGCCTCCCGCTTGATTCGTCACAGCAGCATCGTGTTCAGTCTTCTGTTGGTTGGGCAGGTTAGGAACATTGCCTTGCCCGAGGCTTGCAGCGTCGGGCGTGCGCAATATCTCCTGCGCCACCGCCTTTGCGGCGTCGCGCAGAGCCCGGTCGCGCGCATTCAGTTCACCCGCCGGCATCTGGTTCACATCGTTGATCGCCGACTTCAATTCAGGCGTGGATATGCCTGCCACGCCGCCATAGAAGTTCGCCAGCGCGCCAAAGGCATCGCTGCCGTCATTGGAGATCGCCTGAGCGCGGTTGGCTGCCAGCGCGGCGAGATCGGCTTTGCCGGCGATCGCGGCACGGCGTGCCATCCGCAGATAGATCTCCCGCTGTCTCGGCGGGTCCATGAAGGACAGGATGTCGATGATGTCCTGCTGCTTGACATCGGAATCGTGATCCACCACCAGCTGCACGAAAAGATCGGCAAACTGACTGGCGTAGGGCGAATGCAGGAAGCGCCTGGTATAGCGCCGCGCATAGTCGAGCCCTTGCTGCACCATGCCCGCATCGGCGCATAGAGCCAGGGAGCGACGCAGCGCCGATTCCTCGACGATCGTACCGGGCGCCATCAGCCGCGCCCAGTCGTAAAGCGGCAAGGCCGCCTTGGCGTTCTTGCCCGACATCACATTGCCGGCAACCAGCGAGAGGTAGGGACCGATCGGTTTGTCGCGATATTCCTTGGAGATATCGACAAGCGTGTTGACGACTAGCAGACCCTTGCCGTTCAGATATTTCCTGAGAACATCTGCAACGCGATTGTCGAAATTGCCATTGACGTCGCGCGACATCAGATATTCGAGCGTTTCGGGATTGCCGCCGCTCATGGCGTAGATCAAGGCCGCATCAACATTGCGGTTGTCCTCGAAGACTGATTTATCCGCATTGCGCAAGCGCTCGTCTATGGTGGCGAGCAGAAAGCGCTGCATCTCTCCGGCGGAACTGTCACCCGCGACAACGGAATCCTGGACGAATTCGAGCGAGCGCAGCATCTTGTAGAGCGGCAGACTGTCCTGCCCCTCGGCGCTTGCAACCCCCGGCATCAACATGCCGAGGGTAAGCGTGAGCGCAAGGTGATGACGATGCTGTTTGCGCGCCATGGACTATCCCTGCTTGCCTTGGGACTTGCCCTTGCCTGAAGCGGGCTTCGTGGGAGCTTGCGTTCCCGAAGCCGCGGGGTCCGTCGCCGCCTGGTTCGAGGGGTTAGCGATCAGGATCTCGATACGGCGGTTGGCATCGTTGAAAGGATCGTCGGGCAGCTTCAGACGCCGGTCCGCAAAACCGGAAACTTGAACTATCCGCTTTTCGTCCAGCCCGCCGCTCGTCAGCATGTAATAGGCACTCTGGGCGCGATCGAGCGACAGACGCCAATTGTCGTTGCGGCCGCCGACCATATAGGGGCGCCCGTCGGTATGACCGCGGATCAGGATCGATCCCTTCTGTTCCGCCAGGATCTTTCCGATCTTTTCCATCGCCAGCACCATTTCGCGCCGGGGAACCGCCGAACCGATATTGAACATGGGATCGTTGGTCTGATCAGAGATGGTGACAAGCACACCGCCTTCCGCGGCGCTAACCTGCAGCCCCTCGGCCAACTGACCGGCAACGCCCTTGATCTCGGCCTGGATCGCCTGCTGCAGATCCTTGGCTTCCTGCTGCTGTGCCTTGGTCGGTTGAACATCCTTGTTCTGGGGCAAAGCGGCATTGTCCTCAGGTGCGGAGGCATCGCTCTGCGCCATGGCCTTGGCAACCTGTTGAGCCTGCGTCTGCTTGTCCTGCTGTTTGCCGGTCGCCTGCTGCTCGCTCACCGTCGGCTGCTGTTCAGGCATCTGCGGCTGATCGGCCGGCTGGCCGGCATCGGCCGCCGTTGCCTTCGACAAGGCGATGACTTCGCCCTTGGGCGATTGATCCGACTTGGCGGACTGTTCCTCGTTCGCCTTCTTCGAGGCGCTCGAAACCTGCACCTGCTTGGTCCAGAAATCCGGATCGAATGGATCGCGATAGGCCTGACCACCATCCGCACCGGTCGCCGGACCTGATTGGGCCGCTCCACCGTCGCCCTTGGCGCTGACATTGGCCTGCTGACCGACTTCCTGTGCGATCTCGGCCAGGACCGAATAAGGATTCTCGAAGAAATCCGCTTCGGAATAGTTCGTCTGGTCGCCCGAGGTCGAGGTCAGGTCTTCGCCGGTCTTGGCCGACTTGCCGTCGTTCGGCTTATCCTGAGCCTTATCCGACTTCTGCTGGTTCTTTTCGCCTTGCGCCTGATCGACGGGCTTCTTGAGGCCCTTTTCCGTCGGCTTCTCGTCGGCGAGCTTGATAGGATTGAAATAGGAGGCGACCGAGGCCTTCGTCTCCTCGTTGGCGGCGTTCACCAGCCACATGACAAGGAAGAAGGCCATCATGGCCGTCATGAAGTCGGCATAGGCGATTTTCCACGCGCCGCCATGGCCGCCTTCGTGATCGCCGCCGCCGTGGCGCTTGACGATGATGATCTCATGCTTGCCGTGATTTTGATCGCCGTCGCTCATTTCAGGATCTCTTTCAAGCTAGCGGCCCAGGCGGACATGCGGGTGACGAGAACGCTCTCGCCGATCGTGACGGTGAGATCGACATCCTGAGCCTCGACGTGGCGCAACAACGCGCCGTCATCGCCGAGATGGCTGTAGAGAACCTCGAAGAGATGGTGCGGACCACTGACCGAGATCGGCCCGACGCTGCCATCGAGGATCGCAGCCCTGACCAGCTCGGCAAGATCGGCGACGGCCTTGGCCGTCAGCGTCTCGGTCATGATCGGCGCAAGAATGGCGGCAGCTTCCGTGCTGATCGCCTGCCCGAGCATCGTGGCAATGCGCGTCATATCGGCAGCGATCTTTTCCGCCGCCTGCTCTTCGTAGCGTATCCGCAGCGCATCCATTTCTGCCCGAAACGACTGGGCCATGCCGTCGATCTCGGCCTGATGCTTTAGTGTCAGTTCCTGGGTCGCTGCCTCATGCCCTTCCGCATAGGCAACGCGGCGCTCGGCCTCGACATCAACGGGCGGCTCGAGCGGGCTTTCGGGAAATTCGACCGGTTCCGCAAAGGCCATATCCTCGACATGAGGCGGCGGAACCTGTTCGGCGCTGAAATCCTTGAGATATCGGGACAAAGTCAAGCTCACGCGCGCATCTCCCCATTCGCGTCGCAGAGACGCTGCAAGTCGATGCCGACAGCCGGCCGATCCATTCCCATTCTCAAAACGTCGATCATCACGCTTCCGGTTTCCGTCCTCAGGCAGCACCTTCCGGGACTAATGTCACCGGCACATTGCGCAGCCAAGCCACTGCGAAGGACCGTAGGCAGTCAAACTTGTGCGAGGATGAATGCAATGCGGTATTGCCGATCGGACGGTGCCGCCCGGCAATCATTTCGATTGGAGAATAATCAACACCTTGCTCGCCATGCTATTGGCGATCGACAAAGCCTGCACGCCCATCTGCTGCGCCGTCTGCAGGGCGCTCTGCCGCGCTGAGGCCTCTTCCATATTCGTGTCGACGAGATCGCCGACGCTGCTCTTGATGGCATCGCTGAGCTTGGAAATGTAATCCGATTGATCGTCGATATTCGACTTCATCAGACCCAATGTCGAATCCGCTGATGTTGCCGATTTCAGGAGCGAATTGGTGACATTGATCATGTCGGTCAGTTCGTCATCGGTCGTGCTGCTCGATAACGCGATTTCGGTTCCACCCGTCGGCGTCGTGCCGCCGGTGGCGGAGAGGAGGTAATAGTTGCGAGGCGTGCTGCTGCCGCTGCTCGAAGTATCGAATGTGCTTGCATCGACATTCTTCGTCAACAAACCGCGCTCGGGTTTGACGGTATCGACCATCAAGGTCTGCGAGCTGTCATAGCCGATCGTCGTGAAGCTGATCTGGCCGCCCGTTCCACGCGTGAAGTTGCTGATCACCGACTGCTGCGTGGAGGGCTGCTGCTCCGTATTATAGAGCCAGTTCTCGCCGGAAAAGGATGCCGACTGGGTGACGGACTGCAGCTGATTCTTGAGCTGTTGAATGTCAGAATTGACGGCAGTCTTGTCGGTGCCTGGCTCCTTTGCCGAAACCAGCTTGGACTGAATCTGGGTCAGCAGACTGACGACCGTATCCATGGCGGTGGATGCGGTATCGACCTTGGAGGCGCCGAGGCCTAGCGCATCCGTAATCGTGGAAAGGCTGCTCTGGTCCGAGCGCATGGTGGTCGCCATCGACCAATAGGTGGGATCGTCGCTCGCCGTCTGGATGCTGTAACCGGACGAGACCTGCTGCTGCACGACATCGAGATCTTTGTTGATACCGCGCAACACGGTCAGCGCCGCCGACGTGGTAGGATTCGTCGTCACATTGCTCATCTGAAAATCCGTAGTTCCATTGGGACTGGCAAGCCGGACCGATCCGGCAGCAACGATTGGCCTCATGCCCACCAGCGGGAGATATCCCAGCGCGGCCCGTCGCTAGAGCGCAGTCCGGCAATCGCTTGGAAGGAGAACGAAGGCCGGATCTGCGCAGAGACTGCAAATCAATTAGCGACAACGTTAACAAAAGCTTATACGCGGCGACAAGAGGGAAATGCCGCCGCGCCATTTCAACGCAAGCTCCAGTCAAGGCTCACTTGAAGAGAGCAAGAACATTCTGCGCGCTGGTGTTGGCAATCTGCAGCGACTGGATGGCCAGCTGCTGCTGGGTCTGCAGCGCCGAGAGCCTGCTTGATTCTTCTTCCATATCCGCGTCGACGAGTTTGCCGACACCAGAATCGATGGTATCGCGAAGGGTGGAGACGAAGCTCGTCTGCAGATCGATGCGGGTGGAGAGAGAGCCGAGCTGCGAAGCCGTGCTGTTCATGGCGTTGAGGGCGCCCTGCACCAGGTTCATCGCCAAACCGATATCGCCGCTCGTCATGTTGGTGATATCGAGGCTGAAGACGGAATAGTCGTTGCCGCTGATGGTCTGCTTGCTGCCGAGGATGCCCGAGCTCGTGTCGATCGTTCCGCTGCTGTTCGCGCCGAACAGGACGTTGCCCTGCGAGCCGGTATCGAAGGCATAGCTGGTGCTGTTGACGGAAACCGTACCGTCATTGTTGCGCACGAAGGAGGAGACGACGGAGGCAGAGGCGCCACTGGCCGCATACATCCAGTTCTGTCCGGAGAAGGAAGCGGATTGCGCAATGCTCTCCAGCTGCTGTTGCAGCTGCGTGACCTCTTCCTGGACGTCAGCCTTCGATACGCTGTTTTCCGTTGCCGCGACGAGCTTGTCCTTGATCTGCTGAACGACGGTGATGGCATTGTCCATCGCCGTATAGGCCGTATCGACCTTGGCCGCACCCAGGCCCAATGCGTCCGAGACGGCTGAAAGCGCACTATTATCGGAGCGCATGGTGGTCGCGATCGACCAATAGGCGGCATTGTCGGCTGCCTTGGCCACTTTGTAGCCCGAGGAAACGCGGCTCTGCGTATCCTGCAGATTCGTGTTGATGGAGCGCAGGGTCTGGAGGGCGGACATCGCCGCGTCGTTAGTGAGGATGCTGGTCATCGAAAAGTGCCCCTTATGGCTGAATTTGGAAGGGACATTCCGGTCTGCGGCCGGGAACGGCAATCAGCCTCATGCTTGTTAACCGCCTCTTAGGAGAGGTTAACCAACCGTTGCGCTAGCTGCAACTGACAGGAATAGGGTTAATAAAAGATTAATGCCGACCACAAAAGTTAACGGAATCATCCTTTCCGTTAAAAGACCATCAGGCCGCGCGCCATCGTTCTACGCCACCCTCCGTTGAACCTGGGAGGGATCCATCCGCACAGCGTGCGCCGACGTGCCACTTTCGCCCGGATATCATCCGTTCGACGGGCAGCAAGAGACCGCAAGTCAGCCTCGCGCCACCTTCGGCGTCGTAGATAGCCGCTATCCGTCCAATGTCGGACGAAGACGGCCGTCATCCCCAGCGGCATTCCGGCGATGGTGTCGGCAGCGGCGGCCATATGCGAGGTTGAGATGTTCAGTTTGCAGGACGCCGGACGGGCGGCGGTTGATCGCCAAGAGCGAACAAGCCTCGACCCCGACGACTGGCAGGCTCTGCGCAGGCAGGGTCACCAGATGCTCGACGACATGTTCGATCATCTCCAGACGCTCGGAACGAAACCCGTCTGGCAACATGCCCCCTCCTCCATCCGCGCCCTGTTCGATGTACCATTGCCGGTCGAATCCAGCGACCTGGCCGAAGTCCACGCCATCTTTCGGGAAAATATCCTCCCCTATGGCAGCGGCAACATTCATCCCGGTTTCATGGGCTGGGTCCAGGGCGGCGGCACCGTTACCGGCATGCTGGCCGAAATGCTCGCCGGCGGGCTGAATGCCAATCTCGGCGGGCGCGACCATATGCCGATCGAAGTCGAGCGCCAGATCATCCGCTGGACGCGCGAGATCTTCTCCTTTCCGGAAACGGCCGGCGGCATTTTCCTCACCGGCGCATCGCAAGCCAATTTCGTCGCATTACAGATTGCCAGATGCCGGAAGCTCGGCCGCGATGTGCGTGCAACCGGTCTGTCCGACGAATCCCGGCTCGTCGCCTATGCCTCGAACGAGGTTCATGGCTGTGTTCCCCGCGCTTTCGAAATGTCCGGTATCGGCAGCGATCAGCTCCGGCGCATAGCCGTCAATAACCTTGGTCAGATCGATATCGGCGCGCTGGAACAGGCGATCCTTCGCGACAGGCGGGAAGGTCTTGTGCCGTTCCTCGTCATCGGCAGTGCGGGAACGGTCAATACCGGAGCCGTCGACGACCTCGCCGGTTTGCGGCATATCGCCGACACTTACGATCTTCATTTTCACGTCGACGGCGCGCTGGGTGCCCTCGGCGTATTGAGCTCTGACCTCGCGCATCTGTTTGCGGGGATCGACAGCTGCGATTCGCTCGCCTTCGATTTCCACAAATGGGGCCAGGTGCCCTATGATGCCGGTTTCCTGCTTGTGCGGGACAGCGAATGGCAGCGGCAGACCTTTGCTTCGGATGCCGCCTATCTCAGCCGTGCAGCCACCGGGCTTGCCGGCGGAGACTGGTGGCCCTGCGACTACGGCCCGGATCTGTCGCGCGGCTTCAGGGCGCTGAAGACCTGGTTCACGCTGAAAACCTACGGCGTCAAAGCTCTGGGGGACGCGATGAGCGCCAACTGCAGGCTGGCCCGCAGGCTGGCCGAGCGCATCGAACAGGAACCTCATCTGACATTGCTCGCACCGGTCGCGCTCAATATCGTCTGCTTCGCCTATGTCGGCGCGGACGGAACGATACCTGCGTCCATCAATTCCCAAATCGTCGAGCGGCTGCATGCCGAAGGCCGCGTCGCTCCATCCCTGACCCATCTGAACGGGCAGCCGGCAATCCGCGCCGCGATCGTGAACCACCGCACGCGTCAGGCGGATATCGACCAGCTCGTTCATAGCGTTTTGACGATCGGCTCCCGACAGGATCTCCCCCAATGCTGATGACCAAAGCCCCAACCATCGATCCAGCGCTCCCCAATACACTGGACGCTTCGCGAATTCTCGGCATGCAAAGAATCGTCTCGCTCGTCTATGCCGGCCGCGACGTGACGCCGCTATGGAACGAGCTCATGCAACGCGTGACGGCCGATTCGACCGATGCGGCCGCATTCATGGACCTGGCGATCATCCTGCAAACGCTCGGCCGCACCGAAGAGGCACGCCAGATCCTGAAGAACGCCGTGCAGCTGCGGCGTGACTTCCGCGTGGTCCACGGCAACGGAACCGGACCGCGCCTTTTGGCCTTCGTCACCGAGGGTGATTTCATGGCCAATACGCCGCTGGATTTTCTGCTGGCGGGCAGCGATTGCGTGCTATGGCTGCGCTATGTCGACCTGCAAACCTCCGCACTCGTCGGTCTGCCGGATCATGACGTCGCCTTCATGGCGATCGGAGAGTCGACCGAAAACGCTCCGCTGCTCGCTCACATGCAGGGGCTGCTTGCCGGGTTCGACGGTCTGGTGATGAACCGCAATCCGGAACTGATCGCGAGGCTGACGCGCGACGGGGTGAGCGGAATGCTGGCGGGCGAACCGTCGATCCTCTCGCCCACCACCCATCGCGTATCGCGCGACGATCTCGCAGCCGTCGGCGCTGGCGCCAAGCAGCTGCAAGACTGCGCCCCGGGCCTTACCTTCCCGCTGGTCGTGCGCCCGCTCAGCACACATGCCGGTAATGGAATGGAGCGCATCTCCGATCCGGCCGAACTGGCAGCCTTTCTCGCGACACAGCCGGCACCAGAGCTATACGTGGCACCCTTCATCGATTTCCGTGGGGCGGACGGCTACTACAACAAGCAACGCGTCGTATTCATCGACGGCAAGGCCTTTGCCAGCCATATGGCGCTCTCTGATCACTGGATCGTGCACTATCTGAGCGCCGGCATGGGCCAGAGTGCGGAAAAGCGAGCGGTCGAGCAAGCGTGGATGGAGGATTTCGATCGCGACTTCGCCGTTCGCCACAAAGAGAGTTTTGCAGCGCTCTGCCGTCATATCAAGCTCGACTATTTCGGCATCGACTGCGCGGAACTTCCTGACGGTCGTCTGCTGGTATTCGAGCTAGACGTGGCAATGGTGGTCCACAATATGGATGACCCCATCGTCTATCCCTACAAGCAGGTTGCCATGCGCAAGCTGTTCGATGGCTTCGTCGATGCTGTCAGGCGAAAGGCTGATGTTGCGCTTTAGGCCGTAACTGCGCGGTGCCGAAACGAAAACCGCGCCCTCCGGAGAAGGCGCGGCAAGATCGTTTTCCTGTATGACCAGCCAACGCGTGGCCGGGCGCTTCCTATTAACGGAAGAGCGTCAGGATCTGCTGGGTCGACGAGTTGGCGATCGACAGGGACTGGACGGCCAGCTGCTGCTGCGTCTGCAGAGCAGACAGCTTGCTCGATTCTTCTTCCATGTTGGCGTCAACCAGTTTGCCAACGCCCGACTGGATCGAGTCGGAGAGCGAGGAAGCGAAGGTCGTCTGCAGGTCGATACGGCTGGAGACCGAACCAAGCTTCGAACCCAGGCTGGTCATGGAGTTCAGGGCGGTCTGAACCATGTTGAGCGCGCTGGAGATCTGGCCACCCGTCATGCTGCTGATGTCGAGGCTGAATACCGAAGCGCCGACGGTGCTGTCCTGCGTGCCGAGGATGCCCGAAGACGTGTCGATCGTGCCGGCTGCATTGGCGCCGAACAGAACGTTGCCGGTTGCGCCGGTATCGAAGGCGTAGGCGGTGGAGCTAACCGAAACGGTGCCGTTGGTGCCGCGGATGAAGGACGATACAACCGAAGCGGAATCGCCGCTCTTGGCCATGACCCAGTTTTCGCCGTTGAACGAAGCCGACTGAGCAACGCTCTGCAGCTGCTGCTGGAGCTGGGAGATTTCTTCCTGAACGGACTTCTTGTCGACCGACGGTTCCATCGCGGTTGCAAGCTTGTCCTTGATCTGGCCGACGATGTCGATGGCGCTGGTGACGGCGGTGGTCGCGGTGTCAACCTTGGCAGCGCCGAGGCCGAGAGCGTCGGAAACGGCGCCGATGGCGCTGTTGTCGGACTTCATGCTGGTGGCGATCGACCAGTAAGCGGCGTTGTCGGAAGCCTTGGAGATGCGCAGGCCGGAAGAAACGGCGCTCTGCGTCTCCTGCAGGTTCGAGCCGATGTTGCGCAGCGTCTGGAGAGCAGCCATTGCGGCGTTGTTGGTAAGAATGCTCGTCATGATATTTGCCCCTTTGGCAGTGGTTGAATAAGGGACATTCCGGACCTAAAACCGGTAACGGCATTCAGCATCATGCCTATTAACCAAATTCGTTAAGGTTAACTCGCCGCTTCGATGGTCTTAAGAAACAGCAATATAGTTAAGAAAAGCTGAACCGCCTTCGGCCGGAAAATATAAAAAAAACCGCGCCTTAGATAGGCGCGGTTAACTTGTTGTTTAGGATTTTCGACCAACGCGAGGCGTTGGCGCTTCCTATTAACGGAAGAGCGACAGGATCGACTGGGTCGAGGAGTTGGCGATCGACAGGGACTGGATGGCCAGCTGCTGCTGCGTCTGCAGAGCGGACAGCTTGCTCGATTCCTGTTCCATGTCGGCGTCAACCAGCTTGCCAACGCCCGACTGGATCGAGTCGGAGAGCGAGGAAGCGAAGCTCGTCTGCAGGTCGATACGGCTGGAGATGGAGCCGAGCTTCGAACCCAGGCTGGTCATGGAGTTCAGAGCGGTCTGAACCATGTTGAGCGCGCTGGAGATCTGGCCGGAGGTCATGCTGCTGATGTCGAGGCTGAATACCGAAGCGCCAACGGTGCTGTCCTTCGTGCCGAGGATGCCCGAGGTCGTGTCGATCGTGCCGGCCGAGTTTGCACCGAACAGAACGTTGCCGGTTGCGCCGGTGCTGAAGGCGTAAGAGCTCGTGCTGACCGAAACGGTGCCGTTGGTGCCGCGGATGAACGAGGAAACAACCGAAGCCGAACCGTTGTTTGCGGCCATGACCCAGTTTTCGCCGTTGAACGAAGCCGACTGGGCAACGCTCTGCAGCTGCTGCTGCAGCTGGCCGATTTCTTCCTGAACCGAACCCTTGTCAACCGAGCCTTCCATGGCGGTTGCAAGCTTGTCCTTGATCTGGCCGACGATGTCGATGGCGCTGGTGACGGCCGTCGATGCGGTGTCAACCTTGGCAGCGCCGAGGCCGAGAGCGTCGGAAACGGCGCCGATGGCGCTGTTGTCGGACTTCATGCTGGTGGCGATCGACCAGTAAGCGGCGTTGTCGGAAGCCTTGGAGATGCGCAGGCCGGAAGAAACAGCCTGCTGCGTGTCCTGCAGGTTGCTGCTGATGTTCTGCAGCGTCTGGAGGGCGGCCATTGCGGAATTGTTAGTGATAATGCTGGTCATAGGAGTGTCCCCTGGAAACTGGATACAAAAGGAGGACATACCGGACTGAGATACCGGCGATGACGGAGCAGCTTCATGCCCCTCGATCCATTTTCCTAGAGGACCAAACCCGTCATGTCGCGAGGAAGTTCGCACCCATTGCTTGCCAATTTCTTAAATCCGGGGCCGGTGAACATCGCCTCTCGAGAACGTGGCTAAGAATCCGTAAAGGCAATTTCGACCGGTGCTTCGGTTTCAGGCAAGCTCCGTGAGGGATCATGAGGCGAATCCATGATGCCGGCCCTCGACCTTCGGCGAGAGCCGGTCAACATATCGCTCGGAGTTCTCGCTCGTGAATACGAAAAATGCCTTTGTGACAGCGTCCAGCTTCTACCAAAAGGGGCAATATACGCGCGCACTCGAAACGCTGAACGAGCTGCTGAACATCGACAGGTCGCCCAAGACCTATGCACTCCTGGCAAAGACGCTGCTGAAACTCGGCTTCCGATCGGATGCGGCGAGCGCCTACGAGCTGGCCGGCCGGCAAAAGCCGCAGCGCGACGAATATCTTCGGGAAGCTCTGCTGCTGCACGGCGATTGCGGCAACGACGATCAGGCTCTCGCGATCGGAAGCCTGATCCTGCCCCTGGCATTCAAGGACCCGGACCTTGCCTTCATCCTCAGCCGCATTTTCCTCGGCCGTCAGCAAAAGGACCTGCTGACCGGCTTCAAGACCGTGCTCGTCGAAGGACCGGAACTCAAGCATCGCCAGATGGCCGCAAGGCTGCTGACCGACGATCTCTATGACGAAAGCAACCGGCACATCGTCGCGACCCTGTTCAAGAAGCATCCCGACCATGTCATTTTCCGCGCGCTCTACCTGATCTTCGCGCGCGAGGTGTCCGATCTGGCAGCTGTCGAAAAACATATGGCCCCGGTCACGGCATCGCTTGCCCAGGGCAAGCTTGAGCACGTCATTCCCGACAATCCCTTCTTCCATCTCCACTGGTGCGGCGACGAGGCGATCAACAAGCTCGCGATCCACGACACCGAACCGCTGCCGGCAGGCCATGCAGAAGCCCGCCGCAAACTGCCGCATACATGGGGCAGCAAGATCCGCATCGGCTACCTTTCCTCCGACTTCTGGCCGGGGCATGCGACCATGAAGCTGATGCAGCGCGTCCTCGAGTTGCACGACAAGGATCGGTTCGAAATCACCCTTTTCGACCACTCGGAGGCGGCTCACCAGAAGGAGGAGGCCTTCGACTATTCGGCACTGGGGACGACGGTCGACATTCGCGGCCTTTCCAACCAAGCTGCAGCAGAAGCGATCCGCGCCCGCGGGATCGACATTCTCGTCGACCTCAAGGGACATACCAAGGGAAGCCGCGCTTTCATCCTCAACTACAAGCCCGCTCCGATCCAAGTCGCCTGGCTGGGCTTTCCCGGCACGACCGTCAATATCGACCTCGACTACATCATCGGCGACCATTACGTGCTGCCGGATCATTCGAAGGTGCATTTCCACGAAAAATTCTGCCGCCTGCCCGATTGCTACCAGCCGAACGACCCGATCAATCGTCCGAAGCCGCGGCAAACGACACGTGCGGAGCACGGGCTGCCCGAGGACGCCTTCGTCTATGCCTCCTTCAACGGCAACCGCAAGATCACGCCGGAGATGGTCGACATATGGTGTAATATCCTCAAGCGCAGCAAGAACAGCGTGCTCTGGCTACTCTGCAACGGCCCGCGGGCGGAAGCCAATATCTGGGCGCGCCTGGAAGCCCGCGGCGTCAACCGCAAGCGAGTCGTCTTTACTACCCGCATTCGCTACGAGGACCATATCGACCGCCAGCAGCTTGCCGATCTCGGCCTCGATACCTTCCCGGTTAACGGCCACACGACGACTTCGGAACAGCTGTGGGGCGGCCTGCCGGTCCTCACCATCAAGGGCACCAATTTCGCTTCGCGCGTCAGCGAAAGCCTGCTGAATGCCATCGGCCTGCCGGAACTGGTGGCCGAGGACGAGAGGGCTTATGAGGACATGGCGGTACAGCTCGCCGGCCAGCCGGAGCGGATCGCCCAGTTCAAGGAAAGGCTGGCGGCCAATCGCTACATCAAGCCGCTCTTCGATGCAGAGCGCTTCACGCACCACCTGGAGGCGGCCTTCGAGATGATGGCGGTGCGAGCCAAGCAGGGTCTCGCTCCCGATCACATGGACGTGCCGGCGCTACCGGTGCGCACGGAACCGTTCATGGAAGACGACCGGAACTCCGCAGCAATCGCGGCCGAGTAAGCTCAGCGATCGCCGGAGCGAAAATCTCCGGCGATCGTCTTATACTTGCTTTCTCAGTGGAAAGAGCGGACCAGGCTGCCGACCAAAAGGTTCCAGCCGTCGATCAGCACGAAAAAGAGAATCTTGAACGGCAGTGAGATCGAAGTCGGCGGCAGCATCATCATGCCCATCGCCATGACGATGGTCGACACGATCAGGTCGATGACGAGAAACGGCAGTACCACAAGGAAGCCGATTTCGAAGCCGCGGCGGATCTCCGAGATCATGAAGGCCGGGATCAGGACACGATAGTCGATCTTGTTGTCGACAACGGTCGTCTGGCCACGCTCCTGCGCCAGATCGACGAAAAGCTTCAGATCCTTGTCGCGCGTGTTGTTGGACATGAAGGTACGGAACGGCTCAGCGATGCGCTGCACCGCATCGGCTTCCGAAATCTGATTGGCAAGCAGCGGCTGCACGCCATCCTTCCAGGCCTGATCGAAGGTCGGCGACATGACATAGAAAGTCATGAACAAAGCAAGGCTGAGCAGGATCATGTTCGACGGCGTCGTCGAAAGGCCCATGCCGGTGCGCAGGATCGAAAAGGCGATGATGAAGCGCGGAAAGCTCGTCACCATGATCAGGATGCCTGGCGCGATCGACAGGATCGTCAACAGCCCGAATGTGCGGATGATCCAGGCGGCAACAGAGCCGTTGACCGGCGCGTTCAGAAGATCGGTCGGAAGCTGTTGCGACAATTGCTGCGCCATCGCCAGTTCAGGCGAGAATGCAACAATCACTAATATAGATAGGGCAAGTGCTAATCGACTCATTCGATCACGAAAGTTCTGAACATAACTTTCGTTACTCGTCCTTCCGAGCGCAGGTCAACACGCTCCTGAATGTCATCCCGAAGATATTGCAGGCCGCGTGCACCTTCGATCTGCTGCAAGGAAACCGTGCGTATGTAGGCAAGGATATCCTGATGGATCGCCTGGGCGAGCTGAGGGTCCGGCTGCCCCTTGAAAACCAGCGCAAGCTCCAGCCTGATCCAGCTCTGCGAGGGATAGGCGAGATTGGTGGTGATCGGATCGAGCGGGATGATTCCGTTCGCCTGGGCGGTCGCCGCAGCCTGCTTGCTGTCACCGCCGGCCTTTGCAGTCGCCTGGACCGCAGCGGTGGCCTGCTTGATCCGCGGCGCCACCATGGTTCCCAGCACCCAGCCGCCACCGCCGCCGAGCACGGTCAGCACCAGCAGGCCGACGATCATCATGATCAGCGGCGATCCCTTGCCCTTTGCCGGTTCGTCTGCGGCTACTGCCATATCCCTATCCGTCCACTATCAAATCAGAGCCAAATCAGAGCGGCGAGAGCAGGTCGACGGCCTGCTGTCCCCTCGGAGGCTGCTGTATTTCCGTCAGACGACCACGGCCGCCATAGGAGATGCGTGCCTCGGCGATCTTGTCGTAGGAGATGGTATTCTCCGAGGTCACGTCCTGCGGCCGGACAATGCCGGCGACGTTGAGAATACGGATTTCCTGGTTCATACGCACTTCCTGCGAGCCGCTGATCATCAGGTTGCCGTTTTCGAGAATGCCGGTCACGACAGCTGCGACCAGAAGATTGATCTGCTCGGAGCGCTGCATCTTACCCTTGGCGTCGGTGCTGGTGTCGGAGCCCGAAGTCGCATCGGCATTGGTGCTGGGCTGCCAGCCGAAAATCTTGGCGGTAATGTTCCAGTTCATATCGCTCTTGTTCGTGCGATTGCGATTGGTCTCGTTGTCCCAATTCGCCTTATCGTCGATCTTGATCGTCACCGTCAGGATGTCGCCGACATTGAGCGCGCGCGCGTCCTTGAAAAGGGCGGCCTGCGAATCATTCCAGAGCGAATAGCCCTGCGCGACCTGATGCGGCCGCTTCGGATATTGCGACATCTGCGGCGTCTGCGCATATTGCAGGCCGCTGCCGATCGGACTCATGGCAGGCGCCCTGCCGATTTCCTTGAGGGCCTGCGACTGGCAACCGGCGAGGAAGACGACGATTGCGCAGGCGGCCGTAAGACGCTGGTTCATGAGGGATCCTTCGACTTCGATGTATTCGGGTCGGATGCGCTGGCGATGATATTGGTGATGACGGCCGCCTTCTTCGCATCCATTTCCGCGAGGATCAGGCTCGACTGACGCGCAGAAAGCTTCATGATGATGGCCGCTGCGATGACCGTCCTCACGTCGTTGAGACTGGCGGCAGCGGCATCCGGCTTCATGTTCTTGTAGATATCGACCAGGCCGAGATCGGCCGTCTTGAGGAAGTCGTCGCGGCGTTTCAGCCAATCCTCATATTCAGCCTTGCGCTTCTCCATGGTAGCGATGCGCTGATCGACATCCGCCTGGAGTTTTTCCAGTTCCTGCTTCTGAAGCAGATAGCGTTGATCGCGGGCCGGATCGGCAATGTTGGTGCAGAACTGCCGGATCTCATCCTGGCTGGAGGCGGGATCGGTAACCGGCTTCGGCGCTTCCTGCGCCAAAGCCGTACCAAGTGACAAGAGCAAGGCGCTTGTTGCAAGACTGCAGGAAATCAGCGCACTTCTGGCAATGGCGGTCAATATCATTGCAATACGAGCTCCGCTTGCAGGGCGCCGGCCGACTTGATGCCTTGCAGGATGGCGATGATGCCGTCCGGCTTGACGCCGATATTGTTGAGACCCGAGACCAACGTCTTCAGATCAGGTCCTTCCAGCACCGCCACGCGGCCGCCGCTCTTGGTGGCGGTGATATCGGTCTGGTCCTGGATCGCCGTCTGGCCATCCGAGAAGGGTTCGGGCTGGATCACCTGCGGATTCTCGCTGACCTGCACGGTCAGCGTTCCGTAGCTGACGGCGACCGGCGAGACGCGGACATCGGCGCCGATGACGATCGTTCCGGTGCGCTCGTTAATGACGACCTTGGCCGGCGTATCTGTCTGGACGTTGAGATTTTCGATGTCGGCCATCAGCCGCGTCAGATCCGCCATCTTCGGCTTGGCGATCGTCACCTCCTGCGAATCCTTGGCTTCTGCGATCGGCGCGCCGTAACGCGAGGTCGCCCAGGTATTGACCGTGTCGGCGATGCGGATCGAGGTGGAAAAGTCCGGATTGCGCAGTTGCAGGACCAGATTGACGGAATCCTTGAAACGCGACGGCAATTCGCGCTCGATGATGGCGCCGCCGGGCACGCGGCCGGCCGTCGTCACACCTTCGGTCACCGTGGCGGCAGCCCCCTGAGCCTGAAAACCGGATACGATGACGGAGCCTTGCGCCACGGCATAGATCTGGCCGTCGGCGCCGCTCAGCGAGGTCATGATCAGCGTGCCGCCGCGCAGCGACGTCGCATCGCCGAGCGAGCTGACCGTCACGTCGATGCGGCTGCCTGGACTTGCAAAAGGCGGCAGGTTCGCCGTCACCATGACGGCGGCGGTATTCTTGGCGGCGGATTGACCGCCTTGCGTCGAGATGCCGAGGTTCTGCAGCATCGCGCGCATGGATTGCTCGGTGAATGGCGAAGAACGCAGACCGTCGCCGGTCCCCTGGAGACCGACAATCAGACCGTAGCCGATCAGCTGGTTGTCGCGACCCGATTGCAGCGACGCGATGTCCTTGATGCGCGATTGCATTGCCGCAGCCGGATCCGCGATGATCAGGCTCGGCAATGCGAAGAGAACTGCTAGAAATTGACGAAGCCGTTTCATTTCGCAACCACGCGGATCGTACCGTTTTGCAGGACCGTGCCGTTGACGATGATGCCGGAGTCCATATTACGGGCACGGACGTTGTCGCCGACGGCGCCATCATCCAGCGGCGTGCCCGCCGCCGTGATCGTCATGCTGCCCATGCTCATCACCAGACGGACGTTGGAGCCGCGCGTCACCGCATAGGGCTGGCGCAATGCCGAGATCGAGATCGTGCGGCCGGGAAGAAGTGTGCGCTTCGACACAAGGCCGGTGACATCGCGAAGCCGCTTGGCATAGTCGCCGGTCAGGTTGGGGTTGGTGACCTCGACCTCCTCGAGTTGGCCGCTGCTGATGATATCGCCCGGATAGATCGTCTCGGTCGGCACCACGGCGGTTCCGAGACTTGCTCCATCGGTACTCTGCGCACCGGCGGGCGCAGCCGACGCGAATACGACGGAGAGGCTCGCTGCGGCGAACCATGCCATTGCCAAGCTTTTCATCCGGCGAAACCTCATGTTCGGCCCGTCCCTCTCGCTACTTCAGGTTCTTGCTGACGATCTGCGCCATTTCGTCGGCCGTCGTGATGACCTTCGAATTCATCTCGTAGGCGCGCTGCGCGGTGATCAGATCGGTGATTTCCTTGACCGGATCGACATTCGACGATTCCAGATAGTTCTGCTTCAGATAGGCGAAGCCGTTCTGGTTCGGATCGGAGACGACGGGATCGCCCGACGCCGGCGTCTGCGTGAAGAGGTTGCTGCCCATCGGCTGCAAGCCGGCTTCATTGACGAAATTGGCGATCTGCAGCTGGCCGAGTACCGTCGGCGTTGTCGCTGTGCCGATGATCGCCGTCACCTGGCCGGACTGGCTGATGGCGAGGCTGCTCGCATTGTTCGGGATCGTGATACCCGGCTCCAACACGTTGCCATCGGGCGTGACGATCTGGCCGGTGTCGCTCTTGTTGAAGGAGCCGGCGCGCGTGTATGCGGTCGTGCCGTCGGGCATCTGGATCTGGAACCAGCCGCGACCGACGAGGGCTACATCGAGCTCGTTCTGGGTTTGCGACAGTTCGCCCTGAACCTGAATGTTGCGCACGGCCACGGTCTGCACGCCGAGGCCGATATTGGCGCCTTCCGGCACGACTGCCTGGTTCGGCCTGTTGGCAATGCCCTTGGCGCGCTCGGTCTGGTAGAGAAGGTCGGAGAACTCGGCGCGCGAGCGCTTGTAACCCGTCGTATTGATGTTCGCGATGTTGTTCGCGATCACTTCGAGATTGGTCTGCTGGGCGTCCATGCCCGTCGCGGCAATTGCGAGCGCTCTCATGCTTTCGTCCTTCGAGCCAGGGCGGGACCTTCGAAACCGCGAAGCGGCTTGCGAACAACTCACGCCAAATCAAGTAATTAGAGCGGGAAACCCCGCGCTAGATCTGCATCTTCGTAATATCGAGGAACGCCGAGACCACCTTGTCGCGCAGTGCGATCGCGGTCTGCAGGGTCTGATCGGCCTGCATGACCTTGTCGACGACTTCGCGAGTGCTCATCGTGCCCTTGATGCCGGCGAAGGAGGCGTTTTCAGCGTCCTTCAGCGAGTTGATGGAATCCTTCGCGACATTCGACATGACCGACGCGAAGCTCATTCCGGCATCCGCTCCAGCAGCGACGGCCGGCGAGGCGTTCATTGCGCTGGAAGCGGCGGAGGTCAGATCCGTGGCGATGCTGCTAAGGCCGCGCGTCGCCGAGAGGGAGGCTACATTCTTAACCGAGTCGATCATTGGTTCTTCAGCAGATCAATAGTGGAGGAGATGAGATCACGGGCCTGTCTGACCGTCTGCAGATTGGCCTCGTAGGAACGATTGGCTTCGCGCATGTCGGCCATCTCGACGAGGACGTTGACGTTGGGCATCTTGACGTAGCCCTTCTGGTCCGCGGCCGGATTACTGGGATCGTATTCTTCGACGAACTTGCCCGTGTCTTCGCCAAGCTTCTTGACGCCGACCGTGGTGACGCCATTGGCGCGGTCCATTTCGGCACCGAACGTTACCGTCTTGCGCCGATAAGGATCGGCACCGGGCGTGTCACCCGTCGAGCGGGCGTTGGCGATATTTTCGGAGACAACACGCAGACGAGTCGACTGAGCCTCCAGGCCGGAGCCTGCAATTTTCAATGCGGCTGATAAGGGGTCCATGACATCTTCACTTCATCTATTGTTTTACGGTCATCAACATCATGCGATGAAAGGAGCCGACGAGAGCGGTGTTCAAGCTGTACTGGCGCTTGATTTCACCTGCCTTGGCGAGCTCGTCTTCCAGGCCGACGGTGTTACCCGACTCCTGGACACCAATTTCCTGGTTGAGCGGCGCTTCCTCAACGTTGACGTTGCCGCTCGTGCTGAATTCGCTGCCCGAAAGATGCGCGGGATTTGTCTGGGCCATGCCGACGTTCTGGTTGTCCAGAACGGCCTGGAATGGCGTGACATCCTTGGCGTGAAACTTCGGTGTATTGGCATTGGCGATATTGCCGGCAACAACCTGCTGACGTACCTGGAGCCACTCGGCTTGCCGCGAGGCCAGGTCAAAGAGCTGAATGGGTTGCATGGGCTTCTCTCCGTTCTTACACTGTGAATCTAGCGGGATAATCTTGCGTGGGACTTGCGAGAAATGCGTTCCTGTAAAGTCTTCGAAGCGCCTGAAATCCAGGCGGTTCCGGGTTTTCTTCAATTGTTGCCGTAGACATCGCCCGTCGAGGTGACGATGACCCATTTTCCCTCTCGCTGTTCGATCGAAGCCAACCGGCTGTTGTCGGGCAGAAGCGATCCGACACGCACGACATACATGCCGGTGTCGTCCTCGATCAGCGCGCGGCCATTGGCGACATGCAGCAGTTGAAACGCGGACTTGCCGGGAAACGGCTGCTGATCGGCCGGCGGCCCCTTGTCGTCCTCACGGCCGGCATTGCTGACCGTCGCCGTCGTCAGCGGATCGGGAATCAAGTCTTTCGGCTCGGCGGGATTCTTGTTGACCATGGCGAGCGGCGATACGCTGACGATCGTGCGGCCGGGCCAGTTCGGCAAATCGCGGGTGCGATCGCCTTCGGCCACCTGAATGCCGAACTTGTCCGGGTTCAGAAACACGTACCAGGGGAAGAAGGCCGAGGCACCGGCAAGCGCCAGTCCGGTAAAGGCCAGAGCCTTGTCCGTAACGGTTCGCCTTCTCGCCGATTTCGGCGGGGCGACCGGTTCGTCTGCGTCGGATTCTCTCACTTCTGGCCCCTTTTTCGGCATGACATTCGGCAATATCCGGCAGGCTGCGGACAAGGAAAAATCGAGGTGGTGCTGTGCACGGCCATCACTTGGCTCTGGCGGGGACACCGCTCGAAGCGTTTCTGAGGGCAGTCGCAAGATCGGTGAAGGCATCCGCCGACGGCTCTTCGCCCGGGGTCTGCTTCAGTATGTCGTAGATGATCGGCACCTGGCGCACGGCGATATCGAGATCGGCGTCGCTGCCCTGGCGATAGCCGCCGATCAGGCGCAGATCGCGCGTTTCCTCGTAGCGGTGCACCAGCGCCTTCAGGCGTGAAACCAGCTTCTCCTGATCCGCGGTCCAGGCCTTTCGCGCCAGACGCGAGACGGATGCCAGCGGATCGATCGGCGGGTAGCGCCCCTCTTCGGCGAGGCTGCGCTGCAGCACGATGTGACCGTCGAGAATGCCACGGGTGGAATCGGCAATCGGGTCGTTATGGTTGTCGCCATCGACGAGGATGGAGATGATGGCGGTGATTGTGCCGGTCCCTTCCGGTCCGGGGCCTGCCCGCTCGAGAAGGCGCGGCAATTCGGTGAACACGGAAGCCGGATATCCGCGCGCGATCGGCGGCTCACCGGAGGCCGTCGCCACTTCGCGGATGGCATGAGCGAAACGGGTAACGCTGTCGACGATCAGGAGAACGTTGTCGCCCTTGTCGCGGAAATGCTCGGCGATCGTGATGGCCGAAAGCGGTGCCATCTTGCGCAGCATCGGGCTCTCGTCGCTCGTCGCGACGACCGCCACCGATTTCTGCATGTGGGAACCGAGCGTATCCTCGATGAATTCGCGCACTTCGCGGCCGCGTTCGCCGACGAGCGCGATCACCACCTTGTCGAAGGCTTCGGCTCTCGCCAGCATCGACAGCAGCGTCGATTTGCCGACACCGGAGCCGGCGAAGATGCCGAGGCGCTGACCAAGGCAGAGCGGCGAGAAGATATCGATGGCACGGACGCCGGTCTTGAACCCGGTCTCGACGCGCTTTCGCGTCATCGACGGCGGGGCCGTGTTGGAGATCGAGCGCGCTTCAAGACCCGCGGTCAGCGGCCCCAGCCCATCGATCGGCTCGCCGAGCGAGTTGATCGTGCGGCCGCACCAGCTGTCATCGGGCGCGATGCGAAAGGCGCCCTTGCGGATGATGGTGTCCTGGATGCCGATCGGTTCGCCCGGCTCGATCGGACAGACATAGGTGAGTTCCGGTTCGACGCGGACGACTTCGCCGAGGTGGACGCCCGTCGGCGACCGATGCGCGACGAAATCGCCGAGGCGCACCTGTCTGGAAAGGCCGGCAACGGTATAGTGGCCGGCAGCGATGGTGCGCACATGGCCGCCATGGGCCACGGCATTCTCCGCCATCGCATACTGGCCTGCCAAAACGGCCATATGCGAAAGCTTCGGCGACAACGCGCCTTCCGGCAACCGATCCTCGACCATCATCAGTCTCTTTACTGGCTGCCGCCGAGGGTCTTGATGGCGTCGGTGAGCGTGCCTTCACTGCTGCTGGTGAGGGTGCTGATATTATCGAAGGCGCGGCTGACCTCGATCAGATTGGTCATTTCCCGCATGCCGTTGACGTTGGAGTTTTCAAGATAGCCCTGAGCAATGCCGATATTCGAACGGTCGATCACCGCCTGCGGCGTATCGGTTGGCAGGATGCCGCTGTTCTCATAGCGCAGGAAGCCCTTGCTGACATCGGCGCTATAGAGGCCGATCTGCCCCATGCTCCGGCCATTCTGCGTGATCGTGCCGTTCGACGCGACGCTCGGCGGACCGCCGGCGGGGTCGAGCTGGATCGGCGCACCGCCAGGATCGAGGACCGGGAAGCCGCGCGTGGAAACCAGCGCGCCGCTTTCGGTCATGGTGAAGCGGCCATCGCGGCTCAGCACCAGGCCTGCCGGCGTGTTCATGCCGAAATAGGCGTCACCCTTGACGGCGAAATCGAAGAGATTGCCGGTATTCTGAAGTTCGCCATTGTCGGTGGAGAGGTAGTCGTTGCCCTGCGAGACGAAGGCAACCTTGGCGTTGAGCTTGTTTTGGGTATTGCTGAGGACCTGATCGAACTTGACCTCAGTGCCGCGGAAACCCGTCGTGTTCACGTTGGCCAAGTTATCGGCGATCGTCGTCAGGCGCCGCTCGAGCGCCATCTGGGAGGATAGCGACACATAAATACCAGACTGCATTTTCAACGCCCTCCGGACATTGGAGAATAACGGGAAAGGAAACGCCGTCGGCGCTCCTACATTTCGTTAGCGGGGCATGGATGCCCTTACCCGCTATCCTGCAGGGCTTGGCTTGTGCGAAGCTGACAAGGCAAAAAGGAGGTTCAGAGGTCCATCGAACAGCCTCACGCAAGGCAGGTCCCCTAGTTCATCGTATGAAGCAACGTTCAGGTGTGGACCGACGATGAATATTATTATCGGATTTGTAGTGACCTGCGGCTGCATCATAGGCAGCTTCATGGCTATGGGCGGAGACGTAGGCGCGCTGTTCCAGCCGTTCGAATTTGTCATTATCGCAGGCGCCGGTCTCGGTGGCTTCATCATGGCCAATCCGATGAAGGTGGTGAAGGATTCGGGCAAAGCGCTCGGAGAGGCTTTCCGCCATGCGGTTCC
This sequence comes from Martinezella rhizogenes, assembly GCA_013322215.1. Classification (GTDB taxonomy): domain Bacteria; phylum Pseudomonadota; class Alphaproteobacteria; order Rhizobiales; family Rhizobiaceae; genus Rhizobium; species Rhizobium rhizogenes_D. The sequence continues at coordinate 39,547 of JAAMEZ010000047.1, forward strand.
CAAGGAGCGCGACTATCTCGACACGCTCGGCGTGCTCTATGCCCTGATGCGCGATCTGCGCACCAAGTCGCGCAACGAGATCGAAGCCCATATCGACAATCCCGACGAATCGACGATCTTCAAGGCCGCGCCGACGGTGCTGAAGAACAAGGATCTGACGGCCTTTATCTGCGACTATGTCCGCCTCATCATCATCGGCAATGCCCGCTCGCACGAGATCGAGGCGCTGATGGACGAAGAACTCGACACGATGCAGCACGACAAGATGAAGCCCTATCATTCGATCACGATCATGGGCGATTCCTTCCCCGCGATCGGTATCGTGGCCGCCGTTCTCGGCGTCATCAAAGCGATGAGCCACATCAACGAATCACCCGAGGTGCTCGGCCATCTCATCGGTTCGGCGCTGGTCGGCACCTTCCTCGGCATCATTCTGTCCTATTCGGTCTGCGCGCCGCTGGTCTCCCAGATCAAGGTCGTGCGCAACAAACAGCACCGCCTCTACGTCATCGTGAAGCAGACGCTGCTTGCCTACATGAACGGATCGGTGCCGCAGGTCGCGCTCGAATACGGCCGCAAGACCATCTCTTCCTACGAGCGTCCCTCGATCGATGCGGTCGAGCAGGAAATGATGAACCCCGGCGGTGAAAGCAAGGCAGCCTGACGATCATGAGCCAGCAATCCGCGCACAGGGCACAGACGATGGACCGCACCCTTTTTGCCAAGCTTACAGGCAATCTCGGCGATCAGGCGACGCTTGCGAAACTCGGCACCGCCTTCGCCCAGGTCTATGCCGAATTCCTGCCCGACATCATCAAGAGCGAAACGGGCCTGGACTTGAATGTCGCCTATGCCGGCTGCCGGTCCGGCTCGATGAACGAGCTGATTACCGGGCTTGGCGGCAGCCATGCCCTGGTCAATGGTTCGCTGCGCAACTGGGCGCCGAATTTCATCCTCGGCTGCGGTGCCGGCTTCATCATGACGCTGATGGAGCATATGCTGGGTGCACGCGCAGAAGACATAGAAGCAGCCGTCGCGCGGCCGCTTTCGGTGATCGAGCTCGATCTGTCGGTCATGGTATTCGAAAAGATCGCCAAGGTGCTTCGCTCGGCGGTCAATGCATCCGGCGGCTTCGAACCCTATCTCGACCCGCCCTACAATATCGAGGACCGACCAGCGGCCATCGGCGATGGAGGCAATGACTTTGCTGCCGCGATCACCATGACGATCTCGCTCGGCAAATCGCTTTCCCAGATCGTCATCATCGTGCCGCAGCGCGACCTGCTGCGCACTGTCGTCAGTGCCCCGCGCGCCAAGAATCCGACCGCCGCCTCCCAGGCATGGTCGGATCAGCTCAGCGAGCAGGTCCGCCGCTCGCAGGTGACGCTTGAGGCGCGAATCCGGCTCGAATCACTGACGCTCGATACCATTTCCAAGCTCGCTGTCGGCGATGTCATTCCCTTCATGGATAATACCGGCGACGTTCGGGTCGAGGTCAGCGCGAACAGCAAAGACCTTTACATCTGCGAATTCGGCCGCTCTGGCGAAAATTATACGGTGCGCGTCAAGGACAACGTCAATTCCGACGATGAGCTTCTCAGACACTTGATGAATTGATCGGCTGGCGCGTGATCCCGCACACGGCAGCTTGAGGCAAGTTTCAACTGGAATAGTGATTTCATGGCTACGAAGACGACACAGCAAAGCAGCGAGGAATCGCTGGACGTTTCAAACAGCGACGCCGCCTTGGACGAGGCCATCGATGGTCTGCGCGGCGTCCTGAAGAAAGACAACGAAGGCACCCTGCCTGACTTCGACGCCGATGCATTCGGCGCGCAAGCAGGCACGGATCTTTCCACCTTCGGCGATTTCGGCGACGACAATTCCGCTCCGACCTTCGATGACGGCGAGTTCGGCGGCGCTTCCGCGGCCCCGGCCGCTCCCGGCAGCGCGCTGACCGCCAACATGGACCTGATCATGGACATCCCGATCGACGTCCAGATCGTGCTCGGCAGTAGCCGCATGCAGGTCTCCGGCCTGATGAACCTGACAGAGGGCGCAATCATCGCGCTCGACAAGAAGATCGGCGAACCGGTCGAAATTACCGTGAACGGCCGCAAGATCGGCCGGGGCGAGATTACCGTTCTGGAACATGACGACACCAGATTCGGCATCAAGCTCACTGAAATCTACAACACGAAGAAAAGCTGAACCCGGCTCAGGATGAGCCCACGCCCCTAGCGGGACGGAGACGAAGACCATGATGGACTTTGACGATTTCAGCGGCGCGATTGCCGAGAAACCGTTATCTCAGACTGAAAAAGCAGCCGCCGTCCTCCTTGCCATGGGAAAACAAGTGGCGGGACGGCTGCTGAAATACTTCACGCAGAACGAGCTGCAGATGATCATTGCCTCGGCGCAATCGCTGCGGCTCATTCCGCCAGACGAGCTGGCGCAGCTCGTGGCGGAATTCGAAGACCTCTTCACCGAGGGCGCCGGCCTCATGGACAACGCCAAGGCCATCGAGAGCATTCTCGAAGAGGGCCTGACGCCCGACGAGGTCGACAGCCTGCTCGGCCGCCGTACCGCCTTCCAGGCCTACGAGACGTCCATCTGGGATCGCCTGGGCGAAGCCGATCCGGTCTTCGTCGCCAAGTTCTTCCTGCGCGAGCATCCGCAGACGATCGCCTATGTCCTGTCCATGATGCCTTCGGCCTTTGGTGCGAAGATCCTGCTGCAGCTTCCCGAAGCCCAGCGCGCCGACATCATGAACCGCACGGTCAACATCAAGGATGTCAGCCCGAAGGCGGCCCAGATCATCGAGAACCGCGTGCTCGGGCTGATGGCCGAGATTGATGCCGAACGCAACGCCTCCGGTTCCACGAAGGTCGCCGACCTGATGAACGAACTCGACAAGCCGGTGGTCGATACGCTGCTCAGCTCGCTCGAGACGATCAACAAGGAATCGGTCGAGAAGGTTCGCCCGAAGATCTTCCTTTTCGACGATCTCACCCGTATGCCGCAGCCGAGCCGCGTCCTGCTGCTCAACGATATCGCCGCCGACATCCTGACGATGGCACTGCGGGGATCCGGCAACGAGATTCGCGAGATCGTGCTGTCCTCGATCAGCCCGCGTCAGCGCCGCATGATCGAATCCGACCTGCAGATGGGCAATACCGGCATCAATCCGCGCGAAATCGCGATTGCCCGGCGCGCCATCGCCCAGGAAGCCATTCGTCTGGCCAACTCCGGCCAGATCGAGCTCAAGGCCAAGGAAAATACGCCTGTGGACGAAGCCGCATAAGCGCGGCGCGACTCAGCTAAAACGTCATAGACTGACAAGCTCTACGGCGCCGCGCGTCACACGTGACGCGCAAGGGTCGCCGTAGCACTTTAAGTCTGCTGCATAATTCCTCAAATCGATTCCGATTTGAGGAATTATGCCGCGGGCCGCGCATGATGCGCGGCCTCTTTCCGTTTCGCAAAGGGCGGCTGCTTTGGCTGACGAAGACAAGGACAGTAAAACAGAAAAACCGACGGAGAAAAAACTCCGCGATACGATCGAGAAGGGCAATGTCCCTCACTCCAGGGAAGCGACGCTCTTTGCTTCCATGCTCGCGACTGTCATCTACGTCACCTTCTTCCTGCCCGAGCGCATGGGCCGCATGGGTGAGGTTCTGCGCGACCTCTTCGAAAAACCGGATCAATGGCAGCTGGAGACAGGCCCCGACGCGATCTCGCTGTTTACGCGCATAGGCTGGGAAGTCGGCAACATGGTGCTGCCGGCCATCGTGCTCTTCTTCACCTTCGGCATTGGCGCCTCGATGTTCCAGAACCTGCCGACCCCCGTTCTGGAACGTATCCGGCCGCAATTTTCCCGCATATCGCCCATGTCGGGCTTCAAACGCATCTTCAGCGCGACCGGCATGGTGGAGTTCGGCAAATCCCTCGCAAAAATCGTGCTTGTCGGCATCGTCATGTTTTTCGTGCTGCGCAGCCAGTACTTCCACGCGATGGATTCGTTGGTATCCGACCCTCAGACGATCTTCGTGCGGCTGTCGACAATCGTTCAGCGTATCCTGGTCATCGTGCTGCTGGCGACCGTCGTCGTCGGCGTTGCCGACCTGTTGTGGAGCCGGCACCACTGGTTCGACCAATTGAAGATGACGAAGCAAGAGATCAAGGACGAGCACAAGCAGTCGCAGGGCGACCCGATCGTCAAGTCTCGTCAGCGCTCGATCGCGCGCGACCGTGCCCGTCGCCGCATGATGAAGCAGGTGCCGCGCGCCACCCTCGTCATCGCCAATCCGACTCACTTCGCCGTCGCGCTGCGCTATGTGCGCGAGGAAAACGACGCCCCTGTCGTCGTCGCCAAAGGCCAGGATCTGATTGCCTTGAAAATCAGGGAGATAGCCGAGGCCAACAATATTCCCGTTTTCGAAGATCCGCCGCTCGCGCGCTCCATGTTTGCGCAAGTCTCGGTTGATAGCGTCATACCGTCAGTATTTTACAAGGCTGTCGCAGAACTCATCCATCGGATCTATGCCGCGCAGTCGAATAGAAAACGGGTACGATAAACCAAATGAAAAAATGCCCCTACTCTGCCCAACGTGAACAAATACTAGCCGAAGCCATCAGCCCCGTCGCAAGCGAGCTGCGTCTCCTCGATGCCGCCGACCTGATTTCGCTGCTGCGCTTCGAACGATACGGCAATCTTGCCGATCTCGTCGCCTCGGCGGCAGAGCTCTATTTTCTTCCCGGCGTGGTCAATTTCGGGCTTGGCGGCGACTATAAGCTCGATTGGGGCGGACCGGCAGAGGTCACGCTCGATCTGGAGATCAAGCCGCGGGGCGTCACCATCTATGCCAAGCTCTCGCTGGCGGAGCATCATGCGGGCATCGAGATCAACCACATTGCCTTCGACAGAGCTTCCGTCGATCCCGACGAGAACACGGCCTTGCTCGCCCGCAGCCTGAGGGACGCGCGTTACGTCGTCCGCGGCGAAGCAGCGCACGCATTCTGACGAAGTCCTCTTTCAAAAAATCGGTAAAGTGATTCGCGAGAGCGGCGTGCATCCGGCAGAATCCGGACCGCCGCTCTATTCATTCTGCGGCAGTGCCCCAAGGCGCTGCTATCTCAGCTTATGTAGCCGAAGCGGATCGCCTTCGCGATGGCCTGGATGCGGTTGACGCTGTCGAGCTTGATCGTCGCCGATCCGAGATAGGCGTTGACGGTATGCACCGACAATCCAAGCTTCTCGGCAATCTCCTCGCTGATGCGCCCGTCGCCGGCAAGCTGCAGGCAGGCGATTTCGCGCTCACTCAGCGCTTCGGCGGCCTGTGAACGGCGCTCGTCCAGTGACAGGAGCTCCATCATGATCTGGCAACTGCGGCCGTGCAGTTCGACGATCATATCGCTCGAGAGATCCATGAACTTGGCCGTGAAGACGGTATAACCGTTGCCGACAGCGCCCAGCCGCACGGGAAAGGCGGCGCCGGCAAAAGGCAGGAGATGCGGCTTCAGGCGCTGCGTGAAGACGGCAAAATCCGGCGTCTCGGCCGTGCTGTCACTATCGCGCCCATTCCACATCAGCGGCAGCAGCGATTTATCGATATGCTCGATCAGCGCTTCGCCATAGGCCTCAACAAAGGATTTGCCGACGACGGAGTTCGCCGAACCCCAATTGTCGAGTTCGCACACCAGGCGCTGCTTATGCGGCAATCCCGAGCCGTGCAGGCGATAAACGGCGAAATGCTGGGCATCGATCAGCTTTTGCATCGACACCAGCTTCGGGAACAGATCCGAACGGCCGGAGATCCGCCCGGAACGGGTAAGCCGTGATTCGCCCGGCATATCCGTTGTCCTGTCTGGCTGATAGCGCATCCGGTCAGCCCTTAAACGAGATTATTGCGCACTGCGAAGGCGATGGCCTCCGAGCGGGTCTTGGTGGCGGTCTTGCGCATGACGCTGGTGATATAGTTGTTGATGGTGTTGCGCGAGATTCCTAGAATCATCGCAATCTCATCACTCGTCTTGCCTTCGGCAATCCAGAACAGGCATTCCAGCTCGCGCTCGGTCAGATCGAAATCACGCTCCAGCTTGCCTTCGAAGCAACGCGTGGAACTGGCTAGATAGCCGGCCAGGAGACCGACGTCCCTCAACCGCTCGGGTAAAAGCACCGCCGCTTCACTCGCCAGCAACAGCAGGGAGAAGCGGGTGCGACCGACGTTGAACGTCAAGGCATGATATTGCCGGCCCACACCGTCGGGCAGAGAAACTTCATCAGGAAGCAGCGCCAGGCTCGGCTGAAATAGCGCCATGCACTTTTCCAGCTCTCCGATGCGACCGTAACCAGCTGCCAGCTCCGTCGCTAGACGCCGGACGAGATCGAAGGGCCAATCGGAGGAAATCACGAAGTCGAGGCCGCTTTCCTGGACGAGATCGGACCTGACAAGAAGATAATAGGTCGCGCCGGCATAGCTCGTGAGAGCATGAAGGCCGGCTTGGAGATAGGCAGGGCCTGAAACGGCATTCAGCTGCAGAATGAGCTGCTCGCGCGACATGGCTCCGGCGGACACGATCGATCGCGCATCCCTATCGCCTTTGCTCATCTGCGATATTTGCATGTCCATACTTGCATTTCCTGCCGCTGTTGGACGATCGGTCGTCAACGAGAGCATTGTTCCGTCAGAACCCAATCCCTTCACCTCAGAGAACCGAAAACGAATCTCGACGAGGCATCGAAGCCGGATCTTTCTCTACCGCGACACAAACATATCCTGGCGGATTCGAGTGGATGGTCACATATCTCATCCCTGAATTCGACATCCGCAATCGCACCGGCATGCATTGCCGCAAGCACGATCTACGAACCAAGAGCTAATTTTCCCGCTCCGGAATCTACAGACTTAAAACATGCGAAACGCGGAAAACGATGACCGATTCGCTCGGAATACACGGTTATTACGCAATAGATATAGTATTTGTAAGTCGATTCTTTATACCCAGCAACCGTATATCCATCGAAATTCCATCTTACGAACACGTCAATTCGTTTAGCCGCGACTAATTGATCACAGGTGGCATCGACAATGACGCAAGCTCAAATCCGACCCACTGGATAAAAAAAGGACCGGGAAATTTCCCGGTCCTTTTTGTCAGGCGGCCTGATCGACGGCCCATTTCCTGAGGATCTTTGCAGCGCGTTCTTCGCTGATTTCCACCATACGGGACAGGCGGCGCTCCGGCCCTTCCTTGACGCGGCGGTTGAAGGTGCCGCCATCGTCGCCCATCGTCAGCAGATCGTCGGTGCTGTCGAAGCCGAAGTCCGAGCCGAAGCCGTCCATCAGTGCAGCGCCGGGGCCGCCGACGGCCGGCGCAAAATCCGGCAGTTCCAGGCCTGCCGCTTCCGGAAGCGCCGCGCCGTTGGACGAACCACCGAGCGAGCGGATCAGCGGACGGAAGCCCATCCAGACGATCAGGAAGGCGACTGCGACGAACGCCAGCGAGTTGATGATGCCGGCCATGTTACGGCTTAGCATATCGGTAATGCTGAAGCTGGAGGATGTGTCCTCAAGCAGCTGGTTGTCGAGGAAGTCCATGGCATTGACGGTGACGATATCGCCGCGGCCCTGATCGACGCCTGCTGCCGTTGCGACGATCTTCTGCATCTCTGCAACATAGGCGTCGATCTTGGCTTGATCGGCGCCTTGGCCAACCATTTGCGCGATACGGCCCTTGTTGACCACCACAGCGACGGACAGCTTTTCGATCTTGTAGCTGTTGCGGGTCGTGGCCGTCGTCTTGCTGTTGATTTCGTAGTTGGTCTGCTCCTCGCGCTTGTCGGACTGATCGTTCGACGTCGGCGTATTGCCGCCGGACTGCGGGGCCGCCTGCGGAATGTTCTGCTCCACGGTCGCGGCACTGTCGGGCTGGCTCTGCTGCGACTTCTGCGCTTCCTTCACGGTGCGGACGGACCGTTCGACCTTCGAGTCCGGATCGTATGTGGTTTCCTGCACCTGCTGGCTGTCGGTATTCAGCTGGGCCGTCACGCTGGAGCGGAAATTATCCATGCCGAGGAAGGGCGCCAAGGCCTTGTCGATGTTGGATTCGACTTCACTCTGCACATTCTGCACGATGCCGAGATTGCGGCTGAGAGCGCCGTTGCCGGGATCATCGCCCGATGCGAGCAACTGGCCTGTGGAGTCGAGGATCGTAACGTCATCGACCTCCAGGCCGGGAACTGCGGAGGCGACGAGGTGGCGGATGGCCGAAGCCGATTTGCGGGCAGCTTCCGCACTCGCACGGATCATAACGGATGCAGTCGGCTTCTGATCCGCCTTCCGGAAGTTGCCGACATCCTGCATGACGATGTGGACGCGCGCGGCACTGATGCCCGCGATCGAAGTAATGGTGCGGCTGATTTCGCCCTCGAGGGCGCGGACGCGGGTGACTTCCTGCATGAAGGAGGTCAGGCCGAGCGAACCGACATTGTCGAAGAGCTCATAACCGGCCTTGCCGCTGGTGGGCAGGCCGCGCTCGGCGAGAAGCGCGCGAGCCTTGCCGGTCATCCCCGCCGGAACAGTCAGGCTGGTGCCATCGGTGCCGACCTGGAAATTGATCTTGGCTTCTGCGAGCGCGATGCTGATCTGGTTTAGATCGGTCGCATCCAGGCCAACATACAGCGTCTCCTGTGCGGGCTTATTGACATAGAGGGCTGCAAAAAGGATCAGCAGCATGGACACAGCGCCCACGCCCCCCAGGATCATCAGCCGCGTTCTCCCGAGATTCTGAAGATTCCGAAGCAGGGGAACTAATTGATTTAACAGATTCATTCTGTTCTCGCACGATTCGTCAAAGACCTGATGGCTTTGTGCTATACGGCGAAAATAGAAATCGAAACTTGTGCGAACGTTTCGTCCGGCCAGAAGAGCCCAGGAAAAAGCCAGGAAGAAACAGAGAAGATTATATAAGAAAAACAGTATCTATTGCTGATAGCACAGTCAGAAGAAATCAAAGTCGCCGGCAGCCTTCGCCATGGGTTGGGCCATGGGCTGCGAATGCGTGTGAAAACCGCCACCGCCGAGCGCCTTTTGCATCTCCGTCAGCTTGACCAGGCTCAGCGCCGTCGCGAGATCCACCGTCCAGCCCTCGGGCATGGTGCCGGCAATGGTGTCGATGAACTCGGCGATGCCGCGCGTCTTCTGCACAGCAAGATCGATGCCCTGAACTACTTTCATGGCCTCCGGCGAGGCCAGTATGTTGGCGTCGCTGATGTCAAGCAGCTGCGGTTCGATACGCTCGATCAGATAGGCGACATCATGCAATTCGGAAACGATGCGCAAAAGGATAGCCGGAAGCGTCTCCTCGATGGCGGCCGTCTCAACGCGCTGGAAGGGGGTCATGCGCTTGCCTCGTTGATCAGAAAAATTCGATCGTGTTGTCGACCGGCTTGGGGGCAATGACCGGGCGCTGCTCCAGCGCCACGGTCTTCTGCGTCTCAGCGCCGGTCAGCGGGTATTGCCTGGCCCTTCCGGAGATCGGCCAATATTCGATCTTGCGTCCGTGTTCGCCGCCCGTGCTGGAGCTGACAACCGGGATGCCTTCGTCTTTCAGAAATTGCATGGCGAAGATCGCATTCTGCTCGCCGACATTGGAGAAGGTCGCAATCGTCTTGGCGCCGCCGAAGACTTTCGCCTCCAGCCGGTCACGCCTTGCGCCCTTCTTCAGGAGGCCGTTGATCAGAAGTTCCATCAGGTGCACGCCGTAACGCGTCGCGTCACCGCCACTCATCGGCGAGTTCGCCATCCCCGGGAGGAGGAAATGGTTCATCCCGCCAACGCCGGCGATGGGATCGCGCAGGCAAGCCGCCACGCAAGAGCCGAGAATGGTCGCTAGCACCACGTCGGGATCGCTGATGACCTTGTACTCGCCCTGAATAATATGCACGCGACGGGCAGCACCCTCGACGATCATTTTAGAGCTCCGAAGACGGCCTCGATGGCAGCTTTCATCTTTTCGATGGTGAAGGGCTTGGCGAGCACGTTATTGGCTCCGAGCTGCGCCGCCTTCTGGACCAGCGCGCGGTCACCCTGCGCCGTCAGGATGATGAAGGCCGCTTTCTTCGTCGTCGGGTTGGTGCGAACGGCCTGGAGCAGACCAAGCCCGTCCATCTTCGGCATGTTGAAATCGGAGATGACGAGATGATGGGGCTGCTGCTCCATGATCTTCATCCCCTGCTCACCGTCGCCGGCAGCCGTGATCTGCTTGAAGCCGAGCTGCGTCAGAGCATCGCTCAGCAACAGGCGGCTGGTGACCTGATCGTCGACGATCAGAACTTTGATTTTCTCCGCTAGAGACATTATTCGCTCCCTTCCTTTCGGGCGGCTGTTATCTTCAAAATTTCCTCGCCAATGGCGTTCAGCGGAAACTGCTGTTCGACGGCGCCAAGCTCGTGAGCGACCCTCGGCATCCCGTAAACCACGCAGGTCTTCTCGTTCTGGCCGATGGTACGCGCGCCGGCGTGGCGCATCTTGAGGAGACCGGCGGCGCCGTCGCGCCCCATACCGGTCAGGATCACGCCGACGGCATTGCGGCCAGCCAGTTCGGCAACCGAATCAAAGAGCACGTCGACGGAAGGGCGATGGCCGTTCACAGGCCCGCCGTCGACCAGACGGCAATGGGGCGCGGAGGCATTGGCGACCCTGAGGTGCCTTTCGCCGCCTGGCGCCAGATAGATCTTGCCGATTTCCAGGCGCGCGCCGTCGGTCGCCTCCTGGACGACCGGCGCGCAGAGGCGGTTCAGCCGCTCGGCAAAGCTGCGCGTAAAGGTCGGCGGCATATGCTGCGTGATGACGGTCGGCGGGCAATTGGCCGGAAACTTCTGCAGCACGTTGATAAGCGCCTCGACACCGCCGGTGGACGAACCGATGGCGACGATCTTGCGACCAACGCGGAAGTCAGCGACAGCAGGCGGCGGCACGCGCTGGGCGGCGGGCTTTACATATTGCCGCTGCGAGCGCGCTGCGGCCTTCACCTTATCCGCGAGGTCGCCGAAGGGATGTGGCTCGCCTGGCGACGGCTTTCCGACGCAGTCGAACGCGCCGATCTCGAGAGCGGCAAGCGTCGCGTCGGCACCGCGATGCGTCATCGTGGAGACCATGATGACGGGCATCGGCCTGAGCGTCATGATCTTTTCCAGAAACTCGAGGCCGTTCATGTTCGGCATCTCGATATCGAGCGTGACGACGTCCGGATTGAGCGCCTTGATCGCGGCGCGCGCTTCCATCGCATCGCCGGCCTGACCGATGACATCGACCTCCGGATCGGCACGCAAGACGGCGGTGATCAGGCCGCGCATGGTCGGAGAGTCGTCGACAACGAGAACACGGGCAGCGGTACTCATGGTTTCCTCCCCCCGTTCTTGCCGAGATAGCGATAGGTAGTGATGCCGATATTGTCGAAGACGTGTTTCGCATCGCCAGCGACCCGCTCGGAGTGACCGATGTAGAGGTGGCCTTGGTCGTGCAGCTGGCCGGCGAAGCGCGTCCAGATCTTCGTCTGCGTCGGCTCGTCGAAATAGATGACGACGTTGCGGCAGAAGATGACGTCAAACAGGCCCTTGAAGGGCCATTGCCCGAGCAGATTCAGCTCGTTGAAAGTGATGAGCCGCTTGACGCGATCGTCGATCTGGAATTTGCGGCGGCCCTGGACGCTGACTTCCTGGAACCACTGCTTGCGCATGGCGGGCGAAATCGTTTCAAGCGAGTTCTCGTCGTAGGCGCCGGCGCGGGCAAGCCCCAGGATCTTGGGATCGATGTCCGTCGCCAGGATTTTGAAGTCGAAATCGGCGACATTCGGCATCAAGGACAGCACCGTCAGCGCGATCGAATAGGGCTCCTGCCCGTCGGAACAGGCGGCCGACCAGATGCGCACCCGGCCGCCAGCCTTGGCGCGCGCCAGAAGGCCCGGCAGGACTTCGTCGCGCAGGTGATCGAAATGATGGTTTTCGCGGAAGAAGCGGGTGAAATTGGTCGTCAGATGCGACAGCATCTCACGGCGCGCCGCACTTCCCGCCGGCGAGGAAACCAGCTGACAGTAATCGCGGAAGCCGGACAGGCCGAGCGCACGGATATGCTTCGACAGTCTGGAATAGACGAGCGACGCCTTGCTCTCGTTCAGCGAAATGCCCGCATCCGCATAAATCATGGCGGCGATTTCCGAGAGGTCGCGCCGCGTCAGCGGATATTCGCCGCTCGCCAGCACCTCATCGGGAGACGCCTTGAAATCCATTGCTCCCATCACGCTCATGCAGCCTCGCTTTCGCTTTCAGGGAACAGAGCTTCCAGCTCGATCAGACAGATCATGCGGCGGTCGATCGCCACGATGCCTCGGGCAAACTGCCGCTCGTGATCGGAGGAAACCTCCGGCGTCGGCTGGATGCTGTCGTCGGTGATGGTCAGAATGTCCGAAACCGCATCGACCAGGAGGCCGACCACCTTGCGTTTGACCTGCGCCACGATGATCACATGCCGCGCCGTCGGCTCCGCCCGCTTCATGCCGAGCCGGGCGGAGAGATCGATGATCGGCAGCACGGCGCCGCGCAGATTGATAACGCCGAGCATATAGCCAGGCGCATGCGGCATGGCCGTTGCCGGGGTCCAGCCGCGGATTTCCCGAACCGACATGATGTCGACGCAGAATTCCTGATCACCGATGCGAAAGGCGATCAGCTCGCGATTGCCCTGGCTCAGGTTCTTGACGGCATAAGACATCAACTCACCCCACCGCCGCGTAAGACATTTCGGGTTTCAGCGACTGGCCGCGGGAAGCGCCGACCACCGCATCGACGTCGAGGATCAGCGCCACGCGGCCATCGCCGAGGATGGTTGCAGCGGCAATGCCCGGCACGTGCGTGTAGTTGGCCTCGAGGCTCTTGATGACGACCTGGCGCTGTCCCTGAATGGCATCGACCATGAGGGCGCGCTGACCGCCGCCTTCCGATTCCACCAGCAGCGCGACGCCTTCGACCGGATTGGCCTGCGTGGCACGGAAGTTCAGGATGCGGCCGACATCGACGAGCGGGCAGAAGCTGTTGCGGATCGAAATGAGCCGGTGGTTGGCGCCGAAGGAGTGGATGGCGGCAGCTTCGGGCTGCAGCGTTTCGACGATCGCCGTCAGCGGCACGACCAGGGTCTGGCCCGCGACCGTAACCACCATGCCGTCGAGGACGGCGAGCGTCAGCGGCAGGCTCATGGTGAAGACGGAGCCCTGCCCCGGCCTGGAGCTGATATTGATGCGGCCACCAAGCGCCTGGATCGAGCGCTTGACCACGTCCATGCCGACGCCGCGGCCGGAAATGTCGGAGATCTTGTCGGCGGTCGAGAAGCCCGGCAGGAAGATCAGGTTATCGACTTCCTCATCCGACAGATTGGCGTCAGCCGGGATCAGGTCGTTGTCGATGGCCTTCTGGCGCACCTTCTCGCGGTTGATGCCGGCGCCGTCGTCAGCAAGCTCGATCAGGATGCGGCCGGAGCGATGTTTTGCCGTCAGGCGGACCGTGCCTTCGGGGTTCTTGCCCAGCGTCGCACGCTTTTCCGGGGTTTCGATGCCGTGGTCGACGGCATTGCGGATCATGTGCGTCAGCGGCTCGGCAAGCTTGTCGATGACAGTCTTGTCGACTTCGGTATTTTCACCTTCGGTAATCAGTCGGATCGACTTGCCAGTCATATCGGCGATTTCGCGAACGATACGCGACATGCGCTGGAAGACCGGCTTCACCGGTTGGGCGCGGATCGCCATGACGCTGTCCTGGATCTCGCGGGTGAGCTGCTGCAGCTCTTCGAGACCCATGTTGATGGAGGACGCGCCGTTATTGTCGTTCTCGATGACGCTCTGCGAGAGCATCGCCTGGTTGATGACAAGCTCGCCGACAAGGTTGATCAGGCGATCGACGCGGTCGAGGTCAACGCGGATGGTTTGTCCGGCGGCGGCAGCGGCGCTGTTCTGCGCGGCCGCGGCATTGGCGGCGGCAGCCGAGGCAAGTGCAGCCTCCTTCTTCTCGACGCGTGCGGCAGCCGAGGCCAGCTGCGTGACATTGCTTGCGGTTTCGGCAGCGGCCACGGCGGCAGCGACATCACTTCTTGGGGCTGGCACCTCCCCGACGGGTTCGGCGGCCGGCGCGGCGCTGTCGTCGTCAAGGATCGAAAGATCGAACGGTACAGGCACCATCGGCAATTCTTCGCCACTTGAAGGCCTGCCGCTTCCAGCCGGCTGGACATCAAGATCGCAATCCCATTCGGCGAATTCGAAAACGGTGCGAATGGCGTCTTCGCCCTTGTCCGTCTTGATCGAGATTGCCCATTTGAAATAAGCGCCTTCGGGATCGATGTCGGGAAGGCCCGGCAATGCGTCCATGTCGCAGAAGATGTTCATCTCGCCCAGCCGCGAGAGGTCGCGCAGCAGCAGCGTCGCATCGTTGCCCTTGGCGTAGAGATCGGAGCGCGGCTTGAAGCTGACTTCATATTCCGGCGCGCCGCCGGCCGGCTCATCGCTGCCGAAATCATCGTCGAAGCTGAAGGGGATCGGCTGGAAACCGCTTTCATCCGTTGGCGCAGGCGCAGCCGCTACGGGCTTGGGAGCAGCCTCGGCAACCAGCGCGACGGATGGTGCCGGCACATCGCCATTTGCCAATGCTTCCAATTCCTTGACCAGGCCGCGGCTGCGGGCCTGATCGACACTGCCGCCATCGCGGGCGGCATTAGTGAGATCCGCCAGGACATCGGCGGCCTTGAGCATGACCTTCAGGACATCCTGGGTCGGCTCCAGCTTGTTGGATCGAACGCAATCAAGCGTAGTCTCGAAGACGTGGGCGAATGCGACCAGGTCGTCCAGACCGAAGGCACCTGCCCCACCCTTGATGGAATGAACGGCGCGGAATACGGCATTGACGGTTTCCGGGTCGCGGTCGCCGTCATTCATTTTCAGGAGACCGGATTCCAGTTCGGCGAGCTGCTCTTCGCACTCCTGGAAGAAAATCTCTTTGATTTCGTTCATATCCATGAGGGGTGGATCCTGTTTAGGCGGTTACGCGCTCGATGGCATCGATCAGCTTGGCGGGATCGAACGGCTTGACGATCCAGCCGGTCGCACCGGCCTGGCGGGCACGGTTCTTCTTTTCCGCATCGCTTTCGGTCGTCAGAACGAGGATTGGCACGGCGCGGTATCGGTCGTTGCGGCGAACGCCCTCGATGAAGCCGAAGCCGTCAAGACGCGGCATGTTGATATCGGTAACGATGACGTCGGGATTGGCTTCTTCCAGGATCTCCAGGCCCTCGACACCGTCTTCAGCCTGAATGGTCTCGAAACCCGCATTGTTGAGGGTAACGAGAAGCATGTTTCGAATGGTCCGTGAATCATCCACGGTCAGCACTTTTTTCTTCATTGCCGGATCTCCTTGGCAAGCAGATGGGAGATATCCACCCCGATCATCTGCATTGTTTTTTGAAATGCATCCGACACCTTGGAGAAGGTGAAGGAGAGCTTGTCCTCATCCCAGGTCTTGGCGGCGGCCATGATGACCTGCACGCACAAGGTCCCGATCCTTTCGACGCCGGACGCATCGATTGCGACATTGCTACCGCGCAATCCCATCAACGTGCCGCGAAGGGCCGAAGCCTCGTTGAGGTCCAGCACCGTGGCCAGACTGACTGTCTTTTCGCCTTTCCTGCTCCGCATCGCTTCATTCCTTGTTGTCTGAAATCGGACCGGCCGGCCCGCATGTGCATGAAACTGAAAGATCAATAGGCATTGCGTTCGCCTCCCGATGCGGTCCTGCGAAGCGGGAATCCGAAATCGGCCATGTCTTCTTCATCCCGTGCGAAGTTGAATTCATCATGAGTTGAAAGCTGTCGTTGCGGCGCAGCCTTGACAGAGGCTGCGTGACGCCGCTCGCGCTCGATGCGAAACTCGCGGATGGTTCGGCCAAGTTCGACGACGACGGTGTGAAGGTGATCGGCGCCCTCCTGCGAGCGGCTTGCCTCGCTCCCGGCAGCGGCCGCACGCTCGCTGTAGTCGCCAATATCTGATGTCAGTGCCTTGAGGCCGGCGAGCTGTTCATCGCTCGCCGCTGCAATTCCGGAAATGGCGTCGTTGATATCCGTCACCTGGCGCACGATGCTGCCGATCGCATCCTGGGTGCGGCCGACCATCTGGACGCCGGCGTCGACCTGCGCCTTGGTGCCTGAGACCAGCACCTTGATCTCGCGTGCCGCATCGGCGGACCGCTGGGCAAGCGCGCGAACCTCCTGCGCGACGACGGCAAAGCCGCGGCCGCTATCGCCGGCGCGGGCAGCTTCAATGCCGGCATTCAAGGCGAGAAGATTGGTCTGGAAGGCGATCTCATCGATGACACCGATGATCTGGCCGATCTTTTCGGCTGATGTTTCGATATCGGCCATGGCCGAGATCGCCTGGCCGACGATCCTGCCGCTGTCTTCTGCCGCCACGCGGGTCGATGCCGTCACGCGCTCGGCCGAGCGGGTATTGGCCGCATTGCCGCGCACCTGTTCGGCAAGCTCGGCTAGCTGCTTTGCGGAGGCCGCAAGCCCTCGCGACTGTTCGGACGAGTTTTCCGCCAGGGATTTCGAGGCGCGAGCGATGGCATCGGCCGTCGACTCAGCCGCCAGCACGCCGCCGGACAGAGCTGAAAACTGCTGCTGGATATCGGCAAGTGCCGCGTTCAAGGCTTCGGCGACCTCGACGTAAGCCTCGGGACAATCGGTCGTCATCCGGGTCGTCAGATCGCGATCGGCAAGACCATTGGCGAGATCGGCGATGAAGGCGGCCGCCTCGGCGCGATCGGCAATCCGCTGTTCGGTGAGCGCCCGCTGATGGCCGACCCGCAATTCGTTGAAGCGCAGCGACACGGCAATCTCGACGTCGACCATGACGAGGCGCACGACCGCGGTCACAAGTTCGCCGAGTTCGCGGGCGCGACGCTTGGCTCCCGGCAGAATGGCGCGGCCTCCCATCTCGTCGAGGAGGCCGGACAAAAGATGCTCCAGCATGACGCCATGGCCCGCGACATGCCAGCGTGGATCGAGGCCCATCTTGCTTTCGCTATCGGACAGAACCTTGACGCGCTCGGCATAAAGGCTGTCGAAACGCGCATCCGTCAGCACATCCCAGTGCGAGGACTGCAGATCCTGGAGCCGTTCGAGCTGGCTTTCGCTGGTGAAATTGCGGGAAGCGTCAGGGAAGGTCTGGAGGCGGTGGAAAAGATCGCGAAGGCCGGCTTTCAGATGCACCGCGAGCATCGGCCGGTTGCGGCGCAAGGTTTCGCATTGCCCGGCGTCGAGACCAGCAAAACGCAAGCGGTCGCGAAGGCTGCCAGCCTGCGCCCTGCCTGCCTGATCTGACGGCGTATCCTGCGCCAAAGTCGCCCCTGCCGAACTGCCGGGCATCCAAGCGCCGGCGAAACCGCTGATGATCCGCGCCAAGCGCAATGAGGAGGCGAGAAAAGGCAGCCGTCGCCGTCGATCAGCTGATCGAGGCACCGAAGCTCGCTCGTTCATCAAAGTCTGTAGCGGACCTGTTTGATGAAATGGATACCGGATCGGACCCGGTACGACGGGGCGGCTTCATGCCTGGTGAGAACGAGTCACAATTTTCCCATTCCGACGTTCAGGCTCAATATTTATGGTTAATTCCTTGCCCGAAGGTTAATGACGGAAGAAGGCGCCCATCCTACTGATCTATACTAAATTAGCTATTACTTGCGGATATAGTTTATCTGCCCGTCAAGAATACGGATCGCAAGTCACGAGCAAGCTTCATGCCTTACTGCACAGGGGATAGACAGTTTCGATGTCGCTACGGAGAGAGCAATGATTGTTCTTGGTTTGACCGCCTCGCTGATGGCCAGCCTGACGCTTGTGGCCTTCATGCTTCTGTCCCGCATCGAAGAGGCGCGCGGCAAAGCTACGCCTCGCATCCTCTAGGCAAAGCTGTAACGGACGTCTCAGATCCAAAATCGGACTTGTGGCACTTCGTGGCCACGACGGCGGCGCCGCTGTTCTTACGGATGGCAAGGAGCTAGCTTTGGCCTCAATAGTTCCGTATTAAGCCTCACGATCAGGCACCGAGACCCATCCTTTAATGCTCGACACGACCCATTCCCGAACAGACGCCCAGAAACTTTCGCTGGGCATCGCCCTTGCGATCATCTTCGGAGTAACGCTGTGGCGCGTGCTCATGTTGCTTCTCAACAGGACGGATCTCTTCGTTGACGAGGCGCAATACTGGTTCTGGGGTCAGAATCTCGATTTCGGCTATTATTCCAAGCCGCCGATGATCGCCTGGGTCATCCGCTTCTTCAATGCGATCTCGGGGTCGGATTCGACCTTCTGGATCCGCATATCGGCGCCGCTCTTCCATCTCGCCACCGCCCTGATGCTGATGTGCACGACGCGGCGGCTGATCGACGACGAGGCCGGACGAGAGATCGCACCGTGGGTCGGCGTCATCTTCATCACCTTGCCGGCTGCCTCGCTTTCGGCCGTGCTGGTATCGACCGATACGATTCAGATCCTGTTCGTGACGATCGCCATCTGGGCCTTTATAGGCCTGACCAAGCGGTCTTCGGCGCTCGACGCTTTCATCCTCGGAGCCAGCCTCGGCATCGCCTTCCTGACGAAATATTCGGTGCTCTTCCTTCTGCCCGGCGTCGGCATTGCCATGCTGACGATGCGTTCGGCACGTATCGCCTGGCGGGATGTGGCCATTGCCGCCATCGTCGGCGCCATCGTCGTCTCCCCCAATCTCTGGTGGAACCTCACCCATGATGCAACGACCATAAAGCACACCGAAAACATCGCCCAATGGAGCAAGAGCGGCGGCGGCAACGGTCTCTTGAAGCACATACTCAACGGTCTCAGCTTCTTCGGCGCGCAGTTCGGCGTGGTCGGTCCGGTGGTCTTCTACGCGCTTTTGTGGGCGACGTGGCGGCTGGTCCGTGGGCAGAGCGACGACCGGGAAAAGCTGCTGTTCTGGCTGTCGGTGCCTGTCGTGGCGCTGATCACGCTGCAAGCCCTCCTCGCCAAGGCCTATGCCAACTGGGCCGTCTCGGCCTATGCCGCCGGCACCATTCTCGCCGTTTGGCTGCTCTATCGCCTGACGAAAAAAGGGCTGAGCACCTCGCTGATCATAGGCGCCGTCGTCGCCGTCGTGATCCCGGTACTGACGGTCTTTGCCTATGACATCAAGCTGCCGAACGGCGATCTCGTCATGAAACGCTATGTCGGCCGCAGCGTCATCAGCGAGGAAATCGCCAATATCGCCACAGAGGCGAAAATGACTGAAATCGTCGCCCAGGACCGCGATATTCTCGCCGATCTCTATTACACGCTGAAGGGCAAGCCGTTCCACATCTATGCCCGCCATTTCGCAGGATTTCCCGCGAACTATTACGAGCAGGATTTCTCGCTGCCGGCCAGTGTGACCGGCACGGTCCTGTTCGTCGACAACGATCCGATCGAGTGCCCGGAAGGCCAGGCTGAGCTCATCAAGAGCTGGTCGCCGCCCTATGGCGAGATGAAAGGCAAGACGCTTTATGCCTATCGCGTTCCGGCATCCTGCCTGGCGCCCAAGCCGTCAGCCGCCGGAACGAGAGCTACCGAAAATTAAGAAATCAAGCCGGGACTGTTGACCGGCTCGTGCAACTGCATCATGACAGGCCGCACTACAGCGCCGCGCGTAACATGTGACGCGCAAAGGTCACTGTAGCACTTTAAAGCTGCCGCATAATTCCTTAGGTCGATCCCGATTTAAGGAATTATGCAGTGGGAAGACGCGAGGCGTCCTGATATCATGACCGAACCGTCGGCGTTCGCGCCGGCAGAGGAATAAAGGCATTTTCGACCGTTGAACCCGCTCGAATTCGGCGCCGCCGACAGCGAAGATAGAGACGACAGGACGCACCGCGCCGGAGCGCGGGTGATCGCGTCGCTGTTCGTCGCGTTCTTCGCCTATATCGGACTGGCGCTGGGCGGCGGCATCAACGTTGCCACGCGCGCCGATGCGGACGCGCTCGCCTCAGGCAAGGACAACCAGCCGCTCTATCTTTCCCTGCGCGATCCGGTGCGCGGCATTGTCGTCGCCGATCGGCTGGCGACACCCAAGGCCACATGGCACGACATAGGGCCTGCAACGCTTGCCGCCCTTCCCTCTCTCGGATATCCGGCAACCTCCTGGCAGCCGAGCCATCCAAGCAATGCTGTTCGGCTCGAATCCCTGGCTTTCCGTGCCTATCTCGCACGCGCACCTCCAGGCGTGCTCGCCTAAGCGGTTGGCGCAGACGCGCTGCATTTCCGACAAGACCTCAAGTCCGCCTGCGGCCAGGCCGTCGGCATAAGCCTACTTTCAAGGAAAATACCCATGCGTACCTCACCATGGCTCGTGGCGCTCTATACAGTGATCATCGTCATTGGCTTTCTGATCGCACTGCCAAACGTGCTGCCGCAGTCAGCTCTCAGCAAGATCCCGTCCTGGCTGCCGCATAGCCAGGTTTCTCTTGGCCTCGACCTTCGCGGCGGCTCCTATCTCGTTCTCGAAGTCGACGAAAAGGACCTGACGAACGGCCGGCTGCAATCGCTGCAGCAGGACGCACGTCGCGTGCTGCGCGACAAGAACATCCAGACCCGCTCGGTCGTCCGCAACGGCGACCAGATCGTCGTAACGCTCAACGATCCCACGCAGAGCGGTGATGCGGTGACGCAGTTGCAGACGCTGGCCAATACGATCACGTCCGGCCTTTCCGCCGGCCAGTCGGATCTCAGCATCAAGCCGAATGGCGCGACCATTGCGATGTCCTTCTCGCAGGCAGGCATTTCGGCCAACGTTGATTCCGCCGTCCAACAGAGCCTTGAAGTCATCCGCAAGCGCGTCGACCAGGTGGGTGTCGCCGAGCCGACCATCCAGCGCGTCGGCCCGAACCGCGTTCTCGTCCAGCTTCCGGGTGCACAGGACCCGTCGCATCTGCGCGAACTTCTCGGCTCGACCGCGAAGATGTCCTTCCACCTGCTTGCCGATAACGTCGATCCGAACAATCCCGGCCCCGGCGTCACCATCATGAAGGACGAGCAGGGCAACAGCTATCCGGTTCTCGACCGCATCGAACTGTCCGGCGACCGCCTGACGGACGCCCGCGTCAGCTTCGACCCTAATACGCATGAGCCGCTCGTCACCTTCCGCTTCGACAGCGCCGGCGCCAACCGCTTTGCGGAAATCACCCGCGAAAATGTCGGCAAGCCCTTTGCTATCGTTCTCGACAACAAGGTTCTGAGCGCGCCGAACATCCGTGAGCCGATCACGGGCGGTTCGGGCCAGATCTCCGGCAACTTCACCGCAGACAGTGCCACCACGCTTGCAGCCTTGCTGCGTGCCGGCGCTTTGCCGGCGAAGCTCACCGTCATCGAAGAGCGCACCGTCGGCGCCGACCTCGGCAGCGATGCGATCCAGAAGGGTATCTATAGCGGCCTGATCGGCTTCGTTCTGGTTGCCGCCTTCATCTTCGTGCTCTACGGCGCCTGGGGCATTCTCGCCAATGTCGCGCTGCTCATCCACACGGTCCTGACCTTCTCGGCCCTGACGCTGGTCGGCGCCACGCTGACGCTGCCCGGCATCGCCGGCGTCGTCCTTGGTATCGGCCTTGCGGTTGACGCCAACGTTCTCATCAACGAGCGCATCCGCGAAGAAACCCGCAAGGGCCGCGGCGCCTTCGCCGCCATCGATAACGGCTTCAAGAAGGCTTATTCGACGATTATCGACGGCAACATGACGGCGCTGATCGCCGCCGCCATCCTGTTCTACTTCGGCTCCGGCCCGGTTCGCGGCTTTGCCGTGACCATGGGTCTCGGCCTCATTATCTCGATGTTCACCTCCGTCGCCTTCGTGCGCGTCGTGATGATCGCCATTACCCGCCGCCGCAAGATGAAGGTGGTCAACATCAGGCCGCTGATCCCCTTCAGCCCCTATGACAAGCACATCCAGTTCATGAAGGCCCGCTTCTTCGGCGTCACCGTTTCGGCGATCCTGTCGATCGCCTCGGTGGTCCTCTTCATCCATCCGGGCCTCAACTACGGCGTCGATTTCCGCGGCGGCATCCAGATGTCGGTCAAGACCAAGGATGCGGCCGATCTGGCGACATTCCGCGAGGGCCTGAACACGCTCGGCCTCGGCGAAATCGCACTGCAGTCCTTCGGCGACAACAACAGCCTCCTAGTCCGCGCCCAGCGCCAGGACGGCGGCGAAGAGGCGCAGACGGCCGCGGTGACGAAGCTCAAGGCGGAAATCGTCAAGATCGACCCAAGCGCGACCATCGAAGGCACCGATGTCATCGGTCCGAAGGTCTCGGGTGAGCTTGCCTGGGCCGGCATCCTGTCGGTCGTGATCGCCAGCCTGGCGATGCTCGTCTACATCTGGGTGCGGTTCGAATGGCCGTTCGCGGTCGGCGCCATCGTCACTCTGGTACTCGACGTCACCAAGGCGATCGGTTTCTTCGCGATCACCGGCCTCGATTTCAACCTGACGGCCATCGCCGCGATCCTGACGCTTGTGGGATATTCGGTGAACGACAAGGTCGTGGTCTATGACCGCATGCGTGAAAACATGCGGCTCTACAAGTCGATGCCGCTTCGCGACATCATCGACAAGTCGATCAACGAGACCCTGGCGCGAAGCCTCTATACCAACGCCACCGCCTTCCTGGCGCTGGTGCCGATGGCGATATGGGGCGGCAGCGCCGTCTCCAGCTTCGCGATCCCGATGGTGTTCGGCATCCTCGTCGCAGGCGCCTCGTCGGTCTTCATCGCCGCGCCGATCCTGCTGTTCCTCGGCGACTGGCGTCGCCGCCATGCCAAGCCGGTCGCCAACGATGCAAAGTCGGCGGACGACAAGTCCAGCAAGGACAACAAGCAGATCCCGGCTGCGGAATAAGCAGCCAATATATGAGAACAGGACATGCCCGGCCTCCGGGCATGTCCATCAGCTGGGCAGAGCACATAGCGGTTTTGCGAGATAAAGCGCCGAGAAGCGGATCCGAAGAGTCGCGAAGCGACCTAGGATATGGTCGGCATATGCAACGGCAGGCCTGGACGCGGCGCCGTTATCTTTTCCACAACACCCTTTTCCTGCTCGGTAACGAGCAAGTGCTTGCCATCGGCGGTAAAGGCGATGTTTCCTGGCCGTGCGCCATCGGTGCGGATGTGACCGGCCATCTTGCCCTCGGTGTCGATCAGACAGACTTCGCCGAGACCGTACATGGCGCAATAGAGCATGCCGCTGCGATCAAAGGCCAGGCCGGATGGTCCGCGCAGCGCGTTTATGGCTGGCGAGGTCATCGATCGCGCAAACATTTCCTGCCGTCCGCCGACGATCTGCCGATAGATTTTTCCAGTCAGCGTCTCACTGTAATAAAGCAATCCATCGGCATCGAAAGCGATGCCGCCGGCAAGGAGCAGCCCGGCAGCCAGAACACGAATGACCCGGCCCTCTGCGGGATCAATCTGATAGACGCAGCCGTTATAGGCAGCCTTGAAGAAATCGGGATGGATATCGCCGCCTTCCAGCAAATCCGCCAGCCGGAAGCCGGAATCGGTCATATAGAGCAGGCCATCGGGCCCGAAGGCGAGAGCGCTCGGATGGAGAAACGGACCGTCCGCACTGCCCTCTATTACTTGCAAAACCCGCCCCTGCGGCGAAAGCCTCACCAGAGAGTCTTCCGGTCCACCGGCTATCCAGAAACACCCGTCACCGTCGACGGCAATTCCGCTCGGAGTGCCGCCAAGCCGGCAAATCTCCCGGGATGCGCCGCCTGCATCATAGAGCTTCAGATAACGGCGACTGGCATCCATTTCGACAAGCGCGAGGCGCCCATCCGGCAGAGCCACCAGTCCGCTGGGCAGACGCAGGCCAGTGGCAATCGTTTCGTTCATGTTCTGAAACCTTCACTCTACGCACTGCGAAACCGCAAAAACTCAAATTGCCGCGCCAAAAAGATACATAAGCACGAAGAAAGTCCTTTTCGAGCCGCATCCAACCAAATCCGAATAAGATTCTTGCGTGGAGGGTCACATCTGCGTGCGGATCGCGCCAATCTTGACAGGCTTTGCTGATTCGGAACATCCATAGAACGCCCATGTGGTTTCGCGTCTGCGATTCGCCGCGCGTTGCGCAGCTGCGTCCCCTGCCCGAAGCATCCAGGAGAGTTGATGACCGCCGCCTATCTGGAAAAATTAAACCCGGAGCAGCGGCTGGCGGTGGAGCATGGCACGAGCGATGACGGCCATATCGCCGGGCCGCTGCTCGTCATCGCCGGGGCGGGCTCCGGCAAGACGAATACGCTCGCCCATCGCGTCGCGCATCTGATCGTCAAAGGCGCAGACCCCCGCCGTATCCTGCTGATGACCTTCTCGCGCCGCGCCGCCGCCGAAATGGGCCGTCGCGTCGAGCGGATCTGCCGTGAGGTGCTGGGGGTAAATGCCGGCATCACCGCCGATGCGCTTGCGTGGACCGGCACGTTCCACGGCATCGGCGCGCGCCTGCTCAGGGACTATGCCGAGCAGATCGGCATCGATCCGGCCTTCACGATTCACGATCGGGAAGACAGCGCCGACCTGATGAATCTTGCGCGCCACGACCTCGGCTTTTCCAAGACCGAGAGCCGCTTTCCGACCAAGGCGACGTGCCTTTCCATCTATTCACGATCGGTCAATGCGGAAGCGCCACTCGACGGCGTGCTGCGCGATTTCTTCCCCTGGTGCGCCATGTGGGAACAGCAGCTGCGCGAACTCTTCGCCTGTTATGTCGAGGCGAAGCAGGTGCAGAACGTGCTCGATTACGACGATTTGCTGCTCTACTGGGCGCATATGCTGCAGGAGCCGCTGATTGCCGAGGATATCGGCAGCCGCTTCGATCATGTGCTTGTCGACGAATATCAGGACACGAACCGGCTGCAGTCCTCCATTCTGCTCGCCCTGAAGCCCGATGGTCGCGGACTGACCGTCGTCGGCGACGATGCGCAGTCGATCTATTCCTTTCGCGCCGCGACCGTGCGCAACATTCTCGATTTCCCCAAGGCCTTCACGCCATCCGCCGATATCGTCACGCTCGACCGCAATTATCGCTCGACGCAGCCGATCCTTGCTGCCGCCAACGCCGTGATCGATCTCGCCTCCGAGCGTTTCACCAAGAACCTGCGCACCGAGCGGCAAAGCACGGAACGCCCGCGGCTGGTGACGGTGCGCGACGAGGCTGATCAGGCACGCTACATCGCCGATCAGGTGCTCGAAAATCGCGAGGGCGGTGCACGGCTGAAGCAGCAGGCCGTTCTCTTCCGCACCTCGAGCCATAGCGGCCCGCTGGAGGTGGAGCTCACCCGGCGCAACATCCCCTTCGTCAAGTTCGGCGGGCTGAAGTTCCTCGACAGCGCCCATGTCAAGGACATGCTGGCGGCACTGCGTTTCGCCCAGAACCCGCGCGACCGCGTGGCCGGCTTCCGCCTGATGCAGCTTCTGCCCGGCGTCGGCCCCTCGACAGCCCAGCGCGTGCTCGACCAGATCGGCGAAGAAGCAAGCCCGATCACGGCACTCACCGAGCTGCCGCCGCCGCCGCGCACAGGGGACGACTGGACCGCTTTCGTCGAGACGATGCGGGAGGTCAAAAGCGGCAAGGCCGGCTGGCCGGCGGAAATCGGCCTGGTTCGCCAATGGTACGAGCCGCATCTGGAGCGCACGCATGAGGATGCCGCGACCCGTCAGGCGGACCTCATTCAGCTCGAGCAGATCGCGGCGGGCTATGGCTCGCGCGAGCGCTTCCTTACCGAGCTGACGCTCGATCCGCCGGACGCCACCAGCGATCAGGCCGGCGTGCCGCTGCTCGACGAGGACTATCTGATCCTCTCGACCATCCATTCCGCCAAGGGCCAGGAATGGACAAAGGTCTTCATCCTCAACGCCGTCGACGGCTGCATCCCCGCCGATCTCGCCGTCGGATCATCAGCTGAAATCGAAGAGGAGCGGCGGCTGCTCTATGTCGCGATGACGAGGGCGAAGGACAATCTCGATCTCGTCACTCCGCAGCGCTTCTTCGTGCATGGTCAGCATGCACAGGGCGACAAGCATGTCTTTGCCTCGCGAACCCGCTTCATTCCTGCGACGCTGCTGCAGTTCTTCGAGGTTTGCGGCTGGCCGCAGGCGCGGGCCGAAAGTGCAGCCGCCATTCGGGCGCGAGAGGTAAGGGTCGATGTCGGTGCGCGCATGCGCGGCATGTGGCGGTGAGCTGAGGTTATTAAGGCCGGAAGGGCGAGGCTGCGCCCGTGGGTCTTCTCGTAGGCGTCCGCGCCCATTGCTTGGAGACTGGGTGACGCTCTCGCTCTTACAACCTCTCCGCCGGATTCGCCCGCGCTCATTACGCAAGCCCGGGTCCGGCGCAAGCCGCGCCGGCGGAATTCAGCCGGCGAAGCCCTCCAGAACGAGGGGCTCACCCGCCGTCAGCGGCTGCGTTTGCTGACCCGAATTGTCCCACCAGGTGACGTCGACCGAGCCCTCGTAACCCGAGCCGGTGATCGTCGGAATCGTGACAGGAGCTACTCCAACGCTGATCGCCGCGCTGAAGCCTGAACCCATCTGCGCCACGATCGCTATCCCGTCCGGATACACATTGATCCCCAGAATGCCGTTCGGGAGCGGATCGAAACCCGCACCGGCGAAGGTGAAGTTCGCGCTCTCCGACATCACGAAATTCGCTGCCTTGACGTTGATCCACAATTGGTTCTCGGTGATGGTGGCATTGTTGAAGTTGATATTGAT
Source organism: Martinezella rhizogenes (assembly GCA_013322215.1). Lineage (GTDB taxonomy): Bacteria > Pseudomonadota > Alphaproteobacteria > Rhizobiales > Rhizobiaceae > Rhizobium > Rhizobium rhizogenes_D. The sequence continues at coordinate 66,411 of JAAMEZ010000047.1, forward strand.
GATCGAGCTCATGGCGCTCCCTCTTATTCGCGCTACGTCGCCAATCTCGCCCGGCCCCGCATCCTATGCAAGTTCCATTGCAACAGCTCCGAACCGCCCCCCGCGCCCTCTTCCCGCTAGCAGGGAGAGGGCTGGGGATGAGGGGCAATCCGAGCTTTCAACTCACTCGATTGTCGCGAGCCATACTTACTTCGCCTCGCGAAACATCTCGATGATTGCCGAAAAATCGCGCCCGCCATTGCCGAGCTTTTCGAAGAGCGCGTAGAGCTGCGCCGCCTCTGCGCCCAGCGGTGTTGACGCGCCGCTGGAGAGTGCCGCTTCCTGCGACAGGCGCAGATCCTTTAGCATCAAGGCTGCCGCAAAGCCGGGCTTGTAATCATTGTTGGCAGGCGAGGTCGGCACAGGACCAGGCACAGGGCAATAGGTATTGATCGACCAGCATTGGCCAGACGAAGTCGAGGCGACGTCGAATAGGGCCTGATGCGACAGGCCCAGCTTTTCGCCGAGGACGAAAGCCTCGCAGACGCCGATCATGGAGATGCCGAGGATCATGTTGTTGCAGATCTTCGCAGCCTGGCCAGCGCCGGCATCGCCGCAATGGACGATCTTCTTGCCCATCACTTCGAGCAGCGGCCTGGCGGCCGCAAAACTCTCTGTGGAACCACCAGCCATGAAGGTCAGCGTTCCAGCCGCCGCGCCGCCGGTGCCGCCGGACACCGGCGCATCGAGCGAAAGGCAACCGGCATCGCCTGCCATGGCGTGCGCCTTGCGGGCGCTGTCGACGTCGATGGTGGAGCTGTCGATGAGCAGGGTTCCCTTGGGCACGGAGCGCAGCACATCGGTCCAGACGGTGAGGACATGCTGGCCCTTCGGCAGCATGGTCACGACCACTTCCGAATCGGCCAGGGCCTCAGTCAGCACGCTGGCGGCTTTCACGCCCGCCGCTTCGGCTGCTTTCAGCACATCATGCGAGAGGTCGAACCCGCTGACGGCATGGCCCGCCTTGACGAGATTGGCCGCCATCGGGCCTCCCATATTGCCGAGGCCGACGAATGCGATCCGTGTCATGATGTTTTCCTCCCATGATCGGTTGAAGCAATTCCGGAAAAGGATGCAGATCGGCTTTCGGTTCCGGCATTGCTTAAATTGGTTAGATAGAGCAGTTCGGAAATTCGGTGCCGAGCCGAACCGATCTAGCTCGCGAAGAGCGGTGGCTGCGCCGGCACGAAGAACCGATCAATATCGGCAGCCGTCACCTCGGAAAGGCTGGCCGGCGACCATTTCGGATTGCGATCCTTGTCGATGACAGCGGCACGTACGCCTTCGTAGAAATCGTGATTATACAATATGCCCCTGCAGGCGCCGAGTTCACGATTGAGGCATTCGGCGAGATTGGCGCTCGTTCGCCCCGCCCTCAGAAGCCGCAAGGTCAGTTTCAGGCTGGTCGGCGAGCGGCTGGCGATCACGCCGGCGGCTTCGGCGGCAAATTCCCCCGGTTCATCGGCCAACGCCGTTAGAATCTCTTCCACCGTGTTCGCTGAAAACGCCCGGTCGACCACTTCGCGATTTGCCGCAAGCCGGCTTTCACCGGCATCGGCAGCCATCGTTTTGACGAGAGCGTGCACGTCTGCGGCAGAGGCGACAGCGGGCAGCGCTGCGATCGCATCGATGAGAGCCGGCAACGCGGAGGACCCAACACAATGATCGGCAAATCCGGCATGGATGACATCGGCAGCCTCGACGGTCAGGCCGGTCAGGCCCATCCAGGTTCCGGCCTCGCCCGGTGCGCGCGGCAGCAGCCAGGTGGCGCCGACATCCGGGAAATAGCCGATGCCGGTTTCGGGCATGGCAAGGCGCGTGCGCTCGGTGACAACCCGATGGCTGCCATGGGCCGAGAGGCCGACGCCGCCGCCCATGGTGATGCCGTCCATCAGCACGACATAGGGTTTTGAGTAAAGCGAGATGGCATGGTTGAGCAGGAACTCTTCGCGCCAGAAGGTTTCCGCTTCATCGGTGCCTTCCTTGCCGCTCCGGTGCAGCAGGCGGATGTCGCCACCGGCGCAAAAACCGCGCTCGCCCTCGCCCATGACGATGACGCTTGCGATCGCTGGATCTGCGGCAAAATTCTCCAGGGCCGGAGCGATGACCCGCACCATCGGCAATGTCAGGCTGTTCAGCGCCTTCGGGCGATTGAGCCTGATGACGCCGGCCGATCCGCGCCGCTCGATGATGACTTCGTCTGTGCTATCCATGCAAATCTCCTGTCCTTGCTGCCACCAATCCTCAGAGATTCATCTGTTGTCAGCAAGGATCATCTCAGCTGCCTTTTCGGCGATCATGATAGTTGGCGAATTGGTATTGCCCGATGTGATCGACGGCATGACGGAGGCGTCGGCGATGCGCAACCGTGCCAATGCCCGCAGCCGCAGCCGGGGATCGACGACGCTTTGCGCGTCGCCGCCCATGCGGCATGTGCCGACCGGATGAAAAATCGTCGTGCCGATATCGCCGGCGGCGCGCTCCAGATCAGCATCCGTCTCATAGGCCGGTCCCGGCTTGAACTCCTCCGGCCTGAAGCGTGCGAAGGAAGGCTGCGCCACGATACGCCGGGTCAGGCGAATGGAGCGCACGGCGATTTCCCGGTCTCGCGCGGCGGAAAGGTAGTTCGGGCTGATCGCCGGCTGCAGGGCGAAATCGGGACTGCGCACATGCACCGAACCGCGGCTTTCGGGCCGAAGATTACAGACGCTGGCGGTGATCGCCGGAAAGGGGTGGACGGGATCACCGAACTTGTCGAGCGAGACCGGCTGCACATGATATTGCAGATCCGGCGTTTCCTTGTCAGGACCGGAGCGGGTGAATATGCCGAGCTGGCTCGGCGCCATCGCCATCGGGCCGGAGCGGCGAACCAGATATTCGAGGCCGATCGCCGCCTTGCCGATAAGGCTCGTCGCTTTCTCGTTCAGCGTGGGTACGCCAGTCACCTTGTAGGCCATGCGAAGCTGCAGGTGATCCTGCAGGTTTTCGCCGATGGACCGGACCTCGCGCGCGACCTCGATCCCGGCCTTGCTCAGCACATCGCCATGGCCGATGCCCGACAGTTCGAGAATGTGCGGCGAGCCGATGGAGCCGGCGGAGAGTACGGTCTCCCTGGTGGCATAGGCGCGTTTCGCCATACCGTCGTGCTGGAATTCGACGCCAGTCACGGCATCGCCCTCGACGATCAGGCGGCGGACCTGCGCTTTCGTGTAGACGGTGAGATTGCCGCGCTTCATGGCCGGGCGCAAAAAGGCCTTCGTCGTGTTCCAGCGGATGCCGGAGCGCTGGTTGACGTCGAAATAACCCGAACCTTCGTTGTTGCCACGATTGAAATCCGCCGTCTCCGGGATGCCGGCCTCCCTGGCAGCGGCCTGGAAGGCATCGAGCACGGCCCAGCGCACGCGCGCCTTCTCGACCCGCCATTCGCCGCCGGCGCCGTGCATCTCGTCCTCGCCGCGATAATGATCCTCGGACTTGATGAAGTAGGGCAGCACATCATCCCAGCCCCAACCGGCGCAACCGAGCTGGCGCCAGAGATCATAGTCGCGCGCCTGGCCGCGCATGTAGATCATGCCGTTGATGGAGGAGCAGCCGCCGAGCACCTTGCCGCGCGGATAGTTTAGCGACCGGCCATTCAGGCCCGCTTCCGGCGATGTGGTGAAGCACCAGTCCGTACGGGGGTTGTTGATGCAATAGAGATAGCCGACCGGGATATGAATCCAGTGGTAATTGTCATTGCCGCCGGCTTCCAGCAGCAGCACCCTGTTGTTGCGATCGGCCGAAAGCCTGTTGGCCAGCAGGCATCCGGCACTGCCGGCACCGATGATGATGTAGTCGAAGCGATCCATATCCAAACTCAGTAGTTCCCTCTCCCCGCCTGCGGAGAGAGGGCTAGGGTGAGGGGCCAGGTGATACAGCAAACCACGGCTTCCCGATCAAACTCGAAATAGCCCCTCATCCGCCCTTCGGGCACCTTCTCCCCGCTTACGGGGAGAAGGAAAATCAAGCGGTCACCGCCGATATTCAAATCCCAGTTTGCGTCCCAGCCGCGAGGCATAAAATTCGCCGACGATGCCGCGGCGGAAGAGCAGGACGCAAACCATAAAGACGATGCCGGTGATGATGGTGACCGGGAATTCCGAGGTGGCGAGATAGTTTTCCAGCGTCGCCACGAATCCCGCGCCAAAAATCGGGCCGATCAGCGTGCCGATACCGCCAAGCAGGGTCATGAGTATGACCTCGCCGGACATCTGCCAGGCGACATCGGTGAGCGTCGCGAACTGGAAGACCAGCGCCTTGACCGCACCTGCAAGCCCCGCCAGCGCCGCCGACATGACGAAGGCGCCGAGCTTGTAATGCGCCACCGAATAGCCGAGCGAGATCGCCCGCTGCTCGTTCTCGCGGATCGACTTCAGGATCATGCCGAAGGGCGAATTGATGAAACGCCAGATGATCAGCACACCGATCAGGAAAACGGCGAGGACGAAATAATACATATTGAAGGAGTTGTTGAGATCGAGGACGCCGAAGAGGTAGCCGCGCGGCACCGACTGGATGCCGTCCTCACCTTGAGTGAACTTCGCCTGCAGGCAGAAGAAATAAAACATGTAAGAGAGCGCCAGCGTGATCATGGCGAAATAGATGCCCTGCCTGCGGATGGCGACGAAGCCCATGACGAGGCCGAGCAGCGATGCGCCGGCAACCCCGATCAGGATGCCGAGCTCTGGCGGAAGCCCCCATTCCTTCACCGCATAAGCCGTGAAATAAGCAGCACCGCCAAAGAAAGTCGCGTGACCGAAGGACAAGAGGCCGGCATAGCCGAGCAACAGATTGAAGGCGCAGGCGAAGAGCGCGAAGCAAAGCACCTTCATGACGAAGATCGGGTAGATGAAGAACGGCGCCCAGATCAGGCCGACGAGGCCAACCACCAGCAACAGCTTCTGCACGGAAAGCTTTGGACGCTCTTTAGAACTCAAGCTGATTAATCCAGCCATGTCACGCCTCCCGACCGAAGAGGCCCGCGGGCCTCAGAAGCAGCACGATCGCCATGATGACGAAGATGACGATGTTGGAAGCTTCCGGATAGAAGACCTTGGTCAGGCCTTCGGCGATCCCGAGCATGTAGCCTGTCACGATCGCACCCATGATCGAGCCCATGCCGCCGACGACAACAACGGCGAAGACGATGATGATCATGTTCGATCCCATCAGCGGCGAGACCTGGTAGATCGGCGCGGCGAGCACGCCGGCAAAGGCGGCAAGCGCCACGCCGAAACCGTAGGTCAGCGTCAGGAGCACCGGCACGTTGACGCCGAAGACCTGCACGAGCACGGAATTCTCGGTGGCGGCACGCAAATAGGCGCCGAGTTTCGTCTTCTCGATCAGAAGCCAGGTGCCGATGCAGACGATCAGCGAGGCGATGACCACCCAGCCGCGATAGACGGGCAGGAACATGAAGCCGATATTTTTCGCGCCCGCCAATTCCGTCGGAACGGCATAGGGCTGGCCGGAAGAGCCATAGAGATAGCGGAAGGTTCCCTCGATGGTCAGCGCCATGCCGAAGGTGAAGAGCAATCCGTAGAGCGGATCGATCTTGTAGAGTTGGCGCAGGCAGAGCCGCTCGACCAATGCTCCGAACAGGCCGACGATGAGCGGCGCCAGAACGAGGGCAGGCCAATAGCCGATGCCGGCATAGGCGAGCAGCAGATAGGCGGTGAAGGCGCCGAGCATATAGAGCGCGCCATGGGCGAAATTGATGACCCTGAGCATGCCGAAGATGATCGCGAGGCCGAGGCTCAGGAGCGCATAGAAGGAGCCGTTGATGAGGCCGATCAGCAATTGACCGAGAAGCGCCTGGGCGGGGATGCCGAATATCGTCGTCATGGCTCAGACCCCCAGAACCTTGTGCAGCATATCCATGCGCTCGGAGAGTTCGCCGACCGGGAATTCCGAGACCATCTGGCCGTGATCCATCAGATAGAAACGATCGGCGATGCGGCTGGCGAAACGGAAATTCTGCTCGACGAGCAAGATGGTCATGCCGCGCCCTTTCAGCTTCTGCAGGACTTCGCCGATGCGCTGGACGATGACGGGCGCCAGGCCCTCGGTGGGCTCGTCGAGCAGCAGCATGCGGACGCCGGTGCGCAGGATGCGGGCCATGGCGAGCATCTGCTGTTCGCCACCCGAGAGCCTGGTGCCGACGCTATTGCGCCGCTCATGCAGATTGGGAAACAGCTCGAAGATCTCATCGAGCGTCATGCCGCCCGGTGCCACGACCGGCGGCAGCATCAGGTTTTCATAGACGCTGAGGGTCGAGAAGATCCCGCGCTCTTCCGGCACGAAACCGATGCCCTGATGCGCCGTCTTATGCAGCGGCACCTGCATCATATCCCTGCCGGCGAAGGCGATCCTGCCCTTGCGAGCGCGGACGATGCCGACGATCGTGCGCAATGTCGTCGTCTTGCCGACGCCGTTGCGGCCGAGGATGGTAATGGTCTCCCCCTCGCCGACCTTCATGTCGACGCCGTGCAGAATATGACTCTCGCCATACCAGGCATTGAGACCCTGAACTTCCAGAAGCGGCGCCATGGTCAAGCCTCCTCCGTGCCCATGTAGGCTTCGCGAACGCGCGGGTCTCGGCTGACGGTGGCATAGTCGCCCTGGGCGAGGATCTCGCCGCGCTGCAGCACTGTGACATGGTGGCAGATATCGGCAACGACCGAGAGATTGTGCTCCACCATGAGCACAGCCCTGTCGCGGGCGACATCGCGGATAATGGCGGAGACGGTGTTCACGTCTTCCAGCCCCATGCCGGCCATCGGTTCGTCGAGCAACAGCACCTTCGGATCGAGCGCAAGCGTCGTTGCGATCTCCAGCACCCGCTTGCGGCCGTAGGAAAGATCGGCGGCGATGGCATTCCGCTCCTTCGAGAGGCCGACGGAGGCAATGAGCTGTTCGGCCCGCGCATTGAGACTGTCGAGCGCCGACAGCGGCCGCCAGAACTGGTGGGCGAGATTGTTTGGCCGCTGCAACGCGACGCGGACATTGTCCAGCACCGTCAGATGCGGAAAGACAGCGGAAATCTGGAAGGAGCGCACGAGCCCCATGCGCGCGACCTTGTCGGGTCTTGTCTTGGTAATATCGGTGCCGAGCAGCATGATCGTGCCGTGCGTCGGCTGCAGGAACTTGGTGAGCAGGTTGAACACCGTCGTCTTGCCGGCGCCGTTCGGGCCGATCAGCGCGTGGACCTGTGCGTGGTGGACGTCGAGATCGACATTCTTGACGGCGGTGAAGCCGCCGAAATCGCGGCGCAGTCCCCGGGCGGACAAAACCACCCGGGGCTCTTCCTGCAGATGTGTAGCTGACATCGCCATGGGCCGGTCCGAGCCCTATTGCTTGACGAGGTCGCAGCCGCTCTTGGCTGGGTCGATATAGGCTTCCTTGCCCGGGATCGTCGCCAGCACGTTGAAGTAATCCCACGGCTCCTTGCTCTCCTCAGGCTTCTTGACCTGAAGCAGATACATGTCGTGGATCATGCGGCCGTTGGCGCCGACCGTGCCGCCGCGACCGAAGAAATCGTCGACGGGCATTTCGTGCAGTTCCTTGGCGACGGCCTCGGTATCATCAGTGCCGGCCTTCTGCACCGCCTTCAGATACTGCATCACGGCAGAATAGGTGCCGGCATGGATCATGTTCGGCATCTTGCCGGTACGGGCAAAGAAGCGCTTGCCGAATTCGCGGCTCTTGTCGTCGAGGTTCCAGTAATAGCCTTCCGTCAGCGTCAGGCCTTGCGCCGCCTGCAGGCCGAGGCCGTGCACTTCGGCCAGCGTGAAGAGCAGTGCCGCCAGATGCTGGCCGCCCTGGGTAATGCCGAATTCGGAGGCCTGCTTGATGGCGTTTGAGGTGTCGAGGCCGGCATTGGCGAGGCCGATGACCTTCGCGCCCGACGACTGCGCCTGCAGCAGGAAGGACGAGAAATCATTCGTCGACAACGGATGGCGGACGGAACCAAGGACCTTGCCGCCGCTTGCCTTGACGAAATCGCTGGTCTGCTGCTCCAGCGAATAGCCGAAAGCGTAGTCGGCGGTCAGGAAGAACCAGGTGTCGCCACCCTGTTTGACCAGCGCGCCGCCTGTGCCGACGGCGAGAGCATGGGTGTCATAGGCCCAATGGAAGCCATAGGGCGAGCATTGCTTGCCGGTAAGATCGGTCGTTGCGGCACCCGTGACGATATCGATCTTCTTCTTTTCCTTGGCGACCGCCTGCACGGCCAGCGCGACGGAAGAGGTCGTCAGCTCCATGATGGCGTCGACATGATCCTGGTCATACCATTGGCGGGCAATGTTGGAGGCGATATCGGGCTTGTTCTGGTGATCGGCATCGATGATCTCGATCGGCACGCCAAGAACCTTGCCGCCAAAGTCCTCGGCGGCCATCTTGGCAGCCTCGACCGACGACTTGCCGCCGAAGTCCGCATAGACGCCGGACTGGTCGTTGAGGATGCCGATCTTGACGACACCATCGGATGCACCGGCGGCGAAAGCCGCGGTGCTGGCTGCAAGCAGAAATGCAAGGGATGCAATAAGACTCTTTCGCATGTCCTCTCCTCCCAGAGATTTGGCAAAAACGAATCTGTTCAAAATTGGCCAGCCGCTTTCCTCAAAACGACTTTTCCCGAGAGGCAAGATCACGGAATTCGCGCGTTGACGCAAGTCGCGATTGCAACTAATTCCAAACAAGGTCTGTTCATTTTTGAACAGAGGAGAGAGGCATGAAGCGCACGCCGCATTTTACCTGGGACGATCTGCAGTTCTTCCTCGCCGTCGCCAGAACGGGGCAACTTTCGACCGCCGCACGCCAATTGCGCAGCAGCCATGCCACGGTCTCGCGCCGTATCGACCGGCTGGAATTCGCCTTGAAAGTCAAGCTCTTCGAGCGCAATCCACGCGGCTATATGCTGACCAGCATGGGACAACGCTTCGTCGATACCGCTGAGCACATGGAGCAGGAAACGGAACGTCTTCGCGCCGATCTTTCTGCAGGATCGGCGGCACAACGGGGTGTTGTGCGCATCAGCGCGCCGGAGGGTTTTTCAAACTTCTTCTTCACCGGCGTCCTGCCCGAATTCACCGCCAGGCATCCGAACATTTCCCTCGAACTGATCACCATCCAGCAGATCATGTCGCTCTCGCGCAAGGAGGCCGATATCGTCGTGGTGCTCGACCCGCCGAAGGCCGGACCCTATTTCACCGAAAAGCTCACCGACTATCATCTGCAGGTTTATGGATCGCGCGATTACCTCGCCCGTCATCCGACGATCGAAAGCCGTGACGATCTGCCTGACTTCGCCTTCATCGGCTATATCGAGGATATGATCTTTGCGCCGGGCCTGGACTATCTCGACGACGTCCATCCCCGCATCAGGCCGCAATTCCAAAGCTCGAGCATCTTTGCACAGCTGACGGCGACGAAGAATGGCCAAGGGCTCTGCGTACTGCCGTTCTTCATCGCCGGCAAGCATCCGGATCTGCAGGTCGTCCTGCCGCATGAGGTGGATCTCAGGCGCCACTACTGGATCACCTGCCACCGCGATCTGCGCCAATCGCCGCGCGTGCGCACCGTCATCGATTTTCTGGCAGAGGCCGTGCACAAGAACGCTCCGGCCTTTCTGGGGCCTTGGAGACGTACCGAGAGCTGAAGCCGCTCCGGCTACCGCATACTTGGAGCGGCATAGACCTTGCTGAGCCCGGCGGCATCGAAGCTTGCCCGCTCTGCGAGGCGAAGCTCCCAATCCAGCGAGGAGCGCACGATCGCTTCCAGACTGTCGTATTTCGGCGCCCAGCCCAATTCGCGACAGGCCAGTGTCGCGTCTGCGACGATGCTCGCCATATCGCCGGGCCGGCGCGGGGCGATATGGATGCGGAAGGCGCGGCCATGGATGCGCATGACCATGTTGAGCACGTCGAGCACGGAATAACCGTGGCCATAGCCGCAATTGGCGACCAGTGACCGGCCGCCATCGCGCAGATGCCGCAAGGCCATGAGATGCGCGTCAACGAGATCGCTGACGTGGATGTAGTCGCGGACCCCGGTGCCGTCATGCGTCGGATAGTCCGTGCCGTAGATATCCACCTGACGGCGGCGGCCAAGGGCTGCCTCGCAGGCGACCTTGATGAGATGGGTGGCCCCGTCAGTCGACTGACCGGCGCGTCCCTCGGGATCGGCGCCGGCGACATTGAAATAACGCAGCGCCACATAGCGGAAATCATAGGCCGCGGCAGCATCGCGCAGCATCAGTTCCGACATCAGCTTGGATTGGCCATAGGGGGATTCGGGCCGCAGCGGCGCATTTTCGATGACCGGCCGATCCGCGGGCTGCTGACCATAGACGGCAGCCGTGGACGAAAAGACGAAATGGCGAATGCCGGCCCTAACGGCGGCGCTCATCAGGATACGGGTCTTGCCGGTATTGTTCTCATAATAGGCGAGAGGATCCTCGATCGACATCGGCACGACGGCCGAGCCGGCGAAGTGGATGATGGCCTCTATGTCGTTCTCGGCGAAAATCTGACAGAGCAGCGCTTCGTCGGCGACATCGCCGAGATAGAAGCGGGCAGCCGGCGGGACCGCCCAGCGAAAGCCTGTGGAAAGGCAATCGAGAACGACAACGTCCTCGCCCGCATCAAGCAATCTCCAGACCATGTGGCTGCCGATATATCCGGCTCCGCCCGTCACCAACACCGTCATTCTTCGCGTCCCCGCCAAGTCTTGTCGGCGATATATGAGGCCGCTTCTCCTGCGAAATTGATTAAAAGCGGGAGGTGGGGCGGGAAAGATTGCGGGAATGGTTAGGGTGGTCTTTCGCGGATCGATTGCATTTTATGGATTGGGTGCGCGATCGCTATTGTGATGTACCTGGAGAGTGTTCACCCCCCTCTGTCACTTCGTGACATCTTCCCCACAAGGGGAGATTGGTCGCCTGTAGCACCGCCCTACCTCAAACCAATATTGTATCCGCAGAAGCTGAAGCGCGTCCTATTGTTAAGGACAGCTACAAACTCCCAACGATCTCCCCCCTCGTGGGGGAGATGTCGCGACAGCGACAGAGGGGGTCAGAGGTGCAGCAATCGAGAAGATGCCTTTCCGCCGTAGGGCCGGGCGAACCAAAGCCCCCGCATCACAAACTTAGAATATACCGGCTCAACCTTTCCGCGGCATCGGCCACCTGCACGGGATCGCGCAGGAAGCAGGCGCGCATGAACAGCTCGCCACCCTTTCCAAAGGCCGTTCCGGGCGCCAGGCCGACGCCGGTCTTGTCGACGATGTCGATGGCGGCCCTGCGGCTGTCGGTGACGCCGTCGATCCGGAGGAAGGAATAGAGCGCGCCATCCGGCTTCAAGGTCTGCACGCGGTTGGTGGCGATCAGCGCGTCGCAGAGGATATCGCGCGAGCGGGTCGCCTTGGCGATGTTGGAGCGGACGAAATCATCGCCCTCGTTCAGTGCGGCAACGGCACCCTTCTGCATGAATTGCGCGACACCCGAGGTCGAATATTGCACGAGGTTTTCGATCACCTGTCCGAGCTCGGCCGGTGCGACGATCCAGCCGACGCGCCAGCCGGTCATCGACCAGTTCTTCGAGAAGGAATTGACGAAGAGGATCTTGTCGTCGGCTTCCTTCACATCGAGGAAACTCGGCGCGCGGCCGCCGGCATAATAGTAGAGCGCATAGATCTCGTCGGCCATGATCCAGAGATCGTGCTTGCGCGCCAAGGCAAGAATATCGCGGAGATCCTGATGGCTCGCCGTCCAGCCTGTGGGGTTGGACGGGGTATTGATGAACAGGCCCTTTGTCTTGGGCGTAATCGCCGCTTCCAACCGATCGAGATCGAGCGACCATTTGCCGTGCTCGAACTGCAAGGGCACGGCAACGGAGCGGGCACCCGCGATCTCGAGCGCGGCGGCAATGTTCGGCCAGGCCGGGGAGAGATAGACCATCTCGTCGCCGGGAGAGGTGATCGCCTGCACGGACAGCTGGATCGCCTGCATGCCGGAGCCGACGACATAGAAATTGTCCATCGGCAGCGACGTGCCGAAATGCCGGCCATAGTAGTCGGCGAGTGCCTGGCGTAGCTCCGGAATGCCGCGCTGCCAGGTGTAGAAGGTCTCACCGGCATTGAGCGACGCCATGGCGGCACGGTTGATGAAATCCGGCGTCGGCAGATCGCCCTCGCCGACCCAAAGCGGCAACAGGCCATCGCGGCCGCGGGCATAATTGACCACTTCGACGATCCCGCTTTCGGGTGCTGCGAGTGCGCGCGGGCTGAGGCTGTTCAGTATCGACATGCAAAGTCTCCGGTTTCTGCCTTCATAAAGCAGAGCGGCGGACAAATCCCATGACTTTGCCTTAGCGACTGATCGATTTTGGTGATGAATAAAGCCCCGGCCCTTGTAGAGACCGAGGCTTTGAAAGAGGTTGAACTGTACCTATCAGCGCTTCGCGAGAAGATCGCGGATTTCCGTCAGCAGCTGGACGTCGGCCGGCGGCGGCGCTGCCTCGGCGACCTTCTCTTCCTTGCGCGCGACCTGGGCCTGCAACGCATTCACGCCCTTGACCATGAGGAAGATGATCCAGGCGAGGATCAGGAAGTTGATAAGGACGGTGATGAAGCTACCGTAGGCGAGAACCGCGCCCTGGGCGCGGGCCGCAGCAAGCGTCGGTGCGTTGACCCCCGAGGCAAGGCCGACGAAGTAGTTCGAGAAATCGAAGCCACCGAAAATCGCGCCGACGATCGGCATGATGATATCGTCAACCAGCGATTTAACGATGCCACCGAAAGCGCCGCCAATGATCACGCCGACTGCGAGATCCATGACATTGCCACGGGCGATAAATGCCTTGAATTCATTAAGCATTGAGCAGTCCCCTTCGCGTTGCCGTTGAATTCACTGATGATAATTAGCACCATCTTTTTCCTTATTTTTCAACAGCAAATTGACCGCGAGCCTCGCTCAAGCATGCATATCCCATGATAATTTCGCAGCTTTGGCAATTTTAACGCGCATATGCTCGACTACTTGTTCGTCAGTTGCGAGCAACCAAGCCGAAGCCACTGAATGTGCTTGGGGGAGTTCGAGTGAGTCGCTCGCCATTGCTGGTCGCGCATCAAGTCCTGGCTGCACTCTCCGGCATTACCTTCGCGACGAGCTTGCGGACGTAGTCGGAGTCGGGCGCCTGGTCGAAGAGGATCCGATAGATAATCGGCGAGATGACGTGATCCATCAGTTCTACCAGGGTCGGAAAGGGCTCGCCGCACTCCTCGGCCCGGGCGATGAAGACGCTCAGCTGGTAGCGCGTATAGGTGCCGCATTTCTCCGCATTAGCGCTGTCGGCTGCAGCAAGAATATCGCGCAGCATTTGCCGGCCGACGCCGGAAGCCATCTCATCGGCATATTGCTCGACCCAGGCTTCCAGATCCTCGCGGGCGCTGCCGATCCTGGCGGGCTCGCCTTCCGGCCGCAGGCGTGCGGCGGCAACGTCGGCCAGAAGCTCCTGCAGATCGCCCCAACGGCGGTAGATCGTCGACGGCGTGACATTGGCGCGCTGCGCGATCAGGGGGATCGTCACATCGGCGCGATCCATGGTTGCCAGCATGTCGCGAACGGATTGATGCACGGCGGCCTGCACTCTGGCACTGCGCCCGCCGGGGCGGGGATTTTCTCTGTAGCCCATAGGCCTTTGCCAATCTTTCCCTTTTGCTGATCGTGAATGACCAGGGGTTATTCACTAACGCAAATTATTTGCTTTTATGCATCAGGCGACCTATATCCGTCTAACGCAATCTTTTAGCTTTAGGCAGGATATAGTCGATGACCTCGCTCGATTCCACCGCCAGCACGCCGATTTCAGCAGCCAGACGCCTGGCGCCGTCCTATTATGCCGCGACCAGTGCCCTGTTTTTGGCCGCCTCATCCGCACCGACGCCTCTCTACCGCCTTTATCAGCAGGCCTTCGCCTTCTCGCCGGTGCTGCTCACGGTAATCTTCGCCGTCTATGCCTTCTCCCTTCTCGCCGCGCTGCTCATCGTCGGCTCGATTTCCGACCATCTCGGCCGTCGCCCGGTGATCTTCGCTTCGATCCTGCTCAATATGGTGGCGATAGCGCTGTTTTTAATGGCCAAGGGTCCGGATTGGCTGATTGCCGCCCGCATCGTGCAGGGCTTTGCGACAGGCGCAGCCGTCAGCTCCATCGGTGCCGCCCTTGTCGATCTCGACCCGATCAGGGGATCGATCACCAACAGCCTTGCCCCGCTTGCCGGCATGGCGATCGGCGCGCTCGGCACGAGCCTGCTGATCCAGTTTGCGCCGGCTCCGACCATACTCGTCTATATCGTCACGCTCGCTCTCCTAGCGCTGCAGGCAGTGCTGCTATGGCTGGTGCCGGAGACAACGAACCGACGGGCCGGCGCACTCGCATCGCTGAAGCCGGAAGTCGCTGTTCCCCAGCAGGCGCGCCGGACGCTGCTGGCGCTGACACCGATCAATGTTGCCGTCTGGGCGCTCGCCGGCTTCTATCTGTCGCTGGTGCCTTCGCTTGTAACCGCAACAACCGGCAGCACGATGCCGCTGGTCGGCGGCTCGGTGGTCGCGGCATTGACGATCAGCGGTGCAGCCGCCGTCTTCCTGCTGCGCAGGAGATCCGCCGCCACGATCATGAAGTTCGGAATACCGAGCATGACGCTCGGCATACTGACCATCATCGCCGGCATGCATGCGGCTGAGGTGTCGATCCTCGCCTTGGGGACTCTGATTGCGGGCTCGGGCTTCGGGGCGGCTTTCCTCGGCACGGTCAGAAGCATCATGCCGCTGGCAAAGCCGGACGAGCGCGCCGGGCTGCTCTCGGCCTTCTACATCCAGAGCTACCTCGCCTTCAGCGTGCCCGCCATCCTGGCAGGCTTCCTATCGAAAGCACTCGGCTTTGCCGAGGCCGCCGATATCTATGCGGCGGCAATCCTTCTGCTCATCGGCTGGGGCGTTGTTGCCTTGCGATCCAGTCGGGAAAAGCCCTTGGGTGTTGCGTAAGTAAAATCTTACGGTTTGAGCCTAAGCTCGGCAAGACCACTGCCATCCATAGCAAACGGCACCGATGTATGTTCGTGGACGATCTTCCAGATGCCAGCCTCTTTTCTGAGGCCGAGCGTCTGGCGAAACCAGAGATCGACTTCGACACCATCCGTCTTCTTGCCGGTCATCTGCACGAGGCCCGTCCAGAAGGCGACATCTTCACCAACCGTCAATCTGACCTCGATGGCATCGCCGCCGATCGGCCCTTCCCAGGTCGAAAACCAAGCCTCCAATCCCTTTTCACCCTTACCTTTGTGCACCAATGGTGCCGCCAGGGTGAAGCCGATGACATCGTCGCTTAAATGCCGGACCACGCCCGCCGCATCCTTGTTGCCAAGAGCTGAGGACCAGCCCGCAAGCATTGCGTTGATGGCTTCCGCCTCATCGCGATTGCCGATGATCTCGATCATGTCATTCTCCTCGGTTCGATGAACTCAAGCAGAGGACGAACGAAAAAGGCCGCTCCCGACAGGAGCGGCCCATTATTTGTCGTCAGCAACGATTTGTTGGCTCAAGCCGCCTTCGCGACGCGGTAGGGATCGAAGCGCCCATAGAAGGTTTCGCCCTTTGCGGCCATGTCCTTCAACAGCGCCGTCGGCTGGAAATGCGGGCCATAGGCGGCGGCCAGTTTTTCGCAGAGCTCTACAAAAACCTTTACGCCCATGCCGTCGATGTAGGACAGCGCCCCGCCGGTATAGGGGGCAAAGCCGAAGCCGAGGATGGAGCCGACATCGGCCTCGCGCGGATCGGTAACGATGCCCTCTTCGATGGTGCGGGCGGCCTCGAGCGCGATGGTGGCGAGGAAGCGCTGCTTCAGCACATTGACATCGACCTCATCGGCCTTCTTCTGCGGATAGAGATCCTTGAGGCCCGGCCAGAGCGACTTCTTCGCCGGCTTCGGCGGGTAGTCGTAGAAGCCCTTGGAATTCTTTCGGCCCAGGCGGCCCTCACCTTCCACAAGCCCGGTGACGAGCTGCATGTGACGCGGGTCGACCGCCTTCTCGCCGAGATCGGCGACGGTCGCCTTCAGGATCTTGTAGGAGAGATCGATGGCGACTTCATCGTTGAGCGCCAGCGGCCCGACCGGCATGCCGGCCATCTTGGCGGCATTCTCGATCATGGCAGCGGGCACGCCTTCGATCAGCATGTCATAGGCTTCGTGGATGTAGCGGAAGACGCAACGATTGACGAAGAAGCCGCGCGTGTCGTTGACCACGATCGGCGTCTTCTTGATCGCAGCGACGTAATCGAGCGCCACTGCGAGCGCATGATCGCCGGTTTCCTTGCCTAGGATGACTTCGGTCAGCATCATCTTCTCAACCGGCGAGAAGAAGTGGACGCCAATGAAATCGACCGGGCGCTTGGAATTCTTCGCAAGACCGGTGATCGGTAACGTCGAGGTGTTGGAGGCGAAGACGGCGCCGGCGGGCAGCACGGCTTCGACGGCCTCGATGACCCCCTTCTTGACTTCACGATCCTCAAACACCGCCTCGATGACGAGATCGGCGTCCTTCAGATCGGCATAGTCGGCCGACGGCGTGATGCGCGAGAGCAGCGCTGCACCCTCGTCCTGCGTCAGTCTTCCCTTACCGATCGAATCCTTGACCAAGCCTTCTCCAACGCCCTTGCCCTTGGTCGCGGCCTCGATGTCGCGGTCGATCAGCGTGACCGGAATGCCGGCGGCGGCCGTCACATAGGCGATGGATGCGCCCATGAAACCGGCGCCCACGACGCCGACTTTCTTCAATTCGGTCTTCGGCTGGCCTGCCGGGCGGCGGGCGCCCTTGCCGAGTTCCTGCATAGAGATGAACAGCGAGCGGATCATCGAATAGGCTTCGGTGGTCTGCAGCACATGGGTGAAATAGCGCTGCTCGATCTTCAGGCCGGTATCGAAGGGAACCTGCAAGCCTTCATAGACGCATTTGAGGATGGCGAGTGCTGCCGGGTAATTGCCCGATGTCTCGCGGCGCAGGATGGCGGGCGCTGCCGGCCAGAGCTGGGCTGCTGCAGGCGTCCAGATGCCGCCGCCTGGTGCCTTGAAGCCCTTTTCGTCCCAGGGAGCGACGGGCTTCAGGCCGTCCTTGATCATCTGCTTGGCGGCGGGGATCAGCTGATCCGGCTCGACCACCTGATGCACGAGGTTCATCGCCTTGGCGCGTGCTGCCGTCAGCGACTGGCCCGTCGTCATCATCTGCAGGGCGGATTGCGCATCCGTCAGGCGCGCGATGCGCTGCGTTCCGCCGGCGCCGGGGAAGATGCCGACCTTGACCTCAGGCAGCGCGATCTTGACGCTCTTGGCGCTGGAAGCGACGCGGCCGTGGCAGGCCAGCGACAGCTCGAAGGCGCCGCCCATGCAGGTGCCGTTGATCGCCGATACCCATGGCTTGCCGCAGGTTTCGAGCTTGCGGAACAGGCCGGTCATACGTCCAACGAGATTGAAGAGCTTCTGCGCGGCTGCAGCCGGGTCTTTCGCTTTTTCCTCCTGATAGAAGGAGAACATCGACTTGATCATCGAGAGATCGGCGCCGCCGGAGAAGGAGGACTTGCCCGAGGTGAAGACCACACCCTTGACGGCGGCGTCGGCGACGGTCGCGTCGATGATGGCATTCAGCTCTTCGAGGATTTCGGCAGTGAAGACATTCATGGACTTGCCGGGCATGTCCCAGGTGACAAGCGCGATGCCGTCTGCGTCGGTCTCAACGGTGAAATTTGTGTAAGCCATTGGTTTCCCCTCCTCAGACGCGTTCGATGATCGTCGCGGTGCCCATGCCGGCACCGATGCAGAGCGTGACCAGCGCGGTGTTGAGATCGCGTCGTTCCAGTTCGTCCAGCACGGTGCCGAGGATCATCGCGCCGGTGGCACCCAGCGGATGGCCCATCGCAATCGCGCCGCCATTGACGTTGATCTTGTCATGCGGAATGTCGAAAGCCTGCATGTAGCGCAGCACGACGGCGGCGAAGGCTTCGTTGAGTTCGAAGAGATCGATATCGGCGAGCGTCATGCCGCTGCGCTTCAGAAGCTTCTCGGTCACGTCGACCGGGCCGGTCAGCATCAGCGCGGGGTCGGAGCCTATGTTGGCGAAGGCCTTGATGCGGCCGCGTGGCTTCAGCCCCATGCTCTCACCGCCCGCCTTGGAGCCGAGCAGCACGGCGGCAGCGCCGTCTACGATGCCGGAGGAATTGCCGGCATGATGGACGTAGTTGATGCGTTCCACTTCCGGGTGCGCCTGAATGCCGACAGCTTCGAAGCCACCCATCTCGCCCGGCAGCTGGAACGACGGGTTGAGCGAGGCCAGCGCCTGCATGTCGGTGCCGGGACGCATGTGCTCGTCGCGGTCGAGAATGGTCAGGCCGTTAATATCCTTCACCGGCACGACGGAATTCTTGAAGTAGCCCTTTTCCCAGGCATTGGCGGCGCGCTTCTGACTCTCGACGGCATAGGCGTCGACGTCATCGCGCGAGAAGCCGTATTTGGTGGCAATGAGATCGGCCGATACGCCCTGCGGCATGAAATAGGCCGGGAAGTTGACCGAGGGGTCCATGAACCATGCACCGCCGGACATGCCCAAGCCGACACGCGACATGCTTTCGACACCGCCGGCGATGACGATATCGTCGGCCCCTTGAGCGATCTTGGCGGCACCGAAATTCACGGCATCGAGGCCGGAGGCGCAGAAACGGGAAATCTGCATGCCGGGCGCCTTGGTGGAATAGCCGGCTTCAAAAGCGGCACCCCTCGGGATGACG
This sequence comes from Martinezella rhizogenes, assembly GCA_013322215.1. GTDB lineage: Bacteria > Pseudomonadota > Alphaproteobacteria > Rhizobiales > Rhizobiaceae > Rhizobium > Rhizobium rhizogenes_D. The sequence continues at coordinate 85,318 of JAAMEZ010000047.1, forward strand.
GCGCCGGCTTCCATGACCGGATCGACGCAGCCCATGATGATGTCGTCAACCGTTTCGGTGTCGAGGCCGTTGCGGTCGCGGATCGCCTCCAGCGTCTTGGCGGCAAGGCGAACGGAGGGCACTTCGTGCAGCGATCCATCCTTCTTGCCCCGCCCGCGCGGCGTGCGCACGTGGTCGTAAATGAAAACCTCGGTCATGTCTCATCTCCCTGCAGCGGCAAGCGCCGCCTTGATCAAAAGGCTTCCGCCGCCAGTTCCATCATCGTATCGGCACCGGTTTCGATGCGGGCCTTGCGCAATGCCGTTTCCGGCATGATGCGCTCCATGTAGAACCGCGCCGTGACAAGCTTGTTCTTCAGATAATCCTCGCGCGCGCTGTCGCCGCTTGCAAGGCCATCCTGCGCCGCCTTCGCCATCTTGGCCCACATGTAGCCGAGGACGACGAGGCCGAAGAGGTGCATGTAATCGGTCGAGCCGGCACCGGCATTGTCGGGCTTGGCCATGGCATTCTGCATGAACCACATGGTCGCGGCCTGCACGTCGTTCAAGCCCTTCTTCAGATGCTTGGTATAGAAAGCCATCTGCTCGTCGTTGCGGTTCTCCTCGCAGAAATCGCCGATTTCCTTGAAGAGAGCCATGACGGCGCGGCCGCCGTTCAGCGCCAGCTTGCGGCCGACGAGATCGAGCGCCTGGATGCCGTTGGCGCCTTCGTAGATCATCGCGATACGGGCATCGCGGACATACTGGCTCATGCCGTGTTCTTCGATATAGCCGTGGCCGCCGAAGACCTGCTGCGCCATGACGGCATGTTCGAAGCCCTTGTCGGTCATGACGCCCTTGAGGATCGGCGTCGCCAGACCAAGGATATCGTCGGCAGACTGACGGTCCTTTTCGTCCGGGGAACGATGGGCGATATCGGATTTCAGCGCCGTCCATAGCAGGAAGGCGCGGCCGGCTTCATTGAAGGCGCGGATCGTCATCAGCGAGCGGCGGATATCGGGGTGGACGATGATCGGATCGGCCTTTTTATCCGGTGCCTTCGGGCCGGAGAGCGAGCGGCCCTGGATGCGCTCGCGGGCATAGTTGGCGGCATTCTGATAAGCGATTTCGGCGATGGAGAGACCCTGCAGGCCAACGCCGAGGCGCGCCTCGTTCATCATGACGAACATGGCGTTGAGGCCCTTGTTCTCGGCACCGATCAGGAAACCCGTCGCCTCGTCGTAGTTCATGACGCAGGTGGCGTTGCCGTGGATACCCATCTTATGCTCGATCGCACCGCAGGAGACCGGATTGCGCGCGCCGAGCGAGCCATCTTCCTTGACCAGGAACTTCGGCACGATGAACAGCGAAATGCCCTTGGTGCCCTCAGGCGCACCTTCGATACGGGCAAGGACGAGATGGACGATATTGTCCGTCATGTCGTGCTCGCCGGCGGAGATGAAAATCTTCTGGCCCGAAATCTTGTAGCTGCCATCGGCCTGCGGCACTGCCTTGGTGCGCAAGAGGCCGAGATCGGTGCCGCAATGCGGCTCGGTGAGGTTCATGGTGCCCGACCAGGTGCCCTCAACCATCTTCGGCAGATAGGTCTGCTTCTGCGCGTCGGAGCCGTGCACGAGGATCGCGGCGATCGCGCCCTGCGTCAGGCCGGGATACATCATCAGCGACATGTTGGCGGCGGAGGTATATTCGCCGACGGCGCAGTGCAGCACATAGGGGAGCCCCTGGCCGCCGAACTCTTCCGGCACGGCAAGGCCCAGCCAGCCGCCTTCGCGATAGGCTCGATAGGCTTCCTTGAAGCCCTTCGGCGTCGAGACGGTGCCGTCGTCATGGCGCACGCAGCCTTCCTGATCGCCGGAATAGTTGAGCGGGAAGAGCACCTCTTCCGAAATCTTGGCCGCTTCGCCGACGATCGCCTCGATCATATCAGGCGTGGCATCGGCGTAACCCGGGAGATTGTTGTAGCGCTCAAGCCCAAGCACATCGTTCAGGACGAAGAGCGTGTCGTTCACCGGGGCCTTGTAGACTGGCATCTTTCGAATTCCTCCAATTCGCCGCCGGATCTCAGAGTCCAGCCACTATGCTACTCTTACAAAATATTGACGTTTGCGTAAACGTCAAATTTGTGAGGCGCGCTGAAATTTTAGTGAGGGCGATCCGGAAATTACGCTCAATGCGAGTGATATCTCCTCCCCCAACGCGCGGCCTGCGCTGACCCGCCGACAAGAATATCGGCTCGCGGGACAGCAGAACCGAAATAAAAGGTTAAGAATTCCGCCAAACTTAACGAGTTGTTTACCACGTTTCGTAAATTGTAAGAGTTGAGCAGCAGTGCTTCGCGTTTCTTCAACTTATGCTTTGGTCGCGCGCTGTCTTTGCTGCTCGGTTTGAGGAAAGCCAATACATTTATCCCTTTCCGAACGACGGAATGCAGACGGTGCGACGATGCAGCAACGTCTTCTTCCGTCAGCATGACGGCCCGGGGTGGTCCATAGTTCGAGGCGAGCAAAAGATATGAGCGGATCGCGATCAAATCCTACCGGTACGGGCGACTGGACGTCGCTGGATGCTCTGAGCCGCACGATCGAGGGGCTGGAGGCACGCATCGAGGGTCTGATGGGGACTGCCGCCGCACGCGATACGCGCCAGCGCGTCGGCGCCGGCTATGCGCCTGCCCCCGAGCGAGCCGCACCGGAGCGGATGCCGCCCCGCCCCGAACGCGAGCAGCATGCCAGCCGTCCCTATGAGCGCCCGCTGCGCAACGAACGTCATGAAAGCGATCTTCGCTCCGATCCGCTTGCCGAAATCCGCCAGCGCCAGCGCACGCTGGAAGCAAACCGCGAGCGGCTGCAGCCGCGGCGCGAGGACATCGCGCATGCCGAGCCGCAGCCGGCCCGGCGTCCGATCGACAGCTATCCCCAACGCCAGCCGATGCGGGCGGCTGCCGCCGACGCACCGGTCGATATCGCCCAGGCACTCGTCAATCTTCGACAGGATCTCAAGCGCGACATCGCCGAAAGCGTGACCCGTGAAGTCACCGCTCTGCGCGCCGAAATCCGCGATATCCGCGAAAACACCGAGGACAAGCATTTTGTCGCCGATGTCCGCCAGGATATGGCTCGGCTTGCCGACAGCATCAACCAGCTCGCCGGCCAGCCGGAAACCATCGGCCTGAAAGCCGAATTCGACGAGCTGCGCTCGCTGATGGACGGGCTTGCCCGCGAAGAGTCGCTCCACCATGTCGAGCGCCAGGTGAAGGCCATCGACACGTCGGGCCTGCAGGACGAGCTCGTCTCGCTTGCCTATCGCCTCGATGACATCAAGCAGCATCTCGGCGGTATGAACGACAGCCCGGCCGTGCATGCGCTGGAAACCAAGCTGCTGACGATCGCAACCGCGATGGAGAGCCTTGGCTCGATGATGCAGCCGCAGGACCAGGCGATGCAGCGGCTGGAAGGGCGCATCGGCGGCCTTGCCGACCAGATCGACCTGATGAGCCGCGATGCAGCACGGCGTCAGCCGGCCGATGACCTCTCCGGCCGTCTCGAAGCGCTCGCCATGCGCATCGACGAGCTGGGCGGCGCCAAGGCCGTCGCCCGCCTCGAGGAACGTATCGACCAGCTCTCGCACCTGATGGAGCGTTCGCAGAAGGCAGCCCCGCAGCCGGAGCTCGTTACCTATCTCGCCGATATCTCCCACAAGATCGATGCGCTGGAACACGGCTCGGTCGGCAACGCGATGGCGGACCGGCTGGATTATCTCGCCCGCCGCATCGACGAGATCGATTTTCATCCGCCGGCTACGGCCGCAAGCCTGGACGACGGCATGGCGCGCCGGCTGGAAGGCCGCCTCTCCGACATCGCGGCCCGGCTCGAAGCCAGCACGGCTGCACCGGCCACGGATACGCAGGCACTGCGCAACCTCGAAGAGCAGATCGCCCATCTTTCGACACTGCTGACCGCCGAGCCGCGAGCCGCCGCTGATCATCTGCCCCCGGATTTCGACCGCCGGATGAGCGCGATCGAAGACTATATGGCGACCAACGACGAATACATCATCGAAGCGGCCCGCCACGCGGCGGAAACCGTCGTCGAGGCCTATTCGCGAGAAGGCGGGATGGGTCATGGCGCGCAGGCGGCCGACATGGCAGCGCTGACGGCGCTTGCCGAAGACCTTCGCCATCTGGAAGACATCAGCCGCGCCAGCGACGAGCGCACGCACCGCACCTTCGAAGCGCTGCACGACACGCTGCTGCAGATTGCCGATCGGCTCGACCATATGGAACAGCGCCGGCCGGCACCTGCCATGCCTGTAGCTGCCTTCGAAAGCGACGTCTTCGCCGAAGAGGATGCTCCGGCTTTGAAGCCGCCGATGGCCGCACAGCAGAAGGCCGGTCCGATCATCCGCACGGTTGCGCCCACCGAAGCCTCGATTTCCGCGGAAGTCGCCGTCGCACAGGCGATCGACGCCAATACGAAGGCTGAAATCAAGGCGGCGGTCAAGAAAAGTGGCAAGACCAGCCTGTTTGCGAGCCTCGGCAAGCGCTTCTTCACGCCGGAAAAGGCCGAGCCGATCTTTCCGCCGAACCGTCCGGTCATCGAGCAGGCGCCGTCGATCGATCCCGCCGACGTAATGCCCGGCGAAGAGGCAAACGAACTGCTGGAGCCGGGTTCCGGCGCGCCTGACATCAAGAAGATCCTCGAGCGCGTGCGCGCCAGCCAGACCACATCGCGCAGCGGCAACGCACGTCAACCGACCGAAAACGAGCGGGCCGATTACATCGCGGCCGCCCGTCGTGCCGCACAGGCCGCTGCCATGGAAGTCGACCAGACGCAGCGCTCTGCTCCTGCTTCCAAGAAAGACGCCAAGAAGGGCGGCGCATTCTCGCGCTTCCGCCGGCCGATCCTGCTTGCATTGGGCGCCGTCATGCTCGCCATCATGGCCTACCCGCTGGCAAATACGCTGACGCGCGGTCAGAAGGCACCACACCCCGCCCAGGTGTCGACGATGGTCGCGCCTGCGGACAGCGCCGCCACCAATACCGTCGTCGCCAATGCGAACCCCGTCGCCAGCAATCAGCAACCTGCTGTCAATCAGGCCGCCGCACCCTCGGTTTCCACGACGGAGACGGCGGAAGCCCAGCCCGCGCCCACAGCCATCGATCCCACCGCCGCTCCAGCAAATGATCGCCTGACGGCAGCAACCCCGCTCGACGGCAACCAAACGGCAAGCGAAGCCCTGGCCCCTGCCGGCAGCGCGCCCGCACAGCAGGCCGCCGCCTTCGTCCAGACGGACAATACGGCAGCCGCAGCTCCCGCCGCCACGCCGGCGGCACCGGAGATTGCGGTACCCGACGGCATCCAGCCGCCATCGCTCGTCGCTGCCGCAAAATCGGCCGATCCGGTCGCGCTTTTCGAAATCGGCGCCCGCTATACCGATGGTCGCGGCGTTGCGGCCGACATGAAGCAGGCAGCGACCTGGTATCAGCTTTCGGCCGATAAGGGCTATGCACCGGCCCAGTATCGCCTCGCCAGCATGTATGAGAAGGGTAACGGCGTCGATCGCGACCTCGTCAAGGCCAAGCAATATTACGAGCAGGCTGCCAACCAGGGCAATGCCAGCGCCATGCACAATCTCGCAGTTCTCTACGCCTCGGGCACGGCAGGGCCGCAGGATTACGATAGCGCGGCAAACTGGTTCATCCGCGCCGCCGATCTCGGCGTCTCCGACAGCCAGTTCAACCTCGCGATCCTCTATGCACGCGGCAACGGCGTGAAACAGGACCTGCAGGAATCCTATAAGTGGTTCGCCATCGCCGCAAAGAGCGGCGACAAGGACGCCGCCCAGAAGCGTGACGAAGTCGCTAACGCCATGAAGCCGGCCGATCTCGAAAGCGCCCGCGCCAGGGTCGACCTGTGGAAGGTGCAATCGGTCGATCCCAAGGCCAACGGCACCGACATTCCCGACGAATGGACCACCGGCAAGGGTGTGAACACGGCCTCCATCGACATGAAGAAGGCGATCCGCAACATTCAGGCCATCCTCAACAAGAATGGCTTCGACGCCGGCGCGCCCGACGGCGCCATGGGCGACAAGACGGTCACCGCCCTGAAGAGCTTCCAGAAATCCGTCGGTCTGCCGGCGGATGGACGGGTGACCGATCAGGTGGTCAAGGAGCTGCTTGCCCGCAACAAGTAGGGCCAGGATTTCGCACGAGAGCGACCAACCGACATGCCGGCGTGAAGACGCCGGCATTTTGTTTGGGAAGCTCAAAGCTACCGCATCCTCGGCCGGTGCCGGCCATTCCGCCATGCAGCGTCACAGAAAAGCGGAAAAAAACGGATTAGAGTGAAACCGGCAATTCGAAAACTGTGGCAGCGCTGCCTTTCCTAAGGCTCTGGCAATGATTTCAGATTAGAATCCGCCGTTTAAGGGGAAATGGGCTTCGGTCACCGCGCCGAAAAGCCTGCAAATGGGAACAACGAGTGACGATCTATCTGCCGATCGCAGAATTGTCGGTGAATATCCTCATTATTCTCGGCATGGGGGCAGCCGTAGGGTTTCTCTCCGGCATGTTCGGCGTCGGCGGCGGCTTTCTCATCACGCCTCTTCTGATTTTCTACAATATCCCACCGGTCGTTGCCGTCGCCACCGGCTCCAATCAGGTCGTCGCCTCCTCGGTTTCCGGCGCACTCAGCCATTTCCGTCGCGGCTCGCTCGACCTGAAACTGGGTGCAATCCTGCTCGCCGGCGGCCTGGCGGGGGCGACGTTCGGCCTCTGGCTATTCGTGCTCTTGCGAAGGCTCGGCCAGATCGACCTGATCATTTCCCTGATCTACGTGCTCTTGCTCGGCACGGTGGGCTCGCTGATGCTGTGGGAAAGCGTCAGGGCCATGCGCCGCGCGGCCGGCAAACTGCCGCCGGCAACCGGCAAACCACGCCATCATAATTGGGTGCAGCGGCTGCCGTTAAAACTACGGTTCAAGAAATCCAAGCTCTATCTCAGCGCCATTCCGGTGATCGGCCTCGGCTTCTTCGTCGGCATGCTGACGCCAATGGGTATCGGCGGCGGCTTCATCCTCGTGCCTGCCATGATCTACCTGCTGCGCGTTCCGACCAATGTGGTCGTCGGCACCTCGCTGTTCCAGGTCATTTTCGTGACGGCTTTCACGACGATCGTCCAGGCCGCCACCAACTATTCCGTCGATATCATCCTCGCCTTCCTGCTGATGGTGGCAGGCGTCATCGGCGCGCAATACGGGGTTCGCGTCGGCCAGAAGCTGCGCGGCGAGCAATTGCGTGCGCTCCTCGGCCTTCTTGTCCTCGCTGTCGGTCTTCGTCTCGTCATTACTCTCGTGGTCACCCCCGCCGACATCTACTCGGTCATCATGGAAGGGGTGAGCCGATGAGAGTGTCCGGACGGCTTCTCGCTGCCGCATTGCTGTTCGCTCCGTTCACCGCGCAGGCGCAGGTGCTGCTCGATCAGCCGACGACGTCGACCACGGCGCGCGAGACGATGGAGATCGGCACCTCGACGAGCGAGATCGCCATCACCTCGGACTTCACCGGCGCAGATCTTACGATTTTCGGCGCACTCTCCAACACCGACCAGCTGCTTCTTGCAATCGGCCAATACGATATCGTCGTCGTGCTGGAAGGCCCGCGCGAGAATGCGACGGTGCGCAGGAAGGAGCGCGTGTTCGGCATATGGGTCAATACCCGCTCGATGACGTTCGAGCATGTGCCGGAAGCCTATTCGCTATCGAGCACGCGCGCCGTCGACAACATCACCACGCCGCTCGAGCTCAGCGATCGCGGCATCGGCGTCGATCATATTCCGCTGGCGCCCGTCGGCTTCGTCGGCAATGTCGGCGATGTGCCGGAATTCCGCAACGCCTTCCGGCGGCTACAGAAGGCAGGCGGGCTCTATGAGAGCGATCCCGCCGGCGTGCGCTTCGTCAGTTCCTCGCTCTTCAAGGCAACGCTCCGCGTTCCAGCCGACGTGCCGAACGGGGTGCATACGGTGCGCGCCTATCTCTTCAAGAGCGGCAAGTTCCTGAGCGAGAAATCGCTGCCGCTGCGCGTCATCAAGACCGGGATCGAGCAGATGATCACCGATGCGGCGCATCAGCGGCCGATTAGCTATGGCATCTTCTCCGTGCTGCTGGCTCTCGTCACCGGCTGGGGTGCAAGCTTCATCTTCCGGAAGAACTGATCGGCCGCCTTTGCGGCGACTGACGACCTTGAGATAGGCTTCGGTCAACCGTGGCGCGGTGGTCCTGCGATAGGAGCCGGTGAAAGCCGCTGCACACCTTTGCACGACATGCTTTAGGCCGACAGATTGCCGAACCGCACGGAATAGATGCGGTCGCGCCCGAGCAGGTGTGCGATCAGGCTTTCCCGCTCGAAGAGGCCTGCCATGGCCTTATGGCGAAGATCGAGGCCGCCGGTCATCACGCCGAAGGCCGGCATCAGCAGACGGGCGCCATCCGTTGCAAAACACGGGCGGCGTACCGATTTTTCCCGACGCCGGACGGTGGCGGACGGATGCAAATGACCCGCGATTTCGCCAGCCTGCAGCCCTGCCTTCGGTTCATGGCGGAAGGTCAAGCCGCCGTAATGCATCTCGTCGACCGAATGACCGGGAAGATCGACTGTACCATCCGGGTCGTGATTGCCGTTGATCCAGATCCATTCGCGGCCCCGGGCCATGCTGACGATCAGACTGCGAAACTCTTCCGGCAGATGCTGCGAACCGACGCGATCGTGGAAATTGTCGCCAAGCGAAACCACGAGTTTCGGATCATAGCGGGAGATAACGGCGGAGAGAACGGTCAGCGTCGCCAGCGTGTCGTAGGGCGGCAGCATCATGCCACGACGGGCGAAGGCGGCACCTTTTTCCAGATGCAGGTCGGAGACGACGAGAATACCGGCCTCGGGCAGATAGAGCGCCCCCAGCGGATCGCAGACGGCGGCGACACCTTGAACAATGGTCTCGACGCCGGCAGCCGGCACAGATTCGCCACTGTCTTGGCAGTTCAAGCTCCGTGCCAGCGCCAGCCGGTTCATCACGTCAGTCCATCCTTGTTCGTTCAGCCCATCGCCTCGCGGATCAGATCGTCGGCCGCCTCCGCAAGCAGGGAATCGTGCGCCTCTCCCGGCACCGGCACCTTGCCGATTTCCAGCATCACCGGTACGGCGAGCGGGGAAATATGGTCCAGCGCGCGATGGGTGATATGGCCCTTGATTCGCTTCAGCATATCCGCAAGTCGGCCAATATCCAAAAGCCCGGTCGCCGCATCCTGCCTCGTTGCCTGCAGCAGGATATGGTCGGGCTCGTGGCTGCGCAGCACGTCATAGATCAGATCGGCTGAAACCGTCACCTGCCGGCCGGTCTTTTCCTTACCCGGATGCCGACGCTCGATCAAACCGGCAATCACGGCGCAATTGCGGAAAGTGCGCTTCAACAGGAAGGATTCATCGAGCCAGGCCTCGAGATCGTCGCCGAGCATATCCTCGTCGAAGAGGTCGGCAAGGCTGAGATGGCCGTTGGCGATCATCAGCCCCATATCCTCCAGTCCCCAGATGCCGAGGGAATAATCGGTCGCGACGAAGCCCATGGGCTTAGCGCCGGCGCGCTCGAGCCTTCGGGTCAGGAGCATGCCGAGCGTCTGGTGCGCCAACCTCCCCTCGAAAGGATAGGCGACAAGATAGTCGCGGCTGCCGCGCGGAAAGGTCTCGATCAGGAATTCGTCGCGCTTCGGCAGCAGCGACTTCTCTTTTTGAATTTCCAGCCAATCACGCACCTGATCCGGCAGGCGATGCCGCCGGTCGGGATCGGCAATCATCGCCCGCACCTGATCGGCGAGATAGGTGGAGAGCGGGAACTTGCCGCCGGCATAGGAGGGAATTTTCGGGTCCAGCGAGAAGGCCTGCGACGCCAAACACTCGCTCTCGCGGATGCCCTCGAAGCGCAGCACCTTGCCGGAAAAGAGGAAGGTGTCGCCGGGTGCCAGCTGCTCGACGAAATATTCCTCGACCTTGCCGAGCGGCGCCCCGCCTCGTCCGAGCGAGCCGAGCGCGTTGCGCTTCACCAGCCGGATGTTCAGCATCGCCTCTTCGACGATCGTGCCGAGGTTCAGGCGATATTGCTGCGCGACCTGCGGATTAGAGACGCGCCACCGCCCATCCGCCGTCTTACGGATACGGGCATAGCGCTCATAGGTTCGGAGCGCATAGCCGCCGGTGGCGACGAAATCGACGATGCGCTCGAAGGTCTCCCAGGAAAGCTCGGCATAGGGGGCCGCACTCTGCACCTCATCATAAAGTTCGAGCATGTCGAAGGGTTCGGCGCAGGCCATGCCAAGCACATGCTGGGCAAGCACATCGAGCGCGCCGGCGCCGATCGGCGGGGTATCCTGCGCGCCGATATAGTTGGCATCCAGCGCCGCTTGGCATTCCATGACTTCAAAGCGATTGGCCGGCACCAGGATCGCCTTCGACGGCTCGTCCATGCGGTGATTGGCGCGGCCGATGCGCTGGGCAAGGCGGCTGGCACCCTTGGGCGCACCGACATGGATGACGAGATCGACATCGCCCCAGTCTATGCCGAGATCGAGCGTCGAGGTGGCGACGACGGCGCGCAGCCGGTTTTCCGCCATGGCCGCCTCGACCTTGCGGCGCTGGCCGACATCGAGCGAGCCGTGATGCAGGGCGATCGGCAAGTTATCGTCATTGGCCGACCACAGCTCCTGAAACAGCATTTCGGCCTGGGAGCGCGTGTTGACGAAAAGGAGCGTCGTGCGATGCGCCTTCAGCTCGCGATAGATATCAGGGATCGCATATTTGGCGGAATGGCCGGACCAGGGGATACGCTCTTCCGTCGACAGGATGGAGATATCAGGCTTGGCGCCGCCCTCGACAATGACGAGGCCCGCATGGCGCTGTTGCCCTGGCTCTTGTGCCACCAGCCATTTCTGCAGGTCCATGGGATCGGCAACGGTCGCCGAAAGACCGATGGTCTGCACATGCGGCGCCAGCTTGCGGATGCGGGCAAGGCCAAGCGACAGCATATGACCGCGTTTTGATGTGACGAGTGAATGCAGCTCGTCGAAGACGATGTATTTCAGGTCCTTGAAGAAGCGCTCGGCCTCGCGATTGGCAAGCAGCAGCGCCACCTGCTCCGGCGTCGTCAGCAGGATATCGGGTGGATTGAGCTTCTGCCGCTGGCGCTTGCCGCTCGGCGTATCACCGGTGCGGTTCTCGACTGATACGGGGAGGCCCATCTCCGAGACGGGCTTCATCAGGTTGCGCTCGATATCGACCGCGAGCGCCTTCAGCGGCGAGATATAAAGCGTATGGATGCCGGTGAAGGCCGAACCCGGCGGGATCTTGCCGCGCCGGGTGAGATCCGTCAGCGACGGCAGGAAGCCGGCGAGCGTCTTGCCGGCGCCGGTCGGCGCAATCAGCAGCGTGCTTTCGCCGGCCTCAGTGCGGGCCAGCAGCTCCAGCTGATGCGCACGCGGCTGCCAGCCCTTTTCCGCAAACCAGCGGGTGAAGGGGGCGGGCAAGGCAAGGAGGCGGTCTGCATCGATCTGGTCCACGGGGGGTAAATGTAATGGATATACGGCGGATGAGAAGCGGGGGCGTATCGTGTCCATTGGCTTTGGTGTTCTGCGAGCCTCTGACACCCGTCGTTTCAAAAATGAATTGACTCTCGTCACAATCATGGATAAAAAGTATCCACGATTAGAGAGGCACCAAGATGAAGCTCGGAGACGGCGTCGAACAATCCATTCATTGCGTTGGCATGCTGGCGGGCCTGTCCGATGGTGGCGTACTTTCGGCAGCAGCACTCGCCGAATTTCATGGCGTTTCGGTCAGTTATCTTCTGAAGCACCTGCAGGCGCTCTCTGGCGCCGGCATTCTCGACACGGTTCCGGGGCCAAAGGGCGGCTATCGGCTGGCGCGCAAGCCGGAGGCGATCAGCCTGCTTGATATCGTACTTGCGGCGGAAGGCCCCGCCCCCGCCTTCCGTTGCAGCGAAATTCGCCAGCGCGGGCCGAACCCCTTGGAAGGGCGCTACTTTGCCAAGCCCTGCGGCATCAATGCCGCCATGCTGGCAGCCGAACGCGTCTACCGGGCCGAACTGGCCAAAACAAGCATCGCCGACGTGCTGACCGATCTCAGGCAGACGGACACCGACGGTGGCATAGCCGCGAGAGGCTGCGCCTTTCTCGAGCTGCATGAACGCAAGACCAAAAACTGAACCCCAAGATTTAAACCCAAGGAGAAGACCCATGCATCCGCGTTTCAACTTCGCCAAAGCCTCCCCGGACTCCTACAAGGCCGTCGTCGCGCTGGAGAACTTCGTTCAGAGCAGCGGCCTCGAGCGCCGCTTCATTCACCTGATCAAGCTCCGCGCCTCGCAGATCAACGGCTGCGCCTACTGCGTCGACATGCATGTGAAGGAAGCCCGCCATGATGGCTTAAGCGAGCAGTGGATCAACCTGATGTGCGTCTGGTGGGAATCGCCCGTTTATGACGACCGCGAGCGCGCCCTGCTCCGCTGGGTCGATTCGGTGACTAAGATCGCCCAGACAGGCATTCCGGATTCCGACTTCGAGCCGCTGAAGCAGCATTTCAGCGAAGAGGAAATCGTCAAGATCACCGTGGCGATCGGCGCGATCAACATCTGGAACCGCCTCGCCGTCGGCTTCCGCTCGCAGCATCCGGTGGATGCGGCAAGCAAGGCTGCTTGAACCTGCTTTCTCTGAGCATGCTGTAGCCAGAGTCCTCCCTTGAACACCGTCATCCTTGGGCTCGACCCGAGGATCCAGGCACAGGGAGGTCAGCGCAGCAAAAAACGCCGCCAACGAGTACCGGCGAGAGTGCATCCCTTGATGCGAGGCATACCAATATAGTCGGCAGCTCGGGCGTGGATCCTCGGGTCGAGCCCGAGGATGACGGAGTATCGGGTTGGCAGCGCGGGGACCTAAGAGAGTCTGGCCGATGACTGCCATTTGATAACCTCAGAACGAAAAACGCGGAGCCAAAGCCCCGCGTCATTCTTTGGTTTTCCTCTGCTTGGCAAGCCAAGCCGGAAACGATCAAGCTGCAACCGAGCCGAAGCCAGCGGTCGGGACTTCCGAGATGGTCTTCAGGACCTGGGAAGCGATCTGGTAGGGGCAACCCTGAGAGTTCGGACGACGATCTTCGAGGTAGCCCTTGTAATCGTTCTTGATGAACGAGTGCGGAACGCGGATCGAAGCGCCGCGGTCGGCAACGCCGTAGCTGAACTTGTTCCACGGAGCAGTTTCATGCTTGCCGGTCAGGCGCATGTGGTTGTCCGGGCCGTAAACCGCGATGTGGTCGTGCAGGTTCTTGTCGAACTGAGCCATCAGCGCTTCGAAATAGGCCTTGCCGCCGACTTCGCGCATGAACTTGGTGGAGAAGTTGCAGTGCATGCCGGAGCCGTTCCAGTCGGTGTCGCCGAGCGGCTTGCAGTGGAACTCGATGTCGATGCCGTACTTTTCGCACAGACGCAGCAGCAGGTAGCGAGCCATCCAGATCTGGTCGGCGGCGCGCTTGGAGCCCTTGCCGAAAATCTGGAATTCCCACTGACCCTTGGCCACTTCGGCATTGATGCCTTCGTGGTTGATGCCTGCCTCCAGGCAAAGGTCGAGATGCTCTTCAACGATTTCGCGAGCGACATCGCCGACGTTCTTGTAGCCGACGCCGGTGTAGTACGGGCCTTGCGGAGCCGGATAGCCGGATTCCGGGAAGCCGAGCGGACGGCCGTCCTTGTAGAAGAAGTATTCCTGCTCGAAGCCGAACCATGCGTCTTCATCGTCGAGGATGGTCGCGCGGCTGTTGGATTCATGCGGGGTGACGCCATCCGGCATCATGACTTCGCACATGACGAGCGCGCCGTTCGTACGGGCCGGGTCCGGATAGATGGCGACGGGCTTCAGCACGCAATCGGAGCTGCGGCCTTCGGCCTGCATCGTCGACGAACCATCGAAGCCCCAAAGCGGAAGCTGCTCGAGCGTCGGAAATGCGTCGAATTCCTTGATCTGCGTTTTACCGCGCAGGTTCGGTACTGGGGTATATCCGTCGAGCCAGATGTACTCGAGCTTAAACTTCGTCATTACGCACCTCATAACAGTTAATCAGGCGAAGTAGGAAAACTTGGCCGGCGCGCCCGCCGGAAAATTCCTCACTACGAACGGCTGCCGAGGGAGATGCATTTGCCGTGCCAAATCGCATCGACACCCGGCTCGTCAGGCGAGATTTTTATGAATCAGGCATGTTCGGGCAAGATTTCCGGGCGCCAACCATCGGATTCTTTTTCAAATCGCCTGCGTCGTTCCAACGGAGCTGACAAGATGTCGCAGGCTTGTCGTCCCCGGGAATGGATCGAAAAACCGGCAGATCAAAGAAACGGCATCGACCGCACTACTGACGGATTGCCTATAATTTCATCATTTAGCATTTTTTTTAAGCGGAATGATGATATTCGCCTTCGACTTTGCTATATATGAGCTGTCTCTTGAAGCGCGCCCGCTTGAACACCAAAAGGGAGAGACAACGAATGGCAATCGGTACTCGGCACGAAACCGCAAAGATCTATCAGTTTCCCGTCACGGCCCGCTCGACGGCGGTGAGCCAGCGTCCGAAGGTGAACCTCACCCCGGATATCGGCCCGACCATTGCAACGGCCGCATTCGACAGCTGGTATCATGAAGCCGCGATCGTCGAATCCGACGAGACCCGCAAGCAATAGGCATCAGCCTTACAGCGCTATATAGCGATCCGAGCGATGATTGATCGCGACGAAGAGGTTGAGCGCGATTGCGCCGATCACGGAGCAGATGACCACCGGAGGCGTGGTCACCGCGAAAGCAACAGCAAGCACGCATAGATCGATTGCCAGCTGTACCAGCCCTGCCCTGACACCAAAACGTTCCTGCAGATAAATCCCCAGAATGCCGACGCCGCCGAGACTGGCGCGATGACGATAGAGCGCGAGCAGCCCGAAGCCGAGCAGGATGCCGCCGAGAAGCGCCGACCACAGCGCATTGATATGCGCGACATCGAAGAGCAACGGCTGCACATTGGTCAGCAGCGAGGTCAACGTGATGGCGATGAAGGTCTTGACGGTGAAGACCGTGCCGAGCTGCTTCAGCGACAGATAGAAGAACGGCAGATTGACCACGAAGAAGGCCAGGCCGAAATTCACGCCGATCGCATAATGCAGAAGGAAGGCAATCCCGGCGGTGCTGCCGGTCAAGAGGCCGGCGCTCGAAAGGCAGAACAGCCCAAGCGACGAAATGAGGCTGCCCGTCAGGATGCCCTGAACGTCCTCGATCCACGAATGCCGGGTCGCGGAAGTATTCCAGACGCCAAATGCGCTCTTTGCGTTCGCCATGTGCTTTCCCCTGGGTTTCCAGGCTTTTTGCTGAAAGCGCCGACAACAATCAAGCGAAAATACGTAAGCAATGCTGACCTATTTTAAATTCGCAAGATTCGCAATCGTCAGGCCGATTTGTGGGTAATGAACAGAATGCCGTGGACCGGTTTTCCGCCATCCATGCGAATGACGCTGTGGGTGAGATCCAGCACCGTAAAGCCGTGGGCGGCCAAAATTTCTCTGACATAGGCCTCGGAGTGGGCGAACCGCAGGGAATCGCGCAGCACGTAACCGTCCGGCTGCTGCGCATCCTCGACGGAAAAGGCGAAGATTGCGTCATCAGTCGAAAGCTTGCGCACGATCGCCATCACGCCTTGCAGATTGCCGAGATACATCAGCACATCAGCAGCTGTCACCAGATCCGCGCGGCCGGCGGCAAGCCCTTCCTCAAACACGCCAGAGAGATCCGGCTCCAGAGACAGGTCGGCCTGGCCGAGATAGTCATAGACACTCTTCTCGGCCGCCTTGGCAAGCATGCCTTTCGATAGATCGTAGCCTTCGAGCCGATCGACGCGCGCGCGGATTTCCGGCCCGAGCAGCCCCGTGCCGCAGCCGAGATCGACGGCGAGGCGGAAATGGTTCGGGATACCGGCAGTCTCGGCAATCAGCGCCGCGAGCTTGCCGGGAACGGTATAGCCGAGCTTCTCGACCAGCGAGGTTTCGAAGCGATCGGCATAGTCGTCGAACAGTCGCTCAACATAGAGGCTCGGCGGCCGATCGGGCACCTCAGCGCCGCCGAGAACCGCAAGCTTCAGGCGGGCGCCAAAGACATCACCTTCATCGAGCGCCAGCACCTCGGTCAGCGCGGCGATCGCGCCCGGCGCATCGCCGGCCTTCTCGCGATAGGTCGCAAGCGTGAACCAGCCCGCCGCCCAGCGAGGAACCAGCTCCAGCGCCTGCTCCATCAGTTCGGCAGCGCTTGCAGGCTCGCCGCTTTCGGCAAGCATCTTCGCGTAATCAGCGCGGCGGTCGGCGATGACATCGCCGGAGGAAAGCTGGCTCGGCAGCATCGGTTTCATCCTGTTTGACGCCCGCCTTTGAACGCGGCCACAAAAAAACTCAAGTCCTATTTCAGGCAGGGCCTAGTTTAGAGTGTGAGCCGGGCAAAAGTGCTTGCGAGTCGTGGGTCCCGGCCCTATCTCAACACCGGCCGACCGCCATTATGGAGACGTCAGAATGTCCGATCAGGTGAACAGATTCCTTGGCGACTCGCCGGGCCGAACGCTGGTGAAGCTCGTCATCGTGTCGCTCGTCGTCGGCTTCGTGATGAAGTTCTTCGGCTGGCGTCCGCTCGATTTCCTCTACGGCGTCCGCCGCTTCCTGCTCGATCTCTGGCACAGCGGCTTCGCCGCGCTCGGCGAATTCGGCGATTATGTGCTCGTCGGCGCATCCATCGTCATTCCGATCTTCATCATCCTCCGCCTGTTCAACTACCGCAGCTGACATGACCTCCCAGACCCTGACCTTAACGCGCCGCGATGCGTTGCGCCTAGCCGCCCTTGCGCTCACCGCATCAGTCGCAAGCTGTGCGACGCCGCCAGCCCATGTTTCCAATATACCTGCCAGCGACCAGACCGCCTCCGCCCTGCCGCTCGTCAATGCGCTGCGCGCCAAGAATGGCCTGCCGCCGCTGAAGATCGATACGGCGGCCAGTGCCGCCGCCATCTATCAGGCGCGGCGCATGGCCAACGCCGGCAAGATGGAACACCTGATCGGCCTCGGCGACGATTTCGGCAAGCGCGTCAAGGCAAGCGGCGTCAAGCTGCCTGCAGCCGAGAACATCGCCGAGGGACAACACGACGTGAATGCCGCGGTGACGGCCTGGATCAATTCGCCGAAGCATTTGCACAACATGCTCGGCAAATATGACGGCCTGGGTGTCGCTCTTGCCTCTACCCCCTCTTCCGGCAACAGGCCTTATTGGTCCATGGTGCTGTCCTCAGATTGAGGAGGCGTAGGGTCAAATGGATGTCCAGCAAGGGAGCGGAAGGGTACTGCCCTTCGACGTGACGCATCGGCTCGTGCTGTCGATCGCGCTTCCGATGACGCTTGGCTTCATGACGACGCCGCTGCTCGGTCTCGTCGACACAGCCGTCGTCGGCCACATGGGCCAGCCGGATGCGCTGGCGGGCCTTGCCATCGGCGCCGTGCTCTTCGACCTCCTCTTTGCCAGCTTCAACTTCCTGCGCGCCTCGACGACGGGACTGACCGCACAGGCCTATGGCCGCCACGATCGGCACGAGCAACAGGCAGTCTTCTGGCGCGCCATCATCTCGGCGCTCGGCTGCGGCAGCGTGATCGTGCTCATGTCGCCGCTGCTGCTCTGGATCGGTATCAAGCTGATGGGGCCTGAAGGCGGCATTGCCGATGCGACCCGCACCTATTTCTCCATCCGCATGCTCTCCGGCCCGGCAGCACTTGCCAATTACGCGCTGCTCGGCTTCGTGCTCGGCCGCGGCCAGGGCCGCATCGGGCTCTTGCTGCAGACCGTCATCAATGGCGTCAACATCGTGCTCGCCATCCTGCTCGGGCTCTGGCTTGGCTGGGGCGTCGCCGGCGTTGCCTGGGGCACGCTGATCGGCGAGGCGAGCGGCATGCTGCTCGGGCTTTTCATCGTGCTGCGCAGCTTTGCTGGCGAGGAAAGGCCGGCGCGCGCGGAATTGCTCTCACGCGCCAAGCTCACGCAGCTTTTCGCGCTTAACCGCGATATCCTCATTCGTACTTTCGTGCTGATCGCTGCCTTCACGCTGATGACGCGCATCGGCAACAGCTTTGGTGCGGTCATGCTCGCCGCCAACGCCGTGCTGATGAACTTCTTTTTATTATCCGGCTATTATCTTGATGGGCTGGCAAATGCGGCTGAGCAGATCACCGGCCGCTCGATCGGCGCCAACTATCGGCCGGCCTTCGAGCGCGGCTTGAAGCTGACTGCGCTCTGGTCCTTCGGGTTGGCGCTTGCCGCCGCCATCTTCTTCTTCACGGTCGGACCGGCTTTGATCCGCCTGCTGACAACCTCTGAAGAGGTGCGGACCGCGGCCGGAACCTATCTGCCCTGGGCTGCGATCACGGGTCTGACCGGCGCGCTTGCCTTTTTGATGGACGGCGTCTTCATCGGCGCCACATGGTCACGTGAGATGCGCAACAAGATGCTGCTTTCCTTCGGTGGCTATCTCATAGCGCTGGCCATCTTCGTGCCGACGCTCGGCAATCACGGCCTGTGGATGGCCATGAACGCCTTCCTGCTGTTTCGCGGCATCTTCCTGGCCATGGGCCTGAAGAAGCGAGCCGATCAGACGTTCCGGTTCGCCCAGTAATCCAGCTTGGCATCACGCAGATCGCGGATCGAGCTGGCGCGCTCGCGATCGAGCAGCTTCGACAGGCCAGAGACGACCTGTCCCGGCAGACCAGGCCCCTCATAGACCATGCAGGAATAAAGCTGCACGAGATCGGCGCCGGCCTTGATCTTTTCCAGCGCCGTTTCCGCCGAGGAAACGCCGCCGACGCCGATGATCGGCAGTGCGGCACCCACACGGCGGCGCATCTTGGCGAGTACCGTGGTTGATTTCTCAAAGACCGGCTTGCCGGAAAGGCCGCCTGCCTCCCTGGCCTGCCGCTGATCCTTCAATCCGTCACGGGACAACGTGGTGTTGGAGACGATCAGACCATCGAGCGCATGCGACAGCGCTTCGGCGGCAATGTCGTCCATGCCCTCTTCGGTGAGATCCGGAGCGATCTTGAGAAAGACCGGAATGCGCTTGCCGGCCTTTACCGCTTCCTCGTCGCGGGCGGCAAGCACGGCCGACAGTAGTGCGGACAGGCTTTCGCGCGCCTGCAGATCGCGCAGGCCGGGCGTGTTCGGCGAAGAAATATTGGCGGTGAAATAACGTGCCACGGAATAGAAGCGGCGGATGCCGACGACATAGTCGGCAATGCGATCGGCGCTATCCTTGTTGGCGCCGATGTTGACGCCGATGATGCCGTTGCCCCGGATCGACTTGAGCCGCTGGAGCGCCGCCTCATGGCCCTCATTGTTGAAGCCGAGGCGGTTGATGACACCTTCGTCCTCGACCAGGCGGAAGATGCGCGGGCGCGGGTTGCCGGGCTGCGTCTTCGGCGTGATGGTGCCGATCTCGGTAAAGCCGAAGCCGAGTTTCAGCAACGCTTCCGGCACTTCGGCATTCTTGTCATAGCCGGCGGCCATGCCGATCGGGTTGGCAAAATCGAGCCCGGCCACGGTCTGGCGCAGGCGGGGATCCGCGGGGATGCGGCAGGCCGGAACCAGCCCCGATTTCAGCACCGCTATCGACATGCCATGCGCGGTTTCCGGATCGAACAGGAACAGGCCACGGCGGCCGAGATCGTGAAAGGCGCCAATCATTCCGCCATCTCCGGAAAGATATGGGCGCCGTCATCGCCAATCGGCAGCGGCTTTTCCCAGAGCACGGCCGAAAGCGGCAGAGGCGCATAGAGATGCGGGAAGAGATCGCCACCGCGCGAGGGTTCGAACACCAGTTTGTCGCCGAGGACGTCGCCGTCGACCGCCACCAGCAGCAGCCCGGTCTGTCCCGTGAAATAGAGCTCGGCGGTTTTCCGCGCCTGCTTGGCGGTGGAGAGATGAATGTAGCCGTCGGTCAGATCGATCGCGGCGCCATGAAAAACGCCGGTTTGTCTGGCTTGCTGCCAGAGCGTGTCCGGCACGATCTTGTAAACCACTGGCATGGCGGTCATCATCCCTCTGTAAAGCTGTCCTGATAGGGCTTTGCACGAAAACATCAGCCGATGTCCACGGTTTCCGTGATGGATTTGAGGTTTAACGCAGAAAATCCGGAGGATGACATGACGAAGGAACTGAAAATCGGCCTTGCGGCCATGCTTCTGCCTGCCGCCTTTCTTCTAGCCACGCCGGCTCTATCGGCCGAACCGGATGCGGAACGCTTTCAGCTGGAGCGCAGCGGCGATCATTTCATCCGCCTCGATCGGCAGACGGGCGCGATGTCGATCTGCCAGGATCAGGGCGGCAATCTCGTCTGCCGCATGGCTGCAGATGAGCGCACAGCCTATGACGATGAGCTGGACCGGCTTTCCGACCGCGTGACGAAGCTGGAAAAGACCGTCGCCTCAAACAAGGGATCGAGCCTGCCCGATGATGCCGAGATCGACCGCACGCTCGGCATCATGCAGAAATTCATGCGCGGCTTCATGGGCATGGCGAAGGAATTCCAGAACGAGCAGCCGGACGTCAAGCCGCAACCACAGAAGACCTGAGGTAGGCAAAAGGCCACGCGACGAAAGCACGGGGATAAAGGACCGTATTCCTATGCCGGTCTTTACTCGCCAAAATGCCTCGGTTAACGTTTTCTAAAGAGCAGAGCGCCGGGCGAGCCGGCGCGGATACCGAGCGGCGATGCTGTCACACGAACAGATATGGGGAGCGATCGACCGGCTTGCCGAGCGGCATGCCCTGACGCCTTCCGGCCTTGCGCGCCGCGCCGGGCTTGATGCTACCTCCTTCAACAAATCGAAGCGGCTGAGCCAGGACGGACGTCTGCGCTGGCCTTCCACGGAATCAATCGCCAAGATCCTCGACGCTACGGGTGCCAGCCTGGAGCAGTTCCTGAGCTTCATCCGGCCAGCCAACCCGCTGGGCGCTACTCCGCCAAACGGGATTTTGCCGGCCGGCAACTCCATACCCCTGATCGGCTTCGCTCAGGCGGGCGCCGGCGGCTTCTTCGACGATGGCGGGTTTCCAGCCGGTCAGGGCTGGGACATGGTGGAGTTTCCCGTTGCAGCCGGGCAAAGGACCGGCGCCTATGCACTTGAGGTGCAGGGCGAAAGCATGTTGCCGCTCTACCGGGACGGCGATATTCTGATCGTCGAGCCAGGTGCTCAGATCAGAAAAAACGACCGTGTCGTTGTGAAGACCCGCGAGGGCGAAGTCATGGCCAAGGTCCTGCTGCGGCAGAGCGCCAAGTCGATAGAGCTTTTGTCGCTCAACCCTGAACACCCCAATCGCAGCTTCGATCTTGCGGATGTGGAATGGATTGCCCGGATCATTTGGGCCAGCCAATAGGAAAGTTTTCTCGTTATGCGTCGTGATATTTGGCTTGCAGGTGTGGCAGGCGCCATTGTCGGTTCTTGGTTGACCCTCGTCGCGATTCAGCTCGGCGAGCATGGTTTCCACCTACCCCACCGAGGCAGCGACACGACGGCAGAGAACAAGCCGACTGCGCCGAGCGAGGCCGCCAAGGCCGACCCCATGCCACCAAAGGCTATCGAGGCACCCAAGCCTGCTGAAACCACAAAGCAGAGCGACGCGAATTCGGGTCAACCGCAACCGGCAGGCCAGCCGGTAGCGCAGGCCGCCGGCGCGACCACGCAAGCAACGAAGGATAAGGCAACGATCCTAGCCACAGCGTCCTCTTCGACAAGCAGCTCCGACGGCAGTCCCGAGCTGTCCGCCGCGGCCATGGCAGCGGCTGCAGCGGCGAGTGACGACGACGAGACCAAGGGCGAGGAAAACAAGACGGCGGCGGCAGAACCGGTGATGCAAGAGGACAACAAGGTTCCAACCGACCCTGCGCGCTCGAACGACGTATCGACGAAGCCGGAGGAAACACAAGCGTCGCCGCCTGCGGCAGACACGGCGAGCAACAAGGACGCTGCCCCGCCCCAAGCCCCGGCCCCGCAGCCAAGCGAAACCACGCCGGACAAGGCGGCTGCCGCTTCATCGGAGACGGTGTCTGACGACCACACCAAGACCGATCCCGTCTCGGACAACCGGATACCGGCCGACCAGATCGACAGAGAGGCGGCGGCGGCCGAACATCGAACCCTGCCGCCGGAATCGCCACAGCAGCAGGCTCAGCCGGAGCCTCGGTCCGAACAGGCAGCGATTGATCCCGCATCCAAGCCACAAGAGCAAACAACAACGATCGAACTCGTCCGCCCCTTCTCGGATCAGGCTGGTATATTGACCATCACCGGCAGGAGCGTGCAGCTCACCGGGATCGTTCCGACCGATGTCGACCGAATGTGCACAGGCCCGAGCGGGAAGGACTGGCCCTGCGGCCAGGCCGCACGCACGGCATTCCGCATGTATCTGCGTGGACGCTCGATCGATTGCGATGTGCCCGATGCCAACTGGAAAGGCACTGTCAAAGGCGCCTGCCGCTACGTTCGCGTCGATCTCAGCGCCTGGCTCGTTCGTTTCGGCTGGGCCGATCCGGAACCAGGCTCTCCGCTTGCTGCACTTGTCGACGAGGCCAAGCAGAAGAAGCGCGGCATGTATGGCGACGACCCGCGCAAGAACGGAAAATCGACGCTCGGACCGGCTCCGGCCAAGGAAGATCCGCTCAATCCCATCTGACGCCTTGCTTCCGCCACTACAGCGCCGCGCGTCACATATGACGCGCAAAGATGCGGTAGCACTTTAAATCTGCCGCATGATTTTATCCTTAAATCGATTCCGATTTAAGGAATTATGCAGTAACTTTTGCCATGAGACGCGCGACTTTTCAGCTTGCCAAATTCAAAGGACTTCGCCTGTCATGAACAAGCCGCTTTCTGCTCACGAGGCCCTGATCTACGTCATGGTGCTGGCCTCGGCCGTTGATCGCACGATGAACGATCGGGAACTCAGCCGTATCGGAGAGCTCATTCACGCCCTGCCGGTCTTCAAGGGGTTCGACGACGAGAAGCTGATTTCAGTCTCCCGCGATTGCGCGAAGCTTCTTTCGAACAATGAGGGATTGGACATCGTGCTCGAAACCGTGCGCGACACGCTTCCCGCCCGTCTCTACGACACGGCCTATGCGCTGGCCGTTGAAGTCGCTTCGGCCGATCTCTCGGTGAAGGCCGAGGAACTACGCCTGCTCAGCCTGCTTCGCGACCGTCTTGGCCTCGACAAGCTGACCTGCGCCGCCATCGAGCGCAGCGCGATCGCCCGCTACCGCAAGGCCTGACTAGAGCAATTCCGAACGGAAAAGCGCGCAGCGGATTTACGTCCGGAATTGCGAGAAAACGAAGAGCTAGAGCGGTTCAGAGAACCTGTCAAAAGCTGAACCGCTCTAATACAGCCCGTAAGGGAAATAGCGCAGATAGATTTCCTGCAGCCTGCCGTCGCGCGACAGCGTGGCAAGCGCGTGGTTGATAGCGGCCGTCAGATCGGCATCCTGCTGGCGCAGCATGATGGTCATGCCTTCGCCGAGAAATTGCTGCGACAGGTAGGGACCATCAAACAGAGCGCAGCATTTTTCCGCCGCCGGCGACGAGACCCAGAAGGAAAGCTGCAGCCCATCGGCAAATGCCGCATCGACCTTGCCGTCCTTGACGGCGGCCAGAAGCGCATCCTTGTCATCGAACGGCACCGGCTTGATCGCCGGGAAGAAGGCCGTCAGCATCGCCTCATGCACCGTGCCCTTGACAACGCCGACCGGATGGCCCGAGAGCGCGGCGGCTGTCGTACCGCTAATCGATACCTTGAGATTGCGCACGAAGCGGGCCGGCAACATCAGAAAAGGCCGCGAAAAGGCGAAGGTCTTGCGCAGTTCGGGCGTAACAGCAACGCCAGCGATGACGGCATCGCCTTGCGAAGCGGCAAGCGCGCCCTGCAATTCGCCGAAGGGCAAGGCCTGGATCTGGCATTTGTCGGATATTGCGAGCTCGTCGCAGATCTTGCGCGCCAGCTCGACATGGAAGCCGGTGAGCTTGCCGTTCTGATCGAGAAAGTTGAAGGGCGGAAAATCGATCGACGTCAGGAACCGCAACCTGACCAGCGAGGAGAGATCAGGCTTCGGCAGGCGCTCGCGCGCATCGAAGAGGATCGGCAGGTTCTGCGGCTTCGTTTCCTCGGCGGCAAGCGGCCAGGCGCAGTAGGTGACGATCAATGCCGCACGCGCCAGGAGCCGGGCGACTGATATCATCGACGAAAGGCAAGCACGCATGGTCTTGATCCGGCCTCCGGTCGTGGATGCACATTTCTGGTTCACGAATCCGATGTAGCAGAGTCACGCCGCAGGGGGAATATCGCGCCGCGCAATGGCGGCGGTCGCGGCTGCAGGATGAATGGCGGAGATCGACCGCATCGGCCAGTTGTACAGTTTTGAACATGTGCAAAATTAATGGGGGAATTCCACCCTGCAGTCTCCGCCGTTAGCAGTCGATTAAGCTCTGTTGATTGTACTCGTCGCCATCGACGACATCGGCTCCAAGGCCGATCGCATGATGCAGGTCGTCTGGACCTTCTTGGCAAGGTATCACGCAAATTCGGCTTCACCCGTACCCATCAGGCAGCGCCCCTCCCCATCCAAGACCGGCGAGCGGGTTCCTAGCCTCGTTCTGAATAAGGCACGGCATTCGCAGGCGGACAGCCATGTTCAGGAACCTGAAAATCAAAACCAAGATGCTCGCCGTGATCCTGTTTCTCGGCATCATTTCCTTTGTCGGCCTGCTGCTGATCGTCAGCGAATTCCACAAGGCGGATCGGGCCTACAGCGACTTCCTCGATCATGAAGCCATCGCGGCGAGCGAAGCTGCGCGCGCGAGTGCTGCCTCTCTTGCTTCCGTGCTGCAGGCAAGCCTGATGCTGAATTTCGATCCCGGCAGCGACGCCTTCAAGGCGGTTGCCGCCGGCAACAGCTATTTCGGCGAATCCAAGCAACGGCTATCCCATGCGGAAAATCTCGTTCCCACGGCAAAGCAATCGATCGATGAAATTCTTGCTCGTCTCGACGAAGTGCAAGGGCTCACCGAGAAGGCCATCGACCAGCGCAAGAATGGCGACCTGAAGGGCGCCGAAGCGACCCTGATCCTGGTCAACCAAAAACTCCCCAAGCTCATTGCCAGCATACAAGCCAACGACGATGCGCTGACAAACCGGATGAATGACGGAGCCGACGCCCTGTCGGTCCATCTCAACCGTTCGGTCAACTTCATGCTCATCGCCCTCGGCGGTCTGATCGTGCTCGCCATCCTCTTCGGCATGTATGTCGCACAAAAAGGCATCGCCGCACCGCTAATGCGGCTGCATCAGCGCATGACGACGCTTGCGCATGGCGACACGGCAAGCGAGATCGAAGGCCACGAGCGTGATGACGAGATCGGCCAGATGGCATCCGCCGTCGCCGTACTCCGTGACAATGCCGTCGAGCGGTCCCGCCTCGAGGCACAGGCGGAGGCGGATCGTACCCTCAGCGACAGCGAGCGGACACAGCGCGAGACAAGGCAGGCGGCCGAGGCGGCACAGCTTCAGCAGGCCGTTCAGGCTGTGGCCGACGGCTTGAAGCGCCTTGCGGACGGCGATCTCGTTACGCAGATCGACGTCCAGTTCGTTGCGCATCTCGATCAGTTGCGGCAGGATTTCAACAACTCGCTCAGCAGGCTCAACGGAACCATGCAGGCCGTCGGCTCCAACGCCCGCGCCATCAGCGCAGGTGCGGAGGAAATCCGCTCGGCAGCCGACGAGCTTTCCAAGCGCACCGAGCAGGAGGCCGCTTCTGTCGAGGAAACCGCCGCCGCCCTGGAACAAATCACCACCACCGTCAAAGACGCCGCCAAGCGCACGCAGGAGGCAAGCCAGCTTGCCGCCCATACCCGCAGCGACGCCGAACGCTCCGGCGAGATCGTCCGCAATGCTATCGGAGCCATGCAGCAGATCGAGAAATCCTCGGACGAGATCGGCAATATTATCGGCGTCATCGACGATATCGCCTTCCAGACCAATCTTCTGGCGCTGAATGCCGGTGTCGAGGCTGCGCGAGCCGGAGATGCCGGCAAGGGCTTTGCCGTCGTCGCCCAGGAAGTGCGCGAACTTGCCCAGCGCTCCGCCAATGCCGCCAAGGAAATCAAGGCTCTGATCGCCACCTCCGAAACGCATGTCCGTGCCGGCGTCAGCCTGGTCAGCGAAACCGGCAAGGCGCTCGATGCCATCGTCTCGGGCGTACAAGAAATCAACCGGCATGTGCATGCGATCGCCGAAGCTTCTCGCGAGCAGTCGGCTGGCCTGCAGGAGATCAATACGGCCGTCAACACCATGGATCACGGCACGCAGCAGAATGCCGCCATGGTCGAGCAGAGCACAGCTGCAAGCCACAGCCTGGCGACGGAAGCTGCTTCCCTATCCAACCTGCTTGCTCGGTTTCGCACGGATGGCGGCGATGCCATGCGCATCTCTACGAAACCTGTCGCCAGCTCAGTGCCGAGGCCGGCACCTCGACCGGTAGCCCCGCCGGTTGCAGCTCCGCGTATCCGGGCCGTCGATGATGCCAAGGTGCGACCAGCCGCTTCTCCGGCGCGCGCGCTCGGTCAGAAGCTGTTGAGCGCTTTCGGCGCGACATCAGCGTCAGCGACGACAACGAGCAAGGATGCGGACTGGACGGAATTCTAAGGTCCGGCCGGCGCGATTACGGCGATCGACCTGCTATTTTCTCGGGAGGGCGAGCAGCCCGACATTACCGGACTTGTTGCCTTCAGCTTCTCCGCGCCGCTTCAATAGCCTTGCCGGAGCGCCGACATAGATGCCGTAGGGCTTGGTCCGGCCCTTTACGACGGCATTCGCACCGATGACGCATCCTTTGGAAATATGGGCGCCGCCGAGAATCTTGGCGCCTGCTCCGATCCAGACATCGTCTTCGATGACGATGGGTTTCTTCGTAACGCCCTGAAGACGAATTGGGCGGGAGACATCATCGAAATTGTGATCGAAGGAGACGATCATCGCATGCGCGGCGATACGCACATCATTGCCTATGACAATCCCGCCGCGGCCCAGCAGAATACTGTAGTCGTTGAAGGAGACGTGATTACCGACCTCGATGCTGCCTTCCTGTGCGTCGATGATGACCCCTTGGCGGAAATGCACCCTCTCACCGATGCGAACGTCGCCGCGCCTCCAGATGATCTTGGTGCCGAGAGGTACTTTCGTGCTGCGGGCAATCTTCAGCACACCGCTTCGAAAGAGCGCTCTCAATCTGTAAAGCCATGCAATTCCACGCATTCCGACACTCCTGACAAGGGGCGCCTGTTTTTACATGCTTGTCTGGCACCCACCTGAATGCGCTACTAGATGGCGATGCGGCCGCGCGGTCACAAGTGCTGATCGTCTCCTTGCATCGTTCAGCTACGTGCGGCAAGGCCGGTGATCAATGCAATCACGCCAAAGCCCGCAGCCCCTGCGCAGACGGCAACCCAGCCGCCGAAATCCCATGCCGTGCCGGCAAGCGCCGATCCAAGAGCTCCGCCGAGAAAGAAGATGCCAACGAACAGGCCATTGATGCGCCCGCGAGCCTCCGGCTTCAGGAGATTGACGGCACGGCGACCCAGGGTCTGGTCTCCGGTGACACCGACGTCGAGCAGGATGGCGCTGACGCCCAGAAGGATCAGCAGGGCCAT
This sequence comes from Martinezella rhizogenes, assembly GCA_013322215.1. Classification (GTDB taxonomy): domain Bacteria; phylum Pseudomonadota; class Alphaproteobacteria; order Rhizobiales; family Rhizobiaceae; genus Rhizobium; species Rhizobium rhizogenes_D. The sequence continues at coordinate 113,173 of JAAMEZ010000047.1, forward strand.
AGAGTCGCCCGACCGTATTCCCCCCACCCAGGCGGCCAGCGCCATGGCGGCAAGCACGATCAGATGCGAGGCCAATGTCGCCCTCCGTGTCCAGCCCCTGTCGCCCATTCGGCCGAAGACAGAGGTCGCCGCAGCGCCACCGGCACCCACAAGGGCAAACAGCGCGATGCCGGACTGGCCGAGCAAGAATGGCGGCTGCGCCAGACGCAGAGCGACGGAAGTCCAGAACAGGCTGAAGCTCGCCATCATCAGCGCAGCCGTGAAGGCACGCAGCCGCAGCACCGGTTCCTCCCGCAAGAGTTCGAAGAGCGAACCGATCAGGGCTGCATAACTCGCGCTGACCAAAGGGCGCCGCTCCGGCAGGCGCAGGGCGAGCACAGCGGCGAGCAGCGCAAGCGTCGCGGCACTCATGGCATAGAAACTTCTCCAGCCCCAGAAATCGGCAATCAGGCTCGCCAGCGGGCGTGAGACAAGAATGCCGACCATGACGCCGCTCATGACATTGCCGATCACCCGGCCGCGATGTTCTGGCGGTGCCATCGCCGCCGCGATCGGCACGAGGATCTGGATGGCGGAGCAGGCCGCTCCCAGCAGGAAGAGGAAAATCAGCAGGCTCCAGCCCGTCGGCGCGAAGGCGGCGGCAACAGCCATGACCAGAGCCGAGAGGAGCATGCGCAGCACCAGCTGCCGGTTTTCCATGAGATCCGCCAGCGGCACCAGAAAGAACAGACCAGCGGCATAGCCAAGCAGCGAAGCCATGGCCACCAGGCCGGCGCCGCTTTCGGAAAAGCCGAGCGACGGGCCGATAATGCCCACCAGCGTCTGCGGCGCGAAGAGGTTGATGATGATGACGCCAGTGGCGATGGCGAACAACAAGGTCGAAGGAGCGACCGCAGCCGTCGAAACATCTTCCTCCGGCTCACTCGTCATGCATTCGGGGACTTGCGACATGATCTCTCCAATAATTTCTGATAATAAAGATAGCCATGTTTATCGCTTTGCCGCATAATGCGGCAATTGAAATGAACTAATAATGATTATGCGAGTTCAGCATGAACATTCATGATCTGGAAGCTTTCGTCGCGGTAGTGGAAACGGGCTCGATCGTCGCCGCCTCCGCGCGCATCAATCTGACCCAGCCGGGCATCACCCGGCGCATACAGAACCTGGAAGACAGTCTCGGCATCGCCCTCCTCGACCGGCAGTCGAAGCCCTTGAGGCCGACGGCGGCGGGACGCGAGGCCTATGAGCATGGGCGCCGGGTGTTGCGCTCGCTCGATGATCTCAAGGCCGGCGTTTCGCCCGGCGGCACGATCTGCGGTGAATTCCGCCTCGGGATTATGCCCTATCTCTCCGAAGCGGCCTTATCCGCTCCGCTTGATGAATTGCGCAGCCAGTTTCCGCAATTGACGCTACGGATCGTCACCGGCTGGTCGCCACAGCTGATCGAGCAGGTCGCTCACAGTCAACTCGATGCGGCAACCGTCTGTCTGGCGGAGGGGTTGCAGCCGCCCGACAATGTGGTCGGCGAGATGCTCGGAGTCCATGCCGTCATTCTGGTCGCAGCGCCCTCGCTCGGCGTTCCCAAGGAACCAAGACTTGAAGATCTCTCCCGCTTTCCCTGGATCATGAACCAGAGCGGCTGCGGCTTCCGTGCCTTCATTCAGCATCGCTTCGAAGCCGAGCGCCTGCCCTTCGATGTCGGGGTCGAAGCCATGAGCGCCGATCTGCGCATGTCGCTGGTTGCGCGCGGTCTCGGCATCGGTGTCCTGACGCCGGCCGCACTGGCGGACAGCCGCTGGCGCAATGCTATCGAGATTATCGAGGCCCCGGATTTCACCCCAAAAGTGGTCAATTGGCTGGTGCATCGCCCGCCGGCTGGGCGTCTTGCCCGCCCAATCGCGACCTTCGGTGAAACACTGGCGGAAGCGCTGAAAGCGAAGAGGCCCTTCTTGACCTGAACCCGGCAATCAGACGCCGGGTCTGTTGACCATCGCCTCGATATTATAGCCATCGGGATCGAGGACGAAGCAGGCATAGTAATCCGCGGTGTATTCCGGACGCGGGCCGGGAGCACCATTCTCCTTAGCGCCGGCTTCGAGCGCGGCGCGATGGAAGGCATCGACTTGCGCCCTATTCTCAACCCGGAAGGCGACGTGCAGGTGCGTCAAAGGTTGTTTGCTACCGGTGTGCTGGATCTCGAACAGGCTGCCATCACCGACGTCGAACGCCCAGAACACGCCCTCCTTTCCGAAGGACAGGCCGTACCCCAAGGGCACGAAAGCCCGCTCATAGAAAGCCTTGCTCCTATCGAGATCGCTGACTTCGATGGTTATGTGGTCGATCAAGGCTAGTTCTTCCCCCCAATGATACAGAGAACAGGCGAGTCAAACTGGGGGCTGGAGCGGGTGAAGGGAATCGAACCCTCGTATTCAGCTTGGGAAGCTGCTGCTCTACCATTGAGCTACACCCGCCTGTACCTTTGAGATGTCCAACAGTTGGCGGCCTCTGTCAAGGCCGGTCGGTGGACGTCTAGAGCCGGAAGTGCTTTGAGAGCTTCAGGCCCTGTGCCTGGTAGTTGGAGCCGAGGCCAGAGCCGTAGAGGCTGCTCGGCTGTTCCAGCATGTGTTCGTAGATCAGGCGACCGACGATCTGGCCGTCCTCGAGGATGAAGGGCACTTCGTGGCTGCGCACTTCGAGCACCGCGCGGCTGCCGCGGCCGCCGGCCGGCGCATGGCCGAAGCCCGGATCGAAGAAGCCGGCATAATGGACGCGGAATTCGCCGACCAGCGGATCGAACGGCGTCATTTCGGCGGCGAAGTGCGGGGGAACATGCACGGCTTCGCGCGAAACGAGGATATAGAACTCATCCGGGTCGAGGATCAGCTCGGTACGGCCACGGCTATAGAGCGGCTCCCAGAAGTCGAAAATATCGTGCTGGGCCTTCTTGTCGACATCGACGACGGCCGTGTGGTGCTTGCCGCGATAGCCGATCAGCCCTTCCTTGTCGCCGGCGAGGTCGATCGACAATGCAATGCCGCCGCCGGTGATATTCGGCTTCTTGCTGGCAACCAGCGTTTCCGTCTCGTGCAGCGCCAGCAGTTCCGGCTCGGTGAGCAGGGCCTGGCCGACGCGGAAGCGGATCTGCGACAGGCGCGAACCACGACGCACGACAATCGGGAAGGTGCGCGGGCTGATTTCGAGATAGAGCGGGCCGGAATAGCCGGCCGGGATCTTGTCGAACTCCTGCGCCCGGTCGGTGATGACGCGGGTGAAGATGTCGAGACGGCCGGTGGAGCTCTTCGGATTGGCCGAAGCCGACATGTCTTCGGGCAGATCGAGGCGCTCCATCAGCGGCACGATGTAGACGCAGCCGGTCTCGAGCACTGCGCCTTCGGAGAGATCAACGACGTGGAGCTTCAGCCGGTCGAGCTTGTCGGCGACCAGATGCGACGGGCCTGGCATGAAGCTGGCGCGGACGCGAAAAGCATGCGAGCTGAGCCGCAGATCAAGGCTTGCCGGCTGGATCTGATCGACATCCAGTTCTCTCTCGCTCGTCAGCCGCCCCGTTTCGAAGAGCGCTGCAATGGCGCGGTCGGCCAGAATTCCAGTATTGCGAGCCATCATGCTTCTCTCATAATTTGCCGCAGACAAAACCAAACTCGGGGAATTGACGCAAGCCGTCAACGGCAGTATTGCAACTTATCCCGTGGTGATTTGGCCGGTCGGCTTGCAGCCACGTTAAACAAATGGCTAAAAAGACCGGGGTTGAACCGGTCTGCTTTCGCGACCGGTTTTTTTGTTTTGAAAGTGGTGATGGCATGAGCAAGACTTGGCGCCCCGCAACCCAGCTCGTACACAACGGAACGCTTCGTTCGCAGTTCGGCGAGACCTCCGAAGCAATCTACCTGACCCAGGGCTTCGTCTATGACACCTCGGAAGCGGCGGAAGCTCGCTTCAAGGGCGAGACGGACGGCTTCATCTACGCCCGCTACGGCAGCCCGACCAACGACATGTTCGAAAAGCGCATGTGCGCGCTGGAAGGCGCGGAAGATGCTCGCGCCACGGCTTCGGGCATGGCCGCCGTTTCCGCCGCCATCCTTTGCCAGCTGAAGGCCGGCGATCATATCGTCGCTGCCCGCGCGCTCTTCGGCTCCTGCCGCTGGGTGGTCGAGACGCTCGCGCCGAAATACGGCATCGAATGCACGCTGGTCGACGGCCGCTTCACCGAAAACTGGGAAAAAGCCATCCGCCCGAATACCAAGGTCTTCTTCCTCGAAAGCCCAACCAACCCGACGCTGGAAGTGGTCGATATTGCCGCCGTCGCCAAGCTCGCCAACCAGATCGGCGCCAAGGTCGTGGTCGACAACGTCTTTGCGACGCCGCTCTTCCAGAAGCCGCTGGAACTCGGCGCCCATATCGTCGTCTATTCCGCCACCAAGCATATCGACGGCCAGGGCCGTTCGCTGGGCGGCGTCATCCTCTCCGACAAGCAGTGGATCGACGAGAATCTGCAGGACTATTTCCGCCATACCGGCCCGGCCATGTCGCCGTTTACGGCCTGGACTTTGCTGAAGGGCATCGAAACGCTGCCGCTGCGCGTTGCGCAGCAGACGGCGAACGCCTCCAAGGTAGCCGATTTCCTCGCCGAGCAGGGAAACAAGGTCGCTCGCGTGATCTATCCGGGCCGCAAGGACCATCCGCAGGCCGATATCATCGCCAAGCAGATGAGCGGCGGCTCGACCCTCGTCGCCTTTGAGCTCAAGGGCGGCAAGGAAGCAGCCTTCAAGCTGCAGAACGCACTGGAGATCGTGAAGATTTCCAACAATCTCGGCGACTCGAAGAGCCTGATCACCCATCCGGCCACCACGACGCACAAGAACCTCACCGACGAGGCCCGCGCCGAGCTCGGCATTTCGCCGGGCACCGTGCGCTTCTCCGCTGGCATCGAAGACAGCGCCGATCTGGTCGAGGATTTCGCCCGCGCGCTCGAGCAGGTTTCCGCCTGATATCAATCGAGCCGCCCGGATTTTCTCCGGGCGGCTCGACCTGCCTTCATCTCATCGGGCGATGGCAGGAACGGCAGCCGTCAGCTGGCGGCCTTGAACTGAACCCGACCGTTGTTCAGGAAGACCATCTTGTCGAACAGCCCGAGATCCAGCGGATTCGGTAGGCGAACATCCGCAAGATCGGGCACGGGTTTCAGCGCCGGATCGTAGGACCGGTCGATCTGCGAGATGAAGACGACGATCATGCCTCTCGCACGCGCAAACGCCTTCAACGTCTGAACCTGGATCATCAGTTCCGGCTTCTCACGCTTCTGATCCAGCAGCTGCAGAAAATCGATCACCGCCAGCGTGCCGCGCGATGCCTGGGCCAGCCTCTCGGCGATATAGTCGCCACTGATGGCGTCGGAATTGTCGAACTCGAACAGATCGGCAAATTCCGCGTGATCGGCACCGATGACCGGGAAACGGTCCAGAACGACCTTTTCCGTGTCCTCCAGCGTGAAGAAGACGCTGCGATTGCCGGCCCTCATGGCTTCGACGGCGAGCCTCAAGCTCATCAAGGTCTTGCCATGGCCGGGCCGCGCGCCGACTAACACCAGATCGCCCGGGCTCAGACGCGAATACAACTCGCCGATTGGCACGGCTGAGCTGGTTTTACTTGCAAGCAAGCTCCAGCCTTCAAAACCTTCACCAGCCGCGACGCGATCCAGCGCGGCGTGCAAGGGGATATTCTGCTGGCGAGACAGGAGCTTCGCCTTACGCTTCAAATGATAAACAGGGGCAGAAAGCCTCATCTAAACCTCCTATTGCGAGCAATGACCGCAACCCCTCCTTATGCTAGGTGCTCAAACAGTCGGTTTGGATATCGACGGCCCCGCATGAAATATACTTTCCCGAGTGGAGGGGGGAGGCACGGGCCATGCCAGAATCAGATCATAGCCGAAATCCTCCTGGCAGGGAATCCGGGCAAGTTCCCTCCAAGGAACATAAAGAAAGAACAGGGGTTATATGGCCGGGAGATTTTAACAGCTGGCGATCAGATGTGACGACCGATCATTGAAGTGCACCAGCAATTGCGGCAAGCGTATCTGCCCGCCGCATGCTCCGTCAGCGGGCATTATGGTAGACGAGATTAAATGACGAGCGAAACAAGATACTTTGAGAAGAAAGGACTAACCTTTTTCATCGGCCGTAATAGCTGAATTTCAGAACGGTCCGGCACCATGAGCCAGATTTCATCACGCCGTTCCTTGACGGAATGGATTGGTTATAGGATACCGCTAAATATCCCGCGCTTTGCGGGAGCAGTGGAAAGCGGATAATATGCCGCAGACTTGAAAATGCTGAAACGACAATGAGGGCTTCATGGAGTGCTCAACGTTTCAGAGCAGTGGCAAGGTATCAGGCATGTATCGCGCCCTAACACGCGACATCGAAGTGGTTGTAGAGCCGTTTTATCTGGAGGAGCAATCCGATCCGGACGATGATCGTTATGTCTGGGGATACCGCATCGTCATTTCCAACCACTCGGAGCAGGCCGTGAAACTGGTGACGCGCTACTGGCACATCACCGACATGAACGGCATGGTGGATGAAGTGACGGGGCCAGGCGTCGTCGGCGAGCAGCCGCATCTGAAACCCGGTGATACCTATGAATATTCTTCCGGCTGCCCGTTGGACACCCCGTCAGGCATGATGTTTGGCCACTACCAGATGGAAACGGACGACGGGGAACTCTTCCATGTCAAGATCCCCGCCTTTTCGCTGGATACGCCGAACCTGTTGCGCACGCTGAACTGAGCCGCCGCAACCGGGCAGCGTCAAGCCGCTTCTATTTCAGCCACTTCGAAGCGATATGTCGTCGAGCAGAACTCGCAGGTCACGGCGATTTCGCCATTCTCCTGGCTGGCCTCGATTTCCTCGGCCGTAAAACCCTTCAAGACGCCCTTCAGCTTGTCACGCGAGCACGAACAGCGATCGTAGACGGCCTTCGGTTCATAGACGCGTACGCCGCGCTCGTGGAAGAGACGGTAGAGAAGCCGCTCGGTGCCCACCTGCGGGTCCGTCAGCTCGTCGGCATCGATGGTTTCCACCAGGCTGCGCGCTTCCGCCCAGGCGTCGTCTTCGACATGATCGCGCAGACCCTCGTCGCCGTCACCGCCGTGAAGATCAGGCTGGCGCATGCGCTCTGGAGCTTCCGGCAGGAACTGGGCAATCAGGCCGCCCGCGCGCCAGCGGTGACGCGGCTTGCCATTCTCGTCGCGATCGAAGAGTTCTGCAGCGCCGAGGCGCACGCGCGTCGGTATCTGTTCCGACTGGCGAAAATAAGTGCCGGCGATCTCCTCGAGCGAGGCACCATCGAGCGCGACGATACCCTGATAGGGCTGGCTGAAACGCCCCTGATCGATGGTGAAGGCGAGCACGCCCTTGCCGAGCAGCTGCTCGGGCTCTGTCCGGCCTTCGGCGACAGCCTTTGCCAAAGCCTCTTCGTCGAAGCGGGCATAGGCGCGAACATTTTCCGGCGTCGTGAAATCGGCGACCAGAAGGTCGACGGGACCATCGCCCTTGGTCTGCACGGTGAACTTGCCTTCAAACTTCAGCGATGTGCCGAGCAGGACGGTAAGGACGATCGCCTCGGCCAGAAGGCGCGCAACCGGCGTCGGATAATCGTGCCGGGCGAGGATCGCGTCCAGCAGCGGACCGAGCTGCACGGCACGGCCGCGCACATCCAACCCTTCCACCTGGAAGGGAACGACGTGATCATCACCGGCAAAATCGAACTGACCCAGCGTTGCGGCATTTTCGGCCATTGCTTTACTCCTACTGCGCCCGCGCCCTTGAGACGCGGTTTGATATCTTCAGATCGCGCCCAGGCACCAAGCAAGAATCGACTTTTGCGCATGAAGGCGGTTTTCCGCCTCATCGAAGACAACGGATTGCGGACCGTCGATCACCTCGTCCGTCACCTCCTCCCCGCGATGGGCGGGCAGGCAGTGCATGAACAACGCGTCTTTGCCGGCCTGTGCCATCAAAGCCTTGTTGACCTGATAGGGCTGGAAGACGTTGTGACCGCGTGCCCGGTGCTCCTGATTCATGGAAACCCAGGTATCGGTTACCACGCAATCGACGCCGGCGACCGCACGGTCTGCATCATGCGAGAGCATGATTTCGGCGCCCTCGTTGCGGGCCCAGTTCAGATAGTGATCCTTCGGCTCGGAACCAAGGGGTACCGCCATATTCATGCGATAGCCGAAGCGCGCGGCCCCTTCGATCAGCGAATGCAGCACATTGTTGCCGTCGCCCGTCCAGGCAAGCGTCTTGCCCTTGATCGGCCCGCGATGCTCCTCGAAGGTCATGATATCGGCCATGATCTGGCAAGGATGCGTATCGTCGGTCAGCGCATTGATGACCGGAACGGTCGCATGTTCCGCCAACTCCAGCAGGCGGGAATGATCGGTCGTGCGGATCATGATCGCGTCGACATAGCGTGACAGCACCTTCGCCGTATCGCCGATCGTCTCGGCGCGGCCAAGCTGCATTTCCGTGCCGGAGAGGAACAGCGTCTCGCCGCCCAACTGGCGCATGCCGACATCGAAGGAGACGCGGGTTCGGGTGGACGGCTTCTCGAAGATCATCGCCAGCATCTTGCCGGCGAGCGGCTTGTCGGCCGTGCCGGCCTTCTGCGCGCTCTTTCGGACGATCGCATCGTCGATGATATTGCGCAGATCGGCAGCCGGAACGGCAGAGAGGTCGAGAAAGTGTTTCGGAGAAGCCATGTCCTTACCTGTACTCCAGAAAAAACAATAACGCCCGCGTGGGGCACGAACGCCCCATTTGCGGGCGGTAAACTCAAGCCGATTTTTTGGTGCGGGCAGCGCGTGCGCGTTCGGCAGCGCGCTCGAGACGGGCAAGACCTTCGCGCGCCTCTTCGGCCGTGACGACCAGCGGCGGCAGAAGACGGATGACATTGTCGCCGGCCGGCACGCCAAGCAGATGCTCGGCGCGGACTGCCTGCAGCAGGTCCGCCTGCGGAATGGCCGCCTTGACGCCGAGCATCAGGCCTTCGCCGCGAACATCCTCGATGATATCCGGGAAGCGATCCTTGAGCGACGCGAGCCCCTGGCGGAACACCAGCGCGACATCGCGCACATGCTGCAGAAAGCCTTCGGCGAGTACGATATCGAGCACGGCGTTGCCGACCGCCATGGCGAGCGGATTGCCGCCATAGGTCGAGCCGTGAGTGCCCGCCTTCATGCCGGAAGCAGCTTCCGCCGTCGCAAGGCACGCACCGAGCGGGAAACCGCCGCCGATACCCTTGGCGACCGCCATGATGTCAGGCTTGATACCGGCCCATTCATGGGCAAAGAGCTTGCCCGTGCGGCCGACGCCGCACTGTACTTCGTCGAGGATCAACAGCAGGCCGTGCTCGTCGCAGATCTGGCGCAGCCCGCGCAGGAATTCGTTGGTGGCCGGGCGGATGCCGCCTTCGCCCTGCACCGGCTCGATCAGGATCGCGGCTGTCGCATCCGTGACGGCGGCACGCACGGCATCGAGATCGCCGAACTGCACCTGGTCGAAGCCCGGAGCCTTCGGGCCGAAGCCTTCGATATACTTCTCCTGACCGCCCGCGGCGATCGTCGCGATGGTGCGACCGTGGAAGGCGCCCTCGAAGGTGATGATGTGGAACTTTTCAGGATGCCCCTTGGCGAATTGATAGCGCCGCGCCGTCTTGATGGCGCATTCCAGCGCCTCGGCGCCCGAATTGGTGAAAAACACCTTGTCGGCAAAGGTCGCTTCCGTCAGCCGCTTCGACAGCTTTTCCTGACCGGGCACCTCATAGAGGTTGGACAGGTGCCAGACCTTGTCGGCCTGTGCCTTCAATTCGGCGACGAGATGAGGATGGGCGTGACCGAGCGAGTTGACCGCGACGCCGGCTGCGAAATCGAGGTAGCGTTCGCCATTTTCGGTGACCAGCCAGACGCCCTCGCCTCGCTCGAACCGTAGCGGAGCGCGCATATAGGTGTCATAAAGCGGCGTGGTCTCGGCCATGGCCATTTCTCCTCGATCACAACTTTAAGGACCGATCGCTTCCGTTTGATGAAACGGGTCCGAAAAAATCAAAAATGCCGCCTTGCGGCGGCCTGGGCACTATTGATGTTTTGCACCGCGATGTCAACAAAACTGGCGTTTTAGCAGGTGCGAGATAGCGCTTGCGGGCAAAAGAGCTGGGTTCGGCGGCGCCTATTGCAGAAATGCCACGCCTGGACAGCAAGTTGGGGAAAACCTCGAAATCGATTCCTCAAGATTCCCGCGACTCTTGTCACGGAGTCAGCCTCACACTAGGTTAAAAACCAATTGCTAGACTGCATGCGGCGGAACTAGTCACCACAATTTTAGAGCGTTTCGCGCCTTGTTACCATGCGAGGCAATGGTGAGGGATTCTGCCATCGGAAACGCGACAGCGGAGACAGGGCATGAATTGGACAGACGAACGCGTCGAGAAGCTGAAAAAGCTATGGTCCGAAGGGTTGAGCGCCAGCCAGATCGCTGCGCAGCTCGGTGGCGTGAGCCGTAATGCCGTCATCGGCAAGGTGCACCGCCTGAACCTTCCCGGCCGAGCGAAGGCTGGCGGCACGGCAACCGCAGCGCGCACGCCGAAGCGTAGCGCCGCAGCGCCTCGCGCCGCGACCTACGGATCGCGCGTTGCAACCCGCGCGGTGGTCACCCGCCAGCAGGGCGCAACCATGCTGAAGGAAGAGATCGAGGTCGATTCCGTCAACGAAATCCAATATCGCCCGGCATCGAACGTCGTCGTTCCGATCTCCCGTCGCCTCGGCCTGACGGAGCTGACGGAACGCACCTGCAAGTGGCCGGTCGGCGACCCGCTGAAGGATGATTTTCACTTTTGCGGCAATGACAGCCCGGATTCGTCGCCCTACTGCACCTATCATCAGCGCATGGCCTACCAGCCCGTGCATGATCGCCGGCGCAACAACGGCTGAAAGCCATAAGCAAAACCAAAGAAAAACGGGCCCCTCGAGGCCCGTTTTTCTATTTCCGCCGCTACTGCATAATTTAAGAGGTTACAGCGACCTTAACGCGTCTTGAAAGACGCGTGACGCAGTAATGTTGATGCCTGAGCGGCTTGCGCTCAGGCTTCCATGGAATAGCCCGCGCCGCGAACGGTGCGGATGACATCCTGCATATTGGAGAAGTTCAGCGCCTTGCGCAGGCGGCCGACATGGACATCGACGGTGCGTTCGTCGACGTAGATATCGTGACCCCATACGCCGTCGAGCAGCTGCGACCGCGAAAAGACGCGGCCCGGCGAGGACATCAGGAATTCCAGCAGGCGGAATTCCGTCGGCCCCAACCGCACTTCGCGGCTCTTGCGGTGGACGCGATGGGTTTCGCGGTCCAGCTCGATATCGCCGCAGCGCAGCACCGTGGAGAGAACCTCCGGGCGGGCACGCCGCAGCATCGCCTTGACGCGAGCCATCAGCTCCGGCGTCGAGAACGGCTTGACGACATAATCATCCGCGCCGGTCGAAAGCCCGCGCACGCGCTCGCTTTCCTCGCCGCGGGCCGTCAGCATGATGATTGGCAGGCGCTCCGTCTCCGGCCGCATACGCAGCCGGCGGCAGAGCTCGATACCGGACACGCCGGGGAGCATCCAGTCGAGGATCAGGAGATCGGGGATGCGCTCCTGGAGACGCAGCTCGGCCTCATCGCCTCTGAGGATCGTGTCGACCTCGAAGCCTTCGGCCTCAAGATTGTAGCGCAGCAGAACGCTGAGCGCTTCCTCGTCTTCTACAACAGCAACTCTCGGAACCATGCGCCTTTGGTCTCCTTTTTCGCTTCCAGATTATTCCGTCACCGCGCCGACGGTATTGGCGGTATCGTCCTTCGGGCGCTCGCCTTCGGGCTGGGCGCCGGTCGCCATGTAATAGATCGTCTCGGCGATATTGGTGGCATGGTCACCGATGCGCTCGATGTTCTTGGCGCAGAAGAGAAGATGCGTGCAGGTGGTGATGTTGCGCGGATCTTCCATCATGTAGGTCAGCATCTCGCGGAAGAGCGAGGTGTACATGGCGTCGATTTCCTCGTCGCGTTCGCGGATCGAGACTGCCTTGTCGGGCGATCGGGTCGCGTAGACGTCCAGAACTTCCTTGAGCTGGCTCAGCGCCAGTTCGGAGAGATGCTCGATGCCGCGGGCGAGACGGCGGGGGACACCGGTGCCCTGAACGGCGATGACGCGCTTGGCGGTGTTCTTGCCGAGATCGCCGACACGCTCCAGATCGGAGGCAATGCGGATCGAACCCATGATTTCGCGCAGGTCGGCTGCCATCGGCTGACGGCGAGCGATCGTGACGATCGCCTTGTCGCCGACTTCGCGCTCGGCATGGTCGAGAACGACGTCGTCGGAAATAACCTTCTGTGCGAGGCCGGCATCGCTGTTGACCAACGCACGTACGCTGTCGCTAACCATCTGCTCGGCCAGGCCGCCCATTTCCGCAATGCGGCGCGTCAGGAACTTCAGGTCTTCGTCGTAAGCAGAGAGAATGTGAGTGGAGACCATTTTTCTATCCTCAAGGTGAACTGTGTGAAATGAGCCGCGCGCCTGACATCATCAACCAAAACGGCCCATGATGTAATCCTGCGTGCGGAAATCGTCGGGATTGGTGAACATCTTATCGGTGTCGTTCTCCTCGACCAGATGGCCGAGGTGGAACATTGCGGTGCGCTGCGAGACGCGGGCTGCCTGCTGCATGGAATGCGTCACGATGACGATGGTGAAATTTTCCCGCAGCTCGTGGATAAGGTCTTCGACCTTGGCTGTTGCAATCGGATCGAGCGCCGAGCACGGCTCGTCCATCAGGATAACCTCCGGGCTGACCGCGACAGCGCGCGCGATGCAGAGGCGCTGCTGCTGACCGCCCGAAAGGCTGGTGCCGGCGTCGTGAAGCCGATCCTTCACTTCGCCCCAGAGACCGGCCTTCTGCAGGCTGGTTTCGACGATATGCTCCAGATCGGCTTTCGAGCGATGCAGGCCGTGAATACGCGGGCCATAGGCAACGTTTTCGTAGATCGACTTCGGGAACGGGTTCGGCTTCTGAAAAACCATACCGACGCGCGCGCGCAATTCCACGACATCGATGCTGTTGTCATAGACATCCTGATCGTCGAGCGTGATCTTGCCGGTGACGCGGCAGGTCTCGATCGTATCGTTCATGCGGTTGAGGCAGCGCAGGAAGGTGGACTTGCCGCAGCCGGAAGGGCCGATCAGAGCCGTGACCGTATTTGCACGGATCTTCAGATTGACGTCAAAGAGCGCGCGCTTATCGCCATAGAAGACCGAAACGTCCTGGCCGATCATCTTGTAGGGGATCGTCATCATCCTCTTGGTCAATGCTTTTTCGCTTGCGGCTTCCGTCATCATGTTCATCCCACGGCCCTCCCTTACCAGCGCCGCTCGAAGCGGCGGCGCAGCAGGATCGCGCCGATGTTCATTGCGACGAGGAAGAAGAGCAGGACGATGATGGCCCCGGACGTTCTTTCGACGAAGGCACGCTCGGCTTCGCTCGCCCACATGTAGATCTGCACCGGCAACGCCGTCGAAGGATCGAGAGGCGATGCCGGATAGTTGGCGACAAAGGCGACCATGCCGATCAAAAGCAGCGGCGCCGTTTCACCGAGCGCATGGGCAAGCCCGAGGATCGTGCCCGTCAGGATGCCCGGCATGGCGAGCGGCAGGACGTGATGGAAGACCATCTGCATGCGTGACGCACCCAGCCCGAGTGCCGCGCTGCGGATCGATGGCGGCACGGCACGCAATGCCGAGCGCGTGGCGATGATAATCATCGGCAGCGTCATCAGGCTCAGCACGAGCCCGCCGACTAGCGAGGCCGAACGCGGCAGACCCATCATGTTGATGAAGACCGAGAGGCCCAACAGGCCGTAGACGATCGAGGGCACGGCCGCGAGATTGTTGATGTTGACCTCGATCAGATCCGTCAGCCGGTTCTTTGGCGCAAACTCCTCCAGATAGATCGAAGCGGCAACGCCGACGGGCAGAGCAAGCACGAGAACGGTCAGCATCAGATAGAGCGAGCCGATCAGCGCGACACCGAGACCGGCGGCTTCCGGCCGGCTCGAATTGCCCGACACGAAGAGACCACTGTTGAAAGCCTTGTACAGCGCGCCGCTATTACTGAGCTGTTTCATCCACGCGACCTGGCGGTCGGATACCTTGCGATCCTTCTCGTCGACCGTAAGATCGATCTGGCCCTTGTTGGCGGAATCGATGTTGGCGCTGGCAAGGAAAGTGACGCTCTGTGTCGTCCCGATGATCGAAGGATTGGCAACGACCCGGTCACGCAATGCGACCCTCGCGCCATCCGACACCATCGCCATCGCTTCACGAACGAGCACACGATTGGCCGGATCGATGCCAAGCGCCTTCACCAGGGCGTCGCGCACCAGCACCGGATAGTTGGCAGCGATCAGTACCTTCGGATCGCTGGTGCGTTTGGCAGTCGGGTCGATCACCTTCTCGGTGAATTCGATCGGCAGGGTGATCGAGGTCTGAACGAAGGCGGTATAGCCCGTGCGGACCACGGTCGAGACCAGGATGATGAGGAAGATAAGGCCAAAGATGACGGCCGTTATCCCATAGGCGCGAAAGCGGCGTTCGGCAGCATAGCGCCTGGCGATGCCGATATCGCGGCGCACAGACGTACCCGGCGTCAGTCCGCGCGGCATGTTGAGCTGAGAGGAGGATACGATGTCGCTCATTCGTATTGCTCCCTGTATCGACGGACGATGTAGAGCGCATAGACGTTGAGGCACAGCGTCAGGCAGAACAGCGTGATGCCGAGCGCGAAGGCGACGAGCGTCTGCGGCGAAGTGAACTCCAGATCTCCGGTCAGCTGATTGACGATCTTCACCGTGACCGTCGTCATCGGCTCGAAGGGATCGAGCTGCATGCGCGCGGCCACGCCGGCTGCCAGCACCACGATCATGGTTTCGCCGATCGCCCGCGACGCTGTCATGAGCAATGCGCCGACGATGCCGGGAAGAGCTGCAGGCAGCAGAACGCGCTTGACCGTTTCCGAACGCGTGGCGCCAAGGCCAAGCGAGCCGTCGCGAAGCGAGCGCGGCACGGCCATGATGATATCGTCCGACAGCGACGAGACGTAAGGGATGAGCATCACGCCCATGACGAAGCCGGCTGTCAAAACGCTCTGCGCCTCGATGAAGCTTTTGTAGCTCCCGGTCATCAAGCCATCGATCTCGGCGGAAATATCGCGCAGGAAGGGTCCGACAGTGATGAGCGCGAAGAAGCCGTAGACGATGGTCGGAATGCCGGCCAGAACCTCCAGCATCGGCTTGGCGATGGAGCGCACGCGCGCCGAGGCATATTCGGCCATGTAGATCGCTGCAAAAAGGCCGATGGGCACGGCAAACAGCATGGCGACGAAGCCGATATAGATCGTGCCGGCCAGCAACGGGATCAGGCCGAAGGTGCCCGAGGTCTGCGAACCGGCGCCGGTGAAGCGCGGATCCCAGACAGTGCCGAAGAAGAATTCGTTGGCCGGCACCATGCTGAAGAAGCGCGCCGCTTCCGAAAGCATGGAAACGGCGATGCCGACCGTCGTCAGCACCGCGATGGAGGAGGCGACGATCAGGGCGCCGAGAATGACCTGTTCCACACGATTGCGGGCGCGAAAACGCGGCGCGATGGCGCACAAGCCATAGGCTGCGCACAGCAGCGACAGGATGATCGCCGCCGCCGACATCACCATCCGGCTCACTTCGCGCATATAGTTATACTTGCTGGCGGCATCGATCATGTAGCCGGTGGGGCGAACGGCGAGGGGGACGCCCTTCTGCGCCAACAGCAACTGAAGATCGGCCTTGCCGTTATCGACATCGGCAAGCTCCTGGCTATCGAGCATGCGCATGCCGTGGGCGATGCTGCGCACCATGCCATAGCTGAGATTGAGTTCGGCCGGCGGCAGAGACTGAACTTCCTCCGGAAAAGATTTGGTCACCAGGCGATCGAT
This sequence comes from Martinezella rhizogenes, assembly GCA_013322215.1. GTDB lineage: Bacteria > Pseudomonadota > Alphaproteobacteria > Rhizobiales > Rhizobiaceae > Rhizobium > Rhizobium rhizogenes_D. The sequence continues at coordinate 129,248 of JAAMEZ010000047.1, forward strand.
GACGATGGGACTGACGATCAGCCAGACACAGACGAGCGCCAGAGCCGGAAGCACCGCCCAGATGGCAGCATAGGCTCCGTGGTAGCCAAGCCGGGAATGCATGGACGAAGACCTGCCGCCCGACAGCGCAGCCGCCCTCACCCGCCCCAGCACGAAAGCGGAGGCGCCGAAGACCGACAAGCAGAGCAGCAGCAGCGATACACTCATTCCCATTCCCCGGCGAACCCCGGCGCAGCAACAAGCCGCGCCGGTGCTCGATCCTTACGCACTCACATGATCTTCCCGCCCGAGAAATCCTTGCGGATCTGGTCGCGTTCTGCATCCGGCGCCGGCACGAGGCCATATTCCGCCAGCGGGCTGTCCGGTCCGATCATCTGATCGCTCGTGAAGAAATCGACATATTCCTTGAGCCCAGGGATGACACCCAGATGGGCCTTCTTGACGTAGAAGAACAACGGCCGCGACACTGGATAGGTGCCATCGGCGATCGTCTGGCCCGAAGGCACGATGCCGCTGACAGTGGCGACCTTCAGCTTGTCGGCGTTGTTCTGGAAGAAATACAGGCCGAAAACACCGATGCCATGCTTGTTGGCATTGATGCGGGCCAGCGTTTCGGGATAGTCGCCGTCGATATCGACCGCGACACCATCCTTACGCACGGCTATGCATTTCTTGGCCTGCTGGCCAGCATCGGAAACCGCGGCCTTGATGACATCAGCGGCGCCGGAAGCCTTGCAGCCGGCGGCGAGCACCTTCTCTTCGAAGACTTCGCGCGTGCCGTGCTTCTCGCCCGGAATATAGGCGGCGATTTCAAAATCCGGCAGCAACGGATTGATCTCGGACCACTTCTTGTAAGGATTGGCAATCAGCTTGCCATCGACGACCACTTCGGCGGCAAGCGCCTTGTAGAGATCGACCGGCTCGAACTTGATGTCGGGATTACTCTTGTCGAAGGCAAAGACGATGCCGTCATAGCCGATCTTGACCTGCTGGATGTCAGCAACGCCGGCGGCCTTGCAGGCTTCGACTTCACTGTCCTTGATCGGGCGCGACGAATTGGCGATATCGATGGAATCCGTTCCGACGCCCTTGCAGAATTCCTTCAGGCCGGCTCCGGAGCCGCCGGACTCGACCACAGGGGTCTTGAAGTTGGTGAAGGTCTCGCCGAAAGTTTCGGCAACGATCTTGGCATATGGAAATACGGTCGATGAGCCGGCAATCTGAATTTGATCGCGGGCGGCTGCAGTTCCCGCAAGGGCAGCCGATGCAACCAGCGCAAGAATGGATATTTTCAAAGCATTCATAACGAATCCCCCTAATGAGCTTTGAAGAGCGCTGAGGTGGACGCCACATCCACTTTTTCAGCGGTCCATTCTTACTGGCGAAAACACCGCCCTTTTATGTCAGGCGAGTGAAACAATTATGACAGACCATCTATCTGATATTATTTGGATAAATCAGTGGTCAAAAGAGCGTTTCACGGAGGTTCTCAGAAGCGGACCGTAAAGTCGGTTCCCTTTCCAACTTCCGACTTGACGATCAGTCTGGCGCGGTGTCGGGTCAGGATATGCTTGACGATGGCAAGCCCGAGGCCGGTTCCCTTCTTGGACCGGCTGTCCTCAACGTTAACGCGATAGAAGCGCTCGGTCAGGCGCGGCACATGTTCTGCGGGTATCCCCGGCCCCTTGTCCGAGATGACGACCTCGACGGCCTGGCCGGCACCACTCAGCAGCGAAACCTCGACTGACTTCCCTTCCTGGCCGTATTTGCAGGCATTCTCGATCAGGTTCTCGAAGACCTGCACCAGTTCGTCGCGATCGCCCAATACTTCTACCTTGCCCGCAGGCAAATGCAGATTGATGGTCACATCGAGATCACCGGCAAGCGGCAGCAGGGAATCGCGCACATGGCCAAGCAGGGGGACAAGATCCACCTTCTGATCCGGTGCGATGTGCGACTTCAATTCCAGGCGCGACAGCGACAGGAGGTCGTCGACCAGCCTGCTCATGCGGGTTGTCTGATCGAGCATGATACCGAGGAAACGCTGCTGCGCCTTGGCATCGGATTTGGCCGGCCCCTGAATCGTCTCGATGAAGCCGCGCAGCGATGCCAAGGGCGTGCGCAGCTCATGGCTGGCATTGGCGACGAAATCGGAGCGCATGCGGTCGATGTGGCGCAGCTCGGATATATCGCGGAAGGAGAGCAGAAAGAGGGCATCCTCCTCCTTGTCGATCTCAGGCAGATGGATCGGCGCGATGCGCACGACATAGACCCGCTCCGAGGGCAGACGCTCGGAATGCTCGATCTGGTTCGGCGTATTGGTGGTGATGGTCTCGCGCACCATGTCGAGCAGGCCGGGCGAGCGTAGCTTGGAGGAAATATGTGCTCCGATCGGAAAGGCGCCGAAGGCTTTTTCGACGGCCATGTTCTGCACCAGCACCGACGCTTCACGATCGATGATCAGCACCGGCATGTCGAGTGCCGCCAACCCGGCAAAGGCGGTGTGTAGCACAGCCTGCGGATCAACAGGAGCCGGCTCGTCCTGCGGCGGTACCACCACCCTCTCGACCAGCGGCGGGCGAAGCAGCGTGACGATCATGACGATCGCCCAGATCCAGAATACGGCGCCGGTGTTGATGCCTTCAACGAGGGCGAGCGCAGCGATCAGCGTCGCCAGAACCAGGATGGCGCTCTCCTGCCGCAACCGCACTGCCAACTTCCTGACAAATGACCATTCGTCTTCCAACTGCGCCCGTCCCTTCGCCTACCATCATGGAATGCTGGATTCCGCGTCTTATCTGCGATTCATGACAGAAGTATTCGGCTCTATCCACAGAAGCCCGCAACTGACAAGAATAAATGTAGCCGGCAAAACAGGGCGACGGCAAAGGGCTTGAAACTATTGGATAAAAGCTCCAGTTTCCTCGCGGAGCTTTTTTGCCGCAGCCAAGCGGCAGGGTTAACGCAGCGTAAACAGCCGAGGAGCCGACATATGGGAGACAAACCAGAAAGCCGCGCGGTGGAACTGGATATTCGTGGCGTCAAGCGCATATTCGATGTCGATGATCCCATCCTGCCGAGCTGGATCGATGACGAGGCGCTGACCTCGGGCGGCTATCCCTACAACAAGAAGCTCAAGGAAGACGAATATCTCGATGAGCTGAAAGCGCTGCAGATCGAGCTCATCAAGGTACAGTTCTGGCTGCAGGCGACCGGCAAACGGGTGATGGCGCTATTCGAAGGGCGCGACGCCGCCGGCAAGGGCGGCTCGATTGCCGCGACCTCTGCTCATATGAACCCTCGCCTGGCGCGCGTCGTGGCACTGACCAAGCCAACGGATCGCGAAGCCGGGCAATGGTATTTCCAGCGTTACGTCGCGCAATTTCCGACGGCGGGCGAATTCGTGCTCTTTGATCGCTCCTGGTACAACCGCGCCGGCGTCGAGCCGGTCATGGGCTTCTGCACGCCGAAGCAATACGAGCAGTTTTTGAAGCAGGCGCCGCAGATGGAAAAACTCATCGTTCAGGACGGCATCTACTTCTTCAAATTCTATCTCGATATCGGCCGGGAGATGCAGCTGAAGCGCTTCCACGACCGGCGCCACGATCCGCGGGCCGTCTGGAAGCTTTCCTCGATGGATATCGCCGCCCTGCCGAAATGGAAGGATTACAGCGAAAAGCGCGATCGCATGCTGAAGGACACGCATACCGATCACGCGCCCTGGACCGTCATCCGCGCCAACGACAAGCGGCGCGCGCGCCTGAACCTTGTCCGTCACATTCTGCTGACGCTCGACTATGACGGCAAGGACAAGAAGGCCATCGGCAAGATCGACGAGAAGATCCTTGGCATGGGCTCGGACATTCTCAGTTAAAGCCTTTTGCTTTTACGCAATTCCGGACGGAAAACCGCTGCGCACTTTTCCTGGAATTGCTCTAACGGCCAAGGGCACGCGGCCCGGGCTTATTGCCCGGGCAATACGCGGATGGCGTAGATGTTGACGCCGCGGGCCTTGCCATCGACATCGCTGTTGATGATCAGACGGCCCGAGCTGGTCGGCGCCATCGAACGATCGAACTGGACCTGGAACAGCGCATCCGTCTTCTGCCGGCTGACCGTGAAGCGGTGACGCCCGCAGCGCCCGAGCGAGCCAAAATCGCACTCCACCGTGATCTGCGTCGGCGCATCCGATGTGGATTGCAAGGTCAGCGCCACTGTCGAGGCCTTGCCCGCCATCTGCTGCAGCACATTGACCGGCACTTCGATCGAACCGCTGCCGTCCGAACCGCTGCTGAGCGAGGTCAGCCGCACGGCGGCTCCCTCGTTCTCCGACACGTTTTCAGCCTTCGACTGCGGGCCGGTCGTCACCTTCGGCGCATCGGTGGGCTTCAATATCTCGAGCCATTCCGCCGAGAAGCTGTTCTGTGGATCGATGGTCGCCAGGCCCGGATTGACCGGACCACTGTTGTCGTCCTGATCCGAGGTATCGTCGTCGTTGCTGTTGCCGCTGAAATCCTGCGAATCGACATGTGCCGGCGGGTTGGGCACGCTTGTATCCCTCTGGGAGGCAGACATGAGCAGGCCCGAGGTCTTGATCCACCAGGCGCCGACACCAAGGAAGGCAAGCAGGATGCAGAAGACGAGCAGGCGTGAGAAGAACTTGCGGGGTTTGCGGCGCACGGCCGCGCGCTCCGGCTTGAAATTCATCGTCCGCGCCGGCGGCGCATCGGCCGTCGGACGCACATCACTGTCCGCACCGAGATGATCGGCTGGGCCGGCGCGCATATCGCCGAAATCACCTTCACGTCCCGCCAGCTCGGCCGACGTCGGTTCCGCCGGAACGGCGGGGCCTGCCGACATTGGCGGATCGCGTGTTTCTCCGCGCACGCTCATGACAGGCTCCTGCGGCCGTGCTGCGGCCTGCGTTGCATCGGGCCTGGGTGCAGAAGGAGAAACATGTGGAGCTTCCAGCTCCGGCGAAACCGGCATCGCCTGCACGGGGCGGGCACGCTCTTCGGCCTCGATCTCGCGGATCGTCGCCTCCAGACGCTGGCGCTGGGCGGCGATCACGTTGACATCGGTAATGTCCTGCTTGCGAAGGCCCGCTTCCAGCGCCTGTCGTGCCGACTGATAGATGCGAGCCCGAATTTCCGGATTGGCGCGATCGGACCGCTCCAAGGCGCTTCTGATAGCCGTTTCTAATCCGCTCACATCAGATCCTTTATTCTCACTCGCAACATACGCGCATACTCTACCGATAAGGCAGCCATATTTTCATCATCCGTTAACCGGATTCGGTAACGCCCAGTTTTGCAATACGCAAGCCTCCGGCATGGGTTAAGGGCACTCGGGCGGGGATAAACGGCAAAGACGACGCAAATGGGGTGGCGGTAGGTGATAGGCGAAGGCATCGGGCCGAGACCATCAAGCACTATTGCCTATTGCCGGTTGCTTGCGTCTTCCGCCATCTTCCCCTCTCGACGGACATCTGCTATCCCTTTTGACGTTTTCGTAAACGTCAAAAGGGATGATGTTCATGGCCCTCCCCTCCATATTGACCGAGCGCCTGCGCCTGCCGGTCGTGGCTTCGCCTCTCTTCATCATCTCTCATCCCGCCTTGACGCTGGCACAGTGCAAGGCCGGCGTCGTCGGCTCGTTTCCGGCGCTGAACGCACGCCCGGAAAGCCAGCTCGACGAATGGCTTGCCATGATTACCGAGGACCTTGCCGCATACAATGCCGCAAATCCGGAGCGTCCGGCAGCCCCATTTGCGGTCAATCAGATCGTCCATACGTCAAACAAGCGTCTGGAACACGACCTGATGCTTTGCGTGAAATACAAGGTGCCGATCGTCATTTCCTCGCTCGGCGCGGTGCCGGAAGTAAATGCCGCCGTGCATTCCTATGGCGGCATCGTGCTGCATGACATCATCAACAACCGCCATGCCAATTCGGCGATCCGCAAGGGAGCTGACGGGCTGATTGCCGTGGCGGCCGGCGCCGGCGGCCATGCCGGCCAGCTGTCGCCCTTTGCGCTGGTGCAGGAAATCCGCGAATGGTTCGACGGGCCGCTGCTGCTCGCCGGCGCCATCGCCACCGGCGGCGCCGTCCTCGCCGCCCAGGCCGCCGGCGCTGATCTTGCCTATATTGGCTCGCCCTTCATCGCGACCGAAGAAGCGCGCGCGGCCGACGCCTACAAGCAGGCGATCGTCGAAGGAACCGCTGCCGATATCGTCTATTCCAACTATTTCACGGGCGTCCTTGGGAATTATCTGAAACCCTCGATCCGCGCCGCCGGCCTCGACCCGGACAACTTGCCCGAGGCCGATCCCTCGAAGATGGATTTCGAGGTCGCTACGACCGGCGTAAAGGCCTGGAAGGATATCTGGGGCTCCGGCCAGGGCATCGGCGCCGTCAAATCCATCCAGCCCGTTGCCGCCCTCGTCGACCGTCTGGAAGCCGAATATAGGCATGCACGCGCCCGGCTGGCACTTTGACCGACGCTGAAAGGCGGCTCTTTTTTTCACAAGCCTCTCGCTTTTTTGCCAATTGGCGATTTGAGCGCTTGAAATCTGACCGCATAGACTGTATCAGCCGCCATGCAAATCGCGGGGCCGAACCGAATGCTCCGCAGAATGCCGCTTTAGCTCAGTCGGTAGAGCACATCATTCGTAATGATGGGGTCACGTGTTCGAGTCACGTAAGCGGCACCATTTCTCCTGTACACTCCCTGAATATCCTTCATTCGCGCTCGGAGCGGGTAAAATCGCCAGTGCTGTCGAGCAGGCTCGCGGCACGGAACATTGATCTTGGCATGATCGATTAGGCCCGGCGCTCAGGTGCGATTGCGTGGGTATTTCACGCTTGCGGGCGAAGATCGATCGCCTATGCCCAAAAGCGTGCCGCCGGGTTAAGAAAGTTAAATGCGCCCTCCACGGCAAAAGGCCCAGAATGACCTATGCTTTGGCGGAGTCTTCGACCATGAACACCATGCCGCGCTTCTCTCCAATTCACATCGTTCGCAGCCATTCCGGTGAAACGAAATCCGTAGGTACGGCCGATGAAGTCTGGAAGACGCTCCTCGATGACTGGCCGTTGGAGGAAGGCGATTGCTTTATGTCGGCATTGCTCATCTGCATCGACGTCCAACGCGGCGAGCGGGCGCCCGAGGAGGCCCGCGTCGCCTTCATTGCCGCGGCGGTCGAAGCGGGTGTTCCCTTGCTGTCGTGACAAGACGGATGCGGCCGGCTTGCCTCCCCGCAGAGGTGCGAAGCAGAGGTTTCAGCGCACGCGCAGCTACCGACCGTAAGCCGTAGTGCTCAGAGCCGCTTCAGCGAGAACGAAAAATGCCCATGGGATTCCAGGGTCATGTATTCGAACTGCCAATGGAAATCCTTGCAGAACTTGGTGCAGGCTTCGACCACGCCGTATGGAATGGCATCGACGACATTGCCGGTGCAGAAGTCGTGACCGGCGATGCGGCCGTCCTGCTTGACCTTGAAGTGACTGATCTGCAGCTCCTCCAGGGTCGTCTCGTAGCTGTGATTGGTGTCGACATAGACCCAATCGAAAAAGCTGTTGGGAAACTCCGAAAGCCGGACAGTGGAGTAACCCTGGACGATGCGCAGACGGCCTTGATCCAGCGCGCCCCGGAATTTCGATCTGATCTGCTCCAGGCCCTCCTGATAGCGGGGCGTGTCCCATGCGTCGATCAGGTAAAGTTCTCTTGGCGCGTTCTTTTCAAAGATCTCGGCGGTGAAATCGCCGAAAGCCGCGCCGATCTCGGCACAGACGCCGCCATGCGGCAGGCGGTGCAGAAGCTCGCCGCGATCGGGCAGCAGCCGCGCATTTTCCATGTGATGCAGGCCGAGCTGCGTATGCGGCATGCCGCTCTTGTACTGAAATCTCGAGTCGCGCGTTTGCATTTGGCGGCGGATACCTTCGATATTGGCTGAAGGGCAGATCGCCTAGGCGACCCGTTTCTGAACCGTGGATGCTGCAAGTCTTGGCATTCATGGCTTGCGTCAGGCATTCGAGGCGGTCGCGACTATCGGCTGTGTTCGACAATCTCCCTCCGCCCGAAACGCTCTCTTGATGGGCAGAAGCAGGCCGGTCGCCGCCGGCGAAACACCTTTGCACGCGATCCGTTGAATGCGCGCGATTTGCACAACCAAAGATTCAGCTTTTGATGGTTTCGTGCGCCTCGAGATACCATTCTGGGGGGTGCATCATGAAAATTGCCGTTGGTGTGGCGACGTGCGGTCGCAAGGCGATTCTCGCCGCGATGATTGACAGGCTTGCCGGACAGGCACGCAAGCCGGATCATCTCTTCCTGTGCCCGGCCAAAGGCGACGACATCGATATGGAAGGCTTACGCTCCGCGCCTTTTCCCGTGACGATCGTCTCTTCACCGCAGGGAAGCTGCCCGCAGCGCAATGCCATCATCGATGCAGCTGTCGGCATAGATGTGGTCGTCTTCTTCGATGACGATTTCTTTCCGGCAACGAACTATCTCGCCGAAGCGGAAGCCCTGTTCGAGGCGGATGAAGAGATCGTCGTGGCGACCGGCGAAGTCGTCCGTGACGGTATCCTCGGGCCAGGCATGACGGCGGACGAAGCGGATGCGGCGCTCGCAGCCGATGCCACGCCCTTTCCGGCGCCAACGATCGAGGACACGCATAACGCCTATGGCTGCAACATGATCTTCCGGCGGAGGCCGATGCTCGCAAATGGCATCTACTTCGATGAAGACCTGCCGCTCTACGCCTGGCAGGAGGATGTGGATCTGTGCCGGCGGCTACGCCCTTTCGGCAAGATCGTCAAATTCAATCGCCTGCGTGGCGTCCATCTCGGCGTCAAGGCCGGCCGCACATCGGGCCTGCGCCTTGGGTACTCCCAGGTCGCCAATCCGCTCTATCTCGTCAAGAAGCGCTCGGTATCGCTGAAATGGGCGCTGAAGCTGATGGGTGGCAATATCGCCTCGAATGTCGTCGGCTCCGTCAACCCACCGCCCTACATCGACCGGCGCGGCCGCCTTCAGGGCAATCTTCTCGCGGTCGGCCATCTGCTGAGCGGATCGCTCGATCCGAAATACATCAACCGGATGTGAACGGTCTGCCGAAAGGGCAAGACGGTGGGATAGCAGAGCTGTTGCAATAAAATTCAAAGTGCGCGTTCGGGCGGCCGCGTTCCGTGATAGTGATTGAAATCGGCCGCGCCGCCTGCGGCATCCAGCGTTCTCAATCCCTATAGTCGTATCAAGGACATCCCAATGATCCACGTACTCGCCATTCTCACTGCCCAGCACGGCAAGCGCGCCGAGGTGCTCGAAGCCTTCCAGGCGAATGTTCCGGCCGTTCATGCCGAAGACGGCTGCATCGAATATACCGCTGTCGTCGATGTCGAAGGGGCCGATCCGGCCTTCGGGCCTGACACCTTCGTCGTGGTTGAGAAGTGGGAAAGCCTGGCGGCGCTGAAGGCGCATGCCGCTTCAGCGCATATGGCCGCCTACGGCGAGAAGGTGAAGCATCTGATGGCTGATCGCGCCGTTCACGTGCTGAACCCGGCGTGAACTTATCGCTGCCGGGCAGCTTGTAGTTTCTTCACGAAACGGCGCCCCAGGGCGCCGTTTTCCATCCGGCGAACGCGTCAGTTGTGCGAGAAGTGCGGCCGGCTGTAATAGCGCCAGTGGCCGCCACCGCCATGCCAGCCATGATATCCGCCGCGATAGTATCCGCGCCCGCCGTACCAGCCGTGGTGGTAATGGCGATAGCCGTCATAGCCGCCGAAAACGCCAAATACGCCCAGGGGATAGTAGGGCTGATAATAGCTGTAATAGGGTTGGTCATAGCCATAGTAGGGCGCGTAATAGCCGTAATATGGGCGATAGTGGTGATGCCGGTAGTAGTAGTGGTGATGATAATGCCGATGGACGATCACCCGGTGGTGGTGTCCATGGTGATGCGGACGCGCCTCGGCATAAGTTGCCGGCAACACGATCATACCTAGCGCAACCAGCGCTGTTGCCAGAATTTTCATTTCCAGCCTCCTTGAATGCCGGACGTAAACGCTACTCGGATTACTTGCGTCCTCCGGACGAATAATAAACGCAATAGCGCCTTCGAAAGTTCCGCTATCCCTTGAACAGCAGGCGTTTTCGCCGCATCGGCAAAGGCCCGCCCGATCACGATTGCGTGCCCATCGGCCGGTGGACTTCAATCGATATCGCCAAGATGGAAGAAGGAGGAGGCAGCTGATCGGCAGCTCGAAAAAACGGCGCCTCGCGGCGCCGTTTTCATGCCTGTCCGCAGCCGTCAGGCATGCGAGAAATGTGGCTTGCTGTGCCAACGATGATGGCCGTGCCCATGTCGCCATCCTTCATGGCGATGCCAGCCATGATGATGCGGGCGATACTCACGATGATGGTGGTGTTGCCAGCGGTGATGGTGATGATCACGCGCCTCAGCATAAGTAGCAGGTAGAACAATAATGCCTAATGCGACGAGCGCCGTTGCAAGAATTTTCATGTATGGTCTCTCCTTGGGTACCGAACGAGCCCCCCGGCTGCGTACGCCCGGACTAACCTAACCCACCTAAACGCGAATAAGGCGCGTTTGTTCCGCTACCCTCTGGACGTCAGGCGTTTTCGCGTCGTCCCCATTTCTCCAACCAGTTCGCGAACCGCCTGCTGGATCAGCCGGCTGGCTTCGACAGAAGCTTTGCGGCCATTATGGGCGAGATGATAGGACAGAGGCAAAATCTCATCGGGATCGACGATGCGGACCTTGTCGGCAATCGGCAAGGCGCTCACCCGGCCGAGAAACGATACATAGCCATGGTTGGCGACAAGATCGACAATCACAGGCAGGGAATCAGCCGAGGTGATATCGCGGCCGCGAAACCGGCGGCGATCGCGGCTGTCATAGCCGAAGGCCGTTGCCGCATTGCCGATGCCGGTGCGCGGGCTTGGCACGCAAAGCGGATGGTTTTCCACGAGCGCGGCGAAGGTCTGCTCGGTACTATCGGGCGGCGCGATCGCCACCATGTCCGTGGCAACCAGCTCCACATGTTCGAACGCGTCGAGGCCGAAGACGGAATCGACGATGGCGACGTCGATGCGACCGGAGCGGAGCGCCTCGCGCAGATCGTCGGCCGTCATCAGCAGCAGCGACAGCATGTTGCGGTTGCCGCCGATGTTCCAGCGCGACACGAGGCTCGCAAGCGAGCGAGCCACCCAGCTTTCCGAGCCCGTCGGAATGATCGAGCCGATGCGGACCGCGCGGGCGGTTCGCTGAAAGCGCTCATCCGCCGCCGCCTTCATCTCATCCCAGGCCTGCGCAATGGCTGACAGGATGGAATGAACCTCCTGGCCGGCCTCGGTCAGCACCGAACCCTGCGCCTGCCGGGCGAACAGGCGGCAGCCGAACAATTCCTCCAGATTGGCGATCTGCAAGGAGAGCTGCGGTTGACCCAGACGCAGGCGTCGGGCAGCGCGATTGATGCTGCCCTGGTCGGCGACCTCGAGGAAGCGTTCGATGGTGGCGATCTTCAGAGGCAGGCGCGCGGCCCATTGGTCGTAGACATCGGGTGCGGGCGGCTCCTTCATCAGGGCCGAAAGCTGGCGCATGCCCGCGAGAATAGGCTGCAGCCCCTTTTGAACCTTCGAGCTCGCCAGAAGGGTCGCAAGCTCGCCCGAGGCACGCTCGACGAGCTTCATGGCCAGCTCGGTTTCCAGCCGGCGCAATGCGCTGGAGACGGTCGAGGCCGAAAAGGACAGCCTTCGCGCACTCTCCCTCACCGAGCCGATGGAGAACACCATATCGGCTATGAACAATGCGCCGAGATACAAATCCGATCCCCCTCAGCTGCGGCGCACATCCTGGCTCAACCGCAACAATATCAACGATATCCCGACGATATGATGTGTTCTCGAAAAAAGATATCCCTAAGCCGAAAAGTGACGGCTATCGTCATTTTGTCGCCTCACTGATCCAACCGCAAAATGAGATCGGAACAGCGTCAAACGGGTAAGGGGAACAAAAACAAACGCACTTGCCCCCGAAAAAAGAAATCCAATTTCGCGCGAATGTCGAGTACGCTCGTCATAATCGCGCGACTGCAACGGGAATCCGAAGCGCATCGACTTTTCCGCGATGAGCGCTACGTGCCCGAAGCAGCCACGAATTCGCCTGTGGGCCGCCGGCCCGCTCGAAACCTGCATGTCCGAACTGCAGCCTAGTGAGGCGGCACGGACAGGCGGAACAAAGGTTTAACGGGGTACAAAGGGAAACATCATGCTCAAGAAGCTTGCACTTGCCGCCACGCTGACGGCTCTCCTTGCCAGTGGCGCCAACGCCGCCGACGTCGTCGTCTCCTCGAAGATCGACACCGAGGGCACGCTACTCGGCAACATCATCCTCGCCGCGCTCAATGCCAACGGCATCAAGGCGCAGGATCGCATCGCACTCGGCACGACGCCGGTCGTGCGCAAGGCGATCACCGCGGGCGAAATCGACATCTATGCCGAATATACCGGCAATGCCGGCTTCTTCTTCAACAAGGCCGACGATGCCGCCTGGAAGAACCTGCAGCAGGGCTACGATCTGGCCAAGAAGCTGGATTACGACGCCAACAAGATCGTCTGGCTGACGCCCTCACCCGCCAACAACACCTGGGCGATCGCCGTGCGCAGCGACGTCGCAGGCCCGGCCAAGCTGAAGACCATGTCCGATTTCGGCAAGTGGGTTGCCGGCGGCGGTGCCGTCAAGATCGCGGCTTCCTCCGAATTCGTCAACTCTCCGGCAGCCCTGCCAGCCTTCGAGACCACCTATAGCTTCAAGCTGAAGCCGGATCAGGAAGTCGTGCTTTCGGGCGGCGATACGGCAGCGACGATCAAGGCTGCAGCCGACCAGACCAACGGCGTCAACACGGCGATGGTCTATGGCACCGATGGCGCCATCGAAGCGGCCGAACTGACCGTTCTCGAAGACGACAAGAGCGTGCAGCCGGTCTATGCGCCGACACCGATCATCCGCGAGGCCGTGCTGAAGGCCAATCCGAAGATTGAAGAGGTTCTGGCTCCGATCTTCAAGGGCCTGACCGCCGACGTGCTGCGCAAGCTGAACGGCCGCATTCAGGTCGATGGTGAGCCGGCTAAGGCTGTCGCCGAATCCTACCTCAAGGACAATGGTTTCCTGAAGTGAGGCTTTGACGCTGCTCTTGCGGCTCCATTTTGATAGAGTGGGGCCGCGGGGAGCTTCTTATGGGCATGATCTTGTCCGAACCCGCCCTGAATCTTGGGCTCATGCGCTGACGGAGCTTGCCTGATGGAAGATGCGCTAGCGGTCCGCAGAGTGGACCGCCTCGGAGTGGTGCTGGTGGCGGGTGGCGCGCTGGCAATAGCCTGGATGCCGTTCATCATCGTCAAGGCAAACCGCATTGCCGCCGGCAAACCGCAACTGCTGATCCAGCTTCTTGCCCAGCCGTCCGCGCTGTGCCTGCTCGTCCTCCTGGCTGCAGCCGCACTTGCCGCACTTCTTTTGCAAAATCAGGTCATCCGCCTCGGCATCGCGACGCTTGCGATCGCCATGCTCATCGTTACGCTCGGTCTCGTCTCGACCGCCGCGACGCCGGCGGGCAGCATCGTGGCGCGCATTACGCCCGGCGGCTGTTTCTGGGTGCTGCTGGCCGTTGTCGGCCTGATGATTTCGGACGCACTGGTCAAGCTGCGGCTGACGCCATGGCTCAGGGTCGCGGCGCTGGCGATCTATGCCGCCCTGCTGGCCGTCGTCCTGCGTTCCGGCCTGCTCGACAACCTGTCCATCATGAAGGAATACGCCAACAATGCCGACAAGTTCTGGCATGAGGCGCTCAACCACGTGTTCCTCTCCCTCGGCTCCGTCGCCATCGCCGTCGTGCTGGCACTGCCGCTCGGCATCTTCTGCTACTGGCAGCCGCGCCTCCGTGCCGTGGTGCTTCGGGCACTGAGCCTGGTGCAGACCATTCCGAGCCTGGCGCTGTTCGGCATCCTCATGCTGCCGCTCGGCTATATCGCCGCCAACGTGCCGTTTGCCGCTGCAATCGGCATCAAGGGCATCGGCGTGGCGCCGGCGCTGGTGGCGCTGGTCATCTATTCGCTGCTGCCAATCGTCGCCAATACCGTCGTCGGCCTTGCCGGCGTCGATCCCTCCGTGCGCGATTCTGCTGCCGGCATGGGGCTGACGCGCCGGCAGATCCTGACCGGCATCGACCTGCCGCTCGCCTTTCCAGTCATCCTCACCGGCATCCGCATCGTGCTGGTGCAGGCGATCGGCCTCGTCACCGTGGCGGCGCTGATCGGCGGCGGCGGCTTCGGCCTCTTCATCTTCCAGGGCATCGGCCAGACGGCCAATGACCTCGTGCTGCTCGGCGCCGTGCCGACGGTCCTTCTCGCCTTCTCATCGGCCGTCATCCTCGATGCGGTCATCGACAGCATCCGGGGACAACGCGCATGACCAACATGATCGAGCTCAAGGGCGTCACCAAGCGCTATGGCAGCGCAACCGTCGTCGACGATGTCAGCATGAGCATGGAGAAGGGCACGATCACCGTCATCGTCGGCACCTCCGGCTCCGGCAAGTCGACGCTGATGCGCATGATCAACCGGCTGGTGCCGATCACCGAAGGGCATATCTCGGTCGGGGGCGAGGATGTCATGAACGTGCCGGCAACAGAGCTTCGCCGCCGCATCGGCTATGCCATCCAGGGGCACGGGCTGTTTCCGCATCGCACCGTCGCGCAGAATATCGCCACCGTGCCCGAGCTGCTCGGCTGGGAGAAGGCGCGCATCGACGGCCGCGTCGAAGAACTGCTCAATCTCTTCCATCTCGACCCCGGCACCTTTGCCGGCAAATATCCGAGCCAGCTTTCCGGCGGCCAGCAGCAGCGCGTCGGCGTGGCGCGCGCCCTTGCTGCAGAACCTGAAGTGCTTTTGATGGACGAGCCCTTCGGCGCTCTCGATCCGGTCATCCGCGGCAAGGCGCAGGACGATCTGCTTGCCATCCAGAAGCAGTTCGGCACGACCGTGATCCTCGTCACCCACGATATGGATGAGGCTTTCCATCTCGGCGACAAGATCGCCGTGATGAGCGAAGGCAAACTTCTGCAATGTTCCGAGCCCGAGAAGATCCTGACGGAGCCGGCCGATCCCTTCGTCCAGCAGCTGACCGGCACGTCCGACCGCGCCTTGAAGCTGATGTCGCTGCTGCCGCTAAAGGAAAGCATGCAGCCGCCACGGCCCGGTCTCGGCTATCGCTTGCCGCAGACCCTCAACCTGCGTGACGCCTTGGCCGAGCTGATCTGGCAGGGCGCGGACGAGGCGACGGTCGAAGACGAGCGCAAGATGCCCGTCGGTTCGATTTCGATCCAGCACCTGATCGAGCTGGGCCGCAAAGCATGAGATTTCTCGCCGCCAATCTCTTCCGGCTCCTCGCGCTGGCGTTGCTGCTTGTCATGCTCTTCCGTCCGGAATGGCTGACGCCTGTTCTGGCGCCGCTGACCAAATTCGGGGCATCGCCGATCTATACGCAGAACAGCCTGCCGAGCCTGGCGCTCAACCATCTCGAGCTGATCGCCATCTCGATCGCCGCGAGCGGTATCCTGGCGGTGCTTGGCGGCATCTTCGTCACGCGGCCGATCGGCGCCGATTTCCTGCCGCTGTCTCGCGCCATCGCCAATGCCGGCCAGACCTTCCCGCCGGTTGCCGTGCTGGCGCTTGCCATCTCGACCACCGGCTTTGGCGCCATCCCGACATTCATCGCGCTTTTCCTTTATGCGCTGCTGCCGATCTTCGAGAACACGGTCGCCGGCCTGCAGCAGGTGCCTGCCTCCGTGCTTGATGCCGCCGACGGCATGGGCATGAACGGCTGGCAGCGCCTCTTCCGCGTCGAGCTGCCGCTCGCCCTGCCGCTCATCATCGAGGGGCTGAAGATCGCAACCGTCATCAACATCGGCACGGCGACGATCGGCTCCACCGTTGCCGCCAAGGGGCTTGGCGAAGTCATCATCGCCGGTCTCATTAACGACAACACCGCCTTCATTCTGCAGGGCGGGCTCATCGTCGGCCTGATGGCGGTGCTGATCTATGACGGCATGGAGATGATCGAGCATGAGGTAACCCGTCAGATCGGCCTGCAATCCCATTGAGATCAGGCAGCGATCACAGCCTCTCGTCAGCTGCCTTCGCCTGACGGCAGGGATGCGCCGGACACGTAAAGCGAGATCGGCCTGATCTCGTAGACGGCCGTCGGATTGGCGCGGCGCAATTCGCGCGCGGCCTCGACTGCTCCCTCGATCGTCGGAAAATCGACGACGTAGAAGCCGAGCAATTGTTCCTTGGTTTCGGCGAACGGGCCGTCGATGACCATACCCGCCCCCTTCCCCCGCAATGTGACGGCGTTTTGGGTCGATCCGAGGCGCGCAGCCGGCCCCAGCGACTTTTGCGCGACCATGCGGTCATTGATCTCCAAAAGCTCCGTCATGAGCGCGGCATCCTCCTCCTTGCTCCAGGATTCGACGATGTCTTCCTCATGATAGGCCAGAATGGCGTAGTACATGGCTTCCCCCCTTGAGACATATGCCTGAGCGCCGGGAGTTAAGCAGACCGATCGCAATCCGGGAACCCCGGATCTGCGCTCGACCGGAGATGTGGCAAGTTTCCGCATGCTTGCCTTCACCGGTTGCCGGTGGCATTGGCTGCAATGACATGTCCAGACAATCAATGGAGACGCCGATGGCCAAGATGATTCACTCGATGATCCGCGTGCTCGACGAGGCGCGCTCGATCGACTTCTACGACAAGGCTTTCGGCCTGAAGATTGCCGACCGTATTGCCTTCGAGACCTTCACCCTGATCTATCTCAGCAATGCCGAGACCGGGTTCGAACTGGAATTGACCATCAATCAGGGCCGCATCGAACCCTATGCGCAGGGAGATGCCTATGGTCACCTCGCGGTCGCCGTTACGGAACTGAGGGACGAGCATACGCGCATGACCGACCTGGGGCTCAACCCCGGCAAGATCATCGAACTCAATCGTGATGGGAAGCTCTTTGCGTTGCTCTTCTTCGTCACCGACCCGGATGGTTACAAGATCGAGGTCGTGCAAAGACATGGGCGGTTTCAATAGGGCCAAACAAGGCACAGCCCCGCTCTGGCGGGGCTTACCGTGGCGGCTCCGTCAGCTCGCTCACATCCAGTAGGGAGGCACGCCAAAATAATCATGGCTCCTATGGCCATGGTCCTTGTGGTCGTGATCGTCCTTGCTGGCGAAGCGACGCGCTTTTTCGATGTCGTTCTTGGTCATGCTGACGCGATAGCCGGCGATACGGGCATCGTAACGCAGCTTTTCCCACGGCAGCCGGTAATGATCCTGACCGATGCCGAAAAAGCCGCCGAAGCTCAGAATGACAAAAGCGATGCGTCCATCACTTTTTTCAAGCATCAGCCGCTCGATATGACCAATCTGCTTGCCGTCCGAACCGAATACCCTGGACCCTTCGACGCGGTCGCAGGCGACCAGCATCGACATGTCCTTGACATAAAGGTCACGACCCGAAAAATCGGCACTCTCTTTATGCATATGCGCACCTCCTTTTGGATACGCGTCACATAAACTATGGAGCGTCCGACCTGCTCTTTGAGGCAGCACGATGCTCCGATGGGTTTAGGCCCATGGAGCTATTAACGCTCCGTTGTCATAAAAGTTCCAGTACTTTTTTCAAAACTGTAAAAAAACGTGAGCGCACGGCGAATATTGACGTTTACGTCAAGGTTATTGTAGCTTCGGTTGCGCTCGATGATTTAGTTGAGAGCAAAGATCGTGGCGATGTGAAAAGCGGGAGACTTTTTGATCGCGCAATGACACTCTACATGGCCGCCGCTCAAGACGGCGGGGCGTGGTGATGGTGCGTAAAGGAGGAAGTGCGCATGAATTCAGTCTCCGCTCCTTCGGATAGACCGCAGGTCAAGAAAATATGGCTCGCTTCCTATCCGGATATCGTACCGGCGGAGCTGCCGACGCTGGAGCATGCCTCGCTCGCCGAACTGTTGGAGGAGAGCTGCGCGCGCTATGCCGACAGACCCGCCTTCACCAGCATGGGCAAATCCATCACCTATCGCGACCTCGACATGCAGACGCGCAAGATCGCTGCCTGGCTGCAGAGCCTCGGCCTCCAGAAGGGCGATCGCGTCGCCGTCATGATGCCGAACGTGCTGCAGAACCCGATCGCGGCCTACGGCATCCTTCGCGCCGGTCTCGTCGTCGTCAACGTCAACCCGCTCTATACGCCGCGCGAGCTTGAGCACCAGCTGCGCGATTGCGGCGCGAAGGCGATCTTCGTCCTGGAAAACTTCGCCCATACGGTGGAGCAGGTTCTGGCGCATACGGATGTGCGCCATGTCGTCGTCACCGCGCTTGGCGACATGCTCGGCCTCAAGGGTCACATCGTCAATTTGATCGTCCGCAAGGTGAAGAAGCTCGTACCGGCCTGGTCCATTCCGGGCCATCGCAGCTTCAAGGGCGTGATTGCCGAAGGCTCACGCCTGCCATTGAAGCTATCGGAGCTTACAGGCAGCGACATCGCCTTCCTGCAATATACCGGCGGCACGACCGGCGTTGCCAAGGGCGCGATTCTCACCCACGCCAACCTGCTCGCAAACCAGCTGCAATTGCTGCTCTGGCTGCAATCCGCCTATATCAACAAGCCGCGCCCCGAGCAGCTGACCTTCGTCTGCGCGCTGCCGCTCTATCACATCTTCGCGCTGACGGTGAATTCGCTGATGGGCATGTCGCTTGGCGGCCATAATGTGCTGATCGCCAATCCGCGCGATATACCGGCCTTCATCAAGGAACTCGGCAAATACAAGTTCGACATGTTCCCCGGCTTGAACACGCTGTTCAATGCACTGATGAACAATCCCGAATTCACCAAGCTCGACCTTTCCAACACGGCGACGCTTGCCGGCGGCATGGCTGTGCAGCGGCCGGTTGCGGAACGCTGGCAGAAGATGACTGGCGCGTGGATCACCGAAGGCTATGGCCTTTCCGAGACTTCGCCGGTCGCGAGCGCCAACCGCTTCGACAGTTCGGAATTCTCAGGCACGATCGGCCTGCCGATCACGGGCACCGACTTCGATATTCGCGACGAGAACGGCAATTCCCTGCCGCTCGGCGAAGTCGGCGAAATCTGCATTCGCGGACCGCAGGTGATGGCGGGCTACTGGAAGCAGCCGGCAGAAACCGCACGCGTGATGACAGCGGACGGCTTCTTCCGCAGCGGCGACATGGGTTTCATGGACGAGCGCGGCTATACCAAGATCGTCGACCGCAAGAAGGACATGATCCTGGTCTCGGGCTTCAACGTCTATCCGAACGAGATCGAGGAAGTCGCCGTCATGCATCCGGGCGTGCTGGAGGCGGCGGCGATCGGCGTTCCCGATCCGCATTCCGGCGAGGCGGTAAAGCTCTTTATCGTCAAGAAGGACCCGGCTTTGACCGAGGCCGACGTCAAGGCGCATTGCGCAGCCAACCTGACCAATTACAAGCGCCCGCGCTTCATCGAATTCCGTACCGAGCTGCCGAAATCGAATGTCGGCAAGATCCTGCGCAAAGAGTTGCGCGGCTGACATAATTCCATGTCATTCAGGAGGCCGCTCGTGCTTTTTCGCGAGCGGCTTTTTTCGTTTTGGACGATACGTGAACTTGATTTACGCCCTACATAGAGAATAGTTTCCGCGACCAACTCAGAGTGCCCTGCCGTCTCCGGACGGCAAGCGGCGCGAACCGCAAGGAGTCCTCCATGAACGCCCTCGTCGATCAACTGAAGAGCACTGCATCTGCAACAAAGGCCACCGATATTCGTGCTGCCTTTGCCGCTGATCCCAAACGCTTTTCCCGCTTCAGCGCCTCTTTCGACGACCTGCTGATGGATTACTCCAAGACGGCTGTCAACGACGACATTCTCGCCCTCCTCGAGAAGCTCGCTGCCGAGGGCGGCGTTGCGGCCAAGCGCGAGGAAATGTTCTCGGGCGTCGCGATCAACTTCACCGAAAACCGCGCCGTGCTGCACACAGCGCTGCGCAACCGCTCGAACAAGCCGGTGCTGGTCGATGGCAAGGACGTCATGCCTGACGTCAATGCGGTTCTCGCCGCCATGGGCAAGTTTGCCGACGGCATCCGTTCGGGCGCGCTGAAGGGCTCCACGGGCAAGGCAATCACCGACGTCATCAACATCGGCATCGGCGGCTCGGATCTTGGCCCGGTCATGGCAACGCTGGCGCTGGCGCCCTTCCATGATGGCCCGCGCTCGCACTTCATCTCCAACATCGACGGCGCCCATATCGCCGATATCCTGAAGCTCGTGAAGCCGGAAACGACACTCTTCATCGTCGCTTCCAAGACCTTCACGACCATCGAAACGATGACCAACGCCCAGACGGCACGCAAGTTCATCGCCGATGCGCTTGGCGAAGCTGCCGTGCAGCATCACTTCGCCGCCGTTTCGACGGCGCTCGACAAGGTTGCCGCCTTCGGCATCGACAGCGAGCGCGTCTTCGGCTTCTGGGATTGGGTCGGCGGCCGCTACTCGATCTGGTCGGCGATCGGCCTTCCGCTGATGATCGCGATCGGCCCGGAAAACTTCGGCAAGTTCCTCGATGGCGCGCATGCGATGGACAACCATTTCCGCCAGGCGCCCTTCAAGGAAAACCTGCCGATGCTGCTCGGCCTCATCGGCTTCTATCACCGCAACGTGCTCGGCTATCCGACGCGCGCGATCCTGCCCTACGACCAGCGCCTGTCGCGCTTCCCGGCCTACCTGCAGCAGCTCGACATGGAATCGAACGGCAAGGGCGTCACCATCGACGGCACCCCGGTCGAAGGCAATTCCGGCCCGGTCGTCTGGGGCGAGCCCGGCACCAACGGCCAGCACGCCTTCTACCAGCTCATTCACCAGGGCACGAGCATCATCCCGGCCGAATTCATGATCGCCGCCAACGGCTTCGAACCGAACCTGCGTCATCAGCACGACCTGCTGATGGCCAATTGCCTGGCGCAGTCGGAAGCGCTGATGAAGGGCCGCACCTTCGAAGAGGCCAAGGCTCAGCTCACCTCCAAGGGCATGGACGACAAAAAGGCCGATTTCATCGCGCCGCACCGCGTCTTCACCGGCAACCGTCCGTCGATCACCTTCGTCTACGACAAGCTGACGCCGTTCGCACTCGGCCGCCTGATCGCGCTCTATGAACACCGCGTCTTCGTCGAAGGCGTGCTCTTCCGCATCAACTCCTTCGACCAGTGGGGCGTCGAGCTCGGCAAGGAACTGGCAACGGGTCTGCTTCCGGTTATCGAAGGCAAGGAAAGCGCTGCCGGCCACGATTCCTCGACGCAGGGGCTGGTAGCTGCGCTGGCAAGCCGGGCCGAATAAGGTGCTCGCTTTACCTCCCCCTTGAAGGGGGAGGTTGCCGCAAAGCGGCAGGTGGGGGTGACTGGACTCACCCTCTCGCCCGAAGGATCACCCCGCCCCGGCACTGCGTGCCGACCCTACCTTTCAAGGGGGGGTTTACGGACCGCGACCGCACTGTCCGAATATGTGGTGAGAATACCCCCTCTGTCAGCTTCGCTGACATCTCCCCCACATGGGGGAGATCACTGGGAGCTTGCCGCTCGTCCCTCGCAAAACAATAAACGGCAATTTCAGCGGATTCGATGCTTCCTTGAGGTAAAGCGTGCCCGCGTGCGACCAATCTCCCCCCTTGTGGGGGAGATGTCACGACAGTGACAGAGGGGGGTGCAGCCCCTCCAGGTCCTCAAGATCAATGAAAGACTAAAGCCCGATCTCATGCGCCCAGGGCGGATTTGCCCCAGCGCGCGAGACGGTGACGGCCGCAGCCTTCGCGCCCAGCGCCAGCGCATCCTGCAGTGCCTTTTCGCTCAGCGAAGCCACCTGCGCCTTGGTCAAAAGGTTGTTCATTTTCAACGACGCCAGAATGCCGGCATCGAAGGTATCGCCGGCGCCGACCGTATCGACGACCGTAACACGCTCGCTCGGAACCGAGACCTTCAATGACTTGGTATAGCCGGTTGCGCCTTCCGCACCCTTGGTGACGACGACGAGCTTTGCGCCCTGGTTCAGCCAATGCGCGGCCAGTTCATCGTGATTGCCAGAGATGCCGAACCATTCCAGATCCTCGTCGGAGAATTTGAGAATGTCGGACATGGCTGCCATCCGGCTGATGCGGCCCATATGGGCGGCCTTGTCCTTGATGAAGCCCGGGCGGATGTTCGGGTCGAGCGAGATGACGCGGCTCTGATGCTCGCGCTTCATCAGTGCCTCGTAGGTCGCGCCGCACGGATCGGGGATCAGGCTGATCGCGCCGAAATGCAGCGCCTCGCAATCGTCGCCGAGGGTCGGCAGATCGGCCTCGGTGATCATGCGGCCAGCCGTGCCTTCGTCGTAGAAGGCATAGGTCGCCTGGCCGTTGACGAGCTTGACGAAAGCAATCGTGCTCGGACGCGGCGTGATGGCGCAGTAGCTGAAATCGACCTTGGAGGCCGACAGCGTCTCGCGCAGGATTTCGCCCATCATGTCGTCGGCAATGCCGGTGAAGAAGCCTGTGGGAATGCCGAGGCGCCCGAGCGCTATCGCGGTGTTGAAGATCGCGCCACCGGCGTAGGGCGCAAAGCCCTTTTCACCCAGCGTCGTATCCCGCGGCAGCATGTCGATCAAAGCTTCGCCACAGCACAATATCATTCCGGCCTCCCAAAGAGCGCGTCTGTCGTGTCCAGTCTTATAAATCGATTAGATAGATTCAGTGGAAAAGCAAAGCGTCAGTTTGTGGGCAGCTCCGAAATACCGCCGTTCCAGCCGGACCAGGCAAGCGGCGCGTTGAGAAAAGCCTCAACTTCCTCGAGCGTCTTGTCATCGAACAGTTTCTGCTCCTTGGCGACGGCAAGCACCTCGCGCCAGGTCGTGATGTGATGCAGATTGACCTTCCGATTGGCGAAGCGTTCGACCGCTTCGGGGAAGATGCCGTAGTAGAACAGCGCCATGCCATGATCGACGATGCCACCGGCTGCACGGATCGCGTCGATGAAGGTGAACATGCTGCCGCCGGCTGTCGTCAGGTCCTCGATGACGAGCACGCGGGCGCCGTCTTTCATATCGCCTTCGATCTGGGCGTTGCGGCCATGGCCCTTCGGCTGCTTGCGGACGTAGATCATCGGCAGGTTCAGGCGCTCGGCCAGGAAGGCGGCGAAGGGGATGCCGGCCGTCTCGCCGCCGGCAACGCAATCGAACTGCTCGAAGCCGACATTGCGGACGATGATGCTGGCAGCGAAATCCATGACCGTCGAGCGGATGCGCGGATAGGAAATCAGCTTGCGGCAATCGATATAGACCGGGCTCGCCATGCCGGACGCGAACTTGTAGGGCTTGTCTGCATTGAAGTGGACTGCCTTGATCTCCCAAAGCATCCTGGCCATCAGCTCAGCCATGACAGTACGATCGGTGAATATCATCTGGGTCATGCAGGGGCCTCCTTCGCGAGCGCTAATGTTCCAGCGGCAATAGCAGCAAGCGGCCCGAGTTTCCAGACGTATGAAAGGTTTTGCAGGTATCGCCGCAGCTGCTGCGGGCAAAGGCGGCTCCGAGCGAGCTAGCGGGCAAGCCCGAGGTCGGCAGGCAGCATGGTCTTGAACAGCGCGATCACCTTGTCGCCCTCCTCCCGTTCGATCGAAATCGCGTAGCGGACGGCAGCGGCAACCAGCTGCATGGTCAATCGCGCTGTTCTTGCGAGCTCGGAAAGGTCGCGCTCCGGCCAGAGGCGTTCGAGAACGGTGAGAAAAGCCTGCGAGTGCCACTCCATGTCCTCGGCATCGACCTGCTGCAGCAGCTTGTCGGCATGGGTGGCGTGCCAGATGTCGCGCATGACGGGCTCGTCGAGAAACATGGCGTAATACCCGTCGACGATGCGGCCGAGCGCCGACTGGAGCTGATTGCGGCTTTTGATCGCCGCCAGCTCGTCTTCAACACATTGCCGGCCCTGCTCGTTGAAGCGCTCGGCCAAGACGCGGATGATCGCGGTCTTGTCGGGGAAATATTGATAGAGCGAGCCGAATGACACGCCCGCCTTTTCGACGATCTCGCCCATGCGCAGCGCATCGCTGCCGTTCCTGGCAATCAGCTCTGATGCCACCGAGAGGATCAGGTCGACGCGCTCACGGCCACGCTGCTGGCTCGGTATGCGGCGCGGCGTACCCGCCTCGTCCCTGCTGCGCCTGCGTCTCGCGATCGGTTCCTGCGTCATCTCATTCCCTGCCTGCGACTGTTGACAAGCAATATAAGAGAGTTTATCACATTTCGCAAATGAGAGAGTTTATCACATTTCGCGCTGGAGGAGCTTGAAATGCAGATCTCGACAATTGCCATCATCGGTGGATTGGGAAAAACCGGCGGCCGGGTCGCCGAGCGGCTGAAGGAGCGTGGCATCACCGTTCGTGCCGCCTCGCGCTCGACGACACCCCGCTTCGACTGGCAGGACCGCAGCACCTGGCATCCGGCGCTGGAAGGTGCTTCCGCTGCCTATGTCACCTTCCAGCCGGACCTTTCGGTCGAATGGGCGGCGGAGGCCATCGGCGTGCTTGCCAAGACAGCCGCTGACGCTGGTGTGAAACATATCGTCCTGCTCTCCGGGCGCGGCGAAGACGGAGCGGTCCGCAGCGAGGAAGGGCTCAAGGCTGTCGGCATCGATTACACCGTGCTGCGCGCCAGCTGGTTCAATCAGAATTTCAGTGAAGGCGCCTTCCTGGATGGCCTTCTCCAGGGCAAGCTTGCGCTGCCGGCCGGCGATATTCCGGAGCCCTTCGTCGATGCCGAAGACATTGCCGACGCGGCCGTCGAATGCCTTATCGATCCGCGTCACCACAACCGGACCTACGAACTGACAGGGCCGCGCGCGCTAACGTTTCGCCAGGCGGTTTCCGAAATCGCGGCGGCTACCGGCAGGACCATCGAATACGAAACGGTTCCGGTCGATGCGTTCATCGCCGAGATGACCGCCTACGGCCTGCCGCAAGAGACGACCGATCTCCTGCATGAGCTCTTCACGCAGGTTCTCGACGGCCGCAACTCGCCTGTCATGGATGGCGTCCGCCAGATCCTCGGCAGACGCGCCAAAGACTTTTCCGACTATGCCCGTGAAACCGCCGCAACCGGCATCTGGAGTGTCCAGCCATGACCTTTCCGATCACGACTATCGCCCTCATCGTCGCTGCGATCAGCAGCGGCCTTCTCGCCGGCGTCTATTTCGCCTTCTCGACCTTCATCATGCAAGCCTTCGCCCGCCTTCCCGTCGACCAGGGGATTGCGGCCATGCAATCGATCAACACGACGATCGTGCGTTCGCCCTTCATCGTGCTGTTCCTGCTGACGGCAGCGCTCTCGATCTTCATCGCCGTGATGGCCATTCTCTACTGGCGGGGCGGCGCCAGCGTGATGATGCTGACGGGTGCGGCGCTTTACATTGTCGCCAGCTTGCTTTCGACCATCGTCTTCAATGTGCCGCTGAACGATGCGCTCGACAAGGTCGACGGCCATTCCGCAGAAGCGGCACAGTTTTGGTCGAGCTATCTCGGCGACTGGATGCGGTGGAACCATGTGCGCACCGTTGCTTCGCTGCTCGCCGCCTGCGCTTTCGTGAAAGCCCTGTTCTGAAAGCCTGGAAGATAGGGGGCAGCCAGCCGAAGATGACCGGCTAGACCGCCCGCAGATAGGCCGCGACCTCGACACGGTTGCGGCCGTTTCGCTTCGCCTCGTAGAGCGCCTTGTCGGCGGCGCGAAGCACGTCATCGAAACCGAGCCCCTTGGCGGTGCCGGTCGCGACACCCGCGCTGACGGTGCAGGAAAGAGACTTGTCTTCGATGTTGACCACTCGCGCCGCAAAGGCATCGCGCACTCTCTCGGCCACCTGCTCGGCCCGACCCGGTAGGGCATTGTCGAGAACGAGTGCGAACTCCTCACCGCCAAGGCGGGCCACAGTGTCGGACGTGCGCAGGCCGAAGGAGAGCTCCTCACCGAACAGCTTCAGCACGAGATCGCCGGCGGCATGGCCATGCTGATCGTTGATCGTCTTGAAACGATCGATGTCGAAGATGATGACGGCCATCGACGGGCCGAAGGAGCGATGACCATAGAGATCGAACAGCGCGCGGCGATTGAGCAGCCCGGTCAGGGAGTCGGTGATCGCCTCCTGACGGTGAAACGCGGCCTGGCGCCACTGATGCAGGGCAAGCGACAGCGCTCCGATCCCGGTCATTCCGGCAATGCAGATCGCAAGGCTCAAGTCCTCCGCCCAATTGTTGGGCGCGTGACCGAGCACCAGCTTGCCATCGGCGATCAATACGGCCGCGCAGAGCGCGAAAGAAATGGCCGTCAGCGTGTAAAGCACGGTGATGCCGTAAAGCGGCGTCGGCGCCTCGCGCCGGCTCAGCCAATATTCGCGCGCGGTCAGAAGCAGAAGAACGCAGATGACGAGGTTATCCCCGATAAAAGCCAACCCGTCATAACCGGCCAGCATCGGCCCGACCGATGCTGCTATGCCCACCAGGCAGCCAAGTGCGAAGCGGATTTTGGAAAAGCGGCGCGCGCGGAACTGATAGCCCGCCACCCAGATCGCCGCGAAGCCGATAAAGAACAGCACGAAGGTCAGAATCGCAAAAATCGGGCGCGGCGTGTCGACATAGGAGCCGTAGATGAAGATGCCGCCGACAAGGGGCACAAGACCGGCCGAGCAGGTCAGGAGAAAGGTATCGGGCCGGCGCGAAAACCAGCTTCCGACCAAGGTGACCGCAAGGCATGACGCGGAAACGCCGAGGGCCAGAAGAAGCGAGTTGTAATCGACCAGCATCATGCTCTTTCAACGGTTTGATTTCTACCGCAGGGGATTGCCGGCACGCTAGGCCGCTAGGGGTATCAAATTAGTTACGGCAAATAATAAAGAAAATGTATTTCAACAAAATATACGTTCCAAATTGCGGCATACACCAATGAAGTGTCAAAAATAGCCTTGTTATATTTATTTTTACTTATATAGATTTGACTGAAATTAAACCTCGACATCCCAGTGCAAGGGGAACATCGGGTCGAAAACGGTGACCGGACCGGCACCGGTTTCGACCTTTGCCGGGAAGGTCACAGCCTCGGCCCGGCGAACCAAAGTGATGCTATCCTCGTTGACCGGCAGGCCATACCAGGCCGGGCCGTTCAGGGATGCAAAAGCCTCAAGCTTGTCCAATGTACCTTCCTGCTCGAAGACATGTGCAAGACAGCTCATCGTGTTGATCGACGTGTAAATGCCGGCGCAGCCGCAGGCGCATTCCTTCAGCGGATCGACATGCGGTGCAGAATCCGTGCCGAGGAAGAACCTGGCGTCGCCGCTCGTTGCTGCCGCACGCAATGCCAGGCGATGGCTCTCGCGCTTGGCGACCGGCAGGCAGTAATAATGCGGGCGAATGCCGCCGACGAGGATAGCATTGCGGTTGATGATCAGGTGATGCATCGTGATCGAGCCGGCGAGATTGGCCTTCGCCGACCTGATGTAGTTTACGCCGTCCGAGGTGGTCACATGCTCCATCGTCACCTTCAGTTCCGGCAGGCGCTGACGCAGCGGATCGAGCACAGTTTCGATGAACACGGCCTCTCGATCGAAAATATCCACCTCCGGCGTCGTCACCTCGCCATGAACGCAAAGCGGCAGGCCGATCTTCGCCATGCGCTCCAGCACCGGCATCGCCTTGTCGAGATCGCGCACGCCGCCGTGGGAATTGGTCGTCGCACCGGCCGGATAAAGCTTGAGGGCGGTGACCAGGCCGCTCTTCTTGCCCTCCTCGACATCGTCGGGGCTGGTGTGCTCGGTGAGATAGAGCGTCATCAGCGGCTGAAAGCGATCACCCGCCGGCAATGCCTTCAGGATGCGCTCGCGATAGGCGATCGCATCCGCCGTAGTTACGACCGGCGGCACAAGATTGGGCATGATGATGGCGCGGGCGAAGTGTCTGGCGCTGTCGCCGATCACGCCTTCGAGCATGGCACCATCCCGCAAGTGCAGATGCCAGTCGTCGGGACGGCGGATGGTGAGCTTTTGCATGGGCGCGACCTCTGGAAATGTGAGCGCGGTTCTACCCGAAAGCTGCATCAGCCTTTCAGGGATCGTGCTCTTTGATATCGCGCTTCGATAGCACCATACGCCCCCGCAAAACAATCCGCGACGGCGGTTAAATGATAGGCAAGGTCAATCCTGCACGATGTCGATGGTGACATCTGCGCGGCGGCGGTTCTCCAGGATAAGCCGGCCATTCGGCAAATCGTTGCCATAAACCTTAGCTCCGGCCGCCTCTTCATCGAGATCGTAGCCCCTCCAGCGCGCCCAGAGCCGCTCCTCCAGCACTTCCATGGGTGGAGCAAGCATGATCGAATAGTCGAACATGCCTTCCAGCTCAGCCCACTTCCCCTGACTGAAGAGCAGATAATTGCCCTCGATGACGATGAAGCGATGATCCGCCGAGACGATGCGGGCAGAGGCGATCGCGATCTCTCGCGAACGATCGAAGACCGGAACCAGCACCTCCTGATCGGCGGCGCGCACGGCCTTGACGATATCGAGGAAGGCGCGCACGTCGAAACTCTCCGGCACGCCCTTCCGCTTCAGAAGTCCCTTCTCGATCAGGACGGCATTATCCATGTGGAAGCCGTCCATCGGCAGGACTTCGGCGCTCTCGCCCCTCGCCTTTAATGCCTTGGCGACATTGTCGGCCAGTGTCGACTTGCCGGCACCGGGAGGGCCGGCAATCGCAACCAGGAAGCGTTTCGCATTGCCGGCGCGCGCGATGATCTCGCCGGCAACATCGTCAAGAGAGACGCTCATGCAGCAACATTCTCAACCGGCGGAGCCTTGGCGCCGGTCATGAAGGCAACAGCATCTGACATGGAATAATCCTTGGGATTGATGACGGTCAGGCGTCGTCCAAGGCGGTGGATATGGATACGGTCCGCAACCTCGAAGACGTGCGGCATATTGTGCGAGATCAGGACGATCGGCAAGCCGCGAGCACGCACATCGAGGATGAGTTCAAGGACCTTGCGGCTTTCCTTGACGCCAAGGGCTGCCGTCGGTTCGTCCATGATGACGACCTTGGAGCCGAAGGCGGCAGCACGGGCGACGGCAACACCCTGACGCTGGCCGCCGGAGAGCGTTTCCACCGCCTGATTGATGTTCTGGATCGTCATCAGGCCGAGCTCGGTCAGCTTGTCGCGGGCGCGCTTTTCCATGGCCGGCCGGTCGAGCATGCGGAAGACCGAGCCGAGAATGCCGGGCCTGCGCACTTCGCGGCCGAGGAACATGTTGTCGGCAATTGAGAGCGCCGGCGACAGGGCTAGATTCTGGTAGACCGTTTCGATGCCGGCTTCGCGCGCCTCCATGGGCGAGCGGAAGTGAACGGGCTTGCCTTCCAGCTTGATCTCGCCCTCATCCGGGGTGACTGCGCCGGAGATCGCCTTGATCAGCGAGGACTTGCCGGCGCCGTTGTCGCCGATCACGGCGAGGATCTCGCCGGGATAGAGGTCGAAATCGGCATTGTCGAGTGCGGTCACGCGGCCATAACGCTTGACGAGACCGCGGGCGGTGAGAAGGGGTTCGCCGGTCGTGGTCATGCCGATACCTTTCTGATCCATTGATCGATCGCGACGGCGCCGATGATGAGAACGCCGGTCAGAAGCACCTTCCACTGCGGGTCAGCGCCGAGCATGTTGAGGCCCATGGAGACGACGCCGACGATCATGGCACCGAACAAGGTTCCGAGGATCGAGCCGCGCCCACCGAAGAGCGAGATGCCGCCGATGACAGTTGCGGTGATCGCCTGAAGATTGAAATCGGTCACTGCAGACGACGGCGAAACCGAGCCGTTGCGGCCGATGGAGACCCAGGCGGCAAGTGCTGCGATCAGTCCCGACACGCCGTAAACCGCGAGAAGAACCTTCTTGGTCTGGATACCTGCAAGTTTCGCGGCCTCCGGATCGTCGCCAACGGCATAGACATGCCTGCCCCAGGCTGTGTGATTGAGAACATACCAAAGGCCAATGACGAGGAGCACCATGGCAATGACGCCGAGGGTGAGCACCGCACCGCCGACACGGAAGCTGGCGGCGAACAGATGCAGAAGCGGCGCCTTTTCGTCGACATCGGTGTCGCGGATGGTTTCATTGGCCGAATAGATGAAGTTCGTCGCCATGACGATATTCCATGTGCCGAGCGTCACGATGAACGGCGGCAACTTCATATTGGCAACGAGGAAGCCGTTGAGCAGTCCACAGAGGCCACCCACGATCATGCCGGCGGCGACCGCAATCGGCGTCGGCAGGCCATATGTCACGGCGACATTACCCATGACGACCGAGGAGATGACCATGATGACGCCGATCGACAGATCGATACCGGCGGTCAGGATGACCAGCGTCTGGGCCGCGCCGAGAATGCCGACGATGGCGATCTGCTGCAGGATGAGCGTCAGCGTATAGGCGGAAAAGAACTTTCCGCCGATGGTGATGCCGAAGATCACGATCGCCAGCACCAGAACGATCAGCGGTACCGCCGCCGGCGTCGAATGCAGGAAATGCTGCACCCGCTTCAAAAGAGAGACATCGTTGCGCTCGAACGAAGCGACGTTCTTGTCGCTGCCGTCGAGAACACGTTCGAATTCCTGTGCTCCGGACATAATTATTCCTCCGCCACCGCGCACATGCGCGGAAACCGCCGGCTGCTGGGGCCAGCCAGGATCTGAACCCGACCGACGTGACTGTTGCGATTGTCTGCTCCCTGTAAAAGAGCCGCGCCAGCAGGCGCATGACGCAGCTCTCGAAGGGACTATATCACATTCGTGAGGGGCTTAGCCCCAGCACTTGTTGAGGCCTTCCTTGGTGTCGATGGACTTCAGGCCGGAAACCGGCTTGTCCGTCACCAGGGAAACGCCGGTGTCGAAGAAGGTTTTGCCTTCGGTCGGCTTCGGCTTCTCGCCGCTATCGGCGAACTTCTTGATCGCCTCGACGCCGAGGGCCGCCATCATCAGCGGATACTGCTGGGCAGTTGCGCCGATGGTGCCATCCTTGACCGACTTGACACCGGGGCAACCGCCGTCGATGGAAACGATCAGCACCTGCTTTTCGAGACCGACGGCCTTCAGAGCCTGATAGGCGCCGGTTGCAGCCGGCTCGTTGATCGTGTGGATGACGTTGATGCCGGAATCCTTCTGCAGAAGATTTTCCATGGCCTTGCGGCCGCCCTCTTCGTTACCGTTGGTGACGTCGTGGCCGACGATGCGCGGATCGGTTTCGTCACCGATCTTGTTCGGATCCTTCGGGTCGATGCCGAAGCCGATCATGAAGCCCTGGTCGCGCAGAACGTCGACCGAAGGCTGCGACGGCGTCAGATCGAGGAAGCCGATCTTGGCATCCTTGGCCTTGTCGCCCAGCGTTTCCTTAGCCCACTGCCCTACGAGCTTGCCGGCGAGCAGATTGTCCGTCGCGAAGGTGGCGTCAGCGGAATCAGCCGGCTCAAGCGGCGTGTCCAGCGCAATCACCAGCAGGCCGGCATCGCGTGCCTTCTTGACCGAGGGAACGATGCCCTTGGTGTCGGATGCGGTGATCAGGATGCCCTTCGCGCCATCGGCGATGCAGCTCTCGATCGCAGCAACCTGGCTTTCACTGTCGCCATCGATCTTGCCGGCATAGGACTTCAGCGTCACGCCGAGTTCCTTGGCCTTGGCGGTCGCGCCTTCTTTCATCTTGACGAAGAAGGGGTTGGTATCGGTCTTGGTGATGAGGCAGGCGGATACGCCGGCGGCCTTGGCAGGTGCTGCAAATGCAACGCCGATCGCCAGAGCGGCGACCGCTGCGGAAATAACAGATTTCTTCATTCAATCCTCCCGATGTTTGAAAAGCCGGACCTTCCGGCAGCCCCGGGCCTGAACCCGGCTGAAGATGCGCCATGCCTGTCGGATTATTTCCAGCGGACCTCCTCCACGGCCATATCCGCATCTCCTACCACCATATCTGAGCCTAAAGATTTCCAGCTGTCAATAAATAAATCGGATTGAATTATTAATTCGATGTGGCATTCTGGAGGAAAATAAGGCATGGCCATGATGGAAGGAGCAGGCCCATGTCTCTCGTGCACGACCCTGAGGACACACCCACAACACCCGCGATTCTCGACCCCACCGGGGGTGCGAACCAGCTCGGTGTACGCGCCCATAACGAACGGCTTGTGCTTTCGCTCGTTCGCCGTCATGGCGCGCTCTCGAAAGCCGATATCGCGCGGCGGAGCGGCCTTTCGGCGCAGACCGTGTCCGTCATCATGCGGGAGCTGGAAAAGGACGGGCTGCTGTCGCGCAATGCGCCGGTGCGCGGCCGTGTCGGCCAGCCGTCCATCCCCATGCGGCTCAACCCGGACGCAGTACTCTCCTTCGGCGTCAAGATCGGCCGACGCAGCGCCGACCTCGTGCTGATGGATTTTGTCGGCGGCATCAGGATGCAGCTCCATCAGACCTACCCCTACCCGCTGCCGCAGGACATCATCGCCTTCGTCACGGCCGGCATCAAGGAACTGGAGGGACGTCTCAATGATGACCAGCGCCGCAAGATTGCCGGAATGGGCGTTGCTGCACCCTTCGAGCTCTGGAACTGGGCCGAGCAGGTAGGCGCTCCGGCCGGAGCGATGGATGTCTGGCGCGGCTTCGACCTAAGAACCGAGATCGCCTCGCGCGTTACTTATCCCGTCTTCCTGCAGAACGATGCCACCAGTGCCTGCGGTGCCGAACTGGTCTTCGGCGTCGGCCCGCATTATCCGGATTTCGTCTATTTCTTCATCGGCTCCTTCCTCGGCGGCGGCATCGTCCTGAATTCGTCCGTCTTCGTTGGCCGAACGGGGACGGCCGGTGCACTCGGCCCGCTACCCGTGCGCGGCCGCAACGGCGAGAACCGCCAGCTCCTGGAGATCGCCTCGATCTTCGTGCTCGAAAATCTTCTGCGGGATCACGGTTTCGACCCGCGCCCCCTTTGGTATTCCGCGGATAACTGGATCGATTTCGGCGAGCCACTGGAGATCTGGATCCAGGATACGGCCAAAGCGCTGGCGCAGGCGATCGTCGCTGCCGCCTCCGTTCTTGACTTCAGTGCCGCCGTCATCGATGGCGGCTTCCCGGACTGGGTGCGGGAACGCGTCGTGCGTGCGACTATGAAGGCCGCCGCGGAATTGGATCTTCAGGGCGTCGTCATGCCCGAAATCATCGAGGGCGCCGTAGGGCCGCAGGCCCGTGCTATCGGCGGCGCGAGCTTGCCGATCTTCGCGCGCTATCTCATCGACCAGAACGTCCTCTTCAAGGAGATAGAGCATGCTGAAGGGCATTGACCCATTGTTAAGCCCGGAGCTTTTGGCGACCTTACGCGCCATGGGCCATGGCGACGAGATCGCCCTCGTCGACGGAAATTATCCCGGCCTCGAACATGGGCGCCGTCTCATCCGCCTCGACGGCCACGGCGTCATCCCCGTGCTCGATGCCGTGCTGAGCGTACTGCCGATCGACGATTTCGTGCCGCAGGCGATTTTCCGGGCGACCGTCAAACAAGACCGCGACGCTGTCGACCCCGTTCATGCGGAGATGATCGAATGCTGCGCCCGGCATGTGCCCGACATCAAGGTCGTGCCGCTGCTGCCGGCGGAATTCTACGAGCGGGTGCAGCGCGCGCATGCGCTGATCCAGACCAGCGAGCCGCGGCTCTATGGCAATATCATTCTGCGCAAGGGTGTGATCTATCCCAAGGGGTAGTGAGGACGGCTTGCCCCAAAGCCCCTTATCCGGCTTCTGGCCACCTTCTCCCCGCAAGCGGGGAGAAGGTTGGGGTGAGGGGCAAGACGCTCAAAGCAGCGGGAGCTCGCACTCCGCTCTCAAATATCGCCCGCCGAAGGTCCCCAGACATCCGTCATGGCAAAGCCCGCCGCCATCGGGTCGAACGGATCGAGCGCCACCTGGCTCAAGCCGAAGGTGAACCCGCGGCCGGTGATGGTGGGGATGATGGCCGGTTTGCCGGCAACCTCTGTTTCCGCCTGCAGGCCCACTTCGAACTCCGAACCGATGATCGAGCGGGACTTGAAGACATCGCCGACCTTGGCCTTGCCGCGCGCATGCAGCGTCGCCAGATTGGCGGAATTGCCGGTGCCGCAGGGCGAGCGGTCGGCGCGGCCGGGCCACATGGTCGTGCAGGTGCGGATGGCGCCATCGGCATCCACATCACGGAACATCACATAGGCAACGCCTGAGATCGCCGGGATCTCCGGATGTACAATGGTCATCGCCCGATTGATCGCTTCCTTGATGACCATGCCGGCTTGCACAAGCGCTGCAGCATTGCCCTTCTCAATGGTCAGACCAAGCTGGCCGACGTCGACGAGCCCGTAGAAGATGCCGCCATAGCTGAGGTCGAGCTTGATCTTGCCCCATTGCGTGGTGTCGAGAGCGACATCCAGCTCATGCACGAAGGACGGCACCATGGTCAGCCGCACCTTCTCGCAGCGGCCGTCGCGGCAAGTCGCGGTGGCGCGGACGAGGCCGGCGGCCGTGTCGAGCGTGACGACCGTTTCCGGCTCCTTCATCTCGACGATACCGGATTCGAGCAGTGCCGTGGTCACGCAGATAGAATTAGAGCCCGAGCTTGCGTGCGCCTGATCGGGCTGCAGGATGATAAAACCGGCATCGGCCTCCGGATGCTTAGCCGGCAACAGAAGATTGACGGAGCCAATCGGTGCACCGCGCGGTTCGAGCACCAGAAAGCGGCGCAGCTCCTGGCCCTTCGGATCGGTGTTCAGCCAATGAAGCTGCTCGGCAATGCTGTTGCCGGGGATCTTCGGCACGCCGCCGATGGCAACCCTGCCGATTTCCCCTTCGCAATGAACGTCCAGCAACTGGATCGTGCGCTTCCATCTCATTTCAAAGGCTCCCATCTGACGTGTTGCGTCATGCGCCGCCAATCTGGCTATTCTCGCGGGCAAACCGAGCCGACGCCATGTCCATTCCTCTGATATATCAGATTGAACAGCGTGGCTATGGCGTTTTGCGGTAGCCCTGAAACGCCTCCGCTGAGGAACATGCCGTGAAAGCGTTATTGTTTCAATGCGTCGCCGACATTGCTGCCGGTCGCCTCGACACTATCGCCGAGCGAGCCGACGGTATTATTGGCCGATGCGCCGACACGGCGCCATTGCTCGCCATAGTTCTGTCGTGTGCGGGGATCGAAGATGGCGATCGGGGCGCTGACGGCGGCACCCGCCACACTGCCGACCGTCTGGGCGGCACCCATGGCAACCGCGCCGACGGCATCGCCGATGCCGACATCGGAATCCGTGATCGTCTGACCGGCAATCAACCGGGCGCCAATCAGCTTCACCACTTCCGGGCTTTCGGCGAACTTGCCATGGTTCAGACCATCGCCGGTCTTGAGCTTGGTGAGATCGAGCACGGTGATCCCCTGTTTTTCCAGCTCGCTGCGATAGGGCTCGGCCGTGGGGTCGATCTGACCGAGCCGGTCGATATTGCCGGAGATGCGGCGTGAGAGCGAAAGAGCACGGTCGTCCCGCGAGACGAACAGCGTGAAATGCGGCTTGTCCTTGCCGAGTGCTGCGAACTGCCGGCCGAAGACGTCAACATCGAGATCGGGCGAAGCGAGGATGACGTTGTTGATCTTCGGCGCGACGCGACCATTGCGGATCGCCATCTGCCGCAGCGATTCGACTGCGAGCCAACTGCCCATCGAATGCGCCATGACGGTGATATCGCCGACAGCCGGATCGGCGGCGACGCGACGCAGCAGCTCTTCCAGGGAGTCGCGGGAATAGTTCGTGCTCTCCTTGTCATAGGCGTAGTCGAAAATGCTGGCGCGCGACGGCCAGGTGAAGACGATCGGCGCGACCTCGGCATGCGAATCGTGAACGATCTGCGCGAAGCGGTAGACGGCATCCTCATAGCGGTTGTTGAAACCGTGTACGAAGATCAGTACCCGCTTGTTTTTCGGCAGTTCCGCATGCAGCCAGGCTCGCCCGTCCGCCTCTGTCGCCAAAGGCTTGACGGCGGTGGTGACGAAATTCTTCAACGGATTGCCTGGCAGACGGCTCGGCCACTGCACCTGGCCAACCTTGCGATTGGCCTCCGGAGGAATGGAGACGCTGACGGCATCCACCTTGAGCCCCGGCCCGCGCTCGCCCGAAAACAGAATGGCCGGGTCCTTGTCCGGCAGGCGTGTCGTCGCGACGAGGAGGTCGACCTTGGATGTGCCCGGCACGTTCTCACTGACGGGCTGCATGACCCCGATGGGACGACCGCACGCGGCCAGCGACAATGTCGCAACGACGGCCACAGTTCGGAGAAACAGCTTTCCCCATTGATCCGAACCCGCCATGCGCTGCATCATGCAACCCTTCCTTACCGCCATAACGTCGCGCCACTCTACGCATCGATACCTGCGGCGCAAGCGACTCCAGGGGTTCTTCGGCTCATGACGCGATGCTAATTCGCGACGGCATTGCAAAGGCGCAACGCCTTTAAAGATCCGGAAAAATCAGTGAGCAAGGTGGGATAAAAAAAGAGCCCGATGCGGGAGGAGGATGCATCGGGCTCTTGATCCGGATTGGCAACTGGGAGGAGGAGGAGTGTTGCCAATCATTGAAGGAGCGCTGGGAGGAGGAGTGCGCTGCCTTCGAGGGATTAGATATAACGTGGGATGCGTCGTGAACAGACTGGCTTTCGCAATGCAGCAATGCACTGAGCGCATTGCTTTCTTGATAGATGCCGAAAATATCGCATGGCGCCGGCATTTTCAGGGGTTTTAGCGCCTATTTTACAGTCGTTTCTTGCCCAAATCCCGAGATTCACATGATCGTGATCGTCGTTTTTGCATTGGAGGCAGCTCTCGCTGGCCTCCGGCCGGCGGGCAATCCCCCACCGGCCGGGTGACTTTCGGCTCAGGCGGCCTTGAAAGCCTTCTTGCCTTCGGCATCCAACGCCGCGAATTCCTCGTCGGAGAGGACGATGTTCACGGCAGCGGTGTTTTCCTCGAGATGCTTGACCTTGCCTGTTCCGGGGATGGGCAGCATCACGGGGCTGCGCTTCAGCACCCAGGCAAGTGCAATTTGGCTCGGGGCGGCATTGTGCTTCTTCGCGATGGTATCGAGCAGCGAGCCTTCCTTGGCGAGATCGCCGGCCGCCAGCGGGAACCATGGAATGAAGCCGATGCCGTGCTTTTCGCAATAGTCGAGCACGTCTTCGCTGGTGCGATCGACCAGATTGTAGCGATTCTGTACCGTCACCACCTTGAAATGCTTTGATGCGGCTTCGATGTCGGCAACAGACACTTCGCTCAAGCCCGCGTGGCGGATGATGCCGTCATTGAGCAGCGATTTCACGGCATCGAACTGCTCGGCCGCCGGCACCTTGGAATCGATGCGGTGCAGCTGCCAGAGATCGATGCGATCGACGCCGAGATTACGCAGGCTCTTGTGCGCCTGCTGGATCAGATATTCGGGGCGGCCAAGCGGCACCCATACGTTCGGGCCTGTGCGGGTAAGACCGCCTTTGGTCGCCACGACGAGACCGTGGCCATAGGGATGAAGCGCCTCCTTGATCAGACGCTCGGAAATGTCGGGGCCATAGGAATCGGCCGTATCGATGAAATTGATGCCGAGTTCCGGCAGGCGCCTCAGCGTGCGGACGGCTTCGTCATGGTTCTCTGGCTCACCCCAGATACCGGCGCCGGTGATGCGCATGGCACCGAAACCGAGACGATGAACGGGGAGGTCACCGCCGATCTTGAACTGACCGGACTTGGCTGCGTCGAATTCTGACATGGTTATAGTCCCTTTTGCTGATCTGAAATGTATCTGGCGTTTCCGGCGTCCGGGAAGGAGCCGAGATTTGAAGGGCAAATCGTGGGTTTCGCGAGGGAGAGATACAGTCGCGACCCGATACTAGATGGGTCTGCATCACGGCATATGCAATGCATCGATGTGCGATGCATTGCGACCGATCAAGGCGGGCTCCCCTAGCCTAGCGCGGTCATGTGCGCTGTTGTACCTGTGCACCGAGATCGGCAAGCGCTGCCCAAAGCTCATCGAACATGGTGCGAGCGAACTGCTCCAGCGAAACATCCTGCGGAGATTGCGTCCAGCGCTCACCGCCGATGCGCAGCATCGTCACGACGGCCGCCGCAAGCATGCCAAGGCGGAGACGCTCTTCCTGGCTGCCGCTACCACGGGCAAACAGCGCGTCCGCGAGCTTCTTTTCCAGCTTGGCATATTTCAGTTGATCGCGGGCTTGAAGCGTCGGCGTATTGTGGATCAGGGCAGCCAGAGCAAGGCTTTGCGGATCGGCAATGGCAGTACGAAGGGCCGAGTTGACGGCCGACTCGATAACTTCGACAATCGAAGCATCTTCGCGCTGGGCAGCGACGGCGCCAATCAGCTCGCGGGCAAAACCATCCTGCCAGGCGGCAACGACCTCTTCCTTGCTGGGGAAATAATCGAAGAAGCTGCGCTTGGAAACATCGGCCGCCTCGGTGATATCCTCGATGGTGGTGGCGTCAAATCCGCGTTCGAGAAAAAGCCTCAAGGCGGCGGATTCGATGCGTTCACGGGTTTGGCGACGCTTGCGCTCGCGCCGGCCTTCCTTCACCGCGCTATCCACATCCGGCCTCTTCGCCATCCGCTACCCCTGCCAGCCATTCGCGTCAGGCCGCCCCAAATCGGCCTTGCCGGCTTCAGGCGCCTAAGCGCTGATTCCAGCATTCTCTCCGGTGCTACGATATTTGGAGGCGGTGATCGAGAGCTCCAGAGGATTTTGCCGCGATATCCTGTAGACGCCGGCCGGCGGAATATTGCGCACCGTGCCGCCGATACGCTTTGCCTGCAGCCCGAGGCTTTCGAGGATCGGCTTCTGCACCGGACAGCGCGGGCCGTAGGTGAACTGATAGAAAGCCCCTCCCGGCTTCATCGTTTCAAAGGCGCCACCGACAATGGCCGCAACCTTGGAGGGCGGCATGGACAGCAATGGCAAGCCGCTGATGACGGCGCCGAACGGCGCATCGTCGAAGAGGCCACATTGGCCGAGCTTGGCCGCATCCATATGCACCACTCGCGCCTCGGGGAAACGCCCGCGCAGGCGGACGGCAAACTCTTCGCCGAATTCGACGAGCGTCAGCGCGCTTTCAGGGATACCACGCGCGAGCAACGCCCGCGTGAACACGCCGGTGCCTGGTCCAAGTTCGAGGACCGGACCATCGAAAGGTTCGATCTCCTGCGTCATCAATCTTGCCAGCCGCTCGCCCGAGGGCGCCACCGCCGCAACACGCATGGGATTGCTCACCCAGGAGCGAAAGAACTGCACGAAATCAGCGCATGAGGTCTTTGTCGTCATTCCGTACATCCAATCTTCGGCGATAAAGTTTGATGAGGGCCGAACAGCGTGGCAATTCAAAGGCATGCCCCGCCATTAGACCGTCGAAAGTCATTGATATGCAGGCATCATCGCATATTTTGCACTTACATATTTTCATTTATTGCAAACTTGCATTTAGTGTAGAAATAACCAGATACAATGGGCAATGCCAAAATCTCTTCACAGGAGCCCGCAATGCCAGACTGGACAATAGAAGATATTCCGCCGCAGACAGGTCGAATCGCAGTCATTACCGGTGCCAACAGCGGTATAGGCTATGAGGCGGCAAAGGCCCTGGCAGGTGCCGGCGCAAAAGTCATCATCGCCTCGCGTAACGAGGCCAAGGCCAACGAGGCACTCGCCAAGATCCGCGCGGCAACACCGCGCGCAGACGTGACATTCGAGGCGCTCGATCTTGCCAGCCTCGATTCCGTCGCCCGTACGGCCAACCGCATCGCCGATACGCTGCCGCATATCGATCTGCTCATCAACAATGCCGGCGTCATGGCCATCCCGGACCGGCACGAGACCGAAGATGGTTTCGAGATGCAGATGGGCGCCAATTATATCGGCCATTTTGCCTGGACGATGCGGCTGCTGCCGAAGGTTTCTGCAGCCGAAAATCCGCGGGTGGTCACGGTCAGCAGCCTGGCGCATCGCAGTGGCAGGATCAATTTCGACGATCTGCAGTGGCGCAAGCGTTATCGGCCCTGGCCTGCCTATTGCCAATCAAAGCTGGCAACACTGCTCTTCAGCCTGGAGCTCGACCGGATCGCCCGCGCTGAAGGCTGGAAGCTTAAAAGCATTGCCGCCCATCCCGGCTACGCCGTTACCGGGCTTCAGACGGCAGGGCCTCGCATGGGCCGCGACAGGCCGGGCAGTCTTGAACTCCTGACGAAACTGCTGGAGCCGTTTGCATCACAATCGGCAGCAGCCGGCGCGCTGCCCACGCTCTTTGCCGCCACGGCACCGACCGCGGAAGGCGGCGCCATGTATGGCCCGAACGGTTTCTATGAACTCAAAGGTCCGCCGGTGCGGGCCAAGATTGCCCCTCATGCCCGCGATCAGGCGATCTGGCGGCGGCTGTGGGACGTCTCCGAGCAGTTGACCGGTTGAAGACAACCCCGCTCGCGGCAGCCTGA
The DNA here is from genome assembly GCA_013322215.1 of Martinezella rhizogenes. Taxonomy (GTDB): domain Bacteria; phylum Pseudomonadota; class Alphaproteobacteria; order Rhizobiales; family Rhizobiaceae; genus Rhizobium; species Rhizobium rhizogenes_D. The sequence goes on from JAAMEZ010000047.1 coordinate 169,951, forward strand.
AAAGAAATCCCCCTCCGCGGAACGGAGAGGGATTTCGATATGCGCGATATCAACGGCTAACGCACTGACGGCGCGGACCGTTGGTCGGCTGATAGGTATTGTCCGACACACGATAGGTCTTGTAGCGGCTCGCGCACCAGCGAACATGCGCGCTGCCGCGCGGCGGCTGCGAAACGGCCCCACCGATGATTGCCCCGGCGGTAAATGCGGCCATCGGATACCACCAGCCATCATGGCGCCGATAGCCGGGGCGGTGATAGCGATAGCCGCGATGACCATGCCAATAGCCCGGGCGATTGTGCGGCCGGTAGTGGGGACGATAATGCGGACGGTGACGCCCGCGATAGTGCCTGTTGTGGTGGCGATATTGAACTTCCGTCAGGCCAGCGGGCTGATCACCCGTCTGATGGATTGCCGGCTGGATCAGCGGCTGGATCGGTGCAGCCGCCGCCGGGTCGAAAGACGTTACGGCAAGCAGGGCACTCAGGGCAGTCACTGTTACGGTTGTCAGAAATCGTTTCACAGCTCTTCTCCTCCTCATGAGTCGTAAATACTGACGAACAACGCGCAATGATTGAAAATCTTTCACAATATTACCGCTTGCGCAAGCACATGCCGCACGATAGGTCTATAGATAGGAAGCCTATCTATCTACATGCGAGTGAGACTATCGATGAGCAAAGCCGACCACCATCACGGGATCGAGGAAGCCTACGCGCTGGCCGAGGCGTTGCGTCCTGCCCTGCATCGCCTGCATCGACAGCTGCGGCGCGAGAGCGACGAGGCCGGGCTGTCGCCGCTGCATGCCTTGCTGCTTGTCGCCATCATGCGCCAGCCGGGCATCGGCGTTGCCGAACTGGCTCGGATGGAGAAGCTGCGCGGACCGACGATTTCAGGCCATGTGAAAGCCATGGAGCGGGATGGCCTTATTGCTCGTTCGGAGCCAGACCCGAGCGACCGCCGCCGCAATGGTCTGGTGGCGACAGCGAAAGGCGAAGAAATCATCCGTAGCCTGAAACGGCGGAGAACCGACTGGCTCGCCTCCGAACTCGCCAAATTGTCGCCGCAGCAGCGTGACGCCATTCGCGCCGCAATCGAACCGCTCATGGAGATCGGAGAATGAATACGGCTCGTCCGAATGCTGTCCCACCATCCGATCCGACGGCAGGCGACCCGCCCGATCGTCGCGAGATCCGCGCCGTCATCCTAGGCCTGATGATCGTTCTCGGCCTCGGCGCGATCGACCAAAGTATCGTCGCGACTGCGCTGCCGCGCATCGTCAGCGACCTCGGCGGCCTGACGCACCTTTCCTGGGTGGTCAGCGCCTATGTGCTTGCCTCGACCAGCACCATGCCGCTCTACGGCAAGCTCAGCGACCAGTACGGCCGCAAGCCGATGATCTATGCGGCGATCCTCATCTTCCTCCTCGGCTCGGTGCTGAGCGGCATGGCACAGACGCTGATGCAGCTCATCATCTTCCGGGCGATCCAGGGTATCGGCGCCGGCGGATTGCTGCCGCTGGCGCAGATCATCATCGGCGATATCGTGCCGCCAGCCAGACGCGGTCGCAATCAGGGTTCGATCGCGGCCGTCTTCGCCGTCTGCAGCGTCATCGGCCCGATCGCCGGCGGCGTCATCACCGATCTCCTGTCATGGCACTGGATCTTCTACGTCAACCTGCCGATCGGCGCCATCGCGCTCGTCATGATCGGCCGGGCGCTGAAGCGGCCGCATCATACACGCAGCCGCCGTATCGACTATCTCGGCGCGGCGCTGCTGACGAGCTGCACGACCAGCTTCCTGCTGGTGCTCGCGCTTGGCGGCAATGAATGGGCCTGGAACTCGCCGGAGATCTTCGGCCTCTCCGCCATTGCACTCGTTCTCTTCGTCTTTTTCATCCTGCATATCCGGCGCGAACCGGAGCCCGTGCTGCCGCCCGATCTCTTCCGCAACCGGCTGTTCGTCGTCGCCTGCATCGTGCTCGCCCTGACCTTCATGGGCATGCTCGGGGCAAGCCTTTTCTTTCCCTTGTTCTTCCAGATGGTCATGGGAGTCAGCGCCTCGCATTCGGGCTTGCTCACCGGCCCGCTGATGATCGGCGTCGTCATCTCTTCCATGGTCAACGGGCGCGTGCTGCTGCATCGCTTCGGGCGCTACAAGCCGGCACAGCTCTGCGGCCTCAGCCTCGCAACCGCCTCCTTCGCCGTACTCGCCTGGGCGGCGGCCACCAGCCAGGGCTTCTGGATCATCGAGCCGACCGTCTTTGCCCTCGGCCTCGGCCTTGGCCTCGTCATGCCCACCATGACGATCGCAGTGCAGAATGCCCTTCCCCTTGCCCATCGTGGCGTGGGAACGGCGACGCTTGCCTTCTTCCGCTCGCTCGGCGGCCTCATCGGCGTCACGGGCTCCGGCGCCATTCTTGCCTATCGCGTACAGAATGCCGGCGGCGTCCTCGACGGGATGCATATATCTTCACTCACGGAAGCCGGCATGAAGCAACTCGCCACCGCCTCCCCGGAGGCGCATGACGCCGCGATAGCGCTCTATCGTCACGCGATCGCCATGACTTTCGCGACGGGAACAGCCATCGTGGCCTTGGCGCTGATCGCACTGCTCTTCCTGCCGGAATTACCGCTGGCGACGGATCATGGGCAGGAAGCAAAGCGTCAGGGCTGATCGGTACGGGTGATTGCAGTCACCTAGCAAAGCAACAAACCCGGTTTAAGCTAGTGCAGCCGGTGAAAAGGCGCGCATTCGCAACGCGGGAGGGCCATGTCTCGACCTAAATGAGTATGCAAACAGCGCGCGGGCGGGATGAAATTGAGAGCGCGTATGTTATGATCACGGCCTTGTAATCAAAGAATGTGCCGGAAGGGAGAAGCATCAAGCCTCCGGTTTCTCTTATTGGGGCGAAGGGTGCCGAAAGCACAGCGGCGGCATCCGAGACGGCAGTCATGAATGGCCGGGACGACGCGTTACGGCGCTCTATCGCGGGAACATTTGCGGGGTTATCCAATGCCGCTTGTTTACAGACCTGCCCGTGCGGACGATTTGGCCGCGACCGATGCTCTGGTGGTTACCAGCATCAACGATCTTACCGTTCGGCATGGCTTCGGCCCGATGGCGACGGCAAGCCCTCCCAACTTTCAGCTATTTTCGCTCAAGGACGACCCTGATGGATTATGGGTCGCGGACGATGGCGGGGAAATCCTCGGCTTCGCCTGGAGCTGGGTTTGCGGCAATGTCTGGTTCCTCGCCCAGCTGTTCGTCGATCCCGCCCGGCAGGGCCAGGGCATCGGGAATGAACTCTTGGCACGAACCGTGGAGCACGCCCGGAAATCAGGAGCGGTTCACAAGGCGCTGATTACCTTCACCTTCAATCGTGTCTCGCAGGGCCTTTACATGCGGCATGGCCTCTTTCCCAAAATGCCGATTTACTTTTTCAGCGTCGCGCGCGAACGGGTGAGGCAGACTTTGCCGGAACCGTCATTGCGCGCCATCGCACTCGATACCGGCGGGGCGGCGATGGAAAATCTTGTCGAGATCGATTCCCGCGCCATAGGCGTCTCGCGGGAGAAACATCATCGCTATCTGCTCGACGACCCATCGAACGCAGGCTTTTTGCTCTGCGCTGGCAATGATATTGTCGGCTATGGCTATATCAGCTCCAACGGGCACATCGGCCCCCTCGCGGTCACGCGGCCTGATTTTCTTCATGATGCCTTTGCGACCGCATTGAAGCTGGCGGCAGATGGCTCTGCCGAGAAGATATCAGCATTCCTGCCAGGCACATGCGACCGCGCCTTGAGCCTTGCGATCGCTCAAGGGATGCGGATCACCTTTCCGATGCTATTGATGGCATCGCCCGGCTACGGCGACTGGACTCAATATCTGCCGCGAAATCCAGGCTTTATGTGACCCGCCATCTCCAGCTCCAGCAACGTGGAATGGCTATCTCGGCTCCAAACCTTAGCGATCACCGGGATGGGCTAAAGAGCAACTTGCGCCCGGGCTCAGGCCTTGGTGCCTAAGTTATTCTCGATTGGAATGAAGATGGAGAAAATGGCGCACCCGAAGAGATTCGAACTCCTGACCCCCAGATTCGTAGTCTGGTGCTCTATCCAGCTGAGCTACGGGTGCGTGGCCGAAACGGAAGAAACCGTTGGCGTGGGCGGTTCTCTAAAGCCTCCCTTGAGGGAATGCAAGTGGATTTCTGAAAAAGATCGCGATTTTCGTGCATATTGACGCCAAGCAGCTGAAAACAATCAACTTTCTTGGAGGCTTCTGCTGCGGTAATCGTCGAGGGATACCGGGCGGTCGGGGATCTCGATGCGGAACTGCGTGCCGGCGGCCGGTTTTTCGACGAGCGCAATGGTGCCGCCATGGGCAAGGACAAGCTCACGGGCGATCGCCAGGCCAAGGCCCGTGCCGCCGGAGCGGGCAGAACCCCGGAAGGCTGTGAACAGGTTTTCCCTCGCCTTTTGCGGCATCCCCGGGCCGGTATCGTCGACGGTGATGCTGACGACACTGCCGATCCGGTGCGCCGAAACCGTGATCCGCCTGACGCTATCAGGCTCCGCCTCGCCGAAGGCGATCAGCGCCTGATGGGCATTGCGGCAGAGATTGTGGATGACGCGGAACAGCTGCTCGCTGTCGGCATCGACCTCCAGATCCGGGCTGAGCTGCTCGATGAACTCGATGCCGCTATCCGGATCAATCGCCAGAATATCGCGCACCTCCTCGATAAGCTCGAATATGCGAATCTTGCGCCGACGCGGCGCCGACTCGGAGGTCTGACCATAGGACAGGACCTCGGTCGTATAGCCGACGGCGCGGTCGATGGTGCGCAACAGCTTCGGAGCAAAGCGCTTGACCATCGGGTCATCGACATCGACCAGTCGGTCCGACATCAGTTGCGCGGCCGAAAGGATATTGCGCATGTCGTGATTGATCTTCGACACCGCCAAGCCAAGCGCAGCCAGATTCTTCTGCTGCTTCAAGGTTTTCTGCAATTGCGACTGCATCGCGGCAAGATGCCGGCCGGCTACGGCCAGCTCATCGCGTCCCTTCTCCGGCGCAAGAACACGGCCGGGATCTTCCGGATCATCGGAATAGGCCTGCATGCTGTCCGTCAGCCGGCGGATGGGGCGGATCATCATGCGGTTGATCGCAAAGAAGATCAGCGTCGCGGTGAACAGCGAAATCAGGATCGAGACGAAGAACACACTGACCGAATAGGCAAGCATCGCATTGCGCAGGCGGGTATCCTTCAGCACCACCTCGATGCCCGTATTGGCATCGCCGCCGGCCGGACCGAAAACGCGGATAATCCGATTGCCGCCGAACAGCAGCGTATCGAGCGCATCCTTGATCGCGGTGAGCTGAGACACGTCGCTCAGATCGTACTTCTCATCGACGGAGGCCGGCATCTCGGCTGTTGCCAGCAGGCGTGACGTGCCGTCCTTGCGCAGAACGATGGCGCGCGTGCCAGTCGCCATCAGTGTTTCCTTCTGCAACGCGCGCGGCAGTTCGGCCGGCTGCAGGCCATCAATGACGATGGCAGCGGCGGCGGCGGTGTTCAGCCGATCCTCCAGCCAGCGCAGCCGCATATTGGCGACGGAGGGCACGAAGATCAGCACTTCGGCCAGCGAAATGAAAACGACCGTAAGGATGAGGAGCTTGCCGGAAAGGCCGCCAAAAATGCCGGTCGGCCGGCAAAACTGAGACAAGCGGCCCTTCTCGACCTTGCCGTCCTTTACGGCGCCCTTGTCCTGCCCACTGTCCATTTCAATTGTCCCGCTTCGCTGCAAAGCGATCTGATGCGACCTGATCGAAACTAGATAATAGGCGATTGTGGGCTTTTTTCCAATCGGCTCCGGATTTTGACAAAAGGAGGAGGCCGGCTACGGCACCCAGGCGCCGCAACCAGCCTCATAAGCCAACCTCACATCTGCGGGGTCAGAACTCTTCCCAGCCTTGCGTTGCAGCGGCCGGCGCAAGCGCTCCGCCACCGAAGGCAGTCGCGACCCTGTCGATCATGCGGCGCGCTGGCGAAGCCGTGGGGCGATGCGTCTCAGCGCGCGCCGCCACCGGTGCTGACACATTGATAGCATCGACCTTGAAGCGCGAAACGAGATGGACAAGGCCATCCGCCTCGGCCGCCAATCGATGGGTCGCGGCCGAGGTCTCCTCGACCATGGCGGCGTTTCGCTGCGTGACCTCATCCATCTGGTTGACCGCGTTGTTCACCTCGGAGAGGCCCGTCGCCTGCTCGCGCGCCGCCGTTGCGATCGAGTGGATGTGATCGTTGATCTTGAGCACGCGAGCCTCGATGGACGACAGCGCCTCGCCGGTCGCCTGCACCAGCTTGACGCCGATCTGCACCTCGTCACCGGACTTGCCGATCAGGGCCTTGATATCCTTGGCAGCTGTCGCGGAGCGCTGGGCAAGCTCGCGTACTTCCTGGGCAACCACCGCGAAGCCCTTGCCCGCCTCGCCGGCGCGCGCGGCCTCGACACCGGCGTTCAACGCCAGCAGATTGGTCTGGAAGGCGATGTCGTCGATCACGCCGATGATCTGGCTGATCTCGCCGGATGCCTGCTCGATGCGCCCCATGGCATCGATGGCGTTGCGAACGACCGTGCCGGAGCGTGCAGCATCGTCCTTTGCTTCGCTGACCATGACGCTGGCCTCGCGCGCCCGCTCCGTGGAATTCTGCACGACGGAGGTGATCTCGTCGAGCGCTGCCGAAGTCTCCTCAAGAGCGGCCGCCTGCTGTTCCGTGCGCTTGGAGAGGTCGTCGCTGGCGTGACGCAGTTCATTGGTGTTGGAGTTGATCGAGCCTGTGGTCTCGCGCACTTCGCTCATGGTGCTCTTCAGCGTCGCGAGCGTCGTATTGACGTTTTGCTGCAGCTCGGCAAAAGCCCCCTGGAATTCGCCCTTCATTGCCTGGGTCAGATCACCGTCGGCCAGGCTTGCAATGACGCGGCGGACCTCGCCGATCCCCGTGTCGACGCTTATCAAGAGCTCGTTGACGTTGCGCGCAAAGCGGTTGAGATTGACGTCGCCGTAGTCCTTCTCGATGCGCTGGCTGAAATCGCCGGCTGCCGCGGCGGAGACTGCCAGAGACATGCTCGACTGAAGCTCGTCGCTCTTGGCGCGCATGGCCGTTTCCTCGGCATTCATGCGGCGCACGGCATTGCCGTTTTCCTTGAAGACGTCGACGGCTGCCGCCATCTCGCCGATTTCGTCCCGACGGCCAGCAAACGGCACCTCGATATCGAAATGGCCGTTCGCGACTCTCTTTATCGCGTCGGTCACCTTGCGGATCGGGCGGCTGAGATGCACGGTTCCGATATAGGCGCCAAGGCCGACACCGGCCGCGATACCGGCGATCATGATGCCGAGGACGACCCACAAGACGTTGCTGTGAAAGGTTGCAATCTCGGCCTCGGCTTTCGCAAGCTCCGCCTTGTCGGTCTCGACGACCGCATCGATCTCAGCCTGGAAAGCCTTGCGGTTGGCACGGTTCGCTTCGTTATTGCCCTGCTTGCCGGCGGCATCCGGGCCATCCGTCACACCGAGCCTGGCCGTTTCCGTGCGAAAGACGCGAAATTCCTGGGCACGGGCCTGCAGTTTGGTGAATTCCGGCTTCTGCGTATCCGGCACCAGAGGCGCCCAGTCCGTCAGCACCTTGTCGATTTCGTCGAGATCCGCCATCAGCCCATCGGCAAAGGGTTTGGAATCCTTTGCCGCAGCAGCGGCATAGATGCCGCGCGCTTCCATGACCACCGCGGTCACGTAGCGATTCAGGCGCTCGCCCATGTAAGCACGGCTCGCCGTCTGCTCGTAGCTCTGTAATTTCTGGTCATATTGATGCAACGCATAGAGGGCGGTGGCGCCAATCAGAAGCGCCGCCCCGGCCATGACAGATACAAGCAGATTTATTTTGCCGCGAATTTTCACAATACCCCTCCGGCGCAGATCCCATCCCCCGTAAATCGATGGGTTTTACGACATGGAGCTAGATATCGACTAAAATCATTAACGTTACATTGAAGTATTTTTAATCTAAACGTACTGCATTTCTGACTATACTTTCCATATATTTTAGAATATCTGCAATCTATATTTAAGGTTGTGTACACATTCCACCGAGCACTGCCGCCAAATGCGGGTTGCCGCGGCCGACAGCGCGAATTTGCCCGATTTCAAGGAATCTGTGCCCCTATAATTGACTTCTGGGGCCTTGATCCGTATAAGCCCGCGCACGTCCGGTCATGGAGCCTGCATTTGCGGGACAAGTCCGTTCGCCATAATCAACAACGCTCCTTGCTATTGAAGCAAAGCTCAAGAAGGGCCGCACTCCGCGGTGTTTAAATAAATGAAGCGTACCTACCAACCATCCAAGCTTGTCCGCAAGCGTCGCCACGGTTTCCGTTCGCGCATGGCTACCAAGGGCGGCCGTGCGGTTCTTTCCGCTCGCCGTAACCGCGGCCGCAAGCGTCTTTCGGCCTAAGGGCCGAAGTGCCCGATAATCCAGGATGGCGGGCAAATTGACGAATGAACGACCAAAAAAGACTGTCGGGCGGCTGAAAAGCCGGCCGCAGTTTCTTGCAGTCCGCGAAGGCGAGAAGCGCAGAGGCGGCTTCTTCCTGATTGAGGTGCTGGACCGCAAGACCGCCGACGCCGACCCCCGCGTTGGATTTACCGTCACCAAAAAACATGGCAACGCGGTGGAGCGCAACCGCATGCGGCGCAGGCTGAAAGAAGCCGTGCGGCTTCATGCAGGGTTTGCAATGCAGCCCGGACACGACTATGTGGTTGTCGCGCGGCGCGATGTGCTGACCGCGCCTTTCGAAAAACTGGCAAGCGAACTCGTAAGCCGCGTCGAAAACAGGCCGAAACATCGGCGGTCCGAAACGGATCGCTCCAGGAAAGTATGATGGAAAACAACCGCAATTACTTCATAGCAATTGCACTGTCCGTGCTGATTGTTCTCGGCTGGCAGTTTTTCTACATGAACCCGCGCCTCGAAGCGCAGCGCCAGGCTGAACAGGCCGCCAAGGCTCATCAGCAGGCGCAGCAGGCCCAGACGACGCAGTCGCCCGCAGCGGGTGCTGCCGTGAACGGTTCGTTGCCGGCAGGCGGTCAGACGGCACCTGCCGTCCTCACCCTCGAGCAGTCGGTCGCCAAGACCGCTTCGTCGCGCGTCATCATCGACACGCCTGCCCTTGCCGGCTCCATCAACCTGGAAGGCGCGCGTTTCGACGACCTCCAGCTCAAGGCCTACCACGAGACCGTCGACAAGAGCAGCCCGATCATCACGCTGTTCAGCCCGGCCGACACCAAGAACGGCTACTTTACGGAACTCGGCTATGTCGGCAGCGATGCCACGGGCGCCGTTCCAGGCCCTTCAACGATTTGGACGCTCGCAAGCGGCGACAAGCTGACCGACAAGACGCCGGTGACGCTGTCCTACACCAACGACAAGGGCATTACCTTCAGCCGCACGATCTCCGTCGACGATCGCTACATGTTCACGATCACCGACAAGATCGCCAATGCCAGCCAGGCTCCAGTTTCTCTGTCGAGCTATGGCCGCGTCACTCGCTACAACAAGCCTGAAACGCCATCTGCCTACGTTCTGCACGAAGGCTTCATCGGCGTTATCGGCGACGATGGCCTGATCGAGACCAAATATGCGTCGACCGAAAAGGAAGCCACGACGCCTGCCAAGGCGACCGGCGGCTGGCTCGGCATGACGGACAAGTATTGGGCTGCAACCATCGTGCCGCCACAGTCGACCGCTTATGACGCCCGCTTCTCGCACTTCGCGGATGGCACGCCGCGTTACCAGGCAGACTACAAGCAGGATGCGATCACGGTCGCTCCCAGCCAGTCGATCGAGCTGAAGAACCTCGTCTTCGCCGGCGCCAAGGAAGTTCCGGTCATCGACCGTTACGAGACCAGCTATTCGATCCCGCGTTTCGACCGCCTGATCGATTGGGGCTGGTTCTATTTCATCACCAAGCCGATGTTCAAGCTGATGGATTTCTTCTTCCGCTACTTCGGCAATTTCGGCGTCGCGATCCTCTGCACCACCATCGTGGTCAAGGCGCTGTTCTTCCCGCTCGCCAGCCGGCAATACGCTTCGATGGCGAACATGAAGCGCGTGCAGCCGAAGATGGAAGAGCTGAAGGCCAAGTTCGGCGACGACCGCATGGCCCTGCAGCAGGCGACCATGCAGCTCTACAAGGAAGAGAAGATCAACCCGATCGCCGGCTGCTGGCCAGTGCTTTTGCAGATCCCGATCTTCTTCTCGCTCTACAAGGTGATCTACATCACCATCGAGATGCGCCATGCGCCGTTCTTCGGCTGGATTCAGGACCTTTCCGCTCCCGATCCGACCTCGATCGTCAACCTCTTCGGCCTGCTGCCGTTTGCGGCTCCGACCTTCCTGCATCTCGGCGTCTGGCCGCTGATCATGGGCGTCACCATGTTCTTCCAGATGCGCATGAACCCGACGCCGCCGGACCCGACCCAGGCGATGATCTTCAACTGGATGCCGCTGGTGTTCATGTTCATGCTGGCAAGCTTCCCGGCCGGCCTCGTGATCTACTGGGCCTGGAACAACACGCTCTCGGTCATCCAGCAGTCGATCATCATGAAGCGCCACGGCGTGAAGGTGGAACTCTTCGACAATCTGAAGGGCCTCTTCAAACGAAAACCGGCACCATCGAAATGACGAAAAAAGCCCCGCTTCGGCGGGGCTTTTCTTTTGCGGCAGTTGTTTCGCGCTTTCTTTCAGCTCTTCCGTTCCGGGGCGAGATTCTGGCGGAAGAATTCGAGGATATTCGCATCGAGCGACCTGTGAAACGCAGCCCGGTCAAATCCAGCCTGATCCGTGCAGATCTCCGGCTGGGACCCGGCCAAGCCCGGCGAGCATGGCGCCAGAAAGGCGAAATGGGCCGAACCGGGCACGACGTGGAAGTCCGGCTTGTCAGGCAGATTGACCGCCAGTGCTGCGACATTTTCCGGCAGCACGCCATCACCGCCATGTTCTGACCCCCAGAGCTGGATCGGAGCGCCGACCGCCTTCAGGCTTTCCTTTGTCGAAAAGAAGCTCAGCGGATCGGCAAGGACGAAGGCCTTTATGCGCGGATCACGCGCAAGCGGCTCGGCCGGTATTTCGTTGCGGCGGATCTCGCCGCAGATCGGAGCAGGCTCCGGACAGGGAACCGTGGCGTCGTGAAAGTCGGGGACCGCGCCTGCAAGCACCAGGCCGGTATAGCCGCCACGCGAGAAGCCGAAGAAACCGATGCGATCCGGATCGATTTTTTCCGCCTGCGGCCAGCCGGCAAGCAGGAAATCGATCAGACGCTTAATGTCTCGCGGCCGCTGAAACATGATCGAGATGTCGCCCGATCGGCTGAGATCGGAAAAATTGTCGCCGGGATGGTTGAGCGCCACCACCAGGAAGCCGGCATCGGCCAGTGTCTCTGCCACATCGTGATGATTGAGGGAGCCGCCGCTGTGCCCGTGCGAGATGACGATGAGCGGCAGCTTGCTCCCGGCGATCGGGCAATTGCGGACGGCAGCCACCGTTATCGGTCCAAGCTTCACCTCCTCCGGCGGCGTCGCGCAGGGCGACCAGACGAAGGCGCTCAGGGCCGGATTGTCTGCCGTTGCAGGAACCTGAATGGACGTCAGACCGGCCGCTCGAGCCGATGAGGCAGCCAGACCGAGGGCTAAGAGAATTCCAATCTTCATGAAACGCATTTTCTTCTCCGGGAACGGGATCAAGGGAGGCAGGGACGAGTGATATCGACACGCCGGCACTGATGGCCGGCATGTACCATTCGGAAGTCTGATCTCGAACAGTTCAGGCTACGATGTGACGCAGGGGGATCAGCAGATCGGTGGCTATTTCGTGCTCCATCACCTTGGCCGGATGGTTGAGGTAGAGCTCGATTATCGGGCGGTCGTCAGGCTCGTAACCGCTCTGCGGCAGCCAGCCGCCGAAAAGCGTCTGAAAGGTCGGTGAAATAAGGGTATATGAACCCATGAGCCGATAGCAGGCGTAGAGGCCGCCGGGCAGATCACGCTGCTCCAGTCCCTCGGACGCGACATCGTCCGGCGGGAGTATGACAGCGGCGAAATACCAGAATCCCGCCCCCTGTTCGGGATCGCCGGAGCCGATGCCGATACGTGTCATGTCATGCCAGGCACGCCCGCGCTCGGCCAGCCTTTGCGCAAGCCGGCGATAGGTGTGCGGTATCGTCTGCGCCGGCCCTTCGTGACGCAATCCAAAGAGTGTTGCGGGAGGTCGGTCATCGACCGTAACGGTGGGCAGATTTGCAGTGATCGCCTGCTGTTGCAGCTGGAATGCGGTCGGGGTGAGGCCGGTCATGCCGCGAAAGGCGCGGGCGAAGCTCTGCGAACTGTCGTAGCCTGCCTCCAGCGCCGTCTCGGTGACCGAGGCCGGACTCGTGGCCAATTGATTTGCAGCCTGCGCAAGCCGTACCCTGCGGATCGTGGCGGCTACGCTTTCGCCTGTCATCGCCCGATAGAGCCTGTGAAAATGGAACGGCGAGAAATGGGCGACCGCCGCCAGGCTTTCGACGGAATGGGAAGCTGCGGGATCGACCATGATCGCCTCGATGACCCGGGCAATGCGCCGACGATAGTTTTGTTCTGTAGCGGCTTTCATGGCATCGAGCCTTAGCACGACTTGTGCGGCGCCGTGGTGCAGCAATTGCGGATTTTACGGGATCACCACCTGCTGCAGATCAAAATTCCGATCTAAGTCGACGGTTTAGGAGAGTTCAGCCGCGGAGGGTCGGGGCATTCCACCGCCCCGCCAGGAAGCTGCGGGCATCGGCGAGAATCTGCCTGTATTCGGGCTTGAACGGAGCAGCGAGCTGCTTTTCGAGATCCCCGAGCAAACCGTTCAATACCGCGCATTCGGCAGGGCTTTCGAAACACAATTTGTCGGGGGTGTGCGTTGCCTTCGGATCGGACCAGCGGGAAAGAAGCTCGAATAGAACGACGGCTTCCTTCGCATCGAGGCGTATTTCTGCGATATCGTCGTCTTTCGAGGCATCCTGCTCCATGCGCGCAGCATGACAGGGTCCGTGCAGGTCCGCAACATGGCACACACATCGATCAAAACTTGACTTTCATGGGCAAAACCCCGAAGCCAGACCATCAAACCAAGCAAAAGACTGAGCAAATGGCAGATCAGACGACAAAAGACGACAAGCCGCTTTTCGGGCGTCCGTGGATCTTCATCCGCGGCGTGCCGTCGATGAAATTTCTGCCGCCGGAAGGGCCGCCGGAAATTGCCTTTGCCGGCCGCTCCAATGTCGGCAAGTCGTCGCTGATCAATGCCCTTGTCGGGCATAAGGGGCTGGCGCGTACCTCGAACACGCCGGGGCGCACGCAGGAGCTCAACTATTTCGTTCCCGACGGTTTTTCCGGCGAGGGTGGCGATCTGCCGCCGATGGCTCTGGTAGACATGCCCGGCTATGGCTATGCCGAAGCACCCAAGGATCAGGTGGATGCCTGGACGAAGCTGGTATTCGACTATCTGCGCGGACGCACCACGCTGAAGCGCGTCTATGTGCTGATCGACAGCCGCCACGGTATCAAGAAGAATGACGCGGAGGTCCTGGATCTGCTCGACAAGGCCGCTGTTTCCTATCAGATCGTGCTCACCAAGACCGACAAGATCAAGGAAGCAGGCATACCGAAGCTGCTCGCCGACACAGCCGAAAAAATCCGCAAGCGCCCGGCTGCCTATCCCGGCATCCTCGCCACCTCCTCGGAAAAGGGCGTCGGACTTCAGGAGTTGCGCGAGGCGATCGGGCTGACGGTCGGCATCCAGGTCTGAGGACCCTCCGATACAATGAGGCCGCCGCCCCCGACCCCGCATAAGGCGACGGCGGCCGTGTTGCCGCTAAGGATTACATCTTCGGCAACAACACCTTGTCGACCACATGGATCACGCCGTTCGACTGCTTGACGTCGGCGATGGTGATGTGAGCGGTGCCGCCGGCCTCATCGGTCAACGTCAGCTTGCCGCCCTTCTCCATGGCCTTGATCGTGCAGCCGCCGACCGTTTTCAGATCGTATTCGCCGCCCTTGCTCATTGCCCATTTCTTGATGGCGGCAGCCATGTCGTCACCAGCGACGACATGGCAGGTCAGGATCTTGACCAGCTTTTCCTTGTTTTCCGGCTTCAGCAGCGTTTCGACCGTGCCCGCCGGCAGTTGCTTGAAGGCTTCATTGGTCGGCGCGAAGACGGTGAAAGGGCCTTTACCCTCAAGGGTATCAACGAGGCCGGCCGCCTTGACGGCTGCGACCAGCGTCGTGTGATCCTTGGAGTTCACCGCATTCTGGATGATGTTCTTGCTGGCATACATCGCAGCGCCGCCCACCATCGGGTCCTTGGCATAGGCGATGCTGCTTGCGGCTGACAGCAATGCGGCAGCGGCGGCAATGCGAAATACGGTCTTGATCATAACGTCTCCTCTTCCTCTCTGTTGCCCCGATCAGGCGGGGTCGGAAGAAGATACGGAGCACGCGGATAAAGAGTTTCAGCCGCGATCGTTTTTCGCGAGCCGAAATTCCTCAGGGCAAATGGATCGTGCCGGAAGCGACGACATCGCCTGTCGGTTTGCCGGTCGGCGAGCCGCCAAAGGGCTCGACACTAACGGCGATGATGGCGCCTTCAGTCAATTTGGCGTGAAGTTCCGGCGACAAGACGATTTCGCCATCGCCAGTCGGTGGGAGGATGCCCAATGCCTCGGCGGGATCGCTGCCGCGAATCAGCCAGAGCTCCAGCGATTTCTCCTCGGGTTTGCCGGCGGCGACCGGCGTAATTTTCAGACGCCCGTTGGCGACGTCGTAATTGGCGAGGAGATTGAACGGACTGTTCTGGCCGGAAAGGGATGCGGTGAGTTGCTTGCCGGGGCTCGTGCGCAAGCCGCCTTCATTCGTGATGGCGAAGACGAGCACACCGGCGGCCAGGAACAGCGAACCGAAGGCGACCGAGCGCCAGACCAAAAGGGAATTCCAGAGCTGAGCACCGAAGGCCGCATCACCGAAAATGCGCTTCTCGATCTTCGGATAGACCGAAGGGGATGGCGCCACCGCCTCATATTCCTCGTTGAATTCCGAGAGGTTCTGCTCCCAGCGGCTGACAATCGCGGCAAACTGGCGGTCGCTGCGCATACGGCGCTCAACCTTCTGCCGGTCCTCCAGGGAGAGCACGCCAAGCACATATTCTCCGGCCAGGACTTCATCGCGGGAGCGGCCTCCCTTGCTTTGATCGGGCGTACTCATCGGTCCATGCACTCTCTCAGTCTAATCAGGCTTCGGCGCAGCCAGGTGCGCATAGTATTCAGTGGCACAGCGTGTTGGTCGGCGAGCTCCTGATAGCTCAAGCCCTCGACATAGGCGCTGCGAACAGCCCGCGCGCGATCAGCTTCCAACTCTTCCATGCACCTGTCAATCCGCCTTCCCTCTCCCTTCACGATTGCTTGTGCTTCGGGGCCGGGTTCCAGGTCGGCGAGATCGTAAGCGCTGTCTATTTCGTCGGCTACGGGCTTGCGGGCTCGGATGAAATCGATGGCGCGATTGCGCGCGATCGTCATCAGCCAGGCCATTGCCGGCCCTTCCGCAACAGCAAATTGCTCGGCCCGCTGCCAGACCTTGATATAGACCTCCTGCAAAACCTCTTCCGCATCCGCCTTGTTGCCAACGATACGCAGGCAAACACCCAGGAGTTTCGGGCTGGTGCGCTTGTAGAGTGCGGCAAAGGCTTTCTGATCGCGCATGGCGATGCGGCCGATCAGCGCTTCCGTCTCCTCGCTCGCCATCCAAATCCCCGGGGTGCGACGCCTGCACCATCTTTAGAAGAAAACTTCGCTTCGGCAAACGTGTCTACGCCATCAATTTC
Source organism: Martinezella rhizogenes (assembly GCA_013322215.1). Taxonomy (GTDB): domain Bacteria; phylum Pseudomonadota; class Alphaproteobacteria; order Rhizobiales; family Rhizobiaceae; genus Rhizobium; species Rhizobium rhizogenes_D. The sequence continues at coordinate 185,915 of JAAMEZ010000047.1, forward strand.
GGCGACGCTAATGTGACATAGCGTCAACTAAAGCGCAGCGCGATCTTTCAGATACGCTTTTCGCGCTTTAGGTCTTTGATTTTACGCATATCGTTGCCGCAAAACCGCTGCAGACTTTTGTGCGACATGCTTTAATCCCGAGATCATTATTCCCTCTGTCAAAAACTTGAGATAAAAGGCCGCGATCAATTCCGAAGGGTGCACCATGTCCGAAGCCCAAAGCGAACTCCAAGCCAACCTGCTCGCACAGGCGCTGCCCTACATGCAGCGTTATGAAAACAAGACCATCGTCGTGAAATACGGTGGCCATGCCATGGGCAATGTCGAACTCGGCAAGGCCTTTGCCGCCGACATCGCCCTACTGAAGCAGTCGGGCGTCAACCCGATCGTCGTTCACGGCGGCGGCCCGCAGATCGGCGCCATGCTGACGAAGATGGGCATCGAATCGAAATTCGAAGGCGGCCTGCGCGTTACCGACCAGAAGACGGTAGAGATCGTTGAAATGGTGCTCGCCGGCTCGATCAACAAGGAAATCGTCGCGCTGATCAACCAGACCGGCGAATGGGCGATCGGCCTTTGCGGCAAGGACGGGAACATGGTCTTCGCCGAAAAGGCGCACAAGACCATCAAGGACCCGGATTCGAACATCGAGCGCGTGCTCGATCTCGGCTTCGTCGGCGAAGTGGTCGAAGTCGACCGCACGCTGCTCGACCTGCTCGCCAAGTCCGAGATGATCCCGGTCATTGCCCCGGTTGCTCCCGGCCGTGACGGCGCGACCTACAACATCAACGCCGACACCTTTGCCGGCGCGATCGCCGGCGCGCTCAGCGCCACGCGCCTGCTCTTCCTGACGGATGTTCCGGGCGTTCTCGACAAGCAGGGCCAACTCATCAAGGAGCTTTCCGTCGCCCAGGCGCATGCGCTGATCGCCGACGGCACGATTTCCGGCGGCATGATCCCGAAGGTCGAAACCTGCATCGACGCCATCAAGGCCGGTGTTCAGGGCGTCGTCATTCTCAACGGCAAGACGGCCCATTCGGTGCTGCTCGAAATCTTCACCGAGCGTGGCGCCGGCACGCTGATCGTCCCTTAAAGACGACAGCGTCTTAGAGGCTGATCGAAAAGAAATCAGGTGATTCCAATCCGTCGTGATTCCGTTGGGCCGCGAAGCGCAATGGATATCACGACGGATTGGAGCGAAATCCTCCGGCCGCATTGTCAGCGCGAAGCGTTGCGTCATGGCTGCAAACTAGAGCGGTTCAGCTTTTCACGGAATCTCCGAACCGCTCTATCTCTTTGTTTTCACGCAATTCCGGACGGAAAACCGCTGCGCACCTTTCCTGGAATTACTCTAGCGACCAGTTGCGAACTCGGCGTAAGGGGAATTATTCGCGCCTGAAACTGAGAACACCCCTTCCAATTGGATTTCCGGATACCAACGGATTGGGCATCCAGCCCGTGGAGACCTCGAGCGTGTCTCCATCAAGCTTATAGAATCGTTCCTGCTCACTGCCGTTCCAGGCCTCATTCCAACATGAGTCAATCTTTGTGATGAATCTATCCCCCGCTATCCGATAGCGTCCTGTATAGGCCATCATAGTACGGAAAAGGGCCGCCAGTTGCTCATCTGTCGTCCCTGGCTCCCGCGCCTTTGCGGTAACCAGTACCATCATTCGCCCATCCGAGCCGAAAATAAGGTGCCCATTGGGGTGGTCGCCCCACGGTTGACTGCGCTCCCCTGAATCCTGAAGCTCAGTATCAAAGGAAACCAACCGCCAGCAACCGTGGAGCTTGGTGTCGCGCTCAGACATATTCGCTCCCGTAGCAGTTTGCCTCAATGTACTCGCCTGCAGAAGGTAGGGTGTTGCTTCCTGTTATGCTTCAAGCCGGCCGATAGATCGCTTCGGCTTCGCTTTTCAGCATTCCCATGACCGACCGGTAGGGCGCCGGCCCATAGCTGATGCGGCTGACGCCCAGCTTTGCCATGGTCTCGTTGTCAGGCGTCGCAGGGCGCACCATGATGTTAACAGGCAGAGGCGAGCGTTCGCAAAGGCCGCCGATGAGGTCCGGTTCGACGAGGCCCGGCGCGAAGAAGCCGCTGGCACCGGCCTCGGCAAAAGCATCGGCGCGCTGAAAGGCGTCGTCCAGCAGGAGCTGATGATGCGCCGTATCGCTTTCCTGCAGGAAAAGATCGGTGCGGGCGTTGATGAACAGCGGTATCTCGCGGCGATCCGCCATTTCCCGGATGGCGCGGATGCGCGCCGCCTGCGTCTCGATGGGATGAACGCCCTGACCGCCGATCACCTGATCCTCGAAATTGATGCCGATGGCGCCGTGATCCATGATCTTTTCGACATTGGCGGCGACTTCGTCGGGTTCGACGGCGTAACCGCCCTCGAAATCGACCGACAGCGGCAATGGGCTCGTCACCGAAATCAGCCGGGCGGTGACCGCCAGCAATGATAACGGAATGGCCTGGCCGTCGCCGAAGCCATTGGCGGCCGCAACCGACCAGCTTCCCGTCGCCAGCGCCTTGGCGCCGGCCTCTGTCACGGCCTTGGCCGAACCTGCATCCCAAATGTTGAAAAGTATCAGCGGCTCGCCCTTCTTGTGCAGCCGCGCAAATTCCTGCGCCTTTTCCACCTGACTCATCGCATCCCCTCCGAAAAGCCCGGCCGGGTGATTTCTCCTCCGCGACCCAAGAGAGCGTAAGCTCTCCCTCACATGGCAAATAGAGCAAAACCCCGGAAATCAATTGTAAAATCATAGCCGGCATTGGATCGCACGGCAATCTCCCCAAAATGGCTGAGATGCCGCAGCTTGATTATTCCCCTTCCCCCGCCCGGAGCGGGCGTGTCATAAGACAGGCATGAACCAGACAAAAACACTATCCGAGCCTTCAGATTTCGCCGACATCCGCGATTGGGTGTTCGATCTCGACAACACGCTCTATCCGCACCATGTCGATCTCTTCGCGCAGATCGACAAGAACATGACGGCTTACGTCTCGGCCCTCTTGCAGATGGAGCGTGAAGATGCCCGCAAGTTGCAGAAGCAATATTACCTGGAGCATGGCACAACCCTGCAGGGCTTGATGATCCATCACGGCATCGACCCCAACGACTTTCTGGAGAAGGCGCACGCGATCGACTATTCGGCACTGACGCCGCAGCCGGAGCTGGCGGCCGCCATCAAGGCGCTGCCGGGGCGCAAGTTCATCTTCACCAATGGCAGCGTCAAGCATGCCCAGGCGACAGCCGGCGCGCTCGGCATCCTCGACGGCTTCGACGATATTTTCGATATCGTGGCAGCCGACTACGTACCGAAGCCCGCCGGCACGACCTATGACAAGTTCATGAGCCTCCATCGCGTCGACACGAAGAAGGCCGTCATGTTCGAGGATCTGCCGCGCAACCTCACCGTACCCAAGGCGCTCGGCATGAAGACGGTGCTGCTCGTGCCGCAGAATCTCGAGACGGCGGTCGTCGAATGGTGGGAGCGCACGACCGGCGAGGACGATCACATCGACTACGTGACCGACGACCTTACCGCCTTCCTGAAGGCGCTGATTTAACCATTCATTAGAACGGGGTTACCAAAGTTTCATCCGCCTTACAGAGGTTTAATTGGTCGTTTTCGACCGCCAGCCGTATCGTTTGACCATTCCTCGACACGAAAGGAAAAGCGATGAACGGGAAAAAACTTCTTCTGGCTGGACTTTCCGCAACCCTGCTTCTCAGCGGTGCCGCGCAGGTAGCGCTTGCCGCCTCGCATGATGGCGACGGTGAGGGCAGGCATCATCACGGCCGCTGGCACAGACCACATATTTCGCCTGAAGTCCTTTACGTGCGCATGCTGAAGGAATTCGGCAATCCCGGTGATACGAAGCTCACCAAGGATGAAGTCAAGGCTGGCGTCGACAAGATCTTCGACCAGATCGACGTCAACCATGACGGCGAAATCACCCCCGGCGAATATCGCACCTACCGCCAGGAACAAATGAAGCAGTGGCGGGCCGAACACGCCAAGGCCGATGGTGATCAGGCTCAAAACGGCCAGGCACAGGGCGGCGACCGGGCTCAAGGCAATCAAGCTCAAGGCAATCAGGCGCAGGACAATCAGGCCCCGGCCGACCAGTCCAAGAGCGACCAGGCTCAAAACGACAATGACAACGACAAGGGCGGCGAAGGCCATCGCCACCACCGTCCACATGGCCGCTTCATGCATGAAGGTGGCTTCATGCGCGGTGCGATGATCTTCCGCTTCGCCGATACCGACCAGAGCGGTCAGATCAGCAAGAAGGAAGCCGAAGACGCCATGAACAAGATCTTCGACCGGCTGGACCGCAATCACGACGGTGTGGTCAACCTGGACGACATGCCGGGCCGTCCCCTACTGTAAACCGATCGCTCCGGCGATAGTTCGATGAATGAAAGCCCGCCCTCGCCCATGCGACGGCGGGCTTTTCGTTGTCAGTGCCCGTTATCGTGCTCGTAGAAGTCGGTGACGATCTTCCACGCCTCGTCGGCGGTATCGACGAAGCTGATGAGATTCACATCATCGGGCGCGATGGTGCCGAACTTGGCCAGCGCGTCGAAATTGATGATGCTGCGCCAGAATTTTTCGCCGAAGAGAATGAGCGGCAGGCGCTCCATGCGGCCGGTCTGGATCAAGGTCAGGCACTCGAACAATTCGTCGAGCGTGCCGAAGCCGCCGGGAAATACCGCGATCGCCTTGGCGCGCACCATGAAGTGCATCTTGCGGATCGCGAAATAATGGAAATTGAAGCTGAGTTCCGGCGTCACATAGGCGTTCGGCGCCTGCTCGTGCGGCAGGACGATATTGAGGCCGATCGACGGTGCACCTTCCTCGGCCGCACCGCGATTGCCCGCTTCCATTACGCCCGGGCCGCCGCCGGTGACGACGACATATTCATGATAATCAAAGCCGGCGGAATAACGGGAGCAGAGCCGGGCGAACTTGCGGGCTTCCTCGTAATAGACCGATGCTGCTTCGAGATTGGCGCGCTGCACATCGTTGCGGGCAGCCCAGGCATTGGTGCCAGGGGCGGGAATGCGCGCGCCGCCGAACATGACGACGGTCGACTTGATGCCACGCTCGGTGAGCGACATTTCGGTTTTCAGCAATTCCAGCTGCAGGCGGATCGGCCGCAGTTCCTCACGGCACAGGAAATCCTCATCCGCATAGGCAAGACGGTAGGAGGGCGACATGGACTGCGGCGTGCGCGGCACGGATTCGGCTCGCTGCTTGTCCGCCGAGCTCGTCTTCAACGGGTCCCAAACCCCATCCTTACGCCGCAGCCTGCCGTTCTTCGCCTTGCTCATTTCTTCATGCCTTTCAAATCGATCATGACGGGCCGTTTCCGTCCGCAAACAGAAATAGCCAAGCTCTTGCATATGCCCCTACAACGCCTTGAATCCAAGCTCAATCGGCGCGGAAAAGACATTCCATTTTCGGCATCCATGCTATAGGACCAATCGACCGCTTCCGGACCTTTATCCGGAAATCACGATAGGCCCTGACGTTGTAAGGAATTCCCATGAGCGCTACCGACCTCGCCTCCCTCGAAAAGTCCATCGAGGCTGCCTTCGACAATCGCGACAATGTGAACACGTCGACGCGCGGCGAAGTCCGTGACGCCGTCGAAACGGCGCTCAATCTTCTCGATAGCGGCAAGGTTCGCGTGGCAGAGCGCGGTGCCGATGGCAACTGGACCGTCAACCAGTGGCTCAAGAAAGCGGTTCTGCTCTCCTTCCGTCTGAACGACATGAAAATCGTCGAAGGCGGCTCCGGCGGCGCCACCTGGTGGGACAAGGTTCCCTCGAAGTTCGAAGGCTGGGGTGAGAACCGCTTCCGCGAAGCCGGCTTCCGCGCCGTACCGAACGCCGTAGTGCGTCACTCCGCCTATATCGCTCCGAACGCCATCCTGATGCCGTCCTTCGTCAATCTCGGCGCCTATGTCGGCGAAGGCACAATGGTCGACACCTGGGCGACGGTCGGTTCCTGCGCCCAGATCGGCAAGCATGTGCATCTTTCCGGCGGCGTCGGCATCGGCGGCGTGCTGGAGCCGATGCAGGCCGGCCCAACGATCATCGAAGACAATTGCTTCATCGGCGCCCGCTCCGAAGTCGTCGAAGGCTGCATCATCCGTGAAGGCTCCGTGCTCGGCATGGGCGTCTTCATCGGCAAGTCGACCAAGATCGTCGATCGCGCCACCGGCGAGATCACCTATGGCGAAGTGCCGCCCTATTCCGTCGTCGTCGCCGGCGCGCTGCCGAGCGGCAACACCATGGCAAACGGCCAGCCGGCTCCGAGCCTCTATTGCGCCGTCATCGTCAAGCGCGTCGACGAAAAGACCCGTTCGAAGACCGGCATCAACGAGCTGCTGCGCGACTGATTTTGATTTTTTTGGAAGCGCGGTTGCCATATCGCGCTTCCCTCATGCTTGCCGGGTGAGCATGCCTGTGCAATTGCTGGAATCGCGGCAAGGATTTTCGACTCATCGCCGATCCTTTGCCATCGCTTTGCCATTTCCCGCCGGATAAGTTGCCTCCGATGACCGTTGCGAATCCCATTGCGAATCTGCAGACCCTAATCCGCTGCGCCTCCGTCACGCCGGCCGAGGGCGGTGCGCTGACTGCGCTTGCCGACATGCTGCAGCCGCTCGGCTTCAAGATCGAGCGCATGACCGCGACCGAGCCGGGAACGCCCGATATCGAAAACCTCTATGCGCGGCTTGGCGCGGATGGGCCGCATCTGATGTTTGCCGGCCATACGGACGTGGTGCCCGTCGGCGATGCCGCCTCGTGGAGCCACCCGCCCTTTGCCGCCGAGATCGCAGATGGCGAGCTTTTCGGCCGTGGCGCCGTCGATATGAAGGGTGGCATTGCCTGCTTCGTGGCCGCTGTCGCGCGTCATATCGAAAAGCACGGCAAGCCTGCCGGTTCGATTTCCTTCCTGATCACCGGCGACGAAGAGGGACCGGCGATCAACGGCACTGTGAAGCTGCTGCAATGGGCGGCCGAGCGCGGCGAGACATGGGATGCATCGCTTGTCGGCGAGCCGACCAACCCCGACCGGCTTGGCGACATGATCAAGATCGGCCGCCGCGGTTCTATCTCCGGCGCCATTACCGTTCACGGCGTTCAAGGCCACGCCGCCTATCCGCACCTCGCCGACAATCCGGTGCGCAGCATCATCAAACTGACGGAAGCGCTGCTCGATCCTCCCTTCGACGCCGGCACGGATAATTTCCAGCCGTCGAACCTCGAGGTAACGACGATCGACGTCGGCAATGCCGCTACCAACGTCATCCCTGCCAAGGCGACCGCCACCTTCAACATCCGCTTCAACGATACCTGGACAGCCGACACGCTGAAGGCGGAAATCCTGGCCCGCCTGGATGCGGCTGCGGCCGACCAGACGCTGCGCCCCGGGCGTGCACCGGCGAAATATGACATCGTCTGGTCGGAGCGTCCGAGCCAGGTGTTCCTGACGCGCAACAACGCGCTGATCGCCTCGCTCTCCGCGGCCGTCGAGAACGTCACCGGTCACAGGCCGGCGCTTTCGACCACCGGCGGCACGTCCGATGCCCGCTATATCAAGGACTACTGCCCCGTTGTGGAATTCGGCCTCGTCGGCCAGACCATGCATATGGTCGACGAACGGGTAGCACTCTCGGATCTCGAAACGCTGACCGGGATCTACCAGACTTTCATACAGCGCTGGTTCGAGAATGCCGACCTTTAGGGAAGTCCAATATTATCTGTCCGGCCTCTGGCTGCTGATCCGCATGGATGCGCGCGGCTTCCAGTATCTGGACATAACGGATCGCGGCATGATGCGCTCCTTCTGGGCGATTTTCTGGAGCCTGCCGTCGATCGGCATTTCCTGGCTGTGGTGGCAGAAGGCCTATCTGACCGCCATGCCGCCGGAGACATCGACAGGTCTTGCTTTCTTCCTGCGCCTGGCCTTAGTCGAGTTTGCGAACTGGTTGATCCCGCTCGTTCTCGCTGGCGTACTGCTGCTGATTTTCCGCTTCGGCGACAAATTCACGCCGATCGTGGTCGTGGTGAACTGGCTGGGCGTGCCGACATCCTATCTGAATGCGCTGCTCATCGCCTTGATCGCCTTCATTCCCGGCTCTAGCGGCCTGGTGGCGTTGCTATGGCTGGCGCTGATGATGGCGATCATCTTTTCTTTGGCGCGCATGCTCAGAATGATCTGCGGCACGCATCCGCTCTTCATCGGCACGCTGACGCTGGTGCTGCTCATTCCGACCATGCTGCTGACGGACTTCCTGCAGCGCTTCCTCGGCGTCTATCCGCCAAGCTGAGGTGGTCGCGTTCTAGAGCAACTCCAGGAAAAGTGCGCAGCGGTTTTCCGTCCGGAATTGCGTGAAAACAAAGAGATAGAGCGGTTCAGAGATTCCGTGAAAAGCCGAACCGCTCTAGCGGCTGACGATTTCGCCGTCTTCCTTGGTAAAAGGGCCGATATCCGGGTTCGGCAAAATATCGAGCACAAGTTCGGACGGGCGGCAGAGGCGCACGCCTTTCTCTGTCACGACGATCGGGCGATTGATCAGGATCGGGTGCTCGATCATCCGATCAAGCAGCTGGTCATCCGTGAGATCAGGATCGCCGAGACCAAGCTCGTCATAAGGCGTTCCCTTTTCCCTCAGAACATCACGCACGGTCAGGCCCATGGCGGCAATGAGCTCCACCAGTTGTTCGCGGCTTGGCGGCGTCTTCAGATATTCGATGACGACGGGCTCTTCTCCCGACTGGCGGATCATCGCCAGCGTATTGCGAGATGTGCCGCAGGCAGGATTATGATAGATCGTCACCGTCATCGGCGGTCTCCCCTTCACCGCCGGCAGCACCGGCGCCATCGCGATAATCCACCTGCATGAAATAGAGTCCGTCCGGCGGAGCGACGGGGCCGCAGGCCTTGCGATCCCTGGCCTCGAGCGCCGCACGCACGTCATCGGGCGTCCACTTGCCCTCGCCCGCAAGCTTCAGCGTGCCGGCGAAGGAGCGGATCTGATTGTGCAGGAAGCTTTGCGCGGTGGCGCGGATTTCGATCAGCTCGCCGCTGCGCGTTACGTCCAGCCGGTCGAGCGTGCGCACCGGGCTGTTTGCCTGGCAATGCGCCGAGCGGAAGGTGGTGAAATCATGCAGGCCGACGAGGGTCTGGGCGGCCGCATGCATGACCTCGTGGTCCATATCCTTCGGCACCCACCAGGCGCGCCCGGCTTCGAGCGCCAGCGGCGCGCGGCGGGTGATGATGCGATAGAGATAGTGACGGCGGATGGCGGAAAAGCGCGCGTCGAAGCTTTGGTCGACCTCGATGATATCGAGAATGGCGACACGGTCTCCCGCCAGCCTCAAATGGGCGTTCAGCGCATTGCGCAGCGTATAGACCTTCCATTCCTTGGAGAGGTCGGCATGCATGACCTGACCCATGGCATGCACGCCGGAATCGGTGCGTCCCGCGCCACGGATTGAAACCGTCTCACCGGTCAAGGACAGGATGGCGCCTTCGATCGCGCCCTGCACGGAAGGGCCATTCTCCTGACGCTGCCAGCCGACATAAGGAATGCCGTCATATTCGACGGTCATTTTGTAGCGAGGCATCAGGCTTGCTCCGATGCGAGCACGGTGCCGGGCGCAATTGGCGTGCCGCGCAGGAAATCGGCTGCGGCCAGCGGCTTGCCGCCGGCCTTCTGCAGCTTCGTCAGCCTGATGGCACCGGAGGCGCAGGCAATGACGAGATCATCCGTCAGCACATGGCCGGAGGCTCCTTTGCCCTCGGCCAATTCAGAGCCTAGCACTTTGATGCGCTCGGAACGGCCGGCAATTTCGGCTTCGAACCAGGCGCCAGGAAAAGGCGACAGGCCACGAATGTGATTGTGGACATCGGCCGCCAGCTTGCCGAAATCGATGCGCGTTTCTCCCTTGTCGATCTTGGCGGCATACAGAACACCTTCTGACGGCTGTACGGTCAGAGGCAGTTCATCATGCTCCAGCTTGTCCATGGCCTCGGCCATGGCTTTGGCGCCCACGAGCATCAGCCTGTCATGCAGTTCTCCCGCAGTCATGGTGTCACCGATCTCGACCTCGCGTGTCAGCGCGACCGGGCCGGTATCGAGCCCCTTGTCCATCTTCATCACCATCATGCCGGTCTTGGCGTCGCCGGCCATGATCGCCCGCTGGATGGGGGCAGCCCCGCGCCAGCGCGGCAGCAACGAGGCATGACCGTTATAGCAGCCGAGGCGCGTGCCTGACAGAATGGCTTCCGGCAACAACAGGCCATAGGCGACGACGACGGCGACATCGGCCTCCAGATCGCGGAACCGCTGGCGCTCGTCCGGGTCCTTGAAATTGACGGGCGTGAACACCGGCAAGCCCAGCAATTCGGCCGCCTGATGCACCGGCGATTTCTGCAGGTCAAGCCCGCGCCGGCCGCCGGGACGCGGCGGCTGCGTATAAACGGCGCGAACCTTGTCCCCGGCATCGATCAAGGACCGCAGCGTCGGTACGGAGAATTCGGGCGTTCCCATGAAAATGATGTTGAGCGACATGCGATCCATCCGGCTGAGATATCAGGTTTCGATTGACCCGAGCGCCGTCGGGATCAGAAGCTAGCCGCCTTCAAACGGGTTTATGAGCTTGAGATCAAGTCCCTCGAAGTCTTTTGTGTTGCGCGTTGCCAATGCCGCGCCATTCGCAAGGCAGATGGCGGCGATCATGGCGTCCTGCACGGAAATCTGATGGCCCGAACGTTCGCGACGGGCGCGAATGCGGCCCGTTAACAGCGCGCTGTCTTGATCTAGTTGCAAGATGCGCCCCATAAATTGATGTCCCATCAGAGAGTCGAGGCCCTCGAAAAATCGTTCTGATCGATCCCTCAGCAGCACCTTTTCTGCACCATAGGAAAGCTCCATTAGAACGGGAGAGCAGAGATACAGGGTCTCCATCTCCTGCCGCTCAAACCATTCACCGACGTTTGGAGATAAATTCGCCTTCGTGATTTCCGAAACCACATTCGTATCGAGAACAATCATTCAGAGCCACGGCGCTCCGCCTCTCTGCGGCGGGCCTCATCTGTGGCAGACATGAAGTCACGATGTTCTTCGTCGCTCAATGCAAGGCCGGCGAAGGCAGAACGCAGCTGGCCGAGCGTCGAGCCAGACTTTGCAACATTCTCCAATCGCGTAGCGTTGAGGCCCTTTCGAACCTGAATCTTGATTTCTTCCGAGAGACTATGGCCCGCGCGCTTCGCCTCGTCGCTAAGCTCTCGCTTCAAGCTTTCGGACATGTCTCTGACTAAAATATCAGCCACTCACGCCTCCATTTGATATCAATGATATCATAGGCGCTTCCGGCCGATCTTTCAACGGCTGGGGATCAGAGCGCCTTCGACTTGGCGGCCTTGGTGAATTTCTTGATCACCATCTCCCGCTTCAAGCGCGAGATATAGTCGATGAAGAGCACACCGTTCAGGTGGTCGATCTCGTGCTGCACGCAGGTCGCCAGCAGGCCGTCAGCTTCCATGAGCTGCTCCTTGCCGTCGCGGTCGAGATGTTTGACGGTGACGCGGGCGGGGCGCTCCACTTCGGCATAATAATCCGGAATGGAAAGGCAGCCTTCCTCATAGACCGAACGCTCATCCGACGACGCGACGATCTCCGGATTGATGAAAACCAGCGGCTTCTTCTCTTCACCTTCGCGCGCGACGTCGATGACGAGCATGCGGCGGGGTACGCCGATCTGGATCGCCGCAAGGCCGATGCCCGGCGCGTCATACATGGTTTCCAGCATGTCGTCGGCGAGGCGCTGAGTTTCGGTATCGATCTGCTCGATGGGCTTGGAAGCCTGGCGGAGCAGCGGATCGGGCAAAATGATGAGTGGCTTGATCGTCATGACGTTTCCCTTAACGCATCTTGTCGTGCGATGGAATCGCCAAGATGGCGATGGCGCGGTGTTTTTTCGCCGGCAGCAATCCGAACAGCAGCAGATAGGCTCGAAATTTTGTTCACGGTTTGATCTGGATATTCACAGCAATTTTGCTATGGTGCGAGTAAGAACTTCATCAGCGCGCCAGGTTTCATGTCCTTCATCATCTTCGGCCAAGCCATTTCCACGGTCCAGGTTCTGACCGGCCTCGTCATTCTGCTTGCGATCGCAGTGATCGTGCTTTTCGTCCGCGGCAAGGCACGCGCGGAAGACGATGCGCTCGACGCCGAGCATACGATGGCAGCGCTGCTGCGGTCGCAGGCGGAGATGCAAGGGCGGCTCGCCACCATGGCCGAAGTGTTCGGCTCCAGGCAGGCCGAGCTTAATCAGGCCATCGGCCAGCGTCTCGACGGCATGTCGCAGCGGATGACGGCGACGATCGGCGAACAGACGCGCTCGACGCATGAAAACCTGCGCCGCCTGCAGGAAAGGCTCGCCGTCATCGACGCCGCGCAGACCAATATCCAGACGCTGGCGAAGGATGTCGTCGGCCTGCAGGCCATTCTTTCCAACAAGCAGACGCGCGGCGCCTTCGGCCAGGCACGCATGGAAACCATTGTCGCCGATGGCTTGCCGATGGGCGCCTATGCATTCCAGGCGACGTTGTCGAACGGTTCGCGACCGGACTGCACCGTTCGCATGCCGAACGGTTCGCCGCCGCTTGTCATTGATGCCAAGTTTCCGCTGGAAGCCTGGAACGCCATTCGCGCTGCCGCCAGCCCCGAACATGGCAAAATTGCCGCGCAGCAGTTCCGCCGGGATATGGAGCTGCATATCCGCGACATCTCGGAGAAATATCTGATTCCCAGCGAGACGCAGGACACGGCGTTTCTCTTCGTGCCGTCCGAGTCGATCTTTGCCGAGATCCACGAGAATTTCGAGGCGATCGTGCAGAAGGCTCAGCGCGCCCGCATCGTCATCGTCTCGCCGTCGCTGCTGATGCTGTCGATCCAGGTCATCCAGGCTGTCCTGAAAGACCAGCGCATGCGCGAGCAGGCTCATGTCATCCAGAGCGAGGTGGCGCACCTAATGGACGACCTTTCGCGCCTAGACGAAAGGGTGCGCAAGCTGCAGGGGCATTTCGCCATGGCACAGAAGGATGTCGACATGATCGTCACCTCGGCCGACAAGCTGGCAAGGCGCGGCGAGCGGATAGAGGCGCTGGAATTCGAGGCCGCGAAGGAGCCTGCCAAAGTGCGGCCGGAAGAACGGCCCAAGCCTATCGACAACCGCACGAGCCAACTCAAGCTCAGGGTAGTTGACGAAGACTGATCGCTTCGGCAGTGTCGCGCCCAATCGATGCATGATCCACAAAGACATAAGGCGCCTTCGGGCAGGATCATGCGAGATCAACACCCAGGGCAGGACATCGCATGATCACTATTTTCGGCTCCATCAACATGGACCTCATCGCCACCACGGATCGTTTGCCGAAGCCGGGCGAAACCGTCGCCGGCAACGGCTTTTCCACCGCTGCCGGTGGCAAGGGCGCCAACCAGGCGCTGGCCGCACGCCGCGCCGGCGCAACCGTGCGCATGAGCGGAGCCGTCGGCAATGACGGTTTCGCGGAACCTGCATTGGATCTGCTTCAGACGGCTGGCACCGATCTTTCCACCACCCGACGCGTCTCCGAGCCGACGGGTACGGCCCTCATCCTCGTCGGCGGTGACGGCGAGAACATGATCGCCGTCGTTCCGGGTGCCAATGGCACGAATACCGCCGAACACGCAACGGCTGCCGTTGCCGCGCTAAGCCCCGGCGATACGCTGATGCTGCAGTTCGAAATCCCGGTCGCCGCCGTCGAAACTGCGCTGAACGCCGCAAAGGCAAAGGGCGTGCGCACCGTGCTCAATCTCGCGCCGCTAATCCCCGAAGCCGCCCGCCTCGGCCGCCTTGCCGATATCGTCATCGCCAACGAGACGGAATTCGAGAGGCTGGCCGGCCAGGACAACATGTCGGCATCCGAGCGCGAAGCGGCACTCGTCCGCCTGCATGGCGAGACCGGCCAGACCCTGATCGTGACACTCGGCGGCGATGGCGTCATCGCCATTCGCGGCGGCGAGCTTTCGCGCGCCAAGGGCCTTGTGATCGAACCGGTGGACACCGTCGGCGCCGGCGATACCTTCTGTGGCTATTTCGCCGCCAGCCTCGACCAAGGCCTCGATTTTCACGCCAGCCTGCGCCGCGCGGCCGTCGCCGGTTCACTCGCCTGCCTGAAGCCGGGTGCGCAGCCCTCAATTCCCGTTGCCAGCGAAGTGGCAAAACGGCTTTAACGGCAACAAATCACAAGCATCCGGAAGCGCAATTAATTAAATTTTTGCGCTTCCATATCATTCTCCTCTGGCCTGGTGCGTATGGCCTTCCGGCCGCGACAGGAATTTAACGGCGGCTCCATGACAGGGCCATCCTGCGCCGACCTTGCATTCGGATAATGTGTATCCGACGCATCGCTTTTTCGAGGAAATGATGTTCATCTTTCGTATGAAGTCGCTTGCGGCCAAGCTGATCTTGGTCACTGGGCTGGCGATCGCACTCGTTTTGCTGGTTTCCAATTTTCTGCTGATTTCCCAGACCCGTGATCGCGTCGAGACGCTGACGATGGATCAGGCGAATACCGAGGCCAAATCCATTTCCAACGAAATCGCCGCCAATGTCGGCGAAATGGCGAGCGCCGCCCGCTCCATGGCCGCCATCATCGGCCGCGGCCACGAAGGCCATACCTTCGACCGCAAGGGCATGATCAATATCCTCAAGGCCAATGTCGAACAGAATGCCTTTGCCTTCGGCAGCTGGTTCTGCGAGCAGCTCGGCGCGCTGGATGGCAAGACCACGGAACTTGCAAACAACAAGGATCAGGGCGTCAACGACAAGGGTGCCTTCACGCCCTACTGGTCGAAGACGAAAGATGGCGGCATCCAGTTCTCGACCTTCGACAATGATTACACGGCGCCCTGGTGGAAGCTTGCCGCCGACAGCGGCAAGGGCGCGATCACGCCGCCCTACCTCGCACAGGGCACCGACGTTCCGACGACCATGAGCTCGATCGCCTATCCCGTCATGTCCGGCGGCAAGCTGATCGGCATTGCAGGCGTCGATATCTCCCTCAATTCACTTTCGACGAAACTGCAGAAGATGCAGCCGTTCGGCACCGGCCGCGTGCTGCTGGTTTCCCAGGACAACAAGTGGCTGGTGGCACCGAGTGCCGACCTGCTGATGAAGGATTATAACGGCTCGGGTGCTGACACGATCAAGGCGGCGCTGACCTCCTCTTCCGCCAGCATCCTGAAAAACCTCGCCGACAATGGCGGCGAGGAATTCGACCGCGTCGTCTATCCTTTCGCCGTTCCGGGTCTCAACGCCACCTGGGTCGTTCTCATCGACGTGCCGCACAGCGCGATCGCAGCGCCTGTACGCGATCAGACCTACATGATGATCGTCGCCGGGCTTTTGGTACTCGCCGCTGTCATGCTCGCTCTCTACGCCGCGGTGCGCGGCTTCGTGCAGACGCCGCTCGCCGGTCTCGTCGCAAGCGTCAATCGCCTGAGCGCCGGCAATTATGCCGAGCCGGTCGCCGGCCAAGCTCGTGCCGACGAAGTGGGTTCAGTCGCCAAGGCTCTGGAAGGCTTCCGCTTCGCGCTTGCCGACACCAAGCGCCTGGAAGGCGAAGCCAATGATCAGCGCCTGGCTGCTGAAGGCGAACGCCGCCGCTCGGAGAGCGAACGCAACGAGAGCGTCACGCTGCAGCGCCATATCGTGAGCATTCTCGGCCAGAGCCTCGCCGAGCTTTCGAAGGGCAATCTTACCCAGCGGATCACGGACGACTTTCCCGGCGAGTACGCCCAGCTCAAGCAGGACTTCAATGCCGCGCTGGCGAGCCTTGAGGACACCGTCCACACGGTCAATGTCAGCGTCGGCAATATCAGCAGCGGCACCGGCGAAATCAGCAACAGCGCATCGGATCTCGCCCGTCGTACCGAACAGCAGGCCGCCAGCCTTGAAGAGACGGCAGCGGCCCTCAACGAGCTGACCGCACAGGTCAATTCGAGCGCCGAGAACGCCCGTACGGCAGCAAGCAGCGTCAATGCCGCATCGCAGGATGCCGAGCATTCCGGCGAGATCGTGCAGAAGGCCATTTCCTCGATGCACGGCATCGAGCAATCGTCGCAGGAAGTCTCCCGCATCATCGGCGTCATCGACGAGATCGCCTTCCAGACCAATCTCCTGGCGCTCAACGCAGGTGTCGAAGCTGCCCGCGCGGGTGAAGCCGGCAAGGGCTTTGCCGTTGTCGCGCAGGAAGTGCGTGAGCTGGCTCAGCGCTCGGCCAACGCCGCCAAGGAGATCAAGACCCTGATCAATGCCTCGGCCGGACAGGTCAAGGAAGGCGTCGATCTGGTCGGCCGCACGGGCGATGCCCTGCACAAGATCGCCCAGCAGGTGATGGAGATCAACGGCCTGATCCGCCAGATCTCCGCCTCCGCAAGCGAGCAGGCTATTGGCCTCAAGGAAATCAACTCGGCCATGAACCAGATGGATCAGGTGACCCAGCAGAATGCCGCGATGGTCGAGGAGACCACAGCCTCCAGCGTGGCGCTTGCCGAGGAAGCCCAGTCGCTGCGGACGCTCGTTGCGCGCTTCCGCACCGCACGTGCCGTCCAGGAGAATGCCAGCGCATTGCGGGCGACCGCCCAGCAGATGCGGGCTCCGGCAGCGCCGCGCCGAGCAGCGCCCGCCGCTGCAGCACCGGCACGCAAGGCAATTCCGCAGACGCAAGGCGCCAACGCACTCGCCCAGGACGACTGGGAAGAGTTCTGAGCCGATCTTGGCTCGATGAAATACAAAAGGCCGCCGGATCGCTCCGGCGGCCTTTTTCATGGGTCTTGATCAAATGCGGGCGAAGCGCTCCGTCAGCAGCGCGAAGAAGCCATCGGCATCGACGTCGCGCATGACCTTGGCGTTGCGCTTGCGGTCGGTGACATGCCACCAGTCGACGACAGTCATGCCGACGGTCAGTTCCGACGTCACCTCGATCTCGACGTTGCATTCGCGGCCCTTGAAGAGCTCGGGCTTCAGAAGGTAGGCGATAACGGTCGGATCATGCAGCGGACCGCCGTCCGAACCGTACTTCTCGATATCGAAACGCTCGAAGAACTGCAGCATTTCGACCATGGCCTTAGCCGGCGGCGTGCCGACGGCGGCGATGCGCTCGACGCGATCCTTGCGCGTCAGCAGCTTGTGGGTGACGTCGAGCGGCATCATGACGATGGGAACGCCCGAGCGGAACACGACGTCTGCCGCCTCCGGGTCGACATAGATGTTGAACTCGGCCGCCGGCGTGATGTTGCCGCCCTCGAAGAAGCCGCCGCCCATCATGACAAGTTCGCGTACGCGTCCGACGATCTCAGGCGCCTTCTGGAAGGCCATTGCGATGTTGGTCAGCGGGCCGAGCGTGCAGAGCGTGACGGCGCCTTCCGGCTCCTTGCGCAGCGTATCGATGATGAAATCGACGGCGTGGCCCGGCTGCAGCTGCATCGTCGGCTCGGACAGTTCCGGACCGTCCAGCCCGGTCTTGCCATGCACATGCTCCGCCGTCACCAGCTTGCGCTTCAGCGGCGCATCGGCGCCGGCAAACACCTTGACGTCACGGCGATTGCAGAGTTCGCAGACGATGCGGGCATTGCGGCTCGTCAGGCTCAGCGGCACGTTGCCGGCAACCGCCGTAATGCCAAGCACCTCGATCTCCTCGCGGCTGCCGAAGGCGAGAAAGATCGCCGCGGCGTCGTCCTGACCAGGGTCCGTATCGATGATGATTTTTCTAGGTTCGGTCATATCTGTAACTTTCCTCCGGTGCAGATCGACAGGCTTTGTCGCGGGTCCGGTCCGGCTTTGTCAAGCGCTCGCACGCCATCCCGCAAAACGATTCGCCGCCATGGATTTCGATCTCGCAAATGCGAAGACGCCATGGCTTGCACTCACAGGCGCGTACTCCCATATTAGGGACAACCGGGTGCTGAAGATCAGGTCCGGAACGGTCGCTTGACACCCAAGGACTTTGAGACAATGAGCCGGACGACTCCCTTTGCCAGCCCGCTGCTTCTGGGCTTTGATACTATGGAAAAGACGCTTGAGCGGATTTCCAAGGCCAGCGACGGTTACCCTCCCTACAATATCGAACGGATGCATGCGGATCGCCTTTCCGGCGAGCCGGAGCGACTGCGCATCACGCTGGCTGTTGCCGGCTTTTCCGAAGACGAGCTCGATGTCACGACGGAAGAAAACCAGCTGCTGATCCGCGGCCGCCAGATCGAGCAGGGCGAGCGCGACTATCTCTATCGCGGTATTGCGGCCCGGCAGTTTCAGCGCGTTTTCGTTCTTGCCGACGGCATGCAGGTGCTCGGCGCCGCGCTCAAGAACGGCCTGCTCTCCGTCGATCTCATTCGGCCGGAACCCGACCGTATAGTAAAGAAAATTAACATTTCGGTCTCACAGTAGCACAACGGCCTGGAGCCGGATGACTTTAGGCCGAATCGGCCTGAAGTCTGAATCGGCTCTAGAATCAAAGAACTAGAGCACGACGTCGCCCGAAAGCCATCCACACTTTTCGGCATCATGCTCTGGAGCCGTTGGTCCCTCATACTGGAGGTACGAGCATGTTGTTGAAAGAAGCTACCGCCCGCCTGACCCCATCCGAACTTGCCAATATCGGCACCGGTGAGGTCGCCTACATCAGAAAAATGGATTGGTCCGAAGTATCCCGCTGCTTCCCGGAAGCGCCCGATATCGATCCGGATGTCGATCTATGGGCGCTTTTCGGCGCCGACGGCACCCCGATCCTCTTGACGGACAATCGCTCCAGCACCTTCTATCGTGCTGCCGAAGACGAATTGAAGACGGTCAGCCTGCACTGACCATGAGCGTCGCCCGACGGTGAAAGTCACCGTCCGCAAGGACCGCATCGAACCGGCCCCACCTGGCAACGTATGCGCATGATCCAGACCGCCCAAAGCGGCGGTCCTGACGGGATGATGTGAATATTTCAATCTGAAATTCTCGCCCGTAACCGGAGCGATCAGACCCTCTTGAAGGTCAGATAGGCAGACGAGCGCCCTTCGCGGCGGGCCTTTGCCTCGTAGCGCGTGCTTGGCCAGCCCTCATAGGGCGTCAGCCAGTCGGCGGCATTCTGCGCAGTCCACTCGAAGCCGCCATGCGCCTGGCAGTGCTGCAGCGTCCAATTGACATAGGTGTCGATGTCAGACGCGAAGCAGAAGAGGGCGCCTGGCTTCAGGACGCGATGGAAGCGGGCAAGGTTCACCTGGGAGACGAAGCGGCGCTTCCAGTGCTTCTTCTTCGGCCAGGGATCCGGATAAAGCAGGTCGATCTGATCCAGACAGCCGTCCGGCAGCCAATCCAGCACCTGCGTCGCGTCGTCATTGTAGACGCGGATATTGTGTGCGCCTGCCTCCTCGACACGCGCAAGCAGCTTCTGCATCGAATTGACGAAAGGCTCGACACCGATGAAGCCGGTCTTCGGCTGCTCCAGCGCCCTGTGGATCAGATGCTCTCCACCGCCGAAGCCGATCTCCAGGCGCAGACGCTCTGATGGCACCGGGAAAAGATCGTTCAGCGGCTGCGGCGCCGGGGCGGCAAGATCGATGATGAACTGCGGCAGCAATGCTTCCAGCTTTTCAGCCTGCTGGCCGCGCAAGGCCTTACCCTTGCGCCGGCCGAAGAATGCTTCCGTCGCCCGCGACCGGCGCTCGGTATCGATCATGCGGCTTCCCGGAGCTTCACTGCTTCCTTGAGAGCCTTCACCAGGTCCGTACGCTCCCAGGAGAAAGAGCCGTCACGGCCGGCCTTGCGGCCGAAGTGACCGTAAGCCGAGGTCTTGGCGTAGATCGGCTTGTTGAGGTCGAGGTGGCGGCGGATGCCGGTCGGCGAGAGGTCCATGTTCTTGCGGATGGCCGCTTCGACCTGGTCCTCGGTCACACCCTTGCCCGTGCCGTGCAGGTCGACATAGATCGACAGCGGCTGAGCAACGCCGATGGCGTAGGAGAGCTGGATCGTGCAGCGATCGGAAAGACCGGCGGCGACAACGTTCTTCGCCAGATAGCGGGCGGCGTAGGCCGCGGAACGGTCGACCTTGGTCGTGTCCTTGCCGGAGAATGCGCCGCCGCCATGCGGGGCTGCACCGCCGTAGGTGTCGACGATGATCTTGCGGCCGGTGAGGCCAGCATCACCGTCGGGACCGCCGATGACGAACTTGCCGGTGGGGTTGATGTACCACTTGCAATCAGAAGCGATCTTCAGGTCACCAAGGGCTTCGACGATATAGGGCTCGACAACGGCGCGAACCTTCTTCGAGTCCCAGTTCTCGTCGAGATGCTGGGTGGAAAGCACGATCGAGGTCACTTCGGACGGCTTTCCGTCGACGTAACGGACCGTCACCTGGCTCTTGGCGTCCGGGCCGAGCTTGGCGACTTCGCCATCGCCCTTCTTGCGGGCGGCAGCGAGCAGCTGCAGGATCTTGTGCGAATAGTAGATCGGCGCCGGCATGAGGTCAGGCGTTTCCTTGCAGGCGTAGCCGAACATGATGCCCTGGTCGCCAGCACCTTCGTCGCCCTGCTGGTCGGCAGCATTGTCGACGCCCTGGGCGATGTCGGCGGACTGCGAGTGCAGCAGGACATCGATGCGTGCCTTCTTCCAGTGGAAGCCATCCTGCTCGTAACCGATATCCTTGATGGCGCGGCGAGCGGCGGCCTTGAACTTCGAAGGATTGATGACGTCGTTGCCGTCCTTGTCCTTCTTCATCAGGCTTGGCGGCAGACGCACTTCACCCGCGATGACGACGCGGTTGGTGGTGGCAAGGGTCTCGCATGCAATGCGCACGGTCCAGGGGTTCACGCCGGTCTTTGCAGCCTCGCGGTAAACCAGATCGACAATTTCATCGGAAATGCGGTCACAAACTTTATCCGGGTGACCTTCGGCAACAGACTCACTCGTAAACAGATAATTCGCGCGCATGCGGGATTCCCCTCAAAGAACAAATCTCTGCTTTTGATATTCGTCTCCGCCTCGAAAAACAAGCCGCACAAGGACATAAATATATCTTTATATCCCCGTTCAAGTGATAAAATTTTGCCGTAAATAGCGAAAAGGCGGCCAAAATGACCGCCTCTCGACTTTGTCGGTTTAACCCCGCTTCGAAGGGTTACTCGGCATCCGCCTCGGCCGCGAGCGCCTTGACCAGCTCGACAACCTTGCGTCGGACCTTGCCATCGGAAATTTTCACGAAGGCGCGGTTGAGCTGCAATCCTTCCGAAGAAGACAGAAAGTCGACGACGTAGTTGGAGCTGGATGCCTCGGCCATGCCACCCGCGCCGGCCGAATGCTCGCCCGGTGCGTCCTCGAAAAAGAAGGAAACCGGGACATTGAGGATGCTGGAGATATTCTGGAGGCGGCTGGCGCCAACGCGGTTGGTGCCTTTTTCGTATTTCTGAATCTGCTGAAACGTAATTCCGAGGCTTTCGCCGAGCTTCTCCTGGCTCATGCCAAGCATCGTGCGGCGGAGGCGTATGCGGCTACCGACATGAATGTCGATGGGGTTCGGCTTCTTTTTATTCTCAATCATCATTTTACCCTAACATAGGTTGAATTCAGGACCTGCCACCCGGTACCCTTCACCACCCCTATAACGCCACGTTGCAGCCGACGCCCCCAAGGCCTCCAGTCTACGTTCGAAAGGCGGACATCTAGCACTATGCAATTTTAGGGTTTTTTGGTCAATTCACCCTGAAAATAAAACCCATGCGCGAAATCGCGGCAATCATGCCGACTGCTCCGATGATCAACCAAAAGTATGTTTTTCTGGCTTTATCGTCGATGCGCGATACGGTTGCGCCACCTAAAGTGGTATCTATAAAGCCTTGCTGATTATAATCGATACCAGAAAGCACCCGTCCGTGTGCATCAACAAATGCTGAAATGCCGGTATTGGCGCTTCGAATCAGCGGCAGTCCCTGCTCCACCGCCCTCACCCTTGCCTGCTGGAAATGCTGGTATGGGCCAGGCGTATCGCCGAACCAGCCGTCATTCGTGACGTTGAGGATGGCATCGGCCTGGCGAATTTCCGGCGTCATTTCGTTCGGAAAGATGATCTCGTAGCAGATCAACGGATAGAATTTGACGCCGTCGGGCATGGCCAGCAATTGCCGCTTTGTCGCCGCTGAAAATCCCCCCGGAAGCTCCACGACATTCTCGATGCCGAGATAGCTCAGAATGTGCTCGAAGGGCACATACTCGCCGAAGGGAACGAGATGGGTCTTGTCGGACGCGCCGATGATCTGGCCACGGCCATCGATGACGTAGATCGAATTATAGTAACGCGGCTCGACGCCCGGCCCCATGTCTTCGACGCGGACGGCGCCGGTGATCAGGATCTGATCGTCATCGAGCTGATCCGCGATACGGGCGAGCGCATCGCGATTGTCGGTCAGGATGAAGGGCACGGCCGTTTCCGGCCAGACGATGATGTCAGGCCGCTTGCCGCCATTGGCAGACGGCTGGACGGAAAGCGCCAGATGCTTGTCGAAGATGGCGGAGCGGTCGGCGGCCGTATCCATCTTGGTTTCCTGATCGATGGACGGCTGCACGATGCGCACGACCGGCGCCGTCTTGGCGTCGGTCAGCGGCGCGTCCGGCAGGTTCAGCGCGTAATAGCCATAGCCGAGATGAGCCGTGACGATGAGGATCGCAATGCCGATCCCCGGCACCCTGCCCTGGCGGGTGCCAAGCAGCGCCGGCGTTGCGAAGACGAAGACAGCAAGCACGGTGACGCCAAGCATGCCGACCACATGCGCCGACTGCATCATCAGCGGAATGGGCATGGCGCCATAGCCGATGGCATTCCAGGGAAAGCCGGTGAAGAGAAAGCTGCGCAGCCATTCCAGAATGCCGAAGCTGAAGGCGAGCGCTGCGATACGCCCCATGCCATCGGACCACAGGATGCGGGCAAGCGCGGTCGCCACGCCGTAGAATATGGCCAGAAAGGCCGGCAGACCGAGGATTGCCAGCGGCAGCGCCCAGGCAAATTCATCGGCATCGATCAGCAGCGCATGGCCGAGCCACCAGAGACCGGCGACAAAATAGCCGAAGCCGAATAGCCAGCCGGTGAAGAAGGCAGGCCACAGGCGCCCGAGCAAGCCACTATCCGGGCCGGCGGCGACACCGTCCAGCAGCCAGACGAGTAGCGTAAACGAGACGAACATTGCCGCGAAAAAGCCGAAGGGCGGCAATGCCAGAACGCCGATGGCCCCGGCAAGGATCGTAAGCAACGCACGTTTGAAACCCCAGACGAGGATCACCCTGCCCGAAAGCCATTCCATGCGCCAGCTCCGTCCAATCGCGAATCAATTGGGCGCAGTCTTTCAAAAATGCAGCGATTTGTCCCGCTCTTGCGCCATTTATTGGCTAGCGGCGTTACGCTCGGCCGGCGCTTCCTCGGTGATCGCTTCCGGTGCCGGCAAATCGCGTTCCTGCGTACCTGCCTCACCTTCCAGCTTTACGGTCGGCCGGCGGCGAACAGCGTGACGCTTACGCGTGATGCGCACCCGCTTGATGCGGCGCGGATCGGCATCGAGAATATGGAATTCGAAACCTGGAAGCGCCTGCACGACCTCGCCACGCACCGGAATGCGGCCAAGAGCCGAGAAGATCAAACCGCCAAGCGTGTCCACTTCGTCCACCTGCTCGGCGATATCGAAATCCGGACCGATCGCAGCTGCGATCTCCTCCAGCTCGACACGGGCGTCGGCCACGAAGACGTCTTCGGAGACGCGCTTGAACATCACTTCTTCGTCATCGTGCTCGTCGTCGATGTCGCCGACGACCATTTCGACGATGTCTTCGTGTGACGCGAGGCCGTCGGTACCGCCATATTCATCGATAACCAAGGCCATCTGCGTGCGATTGACCTGCATGCGACGCAGGAGATCGGAGGCGAGCATGGAAGGCGGCACGAACAGGATCTTGCGGATAATGCCGGCTTCCGCCAGCGTCTTCTGCAGATCGACCCGCGAAAGGTCGAAATTCGGCTTGACCGAGCGCGCCGGCTTTTCGGCCGCAGGGGCTGCCGTTGCAGCGGCCGCCGTCTTCGTACTGCCGCTGCGGCGCTTGTTACGGGCCTGCTTGGCGACATAGGAGAGAAGATCGCGGATATGCACCATGCCGCGCGGATCATCCAGCGTGTCGGCATAGACGGGCATACGCGAGCGACCGCTTTCCTCGAAGAGGATCATCAGCTCGCCGATGGTGATGTTCTGGTCCACCGCTTCGATGTCGGCGCGCGGCACCATGACATCCTCGACGCGCACCTCGCGGAAGCGCAGGATATTGTGCAGCATCGCCCGCTCATCCGCGGAGAAGGCATCATCGCCGGCGGCGTTGGTCATCAACGCATCGGCAAGATCCTCGCGCAGCCGGGCGGAGTCCTGTGCCGGGCGCAGAATGCGTGCAGCACGTGCCCAGAATGAAGAGTGGGATCGCTTGCCGTTGCTACTACTGCCTACCTCGTCGGAGGAGGCTGCATCGGCGCCGTCTTTGGCCTCGGGGGCCGATCTCGTCGTAAAGTCGCTCATTGTTCCTGGTCAGACAGGGTTCAAATCAAATGGGGTCTTGTCCCGCATAGGGATCAGATAGGCCAAGACTAGCCAAAATGCGAGTCTCCAGCCCCTCCATTCTTTCGGCTTCACTATTATTCATATGGTCGTAGCCGAAGAGATGCAAGAAACCATGCACCATCAAATGGGTCAAATGCTCGTCAAAACTCTTTTCGAGATCGACAGCTTCGCGCTCCACGGTTTCCCTGGCGATGATGATATCGCCAAGCATCGGGCCGGGCTTGCCGCCGGGTTCCAGCGGGAAGGCCGGGAAGGAAAGCACGTTCGTCGCCTTGTCCTGCGAGCGCCACTCCGCATTGATCTCGCGGATCGAGGCATCGTCTGTGAAGACCAGCGACAATTCGGTCGCCATTTTTGGAAATGGCTGCTTTTCGTGTTTCTTCAGATAGGCGGCGGCCTCGCCGAGCACCCGCTCGGCAAGCGCTTGCAATTGCTCTTCGGAGGGCCAGTCGCCCTCCTCCACGCTGATCTGTATGTCGAGTTCTGCCATGAGCTTTCGGAGCGCAGATCAGATCTGCGGATCGTTTTCCTCTGCCTTTGCGGCGTAGGTGGAATCGTAGGCCCGGACGATGCGCGCCACCAGCGGGTGGCGGACGACGTCCGTATCCTTGAAGCGGACGATGGTGATGCCCTCGACACCGTTCAGCAGATCAAGCGCTTCCACCAGGCCTGATTTGACGCCGCGGGGCAAATCGATCTGGCTCGGATCGCCCGTCACGATCATCCGCGAATTTTCGCCGAGACGCGTCAGGAACATTTTCATCTGCATCGATGTCGTGTTCTGCGCCTCGTCGAGGATGACGGCAGCATTGGCAAGCGTGCGGCCGCGCATGAAGGCGAGCGGCGCGATCTCGATGACGCCGGCCGTGATAGCGCGTTCGACCTTGTCGCCCGGCATCATGTCGTAAAGCGCGTCATAGAGCGGGCGCAGATAGGGATCGACCTTTTCCTTCATGTCGCCTGGCAGGAAGCCGAGGCGCTCGCCGGCTTCGACGGCCGGGCGCGACAGGATGATCTTTTCCACCGCGCCGCGCTCCAGGAGCTGGGCAGCGTGCGCAACGGCGAGATAGGTCTTGCCGGTACCGGCAGGGCCGACGCCGAGGACGAGCTCGGAGCGCTCCAGCGCCCGCATGTAGGCATCCTGGGTCGGCGTGCGCGCAATGATCGTCTTCTTGCGCGTCGAAATCTGCGCCATCGTCAACTTGGCTTTTCTCTCCATGGTCGGCAGCGTCAATTGGTCGTCGGCGGCAACCGCCATGCGGATTGCCCCTTCCACATCGGAACGCTCTACATTGCCGCCTTTTTGGAGCTTGTCATAGAGGTAATCGAGCGTGCGGCGCGCCTGATTGGTGGCCAGCACGTCGCCGGTGATGACGACAGAATTGCCGCGAGCGCGGGCGTCGATGCCGAGGCGTTCCTCAAGCAGCTTCAAATTCTGGTCGAACTGCCCGAAAAGCTCGCTGGCGAACCGATTATTTTCGAACGTCAGGGTGAAGTGATTGGCGTCGCTCGCGGTGCGGGGCTGGCGCGATGAAGAAGAAACCAATTCCTGTCCGTTCAAGCGGTGCGGCTCCCTTGGGTCGGCCGGAACCTAGAGCAATTCAGCGAAAAGGCTGTTGGTGCTGGTTCCGGTGATTCGTACGTTAATAATGTCACCGATTTGCGATGCTTTTGCATCAACATTCACAGATTGCAGCCAAGGGGAGCGTCCAATCAACTGGCCCGGCATCCGGCCCGGCTTTTCCAGAAGGATATCCACTGTTTTGCCCACGCAAGCCTCGGCAAAAGCGTGCTGCTGCCTCAGCAGCAATGCCTGCAACCGCTCCAAACGCTCGGTCTTGACCTCTTCGGGCACCTGATCCTTCAGCTCCGCACCGGGTGTGCCCGGCCGCGTCGAATATTTGAACGAGAAGGCCTGTGCATAATTCACCTCCTCGATCAGTCTGAGTGTATCCTCAAAATCCTGGTCTGTCTCCCCCGGGAAGCCGACGATGAAGTCACCCGAAAGGGCAATATCCGGGCGGGCCGTACGGATTCTCTCGATGAGAGTGAGGTATTCCGCCGCCGTGTGCCGGCGGTTCATCGCCTTCAGGATCCGGTCTGAGCCGGCCTGAACAGGCAGGTGCAGATAGGGCATCAGCGTGCGTAGATCGCGATGCGCGCCGATCAGGCGGTCATCCATGTCGCGCGGATGGCTGGTCGTATAGCGCAGGCGCGCCAGGCCGGGAATTTCCGCCAGGCGATAGAGGAGATCACCAAGGCTCCAGGTCTCCCCCGTAGGGCCGATGCCGTGCCAGGCATTGACGTTCTGGCCGAGCAGCGTGATTTCGCGCACGCCGCCATCCACAAGTTTCTCGGCTTCCTCGACGATCTGGGCGACCGGGCGCGAGACTTCGGAGCCGCGCGTATAGGGCACGACGCAGAAGGTACAGAACTTGTCGCAGCCTTCCTGCACCGTCAGAAAGGCGGTGACGCCGCGGGCACGGATCTTTGTTTTTTCAGCGATCGGCAGATGCTCGAACTTGTCCTCGATCGCATATTCGGTATCGACGACGCGCTGGCCTTCCTTGGCGCGACGAAGCGCATCCGGCAGGCGGTGATAGGTCTGCGGGCCGATGACGACATCAACGGCGGGCGCGCGACGCAGGATTTCCTCACCCTCGGCCTGCGCGACGCAGCCGGTGACGCCGATCATCATCTCGCGACCGTCGGCAGCCTTGCGCTTCTTCATCTCACGCAGACGGCCGAGCGCGGAATAGACCTTTTCGGCGGCCTTCTCGCGGATATGACAGGTATTCAGCAGGACGAGATCGGCCTCTTCCATGTCTTCGGTCGGCTCATAGCCGTCGCGGGACAGCGCATCGCTCATCCGCGTGGAATCATAGACGTTCATCTGGCAGCCGTAGGTCTTGATGAAGACCTTGCGGCTGTTGGAGCCGTCGCGGGGGCCGAGCTGCAAAGCATCGGCCGCCGGGGCGTCGAGAGTTAGGCTGTCCTTGGTCATGGGCCGCTATGTAGTGGCTTTTGCCCTCGGAGAAAATGGAAAAGTTGGAATCACCTGGAAATCAGGCGATCTCGCGGCCGAGCAGGCGGCTGGCGAGCATATTGCGGATGCGCCGCGCGATGGTGGCGCTGACTTCCTTGCGGTTGGTGCCGGCTCGATAATCGACCGCCTCGCCGAAGCAGACGTCGACATCGATGGCACCGCACTGGATGATGCCCTTCAGGTGCGGCACGAGCTCGATATCGCCCGGCCATGCCGTCAGCGGGCGATAATAGCGGCCCATGGCCGTACCGTGGACGCGGGTATAAGCGACCGCTACCGGCTGGACATGCACGACGGCATCCGGCGCCTTCGGCAAGGCAGCGGCAGCGGCGCCGAACAGCGATGACTTGACCTCAAGCAGGCGATTGCCGTCGGAAGTCGTTCCTTCCGGGAACAGCACCATGATCTCGCCATCGGCCATGCGGTCCCCGATCTCATTCACCTGATCGCCCGTCTTGCGCTTTTGCTCGCGCTCGACGAAGACGCTCTTCTGCCACTGCGCGAACTGACCGAAGATCGGCCAATCCCGCACTTCCGACTTGGCGATGAAGGCAACATCGGCGACTGCCGATAGAACGAGAATATCCAGCCAGGATGAGTGATTGGCCGCCAGCATCAAGGGCCGGCTCGTCTCGATCTTGCCGATCACATGGATGCGGACGCCAAGCCAATAGCAGACGATGCGATGCCAATAGCGCGGCAGATAGCGCCTGAGCTTCCAGTCGAAACGCAAGCAAACGATCTGCAGCGGCAGCATCACCGCGCTGACGACGCAAATGACCACAGCGGCACAGCCGATGCGCAGCCAGGTCATCAAATCATTCGCTCCTGCATGAAAGCCTTCACGTCAACCTTCGTCCTTCTTCAGCGGGATGCCGTAAAGCTCCAGCCGGTGGTCGACGAGTTTGAAGCCGTGTTCGCGGGCAATGCGCTCCTGCAATGCCTCGATCTCCGGCGAATGAAATTCGATCACCACGCCGCTTTTCAGGTCGATCAGATGATCGTGGTGCTCCTCCGGCACGGTCTCGTAGCGGGAGCGGCCATCGCGGAAATCGTGGCGGGCAAGAAGGCCGGCGTCCTCGAACAGTTTTACCGTGCGGTAGACCGTGGAGATCGAGATCTTCGCATCCACCTCTACGGAGCGGCGATAGAGCTCCTCGACATCCGGATGATCCTCGGAACTCTCGATGATGCGCGCAATGACCCGGCGCTGGTCCGTCATGCGCATTCCGCGCTCGGCGCAAAGCTCCTCCAGGGATTTTACGGCGTCTTCCATCAATCGCTGTCTTCGGTCTGTTTGGACTGTGACAACAGCTAGAGCGCCGAATTGCTGCTCTAACTATTTGTTTTGCCGCATTTGTGCGACGACAAGTGATGCCACTTGGCTGCAAAATGCTCTAGCGAAGAACGCGGCGCATGACAAGCGCCGTCGACTTCTGGCCGTTTTCGCCGACATAATAGGCCCTGCGCTCGCCGACGGTCTCGAAACCGAGCTTGCGGTAGAGCCCGAGTGCCGGCTGATTGCCGCCATCGACCTCCAGGAACATGGCTTCCCCGCCCCGGCTACGGGCTTCGCGAAGGGCCGCGTGCATCAGCCGCCAGCCGAGACCGGAGCGCCCGAGCTTGGCATTGACGGCAATGGTCAGAATTTCACCCTCACCCGCCACATGTCGCGCCAGCACAAAGCCGGGAAGTGCCTTTTTCAGGATGGCATTGGTCTGGCGGGCGACGAAGCCGAAGGTCGTTTCCTGTCCGAGGAGGCCCTG
Source organism: Martinezella rhizogenes (assembly GCA_013322215.1). Classification (GTDB taxonomy): domain Bacteria; phylum Pseudomonadota; class Alphaproteobacteria; order Rhizobiales; family Rhizobiaceae; genus Rhizobium; species Rhizobium rhizogenes_D. The sequence goes on from JAAMEZ010000047.1 coordinate 215,436, forward strand.
AAATTCGCTCTCGTCCCAGACCTGCGGGAACCGCTCGCCATGCAGGATCGCCACCTCAGCGCAATCCTTCAGCTCCATCGGGACGATTTCGTATTCTGCTTTCAAGGTAAGATAGGATTCGAGCATGTCTATTGCCTGGCAACTGCGTATCCGGCCTGCGGTCTGGCATCGGGTCCGCGAAGATAAAGCGGCTTCGGCTTTTCGCCGGCAGGCTTGCCAGCGCCCAGCCGGGCAACGATGGCAATCGGAAATGCGTCTGGCCGCTCCGCAGGCGGCGCGTCGCTCAACCGGGCGGCGGCCGTTCCGGTGACGATACCGTCGAAAGCGCTCACAATTGTCCGCGCTTCGTCGATCGTCACGGCCCGAGCCTCGTCCAGCGGGTTGCCATCGGCATCGAAGGCCTGGAGATAGATCTCCTCGCGTTTCGCATCGATGGCAGCCAGAACCGACTTGCCCGGATTCTGCTGTCGCGCGGTCGCGGCCATGACCTCGAGGGTCGTGACGCCAACCGCGTAGATATTAAGGGAAAGTGCAAACCCGCGCGCGGCTGCGACGCCGATGCGGATGCCGGTGAAGGAACCGGGGCCGACGGTCACGACGACACGCTCTATGGCCGAAAGCGCCACACCAGCTTTCGCCAGCGCTTCGTCGACAACGTGCATCAAATGCTCGGCATGTCCCCGTCCGATCGTTTCCGTGACCTCCCCCATCACAGAATCACTGCCGCTATCATACACAGCGGCAGCGCAATCCACACCTGCCGTGTCGAGCGCCAGTACGATCATGTCAATTTTTCCGAAAAGCCGCGCTTGCGGCGCGGTTGATTTGTCGTCGAATGCTCCGGTGCGCGAGCGTTTGGTTCTTGCATAATCCTATCCAAAAACCGCTCGGCGCCTTGGAACCATGCTTAGACGGCTTCGACTTCCTGAACTTCGGGCACGAAATGGCGCAGCAGGTTCTGCACGCCATGCTTCAGCGTTGCCGTCGAAGACGGGCAACCGGCGCAGGAACCCTTCATGTTGAGGTAGACCTTGCCGTCGCGGAAACCGCGGAAGGTGATGTCGCCGCCATCCTGGGCAACGGCCGGACGAACGCGGGTATCCAGCAGCTCCTTGATGGTCAGTACGATCGCCTCATCGCCCTCGTCGAAGAATTCGCCGCCGGCATCCTGCACTTCGGACAGCACGGAGGTCGAGCCCATGACCGGCTTGCCGGACATGAAATGCTCCATGATCGAACCGAGAATGGCGGGCTTCAGATGCTGCCATTCCTGGTTTTCCTTGGAGACGGAGATGAAGTCATAGCCGAAATAGACGCCGGTGACGCCCGGGATCTCGAAAAGGCGGGCAGCCAGCGGCGAAGCCTCGGCTTCGTCGGCGCTGCGGAACTCGGCCGTGCCGTTTTCCATCACCACCTTGCCCGGCAGGAACTTGAGGGTCGCGGGATTCGGCGTCGCTTCGGTCTGAATGAACATCTTGGTCTCCATGCGGCGGGCAGGCGCCCGGTCCCGACTTTAGAATATTTCAAAAGAAGATAGGCCTTTTAGCCATTCCATTCAAGAGAGTGTTTCTCAAGAAATAGCACACGCGATCAACTCAGCGCGTCGATTTCCTCGTTGCTCAGCGTATCCGGAAGCACCGTCACCGGGATCGGGAAGGCGGCGGCTCGACCGGCGATCGACGAGACGAGCGGGCCTGGGCCTTCCTTGGCGGAACCGGCGGCGAGCACGAGAAGCGCAATATCCCGGTCATCCTCGATGACGGCATTGATCTGCTCGGCGGCCGCGCCCTCGCGGATGACGATTTCCGCATCGATGCCGATGTTTTCACGCACGGCCTGCGCCGCCTTTGCGGTTGCCGCCTCGGCCTCCTCGCGCGCTTCCGCCCGCATGATCTCCTCGACGCCAAGCCATTGCTGGAAGTCGCCCTCGGGAATTACGTAGAGCAGCACGAGGCCACCATTGGAATTCTTGGCGCGTCGGCCGGCATAATGGACGGCGCGCTGGCACTCGGGCGTGCCGTCGATGACCGCCATGAACTTGCGGCGATGGCCTTCGAGCCGAGAGAGACGTGTTGAAACCATGCGACAACTCTGACACCCGAAGGCGGCGTTTTGCAAGCCCCCGTTTGGCAACGGGAGCTCTCCATTACGACATCATCAATAGAGAAAGCCGATAATATCGCGAACCTGCTTCATGGTCACGTCGGCGCGGGCGCGGGCGCGGGCACTGCCATCGCGCAGAACAGCGTCGATGTGGCCGGGATCGGCCATCAGGCGGCGCATTTCCGTGGTGATCGGCGAGAGCACATGCACGGCCAGATCGACCAGCGCCGGCTTGAAGACCGAGAACTGCTGGCCGCCGAATTCGGAGAGAACATCGGCCTTCGACTTGTCGGCAAGGGCTGCATAGATACCGACCAGATTGTCGGCTTCCGGGCGGCCGGCGAGACCGGCGATTTCGCTCGGCAAACCATCCGGATCGGTCTTGGCCTTGCGGATTTTCTTGGAAATGTTTTCCTCGTCGTCGAGCAGGTTGATGCGCGAGAGGTCGGAAGCATCTGACTTCGACATTTTCTTCGTGCCATCGCGCAGCGACATGACGCGCGGTGCCGGGCCATCGATCAGCGGCTCGACCATCGGGAAATAGGCATGCACCGGCTCGTCGCCGACTGATATGTCGATGCCATAGCCCGTGCGGCGAATATGCTCCATGTAGTCCAGATTGAACTTCATGGCGATATCGCGGGTGAGCTCCAGATGCTGCTTCTGGTCGTCGCCAACCGGAACATGCGTGGCGCGGTAGAGCAGAATGTCGGCGGCCATCAGGCTCGGATAGGCGTAAAGGCCGAGCGAGGCCTGCTCGCGGTCCTTGCCGGCCTTGTCCTTGAACTGCGTCATGCGGTTCATCCAGCCGATGCGGGCGACGCAATTGAAGATCCAGGCGAGTTCGGCGTGCCCCGGCACGGCCGACTGATTGAAGACGATGTGCTTTTCCGGGTCGATACCGGCGGCAAGAAAGGCCGCGGTGATCGAGCGCGTCTGGTTCGGCATGTCCTCATGCACGAGCTGAGCCGTCAGCGCATGCATGTCGACGACACAGTAGATGCAGTCGTTGTTGGCCTGCAGGGCCACGAACTTGCGGATCGCGCCGAGATAGTTACCGAGGTGGAGATTGCCGGTAGGCTGAACGCCGGAGAATACGAGCGGCTTGAATTCGGTCATGTCGTCCTCAAAAGGCTTGTGGAGGGCCCGGGTGAGCGGCGCTCGACCCTTGGTTCGAGCGGCTTATGCACGCGGTATCGACGGGGATCAAGAGGCTATGTGACAGAGTCTCAGGAAGAATGCTGGATGAGATCCCAGGTGTTGCCATAGGGATCAGCAAAGACCGCCACGGTGCCGTAGACCTCATGCCGCGGCTCCTCCAGAAAACGCACGCCCTTTGCCTTCATCGCGGCATGATCGCGGGCGAAATCATCGGTCTTGAGGAAGAAGCCGACCCGCCCGCCGGTCTGGTTGCCGATCGCCGCGCGCTGGCTGTCTCCTGCCGCCTGGGCGAGCAATAGCGCGGCGCCCTCGGTGCCTTTCGGTCTGACCACGACCCAGCGCTTGCCCTCCGGCTGCACCTCGTCCTGCAGGCACTCGAAGCCGAGGGCATCGCAATAGAAGGCCTTGGCGCGGTCGTAATCATCGACGACGAGGGCGACGAGGAAGAGGGATTGGGACATAGGAACTCCGTGTTATTTCCTGGCACGCAGCATTGACGACGATTCTTGGCTCGAAATAAAAAACCTATAAAACGGATTTGTCAGTAGAAGTCTGATCTGATTGCCCAGCCGTCGGGTATTCGAAACAGATATAACGATCCGGAGTCCCCGACATAGAAGCGCCCCTTGTCGGTGCTATCGATCTGAAGGCATAGCTCTGCATCGTCGGGCCAGTTTTCGCCTTGTATCCAGGTAGGCCAACCACCAAGCTTGACGGGGCACGTCCCACGATATTTATCGGCTTCAATCGCGTATTGGCTTTCAAAAAACCATTTCGAGTCGCTGGATCGCGCGACGTTGCTTGGAATCTTGAACGCAATATCGTCCCAGCTTGGCTGCTCCAGGGCAGTTGAATGCCAAAGAAGCGGAAAAGTCGGAAGCTTCTGGCTTTCCCGGTATCCGGGACCGATGGGAACCAGATCCGAAATGGCGGAATAAGTTCGAACGACAAAGCCCTTGCCATTCTCCACGTCATCCAACGGAACGTCTTCCAGGTCCACCCATATGTTCAGGAGTGCCAGGTTCGATAGCGTGGACGGTGTCTCGGGAAGCTCATCCACCCGGATTTGAACAAGCGGATGCATCAAACGTCCAGACCTCTCGCAAACGGGTATCACCTCGTCTTGTTGTCCGAGAAAGTTTCCACCCCACCAACTTGAGGCTCGATTGTCCTTCTGCGGCTTCTCACCGCCGATTTCGCCAAAGACGGCGGGTCTGACCATCTGCTTCAGCGTATGAAGGGCTGCCTGTATCTCAAAATCAGTTGGCAAACCTTCTGCAGGGGAAGCCATCTGGTCCTTCGCACGTCCACGAAAGTCGAAGATCGATCTCAGCCATCCCAGCACATCCATATCGCCGCTCCATTTGGATCGTTGCGCAGCCTTGCGATCAACAGCTTCGGATAGCAATCTCCCTCCGTTCGATCGCGCGAAGGAGCCTTCTTATTCCCCGTTCGCCACCTCGGCATCTGGAGCAGTCGCGGCCCGCTTGCGCTTCAAATTGCGGCGTACCATGCCCAAATCCACGCCGCCGATCAGGAAGGCGACAATGAAATACACCGCCATCGCAATCAATATGAGCAAGCCCAGGACGCCGGTCTTGGTGAGCAGCGTCGAGCCGGACCCCAGAAGCGGCTCCCACCGATGAGACAAATATACGATGACGCCACCCATGACGGCGGAGGAGACGAGCAGCATGGCGGTGCGGCGCACCAGCGACCATTCCCAGGCGAGATGCCCGCGGCGATAGAGCGTAACGAAGAGTTGTACAGCGTTCAGCCATCCGGCAACCGCCTCGGCGAGTGCAATGCCGCGTTCGGCCAGCACCGGGAAAAGCATGATTGATAGCGCCGAATTGACGAAGACGGCGACCGCCGTGTAGCGCATCGGCGATTTCGTATCTTCGCGGGCATAAAAGCCGGGCTGCAAGGCCTTGATCAGCACGAAAGCCGGCAGGCCCAGGCCGAAGATGGCAAGGATGGAGCCGACCAGCGTTGTATTGTTCGCGTTAAAGGCGCCGCGCTCGTAAAGCACGCGGATGATATCGTCGGAGAGCAGCCAAAGGGCGACGGCGGCCGGCAGCGTCAGGAACAGCACGAATTCGATCGAGCGGTTCTGGATATTGGCGGCTTCCTTGATATGGCCTGACTTCAACGAACGCGCCAATTCCGGCAGAAGCACGATTCCGACCGCGACGCCGACGACGCCGAGCGGCAGCTGGTAGATACGGTCTGCATATTGCAGGGCGGCGATCGCGCCTTCCTTGCCCGAGGCGATCGCCTGGCCGATCACCAGATTGATCTGGGTGACGCCGCCGGTGATGGCCGCTGGGATCGCAAGAAGCAGGAGCCGCTTGACATTGGGCGTGAAGCGCGGAAAGCGCAGGCCGATATTGATGCCGGCATGGCGCACACCGATATAGACGACGGCCAGTTGCAGCACGCCTGCCACCAGCACCGACCAGGACAGGTACCAGGCGGTGGTCAGCGGATCGGCGCCGAAATAAATCGCGTAGAACAACGCGCTGATCATTACCAGGTTGAGGAAGATCGGAGCCACGGCCGCGGCGAAGAAATGATGCAGCGAATTCAGCATGCCGCTCATCATCGCCGTCAGCGACATCGACATGAGATAGGGGAACATCACGGCCGCCAACCGGACCGTCAGGTCGAATTTCTCGGCATCGTCGGCAAAACCAGGCGCGATGACCCAACGCACCAGGAGCGGCATGGCCAGTTCCATGACGATGGTGATCAGCAGCAGGACCGAGAAGAGAACGCCGAAGACTTCCTCGGAAAACCGCTTGGCGCCCTCGATGCCATGTGCCTCGATCTCTTTTGCAAAAAGCGGCACGAAAGCGGCATTGAAGGCACCCTCGGCAAACAGGCGACGGAACAGGTTCGGAAAGCGGAAAGCAGCATAGAAGACGTCAGCCATCGGCCCGGTGCCAAGCGCGGCCGCCATCAGCGTTTCGCGGGCAAAGCCGAAGATGCGGCTGCCAAGCGTCGCGCCACCGACGGTGATGAATTTCTTGACTAGGCTCATGCGGCGGAACCGGCTTTCTTCTCAGTATCTGACTTTTCGACGGCGACGCCGCGCGTGGCGGCAGGCGCGATGATGCCCGACGGCATGCGCTCGCGCATTTCATCCTCCTCGCCGGCCATCACGGCTTTTAGGCGCGCGGTGATATAGGCTCGCCTGTTCTCGTTGGAAATCTTCTGGCCCACCAGGTCGGCGACATAGAAGGTATCGATGACCTTTTCGCCGAAGGTGGTGATGCGGGCCGACTGGATATCGAGCGACAAGTCCGAAAGAACGGCGGTGATTTCCGACAGCAGGCCGGGGCGGTCGAGGCATTCGACCTCGATGACCGTGAACTTGTTGGAGAGGCTGTTGGTGATGATGACGGACGGCGGAATGACGAATGCCTTGTTCTTGCGGCGGTTCTTCGTCCGCGTCGCGATGACCTCCGGCAGCCGCTTGCGGCCGGCCAGCACATCCTCGATCATCTTCCCGATGGTGCCGGCTCGGCGCAGCTCGTCGGCATCATCGGGAAATTCGCGGCTGACATGGATGGTGTCGAGCGCGCGACCGTCCGATGTCGTGAAGATCTGCGCATCGGCGATATTGGCGCCGGCCGCAGCGCATGCGCCGGCGATCACGGTCAAGAGGCGTGGATGGTCGGGCGAGAGCACGGTGATCTCGGTGATGGCATGGAAGCTGTCGGTGCGCACCATGGTGGCAAGCACCTTGCCCGCCTTGTCGGATTCACGCATGAACTGCGTGTGGCGGATCTGATCCTCCAACGGCACGGACAGCAGATAGGGCTGATAGTGCAGCTTGACGTAGGCCTTGCGCTCCTTCGGGTTCCAATCCGCCAGCGCCTGCTCCAGCGCCTCGGCCGCGGCTTCCGCCCGCTCCTTGCGCGAGACTTCGGAGAAACCACCGGCAAGCAGCAGCTCGGTTTCGTAATAAAGCGTGCGCAGCAGCTGGCCCTTCCAGCCGTTCCACACACCGGGACCGACGGCGCGGATGTCGCAGACCGTCAGGATCAGCAGCATCTTCAGCCGGTCGAGCGACTGAACCCGGTCGGCGAAATCGATGATAGTCTTGCGGTCGGTCAGATCGCGCGTCTGGGCGACCATCGACATGGTCAGATGTTCGGCGATCAGCCAGACCACCAGTTCCGTCTGCTTCGGCGAGAGGCCGAAGCGCGGGCAGAGCTTGCGCGCGACCTTGGCGCCGGCTTCGGAGTGATCCTCCTCGCGACCCTTGGCGATATCGTGCAACAGCACGGCGACATAGAGCGCGTCGCGATCCTCGATATTGGGCATCAGCTTGTTGGTGAGCGGATGGATATCCTCCGCCTTGCCCTTGTCGATCTCCGACAGCACCTCGACGGCGCGGATGAGATGCTCGTCCACCGTATAGTGGTGATACATGTTGAACTGCATCATCGAGACGATCTTGCCGAATTCCGGGATGAAGCGGCCAAGCACGCCTGCCTCGTTCATGCGGCGCAGGATCAGCGCAGGGTCTCGCTTCGAGGTCAGGATCGCCAGGAACAGGCGGTTGGCTTCCTCGTTCTCACGCAGATCGTTGTCGATCAGATTCAACGAGCGGGTGACGCGCTTCAGGGCATCCGGATGGAATTCCAAACCGTTGATATCGGCAACGAAGAACAGCCTGATGAGGCTGACCGGATCACGCTTGAAGACATCGGGATTGGCAAGCGCGATGCGGCCGCGATCCTCGACGAATTCTACCGTGCCGGCGATCTTGCGCGAGCGATTGGCAAAGCGGCTGATGACACCGGTGAGGCCAGGTGTCGCCTTCGCCTGCTGGTCTTCGAGCGCCGCGCAGAGAATGCGGGTGAGATCACCGACATCCTTGGCGACGAGGAAATAGTGCTTCATGAAGCGCTCGACCGCCGAAAGGCCCGGGCGAGCGTGATAGTCGAGGGCTGCGGCGATATCGCGCTGAATATCGAAGGAAAGCCGCTCCTCCGCCTTGCCGGTCAGGAAATGCATGTGGCAGCGCACGGCCCAGAGGAAATCCTCGGCCTTCTCGAAGAGGCGATATTCCTGCTTCGACAGCACGCCGAGCTTCACCAGTTCGGCGGGATCGCGGACATGATAGTAATATTTCGAGATCCAGAAGAGCGTGTGCAGATCGCGCAGGCCGCCCTTGCCTTCCTTGACGTTCGGCTCGACCAGATAGCGGGTGTCGCCGGCCTTGCGATGACGCTCGTCGCGCTCGGCGAGCTTGGCGGCGATAAATTCCGGGCCGGTATTGGTGACAATTTCCTTGTCGAAACGGGCCTGCAGCTCGCGCTCCAGCGCGGTATTGCCACAGATGTAACGGGTTTCGAGAACGGCGGTGCGCACCGTCATATCGGACTTGGCCTGACGGATGCATTCCTCGACCGTGCGCGTGGCGTGGCCGACTTTGAAACCCATATCCCAAAGCATATAGAGAATGAACTCGACCGCCTTATGGGTCTCGCTCGCCGGCTTCGGCTGAAAGAGGAAGAGGAGGTCGATATCCGAACCCGGCGCCAAGGTATCGCGGCCATAACCGCCGACGGCGGTGACGGAGAAGGCATCCGCCTGCTTCGGATAGACATGATGAACGGTGAAATCGTAGAGGACGGTGATGATCTGATCCTGCAGCCAGGAAATCCGGTGCGCGCAATCGAGCCCGCTGCCGTCAGCAATCAGCGATCGCCGTGCCTCTTCACGTCCATCCTGGCTCGCCTTCTTCAACAGCGCCAGCAGCGCGGAACGCTCGTCATTCTTGTCCAGACCGCGTTTGGCAAGAGCCTCGCACTCCGCCCTCAGCGCGGATACATCGAGAACGGTCGAAAAATCGATATGATGCGTTTCCATGCTCTGCCGATCGGCTTTCTCTTCGCTGACCGCGACCCGTTGCCGGCGCGCCTGTCTTTTCGTCTGCATGCGCTATAGCCTCTTTGCCCGGCGATTGACACAGGCATTCTACGCCCGCGTCCTTCGAAGCCAGCCTGAGCAGACTGTATCGAATCGACGATCCCTCAAGATTTCTATCGGGCCAAAGTTGACGAAGCGTGACGGCAATCGACGCAGAAATCGGCAGTTTTAGGGCCTTGCCGGCTCAAGCGCCCGTCTGAGCTCGTTTAAACTATATAGTATGTTTCGCGACTGGGCGCCGATCTGCGTCACCATTTCGCGCTCGCATTCCCAATAGCCGGCCTTGGCGATCTTCGAACAAATGTCGGAAATGCGGCTGCAGGATAGGGTGATATCGAGCAAGCCCCGATCGGATTCGCAATCCGGGGCTTCGCCTTCGCCGCAGATCTTGCCGCGCGCGGCAATCGGAGAGAAGCGCTCACCCAGAATGCGGACTTCGGCGAGAAGAACTTCGAGATACATCATATTGCCCTTGGAATATCGCCTGTGGTCAACCGGTCTTGGTAAGCGTTTTCTTCAGTTCGTAAAGCACATCAAGCGCGGCTCGTGGCGTCAGATCGTCGAGGTCAAGCGTTTTCAGCCGCTCCTCGACCTTGGACGGCTCGCGCCGGCCAATGGCTTCCTCGCGGCGCACGGCCACCTGGAAGAGAGGCAGATCATCGATGAGCTGGCTTGCCGGATTCTTGCGGTCGGCATCTTCGAGCCGCGTCAGAACGTCGCGGGCACGCGCTACCACCGAAGCCGGCAGACCTGCAAGCCGCGCGACCTGGATGCCGTAGGAACGATCCGCAGCGCCTGGTCCGACTTCGTGAAGGAAGATGACGTCGCCATCCCATTCCTTGACGCGCATGGTGGCATTGGAGAGCCGGCCGAGCTTTTCCGACAGAACCGTCAGCTCATGGAAATGCGTGGCAAAGAGGCCACGGCAGCGGTTGGCTTCATGCAGATGCTCGACGGCAGCCCAGGCGATGGAAAGGCCATCGAAGGTCGCGGTGCCACGCCCGATCTCGTCGAGGATGACGAGCGAGCGTTCTGTCGCCTGATTGAGGATCGCCGCCGTCTCGACCATCTCGACCATGAAGGTCGAGCGGCCGCGGGCGAGATCGTCGGAAGCGCCGACGCGCGAGAACAGGCGATCGACGATGCCGATGTGAGCCGATGCCGCCGGAACGAAAGAACCCATCTGCGCGAGAATGGCGATCAGCGCGTTCTGGCGCAGGAAGGTGGACTTACCGCCCATGTTCGGACCGGTCAGCAGCCAGATGGCGCCATCCTTGCCGTCGGATTTGGGCGAAAGATCGCAGTTGTTGGCAACAAAGGGACCGCCGGCCTGACGACGGAGCGCCTGTTCAACGACAGGATGGCGGCCGCCTTCGATGGCGAACATGCGGCTGCCATCGACGACGGGCCGGCAATAGGCCTGCTCCTCGGCAAGCAGGGCAAGCCCGGCCGCGACATCGATCACCGACAACGCACGGGCACCGGCCTTGATCGCTTCGGCAGCAGCGACCACAGCTGCCACCATGCGGTCGAAGGCCTCAAGCTCGATCGCCAGCGCCTTGTCGGCGGCATTGGCGATGCGGCTTTCGAGATCGGCAAGCTCGGTCGTGGTGAAGCGCATGGCATTCGCCATGGTCTGGCGATGAATGAAGCGCGCCTTGGCCTCGCTCGTATCCGTCATCGGACCGGCATTGCCGGCGGTAACCTCGATGAAATAGCCAAGCACATTGTTATGCTTGATCTTCAGCGACTTGATGCCGGTCTCATCGGCATATTGCAGCTGCAGGCCGGCGATGACGCGGCGCGACTGGTCGCGGAGTGCCCGCACTTCGTCCAGCTCGGCATTAGCGCCCTCCCTTAGGAAACCGCCGTCCCGCTTCAGCAGAGGCAATTCATCGGCAAGGGTCGCTGCGAGCATCGCCTCGAGATCGGCGGGCAAGGCGCTGAGCCCGGCAAGGGCTGCCTTCAGCTCATCAGGCAGAAGTGCCGTTCCGAGCATGCGGGCAACGTCGGTTGCGGCTGCCAATCCCTGACGGATCGCCCAGAGATCACGCGGGCCGCCACGGTCGAGCGCAAGGCGCGACAGGGCGCGCGGCATGTCGGGCACATGCTTCAGCGCCGCACGCAGATCGGTTGAGAGCGACGGCTCCTCCGCCAGGAAGCCGATCGAATCCAAACGCTCGTTGATGCGAGCGGGATCGGTGAGTGGCGACATCAGCCGTTCGGCGAGAAGTCGGGCACCGCCGCCGGTCACGGTGCGATCGATCGCCTTCAGTAACGAGCCGTTGCGATCGCCGGAGAGCGTGCGCACCAGTTCGAGATTGGCGCGTGTGGCGGGATCGATGAAGAGCGTCGAGGCACCGCTTTCACGCTCCGGAAGCCCCAGCGGCGGGCGCTCGGCAAGCTGGGTCTTCTCGACATAGGCGATGGCGGCGGCGGCGGCGGCAAGCTCGGCCCGGCTGAAGGTGCCGAAACCATCGAGCGTCGAAACGCCGAAATAGCGGGTAATGCGCCCCTCGGCGCTGGCGCTGTCGAAGAGCACGGCAGGCTGCGGAACGGCAGTGCGGCCGAGAATGTCGAAAACCGGCTTCAGTTCCGGATCGTGGAACATCGTATCCGGCAGGATCAGCTCTCTCGGATCGATGCGCAGGATATCGGCGAGCAGCCTTGACGCTTCCGTCTCGGCAAGGCGGAAGACGCCTGTCGAGATATCGATCCAGGCAAGCGCCAGCTGTGGTTCGGCACCGCCACGAATGCGGGTCAACGTCATCAGGTAATTGGATTCCGAAGGCGAAAGCAGCTTTTCTTCGGTGATCGTGCCCGGCGTCACCAGGCGCACGACATCGCGCCGCACCACCGACTTGCCGCCGCGCTTCTTCGCCTCCGCCGGATCTTCCACCTGCTCGCAGACGGCGACCCGGAAGCCAAGCGCGATCAGCTTCTGCAGATAATCGTCAGCCGCATGAACGGGCACGCCGCACATCGGGATATCCTGCCCCATGTGCTGGCCGCGCTTCGTCAGCGTGATGCCGAGCGCGCGCGAGGCATCGATGGCGTCTTCGAAGAACAATTCGTAGAAGTCGCCCATGCGGTAGAACAGCAGCGAACCGGGATTGTTCGCTTTGATCTCGATATATTGCTCCATCATCGGAGTAGCCGAGGCGCGGCTTTCCTCCGAGGCAAGCTCGGCGGCCGAGAAGGCATCGATGCTGGCGTTAATACGTTCGTTCACGGAGGTGCAGTTTTTCCAAAAAAATGAGGTGCCACCCTATCCGCGCGCCGCTATAGAAGACAACAGCTATCGGGCAAGAGGGACCGGTCGCCCACAGGAGGTTTGGAGGAACAATGGCTGACAGCAAGAGCAAGTCGCGTCCGGGAACGGGGATCACCGATCAGGAAGCACTGGACTTCCACAAGAACGGCCGCCCCGGCAAGCTTGAGATCAACCCGACCAAGCCGATGGCGACCCAGCGTGATCTTTCCCTTGCCTATTCGCCAGGCGTCGCCGTTCCCGTGAAGGCGATCGCCGCCGATCCGGCCACCGCCTACGACTATACCTCGCGCGGCAACATGGTCGCCGTCATCTCCAACGGCACGGCCATTCTCGGCCTCGGCAATCTCGGGGCTCTCGCCTCCAAGCCGGTCATGGAAGGCAAGTCGGTCCTCTTCAAGCGCTTCGCCGACGTCGATTCGATCGATCTCGAGATCGACACCGAGAATGTCGACGAATTCATCAATTGCGTGCGCTATCTCGGCCCCTCCTTCGGCGGCATCAATCTGGAAGATATCAAGGCGCCCGACTGCTTCATCATCGAGCAGCGGCTGCGTGAGCTCATGGATATCCCGGTGTTCCATGACGATCAGCACGGCACCGCCATCATCGCCGCCGCCGGTCTCATCAACGCGCTGGAACTGACCGGCCGCGACCTGAAGACCACTAAGCTCGTCTGCAATGGTGCGGGCGCTGCCGCCATCGCCTGTATCGAACTCATCAAGGCCATGGGCTTCAACCCGGAAAACATCGTCCTTTGCGATACAAAGGGCGTGATCTACCAGGGCCGCAGCGAGGGTATGAACCAGTGGAAGTCGGCGCACGCGGTCAAGACCGACAAGCGCACGCTGGCGGAAGCGATGAAGGGTGCCGACGTCGTATTCGGCCTGTCGCAGAAGGACGCCTTCTCGGAAGACATGATCCGCTCGATGGCGGACAGGCCGATCATCTTCGCCATGGCCAATCCCGATCCGGAAATCACGCCGGAGGAAGTCGCCCGCATCCGCGACGACGCGATCATGGCGACCGGCCGTTCCGACTATCCGAACCAGGTCAACAACGTTCTCGGCTTTCCCTATATCTTCCGCGGCGCGCTCGATGTTCGCGCCACCACCATCAACGACGAGATGAAGATCGCCGCCGTCAACGCGCTGGCAAGCCTGGCGCGCGAGGATGTGCCCGACGACGTGGTTGCCGCCTATCAGGGCGCGAGACCTCGTTTCGGCGCGCAATACATCATCCCCGTGCCGTTCGATCCGCGCCTGATCTCGGCAATCCCGGTGGCCGTTGCCAAGGCGGCGATCGAAAGCGGCGTCGCCCGCCGCGACATGCCCGACATGGATGCCTATGCCCGCGAACTCTCCGCCCGGCGCGATCCGATCGCCTCGACGCTGTCGCAGCTCTACGAGCGCGTGCGCCGGTACCAGAAGCGCATCGTCTTCGCCGAAGCGGAAGAAGAGCAGGTCATGCGCGCCGCCCTCTCCTATGCCAATCAGGGTCTCGGCACAGCCATCCTGCTCGGCCGCGAGGATCTGATCGAGGCCACGGCCGAGCGCGCGGGCATCGATCTCAATCGCCCAGGTCTCGAGATCGTCAACGCCCGCATTTCCAAGCGGGGCGATGCCTATATCGACTATCTCTATGCGCGACTGCAGCGCCAGGGCTACCTGCATCGCGATGTAACGCGCCTGATCCACAATGACCGCAATCACTTCGCCGCCTGCATGGTGGCGCTGGGAGACGCGGACGGCATGGTGACGGGCGTCACCCGCAACTATTCGACGGCGCTTGGCGACGTCCGTCGCTGCATCGACGCCAAGCCGGGGCATCGGGTCATCGGCATATCGATCGTGCTTGCCCGGGGTCGCACGGTCTTTGTCGCCGATACCGCCGTGCATGACATGCCGACCTCCCAGGAACTGGCCGATATCGCCGAGGAAGCAGCCGGCTTCGCCCGCCGTATGGGCTATGAGCCGCGCGTCGCCATGCTCGCCTACTCCACCTTCGGCCATCCCTCTGGCGAGCGCTCGGAGCGGGTGCGCGAGGCCGTTGATATTCTCGACAAGCGCCATGTGAATTTCGAGTTCGATGGCGAAATGGCAGCCGACGTCGCGCTCAACCGCAAGGTCATGGAAAGCCTTTACCCCTTCTCGCGGCTCTCCGGACCGGCAAACGTTCTGATCATGCCGGCATTCCACTCGGCGGCGATCTCCACCAAGATGCTGCAGGAACTCGGTGGCTCCACGGTGATCGGGCCGCTGCTCGTCGGCCTCGACAAGCCGGTGCAGATCACATCGATGGGTGCCAAGGATTCCGATATCGTCAACATGGCCGCCATCGCGGCCTATGGTGCGGGATCGTGAGGACGGAGGTTTGTTGAAGAACCTGGCGCTGCATTATTTGGCAATGCAATGCGTATTTAGAAAGCAAAGCCACGATCACCGCGAGTTATAACAAATCCGCTTCGGGCGCCTGAGTTCGAAGGAAATCGAGAGCTGCCGATAAGTGATTTCGTTCAACGCACCACGTTTTCATCATCTCATGACTTGGCTAACTATGACCGAGTTTGCTCTGACGTTGGAGCGGTGGCGCGCATCCAACGCGACGACGAACGTCTCAATGCATGGTGCAGTACATTCCGACCTGAACCTTGAGTTTGACGACTATATCGCGATGATGAGTGAACTTGGGTTGGAGGAATGTGCCACTGTGCTGGGTCGAGTTAAGATGTCTTATATGAACCAGGGGCACCCAGGCCAGACGCCAGAGCACCTTGAGGAATTGCTGACGGATTTCCGCAACCGACTTTATGACGCGCTGAAGCGGCCGAGATTTCTCGTGCTTAACGCTAGAGAGCGTAGCCTATTTGAGCCTGGAGCACCGCATTTTGGAGCCGATGTACCCGTTAAATTTGACTCCATATCATATGACATTGATGAAGCCGGAAAATGTTTGGCGCTTGGAAGAGGCACAGCAAGCGTCTTTCATTCTCTCCGTTGTCTTGAAGCAACCATTCGCGCAATTTCCCGAAGCCTAAAAATTCCAGATCCAACGAAAGGACCTGATCGAAGTTGGGCTAACGCACTGCGCAAAATCAAGGAGGAGATGGACCGGAGGTGGCCGCCAAGTGGTCGCCTATCCGGTGACGGGCGTCTGTTCGAAGATATATACGCTGCATTGGCTGCAATTCAGAACCCATGGCGGAATGCAACGATGCATCTGGATCAAAAATACACCGAAGAGGAAGCAAAGCATATCTTCGAGGTTGTAGGTGGCCTAATAAGGAAAGTGGCCTCCCGCCTGAATGAGGATGGCCATCCTCTTGCATAGTAGCGGTTCGAGTCAAACTTCCCGCCTTCCACTCCGCGGCGATCTCCACCAAGATGCTGCAGGAACTCGGCGGCTCCACGGTGATCGGGCCGCTGCTCGTCGGCCTCGACAAGCCGGTGCAGATCACATCGATGGGTGCCAAGGATTCCGATATCGTCAACATGGCCGCCATCGCGGCCTATGGTGCTGGATCGTAGCCACTACCCCATAAGGCTGAGCCGGCGACCCAACAAAGGTGATGGGCTGCCGTATCAATTCGGTGTAAAATAGGGGGATGAGTGAAGCTCAGGTCCTTTTCGGAGTGCTGCGCCATTCAGCGCAGCCGGATATTGTCGATGCTATCGAGCGGCTCGTCCTTGAGGCACCCGACCGCAAGCTTAACCGTGTGAATGCACTCGCCTTCGCGGCCAGCCACGGCTTTGAGGAAGAACAGACCGTCAATGCCTTCCTGCACGCATCGCGCCTCGGCCTGTTCGAAATGTCGTGGAATGTTCTTTGCCCGGGCTGCGGCGGGGTGCTGGATGCCAATACCTCCCTGAAAACCGTGCAAAGCGAAACCTATAACTGCACGCTTTGCGCAGCCGGCTACGAGCCAACGCTCGACGAGATGGTCGAAGTCACCTTCACCGTCAGCCCGCGCGTTCGCCATATCGAGGCGCATAATCCGCACGACCTGCCGCCGCTTGAATATTTCCGCCAGATCTATTGGGGCTCTGGTGTCGATCTTCCCGATGAGGGCTATGAAGAGAAGGTCGATCAGTTCGTACTGGAATCGCTCGAGCTGCCACCCGGCGAGAAAGCCGTCATATCGCTTCAATTGCCGGCGGAATTCACCATCATCTTCGAGCCTGTCACGCATGCGGCGCAATTCCTCGATGTGAAGGGCGAGCCATCGAAGGAGCGGCAGGCCCTGTCGCTCGTTTTCGATCGCATGCACCGACACAGCGAGGCCATCGAATTGCGGCCCGGCCCGCTGCGCAT
Source organism: Martinezella rhizogenes (assembly GCA_013322215.1). GTDB lineage: Bacteria > Pseudomonadota > Alphaproteobacteria > Rhizobiales > Rhizobiaceae > Rhizobium > Rhizobium rhizogenes_D. Next base: position 232,228 of record JAAMEZ010000047.1, read on the forward strand.
CCAGATGGAGAACCACACTGACCTTCGCGTGCTGCCATCGATCTGCGTGGCCAACGAGGCTCTTCACACGCTGCTTGGACAACGCCGGCCATTTCTGACCGCCAAGCACCTGCTCTCCAACCAGACCTTCCGTGACATCTACCGCACGGACACGATCGACATCGACCAGCGGCTGAAAATCACCAGCCTCACCTTTCTGTTCACCGATCTGCGCGGCTCGACGGAATTGTACGAAAGGGTCGGCGATCTCGCGGCCTTCGATCTGGTCAAGACCCATTTCGGCATCCTGCACGAAATCGTAGCGGCGGAGGCGGGTGCCGTCGTCAAGACCATCGGCGATGCCGTCATGGCCACCTTCCCGACACCGGATCGGGCATTGATCGCGGCGATGCGGATGCGCGAGGCGATGCTCAGCCTCAACAATGAGCGCGGCAACGACGATCTTCTTCTGAAAATCGGCATCCACGAGGGGCCGTGCATCGCGGTGAGCCTGAACGAACGGCAGGATTATTTCGGGCAGACGGTCAATATCGCGTCCCGCGTCCAGCATCTCGCTACGTCGCGCGAAATATTCGCGACCAGCTCGGTGCTCGATCATCCGCGCGCCGCCGAACTGATGACGAGGCGCGGCCTGACGCCGCAATCGCATCATGTCGCGCTTCGCGGCATCACCGACGCAATCGATATTTTTGCGATCCCATAGAGCGCTTTAGCTTTTCAGCGAAGCTCCGAACCGCTCTATCTCTTTGTTGTCTCGCAATTCCGGACGGAAAACCGCTGCGCACTTTTCCTGGAATTGCTCTCCATTCGTCAGCTGGCAAAGCGACCGGCATCCGCGCCGTAGTAATTGACGTAGCGGTCGGAAATGCTGGCGATCGGCAGGACGATCAGGACGTCTGTCGTGTTGAAGGCCTGATCGACCACGGCCGTCGAGCCGACCATGGCGCCGAGACGCAGATAGCCCTTGATCAAGGGCGGCATCGCCATCAGCGCTTTTTTCGGATTGACGGCCTCGACCGGCATCAGGTCCATGGTGCGCGCGAGCGACGGCAGGGCACCGACGGCCCAATCATCCTTGGCGACAACATTGTGATAGAGAAAGGACAGAGCCAGCGCGTGCTGTTCCGGCAGGACACCGGGGAAGGAGGCGCAACCGATCATCGCACCCATGCCATGCTTCAGCGCATAGGCCCAATTGCCCTGCCACAGCAGCTCGACCGTGCGCTTGTTGCGGTAATTCGGCAGCACGCAGGAGCGACCGAGCTCCATGAAACGCTTGTCGGGATGACGGGCGAGCAGCGCGTCGATGTCGAATTCCGATGAGGAATAGAAGCCGCCATTGGCCATGGCCACTTCCTGGCGCAGCAGGCGATAGGTGCCGACGATCTGGTCTTCCGGATCACCCTCAAGCGAGCGGTCCAGCACCAGAAGATGGTCACAAATCTCATCCCAGCTGTCGACGTCGCGCTGACGACGCATAGCGTCGGCCGGCAGTTGCGCGTTCATCTCCTCGACGAAAACGCGGTAGCGTACGGCCTGAGCGGCATCGATTTCGCGCGCCGTGCGGGCAAGGCGCGTTTCGAGATTTCCGATGCGTCCGAGCACATCGCTGGCAACCGGCTCAACCGTTGCCTTTGAAGACTGAACCATTTCGCCCTGAGCTTCGCGATTCAAAATTTCGATGGACATGGCGATTCTCCCCCTGCGGGCCGATATAGCGCCATAAACCAAATTCGTGCGACAGGAAAGTGACACGCGGCCTGGCTAAAAGCAAGAACCGTGCCCATTGCAATTTTTCGAATGGACGCGCCGTCCCCAACTTAGCGCTGGCAATTGCCGCAAGTTGAGCCATATCGCCGGCCTCTATCGGGCATTGATGAGCCGGCTTTGCAATTTTCGTCCGCAAATCGAGGATAATTTCTAGGCGCGTTCGAAGACCGACCTCGACAAGCCGCGCAGCGCGGTCGTCAGCTTTTCGGGATCGACCGGCTTGACGATGACGGCATCGGCCCCGGCCAGAAGCGCCTGACGGCGGATCGAATCGCGGCTGTCCGCAGTCAGGACGATGATCGGCAGCGGCGGCAGGCCATGCCTGCGCTCATGAGCCCGCAATTGCGCAAGGACAGCCGCACCCGTGCCGCCGGGCATATTGAAATCCGTCACCAGCACCTCCGGTCGCGCTTCGGCGTCTTCGGTGCGGGCTCGAAGGCCATCGAAATCCTCGACGAGGCGAACCCTGTGACCGGCCTTGGAGAGCATCGCTCGAACCAGCATCGCATTGACCGGGTCATCCTCGCCCAACAGAATATCGAGCGCGCGGTCTTCCTCCGCCTCGGGCGTCGTAATGCCGATCTCGGAGACGGCTTCGATCAAGGCTTCGCGCTTTTCCATGCCGCGCATGCGGCCTCTCAGCACATCGATCAGCGATTGCTCGCGCAGCGGCCGGATGAGCCAGGCGTCGAAGAGATCGAGCGGATGGGTATTACGCTCCTCGGGATTGACCAGGAAGATCTTGCGCAACCTCGGCACCGCAAGCGCATTTCCCTCGCTGAAGTACCAGGGCGCCATGCGATGGTCGACGATGAGATCCGTCCAGACCCCGCCGTCACCCATCGGGAACGAGGGCAGCAGATCATCCATGTCGCCGGGGCCGATCAGCCGGCAATGGCCGCCAAGCGTCCGGATGGTTCGCATGATGGCCGTGCTTGCTGCCCCCTCAGGCGCCAGCAGCAGGATACGGGATCCCCTGAGCATGGTATTGCGCCGATCGTATCCGTCCTCTCCGGCAGTCAGGCCGACGGGGAAGGAGATGACGAACTCGCTGCCCTTGCCGCGCTCACTGGCAACGCTGAGCCCGCCACCGAATTCGCGCAGGATGCGGGCGGAGATCGCAAGGCCAAGGCCAGTGCCGGCGCTTCTTTCCACCGTGGTGCCGGCCTGCTCGAACTCGCCGAAGACGCGGGCCTGTTCTTCCTCGGTCATGCCGGGACCGCTATCCCGCACCGATATCGTCAAGTCCCGCTCCTGGAGGTCGACGCGGACTAGAACGCCGCCGGTCTGGGTGAACTTCACCGCATTGCCGATGACGTTGAACAGGATCTGGCGCAGACGTGCGGGATCGAATTCCAAGCTCTCGGGAACATCCGCCGCAACGCTCGCGGCGATTTCAATGCCCTTTTCGTGGGCGCGATGAGCGAGCATCTCGATGACGCCTTCCAGCAGTGGCCGCAAAGCCTCCTGGCGCGGATGCAACTGGAAGCGACCGACTTCGATCGTGGAGAAATCGAGGAGATCTTCGACCAGCTGCACCAGCGCATGACCCGATTGGCGAATACCGGTCAGGTAATTTGCCTGCTCCAAGGTCAACGGCGTCTGAGCAAGCAGATGGTTCATGCCGAGAATACCCGACAGCGGGGTGCGGATCTCATGGCTGACGGTGGCAAGCAGGCGCGATTTGGCGGCGCTGTTATATTCGGCTTTCAGCCTGGCATCTTCGCGCAGGCGGGCCGTCTGCCGCTCTTCGGTCACATCGCGCGCGATGCTCTGTATGCATAATTGCCCGGTCGTCGCATCGCGGAACATGACATCGTGCCAGGCAAAAATGCGTCGGCCCTCGGGTGTCGCGATTTCCGCATCCTGATGCTTTGCATCGGTGACGGCGCGGAATACGAGGCCGGCCTCTTCCAGCGTCAGGCCCTCTGGATGCGACCTGCCGGTCAATCTGCTGAAGGTGGCGTTGGCATGCAAAATCCGGCGGTCAATGCTGCGCGTGACCGCGATGTCCCCGAGCGCATCGTGGACGGTGGCAAGGAGGCTGGTGCTTTCCTTGTGCTCCCAAAGGCGATCGTGATCGCTCTCGCTGAAATCGGCGGCGATAGTCTCTGCCTCGCGCGCGACGCCTCGGGTTTTGAGGATGCCGACGGCTGCGAGCGCAAGGGCTGCGAGGCCAAGAAAGCCCACAAGCGCCAGAGGACCTCCGGCAAAGCCGATCACAAGAAAAACCGCCCCTGCCACGAGACCGCCGCCATTCAGCCAATGGCCTTGCAGCCACCAGGTCCGCGTGGGCGACGCCGATTGCTGGCCTGCCTCACGCGGTGCGGTCGATTTTGCAAGCGGCGACTCGTCAGCGGCCGGCCTTTCGATCCCTTCCGCTTGGTCGTGAACTGCCGCCGTGGCAAGCTTTTCCTGCAAATCTGCCAGAGTGCTCATGCAATCTGGCTAACATGGGCATTCTTCCTGATGCCTTCAGGGATTCGCTAGAATTTTAAGCTTTTGCCTTTTTCGGCATCAGAAGCTCGTCGAGAATGACGCAGCCTGCACCGATGGTGATGAAACTGTCGGCAAGATTGAAAACGGCGAAAGACCATGTCTGCGTATGAAAGAGGATGTAGTCGATCACGTGGCCGTAGAGAAAGCGGTCGAGCAGATTGCCGAGAGCGCCGGCAATGATCAGGGCAAAGCCCATATGTGCAAGCCAGCGATGGTCGGGCGTGCGCCGCCAGAGCCAGAGCACGAAGGCGACGATGACGAGCCGCATCCCGACGATGAACCAACCGTCCATGCCTGAGAGCATCGAGAAGGCGACGCCGAGATTATAGGTGCGATAGAGCGCCAGCATCGGAATGACCGGCACCATCTCCTGCAGCGGCAGCCAGTGATCCACCATGATCTTGATGGCCTGATCGAGAATGACAGCAACCACGATGAAGATCAGGATAGGCAGGGGCCGCGAAAACAGGGCTGGCTTTGCAGTCGGCTGTTCGTGGGTCTCGCTTTCGGTCATCGGGTCTCGCCAGGTAAGTGTCAGAATCAGATGAGTGTCAGGATATGGCGGCGGGCTTCGAACAGCATGACTGCTGTCGCGACCGCCAGATTGAGGCTGTCGGCACGGCCGGCCTGCGGGATGCGGGCAAGCGCGTCGGCCTCTTTCGCCAGGGCATCCGGCAGGCCGGATTGCTCGTTGCCCATCAGGATGACGACAGGCTTCTTCTTGTAGTCGATGGTGCGGTAATCAACAGCGCCGGCCAGATGGGTGGCGACGACAGAGACGTCCGCCTTCTTTTTCCAGGCCAGAAACTCCTCCGGCGTCGCCTTGACGACGGGAACGGCGAAAATCGAGCCCATGGTGGCGCGCACGGTTTCCAGCGAAAACGGATCTGTGGTCTCACCGACAAGGATGACGCCGGAAGCGCCGGCCGCATCGGCGGTGCGGATGATGGTGCCGAGATTGCCGGGATCGCGCACGCGGTCGAGCGCCACCCAGGTCTCGCCAGTCGCCGGCTTGACCTCCCGAAGCGACCGCCAGCGCTGCTCGAAGACGCCGACCACCATCTGCGGATTGTCACGGCGGGTGATCGAACCGATGACCTTTTCGCTGACCTCAAGCACCAGCCCGCCAGCGGCCACCGTCTTTGCGGCGACCTGCTCGACGAGCGGCTTGCCCTTGGCGGCCTTGGCATAAACCAGCGTGCGGATCGTCCAGCCGAGCTCGAGTGCATCGATGACGAGTTTCAGCCCTTCGGCTAAGAAGGCACCGCTTTCCTCGCGGGACTTCTTGACCGTCAGCGCCTTGATGTCCTTGACGATCGGATTGGCAAGCGAGGTGACCTCCTTGACCTGTCCGACCTTGCGCGGGCCGTCACTACGGAAATCCTGGTTCATTTCGGCACCCAGCGGCTGAAGAGAGAAGTGGAAAGCGCCCTGCCCGGCGTGCGGCCATCGAGGCCGGCCTCGCGGATGACCAGTTCGCCGGATTCGACGATACCGCCGGCGCCGCGCATCGTCTCGCGCATCAGCTCATGGATGGAATAGAAGCTGGCGCGGATGGAATAAGCCGTCAGTACCAGGCCGAGTGCCTTCGGTGACAGGATCTCGCGGCAGATGTCAAGCATCAGCGGCAGGTGCTCGAACAGGTGCCAGACCTCGCCATTCGGGCCTCGGCCGAACTTCGGCGGGTCGGTCAGGATGATATCGTATTTGTTGCCACGGCGCTCCTCGCGCAGGATGAACTTCATGGCATCCTCGCAGATCCAGCGGATCGGCAGCTTTTCCATGCGGCCCAACGCCTGGTTTTCGCGCGCCCAGCCGATCGCCTTCTTCGAGGCATCGACATGGGTCACTTCCGCACCGGCTGCGGCTGCCACCAGCGAGGCGACACCGGTGTAGCCAAAAAGATTGAGCACCTTGAGCGGCCTTTTCGCCGCCTCGACCTGCTCCTTCATCCAGGCCCAGTGGACGATCTGCTCCGGGAAGACGCCGACATGGCGGAAGGCAGTGAAGCGGCCGAGAAAATCGACGCCGAGCAGCTGCAACGGCCAGGTCTCGCCGAGCGCTTCGCGCGGGAAGCGCCAGCGGCCCATGCCGTCCTCATCCGTGTCGCCGGTGAAGATAGCGTCGGCATTATCCCAGACATGCGCGGCAAGCGACGGCGGCCAAAGCGCCTGTGCCTCGGGGCGGACGATGCGATAGGGACCGTACTGCTCGAGCTTCAGCCCATTGCCGCTGTCGATAAGGTGGAAATCCCCGGCACCGAGAGACTCGAGAATGACGGGCACGCGCTCGGCCGGGCGTTCGCCGGTCCGAGCGATCAGCGGACGTTCAGGGGCGGCAGCGACCGGCGCAACAGCACGCGGCTCGGCAACACGCTCGCCATGATCGCGCGAAGGCTTGGCTGGCCTTGAGGCACCCGCGGGCTTTGCCGGCGGCTTGCCGGACATGTCACGCCGGGGTTTTGCCCCGAGACCGCCCGCGGCTTTCTGGCCGGGCCGGCTTTCCCTATGTTTCACCATGCTTGTCTCAAAATTGATATGTGCGTGCAAATAGCATCTGGCCGCCACTTGGCAAAGCGCTTTCCGATCTGCGATGATCCATGCACAAAATGTCACATAGGGAGGATTGCGCATGGACATGACCGGCGAAGAACGGATCGCGGCGCCTAGAGATGCCGTCTGGGCCGCGCTCAACAATTCCGACATCCTCAAGCAATGCATTCCCGGCTGCCAGAGCCTCGACTGGGTCTCCCCGACGGAGCTGACGGCAACCGTCAAGCTAAAGATCGGCCCGGTTTCCGCCTCCTTCAACGGCGAGGTCAAGCTGACCAACATCAATGCGCCGGAAAGCTATACGATCTCGGGCGAAGGAAAAGGCGGCATTGCCGGGTTTGCGAAGGGCGGAGCTGATGTCGTGCTGAAGGAAGACGGCAACGAGACGGTCCTGCAATATGAAGCGAAGGCGCAGGTCGGCGGCAAGATCGCGCAGCTGGGCTCGCGCCTGGTGGATTCGAGCGCCAAGAAGCTGGCACAACAGTTTTTCGCCGATTTCACCGCTGCCATCAACGGCCAGGCGAGCGCCTGATTGTCAGGGCTCGATTTCGGCCCCATATAGTCGATCATGACATCGACATTTGAGACTTGGGCCGTTCGGCCAGCGCGCGAACAGGACATGCAGCAGCTTGCGGAGATCTACCTCCGCGTCCGTCGCGAAACGTTCCTATGGGTCGAGCCCGGCCATTTCACGCTCGAAGATTTTGCCGCTCATACCAATGGCGAACGCCTGTTCGTCTGCGAGGACGAGCACGGCGCAGTTGTCGGCTTTGCCGCAATCTGGGAGCCGGACGACTTCATCCATATGCTCTATATACTGCCGACCTTCCAAGGCCGCGGTGCCGGCAAGGCCCTGCTTGCCGGACTGCCTGAATGGCCTCAGCGCCGCTACCGGCTGAAATGCCTGGTCAAAAACATGCGCGCCATGGCGTTTTACAGGAGGCTCGGCTTCGAGATCATCGGCGATGGCGCGTCGCCAGAGGGCGATTATAAAGAGATGCGGCTCGCCGACCTCACGTCACTTTGACGGCAGCTGCCCGGCGATCTCTTCGGCGCGGGTGCGATGTTTGTCGGCTTCGGCCTGCCAGCGCACCGCTTCCCGCGACTGATTGCGGGCGCGCTTGCGATGCTTTCCTTGGGTGAACCAGGTGACTGCCGCGCCGACGATCATGCCGAGGATCAGAGCGACGAACAGCAGCACGAAGAGCGGCGCATTCAGCGACAGCACCTGATCTTCCGGCCGGAACGGATTGAGGGCCAATGTCACGGATTGCCTGTTGGCGACGCAGAATATGATGAGGATGATGCCGAGCGGCAGCAATATCAACAGATTGACGATCTTCTTGGCCATTGCGCAGCTCCTTTGTCCGCAGCCATGGATGCCCTGCACCCAAGCCGCCTTCAGCCGCAGAATAGAAAAGAGGCGGCTGAATTCAAGTGCCACCGCGTCGCGGCACAATCATGTCCGACGACTATTTTCGTCGGAGCATTTGGGGAAACTCGGCCGGAATGGCCCGATCAGTTGTCGTCTTCTTCGTCGTCGCCGGCGCCTGGATTCAGACGCTCGCGCAATTCCTTGCCCGTCTTGAAGAAGGGAACCCATTTTTCTTCGACGAAGACCGTATCGCCCGTGCGCGGATTGCGGCCAGAGCGCGAAGGCCGGTTCTTGACGGAAAAAGCGCCAAAGCCGCGAAGCTCAACCCGGTTTCCCGCGGCGAGCGCATCGGTGATCTCATCCAGGACTGCATTGACGATATTTTCGACGTCGCGGTGATAGAGATGCGGGTTGCGGGCGGCAACAATCTGCACCAGTTCCGACTTGATCACAGCTATCCCCTTAAATCATTGATTTATCAATTGGCTGCACCCTGCCAAACAGAAAGCAGGCCGTCAAGAAACAACTTATCGGTCATGATTTTCTGGAGACTCTCTCCTTTGATAAAATCATCATAACCGAGACGATTTAGCAACCAGGAAGCGGCCCCCGGCCAAAAGAAGGACGAAGTTTTGTCTTCCCGCTTCCAATCGACGATCGGCAGGTCCTTCTTGACCTTGCGCGTTTCGAGATAGGCTAGAATTTCGTCCTCGCCGCCGAGCGTGTCGATCAGCTTGTTCTGCAGCGCCTGACGGCCGGTGAAGATGCTGCCGTCGGCAAGTTTCAGCACCTCGTCGCGCGGCAATTTGCGGCGATCGGCCACCAGATCCACGAACCAGGCGTAACTGTCCATGACCATATTGCGGATCATGTTCTTGGCGTCTTCGCTCGCCGGATGGAACGGCGAGGGTTCGGCCTTCAAGGGCGCCGACTTGATCTCGTCCAGCGAAACGCCGACCTTGTCGAGCAGGTCCTTGACCTGCGGATACTGGAAGATGACGCCGATCGACCCGGTGATCGAGGTATCGCCCGCAACGATATCGTCGCCAGCCGTCGCGATCATGTAGCCGGCCGAGGCTGCGACGGTGCGGATGTCCGATACGACCGGCTTCTTGGCGGCGACGGCGCGGATCGCCTTGAAGATGCGTTCGCCGCCATAAGTGGTGCCGCCGGTCGACGAGATCGAGACGATCAGCGCCTTGACCTGGTCGTTGTCGCGGATCTTCTTCAGACGCTCAAGGAGCTCGGGATCATCCTGAATAAGCCCGGAGATGATGACGCGGGCGATTTGCGGACCGCGCGTATCCGGCAGGTCGGCGGAAACAAAGCGGTAAAGCGCGAAACCCAGTGCCACGAGGAGCAAAACGGCAACAATGCGCCAGAAACCAAGTTTGCGGCGCAATTGTCGCCGATCCGCGATTGCAGAACTGTCCATCACGCCTTATTTCTCCCTGCAACAAATTGAAAGCGCCACAAACCGGATGTATGACACCTTGAAACGGGCACAATCCTTAGAGAAAAGCGTTTCCCGTTTTCGATGTCGTCGGCGGGACGTCGCTCTGCTGGTTCATGAGATAGGACATCGCCTGACCTGATGAAACCGGCTTATGGCATATTTTTCTGCTAAAATTCGCCCACCGCAGAAAAAAATCCATATTGGCAAGCCAGTGCAATAATGCGAAACGATCCGATAGGCTTTTTGGCACAGCCTCGCATAGCGTGAGAATACGGTTCTCCGGATCATAAAAGACGGACCTGTTGCATGCTCAATACGATCGAGCCCCCCGGCGAGGCAATCCGCTCGATGCCGGAACGGAACGCGTATAAGGACGCGATCTTCCACTCTAGCCGCGTCAAGCGGCTCAAGGTGTTGCTGCCGCTCGCCGCTCTCATCGTCTCGCTCATCTTCATTGCGGTCTCGGTCATCCGCGCCTATCTGCCGGCCGATATCCAGATCGAGGGCGCCAGGATCGAGGACGGCAAGGTCGTTATGGAACGTCCTGCCATTGCCGGCCGCAACAAGGACGGCATCAATTATTCGCTGCTCGCCGAAAAGGCACTGCAGGATATCAAGAACCCGAACATGATCACGCTAAAGACCATCAAGGCCTCGATGCCGGTCAATACCGAGGTGATCGCCCATGTGACGGCCCAGAGCGCGGATTTCGATCGCCAGGCCGACACGCTGAAGCTGACCGAGCCGTTCACCGTCATTATGGACAACGGCCTGCGCGCCGAATTCAAGACCGCGTTCCTGGATGTGAAGAAGGGCGACCTTTCGAGCCAGGACGAGGTTGCTATCACCCGCGGTGGCATGTCGGTTGTTGCGCGTTCGCTCAAGATGACGGATAAGGGAAGCGTAATCGAATTCGACGGGCAGGTTCGGATGAACATCGAACCTGCCGCTCTCCATAATTCAGATAGCCAACAGAAGCCGGGCGGTTCATGATAAAGTATTGGCCTAATTCAATTTTCAATTCCGGCTTGCGCAAGGCCGGCCTTCTCTGTGCTTTTGGCGCAGTTGCTTTCTTTGCCGCCGCTAATGCCGGTGCGCAGTCGACGACCAGCTCGATGCCGGGTCTTGCTCTCTCCAAGGATCAGCCGATCCAGATCGAAAGCGACAAGCTCGAGATCCATGACCAGGAGAGCCAGGCCGTCTTTACCGGCAACGTCAAGGTGGTCCAGGGCACCACGACCATGCAGGCCGGCAAGATGACGGTCTTCTACAAGAAGAAGCAACCGGGCGATGCAAATGCCAAGCCGGCGGAAGAAAATCCCGTTGCCAAGGCCGCCAAGGAGCAGAACCAGTCCCTCGTTTCCGGCGATGCCAACATCGACCACATCCTGGTCACCGACAAGGTCTACCTCGTTTCCGGCACGCAGACGGCGACGGCGGAGGACGGTTCCTTCGACATGGCCAACCAGCTTGCGATTCTCAAGGGCAAGAAAGTGGTTTTGACCGACGGACCGAACGTTTTCACCGGCTGCCAGCTCACCGTGCATATGGCAACGGGCGAAGCGCAGCTGGATTCCTGTGGCGGCCGCGTCCAGATTCAGCTCGATCCGAAGTCGCAGCAAGTGCAGCAACAACAACAAAAGAAAAACTGATACCGGCCCCCTCGTGACGACATCGACAACCTCCACCTTGCCCGGCGTGCCCGGGCCGTCTTCCGCGGCATCCAGCGCACCGGCCGCGGACAAAGCGCGCTATAAGGGTACGCTGATCGCCCGTGGCCTCACCAAGACTTACGGCAGGCGCCGCGTCGTCAATGGCGTCTCGCTGGTGGTGCGCCGCGGCGAGGCAGTCGGACTGCTCGGGCCGAACGGCGCCGGCAAGACGACCTGCTTCTACATGATCACCGGACTGGTGCCGGTCGACGAGGGCACGATCGAGATCGACGGCAACAATGTTACCTCGATGCCGATGTATCGCCGCGCACGGCTTGGTGTCGGCTATCTGCCGCAGGAAGCCTCGATTTTCCGCGGCCTGACCGTGGAAGAAAACATCCGCGCCGTGCTCGAGGTCCATGAAAGGGACAAGACGAAACGGGAGCGCAAGATCGACGAATTGCTGGAAGAGTTCCACATTCGCAATCTGCGTAGCGTGCCGGCGATCGCACTTTCGGGCGGCGAACGGCGCCGCCTTGAAATCGCTCGCGCACTGGCGACCGACCCGACCTTCATGCTGCTTGACGAGCCTTTCGCCGGCGTCGACCCGATTTCGGTCGCCGACATTCAGAACCTCGTGCATCACCTGACGGCACGAGGCATCGGCGTGTTGATCACGGACCACAATGTCCGCGAGACGCTCGGCCTGATCGACCGCGCCTATATCATCCATGCAGGTGAAGTGCTGACCCACGGCCGGGCGAACGATATCGTCAGCAATCCTGAAGTACGCAAGCTGTATCTGGGTGACAATTTCAGCCTCTGATAGGCTGAAATTCCATCCTCTCATCCGCCAATATTAGCGGATGCTACCGCGTGCCGGAAATTTACTTCGGCATCACAGTTCCGCTTGACCAAATCCAATAAAAAAGCAATTTTTGGGCCAGTTGGAATTTCGCGAGAATTTTAGTGACAAAAGGCGCGGATTCCCGAGGAGTTCAAGGGGAGTCCCGCGTCCGCCATGGCATTATCGGCCAATCTTTTCCTGCGCCAAAGCCAGAGCCTGGTGATGACACCGCAACTGATGCAATCCATCCAGTTGCTGCAGATGACCCATTTCGAGCTCACTCAATTCATCGCGCAGGAAGTCGAGAAGAATCCGCTGCTGGAATTTGCGTCAAATGACGAGGATATAGGCAGCGGCGGTGATCGCGAAACCAAGGACGAACGCTTCGAGACCATGGAAGAAGCCCATGGTGACGATGGCTCCGAACGCAATGCTGGCGACCTTGCGAGCGACTGGTACGAGAGTGACAATACCGGCAATGCCAACCGGCTGAGCGATGAACTCGACACCAATTTCGGCGACGTCTTTCCCGATGACGGCAGCCCGCAGCGCGCCGATGCGCCGGAACTGCTCAGCCAGTGGAAATCCATGCCCGGCGGCGAGGCCGGCGAAAGCTACGATCTGGACGATTTCGTTGCCGGCCAGGTGTCGCTGCGCGATCATCTCAACGAACAGATCCCCTTTTCTCTTCCCGTGATCGGTGACCGGCTGATCGCCCAGCATCTCGTCGATCAGCTCGACGACGCCGGCTACCTGCGCGCCGAGCTTAGCGAGACGGCCGAGCGCCTCGGGGCATCACTTGCCGACGTGGAGCGCGTGCTGGAAGCACTGCAGCAGCTCGATCCGCCTGGCGTCTTTGCACGCTCTCTCGGCGAATGCCTAGCGATTCAGCTTCGGCAGAAGGATCGCTTCGATCCCGCCATGGAGCGGCTGATCGAAAATCTCGAGCTGCTTGCCCGGCGCGATTTTGCGGCGCTGAAGCGGCTCTGTGGCGTCGACGAGGAAGACCTGCTCGACATGATGGCCGAGATTCGCCAGCTCAACCCCAAGCCCGGCAGCGGTTTCGAGACCGACATATCGGAGGCCATCATGCCCGATATCGTCGTGCGCCCTTCCGCAGACGGGAGCTGGCTGGTGGAGCTCAATCCTGATGCGTTGCCGCGGGTGCTGGTGAGCCAGTCCTATTTCGCCTCCGTCTCCAAGACCAGCCAGGATCATGCCTTCCTGTCCGAATGCCTGCAGAACGCCAATTGGCTGACCCGCAGCCTGGACCAGCGCGCCAAGACGATCATGAAGGTGGCAAGCGAGATCGTGCGGCAGCAGGACGCATTCCTGCTGCATGGCGTCGACCATCTGCGGCCGCTCAACCTGAAAACCGTGGCGGATGCGATCAAGATGCATGAGTCGACCGTCAGCCGCGTGACCTCGAATAAATACATGCTGACGCCGCGCGGGCTGTTCGAGCTCAAATATTTCTTCACGGTTTCGATTGGTGCCGTCGAGGGCGGAGACAGCCATTCCGCCGAAGCCGTGCGCCACAAGATCCGTCTGCTGATCTCGAACGAGAGCCCGGATGCGGTTCTGTCCGACGACGATATCGTCGATACGCTGAAGAAGGGCGGGATAGAGCTTGCTCGCCGCACGGTTGCAAAATACCGTGAAGCCATGAACATCCCCTCCTCCGTGCAACGACGCCGGGAGAAGCGGGCTCTGGCCAAAGTTTCTGGTTTCTGACAGCGGACAGACATCAACCTCAGGCTGCCGAACTCCTAACAGTCGGTTAAGACGCAGTTGACTTTCGCATGAGGCAGGGCTAGAAGCCCGCCGCAATCGCTGCAGGACAGCACGACCATGAAACTTATCCCCACCATCCAAAAGGCGGTCGATATACGCAATTTGCCTTTGACTGCGTGAAGTGCTTGGATGAGCTTGAGGCTTGGCGTAAACTGATACGCGCAATAACCACTACAAGAAGGGAAACTCCATGAGTGTGCGTGTCTCCGGTAAACATATGGAAATTGGTGACTCCTTCCGCCAGCGGATAGAAGACCAGATCGGTATGGCCGTGACCAAATACTTCGACGGGGGGTATTCAGGTCAGGTAACTGTACACAAGTCCAGTTCGCGCTTCGCGGCCGATTGCAAGCTTCATCTCGATAGCGGCGTGGTATTGCATGCTGCCGGCGAAGCCATGGACCCGCAGCTTGCTTTCGATGCAGCGTCCGAGCGCATCGAAAAGCGTCTGCGCCGCTACAAACGCAAACTCAAGGACCATCAGGCCGGCAACCATGTGAACGGGCAGGCGGAAGTCGCCTATACCGTCATGGACGGCGTTCCGGATGACGACGAGGAAATTCCTGCCGATTTCGCGCCGGCGATCGTCGCCGAAAGCACGAAGCAATTGAAGACCATGTCGGTCGCGACTGCCGTGATGGCACTCGACATGACCGACGAGCCGTTGCTGCTCTTCCGCAGCCCCGGCAACGAACACTTGAACATCGTCTACCGCCGTCAGGACGGTAACATTGGCTGGATCGACGCAGCCAATATCAAAGGCTGAGAATAGAAGATAAGCGGCGGCTGCGCATCATCGCAGCTGGCCGCCGCTTGCCCGTCATCGGCTCTCGGCGCTACGCAAGGATAAAGAGAATGGCATTGGCAGATTTGCTACAGCAAGATGCGATCATCCCCGCCTTGAAGGCAAATTCCAAAAAACAACTGCTTCAGGAGTTGGCCGCCAAAGCCTCCAAGCTGACCGGATTGCCCGAACGTGAAATCTTCGACGTCGTGTTGCAGCGTGAGCGCCTGGGCTCCACCGGCGTCGGTAATGGCATCGCCATTCCGCACGGCAAGCTTGCCAGCATCAAGTCCATCGCCGGCATTTTCGCGCGCCTTGAAGCGCCTGTCGATTTCGAGGCGCTGGACGACCAGCCCGTCGATCTCGTCTTCCTGTTGCTCGCGCCCGAAGGCGCAGGCGCAGACCACCTGAAGGCACTCTCCCGCATCGCCCGCGTTTTGCGAGACCAGGATCTGGTCGCGAAGCTGCGCGCCACCGATTCCGCCTCCGCCATTTACGCATTCCTCAACGAAGAACAGGCATCGAACGCTGCCTAAAGCCCGTCGGTATCGCAAGACCGCTGCACACGTTTGCGCGACATGCTTTGACCGATTGGCTTTGACGGATTGGATTGCATCGGACCAAGGCAAAAATAAGAGCCGGATGATCTGAAATCATCCGGCTCTTTTCTTTTACAGTGCCTGAAAAGGATCAGGCGTCTTTTTCGTCCAGCGGGCTATTGGCGCCCTGCTCGGCATTTTCCACGATCTTCGGGCCGCCCTTGGCAACACCGACCATGGCCGGGCGCAGAACACGATCGCCGATGGCGAAACCAGCCTGGACGACCTGAACGACCGTGTTGTTCGGCACCTCGGGATTGGGCACTTCGAACATGGCCTGGTGGAAATTGGGATCGAATTTCTGTCCAATTGGTTCGAGCTGGCGCACGCCATGGCGCTCGAGAGCCGACAGCATGGAACGCTCGGTCATCTCGACGCCTTCGATCAGCGTCTTCAGGCCGGCATCGGCGCCGGCGCGTGCTTCAGCCGGAATGGCATCCAGCGTCCGGCGCAGATTGTCCGCCACCGAGAGCATGTCGCGGGCAAAGCTCGCCACGGAATAGGACTTTGCATCCTTCACATCGCGCTCGGTGCGGCGACGGAGGTTGTCCATCTCTGCAGCGAGGCGAAGATAGCGATCGCGCAGTTCGCCGTTTTCGGCCTTCAGCAGCTCAACCGGATCTGGCTGAGACGGCTCGGCCGCATCCACGGTTTCCGCTGCATCCTGCGCGAAATCCGCTGACGTGTCGGCCGCCGTGGCGTCAGGTCCGGTTTTTGTTGTTTCGTCGGTCATGACGGTCTCCGAATTGCTTGGTCTTTGGATGTGCCCGATATCGAGGTTTGATCGGAAAAAATCAAGGCTTTGTCGAGAAGAACAGCCAATTCGCGGCTTTACGGCGGTGGCAATACCTCGCCCCGCTCCTGGCTACCGCTTATGACGTCGACTGTTCAGCCCTCCCTACCAGTGGTATGCTGAAATGCATCTCAGCACAGCGTGGGGTGACATCAATGTCTAATGGCAAATCCCTTTCAGGCAAGTGTTTCTGTGGCGCAGTGGAAATTACTGTTGATGGCGAGCCAATGGCGATGGGTTACTGTCATTGCGACTCCTGTCGGGAATGGTCGGCGGGACCGGTCAATGCCTTCTCGCTCTGGCCGCCGGAAGCCGTTCACGTCACCAGGGGCTCGGACAAGATCGGCAGCTATCAAAAGACCGAGAAGAGCGTGCGCAAGTGGTGCACGGTCTGCGGCGGTCATCTGCTGACCGAGCATCCGCCGTGGGGCGTCACCGATGTCTACGCCGCCGTCCTGCCCGACCTCGATTTTCAGCCTGTCGTACACGTCAACTACGAGACGACCGTGCTGCACCTGAGCGACGGACTGCCGAAGCAGAAGGATTTTCCGGCTGAGATGGGCGGATCGGGAGTCCTGCTTCCCGATTGACCGCACCGGCTAAGATCTTCTCGTCACATCCCCGGCCGCGTCAGCCGCGAGATCAGCTGGGCCGTGTAATCGACCATGGGCACGATGCGCGCATAATTCAGCCGTGTCGGGCCGATGACGCCGACGGCACCAACGATGCGATCGTCCTCGTCGCGATAGGGCGCCACGATCAACGAGGAACCGGACAGCGAGAAGAGCTTGTTTTCCGAGCCGATGAAGATGCGCACGCCTGGTCCGCTTTCAGCGAGATTGAGGATCTCGATCAGGCTGTCCTTCTTCTCCAGATCGTCGAAGAGTAGGCGCAGACGGTCCAGATCCTCCGCACCGCCGATTTCGGCGAGCAGATTGGAGTGACCTCGAACGATAAGCTGTGTCGGCTTGCCGTCGTCATCGCCGCCGGACCAGACGGCAATGCCACGCTCAACCAGCTGATGCGAGAGGCTATCCAGCTCCTGGCGCACGCTTTCCTTGAGACTTTGCAACTGCCGCCGCAGTTCCGGCATCGTCTGGCCGGTCATATGGGCGTTGAGGAAATTGGCGGCTTCCGTCAGCTGTGACGATGTGGTGCCGGCCGGGAGCTCGATGATCCGGTTTTCGACCTGATCGTGATCGCCGACGAGCACGGCGAGCGCCTTGGTCGGCTCCAGCCGGATGAACTCCACATGCTTGAGAACCGGATCGCTCTTGGAGGTGATGACGAGCCCGGCACCGCGCGAAATGCCCGACAGCACCCGGCTTGCCTCCGACATCATCGATTCCACTGGCTGGTCGCGATTGCTGCCGCGCACCTGCCGATCGATATTGGCGCGGTCTTCGGCAGAGAGATCGCCGATCTGCATGAAGGCATCGACAAAGAAGCGCAAGCCTACCTGGGTCGGCAGGCGCCCGGCGCTCACATGCGGCGAATAGATAAGCCCCAGCTCTTCCAGATCGCTCATGACATTGCGCACCGAGGCCGGCGACAAGGACATGGGCAACAGGCGCGAGAGATTGCGCGAACCCAATGGCTCGCCGCTTTCCAGGTAGCCTTCGACGATGCGGCGGAAGATTTCCTTGGAGCGTTCGTCCAGTGCAGCAATGACATCCGAGACCGACGATGTCGTGAATACCATTTCGCTGTCAGATCCATTCCGTTGAGCCTTAGCCAAAATATAATCATTCAGTTAGCAATGGCAAAAGGGAAAAATGTCGCCATGGCTGCCGAGGGGCTTTGCAGCCTGCTTTTCCTTTGCAAAAGCGGCCTGTGGGTCGTAGAAGCGGTCAACGAACATTCAGGAGAGTGGAATGCGGCCTTCAGGCAGAAAAACCGACCAGATGCGCAAGGTGTCGTTCGAGCGCAATTTTTCCAAGCACGCGGAAGGCTCCTGCCTGGTGAAATTCGGCGATACGCATGTGCTCTGCACGGCAAGCCTGGAAGACAAGACGCCGCCATGGCTGCGCAACAGCGGCAAGGGCTGGGTCACGGCCGAATACGGCATGCTGCCGCGCGCGACCGGCGAGCGCATGAAGCGCGAAGCTGCCGCCGGCAAGCAGGGCGGCCGCACGCAGGAAATCCAGCGCCTTATCGGCCGGTCGCTGCGCGCCGTCGTCGACCTCAAGGAATTGGGCGAGCGCCAGATCACCGTCGACTGCGACGTCATCCAGGCCGATGGCGGCACGCGCACGGCCTCGATCACCGGCGGCTGGATCGCGCTTTACGACTGCCTGAAGTGGATGGAAAGCCGCAACATGGTCAAGGTCGAGCGCGTGCTGAAGGATCACATCGCCGCCATCTCCTGCGGTATCTTCGCCAACCAGCCTGTTATCGATCTCGACTACCTTGAGGATTCCTCGGCCGAAACCGACGCCAATTTCGTCATGACGGGCAAGGGCGGCATCGTCGAGATTCAGGGAACGGCCGAAGGCGCCCCCTTCAGCGAAGAGGAATTCGCCACGCTGATGCATCTCGCCAAGAACGGCATCGCCGAGCTGGTGGAGCTGCAGAAGCAGGCTATCGCCTGAGGATATTTGAATGGCTGACCCGGCCCTCGCAGGCGTCCTTGAAACCGCGCTCTATGCGGACGATCTCGATGCGGCCGAGGCCTTCTATGGCGGCATACTCGGGTTACAGAAGATTTCGCGTGGTGGCAACCGCCATGTCTTCTATCGCTGCGGGCCGGGCGTGCTCCTGATCTTCAACAGCGACGAAACCGTCAAGCCGCATGAGCCGGGTGCCCTGCCCGTGCCGCCGCATGGCATGAAGGGGCAGGGGCATGTCTGCTTCCGCGTCGATGGCAACGAGATCGAAGCCATGGCGCAGAAGCTGAAGGTTGCCGGCGTCGATATCGAAGCCGATTTTCACTGGCCGAATGGCGGCCGATCGATCTATTTCCGCGATCCGGCCGGCAACAGCCTGGAATGCGCCGAACCCCGCATCTGGGGCCTATGACAGGACAGCACATGCGCAAGCTCGATACGAAGACCATCGTCGTTGCCAGCCACAATGCCGGCAAGATCCAGGAAATTCGCGATCTGATAGGCCCGCTCGGCTTTGCTGCCAAGTCTGCCGCGGATCTCAACTTCATCGAGCCGGACGAGACGGGCACGACTTTCGAGGAAAATGCGACGATCAAGGCGCTTGCCTCCGCCAATGCCTCCGGCCTGCCGGCTCTGTCAGACGATTCCGGCCTGGTCATCGATGCGCTCGGCGGCGATCCTGGCGTCTATACCGCCAACTGGGCTGAAACGGCCGACGGCACGCGCGACTTCGCCATGGCGATGCAGAAGGTCGAGACCGCCCTGGAGAAGGCTGGCGCCACGTCGCCGCAGAACCGCACGGCCCGCTTCGTCAGCGTGCTCTGCCTTGCCTGGCCGGACGGGCATACCGAGCTTTTCCGCGGTGAAGTCGAAGGCACCGTCGTCTGGCCGCCGCGCGGCAGCCAAGGCTTCGGCTACGATCCTGTCTTCCAGCCGCAGGGGTACGAGACCACGTTCGGCGAAATGAGCGCCGAACAGAAGCATGGCTGGAAGCCAGGCAATGAGCAGGCGCTTTCGCATCGTGCCCGCGCCTTCAAGATCTTTGTCGAAACCTGCCTGGAGGCATAGGCTAACCCCGTGGAAGTCGTAGATACCGAGGATCTGATGCGCGGGGCGCAATTGCTGCCCGATACCGGCGAACCCGGTTTCGGCGTCTATGTGCATTGGCCCTTCTGCGCAGCCAAGTGTCCCTACTGCGATTTCAACAGCCATGTCCGCCATCAGCCTGTCGATCAGGAGCGTTTCGCCGCCGCCTTTTTGAAGGAAATGGCGACGATGCGGATGATCAGCGGCCCGAAGACCGTGACCAGCGTCTTCCTCGGCGGCGGCACGCCTTCGCTGATGAAGCCGGAGACAGTCGGCGCGATCCTCGACGGCATTGCCAAGACCTGGCATGTGCCTGACGGTATCGAGATCACCATGGAGGCCAATCCGTCCAGCGTCGAGGCGGAACGCTTTCGCGGCTATCGCGCCGCCGGGGTCAACCGCGTGTCGATGGGCGTGCAGGCGCTGAACGACCGCGACCTGAAGTTCCTCGGCCGCCTGCACGATGTCGCCGACGCACTGAAGGCCATCAAACTGGCGCGCGAAATCTTCCCGCGCATGTCCTTCGATCTCATCTATGCCCGCCCGAACCAGACGGTCGAGGAATGGGAACGCGAGCTGAGGCAAGCGATCTCCTATGCAGTCGACCATCTCTCGCTTTACCAGCTGACGATCGAGGAAGGCACGCCCTTCTACGGCCTGCACAAGGCCGGAAAGCTGATCGTACCTGATGGCGATCAATCGGCGCTGCTCTATGAGGCGACACAAGAGCTCACCGAGCGCGAAGGCATGCCAGCCTATGAGGTCTCCAATCACGCGCGGCCCGGCGCCGAAAGCCGGCATAACCTCACCTACTGGCGCTATGGCGACTATGCAGGGATCGGCCCCGGCGCCCATGGCCGCCTGACTCGCGGCCCGCAGAAGCTCGCGACGGCGACGGAGCGCAAGCCGGAAAGCTGGCTTGAGATGGTCGAGCGCGACGGGCACGGCATGGTCGACCAGGAAATGCTTGGGTTCGATGAGCAGGCCGACGAATTGCTGCTGATGGGCCTGCGGCTGCGGGAAGGCGTCGATCTCGCCCGCTGGCAGCAGCTTTCCGGCCGCGACCCGGATCCGCAGCGCGAGGCGTTTTTACTGGAACACGGTTTCATAGAGCGGATTGGCAATTCCCGCCTGCGCTGCACGCCGGCGGGAATGCTGGTTCTCGACTCGGTCGTCGCCGATCTCGCTTGTTAATCACCTTCCCCTTGAGGGGGAGGTCGCCGCGAAGCGGCGGGTGGGGGTGACCTCCGTGGGTACACTATGATGTCTCGGGTAATACCGAGATCACCCCACCCCGGCACTACGTGCCGACCCTCCCCCTCAAGGGGAGGGTGAACAACCTCCCATCGATTGCCGCCAGGCCGACCGCGATCAGCGCCATGCCGACGAAATGCTTCGGCTGCAGGCTCTCGCCAAGGATGAGCGCACCCAGCAGGATCGCGCTGACGGGGATGAGGAAGGTCACCAGCATCAGGTTGGTGGCGCCGGCCGTCGCAAGGATGCGGAAGAACAGCACATAGGCGATGGCGGTCGACAGGATCGCCAGACCGGCCAGCGCCAGCCAGGCCTCGGTCGAGGGCATTGCCAGCGTCCAGGGACGGTCGACGAAGAGCGCGATCGGCAGAAGCAGTATCGCCGAGCCCGTCACCTGACCGGCGGCAGGAATGATCGGCGCCAGGCCCATGCGGCGGAAACGGCGGCCGAATATGCCGGCCAGCGAATAGGTGAAAGCCGCGCCCAGAACGGCGAGCTGCGCCAGCACGTTGGAACCGAGGCTTGCAAGCACCGAAGGGCCGATCATCAGGGCGACGCCGGCAAAGCCGACGATGACGCCGATCAGGCGATTGCCGGTCATCTTCTCATCCTGTGTCAGAAAATGCGCGACGACGACGGCAAAGAGCGGCGTGGTGGCGTTGAGGATCGAGGCAAGGCCGCTCGCAATATGCGTCTGGCCCCAGACGATCAACAGGAACGGAATGACATTGTTGAGGAAGCCCATGGCGAAGAAGGCAAGCCAGGTTTTGCGGTCTCTCGGCATGGACTGCCCGGTGGCACGCACGATGACATGCAGGGCAATGGCGGCGATCGCGACACGCGCGGCGACGATGGTGAAGGGCGGAAGTTCGCGCACCAGAATGCCGTTGAACAGGAAAGAGCCACCCCAAAGAATGGACAGACCCACCAGCATGCTCCATTCGACCGCGCCCATGGATTTCTGTGACATGAGATCATCTCCAGCATCTTGCTGATTGAGTTTTACTTACTGATGGTGTGACGCGAGATCATTGCCATCAATCAGATTTATTGCAATAATCTCGCGATACCGAGGCTCTGGCAAACGAGTCTTTTTCGGATCATGATTTAGCTGAGCTCAATCATCATGGATCAACTGCCATCCCTTTCGGCGCTGCGCGCCTTCGAAGCCTCCGCCCGGCACCTCAGCATGACGCTGGCGGCAAACGAGCTGCATGTGACGCCAGGCGCGATCAGCCTGCAGATCCGCGACCTCGAAAGCGCGCTTGGCGTGCGCCTTTTCGAGCGGCGCGCCCGCAGCCTTGCGCTAACGACAGATGGGGCCGAATATTTCGCGACGATGCGAACGGCCTTCCGCCTTATCCGCGAGGCGACAGCTACACTGGCGATGCGCTCCAAGGATACGGTGCTGACCCTTACCTGCACGGCCGGCTTTGCCACGCATTGGCTGGTGCCGCGGCTGCGACGCTTTGAGGAGGCGCATCCCGATATCGATCTGCGCATCAGCGCGTCCTATCGCATGATGGATTTCCAGCGGGATGGGATCGACATTGCCATTCGCCACGGCCTCGGCGGCTACGAGGGGCTGGCAAGCGAGAGATTTCTCGATGACGAATATGTTCCGGTCTGTACGCCGGAGATGGCGTCAGCACTCGGCCCCTCCCCTGCGGTCGACGATCTCGCCACCCTGACGTTGATCCACGATGTCTATCGGCGCGACTGGGAGCTCTGGCTGCGGGCCGTCGGGGCAACGCGGGTGGACGCCATGCACGGGCCGGTCTTCACCGACGGCATGGGCGCCTACCACGCCATGAAAGCTGGGCTCGGCGTCGCACTGATGCGCCGCTCCTTTGTCGAGCAGGAACTGGCTGACGGCACGCTCGTTGCGCCCTTCCCGACCGGATTTGCGAGCGCACTCGCCTACCATCTCGTTTATCAGCCGGGTGCGCTGGAAAGGCCGGCGATCGCGGCGCTGCGGGCCTGGCTGTTTTCCGAGGTCTCGCGCACCACGCCGCCGGCATAGGCGTACTTTATCTCGGATTATTATCCCAAAAGGAAACGGCCGGCGATCAAGCCGGCCGTAAACTATGTGGTGAAGCCGATCGCTCGGTCTATTCGTTGATGAGGCGCTTCAGCAGCTCGATCTCATGCGACAGCTTGCTATCGCCGGAAATCAGCTCCTCGATCTTGCGCACGGCATGCAGGACCGTGGTGTGATCGCGACCACCGAAACGACGGCCGATCTCCGGGAAAGAGCGTGGCGTCAGCGTCTTCGACAGATACATGGCGATCTGGCGCGGCTTGACGATGACGCGTGTGCGGCGGTTCGAGACGAGTTCCTGACGCGAGACATTGTAGTGACGTGCGACGATGCGCTGGATGTCCTCGATGCGGACACGGCGCGGTTCGCCGGAGCCAACCAGATGCGCCAGCAGCTCGTCGACACGCTCGACCGTCAGGTTCGGCTCGAACGAACGGCGGAAGATGAGCTGGTTGAAGGCTCCTTCCAGCTCGCGGCCGCTGGCGGTCACGTTGCGGGCGACATGCGAGAGGATCTCGGCCGGGATTTCCAGCGACGGATCGTCCTGACGGGCAGCATCCAGACGGCGCTTGAGGATCTCAAGGCGCATTTCATAGTCCGGTGCCTCGACTTCGATCGCCACGCCGCCCTGCAGGCGCGAACGCACGCGCGGGTCGAGCGATTCCAGCTCCCAGGGAGCACGATCGGCAGCGACGACGACCTGCTTGGCGCTGTCGAGCAGCATGTTCAAGAGGTGGCAGAACTCGTGCTGGATCATCTTGCCCTGCAGGAACTGCATGTCATCGATGATGAGCAGGTCGATATTGCGCAGCGAGTCCTTCAGCGTCAGTGCGTCATTGTCGCGGATCGCGGTTGCGAAACGCCACATGAAATATTCCGCCGTCAGATAGACGACGCGCAGGCCGCGCGGGTTCTGCACAGCTGCATTGGCGATCGCCTGCAGCAGATGCGTCTTGCCGAGGCCGACCGTCGCATGAACGAAGAGCGGGTTGAAGCGCACGGCACCGGAGCCGGCTTCAGCGATGGTCTTCGCCGCTGCCAGGCTGACACGGTTCGAGCTACCTTCGACGAAAGTATCGAAGGTGAAGCGGGAATCGAGCGGAGAGCCGAACAGCGGCGTACCTGCCGTTGCAGGCCGTGCAGCCGCAGCTGCACTCACGGCCTGGGCAACAACCTGGCCCGCCGGCTGGGCGACGGCGCGACGGATCGGCGCGACAGCCGCTTGATCCGGAACCGCCGCCTGCTCATCGGCGCATGGCTTCGCGCTCTGCCGGGTCGCGGTGCGCACCAGAATTTCGACTTTGAGGATCTCGGCATCTTCCGCCTGGAACAGGCTGGTGATCAGGTCGAGATAGCGATTGTTGATCCAGGACTTCAGAAAAGTCGTCGGGACCGTGAGACGAACGACGCTCTTCGATACCGAATGAAGCTTGAGCCGCGCAAACCAGCTGGCATAGACATCGGGTCCGACCTGAGCCTTCAAGCGCGCGCTGACGCGCTCGAACAAATTGCTTTGCGCCACGTCACCCTTTTCCCCCGCCGCTTCTAAGCAAACCGCACCGAACGCCTGCGCATTGTCCCCATTTTCCAACGCACCCGTCGTCCTCGTATGTATCTGCATATAGTGCCGCCTTCCAAAGTCTCTTTATAGGGCGAGAGCACTTCACTGCCGCCCTTGGTTCTTCGCCATGGCATGACGATCGCGCTCGTTGTCCCAAGCTGCGCCGCATACCGGTTCATCAGCCACGCCCGGCCAGCGGGCTTTACAGAAACACTGTGGCGAAAACCGCTCTTTAAAGCTGTCTTCGTCTCAACGTCTGTAACCGGAGTATCAATCGGCCCTCGTATTCCGACTGAACACTCCAACAGCTGTCAATTTTTCTCCCCTCCCCGCAGCCGCGCCAATAAATTGGGCTGCAAAGGATAGACAAGCTTCCTCGTTCCGCAAGCGCTGCCGCTTCCGGTTTTTACTCGTCAACTGTTTGAAAAAACGAAACTGAACTGCTCCGTTACAAGAGACAAAACCACCCACACCGTCTTTATGACGGTGTTTGCCGAAGCTGTTTCAGGTGAGATCCGCGCCCCTTGTTGAAATCCATTTAGGCAGGATCGAAGGCAGATATCAACGATGAATTTTACACAAAATTAAGAGGCAGCCATTGACTCGGGAGGCCATTTTTGACTGTCACAAGCCCTTCAAAAAAGAATCGCTGTTGAATCAAAGAGATTCCTGTCGAACGCGATTCTCACAGCTTTCAAAAGAAAAAAAATAAAAAATCCCTTGACTCAGTTGTGAGCCGGCAATGCGTCATGCAGATCACCCAGCGCTGGGATATCCTGCCGCAAGCCCTTGTTTCCAAAGGTATATTTCTGTCACGTCAATGACATGATCGACCGGCCATTTTTGGCAATGCGGCAATTTTTTGGCCGAATCCAAAAAGCCCGGCACGAGGGCCGGGCTTAACTCTAACGATTAAATCGTTAACGAAAGATTATGCAGTCGGGGCAGAAAGAGCCTTCACACGCTTGGCAAGACGCGAAACCTTGCGGGAAGCGGTGTTGGCGTGAAGCACGCCCTTGGTGGCTGCGCGAGCCAGTTCCGGCTGGGCAGCAACGAAAGCTGCCTTTGCGCGATCTGCATCACCCGATGCGATGGCTTCTTCGACCTGGCGAACGAACGTGCGAACGCGCGAGCGACGAGCCTTGTTGACATCGGTGCGGCGGGCGATCTTGCGGGTCGCTTTTTTCGCCGAGGTAGTATTGGCCATGTATGCCTCTCTTAGAATTCGAACAAAACTCCATCGTTGCAGCGCGGGCCCTGCGGCCACTTCATCCAGCAATGCGGGAGCAATTGCGGAAAACCAGAGCGGCTTTCCAAACTGTGGCGGGCATATAACCGGAATGAGCCGCGGCGTCAACGCGGATTCTCGCCAAACCCGCGTAATTCCTGAATCCAGGCTCTTAGCGGTTTTTGAAGGACGGCTTGCGCTTCTCGACGAAGGCGGCCATGCCCTCCTTCTGATCCTCCGTGGCAAACAGGCCATGGAACAGACGGCGCTCGAAGCGCAATCCTTCCTCGAGCGTGGTTTCGAAAGCGCGGTTGACCGCTTCCTTGGCCATCAGCACCGAGGGCAGCGATAGCGATGCGATCTTGGCGGCGGCAGCCAGCGCTTCGTCCAGGAGCTTGTCTGCCGGCACGACACGCGCCACCAGGCCCGAACGCTCCGCCTCCGCCGCATCCATCATCCGGCCGGTCAATACCAGATCCATCGCCTTCGCCTTGCCGACAGCACGCGTGAGACGCTGTGAGCCGCCCATGCCGGGGATGACACCGAGCGTGATTTCCGGCTGGCCGAACTTCGCCGTCTCCGAGGCGATGATGAAATCGCACATCATGGCGACTTCGCAGCCGCCGCCGAGCGCAAAACCGCTGACCGCCGCGATAACAGGCTTGCGGGCATTGGCGATCTCCGCCCAGCCGCTGAAGAAATCATTCTTGTAAGCGTCGACGAAATCGAGCGCCTGCATTTCCTTGATATCGGCGCCGGCGGCAAAGGCCTTTTCCGAACCGGTGAGCACGATCGCACCAATGGCATCATCGAGATGAAACGCGGCATAGGCCTGCTTCAACTCGGAGAGGACCGTTGAATTCAGCGCATTCAGCGCCTGCGGCCGATTGATCCTGATGAGGCCGACGGCCCCATGCGTTTCGACGATGAGGGTTTCGTAAGCCACTTCTCTCTCCCTTTAAAATCAGTTTCGGCCCTTCAATCAGCCCTGGCACTCGGCGCAATAGAAAGAAGAGCGCCCCGCCTGGACGATGCGACTGACCGTACCGCCGCAACCGGGCGTACTGCAAGGCTGCGCTTCACGATCATAGACGGAAAAGGAATGCTGGAAATAGCCGAGCGAACCGTCCGTCTGGATATGATCGCGCAACGACGAGCCGCCTGCGGCTATCGCATCGGCAATGACCTCGCGGATCGCCTCGACCAGCGCCAGCAACGCTTCCGTTGGTTTGCCGGCATCCGTGACCAGCGTGCCGGCAGGGCGCAACGGCGACAGATGCGAGCGCCACAGCGCTTCGCATACATATATATTGCCGAGGCCGGCGATGTTCTTCTGGTCGAGCAGCGCGCTCTTCAGCGGCTGGGCCTTGCCGAGAAAACGCTTAGCTAGGTAATCAGCGCCGAGTTCATTGCCCGTCGGTTCCGGGCCGAGATCGCGGAAGAAGGGATGGCTGACCATGTCGGCCCGCCTGACGATGTCCATGAAGCCGAAACGACGCGGGTCATTATAGATGACACGCGCATCGCCCCCGGCGCGCGTCAAATGAAAGACGACGTGGTCGTGCTTCTCATCCTTCGAGCGTGCGTGATGGAATTCACCGGGCGTTTGCGCGACCCGACCGGCTTCGACCCGGAACGAACCGGACATGCCGAGATGTGCGATGATCGTCTTGCCGTCGTCGAGATCGATCAGCAGGTATTTGGCGCGGCGCGACAGCGACGTGATGCCGCGGCCCGAAACATGCCGAGCGAAATCGGTGGGGAAGGGAAAGCGCAGATCGTTGCGGCGCAGCTCCAATTCCCTGAGAACGGCGCCTTCCATGGAGGGCGCCAACCCGCGCCTGACGGTTTCGACCTCTGGTAATTCCGGCATGGCTATCCATCTTTGTGTTTCAACCGCTTATGATCTGAGCTATAGCCCAAGACATTGCGGCTGGTGATCTGGCTGATGAGATAGCGTGGCAAACGCGATTTCGCTATGGTCCGCCGCCGAATACTGCATAATTCCTTAGGCCGAGATCGACCTGGGGATAAAATTATGCAGCGGATTTAAAGTGTTACAGCGATCTTTGCTCGTCACATACGACGCGCGACGCTGGAGTGTAACGGAGTTGAGCCGATGGCAGACAGCCGCACCTCCGCCGATGGCGGCATGGAAACATCCTATGGCTTCCGCGACGTAGCCAATGGCGAAAAGCAGGGCCTCGTCAACGAGGTGTTCCACAAGGTCGCCAAGCGCTATGACGTCATGAACGACGTCATGTCCATGGGCATGCATCGCGCCTGGAAGGATGGAATGGTCGCGGCGCTCAACCCGCGCAAGGATCCCGCCTACAAGGTGCTCGACGTAGCAGGCGGCACGGGCGACATCGCCTTCCGCATCGTGGAGGCATCCAACCGGCTGGCGCACGCAACCGTGCTCGACATCAACGGCTCGATGCTTGCCGTCGGCGCCGAGCGTGCCGAGAAGAAGAAGCTCTCGGACAATCTCACTTTCGTCGAGGCGAATGCGGAGGAACTTCCCTTCGAACCCAACTCCTTCGACGCCTATACGATCGCCTTCGGCATCCGCAACGTGCCGCGCATCGATGTCGCGCTGAAGGAAGCCTACCGCGTGCTGAAGCGCGGCGGCCGGCTGCTCGTGCTCGAATTTTCCGAAGTCGACCTGCCGCTGCTCGACCGCGTTTACGACACCTGGTCCTTCAACGCCATTCCGAAGTTCGGCAAGGCGATCACGGGTGATGCCGAGCCCTATCAGTATCTGGTGGAATCGATCCGCAAGTTCCCGAACCAGCAGGACTTTGCGACGATGATCCGCGAGGCCGGCTTCTCGCGCGTGAGCTTCACCAACTATACCGGCGGCATCGCCGCGCTGCACTCCGGCTGGAAGCTCTGAAGCATGATGTCGAGCCATGTGATGCGGCTTGCGGCCTCCGCTTCTAGAGACCTTGAGGCGCTATGACTGCTTTCAGCGCATATTTCGGCCTTGTCCGGGTCGGCTGGGTGCTCGTGCGCGAAGGCGTGGTCATGGCGTTGCCGTCCGAAGGGCTGCCGCCCTCCGTCAGCCTGGCCAAATCCTTCGTCAGCATCTTTGCCCGCCGCAAGGCAAAGAGCCAGGCGCGCAGCGACCGGCTTGCAAAGGCGGTGGAACGGCTCGGCCCGTCCTATGTCAAGATCGGCCAGTTCCTGGCAACGCGGCCCGATGTCGTCGGCGTCGACATGGCCAACGACCTGTCGCAGCTTCAGGACCGGATGGCCTTCTTTCCGCATGAAACGGCGACGGCGGCGATCGAATCGTCACTCGGCCGGCGGATCGACGATCTCTATGCCAGCTTTGGCGAGCCGATCGCGGCTGCCTCGATAGCGCAGGTGCATCCGGCGGAGATCGACACTGTCGAAGGGCGCAAGCGCGTTGCGGTCAAAGTGGTCCGGCCAGGCGTGCGCCAGCGCTTCTCCAACGATATCAAGGCAATGTATCTCGTGGCGGGGATGCAGGAGCGTTTCATGCCCTCCAGCCGCCGTCTTCGGCCGGTGGAAGTCACGAAGACGCTCGAGCAGACGACGAAGGTCGAGATGGATCTGCGGCTGGAAGCAGCTGCGCTCTCGGAAATTGCCGAGAATACCGAGAAGGACCCCGGTTTCCGCGTTCCGAAGGTGGATTGGGAACGCACCGGCCGCGACGTCATCACCATGGAGTGGATCGACGGCGTGAAGATGTCCGACGTTGAGGGGCTGAAGGCCGCAGGCCACGATCTCAACACGCTTGCCGATACGCTGATCCAGTCCTTCCTGCGCCACACGCTGCGCGACGGCTTCTTCCATGCCGACATGCATCCCGGCAATCTCTTCGTCGACCCCACAGGTATGATCGTCGCCGTCGACATGGGCATCGTCGGCCGCCTGGGCAGGAAGGAACGCCGCTTCCTCGCCGAAATCCTCTACGGTTTCATCACCCGCGATTATCTCCGCGTCGCCGAAGTGCATTTCGAAGCCGGCTACGTACCTGCCCACCACAATATGGAGAGCTTCGCCCAGGCCATCCGCGCGATCGGCGAACCGATCCACGGCCAGCCGGCCGAGACGATCTCCATGGGCAAGCTTTTGACCCTACTCTTCGAGGTGACCGAACTCTTCGACATGGAGACGCGTCCCGAGCTTGTCATGCTGCAGAAGACCATGGTCGTGGTCGAGGGCGTGTCGCGCATGCTCAATCCGCGCTTCAACATGTGGAAAGCGTCGGAACCGGTTGTCGGCGACTGGATCCGCACCAATCTCGGCCCGAAGCGGATCATGACCGATCTGAAGGACGGGTTGAAGGCTGCCGTGAAGCTTGCCGAAGCGGCACCCGAAATCGCTGCCAAGACGGAGAAATTCCATCACGAGCTTCTGCACATGAGCGAAAACGGCCTGCGCTTCGATCCGCAGACGGCGGAAGCGATCGGCAAGTCGGAAGCCAAGCACAGCCGCTCCGGCCGCCTTGCGCTTTGGGTGATCGCGCTAACGCTGCTCTACATCGCCTGGCATCTGGGTTGACGTGCGGCCGCGTCATTGTGGCTGCAGCGGCCCATCAACCAAGTTGCGTTTCTTCCTAGTGCGATTTTAATCGACGATGAACAACTTGACGCCTGTCTTTGTCGATGACCGGTGTGCAGCGTCGCCGAAATCGGAGACTTGATAGCTCATGCCTTGAGTGAGGATCGATATCCGCCCATCCTTCAGCTCGGAGAGCAATTCCCCTTCGAGCACATAGATAATATGGCCGCGATCGCACCAGTGATCGGCAACATAGCCGGGCGTATATTCAACAATCCGAACGCGGATGTCCCCGATGTTCAATGTCCGCCAGAGCGCATGGCCGCTTTCGCCCGCATGTCTGGTGGGAGCAATCTCATCCCAATTCGTTACCGTAAAAGGCAGTTCAGGAATCTTCATCGCAATGATTTTCCGGGTGTTGAACGGATCGTTCCGCATAGAAACGGCTGCAAAGCCCGTTCGTCAATCCTGTCGCCATCGACTTCGAACAAGCAGGCCGCGCTGAATTTAAAGGCAGCCGTCGCGACGGGAGCGGATGTATCTCTCTTTCGGCTATAATGCATGATGCGACCGCGTGCTTTGCGTGTACTCTCGCTCGCATGGCACATCAGGTGTTCGGCATTTGGGATATCCCATTGTCGATAAGGCTCGCATAGCCTTGCGAAAAAGGAGAACAAAAGACATGGAGCGTCAGAGAGCCGGCATCGAGCTCACCGGGCAACCCCTTGGGTTCAGCGATCTGGTGCGGATCGGGGCGGGCGTCGCCCTACCCTCCGCATCGGAAGCCGGCATGGCGCGCGTGCGGCTGGCGCGCAGCGTTCTCGAAAGCACGATCCAATCCGGCATGCCCGTCTATGGCTCTACGACCGGCGTCGGAGCCATGAAGGATGTCGAGTGGTCTCCCGAAGATCTGGATGCCTTCAATCTCGGCCTCGTGCGTGCTCATCACTTCGGCACCGGCGCACCCTTTTCCATGTCGGTCGTGCGCAATGCCATGGCGATCCGGGTGAACACCGCTCTCACCGGCCAGGTCGGATGCTCGCAAGAGCTGATTCAGTCCTACCTGCAGCTTCTCAGCGCCGATGTCATTCCGGTCGTTCGCCGCACCGGCTCGATCGGCTGCGCGGATATCGGCCTGATGGGCCAGATCGGCGCCGTTCTGACCGGCGTCGGCGAGGCCGTCTATCGCGGCCGCCGCATGCAGGCGGCCGACGCCTTCGATGCCGCCGGTATCGCTCCCGTCAGGATGATGCCGCGCGACAGCCTCGCCTCGCTCAGTGTCAACGCCGTCAGCTTCGCCGCCGCCGCCGAGACAACCCGCAATGCCGCCGCCTCGATCCGCGTCCTGCTGGCGACCGGCATGATGGCGGCCGGCGCGCTCGGTGCTTCGCGCGACCCCTGGATTTCGGTGCGCCATGTCGGCACCCCCCGCGAAGCCCTGATCGGCGCATGGCTCTGCAACGCCTCGGACGAATGGCCGTGGCCGGTCGCGACCCATGTGCAGGATCCGCTGAGCCTGCGCATGATCGCCCAGGTCTTCGGGGCCGTCATCGAAAACCTTTTGACCGCCGGCCACAAGATTCTTGCCGCCACCGGCCGCTCGGACGACAATCCCGTCATCGTCGATGGCCGCGTCATGACCTCTGGCGGTTCGCTGCCGCTCGATGTCACCATTCTGCTCGAAGGCGCTGTCATCTGCATGGCGCATGCGGCCCGCAATGCCTTCAATCGCTGCGTCCTGCTCGGCAATGGCCAGCGGCGCGGCCTGCCCGTCAATCTCGTGCCGGAGGGCAAGATCGCCACCGGCTTCGGCCCGATCATCAAGCTTGCCGGTGAGATCTTCTCACGCGTGCTCTCCATGTCCAATCCGGTCTCTGCACAGTCGCTGGTGGTTGCTGCAGGCATGGAAGACGAGGCCGCCTTCCTGCCACTCGTCATCGAACGCTTCGAGCGGCAGATGCGGGCGCTGAAGCGTCTGGCGGCTCTGGAAGCGCTGCTTTCGGCCCAGGCAATGGACATTCTCGGCGACAAGCCGGAAGGCGTGGCGCGTATGCTCTATGAGGTCGTACGCAAACATGCGGATTTCTATGTGGTCGACCGTCCTCTTTCGGCCGAAGTCGAGGCGATCGAGGAGGAACTGGCTTCCGAAGCCTTCGTTTCGGAATTGATCGCCCACAAGCCCATCATCGCCTATGATGATTTCTTCGCGCTCGGCTCACTGGAGCGGGTCGAGGAGCGGCTTTATCACGACACTGTCGCCATCTGAACCAACCGACTGAACCAACCGACCGGCGGAGAGAATGCACATGGCTGATTTCGATCTAGTTCTGCAAGGCACCGTAGTTTTGCCTGAACGCATCGTGGAAGCCGGCTATGTCGCCGTCAGCGACGGCAAGATCGCCGAAGTGGGTATCGG
This sequence comes from Martinezella rhizogenes, assembly GCA_013322215.1. Classification (GTDB taxonomy): domain Bacteria; phylum Pseudomonadota; class Alphaproteobacteria; order Rhizobiales; family Rhizobiaceae; genus Rhizobium; species Rhizobium rhizogenes_D. The sequence continues at coordinate 265,074 of JAAMEZ010000047.1, forward strand.
CGTGCCCCCGGCTGCGCGCGAGCGGCATCTGCTCGGCAAGGCGCTGATCCTGCCCGGCGCGATCGATGCGCAGGTCCATTCTCTCTCGCAGAAGGATCAGGAGGATTTCATCTGGTCGACGCGTTCGGCAGCTGCCGGCGGCGTCACCACCATCGTCGACATGCCCTATGACGAAGGCAATCTCGTCTGCTCGGCAGCAGCGGTGAAGAAAAAGATTGACCACGCCGCGCCGCAGTCGCGCGTCGACTTCGCCCTCTATGGCACGATCGACCCGGAAGAAGGCCCGGCACGCATCGCCGAAATGGTCGAGGCCGGTGTCGCCGCCTTCAAATTCTCCACCTTCGGCACCGATCCGAAGCGCTTTCCGCGCATTCCGCCCGCCCTGCTCGATGCCTGCTTTGCCGCGATCGCACCGACAGGCCTTACCGCTGGCGTCCACAACGAGGATGACGAAGCGGTGCGCACCTACATGGAACAGGTGAAGGCAAGCGGCGTCACCGACTACCGCGCCCACGGCCTTTCCCGCCCTCCGATCACCGAACTGCTCGCCATGCACACGATCTTCGAGACGGGTGCAGATACCGGCTGCCCGGCCCATGTCGTCCATTGCTCGCTCGGCCGCGGCTATGACATAGCCCGCGCCTATCGCCGCGACGGCTTCGAAGCGACGGTCGAATGCTGCATCCATTACCTGACGCTCGACGAGGAAAACGATGTTCGGCGTCTCGGCGGCAAGGCGAAAATCAATCCGCCGATCCGCCCGCGCGCCGAAGTGGAAACCTTGTGGCGCAAGGTGGCGGAAGGCAATGTCTGGCTCGTCTCGACCGACCATGTCAGCTGGTCGGAAAATCGCAAAACCAATCCGGACATGCTGGCGAACGCTTCTGGCGTGCCGGGACTGGAGGTCATGGTGCCGCTCTTCGTCAAGGGTGCTCTGGAACGCGGCGTGCCGCTCACCTGGGCCGCGAAGCTGATGGCGGAAAACCCGGCCAGGCATTTCCGCCTCGACCATATCAAGGGCGCGCTGACGCCGGGCAAGGACGCCGATATCGTCGTGCTGGAGCCACGCGAGATGGTTTATGACGCAGCGGCGAGCGGCAACAACGTCGTCGGCTGGAGCCCTTATAACGGCATCCGTCTGCCCTGGACGGTGTCCGCCGCCTACCTAAGAGGCAAACAAATCACCGAGGGACAGAAGGTGCTCGCCGAACCCGGCTCCGGCAGCTTCGTCCGTCCCTTGCCTCGCCAAATCATTGCCGGAGATGCAGCCCGATGACCGACCCCAAGCGCCACAACCTGCCAGTCAACGCCGACCGTATCGCCGAGGATATCGATGCGCTGGCCGGCATTACCGAGCCGGGCCATCCCTGGACGCGCCGGGCCTTTTCGCCGCTCTTCCTGGAAGGGCGCGCCTATATCGACGCGAGGATGAAGGCGGCAGGACTTGAGACGCGAATGGATGCCGCCGGCAATCTGATCGGCCGGCGCGCGGGCGCAAAGCCGGGCCTCGGCACGATCCTCGTCGGCTCTCATTCCGACACCGTTCCCGATGGCGGCCGCTTCGACGGCATTGCCGGGACGATCGCCGCGCTTGAAGTCGCGCGCTCCTTGAAGGATCGTGGCATCGAACTCGACCATGATCTGGAGATCGTCGATTTCCTGGCCGAAGAAGTCAGCATCTTCGGCGTCTCCTGCATCGGTAGTCGCGGCATGACCGGGCAGATTCCAGAGGCATGGCTTAGCCGCATGAGCGGCGACCGTACGCTTTCGCAGGGCATCGCCGAGGTCGGCGGCGATCCTTCGGTGCTGCTCTCCCAGAGGCGCCCGGATCTCGCCGGCTTCCTGGAGCTGCATATCGAGCAGGGTCCGGTGCTGGAAGCAGAGAACAAGGATATCGGCATCGTTACCGCGATCGCCGGCATCACCCGCATCGAAATTACCGTGGAAGGCCGCGCCGACCACGCCGGCACCACGCCGATGGATCGCCGCGCGGATGCGCTGGTGGCAGCCTCGCAATTGGTTCTCGATATTCGCCAGCGCGCAGCCGAACAGGCAAAGACGCCGGGCCATTTTGCTGCAACCGTCGGCGAATTCCGCATCGAGCCGAATGCCGCCAATGTCGTGCCCTCGAAGGTCGTGCTGCTGATCGACGGCCGCGCCGAAATCCGCAGCGACATGGAAGATTTCCTCGCCTGGATCGATGGCGAGGTGAAGACCATTGCCGCCGATTATGGCGTGACGATCAATACGCCGGTGCGCGTCTCCGACAACATGCCGACCCCCGGTGCTCCGGTGCTGCTCGAAACGCTCGAGCGCGCCTGCGAGACGGTCGGCGCCAAGCACCGCCGCATGGCTTCCGGCGCTGGCCACGATACGGCCTGGATCGCCAAGGTTGCGCCAGCCGCCATGATCTTCGTGCCCTGCAAGGAAGGCCGCAGCCATTGCGCCGAGGAATGGGCCGAGAATGACGACATCGCCATGGGCGCCGCCGTTCTTTTCGAAGCGGTGCGCGACATGGACAAGAACCTCAAACAGAACCGGGAGTAGCCAATGGGACGCGTACTCGTTGCCAAGGATGTGGAAGCGGCCGTCAAGGGCGGCTCCGTTTACGCCGCAGGCGGTGGCGGCTGGGCCGACCATGGCCGCATGCTCGGCTATGCGGCCGTCAATGTCGGCAAGCCGGAGCTGGTGTCGATCGACGAACTTGATGACAACGACTGGATTGCCACGGCAGCCGCCATCGGCGCACCGGCCTCCACCACCCCCTGGGAAATGCAGGGCATCGACTATGTGAAAGCCGCACAGCTGCTGCAGGACGAACTTGGCGAGAAGCTTTCCGGCCTGATCATCGGCCAGAACGGCAAGTCCTCGACACTGAACGGCTGGCTGCCATCGGCCATTCTCGGAACCAAGGTGGTGGACGCGGTGGGTGACATCCGCGCCCATCCGACGGGCGATATGGGCTCGATCGGCATGGCGGGTTCGCCCGAGCAGATGATCCAGACTGCCGTCGGCGGCAACCGCGCCGAAAACCGCTATATCGAACTGGTGGTCAAGGGTGCGACGGCGAAGATTTCGCCGATCCTGCGTGCAGCCTCCGACCAGTCCGGCGGCTTCATCGCTTCCTGCCGCAATCCCTTGCGCGCTTCTTACGTCCGCACGCATGCGGCACTCGGCGGCATTTCCATGGCGCTTTCGCTCGGCGAAGCGATCATCGAGGCGGAAAAGAAGGGCGGCAGCGCCGTCATCGACGCCATCTGCAAGACCACAGGCGGCCATATCCTGGCCGAAGGCACGATCACCAGGAAGGACGTCGTCTACACGAAGGAAGCCTTCGACATCGGTACCGTCACGGTCGGCTCAGGCGACAAGGCCGTCGTCATGCACGTGATGAACGAGTACATGGCGGTTGAGGATACCGGCGGCAAGCGTCTCGCGACCTTCCCCTCCGTCATATCAACGCTGTCGCCGGAAGGCGAGCCCTTGAGCGTCGGCCAGCTGCACGAAGGCATGAAGGTTTTCATCCTGCATGTGCCGATGGATATCATTCCGCTCTCTGCCAGCGTGCTCGACCCGACGGTCTATCCCTCCGTCGAAAAGGCGATGGGGATCGAGATCGCGAAATACGCGCTGGCCGGCAAGAAAGGCTGAAAAGCACAGGAGGCTTGAATGGCCCGCGACGCCGGTCTTGAGGAATTGTTGAGAGACGAGCTTGGGGAACGACCCGGGCTTAGCGAGAAAGCGATGTTCGGCGGCTGGGCCTTTCTGCTCAATGGCCATCTGCTGTGCGGCGCCCGTGACGACGGGATGCTGATCCGCCTTGGCAAAGGCAACGACACCTGGGCGCTGGAGCAGCATGACGTCAAACCCATGCTGTCCCGCGGCCGGGAAATGCAGGGATGGGTGCGCGCCGGGCCGGAAGCCTATGGCAACGACATGCTGCGCAAGCGGCTGCTTCTGGCCGCGCTGGACTTCGTCGAAGGCCTGCCGCCGAAATAGCCGGGCCGCCGAAACAACAAAGAAAACAGGGAAGAGAAATCCATGCCGAAAGCCAATCCACGTCACCCGAAATTCCCCATTCCGGGCGGCCCGGAGCTGCGTGCCAAAGGCTGGCGGCAGGAGGCTCTGCTGCGCCTGCTCGAAAACGTGCTCTCGGTCGGCGAAGACCCGGACAATCTCGTCGTCTATGCGGCCCTCGGCAAGGCGGCCCGTAACTGGGCGGCACACAAGGGCATCGTGAAGGCACTCACCGAAATGGATGAGAACCAGACCCTGCTCATCCAATCCGGCAAGCCGATCGGCCTCATCCGCACGCATGACAAGGCACCGCTCGTCATCATGGCGAACTGCAACATCGTCGGGCAATGGGCAAAGGCCGAGGTGTTCTACGAACTACAGCGCAAGGGTTTGATCTGCTGGGGCGGCCTGACGGCCGGCGCCTGGCAATATATCGGCAGCCAGGGTGTGATCCAGGGTACCTACGAAATCTTCATGCGCATCGCCGAGCGCCGCTTCGGCGGCGATCTCTTTGGCCGTTTCGTGCTGACCGCCGGGCTCGGCGGCATGGGCGGCGCGCAGCCGCTCGCCGGCCGCATGGCGGGTGCTGCGATCCTCTGCGTCGATATCGATGCGGAACGCGCCAGGAAGCGCCAGGAAATCGGCTATCTGCAGGAGATCGCCCCGGACCTCGATTCCGCTCTGGCGATGATCGATGCTGCCGTCAAGGAAAAGCGGGCGCTTTCCGTCGGCCTCGTCGGCAATGCGGCCGAGATCTATCCCGAGATTGCGCGGCGCGGCATCGTGCCCGATATCGTCACCGACCAGACCTCGGCGCACGATCTCGTCTATGGCTACGTGCCGAAGGGCATGAGCCTCAGCCAAGTCAAGGATCTCCGCGACGACGGTCAGGGCCAGCTGATGGCCGCAAGCCGCGCCTCGATCGTCGAGCATGTGAAGGCCATGCTGGATTTCCAGAAAAAGGGTTCCGAAGTCTTCGACAACGGCAACCTGATCCGCACCCAGGCGAAGGAAGGCGGCGTCGCGAACGCCTTCGATATCCCGATCTTCACCGAAGCCTATCTGCGGCCGCTCTTCTGCCGCGCTATCGGCCCGTTCCGCTGGATGGCGCTCTCCGGCGAGGAAAGCGATATCGCCCGCATCGACGATCTGCTTCTGGAAATGTTCCCGGACAACAAGATCATCACCAACTGGATCAAGCTTGCCCGTGAGCATGTGCCGTTCGAAGGGCTGCCAGCGCGTATTGCATGGCTCGGCCATGGTGAGCGCACAGCACTTGCCCGCCGCGTCAACGAGCTTGTCGCAAGCGGCGAGCTGAAGGGTCCGATCGCGTTTTCGCGCGACCATCTCGATGCTGGCGCCATGGCACACCCGAACATCATGACCGAAGGCATGAAGGACGGCTCCGACGCTATCGCCGACTGGCCGCTGATCGACGCCATGATGCTCTGCTCGTCGATGGCCGACCTTGTTGTCGTCCATTCGGGCGGCGGCGGCTATGCCGGCTACATGACGAGCTGCGGCGTCACGGTGGTCGCCGACGGCACGGCTGCCGCCGACGAACGGCTAGACCATGCGCTCACCAACGACACGGCCCTCGGCGTCATGCGCTACGCCGATGCCGGCTATGAGGAAGCGCTGGACGAAGTTGCGAAAAAGGATGTGCCCTATATCCGTTTGGGATAAGCGCGTCTATTCTTGGCAGCTTCTAGAGACTATGGTCCCGGGCAATTCGAAACAACCTGTTTGACACGCAATTCCGGACGAAAAACCGCTACGCGTTTTTCCCGGAATTGCTTTGGAGAGTTGCCCGTGATCCCCTGGACCTTGCTCGACACTGCGAAAATCCCCGGCGGCGGCGAGCTGCGCTTGAAGCAGCGCGGCCAGGAATTTTCCATCATGCTCGGCACCAACGAGCTGATGAACAGCCGCCTGAGCGGCTCCGAGCGCGCGCTTGCCACGCTTTCCTGCGAGAAGATCAAGGGCCGCAAGACGCCGCACATCCTGATCGGCGGCCTCGGCATGGGCTTCACCTTGCGCGCGGCTCTCGGCGAACTCGGTGCGGATGCGAAGGTTACCGTCGCGGAGCTGGTACCAGCCGTTGTAACATGGGCACGCGGGCCGATGGCGACGGTCTTCGATGGCTGCCTGGATGATCCGCGCGTGGCCATCCACGAGGGCGACGTGCGCCCACTTATCCGCGCCCGCAAGGCGACTTACGATGCCATCCTGCTCGATGTCGACAACGGCCCTGATGGCATCACGTCGGAGGCCAATGACGGCCTTTACGACTATCAGGGTCTGAAGGCGGCGCGTGATGCGCTGCGGCCCGGTGGCGTCCTTGCGGTCTGGTCTTCGGGACCTGACGAGCGCTTTACAAAGCGTCTGCGCGACAGCGGCTTTACCGCCGAGGTGGTCAACACGCGCGCCAATGGCAAGACAGGCGCGCGTCACGTCATCTGGCTAGCCACCAAAAGCTAGACCATTTCGCTAGAGATAGCGCGTTTCCTCCGGCGCGCGATCGAAGCGATCGTCGCGGCCGTCGAAATATCCAACGGGAAGCGAGGCGAGTTCCTCATCGGTGGCATCGTCCAGGCAGCTGATGCTGATCGCATAGAACTTGCCGCCGAGTGCGGGATTTTCGCCCCAGTTGAAGGAGCTGATGCCGCAATTCTTGCAAAAGAGGTGGTGCAGGATGCGCGGGCCGAACTGATATTCGCCGATGCTGTCTTCGCCCGAGGTCAGGCGGAAATCGGCAGGCGTGGCGACGGCCAGCCAGTTGCGCTTCTTCCTGCAGATCGAGCAGTTGCATTTGAAGGTGCCGCCCTGCAGATCGAGATCGGCTTCGTAAGCGACGGCGCCGCAATGGCAGCTTCCATGATAGGTCTTCTTCATCACTCTCATCCTTCCCTTGAGGTGGCTTCTGCGTAGGCGACGTATTTGTCGAGGGCCTGCTCCCAGCCGCCCGTCTGCAATCTCAGTTCGGTATCATCAGGCAGTTCGACCTTGCGGAAGACGAGACGCGTCTTCTCGCCAAGCTCTTGAAATTGCACGGTCACCTGCATGGGATGGCCGGGTTTTCCATCCTGATTTTCCCAGGCGAAGGTGAAGACGAGGCGCTCGGGCGGAACGATCTCCAGATAGCGCCCGTGGCTCCAATATTCCTTGCCCTCCTGCGTCAGAATGCAATGCCGCCAGGCGCCGCCCTCCCGCAGGTCGACGGAGACCGATGAGGCCGTCGTGGTCTGCGGTCCCCACCAGCGCATCAAATGTTCCGGCTCCGTCCAGAGGCGAAACAGCAGGGCGCGCGGCGCGGCAATATCGCGGGTCAGCACGATCTCACGCGGCGGGCGCAAGCTGCCGCCCTCAGTTGCTGGGGTCATTCTTTCCTCCCTTTTGCAATAGTGCCGCGTAGGCTTCCAGGCGATCGAGATTGTCGTTCCAGAACTGACGGTAGTTCTCCAGCCAGTCATCGACCTGCCGCAGCGGCTTCGGCTCCAGCCGGCAGGGCCGCCATTGCGCCTCCCTCCCCTTTGAAATCAGGCCAGCCTTTTCCAGCACCTTCAGATGCTTGGAAACGGCAACCAGCGACATGTCGAAGGGTTCGGCCAGCTCGGAGACGGACGCCTCGCCAGTCGCCAGCCGCGCCAGGATGGCCCGACGGGTTGGATCGGCAAGGGCTGAAAGGGTCATGCTCAATGTGTCCATGCGGATTAATAAACCATACAGTTAATTAACTTATAGATTTAATATAGACCAAAAATTCGGGAGTCAAGCAGCCGCATTCAGAGGCAAGCCTGATAAGAAGCAATCCGTATGGAGTTGTATGATCTCAGGAGAGACTATTGGACACTTCGATCAAGTTGTTGTCCGGATCACGGAAATAGACCGAGAGAATGGGGTCGGTTGCGCCCGTTCGGCGCACGGGGCCTTCCTCGATTACGACGCCCTCAGCCTGCAAGTGTGTGATGATGTCATCGAGCGGCGTGGTGCTGATAAAGCAAAGATCGGCCGAACCTGGTGTCGGCCGTTCGGCCTTAGGCTCGAACTCATGTCCCGCACGGTGCAGGTTGATCTTCTGTGTGCCGAAGGTCAGGGCCTTGCGGCCCTCCCCGAAGGTTTCGACACCCATGCCGAGGACGCGAGCATAGAATTCGCAGCTTTCATCGATGCTCGCAACCGTGAGCACCAGATGATCGAGGTGGTCAATGCGGATCATGGCAACCTCCTGGGCTCAGCGACGCGCCAGCCTGGCAACGGCAAGGGCGCTGATGAGACATAGTGCCAGCATGACGAGGATGAAGGCAACAACGGCATTCCAACCATCGGCAAGCCAGAAATAACCGCCGACCGAACCGGCGATGCTGGAGCCGAGATAATAGGCCAGCAGGTAAAGCGAGGAGGCGTGTCCCTTGAAGCCGCGGGCAAGCCGGCCCACCAGCGCACTGGCGACGGAATGGGCCATGAAGAAACCGATCGTCACTAGAACGATGCCGAGAATGATCAATGGCAGCGAGCTGGAAAGCGTGACCGCAGCACCGAGCGCCGCGATCAGCACGCCGATCGGCAGCACGATGAAATGGCCGATACGATCACCGAGGAGGCCTGCAGCCCAGGAGGCGACGATGCCGAAGAGATAGGCGGTGAAGATCAGGCCAAGCTCGGTCTGGCTGAGATTATAAGGCGCGGCGACAAGGCGGAAGCCGGCATAATTATAGACCGTGACGAAGGAGCCCATGACGAGAAAGGCGATGGCAAAGAGAAATGGCAGCGCCGCATTGCCGAAGTGGCCGCCCCAGGCCTTTACGTGAAAGCCGGCATCGAAGCCCTTGCGCGGCGTGAAATTGCGCGACGGCGGCAGCAGGTAAAGAAAGCCGACTGCGGCGATCAGGCCAAGAATGCCGACCGTTGCCAGCGCCGGGCGCCAGCTGAGATATTCGGCGATCGTACCCGTCACGACGCGCCCGGCCATGCCGCCAAAGGCGTTGCCGGCGATATAGAGACCCATGGCGCCGCCGAGGCCCCGCGGCTCGATCTCTTCCGCCAAATAGGTCATGGCGACGGCTGGCACGCCGCCCAGAAGGAAGCCTTCAAGCGCACGGACGACCAGCAGCATATGCCAGCTCGGAGACACCGCGCAGATGATCGTACAGATGGCCGCGCCGAGCAGCGAAATGAACATCAGACTGCGGCGGCCGAGGCTTTCGGAAACGGCAGCAGCGCCGAAGATCGCAAAGGCCAGGAAGCCGGTCGAAAGCGATAGAGACAGCGAACTCGCGGCAGGCGTAACACCGAAATCCTGAGAGAAGATCGGCATCAGCGGTTGCACACAATAAAGCAACGAAAAGGTGGCAAATCCGGACAGGAACAGCGCGATGGTGGCGCGGCGGAAGGCAGGCGTGCCGCGTGTCAGGAATTGGCGAAGCTCCGTCGGCGGCTCGCTCTTAACGAGCGTCAATTCAGGAGCTGATGGAACTTCGGAAGCAGTGATTTCCTGCTTGCCAACGGCGCGAGACATGGGGGCACCCAACCTTTCTTGCGCTAAAATCTAGCCGGATCATCTCCATTAGTCCAATATATGGAACAGGCGATCTCAATAGCTTTTGGAGATAGCGATGGAGCTGCGTCATATCCGCTATTTTCTGGCGCTCGCGGAAGTGGGGAATTTCACCCGCGCCGCGGCCAATCTCGGCATCGGCCAGCCGCCGCTCAGCCAGCAGATCCGGGACCTGGAAAACGAGGTGGGCGCGCAACTGTTCCACCGCGTCCCGCATGGTGCGGAGCTAACGGCCGCCGGCGAGGCCTTTCTCACTGAAGCGACAGCGGTTGTCGATGCGGCGGAAAAGGCAAAACTTGCCGCCCAACGCGCCAATCGCGGCGAGATCGGTCGCCTATCACTCGGCTTTACCGCGTCTTCCGCCTTCAACACCATCGTCACGGCCACGATCCGCGAGTTTCGGGGACACTGGCCGGAGGTGCGGTTGTCGCTGACCGAGATGAACACCAATGCGCTGATGGAACGGCTGATGCGCGGCGAGATCGATGCTGCTTTCATTCGTCCGGGCCTCGAAGATCCCAGGGATGTGCGCCTGAAGCGCTTTGCCGACGAGCCGATGCTGATTGCACTGCCGGCCCATCATCCGCTGGCGAAAAAGGAGCGCGTGCCGATCGCGGCGCTCGCGGGCGAGCCCTTCATCCTCTTCCCGCGCATGGTGGGGCTTAGCCTCTATGACGATATTGTCGGGGCCTGTCGCGAGGCGGGCTTCGACCTCGTGGTGACGCAGGAGGCGCCGCAGATCCCTTCCGTCGTCAATCTCGTCGCCGCCAATCTCGGCGTTTCCATCGTCCCCGCCTCCATCGCGCAGATCAAGCTCGATGGCGTCGCCTACAGGCCGATCGACGGGCCGCCGGTTGTCGCGCGTCTCGGCCTTGCCAGCCTCAAGGCGCAGCGATCGCCCGTTATTGCCAATCTCATGAGCCTGATTGCATAGTTAGCCAGAGCATTTCCGTTTCAGGAGTCACGGAAATGCTCTGGCTATTTGTTTTCACGCAATTCCGGACGCAAAACCGCTTCACACTTTTGCTGGAATTGCTCCAGCTCCCAATAGGGCGGATCGCCAAAAGCCTTCTTCAAGTGATCGGCCATCGCGCGGAGTTTGGCCGAGGGATTGCGTCCCTCCGGATGGGCCATGAAGATGAACTCCGGCTCCGGCCGATAGCCGATATCGATTTCGACGAGCCGCCCTTCCCTCACCGAAGGCCCGGCGATGAAGGCTGGCAGCAAGGCAATGCCGAGCCCGGCAATCGCTGCATCGTGGAGGACATCGCCGTTGTTGACGCCCAATGCCAGCTTCGCACGAATGACAACGGCGCCGTCTGGTGCCTCGAAACGCCAATCGGCGACGCCGCGATTGGTGTAGAAAATACCGCGATGATCTTCGAGATCGGAGAGCGAGGCGGGTTTGCCGTGGCGGCTGAGATAATCCGGCGAAGCCACGAGAAGGCGGCGGCTGCGGGCGAGCTTCCACGCGACAAGACGTGAGTCGGCAATCAGACCATGACGAATGATCGCGTCATAGCCATCCGAGGCGGCATCGACCCGGCGGTCGTCGAGATCGAGCGTCAGCTCGATTTCCGGATGTTCGGCGAGAAAAGGATAGAGGGCCGGCCCCAGATGCAGGCGCCCGAAGGTGACGGGCGCGGCGATGCGCAGAGGCCCCATCAACGTGCCGCGCCGCTCGGCGAGATCGGCGGCAGCCTCGCGCACCTCCTGCGCGATGCGGGTCGCGCGCTGCAGAAAGGCGGTGCCGTCCTCTGTCAGGGTCAGCTTGCGGGTCGTACGGTGAAGCAGGGTCGCGCCCAATGCCTTTTCCATGTCCGACAGGCGCTCGCTGACGACGGATTTCGACAGACGCAGGCGTCGCGCCGCCTCGCTGATCGAGCCGGCCTCTGCTACGGTCACAAACGTCACGATCCCGTCGATTTTCAACATCGTTCGGCGTTTCCGAATTCGAATTCCATTATTTGCAGACTAATCCGAACGATCGGAAAAGGCCATCTTCCGTGTATCGGACAAACCGAAAGTCACATCCTCACACAGGAGATGGAACAATGAACCGCTTGAATGGAAAAGTTGCAATCGTCACCGGCGCCAGCTCCGGCATCGGCCGCACCACGGCAAAGCTCTTCGCCGCCGAAGGCGCCAAGGTCATCGTCGGTGCTCGCCGCGCGGCAGAGCTGGAAAGCCTTGCCGCCGAGATCAAGGCTGCCGGCGGTGAAGCTGCCGTATTGGCTGGCGATGTACGCTCGGAAGACTACCACAAGGCACTAGTCGCCCTTGCCGTCGAGCGCTACGGCAAGCTTGATATTGCCTTCAACAATGCCGGCACGCTCGGCGAGGCCGGTCCCAGCACCGAAGTTTCGGAGGCGGGCTTTGCCGAAGCATTGACGATCAACCTCACCGCATCGTTCCTCGCCGCCAAGCACCAGATCGGCGAAATGATCAAGCACGGCGGTGGTTCGGTGATCTTCACATCGACCTTCGTCGGCCATACCGTCAGCTTCCCCGGCGTTGCCGCCTATGCGGCCAGCAAGTCCGGCCTGATCGGCTTGACGCAGACGCTGGCCGCCGAATTCGGCCCGCAGAACGTACGCGTCAATGCCGTGCTGCCAGGTGCCGTCGATACCGATATGTATCGCGAAATGAACGACACGGCCGACAAGCAGGCTTTCGTCACCAACCTGCATGCGCTGAAGCGCGTTGCCGGCCCCGAAGAGATCGCCCGCTCGGTGCTCTATCTCGCCTCCGATGACGCAAGCTTCGTCAGCGGCACGGCTTCGCTCGTTGACGGCGGCCTTTCGATTACGCGCACCTGATCTCGTGGCTTGCCGACGCAACGATCGCGCCGGCAACTTCGGAACACGGACATGATCCCGCAAGACATGAATTGGTTGCGGGATCATGCCGCTGGAATGCTTTGAATGGCTAAGGATAGGTTGTGGATTCTATCTTCCTTGCGGCCTTTCCGATCAGAACATCGTATTATTGTTCTTCGACGTCTCGGGGATCGGCTGCACCGAATCCCAATGTTCCTGGATCTTGTTGTCCTCGACCCGGAAGATATCAACGATGGCGCTGCCGCGATCGCCCGGCTGGCGAATGGCGTGGACGCGCAGGATGACATAATCGCCGTCGACCATCACGCGCTTGATCTCGCTCTTCGACTGCGGATAGTTTTTCTTCAGGTACTCAAGGAAACCACGCAGGCCTTCGGGACCATCGGCGGCCATCGGATTGTGCTGGATGTACTTGCCGAGATATTTGGAGGCCGCGTCGAAATCCTTGTCATTCAGCGCCTTCTGGTAGAAATCCAGAACGATCTCCTTGTTCTTCTGCTCTTGCGGCGAATAGGCACGCTCGGCAAAGGCCGGCATGGCAGCGGCCATGATTGGCAGGGCGATCATCGCGACTTTCATCAGCTTCAAGGCGTTGCTCCTTTGGTCGTTAACGTGTTCACTTTTGTCGAGACCAAGGGTAGGGGCAAATGACAAGGACGTGAGGGCGACGTGATCGTCGGCCTGAAATGGCAGGAAGGACAGCTCACAACCGTAATGAGAGAATGCCGCGATTGCCTATGACACACCAAAGGCTTAGGCTTACGAGCAAAAGAACAGGCGACGGGTTCAGGCATGGTTCTCGCAGGAAAGCGCATCCTTCTCATCATCTCCGGCGGTATCGCGGCCTATAAGAGCCTCGATCTCATCCGCCGATTGCGCGAGCGCGGCGCAAGCGTGCGGCCCGTCATGACATCGGGTGCGCAGGAGTTCATCACGCCGCTTGCCGTCGGCGCGCTGGCCGCCGACCATGTCTTCACCGATCTGTTTTCACGTCAGGACGAGCAGGATGTCGGCCATATCAGGCTGGCGCGCGACTGCGATCTCGTGCTGATCGCGCCGGCAACGGCCGATCTGCTCGCCAAGATGGCAAACGGGCTGGCGGACGATCTTGCCTCGACCGTATTGCTCGCCACGGACCGGCCCGTGCTCGCCGCCCCCGCCATGAACCCGAAGATGTGGGCGCATCCAGCGACCAAGCGCAACGTCGAAACGCTGCGTGGAGACGGCATCGCCTTCGTCGGCCCGATGACCGGCAAGATGGCCGAAAGCGGCGAGGTCGGCGCCGGCCGCATGGCGGAGCCGCTTGATATCGTTGCCGCCGTCGAGCGTCGGCTGGATGACGGCGCCAAGCCGCTTGCCGGCAAGAAGGCGATCGTCACCTCCGGGCCGACGCATGAGCCGATCGACCCTGTACGTTATATCGCCAACCGCTCATCGGGACGGCAAGGTCATGCGATCGCCGCAGCGCTCGCGGCGCTCGGTGCCGATGTCACCCTCGTTTCCGGCCCGGTCACCATACCCGATCCGGTTGGCCTCAACGTCATCCATGTCGAGCGGGCGGATGAGATGCGTGATGCCGTTCTGGCTGCTCTGCCCGCCGATATAGCCGTGATGGTGGCGGCGGTTGCGGACTGGCGCGTCGCCTCGGCGTCGGATCAGAAGATCAAGAAGCATCCGGGCGAGTCGATCCCGACGCTGGCGCTCACGGAAAATCCGGACATTCTGAAGACGGTCGGCCATCACACGCAGCGGCCGAAACTCGTCATCGGCTTCGCCGCCGAGACGCAGGATGTCGAGAGCAATGCCCGCGCCAAGCTGGAACGCAAGGGTGCCGACTTCATCGTTGCCAACGACGTTTCACCGGCGACCGGCATCATGGGTGGCACGCACAACCGTGTGAAGATCATCAGCCATCACGGTGTCGAACAGTGGCCCGATCTCGACAAGGATGAGGTGGCCGTGCGGCTCGCGGCACTGATCGCAGCTCAGTTTACGCAGGGATAGCGGCTATCGGCTGGCGCTCTGCGGCTGCTCGCTCTTCCGGCTGGAAGGGCGTGACGTGGACGCCGGTGTCATCGATCATGACCGCGCTGCCATCGGGGATCTCGCGCCAGGCATCCACATCGTCGTTCAGCGGCTCGGAAACGAGGCAATTGCCGGACCCGACCGGTGAGGCGTAAAGCGTCGGTGCCTTGCGGTCGGTCGCATAGCGTATGGCATAAAGCGACTTGCCGTCGGAAAAGGCCGCCGTAAAGCGCACCAGCACCGATCCGGTCAGATGCAATGACAGCCCCTCAACGAAGCCGATGGTTTCAGCCATCGCCGCGATCGGATTGGCATCCATGCCGAAATGCATTGCCAGCAGGAACAGAAGTTCGGAATCGGTGGTGCCGCTGCGGGCATTGAAAAGCCGGTCGTCGAGCATGGCTTCCATCGGCCGGCGAAGGCGGTCGAAATTGGAAATCTGGCCGTTGTGCTGGAACGACCAGTTCTCGAAGACGAAGGGATGGCAATTGTCGCGCCGCGTGCCGCCGCCGGTGGCCGCGCGGACATGGGCGAGGAAGAGCGGCGAGCGGATCTGCCGCGCAAGGCTCTTCAGATTGCAATCGGACCAAGCCGGCAGGATATCGCGATAGCGCCCGGGCTCCGGCCGATCGCCGTACCAGGCGATGCCGAAACCATCACCGTTGGTCGCCGTCTTGGCGCGGGTGGCGCAATGGGATTGTTCGATCAGGGAGTGGGCAGGTGAAGACACCAGCTCCTCCAGATAGAGGGGGTCTCCACGATAGGCTGCCCAGCGACACATACGTCTTTCTCTCCGATTCCCGCTGTCTTCCTGTCCTGCGGGAGAATGGCAAATCTTGGACGATTGTTTATGCAGAATGGGTAATAAAGTCTTAATTTTCCATGCCGCGATCTGCAACATGACAGATATTTGACGCTCCGTCCGATCACGTTTGGCGTCGCAACATTTTCTTCGTGAAGCCCGATGCCACAGGGCTTCGACCGGAGATTTGGCAACGCAGGAAATTTCCATGCGACAAGAAGTGTGAAGCTCCAATGGATCGCCCCCCTTGCATCGGCTCGAATTTGAGCTACCTTTGAGTTGTCTGAAACGTAACGAAAGGAAGGTGATCCAATGTCTAGTGGGATTTCGGTCTTGGTATCTGGCATGGAAATGGTTGTGAACGTTGCGAGGCAGCCCTCGCTCTGACCAACACCTTCCCGAAGCGTTCGCCGCTTCAGGCCAGTTACGGGCCAAAGCTCATGGGGGGTCGCTTAAGGCGGCCCCTTTTGCATTCATAGGCGCCGTTATCCAGGCGATCGCCACCGCCTCCCCGCAAGCAATTTCGTTTTTTTCCTTGCCGAATGGGAAGAACGCGTTAGCTAAGGCAGCATGTCTTCTCAGGAACAGCCCGAACAGGGTGAAGCCAAGCCGAGGCCGCTGAACGAGCCGGCCCTTACCGCACTCTCATTGTATCCGCAGGACTGGGCCTTGTTCCTCGACATCGATGGAACCCTGCTCGATCTTGCCGAAAGACCGGAAGCGATCGTTGTTCCGGACTATCTGCCCGGAACGCTGCATGCGCTATCCCGTCAACTCGGCGGCGCGCTCGCCTTGGTGACAGGCCGCGCCATCGAATTCGTCGATCCCCTTTTCGCCCCTTTCCGCTTTCCCGTCGCCGGTCTGCATGGCGCGGAACGGCGCGATGCGGCTGGACGGCTGCGGCGCGCGCATATTCCGCCCGCTTTCCAGGCGTTGAAGGACGTCATTCGACATGAAGCGCTCGCCTGGCCCGGCGCCATCGTCGAGGATAAGGGGGCTGCCGTCGCGGTTCACTTCCGGCATGCACCGGCAAACGAGGCTGCGATCAGTGAAGCCATGCAACGCCATCTGGAGGAAGCCGGTCCCGACTGGACCCTGCAGCGCGGCAAGATGGTAATCGAAATCTGCCCTTCCCACGCCAGCAAGGGACATGCGGTCGAGGCGTTTCTCACCGAGGAGCCGTTCGAGGGACGCCGCCCGGTCGCGATCGGTGACGACGTGACCGACGAGACGATGTTTGCCGCCGCCAACCGTGTCGGCGGCCAATCCGTGCGCATTGGCGATGCCAGCGGAAAAACGCTGGCGCGTGCATCCATTGCCTCGCCCGCGCGTTTAAGAGACGTGCTGGCAACGCTCGTCAAATAATCCATCGATCCATACGGCGCCCTCCAGCTTCTGATTTTTTCGCAATTCCGAACGGAAGCCGCTGCGCATTTTTTCCCGGAATTGCCTTGGCCTTCTCGAAAGGAAGAATTCGTTGAGTCGTCTCATCATCGTTTCCAACCGCGTTTCCGTGCCCGACCACAAGGGCGCGGCAGCCGCCGGTGGCCTTGCCGTGGCGCTGCAGGCTGCCCTTGCCGAGCGCGGCGGCATCTGGATGGGCTGGTCCGGAAAATCGAGCGGCGACGTCGAGCCGGAACCGCTGCAGATGACGCAGGACGGCAATATCACCTATGCCCTCACCGATCTGACCCAGACCGACGTCGAGGAATATTATCAGGGCTTTGCCAACCGCGTGCTCTGGCCGATCTGCCACTACAGGCTCGATCTTGCCGAATATGCCCGCAAGGAAATGACCGGCTATTTCCGCGTCAACCGCTTCTTTGCCCATCGGCTGGCGCCGCTCATCGAACCCGACGACATCATCTGGGTGCATGACTATCATCTCATTCCGCTGGCGGCGGAGCTCAGGCAAATGGGTCTGAAGAACCGTATCGGCTTCTTCCTGCACATTCCCTGGCCGCCGGCCGATGTCGTGCTTGCCATGCCGGTGCATGAAGAGATCATGCGTGGTCTTTCCTCCTACGACCTGCTCGGGTTCCAGACGGACCATGATCTGGAAAACTTCGCGGGCTGCCTGAAACGCGAGGGCATGGGCATCGAGAAAAGCCCCGGCCACTTCAGCGCCCATGGCCATGATTTTCGCGGCGGCGCCTATTCGATCGGCATCGAGACGGCAGGCTTTGCCGAATTCGCCCGCAGGGCCGCGTCGCACAGCATGGTGCAGAAGGTCCGCCAGAGCATCGAAGGTCGCGACCTGATCCTCGGCGTCGACCGACTCGACTACTCCAAGGGCATCACGCAGCGCATCGACGCCTTCGAGCGCTTCATCACCAACAACCCGGCTCACCAACGCAACGTCACCTATCTGCAGATCACGCCGAAATCGCGCTCGGAAGTGCCGGAATACGAGGCAATGCAGCATGCCGTCGCCGAACAGGCCGGCCGGGTCAACGGCGCGATCGGCACGGTCGACTGGGTTCCCATCCGCTATATCAACCGCTCGATCAGCCGCCCGATCCTGGCGGGTCTCTACAGGCTCGCGAAGGTTGGGCTGGTGACGCCGCTGCGCGACGGCATGAACCTCGTTGCCAAGGAATATGTTGCCGCGCAGGACCCGGATAATCCCGGCGTGCTGGTGCTCTCGCGCTTTGCCGGCGCCGCGCGAAAGCTGAAGGGTGCCCTTTTGGTCAACCCCTATGATGTCGACGGCACCGCCAACGCGCTGGCGCGCGCCATCAACATGCCACTGCAGGAGCGGCAGGAGCGCTGGCGCGGCATGATGGACTATCTGCTTGAGAATGACGTATCGCACTGGTGCGAGACGTTTCTTAACGATCTCACGTCGGAATAGCTCACGTTTGCCCGGCGGCGGCCTCGGCAAGCAACCATTGCGCCAACTGCTCGGCATGCGGATTCGGCGCCGATGGCGGCAACAGCCAATAGCCGCGCTCCGGCGCTTCCAGCATCGGGCCGGCCATCACCACTGTCCGGGCGGCCAGCAGGGTGTCGACTAGACCCATCCAGCCGATCGCAACGCCCTGCTCGCTGAGGGCTGCCTGCACGACCAGCGAATAGGTGTTGAAACGCAGGTCGCCGCGCCCGGCATAGGCATCGCGGGCAATGCCAAATGCCGAAAGATAGCTCTCCCAGTCGAACCAGGGCGATGGCATCTCCGAATCGAGATGGACGAGCGTCGTGCCGGCGAGCTGCGAGGGATCGGTGAACGGGCCGTGACGTTCCGCGAAACCCCTGGTGCAGATCGGCACGACCTTCTCCGGCAGAAGCAAGGTAGCCGCCTGACCGAACTCGCTGCGCGTGCCGAAGAAGACGGCGATATCGCCGCTCTCCGGCGCGCCGCGATCCAGCCGCTGCGTGGCGACGATCTGAATATCCACCTCCGGGTGGAGAAGCCGGAATGCATGCATGCGCGGGATCAGCCAGAGGGCGGAAAAGGCGTAGTCGGTCCGCAGGCGAACGGACGGACGCTCCGCCTCGATACGAAAACTGCGCACCAGACCATCGACGCTACCGACGGATTTCTCGACGATCTCGAACAGGCGCTGACCTTCCGGCGAGAGCGCGACGCCGCGATGCTGGCGGCGAAACAGGGGAACACCCATCTGCTCTTCGATGCGGCGGATCTGGTAACTGACGGCGGGTTGCGTCAGGCCAAGCGCCGAAGCCGCGGCAGACAGGCTGCCCGAACGCCCCACCTCCAGAAAGATCCGCAGCCAGCCAAGATCGACCAGACGTTCAGCCATAAAATTTCCTTTTGCCAGCCATCGAAAAATGCTCGCTTCACAGGAGGAACTCTAGTGATGTTCAATAAAAGAATCCAATAACAAGAGGGAGCCTTCGTCATGCGCATGTCTGCAACGGGTCGGCTGGCCGCCGGCGCTCTTCTTTCCGTCCTTTCCTTTGCCGGCATCGCCCGGGCCGATGGCGATAGCTGCAAGACCATCCATATGTCGGACCCCGGCTGGACCGACATCACCTCGACCAACGGCGTGACCGGCGTATTACTGACCGCGCTCGGCTACGAGCCAGATATCAAGACCCTCTCCGTGCCGATCGGCTACCAGGCCATGAAGACGGGCGAGATCGATGTCTTCCTCGGCAACTGGATGCCGGCGCAGAAGGCCTTCGTCGACGATCTCAACAAGGCGAAGGCAGCCGAGGTGTTGAACCGCAATCTTGAGGGCGCGAAGTTCACGCTCGCCGTGCCGACCTATGTTGCCGACAAGGGCATCAAGGATTTTTCTGACCTGCAGAAGCATGGTGATGATTTCGGCCGTAAGATCTACGGCATCGAGCCGGGTGCGCCGGCCAATGCCAATATCCAGAAGATGATCGACGCCAACGACTTTGGCCTGAAGGGCTGGGAGCTGGTGGAATCGAGCGAGCAGGCCATGCTGTCGCAGGTCGAGCGCGCATCGAAGGACAAGCAGGCGATCGTCTTCCTCGCCTGGGCGCCGCATCCGATGAACGAACGGTTCAAGATCGCCTATCTCTCCGGCGGTGACGCCTATTTCGGCGCGAATTATGGCGGCGCCGAAGTCTATACGCTGGCGCGCACCGGCTGGTCGGCGCAATGCCCGAATGCCGCCAAGCTCTTCCATAACCTGACCTTCGACATCGGCATGGAAAATTCGCTGATGGGTTCGATTCTCGGCGGCGACAGCGCCAAGGATGCGGCGACCGCCTGGTTGAAGGCGCATCCGGATGCCTTGACGCCCTGGCTTGCCGGCGTCACCACTATCGACGGCAAGCCCGGCCTCGACGCCGTCAAAGCCGCCATCGGCCTCTGAGTTTCAAGAAAGACACCAGCATGTCCCGCCCGAATATCCTCATCCTCATGGTCGATCAGTTCAACGGGACATTCTTTCCCGACGGCCCGGCCGATTTCCTGCATGCGCCGGTCCTGAAGGCGCTGGCGAAGCGCTCCGTGCGCTTTGCCAATAGCTATACGGCAAGCCCGCTCTGTGCGCCGGCGCGCGCCTCCTTCATGTCCGGGCAACTGCCGAGCCGCACCCGCGTCTACGACAATGCCGCCGAATTCTGCTCGGACATTCCGACCTTTGCCCATCACCTTCGCGCCGCCGGCTATCAGACGGCGCTGTCGGGCAAGATGCACTTCGTCGGCCCGGACCAGATGCACGGCTTCGAGGAGCGCCTGACGACGGACATCTATCCCGCCGATTTCGGCTGGACGCCCGACTATACCAAGCCCGGCGAGCGCATCGACTGGTGGTATCACAATCTCGGCTCGGTGACCGGCGCGGGCACTGCCGAGATCACCAACCAGATGGAGTATGACGACGAGGTCGCCTATCATGCGACCCGCAAGCTCTACGACCTCTCCCGCCGCCAAGACGAACGGCCCTGGTGCCTGACCGTCAGTTTCACGCATCCGCACGACCCCTATGTCGCGCGCCGCCGTTTCTGGGATCTCTATGAGGATTGCCCGGCGCTCGACCCTGAGGTTGGCGAGATTCCCTTCGATCAGCAGGACCCGCATTCGCAGCGGCTGATGAAGGCGTGCGACCACACCGCTTTCGACATCACGCCGGAGCAGATCCGCCGGGCGCGGCGCGGCTATTTCGCCAACATCTCCTATGTCGACGAAAAGATCGGCGAGATTCTCGAAACGCTCGAGCGCGGCCGTATGGCCGACAACACTATCATCCTCTTCGTCTCCGACCATGGCGACATGCTCGGCGAGCGCGGGCTCTGGTTCAAGATGAACTTCTTCGAGGGCTCGGCTCGCGTGCCGCTGATGATCGCAGCCCCCGGCTGGCAGCCGAAGCGGATCGACCAGCCGGTTTCGACACTGGACGTGACGCCGACGCTAGCCGCCCTTGCCGGCATCGACATTGCCTCGCTGCGCCGCTGGACCGATGGCGAGGACCTGACGCCGCTGGCTCTTGGAACCGGAGGCCGGGGTCCCGTGCCGATGGAATATGCCGCGGAGGGCTCCGAAGCGCCGCTCGTTGCCTTACGCGACGGCCACTACAAGCTGACCCTTTGCGAGAAGGACCCGCCGATGCTCTTCAATATCGCCGAGGACCCGAAGGAGCTTAATAACCTGGCCAGTGACCCGGCCTATGCGGAAACGCTGAACCGGCTGACGGCGCAGGCCATGACACGCTGGAACCTTGCAAGCTTCGACGCTGCCGTGCGCGAAAGCCAGGCACGGCGATGGGTTGTTTACACCGCCCTGCGTAACGGCGCCTATTATCCCTGGGACTACCAGCCACTGCAGAAGGCCTCGGAGCGCTACATGCGCAACCACATGGATCTCAACGTGCTGGAGGAGAACCAGCGGTTTCCGCGCGGGGAATAGGGCGAACAGGATTTCGGTAGCCCATTGCCGGTTGAGGCGATAAGGTCGCGCGCATCACAAGGGAGACTATCCATGAAAATCAGCGCAAGAAACCGCCTCAAAGGCAAGGTCGTCGAAGTCACCAAGGGTGCGACGACCGCGCATGTCCGCATCGATATCGGCAATGGCTCGATCGTGACTTCCTCGATCACCAACGAGGCCGTCGACGAGCTGGGCTTGACGGTAGGATCTTCGGCCTATGCCGTCATCAAGGCATCCGACGTCATGGTCGCTGTCGACTAACGCAGTTCCAGGAAAAGCGCGCAGCGGTTTTCCGTCCGGAACTGCGTAAAACAATCTAAGCATCGCGCTTCTGGCAGTAATGCGCGGTTTCGCCGTCGCCGGTCTGGAAATCTCCGGGCTGCGACGGCGCGATCGGTTTGAATAGAGTGCGATCCGGCTTCAGATCGAGCAGCGGCGTGCCGTCCAGGCAATCGAGGCCACGCACCAGCAGCACGGGACCCTCGACGGCTTCCAGCTTGACGATGGACGTACCAATGGGATTGGGCCGCACGGGTGAGCGCAGCGAGAAGGTGCCATGCACCTTGCCATTGCTGGCCGGGCTTTGCAGCACGAGGTCCCGCCGGGACCGATCCAGCCAATAGAGAACTTCCAGCCGCTCGAAGACATCCACCCCCTTCAGTGCCGGCACCCAGGGTTCGAAGATCTCGATCCGACAGATCGGGCCGTCATGCCGGCCCTGCCGTGGCGTCTCCATGCGCGATGTCCAGGGTGTGGAGATGCGGCCGATGAATGTGAGACCGGCATCCGAGGCTGCGGGCGGCTCGACAGCCACCTCGTTTTCGCGAATTTCGTTTTCCCGAACCATGAATGCCTCCCTGGACCCAGCGATTACTTCAGGCCCTTCAGCAGGGTCGTCAGCTGATCATCGGTCAGATCGACCTGATAGAACAGCTTGTAGAACTGCTTCACGTCATCGGCAAAGTCGCTGCGGAAGAGCTTCGGATAGAGCAGCTTCTCCATCCAGCGCACGCCGAGCAGCCGATTGACGCCGGGTGGGGAATCGAACCAACCGAAGGGCAAGGATGGCGGCACGAAGATCTTGCCATCCTTGACGGCTTTGATCGCAGCCCATTGTGGATCGCTCTTTACCGAAGCCGCGAAACTGGGGTTCTCGGCGATGATGATATCCGGATTCCAACCGACGACCTGCTGCGGCGTGACCTTGGTGAGCCCACCTTTGCCGGCGGCAGCGGCGACATTCATCGTGCCCACGGCATCGAGAATTTCGAGGTTGATCGAGCCGGAGAGCCCGGTTTCCAGACCATCGGCGCCACGGCCGTAATAAACGCGCGGGCGCGGATCGTTCGGCAGCGTCGCCAGCTTTTCGTTCAGATCCTTGATCGCCGAATCGGCGTAGTCGGCAAGTTTGTCGGCGCGATCCTTGACGCCGATCAGGGCGCCGAGATCGCGAAGCGTATCAGCGGTGCGGGCAAAGCTGCCATCGACCAGGACATAGGGGATATGCGTTTGAGACTGCACCTTGTCGGCCAGAGCCTTGTAGGTCGGGTCGACCGTGCCGGCATCGAGGATGATGTCGGGCTTGGCGTCCAAGACCGCCTGCGAGCTGATGGTTCCGTCCTTGCCCGTCAAGCGTCCAACCGTCGGAAGCGATCGCACCGACGGCATCAGATAGGCCTTGGCGGCATCATCGGGCGCATGGACCCAACCGACCAGTTTTTCCGGCGCCAGCACATAGACCAGCGCGGTTGCCGGCGGGCCGGCGACGAGAATACGGTTGATCTTGTCCGGCACGGACACCGTGCGTCCCGCCGCATCGGTGATGATTCGCGCCTCGGCTGCGACCGGCATCAGGCCAACGAAGGCCAGAGCAAGAACCGCAAGAAATCTCATCATGAAAGCTGCTCGTTCTGATCGAGGGGACCCCGGGGCGGCACTATGGCATAGCGCTATATCGGATGGAACATCGCGGAGACACTATTCCAAAATGAAACGCATCCGAACCGATCACGTCGGCTTGAAGCGCGATCGAGCCACTTTCATTACATCGCATGTAATTGAGGCCAGCATGCGCCGTGGCGTATCTAAAGACCATCTTCTTGCAGGAAGAGCTTTTAGCCCTTCAACGAAAGAGAGCCCTCACCCGGCATGACGTCGATGGCCACGACATCATTCCAACGGTCGGCTCAGGAGAACTCCATGACGACCATGTCATTCACCAAGAAAGACGCCCCGCAATGGCTGCTCGCCTTCTGGCGGGAAATCGACGACAAGACCTTCGGCGAAGGCTTTGATTGCCTTGCGGAAGACGCCACGTGCAATCTCGGCATTGCCGACTGGAAGGGGCGCGAGACCATTCGCCAGAACCTGCGCGCCTTCATCGACACCGGCTTCACGGCATTGCATGATGTCACCGAATATTGGGATGCGGGATCGCTGAAGGTATTCCGCGGGACGGTGACCATGACCCCCAACGACCGCACCCAGCCGGTGGTCAAACCGGTCATGACGCATTTCTTCTACATGGACGAGGCAGACCCGACGAAAGTACGCCATTGGTACGGCTCGGTCGGGCCGGTCGCTTTCTCATAACA
This sequence comes from Martinezella rhizogenes, assembly GCA_013322215.1. Taxonomy (GTDB): domain Bacteria; phylum Pseudomonadota; class Alphaproteobacteria; order Rhizobiales; family Rhizobiaceae; genus Rhizobium; species Rhizobium rhizogenes_D. Next base: position 289,276 of record JAAMEZ010000047.1, read on the forward strand.
ACTGAAGCGGGCGGGGCTGCCCAATACGGCCCCGCCACACCAAACGAATGAAGCGAGGCTTTGCAGGATGAGTTCCCTTCGCGCCGAACCGAGATTGTCGAACGAGCTCGGACCGCAGCTGCGCGCATGGCGCGACACACGCGGCAAGAGCCAACTCGAGCTTTCCCTCGACACCGGCATTTCGCAGCGGCAGATCAGCTTTATCGAAAGCGGCAGGAGCACGCCCGGCCGCCAGAATGTCCTGCGGCTCGCCGATGCCCTGGACGTACCGTTCCGCGAGCGCAATACGCTGCTGCTCGCCGCCGGCTATGCGCCGATCTATTCCGACGGAAGCTTTGACGATCAGGAGATGCAGGGTGTCAGCAACGCGCTCAAGCGGATGCTGCGTCAGCACGAGCCGTTTCCGGCCATCGTGATGGACCGCTACTGGAATGTTCTGATGACCAACGATGCGACGCTTCGCTTCTTCGGCCAGTTCGTCGATATGGCCGCACGCCCGAAACCGCGCAATCTCCTGCATCTCATGTTCGATCCCTTGGGCATGCGGCCCTTCATTCCGGATTGGGAGAAGACAGCCGAAAGCCTGATGGGGCGTGTTTTCCGCGAGTCCGTCGGTCGTGTCATCGACGGACGGACGAAGGAACTGATCGACAGCCTGCTCGCCTACCCCGATGTGAATGCCGAATGGCAGACATCACCGGCGATCGAGAATGCGCCGGTGATTCCGCTGTCCTTCGTGAAGGACGGGCATGTTCTGCAATTCTTCTCTCTGGTGACGACAGTCGGAACGCCGCAGATGATCACGACCCAGGAGTTGCGGGTCGAATGCATGTTTCCGCTGGATGATGCCACGGAGGCGCGTTACGCGGCGCTGATGAACGCAGCCGCAGGGTGATGCGCCACAGGCCGATCGCCTGTGGCTGTAATGTCTCCGATATCAGGCTGCCTTGACGGCGTGATATTCCTTGATGGCAACCATCTTGATAGCCGGGTAACGTTCCGCCTCATAGCGCAGCGAGAAGCCGTCCTGTGCGAGGAAGACCGGATCGCCGTCGAGGTCGCGGGCGATATCGCCGCGACGTGCGGTGACGAACTTCTCGAGATCGGCAGACTGATCGGCCGAGATCCAGCGGCAGACGGAGAAGCGCGACATTTCGAAGGAAACCGGCAGTCCGTATTCGGCCATCAACCGCTCCTTCAGCACGTCGAGCTGCAGGGCGCCGACCACGCCGACGATGGCGGGAGAGCCGTCTTCCGGCGAGAAGAGCTGCACTACGCCTTCTTCGGCCATCTGCTGCAGCGCTTCCTTGAGCTTCTTCGCCTTCATCGCGTCTTCGAGACGAACACGGCGGAGGATTTCCGGCGAGAAGTTCGGCACGCCCTGAAAGACCAGGGATTCGCCTTCCGTCAGCGTATCGCCGATGCGCAGCGTCCCGTGGTTCGGAATGCCGACGACATCGCCGGCATAGGCCGTATCGGCGAGCTGGCGCTGCGAGGCGAAGAAGAATTGCGGCGCAGTGAGACCGAGCTGCTTGCCGGTGCGCGAAAGCCGAGCCTTCATGCCGCGCTCGAGCTTGCCGGAGCAGATGCGGGCGAAGGCGATGCGGTCGCGATGGTTCGGGTCCATGTTGGCCTGGATCTTGAAGACGAAGGCCGTCATCTTGTCGTCGGTGGCGTGCACCGTCCTGATATCGGCGACCTGGTCGCGCGGTGGCGGCGCGAATGCGCCGAGCGCATTGATGAGATCGCGAACACCGAAATTGCGCAGCGCCGAGCCGAAGAAGACCGGCGTCATATGGCCTTCGAGGAAAGATTCCCGGTCGAAGGGGCGGCAAGCCTCGATCGCCAGTTCCGTCTCGTCGATGAAGGCCTGGCGCTCGTTTTCCGGCAGCCTGTCGGCAACGGCTTGCGGGCCGTTTACCTTGGTCGCCTCGACTTCGGTATCGGAACCGCGTACCGTATTGTCGGCAATATGATAGGAGCCGCAGAAGGTCTTGGAGCGGCCGATCGGCCAGGTGATCGGAGCCGTATCCAGCGCCAGCTTCTCTTCGACCTCATCGAGAATCTCGAAGGGATCACGGCTTTCGCGGTCCATCTTGTTGATGAAGGTGATGATCGGGATGTCGCGCATACGGCAGACTTCGAACAGCTTCAGCGTCCGCGGCTCGATACCCTTGGCGGCGTCGATGACCATGACGGCGGCGTCGACTGCCGTCAGCGTACGGTAGGTGTCGTCGGCGAAGTCTTCGTGGCCGGGCGTATCGAGAATGTTGAAGACGTTGCCTTCATATTCGAAGGTCATGACGGAGGTAACGACCGAGATGCCGCGCTCACGCTCGATCTTCATCCAGTCGGAGCGCGTCTGCATGCGATCCTTCTTCGCCTTGACTTCGCCGGCGAGCTGAATGGCGCCGCCGAACAGCAGCAGCTTTTCGGTGAGCGTCGTCTTGCCCGCGTCCGGGTGAGCGATAATAGCGAATGTGCGGCGGCGGGAGACCGCCTCGGCGAGACTTTCGGCCATGCGTGTGAATCCTGTGAATTGCGGCCGTATCTAGCGACTCAAAGCTCCAAATGCAATTGACTCCGGCTTTCGAAGGCAAACTATTGCCGCATGACCATTCACACCGATATCACTCCGACCTTGAACCTCATTCGCCGGCCGCATGGCGAGGGCCTGGAACTGCCCGCCTACGAGACCAAGGGCGCGGCCGGTATGGACCTGCGTGCCGCCATCGACGACGGTGCGACGCTGACGATCGCACCGTGGACTCGGGTGCTCGTTCCAACAGGCTTTATCTTCGAAGTCCCTGAAGGCTTCGAGGCGCAGATCCGCCCGCGTTCTGGGCTTGCCTTCAAGCATGGCATCACCTGCCTGAACTCGCCCGGAACCATTGATAGCGACTATCGCGGCGAAGTGAAGGTGCTGCTGGCCAACCTCAGCGAGGAGCCGTTCGAGATTACCCGTGGCATGCGCATCGCGCAGATGGTGATAGCGCCGGTCATGCAGGTGCGTATCGCCGAGATTGCGGAGATCAGCGAAACTACGCGCGGAGCAGGCGGTTTCGGCTCGACCGGCGTGTGATGCCGGAGCTTGCCCAAGCGCTTGGCCTGACCCTGCGCCAGGATTATTTCGCTGATCGCGCCGCATGGTCGAGCCTCGTTGATCTATTGCAAGACACGTTCTCGATCGACGTCAGCATTCAAGACCAATTCGGCGGCCCGGACCCGACAAGCATGCCCTTCGGCTACTTTGATAGCGAGGGGCGCTGCGTCGCCAATTTCAGCGCCTTTTCCATGCCGATGGTCATCAATGGCCGTGTCATCAAGGCAGCAGGCTATCAATCGGGTGCGGTCCGGCCGGAATGGCGCGAGCGAGGCCTCTATCGCGATCTCATGCAGCGCGCCTTTGCCCGAACTGCAGCCGAAGGCTACGAACTCGATCTCCTGCTCACCGACAAGCCGGCGCTCTATGAGCGTTACGGCTTTCGCATCCTGCCGCAACATATCTCCGTCGCGCGAGTGCCAAAGCTCCAGAAATCCGATTTGACTACCCGGCAGCTCTCGCTGGAAGCGCCTGAAGATCTGCACATGGTCAAGACGCTGCTGCAAAACCGGCAGCCGGTCTCCACCCGATTTGCCGTTATCAGGCAGATGGAGATGTTTCTGCTGAATGCCTCTTTCAACTCTGCGATCCGCCTGACGGCGCTTGCTGACGACACGGTCGTTGCGTGGACGTTCGACGGCGCCACCTTCTGGATTCTCGATGTGGTGGGGCCAGCCATCCCCTCACTGACAACCATCGTGTCCGCGCTCGACGTCGAACCCGAGCGTATCGAAATCTGCTTTTCTCCGGATCGCCTGGATTGCGAGGCGTCGCTGGAGCCCTATGAGGGCTACACGATGCTGATGGTGCGCGGCAAAGCGGCGGACGATATCGCCGGACCGCTCATGCTCTCGCCGATGGCGGAATTTTAGCGCGAAAGCGGCGGCAGCCGACGCTTGACGGGCGTCGCCTTGATCATCGAGGTATTCGTCTCGGCGCGTTCCGTGATCTTGTCCAATATTCCATCGAGTTCGCCCATGGAGCGCACCACCAGCCTCCCGATGAAGCAATCATCGCCGGTGACCTTGTCGCATTCGATGAACTCCGGCGTCTCCTGAATAATCCGCTCGACCACATGCAACTGGCCGGGCAGAGGCCGGATGCGAACGATCGCCTGCAGCGGATAGCCGATGGCCTCCGGCGCGATATCGACGGTGAAGGCTGAAATAATACCCCGCTCCTCCAGCCGCCGTAGCCGTTCCGCGGCACTCGGCGACGAGAGGCGGGCTGCTTCCGCAAGCTCTTTCAAGGATATCCGCGCATTGCGCGCCAGCGACGCGAGCATCCGCTGATCGGTATCATCGAGATTCAAGGCCGCATTAGGAGCACTCATGTTATAGCCTCGTTTAATTAGGCAAGTTTGCAGGATTACCTTATTAAACTTATATCACCTGCCCCTGACCCGCAATATGATTGGCTCCGATAGATGGGAGCCAAGGCGATGAACGAGATAAGGCGCGGCACGATGGAAATGACGGCGGCGATGCTGATTTCAGGCACGATCGGCTGGTTCGTGCTGATGTCCGGGCAGGCCGTGACCGGCGTCGTCTTCTGGCGTTGCTTCTTCGGCGCGCTGACGCTGCTTATCATCTGCGCGGCCATGGGTCTGCTGCGTCCCGGCATTCTGAATCTCAAGACCTTTTCCATTGCGGTCGGTGGCGGGATCGCCATCGTCCTCAACTGGCTGCTGCTTTTCGCCGCCTATTCCCACGCCTCCATTTCCATCGCGACGACAGTCTACAATACGCAGCCCTTCATGCTGCTCGGGCTTGGCGCAATGTTCCTCGGCGAACGGATCACCTTCACCAAGCTCTTCTGGCTGGGCCTCGCCTTTGCCGGCATGGCAGTCATTGTCGAAGGCAAGCCGGCCGAAGCTGCCGGTTCGGGAAGCTATGCGATCGGCATCCTGCTTTCGCTGGGTGCGGCCTTCTTCTATGCGCTGGCGGCGATCGCCGCCAAATGGCTGAAGGGCACGCCGCCGCATCTGATCGCGCTGATCCAGGTCTCGACGGGTATCCTGATGCTGGCGCCCTTCACCAATTTCTCGGCTGCACCCCAGGGTGTTGGCGGATGGTCGATCCTCGTTACCATGGGCGTCGTCCATACCGGAGTAATGTATGTGCTGCTCTACGGCGCCATCCAGAAGCTGCCGACGCATCTGACCGGCGCGCTGTCCTTCATCTATCCGATCGCCGCCATCGTCGTCGACCGCTTCGCCTTCGGCCATGTGCTCGGCGTCGCGCAGATCTTCGGTGCAGTTATCATTCTCGGGGCTGCGGCCGGCATGAATCTCGGCTGGACGATCCCCCTGCCCTGGCATAGAAACATCGATCTTTCCAAGAGGACGGCCGAATGATCACCTGCTACCTGCGCTATGTCATCGACCCCTACAAGCTTGCCCAGTTCGAGCATTACGCCAAGCTCTGGATCCCACTGGTCAACCGGCTGGGCGGCACGCATCACGGCTATTTCATGCCGCATGAGGGCGCCAGCAACATCGCATTGGCGCTTTTCAGCTTCCCGAGCCTTGCCGCCTATGAGGAATATCGGCTGAAAATACCCGAGGATGCGGAATGCCAGGCCGCCCTTGCCTATGGCGAGGAAACGCGCTGCATCATCAGTTACGAGCGCAGCTTCATGCGGCCAGTATTCTAAGGTTATTGAGCCGGATTCGGACAGACTTCGGAGCGACCGTCGAGGCCTTCGGCCATCTTTTCGAATGTCGCCGTCGATCCGGCCTTGCTCCCACCGATGCGCAGCACATAGAGGCTGTCGAAATCCTTGCCATGCCACTTCGGCACGGCCTTCGTATCACCGCCGTTCTCGCTCATCAGCTGGCGGGCGAGATCGACGATCTGCTTGTGCTCCCACGCGACGAAGATCAGTTTGCCGGCATAATCCGGCTTCTTCAGCTCGGATTTCAGATCGTCGATATCCTCATAACCGAAGCTGGTATCGACAGGCAGCCCGAGCGCAATGGCAGTCGGCTCGATGGTCGCAAGCGGCCGGATATAATCGTAGGAAGTGCCGGAATCCTTCTTCCGCTTCGATGGATCAGGCGCGAAGATCGCCGCCGGCTTGCCGAAGAGTTTTGTCAGCACCGGTGGCAAAGCCAGCGCCCGGTTGAGGCCCTGGCAGCTCAATTGGCCAAGACCCGCCTCGGGCTTTTCGCCATGGCGCATGAAGACGATCGTCTGCGTGCCCGTCTCCGCCGCCGAAGCGGCGCTCCAGAGCGATGCGAGTGCCAGAAGGCTGGTGGCAAGCGGCAGCGAAGCGCTCCGCATCACCGCTGGGCCTCGAAAGCCATGCGCACGGCGAGCCCGGCCAGCACAGTGCCCATCAGCCAGCGCTGCACCAGCGCGAAGGACGGGCGGCGGGTGAGGAACATCGCGATCCAGCCAGCACTCAGCGCGAAGATGGCATTGAATGTCACGCTGATGATGATCTGCGCAAAACCGAGAACGAGCGATTGAGTAAAGACGCTGCCGGCGACGGGATCGATGAACTGCGGCAGCAACGACAAATAAAGGATTGCGACCTTCGGATTGAGCAGGCTGGTGACCAGCCCCATGGTGAAGAGCCGGCGCGTGCTATCCTTCGGCAGCTCGCGCACCTGAAAGGCGGAACGGCCGCCAGGCTTCAGCGCATTCCAGGCAAGCCAGGCGAGATAGGCCGCACCCGCAAGCCGCAGCGCATCATAGGCGTAGGGAACGGCAAAGACGAAGGCGGTGATGCCGAGCGCGGCCGAGAACATGTAGAAGAGGAAGCCGCAGGCGACGCCGCCGAGCGAGATCAGGCCCGCCGCCGGCCCCTGCGAGATCGAACGCGACACCAGATAGATCATATTCGGCCCGGGTGTCAGCACCATGCCGAGAGCGATCAGGGCAAAGGCGATCATGCTGGTCAGATGCGGCATAGAGCCTCCGGCGGGAAAAGGGCTTCAGAAGGAAATTTCGGTGGACGCAGCCAGCTTGATTTCATGCGGCCCGGCATCGAAGCCGTCAAGCAGCATATTGTGATGGGTGACAATGTCTTCGAAGCTCAGCCGGCCCATATCCGCCGTGGTGTGCCCGTCCGCAATCAACGTCACGTCGAAGCCCAGCGAAACGGCGCGCCGCACAGTCGTATCCACGCAGAATTGCGTCATGCAGCCGCCGACGATGAGATGGGTGATACGCCGCGCCCGCAGCCGCGCCTCCAGATCCGTCTCGAAGAAGGAATCGCAGCTTGTCTTATGCACGACGACATCGCCGGCTTCGGGCGCGATTTCCCGGCGCAGCTGCCAGCCCTCGCTGCGCTTGACCAGCCGATGCCCCGGCGCGCCGTCATGCTGGACGATAAAGGCCGGAATGCCGGCTGCGCGGGCGCTGTGTTTCAGCGCCGCAAGCTTGGCGATAACAGCCTCGAGCGCGGCATCAATGGCCGGTTGACGCTCCGGTTTCCCCAGGCCTGTCAGGATGGAATTCTGAAGATCGATCAGGAGCAATGCGGAAGACATGATATCCTTGGGCAAAGCAGTTTCGACGCGCCGTTAACGCCTTGGTAATATGTTCGCGGCGCCGGCGCAATCGCTTGAAAACGCAGAAGTGGTGCGATAGAGCGAATACCATCTCAGGAGGAAAGCTTCATGACGCTCGCGGTCCTGTTTGCCTATTGCGGCGCTCTCTTCATCGCCGCCGCCATCCCCGGTCCAGGCATTACCGCGATCGTGGCGCGGGCGCTTGGCTCCGGCTTTCGCGAGACCTTCTTCATGGGCCTCGGTCTCGTGCTCGGCGACACGATCTACCTGACTGCCGTGATCCTCGGCCTCGCCTTCGTGGCGCAGACCTTCACCGAGGTCTTCATCGTTATCAAGATCGCCGGTGCGCTCTATCTCGGCTACATCGCCTGGAAGCTCTGGACGGCGGGCCTGCTTGCGGCCGATATCGCGGTCAAGAAATCCAACGGCGCCGGCATGTCCTTCCTCTCGGGCCTGCTTGTCACGCTCGGCAATCCGAAGACCATGCTTTTCTACGTCGCGCTGGTGCCGACGCTGATCGATATCGGCAGCATTGGCCTGCGCGAATACGCAACCCTGGTGGCAGCGACTTTCGTCATTCTTCTGATCGTTCTCGTGCCCTATATGCTGCTGGCGTCGCGGGCGCGCACCTTTCTCAAGAAGCCGAGGGCGCTGCAGATCCTGAACCGGGTCGCCGCCAGCATCCTCGCCGCCACCGCCGCCTTCATCGCAGCGCGCGCCGCCTGAAAAAAACATTCTCAACAAAGGCGATTGGGAGATTCTTTTCTCACGCACCTTGCGCGGCGAACGTGTGCGCACTCTGGTTTCCGCAGCCGTTTGATCCTATTGTCATTGCATAAATCCAATATAGGGAGAGCTACCCATGTCCGACACCCGCAAACCCGGCCGCGGCCGCGTCTATGCCTCGATCACCGAGACCATCGGCGATACGCCGATCGTCCGCCTCGACAAGCTGGCGAAGGAGAAGGGCGTCATGGCCAACCTCTTGGCAAAGCTCGAATTCTTCAATCCCATCGCGTCCGTGAAGGATCGTATCGGCGTCGCCATGATCGAGAGCCTGGAAACCCAGGGCAAGATCGCTCCCGGCCGGACCGTGCTGATCGAGCCGACCTCAGGCAACACAGGCATTGCACTTGCCTTTGCCGCAGCCGCCAAAGGCTACCGGCTGATCCTTACCATGCCGGAGACCATGTCGATCGAGCGTCGCAAGATGCTGGCGCTGCTCGGCGCCGAGCTGGTGCTGACCGAGGGACCGAAGGGCATGAAGGGCGCGATTGCCAAGGCCGAAGAATTGGCCGCGTCGCTGCCGGATGCCATCATTCCGCAGCAGTTCGAAAATCCCGCCAATCCGGAAATCCATCGCAAGACGACGGCTGAGGAAATCTGGAACGATACCGACGGCAAGGTCGACATCTTCGTTTCCGGCATCGGCACCGGCGGAACGATCACCGGCGTCGGCCAGGTGCTGAAGGCCCGCAAGCCAGACATCAAGGTCATCGCCGTCGAGCCGACGGATTCGCCGGTTCTTTCGGGCGGCAATCCCGGCCCGCACAAGATCCAGGGCATCGGTGCCGGCTTCGCGCCGAAGGTTCTCGATACGCATGTCTATGACGAGGTAATCACCGTCAGCAATGACGAGGCGTTTCAACAGGCCCGGCTCGTCGCAAAGCTCGAAGGCGTGCCTGTTGGTATTTCCTCCGGCGCGGCGCTGACGGCAGCCATCAAGATTGGCCAGCGTCCCGAAAACGAAGGCAAGACCATCGTCGTCATCATCCCCTCCTTCGCCGAGCGCTATCTGTCGACGGCGCTGTTCGAAGGCCTTGGCGGCTGAAACGAGCTGCAATAAATTGATTGAGAAAGGGGTGCTGCGGCGCCCTTTTTTGTTCGGACAAGCCGAAGACAGCACCGTGCCACCTCAGCTCCGGATTTTCAGGCATGCGCGGCCAGCCGCTCGCCGGCGATGCGATAGGAGATGGCTTCAGCAAGGTGGATGCGCCCAACGGTTGGTTTATCGTCCAGATCGGCAAGCGTTCGCGCGACCTTGAGGATGCGATGATAGCCACGGGCGGAGAATTTCATTTTCTCGGCGGCATCACGCAGCAGCTGTAGGCCTGATGCATCCGGCTCGGCGATGGTTTCGATCATCGCGGTCGAGCAGCGGGCGTTGGTGGTGATCTCCATCATGCCAGCCCGTTCGAAACGCTCCCGCTGCCGTTCGCGGGCACGGGCGACACGCAAAGCAACATCGGCGCTGCTTTCCGAGGCCGTTGGCCGGATGAGATCAGCGGCGGAGACCGCCGGCACATCGATGCGGATATCGATACGATCGAGCAGCGGGCCGGAAATGCGACCTTGATAATCGCTCGCGCAGCGCGGCCCACGGGCGCAGGTGTGCCCCGGCTCGCCAGCCATCCCGCAGCGGCACGGGTTCATCGCCGCCACGAGTTGGATACCGGCCGGATAGGCGACGCGATGATTTGCTCTGGCGATAACACACTCGCCGGTTTCCAGCGGCTGGCGCAGCGCATCGAGCGCCTGCGGCGAAAACTCCGGCAGTTCGTCGAGGAAAAGGATGCCGTGATGGGCCAGCGACACCTCGCCGGGCCTCGCGCGCAGACCGCCGCCGACGAGCGCAGCCATGGTGGCGGAGTGATGCGGCGCGCGATAGGGCCGCCGATCCGAAAGCTTGCCACCGGAAAGCTGGCCGGCGATCGAATGGATCATCGACACCTCAAGCAGCTCGTTCGTCGACAAGGGCGGCAGAATGGACGGCAGGCGCGAGGCAAGCATCGACTTGCCGGAACCTGGCGGCCCGACGAAAAGCAGATTGTGGCCGCCGGCGGCGGCTACTTCCAGGGCGCGCTTGGCGCTTTCCTGCCCCTTGATGTCGGCAAGATCGGGCAAATTGGCAGCGCTGGCGCGAACGGAGGGCTCCGGCCGCGACAGGACCTGCGTGCCGCGGAAATGATTGGCGAGTGCGATCAGGCTGCGCGGCGCCAGAATATCGATCTCCTTGCCGGCCCAGGCAGCTTCCGGCCCGCTTTCGGCGGGGCAGATCAGGCCCTTGCCCGCAGCGTTGGCGGCGATCGCCGCGGGAAGCGCGCCGGCAACGGGCGCAATCGTGCCATCGAGATTGAGCTCGCCGATGACGGTATAGGACGACAGGGCATCGGCAGGGATCGCGCCGAGCGCCGCCATCAGGCCGAGCGCGATGGCAAGGTCGAAATGGCTACCTTCTTTCGGCAGATCCGCCGGCGCAAGATTGACTGTCACTTTCTTCGGCGGCAGCGCAAGGCCGGAAGCGTGCAGCGCTGCCTGAACCCTCTCCCGGCTCTCTGCGACAGCCTTGTCCGGCAGACCGACGATGTGCATCAGCACCTTGCCGGGCGCGATCATAACCTGCACTTCGACGGGCACGCCCTCAATGCCCTGAAACGCCACCGTACTGACGCGCGCTACCATGCCGTATCCCCTGTCGCAGAACCCGTTTGCCGTTACGTGCCACGATCAGCAAACTTCGGGTTGCAATCTGGCACAAGACAAGGAATGAAACAAGAACAATAAACGAACAAAAGCTTCCCTCAGTCATGCCGAAATCATCGACATGACTGGGTGCGTATTATTGTCCAGCTGGAAGCGTGGTCGAGAACAGCCGATCAGGCCCGCTTGGCTTCGATCGCATCCCAGAGCAGGCTGGCGATATCGGCGCCGCCGAAGCGCTTGACTTCGCGGATGCCGGTCGGCGACGTCACGTTGATCTCGGTCATGTAGTCGCCGATGACGTCGATGCCGACGAGCAGGAAGCCGCGTTCCTTCAAGGCAGGTCCGATGCGGGCACAGATTTCCTTTTCGCGCGCCGTCAGATCGGTCGCTTCGGCACGGCCGCCGACATGCATGTTGGAGCGGGCGTCATGCTCGGCCGGTACGCGGTTGATCGCGCCGACGGCCTCACCATCGACGAGGATGATGCGCTTGTCACCCTTGCGCACGTCAGGCAGATATTGCTGTGCGATGAACGGCTCGCGGAAGAGCTGGCCGAACATTTCGAGTAGCGACGAGAGATTGCGGTCGTCGCGCGTCGAATGGAAAACGCCAGCGCCGCCATTGCCGTAAAGCGGTTTCAGGATGATATCGCCCATCTCCTCACGGAAGCGGCGGATTTCGCCGGCATCGCGGGTGATCAACGTCTTCGGCATGAGATCGGCGAATTCAGTGACGAAAATCTTTTCGGGCGAGTTGCGCACCCAGGCCGGATCGTTGACGACGAGCGTCTTCGGGTGGATGCGTTCGAGCAGATGCGTCGAGGTGATGTAGGCCATGTCGAATGGCGGGTCCTGGCGCAGCAGCACCACGTCCATGGTCGAGAGGTCGACGCGCTCGGCCTCGCCGAGCTCGAAGTGATCGCCCTTCACATCGCGCAGGATCATCGGTTCGACGGAGGCATAGATCTTGCCGTCGCGCATGCTCAGCCGCTCGGGCGTATAGTGGAAGAGCTTGTAGCCGCGGTTCTGCGCCTCGAGGCTCATGGCGAAGGTTGAGTCGCCCGCAATGTTGATGCTCCGGACATGGTCCATCTGGACCGCAACATTCTTGATACCAGCCATAGTCAGCCCTCGCTCGAATTTGCGGACAGATGTAGGTCGGCCCGCCTGCAAACGCAACGGCTATTCAATCGCTTCCGTCAGGGGCTTATTCGATCGGGACCGGCCGAGCTCAGGCGGCAAGGCCTTGCGTGTTTCCTTGCCGGACGAGGTTGCGCAGGCGATAGGCCATCGTCAAAGGCTTCGGGAACGGCTTGCGCAAAAAGGCGACCTTGCGCAGATAGCGGTCGATGCGCCATGTCGCCCAGGTGCCGCCAGCAAAATAGGCGACATCGCCGGCATGCAGCGTGCGCTCGACACCGTCTTCCGTGGTGATGTGAACCTCACCCTCGAGGATCATCACCGTTTCGTCCCAGCCGAAATACCAGCGGAATTCGCCTGCGGTGCAATCCCACAGCGCGGTCATCGCGGCATCGTCCTGTCCGCGCGAATGCTCGGCGATACGGGCAACCGGATCGCCCGACAATATCCAGGAGCGTTCGATCGGCGACGGTTTCATTTCCATCTCGTCGCTGGCGCCCGCCACGAAATTCTTCGACGGCGACATCGCAACAACGACCGGGACGGCACGCGCGGCAAAGGCCGCCATGCTCGCCAACATCAGTTTCAAGACCATGCAATCCCCCAAATTCCATGCGCGTCTACGATCTCATCGCATGGAAGGAGTAACGGCGCGGTTCATCAAACCGAACGCATTTTAACGATTGCAGCGATTAAAGCGCATCGCGATCTTTCAGATTCGCTTCTCGCGCTTTAACCCTTTGATTTCATGCATGTCGTTGTCGCAAAACCGCCGCACACTTTTGCGCGACATGCACTAGGCGGAAAAACCTTCGATTGTGCAGACGATCATGTCGTGATCGGAGAGCGGCTTGCCCTCCTCGTTGAGAGAAGACACGAGATGGCTCTCGCCGATCTTCAGGCCGCGGGTGATGAACCAGTCGAGCTTCATGGTGCGATCAGGGAAACGGGTGATCAGGCTCGGGCGCGTGCTTGTCTGGTCGAGCGGGCCGCCATGGCATTCAAAGCCGCGGCTCTCGGCCATCGCGAACAGCGTATCGGTCGCGTAATCGCCGCCGGTGTGGTTGCCGGTGTTGAGATCGCCGCCGATCAGGATCGGCAGGCCGGGCGCGAAGACTTCGACATCATCGATCAACGCAGCCAACTGCCGCTCGCGATAGGCAGCAGTCGCGACGCTCTCAAGGTGAACCGAAACCGCAACCATCGGGCCGGCCTCCGTCTCGACGATGGCGCCGACAGCGCAGCGATCGCCGATGCGCGGCTGCTCGTTGCTGTCGTTGAACCACACGGCCTCGCCCGGCAGGCGGATCATGAACGCATCCTTCAGAGCGACCGAGGCCATCAGCGCATTGCCGTGAAAGCCCTTCTCGTTGAAATCATCGCGGCAGTAGGAACGCTCGATTTCCGAACCGAGGCTGAGCTCCAGGAACTCGACGCCATAGGCATGGTTCATGCCGAGTTCACCGGCGACCATAGCTGTAGGGTCGCGCTGTTCGGTGCGGGCCATGCCCAGATCCATTTCCGACAGCAGGACGAGCGGCGCGCCGGTTTCCCGCAGCTTCGCCGCGCTTTCCTCGGGAAAGAGGCAACGCTCGAGGTTCCAGGCAGCAACCGTAAACGGGAAGGATAGAGCTTCCACCTTGGTATCCGCGCCGCCAATGCGCACTGTATTCAAGCAATCAAGCAACGAGAGCTTCGCGGCATGAACGGCCGGGGTCTTTTCGAGAGAGACGAAGCTCTTGCGCTCCTCCTGCGAGGGAACGGTAAAGGCGGAAATGGTGCTGCGGATCATGGTAGGGCCCGTCGAAATGAAATGAGGCGTGCCGGCGAAGACATCACAGGCGCTGGTCGCCCGGCAATAGGCTGATTTTGTGACGGTCCTGTAACGCTTCAGTCAAAACGCATCGGGAAAATGTTGTGGCCAGCGGCCGGGCAGCATGGCAACAATGTCGTAGCGTTGCGAGAGACGGGCAAAATCCGGCTGGCGGGCAAGCCAGAGATCGCTTGCGGCACGGATTCGCCTTTGCGAAGAGACGGAAACGGCGTCGATCGCCTCCTGCGCATCGTGCCGCGACTTGACCTCGACGAAGACGGCGAGATCCCCCTTGCGAGCAACGATATCGATTTCACCGAGCTTGGTGCGGTGGCGGATCGCCAGGATGCGATAGCCCTTGAGCATCAGGAACGCAGCGGCGAGATATTCGGCGATATGCCCGCGCCGCCACGCCTTTTGCCGTTTCCGCGTCTCGCCTGTCTCAGGCTTCGGATCAGGCATGGCGCTCCTTCATATCGAGCAGGCGCTGGTACAGCTCCTTGCGCGGTAGGCCGGTGAGACGCGCCGCTTCGGTCGCGGCCTTGGCGGTCGGCATCGTCCCGGCAAGATCGGCCAGAATGGCGTCGACATCGGCCTCCGCCGCGATGCCTTCCGCCGGCGGGCCGACAAGCCAGACGATCTCGCCCTTCACATTGTCGACGGCTTCATAGAATGCGGCGAGTTCGGACAGCGTGCCGCGGCGGAATTCCTCGAAGGTCTTCGTCAGCTCGCGGCAGACGGCACCTGCGCGCTCACCGCCGAGCACATCGGCGGCGGCGGCAAGGGTTGCGGCGATGCGATGCGGCGATTCAAAGAAGATGAGAGTGGCAGGCACGGCTGCCAACTCGGCCAGCCGGTCACGCCGACCCTTGTCCTTGGCCGGCAGGAAGCCCGCAAAGAAGAAGGCGTCATTGGGCAGGCCGGAGCCGACCAGGGCTGCAAGTGGCGCCGAGGCGCCGGGGATGGGAACGACTTTATAGCCCGCCTCGATTGCCTGCACCGCAAGCCGGTAGCCGGGATCGGAGACGAGCGGCGTGCCGGCATCCGACACCAGCGCCACCGAGCGGCCGGCTTCCAGTGCCCTAAGCAGCCGGGGACCGGCCTCATCGGCATTATGTTCATGATAGGCATAGGGCTTGTTCTGGATGCCATAGCGATCGAGCAGGACGCGGGTAACGCGCGTGTCCTCACAAGCAAGCACGTCCGCGCCGGCGAGCGTTTCCAGCGCCCTCAGCGTGATGTCGCCGAGATTGCCGATGGGCGTCGCGACGAGATAGAGCGCGGGCTCAAGGGGACGGGCCGGAATCTGGTTGTTATGCAGGCGGAAACTGCGTGTTCCGCTGCTTGAGTGATCTTCGTTCATGCCGGTCCTGAATTCACTTGGGATAAGCAGCCTTTATGGGCGAGGCGTGCGCCGACGGCAAGAGCGGTGCAATTCCTGTGGAGCATTGTCGACCAAATGTTCAATTGACACTCGACAAAGGGTTTATGCCTCTTGCATTCGGATGGAGAAGTCTGCCAAGTTGCCTGTCCAATCTTTCGGGCCTCGTCCGAAAACATGTCGCTCGGGCGCCTCGGGCCGCCCGGTAAGTCACGGTCGAAAGCGGTAGCATCCATGCGTATAACAATTGAGCGGTCGAACCTCCTGAAGTCGCTGAACCACGTGCATCGCGTGGTCGAGCGTCGCAACACGATCCCGATCCTGTCCAACGTGCTGCTGAAGGCGGATGGCACGAACCTCGACATGAAGGCGACCGACCTCGACCTCGAAATCACCGAGGCGACGCCCGCCAATGTCGAGCAGGCCGGCGCCACCACGGTTCCCGCGCATCTGCTTTACGACATCGTGCGCAAGCTGTCTGACGGCTCGGAAGTGCTGCTGGCCACCAATGCCGACGGCAGCTCGATGACGGTCGCCTCCGGGCGTTCGAAGTTCTCGCTGCAATGCCTGCCGGAATCCGATTTCCCGGATCTCACCGCCGGCAGCTTCAGCCACTCCTTCAAGCTGAAGGCAGCCGATCTGAAGATGCTGATCGACCGGACGCAGTTCGCGATCTCCACCGAGGAGACCCGCTATTATCTCAACGGCATCTTCTTCCACACGATCGAAAGCGATGGCGACCTGAAGCTTCGGGCAGTCGCCACCGACGGCCATCGCCTGGCCCGTGCCGATGTTACCGCCCCCTCGGGCTCGGAAGGCATGCCCGGCATCATCATTCCGCGCAAGACGGTCGGCGAACTTCAAAAGCTGGTCGATGCGCCGGACGCCATGGTCACCGTCGAAGTCTCCGACGCCAAGATCCGCCTGACGATCGGCTCCATCGTCATGACCTCGAAGCTGATCGACGGCACCTTCCCGGATTATCAGCGCGTCATCCCGGCCAACAACGACAAGGAAATGCGGGTCGATTGCCAGACCTTCGCCCAGGCCGTCGACCGCGTATCGACGATCTCGTCCGAACGCGGCCGCGCCGTGAAGCTCGCTCTGTCCGATGGCCAGCTGCTGCTGACGGTCAACAACCCGGATTCGGGCAGCGCGACCGAAGAAGTCGCCGTCGGCTATGAGATGGATCCGATGGAAATCGGCTTCAACGCCAAGTACCTGCTCGACATCACCGCGCAGCTTTCGGGCGATTCTGCCGTGTTCCTGCTGGCCGATGCCGGCTCGCCGACGCTCATCCGCGACACGGCCGGCGACGACGCGCTTTATGTGCTGATGCCGATGCGCGTCTAGAGCATGAAGCCGAAAAGTGTGAGCGGTTTTCGGACGACACCATGCTCCACTTTCCTACTTCGTGAGCCATGATGATTCCAAACCGAACAGACCTGGAATCATCCGGTTCATGTGAAACCAAAGCGCCCTTTCGTACGTTTATGCAACGCAAGGGCGCTTTTATTTGGTCCTTTGTCGATTGCGACATTTTCTCTTGTTATTGCGTCATTCCGTTGCAAGATCCTAGAGAAGCGGTATGTAAGTCGCAACGGTAACATCTGGTGGGGGGAGAGCATGGCGCTGCGTCTCAAGGAACGGCTGGGCAAGAAGTTCGACGAAGAGATACGTTTCTTCAAGGGCATGATGCAGGGACCAAAGACGGTCGGGTCGATCGTTCCCACCTCGTCGATCACGGCCCGCAAGATGGCGAGCGTTATCAACACCCAATCCGGCCTGCCCGTACTGGAACTGGGCCCGGGCACGGGAGCCATCACGAAGGCGATCCTCGGACGCGGCATCGAACCGGAGAATCTGGTCGCCATCGAATATTCGACCGATTTCTATAATCATCTCGTGCGCCGTTACCCCGGCGTCAACTTCATCAATGGCGACGCCTTCGATCTCGATACGACACTCGGCGTGCTGCGCGGTCAGACCTTCGATTGCGTCGTCTCAGGCATTCCGCTGCTCAATTTTCCGATGAAGGCGCGCGTCGCGCTGCTGGAAAGTCTTTTGGACCGCATGCCGCCCGGTCGGCCGATGGTGCAGATCTCCTACGGACCGGTCTCGCCGATTATCGCCAAGCCGGATCGCTACCACATCCGTCATTACGACTTCATCGTCCGCAACATTCCGCCGGCCCAGCTCTGGGTCTATAGCCGCGGCTGAGGCAATCACCGAGACAATCCATGTACGCTCTTTATATTACGCACCCGCAGGTGCGCATCGACCCGAACGTGCCGGTGCCGCAATGGGGCCTGTCCGAGATCGGTGCCGAGCGGGCGCGACTGGCCGCGAGCCGCCCCTGGGCCGGCAAGCTCGGCCTTATCGTCTCCAGCGGCGAGCGCAAGGCGATCGAAACGGCCGAGGCTTTGGCAATGGCAAGCGGCGCACCGATCGAGGTCATCGAAGCCATGCACGAAAACGACCGCAGCGCCACAGGCTTTCTGGCGCCACCGGAGTTCGAGAAAGCGGCGGACTGGTTCTTCGCCAACCCGCATGAAAGCTTCAAGGGCTGGGAACGCGCCATCGACGCGCAGGCGAGAATCGTCTCCAACGTCGAGGCCGTTCTTGCGCGGCACGATCCGAATGTCCCGATCGCCTTCGTCGGTCATGGCGGCGTCGGCACGCTGCTGAAATGCCATCTGGAGGGAAAGCCGATCGCGCGGCAGGGCGATCAACCGCCGGGCGGCGGCAATCTTTTCTGTTTCGATCTTGCGAAGCGCGTCGTCTCATGCGACTGGACACCCATGGAAGACTGGATGGGATGGGCTTGATATGACCGCACGCGACCGCTTGATCGTTGGACTGGATGTTCCAAACCTTCAGGAGGCCGAGAAAGTGGTCAGCGCCCTTGGCGACGATATCCTCTATTACAAGATCGGCTATCAGCTCGCCTTCGCCGGCGGCCTGGAATTCGCCCGCGATCTTGCCGCCAGCGGCAAGAAGATCTTTCTCGACATGAAGCTGCTCGACATCGACAACACGGTGGCCTCCGGTGTGGAGAACATCGTCAAGATGGGTATGTCGATGCTGACGTTGCACGCCTATCCGAAGGCGATGAAGGCGGCCGTCGAGGCGGCCAAGGGGTCCGATCTCTGCCTGCTCGGCGTCACGGTGCTGACCTCGATGGACGAAGAGGATCTCATCTCCGCTGGCTATGAATACGATCCGCATACGCTGGTACTGCGCCGGGCTGAACAGGCGCATCTCGCCGGCATGGGCGGCATCGTCTGCTCGGCCGAAGAGTCCGCCGCCGTCCGCAAGATCATCGGCCCTGACATGGCGCTGGTGACCCCCGGCATCCGCCCGGCCGGCAGCGACAAGGGCGACCAGAAGCGGGTGATGACGCCGGCCGATGCCATCAAGGCCGGATCGAGCCACCTCGTCGTCGCCCGACCGATCGTCAAGTCGGCCGATCCGAAGGAGGCCGCCCGCGCCATCCTCGCCGAGATCGACGCAGCACTCTAAACGACCAGAACAAGCAGGGAGGAAAACATGGCAAAGGGATATTGGATCGCGCGCGTGGATGTCCGCGACCCCGAACGCTACAAGGACTACGTTGCCGCCGCGAAGCCTGCCTTCGAGAAATATGGCGCGAATTTCCTTGCGCGTGGCGGAGCGTTTACCCCGCTTGAAGGACAGGCGCGCGGCCGCAATGTCGTCATCGAGTTTCCGTCGCTGCAACATGCCGTCGATTGCTACAACTCGCCGGAATACCAGATCGCGGCCAAAATCCGTCAGCAAGTGGCTGATGCTGAAATGGTCGTCGTCGAAGGCGTTTAAACCCTTTGAAAAGCCGACGCTGCAATGCAGCGCGATAGCACTTCACCTCGGCGCTCGGATCGGCTAAGACGAAACCAGATAAGCCCAATCCAAGCCTTTCGAGGAGCCTGCCATGACCCTGTCCAACCTCCCGCCGCTCGTCACCGTGTTCGGAGGATCAGGTTTCATCGGGCGGCACGTCGTGCGTGCGCTTGCCAAGCGCGGCTATCGCATCCGTGTCGCCGTTCGCCGTCCCGATCTTGCCGGTTTCCTGCAGCCGCTCGGCAATCTCGGCCAGATTTCGATCGTCCAGGCCAATGTGCGCTATCGTAACTCCATCGACCGCGCCGTCGAAGGCGCCCAGCATGTCGTCAACTGCGTCGGCATTCTCGCCGAAAGCGGTCGCAACACCTTCGATGCCGTGCAGGAATTCGGCGCCAAGGCGATTGCGGAAGCCGCCCGCGGCGTCGGCGCGTCTCTGACGCATATTTCGGCACTCAGCGCCGATGCCAACTCGCCTTCGGCCTATGCGCGCACCAAGGCTCGCGCCGAAACCGCAATCCTGTCGATCAAGCCGGATGCAATCATCCTGCGTCCCTCGATCGTCTTTGGTCCGGAAGACGAGTTCTTCAACAAGTTTGCCGACATGTCGCGCACGGCGCCGTTCCTGCCGCTGATCGGCGGCGGCAAGACGAAGTTCCAGCCCGTCTATGTCGAGGATATCGCCGAATCGGTTGCCCGCAGCGTCGATGGCAAGCTGAAGGCCGGAACGACCTACGAGCTCGGCGGCCCGGAAGTGCTGTCCTTCCGCGAATGTCTCGAGACGACGCTCTCCGTCATCAACCGCAAGAAGGCGCTCGTCTCCATCCCCTTCGGCCTTGCCTCGCTGATCGGATCCGTCGCCTCGCTGGTGCCGCTCATCAAGCCGCCGATCACCGCCGACCAGGTAACGCTTTTGAAGAGCGACAATGTCGTTTCCAAGCAGGCGGAAGCGGAAGGACGCACCTTGAAGGGCATCGGCCTGCTGCCGACGCTGCTCGTTTCCGTGCTGCCGTCTTATCTGGTGCGCTACCGCCCGCAGGGTCAGTTCACAGGCTCCGGCAAAGCCGCCTGACGATTCGGCTACTCTACGAAATTCATGCGCCGCCCGGTTTCTCCGAGCGGCGTTTTTTATTGCCCTACGAAGACAGAATCGTACTTTAGGGCGCTGGCAAAGCCCCGCCATTCACAGCTTGGCGTTGCTCAAAAGACGCACTCCGGAAATAGTAGCATTAACGTCAAATTTAATATGAACATTTATTGCTATTGCTCATCTCACTGACTAACACAGCCGCGCGTCTCAGGCTTGGACAACAAACCGGTCGGTGGCGCGCTTCACACTTCTGCGGAAAGGCATTCTTCGATGGGCAAGTCTATCGCGCTTCTGTTTGCGTGCGCGGCACTGGTGATTCTCGCAGGCTCGTTCGTGGCTCGCGGCAGCATCGCTTCGATCAAGGGCGAATGTGCGCCGACCTATGGCGTCGACCCCTGCACGACGGGTTCCATCGACGCGTCCTCCCCGAACTGATCGGGCATGAAAAAGGCCGGTTTTCACCGGCCTCACTTTTTCCAGGATTGCAGCACGGGCGATCGGCCTCAGCCGAAATAGAGCCCGATCAGGCCGACCGTGCCGACGGCAATGCGCCACCATGCGAAGGGGGCGTAGCCACGGCGCGACACGAAGTCGAGCAGCGCGCGCACCACAAGCAGCGCCGAGATGAAGGCCATGACGAAGCCGATAACGATCAGCTGACCATCGGCCATGCTGAGATCATGGCGGCTCTTCCACAAATCCAGCGTGAAGGCGCCGACCATTGTCGGCATGGCGAGGAAGAAGGAGAATTCCGCGGCCGAACGCTTGTCGGCGCCAAGCAGCAGCGCGCCGACGATGGTCGAACCGGAGCGCGACGTTCCCGGAATCATGGCCAGGCACTGGAAGAAGCCGATCTTGACCGCCATCGGCCAGGAAAACTCATAGGCGCTGGTGTATTTGGGCTTGAACTGGATCTTGTCGACGACAAGGAGAACGATGCCGCCGAGGATCAGCGAGATACAGATCACCAGCGGCGAGTTAAACAGCACGGTCTTGATGAAATCATGCGCCAGCGCGCCGATGACGGCGGCCGGCAGAAAGCCGAACAGGACGGCGAGAACGAAGTGACGGGCCTTAACGCTGACGGGGAGCGCCTTGGCGATCTGGACGAGGCGATTGAAATAGACGAGCAGAATGGCGAGAATCGCGCCGAGCTGGATCAAAACTTCAAAAGTGCCGGCCGATTTGAAGCCGAGAAAATGTCCGAGCAATATCAGATGGCCCGTCGAGGAGACCGGAATGAACTCCGTAAGCCCCTCCACAAGGCCTAAAACCAACGCGATAATAATTTGTTCAGCCATATCGTGTCCTTTGTCTAACGGCAGGGCGGCCCGATTCGCTTGTGCAAACTAGGCCAAGATCCTATAGCTTCAACCGATGACAAATGACTAGGGCCGCAAAATCGCGACCCAAAAGACTCCATAGCATCAATCAGAAACACCCGAGTACCAATGCCGACGCTGTATCATCACCCAATGTCATCTTCCTCCCGGTTCGTTCGTCTGATCCTGACGGAATATGGCTATCAGACGGAGCTGATCGAGGAACAGACCTGGGAAAAGCGACGCGATTTCCTGGCGCTGAACCCTGCCGGCACCCTGCCTGTCTATGTCGATGACAGCATGCGGGCGCTCTGTGGCGCCTCGGTCATTTCCGAATATCTCGACGAGACCCATGGCGTCTTGAAGCGCGACCGCCGGCTTCTCGCCGAAGATCCGTTCCAGCGCGCTGAAATCCGCCGGCTGACGGAATGGTTCATGCAGAAGATGGAGCAGGATGTGACCCGGCCGCTGACGCGCGAACGCGTCTTCAAGCTGCAGATGACCGCTGAACAGGGCGGCGGTGCTCCCGATTCCAAGGTCATGCGCATGGCGCGCGGCAATATCCGTCAGCACATGAAATATCTGTCCTGGCTGGCGGGTTCGCGGCAGTGGCTGGCCGGCGAGCGGCTGAGCTATGCCGATCTTGCCGCTGCGGCCTCGGTTTCCGTGCTAGATTATCTGGGCGAGATCGACTGGACGGAATCGCCGGTCGCCAAGGAATGGTATCAGCGGCTGAAGTCGCGCCCGTCCTTCCGGCCGCTCCTGGCGGAGCGCGTGCGTGGTGTCACCCCGGTCTCGCACTATGCCGATCTGGATTTCTGACGAGGGCTTGATATGCCCGATGATCGCGAAACGGAAAGAGCTAACAAGCGCCGGAAAGCATTGACCGCGTTCCTGCGGGAAGAAGCGCGCGCCCAAGGTTTCGATCTCTGTCGCATCACCAAACCCGACGCTATCCCCGAGGCTCCTGTCAGGCTCGGTCAGTTTCTGGACAAGGGCCATCACGGCACCATGGGCTGGATGGCGGAGACACGCGACCGCAGAGGCGATCCGCGCGTGCTCTGGAGCGAGACGCGCTCCATCGTCGTCTTCGGCCTCAACTACGGCCCGGACGAAGATCCACGCGGCATTCTGGAGAAGAAGGACAAGGCGGCGATATCGGTCTATGCCCGAAACCGCGATTATCACGACATCATCAAGGGTAGGCTGAAAGAGATCGCCACTCGCTTCGCCGCGCGCTCGAAGGAAGACGTCAAAGTCTTCGTCGACACAGCACCCGTTATGGAGAAGCCACTCGCCGGTGCGGCCGGTCTCGGCTGGCAGGGCAAGCACACCAATCTCGTCAATCGCGCCTTCGGCTCCTGGCTCTTCCTCGGCTCGATGTTCACCACGGCTGATCTCGAACCAGACGAGCCCGAGGTCGACCATTGCGGCTCCTGCCGGGCCTGTCTCGACGTCTGCCCGACATCGGCCTTCCCGGCGCCCTATCAGCTCGATGCGCGCCGCTGCATTTCCTATCTCACCATCGAACACAAGGGGCCGATCGATCCGGAGCTTCGGCCGATGATCGGCAATCGCATCTACGGCTGCGACGACTGCCTTGCCGCCTGCCCCTGGAACAAGTTCGCGAGCGCCGCCTCGGAAATGAAGCTGGTCGCGCGGGACGATCTCAAGGAACCGTCGATCACCTTTCTGCTTGATCTGGACGATGCGACCTTCCGCACATTCTTCAGCGGCTCGCCTGTCAAGCGCATCGGCCGCGACCGGTTTATTCGCAATGTGCTCATCGCGGCAGGCAATTCCGGCGAGCGCTCTCTTATAGAGAGATGCCGCCAATTGGCTGGAGACCCCTCGCCCGTTGTGCGCGGCATGGCGATCTGGGCGCTGTCGCGGCTGATGACGGCTGGCGAATTCAACGCATTTGCGGCACAAAGAGGCGACGAAGCGGACGAAGAGGTTCGCGCCGAATGGGCATTGGCGGGAGTATTATGATGCATGTGATGATTTTCGGCTGCGGCTATTCCGGAACGGCCATCGCCAAGGCCTTCGCCGGCTCCGGCATCCGCATCACCGGCACGACCCGCTCCGCCGACAAGGCGGCATTATTGACGAAGGAAGGCATCGAAGCCTTCGTCTTCGACGGCGAGACGCTCGATCCGGCTCTGGCCGAGACGATGGCCACAGCGACGCATCTGGTGCAATCGATCGCGCCGGGCAAATCCGGCGATCCGCTGCTACGGCTGGCGCAGCTCAATCTCAAGGCTCTGATGCCGAAGCTGGAATGGATCTGCTATCTCTCGACCGTTGGCGTCTATGGCGATCACAAGGGTGCCTGGGTCAGCGAACAGACATCGCTGCATCCCATCGCAGACCGCTCGGTTGAACGGGTAGAAGCTGAAGACGGCTGGCTGCGGGTCGGCATCAGGCTTAATCTTCCCGTCGCGGTCCTTCGGCTCTCCGGCATTTATGGCCCAGGCCGCAATGCCTTCTGCAATCTGGAAAAAGGAACCGCGCGGCGGCTCATCAAGGCGAACCAGGTGTTCAATCGCATCCGCGTCGAAGATATCGGCGCCTGCGGCCGCTTCCTGTCCGCGCGCAAACTCGGCGGCATATATAATGTCACCGACGACGAACCCGCGCCGCCGCAGGATGTCGTTGCCGAGGCTGCCCGCCTGATGAGTGTCGAGCCGCCGCCGGAACAACCCTTCGAAACCGCCGAGCTGACGCCGATGGCACGCTCTTTCTATGGCGAGAACAAGCGCGTTTCGAACGCGAAATTGCGCGCGCTCGGCTTTCAGTTCCGCTACCCAGAGTATCGCATGTCGCTTGCCGAACTCTGGTCCTCCGGAGAGTGGCGCGGCTGAGAAGCCACCCTCCACGCCAAGCGGAATCGCATGAAAATTCCTACTTAGCCGGCTGCTCTAGTTCAATTTGCTCCGCATTTATGGTTAACGACCTCTAAAATTGCACAAATGCGGCAGCAATTATGGCAAAGCCGGAAAATTATTTTTCGGATTTTCGTGATCTCCAGCACTGATGGGCCTCGCCGAGAAAATTCATTTCATTTTTAACTGATTTTATTAGGTTTTTTCCACAATCAAGCAAATCTACTGAATAGTCACAGTATTTGCCGAAAATCACAAATGTTACAGACCGTAACATTCCGTGATCGCTGGTGGCACTTTTTCGCCATTTTTGGCCTGATTTAAGCCCCGCCGCCTACCCAAGGCGCAAGTTCAATAGCTTGAGGGAAAAATCGGTTTGAAGAAAATCGCACGTTCTTTGGCAATCGCCGCAACTATATCCGCCTCCATTGCTGTCGTTTCGACACCGGCATTTGCATCCGCTGGCTGCGGAGGCGCTTCATGGTACGGGGGAAGCTCCCGAACTGCTTCCGGGGAACGTATGAGTTCCAAAAATCTTACTGCAGCCCACCGCTCGCTCGCCTTCGGCACGCGCCTCCGGGTCACCAACAAGCACAATGGCCGCAGCGTCGTCGTCCGTATCAACGACCGTGGACCTTTCATTCGCGGACGTGTTCTCGATCTTTCCCGCGCTGCTGCTCAGAACATCGGCATGGTCGCTTCGGGTACCGCCAAGGTCTGTTACGAGGTTGTCGCCTCGAAGTAATCGCCGGGAGCCGGAACCACCGGCAAATCGGCATGACGCTTGCTCTCTCGGCCAATCGCGGCTACCACGCGATTGAGACGTCTCAAAATCCGCCGCCATGGGCATTGTTTGCGCGGATCGGCGAGCCGTCAGCGGTTTTGGCAGGGCGCAGATTCCCAAGATGAGCTCCAACGGGTTCCGGGTCATGCGCAAGCAGGAGAGTGTGAATGCGTCTGGGCGGCCGATTGCAGGGGGCCATCGAAGTTCTTGCCGATATCGAAGCGCGCAAGCGACCGGTGGCCGATGCCCTGAAGGATTGGGGCCTTGCCCATCGCTTCGCCGGGTCCGGTGACAGGGCCGCGATCGGCAATATCGTTTATGACGCCCTACGCATGCGCCTATCCCACGCGTGGCTGATGGGAGACGACAGCCCCTCGGCACTCGCCCACGCCGTCCTCTTTCGTCAATGGGGCCTGACGCCCGAGGCGCTGGCTGCCGAACTCGACGGCGATAAATTCGCCCCCGAAGCTCCGAGCGCCGAAAATCTGACTGCCTTTGCAGCCCGCAAACTCGAAGATGCCCCTCTCCATATCCAAGGCGACATTCCCGAATGGGTCGAACCTTCCTTCAACCAAGCCTTCGGCGATGGCTGGCTTTCGGAGGCACAGGCCCTTTCAGAACGCCCGACGCTCGACCTTCGCGCCAATGCGCTGAAGGCCGACCGCGCCAAAGTCGTGAAGGCGTTGGAGCGCGCCGGCGGGCAGGCATCAAAAATCGCGCGGTTCGGCATCCGCATTCCCGCCGGCGAAGGCGCGTCCCGCCTGCCGAACGTTACCGCCGAGCTCTCCTTCCAGAAGGGCTGGTTCGAGGTGCAGGACGAAGGCTCGCAGATCGTCGCCGATCTGGTTCTGCCTGAAGAAGGCGACCAGGTGCTCGATTATTGCGCCGGCGGTGGCGGCAAGACGCTCGCCATGTCGGCTGCGATGCACAACAAGGGCCAGGTCCACGCCTATGACAGCGACCGGCGGCGGCTGGCGCCGATCATCGAGCGGCTGAAGCGGGCCGGCACCCGCAATGTCCAAGTCCACGACGAGCGCAACAGCCTGCTCCAACTACGCGGCAAGTTCGACAAGGTGTTGGTCGACGCGCCCTGCACCGGCACGGGCACCTGGCGGCGCCGTCCCGATACCAAGTGGCGGTTGACGCAGAAAAATCTCGACGAGCGCACCAGCCAGCAGCAGGAAGCGCTGGCTCAAGCCGGCGAATTCGTCCGGCCCGGCGGCGCGCTGCTCTATGTCACTTGTTCAGTCCTGCCGGAAGAGAACGAGGCGCAGGTGAACCGTTTCGTCGCCCATAATCCGGACTTCGAAGTGGTGGAAACATTGAGCTCCTGGGGCAAACTGTTCGGCAAGGATGCCCCGCAGCCCCGTTCCTCCGACGGCAAGACCATTACGCTGACACCCGCCTCCACCGATACGGACGGCTTCTTCTTCTGCCGCCTGCAGCGGAAGATGTGAGCTGAGCTCCGCGCGCAACGGAACTGTCGCTCCGAGAATGACTGTTTCAGTCTAGTGGTGATCGAACTGGCGATTATGGCCAGGCGGTCATGCCGTCGTCACCTTGCTTCGATTGCCCGGCCAACAACCTGCCAAGCGTACATCCGCACATTTGCAGGCGAATCCATTCCGCAGGCGGCGCCTGGATCCATCACCTCTCGCCTTAAAATCATTCTAAACTAGAGCGTTTGACACAAGTTTGTTTTTCATACATGACACAAATTGCCAAGTTTTGACGGTGCCCCCGCTGTCACAGGAGAGGAACATGAAACTGAAAAACAAAATTGGCGCCGCGCTCGCGGTGGCCGTTGTCACGACTGCGGCCTACGGCCTGCCGGCTTTCGCAGCCGCTCCCGAGCCGGCTGCCGTTCTCAAGCATTATTCGGAACTGGCACATGCCAAATATCAGGACTCCCTGACGACGGCGAAGGCGCTCGACAAGGCCATCGACGCCCTGATCGCCAATCCAAGCGACAAGACGCTGAAGGCCGCCCGCGCCGCCTGGATCAAAGCTCGCGTTCCCTATGCACAGACGGAAGTCTATCGCTTCGGCAATCCGATCATCGACGACTGGGAAGGCAAGGTGAACTCCTGGCCGCTGGACGAAGGCCTGATCGACTATGTCGACGCCTCCTATGGCACCGAAAGCGATGAAAACGCACTCTATGTCGCCAACGTCATCGCCAACAAGACGATCAAGATCAACGGCAAGGATGTCGACGCCTCGCATCTGACGCCGGAATTCCTGTCGGGCACGCTGCATCAGGCTGGCGGAGTCGAAGCCAACGTTGCGACCGGCTACCACGCCATCGAATTCCTTCTGTGGGGCCAGGACCTGCACGGCACCGGACCGGGCGCCGGCGAACGCCCCGCCACCGACTACGATCTGAAGAATTGCACGCACGGCAATTGCGACCGCCGTGCCGAATATCTGAAATCCGCCTCGACGCTGCTCGTTTCGGACCTGCAGGACATGACCGACAAGTGGGAGCCGGATGGCGAAGCCACCAAGCATGTCGAAGCCGATCCGAAGGCCGGTCTCACCACCATCCTGACCGGCATGGGCTCGCTCTCCTATGGCGAGCTTGCCGGCGAGCGCATGAAGCTCGGCCTGCTGCTGCACGATCCGGAAGAAGAGCAGGATTGCTTCTCCGACAACACCTATAACGAGCACAATGGCGACGCCATCGGCATCGCTTCGGCCTATAACGGCAACTATACCCGCGTCGACGGCACCAAGATGAAGGGTCCGTCGCTGCACGATCTGGTCAAGGCCAAGGACGCAGCGCTCGACAAGGAGATGGAAGGCAAGCTCGACACCACGCTTGCTGCCATGAAGGCGCTGGTGCATCGCGGCGAGACGGTCGAGAAGTACGACCAGATGATTGGCGAAGGCAACAAGGAAGGCAACGCCACTGTGCAGAAGGCCATCGACGGCCTGCTCGACCAGACGAAGAGCATCCAGCGCGTCATCGCCGCTCTCGACCTCGGCACGATCAAGCTCGAAGGTTCGGACAGCCTGGACAACCCGAACGCCGTCTTCACGAAGAAGTAATAAGGGAGGGCGGCAGCGCGACAAGGCGCTGCCGCCCCAATACCCATGACAGGTTTACCGGCCAATCGCGCCCTTTTGCCCGCCATCGCCGCGGGTTTTTTGGTTTTTTCCATCACGCTGGCAGCCGCCGATATTCTCGATTTTCCGACCACGCGCGGCGATCTCTCTGCCGAAGAGCTGAAGCGTGTGCGCGACGTGACCCGCGCTACCAGCAACTTTCTCAAGGCCGAACCCTATGAAACGATGCAGGGCGGCGGTCTGACCTCGATCGACAAGGTCACGCGCGATACTTTCTCCCAGCCCTCGGCCAAGCTAGACCAGGAGCAGGGGCAGGATTTTCATCTCGGCAACGCGCTCTTTCGCAAGCTTTGGGTCTCCGCCCCCTCCTCCACCCAGGCCTCCGACGGGCTGGGACCGCTGTTCAACGCCCGCTCCTGCCAGAGCTGCCATATCCGCGATGGACGCGGTCATCCGCCTGAAGAAGCGAGAACTGCCGCGACCTCGATGGTCCTGCGCCTTGCACGGCCCGCCGTGACGCCGGAGGAGCAGCAGGCCGTCAAGGATTTTCACGCGCTGAACTTCCCGGATTCCACCTATGGCGCGCAGCTTCAGGACCTCGCCGTTCCCGGCCTTTCAGCCGAAGGCAAGGTGACTGTCAGCTATGGCGAGGAGACGGTGACGCTTGCCGGCGGGGAAGCCGTGACCTTGCGCAAGCCGCATTATGGCATCAGCGATCTCGCCTACGGGCCGATGGACACCAGCACCACGCTTTCAGCGCGCATCGCGCCGCCGATGATTGGTCTTGGCCTGATCGAAGCCATTCCGGACGCCGATATCCTTGTCAATGCCGACCCGGACGACAAGAAGGGTACCGGCATTCGCGGCCGCCCCGCCATTGTCCGCGATCACCGGACCGGCCAACTCGCGCTCGGGCGTTTCGGCTGGAAGGCCCAGAATGCAACCGTGCGCGACCAGGTGGCCGATGCCTTCTCCGCCGACATCGGCATCTCGACGCCTGATCGGCCGAACCCTTATGGCGATTGCACGCCCAAGGAAGCTCGCTGCCTGACCATGCCGAACGGCGTACAGAAGCGGCTGGGGGACACCGAGGCCCCGGACCCGGTGCTCCCTCTCGTTACCTTCTACTCCGAAAATCTTGCCGTGCCGGCCCGACGCATGACGAGCCAGTCCGCCGTGCTGCATGGCAAGGACATGTTCTACCGCTCGGGCTGTGCCGCCTGTCACACGCCAAAATTCGTCACGCGCGATGGCCTCAAAGGTAGCGACGGCAAGCCGTCGCCGCAGGCCTTCCAGCTGATCTGGCCCTATTCCGACTTCCTGCTGCACGATATGGGCGAAGGCCTTTCGGATGGGCAGCAGGTGGGCGTGGCATCCGGTCGCGATTGGCGCACACCGCCGCTCTGGGGTATAGGCCTCACGCAGACGGTGAGCGGCCAGCAAGCCTACCTGCACGACGGCCGCGCCCGCACATTGACCGAAGCCATCCTCTGGCATGGAGGAGAGGCGGAAAAAGCCCGCAACGCATTCGCCGGTCTTTCGAAAGACGACCGGCAAGCCCTGATCAACTTTCTGGAGTCCCTTTGATGCACCACTGGAAACGTCTTGCAGCCAGCCTCCTGCTTACCGTTGCGGCCTTGCCTGCTCACGCCGAGGATGCGACGGCCAATGGCGCCGGCCTGAACGAAGCCGCCGTACCGGCGACTCTGCAAAAGGCGGTCGATGATGTGATCCGCCCCGGTTACCGCGCCATGCACGACTCCGCCTCGAAACTGACAACGGCGATGAAGGCGCTCTGCGCCGACCCGATGGATGCGACGCTTTCCGGCGCAAAGTCGGCCTTCGGCGATACGGTGAAGAGCTGGTCGCGCATCGAGATCGTCGATACCGGCCCCATCATCGAAAAGAACCGCTTCGAACACATCCTCTTCTATCCCGACCGCAAGGGCGTCGGCCTCAAGCAGGTGCAGGCGCTGATCGCCAAGGCGGACGAAAACGACACGACCGTCGAGGCCGTCGCCGGCAAGAGCGTGGCGCTGATGAGCATGACGGCGTTGGAATATGTGCTCTTCGGCAACGGTTCGGATGTTCTCGGCAGGGACAAGCAGAGCTTCCGCTGCCGCTATGGCGCCGCTGTCGCCGGCAATATCGAAAATACGGCCAAGGAAATCGCCGACGAGTGGGATGCGCCCGGCGGCGTGCAGAAATCCTGGAAGTTTCCCGGCAAGGACAGCAATGACTTCATGGACAACAAGGAGGCCGTCACCGCCCTGCTCGGTATCCTCGTGCATGGCGCGGCCAATGTTCGCGACCAGCGGCTGGAAACCTTCTACAAGGGCGATCCGGCAACGGCCCGGCCGAAGATGGCGATCTACTGGCGCTCGGCCAACACCTGGACCTCGTTCACGGGTAATATCGAGGGTCTGAAGACGCTTTGGGAAAAGGCCGACATGGCAAGCCTGCTGCCGGCGGACAAGCGCGCTGTCGCCACCAAGATCGACGGCCTGCTGAACGAGCTTGCGACGACGGCACCGACAATCAACCCGGATATCGAGACGGCTATCGGCAACGATGCCGAGCGCGCCAAGATCGACAAGCTGCTCGCCGTCAGCCGCGACCTTGCCACCAGCTTCAGCGACCAGTACGGCGGCGCCATCGGGCTTTCGGCCGGTTTCTCCTTCGCGGACGGAGACTAGAACATGATGCCGAAAAGTGTTTGCGGTTTTCGGGCGACATCATGTTCTACTTCTTCGATTTTAGAGCGGATGATTTTAGGTCGAACAGACCTAAAATCATCCGGCTCTGGGCGCATGCGCAGCGGCCTGATCGATCGGAGAGCTTTCGTCAAAGCAGCGGGGCTGACCTTCCTTGCGGCCCTGAAGCCCGGCGCGCTGATGGCGCTGGAGCGGGCTGATGCGGTCTATGCTTCGGGCATCCGCGCGGCCGACGGCTCCTTCGCCGTGGCGACCGTGACCGAAGAGGGCCGCATCATCGATCAGGTGGCGCTGCCCGCCCGGGCTCATGGCATGGCATTCTCGAAGACGACCGGCAAGACCGTCGCCTTCGCGCGCCGGCCCGGCACCTATGCGATGATTTTCGATCCCTGGAACAAGGGGGAGCCGATCGTCATCACCGCCAGGGAAGGCCGGCACTTTTACGGGCATGGCACGTTTTCGCCTGATGGCAGGCTGCTCTATGCCAGCGAGAACGATTTCGACAGGAATCGCGGCATCATCGGGCTTTACGACAGTGGCAACCGCTTTGCCCGCATCGGCGAATACGAAACCTATGGCGTCGGCCCACATGACATGACGGTTTCCGATGACGGCCGGTTCCTGATCGTTGCCAATGGCGGCATCGAGACCCATCCGGATTTCGGCCGCACCAAGCTCAACCTCGACCATATGGAACCGTCGCTGACACTGATCGATGCGGCGAGCGGCCGGCTGATCGAGAAACATGTTTTGCCGCCGCAATATGCCCAGGTCTCGACCCGGCATGTCGATATCGATGCGAGCGGCCGCGTCTGGTTTGCGTGCCAGTATGAGGGCCATCGCAACGACCTGCCGCCGCTCGTCGGCCACTTCGCGCGGGGCGAGGACCTGAGCTTCGTCACCCTGCCCGACGATACGACGCGGGCGCTTGGAAATTACGTCGGTGCCATTGCCGTCAATCGTGCCGAAAACCTCGTCGGCGTGACTTCCCCGATCGAGGGGACCTCGGTGACGCTGGATGCGAAGACGGGCAAGGTGCTGAAGGTGGAGAGCATCACTGACGCCGCCGGTATTGCGCCGGCTCCTCGCGGGTTCGCCGTTTCTTCCTATGACGGTGATTTCCTGGCTGAGCATAGCAATGTCGCGTGGGATCAGCATATCGTGCGGATCAAGCGGCCTGCGGCCTGATGGGGTAGGTTTTTCTCGCTCATCGGATGGAATTGAGTTTGCTGAGCCTCCGATACCTCCGCGAACTCAGGTTCCAACACCTCATCACCGCCGGGCAAACTCCGCCTGCTCCGCCGTGACCGCCACGGCGGCCGCCTTGGCGGCCATACGCAGCCAATCGGAGCCGCGGGCATCGAGATCGGCCAGAATGCCGGGAATGAGCGAAGCGTCGTTGGCGTGGCAATTGGCGATTTCGAAACCCATCAGATCCAGCATGTCGGGCGACAGCAGCACCTCGGCATCGCCTTCGACCTCGATCTTGCGGCTGTTCGGCGACAGGCGGCGCACCAGCAAGCCACCACTCACCTGATAGCGCGGATCGGACGAGCGCGCCCGCCCACCGGCGATAACACCCGTGCGGATCGTCTTGTTCGAGGGGTCATGCTTCAGCGACCAGCCAGATTGCAGCAAAGCCTTGACCTCGCGCAGTACCGGCCCGCCGCGCCATTCGACATAGGCGACGAAGCGTGGCCGGCCGAGGCTGCCCGTGCCGGCGAGACGCGGCTTCGGCTGGAATGCGGTTGCCGGGTCGGGCAAAGCCTTTTGCAGCGCCTTGAGGTAACGATCGGCGACCGGGCCGTTTGCCGGCGGCAGGCTGCGATATTTTTCCCAGAAAGCCTTGCGTTCGGTATTCGGCAGCAGCACGGCATTGCGCAGCCATTTGTAATCGCGCTCGAGGATGATGGGCGACGGCTCGCGCAAGCCGCGTCGATAGCCGGCAAGGATGCTGTCGGCAACCACGCGCGGCGTCGGACCATCCTCGCTGCACGCCAAAATGGCGCTCGCTGCCAAACGCACAAGATCGAGCGCATAGGGCATGACGGCCGCCTCGTCGAAGTCATTCGCACCCCAGACGAGCCGCCCCTCCTCGTCACGCCAGGTGCCGAAATTTTCCAGATGCGTATCGCCGATCGCCAGCAGCTGCAGCGCGGACTTGAGCTCGGGGCAGACGTCGAGGATGGTTTCGGCCCAGCGCCAATAGGTGCCGCGCAGGAAGGAGAAGCTGTCGGCCTTCATCAACTTGTTTTTCTTATCCAGCCCAAGTTCGACCAGATCGGCGCCGAGCTGCGCCCGCATCCAGGTCTCATAGGCTGTCACCGATTGCCGGATCGTCGTCATCTGCGCCCTCGTACAAGCTTGATTGCTTCGGATAACACGGCGATCCCATCGTGGAAATTCGATGTCTGAATGCCAGGACGGTACACCTCTCCTTTTCCACCGGATAACCCTTGTCCAAACCGCCTCTCCGTGCCAATTTCGCACCCGCGAAAGGGGACGGCATGACAGGGGCAGACGAGACGGGGAGCAGCGGCGACTTTCGGACCCGCATCCGAACGAGCTTCGAGCGGCAGGCGGCGATGGCAACGATCGGCGCGGAGCTGACGCGCGTCGAGCACGGCACGGTCGAGATCGAGCTACCCTTCGATATCAAGCTGACGCAGCAACACGGCATCCTGCACGCCGGCATCATCGCCGCGGCGCTGGATTCGGCCTGCGGCTTTGCCGCCTACAGCGTCATCGATCCCTCCGCATCGATCCTCACGATCGAATTCAAGATCAATCTGATGTCGCCCGGGCGCGGCGAGCGCTTCCTGTTTCGCGGCGATGTCACCAAGCCCGGCACGACGATCATCGTCGCCGACGGGCGCGGCTACGCCATCGGCGATGGGCCGGCCAAGCTGATTGCCTCGATGACGGGAACGATGATGGTCATCCGGGGCAGAGAGGGAATTAGCGGATGAAATTCGAATTGAAGCGGGTATCGGGCAAATCGATCCTGTTCGTCATGGCGGCCGAGGCCGAGTATGGACCCTTCCTGCGCTCGCGCATCGATCCGCTGATGACGGGCGTCGGCCCGGTCGAGGCGGCAATCGCGCTCACCCGCGCCTTCGCCCAGCTCGAAGCCCAGGGTGATCTTCCCGACCTCGTGGTGTCGCTCGGCTCGGCCGGCTCCGCCAAACTGGAGCAGACGGAGGTCTATCAGGTCACCTCCGTTTCCTACCGCGATATGGATGCCTCGCCGCTCGGCTTCGAGAAGGGTCGCACGCCCTTCCTCGATCTGCCGGCAACGATCGAACTGCCGCTGCGTATCCCCACCATCGCCGAAGGCAGCCTTTCGACGGGCGCCAATATCGTCTCCGGCGCGGAAGCCTATCAGCGCATCGGCACGGACATGGTCGATATGGAAACATTTGCGGTACTACGCGTCTGCCAGACCTATGGCCTGCCGCTGATCGGTCTGCGCGGAATTTCCGACGGCCAGGTCGAGCTGCAGCGCATTTCCGACTGGACGGAATATCTGCATGTGATCGACCGCAAACTGTCCTACGCTGTCGACGGGCTGTTTACCGCACTGGAAGACGGGGTATTCTGGTTCTGACAGACTGGAAACCAAGTAGAAGCAGAGACAATCGGGACAATAAAATCGGCTTGCGCTTGATTTGCCCGATTGCCAGGGAAAGCGCTTTTCTTTAAAGGCTCGCCATGACCCAGACAGCACATCCAGACACCGTTCTCATCGTCGATTTTGGCAGCCAGGTGACGCAGCTCATCGCGCGGCGTGTGCGCGAAGCAGGCGTCTACTGCGAAATCGTTCCCTTCCAATCCGCCGAAGCCGGCTTCAAGCGGCTAGAGCCGAAAGCCGTGATCCTCTCCGGCAGCCCGGCATCGACCGTGGACGAAGGCTCGCCGCGAGCGCCGCAGATCATCTTCGACAGCGGCATCCCTGTCTTCGGTATCTGCTACGGCCAGCAGACCATGTGCATGCAGCTCGGCGGCAAGGTCGAGAGCGGCCACCATCGCGAATTCGGCCGCGCCTTCCTCGAAGTCGACAAGGATTGCGCCCTCTTCGAAGGACTGTGGTCGAACGGCTCGCGCCATCAGGTCTGGATGAGCCATGGCGATCGTGTGACCGCGCTACCTGATGGCTTCGAGGTGGTCGCCACCTCTTCGAACGCACCTTACGCCTTCATCGCCGACGAGAAGCGTAAATATTACGGCGTGCAGTTCCATCCGGAAGTCGTGCATACGCCCGATGGCGCCAAGCTGATCGGCAACTTCATCCATAACATCGCCGGCATCAAGGGCGACTGGTCGATGTCGGCCTATCGCGCCAAGGCGGTGCAGGCGATCCGCGATCAGGTGGGCGACAAGCGCGTCATCTGCGCACTGTCAGGCGGCGTCGATTCCTCCGTTGCCGCATTGCTGATCCACGAGGCGGTCGGCGACCAGCTAACCTGCATCCTCGTCGACCACGGCCTTATGCGCAAGGACGAGGCGGCAAACGTCGTTGCCATGTTCCGTGAGCACTACAATCTGCATCTGCTGCATGTCGACGCGTCCGATCGCTTCATCGGCGAGCTGGAAGGTGTTTCCGATCCCGAGACCAAGCGCAAGATCATCGGCCGCCTCTTCATCGAGACCTTCGAGGAAGAAGCCAAGAAGCTTGGCGGCGCCGATTTCCTCGGCCAGGGCACGCTTTATCCTGACGTCATCGAGAGCGTTTCCTTCACCGGCGGTCCCTCGGTCACCATCAAGTCGCACCACAATGTCGGCGGCCTGCCGGAGCGGATGAAGATGCAGCTCGTCGAGCCGCTACGCGAACTCTTCAAGGACGAAGTGCGCGCGCTCGGCAAGGAGCTCGGCCTGCCCGACAGCTTCATCGGCCGTCATCCCTTCCCCGGCCCCGGCCTCGCCATCCGCTGCCCGGGCGGCATCACTCGCGAGAAGCTGGAAATCCTGCGCGAAGCCGACGCCATCTATCTCGACGAGATTCACAAGGCCGGCCTTTACGACGCCATCTGGCAGGCATTTGCCGTGCTCTTGCCGGTCCAGACCGTCGGCGTCATGGGCGATGGCCGCACCTACGAATTCGTCTGCGCGCTGCGCGCCGTCACGTCCGTCGACGGCATGACTGCCGATTTCTATCACTACGACATGGAATTCCTCGGCCGCGCCGCGACCCGCATCATCAACGAAGTCCGCGGCATCAACCGCGTGGTCTACGACGTCACGTCGAAGCCGCCCGGCACGATCGAGTGGGAATGATTTCTGCCTATCCGAGGGTAACCGACTCTACGCCACAGTACTACGCAAGCTATTGAAATTACTCAATTAAGCTGTTGCCGTCTTTCGCGATCTATCGGTGGGTAAGCGTCCTGAAAGACGGTATAGTTGGCGGTATCGTCGACTCTTGATCGCGCTGGAAATCCGCTATACCGTCAGGGCTGAGAGAGCGCTGACGGTATATTTTCTGGAATCAAGCTGTTGATAACTAACCGGAATTTCCGGTTCAGGAACGGCATTTTCGGGCTGACGGTATAGATCGCCTCTCGCCGGTGAAAACTGGCCATCTGGGAGCGAGTCAATGTTGACCGATGCAGGCCTTAAAGCTCTAAAACCAAAAGAGAAACTGTACAAGATTGTGGACCGTGACGGTATGTATGTCGTGGTCCAGCCGTCGGGTACGATCGTATTTCGCTACGACTACCGTCTCAATGGACGTCGTGAGACGTTGACGATCGGACGATACGGGCCAGGTGACTTATCCCTCGCTCGCGCTCGGGAGCGACTAGTCGACGCCAAGAGGATGATCTCCGAAGGTGTTTCACCCGCTCACGAGAAACAGCGCGAAAAGCGACGTCTGAAAGAAGCCAAAAGCTTTGGCGAATTCGGCGAGCGTTGGCTGCAGGAAGCCAAGATGGCCGATAGCACCCGAGCTATGCGCCGTGCTATCTTTGAACGCGACATTCTCCCCGTGTTTCGCAACCGGCTGCTTAGCGAAATTAGCCCCGATGACTTGCGCGCCATGTGCGCAAAGGTGAAGGAGCGCGGGGCTCCTGCCACGGCCGTCCACGTACGGGACATCGTAAAATTGGTCTACGCCTTCGCGATCCTGCACGGCGAGAAGGTAGATAATCCGGCCGACGAGGTCGGTCCCGCTTCAATCGCCACGTTCGTGCCGAAGGATCGGTCGCTGTCACCGGCGGAGATCCGCGTCATGCTGAAACAGATCGAGCACGTGCCGACCCTGCCGACGATCCGCCTGGGTATGAGACTCTTCCTTCTCACCATGGTGCGCAAAAGCGAGTTGCAGGATGCGACTTGGGATGAGGTCGATTTCGAGAACGCGGTGTGGTCGATCCCCAAGGAGCGGATGAAGCGATCCAAGCCGCACAACGTCTATTTGGCCCAGCAGGCGATAGATATTCTGATTGCTCTGAAAACTTGTGCGGGCAACTCAAGATACCTCTTGCCGTCGCGCTACGACGCCGACGCGCCGATGTCACGCGCGACTTTCAATCGCATTACGACAGCCGTGGTCGTGCGAGCAAAGAAGGAGGGATTGCCGTTGGAGCCCTTCACGGTTCACGATCTGCGGCGGACAGGCTCGACGCTGCTAAACGAGCTCGGCTTCAACAGCGACTGGATCGAGAAGTGCCTTGCTCACGAGGATGGTCGCTCATCGCGGGGTATCTATAACAAGGCGGAGTATGAGCATCAGCGCCGCCACATGATGCAGGAATGGGCTAATCTGATCGACGCTTGGGTGGCGGGGCAGAAGTATAGCCCGACGCTGTATCCGCCTTCGATGGACCTTCTTGTTCCGGAGCCTACTGTCTGACCGGCCGCGTCTTGCGTTGGTGGACGTCGGGCGATGGCGCGCGTTTGATGGCTTTTGCCCTCGAGGCGTCGCGCCGAGCTTGCACCCACGCCTCCACTTCGGAGAGGTCCCATACAACGCAACGAGACGTCAGATAAAAGCGCTGGGGAAATTCGCCGCGCTGCTCCATCTCGTAGATCGTGGTGTCGGCCAGTGGAACGAGTTCCCTCAATTGGCTTCGACGGATAGTCCGGTTGTTGAATGTCGTCTCGGTTCTGCTCATCGTCTTCGCCCGCGTCGTGGCAACGTGAGACGATAACAAGCGATAGTTGGCGAAGATTGGAAGGGTTTTAGCGGCGTAGTAGTGCAAAGACTTGCTGCAGCGTAATTTCGGCGAGGTCGACAGCCTTATAGGTCGTTTGCCACGCCGCTTAATCCGACTTTTTGCGATCGATATCAGTCCTCCGCGAAGAAATCCTCATCTAAGCGTTTGAACTCCAGCACGCGGCTGGACCGTACCCCGACCCCATGCTCGACCATGAGTTCGGTTAAGCGGCGACCATCGATCAAAACTACACGTTGTGGGATGCGAGATACAAACTCAACGGCCTGAGCGGAGAAGGTTGAGGTCGTTACGAACACTCCCTTCGACGCGCCGAGACCGACTAGACTTCCAGTGAATGCTTGGATTTCAGGTCGTCCGACCGCGCTTCCCGGAGCATAGCGTTTTGCTTGGATGTAAACGCGGTCGAGGCCGAGAACGTCCTCGTTGATCACGCCATCAACGCCGCCGTCTCCCGTCCTGCCAAGCTGCTCTGACGCATTCCGACGAGACCCCCCGTAGCCCATCGCTACCAGAAGCTCAATGATGACCTGTTCAAAGAAGCTCGGGCTATTCTGGAGAATGCGTTCGAGTAGATCTGCCCGAAGTGCAGTATGGACGGCTTTGTACGCGGCTTCGACCACCTCCTCTGGCGTTGCGGACTGAGGGTCCACGTCGGCGGGTGTGGCGAGCACCTGAGATTCTTCCCCGCCGCGGTAGAAGTCGCGGAACGCGGGGATTGTGAGCAAAAATTTGGTATCGAGACTAGCGGGGGGATTTGCCAGTACACGCTATCCGGCCGGGGTTATCGCAAAGCGCCCGCGCTTGGGGCTTTCCAGCAGTCCAGCCTTCGTAAGATAGAACTTTGCCCAATGCACTCGATTGTGAAGAACGCGCTGTTTGCCGCTCGGCAGCATCTGTTCACGCTCTTCATTCGAGAGATTGAATTTCGCGGCGATTTCCGCTTCGGCGACGGGGACGGAAGTCTCGGCCTTGGCTGCCGCTTGCAAAACGGGGAGCATGAGGGACTGATAGTCAGGGATGGCCATTACGCGGCACCCATCTCCCGCACCTCGCGCAAGGCACGGCTGAAAAGGTGGTTGAAGATGCGATCGCGGTCTTCCGCGTTCGTCATGATGATGCTTTGGAGGCTACTGTCACGCTGATACTGTTTGATCGTCTCTTCTAGGAGACGGCGCACGAAAGTCGGGCGGGAAACATCCGGCGGATTATTCCGCAACACCGCCGCCATTTCTTCATCGAGCGCCTTGCGCTTCACCTGTTCGAGGCGGATGAAATCCTCTTCCGTGAACTGCGTCCCGTGCCGGTCATTAAAGGAGCGAACAATCTCCGAAAGCGCCTTCGCTTCGTCCTCGGTATAGGGTTTGGCCCCAAATTCGCTGATCGCGCTGAGCGGCACGGCGTCGCCCGCTGCGAGCGACGCGGAGCCGGCTTCCTTCTGTTGAACGCGGAAAGCGCGCAGGCGCAGCATTTCATCCGTGATCTCGACTTCCGGCGGTCGCTCGCGATTGGGCAACATTCGGTCCAGCCAATCGGCGTATGCATAGAGTTTTTCTAAGCTGGTATCTCCCAGCCGGACAATTTGCGCAACGAAGCTGTAGAAGCGCTTGTAGCTTCTCAATAGCTGCCGGAACTCTTCCTGCCGGCCCTCGTCATCGTCGGCTTCAAACCGCGCCACGGCGTTGCGAACCAGGGATTCCAGCGTCACGCGATCCTGAGTGGACAGCGTTCCCTTGAAGAAGGTCGCCGCAAATCGCTCGATCTCGCTGCTGTCGAGATAGCCGAATGTGCGGATGCGTGTCTCCAACTGATAGATCTGGTTCTTATCGGACACGGCTTCGAGGCTGGACACCTCATAGAAGGGGCGGAACGCTTCCTTGATGTCGTCCATCGTGTTCTGGAAATCGAGAATGAAGGTTCGTTCCTTGCCTTGGTAAATCCTGTTCAGCCGGGACAGGGTCTGAACGGCCTGCAACCCCGCCAGCTTCTTATCGATATACATCCCGGACAGTTTCGGCTGGTCAAAGCCGGTCTGATATTTCTCCGCGACGATTAGGATTTGATATTCTGGGGTATCGAAGCGCTTGGGCAACTCGCTTTCGCCGAAGCCATTCAACTCGGCCTCGGTGTAGGTATTGCCATCGACGTGCAACTCGCCGGAGAAAGCCACCAGCGTCTTGAGGTCGCTATATCCCTTGTCCTCGATGTAGGTCTTGAGCGCGAAAAAATAGCGAAGGGCGCTCTCCCTGCTCGAGGTCACGATCATGGCTTTCGCCTGACCATCCAGTTCCGGCCAGACATGGCGCCGGAAATGCTCGACCATCACCTCGACCTTCTGGCTCAGGGCGGTCGGATGCAGGGCCGCGAACCGCGCGACCTTCCGCTGCGCGCGCCGTGTATCCAGTTCCGGATCGTCGTCGATCGTCTTTTCCAAGGCGTAATATGCCTTGTAAGTCATATAGTTCTGAAGCACGTCGAGGATGAAGCCCTCCTCGATCGCCTGCCGCATTGAATAGAGGTGAAACGGATGCGGGAGGCCATCGGCGCCCGTCGAACCGAAACGCTCAAGCGTGACGTTACGGGGTGTCGCCGTGAAGGCGAAGTAGCTGATGTTCTCCTGCGGGCCACGTTGGCGTTGGTATTCTGCGATCAGGGCTTCGATCTCGTCGGGCGTCCCGTCATCTTCATCGCGGCTGAGGGCGTCGCTCAACGCTTGAGCGCTCTTGCCGGACTGAGAGCCATGCGCCTCGTCGATCAGCACGGCAAACCGCCGTGTTCCCTGACCACTGATGACGCGGAGATGGTCGGTCGAAAACTTCTGGATGGTGGTGATGATGATCTTCGCCTGTCCCTCGATCGCCGCCTTCAACTGCCGTGAACTTCCGTCGATCTTGCGGACAACGCCGGGCGTCTGCTCGAATTGGGCAATGGTGTTTTGAAGCTGGCGGTCGAGGACGACGCGATCCGTCACTACGATCGCGGTGTCGAAAATCGGCCCGTCGGACGGGTCGTGCAACGTCACCAACCGATGCGCCGTCCAGGCAATCGTGTTGGATTTTCCCGATCCCGCCGAATGCTGGATCAGATAATTGTTGCCGCTGCCGTTGGCGCGAGCATGGGCCAGCATCTTCAGAACCGCGTCGATCTGATGGAAACGCGGAAAGATCAGCGCTTCCTTGCCGTTCGTGCCGTCGAGGTGGAGGAACCGCCCGATGACGTCGAGAAGGATATCGCGGGAGAAAATCGCCCTCCCTTCGGGCTGGTCAGCCCAGAGATAGGCGACGCGAAACTCCCCACCGATATCCGGGTTGCCCGCGCCGCCGTCATGCCCACGATTGAAGGGAAGGAACCGGGTCTTGCCGTTCTGGAGGCGGGTGGTCATGGACACGTTGTCCTGATCCACCGCGAAATGGACCAAGGCCCCTCGCTTGAACGTTAGGAGCGGCTCATTGGCGGGTGCCCGGTCATAGCGATACTGGCGCTCGGCATGACGGAAGTTCTGGCCGGTCAGGGTATTCTTCAGTTCCAGCGTCGCCACGGGCAGACCGTTGACGAATAGCCCCACGTCGAGAGCGTTCTCGTTCTTTGCACTGTAGCGAAGCTGATTGATGACGCTGAGGATGTTGCTCTCGAACAGCGTAACCAAGGCCGGGTTGACGCCGGACGCCGGTTTGAACGCCGCGAGAAAGAACTTTAGGTTCGGGACCAGCTTCAGCCCGTTGCGCAGCACATCCAGCGTGCCGCGCTGCTTCAATCCCTGCTCAAGCTGCTTGAAGAACTCGGCTTCGGCGGAAGGACCATAGTGACCTTCCAGCTTCGCCCATTCGTCGGACTGCGTCGTCTTGACGAACTCGATCGCCAGGGTTTTGTCGAGCGCGGAGAGGCGGTCATAGTCCTCGGGCCGGCGGGGACGATAACCTTGGTGTTCCACCAGCGCCTTGCACAGATGGACCTCCAGCACTTCCTCCCGGTGCACGACGCCTTCGGAAAAGCCTTTGGCGTAGGGGTGAGATGTCGATGGCTGTTCGTGATTCATGGCCGATCCCCCCGTGCAATCTTGATCTCATCGACCGCCGAAATCAGGGCCGTGTTAAGCGCCAGCATCGCCGCTTGCAGGTGCGACAGGCTGACATAGGCTTCGAACTCGATTGGCTGATCGGCCGCGTCGATCGGTGTCCCATAAGCGCCATATCGGAACGCGGTCGAGGCTGGATCGATCGCGGCTAGTTCCCTCATGCGCCGCACGATCCAGGCGGGAACGTCCTGCCCGTATCGCTCCTTCACCATCACCACGAATCTGTCGGTGAGGGCGATCAGGTCGTGAACCCGCTTCGCGTCAGGCATCGCGGCCTTGAGAATGAGTTCGCAGGAATGGCGATAGAGAAACAGCGCCGCGTTGCTGATCCGATAGTCGGCGACGCGCTTGTCCTTGATCGCGTCCACCAGCTCGCTGGCGGCAGCGAAATATTCCTCCGCAAGGGATGCGACATTAGCCTGCATCATCCCGCCCAGGGCAAAACCGTGCGGACCGGACCATTCGTCTTCGCGGGCATGTTCGCCGGTAAGCTCCTCGAAGAGAGGCCGGGTCATGGCCTCTTCGGTGAAGACATCGGCGAGCGTCATGCGAACATATCCCGCGTCATGGTGTGGGCTGTGCGGGGGCCTTGGCCGCGCGGCGTAAGGCCGTTGCGCTTCATCCAGTCCAGCCAATGGCGAAGGTCGCTGTCCTTGAACTTCTTCCCCTTCTCCTCGTGCCATTCCGTCAGGACGCCGTTGACGATCATCGAGTCGTCGGGCTGCCGCCCGTCCATCAGCGCGTCATTCCACACTGCATAAAGGGTGGCGACGGCCTCGACCGCCTCGGTGCCGAAATCGCGCAGGAGGGCGATGAGACCACCCAGAGCGTCGGCGCGCGGACCCAACAGGCTTTTGAGATCCGCGCTGTGTCGCCCGGC
Source organism: Martinezella rhizogenes (assembly GCA_013322215.1). Lineage (GTDB taxonomy): Bacteria > Pseudomonadota > Alphaproteobacteria > Rhizobiales > Rhizobiaceae > Rhizobium > Rhizobium rhizogenes_D. The sequence continues at coordinate 332,563 of JAAMEZ010000047.1, forward strand.
GTTAGACAGCGGCGTATAAGTGACGGTCGTGCCCACCCCGTCCGCCTGGCTAGCGCTGTAGAAGCCTGCCGCCTCCACCGCGCGCTCTGTCTCCTCGATCAAGGCTCGATCGAGCGGCCCCGCCGCTTGGCGGAAGTAATTCCCTTGGAGTTCACTGATGCCAAGATGGGCTTCGGCGAGATAGAGTTCCTTTTGCAGTTTCACTCGCCCGAACTTCGGATTGCTCCGATGCTGGTGGATGATCTCCGCTCCGACGACGAGGCGGAACCTGTCCCGATCTGACGTAGAGATGACGGTCGGCAAATTTTCGTGGATGTCGAGCTGGCCGGTAACGGCCGCGGTGATAAGGGCGGCACGATGTTCATTGAGAAGTCTTAGTGAGCGCTCAATTTTTTCCCGTTGTTCGGCAAGCTTGAGAGTGTGGCTTCTTACATGGGCGACGATTGCATTCTGTTCGTCAATTGGAGGTTTTGGAAGGATAGTCGGAGCGAGCCTCACAAACCGAAAACGAGGCGCTCGTTCGCGTACGGAAGGACAAAGCACGAAGACGTAATTTCGCTTCGCCATGCATCTCAACAACATGGCGTAGTACTCGTTGTTCACATCATTGTTCTTTGGAGAGCAAACTACGTATTCTCCCGTAGCCTTTCCATCGTCTTCAGACACGCCAATTGCTCCGGCAAACGCGTCCATCGAATGAATGACTAGATCGCCTTTCTGAATATGCTGATATCCAACTTCAAGTATTGCCAAGGTAAATCCATCGGTCCTACGCTTTGTGCGTAATACCACTTGCCCGTCACGGAATGCGGTGATGACACCATCATCATCCAGCGGAGCGCGCGCCATCTCCTTGAACAGATGCTTTGCTTTCCGAGACTCCCAATGGGCTGGCATTTGGGGCAACCATGGAATGGTTGTTTGAGCAAGAGGTGCTCGCGTCGTTAGACCGACAGTCACTGCATCCTGCGAAAACTGATCAATCTTGGCCGTCAGCAACTCAACCTGTTGCTTCTTCTTCGCGATCAGCTGATCAATTCGGGCAGTTTCGCGGTCGAGGAAGGTGGCGATGGCCTTTTGGGTGATGAGGTCGGGAACAAGAATATTGACCGACGCAATGCCATTCAGCGTCAGACCGTAGCGAGTAACCCCTTGGGCAGCGAGACCGAAGGTTTCACGAGTCGGCTTTGCCTTCAGACTCCAAAATAGAAATGGGCCAATGATTTCGGAAGGTTTGGGTCTCAATATTGCGAGATGGTATCCACAGACGACTCCTTCTGCGCTTGAATCAACAAGTGCGGGAACGGCAATATCATCCGGCGTCTCGCTATCTTTGGTGATGACAACGTCACCACTGCGAAGCCCGAATTTTGTAATTTCCTGCGGCTTTGCCGAAGCTTCGCTGAACTCGATATGTCCGGTAATCCGATCATTATAGTAAACGTCGACGTAGTTGCAGAGGCGGACAATTTCCTCGCCCTCTTCCATAATCTTGTCGACGTTGCTGGACCGGATCGTCACCAATCGACGTAGGGCCTTCATCGGCCATGGAGCTTGTGGAGAAGGCGTCATCCCGCAACCTCTTTCAGGAGGTTGGCGATGTCCGTCTCCAGCGTCTTCAACTCGGCGTCGATCTCGGCCAGCGGGCGCGGCGCGACATAGCGGTAGAAATAGCGGTTGAAATTGATCTCGTAGCCGACGCGGCCGACGCCCTTGTCGGCGTGATCCCTATAGGTCTCGTCCACCCATGCGTCCGGCACGAAAGGCGTCACCTCGCGGGCGACATGGTCCCTCCAATCCTCGTTGAGCGGCACGAGTTCATGGTCGCGCAGTTCGGGGTCGGGCTCCGGCCTGCCATCGGCATCGAGGCAGATGGCGGCTGACTCGTCGCGCTCCGACAGCGCGGAAAGGATGGCTTTCCTCACCGGCGCGCTGATCTTCACCCCGGCGCCCTTGAGCGCCTTGGTCAGGGCGGCCTCGAATGCGGGGCGGTCCTTGAACAGGGTGGTCGGCAGGCGATCGGCAACGACGTTCAACACGTCATCCTGCTCCGCGGGGTCCAGCTTCAGGAACGGCTTGGCAAGCTTTAGCTGCGCGATGCGTTCGGGGCTGGATTGGAAATTCAGGCGAAGCGGGCGCTCCACCCTGATCTCGCGGAAGCCGAAATCGCTGGCGTCGAATATCTTTGATACCGCGCTCCACGGCCCGCCGCCGTTCGCCATCTCATGGAAGATACGTGCGATGACCTCGCGCCCATCGTCGCGGATTTCCCGGCGCTTGGAGCCGAGGTTTTTGCGCATAGGCGCCCAGAACCGTTCGCCGGAGGCATCAATGAGCTGGACCTTGCCGCGCCGCTTCCGCTCCTTGCGATTGGTCAGCAGCCAGACGTAGGTTTGGATGCCGGTGTTGTAGAAAAGATCGGTCGGCAGCGCGACGATGGCCTCAATCCAGTCATTTTCCAGCATCCAGCGGCGGATTTCGCTCTCGCCCGATCCGGCCCCGCCGGTGAAGAGCGGCGAGCCGTTCATGACGATGCCGATGCGCGAACCAACTTCATCGGTCCGCATCTTGGAAATCATGTGCTGGAGAAAGAGAAGCTGGCCGTCCGAGATGCGCGGCAGGCCCGCGCCGAAGCGACCATCCTTGCCCAGGGTGACCGCTTCCTCCCGGATCGGCTCCTGATATTTTTTCCAATCCACGCCATAGGGAGGATTGGACAGCATGTAGTGGAAGCGCCGGTCTTTGTGGGTGTCTTGCGTCAGCGTGTTGCCGAAGGCGATGTTCTCCGGGTCGTGACCTGTCACCAGCATGTCGGACTTGCAGATGCCGAACGACTCGCCGTTCAGCTCCTGGCCGAAAAGCTCGACACGGATATCGGGGTTGAACTCCTTCAGGGCTTCCTCGGTGAGCGCGAGCATCCCGCCCGTGCCGCACGCCGGGTCGTAAATCTGCCGGATGATCCCTTGGCCCCGGAGCTTTTCATCGTCGTTGACGATGATGAGGTCCACGATCAGCCGGATCACCTCGCGCGGCGTGAAGTGCTCGCCGGCGGTTTCGTTGGAGATTTCCGAGAAGCGGCGAATCAGGTCTTCAAATAGATAGCCCATCGCCAGCGTCGAGACCGCTTCCGGCCGCAGGTCGAGCGCGGCGAACTGCTCGAACACCTTCCACAGGATAGTGGCATCGGCGAGCCGCTTCAGTTGGTCCGTGAAGAGGAACTTGTCGAGGAAGACGTCCCGAACCGAGTCCGAGAAGGCCGTGATGTAGGCGATGAGGTTCTTGTGAACGTCGGTCGGGTTCTGCGCTCTGATCTTGGCGAACGTCAGTGGACTGGTGTTGTAAACGCGGATGCCGCCGCCGATGGCTCCATACAGCATCATGTCGCGGGTTTGCTCGTCTATGCCGGGCGGCAATCCGGCATGGGCTTTCAGAACGGCATCTTTGGTGGGTTCAAGGATGCAATCGAGGCGACGCAGCACAACAAAGGGCAAGATAACCTTGCCGTATTCCGACTGCTTGAAGTCACCACGAAGGGTTTCGGCAATCTGCCAAACGAAGTTTAACTGAACTTTAGCTTTCGATACTAGGCCCTGATCCACGCAAACCACCCACTTTGGCCGATTCGCGCGCATGATCATCGGGTCGATGTTCGCTTCGGCCCGAGCCGGCTTTTGCCGCAGCATAGTCGCCGATACGTCGTTAATAAAGTTCAAAGATGTCCAGCGTAGCGGTTTCCCCGCAGCATTGCGTTCGCGCCGCCAGACTAGGTGGCATCGAAAAGTTGAATCTCATCGCCAGCCCCTAACGCTGAGACAGCGAGATCAGTAGCCCAGGGTTCCCTTCCGAGCCGTCATGGGATCGTAAGTTCGGCAGGCTTCGGCGACTCTAGCGCGCCGTAGCGTATGAAAGACGGTGGCTCCCCGAGCCGTATCAGGCCCTACGTCTCCTCGTCCGGTCAGGCTTGCCCGCCAGAGATGAATCGGCCTCGCTTCTCGCGATCTACGCTGAACCATCGGGACCGGACGTCCCCTTCGGCGCGGTTCGGCGCGCACGAGCGAACCCCCGATCCGTGGCGATGAAACGCTGGACCATCGGGGCAATAAGCTTCGCAGGATCGGAGACGGGTTGTCTCGTCTCGCGGGCCAAGACCTCGGCGTAGGCGATGAGATCCCGGTGCAGCGGTGCCGGTAGCTCGATCGTCACCTTGATCGGCTTGTCGTCGGCGATCGCGCCGAGCTTGAGCTTGGTCATTTCAGCCTCCGTAAGGTTCGAGCACAAGATCGCGGGTGACAATGACGCGGACGGGGAACCCAGGCCGAATCGTCAGCGTCGGGGCAATGTTGAGCTGGCGGCGAATGATCTGCTGACCTGCGTCGTTGATCGTGTCCTGGCCGCCATTGCGGATCGCCTGGATCAGCCGGTCGTCGTCATTGGTGGCGAGTTCCGCGCCGACGCTGAGCAGGGTCGAGAGGCCGGCCGCCTTGGCGAGATCCCACCAGTGATAGTCGACACCATCCTGCAGGCCGGCATACCCCTCGGCGTCAGCGCCAGGCTGCCGCTCGAGCACGATGCTCCGGCCGTTGGGAAAGATCAGGCGGTTCCACACCAGGAGGACGCGGCTCTGTCCGAACTGGACGTTGTTGTCGTACTGGCCGATGACGCGCGTTCCCTGCGGCACGAGAAGGATGCGGCCGGTCGGGCTGTCATAGATGTTCTCAGTGACCTGGGCGGTGATCTGACCCGGCAGATCGGAACGGATGCCGGTGATCAGCGCCGCCGAGATGACCGCACCTGCCTGCAGGATGTTCGGCGACGCCGGCGCGGCGACGCGATCGGCCGCGACAGTGCGCCGGTCTACCGGAGCGTTGAGGAACGCCTGTTGCCGCTCCTGTGCCGTGGGCGTCGCCGCCGGCGGCGCAAGGCCAAGGCTGGATAGATCGGGCTGCGCCAGGGTCGGCGTGCTCGTTGTCGCCGGCGTCGTGGTGCGCGCCTCCGAGGCTGCAAACAGCCGACTGGTCCGGGCCGTCTCGATCTCTTGCAGGCGGCGCTGCTCTTCCGGGCTGATTCCAGGCTGCACAGGCGCGACGCCGGGCGTCGGCACGGACTGGCCGCGGTTCTGAGCGCTGACGATCGGCCGACCGAGATCGCCTGGCAAAGGCGGCCCGAGCTGGGGCACGCCGGTATAGTCCCGCGGCAGGCCCTGAAGGCCGTCCGCCGTCGAGCGGTTGTCGGTCGAATAGAGTTCCTCGGGCGGCCGCCCACCGTTGCGGGTCTGAAGCGCGTAGACCAGCGCGCCGCCGAGGCCGAGGCTCGCCACCAGGCCGAGCCCGGCCAGCACCTTGCGCGACAGCCGCGTGACGCGCGGAGCCTCGGCGCGCAGCCGCATCGGCGCAGCCGCCTCCGGCGCCGATCCCGTGAGCGGCGCGCCGGCTTCCTCTTCCTCGTTCCGGTCATCGCTCACGACGCAGGCCTCCCGTCGGTGCGGGTGATCCGGACACGCTTCTGGGCATCGCCGGAACCGAAGCGCAGCTCAGCGGCCGCGAAGAGCCGGTCGACGATCATGTAGTTGTTGCGGACCCGGTAATTGACGAGTTCCGAGGTGGTGCCTTCGGCGCCGACGACGAAAAGCGGCGGCATTTCGCCCTGGCCGATGCCCCTCGGGAATTCGATGAAGACCTGCCGGCCGTCGTCATAGGCGCGCAGCGGCCGCCACGCGGCGCGGTCGCCGGTCACCTCGTAGCGGAAGTTGATGCGCGAGAGATCGACGCCGGTGGCCACCGGCTGGGTGGCCTGTGCCTCGGCGTTCTGGCGGCGCAGCGCGATGAGTTGGTCCTGCGGATATTGCCAGGAGACGGAGGCCATATAGGTGCGCTCTGTCGAGCGCAGCTCCATGTGATAGGTGCGCCGGTTGGTGTTGATGACGAGATTGGTCATAAGTTCGGCCCGCGTCGGCTTCACCAGGATGTGGACCTGCAGCGTCGCGCCGGAACCGCTCTGCGTATCGCCGATGATCCATCGCACCGTGTCGCCGGCAGCCACCGGCCCCGAGCCGACGAGCTGCTCTCCGGGCTGGAGCGCGATGTCGGTGATCTGCCCGACGGCTGTGTAGACCTGATAGAGCGCCCCTTGCGTAAAGGGATAGACCTGCATCGAGTTGATGAAGCCATCGCGCACCGGCTGGATGCGGGCGGCGGCATTGGCCTGATTGACCCGCGCCGTGGGATCGACCGGCTCGGGCGCTCGCCGCGATTGCTCGACCGGCTTCATCTGTCCGGGCAGCGGAAGGGGCCTCGGCAGTTCGACGACCGTGACGGGTGCCGGAGGATCGACGGTTTGCACGGCGGCCGGCGCGTCGTCGTAGCTGATCTCGGGCGGCTTCTGCGTCGTCGCGCAGCCCGCCAGCGCTGTGGCGGAAAGCAGCAAAGCCGCCAATGCGTGAGTACGTAAAGCCGGTTCTCCGGCTTTACGGAAAATCGGCATCGTCATTGCCCTAGCTCCCGTGACCATGAAATTGCGTTGACGTAGATACCCAGCGGATTGGCGCGCAGCCGGTCGGCGTTGCGCGGAATCTGGACGACGATGGTGAGGATCGCCGTCCATCTCGTCGTGTCGGCGAGCTGCCCGTTCTCGTAGCGGCGCTCCGTCCATGCGACCCGGAAGCTGTCGGGAGACGCGCGGATCACGCTCGAGACGTCGACCGCGATCTGCTGGCGGCCGACCTTGGTGAAGGGATCGTTCGAGCGCGCATAGTCGTTGAGCGCGGCCGCTCCCCGGTCCGTCGTGAAGTCGTAGGCGCGCAGCCAGTTCTGGCGAACGATGATCGCGTCCGCCGGGATCGAGCGAACCTGCTCGATGAAGCGCGCCAGGTGGAAGGCGATCTGCGGGTCGGTCGGCTGGTAGTCTGGCGTCGCTGGGGCGATCGCCTGCGCCTGGCCGAGCCGGTCGGTCTGAACGACCCACGGAACGACGGTGCCGCGCGCTGACTGCCAGACCAGCGCGGCCGCGAATCCCGCCGACAGGAAGAGCGAGCCGAAGGCCATATAGCGCCAGTTGCGCGCCTGCACGCGGGCCGAGCCGATGCGGTCGTCCCAGACCTGGGCGGCGCGCTGGTACGGCGTTTCGGGTTCGGGAGCTTTTCCATAATGCGTCGAGGGTCGTCGAAACATCAGCGGTCACCTTCGGAGAGATTGATGGAGGAGCCGCCGCCGTGGCTGTCGCCACTGCGCACCGCATGGACGGTGGTCGAGACGGCGTGGCTCATCTGTTGCGAGCGCTTCATGCGGCGGGCCCAGGCAGGCGGTTGATCGCCGCCACCGGCAGGGCTCGGTGCGGCATCGTTCGGCGCTTCGCCAACGGTGTCCATGGTCGAGGAGCCCCCGGTCGACTCGAAGGCGGATCGGGCTCCGTCGGCGAAGCTGGAGCGCATGCTCGACGACGCGCGCTCGGCAGCGCGCCGGAGCGGCGATGTGGCTGCGGAACCGGCGGCCCGAGCGACGCCGCCCAGGCCGCTAGCCACGCCCGAGGCACCCGTCTGCCCTGCGGCGCCCAGGCTATATGCGGTGGAAGCTCCGCCCGCGAGGGCAGCGCCTCCGCGGGCAGCGGCAGCGGCGCCTCCTGCGAGCGCCGCACCTCCAGAAGCGACGGCGCCGACCGTGGCAGCTCCGGCCGCGACCATGCCACCTGCGGCAAGCCCGGTTCCGACCGCAGCGCCGGCGCCGAGCTGCGGGCCTCCGGAGACGAGGCCGTTGGCGATGCCGGGGCCGAAGATGCCGAGGCCGAGCAAGGTCAGTGCAGCGAGCACGATCGCCATCGCCTCGTCGATCGTCGGTGTGCGGCCGCCAAAGCCGGCGGTGAACTCGGAGAACAGGCTCGATCCGATGCCGATGATGACGCCGAGGACCAGCACCTTGATGCCGGAGGAGATGACGTTGCCGAGCACGCGCTCAGCCATGAAAGCGCTCTTGCCGAAGAGACCGAAGGGAATGAGCACGAAGCCGGCAAGCGTCGTCAGCTTGAATTCGATCAGGGTGACGAAGAGCTGGATGGCGAGGATGAAGAAGGCGAGCAGCACCAGCGCCCAGGCGAGCAGCATCACCGCGATCTGGATGAAGTTCTCGAAGAAGCTCCAATAGCCCATTAGATCGGAGATGGAATCGAGCAGCGGCCGCCCGGCATCGAGGCCGGTCTGGGCGACCTTTCCGGGCCTCATCATGTCCGCGATTGTGAAGCCGGTCCCCGACGCCTTGAGACCCAGGCCAGCGAAGCTCTCGAAGATGATGCGGGCCAGGTTGTTCCAATTGCCGATTAGGTAGGCGAAGACGCCGACGAACAGCGTCTTCTTGACGAGGCGCGCCATGATGTCGTCGTCGGCGCCCCAGCTCCAGAACAGTGCGGCGAGCGTCACGTCGATCACGATCAGCGTGGTGGCGATGAAGGCCACTTCGCCGCTGAGGAGGCCGAAGCCGCTATCGATGTAGCGGGTGAAGACCTCCAGGAAATGGTCGATGACGCCTGTGCCGCCCATGATCTCAACGCGCCTCGTTCGTGTGGGAGTCGATCGTCGGAGCGGTCTCGTTGACAGCGGGATCGCGGGCTGGCGGAGGATTCTGCGGCTGACCTTGCGGGGCTGGCGCTTGCGGCGCCGGCTGCGGCTGCAGGACCTGCGATGGCTTTAGGAAGCGATCGCGGTTGTCCGCCCAGGCTTGGAGGCAGACGGGATCGCGGGTGCCGGCTTCTCCTTGCTGCTGGCAGCGCCGCAGCTCGATCTTCAGCGGATCTATGCCCGTCTCGGTCGTCGCGGCGACGCTGCGATATAGCGGCGGTTCGTCTTTGCGAGACAGTTGAATGACCGTCGCGGTAATGGCGAAGGCGACGAAGACGAGGGCGCCGAGCCGCGCGAGGATTTTGCCGTCCATGACCGCGTCCTCAGTTGCTGCCCGGGAACATCTGCGCGTTGCCGGGCTGGTAACCGACGCCTGGCGTCAGGAAGCGGCGACGCTGCTCGCGGCCCTGTTCGGCGGCTGCGGACCGCTCGGCCTCGGCAAGCGCTTGGGCACGACCGTTGGCGGAGACGACGGCGGTGAGATCGGCGAGTTGTTGAGCCTGAAGCGCGAGAAGCTGGTTGCCGGCCTGCGTTGCCTGCAAGGCACCGGTCGCGCCCTGGCTCTGTCCGACCAGCGCCGACATCTGCGTGCGGTTGGTTTCGATGTTGCCGACGACGCCGGCCTGGACGCGCATCGCGTCCTGCAGGCTAGAGACGGTATTGTTCCAGCGGTCTTTCGCCTGGGCGACCAGCTGCTGATCGGAGGCGCTCATCGAGGCGCTGCCGGCGGCGTAATTTGTCTGGAAGGCCCGGTCGATGTTCTGGACGTTGTACGCGATGCCCTGCGCTTGCTGAAGGAGCTGCTGGGTCCGCTGCACGGACTGCTGAAGCTGCTGAAGCGACGAAAATGGTAGGCTGGCGAGGTTTCGCGCCTGATTGATCAGGGACTGCGCCTCGTTCTGCAGAGAAGTGATCTGGTTATTGATCTGCTGCAACGCGCGAGCCGCCTGCAGCACGTTTTGCGCATAGTTGGTTGGGTCGTAGACGATGATGGCTTGGGCAGGCGTCGCGAAAACTGACGCGAGCGTGCCGGGAGCCACGAGCAGTGCAGCAGCGAATCTCGCTGCGCGGTAACGGCACAGTTTCATGATGGTCTCTCCAGGTTTGTGAGGTTGGGAATGAGGTCGGCCGCCCACGCGACGCCGCGATGGCGCAGCCACGCCGCGAGGAAGCCCTCGCGTCCGTGCTCGGTGACGATCCGGTCGATGGCGGCCTGGTCGGTCTTGGAGGATGCCGCGCAGAGCGCGAGTGCGACGTCGGCGAGGCCCAGCTCGAACAGCCGATTGCCGCGACGGCTCTGGCAGTAATAGTCCCGCTTGGGCATCGCCCGGGCGAGGATCTCGATCTGCCGGTCGTTGAGCCCGAAGCGCCGGTAGATCGCGGTGATCTGCGGCTCGATCGCCCGTTCGTTCGGCAGCAGGAGCCGGGTCTGGCAGCTCTCGATGATGGCGGGCGCGATGACCGAGCCGTCGATGTCGGAGAGCGACTGGGTGGCGAAGACGACGCTGGCGTTCTTCTTGCGTAGCGTCTTCAGCCACTCGCGGAGCTGGCCGGCGAAGCCTTCGTCGTCAAGGGCAAGCCAGCCTTCGTCGACGATGATCAGCGTCGGCTCGCCGTTCAGCCGGTCCTCGATGCGGTGGAACAGATAGGAGAGGACGGCCGGAGCCGCCGCCGTCCCGATCAAGCCTTCCGTCTCGAAGGCCTGGACGGTGGCGATACCGAGATGCTCACTCTCAGCGTCGAGCAGCCGGCCATAGGGCCCGCCGACGCAATAGGGGCGCAGCGCCTGCTTCAGGTCGTTCGACTGTAACAGCACGGACAGGCCAGTCATCGTGCGTTCGGCCGCCGGCGCGCTGGCCAGCGACGATAGAGCGGTCCAGATCAGCTCCTTGACGTCGGGCGTGACCTGGATGGTCTCTCGCATCAGGATGGCGACGATCCAATCGGCGGCCCAGGCGCGTTCGGCTGCCTCGTCGATCCGGGAGAGCGGCTGAAGCGCGACGCTGTCGGCAGAGCCCTCGGTCAAGCCGCCGCCAAGATCGTGCCAGTCGCCGCCCATGGCGATGGCGGCGGCACGGATCGAGCCGCCGAAGTCAAATGCGAAGACCTGCGCTCCCTCGTAGCGGCGAAACTGCAGCGCCATCAACGCCAGCAGCACGGACTTGCCCGCGCCGGTCGGACCGACCACCAAGGTGTGGCCAACGTCGCCGACGTGAATGGAGAACCGGAACGGGGTGGACCCTTCGGTCCTGCCGTACAGCAAGGGGGGTGCACCAAAGTGCTCATCCCGTTCCGGCCCCGCCCACACCGCCGAAAGCGGGATCATGTGGGCGAGATTGAGCGTCGAGATCGGCGGCTGACGGACATTGGCGTAGACGTGGCCCGGCAGCGAGCCGAGCCAGGCATCGGCCGCGTTGATCGTCTCGGGCATCGCGGTGAAGTCGCGTCCCTGGATCACCTTCTCGACGAGACGGAGCTTCTCCGACGCGGCGCGGGGATCGTTGTCCCAAACGGCGATCGTGGCGGTGACATAGGCTTGGCCGGCATAGTCGGCGCCGAGTTCCTGGAGCGCCAGATCGGCATCGGCAGCCTTATTGGCGGCGTCGGTGTCGACCAAGGCGCTCGCCTCGTTGGTCATCACCTCCTTGAGGATGGCGGCGATCGACTTGCGCTTGGCGAACCACTGTCGGCGGATCTTGGTCAGAAGCTTCGTGGCGTCGGTCTTGTCGAGCAGGATCGCCCGCGTCGACCAACGATACGGAAAGGCGAGCCGGTTGAGATCGTCGAGGATGCCGGGCGTCGTTGCTGTCGGAAATCCGACGACCGTCAGGATGCGCAGATGCGCCTCGGCGAGGCGCGGCTCGAGCCCGCCGGTCAGCGGCTGGTCGGCGACCAGCGCGTCGAGATACATCGGGGTCTCGGGAACGCGCACGCGGTAGCGCTTTGTCGAGACGGTCGAGTGCAGATAGGTCAGCGTTTCGACATCATCGAGCCACGCGCATTCCGGCATGAAGGCTTCGACGAGGTGAATGATGCGGTCGGTGCGATCGACGAAGCCGCGCAGCGCTTCCCAGGCATCCACTCCGCGCTCGGCCTTGCCCTCGTAGAGCCAGCTTTCGGCACGCGCAGCATCCTCGGCCGGCGGTAGGAAGGTGAAGGTCAGGAAGTAACTCGACTCGTAATGGACGGCGTCCTCTTCGAAGTCGGCCTTACGCTCGGCATCGACTATGGCCGAGGCGGCGTCGGGAAACTGGCTCCCCGGATAGGCGCCGACGGCGTGACGTTGCGCCTCGACGAAGATCGCCCAGCCGCTGCCGAGTCGACGGAAGGCGCTATTGAGGCGACCCGCGACGGCAACCAGCTCGGCCTGCACGGCGGAGTCGAGGTCGGGTCCGCGGAACCGCGCGCTGCGCTGAAACGAGCCGTCCTTGTTGAGGACGACGCCGGGAGCAACCAACGCTGCCCAGGGCAGGAAGTCCGCGAGCCGGGTCGAGGTGCGGCGGTATTCGGCAAGGTTCATCATGGGTACGCCTCAGACGTTCAGGTGACCGGGGATGCGGAGGTGCCGGCGGCCGACGTCGACGAATTGCGGGTCGCGCTTGGCCGCCCAGACGGCGGCGAAATGACCGACTGCCCAGAGACCGAGGCCGACCAGCCAGAGGCGCAGGCCGAGACCGAGAGCGGCAGCGAGTGTACCATTGAGGATGGCGATCGCCCGCGGCGCGCCGCCGAGCAGGATGTGCTCGGTCAACGCCCGGTGGACCGGGACAGTGTAGCCCGGCACGTCGCCGCCACTCTCGATCAGGGCCGCCATCAGACGAGCGCTCCGCCGCCGAACGAGAAGAAGGACAGGAAGAAGCTCGACGCAGCGAAGGCGATCGACAGGCCGAAGACGATCTGGATCAGGCGGCGGAAGCCGCCCGACGTGTCGCCAAAAGCGAGCGTCAAACCGGTGACGATGATGATGATCACCGCGATGATCTTCGCGACCGGCCCCTCGATGGATTCGAGGATCTGCTGCAGCGGTTGCTCCCACGGCATGGAGGAGCCGGAGGCGTGGGCGGCCGGGGCGAGCAGGACGCTGGTCAGGATGACGGATGCGACTGTGGCCACATGTCGGCGAAAATGCAGGGCACGGCGGATCATGCGGGTTCTCCTTCGGGGGGCTGGGTTGCGGGGCGGACGCGGTAGTCGCCGTCGGGGGCGAGCCCCTCGACGCGACCGAGTTCGGCCAGGCGCCGGGTCGAACCGCGCCCTGAGAGGACCGCGACGAGATCGATCGTCTCGGCGATCAGCGCGCGCGGGACTGTGACGACGGCTTCCTGGATGAGCTGCTCGAGGCGGCGCAGTGCGCCGAGCGCGGTGCCGGCGTGAATGGTGCCGATCCCGCCAGGGTGTCCGGTGCCCCAGGCCTTGAGCAGGTCGAGCGCCTCGGCGCCGCGTACCTCGCCGATCGGGATGCGGTCGGGACGAAGACGCAGCGAGGAGCGGACGAGATCGGAAAGTGTCGCGACGCCGTCCTTCGTGCGCATGGCGACGAGGTTCGGCGCGGAACATTGCAGCTCGCGGGTGTCTTCGATCAGCACCACGCGGTCGGAGGTCTTCGACACCTCGGCAAGCAGCGCGTTGGTGAGCGTCGTCTTGCCGGTCGAGGTGCCGCCGGCCACGAGGATGTTGCGGCGATCGGCGACGGCCTGGCGCAGGATCTCGGCCTGCTCGGCGGTCATGGTGCCGGCGGCGACATAGTCCTGCAGCGTGAAGACGGCGACGGCGGGCTTGCGGATCGCGAAGGCCGGCGCCGCCACCACGGGCGGCAGAAGCCCCTCAAACCGCTCCCCCGTTTCCGGCAGCTCGGCCGAGACCCGGGGATTGCCGGCATGGACCTCGGCCCCGACATGGTGGGCAACCAGGCGCACGATGCGCTCGCCGTCGGCCGCCGAGAGCCGCTCGCCCGTGTCCGACAAACCTTCCGAGAGCCGGTCGACCCAGAGACGGCCGTCGGGGTTGAGCATCACCTCGACGACGCTGGCGTCTCCGAGAAATTCGGCGATGGCAGGGCCGAGCGCGGTCCGCAGCATGCGGGCTCCGCGCAATAGCGCCTCAGATTTTTCGGAAGAACCGGCCACGTTGTCCCCGTTCTTTGCGGGACCGCGTCGGGCCGTCCCTGGATCGGGGATGATTAAGAGAACCGGAGATCGGTTCTTCGCAACAGGTGTCGTGGCGTAGTAGTGGCCTAGCGTGCAAAGACAGGTGTTCGGCGGAATCGACGATTACTTGAGTTGCCGCAATCGATGCTTATTGCGCGTCGCGCGCGGAGTCGATGTCCTCTGAAATCTCCTGCCGGAGCTTCGGTCCCTTGGCGAGTCTGCGGCCGAGCGCTGCGACGAACGCGTCGTAGCGCTCGCCGGCCTGGGCCCGGGCGGCGGCTTGCGCAGGCTCGGGCTGTGGCGGGTTGGTGGTCAGCCAGAACCGCACGAAGACGGCGAGCATCTCCACCGAGATGCCGATGTCACGTTCCATGCGGGTCATACGACGGTCGAGCTGGTCGAGGCGCTTGGTGGTCGCTGCCTCCTGGCGCTCGGCGGCGTCTGGCGAGAGGAAGGACGCGATCGCCGCCTCGGCGATGAGCGAGCGCGACTGATCGCGGCGCGCCGCATGGGCAGCGAGCGCCTTCATCACCTCGGGTTCGAGATACACTGACAGGCGCTGCTTCTTGGACGGATTGACCATGGGCGCCTCACAATTCCATGCCGTCGTTCGGGTCGAGCGAGACTTGGCGCGCCACACCCTGCATGATCTGGTTGGTGCGGCTGACGCGGGCCGCGTCGTCATCGGACTCGTCGTCGAATCCGCCATCGAACTCGTTCTCGATCGGCGCCTTCTTCTCGACGGGCGCAGCGCGTTCCAGCTCCGGCTGGTGGCGCCGCTCTGATCCGGTCGGGTCTTCGTCGCCGGTGTTCTCGATGACGGCCGCGCCAGCCGGCATCGCGCTCGCCGGCCGCGCCGGTAGCGGCAGATGGCTCCAGTCGTCCGTGCCGGGCCGCGTCGGCTTGGTGAGCGCCGGCGGGGCCATGATCCGATCCTTGAACCGGCGATCCTCGTAGTAGCGAGCTTTCTTCGCGCGGATCGGCGGTGTGCCCGCGACCATGACGATCTCGTCGGCGGGCGGAAGCTGCATGATTTCGCCGGGGGTGAGCAGCGGCCTGGCGGTCTCCGAGCGGGAGACCATCAGGTGACCGAGCCAGGGCGAGAGACGATGGCCAGCATAGTTGCGCATGGCGCGCATCTCGGTCGCGGTGCCAAGTGCGTCGGAGACGCGCTTGGCGGTCCGTTCGTCGTTGGTCGCGAAGCTGACGCGGACATGGCAGTTGTCGAGGATCGAGTTGTTCGGCCCGTAGGCCTTCTCAATCTGGTTCAGCGACTGCGCGATCAGGAACGCCTTCAGGCCATAGCCCGCCATGAAGGCAAGCGCGGATTCGAAGAAGTCGAGCCGGCCGAGCGCTGGAAACTCGTCCAACATCAGGAGCAGCCGATGCCGGTTGCCCTTGGCCTTGAGGTCCTCGGTCAGACGCCGACCGATCTGGTTGAGGATGAGGCGAATGAGCGGCTTGGTCCGGGCGATGTCCGACGGCGGTACGACCAGGAAGAGGCTGGTTGGCTGCCTGGCGCCGACGATGTCGGCGATGCGCCAGTCGCAGCGGCGCGTCACCTCGGCGACGACGGGGTCGCGATAGAGGCCAAGGAACGACATGGCGGTCGAGAGCACGCCGGAGCGTTCGTTGTCGGATTTGTTCAGCAGCTCGCGCGCGGCCGACGCGATCACGGGATGCGGTCCGCTCTCCCCGAGATGGGCGGTCTTCATCATCGCCGCCAAGGTGGACTCGATCGGCCGCTTCGGATCCGAAAGGAAGGCGGCGACACCGGCGAGCGTCTTGTCCTCTTCGGCGTAGAGGACGTGCAGGATCGCGCCGACGAGGAGCGCGTGGCTGGTCTTCTCCCAGTGGTTCCGCTTTTCGAGGCTGCCTTCGGGGTCGACCAAAATATCGGCGATGTTCTGCACGTCGCGAACTTCCCATTCGCCACGGCGGACCTCGAGCAGCGGATTGTAGGCGGCCGACTTCGCGTTGGTCGGGTCGAAGAGGAGCACGCGGCCATGTCGGGCCCGGAAGCCGGCGGTCAGCATCCAGTTTTCGCCCTTGATGTCGTGGACGATCGCCGAGCCCGGCCAGGTCAGCAGCGACGGGACGACGAGCCCGACGCCCTTGCCGGAGCGGGTGGGCGCGAAGCACAGCACATGCTCGGGCCCGTCGTGCCGGAGATAGGCCCGGTCATACTTGCCGAGCACCACGCCGTCCTCGCCAAGCAGACCGGCGCCGCGCACCTCGTCATCATGTGCCCAACGCGCCGAGCCGAAGGTCTCGGCGTTCTTCGCCTCGCGGGCCCGCCAGACCGACATGCCGATCGCCACAGCGATCGAGATGAAGCCGCCGGACGCTGCGATATAGGCGCCCTCGACGAAGATCGGCGGCGCGTACGCGTCGTAGAAATACCACCACGGAAAGAACGACCAAGGATAATAGATCGGCCAGTCGCCCAGCATGAACCACGGCGGTCCGAGCTGGGGCTGGAAGCCGAGCCGGTAGGCTGTCCACTCCGTGGCGGACCAGGTGGTCAACAGTACGATGGCGAAGACCGTGAGGATCTGGCCCCAGAGGATTTTGGTGGCGGACATGGCTGGGTCCTTTCGCTTGGGATAGTGATCACAGGCCGAGCCCCCTCTGGCGGCCGAAGCTCCAGTCGACGCCGCCGTCGCTCCGGGCGACGCCGGAGACGTGACGGCCGAGCTGCTTCTCGATTGATGGTGTCCAGGGCACGAGGCTGAAGCCGAGCCCGTCATCGATCATGGCGAAGCGGCCGCTCGCAAGGGTGAGCCGCCGCTGGTAGGTGCCGGTGACATATTCGCCGGACTCCGGTTTGACCTGCGGCCGTCCGGTCTCGGCGGCGATGCGTTGGGCAACCGCCTCCAGCTCGCGACGTCGCAGTGTGTCGACCAGGCCGGGCTGGAAATTGACGCCACGCTTCTGGTGTTCGGCGAGGCCCTGGCCAACAAGATGCTCGGCCCGCCGGTCCATGGCGTCGCGCACCTCGGCGCCGAAGCCGCCGCCGAGCGCCGCCGGCTCGCGGGCGATATTCTGACGGTCGAGCCACGTGGCGCCGGTCGCGGTGACCTGCCTCTCGATGTCGAGGTCGGAGCGCACCGCAATTGCCACGCGGCGCAGGCCGCGCGCGGCATCGAATTTCCGAAGCTCGACGATCGAACCCGGCGCGCTGTCGCCGGCTGCGTCCAAGTCGGGCAGCTTGATGTGATGGGTGCGGCCGTCGACACCATCGACGACGGCGAAGGCCGTGCCCTTCAGCTCGTCATCGAGGCCGCGGGCGACCAGGCGTCCGATGACCGGATCATTGAGACTTTCGGACGCCAGCACATAGCTCGCCGCGCCGCGCTCGATGCCGCGCTCGGTCAGGCCGTGGTGGATGCGTTTGATGATGTCGCCGCGCTCGCCGAGCTCGCGCAGCGTCGCCTCGGCCTTCTCCGAAATGGTCCACTGTCCCGGACCGATCTCGTCGGCGAGCCCGAGGCCTTCGAGCTTGCGCAGCCGCCCGATCTTCAGGGCATGGAACTCGTCGGGCTGCCGATCGGGATGCGGCGCGAGATCGATGACGCCGGTGCGATAGGCGTCGCGGGCGAGCTGACGATCGAGGTTGGTCCAGCGGTCGGCGTCAATCTGGCGCTCGAGTGTCTGCCGGATCTCCTGATCGGTGCGCGGCCCCAGCTCCTGGGTGATCAGGTCGCGCGCCCGATCGCGCATGCCCTCCTTTATATAGTCGCGCGAGATGACCAGGTTCTCGCCGTCGTCGCGCACGCCGCGCACGATCAGATGGACATGGGGATGTTCGGTGTTCCAGTGATCGACCGCCACCCATTCGAGCCGCGTGCCGAGATCCTTCTCCATCTGGCCGACCAGATCGCGGGTGAAGCCCTTGAGGTCCGACATTTCCAGCGCGTCGTCGGGCGAGACGATGAAACGGAAATGGTGGCGGTCGTCGGCGGACCGCTCCGCGAAACCTTTGGCGTCGACGTCGTCGCCGCCCGGACCGAACAGTCGGGCCTTCTCCCCGTCGCGGGTCACGCCATCGCGGCGTAGGTAATCGAGATGCGTCGAGAGCGGTGCGGTCCGCCCGCCATGGCGAACGACCCGCGCCTTGATGACCGCGCCGCGCGAGCGCGCGGTGATGAGGCGGTTCGCCTGGATGGAGGCGCGCTGACCGCGCCCGAACCGGGACCGCGCGCCCGACCCGATCTTCCCTTCCCGGGAGACGCTTCCGCCGGCGCGCTGGGCGGCGGCCAGCGCCTGGGCGATGAAGGGCCGCGCCCGCTGCGCGCTTGTCGAGCGTATGCGGCCTGGCCGGATGCGGAAATCGTGCTCGTCTGTCATGCCCGACGCTCCGCACATCGCGTCAACGCGATGATTTTCCTCGGGAATGCGCCGATGCGCAGGCTGCGCCGATCAGGCGCACCTCGCGAAATCGCGGCATAACCTCTTGAAAAAGCACAACCGCACCGAAGCGCACATCGCGCCCCTTTATCCTGCCATCGTGCGGTTGTGTTTGCGGTCCTCCCTCCCAACGCCCTCCACTCTGCGCTGGGGTTCGCCACGCTGCGATGGACGGGTGAGACAGTCATCGCGGGCCTGCAGGCTCCCGGCGGGAGACGAACAGGCCGCCGGTCGAGTTCGCATCGGCCGCCGCATCGCGCGGTGGAGCCGCGGTATCGCCGTCACGCGCCTGACTATCCGCCTGCACCGGACCTGCGCCCGGACCGCGATCCGACGCGCCGATGAAGAGCGGCGCGCGTGTCCAGGCCAGCGGGTCGGCGGCAGCAACAGTGACGACGGCCGGGGACGCTTCGCCGCCGACAAGGGGCGCGAGCTGGGCGACATAGGCGCGCGTTTCTGCCGGCAACGCGCGGCCGTTCGCGAGGTAGTCGTCGTACCGCCCGGGCCCCGCATTGTAGGCGGCGAGAAAACCCGGCGCGCCGTAACGATCGTAGAGTTCACGCATATAGGCCGTGCCCGCGATGATGTTGTCACGGGGATCGAATGGATCGCTGCCGAGGCGATAGCGGGCGCGCAGATAGGCCCAGGTGTCGGGCATGATCTGCATCAGACCCATCGCACCCTTGGGCGAGACGGCGCGCGCGTCGCTGGCGCTTTCCACACGCATGAGCGCGCGAATCCAGGCGACCGGAATGCCGAACCGCTGCGAGGCCTCGCTCACGAAGCCGGCGAGCTGGGTGCTCGCCTCGGGCCGAACCGGCGGCACGGTCTGAGCCTGCGCCGGCGACATTGGCGAAGCGGCGATCGGTAGGCCGGAAAGGAGAAGAAGGAGCAGCCGGGAGGCGGCACGGGACTTGTCCGTGCCGCTCCGATGATGCTGCGATCGATGCGGGCCGCGCACCGCTCAGTCCTCGCTGTCGCGCGTGTTGGGGCGCAGCTTGGCGGGCCGCGACCAGTGCAGACCCCAGGTGCCGTTGTCGTCGCCGGCGCGGAAGAGATTGGCGCGCAGCGGACGCGGGAACAGCGGGCTGTCGAGTTGCACGGAGACGTAGTCGCCGGCACGTTCGCCGACATGCTTCCAGCCGGCGCCAATCTCGATGCCGTCGTCCCCGCCGAGCAGGACACGGTAGTCTGGCGCGTTCTCGGCCTCCGACGCCTCGGCCGGAACGAAGGCGAGTTCGGCGTCGATGCCGAGCGCGGTGAGCCGCCCGGAATAGCCGGACTTGCTGCGGGTGAATTGGCCAATCTGGGTCATGGTCGTCTCCTTGGGTTGGGGGAGTGAAAGCGGCAGTTCAGCGGGTCGGGGCGCGCCAGACGTAGCGGCCGTCGCCGCGCTCATCGGTCCAGAGGGGCGTCGCCCGGCCGATCACGTCGCTGGTCGGCAGTGGCCCGAAATAGCGACCGTCGAGGCTGTCGCGGACCGACCAGTTCATCAGGAAAAGTTCGCCCTCGGCGATGCGGCGGCAGCCCTTCCATACCGGCAGCGAGCGGCCGAGATGGTCGCGCTCCAGCGCATCACCCATCGGCACGCCGTCCACGGTGATGGCGTGATCGCGGCGGCAAACCTCTTGGCCGGCAACGCCCGCGACCCGCTTCATCATTGGCACACCACGGCCGATATAGCCGCGTTCGACCATGAAGGCGGCGATCGGTTCAGGCGCGCGCACGGCCACAAGATCGGTGACCTCGAAGCGGTCGGCCGGCGCGATGCTGTAGAGCCCGATCGGCGTGCTGGCCGACGCGTTCCAGATGAGCTTTGTCGGGAAATCGACGAAGGCGGCGGTCGCCATGCCCATGGTCAGGACGTAGGTGACCATGACGTAGCCGAAGCGGCTCATGATCCGGCCCTCCGACGCAAAAGGAAGGCCTTGTGGTGCTGGGCCGTGTAGGATCGCGGCTGTTCGCCGGCGGCCATCCGGTTGTGGACGTGCCGCCAATGATCGGGCGAGACGTCGCCCGGATCGATGCCGATCGCCTCGATCGCATCGATCATTTGCAGCACGCGCTCGACCTTCGGCCAGCCTTCGACCTTGAGCAGAATGTCGCCCCCGGGACGCACGAAGGGCACGGTCTGCTGTGGCTCGCCGGCGTGGACGGTGCGCAGCACGTCGAGATGTGAGGCGATGGTCCCGTAGTCGTTCGCGGCCCAGCGCACGAAGGCGAAGACGCTGTCCGGCGCAAAGCGCAGCACGCGCCGACGGCGGTCGAGGATCTGTTCACCGACCTCGCGGCCAAACCTGATCCAATTCTCGATGCGTTTCTCGATCCACGTGAGCTCGACCTCGGTAAGGTCGTGGGGTGCCGGTGCGGCCGGCTTCGGCACGCCAAGCGCATGGATGGCGTCGGCGCCGGTCATGTCGCGTCTCCAGTGCTGTCGGGAAATTCGCGCGCGAGCAGCTCGCGCAGCATGTCGGCCACGGTGACGCCGCGCTGGAAGGCGGCGATCTTGATCCGTGCGCGCTGGTCCTGGGTGACGTCGATCGTCAGCCGCGCTGTGTAGATGTCGGCGTTGGGCGCGCGCGGTGCAGGTGCGTCGGCGGCCCTGATCCAGATCTCCGCGTCGCCCGGCCGGGTGGCGAAGCCGCGCTTCGGAGTTGGCGCGGTCATGGCGCGATCCTCCCGATCTCGGTGGCCAGCGCGGCGATCTCGCGTGCGGCGGCACTGTCGCTGTCGAGTTCACCGACAAGCCGCCCGGTCTGCGCGGTATCGGCGAAAGCGACGCGCTGGCCGATCCTGGCAGCAAGCAGCGGCGGATCATGGTCGGCCAGCGTTTCGGCGATCTCGCGGGCGATGACGGTGCGCGCGGCGCAGCGATTGAGGACGAAGCGCGCGACGAGCTGCGGCCGGTAGATGCGGGCCTCGCCGAGCAGCGACAGCATCTCGGCCGACGCCCAACCGTCGAATGGCGAAGGCTGCACCGGGATCAGCACCAGGTCGGCGGCGAGCAGCGCCGAGCGCATCAGCCCGGCGACGCGCGGCGGCCCGTCGATGATGACGTGGTCGACGTCGCGGGCGATCTCCGGCGCCTCGCGATGAAGGGTGTCACGTGCCAGGCCGACCACCCCGAAGAGCCGAGGCAGGCCTTCTCGCGCCCGCTGCTGCGACCAGTCGAGCGCCGAGCCCTGCGGGTCCGCATCGATGAGGGTGACGCGCTGGCCACGCTTTGCCCACTCGCCGGCAAGATGGAGCGCGATCGTCGTCTTGCCGACGCCGCCCTTCTGGTTGAGCAGCGCGACAATCATGACGGTCTCCCGGCGATCGGGGACTCGTCCACACGCGGCGAAAATGCGGTTCGCGTTAGAAAGATTCCGAAGGAATCTAGGTTAGAGAAGTTACAGGGCTCGCAAGCGGCTGATTCGGCTTGCGGATTCGGCGATTCCGGTCCCCGATAGCACGAGGTTCGGGTCCTCGATGGCACGATGGGTCCGGTCCCTGATAGCACGAGACGATTCACAGCTTATCCCCAGGGCGCTTGGTCGAGCGGCGGCGCTGGCGGGGAATGCCGAGCGCGTTCGGATCGATGGGTTTGAAGGAGAGGATTTCGGGACCGCCGAGGCACTGCTCGATGGTCAGGCGATAGCCTGGCAGCGGCTGCCGGCGGACGATGTCCCGCAGGTCGTAGGCGAAATGCTTGAGCGGCGAGAGGCTGCCGGATTTGGCGTGGAGATGCGGGAAATCGAAGCTCCAGCCGAATTCCTGCTTGCCGCCATGCTTGCGCACGAGGCGATAGAGCCAGCGCTCCAGACCGCCCGTCAGGCCGAAATAATCGCGGTCGATCGTCAGCACGAGTGCGTCGTCGAGCACCGCGGCGTAGAACCAGTCGGGCACGATCAGCTCGAGCCCGAGCGGCCGGCCCCTCGCGTCGGCGCGCTCCTTCCACTCGTTGATCCAGGAGAAACGCTGCAGCCGCCGCTCCGTCGGCTGGCGGATCGAGGTCGCGATGGTGGTCGACTGAAGTCGGTCGAGCGCGGCTTTCAGCCGCTCATAGTCCCGCAGGCTGACGCCGCGGCCGATGAACTGCAGAATCTCGTAGGGCGTGGTCGCCAGCAGGCGCGACGGGCGTAGCCCGTGATCACGCGCCTCGACGATCTGGGAGGCCGCCCAGATCAGCACGTCCGCGTCCCAGATGGTGGCCATGCCGTGCTCGGGAACGGCCTCCACACGGATGACGACGGAGCCGGCCTTGAAGTTGATCGGCGCCAGCCGCTTCGATTTGCCGAGCGCGAAGAACGGGTATGCCATCAGGTCCTGCGCGTCGCGCGGCGCGAGATCGCCGGGCAGCGCCCGGAAGAGATCGAGCTGCTCGCGTTCGCTGCTGTGATGGCGCGCCGACATACGCTGGTCGCTCAGCGCTGCGGCGCGGAGTTGCCTGCCGCGCCGGTCGTTTCGTGACGCTTCGCCGGCAGGACGGCATCGGTGTCGGCGGTTGAGTTCTTGGTGCCGCGATTGGCCCAGGCCTGCAAATCGGCGATCGCGTAGACGACGCGGCCGCCGAGCTTTCGGAAGGCAGGTCCGGTGCCGTAGGTGCGATGCTTTTCCAGCGTGCGGCCCGACAGGCCGAGGAAGCGCGCCGCCTCCGGCGTGCGCAAAAAGCGTGGAGGGACGTGGAGTGTCGCACTTTCAGCCATGATCGAAGCTCCGTGTGGTGCTGGCGGGCCGCCGGATGTCGGCGGCGGTTCCAGCGCACGGTCGTTCGCTAGGGCGCGATCCACGATGTCGAAGATTTGCGGGAATAATCGACACCCTCTGAGGGTGCTGGTGCGGCTAAGATTTGCGCGGCCGCTTCAGGAGATCGCGATAGCCGCCATGCACGAGCTTCATACCGTCACGGGCGAGACGGATGGTCGTCTCGCGGAGCGCGTCGCCCGCCCAGGACGCCGCCTCGATGTGGTGCTTTGGAAAGAGCACGGTCGCGATGGTGCGATAGCTTTCCCGTTCAATCCGGGCATCGACGGCGCGTAGCATCTGGCGCAGGCGCTGGCGCCGCTGCGGCGTGACGCGCGGGTCTGGCGACGCCGACGGCGCGCTCAGGCCACGCCAATAGCGGGCGAGCGCCTCCAACCGATCCGGGGTGGCGTCGTCGAGCACGATGATCGCGGCAGTCGGCGCCGTCACGCCGTCCGGCGCCAGGCGGCGCGCGCGCATCACCTCGTCGCCGACGCGGATGCGCACGTCGGCGACATCGGATAATGCAGGCAGCCCTTGCCCGTTAGCAGCAGGTGCAGGTGCAACCCAACTCGGGAGCGCTTGCAGGATCAGCATCCAGGGATCGGCTATCGGCGACCAGGCTGCGTTCGCGCTGGGTGCCGGAAGGTCGGGGTCGGCCGCGAAAGGATAACCCCCATTTAGCCGAGAGAGCTGCAGCAGCTTGGTCTTCTCCAAGACCTCTTTGCTTCAGCCGGGTGTAGTCTTGTTGGTACTCGGGATTACGCCTCAGAAATTCCCAGGCCAGGTCCGGAGCGTCCAATTCATTTACATAGTCATAGGCGGTTGAGATCCGCCATGTGCCTTGCTCCGGCATCCTTGGCCTCCCATTGCGTCGCTCAACGCGAGGACTGCGAGCCCTAACGATTCTCGGTTGAGTCGCAATTTGGGAAGCCCGAAGGCGCGTGCGGGTGATGCAAAATCTGCATCACTGAGGCCGAAAAGGTTAATGAAAACTGGAACGTATGAGGTCGCGGAAACCGTTGTTGGTCATCCAATGCGCCCGCGCCAGATGGTTTTGATAAACAGCTTCGGCGCGCAATTGATCGGTTTTCGGATCGATGCCGAAGATGATCTCGGCCACTTCTTCCCAAGGCGCGCCTTCACTTTCCGCATCGAGCAGGCGCAGGTAGGTCGCCAGGTGCGCGCGGTCATAGTCGGTGAGCCGTGCATCCGTCGGCGGCTGGTCGAGAAACTCGGATTTAGCGGTCATAGTTAACGTCCCCACCGCGTCATATCCGAAACGGATGGAGTTTGCACGACGGCGATAGCGTAGAAACGGCGGCGCAATTGGGTATTTTTGAGCTTAGGCGCGCTGCCGCGCCCGCTGGCGTTCTTGCCGAACAATCATCACTCCTTCGCCCTGATCGGAGTTGAGGAAGACGATGCCGTTCTCCTCAAGCGCTCGGCGGACCTGATCGCGCGTCGACTCATGCACGGCGAGCCCGTTCTCGGACTCGACGCGCTTCAGAGCGGTCAGCGATACCAGGGCCTTATCAGCGAGCGTCTCCTGATTCCAACCAAGTAGCGCGCGGGCGGCCCGTGACTGTCGGGCGGTGATCATGCCGATCACCAGCCATCACGGCCCGCGCGCACGCCAGAACTACGACTTCTCTATTCGGGTCAACCGGATAGGGGTCTCCCTCTGAAGAAGCCTCGTTTACATATTATAGTTGATAAACTCAAAGTATGTAAACCGCGATCTTCCGGCGCATGGATATGCGCAAATTGGTCGGCCGGAACTTCGCCCGCCTGCGTCGGGAAAAGGGCCTGACCCAGGAAGAGGTCGAGGCGCGTTCCGGCTTCAGTCAACAATACCTCAGCAGTCTCGAACGCGGCCGGCGGAATCCGACCGTGATTACGCTGTACGAGCTGGCTCAGGCTCTCGGCGTCAGCCATGTTGAGTTGGTTGCGCCCGACGATCGGAGCTGAGCAATCCTCCCGCAAGGATCATGCTTCTCTTCGTGGTCGGCACACGGCCGCCACAGGATGGGATCAGAGGAGCCAACGGAACAATCTATAATGCGACATCGCGTTGGCGGGGCCTCGGCGGTCAAGTCGTATTTGCGAACTCGTCAGTCCCCGTCCCCTCGCGGGGAGATGCATCGGCTGGATTTTCATCCGACCAAATATCAAGCGGATGGGGCCGCCGCTTCCGGCTTCACGCCCCAATCGAACTCCGTGCCGTTGATCCACATGCGATGCAAGATCACCGCGATCCTACGCGCCAGTGCGATGATCGCCTTCTTGTGGCCCCTCCGTCGGGAGATGTGTATGGCCCAGGCCTTCAGCGATGACCATCGCTTTACCCGCGTTAACAGCACTTGGGCCGCTTCATAGAGCAGGCTGCGCATCATCTCGTCTCCCCAGCGCGAGATGCGGCCACCCCGATCCACTTCGCCGGACTGCTGCTTGCGCGGCGTGAGGCCGAAGTGTGCGCCAACCGTGCGTGAACGGGAGAAGCGGGAAGGAACATCGACCGTCGCCCGGAACGTCAGAGCAACCATAGGCCCAACACCGGGCACGGTCATGAACCGGCGCGTCACCTCATCCTTTCGCGCGAGCTTCACTAGCATATCGTCCAGTCTGCCAAACTGCTCCCGCAGAGACCGCCTGGCCAATAGCAGTGCATCGGCAACGACATGAAGATCGGTGTCGGCGATCAACTCCCGGACACGTGGCTCGAAGTCGCGAGCCGTCACCTTGCCGACGTGGTAGCCGAAGTTGCGGATGAGGCCGCGGATTTCGTTCTCGACATCCTGGAGCTTGCTTCGCAGGAGCTGTCGTGCCGTGAGTATGGTGCGAAGGCACTGACTCGTTGGCGTTTTGACGTGAACCGGCTTGAACAGGCCCACCCGCATCATCTGGGCTATTCCACGGGCATCATGACGGTCGGTCTGTTGAGCTGCGCCGAAAGCGCCGCTTACATATGACGCGTCTCAACGCAGACGACTGGTAGGTTGCTTTCCGCCAACTGGCCGTAGATATGTTGCGACAGCATCCCCGCCTCAAGACCAACGCGCGCGATCGCAAACGGTAGCGCCAGAATGTGCTGCGCGATCTCGTCCGGGTCTGAAGAGAGCTTCCGTTCGTGAGCGACGAGACCATCGTGATCGACGGCGCAGAGGTTTACGCTGCGGGCCGAAACCTTTCAAATCAGGAACCGGGACTTTTCATAGCCAGTATTGCGATGCTTTTGTAAACTACGACTTTTTTAGTCGTTCTGTCGCTTAACTTGGTTAGCGTCGCCAATATTGCGGCCTCTGCTCGGTATCATTTCGACTCAGGCCGCGAGATATGACGAAGGCTTATTGCAACCAGCAGGCGGGTTCGGTTACCAATCGATGATAGAAAAGTAATTTTGCCCAACGGGTCGTCTCAAATTTGTGGTGCTATCACTTCCTGATGTACCCAGTTGATGAGATCCGGGCGGCAAGGTGCGTCAAGGGGGGCGTTATGACCGAGGACGAGCTTTCTCAGTTGCTTAGAAGATCGGAGAGCGAGACTCTCGATTTCAAACAGGATGACTACGATCTGTCTATTGCCGAAAAGCGCGGGGAGTTCATCAAGGACATCCTAGCTATGGCAAATACCCCTCGAGAGACGGATTCGCATATTGTCCTAGGTGTGCGATGGAGCGCCGAGAATGGAAGCGAGGTGATCGGTCTGTCGGCGCAACGCGATGATGCGAAATATCAGGATATACTTAGCGACACCAAGGTGTCGCCGCGACCACACTTCCGCTACGCACCTCTTCAAATGAATGGAAAGCAGGTTGGGGTTCTTACGATTCCTCGACAAAAAGGGGGGCCTTTCACACCGATCAACGATTCTCCGGGTTTGCAAGCTGGCGCAATCTATTTTCGTCGAGGTTCTACGAAAACGCGCGCTGTTGGCGAGGATCTCCGCCGCGTCAGTGCGTGGTTTGAGACTGGTAGGAACGATTTGAATGGCGAACAGCCATTGCCATCGTGGCGAAGCTTTCTTCGTGCCATTGGTGAATTCTCTCCCAAGATTAAATACATTCTGGTGGCGGACGTTATGTCGCGGGAAACTGGCCCTGCCATCGAAGCCGTTGGGCTCGTTCCTTGGCGCGCGGTTATCGACTTAGACCCTGCGAGCGAGACGGGAGGTCTGCTGAGCCGATTGGCTGGCCAAGTACGCTCGCGCCAAGTAGTCCATCGCGCCTTGGCGAGTGATTTGCGCGTGCAGCCTGAACCAGGCATTCACTGGTATTTTGCGAGCGGCGTCGATCTTAGCATATCGGCCACAGAGCACAGGGATTGGCTGAAGCGCCACAAGCGTGGTCTCTCGGATCAACTAGGTGCATTGCAGACATCAATCGGTCCGGCGCCAATTTGCTTCATCGCGATTTGGTCTGATTCACCGTCGGCTCGTCTACGGACAGTTATGGAAGAAATCCAAGGCGCTTTCGGCGACAACTGCACGATAGCCGTGGTCGGCCAAGACCGCCCTGTAATCGAACCGTTATGCGAGGATGTGGGGGCTTCGTTTTTTGAAATGTCGCTCCAAAGCTTGTGCGCCGGCATAGCCTCAACATTCAGTACGATCGCTGGGTGTCCCGCAGAGGCAATGCGGCTACCCACGGCGTCGGGTGCTCCGCTTGAATTGGCTTCCGAAGACGCTCCGTGGCTAACTGAGGACCTTGAAATCGTTCACCTCGCTGCAGGGCTTGAAGGTGACGGCTCATCAAGACCATTCAGGCTGGGTGCTGAGGTTTCTTGGCGCAATCTGCAACTCGGCCAAGACTGCGCTCGAGATTTCTCAGCCCAAATCCGCACCCAGGTCGAAGACGATTTGCGGAGGCGAGAGACAGTTCGCATCAACATTTATCACGCTCCCGGGGCGGGCGGTAGCACTTTAGGCAGACGCATCTTGTGGGAACTGCACGATCGCTATCCCGCCGTTGTGCTGCAAAATTGCGATGCGAAGTTGACGGCCGAACGGATTGCCCGCGTAAGCACCCTGACGGAAAGCGGGGTTCTTATTTTAGTGGATGGTGGAAGACACTCTGAAGGCGAAATCGACGAGCTATTCGATTACTTGAAAGCTCAGCAGGTGCGAGCCGTAATAATACAGATTCTCCGTCGATTTTCCCCGCAAAAAGAGGGGCGGAGACAGTTTTGGTTGCCGAGTGAACTGTCCGACGTGGAGGCCGATCGTTTTCAGAATGCACTATCTGCGGAAGCTCCCTCTGCAGCAAAATCACTTGCCAAGCTGGCGAAGAGTCCGGGCAAATTGCGGTCGTCATTCTTCTTCGGATTGACCGCGTTTGGCCGTGACTTCTCGGCGTTAGAGAATTATGTGATGGTCCGGCTTACCCCTCTATCGGACGATCAGAAAAAAGTTCTGACTTTCCTCTCGCTGACGCATTACTACGGTCAGCAATCTTTGCCAGCTCAAGCATTTGCTTCTCTGTTAGGGTTGCCGCCATCGCGGCCCGTTTCGCTTGAAAATATGTTCCAGGGCGATTCGTCGATAGCTTTGGAACTGCTAGTCGAGGAGCCTGTAGGCGAATGGAGGACCGCGCACAACGCTATCGCATTGGAAATCCTCCAACAGGTTCTCGCGCGAGGAACCAAAGAGGACCGTGGATTGGTGTGGCGCCAAGGGTTGTCCACTTGGAGCAAGATGTTGGCCGATTTTCTACGCTCTGATGGTCCAATTGCATCAGAGCGTTTACTGGAATTGACGAGGCGCGTATTCGTTTACCGAGACAATGCAGAAATACTCGGCACCGAGCGTGCATCAGGGCGACGTTTTTCTCAGTTGCTTGAGGATATCCCGTCGCCACAAGGCCGTGTTGAGGTCATGAGACATCTATCTACCTTGTTTCCGGGGGAGTCGCATTTTCACGCCCATCTGGGCCGTCTCCTCGGAATGCAAGGGGAATTCAAATCCGCTTTGGAAGAGGTTGCTTATGCGATCGAACTTTCGCCGCGCGACCCCGTACTGCATCACATGCGAGGTATGATACTACGTTATGACATGCGCGCGAATTTCGAAGTCCAGCGAGATCCTGTGGAGATTATTCCGATTGTCGCTGATGCTCAAGATAGCTTTGCAAATGCCCGCGAGATAGATCCAGACAGCGAACATAGCTACGTCAGTGAAATACAGCTACTCCTAGATTTTCTTGACTATGCTGCTCGAAAACACAAACGTGTCGCTCAGGATTATCTCAGCGATCAATCCACTCCGGCTTTTTTTCGAAATGCACTGGAAGTGATCGAAACTCTACTTGATCGTGTTAACCAATTATATGTTGGTGAAACCCCAAGCCCCTACATAGTGGAATGCCAAGCGCGAGCCCAGGGGATTTACGGTGACTTTGGAAAAGCACTAAGTTCGTTCGACAATCTGCTTAGCAGGCCCGATGTAGCGAAGCCTTCAGTCCGACGGCAAATTGTCTGGACAATTTTGCGCCGGCATAACGGTTTGTGGGCGGATCTTTCTAAGCGCGAGGTAGATCGCGTAAAGAGACTTCTCGAAGAAAATCTTGAGGAAGAAACGAAGGATTCAACAAGTCTACGTCTATGGCTGCGCGTGGTGAGGTTCTCTGGGGCGCAGCCGTCGCTCGACAGCATAATCGAGCGGGTTGCGTATTGGAAACACAATACAGGATCTCTGGATTCAGCGTACTATTTGTACACACTTCATACCCTGCGTGCGTTGGAGGGCTCTGCGCAAGCGCTGAGTGATATGGATCGGGCGCTGGACGACACTCGAGCACTGGCCCGTTATCGGCGAGACCGAACAAGAAGCCTAGAATGGATTGGCACTGGCGAGGGTATCAAGAAATTGGTGCACCAGAGCCAACTGGGTGAATGGCAGAACGATTTTCGTGCATCCGCCGATCTGCTGTCGCGCATAAACGGGCGGGTAAAATCCATTGATGGACCACAAAAAGGTATCATCGAATTGGCGACAGGCATTGAAGCGTTCTTCGTCCCGGGGCGATCGGACATTCACGCCGGCCGCGACGAAAATGTCCTCGTCACTTGTTACATTGGATTCAGCTACGACGGATTGCGTGCGTGGTCGGTCGCGCGAAGTCAATAACTATCAATCTATGGGACAACACTGCGGAGTTGGCCAAAAGGGCTCACCTGAATACCCCATTCTATTGTAGTCGCTCTTCGCGTAGGTGTCACCGCAGATCAGCTTTTGATACGAGCTAATTCTTGATTCTACTCATGTCCGATTCGGTTGACGGGAGAAGACGGCCCCGACCTTTCGGCCGGGGCCTGTGCGCCGGGGTCAATCGCCCCGGCGACCGTTGGGGCGAGACCAGATCAGCGAGAAGGTGTCTTCGCCCTCGTCGTCGAAGAGGTTGGCGTAGATCGGGGCGTTGAAGCTCGGATCGTCGAGCTTGAGGCCCAGATAGTCGCGGCCCTCATTGGAGCGCTTGGACCAGGCGGCACCGATCTCGGCGCGGCCGACCAGGACTCGGTGGCTGGGGGCGTTCTCGCCGCTGGCGCGCTGGTCGGGGACGATGCGCACGTTCTTGGCCCGAACGCTGAGGGTGACGATTTCGCCGGTGAACTCGTTCGAGCCGGTCTTCTTGAAGGTGCCGATGGTCGCCATTGTAGGTCTCCGTTTTCCGTTCCCGAGCCCGCACCATTGCGGCCTCGATGGCGATCGGCAGGCCGGAGGCGATCGACGGCGCACCCCGAAGGGGCCTGACAGCTAAGGAGGGCTTTCTTGTCTCGCGAGGAATAGCGGCGCAGCCGGTAGGGGAAGAAAGTTCGACGCGGCTGTTGCGTCATAGGCGATCGAGGCGCAGCCGGCCTTCGGCCAGATCAGGCCATTGAAGAGGCCGTTTGGAGCGGTCGAGGCAAGGTCAAGTGACGGAGAAGATGGCGGCCATTCCGCATCGGAAAACCGGCGCCGCGACATGCTCACCGGCTTCGTCTCCTCGCACCAAGTCGATGCTGTCGCATCCCGACCTGCGACCGTCACCAGGGTGATCGCCGCGCCGGGAATTCGGTGTTCGCCAAGAGAAGGGGCTGCTTTCGCGGCGCTCCAGTGAGAACCGCGTGTCCGGGACAACGTCGATCCTCGCCGCACGCGCCGACCGCGCCGACATGAGACGGCGCGCGACCACGACCATGGCTGCCCTGATCGTCCTGGCGGCGATAGCGAAGATCAGGCCTGCGCAAGATCCCGGCCGGCCGTGGCCGGTGCGGCCGCCAGTCCTGCGACCCGCACGAAGGCGGTGATGCCGACCGCGACGGCGCCGATGACGGCGAATGTGATCTGCCATGCGTCCGACGGCATGAGGTGCTTCACGATGCCATGGGTGGCATGGAAGCCCGCCATCGCTGCCGGCGCGACAAAGGCTGAGGCCACGATCAGCTTCAGCCACATGGGCCGCACGAAGGTGATGAGCAGATGGCCGGCGGCGAGCGTGACCGCCGCCGCGACAGCACCGACGAGGATGGCGCCGGGGATGCCGGCACCTGTATCGTGGGCCCAGGTGCCTGCGCTCACGCCGACGAACGCCGGCAGTGCGAAGACGGCCAGTGTAAACAGCAGCCAGCAAAGCAGGCCGATTGCTGCGAGGGATGCAAGTATTGCGAGGATGATCATGGCGGTGGTCTCCGTATGGACAAGGCCTGACGGTCGCGCCTTCCACCACCACCACGGCGCGGTTGAAGTATAGCGCAAGAGCGCGCGTGCCGGGAGCGGAAATTGGCGGCGATTTCCGCGCCTGCGACTAAGTCGCCCCGGTCAGGGGGCGAAGGGATCGATCTCATGGACGATGGCGGCGGCGTCCCCGTCATATTCGCTGGCGGGCGTGACCGACAGCGTGCCGTCGCCGGCCTGGAAGATGACAATGGCGGCCATCAGCGAGGTGGCGAGGCTGAAGGCGAAGGCATGCGCTTGCTTGAGGGACATCGATCCGGCTCCTGTTTCGAGCGGAGGACCATCCTCCGCTGACAGGCGCCCGAAGTGTCGGATTGGTCGCTGCAATCACCGCGCAGGCGCAGCCACAGCGGCGGCATGCTCGCATAGCCGACCCTTTACGGGTTGATGGCGCCAAGCGGCCAATCTGACCAAGGATCAGCGCAGAGAAGCGGGGGTGGTGCTCGGCGTCGGGAGCCGGCCCTGCCCCGTCAGTCGGGAAGCGCCTGCCTTCGCCATACCGGGGCGTTGGTGATGAAGTCCCGATAGGCATAGTTGATCAGGTCGCGAACCAACTCCAGCAGCCCGCCAACCGGCAGTCCGTCGAAGGGATCGCCATGCGCCATGGCGTTGCGCCGCTGGCTGAGGCTGGGCTTCGCCTCGCCGGTGACGAACCCGATTGCGGTGCCGCCCGTGCGGACGATCATCGGGATGTGCGCATCGGTCAGGCCGTCGACGTCCACCATGTGTTTCAGCAGCGTCGCGAAGGTGCGGCCCTTCTTCGGGATCAGGCCGCCATATCTGTCCATCGTGGCGAGTTCGAGGGCGATCAGCGCCGCAAGCTCGCCGGCCTTCAGCACGTCTAGGTCGACCCAGCCGAGGAGGTAGAGAGTCTGCGCACGCACGAACTTTGCGCGCACAATGTCCGGGATGCGCTCGTCGATGCCGAGGCCGACGATGAATCTCCGCCAAGTTTGCGGATCGTCGAACTGAAGGAATCCACCGGGCATTCCGGGCGATGGCCAGGGAATGATGAGCGGTTCTGTGCGCGGCGGAAGGTCCAGGTCGAGATTCAGGGGCTTCTCCCTTTGATGTTGGGCTCCGCAACAATACTCTCGATCGGCAAGTATTGCGAAGTCTGACGGCGCTTACGCGCCGCCGAACTTCCAGACCGGGATGCCGAGCTTCTTGGCCTTGTCGGCGAGGTTGTCGTTGATGCCCGTGCCCGGGAAATGCATGACGCCCTTCGGCACGATTTCCAGCATCTCGTCATTGCGCTTGAAGGGAGCGGCGCGACCATGCTTCGTCCAATCGGGCGCGAAGCCGATCTGCGGGACATTGCGGTTCTTCGCCCAGAGCGAGGCGATATTCTCTGCGCCCTTCGGCGACTTGCCGTGAACGAGCACCATGTCTGGGTGCTTTTCATGCACCTGGTCGAGCTTAGCCCAGATGAGCCGGTGATCGTTGAAGTCGAGCCCGCCGGTGACGACGATCTTCGGGCCCGGAGGTAGGAGCACTTCTTGGTCGGCGCGCTTCTTCGCCATCAGGAAGTCGCGGCTGTCGATCATCGCCGAGGTCAGATTGCGATGGTTGATCTTCGATCCGCTGCGCGGGAGCCAGACTTTCCCGACCTGGCGTTCGTAATGTTCGGCGCCCTGATCGCGCATCAGCTCGAAGGCAGTCTGACGCTCGATCAGCGTCATGCCCTCGGCGATCAGGCGCTCCAGTTCGACGGACTTCACCTCGCTGCCGTCCTGTTCGCGCTGCGCCCGCTTCTGGGCCTGCTCGTTATCGTCCAGTTCCCGGGCGATCCGGTCGGTGGCGCGGTGGAAGACGTTGACTGTCGACCAGAGGAGATCGTCAAGATCGGGTTCGAGGCGCGTGTCCTCCAGGGTGCCGATCAGGGCATCGAAGATATCGGCGATGGCGCCCGCGACCTGGTTGCCATCGGGCAGAAGCCGCTGGTCGGGTTCGTCGGTGAAGGGGCGGTAGCCGTGGAGCTGGAGTTCGTTGAGGACATGGTCTGTGGGTGAGGACTCGTGGTGAGGTTCGTAGTCGTCGTGATCGCGCATGGGATGCTCCGTCGGATGGACCGCGACCGTCGCGGCCTTCATGGCGACGAAGCCCACGGGCCGGACGGCCGGGCACCCGGAGCGCAAGCGCAGGGTTCGATGGCTAAGGCCGGCTATTTTGCCTCGCGATGGAAAGCGGCCGTCAGGCCGCGCCGGAAAATAGTCGGCCGCCGCCATTGCCCGGCTGGCCGGCTTGTGGGCCGATCGCCCTCTCGAAGGCCGAGGCGCGGTCCCCCTCCGACGGATTGACGCATCCGCCGGGCACGGCGGCGATGGGCCCGTTCTCCTGCCGGCTATGCCGCCAACGCCATGAAGCGGGCGACGTCCTGCGGTGCGACCTGCAATCGGGCTTCCATGCGCAATGCGTCCAGGCCGAGGGTGCGCAGATCCTCGTTGAAGTCGCCCAGCTCCGGCGAGATGACAATCGCCTCGATCCCGGCCGCATTCGCCCGTTCGATCAAGCTATCGCGCGCCCCGTCGCCGGCCGGATCGTTGTCGCGGACGATGTAGAGCCGCCGCAGCGTGTCGGGGAACAGGATGGCGGCGAGATGCGCCGCTGAGAGCGCGGCCAGCATCGGCATGTCGGGAAGGACCTGGCGGAGCGACAGGACGGTCTCGATGCCTTCGCCGGCCGCCATCACCTCGCCGCCGACGCCGAAGCAAACAGCGTTGCCGAGAAGATCGCCCATTGCCCGCCTCGGCGTGTCGATCGGCGCCTTGTCGCGTCGGCGGGGATCGAGCCAAGTGCGATGCGCCCCGGTAGTCTTGCCGTCGAGGTCGGTGACGGCGGCGATCATCGCCGGCCAGGTCTCGGTCGGCGAGTGCTCGTCGGGTCGATAGTAGCAGTGCGGGTGGAAATGCAGGCTTCCGGTTCCGCGTAAATCCGTAATGCCGCGTTCGCGTAAATACGCCTGTACGAGCGTGCCGTAGATCGGCTGGGACATCCGAACCAGCCTGCGTGCCGCCTCCGGCGAGCCATGCGGCGCCGGACTCTGCCGATGGTGCAGACGGGGTTCGGGCTCGGGTGGCGGCATTGAGAGGAAGGTTCGCGCCTCGTGGGCGACGTCCTTGAAGTCGATGAGGCCGCAGCTTTCGCGGATAACGTCGAGGAGATCGCCGTGCTGGCCGGTCGCCGCGTCGGTCCATTTGCCTGCGGGACCTTTGGGCGTGTCCTTGAGCCGGACATACATCGAGCGGCCCGGTGTGTTGCGTACATCGCCTACCAACCAGTAGCCGCCCTCGCGGCGGCCGCTGGAGAGGTAGTGCCGGCACACCGCCTCGGCCTGCTGGCCGAGATGGTGCGCGAGATCGGAAGCGTCCTGACGTGCCATCACGCGGCCTCCCGCTCGGAGATGCGCGCCACGGG
This sequence comes from Martinezella rhizogenes, assembly GCA_013322215.1. Classification (GTDB taxonomy): domain Bacteria; phylum Pseudomonadota; class Alphaproteobacteria; order Rhizobiales; family Rhizobiaceae; genus Rhizobium; species Rhizobium rhizogenes_D. The sequence goes on from JAAMEZ010000047.1 coordinate 367,573, forward strand.
ATAAGCGTCCAGCAGCTTGGTGAGGACGCTCGGACCCGTGGCGTCGGCGGGAACGAAGAAGCGGAGCTTCCACGAGATAATCTCGCTGAAGAGGCCATAGGCCCGCAGCCGGTCCCGCATGACCTCGGTGAAGCCGGAAAGCTCGATCCGGTTGGCGCCCATGACGCGCACACGGCGAAGCTGGAGGCCGTCGGCGAGATCGAGGATCGTCGTGCCGTCCATCAGCGCGGTGAAAGCCTGCTCTGGCGCCAGCGTCGCAGCGCCCGTGGTGACGGCGTTCGCCGCCCAGGCGGGCGAGACCCGACGGCCGATGATGCGTTCGCCGGCGTCGGTCTGGAGGCGATAGACGCGGGTCGACTCGTTCGGCAGCCGCTTCCAAATCGGCAACAGCAGGCCGGCTACGATATGGATCATGCTGTCGGAGAACTCCGGCACATCGTTCAGCTCGGCCCACCACGCCGCGGCGAAGGCGGCGCGATCGGTTTCCTCCCAATGGCTCTCGTCCATCATGCGCAGCGGCGCAAAGTGCTGCTCCATGGGCCGGATCAGGCAAACGCGGCGCTCAATCTCGCCGTCGTCGAGCATCATCGACGGCGCGGGAACCTGCACGGCGGCCCGGGCGGAGCGGCCGTTGACCAGGAGTCGCGCGCGCGGTTCGGAAAGGTGGTCGAGCGCATCGGCAAGGCTCGTCGGCCGGTTGCGCTCCCGGCGGGTGATGGTGAGAAGCCGCGTCTCCGCCCCGGTTCCCGGGTGCGTGTGGATTACTTGGCTCGCGGTGACGACGAAGCTCTCGGCCTGCAGCGTCTCGAGCCCGATGTCATAGACACCGCTCCGGATCGCGCCCTCGACCTTAGCCGTCAGGAGCTGCTCGAACGCTGTGAACAAAATGCCCTGCAGGTCGATGGTGAGCGCCAGTAGCCGGTTCAGGAAGGTGGTGATCGGCGGCAGCTCGTCCTTGAGACGAGCATCATCCATGAGCTTGAGGCCGGTGGCCGACTCAAAGCGGTCGAGCGAGCAGCCTTCGACCTTGCCGCGTACAAGCAGCAGATAGAGCTGGCGCAGCGCATCACGGGCATAGGCGCTTTCCAGATTGTCCTCGGGTCGGAACAGGCCCTGGCCACCGGTCTGGCGCTGCCCGCGCGTGATGGCGCCGAGGGTGTCGAGCCGGCGCGCGATCGTCGAGAGGAAGCGCTTCTCGGCCTTCACGTCGCTGGCGATGGGCCGGAACAGCGGCGGCTGCGCCTGATTGGTCCGGTTGGTGCGGCCGAGCCCCTGGATCGCGGCGTCGGCCTTCCAGCCCGGCTCCAGCAGGTAGTGGATACGCAGGCGCTGGTTCCTGACGGCGAGATCGGCGTGATAGCTCCGGCCGGTGCCGCCGGCATCCGAGAAGACGAGGATGCGCTTTTGGTCGTCCATGAAGGCGGCAGCCTCGGCAAGATTGGCCGACGCAGCGCGGTTCTCGACGGCAAGGCGTTCGCCCTTGCGCACCACGCGGCGCGACCGGCCGGTGACTTCTGCGACGACATCCGTGCCGAAGCGCTGGACGATTTGGTCGAGGGCGCCGGGCACAGGCTCAAGCGAGGCGAGCCGTTCGATCAGCTCATCGCGGCGGGCGACGGCTTCGCGGCTCTCGACGGGTTGGCCGTCCCGGTAGACCGGCCGCGAGGACAGGTTGCCCTCGCTGTCGGAGAACGGCTCGTAAAGCTGGACCGGGAACGAATGGGCGAGATAGTCGAGGACATATTCGCGCGGCGTGATGTCGACGCGCACGTCGTTCCATTCCTCGGTCGGGATATCGGCCAGTCGGCGCTCCATCAGCGCCTCGCCGGTCGAGACGATCTGGATGACGGCAGTGTGCCCGCTGGCCAGGTCCTGCTCGATCGAGCGGATCAACGTCGGCGTCTTCATGCTGGTCAGGAGATGACCGAAGAACCGCTGCTTCGCGCTCTCGAAGGCCGAGCGCGCAGCGGACTTCGCCTGCCGATTCAGCGTGCCGCTATCGCCAGTGATATTGGCGGCCTGCATCGCCGCATCGAGATGATTGTGGATGATGGCGAAGGCGCCGGCATAGGCGTCGTAAATGCGGGTCTGCTCGGGCGTGAGCTGGTGCTCGACCAACTCGTATTCGACGCCGTCATAGGAGAGCGACCGGGCCGTGTAGAGGCCGAGCGCGCGCAGATCGCGGGCGAGCACCTCCATGGCCGCGACGCCGCCATTCTCCACGGCTTCGACGAACTCGGCACGATTGGCGAAGGGGAAATCGTCGCCGCCCCACAGGCCGAGCCGCTGGGCATAGGCGAGATTGTGGACGGTGGTCGCGCCGGTCGCCGAGACATAGACGACGCGGGCGTTGGGGAGCGCGTGCTGGAGCCGGAGCCCCGCGCGGCCCTGCTGCGACGGGGCAACGTCGCCCCGTTCTCCCTTGCCGCCGCCGGCGTTCTGCATCGCGTGGGACTCGTCGAAAATGATCACTCCGTCGAAATCGGAGCCCAACCATTCAACGATCTGCTTGACCCGCGAAAGCTTCTCCCCACGGTCGTCGGACCGTAGCGTAGCGTAGGTTAGAAATAGGACGCCTTCGTTCAGGCGAATGGGCGTACCCTGCGGGAAACGCGACAGCGGCGTAACCAATAGGCGCTCCATGCCGAGCGCCGACCAGTCGCGTTGCGCATCCTCCAGCAGCTTGTCCGACTTCGAGATCCAGACTGCCTTGCAGCGGCCCTGGAGCCAGTTGTCGAGGATGATGCCGGCTGATTGGCGGCCCTTGCCAGCGCCGGTGCCGTCGCCGAGCATGAAGCCCCGGCGGAAACGGATGGCGTTCGGCGCATCGTCCGGCGCGACGGCGACGAGATCGCGGGTCTCATCCACGGTCCAGGCGCCGGCGAGATATTCGGCGTGTGCTTCGCCGGCATAGATGACCGTCTCGAGCTGGGCGTCGGACAGGACGCCGTCGGTGACGATCGCGACCGGAAGCGTCGGACGATAGCTCGGCTTCGGCGGCGCGACCGACGCCATCGCGGTCGATTGCACCAATTTGGTGGGATGGGGCTGCGCGGCCGGGATGCGGATCGACTGGAGCGCATAGGGCTCGTAGATCGAGTCCGACAGGCGGCCACCTTCGGGCGGCGTCCACTCGACCGTCTCGTAGTCCAGCGGCACGCCTTCGATCTCAGTTGTGCGCCGGGCGGGCGTGGCGGCTGCCGCCCGGGCGAGATAGCCGCGAACGGTGCGCGGCGCGGCGTCGGGCGTGACCTTGGGCAGCGCGACGGCCATGCGTGGCGGCACGGCCCGCTCGATCCAGCCCAGCAGCGTCGCTACGTCGGGGGCAATGCCGGGGGATGCGGGGAAGCGCGCAGCATCCTCAGCGGGCGCCTTGTCGATGACGGTCAGGCGGGTTTCGATGGTCGTGCCGTGCTTGGCATAGACCGAGCCCGCGATCGCCGCGGTGAACACCACGCGGCCGCGCTCCTGTAGCCGGACGAAACTGTCTCGCCAGGCCGGCAGCTCGGGCGAGAAATTCGCGCCCGTGATCGCCACCAGCCGCCCGCCCGGCGCGAGCCGCGCCAGCGCCGAGGCGATGTGGCGGTAGGCGGCGTCGGCCACGCGTCCGGTGACGTTCGCCATCACCGAGAACGGCGGGTTCATGATGACAACGCTCGGAATGGCGGCGCGATCGAGATGATCGTCGATCTGCGCGGCGTCGAAGCGGCTGACGGCAGTACCCGGAAGGAGTGAGACGAGCAGATCGGCGCGGGTCTCGGCCAGCTCGTTGAGAATGAGATCGCAGCCGGCGATCTCCGCGAGGACCGCGAGCAGGCCGGTGCCGGCCGTGGGCTCCAGCACCCGGTCAGCAGGTGTGAGCGATGCGGCGGTGAGGGCCGCTAGACCGAGCGGGGTAGGCGTCGAGAACTGTTGGTAGGCCTGGGCCTCCTCGGACCGGCGCGTGTGGGTCGGCAGCAGTCCGGCAATCTTGCTGAGCGCAGCGAGCCGTGCAGCCGGAGACGCGGCTTTGCGGAAAAGCGGCTTTCCGTATTTGCGCAGGAACAGGACGGTCGCCGCCTCGGAGGCGTCGTAGGCCGTCTTCCAGTCCCAGGCGCCGCTGGCGTCGGAGGCGCCGAAGGCCTGTTCCATGGCGGCGCGCAGGGTCGCGGCGTCGATCGTGCGGCCCTGTTCGAGATGGGGAAGGAGATGGCTGGCGGCGGCGAGAATGGCGGCAGCCGGTGGCGCGTCGGGCGCGAGCGGAAGCGAGGCCGCCGAAGCGGCTCCGGAGACAGGAGCGTGGAGCATGGAGGATACCTCGAAAGAGCGGGAGACGGACGAGCCGGCCCGGCGCTCTCTCTCGACCGGACGGGCTCAAACCCGTCCCGGCCGACCTCGAACTCTCTGCTTGAACGCGCTTGACCATCGCCGACCGAAGACTAAATTTGCGGATGTCAGGGTCGCTGTGCGCTGAGCACGGCAAGAACCGCTTGCGGCGGTAGCCGCAATGGCTGAACTGCCCGAACCAACGGGCCGCCGCTGGCCTGCCAACGCGATTTTCGCGGGCGGGTCTCGGCTGAGCGGTTCACCGATCCCGTTCCTACTCAGAACCGCCCAAGATGACGGAGGTAAGAATGGGTAAGGTACTTAGGTTTCCCCAGAAAATGATAGCGCCGATGACGGTGCGGAACGGTGCGAAGCATCGCATCAGCGTCGAGGTGCGCGATACCGTGCGTCCTCGCCGCACGCGGTGGGCCGTGCAATTCGAGGTCCAGGAGGTGGCCGGGTTCGCGGCCCTTAAGGGCTTCACCGATGCAGCGGTGGCCGTCGGCTATCGGCACCGTTTCGATGTCGGAAGCACGCGAGCTGTTCGGCGATTTGTCGCCGAAACCTCCGATCTTGTGGCCGCCGGCCGGATTGCCCTTTGGATCGACGGTGTGCGCGTGCAGTCACAGATTCAACGGCAAGCATGAAAAAAGGCCGGTGCGGGTTCTCCGCTCCGGCCCTGCGATCACTCGGCCGCGACGAGGTGGCGTTCCTCGTCTTCGCCGGCGGTCTCTTCATCATCGCCCGCGAGGAATTCGGGCAGCGCTGCACCGTCATCCTCGCCGGCGGCATGGGCGTCCGGCGCGGACGTCTCGTCGGCGGCGGCCAGCCGCAGCGGCTCCGGCAGCCAGCCGCTGTCGGCCAGCAGGCGTTCGGCCTCCTTGGCCATGTCGCCCTTCTTCAGATGGTCGATGAGCTGCGCGGCCTGTTCGCCGGCACCCTCGCGGACCGTCTGCAGGATGCGGGGCTTGGTCACCCGGTTGAGGTAGTTGCCGAAGGTCGGACGCCAGCCGGCCGCGACCAGGTCGAGCCCGGTCGCCCGGGTCAGGCGGTCGGCCTGGGCAAGGCGCATGTCGAGCGTGTGCTGGGAGACGCCGTTGCCGCTGTACGGGTTGGGACGCTCATAGAGGGCATTGACGCCGAAGCTCACGCAATGCGCCAGGAGCGCCATCCGGCTGGCGTCGTCGAGGGCCGCGACCCAGTCCCAAAGGGCGTTGTCGTCCTTCGGGATGTCGCTCGCCCAGGCGTCGTGGCGATCGTGCACCGCGCGCGCGGAGGGGCTGTCCTTCAGGGTATCGTCCTGCGCCGGGAAGAAGATGTGCTTCACACCGGCTTCCATGGCGCCCGTGTACATACGGGTCATGAAGGCGTCGGAGACCAGCTTGTGGAGCAGCGCGGTCATAGCGACATGCGGATTCTCTGCGACGGCGTTCCTCAGCGCGAGGGTGCGATAGGCCGTCAGCTCGATCACCAGGCGCTCCGGCAACGGCTTGATGACGCCGTCCTCTTCGTCGTCCTCCGGCTCGGTCGGCTGGCCGCCGATCGTGATGACCGCCCGCTGGATCACAGGTTCAGCCGGATCGCCGGCATCCGTGCCGGTCTCGCCCTCGGGCTCGATCGGCGCTTCGTCCTCGGGCCGCACATAGCCGCGGTCGATATCGAGGCTGCCGTCATGGGCGATGCTGATGAACACGCCTGCGCGGGCGATGTCGTCCGCCTTGAAGCGCATTGGCCGGGTTTCGAAGGCGGCGAGCGCCGTCTCGATCTCGCCGAGGCGCTGATCGATCTCGTCCGGCAGCTCGTCGGCGCCTTCATATTCCGCCTCGAGCTTCTGATATTCGGCGTTGAGCGCCTCGATTGCGGCCTGTTCCTCGGCCGAGAGGTCAAGCGGTTCACCCTGTAGGTCGCGCAGACCGCGCGTTGCGTCATAGGGGAAGCTGACCGCGACCTCGATCCACTTCCAGCCTTCGGCCGCGACCGTGTCGGCCGTTGCCTTCAGCTTCTCGGCGACCAGACGGTCGAGCAGACCTGCGTCCTGCAGCCAGCCGCCATCGTCGGACTGGAAGAGATCGCGCATGGTGACGCCGCCGGCCGCCTCATAGGCTTCGACGCCGACGAAGACGGCCCGCTTGTCGGAGGCGCGCACCGTGGTCTCGGTGAGCATGCGGCGGATCTGGTACGGCTCCTTCGACCAGGCGTCCTTGATGGCGTCCCAAACCTGCGCCTGACGAGCATGGTCATTCGACACGGTAAAGGCCATGAGCTGCTCTAGCGTCATGCCGTCCTCGGCATAGACGTCGAGCAGCGCCGGCGACGCGGACGCGAGCCGCAGCCGCTGCTTCACGACCTGGACCGGGACGAAGAAGGCCGCGGCGATTTCTTCCTCGCTCATGCCCTTGTCACGCATGTCCTGGAAGGCGCGGTACTGGTCGAGGGGGTGGAGCGGGGCGCGCTCGATATTCTCGGCGAGCGAAACTTCTTCGGCTAGGATGCCGCTGTCGCGCTCGCGCACGACGCAGGGTACCGGCGCGACCTTGGCGAGGCGCTTCTGCTTGACCAGCATTTCCAGCGCTCGGAAACGACGCCCGCCGGCGGGCACCTCGAACATGCCGGTCTCGTTGCCCTCGGCGTCGACCACCGGGAAGACGCTCAGGCTCTGGATGAGGCCGCGCCGGGCGATCGAGGCCGCCAGGTCCTCGATCGACACGCCGGCCTTCACGCGCCGGACGTTGGACTGGCTGAGCACCAGCTTGTTGAAGGGGATGTCGCGCGAGGACGACAGGACGATCTTCTGAACTGCAGTAGCCATCGGGATTACTCCGCGACGGGCGGCCGAGAGCCTCTCTCTCGACCTCCAACCCGTCACGCAAATCCCGTCCTCCCTCTCACTCTCTATTCCCGGAGCCGCCTTCGCGGCGCCCGAGCCGGCGCGAGCGATGAGGTAGATTTCAGATTGTGGAAGTCAGAGTCTCGATATCGACCAATTATTCTTCCCCACGGAAAGGCACATCTTCCTCTCGTCCGATAGAGCAACTCGGCGGAAAGGAGGTGTGCGATGTCAAGCAGTTCAAGTCTGGCAAAGATCGTTGGCTCGTCGATATCGCGCACGTCAACCGAGAGTAATTCTGGTGTTGATGGAGCGGCTTCGGAGTATTTCTGCTGGACGCCCCATTCGCCGAATGGCGTACTGGTCGCGCAGTTGATTGGCGAAGCCCTGGCGGTATTCGACGAAGACGGGCCGCGAGCGCGCGGTTGCATCGAGCGGGCGCACTTCATCTTGCGTGGCCGCTACCCTGTCGCACTTCCCGGCAAGGGGATGCTGGCGGACTGGCAGGTTCGCAAGGTCATCCATCACATCCACGGTAATCTTGAAGCCGAGTTGCGCATGAGTGACGCGGCGAAGCGGGTGAACCTCAGCAGTGGGCATTTCTCGAGGTCGTTTAAGATGACGACCGGCCTGACCTATTCACAATATGTGATTCAGGCGCGCGTCGATCTGGCGAAGCATCTCCTGCAGACGTCAGAGGCGCCGATATCTGAGATAGCGCTGATGTGCGGGCTGTCGGATCAGCCCCATCTCAACCGGCTTTTCCGTCGCTTGGTCGGCGTGCCGCCAAGCACTTGGCGCCGGATGATGGCCGAGCCACCGGCAAACGCGAACTGAGCCGGACGCGCCGGTGATCATAAATCTTCAAAACGCGATCAATACAGCCAAGCGCTCGACGCCGCGAACCCTTAACTGACAGCGCCTGGGATTGCAGCAGACGATCGCGATGCTGCTGGAAAATCCGGGCGCGTCCTGACGCGCCCTCCCGGACTGTTCGGTTCGTTAGCGAGAACCCCGCCCGCGAACCTGCCAGCCGTCTGCAAGCAAGCTCAGACCGTAGCGACGTCGATCCACCAGCGCAGGTCTACCGACCGGCGCGTCGGGTGAGTTCGCCGGTCCGCCCGTTGCAACGCTGTGCCGGCATCGGCCAAACCAAGGACAAAATCACATGTCGCATCATTACTCGGGACCCGACCTCGGCTTTCCCCAGGGCGATCCGCGCCTCGACTTCTGCGATCTCTACGCCTTTCCCAAGCCGGGCGACGCCGGGAAATCAATTCTGGTGATGAACGTTCATCCGTCGTCAACGGTGAGCGTCGACCGCTCGCCCGACGCGGCGCCGACCGAACTGACGACATCCGTGCCCTTCGCGGCCGACGCGATCTACGAGATCAAGATCGATACCGACAACGATGGTATCGCGGACGTGACCTATCGCGCGACTTTCACCCCATTCGTCTCTGGCGGCCAGCGGGCGACGTTGCGGTTGATCAAGGGCAAGGACGCCGGGATCGCCCAAGGCGATGGCGAAGTGTTGGTCGACGATCTTTCCGTGTCGCTCGATGCCGAGCCGACGATCGGCGAAGGAGCTGGGCATCGGGTCTTCGTCGGCTGGCGCAGTGATCCGTTCTTCTTCGACCCGCCCAGCGCCTTCAACGGGTTCGATTTCAGCGACAGCAAGGACTTCTTCGGCGACAAGGATGTTTGCAGCATCATTCTCGAGGTCCCGAATTCGATCTTCGGCGCTGGGAAGGTGGCGATCTGGGCGCGCACGGCGTCCAAGTCGAGCGGAACTTGGGTACAGACAGACCGCGGGGCGCTGGCGGCGCAGTCGGTGTTCCTGACGAACGACCAGCGGGAGGCCTACCTGAAATCGGATCCGGTCGACGACCACGCATTCATCCCCGTCTTTGCCCACTCACTGGAACATCTCGGAGGCTTCGCCAGCGATGCGGCTAAGGACGTCGCCAAGGGCCTGCTTCCGGACGTCATCCGCTATGACGCGACGCAGCCGGCCGCCTATCCGACGAATGGCAGGACTCTGACCGACGACATCATGGGTCCGTTCCTGGCGATCATCACCGACGGCAAGGTGACGACGCATAACCTGACGCACCACCACGACCTGTTGGCCGATTTTCCCTATCTCGGCGCACCGCACGTCGCCTTCAGCGCGCGTCCGGCGCCGGTTGAGGCGAAGGCATGATGGGCCTGTCTCGTCTGCTTCGTCAGGGCCGCGCATTCGTCTGTGGCGACGGGCGGGCTGGGCGATGACGGGACTCCGTTTGAGCGAGCCCCGCGGCGACAAGGGCGAGACACTCGCTCTTGTGGCGCCGGGCCGGCCGATGCTCGACTATCTGCCGGTCGGATTGTTTGGCTCGGTGATGGGTGTGACGGGGCTGTCGGTGGCCTGGCGGCTCGCGCACTTGCGCTGGGGCGTTCCGGAGATGGTGTCGGTCGCGATCGCCATGATCGCGTTGAGCGCCTTCGCGCTGATGGTGGTGGCCTATACGATCAAGCTGGTGACAGCGTTCGGGGCCGTGCGGCAAGAATTCCATCACCCTGTCGCCGGAAACCTCTTCGGCACGGTCCTCATCAGTCTGCTGCAGTTGCCGATCGTCCTTGCGCCCTTCGCGATGCCGTTCGCGAGGGCCATGTGGATCATGGGCGCGGCGGGGATGGTATTCTTCGCGTGGCTGATCGTCATGCGGTGGATGTCGGATCGCCAGCAGGTCGCGCACGCCACCCCGGCGTGGATCATCCCGGTCGTTGGCCTTCTGAATGTGCCGATTGCCGTGCCGGTCCTCGGGCTGCCTGGGTTGCATGGTTTGATGGTCGCCACGCTTGCCATCGGCCTGTTCTTCGCAGTGCCTCTGTTCACGCTGATCTTCTCCCGGCTGCTCTTCGAGGAGCCGCTCCCGGCGGCGCTCAGGCCATCGCTGCTGATCCTCGTTGCACCCTTTGCGGTCGGTTACTCGACCTACACGGTCACAACGGGACAAACCGATCTCTTCTCCGAGGGGCTGTTCTCATTGACGCTGTTCGTGCTGGCGATCCTACTCGGCCAAATGCGCAACCTGCCGCTCGCGTGTCCTTTCCGAATCTCATGGTGGGCGGTCAGCTTCCCGATCGCGGCGAGCAGCGTCGCGGCGCTTCGTTTCGCCACTGCTGAGCCGGCGCTGGTGAACGACCTGATCGCTGCAGCATTGCTGGCGCTTGCGACGCTGATCATCGGAGGGCTGCTGGTCTTCACCCTGATGGAGCTTCGGCGGGGCGGGTTGCGCGTCCTGAGCACCTGAAACGCGGGTGGCGGCCGTTCACCCGCCACCCGCAGCAAGCCGAGGTTCAATCGCGCCGTACAGGTGACGAGTCCGAGCCTCGTTTCCTCGGGGGTGAGATCGCGCCGCCTCGTGAAATTGGTAGGAAAGCTATGACGTCACATCATCGCAGGGCCGGCGGAGCGGCCGCCGAACCCAGAACGAAGGTCGTCGTCGTGTATCTGACGCTGCTCGCGTTCAACATCGGCGCGTGGGCTTGGGCGGTCTGGGAGTTCGCGGATCGTCCGGTGCTGCTCGGGACGGCTCTCCTCGCGTATAGCTTTGGTCTGCGGCACGCCTTCGACGCGGATCATATCGCAGCGATCGACAATGTCGTGCGCAATATGGTCCAGGAGAAGAAACAGCCTTACGCGGTCGGGGCCTTCTTCTCACTCGGGCATTCGACAGTAGTGGTCGTCGCGTCCCTGGTGATTGCCTTCGCAGCCGCCGGGGTTCGTGATGAGCTCGACAGGTTTCATGTGGTCGGAAGTGTCATCGGAACGGCCGTTTCCGCGCTGTTTCTTCTCGCCGTCGGCCTCGCCAACCTTCTCGTCCTCGCCGATGTCTGGGCCGCGTTCTCACGGGTACGCCGACAGACTGCGCCGGGCGATCTGGATCTGGACTGTCTATCCACACGGGGCGGCGTTATGAGCCGATTGTTCGGCCGGGCTTTCTCGGTCGTTTCGCGGCCATGGCATATGTACCCGCTCGGCTTCCTGTTCGGGCTCGGCTTCGACACGGCCACTGAGATCGGCGTGCTTGCTATTTCAGCGGCACAGGCGACCCAGGGCGCCTCGTTCTGGACGATACTGATCTTCCCAATGCTTTTCACGGCGGGGATGTCGTTGATGGATTTCACCGACAGCGTGTTGATGACCAGGGCCTATGGCTGGGCGTGGATCAACCCCGTGCGGAAGCTTTGGTACAACTTAACGATCACCGCGACCTCTGTCGTCGTGGCCCTCTTTATCGGCGGTGTTGAGGCGCTCGGCCTGGTCGCCGACAAGCTCGATCTCTCGGGCTCGGGCTGGGACATGATCCGCGGCGTGAACGACGAGCTCGGCCTGGTCGGCTTCGGGATAGTCGCGTTTTTCGCCCTCGCGTGGCTGGTGTCTTTCCTCGTATTCCGCGTCCGCAGGTACGGCGATCTCGCGCCAGGTCCGGCTGCGTCTGCTACGAAGCTGGTCGAAGCGACGGCGCTACGCGATTGAGGCAGCGCCGTCGGTCCCTTCGACGTCAGCAGGCCAGGGGCAGTTCACGCTCCACCATTGGAGGTGGCCCGCTGGCCTTGTTATCGCCCGGCAGCGTTGCAGCCTGGATCGGGGCGAAGCCGAGCAACCAATCGGCGGCCTTGCTCGCCTGGGAGGCGGCGCGGACGATGGCGCGGTTATCCTCGCGCAGCACCTCCAGCCAAGAGCCGATGTAATCGGCGTGCCGGACGGTCGGAACGATGCCGAGCGAAGCGCAGCAGAAAGCCGCGTTCATCTCAGCGACCAGCTCTTCGAACGCGTATTTCTTGGTGCCGAAGCCACCCGTCATGTCGCGGCCGAGCCGGGACGAATGGCCGGTGGCGTGACCGAGTTCGTGCAGCGCAGTCCGGTGCCAGTTGATCGGCTCGAAGAAGGCCTGGGGCGGCGGCACCTGCACATAATCAAGCGCCGGCACGTAGAAGGCGCGATTACCGCCAATGCGGAAGTCGATCCCGGTCGCGCGGATCAGCGCCTCGACGCCGGGCTCGATCAAATCTGACGGCGGAGGCGGCGCGACGGTCGTGACATCCTCGGGCAGGCCTTCGCATTGGGCCGCGTTGAAAACGGTGAAGCGCTTCAGGAACGGGATCGCCTGGGCATCCTCGCCGGCCTCACGGGCACGACGTTTCTCGTCGTCTGGAACAAAGCGATCGGCGTAGACCACCGTCGTGCCGTGCTCGCCCTTGCGGACATTGCCGCCGAGCGCCAGTGCCTGGCGAAATGTCAGCCAGTTCTGGCCGGGAAAGCTATGTTCGATGACGGCTCCCCATAGGATAAGGATGTTAATCCCGGAATAGCGCCGGTCCGTGGCGGCGTTTCTCGGCATGGCAAGCGGCGCCTTTGCCGCCGCAGTTCCCCAAGGCTGAACCCATGGGACGCGGCCCGCCTCCAACTCACCGATGATCTTGTCGGTGATGTCGTCGTAGAGGCTCGTCCGGTCCTGGCCGGCACGAGCGTTTGCGGTCTTTCTGGACATCGCGGATCTCCGCGACGGGCGCTGGAAGCCACTCTCCCAACCCTCAACCCGTCACGGCAAAGCCGGTCCGCACTCTCGCTCTTTGGGGGCGTTGCGGGGTCTCCCCGCAGAAGGGGTCGGCCGAGACCGCGGCTCGGCCGAGGGGAAGGCTTTCCCCTCAAGGGCTCTTTGTTGTCCTACCGTCAGATTTTGGACTTTGGATGTCCGCGAGGGCCACCTTCGAGTCCGGCCCGGAGGATGGTGAGCTCCGCCCGCAGACTTGCGATGCGCTGCACTCCCAGTCCGGTGGCGAGGTTGATCTCCGCCGGGATAGGCGCTGCCATTTGCTTTAGGGCGTGCCCTTCGGGCGTCAGGGTAATGCGGACTTGCCGTTCGTCTTCCAGATCGCGTGTGCGTCGGACGCGACCTGCCGCTTCGAGCCTCTTGAGCAGCGGTGTCAAGGTGCCGGAGTCGAGCAGCAGCCTTTGCCCCAATTCCTTGACGGTCAGATCGTCACGCTCCCAGAGCACCAGCATCACCAGATACTGCGGATAGGTCAACTCAATGGCATCGAGTAAAGGCTTGTATAGCTTGTTATAGGAATGAGCGGTTGCGTAAATGGCGAAGCATAGTTGGTTGTCCAGATTTAACTCGTCACCGGCTGCTGCACCCTGATTGGTTTTATGAGACACGATCTTTCACTTTCGTCTTGGTCGCAATTGAGTTGTGTCACTCAAAATTGCTGATCGGACCGCGACGGATAAGGCAAAGATTTCGACAGCCTTACTTCCGCAAAGTGGAAGAAGGACGTCTATGAACCGAACGTCTTTCGCGAATGCCGCGCTGAAATGAGCTGGCCGGTTGATTGCGGTGTTTCGCTCATGAGAATAAATTGCCCCCGATTGGCTGAACGTTTTCAGGGGATGGAAGAAGCGGTGGACAGATTGGAGGCGATGACGATCGTCCTACTGACGGTCGAAAAGGGAAGTCTGACGGCGGCGGCGAAAGCGCTGAACATGCCGCTACCGACAGTGAGCCGGAAGGTCAGCGAGCTGGAGGCTTATCTCGGCACCAAGCTGCTTCAGCGTTCTACCAGAAAACTGACCTTAACCGACGCCGGCGAGAACTATGTCAACGGCGTCAGGCGCATCATGGAGGATATAGAAGAGGTCGAGCGAGCCGCATCGGGCGAATATACGACTCCTCGCGGCGAGTTGGTCCTCACGGCGCCGATGCTGTTCGGGCAGATGTATATCCTGCCGATCGTGACCGACTTCCTCGCTGCGTATCCAGAGATCAACGTCCGGCTGCTCCTGTCGGACCAGAACCTTCACCTCTACGACGATCACGTCGACATGGCGGTCAGGCTCGGCGCACTGCCAGACAGCAGCATGATCGCGACCCGCGTCGGCTCCATGGACACGCTCGTCTGCGCATCGCCGGATTTCCTGGCAGCCCACGGCGTTCCGAAGCATCCGAAGGATCTCGAGGCGCTGCCCTGCGTCGTGTTTGCCGGTCCTTCGACGACCACCTGGTCGTTTCAGGACCCGGATTCCAAGCAGAAGTTCGAGGTCAACATCACCCCTCGGTTGTCGGTGACAGGAGCAGAGGCGGCGATCCAGGCGGCGTTGCGGCGCACCGGTCTTACGAGAGTGTTCCGTTATCATTGCGCCGACGAGCTCAAAGCCGGCACGCTTGTGCAGGTGCTGCAGGATTTCGATGTGAGCCCAATTCCGGTCCATCTCGTCCATGCAGCCCACGGAATGCTGCCCCTCAAAATGCGCGTGTTCCTGGACTTTGCGGCCAGCCAATTGCGTTCGGTCCTGTCGAAGTTGAAGTGAGAGGCCCGAGGGCGACCCTTACGCTGGATGGAAGTTACACTCTCGAATTCAGCGCATTATTCGATGGAATGTAATGCCGCATATTCTCCTCACCGAAGCCGAGGTGGCTCGGAAGTAACGGAGAAAAGAAATGGCCCGCATTGCAATCCCCACCATCGAAGAAGCCCCTGCGAAGTCTCAGCCGATACTTCAGAACTACGTGAAGGTGCTCGGTCTGGTCCCCAACTTCTTCGCGATGATCTCGCAGTCGCCCGACGCTTTGAAGGCGATCGCCGACATGCACGGCGCGCTGGGCAAGAGCCTCGGCCACAAGACCCGCGAGCGCATCCACGTCATGACCGCCGAGGTCAACGGCTGCAACTACTGCCTGTCGGCGCACACCTATCTCGGCGCCAAGCTCCAGGGCCTGAGTGCTGAAGACATGAAGCTGAACCGCGAAGGTCACTCGACCGACCCCAAAGCCGACGCTGCGCTCCAGTTCGCCTACAAGGTCGCCACGGGTCGCGGTCACATCACGGACGCCGACGTCGAAGCGGTTCGCGCCGCCGGCTTCAGCGAAGCCGAGATCGTCGACATCGTCGCCGAGACCGCTTTCAGCTTCATCACCAACATCTTCAACAACACCTTCAAGACCGAGATCGACGCGACGTTCCCGCCGCTGCAGACCCGCAAGAGCGCGTCCGTGCCGTTCGAGAAGTACCTGACGAACGCCGAATAAGCAGCGGCGGTCAGATGTCACCGGATGCCATCGGCCGGCCACACGTGCCTTCTCTCGGGGATGCGTGTTCGGTCGAGGCACCTTGAAAAACCCCAAACGCTGGCTGCGAACGGACGCATTGCCACTCGGGAGCATTTCAATGCCTCGCCTAAGAATTTCTGCTCGTGACGACGCACCAGCCGCCAGCAAGCCCATTCTGGATTCGGTGTATCGAACGCTGGGCGTCGTGCCCAACGAAGCGCGGCTGCTCGGCAGCAGCCCCGCCGCGCTGGAAGCCTTCGCGGCGCTTCAGGCGGGCCTTTCCAAGGCTCTCGACGTCAAGACGCGGGAACGTATCGCGATCGCAGTCGCACAGGTGAATGGCTGTGATTACTGCCTGTCAGCGCACAGCTACATCGCCACCAACTTCGCGAAACTGGCGCCGGAAGAGATCGCGCTTAATCGCAGAGGAGCGTCGAAAGACCCACGCGCTGACGCGGCGGTGAATTTTGCGGCCAAGGTCGCCGAACACCGCGGTCGCGTCAGCGACGAGGACATCGCAGCCGTGAAGCGCGCCGGATTCGACGACGCCCAGATCGTCGAGATCGTCGCCGTTGTGGCTCAGAACAGCTTCACCAACCTGCTGAATACGGTCGCCAAGACCGAGATCGATTTCCCCGTCGTTCATGCCAATTACGCCGCTGACTCGGATGAGCAGCAGCCACCAGCTCAACCCTAACTGCACCGCAAATAAACCTGAACATCTCCGAGGAGAACTCCCATGACTACAGTTGTTATTCCCGTCTACGACGAAGTCACGCAACTCGACTTTACGGCGCCGCACCAATTTTTGACGATGATCCCCGACATCAAGGTCGTGGTGGCATCGCTCGGCGGGGCATCGGTGAGCTCGCAGGGCCTGTCCTTCGGCGAGTTGGCGGATCTCGAAACGATCGAGACGTGCGACGTTCTCTGCGTGCCTGGTGGGCTGGGCGCTATCGAGGTGATGGAGAACCCGCGTTTCATGGCCGCCATCCGCCGGCTGGCGGACGGAGCCACCTATGTGACCTCGGTCTGCTCGGGTTCGCTGATCCTTGGCGCCGCGGGCGTTCTCAAGGGCCGCCGGGCAGCTTGCCACTGGGCATGGCGGAGCCTGCTCCCCGAATTCGGCGCGATCCCGGACGAGTCACGGGTCGTGCGCGACGGCAACATCATCACCGGCGGCGGTGTGACGGCGGGAGCTGACTTCGCCCTTACGCTCATTTCGGAACTGCGTGGCGAGGACGCCGCCCAATGCGTCCAGCTCGCGCTGGAATACTCACCGGCTCCGCCGTTTGACGCGGGCAATGCCCACACCGCTCCGACCCACATCCGCTATTCCGTCTTCGCCCAGATGGGCGAGCTGATGGGCGATACGCCGAGCCGGATGAAGGCGATCGCGGCGGGAATGCGCGGGTAACGATCCACTGCTCGGCGCGACTTCGCCGAGATCATCGCCGGGTGCAGTTTGCCGCGTGATCGACGCCGGCGAGCTGCATCTGTGGCGACTGTCCGGCGATCGTTGCGCGTCGGCGAAGTCTCAATTCTCCAAAATGGTGCGAGGTGGTGGATCCGACCACGTCAGAGACATCGTGCGCCGGTCGATAATTCAAGCACTTTAAAACCGGAGGTCGGTGTGCTCGATTTAGCCCTTGATCTTCGCTATCTGCGATGCGCGCTCGTCGTCGCACAACAGGCAAGTTTCCGACGAGCGGCCATCACGCTGGATCTCTCCCAATCCACCGTAAGTCGCCGGGTGCAGCTCCTCGAGCGTCGGCTGGGGTTCACGATCTTTGTGCGGGACCATCGGGGCGTGCGACTGACCGGTCCCGGCTCGGAGTTCCTGCGCGATGCAGTCGCCGGCGCGCTTCAACTCGACCGGGCGGCCCGACTTGCGGCAGCCGCCCATCGCGGCGAGCGCGGCGAGCTGCGGATCGGGATCCTGGCGTCGCTGGCCACCGGCTTCCTCCATAGCCTCTTTAGGGGCTTCCGAACCGCTCATCCCGAGATACAGGTGGTCATTCAGGATTGCTCGCCACACCAGGCACTTCACGGCGTAGCGATGGGAGACCTGGATATTTCCTTCGTGACAGGCCAGCCCGATATGCCCGGCTGCTCCTCACGCGTGCTCTGGACCGAGTCGATCTACGTTGTCCTTCCCGAAGACCACCCGTTGGCGGAGGCCGAGAGGGTAACGTGGCACGACATCCGCGCTGACAAGTTCGTGGTGAGCCGGGGCGGTCCGGGCTCGGAGATCCAGGACTACCTGATCAAGATGCTGTCGCGGCCCGGATTTCGGCCGCTGATCGAGGCCCACGGAGTTTCCCGCGAAAGCCTGCACAGTCTCGTCGCGATGGGGTACGGGATAACGCTGACCAGCAGTTCTTCCCTCACCAGGCTGGATGGCGTGGTCTTCCGCCCGGTCGCTGGCGAACGGGACACGCTGCAATCTAGTGCGGTATGGTCTTCGGGCAACTCCAATCCGGCACTTCTGCTTCTGCTGCAACTCGCCGAAAAGGTCGCCGCAAAGGGCTCGCAGCGACCCGCGCTGGCCGCTCGTTGAGACCGGGCTATTCCGCGGGCTCGGCCGGCGCGCTGACGACTGGCCGATGCGCCTCAAAGACCTGTCCGACCGACCGCAACCGCTGCTGAAGGCGCGGGGCGACGAAGTCGAGAAACGCCCTGAGCTTCAGCGGCTGGTGCGGTCGAGACGCGTGGACCAGTTGAACAGGGAATGGCGCCGGCGCACTTTCGGAGAGGATCGGCACCAGGACGCCCTCACGGACGCTGTCGGCCGCCTGGTAGGAAATAATGTAGGCGACGCCGATACCGGCGGCGGCCCCCGCGATCACCGCGTCGGCGGTGTTCACCGAATATCGTGGACGGATGATGACCGTCTGCTCGCCACGCGGTCCCGAGAACGTCCAATCCCGCCAAAGTTCAAGCCCCTCGTAGGCAATGCACTCATGGTCCCGCAGTTCGTCGGGAGACGCGGGTACGCCACGCCGCGCAACATAATCCGGACTGGCGCAGGTCACCCAGCGCACTTCGCCGACCCGCTTTGCCACTAGCGTGCTGTCGGGAAGATTGCCGAGCCTGACCGCGACGTCGACGTGGGATTCCACGAGATCCACCACGCCGTCGGTGAGTGCGAGCCTGACGGTGACCTCCGGATAGGCGCTTAGGAAGTCGTGGATGATCGGAGCGACGTGCATCTTCCCGAACATGATCGGGGCGGTAATCAGAAGCTCGCCGCGAGGTGCGCGATATTCGCCGGATGCGGCGCGTTCAGCCTCGGCCAATTCCTCCAGCACGCGCCGCGCCGACGCGACATAGGCCGATCCGGCTTCGGTCAGGAGCAGCTTCCGGCTCGTGCGCACCACCAGTTGCGACCCAAGCATGGTCTCCAAGTCGGAGACGCGTCGGCTAACGGTCGGAAGAGGTAGGTTCAACGTTCGCGACGCGGCCGAAAGGCTGCCGCCATCTACTGCCGCCACCAACGTGCGCATTGCCTCAAACCGGTCCATCAACCCTCTCGTATTGCGGAAGTCTGGCTTCCGATCTTAGTGGCTAATCGCGGAATGTGGAAGGCGGTAAATCTCTAGTCACAGGCCAACGACGACCGAATTGACGAGGAGGCAGAGCCCATGTCGCACATCCCGACGCCTAGCGTGGAGGACGCCCCCGTCCTGTCTCGGCCGCTGCTCGCCCTGGTCGGAGAGCGGTTTGGTGTCATCCCGAATTTCTATCGGGTCGTCTCCAACAGCCCGGCGGCGCTGCAGGCGGTGTTGCACTTCCAATCGGCGCTTCATGGCGGCGCACTGGACAGCCTCATCGCAGAGCGGATCGCGCTGACGGTGGCGGAGGTGAATGGCTGCGACTATTGCCTCTCGGCGCAGGCCTACCGGACTCGCAAAGCGGGGCTGCTGGACGATGTCGAGATAACCGCCAATCGGAACGGCGCATCCAACGACATCATTGTCGATGCGGCGCTCCGCTTCGCCAGGAAGCTGGCGCGCGAGAGGGGGCATGTCACAGAGCTCGATATCGAAGACGTCAAGCGTGCCGGGTACTCGGACGCGGAGATTGTCGAAATCATCGCGCATGTTGCCCTCAACGTCTTCACCAACTTCGTCAACGAAGCGCTGAAGACGGATCTCGACTTCCCGAAGATCGGCACCCGCCGGTCGACCTGACTGCTCCAACCTCTGGAGTTCAACAACGCAGGCGCTGACGCGCGCCGGCGAACCCTGGTTCACACCCTCGTACAAGGAGAAGTACAATGACCGTTAAGTTCAAAACTGCCGATGTGGACGGCCTGAAGCTGTTCTACCGTGAAGCCGGCGACGCATCCCGACCGACTGTCCTGCTACTGCACGGCTTCCCGAGCGCCAGCCATATGTTCAGGGATCTGATCCCCGAACTCGTCGGCCAATATCATGTCGTCGCTCCCGATCTGCCGGGTTTCGGCCAGACCGAGCAGCCGTCGCGGGACAAGTTCGACTACACCTTCCAGAATCTAACCAAGGTTATCGCCCGCTTCACCGAGGTGATCGGTCTCGACAAATTCGCCCTGTACGTCTTCGACTACGGAGCGCCGGTGGGCTTCCGTCTTGCCGTCGCGCATCCCGAGCGCGTCACTGCGATCGTCACGCAGAACGGAAACACCTATCTCGAGGGTGTGTCGGAGGCATTCGCCCCGGTGCAGGCTTACTGGAACGAGCCGTCCCCGGCCAATCGCGACGCGTTGCGGGGATTTCTGGCTCCCGAGACGACGCTGTTCCAGTATACCCACGGCGTCGCCGACCCCAGCCTCGTGTCGCCGGACGGGCGCAATCTCGACGACTTCTACCTGTCCCGGCCGGGCAACGATGAAATCCAGCTCGATCTCCTGCTGGATTACCAGTCGAACGTGGCGCTGTACGACACGATCCAGGCCTATCTGCGCAAGCATCAGCCGCCTGTGCTGGCCGTCTGGGGGAAGAACGATCCGTTCTTCATCCCGCCGGGCGCCGAGGCCTTCAAGCGCGACGTTCCGTCAGCGGACGTGCGGTTCGTCGACAGCGGTCACTTCGCGCTGGAAACCCACGCAGCCGAGATCGGCGCCGCGATGCGCGAATTCCTCGCCAAGCACGTCGGCTGAGGTCGTCACTGTGCCCGGGGGCGTCGCTTCGGCGACGCCCCCCCATTGGATCAATGAGATGGCGGCATCGCGACCGCTCTAGGAGACTGACATGCAAAAGCCCGAAGAAATCGTTCGCAGCTTCTACGAGAGGCTCGCTGCCGGTGATGTCGCCGGCGTCCTCGACCTGATCGCTCCGGACATCGAATGGACGACCATGTGGCACTACAAGGTCACGGGCCCTGGCCTGGTCGGCATCGTCGATGGAATTTTCAAGCCGCTGATGGCGGAGTGGTCGCAGCATTCGCTCGTCCCGACGGAATTCATCGTTGACGGCGACACGGTGGTGTCTCTGGGTGATTTCACCGGCACGCACGTAACGACGGGCAAACAAGCGCTGGCTCGCTACGCGCACGTCTGGACAATCAAGAACGAGCAGATCGCGCGGTTTCGTCAGTACATCGACACGTTGGCCGTGGAAGGCGCTCGCTCATGAGCCGGGTCGCGATCGTCACCGGCGCCAGCAGGGGCATCGGCCGTGGCACGGCGATCCGGTTGGCGCGAGATTTCACGGCGGTGACGCTTGTCGCCCGCTCGGCCGAGGCCTTGGCAGAAACCGCCGACCTCGTTCGCGCGGCCGGTGCGGAACCGTTCGTGCTGTCTCATGACCTGAGGGAGCCGGAAGCAAGCGATGCGGTCGTCAAGGCGACGCTCGAACATTTCGGACGTGTCGACGCTCTGGCGTGCATCGCTGGCGCGGTCGCCCAGGCCGACCTCTTCGCGCTGACCGACGAACAATGGGACGACGGCCTCGCATTGAAGTTCCACTCCGCGCGTCGCCTGACCCTGTCGGCCTGGGATGCGCTGAAGGCGTCGCAGGGCTCGGTGGTCATCACGTCGGGAACGTCGGCTTACACTCCGAAGGCCTCGCTCGCTGCCGTCGGAACCATCAATGCAGCAATCGTCGCACTCGCCAAGGCATTTGCCGATCGCGGCATCAAGGACGGGATTCAGGTGAATTCAATCCTGCCCGGTTCGGTCATGACCGATCGCCGGAAGTCCATGCTGCAGGGATATGCCGACACGCATGGCCTGGGACTCGGCGAGGCGACGGAGAAGTTCGCGGTCGAGATGGGGATCGCGCGCTATGGCGAGCCTGACGATATCGCCAACGCCATCGCTTTCCTGTTCGCGGCCGAGAGCCATTGGATGACCGGGACCGCCCTACGGGTCGATGGCGGCGAAACGAAGCTCGTCTGAGGCCCGAATGCCCACCGGCCGTGTCTATGCGACCGGGCGGGCAGTGATGAACTGAGGCCATTTACGGTCGGAGCGGAGGTCGCCTGGCCAGTTTGATGAACCAATGCCAGGAGATGAACAGCCTATCGCCGAGGCTGAGCGGCGGTTTCGCTGGGCATTGGGCCGCCGTCCGGACGGCCATCCGGGCCTCACCAACTTGGGGTTCTGACGGCCTGTCGTTTTCCAAAAGCGACAAAGTGCAAACGCGGATTCGCGTGGAGTTTCGCTATGACCAAAAGAATATTCGATTGCATAAAGGGCCGCCTGGTTGCAGCGGCCGCCTTAACATCAGTGGCGCTTGCTCTCGGCGCGCCGGTCTATGCCGGAACGCTGGAATCGACCACCGAGACCACCACATATCACCGCGTGCAGGTCGACGGGACCGGTGTCTTCTATCGCGAAGCCGGGCCTGCCAATGCCCCGACGATTGTCTTGCTACACGGTTTTCCGTCGTCGTCGCGCGAGTTCGATCCGCTCATCCCTCTGTTGGCCCCTCGTTATCATGTGATCGCTCCTGACTTCCCGGGATTTGGTCACAGCGACGCGCCGGTGACCTCGGCCTACGCCTACACCTTCGACCATCTTGCGCAGGTGATGAATGACCTTCTGACGAGTCTGAAGGTCGACCGCTACACCCTCTACATCCATGATTACGGCGCCCCGGTGGGCTTCCGGATGATGCTGACGCATCCGGAGCGGCTGCAGGCGCTCATCACCCAGAACGGCAATGCCTACCAGGAAGGGCTAGGCCCGAAGTGGTCCCAGATCGCGCAATATTGGGCGGACCCGAAGGTCCATCCGGAGGTGCTCGACACCTTCTTGTCGCTTGCCGCGACCGAGCAGCGCCACACGGCGGGTAGCGCCCATCCGGAGCGCTACAATCCGGACACGTGGACCGATGAGTTCGCCCACCTTTCACGACCCGGACAGCGCGAGATCCAGGCGGCGCTGCTGTTCGACTATCGCACCAACGTTGCGTCTTACCCGGCGTGGCAGGCCTGGCTCCGCGAGCACCGCCCTCCGACCCTTGTGGCTTGGGGCGCAAACGACCCGTCATTCGTGTCCCCAGGCGCCACGGCGTTCAAGAGGGATCTTCCCGACGCGGAAGTACACCTGCTCGACGCCGGTCATTTCGCGCTCGACGAAAAGACAGACGAGATCGCATGGCTGATACTGGACTTCATGGGGAGGCATGTCCGGTGAGGTGTGGTGCCCGGCCCGGCATGCTTCAGAACCGAGAGAGCAGCGCTGTGCTGGCCGGTTCGCATGATCTGGGACACCGGGCGTGACAGGAGATTGGCGATGAGTTTCTTGGCGATCGGGGCGGAGCGTGTGATCGATCTGACGCACGAGCTGCACGAGGATTTCCCGACTTTCATCGGGCAGAAGCAGTTTTCGCGACGCAAGCAGCTCGCCTTCGAAAAGGCGGGCATCAACATCGACACGATCACATCGACCGAGCACGTGGGGACGCATTTCGATGCGCCGCTACATTTCTCTGAGAACGGGCGATCGGCCAGCGAGGTCCCTGTCGCTCAGCTCGTCGTGCCACTGTGCGTCATCGACATCCGTGATAAGGCGGCAGTCGATCCTGATGCCCGGCTGACGCTTTCAGACCTTGAGGCTTGGATTCAACATCACGGCCCCATCCCTGACAACGCTTGCGTGGCGATGCTGTCTGGCTGGGGAGGATTCGTCGGCGACGACAAGTTCCGAAATGCCGACGTTGATGGGAGACTTCACTTTCCGGGCGTGGACGCACAGGTCGCTCAATACCTGCTGGACAGAACGAGCGCGATTGGCCTTGCCGTCGATACGCTCTCGCTGGACGCCGGCGACGCGAGCGACTTTCCGACCCACCGCATTTGGCTGCCGGCGGGGCGCTGGGGTCTCGAATGCGTCGCTAACCTCCACGAGGTTCCGCCGCGTGGCGCGACGATCATCGTCGGCGCTCCGAAGCACCGTGGCGGCACCGGAGGTCCGGCTCGTGTGCTCGCGATCACGTAGGCGCCATCCAACTCACCACGACGCCGGGGTCGGCAGCAAAAGAAAGGCAACCCAATGAAATATCGTGCGCATCAAACCGCGCCGACCGCATGTCTCGATGCGAAGGGTATCTGCACCGGTGATTTCGTGGAGCGCACCGAGAGCCAGGCCGCCGGACGACAGGCGTGAGCCGATATCGGTGATTCCGAAGGGGAGCACCGATTGGACGCGCCAGCCTCGGCCTTCGATCCTTTCGACCTGCGCGCGCAAAGACTCTATGGCGGGCGCGGGCCGCAACCTTCCTGTTGACCGCCGGGAACGGGTTTGACATCATGTTCTTTGTTTGTTCTGGATTCTGGTCGGGAGAGTTAAGGCCGTCGCGATCTCGCCCTCGAATCTGCCAGCCCGGAACGCCCTCGTAACGGCGCGCGGCTGGGCGACCGCTGGAGCTTTGAGTCCGAGGGGTCGAAAGAATGGTTAGGAAACTCTATGGTAAAGAGGAAACGGTGGCACTTTTGGACGGTTTCCGATAGCGTCGGCGAGGCAAGCGGAAGCCAAAAGCATCTGAGCAGGCAACACTATAGCGGAGCCCAACCAAAGAAAGGAGGCGAGCATGTCCACTAAGCAAATTCTCGCACTCCTGAACTCGCATATCGACGGGGATGAGGATCAACTCCTGTCGATTGCCTTGCAGATCGCCGCTCAGGAAGCTCGTCAAGGCCGTCCGGAAGACGCCGAGAAGCTGAAACGGCTCGTCCAGAAAGCGCGTGATCAGCGAGGGACCGGCAAACCTGCCGGTGGCCAGACCCCGATCCCGCTCGCCCGGCCGCGCGGCGAATTGCAGGGCCTCGTCGAGAGCGCCTATCCCAAGGTTGCGCTCTCGAGCATGGTGCTCTCGGGGGAGATCGCGAAGCGGCTGGCGCGCGTTGTCCGCCAGCAGCAGGAGCGTGCGACCCTGCGCGAGCACGGACAGACCCCCGCCACGCACATGCTCCTCGTTGGGCCGCCCGGAACGGGCAAAACGATGACGGCCTCGGCCTTGGCCGGCGAATTGCGGCTTCCGCTGTTCACGGTACGGCTCGAATCGCTGTTCAGCCGGTTTTTTGGCGAGACCGCCGGCAAGCTGCGTCTGCTCTTCGACCAGATCGCGCAGACGCGTGGCGTCTATCTGCTTGATGAGTTCGACGCGATCGGTTCTCGCCGAGGCGACCCGAACGATGTTGGCGAAATACGCCGGGTTCTGAATTCGGTGCTGGCCTTCATGGAGGAGCCGAATTCAACCGATAGTCTCGTGCTGGCCGCGACCAATCATGTCGAGATCCTGGACGAAGCCTTGGCGCGACGGTTCGACGAAGTGGTCGAATATACACTGCCGGATGTGGCGTCTGCGCGGGCCATCCTTGAACGCCGACTTGGCAAGTTCAAGTTCGCCTCGAAGGCATGGCCCGGCATCGAAAGCGTGCTCGAAGGGCTGAGCCAGGGCGAACTGGTCCGCGCGGCCGATGCCGTCGTCAAGGACGCCATTCTGGAAGGCACCTCGAAGGTGTCGCCCGATGCCTTGCGCGACGCGCTCGAAAATCGACAGACTTTGAAGGGCAAGTTCCGTCGCCAACCCGGCCGTTAGGCAGGCTCCGCCGAACGGATCGAATGGAACGCGAATGAAGAAGTAGGAGCCTATGGCGGAGCCCGATAATTTCGACACGAGAGACCGCGCGCATATCTCGATCGACGTCTTTCGTGAGACCGCAGCCTATACCTTTCCCTCACGCAATCAGGAACGCAAACCCCTTCGCGGAGACTATGCGGCGCACGCGACGCAGCTCCTCGACCAGCTCGCAGCAGCGCTGGGGACGGTTCCGGCTGCCGCTGCCGACCCGCGCCTGTCCGTACAGGGGCTGAAATCCGGCACTATCGTGGAGGTCACGACGCTGCCCCCGGCGGAAGGCTCACGGACGAAGGCCGTGAAGGTGCCCGCGGCGCTGGAATTTCCCACGCAGGACGTTGTGATCCTCCGATCGGAGCGCAACGAGGACCGCACCGAAAGCGCCTTGGTGTTCGTGCCGGACGATGCACGAGCCTTCCTGCGCAATCGCATCACTGACTATGGCCGCGATCCGGGCAATCAGAGACGCCCCGATGTGGAGCGGTTCGAGGTGATCGAGGAAGTCAGGGCGGTGGACGCCGTATCGCTTTTCACCGGCGACGTGGATCTGGCCGCACCGGACATTCTCTGGTGGGAGCTGTGGGTCCGCCAGCCGGTCGCGCTGGCGGACCGCTTGGTCGTGGCGGCCCGCAATGCGAACATCGATGTGCACGGCGATCGCCTGATCTTTCCCGATACGACGGTTGTCTTCCTTCACGCGGCCGCTGCGGCAGTGGCAGCGTTCGCGGCGCGCGTGCCAGGCGCCATCACCGAAATTCGCCGAGCCACAGGAACCATCGAACCTTTCCTCGACCGTGGGGAGACCGGTCTTGGACAGCATGACTGGGTGGAGGAGCTGGCGCAGCGCGTGAGCCCGCCGTCTCCGGACGCTCCCGTGGTCTGTACGCTCGACACGGGTGTCATGGCAGCTCATCCGTTGATTGCGCCCGGCCTGCGCGGCGCTTGGGCTTACGATCCGGCCTGGGGTGCGGATGATCATCAGCCGCACGGCGGTCACGGCACACCGCTTGCGGGGCTCGTCCTTTACGGCGATCTCGAACCGTTGATGAACGATGCGCGCCCTGTCGAACTCACCCATGGCGCCGAATCCATGAAGCTGCTGCCGCCTGGCGGGTTTCCTCCAACAAAGCCGCCCAGCTACGGGGTGGTGACCCAGGGCGCTGTCAGTTCTGTCGAGATCGAGCGCCCAAATGTGGTGCGGAGCTTTTGCATCGCCACATCCGCCACCGATTTCCCTCCAAGCCGGCCATCGACTTGGAGCGGTGCGATCGACCAGATCGCGGCCGGGGCCATGCTAGGCGAGGCTGATGACGCCGTCCCGGCCGCGGAACGACCGAAGAGGCTGATCGTCGTCGCCACCGGGAACGTCTCTGGTGGCATGGCTGTGGACGTCCTTCCTTCGCAGCCCCTGGAAGACCCATCACAGAGCTGGAACGCCCTGACCATCGGCGGCTTCACGCGCAAGGAGCAGCCGCCGGCACCGCCGCCGGTGTTGCAGGCCGTCGTACCGGCCAATCACCGCAGCCCCTTCAGTCGTGGCTCACAGTCGCTGCCCGACGACCTGACGCCGATCAAACCGGAAGTGTTGTTCGAGGCCGGCAACATGATGTCTGACGCGACCGGCTTTTGCGGCTGGGACCCGGCCGTCTCCCTCCTGTCGGCCGGCTCCGATGTGGCGGCTGAACCGCTGGTCCCGTTCTGGGCGACGAGCGCAGCCGCGGGCATGGCCGGAAACTTCATCGGCCGCCTGCAAGCGGCGCGGCCCGACTTGTGGGCGGAGACGCATCGCGCACTCACCGTTGATTCTGCCCGATGGCCCGAACCGATACGGAAAAGGTTCATCGGCACCGGAGCCCACTGGAAGACCGGGAAAGCGGCCACCAAGGGCAAAAAGCAAGAGATGCTTCGCGAGTTCGGATACGGCGTGCCGGACATCGAGCGAGCGATCCTGTCGGCGCGTAACGACGCAACGCTCGTCGCCCAGGCCGAGATTCAGCCCTTCGCGATCGGTGCGGACGGCCGAACCGGCGTGTTCAACGAGATGCATTTTTACGATCTGCCTTGGCCGAAAACGGCGTTGGAGCAGCTCGAAAACGAGATCGTCACGATGAAGGTGACCTTGTCGTATTTCGTTGAGCCGAACTTGGCGGGCAAGGCGGCTACCCGACCGGACACATATCGTTCTTTCGGGCTCCGGTTTGACATGAAGAAGCGCACCGAGACGGCAGCTCGCTTTCGCAGCCGGATTTCCGCGAGCCAGGCCAAGGACGGCACTGAAGCAGATGGCGAGGCCAGTTGCTGGCTTCTAGGGCCAAAAGCTATCCAGGCGGGATCGCTGCATTGCGACCTGTGGCGCGGCAGGGCGATCGAACTGACTGGGCACGACGCGATCGCGGTCTATCCGGTCGGCGGATGGTGGAAGTCGCACGTCGGCCAAAAGCGGGTGGCTGACAAAGCGCGGTACGCTCTGGTCATTTCCATCTCTGCTCCCGGTCAGGATGTCGATCTCTACAGCGAGATCAGCACTCTTGTGGAGGCGAAGGAGATCGAGGTGCTGCTTGGTTAGCGTTCTCGCAGGCGTGCGATCTTGAAGCTGCCGGCCGCCAATGCCTGAAGAAGCTCGTTCCCGGGCCTGGTGAGATCGAGCCAATCCAATCGCTCGTCACGCCGCAACACCGCCATCTGCCGATCATAGCGGGGAAACATCGTCATTCACAGTTGCGGTAAGGAGCGGCCAGCATCGCTCAAGGTCGAGCAAGCAGGATGACGACGAAGGGACGGTTCGGAGGGATATAGCTTGGGTACTGAAATTACGCTCGACGTTGCCGGGGTGTCGGTGACGTACAGCAAGAACCACCGCGGAATTGATCACGGATCCATTTTTCAGGAAGACGATCGCAAGGCGGTTAAAAGCGATCAGCTCGACTACGATTGGTACGAGAACGAGGGTGAGGATCCGACGCCGTCCGAGATGGCCTTTACGCGGCCGCTCAAGGACGTCGTTCTGCGACTTGAGCTGCTCGGCTTCAACCTAGAGCGCGTCGGGCGCGAATACGACGCCGTCGTACAGAACTGGTTAGAGGAGAGACAGTCTCTTCAGGACGATGAGGACGAGGCCATTCCCGATGTGATGACCTTTGTGGAGTTCCTGGAGTTTGTGAACGCCTATCCTCTTGATTGTCTCGATGACACATTTGTCTCGGGCTCGGACGACGAAAGCGAAGCAAAGATTCGGGGCCGCTTTGCTGGGATGGAGCTTGAACGGTTTCCTCTTTATCGACCGTACGATATCCAAGCCTATTCGGAACGGACCTTTTTCGGAGGGTTGGTCGATATCCTGCACCCGTATTCGGTTCTTCGAATATTGGCGGAGGCGAACGGTGATGCAACGGTCGTCTGGCAGTATGGGCCGTTGGTCGAAGGCGGCTATGCGCCGGAGCGCGAGTTCGTGCCGCACGCTCGGCGGACCGAGACATTCCTGATCGCGACGGAAGGCAGTTCGGACGTGCATATATTAAAGCACGCGCTCGCACTTTTGCGTCCAGGAATCGCGGACTTCTTCCGCTTCATCGACGTGAGCGAGAGCCATCCGTTTTCCGGCACCGGCAACCTGGTGAAGTTCGCCGAAGGCCTCGCGAAAATCGACGTTCAGAACCAGGTCATCTTTGTCTTCGACAATGACGCCGAAGGTCTCGACGCCCATCAGAAGCTTTCGACCCTCAACCTACCAGCCAATATGCGCCGGATCATGCTGCCCGAACTCGACGCGTTTCGCGCCTTTCCGGCTGAGGGGCCAGAAGGCCTGCACAGTTCGGACATCAATCGCCGCGCGGCGGCGATCGAATGCTACCTCGATCTTGATGTGGGCGGTTACCCGCCGGCCAAGGTGCTGTGGACCAACTACAAGAAGGGCCTTGGCATTTATCAAGGGGCCCTGGAATTCAAGGCGTCCTATATCAAGGAGTTCTTGAAACAGACCCGTGAGACATTGAGCGCTGGATCATATGACGTTCGCAAAATCGAGGCTGTACTCGATCTGCTTATTGCCGAGTGTACGGCTATGGCTGTCGACCAGTGGGATCCGGCCGAGGTTGAACTGAGAGATACCTACTGATGACTGAGAAGAGCGCGTTCCAAGAGACCTATATGCGCGCGGCAGGAGCCGTGGCGTTCGTCACCATTATTGATGGAAAGGGGGACGAGGGTATCGGTTCGGCGTTCCACATCGGCCAGGGAATTTTCGTCACGGCCCGGCATGTGATCGAAGGGGTCACGATCAAGGCGATCGCGACCACAAAGTCGGCGCATCTCAGCGAAGAAGCTCGTGGCAAGGCGGCCCCGCCGCGCCGGCTGGAGATTGTCGATGGACCCTATTTTGGCCCTGACAGCCTCGACGTCGCGGTTTTCCGCGTCGATCTTGGCGACGCGCCGCTGCCGGCGATCACCGTCAGCCAGCACACGGACGCGTCATTGGGCGAGAACGACCTCGTGCTGTCCGATATTCTCGTGATCGGCTATCCGCCGATACCGTTCACTACAATTCCGAGCCAGGTCGTCACGCTTGGACAGATCAACGCTGTGGTCCGGGTGCGTCATTCTCCGGTCCTGCATTTCATCGCATCGGCTATGGCGCGTGGTGGGTTCAGCGGAGGAGCGGCGCTCGATCAGTCCGGCACGGCGCTGGCGTTGGTGACCGAGAGCCTGGGTCAAGGCGATATGCCGGTGGAGACCGGCTACATGAGCCTGTTGTCGATCGAGCCGGCGGTGGATCTCGCTGCGGAGAAGTTTGGATTCAGCACTCACGGCGGTTATCCTGGCCGTTACAGCGACACGCTGTTCGCCGCGAAATTCTCGAACCCGTCCAGCGATTCCCTCAGTTCGTTCATCTATGACGCAAGCCTTTATGTTTATGATGATGATCGTGACCTGTTCGTCGAGATCAATTGCGCGGACGAAGCACTGCTTGCAGAGGCGATCGCGACCTTCCACGCGATCACGCCGGTGAATCGTGTCGATGTCGTCGACGGGTCTGTCCTATACATCCCTGAGGAAAATCCCTCGGCGACGCTGCTGCTTGAGGCGGGGGAAGCTGTTGCAGCGCTGTTCGAGCGGTCCGGATATCGACGGATGGCGTCAGAACGTAGCCAATGGCAGCTAAAAAAGGCCTAGGGGCGTTAGCTCCTCAGGTGCCGCGCTCAGCGCCTCGTTCGTCCCTCGGCGAGAGTGTGCGACCAGA
Organism: Martinezella rhizogenes; assembly: GCA_013322215.1. GTDB lineage: Bacteria > Pseudomonadota > Alphaproteobacteria > Rhizobiales > Rhizobiaceae > Rhizobium > Rhizobium rhizogenes_D. The sequence goes on from JAAMEZ010000047.1 coordinate 398,110, forward strand.
GCGGCACTCAGGCTGACGGCAAGCGGTCAGATTTGGTGAAGGCGAACCTCACACCCTCCATTGACGAGAAGTGTTTGGAGCCGCGCGGCCCGGCTCTTGGGGACGGCGATCGCGAGCAGTCGCTCCGCCCGCGAAGCTCCGACATAGATCTTACGGGCCTCTTCGTCGGCGCCCGTTGAAGTTTGGCCTTCGAGGAGGTCGATGATCGCACCAGCGGTCTTCGTCGTCATCACCACGCAGACCCCGGGAAACTCTTGCCCCTTTACGGAGTGGATCGTGCGGGCCGGCGAAGAATTTGTCGGGGCGCGTGCGAGCGCCGTCGTCAGGTCTGCGTGCCCTTTGAGGCGCTGGTTGATGGTGGAGTTTACGACGAGGCCGGCGACCAGGTGACTGCGTGCTCTGGCCAGCCATTGATCAACGGTGTCGGCCTCCTCGAAACGGAGGCCATTGGCGAGCGCGATGATCTCTGGACGCCAACGGCCGTCCTCAAGCCCTTGGCTCAACAGGTAGCTATGATAACCCCCCAATGTACTGATGCGGCCCTGAACCAGCAGGACGATGCGGTGCAGGTTGACGAGTGCGTCACGACGATTTCCGACGGCGAACGCGAAGTGATAGTTCATGGCCGCTTCCGCCAGAAGGAGCGTCATGTGGGCAGTCGGCTCGATCGTCGGCTGACCGATGGCTTTTGAAGCGCTGGCACGCGTAGACGCTAGAACCGGCGCAAGATGTAAGGGAATGCTCAGTCCCTCGACGAGGCCTCGGAAGGTTGCCCCGATGGCCGGAGAGACCGCGGTTCCACCATACGACAGGATATGGACCGGCGTCGTATCGGCGCGATGCGGACCCAACGGCTTGTCCGGATCTGAGCGCGATGACGGCGGTCGAAGTGTCACGATCGCCGCGCAGATTGCGGGGCCGGATCTGAAGTTGCCACTCATCGGCAAGCGATCCTTTGCGTCAAACGTCGCGGCAAATCGTTGAAGTTCGTCGGTCACGCCGCCCCGGAATTCGTAGATCGACTGGTGGGGGTCGCAGATGACCTTCACTCTGATCCCCGATGACCGCAGCCAGGTGACAATCTCGAGGTCGGCAGGGTTACAATCCTGGGCTTCGTCGACAATGATCTCCCGAAATCGGGCGGCGAGTGCAGCCCCGAGGCGCGTGGCGAAGGCCGCGTCGGACAGCCTTTCACGGACACAGACGCGGACATCTTCGAAGTCGATTTGGCCCTGGCCTCGCGCGCGTCTGATTGTGGCAAGTGCGCTGGTCTCATGCGCCGCGATCTGGCGCTTGTCGACGTCAAAGCCCTCGTCCTTTGCGAGCGCGGGAATAACCTTGCCGGTAGCTCGGTCAAAGCATCGCAACCGGAGCGCTTGCGCGCCGTCGTAGGGCGGCCGTACCTCCCAATTGCTCTTGTCAGGGACTAGCCTCGGCAGCTGGTCGCAATCGGGAACGCCGAACGGCGCAATCAAAAACTGCCAAAGAAATCGATCGAACGTTCCGATGAAACTGGGAAACAGTGGTGCCGGGAGCACGCCGAAGGCGCGGAGGCGTGCTTCCAGCTCATCGACGGCGGCGTTTGTGAACGACAGGAACGCGACGCCGCGTCGGTCGCCAGGATTATTTAGCAACTTACGGGCGCGCTCCACCATCGTTCTGGTCTTACCCGCGCCAGGGCAGGCCGTTACGAATGCCGCGCCGGCGTGATCGATAACGTTCTGCTGCTCTTGAGTTGGAGCATAGGAGGAGACGGTCACGGGACGACGACCTCTTCGATGGCCTTCGCGATGTAGGCAGGGACTACGAATGCGTCGCCATCCTCGATCAGACGCGCTAGAATCTGAGCGAAATCGCCCTTGCGGGTCTTCTTGAAAATCTCGTGAATTTTCTTCGCGCGCTCGTCGCCGCTGAGCGCAACGGCGTTATCCCACTTCTTCTTCGATCTTGGGTGAAGCGTCAGGTAGGCCTTCCGAAGGATGGCGGAATTTCCTGCCTCAAGCAGCTCAGTCTCCAGCGAGTAAACGCTCGTGACCGCGGCGAGATGCTCGCTCGCACCGAGCGAACTCGCGAGGCTCATCAATGCAACCCTGCGCATCTCGCCGGGAATAGGTGGCTCCCCGGCGTCGGCCACACCATCACCGTCAGACACCACAGGCGCATCTTGCCCCGAAGCGGGGTCAGCGGAGACCTCTTCCGCGGTGTCGCTGGGCAGCTCCTCGTCATCGCCATCGTCATCATCGCTGTCGCCCGTCCCTTTGTCTCCATCCGTCAGGATAACGACGCGGTCCGCGATGCGAGCTCCGTTGACCGTCGTCAGCAGCAGCGTCGCGTATGGGCTGAAATCGACGCCATCTATGGGGACAAACACCGTTGATCTGAACAGACGAAGTTGGTCGGGATGGTCCTTCAGCGTGTGATGCTTTGCGATGGCTGGAAGGAGGAGGGCTTCTGCAATTCCCTCGACGAGCAAGACTCTTCCGCCGAATAGCAGGGCCGCCTTGGTGACATCGAGGTAGCGATCGACCTTGCGACGGTCCAGCGCATCAAGTGGCATGAGCGACAAGGGAATGCAGCGGGTGGACCTGCGAAGTGCCGCTGCTGTCATGGCGGCGGTGAGCGCATCGGTGCCCGCCACGTCCGTTTCAGCGTGGTCGGCGCCCAGCCCACTTCCGATGACCGCCGCGTCTGCGACGGTCGGCTCAATGGTCGGTTCGCCAGCCGGCGCTTGCTCTGCACTCGCCAGAACGGACTTGAACACGACCAGCCGGTCGCTGTTAACCCATGCAGAAAGGTTCGGCGAATGCGTGGCGACGACCACCTGGAGCTCGCCAGATGGAGCGTGGTCGGCGGGCGCGTCTTTGCGCGATTGCTCGGCCTGGTCTCGCAAGAAGGCGAGGACGGCCGCCTGAAGCTGGGGATGGAGATGCGCTTCCGGCTCCTCGACGAGGAACAGCGTAAGGTCGGCTGATCGGACCTTCTCAAGCTCTACGGCGATGATCGCCATGAACAGGAGATTTGCGTATCCGTGCCCAGAATACCGAAGGTCTTCGGGGTCGACGCCGTGGTCGGCGAGCTTGAAACGCAGATCCCGGGCGATATCCACCAAAGCCTCGTCTGTAGCAAACCCGAGCGAAGCGGTTTGTCGGCGAACCCCCGACGTCAGGGCTGACAAACCCTTCTCGACTGCACCGTCTACCTTGACGAGGACATCATGCGAGTGAGTCCGCGAGAGTTCTTTCGCGAGCTGTGCCGGCGTCGTCCCCTCGAGGAAGTGATTTAGGAGCGCCATAATCCGCGTGGGATTGCCAGACGCCAGAGAGCGTTTCGCGTCGCGGAGCGGCGGCAAGTAAACATGCCGAACCATCTCATGGCAGCCGGGTTCGGCCGAGTTTCCTTCCTTGCCGGCCCAGAGCACCGGCTTGATGCCCGATCGAGCGCCGTCGAAGCGCAGGCCGAAACGTGCCTGGCTTAGTGACGCATCCGTGGCGGCGGAAATGAAGCGGCCTTGCTGCCCCGTTGAAAGCTCTTCGAAGCACCCTTCCAACTCGAAATAGCTGGTCGCGCTCTGAAAGCGAACGTCTGTGGACTCGCAATAAATTTCCCGTCGTCCGCCGAGAGGCGTCGTGAGCAGGCGAACTGCATCGATCGCGTTGCTTTTGCCACCGTTGTTTTCGCCCACGAAAACGGTCAAATCTTTCTGAAGCTCGATCTCACCTTGATCGAACGAGCGAAAGCTGTTGAGCTTTATATTCTTGAGATACATTGCACCCCCCGTAGACTCATGAAGCATAAGCAACGTGAGGTGTTCTCGATAGGGGGCCGGTTGCCCTATGGTCGCATTGTCCCAGTGTTAAAAGGCGAAGCAACGCCGGCAGCGTGTGACGACGGCCTTGGAGGTGTCGTGTGCGGTGGCGTCGGTCGTCGCGCCGAGAGGCACGCCTTGCGATCGCAATTGACGCGATCAGCGTGACGGTGGTTTTTCGAAGACGCTACGCTCCTGTCGTCGTGGGTAAATTGGCGGCGCCATTTGGAGCCGTTTCCGATAGATCTCGAAACCACGAATTCGGCAAATGGTCTAAAAAAGCTAATGATTACAAGAGCCGGAGTTTTTGACGGTGTGGCAGACGGTATGAGACATCGAGAAAAATATTTTACGCAGGGAAATCAATATGTTATGATCCCAGGAAACAATCGAGTGGGAATAAGAAGAAGGGCGATCGCCCTTCTTGGGTAGCTTTCTTGGGAACGAAGGCCTGATCGCCAATTCCGCAAATCAGGCCTCCGGGCAATAATCATGAGGGCGCAATTGCGCCCTTACTTCACCGTGATGCTCAAGCCGCTGATGTCGGCATTGACCTGCAGGCCAACCTGCCTGCCCGTGAGTTCGAGCTGGGCGCCCTTGTCATTGGTCATGACGATCATCTGAGCGCCTTTGCCGATTGCGCCGCCGCCGCCGGCGGCACCATAGACCCCGCTCACATCCCGGGCGCGGCGAATATGGCGCACCGTACCCTGGAAATAGGTCTTGGAAGCCCCGAAGGCGAGACCGCCGGAGATGCCGCCGATCGAGACCGGATAGCGTTTGCCATGGAAGGTCAGCGTGCCCTCGCCGCCGGAGCCGCCGACGAAGAAAGCCGCCTTGTAGACGGAGAAACGGATCGTGCCGCTATCGGCATGCGCAGCGCTGGCGAAGCCAATTCCTGCGGCAGCGATGGCGGCAACCGCGACTGAACGAAATCCAGACGAAATCTTCATGATGAGCTGTTCCTCAAAATGCGCCGCTTCCCCAGCCGGCCGGGCACGACGTCAGCGTCGTATCAAAGTTAGAGATAAACGATCTCGCACGACCTTTAGTTCCAAAGCACGTTAATAACAACGCGTTAGGACGCATGCAAATAATCGGATGGGAACGAGGGGCAGACGCTTCGCGATGAGTTTCGCTGATCGATGTCTGACTATGAAGAAACGGAATCACTCCCTCTAGTCTACATATGTGGCACACAAGGGGCTTGCTTCAAGACCCAGCTCCTCTCGTATAACCGCCGGCGCAAACCAGAAGCGGGAGCGCGGACATGGATGTACCTGTTACGAAACATGCGGTGGTTATTGCCGGCGGAGGTCCGACGGGCCTCATGCTGGCGGGCGAATTGGCCTTGGCGGGTGTAGACGTGGCCATAATCGAGCGACGTGCCGATCAGGAGCTCGTCGGCTGGCGTGCCGGCGGTCTGCATGCACGCACCATCGAGATTCTCGATCAGCGCGGCATTGCCGATCGGTTCCTCTCGCAGGGGCAGATAGCCCAGGTCGCCAGCTTTGCCTCGGTACGCCTCGATATCAGCGACTTTCCCACCCGGCACAATTACGGCCTGGGGCTACGCCAGAAACACATAGAACGCATCCTGGCCGGCTGGGATGGCGAACTCAACGTGCCGATCCACTACGGCCTTGGCGTCAGCGGTTTCATACAGGATGACGATGGAGTCGATGTTCAGCTTTCCAATGGAACAACGCTGCGAGCGAACTATCTCGTCGGATGCGACGGAGGACGCAGCCTGATCCGCAAGGCCGCGGGCATCGACTTCCCAGGATGGGATGCGACCGTCAGCAATCTGATCGCCGAGATGGACATGGCCGAGGAGCCGGAGTTGGGCATTCGTCATGACACACTCGGCATGCATTCCCTCGGCAGGTTCGAATATGAAATCCGCGACGGCAAGATCATCTACCCGGATGAGGGGCCGGTCGGGGTGATGGTGACCGAGCGGCAGTTGAAAACCTCGAGCGAGCCGACGTTCAGCGATCTCCGCGACGCTCTTGTCGCCGTGTACGGCACCGACTACGGCGCCCATAGCCCCAGCTGGATTTCCAGATTTACTGATGCGGCGCGACAGGCAGCATCCTATCGCAAGGGTCGCGTGCTGCTTGCCGGCGACGCCGCGCATATCCATCCCCCGGATGGCGGACAGGGCCTCAATATCGGCGTACAGGATGCCGTGAACCTTGGATGGAAACTGGCCCAGGTGGTCAAGGGCATGTCGCCGGAAAGCCTGCTCGATACATACTGCACCGAACGCCATCCGATCGCCGCCCGCGTGCTGCGCAACACCCTGGCTTCCGTCGCGCTTCGCCGGCCCGACGAACGCACGAAGATCCTGCGTGACACGGTAGTCGAATTCCTCGGCATGGACGAGCCGTGCAGACGATATGCTGCCATGATGTCCGGCCTGGACATTCATTACGACCTTGGCGAAGGGCATCCGCTGCTTGGGCGCCGTATGCCCGATCTGGATATCGCCACCGCCGATGGACCGCTGCGGGTTTTTTCACTGCTGCCCAATGCCCGGCCCTTGCTACTCAATCTCGGCAAACCCGACAGCTTCGATATCGCGCCGTGGGCAGATCGGGTGCAACTGATCGACGCCCAATATGCCGGACCATGGGAGCTTCCGGTGATCGGCACCATTGACGCACCCACTGCAGTCCTAATTCGGCCAGACGGATATGTGGCCTGGGTTGGAGAGCCAACCCTGCTGGGGCTCCCAGAGGCGCTAACCACGTGGTTCGGGCCGCCCACGGTTGCGTGATGCGCCCAGGCCGGCATCATTCGGACAGCCAACGACAGATCAAGCCTGGTCAGCCCGTGGCGGTTCGGCCGTTTATCGGCTAGCGTGACGAAAGCGCCGCGCTAGCCGCCGCTCCCGCAGGAAATCAGATATGCAGGATGATGCGCCAACGAAGATCATGAATGAGCCGATCGAGATCACGGAGCAGGCGAGCGGGCTCGCCGAGATTCTGGCCCCTCATCTCTCCGTGGTCTTCTGCGGATTGAACCCCGCGCTTACCGCGCATCGCGACGGGCATAATTTTTCCAACCGCAGCAACCGCTTCTGGCGAGTGTTGCACCTTGCCGGCTTCACCCCTCGCCTGCTGCGGGCGGAGGAGGAACGGGAGATGCTGCAATACGGCCTCGGTCTGACGTCAGCTGTCTCCCGCCCGACGAAAAGTGCCAGCGAGCTGAAGAAGAGCGATTACATTGCCGCTGCACCTGTGCTCGAAGAGAAGATCAGGAGGCTTGCGCCGGCAAATCTGGCATTTCTCGGCAAAGCTGCCTATGCCGCCATCAGCCTGCGGACCGATGTCGAATGGGGCAGGCAGCCGGAGGCGTTTGCCGGCACCTCGATCTGGGTCCTGCCCAATCCAAGCGGCCTCAACCGGGCTTTCGATCTGGCGAAACTGACGGAACATTATCGCGAGGTGAGGCTGGCGGTTGAACGCGAAAGAGATCTCATCCAATAGCCGACGCTTCCCGGTCGGCCGGCGATCATTCAAGCCGGACTGTTGGCGCGATCAGTTATCCTTTTGCGGATCGAGCACGCCGATCGTGTGCAGCCACTGTTCCGCCAGCACCGGCCAGTGACTGATGGGAAACTTTGTGGGACGAAGGCCGAAGGCGTGGCTGCCTTGCGCGTATAGATGCATTTCCGTGGGGACGCCGGCTTTCTGCAATGCGATATAGTAGACGAGCGATTGCTCCACACCATCGACATGGTCGTCTTCAGCCTGCAACAGGAAGGTTGGCGGGGTGTCGGCGCTGACGTGGATGTCCGGGCGCAGGCTCATGTCTGCCTCGTTTCGGGTGGCTTTGTCCTCATCCTCATGCACCCATAGATGGCCGGGATAGAGGGCCATGGCGAAGTCCGGCCGGCAGCTCAACTTGTCGGCATCGTCGACCGGCGCATATGTTCGCTGCGAGAAATGCGTGCTGAGCGCGGCAACGAGATGTCCACCGGCGGAAAAGCCGATGACGCCGATCTTGTGGGGATCGACATGCCACTGCGCGGCGTGCTGGCGCACCAGCCCCAGCGTACGCTGGGCGTCCTGCAGAGCCGTTTGCACCTTCGGATAGTGGCGCTGTCCTTTTTCCCATGTGGGGCCTGAATTAGGCACCCGGTATTTGAGCAGAACGCAGGTGACGCCGCGCGAGGTCAGCCAGTCGCAGATTTCCGTGCCCTCCAGGTCCATCGCCAGAACCTTGTACCCTCCACCCGGGAACACCACCACGGCCGCGCCCGTGTTGCGCCCCGCGGGGGCATAGACGGTCATCGTCGGCTGGGTGACATCCGTGACCGTCGCCGAGCCGGCAAGAACAGATTCGGGCTTCGCATTGGGCAGCGCGTCCGGCACCGCGCCGGGCCAGATCGGCACCTGGACATGACCGGGTGGCGGTTGCCAGGTAGCTGACTGTGCTGGCGAATATGCACCAACGAGCGTGAGGAGAGAAATTACGACGATCGATTTCTGCATGGCACGACATGCCTCGCTGGAGAGCACCAATTCGTATTGATGAACAAAATCCACTCACCCTCGATGATGATCGATTGTAGCTTTATCATGGCCTCAATCAGGCGCACTACGCCGATCAATCGGGAAAGCCGATGCGGCAAGGATTGCATGCTCAGCCACGACCCAACTCGCCGAAAGCCTGTTCAAGCATCGGCTGCCACTCGGCAAATTCCGTCGGCGGGTGCACCTCGCCGGCATTCGCTTCGATGCGGGTACGCGACAGGGTGAAGCCGGGCATGGTTTCGGTGGGCTTCATCTTCAATCCAGTCAGCACCTGATGAAGCTGGGCGGCGCATTTATTGCCACCATGACCGCCATAGGAGACGATCATCGCCGGCTTGCCTGCCCACTCCCGATAGAGATGATCGAGCGCGTTCTTCAATACGGCCGGATAGCCCCAATTATACTGCGGGCTGACGAAGACGAAGGCATCGCCGCTCATGATCTTTTCGCTCCAGGCCTTGGTGAGATCGGTGCGATAATCACCCGTGGCCGGGATGCTGGGTTCGCCGTCCATCGGCAGGGGCCAGTCACGCAAATCGACGATCTCGAATTCGGCCGACAGGAGCTCGCGCCCGACCGAGGTCACCCATTCGGCGACAGCGGGGCATATGCGGTTCGGCCGGACACTGCCGACGATGACGAGTATTCTGGATGCCATGGTGTTGCTCCATATATGTGCATAATACACTTAATTGAAGCCGACCGGTCTTGTAAAGGTGCAAAATACACGCTTTCCCAATGAGCTGCCAATTGGCCATGCTGCTAAGAGAGTGATGGGACCATGGCCTGACCCGAGGTGCCTACCCCGCCTGGCCAACAGGCCGGGCAGATATGCTCATATAGCGGGAAAGCAGATGCAGGTTGCGGCCAAGCGACATGCCGATGAAGCCGGCCCAGATTGCGGCGCAAGCGATGGAACGAAGGGGCGGAAAACCAGGCGGCATGGGTTACGACGACGGCGATTTTCCAGCCGCTGACGTGGCTCTAGGATCCGAATGCCCCACATGATAGCTATTGCCGGTCGATCACACGGAACGATAGCGGAAACTCCTATTTCAATAGCGGGCAAAATCGAACCAGCATGTACACAGTCAAAGAATTCTCCGGCCGAAAAATCGTCATCGGCGATGACAACGGTCCACTTCTCGCCAGCGAGAGGGACGTGAATGACTGGATCAGCGCTGTATGGGATGCCGAAGCCCAGTTGGTGGTCGTGCCGACATCGCGGCTGAGCGAAGACTTCTTCCAGCTCTCGACCCGCATCGCCGGCGCGATCATCCAGAAATTCGTCAACTATCGCGCCCAGCTCGTCATCATGGGCGACATCTCCCGATGGGTCGCGGGCAGTAACGCCTTGCGCGATTTCGTCTACGAGTCCAACAAGGGGCGTGAGGTCTGGTTCCTGCCCGATCTGGATGCGGTTGCGCAGCGCCTGCAGCAGAATACCCAAAGCTAAATCAAAGGTCTGCCTTTATGGAAGCGACGCTTTCCCCGCCGAGACTGGAAACCGAACGGCTTGTCCTGACCGGACATACGCTCGATGATTTCGAGCCGCTTGCCGGCATGTGGAGCGATCCGCTGGTCGTGAAGCATATTTTCGGCAATGTCGTCTCCACCTCCAGGGAGTCATGGATGCGGATGCTGTCCTATCACGGCCTTTGGCCGCTGCTTGGGCATGGCTATTGGGCAATCCGCGAGAAATCCTCCGGCCGCTATGTCGGCGATCTCGGCTTTGCCGATTTTCACAGGGTGATGGAGCCGCCGATCAAGGGCATTCCGGAGGCAGGCTGGGCATTGGCGGCATGGGCACATGGCAAGGGCTTTGCCACAGAAGCTTTGGCAGCAGCCGTTGCCTGGCTCGACCAGCAGCCGCGATTTGACCGCAGCGTCTGTCTGATCTCGCCCGACAATACCGCTTCGATCCGTGTTGCCGAAAAGGTAGGCTATTGCGATCCGAAGCCGATCCGCCTCAACGACAAGCAGACGCTGTTGTTTTCCCGCGCCCGGCAAGCATCAGAAAAATAGGGCGAGCGGCCGAAGCCTCCCGCCCCGCTTCGTTACCTAAAACGCCAGCGACTGCTGCACCGGCTTCGGCGGCGCAAGCTGGACGCCTTCCAGCTCCAGCATGCGGGCCTTGGAGTTGGAGCCGCCTGGCGCGGAAAAACCGCCGATCTTGCCGCCTGCCGCCAGAACGCGGTGGCAGGGGATAATGAGCGCCACCGGGTTTTTCGCCATGGCCTGTCCGACATCGCGTGCGGCTTCCGGCCCGGCGCCAAGCTGCTTGGCCAATGTTCCGTAGGTTGTCGTGTGGCCCCAGCCGACCTGCCGGGCGGCATCATAGATCTGCTTGAAGAATGCATCTTGCTCGCCGAGGTCGAGCGTGACGTCGGAAAAGTCGATCTCCTCACCGGCGAAATAGCGCTTCACCTTGGCGACCGCCTCAGCGACCTGCGAGGTCGGCGTGCCGGGCTGCGCATTCGGCAAGCGGCGCAGAAGCAGGCGTTCGGTCGCGCCGGCGTCCTTGGTCGGCAATTGAAAGCGCAGCACGCCGACATCATTCCAGGCGATGCCGCAGAAGCCGCCAGCAGTTTCGAAGATCAGATAATTCTGCCTTGTCTCGTTCATGACGAAAGCTCCCGTGTTTCCACTTGTCATGAAAATCGTCCTCGGGAGCCTCGAATTCAACCCGATTCTTGCAAAGAACGAGAATTGCCACCGTTTTAGCGGCGATGGAATGCCGCTGAGACGGTCACAGGCACAAGTATCAATATCCGCCACCAGTCGGAGGGGCGTTCAGCGTCATGCCGCCGCCAGAATTGCGCTCACCCGAAGTGGAGCAAGAAGCAATGCCAAGGCCGATAAGAGCGAGAACAATGACTGCGGCGACTGATCTGGTGAACATGGCTGTGATTCCTGTTGGTGAGAATGGGCACGAAGGCCCGAACCTGGAATGAACAGATCAAGCAGACCTTTTATTCGATCGCTTTTTTAAAATGGCGCTCACAGCCGGCGCTCTGTCAATCCATTATATGTTCCTGTTTTGTTCTTGAATTAGCAATCGCTTTACTCTATCATTTTGCGGTCAAAATCAGGAAGGGGTAGAGCGGTAAAGCTTTGAAGCAACCCATGAAGAACAACAGGCAACTCTCGCTCTATCTCAGCGGCGGATCGTACAGCCGGACACCGCAGCCAGTCGATCAAGAGCCCGTTAACGAGCTCTATTTTGCGGTCCTTCCCGATGCGGAGAGTGCCGCTCGTAGTCACAAGCTCGCAGGCAATTTCCATCGTCAATACCGATTTTTCGCAAGACCACGAAGAGCCGATCTCCTGCATGTGACGCTCTATACGATCGGTTCGTTCCGCTGCTTGCCGGAGGAGACAGTATTTGCAGCGATGGAGGCTGCCTCGAGAGTGAGAAAGCCATCCTGTCCAGTGGTTTTCGATCAGGCTGTCAGTTTCGGTGGTGGCGATAATCGCCCGCTTGTTCTGTGGAACAGGAACGGGAACCCCGAACTCAAGGCTATCCATCAGGAATTGGTCGACGCCATGCGGCTCACGGGTATTGCGCCGGAGAAAGAAAAACCCGTGGAGCCACATATGACGCTGCTCTATCGGGGGCAAATCGTTCCGGACATTGCGCTTGAGGAACCCGTGAGCTGGACAGCCAAAGACTTTGTCCTCATCAACAGCCTGCAGGGTCAATCGACCCACCAGCATCTATGCTACTGGACTCTGCGCGACTGAGCGATCCGGTCAAGGCTTCGGCTGATTGCCATCCGCCATCACCGCCGCCACAGCATCATCGACACTAAAGCTGCAGCGCTTGTCGACATCGGCAACACCCGCGACTGTCATGAGATCGCGAACGCGGTCGTGCACGCGAGCAAATTGAACGCGGAGGCCGGCTCGCTGCATGGCGCTGTCGCACTCCATCAAGGCGTCCATCGCCGTGCTGTCGATATCGGAGCTTTCTTCAAGGCTGAGAATGGCTGCCCGCAACCCAGCTTCGCTGCGGCTGCCGGACAATATCTCGCCGAAGATCGTATCAGCGTTGCCGAAAAATAGGGTCTCGCCGGGGCGCCAGATGGCAATGCCCGGTATCTCGGAGGCATCGTCATGTCTGCTGACATCGACGAAGTCATGGCTGTTGTTGAGCCGCCCCAAACGGGCAACATGGGGCGAGGCCAGGCGGTGCATCATCGCGGCAAGCGAGAGCGCGATCGCCAGCAGCATGCCGTTGAGGACGCCGAAGGCCAGCACACCGAGCGCGGCACCCACTGCCACATAGAAATCACGGTGCAGTCGGCGCAAGCGTAGGATGGGACTGGGATCGAGCGCGTGCGTAAGAGCCGCGATCACGACGGCCGCGAGCACGGGCTCAGGCAGAAGAGCAACAAGCGGGCCGGCACAGGCAATCAGGATCGCCAGGCCAATGGCGGCGAAGACGGTGGTCGCCCGCGTCTTCGCGCCGGCCGCCTCGCTGGCGAAACCGGCGGAAAAACCGGCTCCAACCGGCATGCCCTGGACGACGGCGCTGGCGATATTGGCGGCACCCAGCGCACCGAGCTCTCGATTGACCTCCAGCGTCTCGCCGTAGCGCAGCGCCAAGGCCCGCATCGTGCCCCAGGACTCGGCAAAGAGGATGAGGACAAGCGGCACGGTGAACTGCACCAGCCGCGAATAGGCGGTCCAGTCGGCGTCCGGTAGCGACGGCCATTGCGGCAGGATCTCGATGGGGCCAACCAGTTTGACGCCATGACCTTCCAGGCCGAACAGATAGGAGGCGAAGATGCCGGCGACGAGCACGAGGAAGGCGCCGGGAATGCCAGGCAGTCGCTTCAGTAGCAGCAACGCCGCCAGCGCGACGATACCGACTGCGACACTGATCGGATTCCATTGCAGGATAGCGCCGAAGAGGGCGGCCGCGTAGGTCAGGATATTCGAGCCCTGCACCGGCACGCCGACGAGGATCGGCAGCTGATGCAGGATGATGGTGATCGCCAGCCCCAGCGCGAAGCCGCGCAGAACCGGCCGCGAGATGAAACCGGTGATGCCGCCAAGGCGCAATGCGCCAGCGATGACGAAGAGAATGCCGGCGAGCGCCACGGCGACCGTCGCAAGACCCGCTTTGACCGTGGCATCGCCCGGCACGACCGCCAATGTCGCCGCAAGAATGGCGGCGGACGAAGATGTGGGAGAGACGATGGCAAAGCGGCTACGGCCGAATATGGCATAGACGAGACACCCGGCGATGCCGGCGAGAATCGCACGATGCGGCGGCAGGCCGGCAATGCCTGCGTAAGCGACCGCTTCCGGCAGCATCAGGCCGGCAACCGATATGCCCGCGACCAGATCCGCCCTGTCCACCACGAACCAACTGCCCAGCTTCGTCATCGATCACCGACCATAGGGATGGCGCATCCACTTATGGATAGAGATTCGCGGCGAAGCTGCAACAAGAAAATATGGCCTGGGGTTGCCCTACGCTCCCGCGCCTGTGCCATCCCGGATAGGGCAGCTTTGGCCGATAACATCGCAGACAAAATCCATGACGGCGCGGACAGCAGGCGAACGGCGCAGATCCGGATAGGTCACCAGCCAAAGGTCTCGCGTGGGTGACGGGGTCGTTGCCGGAAGGCGCGCCAGGGCATGTTCGCTGTCCCCCAGGAAAGTGGGAAGCACGAGGACGCCAATACCAGCGCGCGCCGCTTCGAGCTGCCCGAAGATATCGCCGGCGCGAAATACGATTGGCCGGTCGGCCAGCAAGCTGCGCAGCCACGTCTCCCGTGTCAGATGCTCAAGGCCAGCATCGTAGCCGATGAAGACCCAGTCTTCCTCGGGCATCTGCGCAAAGGATGGGGCGGCGTAAAGAGCGAAGCGCATCACGCCGATGCGCCGAACCAGCAGATCGCTCTCCTCCGGCCTCGTCGTTCTCACAGCGATATCCGCCTCGCCGTGATCGATCGCGACGCGACGCGAGACACCGGCGATGGTCAAGGTGATGTCCGGATGGTCGATGCGAAACAGGGCGGCTTTCGGGGCGAGAAGATGAGCGGCGACCGATGGAGGCGCACTGATCTTGACCGCCGCGGAAAGTCCGGCGACGGCGCTCTTCGAATAGCGCCTGATCGCCTCGACATTTTCATCGATGCGCCCCACCAGTTCGGCAATGGCGCGGCCGTCTGCCGTCAAAGGCGAGGTGCGCGGCCGCCGGTCGATGAGGCGCAGATCGAGCGAGCGCTCCAGCGCGGCAATGCGCCGGCCAACCGTTGCGTGATCCACTCCAAGCTCCCGCGCCGCTGCAGACAGCGAGCCGGTTCGCGCCAGGGCGGCGAAATGGTGAAGGTCCTGCCAGTCTATCATCGGTGCATTATTGCACAGATGCGGTGAGTTCATACCGAATTTATTCAAGCCGGGGTTTATGGTCAAAGATCTCCTGAAAGGAGACTTCCGCATGCCCCTAGCGATCGCCATTACCGGCCCCGGCGGACCCGAGGCCATGAAAGCCATCGAACTCCCTGCCACTGAGCCAGGCCCCGGCCAGGCCCGCATCCGCCAGAGCATTTCCGGCGTCAATTTCGTTGATATCTATGTCCGTTCCGGACTTTATCCGCTGCCGCCAGGGCAAAGCGTGCTCGGCTTCGAGGGCGCTGGTGTCATCGAAGCAGTCGGCCCCGAAGTTGCAGGATTGAAGGTCGGCGACCGTGTCGCCTATATCGGCCATCCGCTTGGCAGCTATGCCGAGGTGCGGACATTATCGGCTGCTCGCCTGGTGAAACTGCCCGATGGCGTCAGCGAACGCGTTGCCGGCAGTACGATGCTGCGCGGGTTGACGGCGCAAATGGTGCTGCAAAAGGTCTATCCGGTAAAAGCAGGCGAATGGGTGCTGGTGCATGCGGGCGCCGGCGGTCTCGGCCAGCTCGTGACACGCCTTGCCAAGCGGATCGGCGCAAACGTCATCGCCACGGTCGGTTCCGAAGCCAAGGCAGAATACGCCTACGAGGCCGGCGCAGACGTGGTTCTTCTGCACACATCCGAAGATTGGGTGGAGGAAACACGCCGCATTGCCGATCGCCGCGGCGTGCATCTCGCCGTCGATGGGATCGGCGGCACCATGCTGTCGCAGACATTTGCCGCCGTACGCCCCTTCGGCGTGGTCGCAAGTCTCGGCCAGGCAGGCGGCCCCATTCCGCCGATCCAGATCGAGGAGCTGACGGCACCCCGGGCGATCGGCCTGTCGCGCCCGAGCGTATTGACCTATGCCAGCGATCCTGACCTCTACCGCCAAGGCGCGACGGCGTTGATGGCTGCACTGCAGGCAGGTCTCATCAACCCGATTGGCGCCGAATATGCGCTCAAGGATGCAGCCCAGGCCCATGCCGACCTTGAGGCCGGGCGAACAACCGCCAGTGTCATATTGACCATGTAGCGCCAGGTGAGCGGGGCCTCCTTGCAGGCTCCGCCCACTGCGACGGGCAGTTTCGGCTGCCGACGCACAATCAATTCATCCCGTCAATGGCTTTTGCTGCAAGGCAGCAATTCGTTGACCATGGCCGCCTTTGCCTGATACCCGTTATTCGTGGCGACGCACGGTCGTCTGGCCGCCGTCACCTCAGTTATCCGAACGAATTCCGTCCTTCGTGGCAAATAGCATGGACACCGCTGCCGGTGCCCGCAGGCGATATCCCGTGAACACTGCCTCTGAGACTATCCGGTCCACTTCGACCCTGTCCCTCATCTCGATCGTTGCGCTGACATTCTTCGGCTATCTCGCCATCGGCCTGCCGCTTGCGGTTCTGCCGACTTATGTCGACAGCAGCCTCGGCTTCGGCGTCGTCTGGGCTGGTATCGCCGTCAGCACGCAATATGTGGCGACCATCGTCAGCCGCGCCCATGTCGGCAGGCTCTGCGATCAATATGGACCACGCCGGTCGGTTCTCCTCGGCTTCCTTGCTTATGGTCTGTCAGGCGCTCTGACGATCGCCTCCACATTTACGATCCAGGTCCCGGCAGCGAGCCTTGCTCTCCTGCTTGCAGGCCGGCTGGCGCTCGGCATCGGCGAGAGCTGGGTGAGCACAGCGGCGATCACCTGGGCGATAGGCCTGATGGGCTCGCGCGAGACCGTCCGCATCATCTCCTGGAACGGCATTGCCACTTACGGCGGCATCGCGCTCGCAGCACCGTTCGGCGCCTGGCTGCAGGGGCAATACGGTTTCTTCGCCATCGGCGTCGTCACTATCATTCTTGCGGTTGCCGGCTTCATGCTGGCGCAAACGCGCCCGCCCGTGCCTGGCGTGAAAGAAAAGGGCATCGGCACCGGCCAGGTGCTGAGCCGCGTCGCGCCCTTCGGCATCGCGCTTGCCCTTGCCTCCAGCGGTTTCGGCGTCGTCATGGCCTTCGTCGCGCTATTCTTCCACAGTCGCGGCTGGGATGGTGCCTCTTTCGCCCTTAGTGCTTTCGGCCTTGCCTTCATGGGCGTACGCCTGGGTCTTGCCCAGGCAGTCGCCCGCTTCGGCGGCCTGCCGCTGGTGCGCATTTCCCTCGTCGTCGAAATCATCGGCCTGGCGGCCCTTGCCTTTGCGCCCTCGCCGACCGTCGCCATCATCGGCGCGGCCCTTGCCGGCGCCGGCTTTGCGCCCGTGTTCCCCGCACTCGGCAACGAGGCGATGGAGCGCATCCCGCCGCAGAACCGCGGTGTCGCGCTCGGGCTCTACTCGATCTTTCTCGACGTGTCGCTCGGCTCGACCGGTCCGATCGCCGGCCTGTTTGCCGATCATCTCGGCTATGCCGCACCCTTCTCCTTCGGCGTCGGTGCGGTTTTGCTCGGCCTGATCCTGAGCTTCGGCCTGCGCAGGAACCGTAGCCGCTAGAAGCCACTTTGGGGCGTTTGTCCTCGATCCTGGTATCGGTAGATGGCGACAAACGGTTGCGGGTTGCGGTAAAGGCTTGATATGGGTCTCCGATTGTCATCAGCAGGAGGCCCGCCCATGAACGTCACCGAAATCGTCATCGAAGGCGACACTCCGGGGATCGCCTGGCGGCTGCCGGTTCTTCATTTTGCCGGCACCAAGCCCGATGCGCCAAAGATTTATATCCAGGCGGCATTGCATGCCGGCGAGCTGCCGGGCACCGCACTCGCTCATTTTCTCTGCGAACACCTGCGGCAGGCTGAAGCGGACGGCACCATCCTCAGCGATATCATCGTCGTGCCTCATGCCAATCCGATCGGCGCTGGGCAATCGCACTTCGGCGAGATGCAAGGCCGCTTCGATCTCGGCACGCGCACCAATTTCAACCGCGATTTCCCGCTGATCTCGCTTCGCGATCGCGATCTCCTCATCAAAGGTCTGGAGCGTTACCCCGCCGTCGACCGGCTGAAGCGCCAGCTGATCCATATGGCGCTCGGGGCGGATCTGGTCGTCGATCTTCATTGCGATGACGAATCCCTGCAATATGCCTATATCGACGAGGCCTTCTGGCCCGAGGCCGCCGATCTTGCGGCCGCGTTGAAAATGGATGCCGTGCTGCTTTCCGATGGCGAAAGCTCTGCCTTCGAGGAGGCTGTCAGCTTCGCCTGGAAATACGAAGTGCCGGGCGAAAAGAAGGCAAGCCTGCCGGGCAAGCTTTCGGTGACGGTGGAATTGCGCGGCACCCGCGATGTCTATCCCGACATGGCGAAGCAGGATGCCGAGGGGTTATGGCGTTTCCTGGCCGCGCGCGGCGCGGTGCAAGACGACAGCATCGCGCTCGGTACCTTTGAAGGGCCGGCCGTGCCGCTCGACAATATCGAGATGATCCGTGCGCCACAGGCAGGCACGGTGCTCTTCCATCGCAACATTGGCGAACGCGTCGTGGAAGGCGATCTGCTGGCAACGATCATAACAGCGCCCGGTATGCCAAATGGGACCATCGAGGTTCGCGCGCCGCAAGCCGGCCTCATCGTGACCCGTGTTTCAGACCGGCTGGTGCGCCGACGCGGCGATTTGATGAAGATCGGCTCCGATAAGCCAAGCTCCGTCGCCCGCAAGCCAGGAACGCTGGAAGACTGACTTCCTTTAAAGCAATTCCAGGAAAAGTGCGCAGCGGTTTTCCGTCCGGAATTGCGCAGAAACAAACAGATAGAGCGGTTTGGCGATTCCGTGAAATGCTGAACCGCTCTAGCGGCGATCGATCACCCTACAGCGCAGGGTAAAGGCGATCGTCGCCGCCTCGCGGAGAAGCACGCCAAAGCGACTGAGGTGATACTGCGCTCCGGCAAGCGCAGCATGCATCTGGCTTCTTAGCCGGGCAAGAATTGGATGATTTCTCATGGCGATCATGCCTCCGATCGAGTTGATGCAGGCAATGCTCAAAGCATCGAGGTCGTAACCATCGACTTCGTCCAAAATATATGTATGCAGTGTGCATATATCTTATGAAAATGTCAAGCCGTCTATCTCGAGGCTATGCCATGAAGGCAATAGGGCAGCGGTCCTGGTCGCACACGCCCTGATCGCAAACGCGGCAGACGACGTCCTGATCGTCGCCGAGATCGACCAAGGCTGGCAGCAGCTTCTCGATGAGATGGCCGAACTGCTCCGTCTCTTTCGGTCCGAGCACCGCGAACGCCCGATGAATGACCGCCCGGCGTGCGGCAAGGCTGCGCTCGAAAAGCGCGCGCCCTCTTTCCGTCAGCTGCAGCGAGCGGGCGCGCTTGTCTCCCTCGACACCGCCGGCCCGGAGCACGAGATCGGACGCGACCAACTGGTCGACAAGGCGCACAGTCGCGGAATGGGAGAGCGCGATCATTCGGCGCAAGGTCTCGATCGTCAGCCCCGGCTCGGTGCCGATTTGAACGATGGCGGCGATTGCGCTCGGGCCAAGGCCCGTTTCATCAGCAAAGGCCTTTTCCATCTTATCCACCAGAGCAAGGCTCATGGCGCCGAAAAGATTCTCCAGCCGCAATATTTCCTTGTCCGCCGCCATGCTTCACCCGCACCATAAATATGCACGCTGCATATTTACAGGATGATAGATGGCAACTGCAATGGATGAGCGAACCGCTTCGCCCTATGATCGGCTTTCATCCGCCTTTATTCGCATGGTATGCGCTATCGGACAGCAAGAGACGGATTCGACATGACGATCACCATTTACGGCATCAAGAACTGCGACACGATGAAGAAGGCGCGCACCTGGCTCGAGGGCCACGGCATCGCCTATGATTTCCACGACTACAAGGCCGCTGGCATCGACCGGGATCACCTGGAGCGCTGGACGAAGGAAGCCGGCTGGGAAGTCGTGCTCAACCGCGCCGGCACCACCTTCAAGGCATTGCCGGACGCGGATAAGGCCGACCTTTCGAAGGACAAGGCCATCGCGCTGATGATAGCGCAGCCCTCGATGATCAAACGCCCGGTGCTGGAGGCTGACGGAAAGCTGCTGATCGGCTTCAAGCCCGATATCTACGCGGCTGCATTCGGCAAGACCGCCTAGAGATAAATCCATGTCAAAAACCACCCGCGCGACACAAGTGCTGACCCGGGCGAAGGTCGCCTTCACCGTGCATGCCTATGATTACGATCCGAATGCGGAGCGTGTCGGGCTGCAGGCGGCGGAGGCGCTTGGCGAGGAGCCGCATCGGGTGCTGAAGACGCTGATGGCTGAGGTGGACGGCAAGCCGGTCTGCGCTGTCGTCCCGTCAGATCACGAAGTCAGCATGAAGAAGCTCGCCGCAGCCTTCGGCGGCAAGTCTGCCGCTATGATGAAGCCAGTCGATGCCGAACGGCTGACGGGATACCATGTCGGCGGCATCAGCCCTTTCGGCCAGAAGAAGATAGTGCCGACGGCGATCGAGGCGCAGGCGGTGACCGAGGCCTATGTCTATATCAACGGCGGCCAGCGCGGTCTGCAAGTGCGGCTGAGCCCGCAGGACGCCTTGACCGCGCTCAGGGCCAAGGCTGCGCCGCTGATTGCCTGACCATCTGCAAGATCGGACAAAGCGCCTTCAATTTCGCCGCAAACCGGTCTAAGTCTTCAGACCATCTTCGATATCAGCCAAGCAGGTTTTGCCATGACATCAGCCTCCCCCAACCATCATCCCGTCGATCAGGCCAAGCTGGAAAAGCTTGCGGAAGTGGCCGTAAAGGTCGGGTTGCAGCTGCAGGCCGGCCAGGATCTGCTGATGACGGCGCCAGTTGCGGCGATGCCGCTGGTGCGGCTGATCACGCGCGAAGCCTACAAGGCCGGTGCCGGTCTCGTCTCCACCTTCTATTCGGACGAAGAAACGACGCTTGCCCGCTATGAATACGGCCAGGATGCGAGCTTCGACCGCGCCGCGACATGGCTTTATGAAGGCATGGCCAAGGCCTTCTCCAACAACACGGCACGCCTCGCCATTGCCGGCGACAACCCGATGCTGCTGTCCAATCAGGACCCGAACAAGGTTGCGCGTGCCAACCGCGCAAATTCGGCTGCCTACAAGCCGGCGCTCGAAAAGATCTCGAATTTCGACACCAACTGGAACATCGTCTCCTATCCGAACCCCTCCTGGGCAAAGCTGGTCTTCCCGAACGATCCGGAAGCGATCGCGGTTGCCAAGCTTGCCAAGGCAATCTTTTCCGCCTCGCGCGTCGATGTCGAAGATCCGATCGCGGCCTGGGCGGAGCACAATGCCAATCTGCACAAGCGTTCGGCCTGGATGAACGGCAAGCGCTTCTCAGCCCTGCATTTCCAGGGACCGGGCACCGATTTGACAGTCGGTCTTGCAGACGGCCATGAATGGCATGGCGGCGCCTCTACCGCCAAGAACGGCATCACTTGCAACCCGAACATCCCGACGGAAGAGGTCTTCACCACGCCGCATGCGCTGCGCGTCGAAGGCCATGTCTCCTCCACCAAGCCGCTGTCGCATCAGGGAACGCTGATCGACAATATCCAGGTGCGCTTCGAAGGCGGCCGGATCATCGAGGCCAAGGCGACGCGCGGCGAAGAAGTGCTGAATAAAGTGCTCGACACCGACGAAGGCGCCCGCCGGCTCGGCGAAGTGGCGCTGGTGCCGCATTCCTCGCCGATTTCGGCGAGCGGCATCCTGTTCTACAACACACTCTTCGACGAAAACGCCTCCTGCCACATCGCGCTCGGCCAGTGCTATTCGAAATGCTTCCTCGATGGCGCCACGCTCAGCCAGGAGCAGATCAAGGCGCAGGGCGGCAATTCCAGCCTGATCCACATCGACTGGATGATCGGCTCCGACAAGGTCGATATCGACGGCATCAATGCCGATGGTTCGCGCGTGCCCGTCATGCGCAAGGGCGAGTGGGCCTAACAAGGCCCAGGCATTTGAACGCAATCGTGCCGCGGTAACCCTGCCGCGGCATCTTTTTTGGCAAAAACCACAGGATCAGATCGTCGCCAACGCTCGTTTGACGCGTTCGAGATGCGCCTTGCGCCCGGCATCGGTGACGCGATCCATATCGTGCAGCGCCAGCATGCGGAAATTCAGCCGCTTGGCGCAGAAGGCGGCGATGCCGCGCTTCAGCAGGCGCCGCACCGGATTGCCCATATAAAGATGTACGACCCACCAGGGCGAGCCGGTTGTTGTCAACGCCCAGAACAGACGGATATTGGTGAGCTTCGGCACGATGCGCCCGCCGGCCGGATCATGGGTAAAGGCGACGCCGGGCGCAAAGGCTCGGTCGAAGAAGCCCTTGAGAATGGCCGGGAAATTGAACCACCATTGCGGAAAGACCAGGATCAGGCCTTCGGCAGCCCGCAGCCGCGCGACGATATCGTCGACACCCGACGTATCATAGGGCTGGTCGAAATAGCCGCGCCGCTCGGCTTCCGAAAGGCGCGGGTCGAAGCCTTCGCGATAGAGATCGAGCAGATCGACCTCATGGCCGCCGGCGACGAGCGTCTCCTGAGCGAGCTTGGCCACTGCGGCGGCAAAGCTCTCTTCCAGCGGATGGGCCAGCACCAGCAGGATGCGCATCAGAACAGGCTTCCCTGTTTCGGCGGAGCGGCAGTCTCCGCTGGCTTGGCGGCGCGCTTCTTCGCAGGCGTGACGCCCGATGGCGTGGATGAAGATGATGGCGGGGTGGCATTGTCGCCGGTGACCGCACCGATCCGGCCGTCCGCGAACTCGATCGAGATGGCCGCACCCGTCGAAAGTGCTGCGGCGAGCGAAACCGGGCGGTCGTCCTCGTCGCGCACGACGGCATAGCCGCGCTTCAGGACGTTCTTGTAGGAAAGCGACTGCAGGATACGCTCCTGCGCCACCAGTTCGCTGCGGGCACGGGCCAGCTGATGGCGGATGGCGGTGTCGGCCTGACGGGCGAGATTGCCGAGGCGGTCGCGGGCGCGGCCCGTTTGCGCTTCGAGGCGCGAGGGCAGCGTGGCGAAGACGGCATCGGCCCGTTCGATGCGGGCACGGGACCGGTCGAGCATGCGCTCGATGGTGCGTTCGGCGCGGGTCATTCGCTCATTAAGCTGCTGACGGCGCTCGGCGATCCGGTTCGACAGGATATCCGGCCGCAGCTGCGAGGCCGTGCGCTCGAAGGAACGGCGCTTGTTCAGCGTGTTCAGCTCCAAACCCCGGCCGAGGCCGGCGGCCGCCTCGTCGAAACGGCGGCGCGGCAGGGCGAGAATCTGGTCGAGGGACGGCAGGACTCGCAGCAGCGCACGCACCGCCTGCCGCCGCTGATCCATCTGCCTGCCCACTCCGCCCTGCAACCGGGCGGCAAGGCTTGCAAGCTGCGCCTCAAGTTCCGCTTTGACCGGCACGGCCATTTCGGCGGCGCCCGTCGGCGTCGGTGCGCGCACGTCGGCCGCATAGTCGATCAGCGTCCAGTCGGTCTCGTGGCCCACGGCCGAGATCAGCGGGATCTCGCTGCCGGCCGCAGCGCGGACGACGGCTTCGTCGTTAAAACTCCAGAGATCCTCCAGACTGCCCCCGCCGCGCGCGACGATCAGCACGTCCGGACGCGGGATCGGGTTGCCAGGCGCAAACTCGTTGAAGCCGCGAATGGCATTCGCCACTTCATCGCCCGAGCCCTCGCCCTGCACCTTCACCGGCCAGACCAGCACATGCACGGGGAAGCGATCGGAGATGCGATGCAGGATATCGCGAATGACGGCGCCCGTCGGCGAAGTCACGACGCCGATCACGGCAGGCATGAAGGGGAGCCGGCGCTTGCGCTCGGGATCGAAAAGGCCCTCGGCGCCGAGCTTGCGCTTGCGCTCCTCCAGCAGCGCCATCAGGGCGCCAGCGCCGGCCGGCTCCAGGCTCTCGATGACGATCTGATATTTCGACGAGCCCGGGAATGTGGTCACCTTGCCGGTGGCGATGACCTCCATCCCCTCCTCGGGGCGGAATTTCAGCTTGGAGAAGGTGCCTTTCCAGATCACCGCATCGATGCGGGAGCGGTCATCCTTCAGCGAGAAATAGGCATGGCCCGAGGAATGCGGCCCGCGATAGCCGGAGATTTCCCCGCGCACGCGCACCTGGTCGAACGCATTCTCGACCGTGCGCTTGATCGATCCGGACAATTCCGAGACGGAATATTCCGTCAGGTTCGAGGGCGAATCATTCTCAAAAAAGCTGCTCATATCCTCTTTCTAGCCGATGTCGCGGAAAATGCGGAGCCTTGTGCTTACCCCTTAAGTCTGAATCGATCGAAGCGGAGGATTGTGCGCATATTTAAGGGACTGCCGCCTCCTTTGCATGTGTCATGAAGGGCGCGGAGCTTATTGCTTCATCAAGCGTTAACCCTACGGACAAAGCCTTTCTTAGCCATCCATGCGTAAACCTGTGCAAACTGATTCTTGGTAAAGAGGATATGGAGCGATGATATTCGCGACCGCCACGATCATCGGAATTGCCGCCGGCCTGCAGCGCACGACGATCGGCGCCCTGCTCGGCGTGGCACTGGTGAGCATCGCCTTCATGGCAGCGGTCGCGATGTCTGTCACGCCGCCGCCGTTGATTACGCTGTTCATCGCGCTCGGCGGCTACAATCTCGGCTTCATCGGCTATCTCATTACCGCCGATGTGATGGAACAACGCCGCGCTTAAAAGCAACGTCAGGACGTGTTCGGCGGTTTCCCGTCAGGAATTATGTGACGTAGGAGGGTTCAGACACTCCAGGAGGAGCTGAAACGCTCCAGCTCAATTCTGTGGCTTGAAGCGGAAGAACTGCACATCCGATTCAGTCGATGCAGCAATGGGCTCCAGATAAACGGGTACACGCCCGGCGCTGAGCTGCGCATAAAATCCCTTGGGCGCCCGCTCGCTCATGATTTCCACTTGCGGATCATCCTTGCAGAAAGCGACAATCGTCACCTTTGCGTCACGCAGAAGCACCTCGGCCTGTTTCGGCTCCGCAAGACCGATATGCAGCTCGGCCAGCATCCCGTTGGGATCACGATGATAGGGGCCGGAGAGGGTACGATGGGGCGTGAAGCGCAAAATCGGCGCTCCCATGTTTGAGGCGGCCGCGACGACCCCAGGTTCGAGCCCAGCAATCGGCGCCAGGGCCTCCTTGGAGGCACAATTGGAGGTCTCCTCCGCTTTAGCCGGGGTCGCGACCATAAAGCCGTTGACAATCCCCTTGTTCGCAAGCGCACCGCCCACGCCCCAAACCGCCGGAACGGAAGCCAATAGCGTCGCTGCATAAAGCAGAACGGAGCGAAGATTTCTCGTATCGGCCATGTAGCTTTTGCGCAGTTCGGCGATCACCAATGCCAATGGCGGTATGGCCAGCAGATTGGCGAATTCTGCGCCACGCACCTGCATCAGCGTAATCATCCAATTGATCGCGATCAGAGCCATCAGCATTGCATGGAGGCTCGCGCGATTGCCCCGCAGGATACGAACCGCGCAAATGAGCATCGCCAGAAGACCCGTCGCATAGAAGGCGCCGAGCGTGTCGGGCTGTCGGTGGGCAACGGAGATGATCGACTGTGCCTCGGTCACCCTGCTGAGCCAGAGATCCACCAGCATGGGGTCCAGATCGGCAAGCGGATTGCGCAGGCATTGCGGCGCAAGCGCGACGGTCGTCGCAAACACGAATGCGCCGTTGACCGCGAGAATTGCAATGCGCCAAGGCCGGGAGAGACGGCTGGCAAAGAGAGATGACAGGAGAAGCCCGACGCAGCCGGCGCTGGTGATGCCATAAAAGCCCAACGAAAGATTGTCGCAGGTGACCATGGAATAGAAGCGCGGCGGCACCAGCGAAAAGAAGGCGGCGCTGACGGCTACCGTCAGCGTCAGGGCAAAGGCTTTCGCGGCCGGTGCGAAGACTTCGCCTTTCCAGGCCCACAAACAGGCAACCGACATGCAGGCGACGGCGACAAAGGGTGTCGTCTCCGCGCCGATGCCGAGCTGAATGGCAAGCGCAACGGCGGCGATCGCAAAGTTGCGAGGCCTGTAGCTTTCGTCGACCAGCATTGCAATGGCAAGGGCGACGAGGCCAAGCTGAACATTGTCGTGATCGATGGATCCCGGCACGAAACGCGGCGAAAGCAGCACGAAGAATGCTGTCAGGATCAGTGAAAAGTGCATGCCTTGCGGACCGGCGATGCGCCTGCCTGCGAGACCCATGAAGAACATCAGCGGCAGGATGAGCATCAGCGGCCAGATGGTCAGTGCCGCGGCTTCGGCGCCTTCGGGTGAAAAGAACATCCGGAAGAAGAGGATAAGGCTTGCGATCGGCAAATCGATGAAGCGCGACCAATGCATCAGCGTCCCGTCCTCAAGGCCAAGGCGATACTGCATCATGTCGAACCAGCCCTGGCCGGCGAGAAAATCGCGCACTTCGACAAGACGCATGGCGTCGTCATTGTCCGGGCCGACATAGTCTGTGAGGTTACGATGAATGACGAGCTGCGCGACGATGATGACGACGGCATAGACGAGCGCAACGAGGGCAGGATGAGACCAGCGCAGAGACGTCTTCTTCTCTGCCGTTCCGGCTGCCTCGGGCGGCAATGCCAGCGTCTGCGCCATCTCGATAAACCCCATGTTGGAAGGATAGTCGAGGATACGCTAACGGCTGCCGATCAAAAAAAAGTAAAGCCCATGCCCATTGCCGCTTTCATCACGATAATGTTTTTCGCAGCGCCGATGTCCCGCCTTTTTTATTTCGCAGCCATAGGGTCTTATTAATAGCCAACGGGATAAGCTCTCGTCCGGATCGTCAATCGGGCCTCAACTTGACTTCACGCGTAGCAACCGGCCAAGACCATGTGGAATGAGAAGCTGAATATCGCCGTCCTCCTGCCCTGCTACAATGAAGCCGCAACGATCGGCGAGGTCGTGCGCGGTTTCCGCAAGGCGCTGCCGCAGGCAGCGATCTATGTCTACGACAATAATTCGACCGACGGCACCGCGCTGCATGCCATGCTTGCGGGCGCGACCGTCGTGCGTGAGCGGCGGCAGGGCAAGGGACATGTGGTGCGCCGCATGTTCGCCGATGTCGAAGCCGACATCTATCTGATGGCCGATGGCGACGGCACCTATGCCCCCGAGGACGGAGAAGAGCTGATCCGCACGCTGCTGACGGAAGGCGCCGATATGGTCGTCGGCACCCGCCGCAACGTCCAGAACGATGCCGGCCGGCAAGGCCATGCCTTCGGCAACCGCATTTTCAACTGGCTCTACCGCACCATCTTCGGCGCCGATTTCACCGATATCTTCTCCGGTTACCGCGCCTTCTCGCGCCGCTTCGTCAAGAGCTTCCCGGCCGTATCGGGCGGCTTCGAGATCGAGACGGAAATGTCGGTTCATGCTTCCAGGCTGAAGCTGCCCGTCAGCGAACTGGAACTCGACTACGGACGGCGGCCGGAAGGCTCGCATTCGAAACTTTCCACCTTCCGCGACGGCGGCAAGATCCTCTGGATGTTCGCCATGCTGATGAAGGAAACGCGGCCTTTCGCCTTCTTCGGCATTCTGAGCGCCATTTCGATGGAAATGAGCATTGGCTTTTCTATTCCGGTCTTCGTCGAATATTTCGAAACCGGGCTGGTAACGCGCATGCCGACCTGGGTGCTCTCCCTGGCGCTAGTGATGATTTCCTTCATGCTGTTTACGGCCGGCCTGATCCTTGATTCCGTGGCGCGCGCCCGCGCCGAACAATTGCGCATCCACTATATGAGCCTGCCAAAACCGTCCTCGCGTGAAAGCGGCGATGACAGAACGGTCTACATGGCCGAGCTCGAAAAGCCGGCAAGCCGGAAGAAAAGGGCCAAGGCCGCATGAAGAAGCTTTTTCGCTTCCTGATCGCCGGTAGCATCGGCTTCATTGTCGATGCGGGTGTCCTGCATATCTTGCTGTGGTTCACGCCCATCGGCCCCTTCATCGGCCGCGCCATCTCGATACCGAGCGCACTGCTTGCCACGTGGGTGCTCAACCGCAACTTCACCTTCGGGCGATCCAACCGCTCGCTGGCGGCGGAAGGCTTCCGTTACGGTTCGGTCGGATTGACCTCGGCTCTGCTGAATTATGCTCTCTTCAGTTCATTGCTGATGACCGAGCCGTCATTGCGGCCGATCATCGCCCTGACGCTTGCATCGGCGGCGGCGACTGCGTTCAGCTTCTTCGGCTATTCGCGCTTCGTCTTCCGCCACCGGCAAAATTCCTGAGAATAACCCTCAGACCGGCTCCCAGCCATCCTTTTCGCTGGCGCGGTAGATGGCGTCGATGACCTTCTGGTTGAGCTTCGAGCTTTCCAGCGACACGATTTCCGTACCCTCGCCGAGCGCGGCCGATGCGAAGGCCTCCGCCTCGCGCTTGTACTGGCGGCTGTCGGGGAAGCGGAAGATCTGCGATTCCGAATGGCCCCGATTGGTCAACTCCAGCTCTTCCGCGCCATAACGATCGGCATTGAAGGGCGACTTCACCTCGATGAAGCCTTCCGTGCCATGGAAGACCATGACCTGGCGGTTGGCCATCTGCGTGGAGATATAGAAGGTCATTTCGAAATCACCGAAGTCTGCCTTCACACTCGAATAGATGTCGGTGCCGAATTCCGGGTCACGCTCCGTTACCGCCTGAATGCGCAGCGGTTCGCGGCCGGTGACGAAGCGGGCGCTGATCGTCGGATAGACACCGATATCAGGCAGGCCGCCGCCGCCAAGCGCGGGAATATTGCGCATGTTTCCGGCATCGCGGTTGAAATAGGTGAAGGCGCCCTGGATGTGGCGCAGGCGGCCGATGGCGCCATCGGCAAGCAGCGCACGGACCTTCCGCCAGACCGGCGCATAGGTGACCATATAGGCTTCCATCACCAGCACCTTGTTGCGATCGCGGGCGGCGATCAGGCTGTCGATCTCATCCGCCTTGAGCGCGATCGGCTTTTCGCACAGCACATGCTTGCCGGCATCGGCAGCCTTGATCGTCCATTCGACATGCTGAGAGGTCGGCAAGGGGATATAGACGGCGTCGATGGCGTCGGAGGCAAGCATCTCCTCATAGGAGCCGAAAGCATGCGGCACGGAGAAGCGGTCGGCCATCTGACGGGCGCGATCGAGATCACGGCTGGCGATGGCAGTCACAACGCAATTTTCCGCATCCTGAATGGCAGGCACCACCAGATCGCGGCCGATTTTGGCCGTCGACAGAATTCCGAAACGCAGCATGATCTCTCTCCTGAAGCATCATCCCGAAGCATGTGGCTGCATGGCGATGATCGCCACCCGGCTCTTCCGGCGGGATGTTTTGTGAACACGGTGGGTAAAGCGAAACGAAGGCCGCTACGCTCTCGATGACATCGACGCCAACCTTATGCGGCCCTTCCTGAAGGCGCAACGCCTCAGGCCGTCTCCGTGCGCGGATCTGGAGCAAGCCCTTCACAAAGCATGTCCGTATTTGTCCCCTTTCTGTCCGCCAGATGGCTTTCGAAGCCTTCAAGTAAGGTCTAGTCTCGGCTATCCTTTCAAGCACAGGAGATACGAAAATGTCCCATGCGGATACCGCACTGCTCGTCATCGATGCCCAGGAATCCTTTCGCCAGCGTCCTTATTGGCGAACGGACGACCTGCCTGTTTTCACCGACCGCCTGCAGGCACTGATCGACGGCGCCAAGGCGAAGGGCATTCCCGTCGTCCAGATTTTCCATGTCGAGGACAGCGACGCGCATTTCAGCCTGAAAAGCGGCTTTGTGCGCAAGCTCGATGAAATCTCGCTGGAGGCCGATGCAGTATTTCACAAGCGCCGCCACTCGGCGCTCGTCGGCTCCGGCCTCGATGTCTGGCTGGTGGCAAACGGCATCCGCAAGGTGATCGTTTCGGGTATCCGCACCGAACAATGCTGCGAGACGACCACCCGGCACGCGTCCGATCTCGGCTATGAAGTCGACTATGTCACCGAGGCAACGCTGACCTTCCCGATGACGCATGCCTCGGGCACGGTCTTCAGCGCCGAGGATATCAAGAAGCGCAGCGAGCTGGTGCTATCGGGCCGCTTCGCCCGCATCGCGACGGTCGAAGAGGCGCTTGCCGACGCATCGATCCGGAGTGCCGCATGACCCAAAGCGACCGGCGCCTCCATCGGCGGATCATTCCCGTCTACGTCCTCCTGCCGCCCTATACGCTGCTGATGGACGTGGCCGGGCCGGTGGAGGTGTTGCGCCGCGCCAATATCGAACAGGACGACGTCCTGTTCGACTATCAGTTTATCGCTGCCCAGCCATCGCAGACGACTTCGGTCGGGCTGACGCTTGCCGATCTCAGGCCGTTGCCGGATCACATTCCCGATGGCGCCTATGTCATCCTGTCCGGCAGCGTCACGCCGCCCGATGATGCCGAGGATATCGAGCCGGAGCTTGCCAAGCTTGCGACCTGGCTCCGAGGCGTAATCCATCCGGGCATCACTCTCGTCACCATCTGCTCGGGAGCGGTGCTCGCCGCCCGCGCCGGCCTGATGGACGGCTATGCCTGCACCACACATGCCGCCTGCCTCGACGAGGTCAGGGAACATGCCCCGACAGCAAGGGTTCTCGACAACCGGCTCTATGTCGAGGATCGGGACCGCTATTCAAGCGCCGGCATCACCACAGGCACAGACCTGATGCTGCATCTCGCCTCCAAGCTCACCTCGCCGGTGACGGCGCTGACCATTGCCCGCCACATGGTCGTCTATATGCGAAGGACGGGTGCCGAGCCGCAGCTTTCCCC
Source organism: Martinezella rhizogenes (assembly GCA_013322215.1). Taxonomy (GTDB): domain Bacteria; phylum Pseudomonadota; class Alphaproteobacteria; order Rhizobiales; family Rhizobiaceae; genus Rhizobium; species Rhizobium rhizogenes_D. The sequence continues at coordinate 428,611 of JAAMEZ010000047.1, forward strand.
CTGGCTCAGCGGCCGCAACCATGTTCACCCCGCCATCCATCGCGTTCAGGATGCGATCATGGCCGATCCGGCCCATGGCTGGTCGCTTGCCGAGCTTGCGGGCATCGGCGCGATGAGTGCGCGGCATATTTCGCGGCTGTTTCAGGAACATGCCGGCCTGTCGGTGACGGCCTATATCAATCTGATGCGTGTGACGCTGGCGCGCGACGTCCTTGCCAATTCACGGCTGGACATGGAGCGCGTAGCGGAAAAATCCGGCTTCGCATCGCCTCGGCACATGCGGCGCGTCTGGTCGAAATACAACACGCTGCCGCCCAGCCACTATCGGCGCTCGACGGCCGAATAAAGAAATCGTTAGTGGCCTTTGGGGCGAAACGCCGATAGCCTTGCCTTGTCCCTTCGTGCCGGCACCCGCTCGCCGGCCTGCCCCTCAAGTGATTTGGAGAAATATCATGGACATGCGCAAGCTTGGACGAACCGATCTGTTTGTCGCCCCGATCGTTTTCGGCGGCAACGTCTTCGGCTGGACGGCCGATGAGAAAACCTCCTATGCACTGCTCGACGCCTTCTTCGACGCCGGCTTCAATACGATCGACACGGCCGATGTCTATTCCCGCTGGGTTCCCGGCAACAAGGGCGGCGATTCCGAAGAGATCATCGGCAAATGGCTGAAGCAGGGCCGCGTTTCCCGCGACAAGGCCGTCATCATCACCAAGGTCGGATCGGACATGGGGCCTGGCAAGAAAGGCCTCAAGGCAGACTATATCATCGAGGCGGCCGAAGCTTCGCTGAAGCGGCTGCAGACCGACCATATCGACCTTTACCTCTCACACTGGCCGGATCCTGAAACACCACATGAGGAATCGCTTGCCGCCTATGCCAAGCTGAAGGAACAGGGCAAGATCCGCCATGTCGGCTGCTCGAACCTCGATGCGACGCAGCTTCAAGCCTCGCTCGATGCCGCCGCCAAGGCCGGCCTGCCGCGCTATGACGTGCTGCAGCCCGAATATAACCTCTATGCCCGCGACAGCTTCGAGGGACCGCTGGCGGATCTCTGCGTCAAGGAAGACATCGGCGTCATCACCTATTTCAGCCTCGCCGCCGGCTTCCTCACCGGCAAGTATCGGACCAAGGCGGATACGGAGGGACGGGCGCGCGAGAACCGGGTTGCCGCCTATCTCGACGACAAGGGCCTGCGCATCCTCGCAGCGCTCGACAAGGTCGCGGCCGAAACCGGCGCAAAGCCCGCCGAGATCGCGCTTGCCTGGCTGCTGCGCAAGCGCGGCGTCACCGCCCCGATCGCCAGCGCGACTAGCCTCAGCCAGCTCGACGCGCTAATCAATTCGGCGAAGCTTTCGCTTTCCGATGATGCCATGCGCCTGCTCGACGCAGCTGGTGAATAGATAGAGGCAGACCGATGACCGTGACGATCCGAGACGCCAGGCCCGAAGACGAAGCGCGCTGGCGTGCGCTTTGGGACGGATATCTGGCCTTCTACGGCGTCACCATCGCGCCCGACATCACCGATGCGACCTGGCGCCGGGTCTTCGATCCGGCGTCGGCGATCTTCATGCGCGTGGCCGAAGTCGGTGGCGAGGTGAAGGGCTTCACGCTCTGCATCACGCATGAGGGCACCTGGGTGCGCGCGCCGGACTGCTATCTGGAAGACCTGTTCGTCGACGAAAGTGCCCGAGGCCGTGGTGTCGGCCGGGCGCTGCTCAACGATCTCGTCGCGCTCTGCAAGAAGAACGGCTGGGCGCGTCTTTACTGGCACACCGAAGAAGGCAATGCGACCGCCCGCAAACTCTACGACACCTATGTCGAGAGCGACGGGCATATCCGCTATCGTGTCATTATCTGAGTTTCGGAAAGCCCTCATAGTGGGCGGAATGATCGCCCTCCCAGTTCGCCATGCCCCGCTTGGTCAGCATGCCGCGTGGGCTGACATAGCTCTGGATCGTTCGCATCGGCCGCTCGTGCCACTGGATGTTGAAGGCCCACAGCTTCGGGAAGAAGCAGAGCGACGCATAGGGCAGATGATCGTGGATCCACCAGGCGAGCTTCTGCCAATCGCCCTCATGGTTATGATGATCGATGAGCCAAGGCACGACGATGCAGACGGCAGCCCCCATGCAGCCATCGAGATCGCGCATGTCCCAGATGTGATGCGCGGCGGTGTGCGGGTTGGTCGAGCAATTCAGCCCGTTCCTGTTGCCGAAAGCGTTGACCTCGGGAGAGCGATAGCCGGAGCGGATATGTAGCCGGCCAAAGGTCGCTTCCAGCGGCTCCAGCAATTCCTCGCAGAGCCTGCGGCCCGTCTCGATCGCCAGATCCGGGTCTTCCGGAATATTGGGGATGCGATAGAAATCAGCGATTTCCGAATGCAGGAAATCGCGAAAGAAGAAGTTCTTCGACAGTCTGACGCGGCCGAGATCCTCGAGCCCCTTCATCGATCCCGGTTTTCTCATCGCTGCAATCCCCTTCTGAAATCATCCGATCAGTCGAGACGAGTTATCGCATCATCGCCACCCGAATTCTGTCAGCAGCCGCGCATTGCTCGTTCCAAAGCAATTTCGAGCGCTCTAAGGCCCTGTGTATTTGAAGAAATCTATGAAGGCTCTGAGCGCCGGGCGCATCTGGCGGCGGCTTGGGTAATAGATGCAGAAGCCGGGATAGGGCGGGCACCAATCCTCCAGAACACGGATGAGCTTGCCCTCGGCCAGCTCCTGCTGCACACGAATATCGAAGAGATAGGCGAGGCCGGCGCCATTGACGGCGGCCAGGACGCCCAGCCGGTCCTCGATGACGATCAGAGGGCCATCGATGGCAATGACCAGCTCGCGGCCATCCTTCTCGAACTCCCAACGATAGAGCGAACCATCGGTGAAACGCCGCTTGATGCAACGATGATGCACGAGATCGCGCGGATGCTGCGGCTTGGGATTCTTCTCGAAATAGGCGGGGGAGCCGGCAATGACGGTGCGGATGTCAGGCGAGACCTTCACCGCGATCATGTCGCCTTCGATGCTTTCCGCCAGACGGATGCCGGCATCGTAGCCGTCCTTGACGATGTTGCTGAAGCCATCCTCGTTGGCGATCTCCAGCGTGATGTCCGGGTAGGTGTTGAGGAAATCTCCAAGCCTCGGCGCCATGAGGAGATCGGAAGCAAAGCGCGGGGCGGTGATGCGCAGCGTCCCCGCCGGGCGGCCTCGCGTCGCAAGCGTATCCTCCAATGCGATATCGATTTCCTCCAGGGCCGGCGCCAGCCTTTGAAGCAGCGCCTGACCTTCCTCCGTCGGGAGCACGCTGCGCGTGGTGCGGGCGAGCAGCCGCACGCCAAGGCTTTCCTCGAGGCTGGAAACGGCATGGCTGACCGCAGACGGTGCGATCGACAGTTCCTTGCCGGCAGCACGGAAACTGCGATGAGCGGCGACGGCGGCAAATACCGCGAGCTGGGAGAGCTGAGTTCGGTTCATTGATCTAAATTATAGAACAACCTATTAGGATTTGCATGGATTTTCATTCATTATGTCGGACCCTAACTTGAGCGTGTAGGCAGCAGGCATCGACCACTGCCACTATCATACGTCTCAAGAGGAACACACCATGAAAACCCGCAGGCTTGGTAAGGATCTCACCGTTTCCGCCGTTGGGCTCGGCTGCATGGGCATGAGCTTTGCTTATGGCGCCGCCGACGAAGCCGAATCCGTCAAGACGCTCCATCGGGCCGTCGATCTCGGCGTCACATTTTTCGACACCGCCGAAACCTATGGCCCGTTCACCAACGAGGAGCTGCTCGGCCGCACGCTGAAGCCCGTTCGCGACCGCGTGGTCATCGCCACCAAATTCGGCTTCAAGCTCGATCACACGAAATCAGGTCCGGCTGCCATGATCGGCGTCGACAGCCGGCCCGAACATGTCAGGCAAGTCGCTGAGGCTTCACTGAAGCGGCTCGGCACCGATGTCATCGACCTCTTCTATCAGCATCGCGTCGATCCGAACGTGCCGATCGAAGATACGGTCGGCGCCATGGCGGAGCTGGTGAAAGAGGGCAAGGTGCGGGCGCTCGGCTTGTCCGAAGCCGGCTCCGCCACCATCCGCCGCGCCCATGCGGTGCATCCGATCGCTGCCCTCCAGAGCGAATATTCGCTCTGGAGCCGCGATCCGGAAGAGGATGTGCTTGCCACCTGCCGCGAACTCGGCATCGGCTTCGTGCCCTACAGCCCGCTCGGCCGCGGTTTCCTGACCGGCGCAATCCACAAGACGGACGATCTTGCCGCCGACGACTTCCGCCGCTCGCTGCCGCGGTTCCAAAGCGAGAATTTCGATGCCAACGCCGCCCTCGTCGCGAGACTTCAGGCGCTTGCCGGGGAAAAGGGCGTGACAGCGGCACAACTGGCGCTCGCATGGGTGCTGCATCAGGGCGACGACATCGTGCCGATCCCCGGGGCGCGCAAGCTGCACCATCTCGAGCAGAATTCGTCGGCTGCCGATATTGTGCTGTCGCCGAAGGAAGTGAAGGAACTCGGTGACATCATCTCACCGGAAACTGTTGCCGGCAAACGGTATACGGATGCCTCTCTTGCCATGACGAATATATGACAAACGGGCTGCCTTTCCTGCCCAGGCAAAGACACCGGCCATCAAGGCCGGTGTCTTTTTGGGACTGAAAAGAAAAGTGAAGCCTCGCCGAGACGCAACCAAACATGCGAATCGCCTGATTTGCAGCCTCTTTCAAGCGCGTAGACAAATCGTCATAGGCGCAAAGCGCACGCCGCCGCTCGACGCTCGGTTGACAAACGGGTCCGAAATTTGAAGATTGCCGCCATCAAAAACGGGCAGCGTTGGGAGGACTTATGTCTAAGCGCGCGTTTATCGGCTTCTCTGCTTTTCTTCTCGCCACTTTCGCATCTCTGACCCCTTCGGTCGCGGCTGACGTAAAGCGCCAGGTGGTCACCACGAAGGATGGCGATTACTTCGGCTTCGATCTGCGCACAGAGCAGAACGTGACGCTGGACCAGTGCTCCGCCTCCTGCATCGGCGACAAATCCTGCAAGGCCTTCACCTACAATCCCAAGGTGAAGTGGTGCTTCATGAAGTCGGACTTCAACCAGCTCAACAATTTCCCCGGCGCGATCGCCGGCAAGATCGTCGAGACGGCGGCCACCAGCGAGCCGGATATCGGCGCGGCCCCTGCCCTTTCCTTCCTCTCCGACAATTTCGTCCAGAGCGCGCGCGATGCAAAGAACACGCTGACACTTGGCAACGAGCTAAAGGGCCAGGGCGTCGAAAGCCTGATCGCGCTCGGCCGCATCGAGCTGACCTCGGGCAATGTCAACAATGCGCTGAATGCCTTCCAGGGTGCGCTCTCGCTGAGCCCCGACAATGGCGACCTGTGGGTCGAGATGGCGCGCGCCGCCAATACGATCACGAACGATACCTCCGTCGCCACGAGGGCCGCCTATGCCGCGCTTAACGGCTATCAGCTGACCCGCACGACGAGCAGCCGTGCCGATGCTCTGGCCGTGCTTGCCGAAGCACTGAAGAACGCGCAGAACTATCGCCCTGCGCTCAGCGCCTACAAGGCGAGCCTCAACCTCGTCAGCTCCGCCGCCGTCCAGGCAGCCTATAACGATCTCCTGGCCCGTCAGGGCTTCCGTGTTACCGGCAACACGCTCGACAACGACAATGCCTCGCCGCGCGCCTGCGTACAGTTCTCCGAAAAGCTGGTGAAGAGCGGCGTCGACTATACGCCCTTCGTCACCCTCAACGGCGCCGCGCCGAAGGGTGTCGACGCCAAGGACAACCAGATCTGCGTCGAAGGCCTGGAATTCGGCCAGCACTACCGCATTTCCCTGCGCGCCGGCCTGCCCTCCTCGGTGGATGAAAACCTCGGCTCGCAGGTCAATGTCGATATCTACGTCAAGGATCGCGCCGCTTCGCTGCGCTTCACCGGCGACAATTTCGTCCTGCCCTCGACCGCGCGTCGCGGCATCCCGATCGTTTCGGTCAATGCCAACACGGCCAATCTCAAGCTCTACCGCATCGGCGACCGCAATATCGCGCAGCTTCTGAACAACTCTCAGTTCCTGACGCAGGTGGACAGCTACAGCGCCCAAACCATCCAGGACACCAATGGCGAGCTGGTCTGGCAGGGTTCCATCGAGATCAAGCAGGAACTCAACAAGGAAGTCGCAACCAGCTTCCCGGTCGACGAGGCGCTGCCGCAGCGCAAGCCCGGCGTCTATGTGCTGACCGCGGTTGCGCCCAACGGCGGCCACGAGTGGGACCCGCAGGCGACGCAGTGGTTCGTCGTTTCCGATATCGGCGTCACCACCTATGCCGGCACCGACGGGCTGAATGTTTTCGCCCGCTCGCTCGGCAGCGCCAAGCCGCTCGCCGGCATCCAGCTGCAGCTGCTTGCCAAGAACAACGAAATCCTTGGCACTGCAAAGACCGACGACAATGGCCGCGCCGTTTTCAGCGCCGGCCTGATGCGCGGCACGGCGGGCATGACGCCGGCCGTCATCACCGCCCAGAACGGCGACCAGGATTATGTCTTCCTCGACATGACCCGCGCCGGCTTCGATCTTTCCGATCGTGGTGTGGCCGGACGAACGGCGCCCGGCGCGATCGACCTGCTCACCTGGACCGAGCGCGGCATATACCGCGCCGGCGAGACCGTGCATGCCTCCGCCCTTGCCCGCGACGTCAGCTCGACGGCGGTCGATAGCCTGCCGCTCACCTTCGTCTTCCTGCGCCCGGATGGCGTGGAAGACCGCCGTATCGTCACCGATGGCGGCAAGCTCGGCGGCTACAATGTCGACCTGCCGCTGCAGCAGACTTCGATGCGCGGCACCTGGACGATGAACATCTATACCGACCCGAAGGGCGCCTCCATCGGCTCGCAGACCTTCCTCGTCGACGATTTCGTGCCGGATCGCATCGAATTCGACATGAAGAGCGACGCCAAGGAAATCGAAGTTGGCCAGCCGACGCCTGTTAATGTCGACGGACGCTACCTCTATGGCGCGCCGGCCGCCGGTCTCAACCTTGAAGGCGAAGTAACGCTGAAGCCGACGCGCCAGAGCGACGCCTACAAGGGCTATCAGTTCGGCCTCGCCGACGAAGGTGCAGGCAAGGCAAATGCAAACAATGACGACGATGACAGCAGCAGCGGTGACAGCAAGGCCGAGAGCACGCAAGTGCCGCTCGAAGACCTGCAGGCATTGGATGAAAACGGCAAGACCACCTTCGACGTCACGATCAACGACACGCCTTCGACCACGCAGCTGCTGAACGCCAATATCACGGTGCGCATGCAGGAAGCCGGCGGCCGCGCCGTCGAGCGCTCGCTGACCCTGCCCGTCAAGGCGGATGGTCCGCGCATCGGCATCAAGCCGGAATTCGACGGCGATCTCGGCGAAAACTCCGTCGGCAACTTCCACATCATCGCCGTGGACGCCAACGGCCAGAAGCAGGCCATGCAGGGCCTGACCTGGAAGCTGCTCAGCGTCGAGCGCAATTATCAATGGTATCGCGATGGCAGCAGCTGGAAGTTCGAGCCGATCATGTCCACCAAGCAGGTGGCGGTCGGCAAGGTCAACGCCACGACGGATGGCGCGGCGATTTCCATGCCCGTCACCTGGGGCCGCTATCGCCTCGAAGTCTCCACCGCCGATGCCAACGGCCCGCAATCCAGCGTCGAGTTCAATGCCGGCTGGTATGTCGCCTCCACCTCGACGGAAACGCCGGATGCGCTCGAAATCGCGCTCGACAAGGAAAGCTACCATGTCGGCGATACGGCCAAGCTGAAGGTGACCTCGCGCTATGCCGGCCAGTTGATGGTGACGGCGGGCTCGGAAACGCTGATCTCGGTCACCAATGCCGATATCGGCGCGACGGGCGGCGAAGTCGATATCCCGGTCACGGCCGATTGGGGCGCCGGCACCTATCTGACGGCAACCCTCTTCCGCCCCGGCGACGCCCAGGAAAGCCGCATGCCGATGCGCGCCATCGGCATCAAATGGGCGCCGGTCGACCCCGGCGAGCGCAAGCTGCAGATCAAGATCGACGCGCCCGAGAAGACGCTGCCGCGTCAGCCGCTGAACGTCGCTCTGCAGGTCGCGGGCGCGGGCGCCAACGAGGACGCCTATGTCACGATCGCCGCCGTCGATGTCGGCATCCTCAACCTGACCCGCTACCAGCCGCCGGCACCGGATGACTGGTATTACGGCCAGCGTCAGCTCGGTCTCGAAATCCGCGACATCTACGGTCGCCTGATCGATGGCTCGCTTGGCGCGACCGGCAAGCTGCGCACCGGCGGCGACGGCGGACAGGCGGCCCTGCAGGCAAGCCCGCCGAAGGAAAAGCTGATCGCCTTCTTCTCCGGTCCGATCAAGCTCGATGCCAACGGCAAGGCCAATGTCAGCTTCGACATCCCGCAGTTCAACGGCACGGCACGGCTGATGGCCGTTGCCTGGTCGAAGGCCGGCGTCGGCCACGCGACGCGCGACGTGATCATCCGCGATCCCGTCGTCGTCACCGCAAGCCTGCCGAAGTTCCTGGCGCCCGGAGACAAGGCAAACCTGCGTCTCGACGTCGCCAATACCGATGCCCCTGCCGGCGAGTACACGCTCGCGGTGACGGGCAACAGCGCGGTGACGGTGGACGCAAATGCCGCACAGCAGAAGATCAACCTTCAGACCGGCGGAAAATACAACATCACCCTACCGCTGACCGGCGGACAGCCGGGTGACGGCACGGTTTCGATCAAGCTGTCGAATGCGTCGGGCATGTCGCTCGACCAATCGGTCGATGTCCCGGTGCGCCCGTCGCAGCTGCCGCTGACCGAACGGCGCGTCATCGCGCTTGCCCCCGGCAAGAGCCTGACCGTCAACGCCGACCTTCTCGCCGACAGCGTGTTGCCCGGCGCCTCGGTAAGCGTCAATGTCAGCCGCTCCAGCGCCTTCGACGTGCCGGCGCTGCTGATGAGCCTCAGCCGCTATCCCTATGGCTGCGCGGAACAGACGGCGAGCAGTGCGATGCCGCTGCTCTATTTCAGCGACATGGCCATCAAGAACGGCCTTGCCGATGATACCGAGATCCACAAGCGCGTGCAGGACGCCATCTATCGCGAAATGTCCTACCAGTCCTCCACCGGCAGCTTCGGCCTCTGGGGGCCGGGCTCCGGCGATCTCTGGCTCGATGCTTACGTGATGGACTTCCTGACCCGCGCCCGCGAGCAGAAGTACAGCGTGCCGGACCAGGCCATGGTGCAGGGGCTCGAAAACCTCCAGAATGCGCTGAGCGCCAATACCAACGTCAAAGATAACGGCAACGAGATCGCCTATGCGCTCTACGTGCTGGCGCGCAACAAGAAGGCTTCGATCAGCGATCTGCGCTACTATGCGGACACCATGCTGAACGATTTCCCGACGCCGCTCTCCAAGGCGCACCTGGCTTCGGCTCTCGCGCTTTACGGGGATGCACAGCGCTCGCGCAACATCTTCGTGGACTCGCTGCAGATGTCGCAGCAGGCGGCGGTGACCAAGGTCAGCTTCATCCGCTCGGATTACGGTTCGTCGCTGCGCGATGGCGCCGCCGTGCTGGCGCTGGCCGCCGAAAGCCGCCCGGTGCCGCCGATCATTCCGGAACTCGCAAGCGTCGTCGCCAAGGATTGGCAGAGCCGGAAATATACCAGCACGCAGGAACAGACCTGGATGCTGCTCGCCGCCCGCGCTCTGCAGAATGGCGATGACGGCCTGACGCTCGACGTCAACGGCGCCGCCCATAGCGGCACCTACATGGCCCAGATGAGCGGCGACGCCCTGATGGGCCACCCGCTGACCGTCACCAACACCACCCGCCAGCCGCTGTCGGCTGCCGTGACTACGGTCGCGGCTCCGGTTGCGCAGCTGCCGGCCGGCGGCAACGGCTTCAAGATCGAGCGCAAATACTACACGCTCGACGGCGAAGAGGCAAATGTCAGCCAGGCGCAGCAGAACGAGCGCTATGTGGTCGTGCTGCACGTGACCGAAGACAATGACTGGCCGCAGCGCATCCTCGTGACCGATCTCCTGCCTGCAGGCTTCGAGATCGACAATCCGAGCATCGTCAACAGCGCCCAGCTCTCGAACTTCGACTTCCTCAGCGAAGTTCAGCCCGCCCATGTCGAATTCCGCAACGACCGTTTCGTCGCCGCCTTCGACCAGAATTCCGGAGCAGACCGTGACATGACCTTCGCCTATGTCGTGCGCGCCGTGACCCCCGGCGTCTACGATCATCCGGCCGCAAGCGTCGAGGACATGTATCGTCCGCAGTTTTCGGCCCGCACGGCGATGGGCCGCATGGAGGTGCTGGGCGCCCAGCAGTAAGAAGCAGTCATGAAGGCGCGGTGGAAAATTGCGATCGGCTTTGGAGCCACGGCCTTGATGGCGGTGGCTCTGGTCTTTGGCCTGGAAGCCGCTGACCGCGCCTATCCGCCACCGCTGGACAATGCGCGCGTCGTCTCGTCCGAGGTGCTCGACGCCAATGGCGATCTGCTGCGTGCCTTCGCGACGCCTGAGGGTCGCTGGCGGCTGAAGACCAATGTTTCCGATGTCGATCCGCAATATCTGCGCATGCTGGTCGCCTATGAGGACCGGCGTTTCTACGACCACCACGGCGTCGATCCCATGGCGATCGGCCGCGCCTTCCTGCAGCTCGTCACCCACGGCCGCATCGTGTCGGGCGGTTCGACGCTTTCCATGCAGGTGGCGCGCCTGATCGAGCCGCGCAGCGAGCGCTCGATGACGGCAAAGCTCCTGCAGGTCGTCCGCGCCATCCAGATCGAGCGGCGGCTGACCAAGGAACAGATCCTCGACCTCTATCTGACCCATGCCCCCTATGGCGGCAATCTGGAAGGCGTGCGCGCCGCGAGCCTTGCCTATTTCGGCAAGGAGCCGAGACACCTGACGGTCGCGCAGGCAGGCCTGCTGGTTGCCCTGCCGCAGTTGCCGGAAAAGCGCCGGCCTGACCGCAATCTCTCTGCCGCACAAGCGGCCCGCCATCGCGTGCTCGAGCGCGCCGCCGTGGCAGCCGTTATCGGCGAAGGCGAAGCGGAACGCGCGTCGCTCTCGCCCATTCCAGCGGATCGGCGGCAGCTGCCGGCCTATGCCGCGCATCTGGCCGAACTGGCGCTCAAGAAGCAGCCCGGCGTCATCAAACACAAGACGACGCTGCGGCGCGATGTGCAGCAGGGTCTGGAAGCCGTTGCCGATGCGGCGGCGAAGCGGCTCGGGCCGAAGGTGTCTGTTGCCATGATCATGGCCGACGCCAAGACCGGCGAGATCATCGGCGAAGTGGGTTCGGCCAATTATTTCGATTCCTCGCGCGCCGGCTGGGTCGACATGACGCGCGTGCTGCGCTCGCCGGGCTCGACGCTGAAACCCTTCATCTACGGCCTTGCCTTCGAGCAGGGCTATGTGGCGCAGGAGACGATCATCGAGGATCGGCCTGCCGACTTTTACGGCTATCGCCCGCGCAATTTCGACATGAGTTATCAAGGCGATGTCAGCGTGCGCCAGGCGCTGCAGCTATCCCTCAATGTGCCGGCCGTGCGTCTGCTTGACGCGGTTGGGCCGACCCGTCTGCTGGTGCGCTTCCGCCGCGCCGAGGTGAAGCCGAAGCTGCCGCCGAACGAGGCGCCCGGCCTTGCCATCGGCCTTGGCGGCGTCGGCGTGACGCTGAAGGACCTTGTGCAGCTCTATGCCGGGCTCGCCAATCGCGGCAAGGCGATGCGGATCGGCGATGGCGTTCAGGACGAGCCGGGACCGATCGACGGCGAGCCGCTGATGGAGCCGGTCGCGGTCTGGAACATCACCGATATTCTCTCCGACATCATCGCGCCGCGCGGCAGCAAGCAGCTCGGCATCGCCTACAAGACCGGCACCAGCTACGGCAATCGCGATGCCTGGTCGATCGGCTATGATGGCGCGCATGTGTTCGGCGTCTGGGTCGGCCGTCCGGACAATGGCGCCGTACCGGGGCTGGCGGGCTATGTTTCGGCAGCCCCCATCCTGTTCGAAGCCTTCGCCAAATCGGGCGTTGCCATAACCCCCTTCCCTCCGGCTCCCATGGGCGCCGTACGCATCGCGCCGACCGAGCTGCCGATCAGCCAACGGCGCTTTTCCGTGACCGCCGCCGGGCTGCTGGCCGCCTCCAGCCGCGAACCGGCGCCGCAGATCGTCTATCCGCCGGAAGGCGCGCGCGTCGATCTCGGCGCCAGCAGCGGCAACGACCAGATCATGCCGCTGGCGCTGAAGCTGCAGGGCGGACGGGCGCCGTTCCGATGGCTCGCCAACGGCAAACCGCTGCCCGACATGTCTCGTCGCCGTACCAATCAATGGACGCCCGATGGCGCCGGTTATTCGACGCTGACCGTCATCGATGCCGCCGGGCGTGCGGCAAGCGTGCGCGTCTTCGTGGAATAATATCCTTCAAATCATTGCGAGCACGCTGCCCGCATTTTTGTCAGCCGGCGGCGTCCATGATATCCTAGGCATGACTCAAACGAGGAATGGCGAGATGTCGGAAGAGCAGGCAATCCGTGCGGTTGTTCATCTCTATGTCGATGGAATGGCATTCGCGAACGAGCCGGCGCTGCGCAAGGCCTTCCATCCGCGGGCTGGTATCATCGGCAATTATCAGGGCGCGGTGGAATGGATGACGCGGGATGAATTCATCGCCGCCATCGTCGAGGAAGGCAGCGCCCCGCCCGGCACCATACCGCTGATGGACATCGAGCTGATCGACATCGAAGGCGATGCCGCCAGCGTCAAGGTTGTCGACGAATTCGCCGGGATGAAGTTTTCGGATTATCTGTCGCTGGTGAAGATCGATGGGCGGTGGAGCGTGGTGAACAAGGTGTATCATCTGCATCGGTAGATGACCTGACACCAAATATGCCGAGCTTCTGATACCCCCTCTGTCACTTCGTGACATCTCCCCCACAAGGGGGAGATCGTTGGGAGTATGCCGCGCATCACGGTAGAAATAGCCACTTCAGTTTCAACAGATGCGATATCAACTTGAGGCGAAAGAGCGCCGCAGGTTGCCAATCTCCCTCCTTGTGGGGGAGATGTCACGAAGTGACAGAGGGGGGTGACGCACCCTCCGCGAACTCTTCGACAGCCAATTACCCTCTCAGCACCCCACCCGTCGACTTCGTGACATTCGCGACGATCTTCTGGGTCAGCGCCTCGAAATCCTCGTCGGTCAACGTGCGCTCGGCCGGCTGGATCTGCACTTCGATGGCAATCGACTTCTTGCCTTCGCCGAGCGATGCGCCCTCGAAGATGTCGAAGACGTTGACGCCGGTGACCAGCTTGCGGTCGGCACCGACGGCGGCGCGGACGATGGCGCCGGCTTCCACCGACTTGTCGACCACGAAGGCGAAGTCGCGCTTGACGGCCTGGAAGGGAGAAAGCTCCAGCGCCGGCTTCGTGCGGGTCGCCTTCTTCTTCGGTTCGGGCATGGCATCGACATAGACTTCGAAGCCGGCGAGCGCACCCGACACATCGAGCGCTTCCAGCGTCTTCGGATGGAATTCGCCGAAATAGCCGAGCACGACCTTCGGACCCATCTTGATGGTGCCGGAGCGGCCGGGGTGATACCAGGCCGGGCCGCCCTGCTCGATCTGGATGTTGGTCATCGGCAGGCCGCAGGCTTCGATCACAGCCAAAGCATCGGCCTTGGCGTCGAAGACGTCGACCGGCTTGCCGCCGCCCTTGGCGGCGTTCGACCACATGCGGCCGGCGCCGGCAAGCGTTGCCGTGCCGCGGCGGATACCGCCGGCAACGCGCCGCTGTCCCTCGGGCGTATCGTTTTCATAGGTGCCAGAAACTTCGAAGATCGCGACGTCGCCATAGCCCTTGTCGGCATTGCGCTGCGCGGCCGAAAGCAGCCCCGGCAGCAGCGAAGGACGCATATCGGACATATCGGCAGCGATCGGGTTGGCAAGCTTCAGCGCATTGGAGCCGCCACCGAAGAGCTTCGCCTGATCTTCCGAAATGAAGGACCAGGTGACGGCTTCCAGCATGCCGCGCGAGGCGAGCGCCCGCTTGGCGGCGCGCGTACGGATCTGCAGCGTCGTCAGGATCTTGCCGTTGACGGCGGCATGGCTGCTCAGCGGCTGCGGCTTGATGTTGTCGACGCCGTGGATACGCATGATTTCTTCGACGAGATCGGCCTTGCCGTCGACATCCGGGCGCCAGGAGGGAACGGCGACCGAAATGCGCTCACCCGAACCCGAGACCGAGAAGCCAAGCTTCGTCAGGATGGACTTGCTCTCATCGGCCGAGACTTCGAGGCCGGTGAGGCGCTTGACTTCCGACAGCGGGAAATCGACGACCTTGGCCTCATAGCCCTTGTAGCCTTCGACGCGCGCCTTGGCGGCCGTGCCTCCGCAGCAGGCAAGCACCAGCTCGGTCGTGCGCTCGAGGCCAGGCACCATGTATTCCGGGTCGACGCCGCGCTCGAACCGATAGCGCGCGTCGGTGATGATGCCGAGGCCGCGGCCGCTCTTGGCGATGTTCATCGGGTCCCAGAGCGCCGATTCGATCAGCACGTCCGTGGTGTTCTCGTCGCAGCCGGAGTGCTCGCCGCCCATGATGCCGCCGATGGACTCGACGCCGTTGTCATCTGAAATGACGACATTGCTCGGGTTGAGCTTGTACTCGCGCTCATCGAGCGCCAGCACGGTCTCGCCGTCCTTGGCGCGGCGCACGACCAGATTGCCCTTGACCTTGGCGGCGTCGAAGACGTGCATCGGCCGGCCCTGGTCGAAGGTCATGTAGTTGGTGATATCAACAAGCGCGCTGATAGGGCGCAAACCGATGGCAGCCAAGCGCTGCTGCATCCACTTCGGGCTCGGGCCGTTCTTGACGCCGCGCACGAGGCGGAGCGCAAAGCCCGGGCAAAGGCTGATATCGTCGAGATCGATCTTGAGCTGGGTCGACGTCTCGCCTTCGATCGCGAAAGACGGCGTGCCGCGCGGCTTCAGCGTGCCGAGGCCGGATGCGGCGAGATCACGGGCAATGCCGTAGACGCCGGTGCAATCCGGACGGTTCGGCGTCAGGTTGATCTCGATCATCGGATCGTCGAGGCCGGCATAGGCGGCGAAGCTCGTGCCGACGGGCGCATCTTCCGGCAGATCGATGATGCCGTCATGGCTGTCGGAAATTTCGAGTTCCTTTTCCGAGCACATCATGCCGCGGCTTTCGACGCCGCGGATGTTGCCGATGACAAGCGTCACGTCGATGCCGGGAACATAGGTGCCGGGAGCGGCGAAGGCGCCGACGAGGCCGGCGCGCGCATTGGGAGCGCCGCAAACGACCTGCACGGGCGCGCCGCTGCCGGTGTCGACCATCAGCACCTTCAGGCGATCGGCCTGCGGGTGCTTTTCAGCCGAGAGAACCTTGGCGATGACGAAAGGCTTGAACGCCGCCTTGTCGTCGACCTCTTCCACTTCCAGCCCGATCATCGTCAGGCGGGCGCAGATCTCGTCGAGCGTGGCGTCGGTTTCCAGGTGCTCTTTCAGCCAGGAGAGTGTGAATTTCATGTGCTTTATCCCTTCCTTACGCGCTCAGACCGCCGAACAGGGTCGGCATATCGAGCGGGCGGAAGCCATAGTGGTTCATCCAGCGGACATCGGCGTTAAAGAAGTCGCGCAGGTCGGGCATGCCGTATTTCAGCATGGCAATGCGGTCGAGGCCCATGCCCCAGGCAAAGCCCTGATATTCGTCCGGATCGAGGCCGCCGTGGCGCAGCACGTTCGGATGCACCATGCCGCAGCCGAGGATTTCCATCCAGTCGGTACCTTCGCCGAACTTGACGATCGGGCCGGAGCGGTCGCACTGGATATCGACCTCGAAGGACGGTTCCGTGAACGGGAAGAAGGACGGGCGGAACCGCATCGTCACATTGTCGACCTCGAAGAAGGTCTTGCAGAACTCTTCGAGCACCCAGCGGATATTGGCGACGTTGGCCGTCTTGTCGATGACGAGGCCTTCGACCTGATGGAACATCGGCGAATGCGTGGCGTCGCTATCCTGGCGATAGGTCTTGCCGGGAATGATGATGCGGATCGGCGGCTTCTGCGCTTCCATGGTGCGGATCTGCACCGGCGAGGTGTGCGTGCGCAGCACCTTGCGCTCACCCTTTTCATCCGGCTGGAAGAAGAAGGTGTCGTGCATCTCGCGGGCCGGGTGCCCCTCGGGGAAGTTTAGCGCCGTGAAGTTATAATAATCTGTCTCGACATCGGGGCCTTCGGCGATCGAGAAGCCCATGTCGCCGAAGATCGCGGTGATTTCGTCGACGATCTGGCTGATTGGATGGATGCGGCCGCGCTCAGTCGGCGACGAGCGCACCGGCAGGCTGACATCGACGGTCTCGGCCTTCAGCTTCGCGTCGATTGCGGCATCGCGCAGCGCACCCTTGCGCTCGTTGATCGCGTCGGTGACGGAGTTTTTCAGAGCGTTGATCGCCGCACCACGCGTCTGCCGTTCTTCCGGCGACATCGAGCCCAGCGTCTTCAGCAGTTCCGAAACCGAGCCCTTCTTGCCGAGTGCAGCGACCCTGACGGCTTCGATCGACTGCTCGTCGGTCGCCGCGGCCACCTCGGCCATGAGTTGGGTTTCGAGTGTTACGAGTTCCGTCATCTGATCCTGCCTTGCGGGCGGCGGGCTTGGAACGCCGCTCATTCCGCGGAATAATGGATGAACGCCCACATCAGACAGCTTGTGGCAACGATGAGGCGCTGCAGATCACTATCCATGTGCAGGCGGCCAATCAACCGGGCAAATGACAAAAACACGCCGAGAATGCGGTCCTTGGCACTTGTCGCCCGATGCTCGACCCATTTTTCGAGCCTCGCCCAGCAAGGAAGCCTGACACGATGGAAAAGCATATGCTGCAAAACACAAAACCCGCGCCGGTTTCGCCAGCGCGGGTTTCATAATGAATTTACGAAAGACGTGCGAGGCAGCGTTAGTTAACGGCTGCTTCGAACTCGTTCTTCGTGCCGGCGTCCTTGAGGTACTCAAGCGCCTTCTTCGAAGCGGCGACGAGCGCGCCGAAAGCTTCCGACTCATGGATTGCCATGTCGGAGAGAACCTTGCGGTCGACTTCGATGCCAGCCTTGTTCAGACCGTCGATGAAGCGGCCGTAGGTCAGGCCATGCTCGCGGACGGCAGCGTTGATACGCTGGATCCAGAGGGCGCGGAAGTTGCGCTTGTTGACCTTGCGGTCGCGGTAAGCGTACTGCTTGGAACGGTCGACGGCGGCCTTGGCGGTACGGATGGTGTTCTTGCGACGGCCGTAGAAGCCCTTGGCTGCCTTCAGAACCTTCTTGTGCTTGGCGTGGGCGGTAACGCCTCTTTTTACGCGTGCCATTTCATGATCTCCTTAGTCTATAGCGTTACGAATAGTCTTAGAGACCGTTCGGCAAGTAGTTCTTGATAACCTTACGGCCATCCGGTTCTGCGAGAACCATGGTACCGCGGGCGTCGCGAATGAACTTGTTGCTACGCTTGATCATGCCGTGGCGCTTGCCAGCAGCGGCTGCCTTGACCTTGCCGGATGCGGTGATCTTGAACCGCTTCTTGGCAGAGGACTTCGTCTTCATCTTGGGCATTTTGCTACTCCTTCGATGCTTCCTGGCGCGCTTTGCTTAAAAGCCCTTCCCACAGATCCGGACTGGCCGGGCTGCAACAAGGTGCCGGAGCGTTTGTTGTTGAACGGCGGATACGGTGACGAACCATTCCACCAGCATTCTGAACTGCCACGGCATGCCCTGCCGGTCAGTTCGGACGCGCGCTTATAACCGCACTTGCCCTGAAGTGCAACGGTGCGAATGCAGGAATCTTTGCAGATCGATGACAACACGCAACCGGACCACAAAAAGGAAAAAGCCGCCCAATGGGACGGCTCCGACCTCTTATTTCAACCTGCGCCTCACTTCGGCGCAAGTACCATCATCATCTGGCGGCCTTCGAGCTTGGGCTCGGCCTCCACCTTGGCGATCTCGATCGTATCTTCCTTGACCTGCTGAAGCAGCTTCATGCCCAGTTCCTGGTGGGCCATTTCGCGGCCGCGGAACTTCAAGGTTACCTTCACCTTGTCGCCTTCTTCAAAGAAACGACCGATCGCCTTCATCTTCACCTCATAGTCATGGGTGTCGATGTTGGGACGCATCTTGATTTCTTTGACTTCGACAATCTTCTGCTTCTTGCGCGCCTCGGCGGCCTTCTTCTGGTTGGCGTATTTCAGCTTGCCCAGATCGAGGATCTTGCACACAGGCGGTTCAGCATTGGGGGAAATCTCCACCAGATCGAGACCGGCCTCCTCTGCCATTCTCAATGCCTGGTCGGTCGGGACGATGCCCATATTCGCGCCGTCGGCAGCGATGAGCTGAACTTTGGGAATGCGAATTTCCCTGTTGGAACGTGGCCCGTCCTTTACGGGCGCATCGGTTTTAAAGGGTCTGCGAATGGTCGTATTCTCCACGAATTGTTTCGGATAGCTGCAAGCCTCTCGCTCCCCGTCGGCGCAACTGACGGAAATGTCGTAAAAGCTGTGTTGAAGTCAATAGCATGACAGCAGGAAAAAAGCACCTCCCGCGTGTCAATAGAGCGTCACGGAAGCGCGAGATGCGCGAAGGACACAGTATCTTCGCCAATTATATAGAGAGCCCGACGAAAAGATCGAGGATTTTTCAGGTCACGCGGGCGCGAATCTGTTCTATAGGGCAGAAAATCCGGGAGCTTTTCATGTCCGAGACCATCGCCGCCATCCAACCGACCTTCCTTCCCGTTGGCACGGGCGAGAGCGAACGCCAGATCGCCATCATTCAGCGCGGCGCCGGCAAGGGCGCCAGGAATGTCAGCTTCGTCTGGTTGTCCGGCTATCGATCCGACATGAGCGGCACCAAGGCACTGGAACTGGATGCGCTGGCGGAGCGGCTTGGTATCGGCTGCATCCGCTTCGACTATTCCGGCCACGGACAATCCGGCGGCAAGTTCACCAACGGCACGATTTCGCGCTGGCTGGAAGAGGCGCTTGCCGTCATCGACCATACCAAGCCAAAGAAGATCGTTCTCGTCGGCTCGTCGATGGGCGGCTGGATCGCCCTTCGGATCATCCAGGAACTGCGCAAGCACAAGAAGGCACCCGCCATTGCGGGCCTCGTGCTGATCGCGCCGGCACCCGATTTCACCGTCGACCTCATCGAGCCCAACCTTTCCGATGTCGAGCGGCGATCGCTGGCGGAGCACGGCTATTTCGAGGAGCCTTCGGACTACAGCCCCGAGCCGAACATCTTCACCCGCGCCCTCATCGAGGACGGCCGCGCCAATCGCGTGCTCACCGGCATCATCGAAACCGGCTGCCCGGTGCATATATTGCAGGGTATGCAGGATGCCGACGTGCCTTTCTCGCATTCGTTAAAGCTGGTCGAGCATCTGCCGGCCGACGATGTGGTGTTAACACTTGTGCGCGATGGCGATCATCGCCTGTCGCGGTCGCAGGACATCGAGCGCATGCTCGCCGTGGCCGAGACGTTGGCGCTGCATAATACGCCATAAAAACAAATAGATACCAGCGAAACACTCATCGCGCGGCCTCCTTTTCCGGCCGCCTCATGCGCGCGCCTGCGTAATCGCAGGCAGCAAAAGATTATGGCAACTATCTCCTTGATTGTGCCGAAATTAACCATATGAGCCGGTTCCGGCGTTAACACTTAAGTAACGATTGACTTCGCGCACCCCCCTACATTAACAATTTGTTAACAAATGCAGGGACGATACAAGGATAGTGGGCGTGCGTATTAAGGGCTTGTTGATTGCCTTCGCTGCTATAGTTGCGATGTCGTCGGCCGCGATGCCGGCACCTCAGCAGGGTGTTTCGATGACCGTCGGCAACGTGACCTCCCAGCCGATCGGGCACTACGACTTCTGCCAGAGACATACCGACGAGTGCGGGCCGACCCGCAATGTCGGTCCCGTCGACATGAACGCGGCCTCCTGGGCTCTCGTCAACCAGATCAACCTGCGCGTCAACAAAACCATTCGTCCGGCGACCGACATGGAAGTCTACGGCCAGGAGGAATATTGGGAATATCCGAAGACCGCCGGCGACTGCGAGGATTTTGCCCTGCTTAAGCGCAGAATGCTGATGCAGAGCGGCATTTCGGCCTCCAACCTTTTGATGACGGTCGTTCGCAAGCCCGACGGCGAAGGACATGCAGTGCTGACGCTGCGCACCAAGCAGGGCGATTTTATCCTCGACAACCTCGAGGACGAGATCAAGGTCTGGACCAAGACCCCCTATTCCTACCTGAAGCGCCAGGCGAGCTTCAATGCCGGCCGCTGGGTCACCATCGAGAACGGCAACGACGTCCTGGTCGGCGCCGTCAAGTAAGCGCAAGCCAATTATCATCACGCGGAAAGGCCGGCCCATCGGACCGGCCTTTCGCTTTTTCGTCATTTAATAAGAACGGTCCTCACTTTCGAGTGCGGACGAATTTGTCTCCACGACGAACGTCAACGGTTCTTATGGCTCTGCTGGCCTGCCTTGACATGTTGCTCGTGGGTGCCGCCGCGCGGGCCTTCAGAGTGCGGCTCACGGGAACTGGTGGATGAAGCACTCCTCGTATTGTCATTGTCCATGCGCTTGTGGCTCTGCTGGCCAGATTTCACATGCTGCTCGTGGATTCCACCTTGGTTTGCCATTGGATCATCTCCTTTGGTTTGCAGACGAGGCCAAGAGCGGCCTCGTGTTGCTAACCGGTGGCGGCGAAAGGCGTTCCGAAATTTAACATTTCGTGATGACGGACTATCTTCGCTCGATTCGTGGGGACAAAAGATCCTTCATGCCTCATCCATTTCCGATCAGAATGCCGGCACCCAGCACCAGCGAGCCGCCGAGAACGACCTGGAAGGCAGCCCGCAGGAACGGCGTCTCCATATATTTGTTCTGGATGAAGGCAATGGCCCAAAGCTCGAAGAAGACGACGACGGCCGCGGTGATCGTCGCGGTCCAGAAGTGCGGAATGAGGTAGGGCAGCGCGTGGCCGAGGCCGCCGAGCGCCGTCATGATACCACAGGCAAGGCCGCGCTTGATCGGCGAGCCGCGACCGGAGATCTTGCCGTCATCATGGGCCGCTTCGGTGAACCCCATGGAAATGCCGGCGCCGACCGAAGCCGAAAGGCCGACAAGAAAGGTCTGCCATGTCTGCTGCGTGGCAAAGGCGGCGGCGAAGATCGGCGCGAGCGTGGAGACGGAACCGTCCATCAGACCGGCGAGGCCTGGCTGCACATAGGTGAGTACGAACTGGCGGCGTGCCTGCGCATCCTCTTCGTGCTTAACCTCTTCCGGCGTGTGCTTCTCGCCCAGCATGCGGGCGACGTCTTCATGCCCCTGCTCGGCCAGCGCGAGATCGCCGAGAAGCTGGCGCGTCGAGGCATCGGACACCTGCTTGGCCGCTTCGACATAAAAATTATAGGCCTGCTGCTCCATCGCCTCGGCCTCGTCGCGCATGGCATCGAGCGAGAGGTTCTTGCGCAGCCAATCCGGCTTGCGCTCGTAAAAGCCATGCACATGCTCGCGCCTGATCAGCGGGATACGCTCGCCGAAGCGGCGGCGGTGCATGTCGATCAGCGTCTTGCGATGGGTATCCTCGACTTCGGCCATGTCTTCAAAGACCTTGGCGGACTCGGGATAATGCGGGCGCAGCGTATCGGCATAGGCGAGATAGATGCGCGAATCGTCCTCTTCGGCCGCGATGGCAATCGCGAGGATCTCCTGCTCGGAGAGAGAGGTGAAGGGACGTTTCGATGGACGGAACAAGCCTAGCAGCATCGGGGGCAACCTCATGACTTTAGAATTATTCTAAATCTAAAGTGGGTCGCTGCGCCGGTCAAGCATGGAGGTGCCGTTGCGGGGAAAATCACGCCGGAAAAATTTGCAGCCCGCCGGATCGGGCCGCGGCAAATAGCAAGATACTTTGACAGATTGCCGCAACATCTCCATGACGTCTTGGTCGCGCCGGGAAATGGCTTACATAAACGCCGACAGCAGTCAGTGCCGCGAACTTCCACGCGACCGCTTGGAGACTATGATGGAAAACGAGATACAGGCTCGCGCCGCCCATCTTGCCGGCATCCGCGAAAAGGCCGAGGCCGAGATGGCGCGGATGGGCATCGATGCCGCCTTCATCGACAGGCTGGTGGAGACATTCTATGGCCGCGTTCAGGCACATCCCCGGCTCGGACCGGTGTTCGACGGACGGCTTGCCGGGCGCTGGCCCGAGCACATGGAAAAGATGAAGCGCTTCTGGTCCTCGGTCGCCTTCAAGAACGGCGCCTATGGTGGCAAGCCGGTGCAGGCGCATCTCGGCGTCGAGGGCATGGCGGCCGACCTGTTTCCGGAATGGCTGGCACTTTTCTCGGAAACACTTGCCGATATCGCACCATCCAAAGAAGCAAGAGACTGGTTCATGGCGACGGCCGAGCGCATCGCCAAGAGCCTGACGCTCTCACTCTTCTATAATCCGGCGCTGGACGATCCCGCGAGGAAGACGGTTTAGGCGGGCCACGCGAAAATACGGAGCTCGGCGGCAGATGCCGACAGGCGAGCGATTGGCGGAGCTTCAAAACTTCGCCGCCAGCAACTGCGGCAAGAGGTGAGCGATGCTCACTCTCTCGACGGCGGCAAGTCACTTCAAACTCGCCGCCGCAAGGTTAGCCGGCGCCTATGCATGTGCTTTGCGATGAGCCGCAACCGCAAGCCAGATTGCGGAAAGCAGAAAGTAAAAAGCTCCGAACGCCGCATAGGGGACGATGTCCAGAATCGTCGGCGCAACCGTGCCGAGGGATCGGCTGAGCATGAAACCGCCGGCAAGGGCCGACTGCGCACCACTCAAGATCATCACCCATTGAGCGCCATAGGCGCGCCAGCGCCTCACACCGGTATAGAGTTGCAACAGGCCCGAGAGGATCGCCCAAGCCCCAAACACGGCTAGGACGGCATAGGTGCTATTATAGGCGGCCACGACAACGGCGAGCGCCGTGACGATGCTGACGACGACATTCAACGCCTGAGACGGATTAACCTTAAAGCCGCCGTTAACCCGGGCGTCGACCAGATTGGCGAGAGCATCCCATACGGGATAGATCACCAGCAGAAACGCGGTGGGCAGCGCTTTTGCACTGAAGAGGATCGCGGCGAAAATCCAGGCGATAGAGAACAGGGCGCGTGTAAAATAGTAGGATTGCAGCCAGTTGGACTGGGGTGAAATGCGGCTTTGCATCGGTAGGTTCCTTGTATTTGCCTACCTACTAGTAGGAAGATAAACTCACTGAGTCAACACGATGCCAGAACACCGTTTTGTGAAAACCAGAAGCGCTGGAGCAATCTTGACAGCCAGCCTACCAAAAGGTAGGCAGCGACATGAAATCAATAGCTTCGACTTCGGAAAAAATTCTCGACATCGCGCAGTCTCTCATCGTGGCGGGAGGTTACAACGGCTTCAGCTATGCCGACATCTCCGCTGCGATCGGCATCCGGAAGGCGAGCATCCACCATCACTTTCCGACGAAGGCCGAACTGGTCTCGGTGCTGGTGGATCGCTACAGGCAGCAGACGGAGGCGGCTCTGACGTCTCTGCGCGAAGGGATCTCGAGCCCCTCAGAACAGCTGCAGGCCTATGTGAACTACTGGCATTCATGCATTCGGGACGCCTCGCTGCCCTTCTGCGTCTGCGCGATGCTCGCCAGCGAGATGCAGATGCTGCCGGAAGCGGTCGCTTCCCAGGTCCAAGGCCATTTCCATAGCCTTGCCGGATGGCTTACGTCAGTGCTGCGGGCTGGGGCTGAAAATGGCCTCTTCCAGCTGGACAAGCGGCCTGAGGAAGAGGCTCAAATGCTGATGGCCTCGGTTCACGGGGCAATGCTCTCGGCAAGAGCTTTCGGCGATCCAGGATTGTTCATCGCAATCGTTGCGCCCCAGATCGCCAGGCTTCAAACGCCGGATTGACAGGCCGTTGCCGGGCCAAAACTCAACCAATGACCGCTCACGGCCAAAGGCAGCATTTGCAGCAAGGCTATGGGCCTCGCCTCAGCCTTTCGCTGCAAAAATCGTTGCCCCGATGCTGGCGGAAACGACGAGGGCCGTTCCGAACATCTGCGACGGTGTCATCGGCTGCGACAGGATAATGAAGCCGGCAAAAGCGCCGATGGCGGGCTCGAGGCTCATGAGGATGCCGAAGGATGAGGTCGGCATGCGCCTGAGCGCCACCATTTCCAGCACATAGGGCAGCAAAGGCACAAGCAGTGCCAGACCTGCTATTTCGAGGAGCCCAAAACCCGTTAGATGCGACGCGGCCGAGGCAAAGCCGAAGGGCGTCGACACCACCGCCGCGACCAGCAGCGACATGGAAAGCCCTTCGAGGCCCTGGAAGGCATTGCCGACCTTCTTCGTCAAAAGAATGTAGCAGGCCCAACCCGCGCCGGCGCCGATGGCAAAGAGGATACCCGGCAGATTGCCGACCCATTCCTCGCCGTCATAGGCGAGCAGCAGAACGCCGATCGCCGCGAAGATCGGCCACAGAAGCTGGCGGCTAAGGCCGAAGCCAAGGGTCGCGACCAGCAGCGGCCCGAGAAATTCGATAGCAACGGCAAGGCCCAGGGGAATGCGCGCGATCGCCGAAAAGAACGCGGTCGTCATCAGCGCCGAGACCGTGCCGAGCGCCAGCACGCCGAGCCATTGCGAGCGGCTGTAGCTCATGATCTTCGGACGGACGATGATCGCCAGGGCACCGGACGCAAAGACGAGCCGCAGCCATGTGGCGCCGGCCGGCCCATAGGCATTGATGATCGGAGCCGACAGAGCCGAACCGAACTGGATGCAGGACATGGACATGACGCACATCAGCACGCCGGCGGCAATGCCGCCGGTCGATGGCGCAACATCCGGATGCGGCATCAGGGCCGCGCCGCCATCCGTGCCACCTTCGATAAGCTTCTGGTCCATGACCTCTCCCGTTTGGCGGGTTTTTTAGAGGTCTGGCCCTATGCTGGCAAATTCAAACTTTTCATCCTGCGATCAGGCGCTTTGATGCAAGCGCCTCTCAGGTTTCGAGGCCCTTCAGCACGTTGGCAACGTTCAGGCCGATTTCGGGCACGCCATAGCCGCCCTCCATACAGACGAGGACGGGCAGCCCCGCGGCCGAGACGAGCTCGCCCATGCGGGTGAAATCCTCCGACGTCAGCTTGAAGAAGGAGATCGGATCGCGCTCGAAGGTATCGACGCCGAGCGAAAGCACGATCGCCTCCGCGCCGAAAGCCCTGATGCGGGCAAGCGCATCGTCGAGTGCTGACGACCAGGCCTCCCAGGGCGTGCCGCGCGGCATGGGATAATTGCGATTGGTTCCGAGACCCTCGCTCTCGCCTTCTTCGTCGGCATGGCCAAGGAAATAAGGAAACGCATGGATGGGATCGCCATGCAGCGAGGCGGTGAAGACGTCGCCTCGGCGGTAAAAAATGTCCTGCGTGCCGTTGCCGTGATGGAAATCGACATCGAGCACGGCAACCTTGGCCGCACCATGATCGCGCAGGCGTTGCGCGGCAACGCCGGCATTGTTGATGAAGCAATAGCCGCCGAAGAGATCGTAGCCGGCATGATGACCGGGCGGGCGGCAGAGCGAAAAGGCGAAGCGATTGCCGGCGTTCAGCCAATCGGCTCCCGTCAGGGCGCAGCGCATGGAGGCGAGCGCCGCTTCATAGGACCCTTTGGTGATCGAAGTATCGGCGGCATTGGCATAATGGCCGATCATGCCGACGATATTGTCAGGCACGCGCTGGCTGGTGCGCCTGACGGGGAAGGAATTGGCGATCGCCTCGCCCTTGTAGCCGGCCGCGACCCAGCGATCCCAGACGACGCCGAGAAAATCGAGATAGGCCGGATCATGGACCTTGCGCGCCGTCTCCAGCCCATGGGCTTCAGGCGCAACGACATCGGTAAAGCCGGCTTCCCTGGCGGCGGCCAGAATCCATTCGGCGCGGAAGGGCGCTTCGAAGGGCGTGACGAGCTGGCCATCATGCAGCTCGGTCTTCGCGTCCCTGAGCTTGTGATCTTCCGAGTAAATGACACGCATCGTCGCCTCCTCCGTTATCCTGTCGGCGCAAAGGCTTACATGGATCGCGCACGAGAAAAAAGAGCACGGAGCGGTCTTGAAGGTCATCGCAAACAACGGCACCTTCCGCCTGCAATTGAGGAATTGGAGACAGCCGGCATGAAAATCCTGATGGTCGATGTCGATGGCGTGTTGGTTCATGGCCGGCCAAGCGACGGACTGCCGCTTTTCACCTATCTGGAGCGCGATCTCGGATTGAAGCTCGAGGTGCTGCAACAGGCGTTCTTCAAGACCTGCTGGGTCGATATCGTCACTGGACGTGATGCGCTGGAGCCGAGGCTTGCAGAGGTTCTCGGCAGGATCGCACCCCATCTCAGTGCGAGAACGCTGATCGACTACTGGTTCGAAAACGATTCCCGTCTCGACCACAGCCTGCTCGAAGACTTGGCCGCGCTGCGCGCCGGGGGAACGAGGATGTTCCTTGCGACCAACCAGGAGCACATGCGCGCCGCCTATCTGATGGGCGAACTCCGGCTCTCCTCGCATTTCGACGACATCTTCTATTCGGCCGCCCTCGGCTATCAGAAACCATCAACCGAATTCTTCCGGCTGGCGACCGAACGCGTCGGGCTTCCCGCCAGCGAGATCGGCTTCATCGATGACGTCGAGGCCAATATCGAGGCGGCGCGGCAATTCGGCTGGAAGGCGATGCAATGGACATCGGGCTCCAAGTTGCGGGATGCCATTGCCGCCTTCTCTGCCTGAGCGGGCGCTCTCAGGCCGCAATCCGCTTATAGAAAATGGTCGTGTCGCAAAAGCCGCCCTCCGGCCACATGGCATAATCCGGCACCACGCCGACGCGCTGCCAGCCGAGGCGCGGATAGATCGCTTCGGCATCGCTGCCGGTTGCCGTGTCGAGCACGAGCAAGGTCTTGCCGATGCGGGCGGCTTCGCGCTCCGCCGCTTCCATCAGGAGGCGGGCAAGACCCTTGCCCCGCGCGGAGCCGTGCACCAGCAGCTTCTTGAGATCGCCGCGATGCGGCTGGTTCGGCATCTGCGCGGCACCCACCTGCACTGTGCCGACGACCCTGCCTTCGATCACGGCGACGAAAAGCAATGTCGCGCCGCTTTCGACGCTGTCGGCAATGCCCCGCCAATAGGGCAAGGCATCAGCCGTTCCGTAAGGCTGCATAAAGCCGACGGAGGCGCCGCCATTGACGCAATCGACAAGCACATCGCAGAGACCGGATAGCCTGTCGCGGGCCTCGGCGGCGGAGAGAAGACGAATATCGGTCATGAAAAGGTCCTTGGGTAGCTATGAACGGCCGTGATCGAGGATGACGCTGTAGCGCGCCGGACCCTCGCCGGGATTATGGAAGGCATGACCGTCGCCGACGCCCATGAAGAGACAATCGCCGGGCATCAGGCGATGGGTGACGTCACGATGCGTCACCTCCATCTCGCCCTCGAACAGCCAGACATGCTGGCTCATATCGGCGCTCGCCGTATTCGGCGGGAAGATGACCCGCGCGCCGGCGGGGAAGATGACCTCGACGACATCGACCTTCGAGCCCATGCCCGGCGGCGAGACGGCACGCCTGACATAGCCGGTTCCCGGATCGCGCCAGATCGCCTGCTGCTCGCGGCGGGCAAGCGGCGATACCTCCTCGTCTTCTTCGGCAAAGAAGGCCGAGAGCGAAAGGCCGAGCGCCGCGCAGAGCCGCGACAGCAGCGAAGCCGTCGGGCTCGCCTCCGCCCGCTCGATGCGCGAGATCATGGCGCGGCTGACGGCCGAGGCAGTGGCAAGCTCATCCAGCGTCAGGCCGCGGGCGATGCGCAGCTCCTTGATGCGCACGCCGATCGCCAGTTCCAGATCATCATCCGCCATTATCAATGTCTCACGCCTTGGAATTCTACTATATGAGAAATACACGATCTCATGATGGAATCAAGTCCGCATTGGCGCTCCCTGGCGGCGGGCCGGAAAAGGCTAACATAACGTGAAGATAGCCGCCAAAGCCCCGCTTTTCCGCTTTGCGGCGCGGGGCGGCGCTGCTATATGGCGCGCATGAGCACCAATTCCACCACTCCGCTTTCGCACATCCGCAACTTCTCGATCGTGGCCCATATCGACCACGGCAAATCGACGCTGGCCGACCGCCTGATCCAGACGACGGGCGGCCTTGCCGAACGCGAGATGTCGGAACAGGTGCTGGACAATATGGAGATCGAGCGCGAGCGCGGCATCACCATCAAGGCCCAGACGGTGCGCCTGCACTACAAGGCCAACAATGGCGAGACCTATATCCTCAACCTGATCGACACGCCCGGACACGTCGACTTCGCCTACGAAGTCTCGCGCTCGCTGTCGGCCTGCGAGGGATCGTTGCTTGTCGTCGACGCCTCGCAGGGTGTGGAAGCGCAGACGCTCGCCAACGTCTATCAGGCGATCGACAACAATCACGAGCTCGTCACCGTCCTCAACAAGATCGACCTGCCGGCGGCCGAACCCGACCGCATCAAGGATCAGATCGAGGAAGTGATCGGCATCGACGCATCGGACGCCGTGCTGATTTCGGCGAAGACCGGCCTCGGCATTCCCGACGTTCTCGAAGCCATCGTCCATAAGCTGCCGGCACCGAAGAGCGCGGGCGGCGAAAAGGCCCCGCTGAAGGCGCTGCTGGTCGACAGCTGGTACGACACCTATCTTGGCGTCATGGTTCTCGTGCGCATCATCGACGGCACGCTGACCAAGGGCCAGACCATCCGCATGATGGGCACGGACGCGAAGTATCAGATCGAGCGCGTCGGCGTTCTCACGCCGAAGATGGTCGCCGTCGACAGCCTCGGCCCCGGCGAGATCGGCTTCATCACCGCCTCGATCAAGGAAGTGGCCGACACCCGCGTCGGCGACACCATCACCGAAGACAAGCGCCCGACCGCGGCAGCGCTGCCGGGCTTCAAGCCGGCCCAGCCTGTGGTGTTCTGCGGCCTCTTCCCGGTCGATGCCGCCGACTTCGAAGACCTGCGCTCGGCCATGGGCAAGCTGCGCCTCAACGACGCCAGCTTCTCCTTTGAAATGGAATCGTCCGCCGCTCTCGGCTTCGGTTTCCGCTGCGGCTTCCTCGGCCTCCTGCACCTGGAAATCATCCAGGAGCGCCTGGAGCGCGAATTCAATCTCGACCTGATCGCGACGGCCCCTTCGGTCGTCTATCAGCTCACCATGACCGACGGCACCGAGATCGAGCTGCACAACCCGGCCGACATGCCCGACGTCGTCAAGATTTCCGAGTTCCGCGAGCCATGGATCAAGGCGACGATCCTGACGCCGGATGACTATCTCGGCTCGATCCTGAAGCTCTGCCAGGACCGCCGCGGCATCCAGACCGAGCTGACCTATGTCGGCAACCGCGCCATGATCACCTACGACCTGCCGCTCAACGAAGTCGTCTTCGACTTCTACGACCGCCTGAAGTCGATCTCCAAGGGCTATGCCTCCTTCGACTACAGCCTGACCGACTATCGCGAGAGCGATCTCGTCAAGATGTCGATCCTCGTCAATGCCGAGCCGGTGGACGCGCTCTCCATGCTCGTGCATCGCTCAGCCGCCGAAAAGCGCGGCCGCGTCATGTGCGAGAAGTTGAAGGACCTGATCCCGCAGCACATGTTCCAGATCCCGATCCAGGCCGCCATCGGCGGCCGCATCATCGCCCGCGAGACGGTGAAGGCACTGCGCAAGGACGTGACCGCCAAGTGCTACGGCGGCGACGCTACCCGCAAGCGCAAGCTGCTCGACAAGCAGAAGGAAGGCAAGAAGCGCATGCGGCAGTTCGGCAAGGTCGAAATCCCGCAGGAAGCCTTTATTGCCGCGCTGAAGATGGGGGACGAGTGAGCGACCCGAAGAGCGGTATCTCAGCTTCCGTCGAGAATAACGCTCGCGCCAGCAAAATTGAGCGCGAGCGTCTCTGGCTCATCGAAAATACAGATGCGATTGCCAAGGCGAATGCCGATATCGAAAGACATGGTCTGCCTTTTGCGCAGTATCGCCAGTTCTGACGGCACAACTTTGCCGCTTCAGCATTAGGCCTGCCCCATATATTCCTTCGTCAGCCCTTCATACTCCTCCATCGCCGGCAGCGCGGCATAGCTGTGCTTGGCCAGCGTCGTCACCCAGGGCAGCTTTTCGCTCGTCCAGGTCTCGATGAAGGGCGTGAACCAGCTGGGGTCGTCGAGCATGGTGGCGCGGACGTTGACGAACCAGTCGACACCTTCAAGCTTGGTGAACATCCAGCTCATGCAATGCGGGCAGAAATAGTGATGGATGGCGTCGCCGTGCAGGCCGCCGATGACAGGTTCACCCGCCGTCACCTCGAAACCATCCGAGGGAATGGCGGCACTCAGCGAATAGGGGCCGGCGGTCATGCGCTGGCAGCCGGTGCAGTGGCAGGCCATGGTGAGCATCGGCCTGGCGCTGATCCTCAACCGCACCTGCCCACAACGGCAACCGCCCTCGCTTGGTAGTCCCAGCGTACTCATGATGTCATTTCCTCCTATTTCATAGATTATCGACGCGCGGCACGTCGCTACCAGCATCAGCCGCCCTGCAATTGACGAAAGCTCCTTGTGATCCTCAAGCCTCCGCGACTTGCAGAAGCTCCGTTCGGGCGCCGATCGTCCGCACCCAGGCCCTGGCGATGGCAAGGCCAGCCGTCTCGGCCGCAGCAGCATGCTTGGCGACAAGCTGCGGATAGTTTTCCAGCCAGCCAGGCTCCTTGCGCTCGATCGTTTCCTTGAATTCGCCGCGCCAGCGCTCGACCACGGCGGCATTGGCCTCGAAGTGGAACTGCGTGCCATAGGTGGCACGGCCGATGCGGAAGGCCTGGTTCGGCGTGACGCCGTTGGCGGCAAGGCGCGTGGCGCCGGCCGGCAAGGTAAAGGTGTCGCCATGCCATTCGAAAATGGTGAATTCGTCGCCAACGTCGGCCAGCAGCGGGTCTGCCTTACCCTCTTCCGTGAGGCCGACCGTCTTCCAGCCGAATTCATGGGCGGTGCCGAGAAGATTTTCCGCTTCATAGGCGCGCGCCAGGATCTGGCTGCCGAGGCAGATGCCGAGCACGGCCTTGTCCTCGCCCTCGAAACGGCGCATCAGCCGCGCCAGTTCCGGCAGATAGGGATGGGTATCGTCGTCGCGAGCGCTCTGTTCACCACCGAGCACGGCCAGCGCGTCGTAAGATGACGCATCCTTCGGCAATGCCTCGCCGCTCCATGGGCGGAACCATTCGATCACAGCTCCGGCTTCCTCCAGCGCGATGCCAAGCGCGCCGAGCGGCGTGTTCTTCATATTCTCGATGATGGCGACGCGCATTCCGATGATCCCCGAACATGTTGCCGGCAGAGATGAGCATGTGGCGGCGGGAGAGGCAAGTGGCCAGAGCGTTTCAGCGCTCGACGGAAATACAGAGCCGCTCTGGCCGTCTGCCCTCGCGCAATTCCGGACGGAAAACCGCCTGGCACTTTCCTGGAATTGCTTTGGCTTGCAGCGAACTAAAGTTGAGCCTAGATGTCAGCAAAATAGCAAAGGACCGATAAAATGAGCGACAAGCCCCGCATCACCATTCTCTACTGCACCCAATGCAACTGGCTGCTACGCTCCGGCTGGATGGCACAGGAGTTGTTGCAGACCTTCACCGACAGCCTCGGCGAAGTAGCATTGATCCCCGGCACGGGCGGCGTCTTCGAAATCCGCATCGATGGCGAGCTGCTATGGGAGCGCAAGCGCGATGGCGGCTTCCCGGGACCGAAGGAGCTGAAGCAGCGGGTGCGCGATGTCATCGACCCCGAGCGCGATCTCGGCCATACCGACCGCGGATCGCTGGAGAGCTGAGCCTCCTGCCGCTCGGGGTTATCAGTCGAAAGGCGAACGGCAGGGCTGAGTGCCGCGGTTGATCGTCGTATAGCGATTGGTGCCGGGATTGTATGTCCGGTAACGCTCGGCGCACCAGGTCTGATGCTGCCTAAGTTTCTGAGCCGGCGAAGGATAGAGAGCCCTCGGCGGCGGCGCATAGGTTTCGCGCGGGGGCATTTGAACACGCGGGCTGTCGAACCGTTTCACCCCTCCCGTATAGGGTGGCGTGATCGGAAGCGGCTGGCCGGGCCTTGTGTAGAACTGCCGTTGCCCGAAACCGAAGCAGCCTCGGGAATCGCAGATGACCGAATTCGTGGTGCTCGGCGGAATGGCGATCTTCGGAGAATTCGAAGCAGCGGCAGCCAAACCCGCCTGCCCCAGCAAGGCGAGCGCCAGAGCGCAACCGGAAGCGATCTTGCTGAAGACAGCCATGACGAACTCCTGTTCCATACGCCGTGAAGCAATGTCCCTTTCACAAGGGCCATGCATCTATGTGGGATTGCAAGAGGGGCAAAACCAGTGCTTGGGCGTGCACACAGCCGTGATCTCGATCGGTTGATCCGCAACGCAGCTTGCTCCATAACAGCGCAATCATTTCTAGGAGATTGCCAGTGAGCAGCTTGAAATTCGGCACCAGCGGCCTTCGCGGCCTATCCGCAGACCTCACGGGACGGGCATCGGCGCTCTATGCGACGGCCTTTGCCCGCCATCTGCTGAAGAGCGGCCATGCCAAGCCGGGCGACCTCGTCCTCGTTGGCCGCGATTTCCGCGAATCGAGCCCGGCGATCTCGGCCACCTGCATCGGCGCGCTGAAGCGGGCAGGCCTGACGCCGATCGACTGCGGCACATTGCCGACACCGGCGCTGGCACTCTACGGCCTGCAGCTGAAGGCGGCCTCGCTGATGATTACCGGTTCGCACATCCCCGCCGACCGCAACGGCATCAAATTCTACCGGCCCGACGGCGAAATCGACAAGCGCGACGAGGTGGCGATCAGCGAGGAAGCCCTGGCAATCGGCGATTCCGTTCTCGACGAAACGCCAGCAGAAACGGAAAACCGCACAGCGGAGACGGAGGCGCTGTTCCTGGAGCGCAACAAGGGCCTGCTGCCTTCCGGCAGCCTCGCCGGCCTCACCATCGGCGTCTATCAGCACAGCACGGTGGCGCGCGATCTCTTCGGCCAGGTGCTGCAGCACTACGGCGCCCGCGTCGTGCCGCTCGGCCGTTCCGAGAGCTTCATCCCGGTGGATACCGAAGCGGTCTCGGCCGAGACGATCCGCCTCATGAAGGGCTGGGCGCCGGAGCATGGCCTGGACGCCATCGTCTCTGCCGATGGCGACGGCGACCGGCCGCTGGTCGCGGACGAAACCGGCGAGCCGCTGCGCGGCGATCTGCTCGGCCTCATCGCCGCGAACTTCCTCGGCGCACAAGTGGTCGTGACGCCGGTCACCTCCAATTCCGGCATCGAAGCCGCCGGCTCCTATGCCGTCACCCGCACCCGCGTCGGCTCGCCCTATGTGATTGCCGGCATGGACGAAGCCGTTGCCGCCGGCAAGGCCAATGTCATAGGCTTCGAGGCCAATGGCGGCACGCTGACGGCCAGCCGCTTCACCATCGAGGGCAAGCCTTTCGAGCCGCTGCCGACGCGCGACAGCTTCCTGCCGATCCTGGCAACGCTATACGCCGCCGCAAAGACCAAGAAGCCGCTCTCCGCCGTGGCCGGCAGCTATCGCCTGCCCTTTGCCGCCGCCGACCGTCTGGAGAATTTCCCCGTGGAAACCAGCGCGGCGTTGATGGCTTATCTGCGCGCCTCCGACGCCAATCTTGCGGATTTCCTCAAGCCCATTGCGAGCGTCGCCTCGAAGAGCGACATCGACGGCCTGCGGGTGACACTTGTGGATAACCGAATCATCCA
Source organism: Martinezella rhizogenes (assembly GCA_013322215.1). GTDB lineage: Bacteria > Pseudomonadota > Alphaproteobacteria > Rhizobiales > Rhizobiaceae > Rhizobium > Rhizobium rhizogenes_D. Next base: position 462,601 of record JAAMEZ010000047.1, read on the forward strand.
TTTCCGCCCCTCCGGCAATGCGCCGGAAATGCGCTGCTATGTGGAAGCATCAAGCGAAAACGAGGCAAAGGCCCTGCTGGAACAGGGACTTGGCCTGATCAGCGCATGGGCCGCAGCCCGGGTTTGACCCGGGCTTCACCCGCTTTTTTCACGATTGCCACGAAAACTTCAAAAACCCTGTTGACACCGGACGGCCACCCCCTTACATGCGTGTCCGTCGCCCAGATGGCGGAATTGGTAGACGCGCAGGTTTCAGGTACCTGTGCCGCGAGGCGTGGAGGTTCGAGTCCTCTTCTGGGCACCATTTCCCTTTTTTAATCGGTTTCATCCGATGCGGATTTTTTGGATCCGTATGCTGAACCTATTGATATCCCCGGCAAAATCGAAAGCCATATATCAGGTTGCGTCAATCCGTTTCATCAGATGGATTGCAATCACGACCGACATAACTCCGAACGCCGCTTTGGATTCACCGGCCAAATTCGGAACCGTGCCTCGGGTCAGATCGCTTTGGCGAGAATGAGTGAAAAGCACGACAAGCGCACCGGTTCATTCGGTCTCTAGCTGCTGATGAAGCTGTCGGACACAAGAATTCGTGCCTTGATTGCGAGCGCGACGAGCCACGGAAAACATGCATCCTCGGCGAATATCCGAAAATTAGCTCACCACACCGCTCGATTGTCAGCCCCAGGTTTCCGACACTTTCCCTGTGCCATACCAAATTGCGCTGACCACTATGAACGACAGAACGCCATCCGAGACATAATGCCAGCCGGTTTCGACCGACATGAAAGCGATTGCAGCAAAGAAACCCCATGCAATGATGCCCAGCCAACGATTGAAGCTCGCCAGGAAGAAAGCATTCAGTGCGGTAACCGCCACATGAATGCTCGGCATGGCGCTGATGCCGCTGCCGAGATAAAGCTGCCCGCTTCGATATGCCAGGAACAAATAGTTTGAAGTCTGCCAGGTATCCGTGGCATCGCCTAGACTCCGCATGGTAGCGGCAAGATCAGCAAAACGATCACCGCCGTAGATCCGGTCGTAGAAGATCGGGCCGACTGACGACAGGGCTGTTGCAAGGACTGTCCCGCAAATAATCAGCATCAGAGCGTGGGCGAGCAGATATCTGGCACCGCGCTTCCGATCCGACCAAAGGCCAACGAAGACGAACATGGCGAACCACATCACCTTCCAGGTGACTTCGTATTGGAACGCCAGAAAAAGAAGCATCGGTCTATTGACCATCAAGTGGCTGAAGAACCAGGCGTCCGCGCCGAAGATCGTTCGATCTATGCTGGCCAGCAGAGGATCAGCGTAGAAAGGCACGATTTCGGGGATCGCGATCTTGAAGGTCGTGAAAGCGGTGAGGAACAGCAGATAGCCCAAGACGATGGCTGCCGTCTGCAACCCACCGTTTCGAAGAATGCGCAGTGTACCCCGCAACGGAGCCATCATGTCAGTCAGAATGCCTCCGGCGATAACGCCAGCGGACAAAATCATCGGGATGCCGATAAGGAATGTCTGCGCATAGATGCGCAACAAAGTGAAATAACGGAAGGGCCAGGAGACCGCTGCGAGCCCGACATACAAAGAACAAACGGCGAGAAGAAGGACCCAGCATCGGCTTGCACTGTGTTGGGTTGCCATTGCAATCGAAGTTGGTTGATCCGACATCAAATCAAACTTTCAAATTCAAGTGGCAAGATATTATCTCAGGCTGCCTTACTAATTGGTTGCTATGTTCACTTCGCCCCCCAGGATTGCCAGTGACTTCCCTTCATCTATCGGAGGCGCGCCGTTTGCGGTCTGCATCTGTCCATCTCGAACGTAGCTGAGCCTGTTCAGCCCTAGTTCTCTCGAACCGCACCGCCGTCAGATCGACGGCAACGAGTTCGGAGGACATGTTCGAACCGCGTTCAAAGCCCGCTATTTCCTTGGTAGCTGTTCACCGGAAACGGGAATGCTCCCTGCCGGCGGCTCTGCGGGGCAGATCGGCACAGGCCAGCGAGGTCATGATGCTGTCGAGCAAAAGCTGCATGGCCAGCGTCACTCTGGGCTGCGTCAGTGCTTCAGGCTTTTCAGCCGCCTTAAACCGTTGACTGTTGGGACAGCCGCGACCTAATAGGATAGACCTTGAGGGATTTTCGATGGATCATAAGAGCGACTGGTACGATCTGATCGTGGGCAATGGCAATGTCAACGAAGGGCTCGGGAGGATGATCGGATTCATCCTCGCGGTTATCGTGATCCTCAGCCTGATCTTCTGGATGATTTGAGCGCCGCCGGTTCGAATATCCCGGGCCGCCTCATCACTCCCACCATATATTGCACGTCGATCTAGTGCAGGCTTTCGGTGTCCGGCCTGACGCTGAGCCCCGCTTCGTGCGCCGCATCCAGGAAGGCCTTGCGCGACTCCTCGGCGGAAGCTTTGCCGAGCACGGCATCGAGGCAGACCAGCACGGCCTCATCGACCGCAGGCCCGCCACTTACCGGCCACTCCTCGCTCATACAGTTCGCCGCATCGAGCGCATTGGTTATGATTGCAAAATGTCCCGCGCCGCCAAGCTCGACTATGACGGGATTGCTCCAATCACCATGTTCCATGACCCTACCTCCTCATCCCGGCCATTTTGCGATAACGGGGAGTGGCGCGAGATGTTCCGGGACCGCGGGGGTGCGTTTAAGATTTTATTGGGCTTCCTTGGACCCGATCCAGTGTGAGGCACGCCGCGCGACGATCATCCGGCTTGCTTGCTGCCGGTCTCTCAAGACAAGACACCGGTCGCCGCATCCGCGCTTCCCGCTTTGCGCAGACCTCCATCCCGCTATAGCGCTACCTCTTGCATCTCCAACTCGTTAACCTCTGCTCCAGGGAGGGCAAGACGAATAAGGGGAACAAAAAAATGAACCACGTCTGCAATCTGCTCTGGCTGGCCTTTAGCGTCGGCCTTCTCTTTGCCGCGCTGAACCGACGTTTGGTCGGAGATTATCTCAGCATGTGGTACCTGCTCGTGATCACGGCAATGGCGGTGATGGCCTGGGCGGGTTTCTTCCCGACTGACATGGCGACGCTGCGGGCGGGCTAATGTCCTATACCGGCATAAGAAAGCCGCCGAAATGCTCGTTCGGCGGCCTCAGGGCATTCGGATATCAGCGGGTGATGCTGCCGCCGACAACGCTTAAAGCTTCGGACTCAGCGGCACAATGGCGGCAAAGCGCAGCCAGTCCTTCTCTGCCTTGGGCGTCCAGGCCGCCTCAGCAATGGCGGGCAGACGCGGGAAGACCAGACGATTGAAATAGTCGCGGGAGATGAAATTCTCCTGCCAGATGCAGGCCTGCACCCCCTTCATCAGGTGTTTCAGCTCATCGGGGAAATCGCCCTCGGCCTCGTAGGCATAGGTATGGGCTGGCGGCACAGTGCCTGCCCAGCTCGCGCCCGGCTCCTGCCATGCGTCGGCCTGCACCATGTCGAGATAATAGGCCTGGCCAGGCGTCATGACGACCTCATAACCCTCACGCGCCAGCTCGATGCCGACCTCCGGCTTTTCCCAGGCCATCAACAGCGTGCTCTTGGGATCGACGCCGCCGCCGTGTGCGACTTCGTTCCAGCCGGCAAGCTTGCGACCGCGCTCGGTAAGCATGGCCTTGATGCGCTTCAGGAAGTAGGACTGAAGGGCAAAGGTCCCCGATATGCCTTCCTGCTCCATCAGCTTGCGTGCAAGCGGCGACGCAAGCCAGGACCCATTGGCGACCTCATCGCCGCCGATATGGATATATTCCGAAGGGAAGAGCTCGACCATTTCATCGAAGACCTTGGCGAGGAATTCATAGGTGAGCTCGATCGCCGGGTTCAGGGCGTTGTTCGGATAGCCCTGCACGGAGTGATAGCTGTCCGGCGCCTCCTGCCCGTCCATCAGCTCAGGCAGAGCGACGAGGGTGGCGGTGCTATGGCCGGGAATGTCGATCTCGGGGATGACCTCGATGCCGAGCGCTGCGGCATGGGCGACGATTTCGCGGACATCATCCTGCGAATAGAAGCCGCCGACCGGCTCGGCCGCGTTACCGAGCTGCGGCAACAGCGGCTCGTCCGGTCCGCGCAGCACGCCCGTCGTGGTCAGCTGCGGATAGGCGCGGATCTCCAGCCGCCAGGCTTCGTCATCGGTCAGATGCCAATGGAAGATATTAAGCTTCAACCATGCAAGGATGTCGAGCAGGCGCAGGACATCGTCCTTCGGGGTGAACTGCCGGGAGACGTCGAGATGGCAGCCGCGCCAACCGTAGCGTGGCCGGTCGGCAATCACGCCTGCGACCGGGAAGCGGAACTTGCCGGGCTCCCGCCGCGCGCCATCGAGAAGCTGCGCCAGCGTCGTCAGGCCATAGAGACGGCCTGACGCAGTGGAGAAGGCAAGCACGACCTCATTGCCGGAAAAGGAAAGCTCATAGGCTTCGCGGGCAAGTGCCGGCTGTTCAACGAAACGCAGCGCCCGGCCCTGCGGCGCAGCAATGAGGCTGAAAGGGATGTGATTGGACGGAAAGAGGCGGCGGAACAGCGCCTGCGCCGTGGCCAGCGCCTTGACGCTCGCAGCATCCGTGCCGTTGACCGGATAGAGCGCGACCGGGAAGTCTTCGCCCGGCTTGACGTCGATCTTCGCCGGCCAGGGCTGGACGGCATAGGGGAGCTCCAGCCTGCCTTCCGGCAGCAGCACCGGCGGCGGCTCGCTGGTGCGATCGGCGAGCAGCAGGTCCGAGGTGAAGACCGTGACATGCGTGCCATCTTCCAGCGTCACATAGGCGGACTTGGCGCCATCGTTGCAATGCCGCGCGATGCGGTGAAGTGAGGAGACGGTGAATGTCCAGCTCTCTCCGGGCGCGATAGACACGCCGGCCGGCGGCGCAAATTCATGAAAATTGGCGTTGCGGCGGACGAAGACGGCATTGTCGCAGGCTTTGGGATCGACGAAGCGCGTCAGCGTCGTATAGGCGAGGCGAAAATTCGCAAGAGGTACATCCGAAAAATTGAAAAGCGTCAGGGTCAGGCGACCATGCTTTCCGCCCTCGGGAGACCATGTGTTTTCAAGATGATAGGAGGACGGCAGCATGGCGTTCCCTTTTGGCAGCGAGCTTCAGTAGTGTTCGGACTGTGAGAAGGTGTGGGCAAGCTCGGCTTGCCCTGCCGTCAGGCCACAATCAACAGGCAGGCAGACGCCAGTGATCGCCGAGGCAAGCGGGCTTGCAAGGAAGGAGACGGCATTGGCAACGTCGACTGGATCGACGACGCGCCGCAGCGCATACCAGCGCTTCGCCTCCTCGAAGACATTCGGGTTTGCGGCGGCGCGAACTTCCCAGGCCTGAGTGCGCACGGTGCCGGGCGCGACCGCATTCGAGCGGATGCCGAACTTGCCGTATTCGACTGCGACCAGCCGGGTGAAATGCAAAAGCCCTGCCTTGGCGGCGCTATAGGCCGGATGGCCGAAGACGGCCATGCCGTTGACGGAAGCGATATTGATGACCGATCCCTTCGACGCCTTCAGCATGTCTTCGACCGCACGGAAGCACAGGAAGGCCGCCTCGAGATTAAGGGCATTGTCGGCACGCCAGATGGCGGGCGTGGTATCGTGAAGACTGACGGCGCGGGCAGCACCCGCATTGTTGACGAGCGTCTTCACCGCGCCGAGATCCGATGCGGCCTTGGCCATGGCGGCGACGTCAGCATCGCTGGTGATATCCGCCTTGAGAGCAACGAAACGCTCCGCGGAGCCGAGTTCTCCCGCTGCCTTTTGCACGGCTGTCTCGTCGATATCGACGAGCAGGATGATATCGTGGTCATCCGCCAGACGCTTTGCGATGGCACGACCGATATCGCCGGCCGCCCCTGTGACGATGGCAACGGATTTGCTCATATGCGTTCCTCTGATTAGGTCCGGGCGGCGAAGCTCTGCCGCTCCTCATTGTTGTCTCGTGCAAGGGTGCGGACGGGAAACCGTCACCGACCCATGCCGGAGTGTTCCTAGTCTCCCAGCAACTGGCGGTCGTCGCCGTCGCGATGAGTAACGAGCTGCTGCTTGATGCGGCGCAGCGTCACCGTGGCTTGCGGCTGGATGCGATAGGCGATCAGGCTGGCGAGAATGTCCACCACGGCGAGGTAGGCGATGCGGGTCGATGTCGGCCGGTAGATATTGTCGCCCTCCGGCAGATCGACGGGCAGCGTGATCTCCGCGGCGCGGGCCACCGGGCTTTCACTCTGCGTCAGGGCGATAGTCGGCACCTTGGCTTCGCGCGCCAGCGCAAAGGCGCGCACCAGCTCGGCATTGCGGCCGGAGAAGGACGAACCGATCAGCACGTCCGTCGGTTTGGCGGCCGCAGCCATCATCAGCTGCATGCTATGGTCGGAACTTGCGGTAATGCGGAGACCGAGCCGGAACAGGCGGTTCTGCAGCTCGGTCGCGATCATCGAGGAATTGCCGCCGGAGCCGAAGGCATAGATCATCTCCGCGCCAGCAAGCCGGTTCGCCGCTCGCTCGATAGCGGCAACATCCAGTCCACGATGCAAGAGGAAGAGCGCGTTTTGCGCTTTGGTGATGATGTCCTGGGCGACGTCGGCAGGCGCGATGCTCTTCGGCTCGGGCTTCAGATAGCGCATGCCGACATAGGCGGTGCGCGCGAGCTGCACCTTGAAATCGGAAAAACTTTCGCAGCCCAAACGCCGGCAGAAGCGGGTCACCGTCGGCGGGGAGACATCCGCCTTGCCCGCAAGCTCGATGATGGAAGCATTGACGGCGAATTCGAAATCATTGAGGACGATATCCGCAATACGGATTTCGGATTGCGAAAGCCGGCCCCTCTCGTCCTGCATGGTCGTGAAGATATCCATCAGCCCCCCTTTGTCGCTGTTTTCCTAACGTCCGACACGTAGTAAGCGACGCGATCCATCTCAACCTCACCTATTTCCGCCGGCGCCTGTGAACAGGTTTGCGAGCAGATGTGGCTTGTCATTCGTTCCCATTCAGCCGGAACCCTGACATGCGATGGCCACCATGCGGTTCCTGCAAATTATTTTCTTGATACGTTGACAAATGACCATAGAAAGCAGAATTTGACCAGTGAAAATCGTAAATTATGAAAAGAATTTAAATGGCGGCTGCTATCATGCGTGATCCTTTCAAGAATCCCTTCTCCGCCAGCGATACCGCCAGGCATTCGATCTGGGAGATGCTCGTCCCGCGCGATATCGATGCTTTTCTTGCCGCCGACTGGTCGATGGTCGCGGGTGATTTTGTCGAAGAGGGCTTCATCGGCATCGACGGCAAGCGCGTGGTCAGCCCGGACAAATGGCGCCTCGCCTTCCCGACGCTGTCGGCCTATCGCGACGAGTGGCTGCGCCAGGCACGCGACTTCGCCACGCAGTCCTTCGCCGAGGATGCGCGTACCGCCATCTTCACCACAACGACCCTCGAAGACATCGAGATCGAAGGCGACATGGCTCTTGTGCGCAAGAAGTTCGACGGCAGCCTGAAGAAGTCGGACGGCGGCATCGACGTGATGAAGTGGCAGACACTTTATTACTGCCGGCTGCATGAAGGGCGCTGGAAGATCTGCGGCTTCACCGGCTATCTGCCGAACCCCATGGAATAGAGGCGACAGCATTGCGCATTTTCACCGCGGCCCTCGCGACCGAGACGAATACCTTCTCCCCCATCTGCATCGACCGGCGCGCCTTCGAAGCCTCTCTCTATGCGCCGCCCGGCATGCATCCGGAAACGCCGACGCTATGTTCCGCACCGATCACCGTCGGCCGCCGCATTGCAGCGGAAAAGGACTGGGACGTGATCGAGGGTACCGCCACCTGGGCCGATCCTGCCGGACTGGTGAATCGCCAGACCTATGAGGGACTGCGCGACGAAATTCTCGAGCAGCTGCGGGCGGCGATGCCTGTTGATGCCGTCGTCCTCGGTCTGCACGGCGCCATGGTTGCGGATGGCTACGAGGATACGGAAGGCGACTTCCTGTCGCGCGTGCGCGAGATCGTCGGGCCGGATATCCTGGTCTGCGCCGAGCTCGATCCACATAGCCATCTGACCGCGAAGCGCCGCGCGGCGGCTGATTTCTTCGTCTATTTCAAGGAATTCCCGCATACGGACTTCGTCGATCGCGCCGAGGACCTCTGGCGCATCGCCATCGACACGCTGGAAGGCCGGGTCAAGCCGGTCATGTCCGTCTTCGACTGCCGCATGATCGATGTCTTTCCGACATCGCGCGACCCCATGCGCTCCTTCGTCGACAAGATCATGGCGATGGAAAAGAGCGACGCCGATATCCTGTCCATTTCGGTCATTCACGGCTTCATGGCGGGCGATGTACCGGAAATGGGCACGAAGCTGCTCGTCGTTACCAATAATAAGCCGGATAAAGGCTCCTCGGTCGCTCGTGATCTCGGCCTGGAACTCTTCTCGAAGCGTGGCACCTTCATTATGCCGCAGATCGACGAGAAGCAGGCCGTGAGTGAGGCGATGGCCGCGACGTCCGGCCCGGTCGTCATTGCCGATCTATGGGACAACCCTGGCGGCGGCACGGCAGGCGACGCGACGGTCATCCTGCAGGAATTGCTCGATCGCGGCGCCACCGACACGGCGATCGGCACGATCTGGGATCCGATGGCCGTGCAGATCTGCATGGCGGCCGGTGAAGGCGCGGAAATCCCACTGCGCTTCGGCGCGAAATCGGCGCCGGGCACCGGCAATCCGATCGACGGTCTCGTCAAGATCATCCGCCTTGTCCCCAATGCCGAGATGCGATTTGGCGAGAGCTTCGCTCCCTTCGGCGATGCCGCGCATATTCAGCTCGATGGCATCGACATCATCCTGAATTCGACACGCGCCCAGAGCTTCGACCCGAGCCTGTTCTCCGTCATGGGCATCGACCCCAGAACGAAGAAAATCCTGGTCATCAAATCGACCAATCATTTCTATGCATCCTTCTCGAAGATCGCCGCGGAGATCCTTTACTGCTCCGCAGGAACGCCTTATCCCAACAATCCGGCCCGCACGCCCTATCGTCGCGCGCGGAAGGATCTCTGGCCGATGGTGGCAGACCCCTTTGCGGAAGAACGGAAAGACGCCTGATATGGCTCCCAATATTGCCCCGAATACAAGCCGTGACATCGCCCTGGAAATCAGCCCCAAGCCCGGCGACACGATCGACAGCCTCTCCACGCCGCGCCCGATCATCGATGAAGACCGGCTGGCGGGCAATATCGCCCGCGTGCAGTCCTATATGGATGAGCATGGCCTGAATTTCCGCCCGCATATCAAGACGCACAAGATCCCGGCACTGGCACGCGCCCAGGTCGCCGTCGGCGCCAAGGGCATCAACTGCCAGAAGATCACCGAGGCGGAAGTCTTTGCCGATGCGGGCTTCGAGGATATTCTGATCACCTTCAATATTCTCGGCCCGGAAAAGCTCGCGCGCCTCGCCGCTCTGAACGACCGGATTTCGGGCCTCAAGGTCGTGGCCGACAGCGCCGTGACGGTTGACGGACTTTCCAATTACTTCGCGGCGCGCAAGCCGCTGACCGTGCTGGTGGAATGCGATACCGGCGGGGCACGCTGCGGCGTGCAATCTCCCGCAGAAGCCGCAAAGCTCGGCAAGCATATCGTCGGCAAGCCGGGCCTCGTCTTTGGCGGCCTGATGACCTATCCGAAGCCGGATAGTGCTGCCGCGACACAGGAATTCCTGTCGGAAGCCGTAGGGCTCCTGAAAGCGGATGGTGTCGAATGCCCGATCGTCAGCAACGGCGGCACGCCGAGCCTGTTCGACGCGCATCTGGTAACCGCTGCGACGGAACATCGTGCCGGAACCTATATCTATAACGACCGCTCGATGGTGCGTGCGGGCCATTGCCGCGAGGAGGATTGCGCCATGCACATCCTCGCAACTGTCGTCTCCAGGCCGACGGAAGATCGCGCCGTCATCGACGCCGGCTCGAAGGCACTGACCTCAGATCTTCTCGGCTTTGCCGATTACGGTCAGGTGGTCGGCTATCCAGACGCCGTCATCAAGGGTCTTTCGGAGGAGCATGGCGTGATCGACCTGTCGAAGTGCGCCAGCCCTCGCCCGCAGATCGGCGACAAGATCCGCATCATCCCGAACCACACCTGCGTCGTCTCCAACCTGTTCGACCAGATGGTGTTTCACCGCGATGGCGTCGTGACCCGCGTCGAAGACGTGGCGGCGCGCGGCCTCGTCTGGTAAGTTGACGATCTCATGTCAAAAGAAAACGGCGGCCTTCAGGCCGCCGTTCTTATTCTATCTTGTACCGATAGGCGGCCGCCCCCTCAGGAAGCGGCCTTGTTCAACAATTCCATGTCGATCTCTGTCAGTTCCACCCGACGCTCGAAGGCCTGGCCGCTTTCGTCGAAGAGATGGCAATCGCCGATGCGGATGCCTGTCTTGATTGGCGTGTCCATGCGGATGGCAGCACTGCCGGGCAATGTCGCGCAGAAATTCTCGTCGATCCCGTCAGTCGTCGCATAGGCAACGGTTTGGGCGCCAAGGCGCTCCACGACGGTCGGCACGATGGTCAGGGTCAGATCGCCATCGCCGAGCTGGACGTGCTCCGGCCGGATGCCGAGGGTCAGCGCCTTGCCGACGAAGCCGGGACGCGGCGCCACGGGCAGCAGAGCCTTCTGGCCCTTGTATTCCACCTCAACACCCGCATCGCTGAGGCCAGTGCAGGTGACGGGCAGGAAGTTCATCTTGGGATTGCCGATAAAGCGGGCGACGAAGGTATTTGCCGGCTTGTGATAGAGCTCCAGCGGAGCGCCGACCTGCGATATCTCGCCGGCGTTCAACACAACGATCCTGTCGGCCATGGTCATGGCCTCGACCTGATCGTGCGTCACATAGATCATGGTTGCCTGCAGCTGGCGGTGCAGCTTGGCGAGCTCGATACGCATATCGGCACGCAGCGCCGCATCGAGGTTCGACAGCGGTTCGTCGAAGAGGAAGATCTTCGGCTCGCGCACTATGGCGCGGCCGATCGCGACACGCTGGCGCTGGCCGCCAGACAGCTGGCCCGGCTTCTGCTGCAGACGCTGATCAAGATGGAGAATGCGCGCAGCATTCTCGACCTTGGCCTTGAGCTTGTCCTCTGCCATCTTTTCGACCCGCAAGGGGAACGCGATGTTCTCGAACACCGACATATGCGGGTAGAGCGCATAGGACTGGAAGACCATGGCGATGCCACGCTTGACGGGCGGCAGATCGTTGACGCGAGCACCATCGATCGTGATGTCGCCGCTGGTCACTTCGTCGAGGCCGGCGATCATGCGTAGCAAGGTCGACTTGCCGCAGCCGGACGGACCGACGAAGACGATGAACTCACCGTCATTCACGTCGAGCTCAACACCCTTGATGACCTCGAAATGACCATAGAATTTTTTGACCTGATTAAGGTGCAGCTTTCCCAAACTCTGTCTCCGCGCGGCGCCGCCATGTGGCGGGCAGGGCTCCAAAGGCCGCGCGCATTGCGCGCGGCCCGGTGACTTGCAGACTTACTTATACTGCTCGAGATCGGCAGCGGCCTTCTTCAGCGCATCCGCCGGCTGGGCCTGGCCCGTCACGACCGACTGGACCATGGCGATCATCACGTTCTGGAAGCCCTTATAGTCCTTGAAGAGCGGCTCGGGACCACCATAGGCGATGCCATCGATGAACGGCTTCCAAGAAGCGTCCTTCTTGACGAACTCGTCAACCATCGGAGACGGGCGCAGCGGCGTGAGGCCGGCGCCGCCCTGGAGCTCGTATTCGCCCTGCGGACCGGGAGACGTGATGAACTTGGCGAGATCGATCGCCTTGTCCTCGACACCGCTGCCCTTGAAGACGGCAAGGCTGTCGGTGATGAGCAGCGTGCCCTGACCCTTGGCCGAAGGGCCGAGCGGCAGCGGTGCAACACCCCAATTGATCTTCGTTTCCTTCAAGCGAGCGGCGGCACCCGAACCGGCCTGGATCATGCCGACCTTGCCATCGAGGAAGATGGCGCGCATTTCGTTCTGCTCGTAAGCCGTCGGTCCTTCGACCGAGTAAGGCGTGATGTCCTTGTAGGCCTGAAGGGCGGCCAGCACTTCCGGGCTGTCAAGAACGATCTTGTCGCCGTCGATGACTTTACCGTTGTTGGTGTAAACCCAGTGCAGGAACTGGTGCATGGTGTTGTCGAAGGTCTTAGCCGAGAGGCCATAGCCGGGGATGCCGGTCTTTTCCTTGATCGCCTTGGCGTCGGCGATTTCCTCAGCCCAGGTGGTCGGCGGCTTTTCCGGATCGAGACCGGCCTGCTTGAAGAGGTCCTTGTTCCAGTAGAGCGCCTTGGTCGAGAAGGCGATCGGCGTGCCCCACTGCTGTCCATCGAACGTTACCGTGCCAACGATGCCCGGATAATAGGCCTTCTTCTCATCGTCCGTCATCGGGATCGGAACGATCAGATCGTTGTCAGCGAACTGCTTAAGCGTGCGCGAGCCGACATAGGCCATGGCAACGGGCGTGCCGGCTGCAGCGAGCGTCGTCGCCTTGTCCTGGCACTGTTCCCAGCCAACGACCTCAGGCTTCACCGCCCAGCCCGGATTCTTGTCTTCCCACTGCTTTATATACTTCACATGGATCGGATCGATGCTGTCACCGCAATAGATCCAGCTGATTTCCTTGTCGGCGGCCTGGGCGTTCACAGCGCCAAGCGCGGTGGAGCCGAGCAAAGCAAGGGCAAGAAGCCCCGTCTTGAAATGGAATGTCACGTTTAAGCTCCCGTTCTCTCTGGTGGTTGATTGATTTTATTGCTTCACCGCGCCGGCGGTCAGACCGCTGACGAGATACCGTTGCAGGAAGAAGATCACGACCAGAGCCGGCGCGATGCCGACGAAACTTGCGGCCATGAGTTCGTTCCAGACGACCTCCTGCCGGCCGAAATAGGCAAACAGCCCAACCGGCAGCGGCATATATTCCGTCTTCGAATTGAAGGTAAGCGCATAGATGAACTGCTGTGCGTAGGAACCGATGAACGTGGTGATGGCGACAACGGTGATGCCCGGCATGGCGATCGGCAGGATGACGCGACGCAGCGTATAGAAATGGCTGGCGCCATCAACAAAGGCCGCCTCGTCGAGCTCCTTGGGAATGCGCATCATATAAGTGCGCAGCAACCAGATTCCGGAGGGAATGAGGAAAGCGACACCCGGTATGATCATGGCAAAATAGGTGTTCAGCACGCCGAAGGAGCGCATGAGCCGGAACAACGGGATCAGCAGCACGGCGCCGGAGAACATGTTGACGGCAAGAAAGGCGCCGAGCAGCAGGCCGGAGCCTCGGAACTCGAAACGCGCGAAGGCATAGGCCGCCGGCACGACGAGGATCAGCACGATAATAGTGCTCACGCCGGAAATCAGGAACGAGTTGAAGATATACCAGCCGAAGCCGGGCACGCTGGTCCACATCGTGCGATAGGCCGCAAAGGAGCCATTTTCGGGAATGAACCGGTAGGGCGACGAGAAAAGCTGACTGAGCGGCTTCAGCGAGACCAGGAACCCTTCGACGAAGGGCGCCAGCACGAAGGTCAGGAACAGCAGGATTCCGGCATAGATGCCGATGAGCTCGTACCACTTGTAGCGATTGATCATGGCGGGCTGGCTCATCGCTGCTTGGCTCCCGTGGAAAAGCGGCTGGTCAGGCGGAAGTAGGCAAGGCAGAAGATCGACAGGAAGATGCAGATCAGCACCGCGCGGGCTGCACCCTCGCCATATTTGTAGGACCCGATCGCCGTTCGATAGGTGTCGATGATCATCGTCGTCGTTTCGCCGTTCGGGCCGCCGCGCGTCAAGATCCAGATGATATCGAAGGAATTGAAGGTGGCGATCAGCGACAGCATCGACATGGTGACCAGGGACGGCACCAGCAGCGGCAGGGTGATACGGCGGAAGCGATAGAAGCGGCCGGCGCCGTCCGTCCACGCGGCCTCATAGAGATCGTGCGGGATCGCCTGCATGGCGGCCAGCATATAAAGAGTGACCATCGGTACGCCGATCCAGACGTCGGTGACGATCGTCGCCCAGAAGGCAGTGCTGCCATAGGCAAGGAAAGCGACCGGGCTGTCGACGATGCCAAAACGCTGGAGCAGGCCGGAAATCATGCCGAACTGACCATTGTACATCCAGCCCCACATGAAGATGCCGATCGCCATCGGCACGATCCAGGGCGGCATGGTCAGCACGCGAAAGAGCGCGCGGCCCGGAACGGCCGAGTTCAGTAGCGCTGCCCCCAACGTGCCGATGATCATCTTGATCGATACGGAGAAGAACGTCCAGATGAAGGTCCGGACAATGACGCCTGCGAAGGTGTCGTTGAAGATTTTGGCGTAGTTCTCGAAGCCGACCCAATTCGTCACCTTCTTCAACGACGCATCGGTGAAGGACAGGATTATGGTGTCAACGAGCGGATAGGCGACGATGACGGTGACGTAGAGGAGAGCCGGAAGAAGCAGGAGCCAGGCGAAGATGACCGTGCTGCGTTGAACACCCATCCTGCGCCCCTCCCTAGGCGGCTCTTGAATGAAGAGCCTCGTCGAACTCGTCCCAGATCGGTCGGAGATCAACGACGGTCTTCTTCATGCGCGCCTCGTCCATCGAGAGCGCCAGAATGCCGGCCTCCAGCGCATTCTGGGTGGACACCGGCAGGTGCAGACCCGTTTTGACGTGCGCGATGATATCGGCGGCCATCTGTTCGTCGGCACCATAGTGCTGCGAAAGCGTGGTGGCTGCGTAGGTCTTTTCGATCACCTTCTTGCCGGTCAGCATCTCGTGGACGTTGAAATAACCGCGAATGAAGTCGCCCTCGGCCATGCCGCGCGAGCCCATGATGGCAAAGCGGCGGAACTGGTCCGGCACGTTGAGATTGGTGTGGAAGTTCATGCCGACGCCATTGGCATATTCGATGATCGCGACCTGGTAGTCGATGATGTCACCATCACTGTCGAAGACCTTGTCCGATCCCATCCAGCCGCTCGGCTTGCGATGGAAGAGCTCGAGGT
The DNA here is from genome assembly GCA_013322215.1 of Martinezella rhizogenes. Classification (GTDB taxonomy): domain Bacteria; phylum Pseudomonadota; class Alphaproteobacteria; order Rhizobiales; family Rhizobiaceae; genus Rhizobium; species Rhizobium rhizogenes_D. Next base: position 477,668 of record JAAMEZ010000047.1, read on the forward strand.
CGTTGATGCCCTCCCTTGCCGGGTCGTTTTCCGGAATGAAGCTCTTGCGGCCGCCGAAGCTTGCGACCCGTTCCGGCCGCGCACCGACCACACCATTATAGAGATCGAGATCGTGGCAGCATTTCTCGAGCATAAAGCTGCCGGAATAATGTTCGTAGCGGCGCCAGTCACGCATGAAGAAGGCGCCGTGATAGGGCTCGATATGCTCGGCCGCCTCGATAGAAACCACGTGGCCAAGCTTTCCTTCCGCCTGGGCGGTCAGAAGATCGCGATACATTGGCGAATAACGCAGCACGAGGCCGACATTCAGGCGCTCATGGCCAAACTTTGCCATCAGGCGGGCAAGCTCGATGCTGTCCTTGATTGTCGTGACGATCGGCTTTTCGCAGAAGATCTTGAGCCCGGCCTCGAGGCCGATGCGGATGTGATCGAGATGCATGTGGTTCGGCGAACCGATCATCAGCAGATCGATCTTTTCGTTGGCAATCAGCTCTTGGGGTGTTGCGTAGGCTTTTCCGGCAGAGATGCCCTTTTCGAGCAAACCGGGCAGGCCCGCAGGCTCCGGATCAACATATCCGGCAATCTCGAAGTTCTCGTCGATCGCCTTGAAGACATAGCCCAGATAACCCAGGCGGAATCCCAGCCCAATGATTCCAACGCGCATGCTTTTATGTTCCCATTACGTAATTTATTTTCGTAACCTTGGGGCAAATTTTCGCATTCGTCAACGACGTTCGCGCATTTAACCAAAAACATGAAATTTATTTTCAGATCGCCAACAAAACTTATACGATGTGATCATGAGGCCGCGCTCGTTTTGATTGCGCTGCCGCTTAATTCGGCAGGGTGCCTACGACTTATCTATCCGGACTGTTATATTGCCAATATTGGTAGTTCGGCTTTCTGGTGCTGCCGGAAATAACGCCATCCTGATCGCAAACATAACCGAGACGCGGCAGGCCCCGGTAGAATGGACCTTCGTGAAAATAATCTGCGTATACGGTGGCGGTGCGACATTGAAACTTTTCGTCAGCCGCCATTTTCGGCGCAGTTACTCCCGGAAGGTTCTTGTAAGGATAGACGGGAGCGACATATGGCTTGGGCAGGAGCGGGTTGTCGGCAAAGGCGACCGCCGGCATCAGGACCGCAAGGGACAAGGCAGCAATGGCGATTTTCGACTTGATCCACATGAACTGCTACGCTCCTTCACTAATGCGAGCGCAACGATCACACGCCGCATATCATGAATATAGTAGGGCCGCAGCCATGCGCCAACGGGTTCCCCGATCAAAATCGCGCGTAAGCGATGGTTTCCGCATCGCCAATGCAGGCCATTCACGCAACGTTACACCAAAAAAAATGCTTTTATCTACGAATACAACACAGGCGTGTGGCAGCCGTTTGCGACAAGTCATAAGCATGTTATATAGTATGAAAATTGCCATCTTGGTTGCTGTCGGCGCGATTTCTGTTTGAAGGAGTAGCAGTCATTCTCGAACAGATTAATCGCATCCCTCCCCTTGTTGACCCGGAGATTGCTGACGATGCTGCTCAGCGGGTCTCCATCTATGTCATCAATCTCGATCGCTCGCGTGATCGCTGGGAGCGCCTGTGCAATCAGGCCGTCGAATACGATCTGCATATCACGCGCATTCCTGCCGTCGACGGCCGCATCATCGCAGAGGCGGACCGCGTCGATTTTTACCCGCATTCGTTCATCTACCACAACGGCCGCAAGCTTCTGCCGGGAGAATACGGATGCTACCGCAGCCATCTGATCGCGCTTGAGCAATTCGTCGCCAGCGGCGACAAGATGGCGATCATCATGGAAGACGACGTCGAGCTCAACGAGAAGCTGATCCCACGTGCAATCGCCGCGATGGACAGCGTCCAGGGTGCGCGTCTCGTCAAACTCGTCAACCATCGTCTCGTCGGCTTCAAGCAGATCTGCGAAACCAGCGAAAACGATGTCGTCGGCCGCTGCATGCATGGTCCGCAGGGGTCGGCTGCCTGTTATATCGTCAACCGCAAGGCAGCCAAGAAACTGCTGACGACGCTGAAGCCCATGCTTCTTCCTTATGACGTCGCCCTGGAACGCGGCTGGTCGACCGGCGTTGCGACATTCACGACCTTTGAAAATCTGGTCGACTTCAGCCCGCATCGCGCCGACACCACGATCGGCAAGCGCGTGCATTACCGCGCGGTAAAGCGGCATCCCCTGTTGCGGCTGACGGCACATTGGTTCCGCACCTGCGATCAGCTGCGCCGTTGGTACTACGCCGTCAAGGTCAAGCAATAACCGTCAGCAAAGCTTGGCGAAGGCTAAGCATGAAGAGCGGCCGTGCAATGGCGGATACGCTTCTATAGTTGCGCGACGTTGTCGAGGTTCGGCTGATCGACGGTCAGGTCCGTCTCGCGCTCGCGATAGACCAGATCGACCACTTCGCTGCTCGGCGCATAGCCGGAAACGAGCTTTTGCAGCAGGGCTCTGGCCAAGGGTATGTCGTTTTCATTCAGCGCCGCCTCAAGCGCGGCAAGCCGCTTCGAGAGCTCCAGCCAGGGCAGGAAATCCTCCTTGGCCTGCATGATGCGGGGATGGCTGGTCGGCTGGGGATTGTCGCCGATCAATAGTTCTTCATAGAGCTTCTCGCCCGGTCGCAGGCCGGTGATTTCAAGCTCGATATCGCCATCCGGCTCGTCTTCGTCCCGTACGGTCAGACCGGACAGTTCCACCATGCGCCGCGCGAGATCGGCAATGCGCACCGGTTCACCCATATCGAGCAGGAAGACATCGCCGCCGCCCGACATCGCGCCCGCCTGGATGACAAGCTGCGATGCCTCGGGAATGGTCATGAAATAACGGGTGATATCGGGATGCGTCAGCGTTATCGGGCCGCCGTCGCGGATCTGCTGACGAAAGAGCGGCACGACCGAACCGGAGGAGCCGAGCACATTGCCGAAGCGCACCATGGCGAAATTGGTACTGTCGGCACCGGGCTTGCGATCGGCGTCCATCGCCTGCAGCACCATTTCCGCCAATCGCTTGCTCGCACCCATGATGTTTGTCGGACGCACGGCCTTGTCAGTGCTGATGAGGACGAAATTCTCGACACCATGATCGCGCGCAGCTTCGGCCGCTATCTGCGTTCCGAGCACATTGTTGCGGATGCCTTCGACAGGATTGTATTCGACGAGCGGCACATGCTTGTAGGCAGCGGCATGATAGACCGTCTTCGGCCGCCAGGCTTCCATGATCTGCCGGATACGCTGGTTGTCCCGGACCGAAGCAAGAAAGGGAATGATGCGCACATCGCCATGGCCGGCGGAGGCTACCGCCTTTTCCAGCTCGCCGTGAATGGCATAAAGGGCAAATTCGCTCTGTTCGACCAAAAGCAGCGAGGACGGTCCGTTCTTCAGAATCTGACGGCAGAGCTCGCTACCGATCGAACCGCCTGCGCCAGTGACCATGACGACCTTGCCGCGAATATTCTTCTCGATCAGGCTGCGATCGGGGGCGATCACGTTGCGGCCGAGCAGGTCTTCGATGTCAAGCTCGCGCAGATCGGAAACTGCGACACGGCCCTGCGCCAGCGCCGTCAGATCGGGCATTGTCCGCACCGTGACGCGAGCCTTGCGCATGTCCTCGAGGATTTCGTTGCGCCGTTGCCGCGTGGCATTCGGCAGGGCCAAGAGCACGCCCTTGATCTCGCCCGAAACTACGAGCGCCGGCAGATCGGCCGGATCGTAGATCGGCAAGCCGCCCATGATGCTGCCATGCAGGTTGCGATCGTCATCGAGATAGCCGACGACATTGAGCTCGGCACTATTGGCAAGGGCACCCGTGAGCTGCCGTCCGGAAGCGCCGGCCCCGTAGACCAGAACCTTGGCGAGCTGATTGCGATTGAGGAGCCGCTGATAGGCATTGCCGAGCCAGTAGCGCGTCCACATGCGCGACAGGCCGATCGCGATCAGCAACAGCAGGGGCTGCAAGATGCCGACCGTGCGCGGCACGCCCGGCACGCTGATCGCGGTGAAAACGGTCATGAAGGCGAGCGCATAGATCGCTACAGCCTTGACGACCGTCACGAAAGCAGACAGCCCGGCATAACGGAAAATCGCACGATAAAGGCCGAGTACGATGAAGATCGGTATGGCGAGCAGAAGAGAGACGATGGCCGGCAGCCACTCCACCCCCTCGAGAATGACCCAGTCGTCGAGGCGGAGACAATAAGCGAACCAGACCGTCAGCACGCAAAGGCTGGCATCGACCAGCAGCGCAAGCGCACGCTTGGTCGAGCGCGGCAAAGCCAGAAACGGCAGAACGAGTTTATCCGCGGGCACCATCGGTCAGCTTTCCCCGGCGCCAGTCATCGGAGCAACGCACCGCTTTTCTCGCATAGATTGTCTCACAAAGTACCGCACAACGCCTAATGACCGTATCGCACTTTCTTTAGCAAGATCCAATCATTCCCAGCGCCGATTTACATCTAGAACACTCGGCGCACAATTGCACCATCAATGCTGAAAAAGCCCGCAGCGCAAAAAAGGCCCGGTCACTTGCCGAAATAACTACGGATGACAGGATGGCGAAACAGGCCGAGGAGAATGGCAAAGGCCATGCCGAGACCGGCGCCGAATATTGCGCCGGCGATCAGACCGGCGATCATCATCACTTTTCGGCTCGGCCCATCCGCCTTCAGCGGCGGTTCGGCTTCGGAGATCACGCGGATATTGCTCTGTGAGAGATCCTGGGCGTCGCTCGCCTGACCGGACCGTTTCAACAGCGATTCATAGAGATCACGAGCAGCGGTTGCCTTGCGTTGCAGCTCGTTCAGGCCCACGAGCTTGCCTGACGTATTGACCTGCGAGGCCTTCTGCACGGCAAGTTCCTTGGCGATATCCTGCTCGGCCTTCTGCGCCTGCTCGTAATCGGCACGGGCCGAGGTCATCTGCCGCTGCAGTTCCGCGCGAATTTCCGCGGCGAGGCTTTCCAGCGAAGATTTCGCGGCAAGCAGGCGCGGATGGCGGGCGCCTAGCTGACTCTGCAGGCTGCCGACATTGGCTGCCATCGTCGCATATTGCTGCCGCAGGCTGCTCAATGCGGTCGATGTTGCGCCGGACGAAGGGTTGTTGGAGACGACATCCTCGAAACTGAGCTTGCCGGCAGCATCGGCGCGAGCCTTCGCCTCGATCGTCTTCTGCTGGGCGGTGACCAATAGGTCGTTCAGAGCGGTCAGGCGCTTGTCGGAGATCAGATTGCCCTCGACGGCCACCATGTCATTGTCGGCACGATAGGTTTCGACAGCCTTTTCGGCTGAGAGTACCTGCTGCCGCAGATCCTCCAGGCGGGAATCGAGCGCCGTATTGCTGCTCTTGTAGGTGCTCGCAGCCGCCTTGCTCTCTTCCTCCATGAAAGAGGTCACAAGCTGGTTGGCGATCGCAGCCGATTTTTGAGGATCGCCCGTCGTCACTTTCGCAGTCACGACATAGGTGCTGGACTCGCGGGCAATCAGCACGGCTTTCGCCAAGGCAGCGGTGGCCACATATTTTGCTGCCTCGCCGGTGGCGCCGCCATTGAATTTCGGGTCCTGATCGAGCTTCAATGCGCTCACGACGCGCCCCAATACCTTGCCGGAAGACAGGATCTGCGTCTGGCTGTCGATCATCGTCGTGATCAATTCAGGCGCCGTGGGTGCCTGCTGGGCGGAATCGGAGCCTCCGACCGGGCGGGGATCGAAATAGAGGCTGGTTTCGGCGGTGAACTTCTGCGGTATCAGCGGAATGACCGCACCGCCCAGAACGGCGCCGACACCTGCCAGCGCAAGAACCACAAACTTCCACGCCCAGATCGAAGCGATGGCTGATCGAAGATCAAGCAACGGCAACTTTACAGCCGGTATCGGTGCCGCCGGGGCAGCGGCAGATACCGGAGCAACCGCAACCTGCTCGACTGTCGGGACCGCCGCAGCGACAACCGGCTCGGCAACGGGGCGCGAGGTCACCGGTTCCTCAACATCGGATCGCTTCGGTGGGCTTTGCGGGACGGCGGCAGCCGCGATGGGCGCCTCAAGCTCTTCGGAATGTGCTATGGGCTCGGCGGCGGCAACGAAATCCCGAGGGTGCAAGACAGGACTGCGCAGACGCATACCGTCGCGCCGTATGTCAGACGGCTCGGTATCGCGCCAACCCGCAAGTCGGTCCGATCTCTTGCTTCGTTCCATTGAGCTCATGGCAGACTTTCAGTGCTCCGCAGGCGGTTTCCACGCAGCGGGTATCCGAAGTTTAGAAACGTTTGGCTAACGGAACATTAAGGACGCTCTCAGGAAATCGCGTGGCGGCTGCAGGCGCGATCCATCCCTTCATCATTGTTCAACACCATCATCCCTATGAAAAGCCACACCCGCACGGAAGGCAGGGCCATGCCATGAACGCATCGATGACGAAAGCTCTGCGACGCCTGCTGGCCGCCACGGTCTTGCTCGCTTTCATGGCGCAGGCGGAGGGTTCCTTCGCGGCACCGCAATTATGCTATCGCGGCGTCAATCTGTCCGGCGCGGAATATGGCGAGCGCGGCGGGGCCGTGAATGTAAACTATACATATCCGTCCGAGCAGACCGTGCGCTATTTCGCGGAAAAAGGCATGAATACGATCCGCCTGCCCTTCCGCTGGGAGCGGTTGCAACCGGTGCTCGGAGCGCCCCTTGATGGCGACGAGCTGCAGCGCTTGAAGGATGCCGTCGACCTCATCCAGAAACACGGCATGTCAGTCGTTCTCGATCCGCATAATTACGCCTATTATGACAAGACCCAGCTCAAGCAGCCTCCCGCGACCGATCTCGCTTTCGGTGATTTCTGGGCGCGGCTTGCGGTCGAGTTTGCCAATCGGAAGGGCGTGGCCTTCGGTCTGATGAACGAGCCGCACGATATCAAGGCTCCCGATTGGCTCGAACTTGCCAATACCGCCATCCGCAGCATCCGAACCGTCGGCGCACGCAATCTCATTCTCGTCCCGGGCACGAACTGGACGGGCGCACACAGCTGGTCGGCCGATGTGCTTGGCGGCGGCGCAAACGGCACGGTGATGCTCGGCGTCCGGGATCCGATCGATTTCTACGCCTTCGAATTCCACCAGTATCTGGATTCGGACAGCTCGGGTACGCACCCGGTCTGCGACGGCACCGACAATGCCATGAAGGGCATGACCGACGTTACCGACTGGCTGCGCAAGAACGGGAAACGCGGATTTCTGGGTGAGTTCGGCGTCGCCGCCAATGATGATTGTCTCGACGGTCTCAAGCAGGTCCTCGACGTTATGAACGCGAACGGCGACGTCTGGCTCGGCTGGACCTACTGGGCCGCCGGCGACTGGTGGCCGCCGGAGGAACCGCTCAACGTCCAGCCGCACAACGGCCGCGACAAACCGCAGATGAAGGTCCTCGCCGAGAGCCTGGGCCGAAAGGTGTCGCTGGCCCCTTCATGCGCGCTGGTCAAGCCTGCGAAATGACCGGTGACGGCCAACCGGCTCTTTGTCGCGAATCATCGGGCTGATATGCTGCCGCGGCCAGTGAAGACGCCACCATCCCGGATATCTAATGCAAAGTTCAGGCGAAAAGCAGCCGATCAATTTCGTCATTCTCACGATCTCGCTGCTTGCGGTCTGCTATAACTGTATCCTTGCCTTCATCAATCACAACATTACGCCGCTGACGCCAAACTCCGTCGTGTTGTCCGAAGTGCTGCTGCAGGTCGCCGCTTTCACCTACCTGCTGACGAAGGGTATATACGAGGAGGACATAGCGCCGCTCCTTTACCTGCTGCTGACCATCGCGCTCACGGTTTTCGTCATCGCCATCAACAAGCAGGCCTATATCGACCATCTCCGCAACGTGATGATCATCTTCGCCTTTTCGATCATGGGGCGTCTGGCCAACGAGCGCACCGTCAAGCTTGCCTTCAAGATTTCATGCTTCATCGTGCTTGCCGTGCTCGTCCTGGAAATCGTGTCCGTAAAGCAATATGTCGCGCTGTTTCATCCGGCCGAATATTTCCAGAACACGCGCGGCGTCCCACCGGCCACCTACAGCGATCTCGGCTTGTTTCGCGGCGCGCTCGGCTTCGAGGGCCGGTTTTCTTTCGGCCTGATCGACCACCGGTCATCGTCCATCTTTCTGGAACAGGTCTCACTCGCCAATTTCTGCGGCGTCATGGTGCTGTATCTGATCAGCTTTTCCAATCGCCTGGGATTGCTGGAACGGCTGCTGTTCTTTTCGACGGTCGTGTTGATCCTGTTGACGAATGACACGCGCACAATGCTGATCTTCAGCCTCATCTGCGTCGCAGGCTATTTCATCTATCCCTGGCTTCCGAAAGCGCTGGACCTGCTGACGATGCCCGGAATCATCGTTGTCGGTTTCGTCATTCATGCGCTCAAGCCGACTGTGACAGGCGATAATTTCGTCGGGCGCATCAATGGCACGGTGAAGGCTTTCCTCGGCATGGACCTGCAAAGCACGATCGGCCTGCAGCTCGACCAGGTCGGCATCTTCTTCGACAGCGGATATGTCTACATCATCTATGGTGCCACGATCTTCGGCCTGATCCTGTTCTGGCTCTACGCCTCGCTCTATCCGGGCGGCGAAACGGTCAACCAGCGACGCCTCGGCCATGCGCTTTCCCTCTTCCTGTTCCTCAATCTGATGATCGGCTCCACGGCCATCTTCTCCATGAAGACGGCAGGGCTCGTCTGGCTTCTCGTGGGATTCCTGAAATTCAACGAGGGCACGCAGGCAAAACGGCCGCAAAAGCTTTCGCTGGCAACCAGCGGCTGAGGCGGGGATACGCCGTTCGAAGGCGCAATAGGAACGGCTTTTTTCTCGCCATCCTGCCTAAATTACCGTCGAAACATGGCTGGGGGGAGGTATTTCCCAGACCTCCGATTTCATTTAAGCAGGCGGCATCCTCGGGATATGAAGAGAAGAGACATGACGAGCTATGTATTGACAGTGGCGTGCCAATCGACACGTGGGATTGTTGCGGCGATCTCGAACTATCTGGCCGGCGAGGGCTGCAACATCGTCGATTCCAGCCAGTTCGACGATCTCGATACCGGCATGTTCTTCATGCGCGTCTCCTTCATCTCCGAGGAAGGTGTCGGCGAGGCAGCCCTGGTCGAAGGCTTCAAGCCGATTGCCGAGAAGTTCGCCATGGTGTCAGAGTTCCACGATGCCAGGAAGCGCATGAAGGTGCTGCTCATGGTCTCGCGC
>JAAMEZ010000024.1 GCA_013322215.1 Martinezella rhizogenes
GGGGCGTCGCCTTAAGCTGGGACAGGGTGCGCGTCTGGCATCGTGTCAGCCTTCACGCGTTGATTAACATAGTGATCTGCCGCCATGTTGCGTTGGCGTTGGAGCGAAGCTGGCGGTGATCTGCTGCGGTCAGGTGTTTGCGGTGAAGAAGAAAGAGATTGGCGATCTGGCCGTGGGTTGAAATGAAACGCTGGCATTGCCGCGCCGACTTGAAGCGCATCATGCGCCGTTCCCGTCGTCGCACGGGAAGCTGTGAATTCTCGGCGCGGTTGTTGATGCCCTTATGTGAGCGATGCTCGACGCCCGGCATCAATTCGGACTTGGCGGCAGAGTAGGACCGCAGCTTGTCGGTGACCATAACCCGTGGGGTGGTACCCTGACCCTTGAGCAGTTTGCGCATCAGCCGGAGGGCGGCTCGCTTGTTTCTCCGGCTTTGCAGCAGGACGTCGAGGACGTAACCGTTTGCATCGACTGCCCGCCACAGCCAGAATTTCTTCCCCTTGATCGTCACCACCATTTCGTCGAGCTGCCATTTATCAGCAAATTGACCGCGGGACCGTCGACGAAGCTGATGAGCGAATTTGAGGCCGAACTTCGCAGCCCATTCCGAGACGGTCTGAAACGAGACCTCAATGCCGCGCTCGGCCAGCAGATCTTCGACGTCTCGAAAGCTGAGTGGAAACCGGTAATAGAGCCAGACCGCATAGGCGATGATCTCGGCGGGAAAACGGTGG
>JAAMEZ010000014.1 GCA_013322215.1 Martinezella rhizogenes
CGTCTGTGACGATTCCTTCAGCAGCGCATAGACTAACACAAACGCGAATATGCCAACGGGACCGTTGATGAGGAAGCACCAGTGCCACGACAGATTGTCCGAGAGATAGCCGCCTAAGGTCGGTCCGATGACCGGGGCGACGACGACGGCGACACCGAAGAGGGCAAAGGCCTGACCGCGCTTTGACGGAGGAAATGCGTCGGCAAGAATAGCTTGCGACGTCGGCACCATGCCGCCGCCGGCAAAGCCCTGGATCATCCGGAAGATCAGCAATGTCTCGAGATTCCAGGATAGGCCGCACAGAACCGAAGCAATCGTGAAGGTGGCAAGGCATAGAAGATAGAAGCGCCGTCGCCCGAAGCGCTCGGAAAAATAGCTGCTGGCAACGAGCACGATCGCATTCGAGACGAGATAGGTCGTCACCACCCAGGAGGCCTCATCGGAACTGACGGCAAGGCCTCCGGAAATGTAGCGCAGCGCCACATTGGCGATCGTCGTGTCGAGCACCTCCATGAAGGTCGCCAGCGATACGACAATGGCGATCATCCAGGGATTCGTCGCGCCTGCGGAGGATGCTCCGGCTCCGCCTGTCGTTGCGCTTGCCCCGCTCATATCAGTGTCTCGGGCGCACGGTCACGGTCGGCACCACGGACATGCCGGGACCGATGGCGACATCTACTGGCCATCTGTCGACGATGATCTTCACCGGCACGCGCTGCGTGACCTTGACGTAATTGCCAGTCGCATTCTCGGCCGGCAAAAGCGAGAAGGCCGTGCCGGAACCCGGCTGGACAGACGCGACCTTGCCGCGGAGCGTATGATCCGGATAGGCGTCGATCGTCAAATCCACCGGCTGGTCTGGCCGCATGTCGGTGAGCTGCGTCTCCTTGAAGTTCGCCGTGATCCAGACCTCGTCGGGAACGAAGGTCGAGATTGCCTGGCCCGCATCGATAAACTGCCCCTTGGCGCCGGTGAGGCGAACGACGCGGCCCGGCTGGGCGGCGGTTATGGTCGTATAGTTCAGATTCTGCTGCGCCTCTTCCACCTGCGCTTGCGCCTGTTTCAGGCTTGCGAGCGCACTGGATTTCTGGGCTTCCGAAACCGCCTTGTTCTTTAGCGCCGAGGTTATATTCGCCTGCATCTGGGCAAGGCTCGCCTGATCCTGCTGCAGGGTTGCCGCCGCCTGCTGCACTGCCTGCACGCTGCCGGAACCGGTCTTGACCAGTTGTTGCTGGCGATTGGATTCCTGCTGCGCAAATTGCAGAGCCGCGCTCGCGGAATTCTGCTGCGCCCTTGCGACGTCGACGGAGGCGCTCGCCGCTTCGATCTGCGCGCTGGCGCTATCAATCGAGGCCTTTGCCACCTCCACCTGTCCGTTCGCCTGATCGAGCGCGATCTGATAATCGCGCGGATCGATCCTCAGGATGACATCGCCCGCTTTGACGTGCTGGTTATCCGTCACAGGGACCTCGGCCACGTAGCCGGAAACCTTGGCGGCGACTGCGAAACTGCGAGCGTCGATAAAGGCATCATCCGTCGTCTCATAGGGATAGAAATAGATCTTCCAGACGATCCATGAAGTGACGATCAGGGCTATCAATACCGTAACGCCGAACAGGATCCACCATGGATGGCGGCGAAGGAGAGAAGCTCGCTTGGGCTCTCGCTCCGTCTCCTTTCGACGATCAGTCTCGTCAAAAGGCTGCTGTCTCGGCCTATCCGGCCGCTGATCCATAGTCGAGGGTTGATTGTCAGCCATGACATGACCTTTGCATGTTGTCCTCGTAGCGCTGGCATCCGATGGCCGGCAGAGAGGGTTTCAGTGGCGCAGAAAGCGCCGGATCTTTTTCAGATCCTGAACGAAGGCGAGCCGGTTCTTTTCCCTTTCTTCCACCTCCCTCATCCGCAAAAGCGCTGAGGGATGGATGGTGACGAGAACATCGAACTTCGTAGACGGATGCAGGATACGGCCGCGGTCGCGCAGGACCCGCACCTTCGAGCCGAGCAGCGAGGATACGGCCGTTGCGCCGAGTGCGACCACCAGCTTCGGCTTCAGGAGTTCTAGTTCCGCGCCGAGCCACCAGGCGCAACGCTGCACTTCTCCGGCATTCGGTCTTGCGTGCAGGCGCTTCTTGCCGCGCATCTGGTACTTGAAATGCTTGACGGCGTTGGTGACGTAGCAACGCTCCCGATCCACGCCCGCCTCTTCAAGGCAGCGATCGAGTAACTGGCCTGCCGGGCCGACGAAAGGTCGGGCGGCATGATCTTCCTTGTCGCCGGGCTGCTCCCCAACCAACACGATGTCGGCCGTGTCGGGTCCCTCGCCAAAGACGAGATGAGTGGCGTTGCGATAAAGTTCGCATCGCTTGCATGATTGCGCATTCTCATGCAGCTCACCGAGTCTATCGGCATCTGCGTGTTCGTACGCTAGCGAAGGGCCTGCGCCCGTCGAAGGAAGGTTTTCGAGCATTGGGGGCTCGCAATGGTTTCAGCATCTCCGACGATCAACTAACCGCCGTTCTGTTTGTTCCATGCATTGCAAGCTCGCGACTCGGGGAACTCACCACCTCGGCATTCGTTAGGGCAATAGGAACACCGAAAAGGAAAGATCGTGATGACCAGCGAAAGCAAACTCGGCTCCTTCGCGCTCAGTGCATTCTTCGACGACGAATATGATGCGGAGGCCGCCGCCCAGGCACTGATGGAGGCCGGCATCCCCAGGGATGCGATCACCATGACGCCAGGCAATCGACCAGATACCGCCCCAATCGATCACATCGGTTTTCTGGACGCCCTAACGGGCATGTTCTTCCATGAAGAACAGCGCGCAGCTTATGCAGCCGCTCTGGAACGCGGGGGAACGCTGGTGACCGTGCAAGAGATGAACGAGGCGCAGCATAATATCGCCCTGCCGATCCTGGCCGAAAAAGGCCAGATCGAACTCAACGAGAGGGAACGCAGCGGCTGATATCGGCAAGCATTCACGTTCGACGATCACGGAAAACCGGTGTGCCCCCGTTGTTCGGGAGGTTGCCGGGCAATGACCGCCAACCAATGGAGGATGCCATGGCACAGACTGAGATCCACGACATGTTCGTCATCGGCCTTCGCAATGCCTATGCGATGGAAAATCAGGCATTGGGGATAATGAGACCGCAACTGTCACGCCTGGAACATTATCCGGAGGTGGCGGCAAAGATTGAGCAGCATATCGACGAGACGGAAGATCAAATCAGCCGACTTGAGCACATCCTCAAGGATATGGACGCGAATTATCTCGACCTCAAGGACATGATCCTGTCCTACACCACGCCGACGACGGTGATGAGCTATACCGGCTCGGGCGACGCGGTATTGAAGGACGCATTTGGCGACTTCGCGTTCGAGAACTACGAGATCGCCACGTATAAGTCGTTACTGACGATCGCCGATGCCGGAAATTTTGGCGAGGCAAAAAGCGCGCTGCAGGAAAGCCTTGTCGAAGAGCAGGCCATGGCCAAATGGCTCGATGACAATCTACCGGCCGTCACGCGAAAGTTTCTGCTGATGTGGGAGCAAGACGCGCCACTCGCGCATCGAGCGTAGAATGCGTGCTGCACCCCGGCGATCGGACCCTGTCAGTCTGACGGATGGCCAGGCACGTGCTGATCGCTACGGATCTTTTGCGCATCCATAAATCCATGCGCCCATTGATCGCAGCGATGATCATCCTTTGGAAATGGGTTGTTGTCATTGCTCGCTCCCTTTTCAAAGGCCTTCCGGCCGAGCTCGTAGGCGTCCTTTTCTGAAATCGCATCATCGTTGCTCGTCTTCACGACGGCCTCCTTCCCGGCATCAAGCGCGCGTCGAGGCAGGCAATCACAAAATCGGCTCGGGATGCCTCGACGGGAATTTTGTGCGAAACCGCCGCAATGCATTTTTCTGTCGCACGCGCGTAGGAAGTGCTTCGCTCGCAAGGCCATCGCCGTGACAGGAAATGGATCGCATCTTCCGGCCCCTGGATCAGACAGTTGTCTCGACTGCTGGTCGCAAGGCAGACTGGCATCGACCAGAGCATTTTGAATTCCACATCAATCACATTATGCATCCGGCCCTCCCGTGTCGTGGATGCCCCTCTCCTGGGCTCGAACCATATGCGCGGCTGTTTGTTCCCGAAACCGACCCTGTCCGGGACTGCTTTCCAGGAATTATCGCATCAAGTCTGGAAACCTTTGCCGACGGCTTTTGTTCGTATCTGAGGGTAAGGATTTCCTCTCATTCCTGCTCACCTAAGGCCCCCTCTTGATGAGCTTACAAAGCCAGCCGTTGCCGCACGCGAGCCATGGTTCACGTTCGGTTCACGCGCCGACGCCTATAAGCAGGGCTCAATCCGGATCGAGAAATGGACGGTTCAGCGCCTCTCTATTGTCAGATGTTTTCGGGAAAACGGCTCTTGGTGACAGAGAGCGGTTACTTTCTAACCGACGAGGTGCGCCAAAAACTGCGTGAGCTCGGGGCAATTATAGTTGGTCCAATCCATGATCTCGAATATGCGTCCGATCTCATCGAGGCAAATGACGTGGACGCGGCGATACTCGACCTGAATCTCGAGCCGGAACAGGTATTTCCCCTGGTTGAACGGCTCGACAGGCAAAAGATTCCCTATCTCTTCGCTCTTGGCGGAGAGCCAATCGATGCAAGCATGAAATTTACGGGTTTTGTATTATCCAAGAGGCCAGTCGCCCTCGAGCATATTGCCAAGGCACTGTTCGGCACCCCGGACAAGGATACCTAGCGCCGCGCATTGCGACGCAATGCAGTGAGGAGAAGGGCGGGCATCATCAATGCCTGTCTTCATCAAGGTGGGCTGCCAACTGCTGCCGGGCTCGACTGAGCCGGCTTTTTACCGTCCCGATCGCACAGCCAAATTTCTCGGCGGCAGCATCATAGGAGCGTCCTTCGATAACCACATATTCGAGCACGACGCGATAAGGCTCCGGCAGCAGATTACACGCCTCTTCCATTTCCTTGGCTCTTATGGTCCATTCCTGCGATGGCGGGGCCGCCCCAGCGCCGGAAACGCATTTCTTGATACCGGGAGCCTCGCGCTTGGCGATGCGGAATTTCGTACAGAACGTATTGCGCATGATCGTAAACAGCCAGGACTTCAGTCGAGTGCCCTGATCGAATTGATTGAGATTGGCCAGCGCTTTCGCAAGGGTTTCCTGGACCAGATCATCGGCGTCGTTGGTGTTTCTATGAAATGTGCGCGCGAATGCGCGAAGGGCCGGAATAAGCTCCACTATTTCGTTTTGCAGACCGGCTGCGCTCGGGCTATCGGTCACAACTTTTCTCCTTGAAGAACGCGCGCAACGACACTGCCCGCATTGATGCGCAATGCGTGGTTCGGCTGCCGTCGGATACGCTAGACCGGCACCGGTGCCCCCAGGGACGTCGGAGAAAGCCTTGATTGATCTTGATGTAAGCAGACTTGTTGTCAGCCATACCGGTTGCGATGCCGGGATGCTTCCTAGCGATCTCGGGGTTTGGATGCTCTTTACATCTCGTAAGGAAACGGCTGCACCCTGAGCTTGTTCCATGAAAATCTAAATAACAATGGGAGCGTAGTCCGAGCACCGGTGGGACCTGCCAGTATTGGCTATCGTTCGATCGTACCGTTGCGGCGAATCTTGCGCTGGAGAAGGAAAATTCCATAGAGCAGCGCCTCGGCGGTGGGCGGACAGCCGGGCACATAGATATCGATGGGGATAATCCGATCGCAGCCGCGCACGACCGAATAGGAATAGTGATAATAACCGCCGCCATTGGCGCACGATCCCATAGAGATCACATAACGCGGCTCGGGCATCTGGTCGTAAACCTTGCGCAAGGCTGGCGCCATTTTGTTGCACACGGTGCCTGCGACGATCATCAAATCCGACTGCCGCGGACTGCCTCTCGGCGCGGCACCAATCCGTTCCACATCATAGCGCGGCATGGACATCTGCATCATCTCGATGGCACAGCAGGCAAGGCCGAACGTCATCCACATCAGCGATCCCGTACGCGCCCAACTGACGAACTCGTCCGTGCTTGTGACGAGAAAGCCTTTGTCTGCGAGTTCATTGTTGATCGTTCCCATGAACGGGTCCCCACCGGGGGCCTCGCCTGGATATTGAAAATCGCTGATGACAGGACGATCCTTGTAGGGAGACATGGTCCGCTCTCCGATGGAAAAGACATCCTAACTTGCGGGGGATCAGCTTGTTCCTTCCCGCGTGGGCGTCTTTCGATACGGATAATCCCTTCGAGGACAAGAATCCAAAAAGCTTGGAAACAACCGCTCCATTGCCGAGTTCGAAGACGGCAAACTGAAGAGAGGAATGTTCCATGTTGATGAAAATGATCGCAGTCTGTGCCTTGTCGATCGGCATGACCACGGCCGTCATGGCGCAGCAGTCCGGCTCAGGCGGCACGGACACCGGCGGCTCCGGCAGCGGCAACGGTGCCGGTACGGGTTCGCAGAACGGCGGCACGTCCAACGGAAATGGCGGCACCACGAACAACGGCTCGACCGGTACGAACGGCGCCCCGAATTCCAACGGCCAGTCGCAGGATTGCAACGCCATGAAAACCGGTAAGAACACGACACAGGGCAATGACATGCAGGGCAGTCAGTCGAGCGACAACACGACGAACAAAAACTGTCAACAATAACGAAACTTACACGGCTCTTGGCCCGTGTCGGCCTACACGGGCCAATCGAGGAGCACGGTCATGAAGAACAACGCACAGGAGCTTGCAAACGAATATCTTCGGCTCGGCGGGCACAGGCTTTTGGTCATGGACGACAATATCCTGTCGACTCAAAGCTGGGAGCAGGACTCACCCGAAGCCGAGACCTTCTGGAAACAGGAAATCGAGATATTGGCACCACGGCGACGCAACGAAGTCATGTCCTTCCTACCGTCCATCAACGTCACCTAGCACTATGCAACCGACACCGGGTCCTTTCTGCAGAAACAATCCCAGCCAGAAGCTGTCCGACTGCGGCGGCGTGCTGAAACCACCGGCGGTTGGCGACAGCAAGAGGGAAAGCCCGCGCCGCAGGTCGGCAACATGCCCGTCATCAAGCCTGGCGATCAGCAAAACGGGCAAAATGGCCCGCGGGATAAGCGGCAGCCGAGCAAATACAGGCCGCAATCAGGGCTTTGGCTCGGGCTGCTCGATTGGTCCTTTGGTAATGGTCGAATCCCGGCTGTCCCCGGTAGTGAACGGCTTTATGATGAGAATGGCCAGAACCGATCCGATCATCAGGCAGAAAATGACGATGAGCAGCCCACGCATCGCGACCGTCCCGCCTATCGCCGCGTGCGAACGGCAAGATTGGTATCGTGGCCGGTAATGCCACTTGCCTGACGAGAGATCGCCTCCGCCCGTTGCTTGGCTTCGTGATTGTCGACGGAGCCTTCGATGATGACGCGCCCATGGCTCACGGTTACGAAGATGCCGGCGGCATCCAACAGACCATCCGCTTCCAATTTCCTTGTGATCTCCGCCCGAATTTCCGCGTCCGTTCTTTCCCGAATAGGGGCGGAGCCGGGCATTGTTCTGAGATCGGCAATCCTTGCGGAGATTTTATTGGCCGCTTGTTGGCGATGCGCATCGCATTCGGCCGAATCCTCGCAGCGTGCATCGTCGGTCCCATGGTCAGGTCGGGTCGCGGCAGAGGCGTTTTCTCCCCGCGCAGCCACGATATCCCCGGAACCACCCGCTGCCTGATCGAACGCCCGCAGTGTACGGGTATCACCGCGATCCGGTGAACCCTTTTCTGATGCCTTGTTCCCGATTTCAGTCATCGTTGTCTCCATGGTTCATGGAATTCATCCACATTTCAGGAGGAACAACCACAGCCGCACGGGAATGTTCCGGGATCAAGCCTCGTATCACGTCCCCGTTGTCAACATCTCGAAGGATATAATCTTGTGATGCTCCTGAAGCGCGACAAGCAATTGCGCGCCGCCGCCATCCGTTCCGGCCTGCCGCCACCGCACCTCATAGGAGACATGCGCCGTGGCCGCCGTCGGGCCGGTGGTCTTGCCGACGAAGGAAAAAGCATAGCCACGCGGTCCGAGCGCGGTTTGCATGCCGGTGATCGCGATGCCGGCGTCCGGCGGAAATTCGATCACGAGACGTGCCTTTTGCTTGCGCGGGATCAGCCTGTCGAACCATTTGAGCGGCGACAGCACAACAAAAGCGATGACGGCGCCGCCCAAGCCGACGACGAGTTGGCCACCGCCAATGCAAAGACCGATGGCCGTCATGACCCAAAGGGTTGCCGCCGTCGTCACGCCGATCGCAAGATCACCCCGCCTGAGAATGGCGCCACCCCCGATGAAACCGACCCCCGTCAGCACGCCGAGCGGGAAGCGCAGCACATCCATCGAGGCGAAGGATTGCGGCGTCTTGCCCAATGTCGACAGCAACAGATTGGCCTGGATCATCGTCAGACATGCGGCGAGCCCCACCAGGATCGTGGTGCGAAACCCGGCCGCGTGCCCGCCGATCTCGCGATTGATCCCGATCAAGGCCCCAGCGGCGACAACCAGCACCAAACGGACGGCAATGTCCAACCAGTTCGGACCCAGGGGCATACCAGCCGTCAGATTTAGCAACGCATCCTCCTGCAGAAGAGTCATCACAACGATTTTCTCGTGTGAGAACAGCGCCGACGAGCATTTCGTTCCATATGTCGACATGTCACGCATTTCGCCATCGAAAGATGGCACGACTGCCTCACGGTCACTAAGATAAACATGACCAAGGGAAGCGTGCGTACTTTTCGAATGTCGGAGATCTTAGAAGACATCAAACGCCCCAACCGTCTTCGCGTTTCAGCCCCTCTGGGATTCTTCGACGCCCACAAAATGAAACCAATCAAGTCGCACTACGTTTGCTTCCGAGAGGAAACGTCATGCAATCGCAGACACAGCACGATGCGCTACACTCGAAGTTTTACCCCGCCTCTCTCACTGTTCTTTGCCTGGGCGTGATCGTTGCGCAAGTCGACACTTCGGTTGTCAACCTTGCGGTTCAGCCGATCGGCAAGAGCCTTCAGGCATCGGTGACACAATTGCAATGGGTCGTCGATGCCTACAACCTTGTCTACGCCGCCCTTCTCATCAGCGGCGGCCTACTTGCCGATCTTTATGGACGTCGCCTGATTTTCATTGTCGGCTGCGTCATCTTCACAATCGCAAGTCTTGGATGCGCCCTGGCTCCAACGATCGCCATCCTGATCGGCGCCAGAGCGGTAACAGGGTTGGGCTCGGCTATCCTGATACCAGCCTCGCTTTCCCTCATTCGAGTGATCTATCCTGACGAGCGAATTCGCGGCCGAGCGTTGGGCATCTGGGCCGGCTGCAATGGCGTTTCGCTTGCCATTGGGCCAAGCCTTGGCGGGTATCTAATTCACAGTTTCGGATGGCGCGCTGTCTTCCTCGTCGTCGTTCCGATCGGTGTGATGGCCGCTATCGGTGCATTGCTTTGGGTTCCGGAAAGTGCGGACCGAGAGGGAAGAACCTTCGATGCGCCTGGGCAGTTGTTGGGCATAGTCTCCCTGGCAGGCATCACGCTTGCAGCAATTCAGTCCTCGCATTTTCCGGTCGTCTGGACCATCCTGCTGACGCTTTGCGGCTTCGGTTTGTTGTCGCTCTTCGTTGTGGCGGAACGGCGCCTGGGTCAGCGAGCTCTCATGCCGTTATCGATGTTTTCCACTGGGCAGTTCAACGGTGCGATTGCCGGAACGGCCGCAATGACGTTCGGCATGTATGGGACACTTTTTCTGTTCCCACTTGCGTCCCTCAGTCTGGATAGGCTGGCTCCAACCGGGGTCGGACTGGCACTCCTGCCGATGGCGCTCAGTTTTGTGGCGATTTCACCTTTCTCCGGCTTCTTTTCAGAATATCTGGGAAAAAGGCACACCATTAGCATCGGGTTGGCGACAATAGGATTGGGGAACATAGCACTCGGTATCGCTTTTGCCGATAGCCTGTTGATCGCCGAGGAATTCGGTTTGCTTCTGACCGGTATCGGAATGGGGATGGCGACCGGACCTCTTACCGCAGTTGCAGTTTCCAGCGTCGCCCGCGAGCGCGCCGGAACAGCAAGCGCACTGATCAACGTCGCTCGCATGGTTGGTGCAACGATCGGTGTGGCGGCGCTTGGATCGGTCTACGCATTCCTCCGAGAACCCGCCCTCGGCTTCATCGTTGCCATGCTTTGCGGCGGTAGCATTCAGCTCTTTGGCAGCATCGCAACCTGGCGATATCTCAAGGGGGCGTGAGGTCCGTCGATGGCGCAACGTCGCCTCGTAGCTTCCTCGACTCCGTGACTACTTTTCCGCTCGTTGCAAAAGAATACGCATCTCGTCGAACCGTCGCTTGCGGTCAGCATCGCTGTCATTAGGCGCATAACAGATGGTTGATACGCAGAACCTGGCAAGATTATGAGGTTTGTCGGGCTTGTCGAATTCGCATTCGAACGTGTCGGTCATTTCCGCAGGCGACGTTCCCTGACGGGTGGAATAGGCCATGCGCACACCAGGCGGCTTCAATTCCGGAAAGGATTGGACAGCGCCTATTGCGAGGCTTTCCGACAGGAAGAAGTTCTTAGCCACGATTTTGCAGGTTGCTTCAAGATCGGCGGATTGCGCGAGAGCCGCCGTCGGCATCAGCGCAAGGCCGAATAAAATCAGGGGCTTGATCACAGTAACCTCCTTCAGCGGGGTTCCAGACTGTTTCAGAACGCAAACAACAAAGAAAGGAATGCCGATCACGTTGCAAAGTTCCTCCAAACAGCCCCCTGGAATGATCAAAAGTTGCAGCAAGACGACAAAGTTCCTGGAAATTTCGCCACCGCAGAGACGGGCTGCAGCACGCTGGAAGCCCACGGCAAGCCTTCAGTCGCATGCCCATGCGACTGAAGTCCCAACGCCGGAACACGAGGCCTGTCACCTTGTTCGTCCTATAGCGGCGGAAACACGCCGCCATCCGCTCAACAGCAAGAAGAGAGAGAGACATGAAGACGACGAATAGACTTGCCGCTCTGATGACGGCCCTTTCCATCAGCGTTTCCTTCGCGGCTATTACACCCGCAAGCGCGCAGGATACTCAAGTCATCCCCAAAGGGGGGACGCACGACAGCAAGCCGTCGACCACCCAACAGCAGCCGGAGTCCGGAACCTCCACCAAAGGCATGAAGGGAAATGCAGGTAATTCCACCGGCCAGGCTCCGGCTCAATCCGCGCCGGGGGATCAGGATTCGAACTCGAATGGCAACCAGAAGGGGAGCTCGATGGGGGCCGGATCAACAGATCAGACAGGAGGCCAATCCGGAGCTCAAATTCAACAGGGCAACGGTGCCAAGGGAGGATCGAACAAGAGTTCAGCATCTCCGCAGTCCGGCGGAACCAAGAGCTCGAACGATTTGCAAGGTGCAGATCAAAACGGCACCGACAAGGCAGGCTCTACCGGAAGCTCGGGTGGCAATATGAAATCCCCCAACGGCACAAAGCAGGGTCAGCAACCAGACACGACCGGGGGTGAGACAGGAGGCAAAACGACGACAAAAACAAATCCGGAGAGCGGCACGCAAGTCCAGGTATCGGTCGAACAGCAGACGCAGATCCGGCAGGTGGTCAAAGAGGTTCATGTCACCCCCATCCGCGAGACGGATTTTGCGGTATCGGTAGGCTCGGCCATTCCTCGGAAGATCGAGCTGGAACCACTGCCGCCACGAATCGTCCAAATCGTTCCGCAATATAAGGCGTATCGCTTCTTTGTGCTTGCGGACGGGCGGATCGTTATCGTCGATCCCTCAACATTCACGATCGTCTACATCATCGACGCCTAGTTATAGTAATTGGCGGACGTCAGAGATTTCATGGCGTCCGCCAAGGACTGCACATCCAGATGACGCTGGATTTCGTTCTTTATAGCTCTTGAAGGGATTCGAACCGTGGACCTCCGCAATATTCTCGGACCCGAGCCACCGATGGCACCGACTTCAACTTCGCGGCTCAATTCCAATATCCTATGGAATGAGAGCATCGCGCTACCTTACTTTTGTAGACCACGTTCCGTGTATGGAAGCGAAAGCAGGCGTAGATTTAATCACCAAATGGTGCTATTTCTGACGTCATATAACACGGAGGCCAGCTGATGCGCTCAACCATCAATCTCGACGACGCCCTCATGGACAGGGCTAGATTATTGACCGGCACCAAAGAAACCGCAGCACTCGTCCGCCAGGCGTTGGAGACGCTGGTTCGTGTGGAGTCCGGAAAACGCCTCATCGCTCTTGGGGGAACCATGCCGGATGCCGAGGCAGCTCCGCGCCGTCGGAGCACCGCGGTTAAGTGATATTAGTAGACACCTCGATCTGGATTGATCATTTCCGACATGGCGATGCCGAGCTACGAAGGATAATCGAAGACGATCGACTTCTTTGCCATCCGAGCGTGATCGGCGAGTTGGCGCTTGGCAGCCTTCGGGACCGTGGCAGCGTCATTGCTTTTTTGATAGCTCAGCGCGGAGCTGTTGTCGCCACGCACGACGAAGTCATGACGATGATCGATCGATACGGCATTTTCAGCATGGGTATTGGCTACATAGATGCCCATCTGCTAGCGTCCGTTCTCCTTGAGGAGAAAGTAACCTTGTGGACCAGAGACAAACGACTGCGGGCAGCGGCCGAAAAAGTGGGTGTCCCGCTGCATATACCAGCCGATGAGCCTCACTAGATGCTCGAGCTTTATACTTAAATGGCCTTTTGAATAGGTTTTGCGAACCTTTACTGCTCTTGAGCCGATTCGAACCGGCGCGGCTGTAGCTCTCGAATTATATTTCATATAGTGATCCGCCGGACAGAATAGACTGCGCTTCGACAACGATCTTAAGTTACGGTGAATTGGACCCGCCAGAGGACCCTTCTCCACATATCGCTTTTCCGCTTTCCTGGCTTCGCATATCGGGGTGAACCCCTTGCTGTTTGGTGCCCGGCAAAAAACCGGCCAGCAACTGTACAAGTCGTTCTTTCGACATCGGCGGGGCGGCTAAACGCATGATAGGCCTCCATTTTGACGCCTTGATCGTGCCAATGCATGCTCATGCGAGCAATGGCAGGGCGGGATCATCCCCAAATAATTTCACATGAGAACATTTCCAGTCGATCTGAAGACAATGCAAATTCAAGGCAATCTGGCCTTGGTCGTAAAATGGTAGCCGACGGTTGGTCGAGTTGCTCCCACATACCGATCCGCTCGATGTTTCGGGCGGGGGCCACCCGGCGATGAGCGCCACAAGCCACTTCGTCCCTGCCGCGATTTTCCCCAATCCTCAACGATAGAGGCTGCCACAATCAGTTGCTCGAACGTTCGTCCTGTCACCGAAGGCTAGTCCGATGACAGGGCAGACCGCCGACGGGTGGCGTTGGTGTCGGCGACCGTGAGCAATCATCCACTATCCGAATAGATAAGCGTTGAACACGGACCTTAGTCTGATGACGAGTGACCTTATTTCACTGCGCGGCTTGTGAGACTTAATACCGGTGGGTATCAGCTCGCGGCCACGACCGGGAGCTTCTCATGCAGTGACGAAGGCTTTAGATTCGTGCAATCCTTTCGATCGGACGAACCATGACGTCTCAGTTGGACATGTTTTCGGACAATGCGCGCGCCGCCGTCAAATCGCCAGCGTCAAGCCTGCGTCTTCGACAGGTCGGTTCTACTCCCGACGAAGCCGAGATGGTGCGGATCCTGCAAGCAACCGGACGCTATCAGATTCTGAGAAAACTCGAAACTCGTCCGATTGCCGCCATTCCAAGACCTGGCTATCCCCTGCAGGGCGTCATCCTCGATACCGAGACCACCGGGCTCGATGCGAGAAAGGACGAGATCATCGAAATCGGCCTAATCGGCTTCACGTTCAATGAAGCAGGCGAGATCGGAGATGTAACCGGCATCTACGGCGGGCTGCAGCAACCGAGCATCCCGATCCCGGCCGATGTTACCCGGCTGACCGGCATCACCGAGGCCATGGTCCTCGGCGAGAGGATCGACATGCCGGCGGTTCGTGCGCTCATCGAGCCCGCCGATCTCATCATTGCCCACAATGCTGGCTTTGATCGGCCCTTTTGCGAGGCGTTCTCTTCGATCTTTGCCCGCAAGGCCTGGGCTTGTTCCAATTCCGAGATCGATTGGAGCGCCAGGGGATATGAGGGAACCAAGCTCGGCTACCTTATCAACCAGAGTGGTTATTTTCACGTCGGGCATCGTGCTGTCGATGATTGCTTCGCGCTGCTGGAGGTGCTGGCGCTCTCTCAATCCGGTGTCGAACGAACACCCTTTGCCGAGCTTTATCAGGCAAGCCAGCGCTCACGCGTGCGCATCTTCGCGGAAAACTCACCCTTCGATCTCAAGGATCGGCTGAAAGAGCGAGGCTATCGCTGGTCCGACGGCAGTGATGGCCGGCCGAAATCGTGGTGGATCGAAATCGCCGAAGAAGCCATGGAAGACGAACTCCGCTTCCTGCGAACCGAGATCTACGGCTGGGATGCCGATCCGCCGGTCCAGCATTTGACGGCATTCGACCGCTTCAGGGCGCGAAAATAGTTCGTAGCAGTTGAAGAGAATCGAACTTTAACCCCTGCCGCTTGTCTTAATCGCCCCAGAGACAAGATAGCGGTATCGCCGCAAGGTTATCACCAAATGGCAGGATCTTGTCGCCGTCATACAGAACCCAACCCGTCTTGAAGGCGCGACCTGTAGCTGCTCCTAATTTGCGTAAGCCTTTGAAATCTGCCGCGGTCACCGTTGCCGCGGCCTTGACTTCCAGTCCAATCATATTGCCAGTTTCGTCTTCGAGAACGATATCTACTTCGTCCTGATCCTTATCCCGATAGTGATGGTAGGTTATTTGAACTTCGCTCCACGTCGCAAGCCGGAGGATTTCACCAGCGACAAACGTCTCCAACAATGAGCCGAATAATCCTCGGTCACGTGAAATTCGATCAATTGTCAACCCAACAAGCGCAGCTAGGAGACCACTATCGAGAAAGAGGAGCTTTGGCGTCTTAACAAGACGCTTCAACGGATTTCGAAACCAGGGCTCGATGCGACGAATGAGGAACAATTGTTCAAATAGCCCTATATAACGCCGAGCGGTCTTGTCATCGATACCGACCTGGCCCGCCAATTGGGTGAAATTGAGCAACTGTCCTGAATGATGCGCAAGTGCCCGAAGAAGCTGCGGCATCTGGTCCAGGCGTTCGACGTCGGCAATTTCCCGCACATCTCGTTCAACGATGGCGCGTATGTATTCTCTAGCCCATGCGGATCGACGACGGGGATCGCTGCGGCCCACCATCTCAGGGTATCCGCCGATGAGCACTCGCTCGATCAATGCGTTTCCGATCGTTGGATTGCGAGGAGCTATGACCGTTCCAGCAAAAGCAGAATCGAGGAAGTTCGACTGGTTACGTCGAATTTCGGATTGAGCTAGGGGCAATAAGGTGACGACCTCCATGCGCCCAGCCAAACTGTCGGAAATCGTCGGGAGTGCGAGAATATTTGCCGAGCCGGTTAACAAAAATCGGCCGGGGCGCCGATCGTTGTCAACAGCCTGTTTTATGGCACGCAGCAGCTCCGGCGCACGCTGCACTTCATCTAGGATAGCGGTATCAATCTGACGAATGAAGCCGACTGGATCGGTCTTTGCTGACAGTAAGGTCGTTTCGTCATCTAAAGTGAAATAGGGACGATCTGTCTGGAGCAAGGTTCGGGCCAACGTTGTCTTGCCGCACTGACGTGGTCCGTTCACGAGTACTACTGGCGTATCTTCCAAGGCAACCCTAATTTGCTCGGCTACGCCTCTCGGATAAAGGAGGTTAGAGGGATTTTCCGCTTGCAATCTACCTTCCTCCTGAGCGCTACCAAATTCTAAGATAGCCGATGCGTTCAAGTCGGAACCTATATGCGTCCAATTCGGATTTCAAGTGCGTCCAATCCGGAGTTTTTACCCGTCCGTTTCGGAAGCTCGATGTGGACACTGCCAGCTATCGAGAAGAGCAAGCGGGGGCCGGTAGAGTCTGCTTTTCAACTCCTAAGCTCTTGAACGGACTCGAACCACCGATCCGCATAATTCAGAACTCAACTCGTTGATTTAGCGTGACAAGGGCGGCAGCGACAGCCTAAATTCGTGGCCTACGCCCAAGCTTGCCCATTGGCTCTGTCTGTCTCAACCTTTCAAATCCGACACCGCGGCGGCGCTGGCCGTCATGAACAAACTGTTCGAAGAGCGCAAAGAGGCGGGCCGGCAATCGTGAAGGAGATCTTGATACCAATCCAGCTTCAGGAGAAGGGCGAAACCGTCATCACAACGATTGGCGGTTCCAAACACGAATATTCATACGAACGATCGCACGACGGATACTGATACGTCACTATGCTTGTGCGCACCACTCGCCAAGCACAAGATCGCTCCTGCAATCAGGTCACGCCGCTGGCACGGTCTGGCGTCTCGAGCATGCACTCCGTTCGAATCGAACGGATCCCCGCTTCCTCGCAAGATCGTACAATTTCCGGCAATCAGCGTTTTGTATCAATGAACGACGGATCGCCTGAAAACACTGGAATGAATCTTCTATCATGTTGTTTTCCGGCAAATATCTGCGCTAGTCGGCCGGCCTCCAACCGTTCAATGTCTCGCGGATACATAAAACCAACGGCCTCGCTCAAACAAATGCGACCATTGAGCGCTTCCAGGTAGACTGTGATCATTTTATCGAATGCTTTATGCGCGCGACGTTTTGATTCACGATCCAAAAGCTCCCAATTGTCGTAGAAAACGGCAAGGGCCTCCTCACGCGCCAGCTTATGCCTCTTTGTTTTCAAAGCTCCCCCTTCATCGCTCGCGTGAGCCTTTTGCTGGGAATGATGCCCCCGAAACCTCGCCTGTATTCTTCATCTCAGACGGAAAACGATTCAAAAGTGGCACGCAAGCAGTCTGGTTCGGCCTCCCGAGCCAAGCCACTGCTCGAAACCCAACAAGCCAATGGATCCTTGACGAGCACCTCCCACCGGACGGCTTCCATTTCATGACAGATATTCGATAAACGGCTTCGGGATAATCCGCTGATCGTTGCCGGATTCATTTCACGCAGGAAAACGAAATATATCGTGTCACGATCCATTTCAATCGTGAGAGTGCGCTCGATCAATTGGCGTCCACACGATTCTGGCCTCGGCTCGCAACCTCAAGGGTTCTTAGGCCGCATGCATCACATGATCCCAAGTGAACCCGGGACCAACCAAATAGCGCTAAACGGAACTACAGATCTCGCGGCCAACAAGCGCCATTCGCTTCGACGACGAAACCTCTTTGACACCGGCGGGCCTTCTCCTTTTCCGAGGTCAATGATTGTTCAGATGATTGTTGCCGATTGGATCTGACCAGCCTTCAACGCTGATTGCTCCGGCATGCGGTCCTTTTGCCCGACTTCATCAAAAGTCGCAATGACTCCAGCAGTCGCATTCACGCCGGAAGCCGGCGCGAACACACTCCCCCGATGTGCTTTTGTTCGGATCAGAATGCTCTATCGTTTCTGATATCGCTTTCGATACGCGCGACGCAACCCTCTACTTTTGCCAGGAGAATTTCGAAGTCGATGGGTTTGGTCAAATAATCGGCCGCCCCTGCCCGTAAACCCATGACAATATTTTGCTTGTCGGTCATTGCGGTCAGGAAAATGAACGGGATGTTGGCAAGCTGCGGATAATTGATCTGAATTTCCGCAAGCAGTTGATGGCCGTCCATTTCGGGCATGGTGATATCGCAAATGACGATATCCGGCCATTTAGCCACCAAGATTTCCAGACCTTCGCGGCCGTTTGCGGCCTCCAATGTCTTAAAGCCGGCCTCGGTCAGCTCTTCGACGATCAACCCTCTGATTTCCGCCTCGTCATCAATACATAGAATAGTGGTCATTAGCTTGCCCTTTTGGCGATTACGCTAGGTTCGTACGATCTGCTGCGATCTGAGGTTTCTCTTGAGATATCGGGAGCTTAACGATTAGGGAGGTTCCTCTTCCTTTCTGGGTATCGATTTCGATCGATCCGCCATGCAGATCGATAATCTTTTTCACCAAATACAGACCAAGACCGGTACCGGGAATTCCGCTGGAGGTCCGTGCGCGAAAATATCGCTGGAAGATCTTGGGCACGTCTTCGGCATCAATACCAACGCCGTGATCTTGCACGACGATCACCACATGATTACCTTCCTGCCGACCTGTAACGTGGATGTCCGGGTGACGAGGGGCGTATTTTGTCGCGTTGGACAATAAATTGGAGAAGACCTGTTCGAGAGCAAATTTGTCGGCATCGATATGGTCGGGTAGGTTTTCAAGGTTCACAGTGATGCGATGCGATTTGCTGATCGTCGCCTCGCGCTGACAACAGGATTCGAGTAGGGCTCTTAGGGCGCATCGATCATAACGAATTGCAATTGTTCCATTATCCATTCGGCCTGCGGCGAGAATACTTTCCATCAAATCGACAATTCTCGCGACGGATGATCGTATCTGTTCCGCTTTATCTCGGACGAATTGGGAAGAGATTTCTCCCTTCGCGCGCAGCAGGCGTTGTGCGGCTCCATCAATAATGGCCAAGGGGGTGCGAAACTCATGGGAGGCGAGTGCAACGAATTGGCGCTGGAGTTCATTGATGTTGCGCTCCTGTTGCAGGAGGCGCTCCAACTCGCGAGCCTGCTCTTCGACCTCTCTCGTTCTCAAGGCAACGGTCGCTTCAAGCGTTTCCTTGTGTCGCACGAGGATCTCGGCATTTCGAACGCTCTCGGAGATATCCTCATGGGTGGCAACGTAGCGGCCATCGGCCATGGAACTATGCGTAATGCGGATCACTCGCCCATCTTGCAGGGCGACA
Source organism: Martinezella rhizogenes (assembly GCA_013322215.1). Lineage (GTDB taxonomy): Bacteria > Pseudomonadota > Alphaproteobacteria > Rhizobiales > Rhizobiaceae > Rhizobium > Rhizobium rhizogenes_D. Next base: position 18,980 of record JAAMEZ010000014.1, read on the forward strand.
TCCTGGCTCGCTCTTCCGCCCCGTTGCGCAGCCAATCCGATCACATCGAAATATGTCGCTGTGTGAAGAGGCCCATTTCCTAGCTGCGAGCGATAGTTGAGTATCGTTTGAAGCGTCGTACCGGCGACGGTCAAGTCCTTCCCCAGGCTATACATGTCAGCATAGGAAAGGTTGCACAAAATTAACCTCTTATCGGCCGAAAACATGCATAGCCCATGTGGCATGTTGTCGAGCGCGATATCGAGCAGGCCATCTGTCTGGCCAATAGCCCATTGTTCTACATCCATTGAGGCCCAACCCTCCCATCTCCTCACGTGAAAATAAATTTATAATACTAATTTTGCGTTGCAGACCGCCCGCCTCCACACCAGCAGCAGTTCGATCGAGCGAACGTAAAATTGCGATAATGACGGCAAGGAGACGCTAACAAACTGCCTGGTACAATTGACTGTTCTATATTGCGAACGAAACATCTTCCGTGGGTGATTGGAGATGAAACTGCACAAGAACGAGGTTCCAGCTAACGAGCCGGATATTGATTTGAAAATCCAGCAGAGCGCATCGACATCCCTGCCCATAGGAGAGGTGGAACAGCTCCTTAACGGTCGCACCCGAGACGTACGGCTGAAGGGTGAGCTTCTTCGCCTCTTTCAGGAGCGTTCCTGGCCGCGAACCGCCAAGATCATCCGCTCATGGATGATTTGGGTAACGTTCATAGACCTGCTTACGTTGGGGCTGAACGCGATCCTGCTTCCGAGACCGGTCGCACTCTCCATGCTCGCGCCGGCTTGCATTTTACTTCCCGCGGCTTTGGGTACGGCCTTTTTCTGGAGAAAACCAGGCGTGCCCAGACTTCAGATAGCCGCCCTTCTAGCCGGCTTGTTCTTCATTCTCCTCTCCGTTGCGCTGGTCGGCGTTACCGCCGGAGGCGAATTTTACGAGCGGCATTTGAACATCATGTTGTTCGTGGCCATTTCCGCGATCATTATCTTTGCCATCCCGCTACCGGCGACGACGGCCATTGCGGCGATGGCTCTGGGTCTTTATCTCTTCTTCCAGATCCATAATCCGAGCATCACCGTCGGAAGCGTGGAGGCGGCCACCTTGTTTTTTACTGCCGGCATCATTGCGACGATAGTATCGCGGCGCACCATGACCATCCTAGCGCAAAAGGCCTTTCTTCTCGAACTCCGGGATCGAAGTCGCGTAGCGGAATTGGCTGCAGCGAACGCACGCCTTGAGCTCCTGGCAAGAACCGATCCACTCACCGGCATCGCCAACCGGCGTTGGATGATGGAACTGCTCAATCGCCTTTGGGATGCAGGGGCCGAAACGGGAGGTATTGCCCTATTGATGTGCGACATCGATCATTTCAAGGCCCTGAATGACAGCCTCGGTCATGGCGAGGGCGATCGCTGCCTCGTAAAGGTCGCTGGCATCATTCAGAGCAACTTGAGAGGAAGCCATGATCATGCGGCGCGCTACGGGGGTGAGGAATTCCTGGTCGTGCTTCCCAGTATCGCGGAAGAGGAAGCAATTGACGTCGCCAAACAAATCCGAGAAAGCGTCGAAATCGCATCCCTTCCGAATCCCGCTTCGCGAGTCTCATCTTATGTCACGGTTAGCATCGGTGTGAGCCACGTGGAAAATATCCAAAATGCCACGCCGGAACAGCTTCAAAGCCAAGCAGATCAGGCACTTTATCGCGCTAAGGAATCGGGCCGAAATCGCGTCGTATCCTGTGGTCACTGAGCGACTTCAAGACTTCGTGGGACACACGGCAGGCCACGCTGAGACTACTCGACGGCCCGTTAAGGCGCAGCAGCGACCCATCGTTTGCTGCTGTCGTGGTTGATTTTCTATACAGGCATGGCTTTCGGCTTGACCATCAAGAACGGCTAATGGAGGGTACCGTTGATAATCATCCTTGACACAAAGGCTGCCAGCAAATCTGGGTCGAAATGGCCCGGCGAATTCATCATCAAGTTAATCGCCTCGGCCTGTGACCAGGCTCTCTTGTAGGGCCTTACAGTTGTGAGAGCATCATAGACATCACAAATTGCACCGATGCGAGCCATATAGGGTATCTTCTCCCCGGCCAGACGGCGGGGATAGCCGGAGCCATCGAACTTCTCATGATGATACAAGCAGATATCGAGGACCTGGTGCGGCGTGCTTTCGATCCTCGATATCATTTGATAGCCGCGCTGCGGATGGGTGCGAACGATGGCGATTTCTTCAGGCGTCAACTGTGTTGTCTTCGACAGGATGGCGTGGGGCAATGCCATCTTGCCAAGATCGTGGACAAGACCTCCCACTCCGAGAAGTCGTACATCACCTTCGCCTAGTCCCAGATTCCGGCCAAACGCGACCATTAGCGCACTCACCGCAAACGAGTGAAGAAAAGTCACCTCGTCATGCTCCTTGAGTCTTGCGATTGCAACCATCGCGCCTGCGTTACTCATGGCCTCCGACATGATGCTATTCACCGCCATGTCCGCAGCGCTAGCAGAGAAGATGCCATTGATCCTGGCGTCCGACAGGACGTTACGAATGTGAGGTTTCGTTTTCTCCAACGACTGCCGCGCGGCCTCGATGGCCTTCATCGAGAATGAGGCAAGAAGCTCCCTTTCGAAGTGGCTCCTTGTGAAGGAGGGTGACGGTAGCGCTTCCTGTTCAACATCAGCACCCTTCCGCACGTTGATGACCACGCTCATGGCATTGTAGTTCATCATGCGGTCGATCTCGGAGCGTGAAGAAATCAGGGATGGGACGAATTCTCGCACCGATCCATGCGTTTCGCTTTCCACGTCCTCCACAAACATCCCCACCCGCAGTTGGTGAAGCCTGATCCGCTTTCGCATCGTTCAGAACACCCGGAGTATCAATACAATCGTAGCACGCAGTCAAGCACCCATGCGTTAACAGACGGCGAAGTGATTATAGTGCATTCGAAACTTTTTCGCGTTTTCTAACCGCGCCTGTGCTGACCAGGTTTCGATCGCGCCGCAAGACTGGTCGCTGTTGCAAGGCCATTGACTCGCAGTATGCCCAGCATGTGCAGCCGTTGCGGATGAGCATATCTGTTTTCCGCTTCGCCCGCTTACCTCATGGTCGCCGTTGAAGTACCCCCACCATTCATGGATCATGTAGAGAGAAGGCGGCCAAGGCTATTCCTATCGCTAATGGGCCGGCCGCAAGCCAATAGTGTGCATCGGTGCCTAGCAAACCGAGGCAGAAAAGCGTCAAGTCTACCCTCGCCGGTCGTGAGGGGCGCGAATGCTCGCGAGTTCGGTTCACAAGTCGACAAAAAATTTGCCGTACCGTTGAATTATATCGTATTGCGACATAATTTGCTGCTTGGAGGACTGCTTATGCCAGAGACAAGCCACGACACAACATCGGATTTGGAATTGTTTGCGCGGCGTCTCGCCAGAGGTGCGAAGCTCAAGCACACTCCCCAGCATTCGCCCACCGCCGACGAACTCGCGGATCTTAGGCATGTGCTTGATTTGCGCCTTCAATCCGGCGGGATGGACTTGAAACTTCTGGCTCTGGAATGGCGATATGACGTCGTACTTTTGCTCGATCACATGCGTCATTGGATGTTCGAAGTGGATCGAGGGTTCGACCGATGAGAACTGCGATAATATCTCAATGGCCGCCGGGATGGATTGCGTCATTGAGGTACAAGCAAGTCAGCAGTGCAAAAACATAGGCCTGCAGGAAGGCCATGAGAAACTCAAGACCAGTGAGGGCGACGGTCATGGCCAAGGGAAAAATTGCACCGCCGACGCCGAGCGTGCCCAGGGCGCCGAGCGAGGCGACGAAGCCTGCAAATACCTTGAGCGTAATATGGCCCGCAAGCATGTTAGCAAAAAGACGAACCGAGTGGGAAATCGGTCGCGTTAGGAACGAGATGATTTCGATCATCACGACCAGCGGTAACAATATGCGCGGCACGCCCTTCGGGACGAAAAAGTTCAGGAAGCCGAAGCCATGCTTCCAGAAGCCGTAGATGATAACGGTCACAATGACGAATAGCGCCAGCGCGAAGGTGACGATGATCTGGCTTGTAACCGTATAGAAGTAAGGAAACATGCCGAGCAGATTCGCGGTCAGCACGAACATGAACAGACAGAAGACCATCGGGAAGAACTTCATCCCCTGCTTCCCCGCCCCTTCGTTGAGCATCGATGCGATAAATTCGTAAGACATTTCCGCCACGGACTGTAGGCGGGTCGGAATGACGCTCCGGCCGGAGGTGGCGAAATAGAGGAAACCTGCGGATATGAGCGCCGCAGCCACCATGAAAAGGGACGCGTTGGTGAACGAAAAGTCGATTCCCTCGATATTGATCGGCACGATCTTGTAAATTAGGAACTGATGAGTTGGCCCGTTCATCACGCTTGCTCTCTCTCATTTGTTCGCCGTTGCGACGGTACTCGATTGACGCCGGCACAATGGCGCCTAGACCTCGCGTCCGGCTGCTTTGCTGCAAATCTTCTTGCGCTTCATACGGCGCATGAGGAGCGGGATGATGTCGCATTACGGAATGCGATTAATTTGTCACGGAGCGCGCTGCTATGTAGCAGCGCCTATTTTATAGATCGTGCTACGATATATATCAAGCTTCGGCGAAAGGCATTGTCGTCCATCGGACAACCTTGGGATAACCACTTGGCTCACTTCGCGTATCGTGACCAGAGCGTACTAAGGGTCGTGGGCCGTGACACCCTGATTGTGTCGGCACCGCGAACAGCGGGTTTACGCGCGCTGGAACTCGCATTGCAATCAATGCCGACGACATCTGGACAATTCGCTTCCTCGCGCATTGATCCTCGGTAACCCAAAAAGGAGGGATTCTCATGGATTGGAATCGTGTCGAGGGCAACTGGAAGCAGGTTAAAGGCAAGGTTAAGGAGCAATGGGGCAAGCTTACAGACGACGATCTTGACCAAATCGCCGGCAGGCGCGATCAGCTCGAAGGTAAAATCCAGGAGCGATACGGCCTCGCGAAGGATCGCACGAAATCCGACGTTGACGATTGGTATGGCCGTCAGACCTGGTAAGAAATCGAAAGGACCGGCCCGGCCGGTCTTTTCTCTTGTGTCTTCCTTTAGACAGCCGACCCTACGAAACCACTAGGTCGATATTGGACTGTCTACAATATTTCAACTGAACGATCGGTGGTCTGAGCTTGGCGGGAGAAAAGGAATATCCCGCCGATCTGATTCCGTTATCAAAGAGATCATTCCAGCAACAGTTGAGAGGCGGCGTGCGACGGCGACACCCTTAAAAATCCAAGGGCGAGAAGCAAGAAACCTGCTGCATGACGGAACGAACATTGGCTATGAAGGTTAGGGACTTACCTAGGCAAAGAGATTGAGACGACAGGAATGACACCCGATGATGTTCTGCGGCTTTACGAAGAAAAGCTAGCATCGCATCATTTCGAAGACCTCGCGCCTCTCATATCCGCCGAGGCGATTTTCTGGTTCCCCAATGGAACCCACAACGGAATCAAGGAAATTCAAGCTGCCCTCGAAAGAACGTGGCAGCGGCTTCGAAATGACCGTTATTGGCTTGAAGATGTACGATGGATTGTCGTGGGTGAGATCGCAGCGACTTGCATCTATAAATATCGCTGGGAAGCCGAAATCGAGGGACGGTCCTTCAAGGGGCAAGGTCGCGGGACCGCGATCCTCAACAAAGAAGATCGCGACTGGAAAATCGTCCACGAGCATCTTAGCCGCTTTCCAAACTAATTTGGACAGGCAACCATTTTTTGACAGCAGGGAGCTTCACTAAGTGGATGAAATGAATGAGGTGAACAGGGCAATTGCGCCTGATGCTGAGAAGGTATCCAAGGAGAGGTCCTTTTCGCGGGAAAGCCCTGCGCTCCCTAAGGAGGTTGAACGCCTTCTTAGCGGTCGTACTCGAGACATACGGCTGAAGGGTGAGCTCCTGCACCTCTTTCAAAAGCGTTTCTGGCCGCGAACCGCCAAGATCATCCGCTCATGGATGATTTGGGTAGCGTTCATAGACCTGCTTACGTTGGGGCTGAACGCGATCCTGCTTCCGAGACCGGTCGCACTCTCCATGCTTGCGCCGGCTTGCATTTTACCTCCCGCGGCTTTGGGCGCGGCCTTTTTCTGGAGAAAGCCGGGTGCGCTCAGGCTTCAGACAGCCATCCTTATCGCCGGCCTGTTCTTTATCCTTCTCTCCGTCGCTCTGGTCGGCGTCAATGCGGGAGGCGAATTTTACGAGCGGCATTTGAACATCATGTTGTTCGTGGCCATTTCCGCGATCATCATCTTTGCTATTCCGCTGGCGGCGACGATGATCATCGCGGTAATGGCTTTGGGCCTTTATCTTTTCTTTCAAGTCCATAATCCGAGCATCACCATCTGAAGCGTTGAGGCGGCAACCTTGTTTTTTACTGCCGGCATCATCGCGACAATAGTATCGCGACGCACAATGACGATCCTCGCGCAAAAGACCTTTCTTCTCGAGCTCCGTGATCAAGGCCGGGTGTCGGAGCTGGCTGCTGCCAATACCCGCCTAGAGCTCCTGGCAAGAACCGACCCCCTCACCGGGATCGCCAACCGGCGCTGGATGATGGAATTGCTCAATCGTCTTTGGAGCGCGGAAGCCGAGGGCATTGCCTTACTGATGTGCGATATCGATCACTTTAAGGTGCTGAATGACAGTCTCGGTCATGGTGAGGGCGATCGCTGCCTCGTAAAGGTCGCTGGCATCATTCAGAGCAACTTGAGAGGAAGCCACGACCGGGTGGCGCTACGGGGGCGAGGAATTCCTGATTGTGCTTCCGGAGATTGGCGAGAGGGAAGCATGCGAAGTCGCCGAGCGCATCCGGGAGGGCGTGGAAACTGCTTCGTTTCCCAATCCCGGCGCGCAGACTTCGCCTTACGTGACGGTGAGTGTCGGTGTGGCATGCTGTGCGGCTAGCCGCGACACGACCCCCGAACAGCTTCCGAGGCAAGCAGACAAGGCTCTCTATCGCGCCAAACAGTCGGGCCGCAATCGGGTCGTGCTCTATGAAACGGGATCCTTTGGCGGTTGATTCTCCCGGTCGAGGTCCATCATCAAGCGCATCGGCCTGCTTGTTTCAAAACCTCCCAACAAACCTTTCAGTTCTGGCTCAGAAACCTGCAGCGAAGCCTCGACGGGCGTCAGCCATCTCAAGGTCCGTTGGCCAATTTCGGGAAAGCGGTCACAAGCCTCCTTGACCTCCAGAGCATGGACTTCAACGATCGATGGGATCGTTTGGTTGTCCGCAAGCCGCTTCAAATAGGTATAATAGCCGTATGGCTTCTTCTTCGCCCTGCCTTTGATCCCAGCCTCCTCCCACGCCTCTCGTTCGGCAACTTGATGGGGTTTCAATCCTTTAATCGGCCAGCCTTTGGGAATGGTCCAGCGACGCGTCTCGCGTGTCGTAATCAGCAGGATCTCGATCCGACCTCCTTCGCCGGTACGGAAGCATAGCGCGCCGATCTGGGATGCCTTATGGCTACGCAATATCGACGCTGTATGGACAGTCAGACGCGCAAGGTGAGGTTTTTGACCGGCCATCGAACCTCCGGATATCTCGCATCACTATATTAGTGAGATCCGATTCGGGCCAAGGCTTCGCAAGCGGTGGATCTTCAGAGAACGTCGATCAATCGATCACTTGTATTCCGATCAAATTGGGCACCGACGCTGGCGCCACGCTGAAGTGCGGTTAATCACATAGTTCGCTTGTCTTGGCCGGCTGGGCCAATAAATCCGACCAAACAACGCAACATGTAGCCATTTTGCGAAAAAATACTATTTTTTCTCAAAATTGAAGGCACTTATTTACCACTATGACAGTTTCATGACAGTCGATGCGAGACGACTTCATCGCCGAATACTCGCGCAATACTCTTTGACGCATTGCATGATGCTGGCGTTGTCTTCGTCTCTGCTGATCCTATGGCGGCATCAGTCAGAATACCTGAGTCATCAGATATGCTGTCGGCTATTTCATCCCGTATTGGTACCAAACTGGCGGCACTCTCCGCGCTTGGCATCGTCATGGTTGCGATCATGCTCATGATCGTACTGTACGGCGGCCAGACGATCAGTGAGCGCTCCACTCTTCTCAAAAATCAACTCATCGTTTCGCGCAATCTTGTCGACGCAAAGGCATCGCTTCGTGGGATGCAGATTGGCGTTCGCGATCTGCGACTGGCTTCTTCTTCCGAAGACATCACAAAGGCTGTCACCTATCTGGCGGCTCGCCACCATTCGGTCATCACATTTCTGGACGAGGCCACGACGGAGGTGGAGTCACAGACCGATCGCGAACGGATACAAACCCTTAAAGCGCTAAGCGAAAATTACTTCGCTATGGCAAGCGACCTGGTAGACATCCTGAAGACAAAGCTGCAAGGCAAAGATGGCGCTACTGCGACCCAAGCCAAAGATGCTGACATCCAGGCCAAACTTTCGGCGACGTCCGACCAGGCCGCCAAACTGTTCGACGAGGGTGTGAATGCTGCAAAGGAAGTCGCGGACCAGGCCGATAAAGATGCCAGCGTAGCAGCAAACCTCGTTCTTCTCCTCAATCTTGGTGTCGGTTTGCTGGCGATTGCGACACTAATCGTTTCAGCTCTCTACGGCTCCAGGGCCATCGCGCGTCCGATCACTGGCCTGACCGGCAGCATGGATGAACTGGCGGCGGGACATCTCGATGCAGGCGTTCCCTATGTCAGCCGTCGCGACGAAATCGGCGCAATGGCACGGGCCGTCGAGGTGTTCAAGCAAAATGGCATCAAGGTTCGAGATCTGAACGCCCAGGAGGCGGCGTTGCAGGCCAAGAGTACCGACCTCCAGGTGAGCATCGCTACTGTCGTCTCCGCGGCGGTCGCCGGCGACTTCGCCCAACGCATCACCAAGACCTATGGCAATCCAGATCTCGACCGGTTTGCAACCAGCGTCAACCAACTGGTGGCTTCGGTCGATAGCAGCATCGCCGAGACCCGCCGGGTTGTCGCTGCCCTTGCCGAAGGTGACCTGACACAATCGATGCGGGGAAAGTTTCACGGGGCGTTTGGCGAGCTGAAGGACAACGTCAACGCAACGATGGCCAATTTGCACGCGATACTTGGCGAGGTATCCGGCGCCATCGATACCATCAACAGCAACACCGGAGAAATGAGGATAGCGTCCGGCAGCCTCTCAAAGCGCACCGAGCAACAGGCGGCCTCGCTTGAAGAAACCTCTTCCGCACTTGAGCAAATCACGGTTGCAGTAAAGAGTTCCACAACACAGGCCCTGGAAGCCAGCCACATGGTCGATGAAGCGCGTAAAAGCACGGAGCAGTCAAGTTCGGTTGTCAGGCAAGCTGTTGCGGCGATGGGCAGGATCGAGCAGGCTTCGGGCGAGATCGGCCAGATCATCAATGTGATCGATGAAATCGCCTTCCAGACGAACCTGCTAGCCTTGAATGCCGGAGTTGAAGCCGCCCGCGCCGGCGATGCCGGTAAGGGCTTTGCCGTGGTTGCCCAGGAAGTCCGCGAACTGGCACAGCGATCGGCAAACGCCGCCAAGGACATTAAGGCGCTTATCAGTCGCTCCAGCGAGGAAGTCGGTGCCGGCGTGAAGCTGGTGACAGCGACCGGCTTGGCCCTTGCGGAGATTGAAAACCATGTGGTCAAGATAAACGAGCATGTGCATTCGATATCGACAGCCGCTCGGGAGCAGTCGACCGGTCTTTCAGAAATCAGCACCGCGGTAAACCAAATGGACCAGGCCACGCAGCAGAATGCCTCCATGGTAGAAGAATCGACGGCGGCCACCAGCGGCCTGGCCGATCAGGTTACGATGCTTCGCGAACTGGTAGCACGGTTCAAGCTCCAGCCTGGCATGACGCCGCGTTTGGTCGTCGGAGCTGCAGAGCCCGTCATATCACCGGCCCGGGCACTCGGCCGCAAGACTGCCAAAAGTTTCTCCGGCAATGCGGCCGTCGCTCGAAAGGCCGATTGGGAAGAGTTCTGACATCTGCAAATTTTCTAAATTTGTTAGCTTTGCCACTGCCCCATGTTGCTTCAGCCGCAGAGGGTCAAACAAATCGGGAAATCCCGATCGCAGTCATGGAATCTTCGGGGGCCGGGCCGCGTCATCTCTTGCAAACTGTCCAATTAATGGGAAATTCTAGGAGCATACGCCGCGGCTGATGAGATGCCACCGCTCCCTGCCAAATTGAAAACTCCGAGCCTATTAGATGGGTACATGATCAAATCCGAACTTATAGAAATCATTGCCGCGCGCAGGCCCCTTCTGCATTTGAAGGATGCCGAGAGGATCGTTGATGCGATCCTTGAGGAAATGGCTGAAGCGTTGATGCGCGGCGACAGGGTTGAAGTGCGAGGATTCGGTGCCTTCAGCGTGCGCTATCGCCGATCCAAAACAGGAAGAAACCCTAAGATGAACACGTCGGTTTTCGTCGAGGAGAAATGGGTCCCGTTTTTCAAGGCGGGAAAAGACATGCAGCAGCGCCTGAACGCTGCAGGCGAGCTTGGTGCGAATGAGGCAAATCCTGCTGACTGAGCGCGATACAAGAAAACCAATATTGGGAACGGAATGGCGACAGGCAAAGTCAAATGGTTCGACGCGAGCAAGGTTACGGCTTTATAAAGCCCGATGAAGACAGCCCAGATGTCTTCGTGCATCTCAGAGAAGTGATGAAGGCGAAGCTGCCTCATCTGCGGCCAGATGTGCCTATTGCCTATCTTGCTGCCTGGCTGGTTTCTTTTCTCCATGAAACACGCGATAACATACCAGTGGACTAGTGAAGGGAAGCACTGGCGGCGGCCCGCTCATCCCTATCATGTAGCGCGAAGCGGTCGACCATGTCTGCGCTCGCGTCGTTGAAGCCGAGCACCTGCACATCTACATCGGCGCGACGGAACTTGATCACCACCTTGTCGAGAGCACCGACCGCCGTGATATCCCAAAGATGCGCGTTGCCAACATCGATGATCACCTTCCTTGCCGTATCCGCGTATTCAAAGGCCCCAATAAAGCTTTCAGCCGAAGCGAAGAAAATCTGCCCTTCGACGTGGTAGGTCACAATGCCGCTCGTGGGATCCCCAAGCCGCCTCACGCTAAAGAGCCGTGCCACCTTACTGGCAAAGAAGATGCCTGACAGCAGCACGCCCACCACCACACCTTTGGAAAGATCCTGTGTGGCAAGCACGGTCGCAACAGTCGCCAGCATGACGAATGACGAGGTGCCGGGATGGCGCGGCAGATCGAAAATCGATTTCCAAGAGAACGTACCGATCGAAACCATGATCATCACGGCGACGAGCGCTGCAACCGGCACGATCCGCAGAATGTCATCGAGCACCAGCAGCAGCGCGAGCAGGAAAATGCCCGCTACGAATGTCGAAAGCCTTCCGCGCCCGCCTGACGTTACGTTGATGACCGATTGGCCGATCATGGCGCAGCCACCCATGCCGCCGAAGAGTGCCGAGATGATATTGCCAACCCCCTGCCCCATACATTCCTGGCTCTTGTTGCTCGGTGTGTCGGTTAGATCATCGACGATTTGTGCCGTCAGCAGCGATTCCAAAAGGCCGACCGCGGCAAGCGCGATCGCATAGGGAAAAATAATCTTGAGCGTGTCGAATGTTAGCGGTACGGCCGGAAACGCAAAGGGCGGCAGAGCCGTCGGCATCTCGCCAAGATCGGCGACAGTATGCACGTGGATGCCAAAGCCGAGCGTCACCCAGGTGACGACGACGATCGCCACCAGCGGCGACGGGATGACCTTAGTTAGGTATGGGAAGAGATAAATCACCGCCAGTGCAATGGCGATCAGCAGATATGTGACCTCAGGCACGCCGATCAGCTGCGGCAATTGCGCAATGAAGATCAGGATCGCCAGCGAATTGACGAAGCCGGTCATCACCGATCGTGACACAAACCGCATCAGCCGCCCGAGCTTTAAGGCACCGGCAATGATCTGCAGCACGCCCATGAGAATGGTTGCGGCAAAGAGATACTGGATGCCGTGATCGCGAACGAGGGGTCCCATGAGCACGGCGGTCGACGCCGTCGCCGCCGAAATCATAGCCGGCCGACCGCCACAAATTGCCGTCACGCAGGCAATAGCGACAGATGCGAACAGCCCGACCTTAGGATCGACGCCAGCAATCACTGAGAAGCCGACGGCTTCCGGAATCAGCGCCAGCGCCACGACAATACCCGAAAGAATATCGGCACGAATGTTGGAGAACCACTCCTGACGGTAGTTTGAAAGAGATCGCATTGGAAAAATTTCACAGTTGAATGCAACAACCGGGGAGCCGGTCCTGGGAGGTAAGGTTGCGTTGCTGTGTTGTCTGGCGGATCGGCGGCCAGAAGAGCCACCCGGAGTCTCACCGGGTCCTTGTGGATGCTTGTTCGTATCCGACAAAATGGTGCGGCGCAATATAGTATCGCGTACAATGCACTCCAACCCAGTCCCCGGCAGCAGCGTCGATCTCGTCACGGGAACCGGCAAACGCTGAAGCAGATCGTCAGGAAGGTGGAAAAAATCGGCAGCGACATGCGAAAGGCCATCGGCGCTGCGAACTCCTCACTCTTACGCCGGAGCGGACAATCAGCTAGTTCGCTGGCGGATAGGCAGGAATCGAAGTTACACGACATGCCGGCTGGTCAGGTTTCTGGCAGCACGATCTGATCTGATCCACGGAAGACTTATAGATTGCATTCCAGCTGGTCTGCGTGATGCCGATATTCGGCGGCATCGCATGTGAGCCCGGAAAGCGCCGCGCCCAATCATCGGCGCCTTCGGGAAATCGCCCGGTCATCTCATCCGTCAGCTGCCGACACGTTTCCGCGATGCCAATTCGGTGACAGCCGAGGCACGTATTATCGGTCGGATTGAGGGCCTGGGTTGGCCAATTGCCGAAACCGACGCGATGCGGTGAAGGAAGGTCCACATGATAGTACGGTCCGAATGGGTTGACCGGCATATGGCTCCAGACCTGTCCTACAAACGGTGAGAACATGAACGGGTCATTGTCGTGACAGGTTCCACAGCCATCTTTGAACGTAGTCTCCGGTGCATTCCAAAATTCGCTCGATGGCTGGGATGTTGGGGATGGCACATTCTCGCCGTTGACGGGCTGATTGGGCTTTCCTTCCGCCTGAAACCAGCACGTAGCGCCGGTCTTGGGGTTATGGGCCACGATATCGATTTCATCGAACTCCATTTTATCGGCCGGCCGAATGATCTTTTGCCGACACATGACGGCGATCTGCATGGTCTTGGTCGACAACGACAGGATGCGGGAGTTAGGCACACATTGCCCGTCAGACTCCGCTCCATTCGGAAGCAAGGCTGGTCGATCGCACGTCATATTCTTCGTCGCTGGCACGCTCTTCCCATCGACGGTAATCGGCACAGGGACTCCATTGCTGCAGGAAAATTCGGGAATGTCACCCACTTGCTTGCGACATTCCGTGCCATATAGCTCCCTCGTCGAGCCGGCGTCGACTTGATCTGCAAGCGACTGGCCCGCGATGAATTGTTGCACTGAAAACAGCAACGAGAAGAGCAGACACTCGCGAATGGAGAGAGAGCTAGCCATTCTGCGATCCTTCCTTTGCGAACATCACTTCGGCGGTCTTGCGGATCGCATCGTAGTAGCGAACATAGCCGGTACAGCGACAGATATGGGAGCCGACAGCCTGTTCGATCGCCGCATCGAGATCGCTTGGCAGGCCTCCCAACTGCCGAAGCCCGTCCAGAAAGATTTGTGATGCTATGACAAAGCCGGGAGCGCAGTAACCGCATTGAAAAGAAAATTCTTGCAGAAATGCTTCCTGGATAGGAAGCAATCCTTCGCTCGGTGTGACGCCTTCGATCGTGGTGATCTCCGAGCCATCGACCATCGCCAACGCAGTGGAGCAGCTGACGACCGGTGTGGCCGTTTCATTGGGCGAGCGGATGGAGGCGACTGTACAGGCACGACAGATTCCGATCCCGCAACAGAATTTGGTACCAGTTAGGCCAAGATCATCATGGAGGAAATCGATCAGCCGATCATCCGCGCGAGCAGAATCGACCTCATGAGCGCTGCCGTTGACTTTGAAGGAAATCGTCATGCTCGCAGTCCCTCCAGAATTTTTGCCGGTGTTATCGGCAGCGACGTATAGCGGCGCCCCAATGCATCATGCAGAGCGTTGGAAATCGCCGGCGCAACAGAGCACATCACCGCCTCGGCAATACCGCGGCCTGCTCCACGGTCGCCGGCACTTTCCGGCAATGTCACCAGCTCCTGCGCGCGCTTGCCTGGTTGGTAGGCCGTGTTCAGCGGCACGTCGCTCCAACGGGGCACATGATAGCGATTCAGGTTCCAGGTTCCGTCCGCTGGCCCGGCCATGCCGTTCGGCATGTCCTCCATCAAGGCATAGCCGATCGCCATGGCGATCCCGCCTTGGCTTTGTCCGGAAACAAGCTGCGGCACGAGCAATCTGCCGGCATTGAGGATGGAAAGGACGTTCTCGATCTTTACCGAACCGCTGCTCTTGTCCACCGTCAGCCCGATGACATTTGCGCAGGGTGCCCAGACATAGCGAGAGTAACGCTGTGCTATCGCAGGTGGCGGCTTCGTGTTCGTTCGACCGACAAAGGTCGGATCCTTGGCGTTCGGCAAATAGAAGGACAGGCCGTCGAGTTGCAAATGCATGCTACCGCCCGGCCCTGTGAAGTCGGCCTCAACCCAACTTCCCTGAATGAAAGCGTGTCCGAGCGCTCCTCTCGGCAGGCCCTTGCTGTAGATTAGTTTTGCAAGATCAGCCCAGGTTATCGGCTCGGCCCCACCGTTGACGAAGGCCAACCGCCCATTGTCCCATTTGACATCATCGAGACCAAGATCCTGCAGGCCCCAGATTGCTGCAGCGGCTGGCAGAATACTGGCCTGCATCAAGGCAAGCGCCGTTTGCTGGACGGTATGAACCTGATGGAGGCCTGTCAGGCAGGCGGAAGAGGAACCAACGCCTTTGGCTGTCCAGTGTGGATTATCCCAGTCGCTTCCATTGCTTTTGGTGGTTAGCCCGGTTTGACCGAACAGGAGATAACCACCCATATCCACGGCAGACGCGTTGGCGCCCAGGATTGGCCCGATGACCACGCCCAATGTGGTTGCCGAACCATTTCCCATGTCGACGGCATCGGACTGAACCGTCAAATTGCCGTCGGGATCAATCAGAACCGCCGCAACCATTCCGTCGCCGGAGGTTCCATAGGCCTGCATGGACAACGCTATGCCCGTGCCGTAGGTCAGCCCGCGGGCGGCATAGTCAGCCTTGATTTTCTGCCGATCTGCCCAAAGGGCATGAGCCTCCGCGCGATCGAGTATCTCCCCGAGACGCAGTTCCTGATCAATCGGACCACCGACGATGGTTCGCCCCCCGGTGTCAGTGATATTGGCGCGCCGCAACGCGATCGGGTCCCAGCCCTTGGATGCTGCGATGTCGTCGAGTGCCGTCTCGATTGCAAGAAAGGCCTCCGGGCCACCAAATCCACGCTGAGAGCCGCCGGTAATATCCTGAGTGTGCTTTGACTGCGCGAAAACATTTGCCATCGGCAGTTCATAAGATCCACCCACGCAAAGTGCTGCCAGATTAGCAACATAAGGGGAGAGGTTGCGCAGCCCACCTCCATTGAAATTCATTGTCGCTTCGACCAAGCGCAACTTCATGTCTGATCCGGCAACCAACTCGCCTTTGATCGCCGCCCCGGGGCGCTTCAAACCATAGCGAAACTGCTCGAAACGATCATGAGCAAGTCTAATGGGAACTCCATCGGAGAATGCCGCGGTTAAAGCCAGCAGCTGAGAAAAAGGCGAGCTATCCCGACCGCCAAAACCACCGCCGGGATAGCAGCTGTGGAGCACGACCTCCTTGACGACAATCGGCGAGTCGGCACCGCTGAACATGGATGCAGCACTCGACACGTCGCCATCCGGCGACTGCGTCCCGAGCACGAGAGACAGGCTTTGCGACTTGCTGTCATAATAGGCGAGCCCCGTCTCCGGCTCCATGAACATGGGATCCATAGCCTGCGTATCAACGGTAAATGGCTGGCGGATCAGGTCCGGCGTCTGTGCCAGATATTGGTTGATCTTATCGCGATAGGACGGAACCTTCTGCTGATAGGTTGCCGGATCGGCTGTGGCATAGCTGAAGGTTTCGCTGTCCTCGAAGTATTTTACATAGGTTGTTTGAGGCGACCACGGCACGCCCATGCCCTGTGAGGAAGCATCATCCAACGCATATACCTGAAAGCTGGCGTCGTCGAATTGCATGTAGCGCTTTGCTGCCCGATAGGCCTCTCGCTTATCAAAGATAAGCAAAGCGACAGCCTGTCCAAGGTAGTTCGGAACATTACCGGGCTTGACGATAATATCGAACTCTACCGATGAGGATCCCTTTGAGGCAAAGGCCTGGGCAGACGCGGCAAGCGGCGTTCTTAGCAGCTCCGCAAATCCCCTTTCGTGTTGGTCAATCGCATTCGCCTCGACTTCAAGATCGCGATATCGGGCCATCGGTGCAGCCCTGACAGCGGATTTTAGCTGATTGCCGAGGATAACACGCTTTGGCTTTGCGCCGTCCGGCAGGTAGCTCAAGTTCACATTCAGAAATTTGTGCTCGGTCGTTAGAGCGGGCAGATAA
The DNA here is from genome assembly GCA_013322215.1 of Martinezella rhizogenes. Taxonomy (GTDB): domain Bacteria; phylum Pseudomonadota; class Alphaproteobacteria; order Rhizobiales; family Rhizobiaceae; genus Rhizobium; species Rhizobium rhizogenes_D. The sequence goes on from JAAMEZ010000014.1 coordinate 35,720, forward strand.
AGTGCGTACCATTGATCCCCACCCCACCCCATATCGGCGGAATTGAAATCTCGGGCAAACACCTTCTGGCCCGTCACCTTCGCGCGGCCGTCTATCCGTTCGTTCGCCACGCCGGGAACCGGAGCCTGCACACCTGTCGAATTGCCCGGCGACTGGCTTGCGCTGACCGTCTTCGGCGGCCCAAGGACGGTGACCGCTATAAGGCCTGCAGCACCTTGCAGGAAGCGACGCCGCTTGATGGATGAACTTGTATGAATGTTTTGGAAAGTCGTATCGTTCATCGCGCAGCCCTCGCCAAAAAGTGAAGAGACTTTGAGCAATTCAGCCGATTGGAATGCACGAAAACGAGGTGTGAAAGACATGTGATGCCAACGACGCGCATCGTTGACATATGCCTTTCCAATAAGAACTTACGCTACAGGAAGCATCACCCGGGAAACGTGCAATCGAATTCGCACCAACACCATATTTGCACCCATAGGTAAGTCAAGACGAATTGCGACACCATCTGGCCATTTGACCGGTCGATGAACCTGGCTGTCGAGTTTCACGACGCTTTAATCCGGATTTTCATTTGAGGTTAATCCAATGAGTCAGGAGGAACCCGTTGATCAACCTGCTATATCTATATCGAAACAGGGGCGCGATGAAATGTAAAACGGGGTGAAATCGCGACGCTAATGAACACCTGGCTTTACTCCGGCCCAGATGCTTTACAGCAACTATCCCGTGACGACCCTGAGGCGTCTTCGTTTAATTGACGCGCCATCGAGCGCGCTGTTGCAAATTTCCCTCCCAACCAGGCAGAAACCCCAAAACGAACACGTCGGTCGCAGTCGAGGAGAAATGGGTACCGTTTTTCAAGGCGGGAAAAGATATGCAGCAGCGCTTGAACGCGGCAAGTAAGCTCGATACGAGCAAAAGGGATCCCGCGAACTAATTGCGGTGTGATTGAGAAGTCGACCAAAAAGCCAATATAGCGGACTTTTTGGCACGAGGAAAAGTCAAGTGGTTCGACGCCTTCGCAACGGTGCACCCTTTCTGGGATTGCCGTTGGCCTTCCGGCAATTGCAGGACCAGATGCTTCACCGCCCCGGCGGAGACCGAGAAATGGCCGACATCCTCGCTCTTGTCCTTCATCACGATGAGCAGGTCGTTGGCTCAGTTCCGCATGAAAACCAACACCCAAGGTTATTCAGCGTCAATTTCAACCTGCCCTCCAACAATGTCCGACACCCCTCACAGATCTGCTTTGCTTAAACCTTGGTTCCTTTCATGATCACGCTGGGCGAAAGCGTCACGTTGCCTGCCGGCTGAGCCAACATAGGCTGGGCTTCCTAATGAAAGCCTAGCCCCTTGTCATGAACTCCCCGTTCACTCGCTTACGATGCCATGGCGTAAAGACGAGTCTCCGAGACCCTGGTGCTGCGCGTCTTGAACCGATGCACCAGCTCCGCGAGATTTTCGGTTTCCCGTGTCAGGCTTTGCGCAGCCGCTGTTGTCTGCTCCACCATCGCTGCATTTTGTTGAGTGACCTTATCCATCTGGTCACCCGCAGCGGAAACCTCTCTCAGGCTTGCTGCCTGTTCACGCGCCGCGACGGCAATCTCCGCAATCGTCGAGCTCATGGCACCTACTTGCTCGACGATCTGGGAGAGAGATGTGCCGGATTCGCCGACAAGCTGAACACCCGTCCTGACCTGATCGGTGGACATGGAGATCAGGGACTTGATCTCCCTGGCGGCACTTGCTGATCTCTGAGCCAATTCGCGCACTTCCTGAGCGACGACGGCAAAGCCTTTGCCTGCTTCCCCAGCACGAGCTGCCTCCACGCCGGCATTCAGGGCCAGCAGATTGGTCTGGAATGCAATCTCGTCGATGACGCCGATAATGTTGCCGATCTTAGAAGACGAACCCTGGATTTCCGTCATTGCGGCGATCGCGCGGGCGACAATCGCACCACCGCTTTCTGCGTTGGCGCGCGCGGTGACCACGGCGCGTTGAGCCTCACTTGCCCCTTCCGCGGTTCCATTCACACCGCGTGTCACGTCGCCTAAGGCTGCAACGGTTTCTTCGAGAGAGGCAGCTTGCTGTTCCGTTCGGCGCGCGAGGTCATGGGACGCTGTCGAAATCTCGGTCAGGCCCGACTTGATGGTGGCAACGGCACCGATGACCGAATCGACAGCCTCCTCCAAGCTTGAGACTGAGTTGTTGAAGTGATCTCGGATGCGAACATAGCGCGCATCAACGTCGCCAACCCGGGCGGTCAGGTCACCCTTCGACAGAGCATCCAGGCCCAGCGAAATCTGCTGGAACGCGTGCTCCATCACTTGGGCATCGGCAAGCCGCTCGGCCTCTTGGCGAAGCCGCTCCTCTTCGGCGGCAATACGCGCCCGTTCGGCCTTGGCTTCGGCAATGAGCTTGGCTCGCCCCGTCTCTTGGAAGACCTTTAACGAGCGTGCCATCGCCCCGAGTTCGTGACGTTGCTCGGTACCGCTTATGGTCATCGTATCATCGCCGTGAGCGAGGCGTTCCATCAGGCGTGCCATGCTGCGCACGTTGGAAGAAATCAGCTGCCCGATAAAATAGGCAAGGACGAGACCGATGACGATCAGAACTCCGCTAATCGCAAGCGTGGAGCGAGTCGCGGAGGCGACGGTCGCATCAACCGATCCATCGAGCGTCTTTTGCGTGTCCATGACGGACGCCTGCAAATCCTCGAAACCCTTGGCGATTTTCGGCGCGAGAACGTCGAGTTCGCTGTCGCGGATCTTGTTGGTCGCCAGGAGGACATCCCGAACATCGCCAAGGCGGCTCGTATAGTTCTGCATGAGCTGCCCCGCACCCATGACACGCTTGTGCTGCAGTTCATTCTTTGCCGTCTTCGCGGCCGCCTCGTTTAATGCCATTGCTTCATTTAAGGCCGACTGCGCCGTATCGTAGGCGGCAAGATCGCCGGAGTGGATGAATCGCTCAGAGAAATAGAGGCTGCGGTTTAGGGCCTCGAGCGTCGCAGCCGTCGCATGCAGCAATGCCACATCGTTCTGGCGCCAGGCGCTGCGCATCACGTCATTGAGCGCGATACTCGTCCAAGGTCCAAACTCTGTGACCTTGGAAATCAGGGAATCTCGTTTCGCCTGAAGCGTCACGATCCGCTCAAAAGCTCCGCTGTAAGCGCCAACATCCTGACGGATCGCCGCCATCCCCGCCTGAAGCGTGCTATTACCAGCGAAGCGCGGATCGTCCTCCGCAAACGACTTGACGCCTGCGTGAAAGCGATCGATCACGTCCTGTGTTGGGCTTGAGCGAAAGGCTTCCACTGCCTTTTGAATCTCACTCAGTTCATCGCTGTAACGGGAAATGGCAAGGCTTTGTCCGGCAGTTCCACGATAGGATGCGAAGATCGAGGAAAGTCCATCCATACCGGAAACGGCGTTGATCGAAAGAAAGCTCATGAGCAAGATCAGCGGCAGGAACCCCGCGGTAATCTGGCCTCGGATGCCAAGTTTATTCCAAAAACGTAACATCGTGTTTCCCTCGATCACTGGGTCTTCGGCAGGTAGTTGGCGATATTTTGTGGCGTCACCAGTTCGAAAGGCACGTTGTTTTCCCGTGGCACCTTGTGTCCGCTGGCAAGTTTGATGGCAGCATCGACCGCCGCGGCTCCCTGCCCGGAGGCACTTTGAAGAACGGTGACTGCCAGGTCGCCGGCCTGCATTGCCGCCAATGCATCGTCGGTGGCGTCGATGCCAGCAACAACGACATTTTTCATCGACATGCCATTGCGCTTCATCGCGCGGATTGCGCCAAGCGCCATTTCGTCGTTGTTGGCGATCACTGCATCAAACTTCACACCCGCTGTCAGCCATTCCTGCATTTGCTGATCGGCATAGTCGCGCGACCAATAGGCGGCCTGCCGTTCGGCGATCTGCAGATCCTTGCAGGCGGATGTGGCAATGACGCTATCGATATCCTGTGTGCGGGCGCGCGCCGCCGCATGGAAGGGTTCACCCATCAGAACCAGCAGGCGCCCCTTTCCCTTCAGGAGAGAGCAGACTTCTTTCGTCTGTAGCGTTCCTGATTCCTTTTCGTCGGACGCTACGACGGCTTGGGTTTCAGGCAGGTCCGACAAATTGGAAGGCACATTATTGATGTAGACGAGGGGAATGTGCGCATCGGCGGCAAGTTTTGTCATTTGCGGGCCGAGGTCTCCGTCCGAAACGGCTACGATAATCGCATCGACCTTGTCGGCGATGAACTGCTGAACTTGCTTCTTCTGCAGCTCATTGTCACCCTTGGCGGTTTGGGTGACCAGCTTCAATCCCGAAATCGTCTTTCCATGGGAGACAATACCGTCGAGCAACGCGGTTCGGAATTTATCGAGATCGGACATAGAGACGCCGATCGTCTGGGCATTTGCAGTCGAGGCTGCTATCGACATGATTATTGCAGCAAGTGTGGCCCTATTCATCATCCCCTCTCAAAAGATGCTCAGCGAGAGGAAGATCTATAGTATGAATATGGTTAAAAATTACTTCTCTGGGTCTGCATGATGTACATTTAAATACATATAAATAATTATAGAGAAATATATCATAGATTATGCCAAAATTAATATATAAATTGAAAGTTATGCAATATATTCCTGGCCTATATCGCCACCATCATTCGCGCAAGAAAGTATTTTAAAAAGATAATGTTGACAACCGGGCATTGGCTCCCGCTACGAACTGAGTACGACCATACATGACCCGGCATTTCTATCGAGGCTCGGCTTATCTATTCGAAGCGTTGCCGCTTTCCGATGAGCTACAGCCGAATTCTATACCAGAATGCTGCCAAAATCGGGGAGGCTCAGCCTGGCGCATTGGACCTTGATTAGCAGAAGGATAAATTGGGGCCGGCACCACCGGGATTGCGACCAATGACAGTTGTGGCAGAAGGTCTCCTGTCGCAGGCACGCACCGCCCTATCCGATTGAACCACAGGAAATGCCAGACACTGGTCCGCTGGGCAGTACGGATTTCATCTCCCCCACCCGGAATTCCTCTCCATGACTATGAGAGTCGACCTGTTCGCGTTCTGTGAGATTACACAGCGCATGGACAGGGTAGCATCTCTACCATCCGAGTTGCCGGAGCGATCATCGCATCAGATTTAAGTATCCGCCCACGTCATCTTTTAGCAGAAGCGTACGCCCGTCACTCTCCGTCGCGCGCAATTGTCAGCGTCACGCAAAGACCGTTCGGCTGCCAGTCACGCTCGATCCGACCTCGCAGGCTTCTTGCGACCGATTGCTCCAGCCGCGTCCCAAAACCCTTGTGTTCGGCGGGTTGTTGCTGACTGGGTCCATTAACCTCGTGCCACCGAAGTTGCAGTATTCCGTCTCTTACATTCACGCTAATGTCCAGGCTGCCTTCAGGCGTCGAGAGGGCGCCGTATTTTGCGGCATTGGTCGCGAGTTCATGGAATAGAAGGGCGAAGTTCGTCACCTCCTTCGAAGAGATTTCGATGTCGTCACCCGTAACTTTCCACCGTTCAGTGTCGGCTTCAGCGAAAGGCTCCAGGATGCTCGACAGCAGTTGAGTCAGCGTCATCGAACGCTCCTGAAACGCGTCGTCTCCTGTGAAGCTTGGAAGCGTCATCTGGTGGGCCTGTGACAGCGCCACCAGTCGGCTCTTCATATCGGCATCGAGGGCCGCCGCGGAGCTTGCGTTGCGGGCCGCAAGCGTAATGATGCTGCTGATGATCGCGAACAAATTCTTGACGCGATGGTGCATTTCCCGAAGGAGCAGTTCCTGGCGCTCTGCCGCGCGGCGCCGTTCCGAAATGTCGCGCGCGATTTTCGATGCTCCAATGATAGCACCGTGGCGGTCCCTGATCGGCGATATTGTCAGCGAGATGTCAATCAGTGTTCCATCCTTGTGCCTGCGGATCGTCTCGAAGTGCTCGATCCGCTCGCCCGCGCGGATACGCGCCAGAATGCCCGGCTCCTCGTCAAGCCGATCATCCGGGATGAGTAATGTGATAGGTTGGCCAACCGCCTCGGCCGCCGTATAGCCGAACAGGCGTTCTGCCGCCTTATTCCAGGTCGTAATGATACCGGAGAGGCTTTTGCTGATGATAGCGTCGTCAGATGACTCGACAATGGCGGCCAGAAACGCAGCCGCGTCGTGGCCGGGGCGCGCAGCCCTCACACTCTTCTCTAGCTCAAGAAATCTGCCTTCGAAATCCGGCCGGTGCGATCGGTCATCGAGAGCTGACATGTTGTCCTTCCCTCACTGTCTGCGATGCTAGAAATGAGGTTCAAATATAGGGAAACATAGCCGCAATTGACAAGATCGTAGACAAAAAAGTGGGAATTTCTGGTTTGACACTATTCTGGGAGGGGAGTTGGTGGAACGAGCACATTTTACATCGTTCAAGGGCATCCTGGCCCGGCAAGACAATCCTCGCCAATCAAGTGGCGTTCGACAGCTTCGCAGACGGTCGCATGGCGCTCTACGTCACGCGGCGAGCCGAGACCCACCATCGCCTCCTTCCGGCGCTAGGCACGCTTGACTTCTTCGATTGTGCCAGCTTCGGGACCAACGTTTCATATGTCAGCGTCTTTCAAATTTTACGCTGCGAGGGAAAGTGCGGGTTCAAGGAACCAAGCGCCCGCTGATCGAAGGATTGGGCAGGTTCGAACGAGCTGTGGTTCATTCAGCAAGGCTTGTGGATTTTTTTGCAGCCCTCACGAACGAACTTCGGGCTCTGGAGTTAAGGTCAGTGCAACTTGGGAATTGCGAGATCGCTTCGAGCCGACCGTGATATCCCCGGGATCGGAAACCTCTAACCTGCTGGGATAATCTCGTAGTGCTGCGTCAGTCGAGATCAGCTCTCGCTTCAAGCGCACTATATCGGTACTCAAGGTAAGGGACAGAGCATATGAGCCAATCATCCATGAGACTAGCTTTGGTACGAGAGGACTATCGATCGGGCGACCGCTGGAACCAATGTCCGGCGCTGCAACGGGATGGCAACGCCGGTCAACATTGAAGATTGAACTGGGAAGCATGACCGGGATGCCATTGATCGTTATTGCTGAGGACGAATTTCTGATCGCCGATGTTCTGGCCTTGATGCTGGAGGACGCCGGCTATGAAGTCGCATCCGCGCCGCATGGAAGAGCCGCTCTTGCTTTGGTGCAAGACAAGAAGCCTTCACTCGTGGTGACCGACTTTATGATGCCGCTTATGACGGGACTGGAGTTGGCCCAGACGATGAGGGCAAATAAGGAGCTCGTGCACATTCCGATCATCCTGGTGAGCGGCGCTCATGGAAGCATCGGACGGACCTATCCCGACGTCTTCGATGCCGTTCTGGACAAGCCATGCGATGAGAAGCAGCTGATCGGGACAGTATCTCGCCTCCTTAGGTGAACTCGCCTGTTCCCCCATAATCACTCATGAGTCTCCGCACCATCCTCTCCGTCCCCGCAGTAAACAACAAAAACACTATGGTGCAAGCATTGTCGCTCGTCATTTGAGGCTATTTCACGTGCTCACATTCAGGCTCCGGCACTACGATTGAACCGCCTCGAAAGACCAATACGCTCTCGCCAAAATGCAAAATCAAAATCGATATACCGCGTGTTTATACGATCCGTACCCCAGCATCGTGCCGACGCCGAAATCTGGAGAAAAGACGATCGTCGTGCCTTTTCCTACGGCATTCGTGGCAGAAACCCCGCTTTTCGTAACCGGCCCTATCACCAGCGACATCCGATTGAACGATGACCTGCGGACGTTTCACATGCGCAAGGGAACATTCGCCCAGTCTACAGGTTGTTATCGGCCAATCATGGCGCGGGGACGAACCGTTGGGCAAAATTAGTGCGACGCGCCATCAGCGTGAAACGGCGCAGGAAGAAATGGCCGCTCGGGCCGCACGAGCGCCAGCAGCAGGTCAATCACTGACAGTCTCGAACTTCCCGGGGACCGCCATCACACATCGAGGACGAGCGGAGGGCTCATGCACGGTTTACATGGATTTTCGAACGGGCTTGCCGCGGGAACCATGATGGAAAGGTTGAAACGTCTCACACAAGATAAGCTTTCGCAAAGGGAAATTGAGATCCTAAATCGAATATTCAACGCCGTTACGGCACAAAGCTGGTTCGATGATACCGACTACAGCCGGGAAGGTTTTGCTGTTGGACTAGTCGGCTTATTTCAATACGGGATTGTTAATCCAACTCAGCTGGAAAGGATTGCGATGTTCTGGGCATGGAGCGACTTCCCTCAAAACATGTCGGATACCCAGCGGGCTAAACTGAAATCGCTCTATAGCCGGCACGAGGTGCGGCCATAGGTTTATGCTCTTGATAGGATTCGAACCGGCGCGGCTGTAGCTCTCGAATTATATTTCATATAGTGATCCGCCGGACAGAATAGACTGCGCTTCGACAACGATCTTAAGTTACGGTGAATTGGACCCGCCAGAGGACCCTTCTCCACATATCGCTTTTCCGCTTTCCTGGCTTCGCATATCGGGGTGAACCCCTTGCTGTTTGGTGCCCGGCAAAAAACCGGCCAGCAACTGTACAAGTCGTTCTTTCGACATCGGCGGGGCGGCTAAACGCATGATAGGCCTCCATTTTGACGCCTTGATCGTGCCAATGCATGCTCATGCGAGCAATGGCAGGGCGGGATCATCCCCAAATAATTTCACATGAGAACATTTCCAGTCGATCTGAAGACAATGCAAATTCAAGGCAATCTGGCCTTGGTCGTAAAATGGTAGCCGACGGTTGGTCGAGTTGCTCCCACATACCGATCCGCTCGATGTTTCGGGCGGGGGCCACCCGGCGATGAGCGCCACAAGCCACTTCGTCCCTGCCGCGATTTTCCCCAATCCTCAACGATAGAGGCTGCCACAATCAGTTGCTCGAACGTTCGTCCTGTCACCGAAGGCTAGTCCGATGACAGGGCAGACCGCCGACGGGTGGCGTTGGTGTCGGCGACCGTGAGCAATCATCCACTATCCGAATAGATAAGCGTTGAACACGGACCTTAGTCTGATGACGAGTGACCTTATTTCACTGCGCGGCTTGTGAGACTTAATACCGGTGGGTATCAGCTCGCGGCCACGACCGGGAGCTTCTCATGCAGTGACGAAGGCTTTAGATTCGTGCAATCCTTTCGATCGGACGAACCATGACGTCTCAGTTGGACATGTTTTCGGACAATGCGCGCGCCGCCGTCAAATCGCCAGCGTCAAGCCTGCGTCTTCGACAGGTCGGTTCTACTCCCGACGAAGCCGAGATGGTGCGGATCCTGCAAGCAACCGGACGCTATCAGATTCTGAGAAAACTCGAAACTCGTCCGATTGCCGCCATTCCAAGACCTGGCTATCCCCTGCAGGGCGTCATCCTCGATACCGAGACCACCGGGCTCGATGCGAGAAAGGACGAGATCATCGAAATCGGCCTAATCGGCTTCACGTTCAATGAAGCAGGCGAGATCGGAGATGTAACCGGCATCTACGGCGGGCTGCAGCAACCGAGCATCCCGATCCCGGCCGATGTTACCCGGCTGACCGGCATCACCGAGGCCATGGTCCTCGGCGAGAGGATCGACATGCCGGCGGTTCGTGCGCTCATCGAGCCCGCCGATCTCATCATTGCCCACAATGCTGGCTTTGATCGGCCCTTTTGCGAGGCGTTCTCTTCGATCTTTGCCCGCAAGGCCTGGGCTTGTTCCAATTCCGAGATCGATTGGAGCGCCAGGGGATATGAGGGAACCAAGCTCGGCTACCTTATCAACCAGAGTGGTTATTTTCACGTCGGGCATCGTGCTGTCGATGATTGCTTCGCGCTGCTGGAGGTGCTGGCGCTCTCTCAATCCGGTGTCGAACGAACACCCTTTGCCGAGCTTTATCAGGCAAGCCAGCGCTCACGCGTGCGCATCTTCGCGGAAAACTCACCCTTCGATCTCAAGGATCGGCTGAAAGAGCGAGGCTATCGCTGGTCCGACGGCAGTGATGGCCGGCCGAAATCGTGGTGGATCGAAATCGCCGAAGAAGCCATGGAAGACGAACTCCGCTTCCTGCGAACCGAGATCTACGGCTGGGATGCCGATCCGCCGGTCCAGCATTTGACGGCATTCGACCGCTTCAGGGCGCGAAAATAGTTCGTAGCAGTTGAACGGATATGAACCGGCGTCCCCGTTCGAACATTATGGCATATCGCTCAATTGAGGACGTACCATATTGATATCATTGCAATTTTCTGGCTTTCGCTGTGCTAGTCAAGGAGAGAATTCAGTTTTTGAGCCTGCCGTGTCGAGTTTCACGACGCTTTAACCCGGATTTTCATTTGAGGGCGATCCATTCAGTCACGGGGTACCAATCGATGAATCTGCTATATCGATATCGAAGGTGGGTAACCACGAAATACAAGGTCGGGTGAAATCTCGACGCAAATGACCAGTCTTGCGATATCTCGGAGTTTTTCGTTCCTTTGGCCGATGATGTCGTCACGGTGAAGCCGCTAAAGAGTGGGCGGAAATCCTCGAGCGGCCGAGGTTTACTTTCGCCGGCCGCCAACGACGATATCCATTCTTGCGCACATATCAGCGTATTCAAAAGCGTCAGACAATACTAACTGGCTGGGTTACGACGCAGGGCTTGCACGCCACATCGGGGATTCCCGAAACAACTGATATCGGCATATTGCCCTGGCACCTTTTCGATACAAGCCGCTACCAAGTTTAAGCCCATCCCACGCGGGGTTACCCGGTCGCGCGAGCATTTCGATACTTACTAACGACCAGATCCATCAATTCCTGGATCGAAGTTTCGGTGGTAGGCTTGTCGAAGGCGATGGCGCCGTTCTCGACAAGGTTGATGTGGTCACAGACATCGAAAATTTGCGCGTAATTGTGTGCAATGATGATGATGGCAACTTCCCCCTCACGCTTCAGACGTTGGATAACATCAAGAATCTGGGCGGATTCCTTGACGCCCATCGCCGCCGTTGGCTCATCGAGCAAGAGAACTTTCGCCTTTTGGTAGACAGAACGAGCAACTGCAATTGCCTGTCGCTGACCGCCGGATAGTCTAGCGACTGGCACATCAACGGACGGAATCCTCACCCCCATGCGGTCCAGCAATTCAATCGCCCGCGCCCGCATTGTGCGATCATCGAGAATGCCGAGAAAACGACCATGGACCGGCTCACGCCGCAAGAACATGTTGCGGTAGACATTCACTTCGTTGATCAGCGCCAGATCTTGGAAGACGGCTTCGATACCAAGGGAACGTGCGTGGCTTACCGAGTGAAGCGTGGTGGGTTGCCCCTCGAAATAGAGCTGGCCGCTTGTCGGACGATGAAAGCCGGTCAGGATCTTGATGAGGGTGGACTTGCCTGCGCCGTTGTCGCCGAGAAGCCCCAGAACTTCGCCTCGGTGAAGCCGCAGGTTGATGTCCCGCAGTGCTGTCACCTGGCCGAACGACTTTGCGATGTGCTCCGCCCTGAGGACTTCGGTTTGAACCTGGTCTGGCATCACACGTCTCCACCGCGCATTTGGATCAGGCGAATGTTGACTGCCATGGTCACAAGGATCGCCGCTCCGAGGATCATATCGAATGTGTAGGCGCTGACGCCGAGAAGCGTGAAGCCGTCCGTCAGTATACCCAGCACCAGCGATCCGATCAGAGCACCGATGACCGTTCCCACACCACCGGTGAGCAAGGTGCCGCCGATAACCGCACCCGCCATCGCCTGGAACATGATCTGGGAGCCGCCGGCCAGGGGGTCGACGGATCCGATCCGAAACGCGTCAATTATCCCCGCGAAGCCGCCCAAGGCGCTGCATAGGATAAAATTGCCGATCTTTATCAGGCGCACGGATATCCCGACTTCGGCTGCGCCGACGAGATTTCCGCCGGTTGCAACGGTATGAAGACCCCAACGCGTCTTCTTGAGAACAAACTGCAAGATGAGCGTGATGGCGACAGCCCATCCGAGTTCCGACCAGGCGCTACCGCCGAACAGGCTAGTAAATCCTGGCCCAGCTTGCGGCTCCACCGGAAAGCCGCCTGAGATCGTTAGCGTGAATCCATTGATGGCGAACAGCATTCCAAGCGTCGTAACAAAGGATGGCACCCGTAGCAGTGTCGTGATCAGCCCGTTGATCAGGCCCACCACGGCTGCCGCGCCGAGACCTGCGAGGATCGCTACATAGTATGGAATGCCTGCAGCCGCCGCGAAATACATGACAAATGGCGTCAGTGCGTACACCATTCCGACCGACAGGTCGACCTCACCGCAGACCAGCACCATCACTTCGCCACCGGCGATAATTGCTGTTGTGCCGGAGTATTGGATGAGGTTCTGCAGATTGGCTTGTGACAGGAACGCGCCATTGGCATACTGAAAATAGGCAGCAAGCGCGATGCCTGCTGCGAGAATGCTCGTTTCACGCCAGCGCAAGACGACCATTGCGATGCTCTGCCACGGCCGCAATCGTGATGCCGTCTTGTAGGGCTTTGCATCAACATGGGCCGATGGACGACCGGCATCTTGTTCGGTCATAGCGAACCAACCTTCGATCAACATTCGACGTTCGGCAATCAGCCGGCGATCGATTTGGGCCTTTCGAGGAGGGCTTTATCGCTGGAATTGCCTTCGAAGCGGCTCTTCGTCTTGCGATAGGCCTCCACGCCGTCCTTGGTGACGAACTTTAGACCAGTATTCATCTCGGACGGCCCAGTGAGACCGCCGGACGCGGTGAAGAGGAACATTTCCATCACCGTGTAGAAGCCCTGTAGATAGGGTTGCTGATCAATTGTGAAATCCAGATGCCCTTCAGAGATCGCGTCGAGTGTCTGCGGTAGAAGATCGAAGCCGCCGGCACGGATGCCTTTGGCGTGAAGACCGTATTTTTGCATGGCCTTGCCGACCGACAAGGTGCTGCCGGCGTCGACCGCGAACATGCCTTTCAGATCGGGATGACCGGTATAATAGGCATCGACCCGCGTGACTTCCTCATTGATGGTCGGACCGGTGGCGATCTCCGCCAACGTAATCTTCTTGCCGGATGCCTTGATTGCATCCCTCGCCCCGTCCATGCGTGGCTGGATGTTGAGCTGGCCTGGCGTGGCGATGAAACCCGCAACATCACCTTCATCGACAAGACTGACGATGCGTTCACCAAGCGACTTGCCGGCCTGATAAAGGTCTTGGCCAATATAGGCGAGGCGCTTGTTACCGGTCGTATCGGCGTTATAGGCAAAGACGGGAATACCGGCAGCGAGAGCCCGTTCGACTGGCGCATTGAATGCATGTTGATCGACGAGACAGACGGCAATTGCGTCCGCTTTGGCTGTGATCGCCGTATCCATCGCGTTGACCATCTCGGACGCAACGGAGGTCTGTGATCCCGTCCATTGATACGAGCATCCGAGCAACGCGCATGCGTCCGCGATGCCATACTGGGTTGGAACAAAGAAAGGATTGGTCGTGACGTGATTGACAAAAACGAACTTCCAATTCGGATGGCTTGGAAACGCCCCTTCCGTGCTGGTTGCGGCCTTGGCAAGCGTCGGCAGGCCAGCAATCGCGGCAACGCTTCCGCCCAACATGCCTAGAAGCACGTCGCGGCGCGAATTGCTGCGCAAGCGGCTTAATTGGCCATCGTCATTGATATTTCCGGTCATTGGAATGATCCTCCTCTTTAGTCATCCGACAATTCAATGTCGGAAGGCTTTGTTGCAGGGTGTTTCCCGGCGCCCTTGACTTAAAGATGGCGGGACCGTCGATTTATCGAAAACAGGTCTCGTCCATTGTAGATGGTGAAGAAATATCGGCATTTCCGTGGCAGAAGTGAGAACGAGTTGTCGTCCACCGCTTCATGGGCAACTGGCAGTGTCGATCAATCCGAGGTTCGAAACACATGCGCCACCAACGTCCGCGGCGGAAACGTTAGACGTTTCAACATCGTATGCCCGCTCGAAATGTTCTTCGAGCTACGAGCCGGGACTCCGGGCCCGAGGGATTCTTGAAAATTAAATTATCGTAACCGACTGACGACGGCCCGGTTTTGCGCAGGAGAAAGTTTCGGCTTAGGCGCCGTGTGGTAAGTCGGCAGCAATGATCTGAGCGACCGCCTGAATGAGACATATCCGCCCAGCGATAGAGCCGCTCACGGATTGCGACCCGCCGTTTGATTTGTTGACAGAATGGGATCGGAACAAAGCCGGCTGGAAATGATTTATTCTCGAATGCGTGGTGTTCGAGAATTTCAGTCGAGGATGAATCCATGACGATCGTCGATGAATATAGTGAACTGAAGCTGCAGCCCCAGAAAGCTGCCGAGGGGGTGGAGGTTTTTCGCGGCAAGAAGCCAGTAGTGGTGATCTTCAACGATCTGACCCGAGAAGCCGGTCGGGAGCAGGAGCGTTTGATCCTTGAAGGCCGCCAGCGGCTCAAAGAGGCCGATCTGGCGGTTGTGCGCGTGCATGATGGTAAGGTCACGCCTTTATTTGGCGCCGTGAGCGGATTGCGGTCAAAGGTATTTCGTTCGCAACTTGACGCCAATTCCGTGGTGGACTTTTGCGTCGTACTGGTCAGCAAGGAGGGTGAGGTGCTATTCCGGGCCACAAGACCGGCCGAAATCGCGGAATTCCTTGCCCTCTTGTAATTGGTCCTCAGACGTCCAACGGTACCAACAAATTGGCAAGACATTGGAATATCGGGCCCAGTCAGGCTGCTTTTTGGGGCGCCAGCCCCTTCCTGGCAGCGCTACACGAGGGCGACAGAGGTTTGGAGCCAAATCTGACACCTAGCAGTGGTCGGCTACCTCGATCGCGCTATATCCCAAGTTTCAAGCAGGCGCCGATGCTCAGATCGTTACCAGATCATCTTCCCTAACCAGAATCAAATAATTGTGCCTCGCGGCAGACGAGATGAATTTCGCTTGTATGGAACTCCGAGCTCTACCCGGGAGCTTGACCGTAAGTCAGCCCGGACTCGATTGAGTTATGCCGGATGGTGTGCACCCTCGGTCTGCCAAGCTAGGGCCGCCACTCAATTCACACGGAATTCATATCTTCGCCGAATTCCAAATAGCTGAGAACAAGCAGGTAACTTTCGTGACACAAGTCTCACAGGAGCGCGGACCTATCGTCGTCCTCGAAAAGCAATGACGCAAGCTTTTGCCAAAATCCATTCTCCTCGTTAGCCGCGAATGCGATGGCATCGGGCCACGTCAGCAACTCGACTTTGTCGGAGAGATGTCAACGGAAATCAGCCGCTCGGTCGCCTCGTTCGCGCCGGCAACGCGGCCGAACGGCTGGGCGATTGCAGGAGATGGTTTTGCCAACTATTTCGAACGGCCGAGCTTCCGATTGAGACGAAAAACATCTGGCAGAGAATCAGGACACCCGAGACCGGCAAAGCGCAAGACTAGCCAAGCAACCAAGCAAACGCGCGGCGTAATTCCTGGGCACCGTCCGTTTCGTACCAGCGACCGTGTGCCAGGATAATCCGCTCGGGACCCCATTCGATCATCGTTTCGACTGCAGCTTTGAGGTCCAGGAGATTTCGCGAGAAGGTCATTCTCATGTCCCGGGGCATGCTTCCATGCGGGTCCTGCACTCCGCCGAGCCATGTAAGACAGCGCATGAAGAAGCCATCGAGCCGGGAGGGTTCAAAATTCTCGATGAAGTCAGTGAGCACCAATGTACGGCTCTTACGATGAAAAAACTCGATCTCCGTCATGAAGCTACTTTCCACGGGCAAGGTCACGAGTTCGTCATCCCACGGATAGCCGGTCCTCCTTAACAGGTCATTCGCAGGAAAATTGATGCGCCCCCTGGATTGTTCGCGAATGCGGGGGGCAAGATAGATATCCGCGCCAGGATAGGCGTCTTTCCAATCGGGGATCCACCAATAATGGATGCGGTTCGGTCCCACGATCCAGCGCGGGGAGCCCAATTCTTGCAACTGCTTTTCTAAAGTGGGCGAGAGTGCAGTCGGCGAATGAATGAAAAGGCCGCCGGCAAGCCTGATCACGGTCATTCGCGTTGGGAACGGCATCCTGGGCCATGGCATGCCAAACCGTATGATCGGACCGTCGACGATCCAGATATCCTCCGCAACCGGCTTCAGAACACCAATCGGTGGGTAGGTCCCTCGGGGCTCACAAGACAAGGTGCCTCCTTCTTTAGAGATCGACGATCGGCTTAGACGCTGCCTGGAGACGGTAGCGCATGCTGACGCCGCCATGTCGCGCAGTTGGGCAACCGTTGAAGATTGAGAAGCACCGATCGCCCGTATCCATTTGCAGGTAACGTAGTTTCATTTCTCGAAACAGCTGTCGCGAGGATCCCAAAGATCATCATTGTCGAGAATGTCGAGCGCGAGATCGTCTTCACCGAATTCCAAATCGCTGAGAACAAGCAGGTGGCTTCCGTGACGCAAGTCTCGCAGAAGCGCGGTCCTGTCGTCGTCTTCGAACAGCAACGTCGCAAGCTTTTGCCAAAATCCATTCTCCTCGTTGGCCGCGAATGCGATGGCATCGGCTCCCGTCAGCAACTCGATCTTTGTCGGAGAGATGCCAACGGAAACCAGACGCTCGATCGCCTCGTTCGCGCTGTCAAGGTCATCGAAAAGCGCCGTTATTGCATTTGTCTTTTGCTTTGGCGCCATCGCTAGCAGACCCGTCAACTCTTCGAGTAGAGAGGCGTGATTTATATCATGCCATGACATAGTTTGTACAGGCCGGTCAGGATCGCAAGATCGGAAATTTGATGTCAAGCCGGTAAGGCCACGGCAGCTCGCCCAAGTCCGGTCCGGCTACACGCTGTGATCGCACGAACTCCTCGTTATTTTGTCAGCGGCGGAGTAGCTCCAGATCCTGTAGGGACGGCGAACCAAAGCGGCTCAAATATCTTTCAATTTTTCCCGCGCCCTCTTTAATATATGTCACGGCATGATATATATTCTTTGGAGGAGCAGGAAGAAGTGGTGGCTGGCCGAACCATCGAAGGGTAGCGCCATTTAAGCCATGGAGGAATTCCAAGTGGAACGGCTCGATGCCAGAATTGATGGTTCGATACGACTTGATCGCGATGTGCGGTTCTACGGCCTCATCACCGGAAGCCTGACGGTTCCGAAAGGCCGGATCTGTGAACTCCACGGAACGATTTCTCACGATTTAATTGTCGAGCCTGGCGCGACTGCCGTGGTCTATGGCACCGTTGCCGGTCTTCTCAGAAACCAGGGAGGCGACGTCCGCGTCTTCGGTTCCGTTGGATCGGTGGTGGATTCGGACGCAACAAAGCCGACGGATTTGTCGTCACCAGCTGCCGCGAGAGCTGGATCATGACTATTTGAGTCCAAAAGCGGGACGACTTCAATCGAATGACTGATTGATAGGCTTCCGGGCCTTCGGTCTTCTCGGACGCGATGGCGATTGTAGGCGGGCCTGGAACGGCAGGATGCCTGAAGATGCTGAGTTGATGGAACTGAGCCATGGGCAGGTCGATGATAGCATTCCGAAATTTCAAGGTCCCCATCAAACCGCCGGAACGGAAAGACCATGGCTGAGGTAGTGCACTTCAAAGCATTTAAAGCGCGATCCAGACGACGTCGCGTCGAAGCCGCTGCCTGTAAGGCAAACTTGCGCCTGCCAGACTTGCATACCCCATCGGTGGGACGTAGCACATCCGATGCTGCACACAGAAATCCCGAGGCAATTCCGTCCTTCATGGGTGTGCTGAACACGGTGGTCATTCCACTCGTCATCTTACTTTGCTCGATTGCGGCTTTCGCCATCTTTATCACGCATCTAAGCGGCCAGCCGGGTTATTCAGCGAGGAATAATGTATCGCCTCCCACATTAATCGAATGATCGGCAAGGCCGATACGACCTGCGACCGCTCTCTCATCTGGGATAGATTTTGAGACCGTCAGCCACCGAGTTGGCGACGTGCTCCCTGGTGATGACGCCGACGACATCGGCTTCTCGCGGAACCCCGCGCCCACGAACAACCACTGCCATGAAAGCGTTCTTCCGCCATATGCGCTGAATGACCTCGGAGGCGATCATTTCGGTACCGACGATGGTAAAGTCGCGGCTTGCGATATCGCCGAGATTGACACCCGTATGACGATCTTCCAGGCCGTGTCGCAGCCCTGTGTTGATGCGTATGACGCCGAACACGTGGCTTCCCTTGATCACCACGATATGGCGAAGCCGTGCTTCGTGCTCGTGCTGTCGCAGGAACGCATCGAAGCTTTGTTCGGCTTGCAGGACAAGGATGTCGTTGTCCATGACTTCGCGGGCATGGCGCACGAGAAACATGTTGGCATGCAGCGCCTTTGGGATCGGTTGACCTCGGCGGACCAGTTTGAGCGTGTAGATGTTCTCTCGGGAAAGCAGCCGACGGATACCGACGCTGGTGGCGACCGCAAGGATCATCGGCATGACGATGTCATATTCCCGGGTCATCTCGAATGTCATGGTTATCGCCGTCATCACCGCACCGGTGCCCCCGCCGACCATTGCGCCCATGCCGACCATGGCAAAAGCCGGGATGCTGATCGGAAGCGGAACTCCGAGCACTTGGAGAACAGCTGCAAAGCCGCCGCCGAGCGTTGCGCCCATGAAGAGCGATGGCGAGAAGATACCGCCGGAAGATCCCGCACCCAGGCTGGCCGATGTCGCGATTAGCTTGCATGCGAACAGCAGGGCGAGAAGCGACACGGATGTCATGTGCCCGACCAGAATGCTCTCGATCGTCGCGTAACCGACACCATCGACGTAATACTGGCCGAAACGGTCGAAGAGAATGTACATGAGAAGGCCGAGAAACCACATGCCGAGGATATGGCGCGCGTAGCGGCCTGGAATTTTCTCGAAGCAGTCTTCCGCCAAATGCAAGCCGTGAATGAAGGCCGCAGCAGCCACGCCGGCCACGGCGCCGAGCGCGGCATAGAGAAACAGCAGTATGACCGCGCTCCCATCGGTGGTTAGCGCCTGCAGGGGCGGCACGAGGAATGCGGGCTGCGGGCCGATGAACCACCGGCCGACGAACGTCGCGGCTCCCGTGGCGATTGCGACCGGCAAGAAGGTGCTGACACTGACCTCCGGCATCATCAGTTCAATGGCGAACATGACGCCGCCAATCGGCGTGTTGAAGGTCGCGGCGATACCCGCGCCGGCGCCGGCTGCAACCATCACGATCCGCTGGCCAATCGGCATGCGGATGATCTGCCCAAGAGTTGATCCGAGTGCTGAACCGATCTGGATGATCGGACCTTCGCGGCCGACCGACGAGCCGCTACCGATCGCAACCGCGGAAGCCAGGGATTTCACGACCGCGACAATTGGCCGGATCCGGCCCTCATGATGATAGATGGCGTTCATGACCTCCGGGACCCCGTGTCCCTTGGCCTCGGGTGCAAAATTGCTGACGAGAAAAGTGACAATGATCCCGCCGACGACCGGCGCGGCGATGATGAACACACCCCATCGGCTGGGCGCGGTGAACAGGTTTGCGTCATAGGTGATTGAGAACGTGCCGTTGAAAAACAGGTTGTGCAGAAGTCCGATCAAATCGCGGAAGAGGACCGCCCCCACTCCCGTTACGATGCCAAGGCCAAGTGCGAGAGCCGACAATAGAAGCAAACTCAGCCGCAAGTCTTCGTCATGCTCGGGCGCACCATTCTTAGGGATGTATTCCCTGGAGTTTTTTTCAGTCGGCGGAAAAGCCTTCCCATGATCAAGGTCCGAGTTTTGTGTTTCGACCATGGGTGTGTCCTTCAGTGGATTGCGTCTGCCTGCGAAAGCGAACCGATGCGGCAGCTGGCAAGTCATGGATGCATATATATCATGACATGACATAAAATCCGAGCTATGAAAAGCGACCGATTCGCGATCGGCGGATCGGGTCCAAATCAATCTTGAAGGAAGTTGTCCTCGGCAATCCATGCGCCGGATGTGTGCGCAACGGCACGAACCGGACCTCCTTGATAAAAGAAATGATAGGAAACGATGACTGTCAAAATTCTTGCAGCCTCCCTCGTGCTCACCATGTCCGCAATCACAGCAGCGCACGCCGCACCGCCCGTCCGTCTCGATCAGTTCGGTGCATGGGGCGCATTTTCTTATCAGTCCGACGGCGGCATGAGTTGCTATATCCTGTCGACGCCGACAGCCCAGATGCCCGCCAATGTCGATCATGGCGACAATTTTTTTATGGTCGCGCATCCGTCGGGAAAGGACTATGTCCCGGAGGCAATGGCGGGTTATGATCTCAGGCAAGGTGCGCCGATGACGGCGGTGATTGGCGGCAAAACCTTTGCGATGTTCACTCAAGACAGGCATGGCTGGGTTCAGAACGAAGCCGACCAACCGTCCATGATCGAGGCGCTGAAGTCGGGCGACAAACTGGAACTGCACGCCACTTCGAAGCGGGGAACCGCCACTAGCTATTCCTATTCCCTCTCAGGCATCACCGCCGCCTTGAAACGGATCAGTGCCTGCAATTGAGGCTTGGTATTTATCTCACTTGGCAAACTGCGGGCTGATCGCGGCATCTGCGTCGCTTAAACCCGCACAAAAATGATCCGCACTGCCCATGAATGTGCCGGAACGCGGCTCTTGATTGCTCTCACGTCAAGCGGATCCGGGTCCCAGGCCGACGGGCTCACACTGGCGTGGAGCACCGAAAATCCAGACACGCAGGAAACGGCCCAAGTCGATTTGCCGCCGAGCGGACGATTAACGAGATCACCCTAAACCTTGGTGATCTCGCCATATTTTTGATGACTTTCTGCCATCGGGCCATAGATCCGCATCAGAAGACCAAGTGCTGTCAGCACGATGAGAAACGCGCATACTAAAAATATTATTCTGCGCGTGATCTTGCCTGTCATGAACGATCATCCACTTCCATTGAACCAAACCATCAACTGAAAGCCGCTGGGGCGCTTAACATTGTATTTTCAGTTTCATCTTCAGAACGAGAAATGTTCAGCTGCATGAAGATGAGCCACCTATGATTGCATCCTCGTAGCCTAAAAAACTATTCCGTCTTGTCGAAAGTCACGTTTCTATCGACCTTTAGGATAACTTTTTCGGGACGCTCTCCTTCCTTATCCAGGAGAAAGATAACTATGCATTTATCCTTGGTTGAGCGAAACGACAGGAGCCGGCCTTTTGTTTTGATCAGAACCTTCTCTACGGCATCCGCGCAATCGAGCGGTTGATCCGAAACGAAAGCCGGCTGGGGCGCTTCAACGTGCAAGGAGATCGCAGCGACCGGGAAGATCACGGTTGCATTCCAGAATAAGGTCATATCCTTGAGCTCCATTCCCGACGTGCGTTGACACCTGTCGCTTGCAGGGCCAACTCGATAGCCCCTCCGAGCCAACTAGGTATGGGACATATTTCTTTCAGTGCTACGCCGGGCGCGGATCGCCGCTGCGATAAAGACGCGTGACAGGCCGTGATAGAGCGGCTCGCGCGACAGTAGCCGCGAGGTCACATAGCCGATCATCGATACAGCCATGATCGGGATGACGGCCTGATGGTCGCCGGTCATTTCCAGGATGATGACAAAGGCGGTCATCGGCGCCTGCACCACGCCCGCGAAATAGCCGGCCATGCCGAGGATCGCCGCCAGTGCGATACTTGTGCCGAGCAATGAGCCAACCGTACTGCCGAGACCGGCACCAACGGCCAAGGACGGGGCGAAGATGCCACCCGGAATACCCGAGATCATCGACAGGAAACTCGCCAGCAGTTTTTCGGCGAAGAACAACAGCGGCAGGGCATGGCCCTCGACTGCGCCACGGGCCTGTTCATAGCCGGTGCCGAAAGTGTTCCCACCTGACACGACGCCAATAATGGCAATGGCAAGGCCGCACAGGCCGGCAAGCATGACGACGCGCGCCAAAGGCTGCGGCAAAGCCCAGCGGCGGATGCGAATACCGCTATAAAGGACAAGGCCGCTGAAGGCGGCCCCAAGCATACCACCGCCGACGCCACAGATCAGCATGGCGATCCAGTCCCTGAGCACCATCGGCGCAACGTCGGCCGTGCCGAAATAATTGTAGCTGCCGGAAAGGCCGAGTGCTGCGAGACCGGAGAGAATGACGGCCATTAGCACCAGGCCGTTGGCGCGCGATTCATAGGCGCGACTCATTTCCTCGATGGCGAAGACGATGCCGGCAAGCGGCGTGTTGAATGCGGCCGCGATCCCTGCGGCGGAGCCCGCCAGGATTAATCCCTTCGCCTGTGCCATACCACTGAGCCGGGCAACCGCCAGCATGAAGGACGCGCCGACCTGCACGGTCGGCCCCTCGCGGCCGATCGAGGCGCCACAAAAGAGCCCCAGTGTGGTCAGTACGATCTTGCCGAGAGCGACCTTTAGCGACAAAAGTTTCGTGCGATCTTCGTCATGATGCAGGTGCCGCGCCGCAATCGCCTGGGGAATGCCGCTCCCTTGAGAATTCGGAAACAAGGTGGCCGCCAGATAGGCAGAAAGCATGAAGCCGAGTGGCGTCAGTGCAAGCGGCAGCAGCCAGCCCCACTCCCCGGAACTCGTTAAACCGGCAAAGGCGCGTTGTGCCAGATCGGCAAGCTTGGCAAAGCCGACACTAATCACGCCGATCGCAAGCGCCCCTGTCCAGAACACCAGCCGCGGTCGCCACAAATTGATCGAACCCAAGATAACGCGGGAGCGGCGGAATAATTTTGGTCTACGAAAGCGCGATGACATTATTTGCCCAAGTGATGGTGAAATCTCCTAACGCTATATGTCATGTAGTGATATAAAATACGAGATTTAATTGAGCTGCTGGAGGCACATGGGCGTAATCTCACCAAGCCATCCGGCTGAAGGATCGTGGAGGCGAAGCGGGGTATGAGCGGAAATTTATCAGCTGAAGAATCGCCTTCTGGGGGAATGATGACGTCGCAAAAGGAGGAGACTCGCATCGCTCGTCCGCCTGGGAGGCATGACCGAATGGCGTTAAATTGTCGAGCAGCAGTCGAAGGCCTTCTTGAAAGCAGCTCGCGAGCGGCATCTGCCTTTAGGTCGAATGTCACGTCCGCCCTAAACGCTTGCCAGTCGGGGCGTGTGTAAAATATATCGTCTCGCTAGAGATAGAGGATGATGTGAATGCGCCCGGACAAGCGGCCCAGACGATCTCACAGACGTGAATTTGACGTGACAGAGCCTCTGGATCCTGATGTCTATCACGGTCTGGCGGGCGTGCGCCTCGCCATGCGGCGGTTTCTTTCCTTCAGCGAGGCCGCACTTTCCGAAGTTGGCGTAACGTCACAGCAGTATCAGGCTCTGCTCGTGATCAAGGTCGCGCCAACGCGCCAGGTCATGATGCGAGAACTCGCCGAACAGATGCTGTTGCAACACAATGGTGCGGTCCAACTGGTCAACCGGCTGGAGGCTGCGGGCCTGGCGGTGCGTACGCCTTCTCCGGAAGACAAGCGCAGCGTGTTGATCGGTCTGACCGACGTGGGCGAAGAACTGCTGGAGCAGTTGGCGAGGGTCCATCTCAACGGAATGTTCGAGAATGAAAAGCTCCTGGTCGAATCCTTGAGGCGGCTCCGGCGCCTGTCGCGATCCGACTGACTGCAGCGAGAATCAAGATCTGCGTTTCATGGGTTAGTCCGGGCGGGTCCCGACATCCACGCCTTCAGGCCTGTGCAACGAGAAGCACTTCTATTGCTTTTCTTCGCTGCGTTCCAGCGTACTACAAACTTCCTCCATCATGATGAAGGCGGCGTGCATCACCGCCAAAGACAGCGGTTTGCCATGACGGGCATCCCGGCCGACGTCGATCAGCCCTCTAAGCTCAGCCATGTTTTCAATAAGTCCGGACAGTCTCCGTTGAAGCACAACCGGCATTTCACCGGCTTTCGGGGTTCCCATCTGGCCTTGGTCGTCCAGGACACCATGACACTGCAGCAGCTTCTCCAGGCGTAATGACAGAAGGCAGAGGGGCTCGCGCATTTCCATGCTGCTGCACCTCCCTAGATGTGGCCACGTCTTTCGAACGAAAACAGACGTAGTGCCGGAGGATGAGGCAACAGTTGATCTTTGTGATTCAACATGAACTCCAGCACCTGCTTGATTGTGGCCGGTTGTAAGGGCTTGGAGATGACGCCGATCACCCCTGAAATCCCATCGGCGACGACCTCCGGATTGGCCGTCACCATGACGACCGAGACACCGAATTCGCCGGCCAAGAATTGCCCGATGCGGGGTCCAGTGGCTCCGTCGACCAGATTGACGTCCACCAGGGCGAGGTCGGAATGCGGCGCGAGCCGCTTTGCGCTTTCAAAGCTATTGGCGATACCCGAGGTCTCATAGCCAAGATCATGGATGACGTGTTGGAGATCAATCGCGATTAACGGATCATCTTCAACAATCAGAACGCGTTTCATCAATCACCCCCCAACTATCAATTACAGCCTTGCCAAAATCGTTGCGTCCGCAGTGTCTGGGTACGGCACCCAATGCTCCGACGGGAATAAAAAGTGCTAATATAGCCTCATAAAAACTTCAAAATCTTCCATGCATTCATCCCCTATTCAGAATCATCTTAATTCACTCCAGATCAAAATATCATAGCATGACAGAAAATACGAGTAGGAAGCGACTGACCGTCGCGAGCGGGCGCACGACGCAGAGCAGCACTGAACTGCAGTTCCGCCAAAATTCCCCACTACTTCGGAAGAGTACTAAGCATCTGTTTTTCCTAACGATATGTCTGAAAATCTGGCCTCTTCAGGAAGACGTCCTTCCCCAAACTTCGATCGACGTCGTTGCAGCGTCCTGATGCCAGCACTCAGAATCGAGGAGGCATATTAAGAAGATTTAATGTCTTTGCCCGATTCTTGTCGCAATTGCGCCGGATCGTTTCTGCGTCTTGGCGCACCGAGTGCTGCCGAGCCAAGCGTGCCATTATTGATTTGGGAGTGATGCGATGAGTCGCTTTCGTCATTTCCTGCCGGCCCTGGTCCTTGCCGGCGGGATGGTTTCGTATGCCTCTGTCGGTTGCGCGCAAGTGGCGCCAGCCAAACCCACAGGCTTGTGGTTGACGACGGATTTTCCGGTTCTGACCGAACGCATCGGTGAAGACACCAACCTGTCCCTGACCCTTTCCAATTCCAACCTGCCGCCGGCGCGCGTTGCCTTTTCGGTCAACGGCCTTCCGGAGGCCTGGAAATGGGAGCTGGACGGCGGTGGCAGGCCGATCAGTGCCGCGATCGTCGGTGCCGATGACAGCCAGAGGTTGACCTTGAAGATCACGACACCTGGAAACATCAAGCCGGGAACCTACAATTTTACCGTTCGCGGCACCTCCGACACGAACGAGACACTGCAATTGCCAATTTCGATGACACTGGCTGCCGCGGAGCCAGACAAGGTAACGCTGACACCGAGCCTGCCGGCGTTGAGGGGAACGCCTCGATCAAATTTCGATTTCGATGTCGCCATCAAGAACGACAGCCAGGAGAACGAGACCCTCAATCTCGTGTCGGATGCACCATCCGGCTTTGCCACTACGTTCAAAGAACAATACGGCAGCCAGGAACTGACCAGCCTTCCCTTCAAGCCCGGTGAAACCAAGACCGTAAAAGTCTCCGTAAAGCCGCCGCAGAATGTTGCCGCCGGCAAGTATCCGGTGATGGTGGAAGCATCCAGCCCGAAGGTTCAGGGTAAGACGCAGCTGGTGCTCGATATCACGGGTGAACCGTCGATATCCCTATCAGGCCCGGATGGGCGGCTTTCCGGCAGGGCCGTGGCCGGCAGGGAACAGATATTCAACTTCACCATCAACAATTCCGGCACGGCGCCAGCCAACGATGTCAAGCTCTCGGCAAATGCTCCCAGCGGCTGGAATGTTCAACTCGACCCGAAGACACTCGATACCATCGCACCCGGTGCACAGCAAGCGGTCGCCGTGCACATGACGCCATCGAACAACGCAATTGCAGGCGATTACATGGTCAGCGTGCGGGCGGATGGTAATGGTGCATCCGACAATGCGGACTTTCGCGTCACCGTCACGACGTCGACCATTTGGGGAGCCGCCGGCCTTGGCGTGATCGGTGCCGCCGTCATCGTGCTTGCCATGGCGGTCACAAGGTATGGACGCCGATGAGCACGCCTGTCATCGAGGCAAAGGGCCTCACCAAACGCTATGGCCGCTCTGTTGCCGTTGAAAGTCTCGACCTGGTGGTCAACAAGGGAGAGATTTTTGGTCTGCTCGGGCCGAACGGCTCCGGAAAGACGACGACGATCCTGCTTTTGCTCGGACTGACCGAACCCGATGGCGGCAGCGTGCGCGTGCTGGGTCACGATCCCTTGCGTCAGCCGCTGGAGGTCAAGCGCAGGGTTGGCTATCTGCCGGATGCGGTTGGATTCTACGACAGCATGAGCGCCTGGGAGAATCTGCGTTACACCATGCGCCTTGCCGGCATTGCCGATGCGGAAAAGCGCATCGCCGAGGCGTTGGCGCGCGTGCGCCTCAGCGATGTCGCCGACCGTCGCGTATCGACCTTCTCCCGCGGCATGCGTCAGCGGCTTGGTATCGCCGATCTGCTGGCCAAGGGAAGCGAACTGGCCATTCTCGATGAACCGACGTCCGGCCTCGATCCGCAGTCGACGCAGGAACTGCTCGACCTCATCGTGCAGCTCGCCGGAGAAGGCATGACGATCGTGCTGTCCTCGCATCTCCTGTCGATGGTCCAGGCCATCTGTTCCCGGGTGGCGCTTTTCCATCGCGGCAGGGTCGGACTGGTTGGCCGCGTTGCGGATCTCGCCAGCCAGGTTCTGGGCGGTTCTTACATCATCGAGGTCGAAGCAGAAGGATGCGATACCGCCAAGATAGTTGCGGATGTCCCGCAAATTACGCGGATGACGGCCGTAGCATCGGACGTCACCCGCATCGATGCGGAGATCGATATTCGTCCCGAAATCGCCAGCCGGGTCGTTGCCGCCGGCGGTCGCCTCAAGCGACTGTCGATGGATCGCTCAAGTCTTGATGAAGTCTATGTGCGCTATTTTGAACAGGTGGATCATGCGGCGTGAAGGCTCCCCGTTTTCCGGTCTATCGACGGTCGCCCTGAAAGAAGCCGCCGATCACATGACGAGTCCGCGCATGCATCTCGTGATGCTGCTCGTGCTCCTGACAGCGTTCGGCTCGATCTACGCGGCCATCGGTGAGATCAAGAATACTCTCAGCGAGGATCAGTTCCTCTTCCTACGCATCTTCACGACGGCCCGCGAGCCGCTTCCGTCTTTCGTCGCCTTCCTCGGCTTCTTGCTGCCGCTGGTGGCGATTGCGCTCGGCTTCGACGCAATCAATGGCGAGTATAACCGCCGCACGATGAGCCGCATCCTGTCCCAGCCCATCTACCGCGATGCCCTGCTCGCCGGAAAATTCATCGGTGGGCTCCTGGTCATTGGGATCTGTCTCGTCACGCTCTGGCTGCTCGTCACCGGGATGGGCATTCTCATGCTCGGCCTGCCGCCATCAGCCGAAGAGATTATGCGCGGGCTTGCCTTTCTGATCGCATCGCTTGCCTATGCCGGTGTCTGGTTGGCAATCTCGATGCTGTTTTCGACAGTCTTCCGTGCGCCTGCAACCTCGGCGCTGGCCGGGCTAACGCTGTGGCTCGTCTTCACGATCTTCTGGAGCATGATCGGCCCACTTGTGGCTGGTACCATAGCGCCCGTCGATCCGTTCGATCCGACGACCGCTGTGCACCAGGCGGAGATCGCCCATGCAATCGCGCGGCTGTCTCCCAACACCCTGTTCGGCGAAGCCACCCTCGCTCTTCTTAATCCGGCGACCAGGGCACTTGGCCTGATATTCGTCAGCCAGCTCCAGGGGGCTTTGCTTGGAGCACCATTGCCCTTTGGGCAAAGCATCTTGCTGATCTGGCCGCAATTCTCGGGGCTGATTGCAGCCATGCTGCTCGTTTATACGATAGCCTACGTCGTATTCCAAAGGCAGGAGATCAGGGCATAGGCAGATGCCACAATCAGCCCGGCTGTTGTCGGGTGATAAAAGCCATTCAACCTCAATTGCAGGCGCTGATCCGTTTCAATGCGACGGTAATGGCTGAGCGCGACGGAACATTCCCTCGCCCGCGGACGTGTTTGTTTATCGAAATATCTCACGCAAATCGGCGGCAATTAACATGCGCTCATACCAGCTAGCTTTGCAGCGTCTCCCCACCACTTGTGCCAAGATGATCGGGGAGCAGGAAGATGCCTGCGGAGACGATTCGCGCGCTATTGTTGCACCATAGGCGGCAGAAGAAGATTGGCGCGGCTGGAGTAGCGCGGCTGCGAGGCGACATGGAACGCAATCAGCCCATAGACTGCAATCGCCAGGATCTTAATTGCGATACCAGCTAGGGAAAATCCGACCTCTGGGTCCGCCGATCTCTCATGATACTTTGCGAGGGGTGGGTTGCGTTCCTCGTGACCTGACATTGGCGCGGAAGGAAAGGTGAGTTTCAGCTCCTCTTCAAGCTTCGCTGTTCGCATCAGGCGTTGACCGCCAATCCCGTCACGTTTGAATCTCACCACAACTCCCATCGCATCGTCAATGGCGCTCCATAAAACACCATCTTCTCTGTATTGCGGAGACCATTGCGACAATCAGACCCCAACCTGCCGATACTTCCAAGCTTGATCCTCCCCTCCTGGACAACGCCATGAAGAGCATGGGCAAGATGTAGCAATGGCCGTGGCGACCAGTGGAATCCGGGCGCCACATCCGCATTCCGGCGTCGTCGGTTCGGTTCGCGTGTAGCGCTTCGCAAAGGCAAGCCTTTCGCATTCGCGCGCATCTCCCCGCAGTTGGCTGATTTCCTCGGCCATTGCCGCTTGTGCTATGCCTCGCCGATGGCAACCGAAGAGTCGAGCCGTTCTATTAACGTGGAACTGGCTTCGTTTACGCCGATCACGTCAACTTTGGTTCCGTGCGCTTTAAAGCGCTGGACGACCTTCTCCAGGGCAGTAACCGCAGTGATGTCCCAGAAATGTGCCCGGGAGACATCGATGGTAACGCCCATGCCAGCAGCGTCACGCATGTCGAATGCCTCGACGAACAGGTCGGCTGACGCGAAAAATACCTGGCCCGAGACGCGGTAGAGAATTTGCCTGGCTTGGGAATCCAGCTCCCTCTCGACATGCAACAGACGAGCGACCTTAAAGGTGAAGAACACGCCGCTCAAGAGCACCCCGACCGTGACGCCGAGCGCCAAATTGGAGGTCGCGACCGTAACGACGACGGTTGCAAGCATTACGGCACTCGATATCTTCGGATGGACAACCAGCTTGCGCACCGACGACCAATCGAAGGTGTCGATCGAGACCATGATCATGATGGCCACCAGCGCGGCAACAGGAACCTGCGACACCCAGGGCTTGAGCAGCACCATCAGGACTAACAGGAAAGCACCCGCAAACAGCGTCGACAGACGACCCCGACCGCCATACTTCACGTTGCTGATCGTCTGGCCAATCATGCCGCACCCGGCAATGCCACCGAACAGGCTCGATGCGGCATTGGCGACGCCAAGACCCGCGCATTCCCGGTTCTTGGAGCTTGGGGTGTCGGTCAAGTCATCAACGACGCTGGCCGTCATCATCGATTCAAGCAGGCCGACCATGGCGATTGCCAAGGCCGGACCGGCGATGATGCGGAGAGTCTCGACGTTTAGCGGAACATCCGGCCATGTGAAGAAAGGGAGAGAATCGGGAAGACGCCCAAGATCGGCGACGGTAACCACCGGAAGCTTCAGCACCATTGAGGCAACCGTCAGGACGACAACACAGATCAGAGGCGATGGCAGTGCTGTCGTGATCCGCGGCACCAGATAGATCAACATCAGCCCTGCGGCCAGAAAGGCATAGCCGACCACGCCCCCGCCGATGATATGGGGCACCTGAGCCCCGAAGATAAGGATCGCAAGCGCATTGACAAACCCGGTCCGGACCGACTTCGACACGAAGCGCATCAGCACGCCGAGACGCAACAGGCCAAAGACAATCTGCAAGATCCCCGCCAGTAGTCCGGCGGCGAGCAGATAGGGCAAGCCGTGGGCATGCACCAAAGGTGCCGCGACAAGAGCGACGGATCCGGCCGCCGCCGAGATCATCGCTGGACGCCCGCCGCTGAAGGCGATGACGATCCCGATCACGAAAGACGCAAACAAGCCCACCTGCGGATCGACGCCGGCCGCAAACGAGAAGGCGATCACCTCGGGAATGAGCGCAAAGGTCGCGACGGCTCCGGCGAGCATCTCGCGGGTGGGATTGGCGAGCCACTCGCGGCGGACGGAAGATAATGACATCAGGTGAATTCTCGCAAAGGAAGCCTGACCTCGGGGGCGAGGACTCAAGTCGGCATACAGGTTTTGCGTGGTCCGGCGGATCGGCGGCCGGAATAGCCACCCGGATTCTCACCGGGTCCAGTCGAGTGCGCCCTTATAGGCCTGGTTGTTGATGAAGGGCAATATCTGCGCCGTTATTTCAGTTGCAAGTGATGGACGATTGCGGCCATGTGGCAACTGGAGCGGATCGCTATCAAGCTTAGTCACCTGAGAGAAAGGTGCTTATTGCTCGACCTGGCTACGCCTCACCTCCTCGGTCTTCCGAGCCGAAGTTGTTATTGGCGGCGCGCCGCCCAGCGAAGTCCTATGTAACCAAGCACGCCGGCGGTAAGTGATCCGGCAAGAATGCCAATCTTGACGCGATCCTGGAACAGGGGATCATTGAAAGCAAGCAGGCCGATGAACAGGCTCATCGTGAAGCCGATCCCGCAAAGCAAGGAAATACCGAGGACCTGTCCCCAACTGGCACCAGCCGGACGATCGGCAAGCTTGAACTTGACCATCAAAAGCACGGCGCCAAACACACCCGTCACCTTTCCCAAGATCAGGCCCAGTCCAACGCCAAGCGTGACCGGCTCAACCATCACTGTGGGCGAAATTCCCTGAAACGATACGCCTGCATTCGCAAAGCCGAATATTGGCACGATCACGAATGCCACTGGCTTCGCGAGAAGGTGCTCGAGGCGATGCAAGGGCGATACGTCATCAGTTGCTTCTGGTTTCCCGCGCGTGACGGTGATGGGGATGAAAAGCGCTAGCAATACGCCGGCCAATGTTGCGTGAATCCCGGACCGCAGGACAAAGACCCAAAGCACAGCCCCCAACAGCAGATAGGGCACGAGCGAATTGCTCTGCCGGCGGTTGAGCACGAACAGGGCGAGAAGGACAAGCATCGCGCCGATTAAATCGGGTATCGAGATGCCGGTATTATAGAACAAGGCGATAACAATGACCGCCCCAAGATCGTCGATGATGGCGAGTGCCGCCAGGAAAACCTTGAGCGATGCAGGGACGCGAGACCCCAAAAGTGATAAGACACCGAGGGCAAAAGCGATATCGGTCGCCGTCGGTATTGCCCAACCTCGAAGAGTATCAGGGTTGCCGCTGTTGACCGCGACATATATCCCCGCCGGCATCAGCATTCCGCCGGCCGCAGCGACGCCAGGGAGAATACGCCTGCTCCACGAGGAGAGCTGTCCGTCGAGCATTTCTCGTTTGATCTCAAGGCCAACCAGCAGAAAGAAGATCGCCATCAGGGCATCATTGATCCAGTGCAGGATGCTGAGTGGGCCGATGTGGGCATGAAGGGCGGAGAAGTAGCTGGAGGCCAGCGATGAGTTCGCCGTCACGATTGCAAATGCTGCCACGAACATCAAGACAAGTCCGCCGGATGCCTCGCTATCGAGAAACTGCCTGAGGGTTGAGTTTATGCGCCCGACAGGCAGGATTTTGGACATAGCTTTTCATTCCTTGAAAGAGGTTTTCCTTGGTCTCCGTTGATGGCTGATTGAACCCTGTCGCACGCAGCACACGACCGTCTAAGTGCGCACTATAAACAATGAAACGATCTTTGCTACCTCTCCGTGAGCAAACTCGATGAGCAGGAAATCAAACGTCGATATCATGCCTGGATGGCGGCGTCCGAACCGACAAATGCGGCAACTCGACACGCGGTACGGTTCCTCTACCACCTTAGATATCGCGATCCCAGGATTGCGCCAAGAGCGGTGACTGCGGCTGTTGCCACCGTATACCAGGTCGCCAGGAAGAGCGGGCTGTCGTCCGGGCAGTGCCAGGCGTAAAGCGCGGTTGCCAGCCCCGCAGAGGCAAGGCCGGCAATGGCACCGGCGAGCGCGGGATGCGCTGGCGCGCCGTTTTTGAGCGCCCAGAGAAAACTTGAAAGTGGAGCCAGCGACAACACTGGGACGAAGAACAGACAGAAGCCAGCATTGCGACCAAGCAGCGCTGTACGCCAGGCACCTTCCGGGATGACGATCAATTCGGTTGCGACGCCCCCAATCAGCAGTAGAAGCGGGATGAGCAGGCAGAGCGCCGAGAGTTTGAGCGGCACCCCGGGCCGGCCAATGCGAAAGACCAAGCCACAGCTTGTGACAGCGAGCGCCAGTGTCGTGAATATCTTGAATAGGACCCGCGCTGTTTCGATCGAGCTTGCCATGTCGCGGCGGACGCCGACGGTCGCAAGCAGCAAAAGGGCAGAGATGACGATCCCGACAAGAAGCGCGCGCAGGAGCATCGGCCCAAGAAGGGACCGGACGGGCGCGTCCTCTGCGAGCAAACTGATCAAGTCATCGGTCTTCACTCATCTCACTCCGGTACAAGCTTGCCAACGACTTCAGCGCACGATGCAACGCGACGCGCACCGCACCTTCAGTCATCTTCAGCCTCTCAGCCGTTTCGCGCACACCCGCCCCCTCGATTGAAATAGAACGGACGATATCGCGTTGCGAATCCTTCAAGCGTTCCAGCATATGCTCGGCGTCAAACCGATCCATACTGCCGCCCTGCTCTTCAGCTTCCAGCATTAGCATCACGTCATCGATCGGCACATCGACATGACGACCCCGGCGGCGCAGGCTGTCGATCAGCTTATTGCGGACGATCATCGACAGCCATGGTCCGATGGGACGCACCGGATCCCACGTACTACGCTTCAAATGGACGGCGAGCAGGACTTCCTGAACCACATCTTCCACCTCACTCACCGGTGCGCCGAACTGATCGCAACGCCGCCGTGCGATGGCGCGCAGATGGGGCGTCACGGTGGAAAGAAAGCGATGATAGGCCCGCTTGTCGCCTTCCACCGCGCTGCGCATCCAGCCTGCCCATTCTTCCTCACGTGCCGAATGTTTCACCCGATATAATCCTCTACGGATGGGCACACGATTTTGTTACCGCCCGGTATAAAAATTTTGCGAAAGGCGCGAACATCTTTGTGTTCAGGTTTTTCGCCTGCAATCGCGCAAACGGCAAGGGCGCATGCGAAAAAGCGTACTCTGCACCCGGCCGTTGTTTTCAAGGAGTAACGCCGTACAAGCTCGATGTGCTGTGGGATTTGGCGCAGCGGCCGGCCGGGCTCGTCGATTGCAAAGCGTCATCATCGTAACCTGGAATCGCAGTCCACGATATCATTCGGCCTGGGCCTGATCAGGCAGATGTTCCAACAGCCACGGCAACTGTGTCGTTCTGCTTTGCTTACATGCAGATCGGCGACAGCGCGATTGCTGGATCTGGCGCCAGTTCGCGCAATCGCCGGGGTTCACGGACTCTTGTGGAAGTAGATACTGTGTGGTGTAATGAGTTTAGGCTCTTCCCCCGTTTTTGAAGGGTTCTGCTCCTAGTTTGCCCCGTCTTGATACGGGGCATCTTTTTTGAATTTTTGACTCCAATCATATAGAATTGAACCATTGAGTGAGGGTTGAACAGACCCTTTTGATCAGCGTGCTCCCATGCGATCTCGAAATAAAGAGGCACTGCGGCTTCGCCACATTCAAAGGCAGTCCGTAGCCGATGCGGAGACGCTTGGTACCTATCTTATCTGCCATTTGCCGCGCTCGTTTCCCTTCGGCGGAATTTACTGTAATCGTCGTGTCTCCGCGTTCCGCAAATGACAGCGCTGATCGTTCGAGCCCCTCAGATATGGGCAATCTGACATCACCGGGACCGTGCATCCTGCCGACAATGGGAGCTTATTTTTTGAGCTGTTATCGGCACAGAGCAAAATCGGCCGAAAACCAAAAGCTTGTCATTCATGCTTAAAAACAACCCTCTAGAGTTCTCCTTTTGAACTGGCACGCGGTTTGCGTGTCTTGAATGTCCGGGTCAACGGAGATCTGGATGCATAGGCGCGTGATAAGCGCCTAGAAAGACACCGACGTCGCCAGGTTTTTGCAGTCCGGAAATTGCTTTCCGCGGACGCAAACTCCATGCGGCGTTTTTTTGTGCTCAAATTGCCGACGGTAACGCTCCCTCGGGTCACGAGCAACAACAGCAAGGGGAACCAAAATGGCCTATGTTGCACCAACTGACTTCGTCGCAAAAATGATCGACGCCGGCGAATCCAAAGTATTTATGTCAACGCGAGACACTCTGATCCGTGGGTATATGGCGGGAGCGATCCTTGCATTGGCCGCCGTTTTTGCGGTCACCATCAATGTCCAGACAGGACAGCCGCTGGCCGGCGCAGTTCTTTTCCCGGTCGGTTTTTGCCTGCTTTATCTGATGGGATTTGACCTTCTGACGGGGGTATTCACGCTTGCGCCGCTCGCACTGCTTGATAAGCGGCCTGGCGTCACAGTTGGCGGGGTACTGCGCAACTGGGGGCTTGTTTTTCTTGGCAATTTTGCTGGTGCACTGACCGTGGCTGTGATGATGGCTATCGTGTTTACCTTTGGTTTCACCACGGAACCAAATGCGGTTGGACAGGCGATCGGTCACATCGGAGAAGGCCGTACTGTGGGATATGCGGCCCATGGCGCCGGCGGTATGCTGACACTGTTCATTCGTGGCTTACTCTGTAACTGGATGGTCTCGACTGGTGTCGTGGCCGCGATGATGTCAACCTCGGTGTCCGGCAAGGTGATCGGGATGTGGATGCCGATCATGCTCTTCTTCTATATGGGATTTGAGCATTCCGTCGTGAACATGTTCCTCTTTCCCTCAGGCCTCATGCTGGGCGGAAACTTTTCCATTCGGGATTACTTCGTTTGGAACGAGATCCCCACGGTAGTCGGTAATCTGGTTGGCGGCATAACGTTTGTTGGCCTGACCCTTTACGCAACACATGCCCGCACGGCCGCAAAGCGTAAGCCACAGGGCAAGGCGGCAACGCTGGCCGCAGCCGAGTAACCCTGCACCCGGGAGTCCCGCATCATTTGGAACCGCTCACCCAAGCGTGGAATAACGAGGCAAGTCATGAACAAAGTCGACGTAGCTGAAATGATTATTGAACGAAAGCGGTCCAGCGGCATGACCTGGGCGCAGATCGCTGAAGCCATCGATCTGTCGGATGTTTTTACCACATCGGCCTGCCTTGGCATGAATTCATTGCCGCGCGACAAGGCAGATCGACTGGTGGAAACACTGGGGCTGCCCCAAGAAGCAGCCATCGCGCTTTCCGAATTTCCAACAAAGATATTCAGTCAGCAAATACCCACGGATCCCTGCATTTATCGGTTCTATGAAATCATCGGCGTTTACGGCGAGACGCTAAAGGCGCTGATTCAAGAAAAGGGTGGCGACGGCATTATGAGTGCTATCGACTTCGACATGAGCGTCGAAAAGGTTCCCAATCCCAAAGGAGACCGGATCGAAATCAGGATGAGTGGGAAGTTTCTCCCCTACAATCGATGGTAACAACGAAAACGCCAGCACGCCCGCGTTATGGGCGCAAAGACGATGGTGGCGGCGGTCGTGCGCCGGTTCGGTGAGCCGCTTGTGATAGAGTATGTGCCGGTTCCCGGACCCGGCGAGCTTCTCGTCAAGGTCATTGCCTGCGGTGTTTGCCATACGGACCTCGCTCGGGCATGGCCCAAGGCTGCCCCTAGAAAGGAGCGCGAGTTCGCTTGATCACGAAATGGCGGGCAGCTTCCGACTGGCCGAACCCGATGTTGTCCTCAGCATACGGAATTCGGGCAGCGATCAGATACGAAGCTCTTGAGCTCCCATCAGGGGTGAGTAGCGGCCTGCACGGTGGCAGAGTGAGGTCGCTAGAAAACTCTCTGGAGGCCAATCATGCCGATGACAGCAGATCAATCTCAAGCGCAAACCGCTACTCTCGTCGATCTTGGCGCAATTTTCGTCTCGTTGGAATTAAGCAAATCGACCTGGCTGGTGACAGCTCTGTCACCTTGCAGCAAGAAAATGTCCCGCCACACCGTCACTGGAGGCGATGTCGCCGGTTTGTTTGCGTGCTTTGCAGTACTTCGCCAGAAGGTCAAACGGCGAAAGAACACATTGTACCCGTTGGTCGTGATCCAAGAGGTCGGGCTGGATGGCTTCTGGTTGGGACGAGTGCTGAGCAAGGAAGCTTGGATAGAGAGCCATATCGTAGAGGCCGCATCGATTGCCATGCCGCGCCGGCATCGCCGGGCGAAGACCGACCGCATCGACGGTGAGACGCTGATCCGCGCTTTGATTGCATGGAAACGTGGCGAGCCTCGTGCGTGCTCAATGGTCAGGCTTCTCACACCCGAGGAAGACGACAACCGACGGATCGGGCGGGAGCGGAAAACTCTGATTGCCGAGCGCGTCTTCCACGTCAATCGCATAAAGGGGCTACTCTTCACACAGGGAATTCGGGAATACGAACCTGTCAATCGAGATCGCCGCCAACGTCTGGACGAGCTTCGAACTGGCGATGGGCGTCCGCTATCAAAACACCTGAAGGCCGAAGTCTGTAGAGAACTCGATCGCCTCGAATTGTTGCTCACACAAATCAAGGCTGTAGAAGCAGAGCGAGATGCCTTGATCGTCCGCGAGACGTCGGAGACACCGAAGGAAGCGACCGCTCTTTTGGGCGTCAAAGGAATAGGGCCGGAATTCGCTACGATCCTTTACACGGAAGGGCTGTTTCGACACTTCGACAACCGACGCCAAATCGCATCGTACGCAGGCCTTGCCCCCTCCCCTTGGCAAAGCGGTAACGTCAACCGCGAACAGGGCGTCTCTAAGGCAGGAAATCCGCGTTTGCGAGCCACCATGGTCGAGCTCGCCTGGCTATGGCTGCGGCATCAACCGAAATCAAAATTAACGTTATGGTTCAAAGAGCGCATTGCTCGCAACGCCGGCCGCTTAAAGACGCCGATGATCGTGGCGCTCGCGCGTAAGCTGCTCGTGGCTCTCTGGAAGTATGTGAGCTCCGGTGTCGTGATCGAAGGTGCAATCATGAAAATCGCTTGAAGCCGGAAGTGTCTGTGAAACGAAAATTCGAATCCTCAGGACCTGATCAGTCCTGACGGATCCAGGTGGACGGACCGGGAATCCTTTTGGCTTTAAACGCCGATCTTGAGTTTGGTCCCGTTCTCCTGAGCCCGTGCCCGTCGAATGCGGGAAAATGGTGCAGCCGCTGAGGGCGGCGACCGGATGTGAGGTTGTATAGGCCCGAGAACCGGACCGGTAATTGCTATGGGCTCAGACCGCGGATCCGCTCAAAGGAGAAATACGATGCCACTCGAATGAACAATTGACAAAAGACCTGATGTGAAGGGATACGAACCAGCGACTTAGAGAGCCTATTGACACTAAACCATTGATATATAGGTGATATCCCTCGCATTATCGCCCGCTCGACATGTATCTCAGCACCCGGCTCACGGCACTCGCCCGCCTCGACGCCCTCCACGGCAGAGCACGTGCTAGCCGACCATCCCCTACGTCGGATCGGCAACCACCTGGACCTCGGGGGCGTCCGAGCGCAGTTAATTTGATAGGTGGTGCTGCTCCGATCCCCTAAAACCGTTACTGGCAGCCGCCGGGAACGGCCGCCAGCTGGGTCGGATCGATCAGCTCTTGATGGCGATGCGTTTGACTTGCGACTGCGCCTTCTCGCTCTTTGGCAAGGTCACAGTCAGCACGCCATTCTTGAAGCGGGCATCGACCTGGTCTTCCTTGACCTCGACGCCAAGCGGGATGCGGCGCTCAAAGCGGCCGTAATAACGCTCGGAGAACTGGCGATCCTTGTCCTCGTTCTCGGAACGCTTTTCGCCCTTCAGCGTTAGGACGCCGTCATTGAGCAGGACCTCGATATCCTTCTCCTCCAAGCCGGGCACCTCGGCCGTCACCTTGATCTCCTTATCGGTATCGGAAATCTCAACACTTGGCCAACCTGCGTTGAATGCGGAGCCCTTGCCGGAAGACGGCAGGCCCGAGCCGAAGCCGCGGAAAACATCGTCGAAGAGGCGGTTCACCTCGCGATGCAACGACAGGAAAGGATCACGGTCGTCATCGCGCAGGAGACTTGGAACCTGGTTGCCGTTGTTGCGGCCCCAGGGAATGAGATCGCGAACACTCATCATATTTCTCCTTTCTGTTGGTTCTGTTGGCAAAACCTGCCGTTGGCGCCGAGCCTCGCCCGGCGCCTTCGCGCGTGTCGAACTGGTGGAACGCTTAAGCTGCGTGCTTCTCAGCCTCGATTTGCTTCGTCTCGGCTTTCGGCAAGACCATGTCTGTCGAAATCTCGATCTTACGCGGCTTCATCTCTTCGGGGATTTCGCGCTTGAGATCGACGGTCAGTAGACCGTTCACGAGGTCGGCGCCTACGACCTTTACATGATCAGCGAGCTCGAACCGACGCTGAAATGCACGGTTTGCGATGCCGCGATGCAAGTAGTGGACATCTTCACCGTTTGCCTTCTGACCCGAAACCACGAGAAGGTTCTGCTCCTGTGTGATTGTCAGTTCGTTCTCGGCGAAACCTGCCACTGCCATGGCAATGCGGTAATCGTCCTCGCCAGTTTTGACGATGTCGTAGGGTGGCCAGTTGTCGATTGTATCGACGCGGCTTGCAGCTTCGAGCGCATTTAACATTCGATCGAAACCGATGCTCGACCGGAACAGGGGAGAAAAATCGAGGTTTGTCCTCATAGCCATATCCTCCTTATAAGCAACATGGGTACAAGGAGGCGCCAAGAGCACATGGCGCCTCCTGGACTTCGTCGATTCCCATTGGGCAATCGAACAACATTGATATAATTCCATAGCTTACGGTTTCAAGAGGAGCGCAACTCCGGGACATAAAAAATTGATTTTCGCGTGACCAGATTCGAGTGATGCTGCAGATGCCGAGCGGCAGAGTTGCTGCCTGATCGACCTGCTGGTTTCCGACAGGGAGGAACCGGAATAAGCAAGGCGGCGACCCTGCCTCCTTTGTCGCCTACTTATGCCGTCGTCA
The DNA here is from genome assembly GCA_013322215.1 of Martinezella rhizogenes. Lineage (GTDB taxonomy): Bacteria > Pseudomonadota > Alphaproteobacteria > Rhizobiales > Rhizobiaceae > Rhizobium > Rhizobium rhizogenes_D. Next base: position 75,065 of record JAAMEZ010000014.1, read on the forward strand.
GCACCTTGATATCGCCTCGGCGATCAACGACGTCGACCACGACATGGCGACCGGACCGGCGGATGGCGATGTCAGCCGAACCGTCGCCGATCCGCAGGCGTCGCAGGAGCACCTCATCGAGGAAAGAAGGCAGCCGTGGCTCGTTGAAACTGAAGTTCTGTGCGTTCGGGTCAAAGTCAAGGCCTAGGCACGATTGCAGCAGGAAAAGCGGCGCCGCGGCCGCCCATGCCTGCGGAGAACAAGCGACCGGATAGAAGGTCGGTCCCCGCGCCTGCTGGCGCGGCAGCCCGCAGAAGAGTTCAGGAAGCCGGCGCAGGTCGATATAGGTCGATGCCGTAAACAGGCCTTCGAAAATCCGCGCTGCTTCAGCGCGATGGCCGTAACGGGCAAGGCCGGCGGCAATCAGGGCATTGTCGTGCGGCCAGATCGAGCCGTTGTGATAGCTCATGGGATTGTAACGCGCCTCGGTCGAGGCAATGGTGCGGAGACCCCAGCCGCAGAAGGACGAAGCACTCATCAGCGTTCGGGCAACGACACGTGCCCTTTCGGGATAGGCTATGCCAGTGAAGAGGGCATGTCCGGCATTGGAGGATCGAACCCGGCAGGGGCGTTTATCTCCATCCAAAGCAAGTACATAGGTGCCAAGTTCCTCGTCGAAAAAGCTCATGTCGAAAGCCCGGCGCAATCCCTCCGCCCTCGCCAGGAATCTGGCGGCCCGTTCCGCCTTGCCGAGCCGGCGAAAGATCTCGGCGGCCGCCTGCCAGGCGCCGTAGAGATAGGCCTGAACCTCGACAATCGCGATCGGTCCCTTCGCAAGCGTGCCGTCGACGTGAAAGATGGAATCGTGGCTGTCTTTCCAGGCCTGATTGATCAGGCCCTCTTCTGTCCGTCGTCCATATTCAACGAAACCGTCGTCGTCTCGATCGCCATGTTCGTCGATCCAGTCAAGGGCCGCCTCGATGGCAGGGAGCAGCGACTGGATCGTGGCAAAATCAGCCGTGCGTTTGAAGTATTCGCCAGCTAGCAGCACGAAGAGGAGGGTGGAGTCGATACTGCCATAATAGCGGCGGAAAGGCACTTCTCCGAGTTCGGCCATCTCTCCATAGCGGACCTCGTGCAAAATCTTGCCCGGTTCCGCGTCCGCGATAGGGTCGATCTCCGTCGCCTGGTTGGCTGCCAGATGGCCGAGCACCCCACGGGCGATCTGCGGATCGAGCCAGAGCGTTTCCAGCGCGGTGATCAGAGCGTCGCGGCCGAAGACGGTGCTGAACCAGGGAATGCCGGCATAGGGATAAGGTCCTTCCGGCTTGTCGGTCATCAGCATGTAGAGGTCGGAGATACTGCGGCGGACCACCTCGTTGAAGATCTCATTGGACGTAACGATCGATGCCGCGCGCGAGGAAGACGAACGCAAGGCTCGGCGCGCATCCCTGAGAGCAAAGAAAAAGGAACGGTGGCTCGGTCGCCGGTCGGCGACCTGATCGCAGCCTATCTCGATGCAGAACGATCGCGTCTCATTCGGCTCAAGATCGAGATCATAAACAACTTGATCGCTGCAAATTTGATCAGGTCTTGGATCAAAGCAAACGCGGGTCGACCGCTTTCGCTCATCAAGCCCGAGATAGGAAAGAAGGATCGAATCCTGCTCCACGACGGGGGTAAGATGGCGACCTTTGCGTGCTCTCACAGTTCCGCGGACCTCGAACAGGTCGGCGAAATCGGCCGCAAATACGATTTCGATACGAACATGCTGCCGCCGATCGTCATAATTCCGGATGGCCAGCCGCTCATAGCAACCGCAATTCCACAAGAAGCGGGATCTGCGAAGATGAATGAGATCATGACCGAGCGTGAGCTTACCTTTTTCGTCGAAAAGATCGGGGTTGGTGAGATCGCAGGTGAGTGTCGCGTTGTCCTCACGCAACGTCGACGACAACAACATCGGCCGCTTGCCGTTGATCGTCAGATAGAAATGCGAGAGATAACGCGTATCACGATGGAAAAGACCCTCCGGGCTACCTGGCCCGGAAAGCGCATCGCCATTGTGGTCGAAGACGGCGAAGGTATCGCCGTGCTTCAGGGTGCGCGGTCGCCGCTCCTGCAGGGATGCGGTTGCCGGGATGAAGAACTGCGCCATAGGGGCGGTCGGCTGCGCCGACGCGACGGATGGCTTGCTGTCCTCGGAAGCGGTCGACATGCTGCTATGTCTCCTACGCCACGACCTGGAGATCCAGATCCTGGCCGTTGGCGCGGCGCAGTGACGCCGCCTTCGTGCGAACGCCGGGCAGGTTACGATAGATAGCGAGATAGTCTCGCGCCATCCGCTCCGCGCTGAAGCGCCGTTCGAAGGTCGCGCGCACCTTGTGGCGATCCATTCGCAGCGCCCATTCGATATTCTCGGCCGCCTCCGTAACGCTATCGACGACGATGCCCGAAATACCGTTATCAATCACTTCCGGAACCGAACCGCATCCGAACGCGACCACCGGGGTGCCGCATGCCATTGCCTCGATCATCACCAGCCCAAACGGTTCGGGCCAGTCGATCGGGAAAAGCAATGCGCCGGCGTTACCAAGGAAATCGGCCTTCTGGTGCTCGTTGATTTCACCGATGAACTCGACGTTCGAATGGCTCTTGACCATCGGCGCGATCACCGTGTGCCAATAGGCCTTGTCCGCATTGTCGATCTTGGCGGCGATCTTCAGCGGCATACCAACCTTGGCTGCGATGCGGATCGCTCGATCCGGACGTTTCTCGGGAGAGATTCGTCCCAGGAAGGCAAGATAGTTGCCTCTGGGCTTTGCCGTAAAGGAAAGAAGATTGGTCGGAAGACCGTGATACACCGTCCCGGACCAGTTGACCGGGGGCATTGGGCGACGCTGATCACTGGAGATCGATACGAGCGGAATATCAGGAAAGGCCTCGTAGAAAGGCTTGAGATCCGGCAGGTCGAGGCGTCCGTGTAGCGTCGTGACTGTCCGATCCGCAAAATCTCAGATTAGTGGGAAATGCAGGAGATCGATATGGAAATGTAGGACATCGAACTCATGCGCCCGGCGGCGGATCTCCTCCAGCTGGACGACCTGATGTGGAAGATGGTCCTTGACGGCCGGATTGAGCCTGAGGGCGAGGTTTGAGCACGCCACTAAGGTTGCATCGGTAACGGAGTCACCGCTGGCAAACAGCGTGACGTCGTGACCCTGAGCGACAAGTTCTTCGGTAAGATAGGAAACGATGCGCTCGGTTCCTCCATAAAGCTTCGGTGGAACGCTTTCGGCAAGCGGCGCAATCTGGGCGATCTTCATCGGCAAAACCTCCTCATAAGAGCAAAGAATGGACGGCAAAAATCGGGTAGCGTCCTAAACAGGCACGCGTTTACAAGGCGACGTCTAGACTTCCGATATCTGGTGGCGGCGACCTCCCTTTCTAAGACTGCCGGAAACAAAACGGCCAGTGAAACGGCACAGCCGCGATCTCTGACAACGGAGCTTATCGGCCTCCGCAGACCGCAACGAGATCATGTCTTGGCTGTCATCCAAGGACTCCAAGGCCGCGATGATGTCGTCATAGGAGACGACATGGTCTGCGCCTGGGACGCGCCGAAAGCCCGTCATCGATTCAATTGCAAATATGTCCGAGGCCCAGGACGCAAGAATGGCGCGCTTGTGATCCTTGCCGATATGCTCTGCCGACAGAACGTCCTTCGGATGAGCAAAATGTCGGGCAGGATACAACAAATGCGCCGAGGTGATCGCAGCGGCGGATTGGTCGCTTATTGTGGTATTGTCGGTTTCCTTTCTCATATCTGGCTCCATCGATGTCTGATCGCTGAATTCTTGCCATGTTAAGGAACTTCAGCTTAGTCCCGCGCCCTCCCTGGGCAGGCACCCTTCAGCAAGAGAATTGCCTTCGAGCTCGGAGAGAGCCGCCGCACGCAAGGCTGACGGTTCCCGCATGGCTCCGCTATAATATCTTGCGACCGTCGCCATGATCTGAGCAACGGCTTTAGGATCACGTGAGACTCCTTTGCCACGCGCTATCGATTTTACGACGTCCATGCAGATCCGCAGATCTTCCCGCGAAAGAGAGAGATGGCTGTTCATCCTTCTGCCATCCTCGGAAAAGTGCCGCGTGCACCTTGAACCAATATCTTTAGCTGCTCCGGATTCCTGACGCCCTGGCGATATAATTCTATTATGATAGCGGCGATGCGTTCGCCTTCTTCCGATTGGCGGGGGATATCCGCGGCCGCCCGGATCTCATCAAACACGCGCTGGCAAAGCTCCAGATCACGTGCATCCAGCGGCGCATTGGATTTTTTGATGATCGTCTGAACCATGGTGATCTCCGTGGCGGGAGCCCGCCCTACCGGTGGGCGGAGCGGGCGCCTCAAGCTGTTAGAAGTCCATGCCGGCACCAGCGGGCAGGGCCGGTGCGGCGTCTTTCTTGGGCTTCTCAGCGATCATCGCCTCAGTCGTCACCAGGAGGCCGGCAACGGAGGCTGCGTCCTGAAGAGCCGTGCGCACGACCTTGGCCGGGTCGATCACGCCCTGCGCATAGAGATCGCCATATTCGCCGGTCTGCGCGTTCCAGCCGAAGGAGAAGTCGCTCTTCTCCCTGAGCTTGCCAACAATGATCGAGCCCTCAGCACCGGCATTTTCCGCGATCTGTCGAACCGGGGCTTCAATGGCGCGCCGCACGATGTCGATCCCGACCCGCTGATCGTCGTTGGAGGTGGGAAGACCCTCGAGAGCCTTCACTGCGCGCAGCAGCGCTACGCCGCCGCCCGGCAGGATGCCCTCCTCGACTGCCGCGCGGGTCGCATGCAGCGCGTCGTCGACACGGTCCTTCTTTTCCTTGACCTCGACTTCGGTGGAGCCGCCGACACTAATGACGGCAACGCCGCCGGCAAGCTTAGCAAGCCGCTCCTGAAGCTTCTCGCGATCGTAGTCGGAGGTGGTCTCCTCGATCTGCGCGCGGATCTGAGCGACACGGCCGTCGATTTCCGATTTCGGGCCGACGCCGTCAATGATGGTCGTATTCTCCTTCTCGATCGCCACCTTTTTCGCGCGGCCGAGCATGTCGAGCGTCACGTTTTCAAGCTTGATGCCGAGGTCTTCGGAGATGACGCTGCCGCCCGTGAGGATGGCGATGTCTTCCAGCATGGCCTTGCGGCGGTCGCCGAAGCCCGGAGCCTTGACGGCAGCAATCTTCAGGCCGCCGCGCAGCTTGTTGACGACGAGGGTCGCAAGAGCTTCGCCTTCGACGTCTTCAGCGATGATGAGGAGCGGCTTGCCGGTCTGAACGACGGCTTCGAGAACCGGAAGCATGGCCTGCAGGTTGGAAAGCTTCTTCTCGTGGATCAGGATATAGGGATCCTCGAACTCCACGCGCATCTTGTCGGCATTGGTCACGAAGTAGGGGCTGAGGTAGCCGCGGTCGAACTGCATGCCTTCGACGACTTCGAGTTCAGTTTCAGCGGTCTTGGCTTCCTCGACGGTGATCACCCCTTCATTGCCGACCTTCTCCATCGCCTCGGCGAGATAGCGGCCGATCTCTGAATCGCCGTTGGCTGATATCGTGCCGACCTGGGCAATCTCGGAGTTGCTGGTGATCTTGCGCGCGTTGGTCTTCAACTCCCTGACGACCGCGTCGACGGCAAGATCGATGCCGCGCTTCAGGTCCATCGGGTTCAAACCGGAGGCAACGGCCTTGGCGCCTTCCTTGACGATCGCTTGGGCGAGAACGGTTGCAGTGGTGGTGCCGTCACCGGCGAGATCGTTGGTCTTCGAGGCGACCTCACGCAGCATCTGGGCGCCCATGTTTTCAAACTTGTCTTCGAGTTCGATTTCCTTGGCGACGGAAACGCCGTCCTTGGTGATGCGCGGAGCGCCGAAGGACTTGTCGATGACGACATTGCGGCCCTTCGGGCCGAGAGTGACCTTCACGGCATTGGCGAGCACATCGACCCCTCGCAGCATGCGTTCACGGGCTTCGGTGTGAAACTTGACTTCTTTCGCAGCCATTTTTTTAACTCCTCAATAGGCAGCTATCAGACTGATGGTTTATGGTGTGAAGGCTTAGGCAGCCTGCTTCTGCTCGGCCTGGACTTCGATGATGCCCATGACATCGCTTTCCTTCATGATGAGCAGATCCTCGCCGTTAACCTTGATCTCGGTGCCGGACCATTTTCCGAATAGGATGCGATCGCCAGCCTTGACGTCGAGGGTCTGCACCTGGCCGGCGTCGTTGCGCGCGCCTGGACCGACGGCGATCACCTCGCCTTCCTGCGGCTTTTCCTTGGCGGTGTCGGGAATGATGATGCCGCCTTTGGTCTTTTCCTCGGAATCGACGCGGCGGACAAGAATACGATCATGAAGCGGTCGGAACGACATGTTTTCCTCCGTTGAGCAAAAAAGATGACGTTGATCCCCTCACCGGGCCGGATGACCAGTCCGGGCGGGTGCGAACCTCATTGAGCGTTCGCGGGGAAAATTTATTTTCGAGATTTTTCGATTTCAAGAGGGATAGAAGAAAAAAATTAGCACTCATTTTGAGTGGCTGCTAACACGCTGGAAAGGCACAAGAAAATGGCATTGTGCGTTGAAAATCCGTTGATGGCCGCAAAAATTTGCGCCACCATCCGACTGTCACGAAACGGAGATGAAGCATGCGATTTTCATCGGAACTGGAAGGTCAACTGAACGGCTACGGGCTGACCACAGCGCATATCCTCTATCACATTCCCGATTTCGAATCCGTCCTGCAGACCTACGTCTGGCAGGATTACGATCTGGCGCCCGATTTTCCCGAAATGCACCGGTTCCTCGATTTCTGGCAAACCAATCTGGACGGGCCGCTGCATTCTGTCCGCTACAGCCATCAGCGCCTGATCGGTCCAAACGAATGGCGTCGCGTCGAAGGCGAGTTCAAGCTCCATTAAGACCTGAACCGAAATTTCCTTCCCAGGTCGTCAACGAGCAAGGCTTGATGAGCTCGGTCGTTCCCCCTTGCCTACTCGGAGCGAGACCAACGTAGAACGAAATCAAACACGTCCACTGGCACAATTGCCTCGCGTTGGCTCCAGTAGACGTGTTTGACGCAATGTCAGAGCAACATCGACGCACCACGGTCGAGATAGGTATCGAGGAATTGCTCTAGACGAGGATTTCTCGGTTTCTTGAAGACCTCTTGCGGCGGTCCGCTGAACAGCACCTTGTCGTGATCAAGAAAGATGATCTGCTGGCTGTCGGTCGCGGCAAAACCTATTTTGTGCGAAACGACAACTATGGTCATACCCTCAGCCGCAGGTCGCGCATGACGTTCAAGACCTCACCCGTCAGCTCCATGCCCTCAGGGGCTTCAATCACCACCCTTCGTCCTCATAAAAGCCGCCGAAGCCAAGGCGGACACACTGCCTCGACGGAGTGACGACAACCCACAGCCAACAAAATCGGATCTGTTGATGTGAAAGAAATCGAACGCGCCCCTCGATTTCCGGCTGTAACGGTAGGGTGGTCATTATCTTCAAGCGAGAGATGAATCCGGCCGCGTCACCCATCTTCTCCGCCAATCGCGATATCTTTAGTATCAGAGGTGGTCCACACTAAGTGTGAGGACAGGCATCGAGGCCCGAACCTTTCGCCACCTCGCTCGAGGCAAAGCCTTGCAGATAGAGCAGTGACACGTAATAACATATCTCCACACCAAACTGGTCGCGATGCTGGCGAGGCTCAAGACCCTTCTTCAACGCGACGTCGCATAAAGTTTTGGCAATGCTAGAAACTAGTTCCGAAGATAAAAAGCAGGTTCCTGAGATCAAAGACCGAGCGGATTTCCAACTTGCCGCGGTTCAAGCACATGATCTTGCGAACCAAGGCTTCAGCGTTTCGGTTTTCGCGGCCATGCTTTTGCTGGCCGCTCTGATTGCCAATACCTTTAGCCTGAGTGCCATCTGGATCGCATTCTTCTGCACCAACGCAGCCGCGCTTATCGTTTTTGGAATTGGGCTCCAGTCTGCCCACGACATCGCGCGCTGGCGTCGCGAGCAGGCCGGACTTGCCAGCGTCCCGCTCGGAAGGTCCAAGCAATGGATCATCGCCGTCGTCACCTCGCCATGGACGACCGAGGACACTAGAGAACCGGATCGGTTTGATCGATGGAGCGGGAGCGTGTTCCTCGCGGGGCAATCATTTGCGTCACGCATTGGCGCCCGCCCGCTCCGGATCTTCTGTCTGGCCCTCGTCGCATGTTTGATCGTCTGTGCCGGCTGGAGCGTGAGGGCCGACGACATAGCGCTCGGCACGATGACCTTCCTCATAATCGCGGTGTGCCTGACGTTCGCGTTCCTTCTGCTGGTGACAGAAAGACGGCTTGCCGCTATCGATGCGGTCGAGTGGCCGGAGGCGAAAGCGATCTCGCAATTGGCGCGCGTACCAATTTTCGTGCTCGTCCTGTCTTGCTTCTGCCTGTTCCTGAGCGCGCGCGGGTCCGGGCTTTCCATCAAACTCCTGGCGGCGCTGGGAGGCTTCGTCGGGCTTGTCGGGCTTGAGTTTCTGCTTCGCGCGCTCGCCTCCATGTTCCGCCCGCAAAACGATAGCCGCGAGCCGGTGTTGATTGCCACCAGCGTTGTTGCGGGCGCCCTTCGGTGGCCGCCCCAGCCTTTGGTTGCCATTCAGTCCGAATTACAAACCAAACACGGCATAGACCTTCGACAGATCTGGGCTTTTTCGTTCATTCGAAGGGCCGCGCCCTCAATCGTTCTCGGAACGCTCGTTCTAGGTTGGCTGTTGAGCGGCGTGCGCGAAATTCCAATGACCGGCCGGGGCGTGTACGAGCGGTTCGGTAAGGCCGAGGCAATCCAACATTCCGGCCTTCACATCGGCCTACCATGGCCGTTTGGCCGTGTCATTCCTGTCGAGAACGGCAGCGTGCACGAGCTAGCAACCTCCGTCAGCACGAACGGCGATGGCGAAGCGTTGGCCGATGCGGAGGGGCCTGCGCCGGAAAGCGCGAACCGGCTATGGGATGCTTCGCATATCAGCGAGAAATCGCAGCTCATCGCGAGCGGCGGTGGACAAAGCTTTCAGATCGTCAACATGGACGTGCGCTTCGTCTATCGCATCGGCCTTTCGGACCAGGCGGCGATGAAGGCGGCCTATCGGGTCGCCGATCTGCCAGCCTTGATCGAAAGCACCGCAAACCGCGTATTGGTCCACGACTTTGCCAGAAGAACGCTCGAGGACGTCTTGAGCAAAGGCCGGCTGTCGCTGGCAAACGATATCGCCTCGGCAGTCCAGAAAAACATGGATGAGCTGAACAGCGGCGTCGAAATCCTGGCGGTCGTCGTCGAAGCCATCCACCCGCCCACCGGCGCAGCCAATGCCTTTCACGGTGTCCAGGCAGCGCAGATCAGGGCGGAGGCATTGGTCGCGCGTGAGCGGGGAACGGCGGCCGAGCAGGCGAACGAGGCGCAATTGAATGCCAGCCTCCAGCAGGACAATGCGACGGCGACGGCACGGGAAGGCATTGCGGCTTCGGAGGTCGTAAAACTGCGCTTCCAGGCCGAGCAATCGGCCTTCCACCAGGCCGGACAGGCGTTTCTGACAGAGGAATACTTCAATCACTTGACGATGGGACTATCCCATTCGAAGGCGCTCGTCCTCGATCACCGCCTCGGCGGAAGCATCGCTCCGACCCTCGATCTTCGGAGTATGATGTCACCGGTCGATCCCGATACGAGTGCCGAACCGAATACTCCATACCAAAGCGAAGAAACCGGCCCATGACTGACACGCACGCCCATCCGGGCTCGGACCATCACCAGCACGATCATCATCATGATCACGGCGATGATCACAAGGAAGCAATGCCCTTTCGGTGGTCCCGCCTGATCGTCGCAATGATCGTTGTCGCCATCATTCTGGTCGCCGCTTGCCTCGTCCAGGTGAGATCGGGTGCCGCGACCATCATCACCAGGTTTGGCAACCCGGCTCGCGTTCTGATCGATCCTGGTCTCGCCTTCCGGCTGCCCCTTCCGCTCGAAAAGACCATCGACGTCGATCTGCGCGCCAAATCGACGTCCAGCGGCCTGCAAGATGTCGGTACCAAGGACGGGCTGCGGATCATCGCGCAAGCCTATGCAATCTGGCAGGTCCCCGCCGATCCGGACGCCATCAAGCGCTTCGTACGGTCGGTTCAGAACCAGCCTGACCAGGCCGCCGCACAAATCCGAACATTCCTCGGCTCGTCGCTGGAGACCACGGCCAGCAGTTTCGACCTGTCGTCGCTGATCAATCCCGACCCGAATAAGCTGCGGATCGACGCCCTGGAAGCGCAACTCAAGACGCAGATCGCACAGCAATTGTTCGATACCTACGGCTTGCAGGTTGTCGATGTCGGTATCGAGCGCCTGACCCTGCCGTCGGTGACGTTGAGTGCCACCGTCGACCGCATGCGGGCCGAGCGCGAGACGATCGCCACCGAACGCGCGGCTGTTGGCAAACGCCAAGCCGCGGAAATCCGCTCCGCAGCCGAGCGCGACGCGAGAGTGCTGCAGGCGGACGCGACCGTGAAGGCGGCTAATATAGAGGCAAAATCCCGCGTCGAAGCGGCGCAGATCTACGGAACGGCCTATAAGAGCGCCCCGGAACTTTACGAATTGCTCCGCTCCCTCGACACACTCGGCACCATCGTCAATTCCAACACGCGCCTTGTCCTGCGCACCGATGCGGCACCGTTTCGAGCTTTGGTCGATGGGCCACCTAGTGCCCTATCGGCTGGCGGAGCACATTAGAGATGGCTGCGGTTGGGGACAGTAATTCGACAGCACAGCATCAGGCTGTTCGTCTCGTGTCAACGCTGTTGTCCGCGGTCATGGTGCTTGCGGCCGCCGGCTGGGCGACCTCCAATATCAGGGAGATCGCACCGCAAAATCGGGCCGTTGTCTTTCGCCTGGGCGCCTTGAACCGAGTGCAGGAGTCCGGCCTCTTATGGGCCTTGCCCGCGCCTTTCGAAAAGGTTTTGTTGCTGCCCGACGCCGCAACGGTCCTGGAGCGCCGGATCGATGGATTGCTTCGTTCGCCAGCCGCACAGACCGGCGAGGCCGACCCTCAGACAGAAAGCGATACGTTGGCAGGATCGGGATATCTGCTGACCGCCGACGCCAGTGTCGTTCAGCTCGACATCCGGGTGTTTTATCGGGTGACCGACCCCTTCGCCTATGCCCTGCAGGAGAACCATGTCCTCCCGGCGCTCGACCGCCTCGTAACCCGCAGCGCAGTCATGATCTGCGCCTCACGCGATCTGGACAGCATTCTGGTCGCCCGGCCGGAGTTGGTCTCCGCCGACAGCGATGTCGCCGAGCGTCGTGAACGCTTACGCGCCGACCTAGTCAAGAGCATCAATACCAGCCTGACCTCCTTGCAATCGAAGGGCATGGGTCTCGGGATCGAGATTGACCGCGCCGACGTTCAATCCGCGCTTCCGGCGACGGCCGTGAGCGCATTCGATGGCGTGCTAACCGCGAGCCAGCAGGCAGAGCAGGCGATTGCGTCTGCACAAAACGATGCGGAGAAGGAGAGGCAGGTCGCCGATCAGGAAGCCGATCGGATCGTGCGGGTGGCGGAAGCCCAGTCCAGCGAACGTCTGGCAAAGGCACGCGCTGACACGGCCACCATAACCGGCTTTGCAAGCGCGCAAGGGCCTGATAGCGATCCCGGTCTTCTGTGGCGCCTCTATCGCGATCGCGTTGCCAAAATCCTGTCGCAGGCGGGCTCGGTCGTCACGGTCGACCCCCGAGACGATGCACGCCTTATCCTGCAGGGAGCCGACAAATGAGTGTCGCGACCGATCATTCCCACGGCTCCCATGGCCATGCGCATCATCACGGCCATGTGCTTAGTGCTGGCTTGCTGACCGCCAACGAAAAGCAGGCGGCGGCCGTTCAGCTCACGCTTGCCATGATCGCGCTGAGCCTGCTTGCGCTCGGAATAGCCTGGCGCTGGCTTGCGCCGGATGAAGAAGGCGTCAGCCAACTTCTGCTGGCGGCCGCCTCGCTGATCGTCGCCGTTCCGGTCATCCGTTCCGGTTGGCATAGCCTGCGCCATCCGAGCCTGCATGGCATCACCGACCAATTGATCGCCCTTGCAATGCTGGCTGCCTGGGCGACGGGCGATCTGCTGACCGCCGCCCTCCTCCCGATCATCATGATATTCGGCCACGTGCTGGAGGAGCGCAGTGTCATGGGATCAAAAGAAGCGATGGAGGCACTGGCGCGTCTGACCCGCAGCCACGCACGGCTGATCACGCCGGACGGCTCGACGTGTGACGTCGACAATGCCACACTGAAGCCAGGCGATCTGGTGGAGGTGAGAGCAGGAGACCGCGTTCCCGCCGACGGTCGCGTCAGAGAGGGGCAGGCGAGCCTCGACACCGCGCCGATCACCGGCGAATCCGTACCCCTCGAAGTCTCCGCCGGCATGGACGTCTTCGGCGGCGCGATCAATCTGGACGGCCGTCTCGAGATCGAGGTGACCCGAACCGGCGAGGATTCGACGCTTGGAAAAGTCATCGCGCTGATGCAGCGTGCGGAGAATTCGAAGCCGCCCATCACGCGGCTGCTGGAGCGCTACGCCCAGCAATATCTGGGTTTTGTGCTGACGATGGCGGCTATTGCCTGGTTCCTCACCTATAATGGCCAGATCATGCTGGCGATCCTGGTCGCGGCCTGCCCCTGCGCCCTGGTTCTGTCAGCGCCGGCAACGGCGATTGCCGGTATCGCGGTGGCCGCGCGCCACGGCATTCTCATCCGCAGCTCGGCGTTTCTCGAAGAGCTGGCTGATCTGACCTCCCTGGTCATCGACAAGACCGGCACCCTCACCTTCGGACGGCTTCGGCTGCAGGACATCAGGCTGACGGGCAATACGGACCGGGAAACTGCTCTGGCCTTGGCGGCATCCCTTGGCGCCGCCAGCAGTCATCCGGTCAGCAGGGCGCTGGCCGCGCTCGTTACCCATGACGCATACCATCCGCTGGTCAACGTCAGGGAACTGCAAGGGCTGGGTATCGTTGCCGGTGCCACAACGGGCGAAGTCGCCCTTGGGCGTCCCGAATTGTTTGAATGCCTGTCGGTCGTCGTTCCCCCGATTCCCGCACATGACGGTCCGCTCGCGGGCCTTTCCATCGGCGGGGAATTCGTCGCCTGGCTTCTCCTCTCGGACACGGTCAAGCCGGAGGCTGCGGTTGCGATGGCGGATCTGGGGGCACTCGGGTTGAACCGCCAGCTTCTGCTAACCGGCGACCGTCAATCGGTCGCGCAAGCTCTGGCGCGCGAGATAGGCATAACCGAAGTCGTGGCGGAGGCACTGCCCGCCGACAAGCTGAAACGCGTGCTGAGCGAGACGAAAAGTGGCTTCAAACCTCTGGTCGTCGGCGACGGGATCAACGACTCGCTCGCCCTCAAGGCGGGAGCTGTCGGGATTGCGATGGGCGCGGGCGGCGCCGATATCGCACTTGCCTCCTCGGACATCATCCTTATCGGTAGCGATCTGCGGCGGCTCGGCACATGCATCCGCCTTAGCAGGCTTTGCCGCCGGACATTGAAGACCAACGTCATCATCGGCCTCGGCTGGACCGTGGCGATTGTTGCATTGGCCGGCTTCGGGTTTCTTGGAGCGGCGGGAGCCGTCGTCGCGGCGATCCTTCACAATCTGAGTACTTTACTCGTCCTCGCCAACGCTGGGCGCTTGATGAGATACGACGAGCCTCTTGCAGCGTGAAGCAAGATGCGCTCGCGGTGGCTTTGCGGGAATTTCTACAATACGTTTCCGGATCGAATCCGGTGTGCATACCTACGGACTAGGACATACATGCGGTTAGACGTGCTTTCCCGGCCACCGAGGATCGACCATGACCACAAACTGCCTCGCGAAACAAATTACGAATTTCGTGACCTTACCGCGCACTTCAACTTTCGGTCAGAAAGGACGCAAAAAGGTGTCGCCCAATAACTTTTTGAGCGAGTAAATGCACAATGACATCGCAATCGTTGAGCGGGTACTGCCTAGGAAAACTGCAATCGACTGCTCTTGAAAGGGTATGAACCCGCAACGAGGTAATCGATCCTACAAAGCCAAGCTAATTTTCACCTGACCGTCGCCGCGACACAGCGCGAATATCATTTCCGGGTGCGACCCAATGTGATCCCAAGTGCTAAATCGACAAATCTGCCGAACGGCGCTCCAAGCATGCGCGGCAGATTCCAGCGCCCCTGGACGAACACGCCTTTCGCATGGCTCATGGTACGAAACCCTTCAATGCCGTGATAGGCACCCATGCCACTGAGACCGATCCCTCCGAAGGGCAGGTCGTCCTGCGCGACATGGATCATGGTATTGTTGAGGCCGACATTGCCCGACGTGGTGCGCGTCAACAGTTTCGCACTGTCCGCGCCCTCGTCGCCAAAATAGTAGAGCGCCAGCGGGCGGGGCCGTGCATTCACATAGTCGATGACCTCATCGATCGTACGATAGGTCCGCACCGGCAGGATCGGACCGAATATCTCTTCCTGCATGATTGCCGCATCGTCCCCGGCTCCGATGATCAATGTCGGCGCCAGTTTGCGCACCCGCTCTGCGGCACGGTCCGGGGTCACACCGACCTCGATGACCCGCGCTTCCCTCGATCAGGCTTTTCAGCCGATCATAGTGACGATCGTTGACGACAGACGTGTAGTCGCGGCTGGTCGGCCCATCGGGATAGGCACGGCCAACATTCGCACCGAACCGGGTTATGAATGTATCGAGATCATCCTCGTGAACCATCGCATAGTCGGGCGCGACGCAGGTCTGGCCGGCATTCGAGAGCTTGCCGAAGACGATGCTTGCCATCGTCCGGTCATCGACATGGCCGCGCTCGACGATGACCGGGCTCTTTCCGCCGAGTTCGAGCGTCACCGGCACCAGATTGTCGCTCGCCGCCTTCATCACCTTGCGGCCGACAGGGGTGCTGCCGGTGAATAGCAGATGGTCGAACGGCAGGCCGCTGAACGCCGCACCAACCTCCGGGCCGCCCAGCACGACGGTAACCTCTTCCGGCGGAAAGACTTGCCCGAGCATCCTACGGATAGTCTCGCTGGTGCGCGGCGTCAGTTCTGATGGCTTCAGCATCACACGGTTGCCCGCGGCCAGCGCGGTAGCCAGCGGAATGATCGTCAGCGAGAACGGATAGTTCCAAGGCGCCATGACGCCGATGACGCCTTTCGGTTGATACTCCACGTAGGCCCGGCCGGCGCGGTAGAACAGGCCGACATGCCGGCGCTCCGGTTTCATGAAGCGCCGCAGATTGCGGATCAGATAGTCGATGGCCTGAATGACGCCAACGATCTCCATGAGGTCGGTCTCGTGGTGCGAGCGATGGCCGAAATCGGCGCTGACAGCCTCTGCCACCTCGCCTCGGTGCGTCAGCACCGCGGTGCGCAGGCGCTTCAGCCGGGCCTTGCGATCGGCGAGGGCTGGCGGTCCGTCCATGAGGAAGGCGGAACGCTGGCGGCCCAGCAGAGCCGCCATATCGAAACTGGGATCAGGGTGAGCCGGGATCATCGTATCAATCTCTTGAAAGTCGTGCGCCGGAGGCAGTCCGGCGCGCGCTTCGCTTCAACCTTTTATGAATGCGAGCAGATCGGCGTTGATCACATCCGCATTGACCGTGAGCATCCCATGCGAGAATCCGGGATAGATGATCAGTTTGCTGTTCCGCAGAAGCTTGTCCTGCATGATCGCCGCCGCCTTGTAAGGAACCACCTGATCGTCGTCGCCCTGCATCACGAGGATCGGCACGGTGATCGCCTTCAGATCCTCCGTCTGGTCGGTCTCGGAAAACGCCTTGATGCCCTCGTAATGGGCCATGGTGCTGCCCATCATGCCTTGGCGCCACCAGTTCTCGATGACGCCCTGCGAGGGTTCAGCGCCCGGCCGGTTGTATCCGTAAAACGGGCCAGCCGGCACGTCGAGGAAGAACTGTGCGCAGTTGGCGGCGAGCGCGGCGCGGAAACCATCGAACACCTCGATCGGCGTTCCCTCCGGATTGCTGTCGGTCTTGACCATCAGTGGCGGGACGGCGCTGACCAGAACCGCCTTGGCGACGCGCCCCTGCGGCTGACCATATTGCGCGACGTAGCGCGCAACCTGTCCGCCACCGGTCGAATGGCCGATATGGATGGCATTGCGGAGATCGAGATGCTCTGCTACCGCCGAGGCATCGGCGGCATAGTGATCCATGTCATGACCGTCGCTGACCTGGGCCGAGCGACCGTGGCCACGCCGGTCATGCGCGACGACGCGGAAACCTTCCCTGAGGAAGAACAGCATCTGGTTGTCCCAGTCATCGGCGCTGAGCGGCCAGCCGTGGTGGAAGTGGATCGGCTGCGTGTCCTTCGGACCCCAGTCCTTGTAGAAGATCTCGGTTCCGTCTTTTGTTGTCACATAGGGCATAACGGCTTCTCCTTTGTTGATGGTCGGGTCTGTTGATGCGGTGTTCAAATGGGCGGCAGGGCCTGCAGCGGGCGCGGCAGGTGCAAGACCATCTGCGCGTCTTTAACAACGTCGAGCCGCAAAATGGTCCCTACTTCCAGACCGTCCAGCACCTGGCTGATCGGACCGCCGGAGCGCGACAGTTTCACGTCACGGGGAAACGGCGTCTGCGCGAACTCGATCGGATTGGTCACGAACTGCGTCTGGCGCCACTCACCATCGACCAGCCCGATGGACGTGTTGGTCGAAAGGCGCGACTGTGACGGTATGCGTTCCAGTGCAGGCAACGGCGCGGTCAATGTCACATCCGACTTGCCGTCCGTTGCCGCGATGCTGGCCGTGACGCCGTTCGGGGAGATGCCGAGATGTATGTCGGCGAGCCACTTCGGCAATTGATAGCCGTGCACACCCCGCACGCGGGCGATCTCGGTATCGACCGGCAGCGCCAGCACATGCGCGAAGAAGCTCTGCCGCCGCATTGAGCCGAGCAGCTCCAAAGCATGCGGCCCGCGCGCGCCCGGCTTGCGGATGACAATGGCGACCGAGACTTCGTTATACGGATCGTTGTCGCACAGCGCATAGGAGAAGAAGGTAAGCGCCACGAGCCCATATCCCGGCAGCGCACGCAAAGGCTCAAGCTGTCCCGGCAGCATCGCGCGCAGCTTCTTCACCGGCGCGAGCATCAACACCTGCACGTTGCTGGTGCGGTAGTAGAAGTTCGGCGCCCAGGTCGCGCCGATCCGCGAGGGGACCATTACCTTGGGGATACGCCGAAAGAAGTCGATATTGCCGGCAGCTGGGTCCCTGGCCACCTCGTCGAGATCGGGGTTGGAGCGGAAGCGGTCGTAATACCCCCCTTTCGGCACCATGACCTTTTGACCGCCGAAATCGACTTCCGTGTATTCTTCAGCCATGAACGACGATTCTCCTTATAATCCTCTGGTCCGGCCAGACGGAACGCTAACATTAAAGTTATGTTTAAGGTCAAGAGCTCAACGCAGCTCCTGACGGCCGAGACGATTTCGCTGTCCTGCGATCAGGCGGCCTTCCGCGCCGCCATCCAGCGCCGATACTGGCGGGCGCTGCGCTTTGCGGAGATCTGCGAGGTGAGCAGCGCCCAGACCGGCGACACATTCGGCGCCGTGCGACGGCGACGGCTGAGGCGAACCAGCTGGTAGCGGACGGCGGCCATATGCGCCGAGGATGCGACCGGCTTGTTCTTCCAAGTGATCGGCTTCAGCGCCGGAGCGTCGTTCTTCCCGAGCTTCCAGTTGCGCGGCAGGTTCGGCTCGATGGCGAGCGCGGTCGCGATCCCCGCCATGGCGACGCCGCTCTCGATCACCGTCTCCGCCACCTCGCGGCGCTTTATGCCGCCCGTGACCATCAACGGCATCGTCGCGACCTCGCCGATCTTGCGCGCGAAGTCGAGGAAGTAAGCTTCGCGCGCCAGGGTGCGACCGTCGCGCCCCGAACCCATCATCGCCGGGGCTTCATAGCTGCCGCCCGACAGTTCCACGAGATCGACATCGAGCGGTGCCAACATGGCGACCACGGCCTGCGCATCCTCGGGCGAGAAACCGCCGTGCTGGAAATCGGCCGAGTTGAGCTTGACCGCCACCGCAAAGCGCGGGGAGACCGCCGCGCGCACGCCCCGAACGATGTCCAGCAACAGGCGCGCACGGTTCTCAAGGCTCCCGCCCCAGCGGTCCTTGCGGTGGTTGGCGAGCGGCGAAAGGAACTGGCTGAGCAGGTAGCCATGGGCCGCATGAATCTCGACGCCGGTGAAGCCCGCGCGTTCGGCAAGGACCGCGGTGTTGACGAAGCGGCGCTCGACCTCGGCAATGTCGGCAGCCGTCATCTCGCGCGGTACGGGAAAGACCTTGGACTGCGCGCCAAGATCAAGCGCGATCGCCGAGGGGGCCAAGGTCGCCTGCCCCAGCCCGGCGGGCATCTGGCGACCGGGATGATTGATCTGCATCCAGACCTGGCCACCGCCCGAACGCGCGGTGTCCGCCCACGTCCTGAAGCGAGCAAGGGTGCGGTCGTCTTCCAGCACAACACCGGCCGGGCCGGTCATGGCGCGGGCGTCGATCATCACATTGCCGGTGATGATGAGGCCGGCCCCACCCTCGGCCCACGCGCGATAGAGGCTGATCAGTTCGTCGGACGGCGCATGGTCGGCATCGGCCATATTTTCTTCCATCGCAACCTTGGCGATGCGGTTCGGGATCGTGGCGCCATTGGGCAGCGCAAGTGCGGAAAACAGGGACATGAGAGAGTCTCCAAATTAGATTTGGACAGACCCTAACCTTTAAGCTAAGTTTAGGGTCAAGTGACTTTCCGAGGAGTTTTGCAGATGAACATCGGCGAGCTGGCGAAGCGTACGGGGCTGACGAATTCGCGCATACGGTTCTATGAAAGCGCGGGGCTGCTCAGGACGGTCGACCGGCGGCCGAACGGCTACCGCACCTATCCGCCCGAGGCAGTCATGGTGCTGGAACTCATTATTACCGCCCAGGCAGCCGGCTTCAGCCTCGACGAAATCCGCAAGCTCCTGCCGCCCGGATTGGATCGGTGGGACCATGGCAGCCTGGTCGAAGCGCTCCGCGGCAAGATCGCCGATATCGACGCGCTGGAGGTTCGCCTTGCCCAAAGCAAGGCCCAGCTCGTTGCCCTTCTGCAGGACATAGAGGGCAAGCCCGACGATATCGACTGCGCCACCAATGCGCGCCGGGTGCTGTCCCGCGTGCTCGGCAAGGACATGGAAGCGCCGACACTGGAGGTGGAGGACACTAAGCTTCTCGGCAAGACGAGCCGCCGCCGCACGGCCGGCGCGCGCTGACTCCTAGAGAAGCGTGACGACCTTCTCGGCTGTCGCCTTGGCCGAGAAGGGATTTTGACCCGTCGCGAGGCGACCGTCGGCAACCATATGGGAGACGAACGGCAGAAAAGCCTTTTCGTAAGTGGCACCGCGCTGCTTCATCTCCGCCTCCGCATTGTAAGGCATTTCCTTCGCAACCCCAGCCAGAACTTCTTCCGTCCAGGAAAAGCCTGTGATCCTCCGGTTCTCGACCAACAGACGACCGTCGGACAGGCGGGTGTTCAGCAGACCGCAGTAACCATGGCAGACCGCAGAGACGATCCCGCCCTGCTCCCAGATGGCGCGCGTGATCCGCTGCAATCCCTCGTCATCCGGAAAATCCCACATCACCGCATGTCCGCCGGTGAAATAGATCGCGTCGTATTTGGCCGGGTCGACGTCATCAGGCCGCATCGTCGAGGACAGAAGCGCCATGCGCCCGGGATCGTTCAGCCAGGCCTTGGCAGAGGCGTCGAGAAGCGGCCATTTGAGGGAGCGGGGCTCCAGCGGCGACACACCGCCTTTCGGGCTGACAATATGCTGTTCATAGCCCCGCGCGGCAAAGACGTCCCAGGTATGTGTCAACTCCGAAAGCCAAAGGCCGGTCGGGTGCGACAGGTCGGCATAATGGGAGACATTGCTGACCACGTGAAGAATACGCTTGCTCATCATCACAAACCTTGTTGCTTGATGTCCGGCCGGTCAATCCAGCCTAGTCCTCAAAGAAGGCTGCACGATAACCTTCAACCAAACCTGATGGTCAAGCGCTGCCCATGGCGCATCGCCTAACCGGCCGAGCACCGGCGCCGCCTTCCGAAGGCTCGGAATTTCCGGGGTTATGAAATCAAGTGAACATGGAAGCTCGTCAACACCTGCAAAAAGGGCAATCTGTTCAGCGAGGGGGATCAGTCAGTTGTTGTGCTGGCTCGTGTGTGCGCAGCAATTGATTTAAGCTCTTGACGGGAATCGAACCATCGACACGTGCTTTGTTCTCTCCAAGCCATCAGATCCCTTCTTAATCGTGGTGCGCTGGTTCATGGCCTTAGGCGGCAGTCGTGGGCCTTATTGCCGTAATATATGAAGTTAATCTTTACAGTTTGCCTTCATTTATGGTAGCGATGCTGCCATGATCGGAAACGCCGCCAAACCACCCCTCGCCTCCACTGTCGCCGAAGAGCTCCGAGGCTTCGCAAGCAAGCTGAAGCGCAAGCTGCGCGAGCAGGGCCATGCCGGAGACCTGACGCAAAGCCAAGCGTCGGCGCTCATCCGGCTGGAAAAGGAAGGTCCGATGACCACCTCGGCGCTGGCGCGCGCAGAAGGTATGCGCCCGCAATCGATGGGCACGCTTCTCTCGGCACTAGATGCGATGGGCCTCGTCTCAGGAGTGCCCGACCCCTCGGATGGCCGGCAAACCATTCTCTCGCTGACGGACCGATGCCGCCGCCTGATCCAGGAGGGCCGCGCCGCTCGCCAGGACTGGCTCAGCCGCACCATCGAAGCCAGGCTTTCGCCCGAAGAGCAAGGCCAGGTGCTGGCCGCCATCGCCCTGCTGCAGCGGCTGGTCGCGCAGGATTAGACCGGCCTTTCCCTCCCCCACCCCAGGATATCCCATGGCCCTGACCACATTGGATCCACAAACCGCCCTGATCGTCGTCGACCTCCAGAAAGGGGTCATGAGCGCAGCCCTGATAGAGCCGATCGCCCCCGTCATCGACCGTGCCGTAGCGCTTGTCCGTGCCTTCCGGCAGCACGATCTGCCCGTCATCCTCGTCAATGCCGCCGGCACCGCGCCGGGGCGCACCGAGCAGCCCAGGCGTCACACAGGACCGCTGCCGGACGGCTTTACGGATTTCATTCCCGAACTCGACCGGCAGCCGAGCGATCTCGTCGTGACGAAATATAGCTGGGGCGCCTTTGCGGCAACCGACCTCGATATCCGTCTCAAATCCCTCGGCATCACACAGGTGGTGGTTATCGGCGTCGCAACCGGAACCGGGGTCGAGGCGACCGCGCGGCAAGCCTTCGAGGCCGGGTACAATGTCGCGCTCGCGATCGACGCCATGACAGACACGCGGCCCGAGGCCCATGCCTACAGTATCAAGAACGTCTTTCCCCGGCTCGGCGAAACTGCCACGGCGGAAGAGATCATGACCGAACTCGCAAAGCGGAGCGCTTAGGATGAATCTCCTCCACACTCTCTCGCTGCTTGCCGGCGGTGCCTTTCTGATGAATGCAATTCCGCACCTCGTCAGCGGCGTTCTCGGCCGGCCCTTTCAATCGCCCTTCGCCGACCCGACCGGCGAAGGCCTGTCATCATCGACCGTTAATGTCCTCTGGGGCTTCTCCAATCTCGTACTGGCCTATCTGCTTCTCATTCGCTTTGGCAGCGTAAATTGGGATAGTGCCACGGATGTCGTATTCGCGGGCCTCGGGGCTTTCGCCATCGCCCTGTTTTGCGCGCGTCACTTCGGCCGGTTTCATGGCGGGAACGCGCCGGAACGGCAATGACGCTGCGGACCTTCCGGTCGCTCCGCCACTACAATTACCGGCTCTGGGCGGTTGGGGCGCTCGTGTCGAATATCGGCACCTGGGTCCAGCGAACCGCCCAGGACTGGCTCGTCTTTGCCGAACTGACGCGGCATAACGGCGCGGCCGTAGGCATCGTTATGGCCCTGCAGTTTGCGCCGCAGTTTCTGCTGCTTCCCTGGTCGGGTCTTGCCGCCGACAGTCTGAACCAGCGCAAGCTCCTGATGGCGACGCAGGCGACGATGGGCGCCCTTGCGCTTGCCCTCGGCATTCTCACCGTCACGGGCCTCGTGCAGCTCTGGCACGTCTATGTCTTCGCCTTCTTGTTTGGCAGCGCCGCGGCCCTCGACGCGCCGGTCCGCCAGACCTTCGTTGCGGAGCTGGTCGGCGACGACGATCTGCCGAATGCGGTTGCGCTGAACTCCATGTCGTTCAATCTCGCGCGGATGATCGGCCCGGCCGTGTCGGGCGTCGCAATCGCCACCGTCGGAACCGGATGGGGCTTTCTCGCCAACGGCGCATCCTTCCTGGCCGTCCTGATTTCTCTGACACTGTTGCGGCAGTCAGAGCTGCGGCCCAACAGCCGGGCGCCGCGCGGCAAGGGCCGTTTTGTCGAGGGCCTGCGCTATGTCCGCGGCCGCCCCGATCTCGTCGCGATCCTCTTCATGCTGTTCTTCATCGGCACTTTCGGCCTGAACTTTCCGATCTTCATCTCGACGATGAGCGTGCGCATCTTCCATGCCGATGCTGCCGGCTACGGGCTGCTGTCGTCGATCATGGCGGTGGGAACGATCACCGGTGCATTCCTGAACGCCGGTCGCGACCGCATCGAATTCCGCAATCTGATTATCAGCGCCACCGTGTTCGGCCTCGGCTGCGGACTGGCGGCGCTCGCGCCCGGCTACTGGTTCTTCGCGGCGTCGCTTGTTGTCATCGGCGTTGCGGCACTCTCCATCACCAACGCCACCAACAGCCTGATGCAGCTTTCGACTGAGGCTACGATGCGCGGGCGGGTGATGGCGCTGCGCGTCGGCATCGCGCTCGGTGGAACGCCAATCGGAGCACCCATCGTCGGCTGGGTGGCCGATCATGAAAGCCCGCGCTGGGCGATGGCGATCTCGGCTGTATCGGGGATCGTCGCGGCGGCGATCGGCGTCTTTGCCAAACAAGAAACAGGTGGGAACTAGATCGTGATCAAAGCCCTGTCGCTCGTCTTGGCGGGATTGCGGCTGGTGTCAAAGATGGAAGATATCACGAGGGCCCGTGGCGTTTCGGCGACATAGGTCGCACTTGCCTGGCTTCATGCTCAAGGTCGGAAGCTCAGGGTCAAGAAGATGCCGATCCCCCGAACGCATTGAGACGAGAGCTGACGTTGTGAATTACGCTCTTGAAAGGATGTGAATCGGCGACCTTCAGAAACTCCGGCAAAATCAATTAAGTGAGATCTTACGCTAACGCGCAGTCTGGCCTCTGATTTCGTGCATGCGGTCGGCGTTTCATGTTGATCCACGAGCGTCGTTCGTATCGCGGCTACCCCGGGACGATAAGGATCGATCAATCTGATCACAACAGACTATTCGATTATAGCATGGTATTGTGGAACTGATCGATGTACGCAAGGCCGTTTCGGCAGTTGCCATCCTTCAGGAGGATGCGATGGCGACAATCACCAGACGATATGCCATTCGCCGTGAGATGGATTTGTCCTGGACTGTTTATGATCTGTTTACAGGGGTGCCGGCGAAGCCTTCAACTTGGGCGCTTGAGAACTTGCCAGAGAAGGAAGCACTCGTCTTTTGTGCAATCCTCAACGAAAAGGACGCCGCCCGCCGCGTTACTAGGGATCGAAAGTTAAATTGACGTTCCGCAAGGGATCGAGTGGTTCTATCTCGAACAGCAATCGTTGATTATCGGGCAATCGATTGAAACAGCACCGCGACCTAGGCGACTTCGATCAAGGCTTCATCACAAGCGATGATAAGACATTTTCAGATGACCTTCTTGCGAGGCTGGTCTTGTACTCATCCTGCTATCGCCGCGCCTTTTGGCCATCAAGATAACCGTGCTCAAAGGCTCTCG
Source organism: Martinezella rhizogenes (assembly GCA_013322215.1). Classification (GTDB taxonomy): domain Bacteria; phylum Pseudomonadota; class Alphaproteobacteria; order Rhizobiales; family Rhizobiaceae; genus Rhizobium; species Rhizobium rhizogenes_D. The sequence continues at coordinate 99,059 of JAAMEZ010000014.1, forward strand.
CGAGCACACACCCTTCTGGATATGGATTCTCTTCATCGTGCGCGTCTCGCATGCCAGCCTTCCCTCCACGCTCGTAAGCTTGTCTTGATGCCTCGTCGGAGGTTACCAAGTCGGGAGGCCCGATCGCTTCCGCGCTCGTCGTATGAGTGTGTCGCGCCACTGGGACGATAGGATCTTGGACGTGCATAGCTGTTTCCTCCAATGTAACACAAAGCGGATGTCTCTAATGTTCCGAGCCAACTCCCGGGCTCTGAAACACTCACCCCTCCGAGAACATCGCCGCAGTTAAAACGACCTTCACATTCTGATGGCGACAAGAAGAGAGCGACGATCGAGGAACATCATTGCTCTACATTGAGGCTATTTCACGCGCTGTCGCTTGCGGGATTTGTCGCCTCTCTTCTTGCCAGGACGATGATTAGAAACGGCGACTGCCGAAGAGCAGCGGCCATTTCTGGTCTGGAAATAGCAAGTGGCTTGAACGCGCGCCGTCGATTTCCCCATTATCCATTGTAAAATCAAAAATTGAGCGTATATATAGGAAATCGACCATTGCTTGTGATGTCGTTCCAGAGCTTTATGCTCCCGTTGGATTTCCTCTCAAAAAATCGATCTCGCCCCGCAAAGCATCGCGGGACCCACAACGATTGCCATGAAAGGAAATCGTTATGAATACTGGTACTGTGAAGTGGTTTAATTCCGTCAAGGGCTTTGGCTTCATTCAGCCTGATAACGGCAGCACGGACGTGTTTGTCCATATCTCTGCTGTCGAGCGCGCAGGAATGCGTTCGCTTTCGGACGGCCAGAAGATCACCTACGACATCGTGCAGGATCGAAAGTCCGGCAAGAGCTCCGCTGACAACCTCCAGGCGGCATGACTTCGTCATTGGCTCCGCTGACCACGGATGTACTGGCAGCTGAGCCGAATGACTGTGAGAGGTCGGGTGCATGCCCGGCCTTTTGTTTTTCTGGGAATTGAGCTTGATCCGGTGATAGGATCATTCTCGAGATCTTGTAATGCGACAACGTCGGACTGCAAGATTCAGGGGTTTCGCCGAAGGGCTGGAATCTCATGGCAACCGCATGCCACAGTTTGCGCTTAGACAATGCGAATTTCTACACGTCCCGGCACGACAGTATCGATGTGGCGACTTCGACGGCACCTAGATTTGGCGGAATGAGCATCGCAGCCGGCGCGATCGGTTCGCACCGGGCAGCAGAAGGACAATAGCCTGCCAAACGGCGATACAGGCGCGTCTTAGACGTCAACAGCCGTGTCATAGGAATCGCCGTCTCGGTGGGCGGCCTTGCCGAAACAAAAGGAGGACGCGATGTCTTCCAACGAATATTCCGCATGCGTTTCACGAAACCTGGTTCGAACGAGTACGTTCGGATATCGTGATCACGCGGATCTTTGCACGCTCCTGGAAATTACCGTTGGCCAGGACGCGCAGCGAAAGCTGCCTTTAGCGAGCATGACGGTGTTTCCCAATTTCGGCATCATTGGAAAAATCTGCACGCCAACGGCCCGACAGGGCGTTACGTCCCCCCACGCGAGTAATGCGGTATCAGAAGAAATGCCAATCCAAATCTAGGCAGTCAAGCAGCGCCGACACTTATCCAGGCGCCCGAGGAGAAAACGATGGCCAAAGGCCAAATGCGCAGCAACCGAGAGATCCGCAAGCCCAAAAAAGACAAAGCGCCAGTAGCGGCACCAGCCCCATCTGGCGCGCAGGTTAAGCTTGCAGGCGGCCCCCTCGCAAATCTGAACAAGAAATAGCAGGCTGGCGCGCCACCAAGCCGATATTACTGCGAGCGGGGCGCGCTGCCACACTCACTATTCGAGGAACCAATGATCAATCATACCCCCAGGCAATCCGCGGAAAAGCTCTTTCGCGTGCCCTGTGCCGAAGCAGGATCAAATGCCGAAAAGCTCCTGAACCTCCGAGAGAGGATGCAGAGCCGCAAGCGCGAGCTTCGAGAGACCGAACGCGAAATCCGAGACACTGCACGGGCAGAAGCTCAGCCCTCTTTCCGAACCCGGAGGACGTCGACGTGATCCGTTTCGATTATACAGATGGAGCAGGACTATATGCCGGCAAAGCGATACGCGGACACAGCGGACTTCGTTATAGGCGTTTCGAAACAGCCGCCGAGGCGCTCCGCTTCGCGGTCGAAGACATGCCCGGCGCACAGCAGCGAGGCTCTCTGTTGGAAGTAAATGAGGCTCGTTTCGACCACAATCAAATCCGGGCGCTCCACGACGCGCCAGATTACCCGCTTTCCCGGCGAAGCAAATGAAAAAGACAGCGTCCTAGGTTTTCGGCTGGTGAAGTCAGGCCTTCGGAATAGATCGGCTATCAGAACTTGGAGAGCAAGTAGCCCACTGATTTCCGATGAGGGATGCCACCACTGTCGCGCTTGGCGGCGGCTAAGAGAGCTTGAGCCATTTCCGCCGCGAATACGCGCACCAGTTCGGTCTCCCACCACCGGCTAGAAACGGACTTTGGCTCGCGCTATCGTGCATGCTTCGTCACCCGGAACACAAGCTCGACAAACGTCTGGGCGCACCTCGTACACGAGACAGGACGTGTTGATCCCAACCTCGCCCGACAGTGCCGAACATCGCGAGCCCTCGCAACGCATGCCGCGCTGATCGGCTTCGACATAGTGACTAGGTATCAAAGCCAGGTCATCGTCGGCTTCTGTCGTGAACCTTGGCCATGCGGATGAAAAAGAGCAGCATGCTCCGCAGGTTTGGCAGTCGATCTCAGCGGTAGATGGAACGCTTGCCGTCAGGTTGCAGGGCGAATTTACCTGGATCACTTGCGCTTGAGAAGCCAGAGCTTTCCAGCCATGGTGATCGTGCGTGGCGAATGTGCCTCCCCATCCGTCCCATCGAGATTCCTAAGCAGGTTGAGTTCCGTTAGACGCTCCACGGTTGTCGTGGTGGCCGACTTCACTTTGATCGGACGCTCTTCAAATCGATCCGACCTTGCGTAGGTGACGACGGCGTTAAGATGAGTCCAAGACTTGCCATCCGCAGAATGCAGGTCGCCGCTTCTCGCGAGCTTCAGGGCTTGCACCTGAGACGGCGTCAGCGATGCCACAATGGCTCGTGAGTTGGCCTCGACTTTATCTTTAGGAGAAAGAGGCGATCTCCTTTGGTCTGCCGACATGATTTTTTCCTTGAATATCAGAAAGGCCGAAGCCCTTTGGCGCCGCCCGATCAAGCCCGGTCGTAGGTGAAGGAGGTCAGAAGGGTCGTCACGAAGTTGCTGGCGCGTTCCTTGACCAGCACTTCCGTCCATTCGTCAGTGCCGCGGAGCCTTAGATCCGTATAGATGCTATCGACGGCCGCTTCTTCGATGCGCTTGATGTGCGTGTTGAACGCTGCTTCACCCTCGGCGCGATACATGTCACGGATGACCATGCGCAGAAGCTCCTGGATCGCGATTTGCCAGGCCGTGTTGATCGCCTGCAGCTCTTTTGTATTAGTGGTCACGGTCGCTCCTAAAGCATGAGTGATTTCGACGCGGATGCATCAGCCCTACGGAGGCGATAAAGACCGTTGATCGGACGGAAAGCGCCTGACGGCCTACGCTTGCCTGGCCTTGCGATTGGCATAGCGTCTGTCTCGCTCGGCCTTGCGAGCGGCCTCCTCTTCGACAATCCGCGCGAGACGCATGTCTTCGGCTGACTTGCGCGCCTCGATCTCAGCCACTGCTGCGGCCTCGGCGACCGCCTGCTCGTTCGCTGCCTCGGCCTCAAGCCGGGTGCGCTCCACAAGCTTCAGGCGATCCCGTTCAACACGGCGGGCTTCACGAGCTTCGACAAGCAAGACCCGCTCGGCTTGCCTGGCAAGTCGAGAAGGCTCAGCCGCCGTTTTGGCGGCACGGTACGCTTGCAGAAGAGATGCCTTGGCGTCGGCGGCAGCTGACCGTCGGTCGGCGAGTTCGTTGTTTCTGTGGTGTGCCAAATCTGTATCCTAATGGTGGGAGGCGGCGATGATCAGCCGGCCTTTGCTTATTTGGCCACCAGGGTGGATGTTGCAGACGTCCGCTCGGCTTGTTCCTTCGCGAGGCGCGCTTCCCGGAGCCGCAAAGTCTTGGCATTGCGTGCTTGCGCTACCGACTCGAGCTCCTCCATAGCGCTATTCTTGGCAAAGAACTCTGTCTGGACATTGCCGAAGGCGATCTCTGCCTGCTGGCGAGATTTACTGTACGTCTCTGTCATTGGGATCCTCTATGTCGGCAATGGGCGAAATGAAAAAGGCCAGGCAAGCTGCCTGGCCTCAGATGATAGCGTGCTTCCGGCAATGCCAGTACATCCGTGGTCAAAGGGAAGCAGATATCAATCAAGCAGCCTGCAGATTGGTGGCCGACATCTTGCCCGACTTCATGTCGCGCTCGAGCTCGAAGCCGATCTTCTGGCCTTCAACGAGTTCGCGCATTCCGGCGCGTTCGACTGCCGAGATGTGAACGAAGGCGTCAGCGCCGCCGTTGTCAGGCTGAATGAAGCCGAAGCCTTTTGTGGAATTGAACCATTTTACTGTGCCAGTGGTCATGATGAACCCTTTCAAAGCATAGAGTGAGGAACTGCGGAGCCGATGCCACGCAGGTAAAGACCGACTATTTTTGAAAGAGAAGTTCGCTTAGAGCACGGTGCCAATCGTGCGGTAGACAAAGCTCGGCAAGCAAAAGATCGATAATGGTTCTATACGGGGTTAAAAGCGCGGCGTCAACGTTTAGTTTTTGCTGAACGCATATTGCCCGCCTTGGTTGTACCTCGCCACAGCCACCCGGTGCCAGACGATCGCTCGCCGCACCGATCATCAAATGGCATAAGACTTATTAGGAACCGTCCACTGCTTACTGGCTCTGACCAACTCCTCACATCCTATGAGGGCGCGAGGATGGACATACGACCGCAATGCGCTATCTTCGTCTCATCGCCAGTAGACGAATCCGTAGGCGCTGGCGGCTGAGGGCAAGAGCTCCCGCCTGCAGGTGCAGGACACGCTCATGGTCAATGATTCCGCCGAGATATCTCCGAAAATCATCAGCGAAGACGGGCGTCGGCTGCTTGTTCTTATCGCTGAAGATGAATTCCTTATAAAAGCAGATCTTGAAGATATCGTCAGGGATGCGGGCTTCGAGCCTCTCGCCCTATCGAATGCGGACGAAGCTATCCTTGTCTTGGAGGACGACTCGGCCCGTTTTTGCGCCGTGATAACCGATATCAGGATGCCAGGAGAGGCAGACGGTTGGGATTTGGCGCGGCGAGCTCGGGAATTACAGTCAGCCATGCCGGTGATATATATGACTGGCGACAGCGCCAAGGACTGGGCAGCCCAGGGCGTTCCCAATAGCGTCTTGCTTCAGAAGCCTTTTGTCCATGCCCAGCTCGTCACAGCATTGACCACTCTTCTTAACGATGCTGCCACGAGCGCGGTCGGCCAATAGAGTGCTAGGATCAAGCATCGGGATCAGCTCAGGGCGCTGAAGCTCTCTTCTTTGATGAATTGGGTTCGATTCAGTCGCGGGGTGTGAATCGGCACCATTGCTTAACCCCACCAACGGCCGAATTCTCAGTAGCTTACCATGCGGATAGGCGCTGCGCGCCCATTCCGGTTCACAGATGTTGTCTGTCTTCATCTACGCCCGCCTCACGCGGGCATTTTTGTACAGATGAAAGTCTGTTTACGACCATCGACAGATCATTCGCTCACGTTCCTAAAAAATTTAATGCAGTATATTGAAACAGGAAATGGAAGAAAATAAATATCTGGCAGGCGCTCGATTCCGGTGCCGTCCTTGTTGATCACCAACGTTTTCAGTGAGGTAGCGATGAGCTCGAACATCTTTAATCGTCCGGTCTATCTGAAGGAACGGAAAGGCCTTGTTAGGGAAATATCATCTTTGGCGGATGCCATCGATTTTCTCGAAGATTGGCCTGAACGCGACAGGGACCTTGTCCATGATGTAACCCTCAAGACCTGCTACATGGCCCATGATGGGCATAAACCGCTTCATGTGGCACGCGATGCCATTCGGGCATTCGGGAATAAAAAGGGCATTCTGGCTAAGCGGCCCGCAGTTCAGCCTTGGATGATCAAGGCACCGGGTGGCGGTGGCCGCGTATCTCCATAAAGATTGCAGACGCAATGGGAGGCCGTTTACACGGCCTCCGTCGGCTTAAGTGGAGGGTAATGGCTCTCCCGCGGTAGCGCTGGATGGCCGGAAATACACTTTATAGATCGGCAAACGTGTAGCTCTGAGTTGTCACGGACGCAGATATATTGGCTAAGTGATCGCAAATACTGTGAAAGGCAATAGCAGCTTGGGCAAACTCTTTAAGAATCTTCATGTCTGCGGCGATGTGCAGGAAAATACGATTGCCACGATTAGCGCAGCCAATGGTATCGAGTCCTATATTGGCAAAAACTCTTCCGTGTTCGGAGCGTCGGTGAGAAACATGACGCTCTTTTGCGTTCTGTAATGAAGCCAAGCGCGATAACGCGGTTGGCCTTACAGTTGCTAACCATGAGCGGATAGAGCCCCAAATACTCCGATATTTCTGATGAACCGACCCGCCATGCTATGCTCTTGAACCGGTACGAACCGACGGCCCATTATTGTGCGAGAGGATACGAGTGAACTAAAGCTCCGGACAGCTCAAGCAAATGATCTGGACGCAGGCTACGCTGAGAAAGTTCACCTCGCGAAAAAGCACATCATAGGCTCCCCCCAAGTACCAAGTCAGTGGCTGCCGCCGTCTTCTTTTCACGCATCCGCACTGCTCCAAAACGAAAAAGCCTGCCGCGGGAGGAGGTGCGGCAGGCTTTTCGAAAACAACCGAACAGCAACTGGGAGGAGGAGTGTTGCTGTTCCCGCAAACGCCCCTGGGAGGAGGAGTAGGACGTCTGCATATCGAACCGACGCGGGAGGAGGTGCATCGCTTCGACAGCAGGATCATACCGGCTCTCTCCGCCCATTAAATAGACTTTGCTGCAGCGCAGTTATGCCAAAAGCGCATACCAGTTGCGACGAAGCCATGTCCATCGTTCGGAGCAGATGGCGCTCCTGTCCAAGTCCATGGAACAAAACGACAATCTGTTGCTTTTTGCTTGTTGAGGTCGCGTGCTGTGTCAACCGGACGTGACAGGGATGACGAACGCGATGATTTTTCCGGTTTCTCATCGCGGCCAACGAAACGGCATTCGAGCGTCTCACCTGTCCGGCCCGCGCCTCATCCTTATTGTCATCAGACGACGCGGAAGACGGATTTGTACCGGGAACTGCCATGGCCAGCGACAAGCTCTCGACCTACAAGCAGAAGCGCGATTTTCAGAAGACGCAAGAACCGAGCGGGCAGCGAAGCTGAAGGCATCGAACCGCAGGCGCTTCGTCATCCAGAAGCACGACGCGACGAGGCTGCATTATGACCTACGGCTCGAACTCGATGGCGTCTTCAAATCATGGGCGGTGACCAAGGGACCATCACTTGATCCGCACGATAAGCGGCTGGGCAAGATGACGAAAGCCGCGGCATGACATACGAGCGAGCACATAGTCAGTACACGGATTTCCGCAACGTCGACCGTCTGGTCCACCTTCGCCGCATGCGTGTATTGGCGCGCCTCATGGACACGGCGCTGCGCATTCCCCGAACACGATTTCCCTTCGGAGCAGACTCCATCATCAGGTTGGTCTCGGGTGTCGGTGACTTCGCCGGTGCTGCGATCAGTCTCTACATCGTCAACGAGGCGCGGCGGCCTGGCGTGCCGAATGACAAGCTTTTCAAGATGCTGGTCAATATCGGCTTCGATGCGGCGGCCGGGAGCGTCCCATTGGTCGGGGACCTGTTCGACGTCTACTTCAAATCCAACCGCCGCAACCTCAACCTCGTTCTGGAACACTTCGGTCTCGACCATTCCGATCTCGATCGCTGACGGCCGAGACGGGACTGAACCGGCCCGTTCGGCCGGTACGCTCAATCAATATCCGTAACGACGATCAAGTTCTTTAAGGGCATCCTGAACCTCATCGATCAAAACCGGCTCCGGTGTTCTAGGCATATGCCGGAACGCCGGCTTTGATTCGATCGCATAGAAGTCCGAAGCCCATGACGCGAGGATGGTCCGTTTGTCGTCCGCGGATAGTGCGGCCGCTTTCACCACGTCAAGCGGCCGATCAATCTGCATGCCCTGAAGCAAGATCGTCGGACCCATCGCCGCGGCATTGCTTGCGGCCTGCTGCAACATCTCGTGCATGTCAGCCTCCTTAGCGAACGTGCGGATCTTTGTCGCACCGGCCGCGGGACGCCGCAATGACATCAGTATCTGGCGCCAGCAAATCATGCTTTTCGGCGAAGGCTGCGAACAGGCCGCGTGCGGTCTCCGCTTCGATCTCGCCGCGCAGTGCTGCGCCACAGGCTTTCAGCGCCATCGAATGCGCCGTGTCGCGCATCGATGCTGGCCATTCGGCAAGATGCCGGTAAGCATCCATGACGGTTCGGACTTCGACGGGAAAGCCAAGGCCAACAAGGATGGTAACAGGTTCTCTGAACATATCGGGTTTCATCGATCTCTCCTTTCCAACCCGCGATGTCGACGGGCGCCACCGCCGTGGCGCCCTTGTTCTGCGGACAACGCGGTTACGCTGCCTTTTGCGCTTCGATTTGCGCGGGAGCAGCAGAGGTCAGTCCGGCAGCGCTCTGGATGGAGATCTTGCGCGGTTTCAAAGCCTCGGGGATCTCACGGACGAGATCGATCGACAGGAGTCCGTTCTTAAGGTCTGCGCCGTTCACCCTGACATGGTCGGCAAGCTCGAACCGGTGTTCGAACGGCCGGCCGGCAATGCCGCGATGCAGGTAGCCTTCGGCGGAAGCTTCCTGCTTCTTGCCTGTGACCGTCAGCAGGTTGGACTGGAAGGTGATGTCGAGATCGTCCTGGGCAAAGCCTGCCACCGCGATCGAGATCCGGTAGCTGTCGTCACCGGTCTTCACGATGTCATAAGGTGGCCAGTCGCTGATCGAACGGGCACGCTGTGCATTTTCCAAAAGATTGAAAACCCGGTCGAAGCCGACGGTCGAGCGGAACAGGGGTGCATAGTCGTAAGATGTTGCCATAGCCATATCCTCCTTGAAGCAACATGGGTACAGAAGCGCCGAAAGACGGCGCTTCCAGCAAGGCCAGCTCTGTCTTCAGCAACTGGCGGAAAATAATTTGGTTTGTGAGATTTTTGGATTCAAGATCCGTGGCGCGAAAAATTTCGCCCCAAATAAGATCAGCTGTGTTGGTTTCCACGCAGAACTGAGGCTCAGTTCTGCGTGGAAACCAACACTCCTGCCTTTTACATCAAGGATGGCGACCGGCGTATTTGCCTTTACCGGCACCACGCCGAGCGGATCTTCCGGCACTACTTGGAAGAAGGTGCAGCCCTGCCGCTCGATAAAGGTGCGACCGCCCGGATCCTTGTAGCGTTTTCGGGAGAGCCTGGACTATTTTACGACGATATCAGGGACAAAGGTTATTACATCTCACTCGGCGAGCGAGATCCGGATACCGGGGCAATCGGCGTGCCTGTCTTCGGAGTTGGTAATGCGCTGGTCGGGGCCATCGGCCTTACCGTCCAGATGCAAAGGTTCACGCCAGAGGCCCAATCCTCTCATCTTAGCGTATTGACGCAAGCTGCCGCCGAGCTCTCCCGTAAGCTAGGCGCACACGAGCCGTTAGTTCGCTCAGCGCGCCGATAAGCTTGCTGGATATCCTTGAGTTCGGACGCTTCACCGGACGTAGCTCTTAAAGGAAATCGAACGTGCAACTCAGCGGATTATGTTAGGCTGCACGATGCTCCGTTATCAACAGCCGATGTGAGGACGCAAAGCAATCGTCCCTCGCTCGGCTGCGGCTCCACTCTTTTAAAGACGACAACCCATAGCCAAAAGATGAGATCCCTTGATGTGAAAGGATCTGAACCGTAAGCACCACCGTGATTTTGGATAAGCTAATAATTTTGCGAATATTTCCCGGCGTAAGGTCTACTGTAGAAGAACCTCCGCTGCTGGGCCTTTTTCAGCGGCTCGACGCCGGATAGGAGGCCGACATCTCAGGGCCGCCGAGCACGAGAAGGCGCCCGTAGCTATTTCCCTCATTTGCAACAAGCCTGACTAACTCATGCCTCTATCGCCCACGGTACCGCTATGGTTGAATAATGATAACTACGAATCGACAGGGTGTACGACACAGTGGAATTGGATCCCGACCAATCGGTCTCACACCGTCCCGCTGACGGAGAACGGCGGGCCGTTCGCAATCTGACGGCGCAGTATCTGGTCGCTGCAACGCTCATATACGAAGCGATCCAAGCTGGGGAACTAACGTGGGTCCGCTTGGTCGATCCTGAGGCCGGACGGCTGGATGATGTCATTATCGGGCGGCCCGGTCGGGTTGACGCCTATCAAATTAAGTGGTCCGAATATCGCCAGTCAGTGACTTTCAGCCACCTTGTCACACCAAGCAGGGTGTCTGGCAAACCTTACCCAGCTCCGTTCCAGCTCATGGCGGATGGTTGGAAGAAGCTTAAGGTAATGTACCCGGAAGCGGGGGTGCACGCGCATTATCTCATGCACGACGCCCCCTCATCATCCGATTCTTCCGGTGAAAGGACTGATGACGATCGACCCGCCCACCTACAGTCCTTTTTGAGAAATGCTTTTCCTGGCCGTGCCACATGGTTCGCGCCGGGCGACACCACTTATAAAGTTTGGTCGAACAAAATCGACCAGATCGAACGCGCATCTTGTCTCAGCGGACATGAGCTCGCGGAATTCGTTGCCGATTGCGAACTCGACTTAGGCTTCGATCTTGGCCCGTCGCGCTGGGAGCCTCGCGCTTGGGCCGATGTCGAGGACCTCGCAAAGCTATTGTTGTCGCACGTTTCCAAAAGCAGTGGCGGCGCGGTCGAACTACGGATCGACACCATCCTGAGCGAGCTAAACTGGCGCGATCGATACGACCTGCGCTTCAAGCATGATTTTCCAATAGACGAACGCCTCTACCGTCCTATCGAGCCGACGGTCCAGGCGCTTGAGAGCGCCTTTACTCAATTTGAACGGGGTTATCTCGCACTTGTTGGTCCCCCAGGATCGGGCAAGTCGACGACCCTCACGCATATGTTGCGGTATCGCAAAGGCGTAAGGCTGGTCCGCTATTATGCGTTTGTGCGCGACGATCCACAGTTGGGACGAGGCGAAGCGTTTTCATTCCTCCATGATCTTTGTGTGCAATTGGAGTCTATGGGGCTCGGACGAGCGCGGCGCCGTAATTCTTATCCTGATACACTGGATGGATTACGTGAGCGCCTGAGCGCTTTGCTGCGCGACCTGGGCAACGAAACATCCAAAACAGGCGGACGTGCAATCATTCTGGTCGACGGTCTCGACCATATCGACCGCGAGCAAAACCCAACGCGCTCCCTCATGGAAGAACTCCCAGCACCGAGCGCTTTGCCAAATGGTGTCCTGATCGTATTGGGCACACAGCCGGTTGGTTTGAAGGCGCCGACAGCTGCTTTGCGGCCGATTAATGCGCAATTGGAGGAAGCTGGTAGAAAAATAACGATGGCCCCGCTCTCGCGGTCGAGCATATACGAGATCGCGCGAGCGGTGCTGCCACTCACCCGACTGCGGCTTGGCGACGAGGACATAATTGCTGCGGCGAGCGCCGGCCATCCGCTATCCCTTGCCTACTTGCTGAAGCGTCTTGCCAATGCCTCTGACGATGATGCTGCTCGCGCGTTGCTGGATGCAGGTCTCGATTTTGGTGGCGACACAACCCTCGAGTATGAGGCTTATTGGGACAGTCTGGGTTCGGACCCTGAGGTTCGAGATGTCCTCGGGTTGATTGCGCGTATTCGTGGCGCCGTCGACATTTCGACGATCAAACAGCTCGCTTCGACGGAAGCAGTGCAGCGTTTCGCGAACACCGCAATTCATCTCTTCAGGCAACTCACGCCTTCGCGGTGGGCGTTTTTTCATAATAGCTTTCGACAATTCGTTCTTGGCAAAACCACCGTTGACGCGTTTGGCATTGCCGACCCATCGGCCAATATCGGATTCCATCGCCGCCTGGCGACTATCGCTGCCCAGCCAACATCGGCGCAGGCGTTGAAGTGGCAAGAATTGTATCATCTCGAAAAGGCTGCGGAACCATTCGCGCTGTTGGAGCGTGCACAGCAGCAACTCTTCCGACAGCAATTTTTCGCGGGGCGGACCATATCGGAAATCAGCGAAGATGTAGAGCGTGCGCTCAAAGCTGCTGCCGAAACAAACACTGGCGCCGCTATTGCCCGCCTGCTTTTGATCGAAAGCGAACTTGTAGATCGCCACGACGCACTCTCACAGACAGAATTTACATCGCTCCTGCTTGAGCTTGCCGATCCAGCGGAGTTGGCTGGACGTTTTTTTGTGTCCGACGAGCTTCTCGTTTCCGATGAGCTGGCTTTGCAGTGGTCAGTCCGGCTATCGGAAACCCGGTCGGACGGGTTAGGTCTGAAACTGTTCGAAGCGGCTGAACCGATGGAAGTCCTAGCCGGTACGGAGCGTGTCGATGGGAGACTTAGACGCAATCTTGACGACTGGGCTCGAGCTGCATGGCGATTTCGCCCTCTGGATCGGCTCGTTGCCGCAATTGGCAACATTCGCGGCGAGGCACGCTTTCAACGCAGCAAGGATGAGGCTGATGATCCCAAGGCTGATGAATCCGCCCAGATTGCACTCCTGACTCAGCTTGGAATTGGCATTCAGGACGCGCGGAGCGACGTCGCTTATGCGGAGTTGACGGCATTGCTCGGCCAATCCGTGACAGGCCGAAAAGTTCTGCTGCGTTTAGCATTTCGATCTGCTCGATTGTTCGTAGACGGTATCTTGACTGTTGGCGATCCTATCTCAGCTATGCGCACGGTCCTTGAAGCACTCCCACCAGGCCAGCAGTCGGTTGAAGAGGCAGCCACCCTGGCCGATATTCTCTCCCAAATACCAGCATTGTCGGACCGGACTGACGACTACCTGAAACTTTGCCCCTCACCGCTGACCGTCACGGAGCTCCGCGATCCGGGATCGGAGGCGTTCAGACCAGTCGAACCCCTGTTCCGGCAGTCGCGAGCGATGGCCGCGCGCGGTCGTGCGCTTGAGCCGACGACCATCACCTTTCCGGAACGGGAACGGGACGAAGGGTTGGTACTGTTTCAGCGCTTGGTCGTCGTCGTGGCAACGTTATCGGGTGAGGCGATTGCTGGCAGACCGGTATCTTCAAGTACGTTTCTCCGCAGGGTTGCACCGGTCATCAAATTTCGCAGGCGCGATTCCCATGAAACGTTCAACTGGAATAATTGGTATATCATCACCCATGCACTGAACGTTCTTTACCAACACCTATTGTGTGCTGCCGAGGCTCACGGCCGTCCGGTCTTTGAAGCAGTGATATCGGCATTCGAGAGTGAATGGTCCCGGCCTTTGCCGCCCGGACATATGCCCTGGCCGGCCACCAGTCGCCGCCAAGTTATCATGTTCGCATTTCGCATCGATTGGGACGTGGCGCGAACTGCCCGTCATTTGGACGAAATTGAAGCGTCCATAGATGCGTCGTGGGAATTGGAAGAGCGGCTGACCGAATTGTGTTCACTCGCTCGGAATTGGATCGAAATCGGCGACGCCAATCGCGCTCGTGCGGCTCTCGATACAGCACTTAGCCAAAGCTTCGGGGTCTACTATGACAAGGATTATCAGATCCAGCATTGGTGTGGTTGGGTGGCCCTCCTCGCGCGGAGCGAGGCAGAGCCTAGCTTGGTGCAACAAGCGACAAAGACTGTCTTGCGCCTCCTACCTCAACTGAGGGACATGAATAGAGGGCGAGGGACTTCCGACGCTACGTCCGAACTGATAGGAGCGCTCGCAGATCGCTCACCACAGGCTGGGTTACAGGCGGCTGAGTGGCTTATCGATGAAGGTTCTGGAGACCGGGCAACTATCTTGTCCGCGCTACTTGCCGCTGAATTGCGAAGCGGAGACGAGTGGCGAGTGGCAACCGGCATCGTTGCGGCTTCAAGACTTCTTTTGCCGTTCTCCAGTTACGACACAGCATTTGGCGAGGCATTGACGGAGATAGTGGCCTCCGCAGCGTCCAGCACGCCGCTGGTCGCCCAAGCGATCCGAATGCTGAGAGTTTCCGTTCAAACCGTGGCGATTTCCGGCAAGGCGTATGGCGATATTCTGGACGGTGTCGATCGAGAAGACAAGGAAAGCGACCGTGATCGCCGAAAGTCGACGCCCCCTTCTCTGAAAATGCCGAACGGCGTTGTTCTCGATCAGGAGAGGGTTCGATCACTGGCAGATGATCCAAAGGAGTTTGCCAAAACCCTCTCGCGGGCCGTGGGTACCGAAGGTCTCGATTGGTCGCCTATCGTTCTCGCCCTTTTTGCCCACGGGGGTGGTCCGAGTGTTAGAGAAGCAGCGAATCTCGTGCTTCAACAATCCTTAACGTCACCAAGTCTGGGAGTGCTCATCCATGCGGCGAAGGCGGCGGGCGAGGTCGAAATCATTGACGCGGCAATAACGCGCCTTATTGAGAATGGCCGCCCTTACGGATGGGCGCGCTTCCACGATGGCGGATCCCGTTTCGCTGCTTCTCGCGCACTTCGAATTGCTTATCCCACCGATGGACGAGCCCGTGCGCTCAAGCTTTTTGTTGCCGACTATACGGGGCATGGCCTGCGGGCCAGGGAGCAACTTGGATATTTGGACGAAATGCTTGGTGAATTTCTTGAGGAACTTCCGTTGCCGGAGCTATGGCGGGAAGTCGAAGAGCACGTCACACAACTTGTAGATTGGAAATCAAGTTCCTATCGGCCGCCATCCCTCGATCTTCAACGGCGAGCGCACGATTGTGATATCAGCGTTCGTCTGCTGACCCGCGACATCGATCAGCCAGCTCTCTCTTTGGCGTGGCAGGCTCGGCGCGGCCTGCTGGACGTCTTCGATCTCGGCGACAAGTCTGGCGCCGCTGACGCTGCGGTGAGAAAGGCTATCGCAGCGGATTATCAGGTACAGACTGCCGGGCTTTCGATCCTTGAGTGTCTTGCTGTCAGCAACCCAGCCGCCGCGACACGGTATGTGGAGGATCTTAAAGATCTGGCTTGGCAGGGTTCCTCCGTCATCCGATTCGCCGCCCAAAATGTTCTTGAGCAGCTTGAACTTGAGATCCCACCGGCGCCCGCGAAAGTGCCCTTGCCCGCATTTTATCGCCTTCACTTTCCGGAATCTCCGAAACCGGGGATCAGTCTTTCCGGCGACGTTACCCCACCCGGGGAACCACTGCCGGATACGGAAGACCCCTTCGACCTTACGCGGATGTACCACACCGTCTTAAAAAAGCTGGCGTCCGATGCGGAACTATCCTTCGACAATCTGGTGCGCCGGATGGCACAACTCATGCGCATCGTCGCACCACCAGAAACTTGGTCCGCTAGAACCGAGCGGGAAATTTCTCGACACAATGAGAGTATCGGGCTCAAGTTGACATATCGGCGTCCTCGCAGCCTCGTTGCCCAACATGCTCTCGGGCTCTTGGTCTCTGAGCTTTGCGATGCAGCAGTGGTGGAGTGGATTCCGCCGTACGTCAGGGAGATGCTAGTGTTAGCTGATCCCCCGGGAAATCTTGCCAGCATTCTACCCGGGCCTGGTTGGCTCAATATACCGGAGGCAGAGGAACTCGGTAAATACCCGTCGGACGAATGGATGGCGGCCGTTACCGAGGCGCTGCCGACGGCCTATCATACTCCCTCCGGCGACATTGTTTTGGCAGAGTTAACTAGGATTGCGCGACGGGATAATGATCGCTCAGAAGAAAGTCGGCTCAGCGTCATCGGTCATCGCGCGCTGAAATTCGACGACGACAGCGAGCCCTCAATTGAGGTTTTTTGGCATAAGGAACGATATTTCGCCCGCGACTATCCCATGCTTTGGCGTCTACAGCAGGTTCCAGTCACCGCGATCGCAGGCGGCTCCATCATGTCGGACGTACGTTTCCTAGCCCTGAATCCCTCGGTCGCCTTCCTCCTTGGATGGCGACTGTCTGCGAGGGGATTGTTCCGATGGGAGAATGGAGACGGAGAGATGATGGCGGAATCCATAAGGTGGGCACAGGGCAATATCGAGGCCCATGACACGGGGTATCAGAACCGGGCCGCCGAGGGCTGGCTTGTACTGGCAACTCCTGCTGGGTGGGAGGCCATGCGGCAAGTGATCACGGATTCTGTACGCCATCGACGTGCTGCAAGGATGACCGGCTATAAGCGATCGGGGCATCGCGATATCTCAACCGCCGCAGACCATATCCCAATCTAAGTGCGGATTTGCAACCCCGTGCGCTGGGCGGTTCGAAGGCGTATGTCGCCCAACCATACGCGCGCCATTCCCGGTTTCGGAATGGTTAGGTGTTATTGCAGAGAGCTCGTCCGCGCCGCTTTGTATTGGATGCGCCCCAGCGACATGATCAACCCTTAGGTCCGATCGCTTCTAGCAGCTTGCCGAAAAACTCAGGAAGCGCGTCGTTGGGATCCTGGGCCTCCGACACGATCGGTCTTATGCCTCTGCTCGTTAGCACGCTTTCCTGAACCGGGTCGGGTCGCAGCAGGAAGATGTAAGACTGTGGTCTCTTCGCGGCAAAACCCGTCATCGCCCACGTCTTCTGAAGACGATACAGAAGGAGGCGAAGGTTGAGGTCAGAGAGACTGTATCCGACGAACAGTATACTTCTTCCCAGAACGTCGGCACGAAATTTCACGTCGAGGGGCGATTCGAACTCAAGGCGCTCGAAGTAGTCCGACTCGGTTAGTACCAGGGAGGCGTCATCGTCGAAGTCACCGTGGAACTTAATGATCTGGGTTTGACCGAGCGGCGCGGTAGCGACGTCCAGGACCGACCTGATCTTCGTAAACGGCTTCGACCGCAGCTCAAAGATGCGCTCGATATTGCGGTCGTAGTTCGTCGTGTAGATCAATGGGAAGTCAAGGTCCACAATCTGGTTGTGAATTTGCGACGCAGTGAGAATACCGTCATCCACCTCCCAGCTGCGATCCATCCAGCTGCGCAAAGGGCCAATGCTGTCTTTTTCGAGCTTATAGAATTCCGCGATTTGCAGATAATCGGCGCCGGGCCGGATTAACACGTCAGGGTCGTACCCGAGATCCTTCGCCATGTAAGACATCAAGTCTTTCCAAGATGGTAGACCAAGCGGGATCGACAGCCCCGCGCCGGCGAAAAGGACAACCCGCTTGTCACGGATGTCCCGGGCAAGTTCTTCGTACATCGGAGGCTTCCTTAAGATATTGCGCAAACGCATCTAACGCGCGGCGACGCATCGATATTTCGTTCTTTCGCTCGCCCATTTCGGCGAAGGTTTGGTCGTGGCCTTCCGGAATGAAGACGCAATCCCATTGAAATGCGCGATCGCCTCTGGGCTCCGGTGCGATATTCCCAGCGATTTCGCCCTCAAATTGATGGACCCTACGGCCGTCGCAGTAACCTATCCGCGTCCTGGCAACTACGCCCGTGTCCACGCCGGACCCAAAAACCTCACACATGCGGTCCGCTTTGACGGTGTCCCAGAAGACCTGGGTTAACCCGCCCGGAAAGCCATGAAGACGGTTCAAAAAAAGTCCGGTCTGTTCAATGAAGAGCGGATGCCCCAATTTTTCAAACGCCCGAAGCGCCTTGTCTCTCACGATCCATTCTGTGTCATTGGATTGCAATTCGTCGATCGCGAGATTCACTGGGATAACCTCGACGCCAGTTGGGCCGAGAATCTTCGTCGCCTCCGCGATCTTGTAAGGGTTTTTAGAAAGAAAACGTATCTTCATAAACTATTTCTTTGGAGTGATAGCGCCATAAGTCACCGCAACTTCTGATATTAAATTCGACGTATAGAGTCTATGCTGGATTTGCACGTTCATTTGCGGGGTACAATGCGCCCCCCCAAAATCAAAGAACTCGCAATGCGCAATGGTGTTGCAGTGCCAGCGGGTATCCTCCAAGCTCGGGGTTACGGTTGGCGCGATTTCACGTCTTTTCTTGAGACTTATGACCGAGTGACCTCGGTTATAGTAACCGCGCGCGACCTAGAAGAAGTCGCATATGAATACCTAAAAGCTTCGGCATTAATAGGCGCAACGTACGTGGAGTTCATGCTGTCTCCTCCCGACTTGATGCGAACCGGAGTCCCATTCGAAGATCAACTATCCGCAGTCTCGGCCGCGCGGGATCAGGCATTCGAGCTTCATGGGATCGATTGCCGAATGATAGCGACCGCCGTGAGGCATTTGGGACCCGATCCGGCGCTGAACGCCGCTCGTATTGCTGTGGCCCGCAGAAATGAAATTCTCGTCGGTTTCGGACTTACCGGCGACGAACGCAGATTCGCTGTCGGTGAATTCACGGAAGCTTTCCGGATCGCGCGTTCGGAAGGGTTACTGGCAACCGCGCACGCTGGCGAACATCTGGGCGCGGAAACCGTGGTGGAAGCGATCGAGAAACTCGGGTTGAGCCGGGTCGGCCACGGCGTTCGGGCGGCCGAGTCCGAGGCTGTGCTTAGGCAGTTGGCCGATATCCGCATACCTCTTGAAGTCTGCCTTTCTAGCAATCTCGCTCTTGGGCTTTACCACAGCCTAGCGGAGCATCCTATTCGAAGGCTTCGCGAGGCGGGATGTCTGATTGCCCTTGGAACCGATGATCCTCCATTCTTCGAGACTGATATCGCTGGAGAATATTCGAAAGCGATCGAAGCGTTGCGCGAAACAAGACGCTCTATAGCTTACGATGCCATCGGCGCGGCGTTCTGCGACGACACCACAAAAGCCCACCTGCGATCGATGTACTCGCCAAATACGTCCGCCTAATGTTGCCAGATAAATATTTCTTCAGTTTCTATTGATGTTGGTAACAAGAGCCACGGTTCAGCTCCGTCCGTGGCGACAGGGCGGGCGGGAGCTTCCCACGATTCCCGCGGCAAGCCCGTCCAGATCGGCGTTGGTGCGGGTGAGCTATAACTTTGCTAGAATAAGTCGCATGAGTCACGATATCGATGAATATTTGGACGTTTTTATAGGCGACCCAATCGCGCACCGCTCAGAAGTAAAGCTTCTCAGAGCTATGAGTAAATTCTCCAACGAACACAAACAGCCGCTTCTGGTGTTCGCCAATTTCGAGCTTTCAGGTCGGCAGTTCGACTTCGTTGTCATTACAGCCAGCCGCGTTGTCGTCACCGAGGTCAAATCAAGTGCCTTCCCTGTGCGCGGCGATATCGAGGGCACGTGGGAGTACGCGACGGCCGATGGCGGTTGGGCAACCGTCACCAACGGGTACAAGCAGGCTCTTCAGCGCAAGAATATCCTTCGCGATGCCATGGGGCGCGTGCCGAGGGAATTTCATCCCGACGCACACGTTGTTTTCAGCGACGATATTCCTGAAGGCTCCAATCTCCCGCTTGGAAACTTCAAGGTGCATGTTGGCGGTTTGGCGGAATTTCTTACAGCCCTTTCTCGGAAAGATGGCAACCCCTGGTCTCTTGAGGAGTGGAGGCAATGGGCTGAACGTCAGCGCCTCAGAAGAGTGCCGTTGATCGAGGCATTCGACAATGCGCCGGCCGAATTGATGAGGCGGTATCGGGAAGCTCTCGTCAGGGACTATCAGCCGCAGGCCGATGGCTGGATAGCCGCCAGCGATCAGCAACGTGATGCCATTTCATCTGCACTGGTTGGGGGAAGTACAGGAGTATTCGTCACAGGACCCTCGGGATGTGGCAAGACCCTGATGGCGAAGGCGGCCGCGGTGCATCTCGCGCGGGATGAAGCTGTAGTCCTGTTTGTGCACGCAAAAGAAATTTCGGGATCGCTTGCTGACGTCCTGAAAGCCGAAATTGCGCTAGTTGCCGATATTCCCTTAGCCTCGTTGCTGAGAGCTGTCCGGCAGACGTCCGCGCGGGCGTGCATCTTTCTTGACGGCATAAACGAGTTACCCGGCGCCATCTTCGAAAAAACGCTTCGTGGGCTGAAAATCCTTGCCAGGAGATACGGAGCGCAGCTGGTGGTCACCAGCCAAGGCAAGAGGCCCTCCATTCTCGAAGGGCTGGCACTGATCGCGGTGAGTGAACCGGATGATGACCTGAAGAACAGGATCGCGACATCAGTAGCAGCATCCTCTCTGTCTGCTGAGGCGAAGAAGGTTCTCGCGGGGGTGCGAAGCGGCCTTGAGGCGAGAATGGTAGCCGAGCTTCAAGGAGAGCTCGGCCCTGATGCGACAAGAAGCAGTCTTGTTGATCAGATCATCCGCAAACGCTTGGGACAGAAAGCGAGAACCTGCTATGCTGGCCTGAGATCCTTTGCCCTTCAGCTCTTTGGCCAGTTCTCCTATTCGGTGACCGAGACGGCATTCGACGAAATCATGATCGCGAATGGCCTTGGCGATGAGCAGTGCGAGACAATGCTCTCATCCGGCCTGCTCGAACGTCGCGCCGGCCGCATCTCTTTCTTTCACGAGATGTTCCTGTTTGGCTGCGCCGCGCAGGCCTACGCGCAGCTTGCCCGTTCGGAAACAGGCACAGTGTCGCAAACGCTGAATACCGCCTTTGCTGAAGCCCTGGCACCGGATGTTTTGGCGGCGGTCGACGACGAGACAACAGCCTGCAAAATTCTGGGCTCCCTGACGAGCGCCGATATTTTAGCAAAATCAGCCATGGGCGAATCTGGCCCGATAGCCAAATCAGCATCGCGCAAGATTTTGGCCCGAGCCGTGTCCCGGATACTATCCGACATTGAAAGCCTGCGGTTGGTGCTTCGTTTGAGTGAGGACAAGGTCAATGTCGAATGGGAGAAACTGCCTGACTATAGCAAAGAAGAGATCGCACAGTTCTGCGGTTTGGGCATTGCGGCGAAATATGGTGCCGCGGTGGAGGAGTACCTGAAACTATGTCGCGCTATGGACGCGCGGCTCCTGTCGGAGCGCAAACGGCTCGATGAAGATGCCCGAAGGTACAATATCGGACTACGAAATGTGAGCTTTGGACTTGCGTATCTCGGTCTGTACTCCGGTTGGAAATCGAGTTTCCGGCTCATGGTTGGAGCTGCCCAATCGTTCTGGGAAGACGTTGGACAAAGCGAAATAATGCGCTCCAAGCACTTGATGGATTTGACATCGGGCGAATTGCATTTCGTCGTAGAACATCGGCATTTCCTGTATGCCGGGCATGAATCGTCGTTCTGCGAGCAACTCGCGGAGGTGATTACGGCGAGGTTCCGGCGCGAGCCGTATCATGTGCAGCTCGCGATCTTGCACGCCGCCGGTTTTGTCCGCCGTGCCTCAGAGAAGGCGCTTAGCACCCTAACGGAAGCGCTCCAGCAACTTGAGCCGAATGATTTTCACATCTTTATCAGCACCAGCATTGTCGAGGCGCTGAAACCTCTGGGCGCGCTTGACGACAGTGCGGAGGAGGCAAGAGAAGGAATAAAACACGAGCTGCACACCGTGCTGGACGGCAAGGATGAAGAAGATATTTTTGAGCAGGCGTTGTCGATCTACATTGCCCAGTTCGACCACCCGTTCGATGGCATATATTGCGAGGAGATCAACGCCCTTTCGGATATCGATAAGAAGCGGTTGGTAACCCGGGCTTTTCAGGCAGATAGCGTTCGTCACTCCATGTCCCTAAAATGGCTGGCGACCGCAGTGTCAGAAGAAGATGACCCTTCGGATGCACCGCTGTTCATTCGCTATGCTCGTTATCCGGAAACCAATCCGCACTGGCAGGACGAAATCGCGGTTTTTGTTTTGGCGACGAGATTCCTGGCGAGACACGGGGTCGCATTGCCGGAGACGCCTACAGATGACGATCGCCAGCGATGTTTCGTCCGCCTGCGTGACATCGTAAGTTATGTAGAAGTTCGTTCGCAGGCGGCCTTGTCCGCCGCAGCGGCTGCCTGGGAAGCGTTGCTGCTTATGCCTGCTCCGATCGTTATCAGTTGCCTGCATGATGTAGTTCGGGAGGGGCTTGAGCATCGTTCGCCAATGCCCGAGCCGAGAGGCTATGGATCGGTAGAAATTTTGCAACTCTTTCCAGCGGAATTATTGAAACTTGGGCGACTTTTCCTGTCGCAGGGCACTCCTGCATTCGACAGTTGTGACCGCAACGACGGGCAAGCCACGGATTGGGCGGTCAGCGTCGTCGGGGAGCTGGGCGACAGAAGTGATTTAGGAACGCTACGAACTCTTCTAAATCAGCAGGATTTCGCGCGATCGGCGACAGGCGCCATTCGCCGGATCGAAACACGCTGTTAAGTTTCTCTATCTGACAGCCGCCACACATGCATTCTTATGTGCGACCGGTTTTAGCATCAACCACACCAAGGCATTAGGCCTTTGACAGGCGCCCTCCTCTGCTTGTGGTGAACCCGTTAGGTCGAAATGGTGAGCTGAGTTTCCAGCTTAAGGCTTCGATGAAATCGGTAAGTAAGAGCGATAGTGGGCTTACCTTGCATCCACCCGGTGTCAAGAGTAACTGGGGCAAAATCGATGGCGGTTTCTCTTGCTTGTCGCATCGAGCAATGGTCTCGATCGTTTTAGGAGCAACATCGACACCGGGTCAGGTCCAACAGCCTCAAAAATTTCCCCGCGGATTGCTGTAACCTTTTTGTCGAGAGATCCGAACATTGGAGTGACCGTAAACCCGGATACATTTCCGGCCAATCAATGTCAGGAGATTTCAGATGCGCTTTTCAAAAATGACGACTGTCGCCATTTTGGCCCTTAGCCTTTTCGGAGGACTGAGTTCTGCCGCCTTCGCCGGAGTAGAGCAGCCTTATACGCAGGAGGCGTTCGAGAACTCTCAGCATGAGGACAGGCCAATCCTCGTGCACATTACCGCTCCCTGGTGCCCTTACTGTGCCAAGCAGCGGCCTATCCTCGACAGTCTGGAGAACAAGGCGGCATTTAAGGATCTGGTCGTCTACAACATCGATTTCGACACACAAAAGGATCTTGTCCGAGCCATGGGCGCCCAGAAGCAAAGCACTCTGATCGTATTTCATGGCACCGCCGAAAAAGCGCGCTCGGTTGGAGATACCAACGCCGGCTCAATCGAAGCATTGCTGGAAAAAGCGAACAACTAGTTTGTTGTTTGACACATTTGCTCCGCAAGCCAGGCCTGCTTCGACAAGGAAACGATCTATGAGGACGTCGGCGTGACCTTATCATTTTCGAGTATGGGATTAGGATTTGCTGCCGGCATCATCTCGACCTTGTCCCCCTGCGTGCTACCCTTACTGCCGCTCGTACTCGGCCCGGCGCTCGCCGTAAGTCGCCGGGCCGTGGCCGCGTTGCTTGTCGGTTTGGCGCTGTCTTTCGCCGGCATCGGAGTATTTGTCGCCACGGTGGGCTTTGCAATCGGTCTCGACGGCGATGTGTTCCGTAACATATCGGCTATTCTGTTGGCAGCATTGGGCGCTGTACTGCTGAGCGGCGCATTACAGCAACGGTTCGCCTTGGCAACAGGCGGCCTTGGCAACATGGGCGGCCGCCTTATTGCCCGCATGAATCCGGGTAGTGTAAAAGGGCAGTTCACGGTTGGCGTGCTGCTGGGCGCCGTCTGGAGCCCTTGCGTGGGACCGACGCTCGGTGCTGCTTCCATGTTCGCAGCGCGGGGTCAAAACCTGGCAAATGCAACTGCAATCATGCTTGCATTCGGGTTTGGGACCTCGGTCCCTTTGCTTATCGTCGGATCGCTATCGCGAACCGCGATGATGCGCTGGCGGGGCCAAATGATGAGCGCCGGGTACGCGGGCAAGCTTATACTCGGCGGCAGCGCAGTGATAGTTGCGGCGCTGATCTTGACCGGTACCGATCGCGTTCTGGAGTCTGCACTTGTTGCCGCTTCACCTGCGTGGCTTACCGACTTCACTACGCGGCTTTGAGGTGCGTGAGTTGCGCGAGACGGATCCGCAGAAATGGTCAGTGCTTATGGTACGGGCGCAAGATGGCGATATGGATGCCTATCAAAGCCTGCTGCTTGGTGTCACACCCTATCTGCGGGCCATCGCAAGCCGGGCACATCCCAATGGGAGTGATGTGGAAGATACTGTTCAGGACGTGCTGCTTACGTTGCATGAGGTACGACAAACCTATGATCCGTCACGCCCATTCAAGCCCTGGCTGGCTGGCATTGCGCGATATCGTATTGCGGACCGTTTGCGAATTCTGGGGCGGGCCGTGGCCCGAGAAGTTCCGCTGGATGCCGAGCACGAATCCATTGCCACCAGCGCCCAAAGCCACGACGTACTGGATAGCCGCGCCGTCAACGCTGCCCTGCGGGCTCTTCCGGAAGGACAGCGTCAGGCCATCATGCTATTGAGGTTGAACGAGCGATCGTTGAAGGAAGCTGCTGCGGAGAGCGGGATGTCGATTGCGTCTTTGAAAGTCTCTGTCCACCGGGGCGTCAAAGCGCTCAGGCGTCTTCTTGGCGAGGGGCGTGAGTAAATGGAGACCACTAGTTTCATCAAGACCCTGACGAACGCGGCTCAGCCCGTGCGCGCGATCCGGTCGCCATTTGTTCGCACCACTTACTGGCTCCTGATTGCCGCTGCTGTTCTGATCCTGCTGTTGGCAGAGCATGGCCTGCGATCGGATATTGTAAACCAGCTGCGAAATCCGTTGTTCCTCGTGGGAACGGCGGCATCCTTTCTGACGAGCGTGCTGGCCGCGCACAGTTGTCTGATTGCAAGCCTACCCGACCGATCACGCTTCTACCTCTTGCTTCCGCTTCCGCCGCTCGCGGTTTGGATGGCGACCGTCGGTTATGGTTGCCTCACGAATTGGGTGAGCTACGACGCCGGCGGATTGCGGATGGGGACTGCTGTTCAGTGCTTTGCCACGGTCCTCCTCGTCAGCTTGCCATTGTCGATATCGATGTTCGTGATGTTGCGGCACACCGTCCGCCTGCGGCCGAGCTTTGTCACTCTGGTCGCCGGGCTGGCCGTCGCCGGGATGACGTCGACAGCGATGGCGCTACTCTACCGCCTTGATGCCACCATCATGAATCTGATCTGGAACCTCGGAACGGCGGCTCTGATCGTCATCTTCAAAGCGATTTTCGGGCGGCGAGTCCTAAAGACGATCGCGGGAGCTCTCAAAGGATGAGCGCCGTGGAGAGCGATAGCGCACCCCTTGAGTACCGACTGGAAAGTTGTTTGCTAATTGGTACGGCTCTTGCCAGGAACGCATCCCTCAATTTTGCTGTGCATAATTGTTGAGGTGAAATCCAAAGAGCATCCGTGCCGATTCCGTCATTAGGCCAAATCATGATTCAATCCCGGGATGGCAAAGAGACCGCTTCCCTCGGTTGAACATGTCGAAACGCTGTCGCTTGTGGCGATGCGCCGGCTCGTGGGCGGGCTTGTCGAAGAGCTGCATGGGCTGAAAGCCGAGGTCGCAGCATTGCGATCCGAGAACGAAGCTCTCCGCGAGGAAAATGCAGAGCTCCGACTGGAAAACACCCGGCTGAAAGTCGAGAACCAGCAACTGCGCGACGAGATCGCGCGGCTGAAGAGCCTGCCGCCAAGGCCGCCATTTCGCCCATCCGGCATGGATAAGGCGACCGATATCAAATCCGGCGACAAACAAGCGGGCAAGAAGAAGCCGCGCGGCCCTAAGCTCGATGTGAAACGGGTCAGCCGGGAAGAGATCCTACGTGCCAAGGTTCCGGTTGGCTCGCGGTTCAAAGGCTATAAAAGCTGTTTCGTGCGGGAACTGGTGCTGTCGGCGGGGCTTGTTCATTACCGACGCGAATGCTGGGTGACACCGGACGGCAAGACGGTACTGGCACCGCTGCCCGCGGGGATCGTCGGCGGCTATGGAGCGAACCTCAGGCGGTTTTGCCTGATGCTGCACGCGCAAGGGCAAGTGACGACTGGGCGACTGACCACGTTGCTAAATGATATCGGCGTCGAGATCTCGAAACGCCAGGTCGTGCGCCTTCTCCCGATTGTGGTTGGCTTTCCCCTTTGTTAACCATATGAATTAACGCTGTTCTTTTATCTTGTTGAAGCGAAATCGGATGTTGCTTCCGTTGGTCAGACGGTGATTTTTTGCGGCCTTGGCTATCGATAGGTATCAAGTATCGATACATATAACCCGCCAGAAATATAGGTATATTACGGAATTCAATCACATTATAGGAATAGAAATTACTTAATTTTAATATTTTTATGGGTGACGATAGCTAAACTTATTATTTTATATATCAAAGCGCTTCTTGAAAGCTTGGAAACGCAGACGGATTGGCAATCCTGTATACAACTAATATTACCATGGTCTATGTTCTTCCCGCTTGTTCTCTGAATTTCGTGCCTTTCGCGATTGCCAACAGCCGAAAGATCGCGCGTTTCGGATTGGATTCGAGCCAGACGACCGACGTGAAACTGACACTGCCCGGCCCCACAAGTGGCCGCCACACCGCATGGTCAATTCTCATAGTTCTTGCAAGGCTTTCGCACGCAACCGCAATGCCCTTGCCAAGCTGAACATCGATGAAAATGGTCGATTGGCTAACGTTGCGACGTTGAATGGCTAAGCATTCTGTAGAAGTTGTTATATCCGACAACAAATGCGGATCAAACTGTGGAACATCCTTCTCTGTCGGGATCAGAAGATGATTGCCGGCAAGGTCCACCCAAGATAGAGCCGACCTGTCACACATTGGGTGTCCCGCTGGAAGGAGAACAACAAGACGCTCTTCCGAGATCACCTCGCTTGTACAGGACCTAGCACGGCAACTGCCACACATGAAGGCAACGTCCAGCACACGGCGACGTATGGCGTGGACGTGGTTTCGGTACGCAACGTCTTCAATGGAAACTGCAATGTCGGGGCATGATCTTTCAAAACATCGAACGAGTCGGACGATGAAGTCCTGGCCGATTGATGGATTGA
Source organism: Martinezella rhizogenes (assembly GCA_013322215.1). Lineage (GTDB taxonomy): Bacteria > Pseudomonadota > Alphaproteobacteria > Rhizobiales > Rhizobiaceae > Rhizobium > Rhizobium rhizogenes_D. Next base: position 126,092 of record JAAMEZ010000014.1, read on the forward strand.
CCCCAATCCTGATTGTTTTCGCATCCTTGTTTCGGAGAGCCGTACGGGCAATCTGCTCTTCCACACCCTCATAGTGCGCGCGTATTTCCTCGACCCAGGCTCGTCCAGCTTTCGTCAACCGAACACCATTTGCGCAGCGATCAAACAGTTGCAGATCGAGATATTGCTCCAACGACAGGATATTGCGACTGACACTGGATTCTTGTACTCCGAGAGCCAGGGCTACTTTTCGCATGCTGCCGAACTCGGCGGCCGCAAAGACGTATTTCAGATGAAGAAGAGCATTGATATCCATTGCGGTTCTTCATTCCAAACCTGCGTCGATCTCATCCTTGATTACATCTACGGCTGCACAGACCTCACTGATCTGCTCATCGGTGTGGCTCGCCGTCACGCAGATGCGCAGTCCCGCCATACCCTTTGATACGGTTGGAAAGAAGATCGCCGATGTGTAGAAGCCTTGCTGAAAGAGGTTTCTCGCGGCGCCGATCGCCATCAGCTCGTCGCCGAAATGGACTGTGCGGATCGGCAGCGGGGCGCCGCGCTGAGGCGTTTCCAGCAACTTGTCAAACAGCGCTATCTTCTGTTGCAATGCTCTTTGCCGAAGCGGCAGCTCGTCCGATGCGTGCAGCTTTGCCGACGCCAGGCCGGCACCGATGGCCGCTGTATTGAGCGACGCGGAAAACGCGTGGGCCACGGCAAATCTGCGAAACAAGAGCTCCTGCTGAGCCGAACCCAGCATCAGCAGACCACCGGACGCCCCGAAACCTTTGCCGAGTGAGGCAGCGACGATCGTCCGGTCGCCCAGCTCTCCGAGCTGAGATTTTGCAAAGCCTTCGCCACGTTTGCCGAAAAGCGATACGCCGTGCGCGTCATCTATATAGAGGAACAACCCATATTTTTCCTGCAGACGCCGCAGTTCAGCAATGGGGGCGCTACCACCCATGGAATAGACGCCATCACAGACATAGGCGACGCTCTTACTCCGCCGGCACAGCCGCTCGAGGGCTTCAAGATCGTTATGGGCAATCGTCTCAACGCGCGTTTCCTGCGCAATGGTGCCTTTGTGATAGGCAAGTGTTGCGTGGGCAAGACGATCAAAAGCCATTACCGGCTTCGGGCCACCAGTGAGATGTCCTGATGCAATCAAGGGCAAAGCACTCATATTGGCGGCAAGCACGGTGGTGTAGGTAATCACCCGGGCGGCAAACAGTTGCGAAAGAGAGGCTTCCAGTTCGGCGAGGGAAGCAAAGTTGAGCCGAGTGCGTGCGCAGGACCAGTGTAGCGCACCTGCCATGCGCACCGCTTCGATAGCACCTTTGACAATGTCTGGATGATTGTCCAAGCCGAGATAGGAACACCGGACAAAGTCGACGATTTCTCGATCTTCATAGTTTAATCTGACAGCCCTGCCCTGCGAAGGATGGGCGTAGATCGCCATAACTCCTTCAAAATGAGCCGCCTCAAAATGGCGGCCGGCGGTATCGATCAACCCGCTCGTATTTCGATGGATTACCTTACTGTTCCGATCAGAGTCTGTCGCTTTGCCGATCTTCATCGTTCAATCTCCGGTCTGTCAACACGATGACCAGAAGTTGAAATCCGCGTCACTCAAACTCAACAAAGCGGGCAGGAAATGCGGATCAATTTAAGTTATCACTAATGTGACGCATTCGATCCCATGTAAAGTTTGGCGAAAATCGCGATTAACTGAAATCGGCAGAATAGCCGCTTGACCGAATGGTGCGGATGATGTTGCGACCAGTCATCTGCTCCAGGGTGCGACGCAGTCGCCCGACATGTACGTCGACGGTGCGTGGCTGCACGTAATAGTTTGGGGGCCATGCCGCTTCGATCAGTTCCGCGCGGCTGAACACTCGTCCAGGCGCCTGCAGCAAGCGACACAGGAGCTTGAACTCTATTGGGCCGAGCTGGACGGATTCGGAGCCGTGCCTGACCATCCTGTGGCTCGTTTCCAGGCTAAGCTCCCAAACATTGAAGGTGTTGCGGTCACGTCGGATCGCTTCCAGACCGTGGGATCCGCCCGACATAAGCGACTGCAAATAGGCGAGAATCCTTGCCGGCGAAACCGGACGAATAAAACCTTCGCTCACGCCCGCCTTGAGCAGATCGATATAGTGGCGCTCATTGCCCCCCGGCATCAATGCGAGCAAAGGGATATGCGCCGTCGCCCGATCGGTCTTGAGCGCGCTGCAAATGCGCAGGACATGATCCGGATTGTTTTCCGTATCGAGAATGATTGCCAAGACGGACGAACGTGCCGGAAGTTTGCCAAGTTCTTCTTCATCCAACAGTGCGGCGCTGAACCCCTCCACCGCCAGAATGTGACTAAACAGCAGGTACAGATCGAGATTCTGCGACCAGAAAAGAACGACGGGATTCATCCGACAGCCTTTCTATCTACTGTAGCCGAGATCAGAGCCAGCATTATGCTGCATCAAAAATGCCGCAAAAATCCTCAATTTCACGGAAAATCGCATTTCGATATGCGATATCGCTCATATTCATATATTTCTCACAAAAGTCTAGTATATTTCTCCATTTTTTGATGCAACATTTTTATTGCGTTCGATGCGGTTTTAACGCAACCTGTGGATTCGAAGCGCAAGCTCCTTTATGCCTGTCTCATGCCCGTGAAAGAACCGTCATTGTTCATGAAGTCCAGCATCGACCATCTGCCACCGTTCAAACAACGGGAACTCGCTCGAGTCCTCGAGGTGCTGCATGAAGAGTTTGAGGATGCATTGAAGGGTGCCTCAGCAGATTTCAAGAAGCGCGGCCGCATCCTCAAAATCATCCTGTTCGGTTCTTATGCGCGCGGCGGCTGGGTCGACGAACCGCATACCAAAAAGGGCTATCGTTCCGACTTCGATATATTGATCATCGTCAACGATAAAAGACTGACCGATTTCGACCGCTACTGGCAAAGAGCCGCCAATCGCTTCCCGCACGAGGAGTTCAAGACGCCGGTGAACTTCATCGTCCACTCGCTTCGCGAGGTCAATACGCTGCTGGAGCAAGGCCGGTATTTCTTCGTCGACCTGCGCCGCGATGGCATCATCCTCTATGAACTCGACGACAAGCCGCTTGCCACGCCGGGCCTTTTGAGACCCGAAGACGCCTACAGATTTGCCAAGGAATATTTTGAGGACCGGCTCCCGCACGCGGAAACTTTTGCGGAGGGAGCTGAGTTCTTTAAGGAGAAAGGTAGGCTCAAAGAAGCTGCCTTCCTTTTGCATCAGTCGATCGAGCAGGCCTACGCGACCCTGTTGCTGGTTCTGACCAACTACAGTCCTGCCGCCCATAATATCAAACATTTGCGCAGCCTCGCTGAAAGTCAGTCGCAACAATTGGCGGAAGCATGGCCACGTGACCAGCAGCGCTTCGTCGCCTGGTTCAATATCCTCAACGAAGCTTACGTTAAGGCGCGCTATTCAAAGCATTTCGAGATCAACCTGGAAGCGCTCACCTGGTTGCAAGCGCGCACCGCAGACCTGATTGACCGCGTAGCAAAAGCTTGCCAAACGCATCTTGAAGCATTGAGGCATCAGATCGAAAACGCCGACCGCTATTCAGGGAGCCAGTGAATACGCGTTGATCAAGGATACTCCGGCTATCTTAGTCATACGTAGATTTTACCCTAAGACCACACTTGCAAACGCCATGGACTGCCAGAAGACAGTCGAAAATATCGACTGTTGTGCCAAAGAGCACCAAAGTCCGGCTTCGATCTTTATTCCCTGCGCCGGACGCAGGAGGTGTTTGCATGTCACGAAACTCGATAAACCGCGCGGTCAGCTGCGAACAGAGCGCCGCATTGGACGCCGCCAACAATAGTCATCAGATCGTTCAGGATACCATCACCCGATATGGCGATCAGGCGCCAACAGTTGCTGCTTGGTGCGCGTTCACTGCATGGTGTGAAGGCCAAGACGAAGAGTATCACTTTTGGTCGCGCATTTTTCTAAGACTGCGCAACTAGCGCTGACTCGGCTATCCTTGATGGCCGGGGCCACTTCACTGTCGGCGATCGGGATTGAGACCCAAAGCGTAACCTTGCGTACGAACCGTGCGAATAAGATCGGGGCCAAACTTACGAAGCGCCCGTCGGATATGGCCCATATGGATATCGACCGTTCTGGGTTCCACATCAGCGACCGCCGGCCAGGCTGCAGCGATGAGCTCCGCTCGGCTACGGACAGTTTCCGGGTCCTGCAAAAGATATCGCAGGAGCCGGAACTGCAGGGCAGTAAGCGCGACTTCTTTGCCACTCCGGCGCACCCGGGCGGCGACGGTGTTCATTTCAATGTCCGCAAAGCGGAGAAAATTGGCATCACATTCGACGCCTCCCAATTCAATCAGCGCATCGACCCGAAACCGCCTGAACAATCCGATAAGATGAGCGGGATCGAAGGGCCGTGAGAGGACAAAGTCAGCGCCAGTCGCGTCAAACCTGTGATCGTGCTGATCACAGAGCACTGTAATCAGGGCCTTCGGGCGAATGCGCTTCAGCGCAAGCAGATTGGAAGGGCTAACTTCCGAGATCGAGCCATCGACAATCACGGCCATGACCAAGCCGTCAGACAGCTCACTTGCCATTTCCTCGAAGCTTACCACTGATGATGCGCGGAATCCCTCGATCGCCAGGATATGTCGGAGCAGCAGAAACTTTTGGGCGTCATTCAGATGGATTAGAACGCGAAAATCCATGTTTCCCTCCGAATGATCCTACAGCGGAGCAAACTCCCCGCCATTGACGTCGAGGACGGCGCCGTTGATGAAACCCGCTTCACCAGAAACGAGAAAGCAGATGGCGGTGGCAACATCATCCGGAGTACCTAGGCGCCCGGCCGGAATACGGGCGATTGCCGCCGTGTTGGTTTCGCTATCCACGGGACCTGCCATATCAGTGGCGATCCTGCCTGGCGCGATGAGATTGGTGGTCACTCCATGGCCGGCGGATGCGGCGACCAGCGATCGGGCAAGCCCGACAAGCGCTGATTTGGATGCAACGTAGGATGCACCGGCGATCCGTGGAAGGGTGCGGCCGGCAATCGAGCCGACAAGGACGATACGTCCAAATCCGCGGCTGCTCATATGCGGCAGGGCAGCTTGGCAGCACAACATCGCACCCGTCAGATTGACGGCGAGAACGGATTGCCATTCTCCTATTGTGATCTGCGCAAACGGGGTGGCGCCGTCCTCGCCCTTGGGGGATGTGCCCGCGTTGCAGACAAGGACATCGGGCATCGCCCATTTATCCTCCAGCATGCAGAAGAAGTCGCGTATTTGCGACGGCTTGGCTAGGTCGACGGTCCGCGCAAAAATGCTTTCGGCGCCGAAGCGCGCCGAGAGCATTTGTTCCGCCGATGTCACGTGATCCCGACGCTGACCGAAGAATGCGACCTTGTAACCACAATTGAGCAAGTGCGATACGGTCGCCAGACCGATCCCTGAACTGCCGCCGGTGACGACAGCCAGCCTATGCCGGGGCGCGGCCGTCATGCAGCGCGATCCATCGCGGCAAACAGAGACAGAGGCGGATGGGCCTCGGGATCTGTCATCACCTCGATCAGCAGCGGTTCGCTTCCTTCGATACCGCGCTTCAGCGCCACCGCGATATCAGCCGGATCCTCAACGCGAACGGATGCACACCGGCATGCTTTTGCGATTGCCGCATGGTCAACTTCGGCAAAATGGCATGCGGACGTGTAGTTGCCGAATTTCACGGTTTCGGCGTCGCGCTGGAAACCGAGAATGCCGTTATTGAGAACAATCACGGTTATCGGCAATCGCATGCGCATCATTGTCTCGATCTCCGCCCAGCTATGGGCGAAGCCACCATCTCCGACGACGGCGACGACCGGACGCGCCGGCTCGGCGGCCTTGGCGCCGAGCGCAAGCGGAAACCCCCATCCAAGCCCCGCCAGGCCGCGCGGTGTGATGAACCGCTTGCCCGCCTGTGGAGTGCGCAATTGCCCTAGTATCCACATGGATGAATAGCTGGCGTCGGCAACGACTGTGATATCGCGCTCAAGCCACGGCTGCAATTCGGCCATGACCCGCTCTGGGCGAATAGGTGAAGCAGCCGACTCACATCTCGTGTGACGTGCTTCATCGAAACTGCGCCAGAATGAAGCGATCCGCTCTTCAAGCGCCCCGCGCTGGCTACGCCTCAGCGAAAGATCGCAACCCTTAAGCGCCGCACGTAATGCCGCCAATGTTTCCGCGGCATCACCGACCAGGCGCAGAGCCTCGTAGTTTCGACCGACTTCCGTCGGGTCGACATCAATATGGATCAAGCTCGCTTTGCCTGGGATCTGTTTCCAGTTATCAGTGCCGTTCTGATTTGTGCGCGTTCCCACCAGAAGGACAAGATCGGCCTCCGACATCAATCCATGACTATGAAAGCCGAGCGAACGAGGACCGACGAGCGACCCCAGCACACCGGCGGACAGTGGATGAAACTCACTGACCGCGCCTTTTCCCATATTGGTGGTGAAGACCGGTAAGCTCGCCTCATCTTGCAGACCGACCAACTCATCGGCCCCGCCTGCGCAATGAACGCCACCACCGGCCAGCACGACGGGCGACCGGGCGGCTGCGATGCGCAAGGCCGCCTGATGCAGATCGCGATCCGATGGACGCGACCGATCGAGCGGCCACCGTCCGAGGCTCTTCCTTCGTGACACCCCGACGAGCGGCGCGGGGGAGCGCAAAAGATCAGCCGGCAGCAGCAATGCCACTGGTCCGGCGCGGCCGGACGTCGCGGCGGTGAAGGCAGCATCGACATAATCATCGATCCGTTCGGCAACGGTGACACGCCGGACCCATTTCGTGCAGGACTGGAACAAGGCAATCTGATCGAAGTCCTGAAAGGCGTTCCGATCGGTTTGATCGCGCTCGACATCCTGGACCAGGGCGACGACCGGGATGCTTGCTTTCAGGCATTCGGCAAGGGGCGGCACCAGCAGGGTCGCGGCCGGACCGTTCTGAGCGGCAACGACACCGACCTTGCCCGATATTCGGGCGTAGCCATCCGCCATGGCGCCACCCATGTTCTCCTGCCGGTAGGCGATCTGGCGAATGCCACGGGCCTCGGCCGCCAGGATAAGAGCAGACGGCAGGCTTTGGGCAAAAATCACCTCGACGCCGTGGCGTTCGAGTGATTGGGCGATGCGATCGGCAACCGTACCGGCCGTTGATGTTGCATCCATTAGATTTCTCCCCATCCGGTGTGGCTGTTCTTTTCCAGAAATTCGTCGAATGCGACGAGAACGCTGTCGATATCCGCCTCCGTCATCGGCGTTGAAAGGCAGGCGGCAGCATCGAACGGCAATATGATGCCGCATGCCAGGAAATGACGTGACAGTGCCCGCATGATTTCCGCATCCTTGGATGTCATCGCTGCCGCCTGATAATTTGTCGGCGGGTTCCGTCGCGGATGAATGCGAAACAGGGACGCCGCTCCGGAAACGGAAAACGGAGCCTGCCACTTCGCAGCCGTGTCGGACAGTGCGCCGCGCAGCCTGTCGCCTGCCATTTCAAGTCGATCGAAAGCTTCGATCGTCATGGCTTCCATTGCCGCCTTGCCGGCGACCATGGAGACGGGATTGGCCGAAAAGGTGCCGCCTTGCGAGACCAGCGGCGCCTTATCCTCGGTGCCGAATACAGCCATGACATTCACCCGGCCGCCGATCGCACCAACTGGAAAGCCGCCGCCAATGATCTTGCCGACCGTGATCAGATCGGGCTCAAGGCCATAGCGGGCGGAGGCACCGGTATAGGCTTGGCGAAGATTGAGAACCTCATCCGCGATGATAAGGATACCGAATTTACGCGCGACGGACGAAACCGCCGCAATGAAATCTGCTGTTGGATGCAGCAGGCCCGCCCTGCTGGGCATCGGATCGATCAGAATGGCCGCGATGTCGCTTGATCTTGACGCGACTGTCTGTTCAATCCCGGCAGCGTCATTGAAGTCGAGCACCACGACATTGTTGGCAATCTCCTCCGGCGCTCCGGGATAGGCAGGCTTTGCAACGCTCTTACCGGCCTCATCGAAGACAACGCGCTGGCCGGCCTCAGCCCAGTCGTAGGCGCCGTGATAGGCGCCGCTGAAGCGCACTATCGCGGACCGCCCGGTGAAGGCGCGCGCCGCCTTGATCGCAAACATGACAGCCTCGGTGCCGCTATTGACAAAACGGACCCGTTCCATCGCGGGAATACGCGATATTAGGAGCTCGGCCAGCGCTATCTCGTGCTCGGTGGGATTGGCAAAGCATGTGCCGGTCGTCAGAACTCTTATAACCGCCTCAATGACGGGCTGGAACCCATGGCCGTGAATGAGCGTCGTGAAGTTGTTGTTGAGATCGAGCAGACGATTGCCGTCCGCATCCCAGACATGTGCGCCCTCGCCCTTTGCAAGGTAGATCGGAATCGGGTCCTTCTCGATCGTCGACCGTGTGAGACCAGCGGGAAACACGCGCTTTCCCCGACCGAAAAGATGACTTGAGCGGGCACGAACAGCCGACCAGCCCAGTCCCTGAGCGTAACTTGTAAACATGACAGGATACTTTCCGTTGCAAATTCAGACGAGCCTCTTTGCATCGCCTTTGCAATTTTGTTGCAACAAAATATCTTGTCGTCAAGTCAATGCAACAAAATTCGAGCGTTAACGGCCAGAATTTTCCCGCGCAGCGCGCAAGAGGCAGCGATAACCGTCCCGAATATCGCTTTCAAAGGCCGCCTTCAAAGCGGGACCATCACGCTCTCCGAAGGCCTCCATTGCCATTTCATGATTGCGCACGCCCTGTTTCTCTTCCGCGAATTCGGGATAGAGATTGTAGAGCGAAGGACCGATGCGCAACCAGAGCCCCTCGATCATCGCGATAAGGTGAGGCAGGCCCGCAAGACGATAGACCGAGAAGTGGAAGTCCTTGTTGTATCGTAGCACCGCCGTGTAATCCTTCTCCTCCAGGGCCGAGTTTATCGCCCCCTGCAATGTGCGCAGCTTTTCAAGGGCCTCCCGCGAACCCGCCTGCGCCGCCCGCTCGGCTGCCAGCCCCTCCAGCGCAAGCCGGATCCAGGTTATCTCCTTCAAATCGGCCTCGCTTAAGACCGGAACAATGACCGTCTTCGGCCCGGCATAGACCAGAGCGCCGTCGCTCGTCAGGCGGTTGATCGCATCACGCGCGGGCGTCGAACTGACACCCAAATCCTCGGCAACGGCGCGCACCGTCATCTTGTAGCCGGGCTCGTAGACGCCGCGGATCAGGCGCTCCTTCATTTCCCGGTAGGCGGCATCCCCCAATCCACCAGCCTGCCGAACCAAAGCCCCACCTTCCACAAGTTCCACACTCATCTCCCATTTCCCTATGTTGACAGCGCCATATTTTGATGCAACAAAAAGATTGTGTGAAGTTTTCGCAAAGCGATTGTCACATCAAAATAGGTTTAGCAGTCCGTCCCGTGCCTGTCACGGCCACTGATTCAATGGATTTTCCAATCAGACGTACGACCGATCGGCCGACGGAAGGCCCGCATCGATCACGAACGGGGACGGCTAACGCCGCATGACAACGAAACCGGGGAATTCTCAGCAAATTGAAGGAGGGCACGCATTTGATTGGCCGTAGGTTGATCCTTTCGAAGATCCAGAAACGCTATGGAGATGTTTGGGCTGTCAAGGAGACCGATCTGGAGATCGAGCCAGGCGAATTCGTCTCGATCGTCGGCCCTTCCGGATCCGGCAAGACGTCACTGTTGACCATGATCGCCGGCTTCGAGGCGCCGACGGCGGGGACAATTCGAATAGATGACAAGGATGTCACGCTCCTGCCCCCGAACCGCCGTGACATCGGCATGGTCTTCCAGAAATATGCGTTGTTTCCGCATTTGACCGTTGGACAGAACATTGCGTTTCCACTGAAGATGCGTCGCGTTCTTCCGGCTGCGGCTCGTGCAGCCCGGGTTGAGGAAATCCTTCAACTCGTCCAGCTATCCGACCATTGCGATCGTTATCCTCATCAGCTTTCGGGCGGTCAGCAGCAGCGCGTCGCCGTTGCCCGCGCCCTGGTCTTTGATCCGCCGGTTATTCTCATGGACGAACCGCTCGGTGCGCTCGACAAAAAACTGCGCGAAACGATGCAATTCGAGCTCAAACGCCTGCAACGACGGCTCGGCGCAACCGTCATCTACGTTACACATGACCAGGACGAGGCATTGGCGATGTCCGATCGCGTCGCCGTCATGAGACAGGGCGATCTCCAACAGATCGACACGCCGGCTGATCTTTACAAGAGGCCTGCCAATCCCTTCGTCGCAGATTTCATCGGTGTGATGAACTTTGTCCCCGGCATCCACATGGGAACCGAAGGCGTCGACCATATCATTCAGCTTGCGGAGAACCATCTGTTACGGGCACCAGCCTTTTTAGGCAATCGTACAGTCAACGTACCGGCAAGAAGTGAAGTTCAGCTTGCGATCAGGCCGGAGCATATTCGATTGGCGACGCGCGGCAGCGGTGAAAGAAATTCCATTGCTGGCGTTATCGAAGCATCGGTGTTCTTCGGCTCGAGCCAGGTTCTTCTGGTCCGTGTGGCGGAATTGCTCGACGCCGTGCTGCGCGTCCAAATGCCCGCCAGCCAGGCCGCACCCTTTGAAGTCGGAACCGCAGCGGACGTCACCATCGATGAGGAAAAGGTGCAGATTTTTCCGACCCGAGAGGCGTTTGCGGCATGAGTATTCCGACGCCCTCCCCAATCACTCAGCATCCTCGGAAATCACACTCTTGGTTGCGGCCACGCTCGGCGCGACACTATGCGATCGTGTCGTCATGGCTTTTAATCACGCCGCTTCTCGCAATCCTTGCAGTCGGCTTCCTCTATCCCTTGGCCAGCCTGATCACGCTTAGCCTCCGTGACGGACCGTCGGGAACATATGGTCGGTTTCTGAGCGAGCCCCTCTATGTTTCGGTTCTTGCCAATACGGTCGCGGTTGCTGTCTCGGTCACCGTTCTTGGCGTCATCGCGGCCTATCCGGTCGCGTTGGCCATGGCGCATCTGAGAGGGAAACTTGCCGTGATCGCCGCGGCTTGTGTCTTCATCCCTCTTTGGACGTCGGTGCTCATCCGCTCCTATGCTTGGATCGTTCTGCTACAGCGCCGCGGCGTCGTGAATACGATCCTCACCTCCGTGAACCTGACGGATGAACCACTCAAACTGCTTTACACGCAGGGCGCCGTTGTCCTTGCCATGACGCATGTGCTGCTGCCCTTCGTCATCCTGCCGATCTATTCCAGCTTGCGGCTCCTACCCAGCGACTATGTCCGCGCCGCCCGTAACCTTGGAGCCGGGCAGATCCGTGCTTTTCTCCACGTGACCTTGCCTTTGAGCCTTCCGGGCATCTTTGCCGGCGCGACCATGTGCTTCGTGCTTGCGCTCGGATTTTACATCACGCCCGCCCTCGTCGGAGGACCGGGGTCGATGCTGATGGCAAATCTGATCGGCCAGCAAACCACAGTCCTGCTTGATTGGCCCTTCGCGGCGGCGCTGTCGATGATCCTGCTCGCCATGACGATCGTTCTCATCGTCTTGTTTCGCAAGGCGCTTTCCTCCAGCAAAGGATTTAGCGGTGTACATTGACCACTCTTCCTCCCCGCCGTCGCCTTCCGTCACCAGCAGTTGGCGGCATCTCGCGACCTTGCATCCCCTTGGCAAAGCGGCAGCCATCTTCACCGGCGGTTCGGTCGTGGCGGGCGTCCTGTTCTTTCTCGCCCTGCCGACGCTGCTGATCATCCCGATGTCGCTCAGCAAGACCGATTATATCCAGTTTCCGCCGCAGGGACTGACATTGCGTTGGTATTGGACCTATTTCGGCGACCCCGATTGGATGGCAGCGACATGGTTCAGCGTCAAGATCGCGATTGCGACAACTATCAGCGCGACCATCATCGGCACCATGGCGTCGCTAGCTATCGTCCGGGGAGACCTTCCGTTCAAGAATGCGTTGCAGGTGCTGTCGGTGGCACCGATGATCGTCCCGCATATCGTGCTTGGCGTGGCTCTTTATCTGGTATTCTCGCCACTGCAACTCACCGGCAGCTTCACCGGGTTTCTGATTGCCCATACGGTGCTTGCCTGCCCCTACGTCATCATTACGGTCACGGCGTCACTGCAGCGGATTGATCCGATGCTTGAGCTCGCAGGCCTGAGTTGCGGCGCAAACCGGCTGCAGACGTTCTTTCGAATTATCCTGCCAAATATGGCGCCAGGCATTGCTTCGGCGACAGTCTTTGCCTTCCTCGCATCATTCGACGAGGCGACGGTTGCTTTTTTCATCTCCGACACAGGCGGAAAATCGATTGGCCGAAAGATGTTCGAGGACATCGACTTCAACCTGACACCCGTGATTGCAGCGGCATCGACCGTTCTGGTGGCGATTTCCTTGCTCCTCATGGGAACAATCCAGCTTTTTGTCACGCGCAGGGCACGGCAGTGACGACACCGTCCGCAACTTCAAACCATACGAGAAGGGAATATTCCATGTCATCCGGATGCCATTCCAAGATATCCTTGCGGATACGGCGATTTCTCTGCACGGCCGCCGCATTGCTCTCGCCTCTCTTCTTCCCGCAAATGGCGAGAGCCACCGAACAGGTCATCATCGCCTCGACGGGTGGCGCCTATGACCGGACGCTCAAAGAAGCATGGTTCGATCCATTCACCAAAGCGACCGGCATCGACGTTGTCGTTGTTGTCGCAACGAATGCCGAAATGCGCGCCAAGGCCAGCGCCATGGTAAAAACAGGTAACGTCACCTGGGATCTCTATCTCGATGGCGAAATCCAGGCAGCGTCCAAGGCCCATCGCGAGGTGACCGAGGACCTGACCGAATTCTGCCGCCAATTTGCCGAACGCAAGGACCTTGGCCCCCACGCCTGCGCTCCGGGAGGCGCCCTTCTTCAGTCCACGGCCACCCTTCTTGCCTACCGTATCGGCAAGGCCGGCGACCCGGTGCCAGCAAGCTGGGCGGATATGTGGGATACGAAGAAGTTTCCAGGTGGCCGTGCGTTCCCCAACTTCGACGACCCCTGGCGGGTGATGGCAGCAGCGCTGCTAGCCGATGGTGTCAGCCGAGATAAGCTCTTTCCCCTCGACGTCGACCGAGCGCTCAGAAAGCTTGAGGAGATCCGGCCGGCCGTCTCCATCTGGTGGAGGACGGGTGATCAAAGCGTGCAGGGATTCCGCAACGGGGATTATTCCCTCGGCCAAATCTGGCTGACGCGCGCAAAGGCGATGCAAAGCGAAGGTTTGCCGATTGGCTGGTCCTACAAGGCCTCGTTCCTGGTTGGCGACCGCATCGCGCTGATCAAAGGGGCGCCTCATCACGACAATGCACTGAAACTGATCGCGTTCTGGCTGAACTCGCCCAAGGCGCAAGCCCAAGCTTGCGCGGTGCTGTCCTGCACCCCTCCAAGTAGCGACGCAGTTGCACTGATCCCAGAGGATGTCAGGAAAACAATGCCGACAGCCGAGGAGGTCGACCGCTACATCGTGATACCGGATGCGGAATGGATCAACGCCAACGCGGCGATGCTGCTTCAGCGCTGGAACGCCTGGATCAGATGACAGGCCAATCTCTCGTCGCTGTCTGCATGATGGCGACGAGATCAATCTGCCTTAGGCCTCAGAACTGCCGGATTTGGGCACGGCGAAGAATTGCCGGGTCTGATCGAGTTCCAGCTCATGAAGTTCCCGACGCAGGGCGACGGCCTGAACAAACGTCGCCTTGGCGTCGCTGACATCGATCAATTGCGCCTGGGCAACGAGCTTTTCGGCATCTATTCGACCCGCCTCGCGAATTTGCCAGAGATCGCGGACACGAAATTGCGTCAGATAGGCGGCGCACAGCGCCGCGAGCGCCGACAGGCCGGCGGGAATAAAACGCCAGTCGGACCCCAGATCGTAAGCCGCCACGACCGAGGAGATGGCGCTTAAGACGATGGTCGCAAAGGTAATATAGTTCCATTGATCTCCCTTGCGATTGGCCTCAATTTCGTACCAGCGGCTATGACGTTGCGCGTAATGGACTGCTGCTCGGCGAAGCTCCTCAGCCTCCATTGTTGGAGAAATATCGAATTCGAGTTCCTCCTTCTTCTTGCTTCTCGAAGGCATCGTTCCTCTCCGTTAAAGACAAGTATAGCTTGCGGCAGAGAATAGACTTTGTCGAGCGGCTGAAACGCTTGCCGCCAAAACTTTGAAGAGAATTCTTTTCATCGACATTTTCTACTTATTCGGCAATGATCAGCCAAGTTGAGGGGCCGAGCCGTGTTTAGTTGTCGCGTATTCTTGATCGGGATCATCTTTTTCTCCTGGGCGATGGCTTCGAGGGCGGAAGACAGCCTCGCGCCATTTTCGGTATCGCCTCTCTGGCCCTTGGCAATCCGTCTTGATGGGCCGATTGATGCGCGGTCGGCTTTGTCGTTCAGGCGGATACTGGCGGCCAATCCGAACCTGAAAATCCTGGTGCTGAACAGCCCCGGCGGCGATGTCCAGAATGGATTGCTGATCGCCGATGACGTCTACACCAAGGGCATGAGCACCGTCATTCCGTCCGACTCGGCTTGCGCCTCGGCCTGTGCCTACGTCTTCTTTGCCGGCAGAAACCGCGTGGTTCAGGGCCGCCTTGGCGTTCACCAGATCAGCGGCAATGTAGACCTGGGAAACGCGCAGCTCAACATCTCGGATATTCTCGACACACTGAACAAGTATGGCGTCGATCCTCGCATATTCCCGATCATGTTTCGCACGTCGTCGGATGATATTCACTTCTTCACCGCAGACGAGATCAAGCAATTCGGGATCGAACATCTGTCGCCGGATTCGCAAGGCGGCCAGATTTCCTCAGCACCTGCCACCACACCGACGATCCAATCGGCCCCCGCATCGATTAGCGGCATGCGGAACGAGGAGGCGCAGGCCAGAAACTTCGTCGCCGAACTGGTGAATTCCGGGAGCCTACCGGCCAACCAGGCAATTGCCTTTGCCTCGAATGTCTATGCCGGCGAAGTCCGCTTTTACGGCAAACAGAGAAGCTTGGACGACATACTCGATGACAAGCGCAAGTTCTTCGAGCGCTGGCCGAGCAGAATGTACCGCCTGAGGCCGGAAAGCGTCGTTACCGCATGCGACGCCGACCTTTGCCGGGTAACGGGCGATTTCGACTGGTATGTGAGCAGCGCGCAACGGGCAAAGAGCCTCAGCGGCACGGCTGCATTTTTCTACTCGCTCAGCATGAACGGCCGCATTCAAGTCGTCGCCGAAGATGGCAAGGCTCGAAAATGATATTCGACACAGGGATTTATCGACCTTTTCAAATGTCAGGGAGATAGACATGAAACGTTTGGTTGCGATCGTCGCCCTTGCGGTGATGGCCCTTTCGACAACCGCCGAAGCAAGATATGGTCGCCGGCCACATCATGGTTTTGCCACGGGCCATTGCAAGCGCGCCAGTTGTTACGCGAAGCACCCCGGTGGGACCTATCGCTACCCATATCATTACGGACACAGGCGCCATTAATCAGCCGGCTTGCCGACCCTTTGGTCGAAAACATGGGACGTCTTCAGCCGACTGTCCCAGTTGTCGATAAATTCCCTGGCGAACTCCCGGCTCTCGGTAAAGGTCACGTTTTCCGCGTTGCGTTTCTGTGCCGCTGCTGTGTAATTGTACGAGCCGCCAATCACCAGATATCGGTCGATGACGACGATCTTGTTGTGCGCAATGGCCGGATCGACGTCGATCCAGACAGGGATGCCTGCCGCCTGCAATAGCGTGGCGCCTGAGTATCGCTTCTCGTTGATCTTATCCAGTATCGCAAGGACCTCAACACCGCGTTTAGCCGCCCGCTGCAAGGCGTGGATGATCGGCAGGGAGGTAAAGCCGTAGGCTTGCAAGCGGATAGTCGATCTTGCCTGGTCTATGGCGTCGACAATACGGGCTTCGCACTGCTCGGCGGGCGTAAAATAAACCGATACTCTCGCCGCAACTGACGACACCGCGTTGGCCACAAGGGGTGTCAAACCGAGAAGGAAAACGAAAGCCGTGATTCTCATTCGGACTGTATATCACGCTGCAAAGTCTGATTGATCCCAGGTTCTGGCGGTGGCGGCAAATCCCGCCTCATGAAGCTCTATACGGTCGCCAAGACATGCACTTCCTTTAGGTCCAACCAGGAAGTTTATCTATTGATGACTTTATAACCCCAAGGTATATAATTTTTCGGAGATTCAAACCAGCATCTAGTTCGGTAATCGCTAAAAATATAAGCCATGAATGAAGAATCGCAGGGAAAGCTAAACCAACTCTTGCGAGACCTCCCGGAGGGGCTCGTCGTCGATGCTGCCTGGCTCACAAAACGGGGATATTCGGCGCAACTCACACACAAATATGTTGCAAATGGCTGGCTGGAGAGGCTCGCCCACGGCGTTTATCGCAAACCGGGCGCCAGACTGTTGTGGCAGCATGTGATAATCTCACTCCAGATCCTCTTGGACCGACCGCTCATCGTTGGCGGACAAACCGCGCTGTCATTGCACGGCTTTGCCCACTATCTCGAACGCGAGGACCGGAATGTTCACCTCTACGGACGACGGTCGCCCCCCGCGTGGCTCGACAAACTTGGTCTTCAAGTAAAGTTTCATTACCATAATAGCGAAGCGCTGTTCCGCAACGAACCCGTTCACTTCGGACTGACGGGCCACGCCTGGGATATCCGAAATGGCGGCGCTCCGGAAATTGAACAGCAACACAGACATTCCCTGAATACGATGCCCTGGGGGCCATGGGACTGGCCGTTGACGCTCTCAACGCCCGAGCGTGCGGCGTTCGAGATGCTGGACGAATTGCCCGGCGACGGCAGTTTCGAGCAGGCGGATAAGTTCTTCGAGAGCCTCACCACACTCAGACCGCGACTGCTTCAAAAGCTGCTTGCCGATTGCAAGAGCATCAAGGTCAAGCGGCTGTTCTTTTTCTTTGCCGATCGTCATCAGCATCCTTGGCGAAAATATCTGGACAGAGAGGCTGTCGATCTTGGTCATGGCAAGCGTTCGCTGGTACCCGGTGGGCGCCTCGACCCTACTTATTTGATCACGGTCCCGGAGGACTTCCATGGCAATCGATGAGCGCTATCGACAGCAGGTGGCATTGCTTGTGCAAACCATACCGGCTGTCGCGAGCGAAAACTGCTTTGCGCTTAAGGGCGGCACCGCCATCAATCTTTTCGTTCGCGACATGCCGCGTCTTTCGGTCGACATCGATCTTACCTATCTGCCGGTAGCTTCGCGCCCGGAATCGCTTGCGGCGATCGAAGCAGCACTCTTGCGGATCGCGCGGAGAATTTCGAAAACGATCACGGGCGTTCATGTTGCGGAAAGCCGCCTTTCCGACAATACGCTGACACGACTGATCGTTCAGCGCGGCCGGACACAGGTGAAGATCGAGGTGACGCCGGTCCTGCGCGGTTGCGTATTCCCCCCTCGTATCGGTTCAGTCTCTGAGCAGGTGGAGGCAAATTTCGGCTTCGCAGAAATGCAACTCGTCTCGTTCGCAGACCTCTACGCAGGCAAGATCATGGCGGCACTCGACCGCCAACATCCCCGCGATCTCTTCGACGTCCGGGACCTTCTGGTTAAGGAAGGCATCAGTGACGATCTCAGGCAGGCATTCATTGTCTATCTCATAAGTCACGACAGCCCGATCGCAGCCGTCCTTACCCGCAGGCAAAAGGATATCGCCGACGAATTCGGCCTGAATTTCCAAGGCATGACGGCGGAGGATATAAGCCTTGAGGAATTGCTGGCAGCCCGCCGGCAACTGGTCGATCGCATCGTCGGCGACATGCCTGCCGCACATCGCGAATTTCTTGTCGGCTTCAAATCCGGTAAACCGGACTGGGACAAGCTCGGCGCGCCAGATGCCGCAGAGCTGCCCGCCGTCAAATGGAAGCAGTTCAATCTCGACAAACTACAACCCCACGCCCGCGAGGCGGCCACCGGACGCCTCGCAGAAGTCCTCGGGATCAAGATTCCCGGCTAGCCGATCGATCCGAGCCAATTTGATCTGTCCAACCCAAACGAAGTCGCGGCTGACCGGCAATCGTACCGCTAGCCATCCGCCTGCGTTCGCGGTGGTTGCGACCGCCGCGCCTTTGCAAAGCCCCGGTCCAACGCCATGAACCGCTGCAACATCGGAACGATGAGCCTGGCCGGATCACCGATTGGCTGCCGCTGTTCCTTGCCGAGCAAATCGGCATAAGCCGTCAAGTCACGATGCAGGGCCGCGGGAAGCTCCAGCGTCACCTTGACCGGTTTCTCATCATCGAGCCGTCCAAGTCGCAAATTACTCATTCAACCTCCATAGGGTTCGAGCACAAGATCTCGCGTAACGATGACCCGCACCGGGAAACCAGGCCGTATCGTCAATGTCGGCACGATATTGAGTTGCCGCCGAACGATCTGCTGACCTGTATCGTTGATCGTGTCCTGCCCACCATTGCGGATCGCCCGGATCAGGCGGTCGTCGTCGTTGCTGGCCAGTTCCGCGCCAATTCCAAGCAGGGTTGACAGTCCGGCGGCCTTGGCAAGATCCCACCAGTGATAGTCGACTCCATCCTGCAGGCCGGCATGGCCTTCCGCGTCCGCACCCGGTTGCCGCTCGAGCACGATCGAGCGGCCATTGGGAAAGATCAGCCTGTTCCAGACCAGGAGGACACGGCTCTGCCCGAATTGCACATTGTCGTCGTACTGGCCGATGATACGTGTGCCCTGCGGCACGAGGAGAATTCGGCCGGTCGGGCTGTCGTAGATGTTTTCCGTGACTTGTGCGGTGATCTGGCCAGGAAGATCAGAGCGAATGCCGGTGATGAGCGCCGCGGCAATCACCGCGCCCGCCTGAAGAATATTCGGCGATGCCGGCGCGGCGACGCGATCCGGCGCGACAGTTCGCTTGTCGGGTGTCTCCTGCAGGAATGCGCGCTGACGATCCTGCGCGGTGGGAGTCGAGGGCTGCGGCGCAAGACCGAGATGTGCAAGATCCGGCATTGCCTGCACCGGCGTGGGCGCGGCGACTGATTGATTGTTCGCGGCACGGGTCTCCGTCGACGCAAAGAGGCGTGCGGTCCTTGCCGCTTCCAGCTCCTGCTGGCGACGCTGTTCCTCGGCACTAATCCCGGGTTGCGCCGCTGGCATGACGATCGGAGGCGCCGGAACCGGCTGCCCGCGGTTCTGCGCATTGACGATCGGACGACCGAGATCGCCAGGCAGCGGCGGCCCGAGAATAGGACCGACATAATCGCGCGGCAGGCTGTTCAACCCATCGGGGATGGCGCGATTGTCCGTTGCGTAGAGCTCGTCGCTCTGCCGGCCACGATGGGTCTGCAATGCGAGGATGAGCGCGCCGCCAAGGCCGACGCCGGCGATCAGGCAGAGACCTGCGAGCACTTTTCGGGAAAGCCGGGTCACGCGCGGCGGAGCCGGGCGCAGCCGCATCGACGCGACCGGCTCGCCGGTCAACGGCTGAGCGTCATCGCTGGCATTTCCCGGCGGAGGCACATCGTCCGCCTTTTCGGGCTGAAGCTTGCTCATGACGCCGACCTTCCGTCGGTGCGGGAGATCCGTACCCGCTTCTGGTTTCGATCGGCGCCGAAACGCAGTTCGGCGGCGGCAAACAGTCGGTCGACGATCATGTAGTTGCCGCGAACTCGATAGTTTACCAGTTCCGAACTGTTGCCTTGCGCGCCGACGACGAAGAGCGGCGGCATCTCGCCCTGACCGATCCCGCGCGGAAACTCGATGAACACCTGGCGC
The DNA here is from genome assembly GCA_013322215.1 of Martinezella rhizogenes. Lineage (GTDB taxonomy): Bacteria > Pseudomonadota > Alphaproteobacteria > Rhizobiales > Rhizobiaceae > Rhizobium > Rhizobium rhizogenes_D. The sequence goes on from JAAMEZ010000014.1 coordinate 145,978, forward strand.
CCGTCGTCGAATGCGCGCAGAGGACGCCAAGGTGCCCGATCGCCCGTCACAACGTAGCGGAAGTTCACGCGCGAAAGATCGACGCCGGTAGAAACTGGCTGGCTCGCCTCGGCTTCAGCGTTCTGTCGGCGAAGCGCAATAAGCTGATCCTGCGGATACTGCCAGGAGACCGACGCCATGTAGGTCGAGGGTGTCGAACGCAGCTCCATGTAATAGGTGCGAAGGTTTGTATTGATGACGAGGTTGGTCATCAGATCAGGGCGGGTCGGCTTGACAAGAACATGGATCTGCTTCGTGGCGCCGACACCGCTTTCGGTGTCGCCGATAATCCAACGCACGGTGTCACCCGCGGCAACCGGCCCCGCGCCGACGAGTTGCTCGCCAGGCTGCAGGGAAATGTCGGTGATCTGACCGACCGCGGCATACACCTGGTAGAGGGCGCCCTGGGTGAACGGATAGACCTGCATGGAGTTGATGAAGCCGTCGCGCACAGGTTGGACGCGCGCGGCGGCATTGGCCTGATTGACGCGGATAGCGGGATTCTGCGATTCCGCTGTCTGGCGAGGAGGTTGCACCGCCTTCATCTGGCCGGGCAATGGCAGGGGCTTGGGCAACTCCACGACGCGCACGGAAGCCGGCGGTTCCACCGCCCGCACGGCCGGGGCCGGATTGTCGTAAGAGATCTCCGGCGGCGGGGTCCCTCTGGCACATCCGGCAAGGGCGGAGGCGGCAAGCAGAATGACCAGACGTCCCGCATTCATGGGGAGATTTTTATGGCGTGCGGACATCATTGGCCAAGCTCCTTTGACCAGTTGATGGCGTTGACGTAGAGCCCGAGCGGATTGGCCCGAAGCTTTTCGGCATCGCGTTGCTGCTGCAAGACGATGGTGAGGATCGCGCTCCATCGCTCGGTCGCGGCAAGCGCCCCGTCCTGATACCGGCGTTCCACCCAGGCGATCCGGAAGGAATTGGGCGAGGCGCGGATGACCGAGGACACCTCGACGGCGACCTGCTGCTTGCCGACCCTGCTGAACGGATCGTTGGCGCGCGCATAGTCGCTGAGTGCAAGTGCGCCGGCCCGCGTCGTGAAGTCGTAGGCCCGCAGCCAGTTCTGGCGGACGATGATCGCGTCGGCAGGGATCGAGCGCACCTGCTCGATGAAGCGCGCCAGCTGAAACGCGATCTGGGGATCGGTCGGCTGGTAGCCGGCAACAGCTGGCGCAATCGCCTGCGCCTGGCCGAGCCTGTCGATTTCAACGACCCAAGGTACGATCGAGCCGTTGGCGGAATGCCAGACGAGTGCCGCGGCAAGACCTGCGGACAGGCCAAGGCAACCGAAGGCCATGTAACGCCAATTCCTGGCCTGCACGCGGGCCGAGCCGATGCGATCGTCCCAGACCTGGGCGGCGCGCTGGTAGGGCGTTTCAGACTGGGGTGATTTTCCGTAATGCGTCAATGCTCGCTTGAACATGGTCAGTCGCCTTCCGAAAGATTGATCGCTGTACCGGCGCCGTGACCGTCGCCGGATTTGACGGCATGCGCTGCAGCTTGCATGCCATGGGCGAGCTGCTGGGAACGCTTCATGCGCCTTGCCCATGCAGGCGGCACATCGGTCGGCCTCGAGTGGGTTGCGACACCGGTATCGCCTTCCGGCATCTCGTCGCCGAGCGTGTCCCTTGTCGATGATCCACCAGTCGCTTCGAAGGCCGAGCGCGCACCGGATTGGAAACTTGATCTGAGACTGTCTGCGGCATTGGAAGCGCTGCGCCTCAGCGGAGATGCGCTGGCCTGAACGCCAGCCTTTGTCACCGCAGCCAGACCCGAAGCGACACGAGAGCCACCTGATTGGCCGGCGGCGGCGAGGCTGTAGACGGTCGACGCGCCACCGACGATGGCCGCTCCGCCACGCGCTGCCGCCGCAGTTGTGCCGACTAGCGAGACACCGCCGGAAGCAGCGGCACCGGCGGCAGCGGCACCTGCAGTAGCCACGCCGGCAGCGGCAAGCCCTGCGCCAACCGCAGCACCGGCGCCGAGTTGAGGGCCTCCGGAGACGAGGCCGCTGGCGATGCCAGGTCCGAAAATACCGAGACCGAGAAGCGAGAGAGCCGCGAGAACGATAGCCATCGCCTGGTCAATCGTCGGTGCGGCATCACCGAAACCTTGCGTAAATTCGCTGAACAGCGTCGACCCGATGCCGATGATGACCGCAAGCACCAGCACCTTGACGCCCGAGGAAATGACGTTGCCCAGCACACGCTCGGCCATGAAGGCGGATTTGCCGAACAGCCCGAAGGGGATCAGCACGAATCCAGCGAGCGTCGTCAGCTTGAACTCGATCAAGGTCACGAAGAGCTGCACCGCGAGGATAAAAAAAGCGAGCAAGATCAGGGCCCAGGCAAAAAGCAGACAGGCGATCTGGATAAAGTTCTCGAAGAAGGCGACCCAGCCCATGAGATCGGAAATCGAGTCGAGCAGCGGACGGCCCGCATCAAGGCCGGTCTGCGCGACCTTGCCGGGGCGCAGCAGATCGGCCGTGGTAAACCCTGTGCCGCTGGCCTTGAGTCCAAGGCCGGCAAAGCTATCGAAGACAATGCGAGCCAGGTTGTTCCAGTTGGAGATGATATAGGCAAAGACGCCGACGAAAAGCGTCTTCTTGACGAGGCGTGCGATGAGATCGTTATCCGCGCCCCAGCTCCAGAACAAAGCGGCGAGCGTCACATCAATTACGATCAGCGTCGTCGCGATGAAGGCGACTTCGCCGCCGAGCAGGCCAAAACCGCCGTCGATGTAGCGGGTGAACACCCCGAGGAAAGTGTCGATGACGCCGGTACCGCCCATGTCAGCGTGCCCCTCGCTGTGCCGGCGGTGCCTGCTGGGCAGGTAAGTCGTCCGCAGCCGGTTTGCTCTTCTGCTGCAGGAAGCGATCCCTGTTTGCCGACCAGATCTCCGGGCACCGCTGGTCGCGGATGGCTGCCTCGCCCAGGTCCCTGCAGCGCCGAAGTTGCAGGCGCAGAGGATCGACAATGGTCTGCATCTGCGGCTCGAGCATGCTCCCTGTTGACGGGTCATCTCGTCGCGACAACCCGATCGCCGTTGCCACGATGATGAAACCGATGAAGACGACGGCACCGAGCCGGGCAAGCATCTTGGCGTGCATAACGATCTCCACTCAGTTCTGACTGGGGAACATCCGGGCGTTGCCGGGCTGGTAGCCTGAGCCCGGTGCAAGGAAACGCCGACGCTGCTCGCGCCCCTGCTCGGCGGCGGCGGCACGTTCGGCTTCGCTCAACGCCTCGGCACGACCATTGGCGGCAACGACGGCCGTGAGGTCGGCGAGCTGTTGGGTCTGGAGCGCGAGAAGCTGATTGCCCGCCTGCGTGGCTTGCAAGGCCCCGGTTGCCGACTGGCTCGCGGTGACGAGTGACGACATCTGCGCGCGGTTCGTATCGATGTTGCCGACAACGCCTGCCTGGACACGCATGGCGTCCTGAAGCCCGCCGACGGTGTTCTCCCATCTGGAGCGCGCATCGGCGACGAGCCGCCGATCCGAGGCCGAGAGCGAGAAATTTGCATATTTCTCTTGGAACAGCTGATCGATTTGCTGGACGTCATAGGCAATGTTTTGCGCCTGGCTCAGAAGCTGCTGCGTCCGCTCGACGGACTGCTGAAGCTGCTGCAGCGACGAGAACGGCAAGGCGGTAAGATTGCGGGCCTGGTTGATCAGCATTTCCGCTTCGTTCTGAAGCGAGGTGATCTGGTTGGTAATCTGATCGAGGGCTCGCGCCGCCTGCAGGACATTCTGCGCGTAATTGCTTGGATCGTAGACGATAAGTGCGTACGCCGGCGGTACGAATATCGCAGCCGCCCCGACTGGGGCGGTGAGCAACAAGGCGCCAAATCGCGCCACATATGAACAATGCAGTTTCATTCAGGCTTCTCCCGGTTGTTGATTGCAGGAATGAGTTCGTTCGCCCAATCAAGCCCACGGTGGCGCAGCCAGGACGCCAGAAAGGCTTGGTGCCCGTGTTCGGCAACGATCCGAGCGATCGCGGCCTGGTCTGTCTTGGACGATGTCGCGCATAGAGCGAGGGCAACTTCAGAGAGCCCCAGCTCGAACAGGCGGTTGCCGCGCCGCGATTGGCAGTAGTAGTCCCGCTTCGGCATGGCCCGCGCGAGGATGTCGATCTGCCGTCTGTTCAAGCCGAACCGCTCGTAGATCGACGCGATCTGCGGCTCGATCGCGCGCTCGTTCGGGAGCAGCAGCCGTGTCTGGCAGCTCTCGATGATCGCCGGCGCAATGGCTGAACCAGAGATGTCTGAGAGCGACTGCGTGGCGAAAATCACGCTGGCGTTCTTCTTGCGCAGCGTCTTCAGCCATTCGCGAAGCTGTCCGGCGAAGTCGTCATCATCAAGGGCCAGCCAGCCTTCGTCGATGATGATCATCGTCGGCGAGCCGTCGAGCCGATCCTCGATGCGATGGAACAGGTAGGCGAGCACTGCCGAAGCCGCCCCCGTGCCGATCAAACCTTCGGTCTCGAAGGCCTGGACCGTGGCCGATCCGAGATATTCGCTTTCGGCATCGAGCAGACGGCCATGGGATCCACCGATGCAATACGGTCGGAGCGCCTGCTTGAGGTCATTCGACTGGAGAAGCACCACGAGGCCGGTGATCGTCCGTTCGGTCGCCGGTGCCGATGCAAGCGAGGTGAGCGCCGTCCAGACATGTTCCTTGACTTCGGGCGTCATCTGCACGCCCTCGCGGATCAGGATGGCGGCGATCCAATCGGCCGCCCATGCCCGTTCGAAGAGGTCGTGGATGCGTGCGAGCGGTTGAAGGCTGACACTCTCGGCAGCACCATCGCTCAAATCGCCGCCCAGGTCGTGCCAGTCACCACCCATCGCGATAGCCGCCGCACGGATCGACCCTCCGAAGTCGAAGGCAAAGACCTGCGAGCGTGCATAGCGCCGAAACTGGAGCGCCATCAAAGCCAGCAGCACCGACTTGCCCGCGCCGGTCGGGCCGACGATCAGCGTGTGACCGACATCGCCGACGTGAATGGAAAGCCGGAAAGGCGTCGAGCCTTCGGTCTTACCATATAGCAATGGCGGCGCTGCAAGATGTTCATTGCGTTCCGGCCCGGCCCACACGGCGGAAAGCGGTATGATGTGGGCGAGGTTAAGTGTCGAGATCGGTGGCTGCCGGACATTGGCGTAGACATGGCCGGGCAGGCTTCCGAGCCATGCATCGACTGCGTTGATCGTTTCCGCCATCGCCGTGAAATCACGCCCCTGAACCACCTTTTCCACGAGACGCAGCTTCTCGTCGGCGACGTGCGGATCATCGTCCCAGACCGTGATCGTCGCGGTTACATAGGCGACGCCGGCATAGTCGGCGCCGAGTTCCTGGAGGGCCATATCGGCGTCGGCGGCCTTGTTTGCGGCATCTGTGTCGACAAGGACAGATGCCTCGTTGGTCATGACCTCCTTCAGGATTGCCGCGATGCTTTTACGCTTGGCAAACCACTGGCGGCGGATCTTCGTCAGCAGCCGGGTCGCGTCGGTCTTGTCGAGAAGGATGGCGCGGGTCGCCCAACGATAGGGGAAGGCAAGCCGGTTCAGATCGTCGAGCAGACCGGGCGTGGTAACGGTCGGAAAGCCGGTGATCGTCTGGATGCGAAGATGCGACGGACCGAGCCGCGGCGCAAGGCCGCCGACGAGCGGCTGATCGGCGAGCAGCGCGTCCAGATACATCGGCGTTTCGGGCACGCGGACGCGGTGGCGCTTGATGGACACGCAGCTGTGCAAATAGGTGAGCGTTTCGCTGTCGTCGAGCCATCGGCATTCAGGCATGAAGGCCTCGACCAGCCGGAGTATGCGGTCGGTGCGGTCGGCAAAGCCGGTCAGCGCCTCGTGAGGATCCAGTCCCGTCCATTCCCGGCCTTCATAGAGCCAGCTTTCGGTGCGAACCGAGCCCTCGGCCGGCGGCAGATATGTGAATGTCAGGAAGTAACTGGATTCGAAATGCGCACCTGCCTCTTCGAAGTCCGCCTTGCGCTCGGCATCGACCAAAGCCGACGCCGCATCCGGGAAACTGCTGTCGGGATAGCCGCTTGAGGCATGACGTTGCGCCTCGACGAAGATCGCCCAGCCGGAGCCGAGCCGGCGAAACGCGTTGTTAAGGCGACCTGCAACGGCCACGAGTTCGGCGGGAACGGCGCTATCGAGATCGGGACCGCGAAAACGCGCGGTGCGCTGGACGCTGCCATCCTTGTTGAGAACAATGCCCGTGTCGGCAAGTGCGGCCCAAGGAAGAAAGTCCGCAAGCCGGCTGTTGCGATTGCGGTATTCGGTAAGATTGATCATCGACGCCCCCTCAGACCGAAAGATGCGCAGGGATGCGCAGATGCCTGCGGCCCACCTCGACAAAATGCGGATCACGCTTGGCCGCCCAAACGGCGGCGACATGACCGATCGCCCAGATGGCAAGCCCCAGCAGCCAAAGGCGAAGGCCGAGCCCCACGGCGCCCGCGAGCGTGCCATTCATGATGGCGATCGCCCGGGGTGCACCGCCGAGCAGGATCGGCTCGGTCAGCGCACGATGAACGGGCACGACAAAGCCAGGGACACCATCGAGTTGTTCCAATGTTGCCATCAGACGAGCGCCCCGCCGCCGAAGGAGAAGAAAGACAGGAAGAAGCTCGAGGCGGCAAATGCAATGGAAAGACCAAACACGATCTGGATCAGCCGGCGAAAGCCGCCGGAGGATTCACCAAAGGCAAGCGTCAGGCCCGTCACGATGATGATGATGACCGCGATGATCTTGGCGACCGGACCTTCAACCGATTCGAGGATTTGCTGGAGCGGCTGTTCCCAAGGCATCGACGAACCGGATGCCTGGGCGGCCGGCGCCATGATGGCGCTGGCAATGGCGACGTAGGCCGCCATCGCCATATGACGGTGGGAGATACGCACAAACGAGATCATGCAAAGCCTCCTTCATTGGGCTGCGTGGTGATCGGAGTGATGCGGTAGTCGCCGTCTGGATTGATGCCTTCGACGCGCGCGAGCTCGCTGAGGCGGCGCGCAGGCCCGCGGCCGGACAGAACGGCGACGAGATTGATCGTTTCGGCGATGAGTGCGCGAGGGACGGTGACGACCGCCTCCTGAATAAGCTGCTCCAGGCGGCGCAGAGCGCCTAGGGCACTGCCGGCGTGGATGGTGCCCACACCGCCCGGGTGGCCCGTGCCCCAGGCCTTCAGGAGATCCAGTGCTTCAGGCCCGCGAACCTCTCCGATCGGGATGCGGTCCGGTCTTAGCCGAAGCGCCGAACGGACGAGATCGGACAAGCTGGCGACGCCATCCTTGGTGCGCATGGCAACCAGGTTTGGGGCCGCGCACTGCAGCTCGCGGGTGTCTTCGATGATGACGACGCGGTCGACTGTCTTGGCGACCTCTGCCAGCAACGCATTGGTGAGCGTCGTCTTGCCGGTCGAGGTGCCGCCGGCGACAAGTATGTTCGCGCGTCGAGCGACGCTCGCACGCAGCACCGCTGTCTGCGCGACGGTCATGATGCCTGCACCGACATAATCGTCGAGCGTGAAGACGGCGACGGCCGGCTTGCGGATGGCGAAAGCCGGCGCTGCGACAACGGGCGGAAGCAACCCCTCGAAACGTTCCCCGGTTTCGGGCAGTTCGGCCGACACGCGCGGAGCGGCGGCATGGACCTCGGCGCCGACATGGTGGGCGACGAGACGGATGATGCGCTCGCCGTCGGCCGGCGACAACACCGCGCCCGTGTCAGCAAGACCGTCGGACAGGCGGTCGATCCAGAGCCGCCCGTCTGGATTGAGCATCACCTCGACGACGCTGGCATCGTCAAGATAGTGGCCGATTGCGGGACCGAGCGCGGTGCGAAGCATCCGCGCGCTGCGCGCAAGGCCCTCCGAATTTTGATGTGACGTTATCATCTGATCCCCGATTTCGGCGGGGACGAACGGACCGTTCCCCGGATGGGGATGATTAAGAGAGCCCGATTTTCGATCAGCTCAAGACTAAAATATCTCGGTCGTAACGTGGCGTGCAAATACAGGAGATCGGCGGGCCAACATCTCAATGGTGTTGGTTAGCATCTCGAACCTTTGTAGCGATTGGTGCCAGCTGCACAATTGCCCGGCGGTGGCTCGTCGACGCTCCTGCATCAGACCTAGAGTCCGAAACCATCGATTAACCATCTGACATCTATCGTCCTGGTCGACGCTTCCGACACCGAACTGAGTCCATGCCTGCTTCCAGCAAAGCAGGAGAAAGTGGAAAGGAATCGACCATGGCCGAAGATGCCGCCAAGATGGACCTTGTCTGCGAAACGCAAGGCATTGAGAACCTTTATTGCGAATATCCCGGCTGTGTGAAACGCGGTAGCCTCGGCTACGATGTCGGCGATGGAGAGATCCAGTTTTTCTGTCAATCGCATCAATGGAACGACTATCGCAATCGAAAAGCCCGGCGATCATTTTTCGACGAAGAAGCCAAGGGGATCGAGGCGATCATGGTTCAGCCGCGACATGCCGCCGTATGAGGCGGTCGAGCCGATCCTTATCTTAAACGAACGCCAGCCTGAATGCCGCAAGATGGAATCGCACCTCTGCAGACGACTTCTTGGTGATATCGGGCGTCCATAATCGGAAACGACTGTTATTATCCATCATGTTTCGAGCTGATATCGTCCGATATCTCTTGGTGCAGCGTCGGTCCCTTCGCCAGCCGACGACCAAGCGCCGCCACAAAGGCATCGTATCGTTCGCCGGCTTTCGCGCGTGCCGCTTGTGCCGTCGGCTCCGGCAGCGCTGGGGTCGTTGCCAGCCAGAAGCGGATAAAAACAGCAATAGTCTCGATTGCGATCCCCATGTCGCGCTCCAGCCGCGTCATGCGTCGATCCAGCTGGTCGAGCCGCTTGGCGAGTGCCGCCTCCTGCCGTTCCGCCGCGTCCGGCGACAGGAAGGACGCGATCGCGGCCTCGGCGATCATGGACTGGGATTGATCGCGGCGTGCGGCATAATCGACGAGCGTCCGCATCACGTCCGGATCAAGGTAGACAGAGATCTGGGCTTTCCTCTTACGATACCGGTGGCTGGAATTGGACATGGATTATAGGTCCATGCCATCGTTCGGATCGAGCGACACCTGGCGCGTGACACCCTGCATCAGCCGTGTCATCTGTCGGTTGCGGCTCGCCTCACCATCGTCGTCCCGCTCGGCGTCGATCTCAAACTCGTTCTCCAGAGGCGGCTTTCGTTCCGCAGGTTCGGTACGGCGGAGCTCCGGCTGTTGCCGGCGCTCCGAGCCGGTCGTGTCCTCATCGGCACCCTGCGCGCCCGCACCCGGATCGGCAATCATCGCGGGTGCGGGACGCGGAAGCGAAGTCCAGTCGTCGATTTTGCCGCGCGCAGCTGTGGTCAACATCGGTGGCGGCAACAGGCGCTCCTTGAAGCGCGGATCCTGGTAGTAGCGCGCCTTCTTCGCACGGATTGGCGGCATGCCGGCGATCATGATGATCTCGTCTGTCGGCGCAAGTTGCATGATCTCGCCAGGTGTCAGCAGCGGCCGGGCCGTCTCCGAGCGCGAGACCATCAGATGCCCCAGCCAGGGCGAAAGCCGATGGCCGGCATAGTTCTTCATGGCCTTCATTTCGGTCGCCGTGCCGAGTGCATCGGAGACGCGTTTGGCTGTCCGCTCGTCATTGGTGGCAAAGCTCACGCGCACATGGCAATTGTCGAGAATGGAATTGTTGGCGCCGTAGGCCTTCTCGATCTGATTGAGGGACTGGGCGATCAGGAACGACTTCAGCCCGTATCCGGCCATGAAGGCCAGCGCCGACTCGAAGAAATCGAGACGTCCGAGCGCCGGAAATTCGTCGAGCATCAGCAGAAGCCGATGGCGTTCGCCCTTCGCCTGGAGATCCTCGGTCAGGCGACGGCCAATCTGGTTGAGAATGAGCCGGATCAACGGCTTCGTGCGGCTGATGTCGGATGGCGGTACGACGAGGTAGAGGGTCGTCGGCTGCTCGCCGCCGACGATATCGGCGATGCGCCAATCGCAGCGGCGTGTTACTTCCGCCACGATCGGGTCGCGATAGAGGCCGAGGAACGACATGGCGGTGGACAGAACGCCCGAGCGCTCGTTGTCGGACTTGTTCAACAGTTCGCGCGCTGCGGACGCGATGACGGGATGTGGCCCCGCGTCGCCGAGATGGGCGGTGCGCATCATCGCCGCCAGCGTCGATTCGATCGGCCGCTTGGGATCGGAGAGAAAACCTGCCACGCGTGAAAGAGTTTTGTCCTCTTCCGCATAGAGCACATGAAGAATCGTGCCGACAAGGAGCGCATGACTGGTCTTTTCCCAATGATTTCGTTTCTCGAGCGATCCTTCCGGGTCGACCAGGATATCGGCGATGTTCTGGACGTCACGCACCTCCCATTCGCCGCGCCGGACTTCCAGAAGCGGATTGTAGGCGGATGATTTCGCATTCGTCGGGTCGAACAGCAAGACGCGGCCGTGGCGGGCACGGAAGCCGGCGGTCAGTTGCCAGTTCTCGCCCTTGATATCGTGAACGATCGCCGACCCGGGCCATGTCAGGAGCGAGGGCACGACCAATCCCACGCCCTTGCCGGATCGGGTCGGCGCGAAGCAGAGAATATGTTCAGGCCCGTCATGGCGCAGATAGTCCTCACCATAGCGCCCGAGCACGACGCCGTCCGGCCCGATAAGGCCAGCCTCCTGGACCTCCGCCTTTTCGGCCCATCTTGCCGAACCGTAGGTCTCTACTGTCTTGGTTTCGCGCGCCCGCCAGACCGACATGCCGATCGCAACGGCAACGGAGATGACACCGCCGGACGCCGCGATAAACGCACCTTCCGTGAAGATGTCGCGCGCATAGGCGTCGTAAAAATACCACCACCAGAAGAAGGCCGGCGGATGATAGACGGGCCAGCCGAGCATCGTGAACCACGGTGACCCCAGTTGCGCCTGGAAGCCGAGCTTCCACGCCACATATTCGGTCGCGCTCCAGCTGGTCGCGAGTACGATCAGGAAGACGATTATGATCTGGCCCCAGAGAATTTTCGTGGCCGGCATGATGGCAGTCCTTTCCTCAAGTCTGGGATCAAAGGCCAAGCCCCCGCTTTCGGACGTAATTCCAATCCACGCCGCCATCTCCACGGGCAACGCCGGCAACGTGCTTGCCGAATTGCTTTTCGAGCGCGGGCGACCATGGGACGAGCTGGAAACCCAGACCGTCATCGAGCATGGCGAACCGCCCGGATGCGAGTGTGATGCGTTGGCGATAAACGCCGGCGACATAGTCGCCTGAGGCCGACCGATTGAAGGACTGGCCCGTCTCCGTAGCGAGCCTCTCGCCGGCGGCTTCGATGTCTCGTTCGCGCAACGTGTCGATCAGCTTGCGGCCGAAGATGATGCGCTCGCCCTGTCGCTCGGCGAGACCTTCTCCGACCAGATGCTCGGCACGACGTTTCATTGCCTGACGCACCGCGGCCCCGAATGCGTGGTCTGATAGTGCTGCCGGCTCGCGACCGATGTTCTGCCGATCAAGCCATGTGGCTCCGAAGGCCGTGACCTGCGCGTCGATATCGAGATCGGAGCGGACGGCGAGCGCAACGCGACGCTGCCCACGCGCATCTTCGAACTTGCGCAACTCGACGATGGAACCTGGAGCGCCGTCACCGGTCGCCTCGATGTGTGGGAGCCTGATGTGGTGGGTGCGGCCGTCCACTCCGTCGACCACGGCAAACGCAGTGCCGTTCAACTCATCGTCAAGACCACGGGCAACCAAGCGGCCGATTACGGGAGCGTGGAGGTCTTCGGCGGCAAGCACATAGCTCGAGGAGCCACGGTCGATGCCGCACTCGGTCAGCGCCTTGTGCATGCGCTTGATGATGTCGCCACGCTCGCCAAGTTCACGTAAGGCTCGCTCGGCCTCTTGTGCAATGACCCACTGTCCGTTGCCGACCTGGTTCGCCACGCCAAGGCCTTCGAGTTTGCGCAGTCGTCCGACTTTCAGGGCGCGGAATTCATCCGGCCGGCGATCGGGCGACGGCGCGAGATCAATGACACCGGTTTTGCGCTGATCTCGGGCGAGCTGGCGATCGAGCTGGGTCCAGCGCTCGGTGCCGATCTGACGCTCCAACGCCTGGCGAATCTCCAGATCGGTGCGCGGTCCAAGCTCCTGAGTGATGAGATCGCGCGCCCGGTCGCGCATGCCCTCCTTGATGTAGTCGCGGGAGATTACGAGGTCCTGGCTGTCGTCGCTTCTCCCGCGCACGATCAGATGGACGTGCGGATGTTCGGTGTTCCAGTGATCGACGGCTGCCCAGTCCAGGCGCGTGCCGAGATCTTTCTCCATCTGACGCACGAGATCGCGCGTGAAGGATCGGAGATCCGCCATCTCCAATGCGTCGTCCGGCGAGACGATGAAGCGGAAGTGATGCCGATCATCGGCACATCGCTCAGCAAAGACGCCGGCGTCGACCTTCTCCGCGCCCGGGCCGAAAAGCTGCGCCCGCTCGCCATCCCTGGTGACGCCCTCGCGGCGCAAATAGCTCAGGTGGTTGGCAAGGACGCCCGCACGTGTGCCATGGCGAACAACCCGCGCCTTGATCACCGCACCCCTTGAGCGCGAGGTGATGAGCCTGTTTGCCTGTATACTGGCGCGCTTGCCATGGCCGAAGCGTGAGCGATTTCCCGACACGAGCCGTCCTGAACGAGAGACGCCACCACCGGCTTTTCTTGCCGCGGCGAGCGCCTGCGCAACGAAGGGCCTGACGCGCTGTGCGCTGGAGGAACGAATACGGCCGAGCCGGATGCGAAATTCGCGCTCATCGGCCATGGCGCGAGCTCGCAACGTGCGAAATCCGATGTGATTTCAGAGTAATAGCAGTAAGACACACATTGCGGCCGGACGGCCCAATGTGCGGATCGCGCCAAAAAAGCCAATCAAAACAACCGACCGGGCAAGACGCAAGGTGCGCCCTTTTATCCTGCCATCCCTCGGTCGATCCGCCTGGGTCCCGCCCCTGCCCCGCAGCACGTACTCCAAATCCCGCAAACATGCGAATGCTGATCCACGCCGTCATCGCGCCGGCCCCTGCATCGAACGTGTCACGAACAGGTCGCCGGACGGCAGCGCGACGGTGAGGACATTGCGTGTGGCAGCTGCAACGGCAGCGCCGTTCGGCGGCCCTTTGGCCAGCGCAAGATTTGAGACAGAACCGCGACCGGGTTGCGCGACAAAGAGCGGCGCCGCGCGCCAAGCGGGCGATCGGGAAGAGACGTGAACGTCTGTTGCGACGACGTTGTTGGCGCCGATCTTCGGTGCGATCGACGCGACATAGGCGCGGGTCTTGGCCGGAAGCGGGCGACCGGCAAGCGAGGCCTCGTAGCGACCAGGACCGGCGTTATAGGCAGCGAGGAAACCGGGCGAACCGTATCGATCGTAGAGCTCACGCAGATAGGCAGCACCTGCGAGAATATTGTCACGCGGGTCATAGGGATCTTTTCCGAGACGATGGCGTATGCACAGGTCGGCCCATGTATCTGGCATGATCTGCATCAGCCCGATCGCGCCGGCGCGCGAAACGGCATGTGGATCGCCGGCACTTTCGGCCCGCATCACCGTTTCGATCCACAGCGCCGGCAAGGCGAAGCGCCGCGACGCCTCGGCGATGTGCACGGCGTAGGACTGAGCTTGAGAAGGTGCCGATGAGGCCGCGACGGTACCGCCAGACAACATCGAAACGAGCGCGAGATATGCGGGAAAAGCCTGCATCGATCAGCTCGCCCCATTGCGCTTGTGGCGACGGCTCCAGTGCAGTGACCATGACGCACCGCTCTCATCATCGCGAAAGAGGGTAGCGCGTATGGGTTGTGGCAGCATCGGATCATCGATCAGAAGCGCGATATATTCACCGGCCCGTTCGCCGGTCCGATTCCATGCGACACCGATCGCCAGCCCGTCTTCGCTTCCCACGTAGACGCGATAGTCCGGGGCGTTTTCGATGTCGCTGGGCTCGATCCGCACGATTGCAAGATCGCGGGTCAGGCTGAAGGTGTGAATGCTTCCGCTAAAGCCTGATGCGTGGCGTGTGAAGGTTCCGATCTGCGGCATGGATGTCTCCTTAGAAGTGGTGAGAAAGAAACTCGGCGAAGAGATCGAGCCGTTCGATGGAGCGGTGTCGTTGGACGACATGCCGAGCAAGGCGATCATCCCCTATTGCGATGGAGTAGATCGGGATTACTCCGCCAACGATCGACCGCGCGGCAATCGGACCGAAATAGCGCCCGTCGAAACTGTCGGGGATGTCCCGGTTCATCAGGAAGAATTCGCCCTTGGCGATCCCGCGACAGCCCTGCCAGACCGGCAATGTCCGGCCGCGCCGATCATGATCGAGCGCAACGCCGTATGGCCTGGCATCGATGGTGATCGCGCGCCCGATGCGGCAGATCTGCTGGCCGGGCACTCCTGCCACATACTTCAAGAGTAATGTGCTGCGTCCGACATAGCCTCGCTCGATCATGAAGTCACCGATCGGCGCAGGGGGCCTGACCGCAACCAGATCGCCAACCGCGATCCGGTCGATGGGTTTGATGCGATAAAGGCCGATTGGAACACTTGCCGACGCATTCCAGACGACGATCGGCTGTGCCGGAAGCAATGCCGGGCCGATGACAGCCATCGTCGCGACGAAGGTCGATGCGATGTAGGTGCGGCAGCTCATCCCTGCACCTCCAGCCGCTTCAGCCACGCCTGATGGCGCGCGACCGTATAGGCGACCGGCGATTGGCCGGCCGTCATCCGATGAGCGACATGCCGCCAGTGATCGGGCGCGACATCGCAAGCGTCGATATCGGATGCTTCAATTGCATCGATGTGGCGCAATACCGTCTCGACCTTCGGCCAGCCCTCAAGCTTAAGCAGAATATCGCCGCCGGGACGGACGAACGGCAGTGTCTGATAGCGCTCGCCGGGCTCGACCGTGCGCACGATGTCGATGCGCGAGATGACAGTTCCAAAATCATTGGCCGCCCAACGGACGAAGGCGAAGACGGAGTTTGGCGGAAAGCCGAGCCGGGAACGCTTACGATCGAGCATGCGTTCTTGTGACTCGCGTCCGAACCTGATCCAGTGTTCGATCTTCTTCTCAATCCATATCAATTCGACATGGGTGAGGTGGTCGCTACGGTTCGTCGCCGGCAGGTGCGCGCTCAACGTTCGCTTGCATATGTCACTGGTCATTGGGGATCTCCATGGAATGGTAGCGCGTGCCATGATGTCGCGTTTTCATGGCTCCCCCTCCGGCTTACTGCTGCCGAGAACGCCGTACGCCGCGATCAATCCGCGTGCTCGTCGGTCAAGGACGGGCTTTGCTTCCGGCGCTGGTTTCGACGGGAGAACGGGATGAACGTTCCAGACTCTACCGCCTTCATCCCCAGCACGAGACGGCTCTTGAATGTTAGATTCCGGGTTAGAGTCTACGTTAGAGACGAGATTTTCGATGTCGGATCGGTGGGATAGGCAGCGTACCGGTTCCCGATGGCACGAGCGATGGGTTCCCGATGGCACGTGCCTGTGGGTTCTTGATGGCACGACGCTGTCCACAGCTCGTCCACAGGGCTGCGATGCCTCGAAAGCGAGCAGCACACGCCCCGTGAACTCGACCTCGATGAACAGCGTATAGCCAGGCAAAGGCTGACGCCGGATCGCGTCGCGAAGCTCGAATGCGAAGCGTTTGAAGGGTGAAAGGCTGCCGGACTTTTGATGAAGATGCCGAAAGTCGAAGCGCCAGCCGCCGCGCTGGCGGCCGCCATGCTTGCGCACCAGCCGGTAGAGCCAGCGATCGAGGCCACCGGTGAGATCGAAATAGCCCCGGTCGATGGTAAGCACAAGCGCGTCGTCCATGACGGCATGGTAAAGCCAGTCCGGCACGATCAGCTGGATGCCTGTGGTCTTGCCGTTTCCGCCGACGCATTCATGCCACTCGTTAATCCAGGAAAAACGATGACGCCGGCCGCCGACAGGCTGGCGGATTGACGTCGAGACCGTCGTCGACTGCAATCGGTCAAGACCGGCCTTGAGACGCCGATAGTCGCGCGCGGACGTGCCTCGGCCGATGAAGGTCAGGATCTCATAGGGCGTGGCCGCAATCAGCCGCGATGTCCGCAGGCCGAGGTCGCGCGCCTCAACGATCTGGCTTGCCACCCAGATCAGGATATCGGCGTCCCAGATCGTCGCCATACCGTGGTCGGGCACGGCTTCGACCTTGATTGCCACATCGCCCGCTTGAAAGTCGATCGGCACGACGCGATGGGTCTTTGACAGCGAAAAGAATGGATAGCTCATGAGATCCTGGGCGTCTCGCGCCGCAAAGTCGCCGGACAGTGCCTGGAACAGGTTCAACTGGCCGCGCTCAGATATGGATTGAGGTTGATGTCGGTCCGTCATTGCAAAGGACCTACACTCAGCGTGAGTAGCGCGATGCAAGGGGATTTACGGGCAGTGCCTGACGCTTTGCTGGCAGCACATCTCCACGCGGATCGGAGGTCGAGACGACGGCGCCGCGGGCTGCCCAGGCCTGCAGGTCTTCGACGGAATAGACGACGCGGCCGCCAAGTTTGCGGTAGGCGGGTCCGGTTCCGTAGGTGCGATGCTTTTCGAGTGTGCGGGCGGACAGGCTGAGGAATTCGGCGGCCTCCTTGGTGCGAAGAAAGCGCGGCGGCAGAGCGGCGGGATTGGGATGCATGGGTCGGGTCTCCGTGGGTGATCGAACGGCTGCCGCGTCGATGCGGCGAATGGCGATCACTGTGGGGGAGAAGCCGCTTCGTCGGGGATGGGGAAGTTTATCGGGTCGAAATTCCCACCCCGCCGGCCCTGGTGGGTCGAGGTCGACGCCGGTGTCGCAGGAGTTGCAGATAGCCGCCGCCGATCAGGGCGCGCCCACCTTCAACCAGGCCGATCGCCGCGTCGCGCAATGACGACGTCTTCCAGGGTGCGGATAGCACGCGTTCGCGGCCATAAAGTGCAATCGCGATGTCGCGATAGCTGGCACCGTGACCGCGTCCGTCGGCCGCCCGCATCATAAGACGCAGGCGGGGCCGTTGCTGCGGCGTCATGCGCGTGTCTTTAGGGACGGGCCTCCTTCGAAGCGCTTGCCAGAGGCGGGTCAACGCCTCGATGCGGCCGGCGATATCGCCATCAAGCGGTATCAGTGCGGTCAGCGGTTGGTCTGACGCGCAACCGTGGAGGAATAGGAGTTGCGCCGCCTCGTCGCTGCGATGGATCGCATGATATCCATGTTCGCTTGGACGGCCCCGGCGAAGGTCTTCAGAAGTGAGACTTTTTTCCTGCGGCAGGAAGCCCTCTGTTTTGGTGAGAAGGAGTACTGCGGGATCGACGACCGGAGACCAGAAGACGTCTTGTTCCCGCGCTGAAAGGTCAGGCCTTGCGGGGAAATCGTAGCCCCCAGCGTTTCTGCACCTCCGGCGAATAGACCGTTGATTGACGCTGTGCCTTCGTGAGGGTGTCATAATGCCGCTGATATGGTTCGTGCCGGCGAAGGCATTCCCAAGCCAGGCCTTCGATTGATAGCGTGTCGAAGAAATCGTAAGCTTGGCTATCGCGCCATCGCGATGTATCCGGCTTCATTACTTAACCCCCTGCAAACGCGGCGCAAGTCGAACAAAAACGATCATGGGGCGGCGACAGTTTGGGAATGACGGCAACGCGCAATGGGTGATGCGGCAAGTGCATCACCCGGATGTCGGCGCGCATCTGCCACCTTACTTGCTGACGAGGTGAAGCAGGTGCTTGTAGCCACTCGCCGCAATCCAGCGGGCACGCGACAAATGGGCGTCATAGATGCGGCGGGCGCGCTCCGCATCTTTTTCGGGATCGATGCCGAAAAGGATCTCAATGGCCAGACGCCAATCGGTGCCATCGGCCTCGGCGTCAAGCAGCCGCATATAGAGTTTCAGATGCGCCCGATCGTAATCGGTAAGTTGATCTTCCTCTGAGACATCGTCTTCGAACGGTTCGGTCACGGCCTTGCCCTCATCTGCGCGCCGGAGCAGGCGCGACACCTATCCTTGCAGAACCGCCGTACAAAAGGAGGGCCTATTGTGAGCATCGGGCGATGCATGATCTGCATCGCCACGATCCGCAGGATCGGTGGGAGCAAATCGCCTTACGTGCTCTTGCCCCGCCCGTCCTCGCCTGAAAGCCTTGAGGCCCCGGCCCTTAGGTCGGAGCCTCAGTTGACCTTAGTCGCCACGCCGCTTGTTGGGGCGCGACCAGATCAGCGAGTAGCCGTCGCCGTCCGTGTCCTCGAAGAGGTTCGCGAAGATCGGGGCATTGAAGCTCGGATCGTCGAGCTTGAGCCCGAGATAATCGCGGTCTTCGCTGGAGCGCTTGGTCCAGGCCGCTCCGATCTCGGCGCGACCGACGAAGATGCGGTGGCTTGGGGCGCTGTCGCCGGTTGCACGTGTTTCGGGTACCAGGCGGACGTTTTTGGCCTGGACGGAAAGGGTGACGATCTCGCCGATGAACTCGTTGTTGTCGGACTTCTTGAAGGTGCCGATGGTAGCCATGTTCTTTCTCCTTGATCTGCGTTTCGAACCCGCACCATTGCGGCCTCGATGGCGATCGAATGGCCGCGGGCGATCGACGGCGCACCCGAAGGGTTCAACAGGAAAGGAAGAAGTTTCTTGTCTCGCGAGGAATGGCGGCAAAGCCGACAGGGGGAGAAACTTATGACACCACTGTTGCGCCTTAGGAGGTCGAGGCGTAGCCGGCCTGCTGCCAGATCAGCCGATTGAAGAGGCCGTTTGGAGCGTTCGGCACGCGAAAACGGAGGAAACAATGGCACCCCTCGCCCTCGCAGTACCGGCATCATCGATGTTCCCTCGCGAAATCTATCCCCTTCACAAGGGCCAACATCGGACCGCCGCAACAGCAACTTCAGACGACCGCCACGCGCGGCCGTGCGATGGCTCGTCCAAGGCGTGACAGGTGCTGCCCACGCGACATGATTTGCGTTCGACGGATCTGCGGCTCTCCATCAAGCGTCTCAAAGCGGGATTGTGCCCTCCCTTCGCTGCATCAGCGATGAAACGGGGCATATGCAACGATCGAGAATGCAAGTATAAGTGGCGTGATGATAGGGGTCATCTTTTGGGGGATCTTGCCAATGCCGTACTATGCCGCGCTCAGACGTGAGGAACCTGCGACTAGAAAGCGAATTGCGTCCGGACTGCTGCGCCTGCGTCAGGCGCTCGTCGACCAAAAGGTGCCGTCGCGAACGGTTGCAGGCAACGTACTCATCGCGAGCTGGAATATCCGGGAGTTTGACAGCAGGAAGTTTGGCGGACGCTCGAAGGAAGCCTTCTACTACATCGCCGAGATACTCAGCCATTTCGATCTCATTGCGATTCAGGAGGTCCGCAGCGACCTTTCCGCGCTGGAAGAGGTGCAAAAGCTGCTCGGAAGCTGGTGGAAATACATCGTCACGGATGTCACCGACAAAGCCCTTGGCGGCAATGACGAACGCATGGCGTTCCTATACGACAGCAGGAAAGTAACCTTTGGCGGCCTTGCCGGCGAGATCGTTCTGCCGCCATCGAAGGTCGATCCCACGGTCCTGCAATTTGCGCGGACCCCATTCATATGCGGGTTTCGATCCGGCTGGGCGAAAATCGATCTCTGCACCGTCCACATCTTCTATGGCAACGACGAGCCGCTGGATCCGCGACGGTTGGCGGAGATCCGCAACCTGGCGAACTTCCTGGCCAAACGCGCCAAGAAGGCGGCACAGCCGGAACCGTCGCCCGCCCCGACGACAACGATCCGTCCTCCTGAACCGGATACGCTGATCCTGCTTGGTGACTTCAACATCTTCGACACGACGGACGCCACGCTCAAGGCGATTACCGATGCCGGCTTTGCAATTCCCAAGGTACTGACCGAACGGGGCAAGGGCGACGGCAGCAACATGGTAAGGGACAAATTCTACGACCAGATTGCGATCTGGCGCGGAAAGCGGTTCGGCGAGACGCCTCGCGGCGGGGTGTTCGATTTCTACAAGGCGGTGTTTCGCGACGAGGACGAGGCTACCTATGCATCACAGATCAAGCCCGCCAAATCCGGCAAGCCGCCGAAATACAAGGAATGGAAGACCTACCAAATGTCCGATCATCTGGTGCTCTGGTCCGCCTTCAAGGTCGACTTTGCTGAGGATTATTTGAGCGATCTCGCCAAGGATGTCCAAGGATAGCGCGTGCCCGGCGGGATCGGGGCGGCGCTCACGCGCCACCGAATTTCCAGACCGGAATGCCGAGCCTTCTTGCCTTGTCGGCAAGATTGTCGTGAATGCCCGTGCCGGGAAAGTGCATGACGCCCTTCGGCACGATTTCCAGCATTTCGTCGTTGCGCTTGAATGGGGCCGCACGCCCATGTTTTGTCCAATCCGGGGCAAAGCCGATCTGCGGCACGTTGCGGTTTCTTGCCCAGAGCGAAGCGATCTTTTCAGCGCCCTTGGGCGACCTGCCGTGCAGGAGAACCATGTCCGGATGCTTGCGATGCACCTGGTCGAGCTTCGCCCAGATCAGGCCATGGTCGTCGAAATCAAGTCCGCCGGTCACAATGATCTTCGGACCGGCAGGCAGCAGAACGTCCCTTTCGGCGCGCCTCTTCGCCATCAGGAAGTCGCGGCTGTCGATCATCGCAGCGGTGAGATTGTGGTGGTTGATCTTCGACCCGCTGCGCGGCAACCAGATCTTCCCGACATGGCGCTCATAGTGTTCGGCCGCCTGGTCGCGCATCAGTTCGAATGCGTTTTGACGCTCAACGAGCGTTATGCCCTCGGCGGTCAGCCGCTCAAGCTCGACCGAGCGCACCTCGCTGCCATCTTGTTCCCGTTGCGAGCGCTTCTGTGCCTGCTCGTTTTCATCAAGCTCGCGCGCGATCCGCTCGGCGGCACGATGGAAGAGGTTGGCGGCCGACCACAGGAGATCGTCAAGATCCGGTTCAAGGCGCGTGGTCTCAAGCGTCGCGATCAGCGCGTCGAAAATGTCTGCAACCGCGCCGGCAATCGCGTTGCCGTCAGGCAAGGGTCGTTGATCGGGCTCGTCGACAAAGGGCCGATAGCCGTGGAGTTGCAGCTCGGCCAGAACGTGGTCGGTAGAAGACGAGGCGTGGTGGGGTTCATTGCTGTCGTGCCTGCTCATCGTGATGCTCCATCGGTTGGACCGCGACCGCCGCGGCCTTCATGGGCAAACGAAGCCGACTGGCGGGCGGGACCGGCACCCGAAGCACGGGCTGCGGGCTCCGATGGCTAAGGCCGGCTATTTTGTCTCGCGCTGGAAAGGCGCGACACGCGCCGCCGGAAAATAGCCGGCCTTAGCCATTGCCGGGGACGGCCGCCTGTGGGCCGATCGCCACTTGAAGGCCAAGGGCGCGGCACCGCCCAGATGGAATGCGGCAAGCTGAACAGGCAGGCATGAGGAATACGATCCCCCGCCACTTCGCAGGCTATGGTGCCGACACCAAGAAACGAGCGACACCGTGTGGGTCAGCCTGACCGACGATCTGCGCACGGAGCCCGCTTAGTCCGAACCTGCAGAGATCCTCGTTGAAGTCGCCAAGCCGGGGTGAAAGCACAATTGCTTCTACCGAGGCCGCTCGAGCTCTTTTGACCAGTTGATCACATGCCCTGTCTCCTGAGGTATCCTTGTCGCGGATGATATAGAGCCGCTTTAGCGGATCGGGAAACTGGATCGCCGCGAGATGGCCAGCAGACAGTGCCGCCACCATCGGCATGCCCGGTAGTATCTGTCGGACCGACAGGACGGTCTCGATGCCCTCGCCTGCCGCCATGACCGTGGTCGCAGTTCCAAAGCGTACCGCGTTGCCGAGCAGATTTCCCATGGAGCGTCTTGGCGTATCGATCGGCGCCTTGTCATTCGACCGGGGATCCAGCCACGTCCGGTGCACGCCGGTGATCCCGCCATCGAGATCGGTCACCGCTGCAATCATCGCCGGCCAGGTTTCCGCTAAGCTGCATTTCTCGGAGCGATAATAGCAGTTTGGATGGAAGCGCAATTGCCCTGTGTCACGTAAATCGACGATGCCGCGCCGTGCTAGATATATCTCGACCATGGTGCCCGCCGCCGGCCTTGCCTTGACAAAGAGACGACGGGCGGCGGCCACATAGTTGCCGAATGCTGAGCGTTCCTCTTCAGGCCTTCGCGGCCATGAAGGCCGAGGCGGCAAATGGAGAAAGGCGCGTGCCTCATCGGCAACTTGGGCGAGATTCACCAGTCTGGAAGTCTCCCGAATGACGTCAAGCAGATCGCCATATTCGCCGGTGGCGGCATCGGTCCATTTGCCGGCCATACCGCTGGGTGAGTCCTTGAGGCGGACATACATGGAACGGCCCGGCGAATTGCGCACGTCGCCCACCACCCAGTACAGACCCTTGCGGGAGCCGTTGAAAAGATAATGGCGACAGACCGCCTCGGCGCGATCGGCGAGCTGGCGGGCGAGTTCATGTGCGCTTTGACCCATGGTAGCTCCTTCCTTCAGGAAGGGTCGGCTGAGATCGGCCAGCCCTTCCGTACCACTCATGGGAGATCACTCAGCCGCAAGGCCATGAGCGGCATCCTCGGCAGGCTCATTTTCCACCATGACCTCCTCTTCGACGATAGCCGCTTCGTCGTCGTTTGCCGCCGAAGCTTCAACGGCATCACGAACTTCGTCACCGGCCGCGCTTTCAGGCGCGATGCCATCGTCGTCCGGCGTGCGCAGCGGTTCCGGCAACCAGGTCGTATCGGCAAGAAGGGTTTCCGCCTGCGCGGCCATATCACCCTTCTTCAGGTGGGCGATGCGGTCAGCCACAGCTTGGCCTTTCGCTTCGGCGACTGCCTTCAGAATGAGCGCCTTGGTGACCCGCCCCAGGAAAGTGTCCGTCGTTGCGCGCCATCCTGCGGCCGCCATGTCGAGATCGACCGCCCGGGCCAATCGGTCGGCATGGGCAAGCGCCCGCGGCCGGCGGTTCCAGGACTCATGCACTGCGTTGACCGAAAGGCTGACGACGTGCGCAAAGAATGCCAAGCGCTTCTCCGCATCCCAGCTTTCCAGGGTCTCCCACAACTCTGTTGCCGTCCTCGGAAGTAGGTTCTCCCATTGTGCATGGCGCATTCGGACTGCCTCTGCGGCGGTGCTGTCATTCAAGCCCGGCACCTGCGCGCTAAAGCTGGGGCTCCTTAGATCCAGCTCCAGGCAGCTATCGCTGGTGTATTGATAGAACACCTTCAAGGTCAGAGCATGCAATGCCGCCAGGAAGGCCACGTCGGGGCGTTCGCCGAGAGCTTGGCGAAGGCCGATGGTCCTGTGAACTGTCAGCTCCATCATCAGCCGGTCGGAGATCAGGGACGGGCCATCATCGGCATCTTGATCGGGAAGTCCGGCAACAACGTTATCGCCGTCGTCATGGCTTGCCGTTGCCGTGTCGATCGAATCGTCGGCTCCCGCCTGATCAATATCCACCTCCAACGGCAACTCGTCCTCAGGCCGCACATAGCCGCGTTCGATGCGAAGGTTGCCGTCATGCGCGATACTGACGAAAGCGCCGGCCCGGGATACTTCCTCCGGATCGAAGGATAGCGGTCGATCATCGAAAGCGGCCAGCATGGTCTCAAGCTCGGCCATGCGCTCATCGACTTCATCCGGAATGTCATCCGCGCCGATGTTTTCGGCGTCCAGCCGATCATATTCTTCCTGCAAGGCAACAAGAGTGGTCTCCTCTTCAACCGTCAGCGGCGCGGGCTCGCCCCGCAGCCGCCGCAGCCCGAACTCGTGGCCATAGGCAAAGTCAGTAGCGACATTGACCCACTTCCAGCCTTCGGCTGATACCTCGGCTGCAACCTTCGCCAACTTGTCCGATACCATCTGATCGATCAAAGCTACGTCCCGCAGCCAACCTCCTTCGTCGGCCTGGAAGAGGTCACGAAGCACATCACCCCCTACCGCGACATAGGCGTCAACGCCGACGAACCGCGCTCGTTTGTCGCAAGCGCGAACCGCTCCTTCAGTCAGCATTCGACGGATGACATAGGGCGGCTTGTCGTAGGAGTGCTTCAGCTGATCGAACACCTGTTCCTGTCGCTCGGGATCGGCCGAAACGGTAAAGGCCATTAACTGATCGAGTGTCATGCGATCTTCGGCGTAGACCTCAAGCAATTTCGGTGAGATGGCGGCCAGTTTGAGACGTTGCTTGACGACGTTGACCGAGACGAAGAACGTCGCGGCGATCTCCTCCTCCGACTGGCCCTTCTCGCGCAGCGTCAAGAAGGCGCGGAATTGGTCGAGCGGATGCAGGGGAGCACGCTGAATGTTTTCCGCAAGGGAATCCTCCTCGGCAATGCCTTCTGCGCGCACAACGCATGGTACCAGCGCGGTCTTGGCCAACCTCTTCTGGCTGACCAACAATTCCAGCGCCCGATAGCGTCGACCGCCGGCGGGGATTTCGAACATGCCTGTCTCGGATGAGAGCTCGTCGGCGACCGGGCGGACGCTGAGTCCCTGCAGCAGGCCACGGCGGGCTATATCCTCGGCCAGTTCCTCGATAGACACTCCGGCCTTGACGTGCCGGACGTTCGACTGGCTGAGAATGAGTTGATTGAAGGGAATGTCGCGCGATGGCGACAGGGTGATCTTCTTTCTGGTGGAAGCCATGATGTTTTACTCCGCGACGGGCGGCCGAAAGCCTCTCTCTCAACCTTCCAACCCGCCACGAAACAAGGCGCCGCCCTCTCACTCGAAGGGCGGCGTCACAAAGACGATCATGCTGGCGGACCAACTGGCCCAAGACCCGGCGAGGTCGTGTCTGACAGGCTGACACTCAGGTCAGGCGATCGAGAAGCTTCTTGGCCCTGCCCTCCAGATCGAGACGGGCATCCTGGTGGGCCTTGCCACGCGCTAGTGCGGTGATGCCCTGGACAAAGTCGAAGATGGTCTCAGGTTTCCGGCCCTCCTCACATAACACCGTCTCGATGATGTTTGCTGCATCCACCCTGGAGAAGCCGCGTTTGCGCAGGAACTCGCTTCTATCGTCGTCCGAGCGGGCAACGATCTGTTCACGCGCTGCTTTGATGCTGTTGACGAAGGGCAACGGCGACGAATTGGCGAAACGGGTTAGCGCCGGCGCTGCCTCATGCGCAAAGCGGGACGAGGCATATTTCGAGTGGCGAATGATGATCTCCTCGAAATCCTCCACACCCCACAGATTGCGGTTCTGGCAGACGGCGCGAAGATAGAAGCTTGCCATGCCGAGCGTCTTGGCGCCAACCTCCGAATTCCAGCAATAGAAGCCGCGGAAATAAAGATCCGGCGAACCATCGGCCAGGCGGCCGGCTTCGATCGGATTGAGATCATCCACGAGGAAAACGAATGCGTCGCGGTCCGACGCATAAAGCGTGGTCGTGTCCCGCGTGATATCGACCTCCGGATTGTAGACGCCGGTCGACCAGTCGAGCGTTCCGGGAACCTTCCAGCGTGTGTCGCCCGTGCCGTTCCCGGCGATCCTCTGGACTGCTGCGATCAGTTCATGGTCATAGATGCGACCATAATTCGGACCGGTGACGGCCCGCAATTCAGCGCGTCCGTCAGTAGTCTCAAGCGTCTTGATTTGTTCAGTTCGATGTGATGAAAGCCCGTACTGCAGATTGACACCCGCAAGCGGCGCCGGGAGCTGCCGGAGATAGGCCGCCGGTATTCCGAGCAGGCCTGCAAGCTGGGCGAAACTCCAGTGCGTCGGCTCGAGCGACACGCTCTCATCCGCGAGCAGAAGTGCCAAATGCTCGGCACTATCACGTCTAGCCTCCAAGCGAATCGCGCTAGTTTCGAGGATACGGGTGCGGCTCCGCTCCGCGCGACCGCGGACGGCGCCGTAAAGATCGGACAGTGAAAGATAGCGTTCATCGGCGGGTCGCGTGAACCACTCGGAAGACACTCGACCCACTCTGTCGCCGCGGCTCGGATCTACCTTGTAGCCGCCGATGCGGTCACGAGCAGGAACTAGGATTTCGGTATTGGACATGGGATCTCTCCATGACGGGTGCCGGAAGCCTCTCTCCCAGCTTTCAACCCATCATGAAAAACCCGACCGCTCTCTCACTCTCGGAAATGCCGGACACTCAAGATAGGCCGGATTGAGCGACAGTCTCAAAGCGTGGAGCAACCTCAACCAAGCGATCGCCGCAGCCGCTTCTGTCACTATGGCATAATGTTCGAGCTGGTTAGGGGCAGGCACGATCAGATAAGGCGGCACAATCGCGAGCCTCACCCATGAAGTGATGGGCGTCTACGAAGATGCAAGCCTGGCTTTCACGATCGCAGTCGCGGAACTCACGGCAGAGACAAGATAGACATCTTCACGCTACGCAACGCTTGACACCTTCTTTGCGCCCATCGAGTTGGCGATAGCCTCTGTTACGATCGTTAGAACGCGTGTCACGTCTGCATCTTTCTCAAGGAGTCGCAGGACAACGGAGGTCAGTTGAGCATGCAGCTCAGCAGAACCGTCGCTGCCGTTCGTTGTTTGCTTACGATCTTCCACGGCAACCTTACCCGTGAGGGCCCCGGCAATCTTTGCAACAACTCGGTTTGCCGCGTCGCGAGACGGATCACTTTGAACATGCGCATAAATCTCGGTGGAGCTTAACTGCGCATGACCGAGAATAGCTCCCGTCAGTGCCATGGCCTCTCCAGAAGATGCGGCTACGGAACCGACCGTATGCCTCAAAGTATGTAGCGATGCGCCAGAGATTTGCGCCCTTGTTGCAGCCTTGCGCCAAACGGTGGCTACACCTGTATAATGTCCTTTTCCACGCTCCGCCGGAAATACAAATTTGCTTTCCTCCCGCGGAATAGAGTCGAGCAAGTCGATGGCGGGCACGCCCAAAGGGCGGATCGACTTTCCTGTCTTACTGTCTTCGAGTTCGATCAGACCCTTATGAAAGTTTACTTCCGACCATTCCAGTCCAGCGATTTCGTTGCGTCGGCAACCCGTCATAGCCAAAAGGCGGATTATATTGATACCCTTTGGATTGCATCCTTCCAATTCAAGTTCATCCAGAGCGGCACCCAGGCGGCCAAGCTCATCAAGGGCGAGAAACCGCAACCGCCGATTATCAGTCTTTCGAATGGCAGCATTTGTAACCGGATTGATGGTGACTAGCTCGTTCCGAAGAGCGAAATGGAAAACCACGGACAGATCGCGAGCAACCTTACGCGCAGCCCCCTCGCCACCTCTCACTATGATTCGTCTGCCATTTTTGTTCTTCTTATCATCAGAGGTCCGCCCGGATGTCACATCAGCAACAAGTCGCTCAATATCGCCCGAATTTAGGCTCCTCGCCCTTCTCTGACCCAATAACGGTACGACATGGTTGCGAAGCCGCGCCAAAAGGGGGGATTTGGTTGTTGCCTTTATCGGCTTTCCCTGCGTTCGACCACGCCTAATGAAACAACCTTCTTTCTCATACAAATCGATTAGCCCGCTCATCGTAATGTCACGGCGCCTGCTCTGAAGAGCTTCGGCCGGATCTGCACCGGCTGCAACACCTCCGAGCTTAGCCTTGGCGACTCTTCTAGCTTGCTCGACTGTAATCGGACCGAAATGCCCTATGGTCAGAACGCGCTGGGTGGCTGATCGACCACCGCCATCCGTTCGATACTTGATGATGAAAGTTTTCACGCCTGTGGGAGAGACGCGTAGACCAAAGCCCGAAAGCTCGCTGTCCCAAATATGGTAGCGGTCATGATCTGGACGCGCCGAATCGACGACACGTTTCGTCAGAAGCACCGCACTTCGTTTCGCCATGATTGACCTCCAGGACTTAGAACGGGATACCACCGGGATACCACCGAGACCGGAAACTAGAGGATAATAGTAGCGACGTTCGCGCCTGCGCGTCAACACAATGCATTGATATCGTAGGGATATTTAGAATATTAGCGCACCATGGAGAAGCTCAATTATATCCCTCCTCCGGACCAAAAGACCGGCCGAAAAGGAGAGTGCGGGCGCCAACGTCCCGCCCGCACCCACCGTTCATCGCTGATACGGATAAGAGCGCGATGGAGATGTAACGGAGGCCGATGCTTTAGCCACATCGATTGACTTGTGTACGAATGTACGTCGTTGCCTACGCAGCTCAGTCCAACGGCACCCGATGTACTACGGGCCGCGTCGCGGGACACGTCGAACTTGGTTCCGCTTCACGAAGAAATGGATCTATGAAATCGAGTGCAACTCGATAAAGGGTGGAAGAGGACCGGAATTGCTTCAGGCCCTCTCCCGTTCACGACCAGGGGTCAGTCAGGTCATGTTAGAAGCTGCGCTGGAAGCGCAGGATACCGGCCCACTGATCCTTGTTCACAGAATCGAAGTTGGTGTAGGTAACTTCCGGCTCGACGAGCAGATTCTTGACCGGGTTGAACTTGAGGTTTGTCGTGGCTTCGAAAATCTTCGAGTCGGTGTAAGCGAGCTGGAGATTCCACTTCAGCTTTTCGTTGATCGGAACGCCAACGCCACCCCAGACAGCCCAGTCACCCCAGCCGCAGAGATAGCCTTGATTAGTCGGGCAAGCCGATGTATCAAGGTTCGAACCCGCATACTTGTTCAGCTTGGAGCCATCGGTGTTCCAGCCGCCCATCAGGAAGGCCGTGAAGATGCCAAAATCGGCATCGAATCGAGCTTTGACAGCGCCTTCTTCCACGATGGAATCATAACCGCCAACGACCTTGAATGACCACGCCCCTGACTTGAAACCGGCGCCGGCAACGACGTCCGGTGCGTAGTGGTTCGATTCCGAGGTAACCCATGCACCATTATAGCTGCTGGCGTCGGAGGATGAGTTGGAGTCTTCGAGCGAGATAACAGCGGTGAAGCCGTTTCCGGCATCATATTTATAAGTCAGCTGATTGAGCTCGTAAGGGCCGTCGTAAACAACGTCATCGTTAATGACATCGCCGGCGTAACCGATGAATGCATTGTATTGAGAGTCTTCCTTGCCAACCGTAAAGCCGCCAAGGCTGATGCTGGCATGCAGCAACTTGGTAGTGGTCGAATTGCCGTCGTTCCAATCCCAACGCAGTTCCGCATTCGTCTTCAGCGGGCCGTATTCTGTATCCGTCGCCGTCTGAAGCTGCAGCTCGGCGCGAGTATGCCACAATGTGCCTCTCTTGCCGCTTGGATTATAGGCGTTGTACCACTCTCCCTCTGTCCGAACCTTACCACCGATCTTGAGGCATGTTTCAGAGCCAGGAATGAAGAAGTATCCGGGTCCGAAGGCATCGCAGATCTTGACATATTCCACCGGTTCCGGCTCGGCAGCGACAACAGCATCCGCTGCATATGCTCCCGTAAAGGATACAATAGCCGCGGCCGATCCAAGAAGAATACTTTTAATAGCCATATTTTCTCCAATTAATTGAGTCGTTTGTAAGGGTGGTCAAATCCCTATCTGCCCGTTCATCTTCAAACAGCGAGGAGTTTGCGACTCCACCCCTTTAACCTACGGAGAGGCTACCCCATGGGAGAAGTGATAATGTCAGCTTGACGGAGATCTGTGTGATCGGACGCGCGGGGCTGTTGCAATATTATCGCAGGCAGAAACCAATAGAATTCTTTGTTCTCGAGCCGAAATATGCCGAAATATTCAGAAACGAACAATATGAAACCATACTAATTGTTCGCAACACTTATCATTTCCATAACATTGGTCAATATAAAATAGATACACTTCCTAACTCGATCTCGGGTCGATGTACCGAAATTCAACTGGAAGATGACATTTTTTTTGGCAGACAAATATGCCAATGATCGTACTTGTCGTCATCGATATATGATATTTCTCCGACTTTCTGATGCAGAAAATCGACGAGCTCACGCTGACATGACTGAAATGGATGGAACACAACGGACGTTGATGTTCCGGTGCGTCCTGGGTAAAGCCACATAACTTTCCATCTGCCGCTTGCTTATGTAATCCTGCTTCGCATCCGGATCGCTCTGAATTCCGATTTGTCAACATAGACCGCAGGGGATTGGCATACGGAGACCAGCTTCAATGCTATCCATGCACCGCGATGAGTGACCTTGATGGCTCGATTATTGATACCGATACTGCAGCTGGTAAAGATCTCACCATGAGATTCAATCTCAACGGGAATGCGCTGTAGCATCAAGATCATCGCCGGTATTCTCGCTATCCACCCTTCCAAGATTGGCTTTGAATCAGCTTCAACTGCATGATTCACTCCAGGATCGACTCATCGATCGCAGATTTACTCGCAGGCATTGTCCGGCGATTCGAACAGCAATAAATCTGCAATCATTCGCAATATTCCCGCCCGATTGCCGCCCGTGTCGGTGAATATCAAGCTATCGTTCCACTAATACCTCCATTCCGGAACAATAGGCCAGGTCGGGATGCCCCACGTCCCATCTGGCCGCCGATATTGCGAACACCCGTAGAAACGTGAGTGACAGAAGTACATCATGGAGAGCTTTACCTCTTTTGCGCAGAATTTCGAGGACGTCATGCTTTGGCGTGCCCTCGGGCATGTTGTGAACGGATGTTATATTGATGTGGGTGCCCAGCATCCTGTCATCGATTCTGTCAGCAAGGCATTCTACGACCGAGGCTGGCGCGGAGTTCACGTTGAACCCGTACCACAATATGCTGATCT
The DNA here is from genome assembly GCA_013322215.1 of Martinezella rhizogenes. Classification (GTDB taxonomy): domain Bacteria; phylum Pseudomonadota; class Alphaproteobacteria; order Rhizobiales; family Rhizobiaceae; genus Rhizobium; species Rhizobium rhizogenes_D. The sequence continues at coordinate 176,792 of JAAMEZ010000014.1, forward strand.
GCTGCGCGCCGAGAGGCCAGACGAAACCGTGCTGCAAATCGCATTGGGCGCAGAAGCGGGCTCGTTGGAATTGAATATATTTCCGGATACCGGCTTGAGCACAGCTGTCGATGTCTATGCGCGCAGCCATCGCGAACTTCATGGCTTCGAGGGCAGCAAATTGCAGGTCCCTGTGTTGCCGCTGCGCACAGCATTGGCTTTCTTGAACAACAAACCGGTGCATTGGTTGAAAGTCGATGTCGAAGGTCTGGAAGAGGCGGTGCTCCAAGGTTGGGATCCCGCTGCGATCGAGCCATGGATCATCGTGATCGAAGCCACGGTGCCCATGAGCCAGGAAGTACACTTCGCGACAGCTGATCGCATTCTTCTCGAGGCAGGTTACAAGTTCGTCTACTTCGATGGACTCAATCGCTTTTACGTCTCGCCTCAGCATCCTGAATTGGTACCAGCCTTTGAGGCTCCTCCAAATGTGTTCGATCATGTTCAATTCAGTGAAAACTCGGCATGGTGTGAATTAGCGTCGTCCAAGCTCCGGGCTTCGCTCGATGAACAAGGTCATCAGCTGACAGAGGCCCTGGAACATTTGGTAAAAGTGCAGGAAGTCGCCGATGCCCGTATCAGCAAAGCGGAACGGTCTGCATTGGAGATGGAAGCGCGGTGCGCCGCTGCCGAAGCTTTGAACAGAGAAGCCGAAAGGTTGAGCCTTCTAGCTGAAGGGCGCGTCTCAAGGACGGACGAGCACACTAAAACGCAGGAGCGGGCGATTTATCTGGAGGCTAAGCTAGCGTCGTTGGAAGCTCAGCTTGTCGCCAAGTCAAAGCAGCTGCAGGATATGCAGAGAAGCACCTCATGGCGCATCAGCGCGCCCGTGCGGATTGTCGGCCGGCCCGTTCACCGCATAAGCTCAGCCATCCGGGAAAACCGTATCACAAGCGGTATCAAGCGACGCATCAAGACGCTTATAAGTCTAGCCGCCCATTTCATTAGGCAACATCCCTACGTCAAGCGCCTGGCGGTTGCGGTACTGAATACCAGTCCAGCCCTACGCAGCAGAATCATCGGCATATTGATCGCGCTGCCGGTAAATTCTGCTCAGCCCCATATTGCAGGCCGCGCATCGCCCCTCGCTCCGTCATCGGACTGGCGCCCCCTGACCTTCAACGATCTGCCTGTCGAAGCCCGTCGCATATACCTCGATCTGCGTGCAGCAACCGAAGCCTAGAAAGTATTCCTCCATGCGTATCGTCGTAGACCTTCAGGGCGCTCAAACCGAGAGCCGGTTCCGTGGTATTGGGCGCAACAACATTGCATTGACCAAGGCGCTTCTGCGAAATCGCGGTAAGCACGAGATTCTTATAGCGCTCAACGGTCTTTTCCCGGAAACGATCGAAACCATACGCGCGACTTTCGATGGATTGATCAGCCAGGACGATATCCGCGTGTGGCAAGCGGTGGGACCGCTGTCATGGTTCGATCCGGCGAATAAGTGGAGGCGTCATGCAGCAGAGTTGATGCGCGAGGACTTTCTGGCCTCGTTGCAGGCAGATATCGTGCATGTCGGCAACTTTTTCGATGGAGTTGGCGACAACATGACCTGCAGCGTTGGCAAGCGGGTGCGCATACCGACCGCTATCACGTTCCACGATGCCATCCCTCTTATTCAGTCCGATGTCTATCTCAAATCCAATCGGACCTTCGAGGCGTTTTACCGCTCACGCTTGGAACAATTGCTGGATGCCGATCTGGTACTTGCCGTGTCCGATTCGGCGCGGCGGGAGGCAATCGAATACGCGAAAGTATCGCCTGAGCGGGTGATCTCGATCTCATCCGCATGCGATCCCATGTTTTCGCCTGCGCCAGTGCCGGATTCGGCTAGAATCGCCCTCTGCCACAAGCTGGGGCTCAAAGGCAGCGGCTTTGTCATGTATTCGGGCGGTGGAGACGAGCGTAAGAACCATCTGCGTCTGATCGAGGCTTTCGCAAGGGTGCCACAGGCTCTGCGCGTGCAGCATCCGTTGGTGATCGTCGGCATGATGCCGCTGGATCATAGCAGCCGCTTTTTGGAACATGCGCGTGCCCACGGGCTAACCGATCGTGAGTTCATTCTCGGCGGTCACGTCACTGACGAAGAATTGGTAAACCTGTATCGCTTGTGCACGCTTTACGTGTTTCCTTCCACACATGAGGGTTTTGGCCTTCCCGTCCTGGAAGCCATGTCGTGCGGTGCGCCGACTATCTGCGCCGATATGACCAGCCTGCCCGAAGTAATGGGGCGTGCCGATTCGATGTTCGACCCATATGATGTGCCTGGCTTGGCCAGTCTCATGAGCGACCTTCTGCATCACCCACAGCGGCGCGAAGAACTGGCACAGTATGGGTTGGCCCGTTCCAAGCTTTTTTCGTGGGATCGCTGTGCACAAGCGGCACTGGCCGCATTCGAGAATGTGCACCAGCAGGAGCCGGCGCAAACATGCCCTCCCCTGTTCGGGCAATTATTGAAAACTGTCGAGTCGGCGGTGGTTGACCGACATACACCTTCGGATGGCGATTTGATTGCTCTGGCGGCGGCTATATCGTCGAACAGTCACTGGTCGAAAGTCGCCGATCCGCGTCCCAAGCAATTGCTCGTGGATCTGTCAATCATCGCGGACAATGACGGTCAATCGGGTGTCCAGCGGGTGGCCCATGGCATTCTCTCGTCGCTCATTCAATCGCCACCTGCCGGTTTCACAATCGAGCCTGTCTATTCGCAGCCCGGCACACCCTCCTTCCGCTACGCACGGAATTATGCACGTCGCTACTATCCGGCATTGGGGTCTCCGGAGGGCGAGGATGACATCATCAAATTGAACCCCGGCGACATCTTTCTAGGCTTGGACCTTCATCATGCGGTGGTTCACCGCCCGGAGTTTTTCGGCCGTCTGCGGCAAATGGGAGTGGACACCGTATTTTTGATACACGACCTGCTTCCCGTTCACCTGCCACAATATTTCACGCCGGGCTTGGCCGACCTCCATACACGATGGCTGCAGTTCGTTTGTCAAAGCGACGGCGTGGTATGCGTGTCGCGCGACGTCGCACAAAGCTTGGTCGCTTGGCTCAACGCACATTCGCTTGAGCGGCAGCGTCCGCTCGCCATTGGATGGTCGCTCAATGGATGCGACGCGCCCGGCAAATGGCATGGCGCCGCACCTGGCGATCGCGCGGAGAAGGCCATAGAACAGCTTGAAGGACGCGAGGTGTTCTTGTGCGTGGGAACAATCGAACCGCGTAAAGGTCATCGCCAACTGCTGGCAGCCTTCGATCTGCTCTGGGCGCGCGGGGCCGATCTAACCCTCGTCCTGGTTGGCCGCCAAGGTTGGGATGTGGATGATTTCGTTCGCAGCATCCGCCGGCATCCGGAATTCGGCCGTCGCCTGCTATGGCTGACAGACGTCAACGATGCTTTCCTCGAACATATCTATTGTACCAGCCGATGCTTGGTCGCGCCCAGCCTTGGAGAGGGGTTCTGTTTGCCGCTGGTGGAAGCGGCCGTTCGAGGGTTACCCATCCTCGCACGCGATTTGCCGGTGTTTCGCGAAGTGGCGGGCGATCACGCAACCTATTTTCAAGGCGAAACCCCTTTGGAGCTTGCAGCCGCGATAGCAAGCTGGCTGGAGGCGTACCGACATGGCATGACGCCGTCTTCGACCGGCATTCCACACTTGTCATGGGCTCAAAATGCCGGAAACCTCTTAAAGCTTGCGATCGAATCTCAGTGGCCCATTCACTGGCAACGCCAGCCAACCCTGTTCCTTGATGTTTCCGTATTCGTTCATACAGACGCCAAGACGGGTATCCAGCGCGTGATACGGGGGCTTGCCCGTAATCTGTTGCGAGAGCCGCCTGCCGGAATGAGCGTGTGCCTGATCTGGTTCGACGGCCAAGTTTACCGGCACGCACTCCGCCTCCAAACGCGCCTCATTCACAGCGTCAACTCGTGCGCGGACGAACCCATTGTGGAGTTTCGTCCGGGCGATATCTATTTCGCGCTGGATCTCAATGTGGTTTTGCAGCCCCGAATGGAACTTCTACAGCAGCATATGCGTGAGCAGGGAGTGGCAATCTGGTTTCTGGTCCATGATCTTCTGCCGTTGCGGCACCCAAAGTGGTGGGTGCCGACGGTATCGCGTGAATTCAAAGCCTGGATCTCAAGTGCAGCGCGGGTGGCGAGCGGATATGTCTGCGTCTCAAAGACGACCGCCGATGATCTAACGCTTTATCTGAAACAGGAAAGGCCTCCGAACGAACAAGCCGCTCCAGTGCGCAGCTTTCACATCGGCGCGAATATCGACGACGGTGAATCGAGCCGAGGCTTACCCGACGACGCAGTCCAATTGCTCGCTCGTATGGCGGAACGGCCCAGTTTCCTCATGGTTGGAACTATCGAGCCACGCAAGGGGCACAGACAGGCTCTGGCTGCCTTCGAGCAGCTCTGGTCGCAGGGGCATGAGATCAATCTGATCGTTGTCGGCAAGAAGGGCTGGCTCGTAAACGATCTGTTCGAGCGGTTTTTGCGCCATCCGCGCCTGGGACGGCAGTTTCATTTTCTTCAAGACGTTAGCGATGAATATCTGAACCGGATTTATGCCGGATCGACGTGCCTGCTGGCGCCAAGCGAAGGTGAAGGCTTTGGCTTGCCGCTGGTCGAAGCCGCCCTGAAGCATGTACCTATCATCGCTCGTGATCTGCCGATATTCCGTGAAGTGGCTGGCGACCACGCCTATTATTTCAGCGGACTAGGTGCCGACGATCTTGCAAAGGCGATCCTCGCGTGGCTGGACCTGTTCAGGCGGGGACAGCATCCTACCACCGACAATATGCCATATCTGACCTGGCGTCAGAGCGCTCGACTATTGACCAAAGCTTTGGGCCTTGAGGTCGGAGATGCCAAAGCGGCAAATGTCGAAGGCAAGATAAGTAGGTTCAATTGATTTGGACTCAAACTTTGTTTCATCGAGACAGCTTTCCGGATGCCGTCCTCCAAACCAGAAGGTTGAAGGGAAAACGGAAGCTGCCTTCATCGTCGCATCAGAAGACGAAAGACAAGCGGAAGATGGGTTGCCGGTGAGTAATTTGGAAATCGTCAGGAATAAAGTACGACATCATGGCGCGGCGTGGGATGTTGTCGAAGCACTGCATAATTTTCGCTTGGCCGCACTGCTCGGATGGCAAGATGTTGCGCAACGTTATCGGCGATCAAGAATTGGTGCGTTTTGGCTTACCATCAACATGGGTGTGCTGATTGGAGCCCTCGGCTTGGTTTTCGGCACGATCTTTAACTCTCCGATGCGTGAATTTCTTCCATTCATATGCGTCGGCCTGATTTTTTGGGGATATTATTCTCAAATCGTCAGCGAAGGATGCTCTGGCTTTACATCGAATAGCGACGTAATATTGCAACTGGATATTCCGTTTTTTACTTATATATTGAGATGCTGGTACAGAAATACGGTCATATTGCTACATAATCTCGTTATATTCCCAATAATTCTCATAATATTTTGGAGGCCAATCGGGCTCTCAGCCGCGTTCGTGATTCCCGGGTTTGTTCTCGCTACGCTGAACATGACCTGGATCGCTCTGACATTGGCAATCCTGTGTACGCGCTATCGCGACCTTACTCAGATCGTGCAGAATATAATGCAGGTTATGATGTATGTTACGCCGATCATGTGGATGCCCGACCATCTCCAGTCGACGGCCTCGCACCTGATGCTCGATTACAATCCCTTTTTCCACTTGATGTCTGTTGTCCGAAATCCACTGCTGGGGCAAGGGGTAACGGTTGCAAATTGGAGTATCGTCACGGGTACTGCCATGGTTGGCTGGCTTTTCACGATGCTACTGCTGAATAGATATAGAGCGCGTATTGCGTATTGGCTCTGATGTGAAGCCGTGAGATTTCAGAAAGACAGGCAAACAGAAACATGACTTCGATATCTCTGCAGAATGTCACAGTCGACTTCCCGATCTATAACGCACGCGGCCGATCGCTAAAAAACCATATTATGAACATGGCCACCGGAGGTTCTATCAACACGGAGGGTCATGGGGTTGTCGTGGTTCGAGGCCTTCATGGAATCAACCTTGAGCTAAGAGCGCATGACCGTATCGGCCTCATAGGCCACAACGGCTCCGGCAAGACGACGCTTTTGCGAGTGCTGACCGGCGTTTACGCGCCAACATCAGGCAAGGTGGATATCCGTGGAAAATGCACGTCATTGATCAATATCTCGCTCGGAATTGATCCAGAGGCCACAGGTCGGCAAAACATCTACCTTCGAGGAGCCCTGCTTGGATTCCGACGGGAGGAGATGAAGCGACGGCTTGAAGAGATCGCAGACTTCAGTGAATTGGGCGGCTTTTTGGAGATGCCGGTTCGAACATATTCCACCGGGATGCAACTGCGGTTGGCGTTTTCTATCTCGACAATTCTCCAGCCCGAAATACTCATTATGGACGAGTGGCTGGCAACGGGTGACGAGGGATTTAAGGCGAAGGCCAACCAGCGTTTGAATGAGTTGGTCGAACAGACGCAAATCCTGGTAATTGCAAGTCATGCGAAAGAACTTCTGGCGAAGAACTGTAACCGGATCGTATGGCTGGAACACGGTAAGGTGCGCATGGATGGCCCTCCCGCTGAAGTGCTGAACGCTTACTTCGGCACTTGATGAAAGCTTATCGCAGTATTGGATGATCGCATCCGCCGAGCCACCCGTTCGGCAAAGCCTTTCGCTGCCGGCAACCTACTGCAAAAGGTACCGCCTTTGCGGCCGATAAAATACGTCGGTACTCGGTCAAAGTAGGCAACTTTCGTTCACGATTTTCCACCAACAGAAACTCCAGGCAACATAATAGCCATAACTTAGACAACGTGGCAGGCGATTGCTTCATGCTCCCAGCAATTGAAAGCATCAACCCACAAAACAATGTAAAATACAATTTACTACTACTCGTGATTAGAGAACTTCCCTTAAAAATGGCTATGCCCATTCCATTATTCATACTGCACATAGAGACAATCACATATCACTGAATAAGACACATGGGTATCAGTGACGATGTGATGACGAGGCAAAGTCGTCAGAGTTTGTTGAGCTCAACGACTTCAACAAATCATGTACCAGGGACATATGCTTCAAAGAAAACTATCGATCATCGCTCCGACGTATAATGAGGCGGATAACGTCCTCCACTTCATCGAGCGCGTAAAAGCAACATTGAACGCATTTGACTGGGAGATCCTGTTTGTCGACGATAATTCTGCCGACGGGACCGCTGAGAAGATATATGACTATGCAGCAGATGACTATCGCATCCGCACTATAATACGGCTGGAAGATCGAGGCCTGGCACGATCAAGCATTCAAGGCATGCTCTCTGCCAGGGGAAACCTGCTTTGCGTAATGGATGCGGATGGCCAACATGACCCAATGGTACTATCCGAACTGGTTGCGCGCCTCGAGCGCGATAACCTCGATGTGGTAAGTGCTGCCCGGCGCCTGGACGGCTGCGACGGACTGAGCGGCCTATCACCCTTGCGTCATAGAATATCGCTGTTTGGTAATTGGTGCAGCAGTCTTATTCTTGGCCGCAAGCTTTTGGATCCATTGACCGGTTTTTTCCTTATTCGCCGCAGCAGTTTCCTCGAGGTCGCGCCTCATCTCGGTGATCCAGGCTTCAAGCTTCTTCTCGATATCCTCTATTCGCATAGGAATCTTCGTCATGCTGAGGTTCCCTTTGAATTCGCAAGCAGACAGCATGGCGAATCGAAGCTGGACTGCTATGTCGCCTGGAAGTTCCTGACCTTCACGTTAAGCAAGATGACAGGGGGCATGCTGCCGGTCAGCCTCATATCCTTTCTTTTCGTCGGCGGCTCCGGACTTGGCGTTCACTTCGCGACGCTCTACGGTGCGCTATGGCTATCACTGCCGTTTCTAGCCGCTCAAGCACTCGCGACTCTGACGGCCTCCGCCAACAATTTCCTTCTGAACAATCTTCTGACGTTTCGAGATCGGCGGCTGCGTGGTCGCCGGCAGATTCTGGGCTACCTGAAATTTCTTGGCTTCTCATCCATAGGCATTGTTGCAAATATCTCGCTAGCCAAACTTACCTATGAGCACTTTGCCCATGCCATCCTGATCGCTACCCTGGCCGGGCTCGCAATCGACAGTGTCTGGAAGTTTGTTGTCGCGAGCCGCTTCATATGGAAGTGAGTGCGCAGACGGATATGCAGACGTCGGACGCACGCGTCATTTTGCAGCTGAAGACCGTGCTCTGGCTAATCTTGGCGATCTTCATCTGCCTGACGATTCTCGCCAGGCTTGTCCAGCTTTCCATGTTCTTCGATGGAACCATCTATGCCAGTATCGCCAGGAATATGGCACAGGGCCACGGTACGCCATGGACGCCTTATTTCTCCAATGGTTTGTTTTCGGCCTTTGCCGAGCATCCGCCGTTGATGATGTGGCTGGAGGCCATCGGTTTCCTTATCTTTGGCGACACGATCGCTGTTGAGAAATGCTTTTCATTTCTCACCTTGCTCGCAAGTGGACTCCTGCTGACGGAAATATGGAAGCGCCTGCACCGCAATGATGCGTGGATGGCTGCGATGGCACCCTTTGCGCTTCTCATGGCCGCAATTCCCGGCCGGGTCAGTTGGGCATTCGCCAATGGGATGCTTGAAAATCAACTGACGGCTTTTTCGTTGGCAGCACTGCTTCTCGTCGTCATCGCATATGAGCAGCCCGAGGAAACGGGCCGGAAACACCTTCTTCTGATTGCTGCCAGTGGCGCTTTCACAGTTCTTTGTGTGGCGACAAAAGGTCCGGTGGGTTTGTTTCCGCTTGCCGCACCGGGTTTGCACTGGTTGTCTCTTCGGCAGATTTCGTGGCGGCATGCCCTTTGGGATACATTGCTTCTGACCCTTGTCCTGACTGCCGCATTTGTGATCCTCTGGCAATTCGAGGAGCCACGAGACGCAATCCGTCGCTATCTTTCCGTTCAATTGCTGCCAAGCCTGAATGGACAGCGTGGCCACAACGGCGCTGGATGGGCAGCCGTCCGCACATTCCTGCGCGTCAGTGCATACCCGATCACCGCCGCGTCGATCTTGCTTATCACGGCTCATGGGCTGGGAATAAAAGTGCTGGATGGCTTTGAACAACATGAACTGCGACTGCGCCGCGCAGCATTCCTGGTATCCGTCGGCTTTTCGGCCTCCCTGCCCCTTCTTCTCAGTCCTCGTGTTTCGAGCTTTTATTTCAACCCGGCGCTTATTTATCTGTCGGCGGGTCTTAGCGTAATTTTGACCCCTGCCCTCGTCGGTGTTTTCTCAAGATTGAGTCTCAACGGACGATCTCGACTGCAGCTAATTCTGGCTTTATTCCTCGCAGGTGCCGTACTCTCGGTCGCCGCCAATTTCGGCCGACCCGGAGGCGATCATCCCGCAATCGAAAATGCATCCAGGATCGCCGACACAGCATGCGGCGGTGATGGGAGATGCGCCGTCTCCGGCTGCGGAAGCGTGTTGCAGGATTGGGCGCTCCACGCCTACCTGCAACGTCGTCACAAAACGAGCCTTGAAGATGATGCCGATACCCCACACCGGTTTCTGGTCGTGGGCGCAAATTGCCAGGAACATACCAAAGGGTTTCGAGAGACCGGTGTCGAGCTGGAGCGCTATCGTTTTTTGGAACGCTGATTACACCCCAGGCATACTGTCAGCTCGGGTTTCCTGCCAAACCTGGTCATCATTGGCTAATGATTGCAGTTCAAGCTGTGTGCTGGTTCCGCCGACTGGTGCTGAAGATCGAACATGGACATCCCCATTGTTGCAATCCGGCGTTTGGCGATAACCATCGCTTCACGTCGCTCTCAATTCCTGACATATATGCGGAAAGGCGGCTTGCCGTCGTGGATATGGCGTCATGAACGGATCAACACCGGAAAAAAGCAAGATGCGCGCACCTGCGGGCTCCGTTACGGGGCTTTGCTCCGCGTCCGCGACGATGTTTGCAGTGGGAATGGCCTTTCTGGGCTACTGGGGAGTGTATGACCAAGGGCCTTGGCGCATATCCGATTATTTTGTGGTGGCCTTAGCCATCATCGGATTTGCGGCTCTCGGTTCCGTGCCCTGGATCGTAACGACGCCTGTAGCGGAAGAAGAGGCAGAAAAAGTTGTCGGTGCCAGGCGCGCTCTGGCATTGGGGGTCGCCTTGATCTGGCTGTCCGTTTGCGTCGCGGTATTCACCTGATCCGTTCTGCCCGACTTCCATACGGGCAGCATGTCCTCACTCTCGGCGATGAGGGGTCTCGATCGTCATCCAAACGATAGCAGGCTTCCAAACTCCCTAGCCGCCAGGAATACCTGCCTGCCAGGCTATGCGAACGCCTCGAAAGTATCGCGGAGCTTTTATTCTCCCGCTTCATCGAGATACATGACATAATCAACGGCCATATGCAGCTGGAGCATTTTCGATGCAACGCGAAGCGGTCTGGACGCTGGCTTTGTTTGTTCTTCTTGTGTTTAGCGCCGCAGTCGGCTCGACATTGCGTGCGAGATTACCTGCCCCGCATCGCAGCAGCGAGACAATAGACTTCCTCCGGGTCGTCACGGCCCTTCTCGTCACTTTTGCCGCACTTGTCATGAGCTTGCTTTTGGCATCGGAACTGAATGCGTTCACAACGGCATCTCACGATCGCAACCGCTACGCCTCCGGTCTGGCCGAGATGGACCGCTGCCTGAGGAACTATGGCCCGGCATTGGATAATGAGCGGCAACTTCTGCGCAGCTACACAACCGCTGTCATTGCCAGCACATGGCCAGGTGAGCCAATTCCACCGGGGGTGACATATCCTGACATATCAAAATTGCCTTTGACCGGCGAAGCGCCCGCTCTTGGAGCAATTCTCAACGACATGGGGCTCGGCATTGCCCGCGAACAGCCAGCCGATCCCTTGCATCAGCTACTCGTAACCCGTTGCAATCAGCTCTTCAGCAATCTCTTGGCGGCGCGATGGACCGTGATCGAGGACGCGCACGGCTCGCTTTCAGCACCGTTCCTCGGCGTCCTGATCTTCTGGCTTATGCTGGTATTCCTAAGCTTCGGTCTTCAAGCTCCCAGAAACCCGCTCACGGGTTCCATTGTCGCCGTCGCCATCGTCTCGGTGGCGAGCGTCATGTTTGTCATCCTGGATCTTGATCTTCCCTATGGCGGTCTCTTCGGCATTTCGAGCGAATCCATGCGGCATGCGCTCACCGATATGCTGGCACAATAGAGATCAACCAAGCCATACGCCCGTTGCCGGCCCGCCATCATAGCGACCGGGCTTCATATCGAAACCCACCCCACGCTTCGGCAATCTCAAAGCAGCGGTCAGGCGGCTAACGCGAAAGGTCACCTTGGGATAGCCGAGTTCCGGCAGGCATCCCACTCGGCCGCTCGTCCATCAATCGGCCAGAGCTTGGGAAATATCGTTCGCAGTCTGGACAACGACAGGTGCGAGGCCTACGAGGCGTCCGTCGGGCATTCTTTCGCTCGGCCCGGAAACGCTTACCGCCGCGAAGACGCGCCCCGATGAATCGCGCACCGGCGCTCCGATGCAACGCACCCCGATCTCGATTTCCTCGTTATCGACCGCAAACCCTTTGGCCCTGATGCCCGCCAGCTCCTCGATCAGCCCGTCGAGCTTGGTGATCGTATTTGCGGTATAGGCATGCAAGCCCTCATGGGCAATCCGCAATATCAGCTCCTCGTCCTGAAACGCCAGGAAGGCTTTACCAACACTGGTACAGTAGGTCGGCGCTGCCTGCAGCGTCGTCAGGCTGGAGGCAATCATCTCCTCGCGCTCGACGCAAACCATCTGGCTTCCATCGAACATGTGAAAATGGATGATTTCGCCCGTCAGCTGCTGCAGCTTGGCGATATGCGGATGCGCCCGCGTCGGCGTGTCGAGGCTTGCCAGGACACTGCTGCCATAGTGAAACATCTTCAGGCCGAGCCGATAACCCTGGCGCTTGCCGTCCTGATCGAGCAGGCCGACCTCCCGCAAGGATGCAACGATACGATGGACCGTCGTCTTCGGCAGACCTGTGGCTTCAGAGAGTTCGGCGATCGTCATGCTCGGCTTGGCGCGGGAAAACGTATCCAGCACACGCGCCATCTTGCGCAGCGATTTGGCGCCGGCATCCCTGCTTTCCGTTCCTGCCGGAACATCGTCAACGGCCGCTTCATTGATCACCGAATGCGTTTTCATATCTCTTTCCAATTTCAATGCCCGGCCATAATCCGCTTTGCTCTTGCTTCGAGTTTACGCGCAATAAATTCCAAAGAGAAGCAGACCACGAAGTAGGTTAGCGCCAATAGTGTAAACACAATAAAGGGTTGGTTGGTTCGGATGACCACCTCTCGCCCTAGCCTCGTGATTTCGCTGATGCCGACCACCGATATCAATGAGGTATCCTTGATGATCAATATGGCCTGGCCGACGAGCGAGGGAATGACCGCCATCAGCGTCTGCGGGATGGTAATATCGCGCAGACGCTGGAACAGGCTGAAGCCGACGGCTATGGCAGCCTCGTTCTGGCCTTTGTCCAGCCCCTTCAGGCCGCCGCGTATGATTTCGGTCATGTAGGCACCGTGCGACAGCGAAAGGGCGATGACAGCCGTCAAAACTGGACCGATATCGATGTCATATTGCGGCAGCCCGTAATAGACGAGGAAAACGAACATCAGGAACGGCATGCTGCGAAAAAGATAGACATAAGCACCGACCAGGAAGCGGATCGGCCCGAGGGATGACGAGGCGAGAAGCCCTCCTACAATACCGAGACCGAGTGCGGGAAAGAACGCCGCGGCGGTCAGGAAGAGGACGATGGGAAGCCCGGTGAGAATAAGCTGAATGGCATCGCCGGCGACAGCAACAATGGTGCTCATGGCTCAGGCCCGCTTGTGTTTGGAAAAGCCGGCACGGCTTTCATAGACATCGACGAGAAGGTTGAGCACGACGCAGATAACGATGTAGATCATGCAGCTTACCAGATAGGCTGGCAGGAACTGGTATGTTTCGTTGCCGACATCGTCGGCAGCCTTGGTGATTTCCAGCACGGCAATCGTGTAGAGGAGCGAAGTGTCCTTTACCAGTTGCACGAACTGCCCGGTTATTGCCGGAAGAATCGTCGGTGCTGCCTGAGGGAGAAGGACGTAACGCAGAAGAATGCGCCATTTCAAACCGAGCGACTGGGCCGCTTCGATCTGGCCTCGCGGGATCGCATTCAGCCCTCCACGCACCATTTCGGCGATATAGGCGCCCGAATTGAACGTCAGCGCAATCACGCCCGTCGAAAAGGCCGACAGCGTGATGCCAAGTGTCGGCAGACCAAAATAGATGAAATAGACCTGCACAAGCAGCGGCGTATTGCGAACCAGCGAGACATAGACGGCAATTGCCCTGCTGAAAATGCCGCGCGAAGAAAACCGCACAATGCCGGCGATCATGCCAACGCAAAGCGCAAGCAACAGCCCGACGGCCGCAGCCGCAAGCGCATTGCGCATGCCGGTGAGATAGGTATCGCGATACTGCCAGAAGATATCGTAAGCATCCGAGATCATGTGCGATCAGCCTAATGACGGAGGATCTGATTGAGAAAGGCGCGCGTGCGCGCTTCTTTCGGCTGCGAGAAGAATTCGCAAGGGGGCGCTTTTTCCACCAATTGACCGGCATCGAGAAAGGCAACCTCGGTGGCAAGCTCCCGCGCAAACCCCATTTCATGGGTGACAACGATCATCGTCATGCCCGATGCCGCCAGCTCGCGCATCACCTGCAGCACCTCTCCGACCATTTCCGGATCGAGCGCCGAGGTCGGTTCGTCGAACAGCAACAGCTCGGGATCCATCGCCAGGGCGCGGCAGATGGCGACACGCTGCTGCTGACCGCCGGACAATTGGGCCGGATAACGGCCAGCCTTGCTCTCCAGCCCGACGCGCGCCAGAAGCTCCATCGCTCGCGCTGCCGCATCCTTGCGGCTGCGTCCGAGAACGCGCCTTTGCGGCAAGGCTATATTGTCGAGCACGCTGAGGTGCTGGAACAGGTTGAACCGCTGGAAGACCATGCCGATCCTGCGATACAGCTGGCGGCGCGGCATGGCGGCGATGTCCTGGTCGCCGAGAAGGATCTGGCCGGCGGACAAGGATCCCGCCAACCTGTTTATGGCGCGGATGAAGGTGCTCTTGCCTGAGCCGGACGGACCGCAGACAACGAGCACATCCGACCGTTCGAACTGAATGGATATTCCGCGCAGGGCGTGGAAATCCTTGAAATGCAAATTGACGTCGCGCGCTTCGAAAAATGCCATCGCGATCCTCCATAACCTTGCCGAGAGACGATAAGCCGAGCGTCGGCAAGTGGCCGACGCTCATCCCCAAATCCGTCGCTATTGCAATGTCATACGGCTGGCATTGCCACTCTCCGGCGCATAGGCGCCGATGCCAAGCAGATCGACCAGCTTCTTGCGCTCGTCGGAAACGCCATTGTTCTTTTCCAGGAAGTCCTTCTTCCAGGTATCGCCGTCGACCCAGTATTTCTTGAGCGCGGCCAACTCACCGCTATCCCGGATCTTCGCCAGGAAGAAATTGAGGTACTGCCAGGTGTAGGTGTCACCCGGACGCACGGCAAAGCCCCAGGTATCGGTCGTGATCAGTTCACGCGGCTGCTTCAGGGCCTCGAAACCATATTCCGATTTTACCACTCCCAGGACGGCCAGGTCGTTGAGTGCCGCATCGACGCGGCCTGTCTTCAATGCCTGGTAGGTATCCGCGTCGTTCGGGTAGGTTTGCAGCTCCGCCTTCGGGAAGAACTGCTTGGCAGCATCGACGGCATTGGTGCCCGCCTTGACGGCGATGCGCTTGCCGGCCTCGTTCAGCTCCTCCCAGGATTTGCCCTGGTCTTCCGGTTTGACGATCGCCACGACGCCGGTGGAATACCAGCTCTCCGTCGTGAAAAGGATCTGCTGCGCACGCTTGAACGTCGTCGACATGCTCGTCGCCAGAATATCGGATTTGCGGCTGAGAAGGCCGGGAATGAGCCCCGCCCACTCGACATTCCGCATTTCGAGGTCAACGTCGAGTTTTGAGGCAATAAGCCTGTCGAGATCCACGGAAAAGCCGGCCGGATTGCCGTTTGCGTCCCTGAACTGCCAGGGAGCCGCCGAAAGATCGTTCATGATGACGATCTTCTTGTCCTTCATAATCTCGCCGAGCGTACCTTTGGGATCGTCGGCTGCCGACGCAACGCCTCCCATCACCAGCATCAGCCCCACTGCGAGCACTACAAGCTTCTTCATCGCTACTCCCCTTTTATCTTGTTCCGTATTGCGGAATAATAATTATCAACAAGCTCATAAACGCATAAAATAAAATAATCCGCAATATCTATCTTGACTATCTCATTTTTATTTATTTAACTCGACATATTAGAAAATCATATTCCATATTACGGAATAAAGACAAATGACGGCGTCGGGGAGGACGGGGCAAAATCAAGCGGATCTGATGCGCTAAACTGCCAGCTGCGCTGGAGAAGCGCTCAGGCACAATCAAGATGACTTTTTCATCAGTCCGCCCGCCAGGCGCCGGATCGATGCCAACTACGCTGCGGACCGTTCGACGACCGCGCGAGGAGATGATTTCTATGGACTATCGAGCGACCGAGTGGCCGGTTTCCGGCACGCCAGCACGCATCAATGGAATCGAGCTCAACCAGATCTGCGATATTGCCGACCTGGCGCGCGAAGATCCCGATGTGATCAAACTCTGGATCGGCGAAGGCGATCTGCCGACACCTCAGTTCATACGCGAGGCCGCGGTCTCGGCGTTGGCTGCGGGACAGACCCGTTATACCTACGCTCTGGGCGTGCCGGCCCTGCGCGAAGGCCTCGACCGCTATCACAAACGGCATTTCAACGTCGATATCGGCGCCGATCGCTTCAGCATAACGGCAGGCGGTGTTCAGGCCATCATGCAGGCGGTCCAGGCTGTCCTGAGCCCTGGCGACGAAGTCATCGTGCCGGTGCCGGCCTGGCCGAACCTGATCGAGATCATCGGCATTCTCGGCGGCAAAGTGGTTCCGGTACCCTACCGCACTCTTGCCGGAGGCGGTTTCGCGCTCGATCTCGACGATCTGTTCGGCGCGGTCACGCCCAAGACCCGCGTGATCGCCATCAATTCCCCGTCGAATCCGACGGGCTGGGTTATGCCGAAAGAGCAGATGCTGGCCGTGCGCGACTTCGCCAGAAGCAAGGGCATCTGGATCATATCCGACGAGGTCTATTCCCATTTCACCTATAACGGCGCTCTTGCCCCCTCCTTCCTGGAGATCATGGAGCCTACCGATCGACTGATCGTCACCAATACCTTTTCGAAGAACTGGTGCATGACTGGCTGGCGCATTGGCTGGGTCATCTACCCGAAGGGGATGTCCAAGATCTTCGACAATCTCAGCCAATACAACACGACCAGCGTCGCCACCTTCGTTCAGCACGCTGCTATCACGGCACTCGATCAGGGTGACGAATTCATCAAATCCCTTGTTGCACGATCGACGCGTGGGCGCGAAATCATCTGCTCGACGCTCGATAAGCTGCCGAATGTCCGTGTCTTCTGGCCTGATGGAACTTTTTATTTCTTCTTCTCCGTCCATGGCATGAATAGCGGCTATGATATGGCGCGCAGGATCCTGAAGGAGGCAGGCGTGGGGGTCGCTCCGGGCTCGGCTTTCGGCCCAGGCGGGGAAGAATTCCTACGCGTGTGTTTTGCCGTTGATCCTGCACTCATCGAGGAAGGCGCGAAGCGACTGGAAGCGTTTCTGTGCAAGCAGCAATAGGATGAAGGACAATGAAGAAGCTCATCAATCGACCCGCTGATGTCGTCCGGGAAATGCTGGAGGGCATTGTCGCTCTCGCACCCGGCCTTGCGCTGCTCGACACGGAGAATGTCGTGTTGCGCGCCGACCTGCCCGTGATCGCAAACCGGCCGGTCGCCCTGATCTCGGGCGGCGGCGCCGGACATGAACCGGCCCATGCCGGATATGTCGGACCTGGCATGTTGACTGCGGCTGTTACCGGCGAAGTCTTCACCTCCCCGAGCGTCGATGCCGTACTTGCTGCCATCCGTGCCAGTGCCGGCCCGGCAGGCGCACTTCTGATCGTGAAGAACTATACCGGCGACCGCTTGAATTTCGGCCTTGCCGGCGAACTGGCCGCCATCGAAGGCATTCCCACCGAACTCGTCGTCGTGGCGGACGATGTGGCGCTTTCCGGCCTCGTACCGCGCGAACGCCGCCGCGGCATCGCCGGAACGGTGCTGGTTCATAAGATCGCAGGTGCGGCCGCGGCAAGCGGCAAGAACCTCAAGGAAGTTGCCGACATCGCGCGGTCCGCCGCATCCCGTCTCGGAACGATGGGGGTCGCGCTCGGCTCCTGCATCGTGCCGGCCGCCGGCAAGGCCGGTTTCACCCTCGGCGAGGATGAAATCGAGCTTGGCCTCGGCATTCATGGGGAAAAAGGCGTCGAACGCACCAAATTGCTGCCCGCCGATGCCGTCACCGACAGGATCGTCGATCAGATCGTCAGTGACATGAAGCTCGATGCCGGCGCCCGGGTTGCTCTGCTGGTCAACGGCCTTGGAGCGACCCCCCCGATGGAACTGGCCATCGTCGCCCGCAGTGCGGTTGCTGCCCTGCGCTCACGCGGCCTTAGGATCGAGCGGGCCTGGAGCGGCAATTTCCTGACCGCGCTGGAAATGCCGGGCTGCTCGATCTCACTGCTCGATCTGCGTCAAGACGATCTCGAACTGTTGGACGCGGCAACGACCGCAACAGCCTGGCCAAGGGGCGGAGAGGTTACGGGTATCATCAGTATCGTGCCGGCGGTGCGCACCGCGGAGACGGACGCGCCTCTCGGCGATGCCGGACGCTTCGACCCGCAAGAATTGCGCCGCATCGGTCTTGCCGTCTGTAACGCGCTCGAAACGGCCGAAGGCCATCTGACCGAGCTCGACAGCAAGGCAGGCGACGGCGATCTGGGTGCGAGCATGCTTCGTGGGGCCGAGGCCATCCGTGCGCTGCCGGAAAGCGCCTGGATCAACCCGGCCAATGCCATGGTTGCGATGGGCAATGCCCTGCGACGGGCGATCGCCGGAAGCTCCGGTCCCTTCTATGCCATCGCACTGACCCGGGCCGGTCGCCATCTCGGCCGGAACAATCGCTTCTCGCCCGATGATTTTCGGGAGGCGTTTGCCATCGGTATCGCTGCAATCAGCGAAATCGGCGGCGCAAAACCCGGGGACAGAACCATGCTGGATGCGCTCGCCCCGGCACTGAAGACCCTCGAGACGGAAGGCGGCAGCCTGCCGGCAGCCGAGGCCTGGAAACGCGCAGCCTCTGCAGCGGCCGAGGGCACACGCCGCACGGCGGATATGGTGCCGAAGCTCGGTCGCGCAAGCTATCTCGGCGAAAGAGCGCTCGGAACAGAGGACGGTGGGGCTGCGGCCGTCGCGATCTGGATGGAGGCGCTGGCGACAAGTCTCTGATTTCGCTGGCGTAACGCCACAACCGACATTCGAACAACCTGGATTTCATGGCGTCTTCCTCAGGGGAAGCGATCCCCGACCTGCGCCCTGATGTCATCGGCCGATCTCGGCCATCTCTCGCTCAAAACAGGAACTCCAAACATGAATCTCGACAAAGTCTCCGGCATCATCCCCCCCATCGTCACCCCCTTCACCAAGGACGGCGACATCGACGAAACGGCCTTCCGCAACATCGTCAAATTCAACCTGAAGAACAAGGTTCACGGCGTCTGCGTCGGCGGCAGTTCCGGCGAGGGCCATACGCTGACATTCGAGGAATTCGTCCGCCTGATGGAAATCACGGTGGAAGAGGTCAACGGACAGATTCCGGTCCTGGCGGGCATCATCGCCAATTCCACGCGCGAAGCCGTGCGTCGCGCCAAGGCCATCTCCCACCTTCCGATCCACGGCCTGCAGGTGACGCCGGTCCATTATGTCTTCAAACCCGACGAGAACGCTACATTCGAGCATTTCAAGACGCTGACGGCGGCCACCGATATACCGGTCATCATCTACAATGTCGTCCCCTGGAACTATCTCAGCCCGTCGCTGCTGATCCGCCTCATGACGGAATTGCCCGGCGTCCAGGCCGTCAAGCAAAGCGCCGGCGATCTCAAGCTCATGGCCGACCTGATGATCGGCATCCCGAAGGGCTGCAAGGTCTATACCGCGGTCGATGCCCTGCTCTACCCGTCATTCGCATTGGGTTGCCATGGCACCATCGCGGCAAATCCGGCCGCGGTTCCCAGCGTCTGCGTCGCCCTTTGGAATGCGGTGCAGCGTGGCGACCATCCCCGCGCCAAGGAGATTCACGAGGCGCTCCTGCGCTTCTGGAACGCGATCTATGCCGACAATCTGCCGGCCAACATCAAGACGGCGATCGCGCTTCAGGGCACCGAGGCAGGTCTGCCGCGGATGCCGATGCCGGCAACGACGCCCGCGCAGCTCGAAAACATCCAGCGCGAGCTCAGAAACGTGCTGCGCTACGAAGAAAAATAAGACCGTCGGTGGCCGGCCCTGCACGGACAGAGCCCGCCGCCAACCCCGATCCATAGGATCGGACTCGTGTCGTCAGTCGACTCGCCTCACTGCGTGGGGTGGGTTGGCTGAGGGAGGCGACACGAGCAGACGGAAACAACAAACGATCTGAACGGGAGGAAACAGTGAGAACATCGGCCCCAGAAAACATCTCTCCAACCGAGAGCCGCATAGCCAATTCACGACCGGTTCTGGCCAAGGATATGCGCAAGGTCGCATTGGCCAGCGCCATGGGCAATACGATCGAATATTATGATTTCACGCTCTACGCGACCGCCACGGCGCTGGTGTTCAATAAGATATTCTTTCCAAACGACAATCCTCTGATCGGAACGCTCGCCGCATTCGCCACCTTCTTTGTCGGATATTGCGCGCGCCCCATCGGCGGCATCGTGTTCGGCCATTTTGGCGATCGTATCGGCCGCAAGACGGCATTGCTGTTGACGATGATCATCATGGGGGCCGGAACTTTTCTCATCGGGCTCGTACCCTCCTACGACAGCATCGGCATATGGGCTCCGATCAGCCTCCTGCTCCTGCGTCTTGCCCAGGGGATCGGGATAGGCGGGGAGTATGGCGGCGGCATGGTGATGACGGTCGAACACGCGCCGCCCGAGCAACGAGGCTTCTACAGTTCCCTGGTTCATATCGGCGTACCGGCCGGCTTCCTGATACCGATCGCCCTGCTCGGCATCTTGTCGACACAGATGAGCGAGGAAGCGTTCCTGTCCTGGGGCTGGCGGCTGCCGTTCCTTTTCAGCATCGTGCTGGTTGCCCTGGGTCTGTTCATCCGCTTCCAGATCTCCGAAACACCCGCCTTCAAGCGCATCCAGGAACAGGGAGAAACGGCCACCCTGCCCGTCGTCGAAGCCGTCCGCGACCATCGCTACAACGTGATCCTTGGAATAGGCGCCAAGATTGCCGAAAGCGGTCTCTTCAACATCTATGCCGTCTTTGCCATTACCTATTGCGTCAATTCGCTGGGCCTGCCGCGGCAAATGATCCTGAACGGCGTGCTGGTCGGCTGCGCTCTGGAATGCCTGACGCTTCCGCTGTTCGGTGCGCTCTCCGACCGGATCGGGCGGCGCCCAGTTTACATCGCCGGCCTGCTTTTCCAGGTCGCGCTCGCCGCCGTCTTCTTTGCCATGCTCGACAGCGGCAACACGACCAGCATCTGGCTCGCGATCGCGCTGGGCCTGGCGGTCGGACACGGTTCGGTCTTCGGTGCCCAGGGTGCCTTCTTCTCCGAATTGTTCCCTGCCCGCATCCGCTATAGCGGCCTTTCGCTGGTTCAGCAGATCGGCCCGATCCTTGGCGGCGGCCTTTCGCCTCTGCTGGCAACAACGCTCATGGCGGAGTATCCGGGAAACACCACTCCCATTGCCGTCTATATGGCACTGATGGCGATCTTCTCGGCTGTCTGCGCATTCGCATTGCGCGCTGCAAGATCAGACAGTTAGAGGAACGCTATATAGTCGGTTTCGATGTATCGCGAACTACGGCAGCCAATCCTTTTTCAGGTGAGGCTGCCGATACGGGCCAACCAATTGGCCCGCCCGACCCGTAGGCGCTATTATGATTATGGGTCAACCATGGATAGAATTGTTTTCCGGTACAATTCCGCCATTCCGATTGGAGTTAATTGGCTCCATCTTATGAGTCCAATCGACCGGAAGTCATGAAAACCTCTAGCGCCCAATCAAAGATCTTGTCGGTCATAAGAGTGCCAACGCCTGAGGACCCGGACCCTGCGTCGACAAAAATCTGCCGCGCTGTTGAATTATATCGTATTACGATATAATTTGCGACTTGGAGGATTATTTATGATCGAGACGACCCAGGACACAACATCGGATCTGGAACTGTTTGCCAGGCGTCTGGCCCGTGGCGCAAGGCTCAAGAACACTCTCCAGCATTCGCCAAGCTCTGACGAGCTTATGGACCTCAGACACGCGCTTGATTTGCGTCTTCAGTGCGGCAGGATGGACTTGAAACTTCTAGCTCTGGAGTGGCGATATGACGTAGCGCTCCTGCTCGATCATATGCGCCATTGGATGTTCGAAGTAGATCGAGATTTCAATCGGTAGAAACCGCGGCGATTCGCGGACAATCGGGAGGCTGCGCATGATCGTCGTTCAGCTCAAAGCGAGGGCTTCGGGGCATGATCCGGCGGAGATCCGTTTATAGCGCAGAGACCTCGCATCGCTCTCGAGCAGAGATGGAAGCGAGCCGCGACTCCAGCGCGTCGCTTCATTGATCGGGCAGCTAGGAAAGCTGGTGGTTCACGACGAACTGACCGCACCCGGCGCGATTCCAGCGCGTCACGTCAGGCTAGTCGTTACCAGCGCAAGAGCGACATAACGCCCAACCTTCGCGATCGTTACAAACAATAGGAAGGTCAACAATGGCTCCCGCAGGACGCCAGCAACAACGGTGATCGGGTCGCCGATAACCGGTACCCAGCTTGCCAGCAGCGACCATCGCCCGTAACGGCGATACCATCCCCGAGCGTGATCGAGCGTGTCGCTGCCGACCGGGAACCAGCGACGGTCGCGAAACCGTTCGATCCCCCTGCCTAACATCCAGTTGACGACGGAGCCCAAAATGTTGCCGAGGCTCGCGGTGATGACGAGCCAAAGCGCCGAATACCTTTCGGTCAGAAGAAGCCCTGCAAGCGCCGCCTCGGATTGCATGGGAAGGATTGTTGCCGCACCAAAGGCCGCCACGAACAGCCCGAAATAGGCAAACAAATCGATCATATCCTTAGAGATACTTCGTGATCGTCTTGAACTCATCTATGGACTGGCGCTTATCGCGCGGGAGAGCGCCAAGTGTTTCCTCGAGGCAATGATCGAGATGATCCTGAATGAGTGTCCGCTTCGCGTTGACGATCGCCTTCTCGACGGCAGATAGCTGCTGGGCAATGTCGAGACATGGCTTGCCATCCTCGATCATGGCGATGACGCTCTTCAGATGTCCGTGGGCGCGCTTGAGCCGCTTGACGATCTCGGGATGGGTATCATGTGTGTGTTCTGTCATGATTTCCTGTATCCCCCCAGAGAGGATAACTGTCAATACCAGCCCGATTTCACGAAAAATCCAGCGACTGCGAACACCGAAGGTAGCTCTTGCGGCCAGCGATCGTTGCGCCGACCTCAAGAGTCTGATGAAGACATGACAGACGGTAGCGCACTTGACTGAGGGACAAGGGGTCATCGGGGACGACAACGGCTTCAGCATCCCGATCAAGCCAGTCTTTTGTCGTGGCAAGCATGGTTCCTCCACCACTTTTGCTCGGCCTCGGATTGATGCCGGCCAGTCGAGAAGCCGCAATTTCCTACCCTTGCGGTCAGGATACCAGCAAGTACGAACCTGCAGAACGATGGATGAAATCGATCGTTTCAGCACTGCGGGTTGCAGGCACGGAAGAAAAAACGCCGTTAGCGAAGGGGAACTCCAAGTGTCGCTAACGGCAAACTTTTCCGAGATCGTCGCCAGAGCTCAACCGCAATCGAACGGGACCGGCTGCACCGTTTCGGGTCGGGGATCTCGCGAGGCGCGATCTTCCCCGAAATCACTTCAGAGAAAGATCGGGCGTCAAATAATAATTATTGAGCGGGTGTGGTCGAAAGCCCTGGACGCGCTTGCTGATCGCATCGAACGTGTTCACATGGACGATATCGACGACGGCCGCATCGTCTTGCAGCTTCTGGGCAATCTTGCCGTAGAGCGCGTACCGTTCCCCATCGTTGTCGTTGGCGCGGGCATCCTTGATCCAGGCATCCACTTCCGGCGAGCAATAGTGCGCGAGGTTGTAGCTACCATCGCAGGAGAAATCGGAGGACAAAAAACCAGCCGGATCCAGAACGTCGGTCAGATAATTGCGCGACAGAAACGCGAGGTCGAAATTGCCCTTCAGCAAATCCGGTTCCACGGCATTGTACTGAGCCTGCTTGATCGTGCTCTCAATGCCAATTTCGGCGAGCATCTGCTGGACGGCGGCGGCGATGTCCTTGAATTCGGCCCGCTCTACATAGGCAATGATCTCTACCTTCAGGCTTCCTGACGTGATGCCAGCCTCCTTCAGCAGAGACTTGGCAAGGTCAGGATTATAGGTCGACTTCTGATCCTTCGGCGCCCAGGCATCGGTAGGGCGGAAGACGTCGTTGGCGGCCGGCATCAAGCCTTCGAACAGCGCGTCGGAAATTGCCTGATTGTCGATCGCCGCCTGTATTGCCCTTCGCACGCGTATGTCGTCGAACGGCTTTTTCTTATTGTTTATCACCAGCATGGTGGTACGCGGCGTCGAGGCCTCGGACACGGTCGCAACGCCTGAGTCATTGATCTGCTTGACACTGGAGGCCGGTACTAGACGTGCAATATCTGCCTCTCCCGAACGCGCTTGGACTGCGCGTGTATTGGCGTCGAGGACAAACCTCACCTCACCTTCGTCAACTGCGGGCTTCTTGCCCCAATATGTCGGATTCGCCTTTACTTTGAGCCCCTGTGCCTGATCCACGGAGACGATCGTGTATGGTCCGGTGCAGTGGTTGATGGGATCGACTGTACCATCTTGCCTGTAGGCGGCCTTCGAAAGGATGCTTGTCGCCGGCGCGGCAAGATGGGCCGGCAACATCGCAAGCGGCTGAACCGTCGTTATTCGTACCTTGTCCTTGCCGAGCGCTTCCACCGATTTGAATATCTTCGGCGAGAAGGCACGCGCGGCTACCTCGCCATGGAGGATCTTGTCGAGCGCGAACACGACCGCGTCTGCGTCCAGCGGGGTTCCATCCTGAAATACCACGTCCTGTCGCAGAGTGACTTCCCAAACGTTCGGCTCGACGTGCTTGAAGGAAGTGGCGAGCCAGGGTTCGAGCTTGCCGTCGTAGTTGACGCGGGCAAGCCCTTCGTAGCAGCCAGCCACAGTTCCGACGTAGACATCATCCGATGTCATCGCCCAATTGTTTTTTATACTCCAGAAGTCGCCGACGACTAAGGATTCAGCGTGAGCTGTCGTTGCCATCAGAAGCAGCGGCAGCAGGGAGATTCTCTTGAAAAGCTTCATGCTCATATTCCCCTTTAATGATTTTTGGACTTTCTGGCATGTTCAGGCGGTTGCGGCCGCAGGCCTGCGGTGCTTCTTGCGGACTTCCTCGATCCGCTCGAAATGATGGCAGCTCACGAAGTGTCGGACACCATCGTCCTCGGTGATACTGCGGAGTTGAGGCTGCGCCTGTGCGCAGCGGTTATCGGCGTGCGCACAGCGCGTCCGCAGACGGCAACCCTCGGGCGGAGCGAGAGGACTGGGCGGCTCTCCCCGCAAAGTGTCGATCGTCTCCTCAAGGCCATGCACCTCGAGCAAGGACGAGGCGATCAGGGCCTGGGTATACGGATGCCGGGGGCACGCGAACAGATCGGCGGCAGGAGCGATCTCCACAATCTGACCGAGATACATGACGGCAATCCTGTCGCAGAAGCGAGACACCAGCCTGAGGTCGTGCGTGATCATCAGGATCGTAAGGCGCCGTCGCACCCTCAGTTCCGCCAGGAGGTTGAGGATCTGCGTGCGCATGGAGGAATCAAGAGCTGAGGTTGGCTCATCGCAGATGAGAAACTCCGGTCGCAGAAGAAGCGCGCGCCCGATCCCGACGCGCTGGAGCTGCCCGCCGGAGCATTGATTGGGATAGCGGTCGTAGAAAGCCTCTGTAAGGCCGACCTCGCGCAGCATTTCGATCACCCTGCCCTTGCAGTCGGCGGGCATGTACATCGCATGTTGCGAAAGAGGCGCCTTCATGCTTTCGCCGATGGTCATCGAAGGATCAAGGGCCGAATAGGGATCCTGGAACACGAGCTGCATGGTACGGCGCATCTTGCGCAGCTCCTCGCCACGCAAGGCCATGACATCACGACCGTCGACTTTGACACGCCCCGACGTGAGTGGCGTCAGGCGCGTGAGCAGCTTTGCGATAGTGCTCTTGCCACAGCCGGATTCACCCACGAGTCCCAAGACCTCGCCATGCCGAATGGAGAAACTGGCTCCATCGACCGAACGCACCAGCCTCCCCCCGGACAGCGCATAATGCTTGGTGAGGCCTTCTGCGATCACGAAATCAGTGCTTGAGACGCGCGGCTTCATGCGGGAGCCCCTTCGCTGACAGCGGCTTCGCGATCGACGACAGTCCAGCATCGCGCCTTGCGCCCAAAATCGGTGTCTCGAAGACCGGGTTCCTCCATGACACAGCGTTCCAGATAACCATGAGCCTGTGCCACGGGACAACGCGGATGGAAGCGGCAGCCAACGGCCAGATCCCTTGCATGCACAGCGCCGTGCGGCAACGAGAATAGCCGTCCCTGAGCGTCGACCTGAAGAAGCGAGCAACGGATCAGGGCCTGCGTATAGGGATGCGCAGGATTCTTCAGAACCTGCGACGTTGGACCCTCCTCGACGACACGCCCCGCATACATCACGACAATGCGGTCGGCGATCGCTGAAACAACGGCAAGATCATGAGTGATCAACAGCACGGCAAGGCGGCGGCGGCGACGTTCGGCGTCGAGGAGTCGCAGGATCTGTGTCTGGACGGTCACATCGAGCGCCGTGGTCGGTTCGTCGGCAATCAACAACTCCGGACCGGCGCTGAGTGCCGCGGCCATCATGACCCTCTGAGCCATACCGCCTGAAAGTTCGAAGGAGTAGCAATCCACCCGCGCTGCTGGATCCGGGATGCCGACCTCCCCCAGAAGGCCAACCACCTGCCGGCGATTTTCCCGACCATGCGTGCCGTTATGATAAAGGAGCGGCTCACCCACCTGAACACCGACTTTCGATGTCGGATCGAGCATGACTTGCGGCTGCTGGAACAGCATGGAAAGACGGCCGCCTCTGAGGCGATCGAACGCGGTGGAGGAAAGCTTCTGCAGGTCCTGACCATCGAATTCAATAGCAGATGCCGACATCTTCGCCGCTGAAGGCAAGAGGCGCATGATCGACAGCGCTGTCACGCTCTTGCCGGAACCAGATTCGCCTACCAGCGCAACGACCTCACCCCTACGAACGTCGAAGCTGACTCGATCCAGCACCGGCTGACCCAGTCCGACGAAGTGCACCGTCAGATCGCGGACGGACAGGATTGGGTCTATGATATCTGCAGATCGGTCGGTGCTTTCGCAGGCCTTGCATGTCATGCGATCATTCTCCCATATGAGGAACAGAGGATTCACGCTGCCGAGGCGACATCCTTCCTTGCCTGGATCGCCTTGCGCATCGTCTCGACAGGATTGCCAAAATGCCGGCGCAGCTCAGCAACCCCGGCTTCCAGTGTGCCGGACAAGACCAGATCCGCGAGGAGCTGGTGTTCCTGCACAAGAGCGTCGTTTCCCTTGTAACCGCCCATCAGCTTGTGCAGGCATAGCTTCGTCTCGGCCTGTACGGTGGCATAAACACGCGACAGCCGCAGGCTTTCGGCGGCGTCGACCAGGGTTCGATGGAACTGCATGTCGAGCTCGGCAATCTGTGACCAATGGCGGCTGAGGCGGGCACGCTCCATACGGATGGCGATGGCGCTGAGTTCCCTGTGCACGGCGATGCGCTTCTCCGCACTGCCCATTATCTTTTCCATCGCGGTAAGCTCCAAGGGCTGGCGTACGAGGTAGATGTCGATGACATCGCTTTCCGTCAGTTCCGGCACGAAGACCCCGCGATGCGGCAGGCTGTTGACGATCCCCTCCTGCGCCAGCCGCGCGAGGGCTTCGCGGACAGGACCACGACTGACACCGAAACGCTCGGCGAGCTCGGCCTCGTTCAACTGCGAGCCTAAGGGGAAAGCACCGTTTAGAACGCCATTGCGAATTTCATGGGCGACCTGCGTCGCCAGATTGGAGCGTGGAAGCTTGGCATTGCCGCCCTTCAATTTCGTCATGCTAATCTCCCTGGACCCGTTCAATGTCTGTGCCACTTTTCGAGACCCTGACCGAGCCAGGTGACTGAAAGTGCGGTGAGGAAGATCGCGAGCCCTGGAGCAATGATCAGAAGCGGCACGCGATCGAAATAGTTCTGCGACGAGGCCATCATTAGCGCCCAGTCGGCATGAGGCGGTTGAACGCCGAGACCGAGGTAGGACAACCCACCGACGGTTATCAGCTTGTGGCCGAAGCGCAGAAATGT
This sequence comes from Martinezella rhizogenes, assembly GCA_013322215.1. GTDB lineage: Bacteria > Pseudomonadota > Alphaproteobacteria > Rhizobiales > Rhizobiaceae > Rhizobium > Rhizobium rhizogenes_D. Next base: position 204,662 of record JAAMEZ010000014.1, read on the forward strand.
GATCGCCGCGACGGGTCGCAGGATATTGGGCAGCACATGGCGAAACAGGATGAAGCTCGGACGGCAGCCGAGCACTTCCGCCGCGGCGACATATTCGCGAGTGTTGATGGTGAGCGTGAGGCTGCGAGCGAGACGAGCGAACGGCGCCCATCCGACGACGGTCAGCGATACGATGAGCGTGACATAGCCGGAACCAAAGATGGCAACCATGAACATTGCGACTATGACATCGGGAAACGACAGGATCAGATCGACGATCCGCATCATGAGTTCGTCAAGCCATCCTCCCGCACGGGCGCTCATCATGCCCACGGCCAGGCCGATTACCACGCAAAGGAGGAGCGTCAGAGCCGAGATAGCAACAGCGAACTGGCCGCCGGTGAGAATGCGGCTCAACAGATCCCGCCCAAGCTCGTCCGTTCCGAGCCAATAGGTCGCGCTCGGCGGCTTCAGGCGCTTCAGCAGGCTCTGTGCCGCAGGATCATGCGGCGCAATCCAGGGACCAAGGACGAGCAGCACCGCGATGATGGCAGACATCGCCGTACCGATTATGAGCGTCCAGTGCCAATGTGCCAGGAGCCGAAGAAATTTCAGCTTCGATATCGCCTGATCTTCCGTCCACGCCGACGACATGCTGGGATTTTGGCTAGTGGACATGGCCGGCCCTCACAGCGGGGTTGATGAACATATGCAGGAGGTCGGCGATCGTGGTGATCACCACGGACAAGATGACGATACAAACGAAGCCGCCCTGCAACATTGGAATGTCCTTGTTGATCACCGCCTCGTAGAGCAGACGCCCCATGCCTGGTATCGAGAAGATCACCTCGACGACCACCGAACCACCGAGAAGACCGGCCAGCCACATTGCAAAAAGCGTCAGCACGGGCATGACCCCATTGCGTACGCCGTGATGCAGGACGGTCTGCCGCATGTTCAACCCACGCGACAGGGCAGCTGTGATGTAGGGTGCGCCCAGCACGTCAATCATGGCGGCGCGGGTAACCCGCGTGAAATAGGCCATGGGACGCAATGACAGCACGAGAGCGGGCATGACTACCGAGGATGGTCCCCGCCACCCCGCAGACGGAAGAACGCCAAGATGGAGGGAGAAGAGAAGTATGGCCATAGGAGCCATCCAGTATTCCGGGACCGCGACGAAGGTCTGCGTCACGAAAGTCGCAGCAGTATCGAACCGCCCGCCAGGACGTATCGCGCTCAATGTACCGAGCGGAAAAGCCAACAGAAGAGCGAAAGCCAGGGAAACCGCCGCCAGGGTTGCCGAAACGCCCAGCGCCCGTGCGACCTCGCCTTCCACGGGCATCTTGTTGGCGAACGAAATTCCCAGATCCCCTCTCAACGCATCGGCCAGCCAAATCCCGTATTGCTCATGCAGCGGCCGCTCGAGCCCTAATTTCACTCTCAGCGCTTCCACAGCGTCTTCATCGACAGCAAGGTCGCCGACGCGCGACTGAAGGATGGTTCGCACAGGGTCTCCGCCGCTCACATAGGGAACAAGAAAGGCGAGAACGGAAACCACGAATGTCGTGGCGGCTAGGAAGGCAAGACGCTGCAGCAGGATTTTCATCATGTTCGCCCGCCTCCCCCGTTACAATGGAATGCAGCCTGAAGGATATCCGCCTGGCAGCAGGCTCCTGCCCGCGTCTGTCGGCGTCCTCAAGATGTCTGACCGATAAGAAGAAGGCTTCATCGCTTCGGATTCCATCTTAGATTTAGAAGCTATCCCCCCGGAGGGCATATTGTCATGATGGATTCACAATTGTAGGATTGTCAACAATAGAAATATTGACGGGGATGCAAAAAACATCTTGATCCTATCCTCCCTGAGGGGATATAGAGTCACGCATCGACAGGTCATATAGACTATATCCCATATAGGTCGTTGCCATGCTTGGCTTGACAAGCCCGAATTTTCCAAATCAGCTTCTTCTGACGCAACTGAATGACGAAGCGGGCGAGACAGCAGCTCGCGCGCGCAAATTCTGCCTCGACGTCATCAAGGAGTTCTACGGTTTCGACTACCGACCAGATTGGCACGGTGACCTTGACTCGCTCCTACTTCCGCCCGGTGGAAATCATTTCAGCAGCTCCAACCGCGGCGCTTTCTGGATCGTCGAAGACGAAACTGGCGAGATTATCGCCACGACCGGAATCCGGCACCTTGGATGGAAGCCGAACTGCGCAGCACTCTTCGCCGATATTTATGGCGACGGCACGAATGTAGCCTCTCTGTGGCGTCTCTATGTGCGCAAGGACAAGCGCGCTCACGGCCTGGGCAAGAAGCTTGCCGCGCTTTGTGAGTTCGACGCGCTCGCCAAGGGCTATGGGCGCATGTACCTCCATGCGAGTTCCGATGCAGTCGCGACCGTCGGCTTTTGGAAGTCCAGGCAATATGTCGCGCTCGCCGATGACGGCGAGACCATTCATTTCGACAAGCTGATCAACGGCAAAGCCGTGCAGGCCACCGCCCTCCGATGATCATGTGAAACCAATCGCAAAATCATTCCTTCGAAGCACATCTTGGAGAAACTTATGGAATCCTTCAGTTCTTTGGTCGCCCAGGGAAGCGGCGCAGCATGGCTCTATATCCCCAGCGCTATCCTCCTCGGTGCCCTTCACGGGTTGGAACCGGGCCACTCCAAGACGATGATGGCCGCATTCATCGTGGCCGTAAGGGGAACGGTCGTTCAGTCGATCCTGCTCGGGCTGGCGGCGACATTCTCCCATACGCTGGTCGTGTGGGCGATCGCGCTCGGCGGAATGTATCTTTTTTCCGGTCTCGATGCCGAAACGGCAGAACCGTATTTCCAGATTGCCTCGGCCGTCATCATCATCGGTGTCGCCACCTGGATGTTCCGGCAGACGTGGAAGGAGCAGAGCGCGGCCAAGCAATATGAGCGCGACGTCGCCGAGTGGGAAAAGACCCGTGACAAGACAATTCCGGCGCAGCGTATCGATACCGGCCATGGGTTCATGTCGATGGAAATCTCGAAGGAACGACCGGCCTTCTGGCGCCTACAGGTCGTCAGCGGCGACAACTGGACGGCCGAGTATGTCACCTTGACCACGGAACGCCCTGATGGCACGAAGCAGAAGTTCTCCTTTGTCGACCGCAACGGCTACATGGAGTCCGTCGAAACCATCGCCGAACCCATTGATTTCGTGGCTCGCCTCAGCCTCGATCACGGCGACCACGAACACGACTACGACGTCTCTTTCCTGACAGATTCGGCAAAGGCCAAAACATCCGATAGCGGCGTCAATCTCGCCACTGAGGGCTACCAGGACGCCCATGCCCTTTCCCATGCGAACGATATCCGCAAGCGGTTCGCCAATCGTCAAGTCACGACCGGACAGATCATCCTGTTCGGACTGACCGGCGGCCTGATTCCCTGCCCTGCGGCAATTACAGTCCTCCTCCTCTGCCTGCAGCTCAAGGAGATTTCGCTGGGTGCCGTTCTCGTCCTGTGTTTCTCGATCGGTCTGGCAATCACGCTGGTCATGGTCGGTGCCGCCGCCGCAATCGGTGTGCGCAAGGCCACCCAGAAGTTTTCATGGCTCTCGAACGCCGCTGCCCGCGCGCCCTATTTCTCCAGCGCAGTCATCGTACTTGTCGGGCTTTACATGGGCTATCACGGCGTCAACGGCATCATGAACCCTCATCACGAACCGGTGGAGAACGCCGCCAGCCTCCTGCAGTCCGGAACAGGTGCCACAGTCAACGTTCAATAAGGAGGATGGATCTTGGTACAATCGGCCGGCGAAACTTGCGACAGTCAGGTCAAAGGAATGATGGATATGCCTTCGGAGACTGGAGTCAATTCCCAGGTCGCATTAGGAACAAGCTCAGGCTCGTCATCCAAATCCTTATCGAAACAGGCCTTGCCAGTAGATCCCGGCAAGGCTGATGATGGCCACAGCATCCATCATCATCATGAAGCAATCGCCAAACGGCTGAAGCGCGCCGAAGGACATCTCCATACCGTCGTCCAGATGATCGACAACGGCAGGGAATGCATCGACATCGCCCAGCAGCTTTCAGCAGTCGAGAAGGCGATCGTGCAGGCTAAGAAAACTCTCATACAAGATCATCTCGATCATTGCCTGGAAGATGTCGTCGGAACTCTGACGCATGACAAGCGGCGCCCGATAGACGAGTTCAAAGCCATCACCAAGTATCTCTAGCTGCCGACGCGCGTCGCGTCGGCGGAAAGACCTCAGCCAGATCGACACATGACACGACACGGTCATCGATCGGAGCGATCAAAACTCGCTGAAGGACTCCCAATGGAACAACTCGCCGGGCATATCGCCGACTTTATCGAATACCACCAGACGTATGCGTTCCTAGTCGCAGGTCTGATCGCGTTTGGGGAATCGCTCGTCATCATCGGGTTTGCGATCCCCGCCACCGCGTTGATGGTCATTCTTGGAGGACTTATCGGTGCCGGCGCAATTCAGCCCGTACCCATCGTCACCGCTACGATCATTGGCGCTATTCTTGGAGACGCCGTTTCATACTGGATCGGTCGATGGGCGGGACCGGGCCTTGCCGATTTGTGGCCACTCGCCCGGTACAAATCCGGCATGGCCAGAGCCCGTATTTTCTTTCGGAAACATGGCGCTTCCTCGGTCTTCTTCGGGCGCTTTCTCGGCCCTGTTCGTTCAACGGTTCCCCTGGTGGCCGGCATGATGGCGATGGACCATCGGCGATTCCAGCTTGCGAACATAGCTTCAGCAGTCGTCTGGAGCCTCGTCATGCTGTTGCCGGGCTGGCTGGCGGCAATCGGCGCCGCGGAACTCGACAGTGTCGGATACATGGAAAGAGGTGCCGCTGTGCTCGCCTTCTCCCTTTTTCTGATCCTCGGCGCCGGAGCAGTCACCAGGAAGGTTCTTGGGGCCAATGCAACGCGGGCAAAATCGACCGATCATGCCATCCATCATTGCTGCGGAGGCAAGCACCCTGCCTGCCCCGGCCACATTTGATTACCGACGAGCCCATTCTCCCGCGACGGCGTGAGTGCGATGCGGCTCATAACGATGCAATGCAAACCGCCACAGACTGGCAAATCACGGAAGGAGAATGTCAAATGTCCGAACAGCCTTCGATTCATATGGGCCATGGTCAAATGGTCGATATTGTCGGCAAGGGCGCCGACAAATGGGAGATCGCTTTCAGCGAGGCAGGCGTCACCGACTACAAGGCGCCGCCTCTCAACGAAATCGAGGCGGATGCGATCGATCTTTCCGGAAAGATCCACCCGCTAGCGATCTCTGCCGGTCCCGACGGTTCGACTGTCGTCGCCAGTGGACGGGTCGAAGGTGCCTACCGCGTCCGTGTCCGTGTCTGGCATGGCACTCATTTCCATACACGCGAGGCCTATCTGCCAGGTGCAGCGCCAATCGATGCGGTCGTCGGACCGAATGGAGGCTCGTTGGCGGGCTTCGATGACGATCTCAAGGTGGAGGTCAAACCGATCGATCCGGCGACCTGGGAGCTCTTTTTCATCAGCGGCGGTGCCGCGATTGAGCCGCCTGAAGCCGAAGCAGTCGTCGTCCAGGCCATCGGGCCTAAGGCCGAGGACTATCAGATCCGTAACCTGAAGACTGCAGCATCAGGCACTGGCAAGGCTCTGATTGCGGAGGGCAAGATCAGGGATGCCGTCTACGCGCGTATCTCGGTCACGCGAGCTGGAAAAGAAGCCGTTCGCAGCATTCCCGTACCGCTGGCGAATTGACACATTTGCTGACGCCGCTCTGCCACTCGCAAGAGCGGCGTCAGCAACCATGAAACGGCATTCGCATTCGGATCGGCATTCGATCCAATGGCAGCGCAAGCTGCCTGACTGGACGTTTGGCGCAGTCACGAGCGCTGGAGCTCATCGTCACGCAAATGACTGTGCAGACAGTCAGTAAGAAGTCGCCGGTGATCGCCATCCCGCCGTTGCTAGCCGGCAGAGGTTGGTGGCGGTCGAGAAACCCATTGCGCCCTCCTCGATCGTCTCGGCAGAAGGGAAGCTCCCTGGTCGTAGACCCGCCAGCCATCCTGCTCCTATCGCGAAGAATTTCATCAACGATAGCGATGTCGAGATCGCAGCCGAGGGGGCACGATCCTGTGCTCCCGAAAACGACGTTCCGCTCCCTTGCAATGCCGTCTCAAGATCTTTGCGAGCGTCACCGCCCGCCCTGCTTGCGATCCTTTTGGTCGCCGCGGTTGTACGCAGAACCGACGGCGTCGGTCTTTTGCCGATAGCTCTCCGGAAAGTTCGATTGCGGGTTCCATTTTTTGGTCGTCATGGTATGTATTAGATGTAACAGTCGTAACAAAATTGAGAAACGCATTGAGCCAATGGATCTTGCTGACCTACAAGGTGCCCTCGGAGCCTGCGGCCCGAAGGGTCGCATTGTGGCGACGCCTTAAGGGCTTGGGAGCCATCTATCTTCAGAACGGGGTTTGCCTCCTCCCCCGCACCGATGAAAACCTCCGACGGCTGAAGATGTCGGAACTGGATATCTCCGAGATGGGCGGCGAATCCGTATTGCTGGAATCAGCACCTCTCGATGACGTTCAGCTCAACAAAGTGATCGAACGCTTCAATGCAGATCGTGATGAGCTCTACCGAGAGTTCATCGGACGTTGCGACGATTTCGAGAAGGAAATCGCGAAGGAGATATCGAAGCAGAAGTTCACCTATGCCGAACTCGAAGAAGAAGACACGGACCTCGGGAAGCTCCAGGAATGGTTTGAGCGGATCAAGAAGCTCGATTTCTACGGCGCGCAATTAGCAACGTCGGCCGCCCAGAAGCTCAAAGCCTGCGAAGCCCTGCTCGACGATTATGCACGCCAGGTTTTCGAAGCCAACGAAGAGAACAAAGGCGGCTGAACAAGATGCGCCGAGAGGACCCGCCAATGGTCGATGTCAACGCAAAAGGCCGGCGACCGGTACCAGCCATACCCGGCGGCGTCTGGGCACTGGGCTTCGTCTCGCTTTTTATGGACATCTCCTCCGAGATGATCCATGCCCTGCTTCCTGTCTACATGGTTACCGTTCTTGGAGCCTCGACGCTTTCCGTCGGCATCATCGAAGGCATCGCGGAAGCCACTGCTGCGATCACCAAAGTATTCTCTGGAGCCATAAGCGATTGGCTCGGCAAACGAAAACTGCTGGTCCTGCTGGGATATGGGATGGCCGCACTGACGAAACCGATTTTTCCGATTGCGCCGTCGATCGGCTGGCTTGTAGCAGCACGTTTCATCGACCGTATCGGCAAAGGCATTCGCGGTGCGCCGCGGGATGCCCTGATTGCAGATATTTCGCCTCCCGAAGTTCGCGGCGCGAGCTTCGGACTGCGGCAGTCTTTGGACACGGTCGGCGCCTTCCTAGGTCCGGCGCTTGCGCTGCTTCTCATGTGGTGGACTTCGGATCAATTCGGCACAGTTTTCTGGATTGCCGTCATCCCTGCTTTCATAGCGGTCGGCCTCATCCTTTTCTTCGTCAGGGAGCCTTCAAAAGCGCCCAGCGACAAAGGCGCGAAATTTCCGTTGCGAAAATCCGATCTTTTGCGTCTCCCAAGTGCATACTGGCTTGTGACGGGGGTAGCGGCGATTTTTACGCTTGCGCGCTTCAGCGAAGCTTTTCTGCTGCTCGATGCCCAGAGCCTCGAGATGCCTGTCATGCTAATTCCCCTTGTGCTGATCGGCATGAATTTCGTCTATTCGCTATCCGCATACCCGGTCGGAGTTCTTGCCGATCGGGTCGACCGCGTGACGTTGCTTTTGATCGGTGTCGGGCTGCTGGTCGCGGCCGATCTGGCGCTGGCTTTCGTTCCCGGGCTACCTGGCCTGGCTCTGGGAGTCTTGCTCTGGGGCTTGCATATGGGCTTCACGCAAGGGATCTTTGCAACGCTGGTCGCCGACGCCTCTCCGAGCAATCTGCGGGGAACAGCCTTTGGAGTCTTCAATCTCGTTTCCGGTATCGCCTTGCTATGCGCCAGCATTCTTGCCGGTGGGCTCTGGGAATGGATCGGACCTGACAGCACCTTTGTCGCCGGCGCGGCTTTTGCGTCCATGGCCGGTCTGATCCTGCTTGCTTTCAGAGAGCGCCTCAAGAGGACCTGAACCGCTCGCCCGCTTGTAACTCCCGCCATGGCTTCAGGCAGATGTCAGTGAACTGGTGCATCCCGTCACAACACGATAGGAGACCAAATGTACGCACTCGACGCTGCCATTACCGGATGGATCAACAGTCTGGCCGGGAACGGCCTTCTGGACCAACTCATGATCGCCGTCTCCACCGTTGGCGTTCCACTGCTTGTCCTGACCGTCGCCGCCCAATGGTGGGTCGGTTCCGAACGGACAAGAACGCGCCACGTCCTGATCGCGGCCAGTCTGACTTTCCTCATCGGGCTTGGGATCAACCAGATCATTTTGCTCTTCGATCACCGCATCCGGCCATATGACGTCGGGATCACCCGGCTTCTGATTGAACGCAGCAGCGATCCCTCGTTCCCATCCGATCATGCGACGGCGAGCTTCGCGATTGCAGCAGCCTTTCTTGTGCACAAGCTGCCGAAGCGCGGCCTTTTCTTCCTTCTGGCCGCCGTTCTGGTGTCCTTCTCGCGGGTCTACATCGGCACGCACTATATCAGCGACATCATGGGCGGCGCACTGACAGGCATCTTCGCGGCAATCCTGGTCAAAACGCTCTACAGACCGGAGACGCGTGTCGATCGCTTCATCACCGGCATCCTTTGAACCGCATGAGCCCTATGTCAGTACTGCATGTGATAGCCGATCGGATAGAGCGGATGGGATGTATCGTGCGGCACATCGGATTTCTGTCTCCGGACCTCATCCATCGATGAAGGAAGCTCGAAGGGCAGCTTGCCTTCCGCCTTCTGCTTGCCCTCGATCACGTCGAACAAGGCTGCGTCGCTTGCGCCGAAATTGGCAAGGATCGCTGCGGCATGCTCGCGGATGCCGGTAAGGATCGCCGGACGCGCCAGATAGACGGTAACGATCGTCGGAACCTGCCTTGCCGTCTCCTTGAACGCCTCGAAATCGGCGTTACCGTCCTTGAAATCCAGATCGCCTTCCTGCTGACGGGAACCGAAGAAATAGTTCATATGCGGTTGCTGATAGGGCGCGTTAAGACGCACAACCGCAAAGTCGGCATCCTTGGCATTGGCCACCACAGTAAAGCCCTGCGCCGACGCGACTTTGGCATCGACACCGTAGAGGAACACCTTTTTTCCTGACTTCACCGGCAGCAGGCCGGCCTTGTTGTCGAGCAAGACCATGGCTCGGCTTTGAGCAGCGGTTGCCTCCTCGGCAAATGCCGCATTGCCAACGATTGCCCGCGCCTTTTGCGGGTCGACATACGGATTTTCAAAGAGGCCCTGCTCGAATTTCTGGACAAGGATACGGGCTGCAGATTGATCGAGGCGCTGCTCGTTGATCTTTCCTTCCTTCACCGCCTGAACAAGAAGATCGGAAGAGGTGACACCGCCGAACTGATCGACCCCGGCATTGACGGCTTTGGCGAAGCGGTCGACGCGGCTCAAATCCTCGACACCCCAGGGCATGCCGAAGGTTTCTTCGTTCAAGGTTGGCTTTACACCCGGCTTCTCGCCATCCAAGCAAGCGCCTTTGCAGTCGTTGGTGATCAGCCAGTCGCTGAGAACGACACCGTCGAAACCATAATGGCCGCGTAACAGGTCGGTCAAAAGCTGTTTGCTGTATCCCGCGCCCACCGGCTCCAGTGGCTTGCCGTCGAGGGTCACGCCATCCAGGATCGAATATGTCGGCATCACGCCGCCGACCTTCGCCTTGAAGGCGCCCTCAAACGGAATGAGATGTTCGGCGAAATTATTGCCCGGAAAGGTCGCGTGGCGTCCGTAGACGTTGTGGCTGTCGTAACCGTCTTTTGCCGCGCCATAGCCGACCCAGTGTTTGGCCACTGCAACGACACTGTCCTTGTTGATGCCGTTCTCGCCATTCTGGAACCCGGCCACATAGGCTTCCGCCATGGATTTGGCGAGTTGCGCGTCCTCACCGAACGTCCCGTTGGTGCGTGGCCAGCGCGGCTCGCTGGCAAGATCCACTTGCGGAGACAATGCTTCCTGTATGCCGACGGCGCGATATTCCTGGCGAACAATATCGCCGAAGCGCCGAACGAGCGACGGATCTCCTATAGCCGCCAGCCCGAGGGTCTCGGGCCATTTCGAGAATCCCCCCGCCGAAACGCTCGCGCCAAGCACGAACTGGAAGTGATTGCGAGGATCGGTGCTGATCGTCGCCGGAATGCCAAGCCGTCCACCAGCCTCCGCGATCTCCTGAAGCTTGTTGTTTTGCTCGGCCAATAGAGCGGGATCACCCGCCAATCGCGTTATGAAGGTCACGACCTTGCGCCCATCGATCATGTCCTTGGCGCGCACAAGATCATATTCGGTCCCGACCCCCATGCCGGAACCGGGGCCGATAGACGGAGCGGTGCCATGCATCATGAGGCCGGCCTTCTCCTCCAGCGTCATCTGCCTGATGAGATCGGCAGCCCGCTCGTCAGCGGGCAGGCGCCAGTCTTCGTAAGGATCAAGTTTGCCGTTGCGATTGAGATCCTTGAAGGAAAGTCCATCAATGGTCAGCGTCTTGGCGACACGGGCCGAAAGTGCGGACTGCTCCTGCGACAAAGCTGTTGAAGCGAGCAGCGATCCGGCCGCGCATAAGGCAATAAACTGTTTCATGGCATCCCTCCCGAAAGAATTTCAATCGATCCCGGCAAATTGAAGGGCGCAGATTGCTCCGCCTCATGTGTTTTGGCGGAACCTGTCGGCCCGCCGATCCCCCATCAGTTTGCAGCCGATAACGTAAGCATAAACTAACGCAACTCATCGACAATCGGATTGCTGAGAATGCCGAGCCTGTCGATTTCCACCTCCACGACGTCTCCCGGCTTCATCCACAGCGGCGGCTGCCGCTTGGCGCCAACCCCGCCCGGTGTGCCGCTGACAATGACGTCACCCGGTTCCAACCGCGTGAAGCTGGAGCAATATTCGATCTGCCGGGCGATATCGAAGATCATCTGGCCGAACGTCGCGTCCTGAACCACTGCCCCATTGAGACGCGTCTGAATACGAAGATCGGGTAGCGGACCGAGCTCGTCCGGCGTCATCATCCACGGCCCGAAGGCACCGGTGTCGGGGAAGTTCTTGCCCGGTGTGAACTGATGCGTATGACGCTGGAAATCACGCACGCTGCCGTCGTTGTAGCAGGCATAGCCGGCAACGTAGCCCATGGCCTCGTCGCGGGTGATGTAACGGCCGGACTTGCCGATGATGACCGCCAGCTCGCCTTCGAAATCGAGCTCAGTCGAGACCTTCGGGCGCACGATCGGGGCGAGATGGCCTGTCTGGCTATTGGCATAGCGAGCAAAGATCGTCGGATTTTCCACCTCCGCACGTCCCGTCTCCTTGCGATGCATTTCGTAGTTCAGGCCAACGCAGAGGATCTTGTCGGGATTGGGGATGACCGGCAGCCATTCGATTTCACCAAGCGGCGTGGCTGCAGCGGAAGCAGCTGCCTCAGCAACGCCGGCAAGACCGGCGGCCACAGCCGCTTTGAGATCGGCATAACGCGCCGCGAGAGCCGCGCCGGCATCGAGGAAGCGATCGTCCTCGACAACGCCCCAGGTCGGACGGCCGGCGATCTTGACGGTGGACAGTCTCATGGTTCTTGCTCCTGTAGGGGGTCAGACTGGGCGGCGGGCACTATCACACCCGCTGCATTTGATCGGTAAAGCGCGTTATCTTGCCGAAGCGCTCGATGGTGCGGTCCGGAAAGATCAGTGCGAAGGCGGAAATTGCGCCGATGATGAGGATTGCGGCCGTGAACAGCATGGCGTTTGCATAGCCGGCCGCGACATGGTCGGGTCCGGCCGCCTGCACGATCATGCCGGTAACGGCGTTGGATGCGAGTGCCGACACCGCATTTGCCGAATAGATCACGATGATCAGCCGGCCGCGCTGGACGGCGGGCGCGACGCTACCGAGCGTGATCGGGCCGTAGATCGTCGTCAGACTCGGAGCGGCAAAAGCGATCGCGATCAGCGCCAGTTGCAGCGGACCGCTGACATGAACCGAGGCAATCAACGCCAATCCACTGACGAGAAGCGCATAGCCCGAGGCGCTGCCGAGGGCGGCACGCTTGCTGACACCCTTCTGAAGCATGCGCTGAGCAATCCACGAACCGATGAGCAACAGCGGCGACTGGAAGATATAGACGGCTGAAATGATCGAGCCGGTCTCAGTCTGCGAATAGCCGAGACCCTGCTGCAGGAAGGGCGGCAGCCAGGTGGCCGACATGCCGACGATCCAGTAGGACATGGTGGACATGATGATGACGCCGATGACGGTCGGGTCGAGCCAGAGCTTGCGGGCTGGGATCGGGGTCTCTCCCACCACAGCGCGAGCCTTTTCGTTCTCCGCGACCGCATGCGGCCCTTCGCCGCCGATGAGCAGCCAGGCGATGATCCAGGCGACGCCGATCAGTCCGCAGAAAAGGAAGCCCGAACGCCAGCCGTAGTTGACGATGACATAGGTGAGGATCGGCCCACCGGCGAGCAAGCCGACGCTGATGCCCTGCAGCACGACGGCACTCGGCACGCTGCGCCTTTGTGGGCTGAACCAGTTGTGGCAGGCATGCAATGCCGTCGGCAGCCCGGGTCCCTCCCCGAGGCCGAGCAGGATGCGGCAGGCGACAAGAACCGTCACCGAGCTGGTGAAATAGATCGGGATCTGCGCGATCGACCAGATTGCCGCAAGAATGACGAGAATCCATTTGACGGGGACGCGGCCAATCACGAAGAGGCCGACGAGAACGCCTGAAATGGAGAACAAGAGAAAGAAACTGCTGCCGATCAAACCGAACTGTTGCGGCGAAATGCCGAGATCTTTCATGATCGACACGGCGGAAAGGCCGAAGACCAGCTTGTCGAAGAAGTTCAGCGTCTGGAACAGGAAAAGCAGGATAAGGACGGCAAAAGGTTGCCATTTACTGGTGGTATCGGCGGTCGACTCGGACATGTGTTCCTCCCAGAACCTCAATGAAAACTGCAATTGCCGACGCTGCCTCAGGCGAGACGCGTCCGTAGATCGGCGATCTGTTGGCGAAGGACCTCGACGCTCCGGGCAGCGCCAAAGACATAGTGGTCGGGACGCACGAGCGCGGCGATCGCACCATGTCGTTCGAACCAGGCAGAAAGCACGCCGTCCTTCTCCCGAAGTACCGACGGATCGATTGCGTCTGTATCCTTGGGCACAACAGCCTTCACCACGATCCCGTCGATCGCTTCCGCGAGTGCCCGTCCCTCCGCCGACCCGATCCGGCGGCCGTCGAGCACAAGTCGCCAAACCGGTCCGGTGAAAGCGTCCATCAGCCGTTGATCCGAACCCTCGACGATCGCCGGCTGCGGAAACAGTAGTCCCCGTGCCGGCGTGCCTTCTTCTGTGATCAGGCCATCCTCGATGGGCGGGACGATTTCCTGACGGGTAATGGTCAGCGGCCGACCGCCGCCCTCTGCAAGAATGCGGGCGTCACGTGCCGCAGCAGCCTCCGGATCGCGTTCGCAGATCGTCTGACCGATCGCCTTGATCTTGCCGGTCAGCGCCTGCACATGCCGCTTGCGTTCCACCGTGTAGGTGTCCAGCAGCGCTTCGGAAGACTGTCCCTTCAGGATGCGGTCGAGCCGCCAGATGAGATTGGAAACGTCGCGAAGGCCCTGGCACATGCCCTGCCCGATAAAAGGCGGCTGCTGATGGGCGGCATCGCCGGCAATCAGTACCCTGCCTCGCCGCCAGTCGTCGGCCACGAGCGCATGAAAACGATAGGCAGCGGCACGCCAAAGCTCGCCCTCTTCCGGCGCCAGCCAGGGAGACAGCAGCCGCCAGACATTGTCGGGCTTTTCCATCTCACGCGGGTCTTCGCCTGGCAGAAGCATGATTTCCCACCGGCGGTGGTTCTTCGGCCCCATGATGTAGCTTGTGGGACGCGCCGGATTGCAGAACTGGGCCGAAGTCTGCGGCAGCCTGCCAAGTGCGGCCTCATGCACCTGGACATCGACCACAAGCCACGGCTCGTCAAAGACGAGATCTTCGAGCTTCATTCCGGACAGTTCGCGCACCCGGCTTGATGCACCGTCACAGCCGATCACATATTTTGCTGCGATCCTCCGACTTTTGCCGGACGAATCCTCAAGCGTTACGACCACCTCATCCGCGCGTGGATCGAGAGCGACCATTTCCGTGCCAAGCTCTATCGCCACGCAGTCAAAGCTCTCGGCATGGCGCCTCAACACAGCTTCGACAGGAGGCTGGGTAAACACCATGCTCGGGGTATAGCCGAGCGGATAGGGCTCAGGCACCATGTCGATGCGGCGGATCAGCTGCCCTTCCGCGCCGAAGTGCTGGGAGGCCGTGAATGGTGCGATATGGGGAAGCACTTCGCCGGCAATGCCCATATTGTCGAAATGGCGCAGGATTTCGTGGTCGAGCGCGATGGCGCGCGGCTTGTCGTAGATGCCGGTCAACCGATCGACGACGAGCGTGGAATGGCCGCGCGCACCGAGCATGCCGGCGGCCACAGCTCCAGCCGGGCCGAACCCAACCACCAGCACGTCATAGCGGTTCGAAATATCACTGTCGTTCTTCACAGGCATGCCTCTGCAAATATCTAACGGGCGCATCAGACGCCGGAAAATCCGATGGAAATCTGCGCCTTCTTACAGGCGTCGCTCTTTGGAGGCGCAATGCCCCAGTGGTCGGTCCGGCCGGGCGGCCAGACCCATTCCTCAGGGCCTCGGGCGCGGTAGCTGTCGTCCACCTGCAGGACTTCAGTGGTGTATTCGATCACCACACCTTGCGGATCGACAAAATAGGCAAAGACGTTGTCGCCCGGCCCATGCCGGCCGACACCCCAGCCGATCGGATAGCCGTGATCGACGACACGGCCCGAACCTCGCATGACGGATTCAAGGTCAGGCATGAGGAAGGCGACATGGTTCAGTCCATTTACCGGAGCTTCGGCCAGCACGACCGCGTGATGATCGTCGTTGCAGCGCAGGAAGGCCATGAGTTTCGACCGGTCTGTCAGACGGAAATCCAGGACATCGCGATAGAATTCCGAAAGAGCCTCGATCTGAGTGCTGTTAATGTTGACATGAGCGAGGCGCCCCGGCCGGTTGGGAACCACGCGCCCTTGCTTGCGGCGGTCGCCATAGACAAATTCCAGCACCGAGCCTTGCGGCTCTCGGATAACGAAACGCTCGCCGCCGGCCGGTCCATCGGCGGCTCCGATTTCGCGCAGAACAGTGCAGCCCGCAGCAACCGTCTTTGCAAAAAGCGACGCTAGCGCTTCAGCCGTGCCGACGCGAAAACTGATCTTGCGCAATTCCGAGCGGTCGCTTTGCTTTAATTCCAGCACATGAAAATCATCGCCCGCTGCCGCCAGGAAAACCTTGCCTCCCACTTCGGCAACGACATCCAGGCCCCAGATGCGGGTATAAAAATCGACAGACGTTGCAAGATCTGGCGTAGCCAGTTCCACGCTGCGCAAAGCGATGACAGGAAATTCAGTCATAGGATCAAACCTCATCCAAGCCCAAGAAAGCTCGTGCGTTCGCAAATGTCAGGCGCGCGCGCAAACTTGCATCCGCAAACGCTTCCTCGATGCGAGCGACAGGCTCTTTCTCCCGAAAATTGAAGGGATAGTCGGTTCCAAGCAGCACGCGATCTTCGCCGAAGACGGCGACCAGATGGCGCAGCATGTTCAAATCGAAGACCAGCGAATCCACATAGAGGCGTCGCGCCTGCACAGAAGGGCTCTCCTGCATGATCTCGTTGAGCGCCGGGAAGGTCGAATAACCCTGCTCCAGCCGCGGCAGCAGCGAGGCAAACGTTCCGCCGCCATGGCTGAAGGCGATCCGCAGTTTCGGGAATTTCTGAAGCAGCCCGCCGGTAATCACGGATGCGGCTGCCAATCCGACATCGGTCGGGTAGCCGAGCACCTGCTGAAGCGGGGCCGGCCCGAGCAGTCTGTCCATGCAGGTCGGGCGCACTGCATGCACGAAGACCGCAGCGCCAAGCTTCTCGGCTTCCGCAAAGAATGGATGGAAACAAGGATCGCCGATCGGCACGCCATTGATATTGCTGCCGATCTCAACACCGCGAAAACCGAGTTCGCCGACGATGCGATGCAATTCGAGGATCGCAAGATCAATGTCCTGAAGGGGAAGCCCGCCGAGCCCGACGAAACGCCCCTCACCCTCTCCGACGATCGCGGCGATCGCATCGTTGACGAATCGGACAAGGTCGCGGGCCGCAGTCTTTTCGATCCAATAGCCGAAGAGTTCGGGCATGGGAGATAGAGCCTGAATGTGGATGCCGGTCCTATCCATCTCCTCCAGCCGCCGCTCAGCCACCCAGCAGGCATCGCTGACCGTGCGATAAGGCTTGTCATCGATGACGACCGTTGCGTGACAAGCATCTGCGGCAACCATCGAAGGCCAGCCGCGGATCGGGGCGTCCCCTGCGGAGAGCGGAAAACGTGCAGGCACCACGTGGCAATGGATATCAATGCCGCAACAAGCGCAGCGATTCGCAAAGGCGCCTGACGCTCCCTTTTCCGTTCCGCTCATCGGACCCTCCCTCGTTAAGACATCTCATAATGTACAAACTTTTTGCCGTAAAGATAAAATTTATAAATTTTGTGCCGACACTTCCTCGTGTATATAAAAAGCGATTTGCAAGCCAGAGAGCACCATGAACGTCAACTTGCTGAAGAAAGGGGCCGAAAGCCCCGCGACATTGGCAACCAGCATCTATGAGCGGCTGAAGGCCGACATTCTCTCAACGCGCCTGGAGCCTGGCCGGAAGCTGCAGTTGCGCTTCCTGATCGAGCACTACGATGCCGGCCAGACACCGTTGCGCGAGGCGCTGAACCGATTGACGACGGAGGATCTCGTCATCGGAAAAGAGCAGCGCGGCTTCTTCGTCAAACCCATCAGCCTGGATGAACTGCACGAACTGACGAAAACGCGCTGCTGGGTGGAGACGCTGGCGCTACGGGAATCAATGGCGAATGCAACGCCCGACTGGGAAGAGGCGCTTCTGGTCGCCCATCACCGGCTGGAGCGCACCCCACGCTCGCTCAATCTGGAGCACTTCGAAGACAATCCGGAATGGGAAAGGCTTCACCGCGCCTTTCACGCGCTGCTGATCGGGGGCTGTGGATCGAAGCCGTTGATAGGCTTTTGCGAGCAGCTTGCCGATAGGCTCTACCGCTATCGTGCACTTTCGATTCGCAAGGCCTTTCGTGTGCGCAAGGTCAGCGACGAGCATGCGCGCATCCTCAGAGCCGTGCTCGACCGGGACACCCTGGAAGCCGAGCGGTTGCTGCAGCTTCATTATGAAAAAACGGCCGATATCATCCGAGCCGATCTTGATACGGCAACGTAAGACGCCCCTGCGGCTGGCTCGAATACCCAACATGGGCCAAAGCACTGATCTCCCGCACGCGAAAGCCGTTCATGATGCCTTGCCACCCGAGGCCCTGGCTGTCAGCGCTTGTTGCAGCCTGCCACAGAAAGCGAAGTGCGCCGCGCAGGATATGAGCATCCGGACCATCCCCTGAGCCCTCCGCGAATTGAGAATGCGGGGCGCTTATCGGCTCAAGGATCGTCGAATGTTTTGAACTGATTCAAACTGGCGGTGCGCACCAAAAAGCCAGCTTCACACAAGTCATTATCGCTACCATCCCGGCATCAGCAACGTGCGAGGAACCAATGAGCATCTTTGGTAGCATGAAAACGGCAGTTTCCGGCATGAACGCGCAGGCAAATAAGCTTAGCACCGTGTCGGACAACATCGCGAACGTCAATACAACGGGCTACAAGTCGGCGAGCACCAGCTTTTCGTCGTTGATCCTGCCCTCGGGCGGTGGCAGCTATAACTCCGGCAGCGTCGAAACCAATGTCAGCTATTCGGTCTCGCAGCAGGGCGATACGGTCTCCACCTCGTCGAGCAGCGATCTCTCGATCCAGGGCGCCGGCTTCTTCGTCGTGCAGGGCGCCGACGGCAAGACCGTCCTGACCCGCGCAGGCGACTTTACACCGGATGCGAATGGTAACCTCGTCAACTCCGCTGGCTATACCCTGATGGGTTACTCCTATGCGTCGGGCGCGCCTGCCGTCGTCGTCAACGGCTTCGACGGCCTGGTGCCGATCAATGTCAATCAGAGCGGCCTCGCCAGCACGCCCTCAACGACGGGCACCTTCACGGGCAACCTCAATTCGAATGCAACGACCGTTACCGATTCATCGACGCTGCCAAGCGCCAATCCGACCTCGGTTACCTCCGATACCCAGAAGAGCTCGGTTGTTGCCTATGATAAGCTCGGCAACTCCGTCATGTATGACGTTTACTACACCAAGACCCAGTCTGCCGATTCCGCCACGGGCGCGACGGATCAGTGGGAGGTTAGCGTCTATCGCAATGCCGATGCGAGCACCTCCGGCACCTCGTCATTCCCTTATGCGGATCCGCCGGGAGAAGTCGGTTCGACGACATTGACATTTGATTCAAGCGGAAACCTGACGAGCGGTGGGACATTCGCCATCACCGATTCAACGACGGGCGGGTCCATCGCGATGGATCTGAGCGGAATGACCCAGAAGGCCAGCGACTTCAGCTCGACGGGCTCGACCAACGGCCAGGCGGCAAGCCCCGTTACCGGCGTCACGATCGACAAGAGCGGCGTCGTCTATGCAAACTACAAGACCGGAGACCCGAAGGCGATCTATCAGATCCCGTTGGCAACCGTTGCAAGCCCGGACAAGCTCACGCTCTTGAGCGGCAACGTCTATCAGGCCAATTCGGATTCCGGCGTGACGGTCACGAGCTTCGCCAACAGCAACGGCCTGGGCTATATCCAGTCGAACTCGCTGGAAGCATCGAACGTCGACCTCGCCGGCCAGCTCACCGACATGATCCAGGCGCAGAAGAGCTACACGGCGAACTCCAAGGTCTTCCAGACGGGCTCCGACCTGCTGGACGTCCTGGTCAACCTTCAGCGCTGATCTTCAGCCTGCTTAATCGGAAGGGCCCTCCGGGGCCCTTTTGTCGTAAGGCTCGGCGGGCGAAGCCTGTTGCGCGATCAGCATAACGGATTTCGACCAATCAGAGAATTAGACACCCCACAACGACAATCACAAGTTCAGGCACAGCTTCAGGCAAGCCAGTCGAACTACGCTGCGTGCGTGGGGCATGAATTTTAGAGAGTGTTAATCGGCCAACGCTTCGGCAAGGCAAGCTTGGTCGGCTTTGAATATGCCGGCATTGCAACGCGGCTACGGAAAGAGTCCTGTTTATGACTTCGATCGTTTCATCCTTGAGCCTCACTCAGATCAGATCTCTTTCGACATCGGCTGTGGCAGCCTGGACCACGGAAGATGTGGCATCGCTGTCCACCAAGCAGATCAGCGTTCTCACATCGGCGCAGATCGCCGCGCTGGATACTGAGGACGTGGAGGTTCTCACCTCCCAGCAGTTGAGTGCGATTTCGCAAAGCGCCATTCCGGGGCTCACGCTCGATCAATTGGCCGCCCTGACGACATCTGCGATCGAGAGCTTCAGTTCCGTGCAGATCACCGCGATCACGACACAGCAGCTCCAGGCTCTGACCACCGAACAGGCGGAGGCCCTGACGACGTCTCAGGTCCGGGTGTTGAGCTCATCGCAACTCTCTGCGCTTAGCGCCGCAGATCTGGCCACCTTTTCGACAGACGATATGGCTGCGATCAGCAGCAAGGCGATATCAGGCCTGTCGACCGCTGCAATGGCCGCGCTTTCGACTGATCAGGTCGCGGCATTGAGCACCAGCAGCATTTCCAATCTGACGACGAGCCAGATTGCGGCCCTGGGTACCGCGCAAATTGCTGCCCTGACGACGGCGCAAATCGCCGCTCTCAAGACGACGCAGGTCGCGGCCATGCCCACGAGCGACGTAGCTGCGTTTTCAACTGCTCAGATTGCGGCCCTGACGGCCAGCGCGATTGCCAGCCTGAAGACGGCGCAAGTCGCAGCCCTGAGCACTGCGCAAGCCGAGGCTCTCACCTCGAGCCAAGTCAAGGCCCTGGGTTCGGCGCAGCTATCCGTGCTGTCTGCGGGTAGTATCGCCACATTTTCGACGGATGACATGGCGGCGATTACCGCTGCTGCGGTCGCAGGCCTCTCGACAGCAACCATTTCTTCTCTCGCGACGAATCAAGTTGCCGCCTTGAGCACGGCCGCGATATCCGGCCTGACAACGGCCCAGATAGCTGCCTTGGGCACGGCGCAGATCGCCGCGATGACAACGGCACAAATCGCAGCGCTCACCGCGACGCAGATTGCGGTCATGAGCACGGGCGATGTTACGGCCCTCTCGTCCTCACAGGTCGCAGCCCTCAGCAAATCGGCCGTTACCGGCCTGACCACCATCCAGATCGCCGCACTGAGCACGGTGCAGATCGGCGCATTGACGACAAGCCAAATCAATTCGCTCAAGACGACGCAGACCGGGGTCTTGAGCACAAGCGATATCGCAGCGCTTTCAACCGCACAAATTGCTGCCTTCAGCGTAAGCGGCATCGCCGGGCTGACAACGAGCCAGATCAGCGTGATGACCACAGCGCAGATTGCCGCTCTGACGACGGCACAGGTCGCAGCGCTGACTTCGACCCAGATATCCTCATTGAGTACGGACGATATCGCCGCATTCTCGACCGCCAGCATCGCGGCAATCACCAGCAAGGCCATATCGGGTCTTGGCACGACCGCCATCGCTGCCTTGTCGACAGCGCAAGTTGCCGCGTTAAGCGCGGCAGGGGTTGCCGGGTTGAGCACTGCCCAGATTGCAGTTCTGGGCACGGCAAAAACGAGCGTGCTGACCACGTCACAGATCGCGGCCCTGGGCTCAAGCCAAATTGCCGTGTTGGGTACGGATGTTGTTGCGGCGCTTTCGACGGGACAGATCGCAGCTTTGAAAGCAGCCACCGTTGCCGGTTTGACGACAGATCAGATCGCGGCGCTAAGCACGCAGCAAGTGGAGGCGCTCACCAGCGCTCAAATTGCGGCGCTGAGTTCGACGCAATTTTCGGCCCTCGGCGCGGACGAAATTGCCACATTCTCGACGACGGAAATTGCGGCCATTACCAGCAAGGCCGTGGCGGGATTAGGTACGGGGGTCATCGCCTCCCTTTCGACCGATCAGATTGCCGCCCTTAGCTCCAGCGCGGTCGCGGGCCTGACGACGGCCCAGGTCGCGGCACTTTCGAGCACCCAGATTTCGGGCCTTGCGACGCGTGCCGTCGCGAGCTTGACAACGAGCCAAGTGTCAAGCCTGAGTTCGCAACAGGTCGCAGCCTTGACGACCACCCAGATCAGCGTGCTGAAAACAGCCCAGATTGCGGCCATCAGCACGAACGACATTGCAGCCCTTTCAACTGCGCAAATTGGCGCACTGACCACGACCGCGATCACAGGGCTGACGACGGGCCAGATCACCGCGCTCACGACAACGCAGGTCGAAGCGCTGTCGTCGAGCCAGCTCAAAATTTTGAGTTCCGCTCAACTTGCCGCGCTGGGTTCCGATGATGTGGCAACTTTCACGACAGACGAGATCGCCGCGCTGTCCAGCAAGTCGATAGGTGGCCTCACAACCAGCGTCATCGCCTCCCTTTCGAGCGCGCAGCTCGAGGCCCTGACCACGAGTGCCATCACCGGCCTGACGACCACCCAGATATCGACGCTGGGTACTGCTCAGCTCGCAAGCCTGACGACCGGCCAGATTGCGGCATTGAGCTCGACACAAATGACGGCGCTGACGGCAAACGACGTGGCGGCCCTGTCGACGGCCGACTTGGCCGCGATAGCCACCAAGGCGATTGCAGGCTTGAGCACCGGTGCCGTCGCCGGTCTCTCGACGGCGCAGATTGCGGCCCTGGCCACGAGCACGCTCGCGAGCCTGACGACCACTCAGGTCGCAACCTTGAGCACTGCGCAGCTCGCGGCGCTGAGCACGACACAGGTCGCGAGCCTGACGTCGAGCCAGGTTGCAGCCCTCAGCACGGGCACCGTTACATCCCTTACCGCCAGCCAGATTGCAGCCCTCAGCACATCCGGCATCACCGGTCTCACGACAGATCAGATCGCCGCTCTGAGCACGGCGCAAACGCAGGCATTGACGACGGCCCAGATCGCCAAATTGAGCTCGACACAGGTCTCCGCTCTCGGAACGGACGACATTGCGACCTTTACGACCGACGAAATCGCCGCACTTTCCAGCAAGGCGGTAACAGGGTTGAGCACCGGCGTCATCTCGACGCTCTCGACGCAGCAAATCGCCTCCTTGAGTGCCGTCGGGATCGCCGGCTTGACGACGACCCAGATCACCGCGCTCAATACGGCGCAGATTGCCGCCCTGCCGGCATCGTGGATGACGGCTCTCAGCGCAACTCAGATCGCAGCCCTCGACACCAATGTCATCGCCGCTCTGTCCACCGCACAGGTCGCCGCGATAAGCACCTCCGGGATTACCGGCCTGACGACCGACCAGGTCAATGCGCTGAACACCACGCAAGTCTCAGCCCTGACAACAAATCAGGTCGCGGCTCTGAAGACCGCTCAGCTCTCCGCACTCGGGACCGATGATGTCGCCGCCCTTTCCGTCGCCGATATCGCCGTGATCACCTCGACCGCGATGTCGGGGCTGTCGACCGATGCGATTGCCGCACTGACGACCGCCCAGATCGCTGCCTTGAGCACGGCAGGCATTGCAGGCCTCAGCACCGCGCAGATCGATGCATTAAGCGGTAGCCAGGTCGATGCGTTGCTCACCAATCAGATCGCGGCCCTCAGCCAATCGCAAATCGCGACCATAGATGCGGATATCTTCGCCTCTCTCTCCACAGCCCAAATCGCCGCGTTCAGCACCTCTGGAGTGGCCGGCTTGACAACGGGGCAGATGGCCGCACTGAGCACGGCACAGGCCGAAGCACTGACCACCGCGCAGGTCAAGGCCCTCAGCTCAGCCCAGCTCGGCGCGCTGAGTGCCGATGACATAGCAACCTTCTCGACCGCCGATATCGCAGCGATTTCAAACAAGGCGGTATCGGGTCTCAGCACATCCGTCATTAGTTCATTGTCCACGGATCAGATCGCAGCGCTCGGCACGACCACCGTCGCGGGCCTGACGACCGATCAGGTCGCTGCTTTGAGCACGGCACAGGTGGCCGTCTTGACCACGACCCGAATTGCCGCGCTGAGCTCATCGCAAGTGGCAGCGCTCGGCACAGGAAGCATCGCTTCGCTTACGACCGCCCAGATGGCTGCGCTCAGCACCGCCGGAATCTCCGGACTGAGCACCGATCAAGTCAACGTTCTGAGCAGTGCGCAACTTGCCGCTTTGACAACGACGCAGATCGCAGCATTGAGTTCAGCTCAGCTTAGCGTCCTTAGCTCGGGCGACGTAACGGCCCTCTCGACCGCGGATATTGCCGCCATCGGTTCGAGTGCCATTTCCGGTCTGTCCACGGCAGCCTTGGCGGCCTTCTCGACCGCGCAGATCGCCGCACTTAGCCCGACCGGCATCCTTGGCATAAGCACCGATCAGATCAGTGCCCTCAACAGCGGCCAGATAGATGTGTTGTCGACCAAGCAGATCGCAACCCTGAGCTCGGCGCAGATCGCGGTTTTGGACCCGACCATCGTCGCGACCCTTTCGACGGCGCAGATTGCGGCCCTCGGCAGCTCGGCCATTGCAGGCCT
This sequence comes from Martinezella rhizogenes, assembly GCA_013322215.1. Lineage (GTDB taxonomy): Bacteria > Pseudomonadota > Alphaproteobacteria > Rhizobiales > Rhizobiaceae > Rhizobium > Rhizobium rhizogenes_D. Next base: position 228,539 of record JAAMEZ010000014.1, read on the forward strand.
GACGACCGCGCAGATCTCGGCTCTCAACACTAACCAGACGGAAGCCCTGACATCGGCTCAGGTCGCGGCTCTGAGTTCCAAGCAGATCGGCAGCCTGGGTGCCGCCGACATCGCTACCTTCTCGACCAAAGATATTTCCGCGATCGGCGCCGCCGCCATCTCCGGCTTGTCGACGGATGCCATTGCGGCCTTGTCGACGGCCCAGATCGCAGCCCTCAGCACATCGGGCATTACCGGGCTGACCACCCAGCAGATTGCCGCCTTGAGCACCGGTCAGCTCCAGGCACTGACGACAGCACAGGTCGCGGCACTGAGTTCCGCGCAGCTCTCCGTATTGACGACAAATGATGTAGCTGCCCTGTCGACCAAGAGCATTGCGGCGCTCACCTCCGCCGCCATATCGGGCGTGCCCACGACAGCAATCGCCGCTTTGTCGACGAGCCAGGTGGCGGCCCTCAGTACTTCGGGCATTGCTGGCCTTACCACGAAGCAGATCGCTGCGCTCAGCACCAGCCAGGCCGAGGCGTTGACGACAGCACAGGTCGCGGCCCTGAACTCGACCCAGCTTTCTGCGCTGACGACAGACGACATAGCCGTATTTTCCACGCAGGACATAGCCGCCATCGGCTCGAGCGCCATATCGGGCCTGTCCACGGGCGCGATAGCGGCATTGACGACAAATCAGATCGCAGCCCTCAGCACGCTTGGGATCAGCGGTCTGTCGACCAAACAGATCGCAGTCTTGAATACCGCTCAGGTCCATGCCTTGAGCAGCAAGCAGGTTGCTGCGCTAAGCTCGGCGCAGGTTTCCGCCTTGAGCACAACGGACATAGCCTCGCTTTCGACGGCGCAGATCGCCGCCCTCAGCTCATCCGGCACTGTCGGACTGACGAGCCTGCAGATTGCAGCCTTGAGCACGGGCCAGGTGCAAGCCCTGACGACGACACAGATCAGCGTCCTTGGCTCCAAGCAGGTAACCGCGCTGACGACCGCCGACATAAACGCAATGTCGACGGCGCAGATTGCTGCTTTGAGCGGTCTTGGCATTGCGGGTCTGACGAGTGCCCAGATCGCGGTCTTGAATACTGCCCAGGCCGAGGCCCTGACCTCGGCTCAAGTCGCTGCTCTCAGTTCGAGCCAGATTGCGACGCTGAACCCTGCCAATCTGCAGACATTCTCGACTTCCGATATCGCAGCCATCAGTTCGAGCGCCATCGCCGGCCTGTCGACGGCGACCATCGCTGCCTTTTCTGGGGACCAGATCGCGGCAATCGGCACCGCCGGCATTGCGGGTCTCACCACCCTGCAGATTTCGGCTCTCGGCACCAACCAGGTCGCGGCACTTACGACAGCTCAGATCAGCACACTTGGCTCCAAGCAGATTTCGGCACTCACGACAGCCGATATTGCGGCCCTGTCGACCGCACAAATCGCCGCGCTCAGCACCGGCGGGATCGCCGGCCTGACAACGGCACAGCTGGCGGCTCTCAACGTCGACCAGGCCGAAGCTCTGACAACGGCGCAGATCGGTGTGTTGAGCTCGACCCAGATCGCAGCGCTCAGCACTGATGATCTGGACGCCTTTTCCACCGCCGATATCGCCGCCATCAGTTCGAGTGCCATATCGGGCCTATCGACGGCGACGATCGCGGGATTCTCGACCGATCAGATCGCAGCGCTCAGCGCAGCCGGCATTGCAGGCCTGACAACATCGCAGATAGCAACCCTGAATACCGGGCAATTGGAGGCCTTGACCACTGCTCAGGTTGCAGCGCTCACTTCCAAGCAGATCACGGTACTCGGCACGAGCGGCATCGAAGCCCTCTCCACCAACCAGATCGCAGCGCTGAGCACAAGCGGGATTGCCGGACTGACGACAGATCAGATTGCGGCACTCAGCACCGACCAGGCCGAGGCCTTGACGCCGACCCAGATCGGGACCTTGACCTCGAAGCAGATCGCCACTTTCGGGACAGACGATCTCGCGACCTTCTCGACCGCGGATATGGCAGCCATCGGCTCGCTTGCGATGTCCGCCCTGTCAACCGCTGCAATCGCAGCCTTGTCGACAGAGCAGATTGCCGCTTTGAGCACGGCCGGCATCGCGGGCCTCACCACCAGCCAGATGGCGGCACTCAGCACGGACCAGGCCGAAGCCCTGACACCCGCCCAGGTCGGAGCGCTCAGCTCCGCGCAGATTGCCGCTCTCGGAACCGACGATCTTCAGACCTTCTCAAGCGCGGACATCGCGGCAATCAGCTCGAGCGCCATATCGGGCCTGACGACTGCCATTGTCGCGGCACTGTCAACGGCCCAGATTACGTCTTTGGGCACGGGCGGCATCGCCGGATTGACGACGGCGCAGATCGCCGTTCTCAGCACCGATCAAGTCGAGGCTTTGACGGCAGCGCAAGTCGGAGCACTTGGCTCAAAGCAGATTGCAGTCCTTAGCACCGGCGATATCGCCGCCTTGTCGACAAGCCAGGTCGCGGCGTTGAGCACGGCGGGCGTGGCAGGTTTGAGCAGCACCCAGGTCGCCGCAATGAGCGTCGATCAGATCGCAGCATTTTCGACGGCCCAGATCGCGGCCTTGAGTTCCGCCGGCATTGCGGGCCTCAGCTCGGCCGATCTGGCAACTTTCTCCACTTCCGATATCGCAGCGATCAGTTCCAGCTCGGTCCAGGGCCTGTCGACCGACTTTATCGCCTCCCTCTCCACCGCCCAGATTGCGGCACTCGGGACGGGCAGCATTGCCGGCCTCAGCAGTACACAGATCGGGGTGCTCAGCATTGAGCAGTTCGAAGCACTTACGACCACCCAGATCGCAGCGTTGAGTTCCGCCGGCCTGGCGGGACTGACCACGGCGGATCTGACGACCCTTTCCACCGCCGAGCTATCCGTGATCAATTCGGACGCGATCCAGGGACTGCCCACCACTGTCGTCGCAGCCCTTACCAGCGACCAGATCGCCGTCCTGACGACCTCTCAGATCGCCTCATTGAGCTATGGCCAGATCGCGGCACTGAGCACGGCACAAATCGCTGCTCTTTCGACATCGCAGATCGGCGCCTTGAACGCCCTTCAGGTCGCGGCACTGGATACGGACGATATTTCCGTCTTCACGACCGATGACATTGCCGCATTGAGCTCCGGAGCGGTCGCCGGATTGACCACACGGGTCATCGCGTCGCTGACGACGGCGCAGGCCGAGGCTCTTGCGCCATCCCAGGTCAGCGAGCTGACTTCGGCGCAGGTCGCGGCCCTGACGACACAGGAGCTCTCGACCTTCTCGACCAAGGATATCTCAGCTTTTAGCTCGAATGGCGTAGCGGGCCTGTCGACGCAGGATATTGCAAGCCTTTCCAGCACGCAGTTGCTCGCATTGATGCGTTCGCAGATGGCATATCTGAATTCGGATCAAATCGCGGCGGTCATCTCAAGCTATGTGACGTGAAACAGCACAACGGTTTTGCGACAGCGATAAGCGGGATCAAGGGCTAGGGCGCAGGAAGCGAACCCTCGAGATCGCGATATGCCCGCAGCATTGTTGGATCGAATCACGCAACGGAGCGCCCGGCGACAGGCGATTTCAGAGGTTATCCGCGCTATTGCGGGCAGCGCCCGTGGCATATCACAGTCGCTGGTGGTCCCGGAGACCCGCGCAGTCGTTTGCAATTCGCTTTCGTGCGTTTGAAAGCTGTTGATTGCCGGCGCGCAACAGCCGATTCCCGCGGCGGGCTGATGACATGCCGACGGCAACGAAGCACAGTCGACGCATCGGCAGCCATTATGGAAATGGTTGCGTTGCCTGCCGCCAGTTTATGGAATGCCCATGGTCACCAATGATGCTTCAGTCACCAGCCCGGTCCTGCCGCTTGCCGGCATTCTGGACCTGGCGCGTTCGCAGCGCCTCTCCTTCAACGACCTGTTCCAATATGCCGAAACGCGAAGTGCGGCTGGGCAGAAGCTGGAGGCGGCGGAGGCCTACAAGGTCTGGATTGCATTCAACGACGGCCACCCTTACCTGCATCTCGTTTACTTCAACTATTCGGTCACGCTGCGACAACTCGGAGACATAGCCGGCTCCATCCAGGCGCTGCGCGCGTGTCTGAAACTCGATCCACAATTCGGCCCGGCCCACATCAATCTCGGACGAGCATTGGAAGATAGCGGCGTTGCGGCGCATGCCATCGTGCAATGGCGAAGCTTCGTCGAGATGACGGCTGAAAGCACTCCAGACAAGCTTGCGCATCGCCTCATGGCGCTTCAGCATATTGGCCGCGTCATGGAAAATGCGGGGCTCTTGGATGATGCCGAAGCGGCGCTATGGCAAGCCATCGAACTACGACCCGACAAGAGCGAGGCAGGCCAACATTGGAGCGCCCTGCGCCAGCGTCAGTGCAAATGGCCCATTCTTGCGACATCCGACCACGTGTCCACTCGTCAGCTCCTCGATTCCATGTCGCCGCTGACGCTTGCCTGCTATTCCGACGATCCTCTATTTCAACTTGCAAGAGCCTACCAGTACAACAAATCCTTCGTTGGCCGCCCCGACATAAGCGGATTTCCTCGCAAGGCGCCGCGGAAAAAATCGGGAACCGCTCAGCGGCTTCGCATCGGCTACGTATCATCGGATCTGCGAGATCACGCGGTCGGCTTCGCATTGAGGGAAGTGCTGGAGCTGCACGACAAGCAAAGCGTCGAAATCTACGCCTATTACTGCAGCGAACCAGTGGAACAAGATGCCACGCAAATGCGCATGAAAGCCGTCGTCGACTGCTGGCGCGATATCGCTGCGCTCAGTGATCAGGATGCGGCACGGCAGATCGCCAATGATGACATCGATATCCTCGTCGACGTCAATGGCTATACCAAGCACGCCCGAACAAAAATCTTTGCATATCGACCGGCCCCCGTCATCGTCAATTTCTGCGGCTATCCGGGCACGATGGGCAGCCCATTTCATCACTATATCATCGCGGACGAACACGTCATTCCCCCGGAAAATGAGATCTTCTACTCCGAGAAGGTCCGGAGGATCCCTTGCACCCAGCCTATTGATCGCAAGAGAGCGATCGCCGAGAAGCCGACTCGCCTCGAAGCGGGGCTGCCGGAAGGCGCCTTCGTCTTCGCGTGCTTCAACGGGATGCAGAAGATCACGAAGGAGACGTTTGCACAGTGGATGGAAATTCTCGCGGCAACATCCGACAGCGTGTTGTGGCTGTTGAGCGGCAGCGACGATGTCGACGCGCGTCTGCGCCAGCTTGCAGCAAATGCCGACGTCGCGCCGGAGCGTCTCATCTTTGCGCCCAAGGCACCAAACGCCAAACACCTTGCCAGGATTGGCCTTGCCGATCTTTTCCTCGACACATTTCCCTATGGAGCACACTCGACCGCAGCCGATGCCCTGACCATGGGCCTGCCTGTTCTCACCATTCCGGGCAAGAGCTTTGCAGCACGCTTCTGCCATAGCATCGTTGCAGCCGCCGGCGCAGCACAGCTGATTTGCTCAGACCCGCAAGACTACGTTCAAAAGGCAATCGGATTTGCAAAGGATCCAACAAGCCTGAAGAGAATAAGAACGTCCATGCAGGAACAACGGGACACAAGCGTGTTGCGTGATATTCCGGCCCTCGTTCAGCGCCTGGAGACGCTGTTCTGGCAAATGCAACGAGAAGCGGAGCAGGGAGACACTCCTCAGCCAGACTTGCGCAACCTCGATGTCTATTACGAGATTGGCGTTGGATTGGTGCAAGACAACATCGCCTTTTGTGACGATAGCACTTACAGGCGCGAATACGGAAAGCGGCTTGCCGAATGGCATGATTATTCTCCATTGCAGCGAGACGGTCGCCTCTGGCCCAATGGCACGGCAATCTAGGCATTCCTGATGGATTTCTTTTACGCCAAGCGTCCAAACGCGCCTAACGCCGAGGTCGCACATGGTTGTTACCACACACTCATGTGCATCGGCGAGCGTAGTTGGCGCTTGGCTCGCGCGTAAATTTCAGGATCGGACCGAGCGAGAAGAATTTGGCGGATACAGCGGTCGGATAGAACAGACTTCCATAATTCTCAGCGCCTTGCCTTATGCGCGGCCAGCTGCTTTCCGGTTGATGAAACTCAGGGCGAGCACGGCGAAGATCAGCGTTCCCGTACCGACTTGCTGCCAATAGAAATTCAAATCGGTCAGCAGCAGCCCATTGGCAACAATACTGAGCAGGAGCACGCCCAGGACGGTGCCAGCGACGTTCGGCCGCCCGAGCGGGCTGAGCGTCGTACCGATGAAAGTTGCACCGATGGCATTCAGCAGGAATGCATTGCCGGAAGACGGGATATAGACGGTGACGGTCGCAGTCAGAATCAGGCCAGCGACGGCTGCGATCAACCCGACCAGTACGAAGGTAGCCGCTATATAGGCGGGAGCCGCAATGCCGGAATAGCGTACGACGCCCGGCTGGATACCGATTGACAGAATGATGCGGCCGAACCGCGTACGGGCAAAAATAACCGCAGCGGCTGTGATGATGACGATGGCGGCTGCAAGCGGCACAGGGAACCCTTCGATCGTGCCGTGGCCAAGGAAACGGAAAGCCTCCGGTATGCCGTTCGGCGGCAGATAGACGGGATTGCCGCCATTGGTCAGCAGTTGCTGGATGCTGCGGCCGATGAACAATGTTCCAAGCGTTGCGAGGAACGGGGAGACGCCTATCCCTGATATCAACAGCGCATTGAATGCTCCGACAAGCATCCCGGCCGCCAACCCGGCCAATGCTGCAATCGCCACCGGCTGCCCGGCAAGGACAAGCGAAACAAAAGCGAAGCTCGCGAAATCCATTGCCGTTCCCACCGAAAGATCGATGCCGCCCGAGGCGACGGCAAAGGTCATGGCGATGGAGACGATGGCAAGCAGCGTGAAATTGTTGACCAGGATGCTCTGCAGGTTGGCGAACGTCAGGAATGTCGGCGTGATCAGGGAAAAGACGGCAAACACGGCAATCAGGGCCAGGATCAGCCCGTAGCGCACCAAGCCGCCGATGATGAGGCGCGGCAAGCCAGTCGCGGCGGGTGAAGAGGTGTGGAGCGACATGTTCAGACCTCCTGCCGGCGCAATAAGGTGGTTGCGGAGACGACGATGAGAATGAGCAGGCCCTGAACTCCACTCACCAATGTGCTCGAAATGTTGAGCAGCTGGAAACCATTGGTGAGGAAGCCGACCAGTAGGGCTGAAAGCAGTGTTCCGGTGACGGTCGGAACCAGCCGGCGTGAAAAGACCGAGCCGAGCAAAGCGGTGACCACAACAGGCAGCAGCATCTCGCCGGAACCCGTCGTGCTGCCACTCAGGTAGGAAACCGAGAGGATGCCGGCGATGCCACCGGAGAAGCCGCTGGCAACGAATGCACCGGCGAGCAGGCGGCGAAGCGGCAGGCCGGCGGCGCGTGCAGCATCCGGAAACTCGCCGACAGCATAAAGGCGCAGACCAAGCGGCGTATATTGCACGATCGCCGTTGCGATCGCGGTGAAGCCGATAAGCACATAGGCAAGGACAGGCATGCCGAATGGATCCGCAGCCGAAAGCATCGAGAGAAAGGGCGTGGAAGCCGGGAGGACGGTATTTCCCGTCAGCACCAGTTCCAGACCGGCGACGATGTTCATGACGGCAAGCGTGGCGAGCAGCGGCACGATACCGGCATAGACGATAGCAATGGCATTGACCGCACCGATGAGGGTCCCTGTCAGGATCGATGCGGCGATCGCCGTGACGTCGCCATAACCGAGTTGTATCAAGCTGGCATAGACGGCGGCGCTAAGGCCCATATTGGCGGCGAGCGACAGGTCGATGCCGCCGGTAACGACGTTGGAGCCGCCGGCGATCAGGACGATTGTCAGTCCGATCGCGAGCACGCCGGAGATGGCGGATTGGCCGAGCACATTGCCGATGTTGCCGACGCTCAGGAAGTAAGGTGCGGTCAGTGAAAAGACGATCAGAATGGCCGCAAAGGCGATGAGCGATCCGAAGCGCAGTGCCGCGGCCGCGATATTGCCGGTCGATCGGTCAGGCCGCTCCGCGGTCGAAAATCCCGACGGTGCAAATTCCGCTTCAGCCGACATGGCGCTGTCCTTCCGACGATCCGGTCGATTCGGCAAGCACGGCATCCGCCGTCACCTCCGACGATATGAATTCCCGCACCACGCGGCCGCGGAAGAGCACAAGAATGCGATCGGTGATGCCGATCAGCTCCGGCAGGTCAGAAGACAGGACTATGACGCCGGCGCCCCGCGCCGTGAGTTCGCCGATCAGCGTATAGATCTCGACCTTGGAGCCGATATCGACGCCGACAGTCGGCTCGTCGAGGAGGTAGACCTCGGAATGGCGACTGAGCCATTTGGCAATCGCTACCTTTTGCTGATTGCCACCGGAGAGCGTGCGCAGCAAGGCATCGCGCCCGCTGGTCTTCACCTGCAGCCGCGCAATCAGAGCATCGACTTCACGCCGTTCGCCTTTGCGGTCGAGAAAGCCGAAACGCGCGAAGCGATCGAGGCTGGAAAGGCTCGTATTTTCCGTGACGCTGAGGTCGAGCGCGACGCCGTGGCGGCGCCTGTCTTCGGGCACCAGGGCGATCTTGTGGCCTGCCGCCTGCGTGGGATTGGCGAAACGGACAGCCTCGCCGCTGATTTCGATACGCCCGGAAGCTGGCGTATCCAGGCCAAAGAGGGCACGAATGAGCTCCTTTGCGCCGGAGCCGAGCAAGCCAGTGAGGCCCAGCACCTCGCCGCGGCGAAGCGTGAAACTGACATCACCATATTTTCCTGGAGCCGAAAGCTGCTCGACCTTGAGGATTTCTTCACCGAGAGCAACCTCCGGCTTCGGAAACATTTCCTTGATGTCGCGTTCCACCATCAGCCGCGCGATCGCTGCGGCCGAAGTATCCCCGATCGGCACGGAAGCAACGTCCAGCCCGTTGCGCAGCACGGTAACGTGGTCGCAGAGTTCCTCGATTTCGCTCAGGTAATGCGAGATGTAGATGATCGTCACGCCTTCGTCGCGCAGGCGGCGGATCAGCCGGAAGAGGATATCGGCCTCGCGACGCACCAATGCGGCGGTCGGCTCGTCGAAGACAAGGACCTTCGGCTGGTTGAGAAGCGCGCGGGTGATCTGGACGATCTGCTTTTCGGCCGTCGACAATTCGCTAATCAGAGCGGTGTTTAGCAACCTGACACCGAAGTAATCGTTGAGGATTTCGGACGCGCGCCGCTGCATCAGCCGGCGGTCGAGGAATGGTGTGCCCGGAATGCGTGGCTCACGGCCGAGGAACAGCGTTTCGCCGATGGTGAAAGTCGGCACCAGCAGCCGATCCTGATGAATGAAGTGAATGCCGAGCTCTTCCGCGAGATGCGGTGTCAGCCTGCCGAATGTTTGCCCTTCGATCTCGATCCGCCCGTCATCCGGCTGGTGAAGACCGGCGAGCAGTTTGATCAGCGTCGATTTACCGGCGCCGTTCTGGCCAACGAGACCGTGGATGGTGCCGCGCTTGACGATCAGCGAAGCGCCGCCTAGCGCCTGCGCGCCGCCGAACCGCTTGACGATGCTTTCGAAGCGGATGATGTCGTCTTTTGCCGTGACCGGCTGCTTGAAGGAAATGGCGGTCATGTCGGTCTCCGGCGAACATATTTCGGGCGATCCAGCCATGGCTGGATCGCCCGGAGCAGATTATCAGCCGATGCCGAGTTTCTTGGTGACCTCGCCGACATTGGCCTTGTTGGCCAGAAGTGCGGGAACGTAGGTTTCGCGCGGCAGCGTCTGGCCGGCAAGGAGCTTGGCGACATTGCGGATGGCGGTGCGGCCGATTTCTGCCGGCTGTTGAGCGACATCGGCGCCGGCCGGCGACTTCGGATCGGCGATGAGCTGCAGCACTTCGGGGCTGCCATCGACGCCGTAGGTGCGGATTTCGCTACGACCTGCGGCGGCGAGAGCCTGCGTCGCACCGAGCTGTGGAATATCCCACGCCGACCAGATCGCCTTGATCGACCCCTTTTCCGGATATTTGTTCAGAATTGCGGTGATCTGCGTGAAAGCGTCCTGCACGGTGTTCGGGATGACATCGCGCAATTCCGGCTGGAGGATCTTCACCTTCGGGAAATATTTGACGACATTGACCAGCTGATCGTAGCGGATCGCGCAAGGCGTCACACCATAAAAGCCGTTGAAGACGACGATATTGCCTTCACCGCCGATGTCGGAGACGAGCTGCAGCGCCAGGTCCTTGCCGATGCCCCAATTGTCGGAGGTGGTGTTGTTGATCGAATTGGTCGAGCCGACGTCGACGGTCAGAACCGGAATGCCGGCATCGCGCGCCTTCTTCAGCCAGGGGTCGATGACGCTCAGCGTGCCGAGGATCTGAACGATCGCATCCGGCTTCTGGGCAATCAGCGTCTGCAGCTGCGAGACCAGTTTGCCGTCATTGCGTCCGGCATCCACGGCGATCGGCTCGCCGCCGAGGCGCTTCACCTCTTCGATCTGGGCATTATAGGCCTGCAGGTCGAAGAAGTGGTCGGTTCCGGTCGCACTGATGGCAATGCGCTTGCCTTTCAGCGACAGTTCTCCGTCGGCCGCGAAGACTGGCTTCTGCCCGATCAGGGAAGCGCCGGCGACGGCAACTCCGGCCGCTGCGGATAATTTCAGCAGATCCCGTCTTCCCAGACCGCTATCGGACTTTTCGATGCTCATTACCACTCTCTCCAATTTGACCTTTGTCTATAAATTAAGTGTACTAATGAGAAAGAGGAGAAATGAATTTCCAAAAAAGAGGATCGTGAGGGAAAAGAGTGGACGGAGCGGACGCTCATCCCTGGCTGCGGTTTTCAAAGGCGATCAGCCGATGGATGCTGTCTTGGCCTGCGAGGGCGGAAGCGTTGGGTCGAGCTCAGGTCCGCACCCTGAGCGCCCGCTCCGTCCTGTCCGCGATCTGGGTTACGGCATAGGCTATCACCATGTAGATCACGACCGCGACCAGAAAGGCCTCGAGATAGTAGAAGTTCAGCGCGGCAGTCAGCTGCGATTGCGCGAAGATGTCGACAACCTCGATGGCGAACCCCAGAGAAAGTGCCTTCATGATAACCATGAAGGAGTTGGCAAGATCCGGTATCGCGGCGACGATGACCTGTGGAAGCATGACCCGGCGGAAGAGCTGGCTCTTCTTGTAGCCGAGCGAGTAGGCCGCATCGGCTTGGCCCGTATCGAAGGAGTTCAGCGCACCTTTGACGACCTCTGCCTGAAAGGCAGCGACACAGGCGGTCAGGGCGACGATGAGCGTGACCCAGTTCGGCGTCGAATGACCGTTATAGTCCACGCCCACCAGCGACGTCAGGAACTGCAAGGTCGAGGGAAGGCCATAATAGGCGAGGAAGATCACCACGACCATCGGCACGCCCTTGAACGCAACCTTGTAGGCGACGACAAGCTGGCGGAGGATAGGAATCCGCCGATATTCGACCATGGCGAACAGGCTGCCGATGATCGTCGAGAGGACGAAGATCGCAAGCGCCATCGCGAGTGTGAGGGGTACTGCGCCCAGAATGTCCCAAAGATCAGGAAGAAGAACGTCGATGTCGAACATGTAGCAACCCCTTCGATCAGACGCTTGCCATCAGCGTGGTTCCGCCGCGTTTCGCGCCTGGAGAAAATCTCGCGGAACGAAGCTCGAAGAAGCGGACGACGGACCAGGCGACCAGGCAAAGCAGCGAATAGAGCACCGCCAGTACGAGGTAGGTTTCGAACTGGTACTGATTGTAGTCACGCTCCATGACAAGGTGTGCCGTCGCCATGACGTCAGCCGCCCCGATATACATGACGAGCGCAACGTTATGGATCAGGTAGATGATCGAGTTCCCGTAGCCAGGGAGCGCAATGTGAACCGCCTGCGGACCGAGAACACGCATGAGCTTCTGGCGGAATGTATAGCCAAGACTGTCCGCTGCATCGTGCTGGCCGCGTTCGACGGCGAGATAGGCCGGCCGCATGACCTCGGACAGATAGCCTCCATGATAGAGGCTTAAGCCCAGCATCGCAGCGATGGTCGGAGATACAAAGTCCGCGACGCCGAACACGCCCACAAGCACCGGGAGCCCGTAGAAGGCGACGAACAATTGAAGGACGACAGGTACGCTCCGGGCATAGGATACGTAGAGATCCGCCAACTGGCTGATCACCGGGATCCTGCGAACCCGAAACGTCGTCGCAATCAAGGCCAGCACGAAGCCGGCGATCATGGCCGTGAACGTGATCGCGAGCGTCAGCGGCAGGGCCGAGAGCAGCTCTGGGATCATTACGGAAAGGTCCACTTCGGAACACTCCTTCTTTCAGTCGTTAGCCTGATCCCCGCGATCGGAGGGCGGCGTTACTTCATGTACGTCGTGATGTCCTCGCCGAACCACTTCTGCGAGAGCTTGGCGAGCGTGCCGTCAGCCTTGAGCTCCTTCAGAGCCTTGTCGATGCCATCGGAGAGAGCCTTGTTCTCCTCGGAACGATGGATCAGGACATAGGTCTGATTGATCGCAACCGGCTCGCTCGTCTTGATTTCGAGCTTCTGCTGATCGATCACGGTCTGCTCGCCAAGGTTGGATGGCAGGACAAGCGCATCGTACTTGCCGTTCTGCACTTCCTTCAGGCGGTCCGGATAGGGAACGCCGGCGCTCGAGGCGGTGATTTCGATCTTGTAGGTCGGGTTCTGCTCCTGCCATGCCGTGGCGAACTTGTAGATGCCGCCGCCGGCGGTGACGGGTACGATCTTCTTGCCGACGAGGTCCTTCATCTCGTTGATGCCGCTGTCCTTGCGGCTGTAGATCTTGATCAGGCTCGCGCCGATCGGAGCGTCGGGAATGAGGAACTGCTTTTCGCGAGCGGGCGCGCGGTAATAACCGCCCGTCGCGATGTCGTACTTGCCGGTAGCGAGGCCCGTTTCCTGCGCGATGTCGGCCGCACCTTCCATGACGAACTTATATTGGGGCAGCTTGGCGTTGATCGCCTTCAGCACGTCGGGTTCATAGCCCTGCGGCTCGACGCCGATCGCGCCCCAGGAGAGCGGCTTCGATTCCGCCGCGGTGGCGATCTTGATCGTGCGAACATCCTCGGCGAACGAGGCCGTTGCGAAGGCGATGGCGACGCCTGCTACGGCGAGACCGAGACCACGGCGCGAGACTGAACTCATGGAGGTCATTTCAGGCATCCTTTCTACTGGATCGCGCGTTCGGAATTGAGAAACTGAGCGAGGCGCGGGTTGGAGGGTGTGTCAAAGATTTCGGCAGGGCTTCCGTCGGCCGCGACGACGCCCCGGTCCATGAAGACGATGCGGTTTGAGATGTTCTTGGCGAACTGCATCTCGTGGGTAACGAGGAGCGAGGTGATGCCCGAGGATGTCACATCCTTGATCACCTTCAGGACCTCGTTCACGAGTTCAGGATCGAGCGACGAGGTCGGCTCGTCGAACAGCATCACGTCCGGCTTGACCGCCAGGGCGCGGGCGATGCCGGTCCGCTGGAGCTGACCGCCAGAGAGCTGAGAGGGATAATTGTCGAGCTTGTCGGCAAGACCGACGCGTTCAAGCTCCTTAAGGGCGATGGCGCGGGCTTCTTCCTTCGACTTGCGCTGCACGACGACAAGCGGGTCCATCACATTCTGGATGACCGTCATGTTCTTGAAGACGTTGAACTGCTGGAAGACCATCGCCGTGCGAAGACGGATCGCCTGCACCGCCGCCTTGTCGGGGCGGCCGTAATCCATGCGGATGTCGTCGAACGCGATCGAGCCGGAGGACGGCTTGGCCAGATGGTTGATGCACTTCAAAAGCGTGGTCTTGCCTGTGCCGCTCGGGCCGATGATCGACACCACGTCGCCGCGTTTCACCGACAGGTCGACGCCGTTCAGGATCTGCGTGCTTCCGTAGGACAGCTTTAGGTTCTTGATCTCCAGCATTTCGGGTCTCAGGTCCTTTCGGAGGATAGGTCGGAAGGCTCTTCGGTGTCGTTGTCTGCCCACTCGTCTCCGAGGAGTTCCGGCGTGTCGAAGGCCTGGAGGTTTTCGAAATGTTTTTCGCGGTCGGCGACGAAGAGGGCGCGGACGATGCCACGCGCCAGGCGATCGGCACCTTCGCTGATTGCCGGGATGTCGCCGGTAAGCTTGCCGTGACTGAGTGTCGCCGGAAAATTGAAGCAGTGAATCTTTGCCAGCATCGGGCACGAGCCCGGCTCCCTTTCGAGGAACTCGAACGCTTCTCCAAGATCGGGAGACCCCTCGAGTTCGGCGTTCGGCATTCCCGCCGGCACCGGGAATCGATCGCGCCACAGGCGGATATGCGGGTCGAAGGCAGCAAGTTCCGGTCGATTGCTGAGGTCGATCTTGAAGCCCGTTCCGAAGATCAGAAGGTCGACCAAGTACCGACCCTTGGGCGTCGTAACGACGACATGATCGCCTTCCTGCTCCAGTCCGCTGATCGGGCTCTGAAGATGGAGATGGGCTTGCGGGAAGGAACTGACACGCAAGACGCTCGGCCGCGGGGGCGGTGTCTGCTGGCCCATGGCATAGTTAAGGAAGCGCCACTTCCACTCATCGGGAAGGCCTGCAAATCCATGCACGACGCCCTGGCTGCCGATGCCAGTGAACTTGTTGATCCGCGGCAGTTCTTTGCGGCGCACGAACATATCGAGGCGGGACACACCAGCTTCGAGAGCGGTCGCTGCATTGTCCATCGCCGATGCGCCTGCACCAACGACGCCTATCCGCTTGCCGCGCAGTTCTGCGAAATCGATATCGTCGGCGGTATGCGCCCAGAACTTGCGGTCTATGCTAGCTGCGATTGCGGGCACGAATGGCCCGCCAAGGCCGTCACGACCGGTCGCGAGCACCACATGGCGAGCGACCATCGTTTCCACCTGTCCGTCCTGACTGCAGACGACACCAAGCATCCCGTCCTCGCGCGGCAGGATCGCATCGACGGTCACACCGTTGCAGACAGGAAGCTCGAGCACTTTCCGATACCAGACCAGATACTCCATCCAGATTTCGCGCGGAGCCCGGTCGAGCGCGATCCATGCCTCACGCCCATAACGAGCTTCGTAATAGGCCCGGAAGGTAAGCGCCGGAAGCCCCATCGCCGGACCGGTGAGTTGCTTCGGAGAACGAAGAGTACGCATCCTGGCAAAAGTGACCCACGGCCCTTCCTGACCAGCAGGCGCCTTGTCGAGGACGAGATGGTTGGCGACCCCGAGACGCTTCAGCATACCGGACGCAACAAGGCCGGCCATGCCTGCACCAATGATGACGACATCGACGACAGGCCGACCGTCGATCACGCGTTGCGGAATCCACGATTTGGCCGGCAGTTCCAGCCAGGCGAGATCCTGTCGCAGCCGCACCTCAAGAGCATCGAGACCGTTCGGCGAGAGGGAAAGGTCGCTCATATCGACACTCCCTCAGGTCGCGGTGCCTGCCCGTAAACTGTGTCGGCCAGTGCTTCTACGCCGCTCGAATCGAACAGACGGCAGCCTGGCATCGCCAAAGCCACCGCGCGCGCCGCCTCGATCACGGCGGTGATCGTCGAAGTGAGCGGCAGCGCGGCGGGCGATATGGCACCGAACAGGAAGGGGATGGTGTGATCGAGCACGCGCATTACGACGCCGTCAAGCGGCACGCCGACGACGGTCGCCGGCTCGACGATGCCAACCCCAAGCCCGGCCCGAACCAACGAAAGCGCTGTCAGTGAAGCATTGACGTCGATGATCCGGTCCGGCGAAATCCCTGCCCGTTCCAGCGCCTCATCGACCCGGTGACGCAAGCGATATGGGTTTGCCAGAGTGATGATGCGGCGGTCGACAAGATCGGCAAGGCGCACCACGTCACGGTCGGCAAGCGGATCGCTCGCGCTAATCGCGACAACGCATGGCGCCTCCGCGATCCAGTGTATTTCGAGGCCGGGATGTTCGAGCGGCAGGCTTGCAATCCCGAAATCCGCCGAACGGGCGAGCACTGCCTGAATGACGTTTTCGGCCGCAAGCGCCTGCACATGCAGATGACGTGGGATCAGATCCGGGGCAACGGCTGCTAGCGCCTGTGGAAGAACGCCCGCCGCAAGCGACGGTGTGGCCGCGATCGTCAGCGTGGGGGGCTCATCACGACCGATCGCCTCGGCACGCTCGCGGATATGTGTGAGGCTGGCGAGATGGCGCTCGACCTCGGAATGAAACAGCACCCCCCGCGAGGTCGGCGTGATCCGCGGACCGCTTCGATGCAGGAGCGCATAGCCGATATCGGCTTCCAGATCCTGGATGAGCCTGGTGACCGCCGGTTGAGATCGGCCCAGCAGGCGCGCTGCCCCGGTCACGCTGCCTGCGGAAATCACGGCTGCGAAGGCTTCAAGTTGCCGAATATCGAAAGAGTTAGAATGCATAAATGACATGAAACACTCCTCTTAATGTGAGTAAAGCATAGGAATTCTCACTTGACGATCGGAATTAGATAATTATTTCGCATCAAGATCGCTCATTCATTATTATTTGACATAATGACATGTCGCGCCTACCTAGATGCTACCCCCACAGACGCACCGAGGAGCCTGTTTTGACACTCATCGAAACCCTAGTCTCCGTGAAGCCCGGCTCCGCGCTCGCCGAAGCCATGGAAAAGCGCGCGGAGATCCTGCGCCTGAGCGAGGCAGCCCATGATGCCGTGCTGCTGCCGCGTGATCCCGGCGGTCTCTCCTATGGACTTCGGGCAGCGCTTGCCGCCCGCATGGCCCGGCAAAATCAAAACGAGGCGCTCGCGCGCCACTACGACACCTTGGTCGCGCGAGCCAAAGAACCATCGACTGCTCCGCTCGCCGACCCCGACATGACCGTAGCGGACGAACGCACCGCCGAGATTGCTCGTCACGCCGACCGGCTGACCGTCGCACCGAGGGAGGCGACCCGAGCGCACATAGAAGCATTGCGCAGCACGGGCGTGACGGACGCCGACATCGTCCGGCTCTCCGAACTGGCCGCCTTCGTGAACTACCAGGTGCGCGTTATCGCGGGATTGGCACTGATCGGAGCAAGACAATGAGCGAAGTCGTCCACGCTTTCACCACCAAGGTTCCCCGTTGGCAGCCCTATGTCGTTCCGGTCGACCTGGAGACTGCGACCGAAGAGCAGCGCGCGGCGATGCAGGTGACGCCGTCCAACAAGGGCATCTCACCCTATGTTCTGACACTTGCGCACGATCCGGAATCGCTTACGGTTCGCTCTCCCCTGTTCAATCTGATCATGTACGGAAAAGACGGGCTTGCCTCGAGCGAACGGGAACTGGGCGCGACGGCCGCATCTGTCGTCAACCACTGCGTCTACTGCGCCGCGGTTCACGCTTCCCGGTTCATCAGCCAGACCAAAAGAACCGACGTGATCGAGGCAATCTTCGCGGACGGCCTCGATGCGGAACTCGACGAGCACCTGCAGGCGATCTTCGACTTTTCCGCACGCCTCTCGCCAACACCGCCCGAAGCCACTAAGGCCGATGCACAGGCATTGGCCGATGTCGGCTTCTCTGAATTGGAATCCCTCGACCTCGTCCTGTCGTCAGCCATCTTCGGCTGGGCGAACCGCTTGATGCATACGCTCGGCGAGCCGGTGATTGATTAGCTCGGATAGATCAAGGGGGCTCCGGACGGCATCCGCGGCCCCGATGATCCGCGTGTCATTACTTTCTGCCCATGCGACTGCGGAGGTTGCTGGCAAGGCCTCCCATCGTCTCTTGCCTGACGAGACCGAGTGCGGCGGCTACGTGCCACCAGCCATGATCTGCTTGCCGGACGATCGTGCATTCGGCACTCACCCCCATGTGATTACCCTCAAATGAATGGCCGACGGCAATATGGGCGACCTCTTCGGGAAGCCCCGTTACAAGGCAGACGTACATTCCGAAGACGGAGTGGCGAAACGTCGGCTGCCCCGCATCCGCCGGAAGGGCGGCCCAACGCTTTCTATTGGACGAATCGAATTCGTAAGGCTTGCCGACATCGTGGCACGCCGCGCCGGCAAGCAATATGGTCCAGTCAATGACGACCTCGGGATAGGCCTCCTCGAACTCGCGCGCGATGACGCTCGCGTAGCGGAATACGCCGCGGACGTGATCGGCCTGCGTGCCCTGTGTCAGGACCGGCGCCCCCGGATTGCCGTCGGGCGGGATATCCTTGATGCGCCTGAAATCCGAACAGCAGAGCGAGTAGCTCCATGCCTCGACCACCTTCGCACGGATTTCGGCATCGCCGATCTCGGCGATTTCGGGGAAGTCTTCGATTACGCTTGCTCTCGTCGCCTCGGTAATGGGTCGCCGTAATGTCGGATAATGGTAGGTCATGCTGTGGCCGTTTCGCTTGCTTGCGGCGCAACCGGCGCCGGTAGGGGAAATTCCGGCAGGATAGGCTTCCTGGTCATGGTGAGCGTCGCCGCGGCACCAACGAGAAGCAACACCGCCGCGATACCGAACGCCCAGTCATAGCCGCCCGTTGCGGCAACCACATAGCCGGTGATGATGGGCGCGATCAGTCCGAAAAGATTGCCGCCGAGTGCCGTGATGGCGATGACCCGTGAGACATCGCGGGGATCGCTCAAGAGGTCGCTGGCAAGCGTGAAATTCAGCCCTGCACCCGTGGTCGAACCGGTCAGCACAAGCGTCAGGACGACAAGCAGTTCGGTAAGATTTCCAACCGAAGGCGCCAGGACGATCAGAAGGGATAGGACCGCCATGACGGCGATGAAATTTCGCCGCTTGCCGTTGCGGACAGCTTCGGATGACAGAAGCCGATCGCTCGCGCGAGCAATGATGAGGCTGAGGACGAGCGTAATCAAATAGGGGATGGCGGTAAGGTATCCTGTGCTCATGGTCGACAGCTCGCGGGTCGACTGCAGGAAGGTAGGCAGCCATGTCAGAAACAGATAGGCGGTATAGACCAGGCAGGCCTGCGTGATAACGAGCCCCCAAATGCTGCGCTGGGCGAAGAGGTGCCGGATCGTTGACGGCGACGCGGATGCGCTGGATCTCACGTCTCCGTTGCGTTCGCGCAAGATGGTGTCGCGCTCGACATCTGACAGCCACCGCGCGTCCTCGGGCGCCTTGTACCAATACATCCAGACGCCGAGCCAGACGAACCCAAGGATGCCGAGCAGCAAGAAACAGGCCCGCCAGCCGACGAATTCGACCAGACCTGCGGTGATGATCGCTCCGAGCGCAGGCCCGGCCGTGGAGCCGCCGTTGAACAGCGTGGTTACCACGCCGCGTTCGCGTTCGGGAAACCAGTCGCGGATCACACGTCCCGATGCCGGATAGGAGGTGGCCTCGCTCGCTCCCATGACCAGGCGCGCCACCAGGATCGAGGTGAATCCGCTGGCGGCGGAGGTCAAGGCTGTCGCGGCCGACCATATTGCGATGCCGCCGCCTATCATCTTCTTGACACCAATCTTCTCCAGAGCCAGGCCCAGCGGGATAAGGCAGATCACATAGGTCCAGAGGAAGCCGGAAAAGAGATAGCCCATCTGCACGGGCGAGAAGCCGTATTCGGCCGCTATCGGCTTCGAGGCAATCGAAAGCGCGATACGGTCGATGTAGTTGATGATGACGGCTGAAAAAATCAAACCAGCGATCCAGATCCGTTTATGATGCATGTCTTCCCCTTCCCTGTTCCCGTACACGAAATTCGTCTTCGTTCACGACGCCAGCCCGCCATCAACCGCATGGATATGACCCGTAACGAAGCTGCTCATCCCTGAGGCCAGATAGAGCGCCACATTGGCGACCTCGACCGGATCGGCGTGACGCCCCAGGGGAATCTCCCGGTCGATCTGCTGGGTGACATTCACGCCATTGAGTGCCCCGATACGATCTTCGATGTCCTGCTGGAAACCATTGGCGATCGGTCCGGGATTGAGCGAGTTGACCCGGATGCCCCGCGGGGCAAGAGCACGCGCAGCGGCCCGCACGACCCCAGTTTGCGCATGCTTGGCCGTGACATAGGCGATGTTCTGGCCTGCCCCCTCCCCGCCTCTCGTGCCGGCCATGCTTGAGGTTATGACAATGCTGCCACCATCGCGCATCCTGCGGGGACCATACTTGCATGCGAGGAAAGCGCCTTTCACGTGGATGTGGTAAGTGCGATCGAACGCTTCTTCGTCGTAATCTTCGAGCTCACCGATTGCTCCCTGGTTGCCGGCATTGCTGAAGAGGACGTCGATTGCTCCCCATTTGGCGGCTGCAGCATCGACATAGGCCCGCACCGTTTCCGCGTCCGAGACGTCGCCGGCGAAGATCTCGACGTCGGGTGATCCCAGCTGCGAGCGCGCGGCCCGCAGCGCATCGGTGTCGAGATCGACCAGAAGGATTTTGGCGCCGTGCTGCAGAAACAGGCGCGCCGATGCCAGGCCGACGCTACCGCTGCCGCCTGTGATGATGCAGGCCTTGTTATCAAGTAGCTTCATGGACTCCTCTCCCATCTGGTCAATCCTCATCTACTTCACGCTGCCGGCGACAAAGCCACGGCCGAGTTGCTTGCGGATCAGCGCCAGTGCCACGATCGGCACGATGAAATAGATCGTCGACCCGGCAAAGATCTGACCGTAGAGCGGACCTTGAGGCGGTACGTAGCGCATCAGGAGCGGCAGAAAGGTCAGCGCATTGCGATCTGTCAGCACCAAAGCGAACAGGAACTCGTTCCAGCAAAAGCAGAAGATCAGGACGGCGGTGGTCAGGATCGGCCCCGCGGCAATCGGCAGGATGATCCGCCAGAGGATCGTCCAGGAATTTGCGCCGTCCAGCCGCGCCGCTTCGTCGATCGTCTCGGGGATCGCCGCAAAGAAACCCTGGATCATCCAAATGGCAAAAGGCAGCGAAAAGGTCAGATAGGTTGTGGTCAGACCGACGAGCGAGTCCAGGAACCCCGTACTGCGGAAGAACAGGTAGAACGGAATGACCAGCACGATGCTCGGGATCATGCGCATTGCAAGAATGGCAAGCGCCAGGCGGTCGAACCGGCTTCCCAGACGGGTCATGCCGAAGGCTGCCATCGACCCGAGCACGATCGAAACCAGCGTGCTTGCGGTCGCCGTCAGGAAAGAATGCCAAAGTGCGGCCCAGAACTGCTCCTGGGACAGGACGTCGCGATAGTTTTCCAGGCCGAGCCCCGGGCCGGCATCCGTCTGCACGGAGAAGGAGACAAACAGCGCCCAGAGCGGGGGAAGGATTGTAAGGGCGCAGGCGACCAAGGCGAGAGCATAGAGAAACTTGGTCTTCATGCCCGAGCTTCCTTGGTGCCAGTGCGATTGAGCGCTGCCATCAAGACAAGCACGAGCGCCATGATGACGACGAAGACGATGAGAGCAAGTGCCGCGCCCGAACCCATTTGAAAGCCCTGGAAGCTGGTGCTGTAGGCGTAGTAGTTCAGGATCTCGGTACTCGTGCCGGGGCCGCCCTGCGTGATGACGATGATCAGATCTATGTTCTTCAGCGAGTCGATCAGGCGAAGCAGCAGCGCGACCATCAGGATCGGCTTCAGCAGCGGCAGTTCGACAAGACGAAGGATCTGCCAGCGGGTCGCCCCGTCGATGACCGCTGCCTCTATCACCTCTTCCGGCAGCGTCAGCAGGCCGGCAAGCAGGACTGCGAACATGAAAGGCGTCCACTGCCAGGCATCGGCGACGATCAGGCTGTAAATGGCAATGCTCGGGCTGTTGACCCAGGCGACCGGAGAGATGCCGAGCCACGAAAGAACGATGTTGAACATTCCGAACTGCGGACTGTACATGCTCTTGAAATAGAAGGCCCAGATCAGCGGCGCTATCATGATCGGGATGCAGAGCACGACGCGGAAAACCGCAAAACCCGACCAGTTCTTCTGCAGGCCATGCCTGACGAGCAATGCAAGCGCCAGTCCCAGCACAAGTTCCAGAAGGACGGAGAGACCGGTATAGACGACAGTGACACCGACAACGCGCAAGGTGTCGGCGGAGGTCAGAATATCGATGAAGTTCTGAAGTCCATTCCAGCGCTTGACGCCGGAAATCAGGTTCCAGCGATAGAGGCTGATCGACACGGCCTGCACCAGCGGCCAGCCGATGATGCCAAGCAGGCACAAAAGGCTGGGCGCGATGAAAGCGTAGGCGACGCGTCGTGACGTCATCTGCATCAATAATAACCCGCATCGCGCATGATCTGGTCGACGGATTTCTGCGCGGTCTCCAATGCCTCTTTCGGCGATATTTCTCCTGCAAAAGCGCGGCTAAGCTGGATGCCGACCTCGCCGTCGACCTGGCTCCATTCCGGAATCTGCGGTCGCACCTTCGCCAGCTTGAGGCTCTCCGCAACCGCCGAAAACCAAGGCTTGGCGGTCGCATTCGCGGCCCAGGCGGAATTGCGGCACGGCTGACCGCCATGCTGGACGATCATGTTCGACTGGACGTCGCGGCTGTTGAACCAGGCGACATATTGGGCAGCCGGCTTCGGATCCTGGCAGTATTTCGATACGGTAAGGCCAAGACCACCCATGACGGGCGCACTGCAGACCTTGCCCTTCGGCGGCACCGCACTCTGCAGCTGCGGCTTCGTCTTGGCATCCGCGGTGACTTGCGCATCTGGAATCCACGCGACCGGATCGAGCGTGCCAAGACCGCTTGCCATTGCCTTGACTTCGTCACCTTCCGTGTAGGCAGCACCTCCCGGCGGCATGGTCTTGACGAGTTCCAGCAGGAAAGCCAGGGAGTCGACGCCGTTCTGATCGGCAAAGATCGGCTTCATCTTGTCGTCGAACAGGACGCCGCCATTCGCCCAATAAATCGGCAACCAGACACCGAAGGCCTTGGCGAGACGCTCGGTCCCGGCAATGAAGCCGAAGCGAGAAGTCTTCGGATCCACGACCTTCTGCGATGCCTTGAGAAGGTCGTCCCAGGTCTGCGGCAGGTCGAGGCCGACGGCGTCGAGATGCGCCTTGTTGTAGATCAGGCGCTGGCAGTTGCCGATCGTCGCCATGCCATAGGTCTTGCCATCGGCTCCGTACATGTCCCTGAACGTCTGCGGGATATCAGAGAAGAAGTCCTTCAGCTCGTCGGCTGGGATCAGATCATCCAGCGCCAGAAGATGGCCGGCCTTCGCATAGCCCTTGAGGTAAATCGAATCCACCTGGACGACGTCGTAGGACGAGCTGCCTGCGGCAAAGGCGGCGACCTGTTTCTGGATCGCCTCGTTGTAGCCCATGGTGATGTTGTTGATCTTGATCCCGGTCGCCTTGGTGAATTCCGGCGATAGATCGACGAATGGCTGACCGAACATGCCTTCGCCGAGCGAAAGCACATTGATCGTCGTGGTCGCGGAAATGGCCGGAGTGGGAAAAAGCTCGCCGGCGACGGCGGCACCAGAGAGCACAGCAACGCTCTTCAGAAGCGTTCGCCGCGATAGCGAAGGCCCATTACCTTGCGTGATTGTCTTCATGTGATCCTCCCTATTGCTCCCGGAGAGGAAATAGCCACATATATGTTTGACATGTCCAATTGGAAAAACTGGCCTTAATGCATAGGTGAATGCTATGAATAACTTCTCCATTGGCCAACTCGAAGCATTCCGTTGGACGGCCGAGCTCGGCAGCGTTCAAAAGGCTGCAGACCGGTTGAACGTGACGCAACCCTCCTTGTCCCTTCGTCTGAAACAACTGGAAGCGGAAGTTCCGGCTCCGCTGTTCGAGAAATACGGCCGCAGGCTACGCCTCACGCGCCAGGGACACGCATTCCTGTCGCGCACCCGGATCGTGCTCGACGCCTATGAGGATCTGAAGAGGGCATCCCGGGTGCCGGAAATCTCGGGCACGCTTCGGATTGGCATGGCCGAGGGATTTGCCGTTGCCTGCATGGCAACGCTTATTGCAGCCCTCCAGAAGGACTTCCCGCTGCTAAGACCCGAATGGACGATTGCGACAAGCGCCGGCCTCGAACAGCAGCTGGCTGATGGCGAGATTGATCTTGCTATCCTCGTCGACCCGATCGGGCTGCGCGAAGTGCGCCTGTTCGCACTCGGCCGCCAAGCCAACAGTTGGGCTGCGTCGGCTGCAGCCTTTCCGGAGATCGGCGCCTGCCCCCGCGATCTTGCAAAACTGCCCGTCATTACAACACCGCCGCCAACGGCAATGTATCGAGGAACGCTGGGCTGGTTCTCCGAAGAAAAGGTCATGCCCGAGAATGTCTGCCTTTGCTCGAGCTTAAATGCTGCCCTTCAACTCGTCGCGGCTGGCCTTGGCATCGGCATCTTTCCAACCAAGGTGATCGATGCCTATCCCCTGCCGGGCGCCCTCCGCAAACTAGATGCCGATCCCGACCTACGGGACGGACGCGTGTTCGTCGCCGACAGGGTTACCTCGGATCAAATGCAGACAAACGCCTTGATCACGGTGATCGAGGATACTGCAAGGTCATTGAAATACTTCGAAGAATGACGATCTTGCGGTTTTCTATCCGAGCGCAGACGATCAGGTTGCGAAGACAATTCTCCCAAAGTCAGCTTCCAGTCGATGATGCACCTCGACCACATTCCATTCGGTAAAACTAACGGTGCGTTTCCCCTCGCTCACATGTTTAAATTCGGCGAGTTCGAAGTCTGGAATTTTGTTCTACGCGAGAATTTCCGAAATTCTCACAAATCGGACAGAAGTGGCACCCCCGGGAGGCACCTCGGTCAACCCCCTGGGGTGCACCCAATGCCCGGCTCCGCCAATGAACGGCATTCATTGAAAAATCCTATGCGTTTTTGTGTGATAATTCCAATTAGACATATGGGCTGATGCCCTAAATATGCGTCTTCAGGCACCATGGCGGGAGGAACCCATGATGACGCATAACCGTATCGGATTTCTGACTTTTCCGAGATCATCGGCTGCTGTGTCGGCCGAAGACTGCTTTCCAATGGCCCGTGCTCCATTGCGCATAAGTTCGGCATCCTCTCCATTGAGACGGGCTACTGACTTTCCAGCTTTTCCTGGATCTACATCGTTTCTGTCATTCATATGGGCTCTCGGCCGGACATACGGATCTAGGGCACCTTTACGAGCTCATTGTCGGCGCGCTCCGCGGGGAGCCGACGCCATCGCAGTCCAGGCTTCCCCTCGTCTCGCCTGAAGCCGGCTTTCATGTGAGGCGCGGAAACTCGACCGACAAGCGAAGGTAAGCGGGCCGGTGCCGGGGCTGACAAGCCAACAATTGCGTTTCCGGTCACAACTCCTTTGCCAGTGGCTCGAAAAACAACTGCCGATCTGGGCATAAAAATGGGAGGATTACGTTCGATGCAGCGGAAATTTGGAATAAATCTCAAGGCGATAGCGCTTTGCGCAGCCTTTCTTGGCCTGACATTGGCATCTTCTTCCGCAGACGAGTTTGTCGCCTCGCAAGACAAGACCGTGGTGCGAACCAAGCAGGGCGCCCTTCTCGGGGCTCTCAGCGACGGGATCTATAGCTATCTCGGAGTTCCCTATGCCCAAGCCGAGCGTTTCATGCCCGCCGCCGACGTCAAGCCTTGGAGCGGGGTAAGGCCTGCGGTCACCTACGGCGAAAATTGCTTCATTCCGCCGATGAAAGCCGTCGCCGGGGATGAACTGTTCAATCCGCATCGCTATCTGCCGATGAGCGAGAACTGCCAATTCCTGAATATCTGGACGCCAGGCGTCAATGACGGAAACAAGCGGCCGGTCATGGTGTGGATCCATGGTGGCGGCTTCACCAATGGCTCCGGAATCGAGCTTGCCGCCTATGACGGCCAGAATCTCAGTAAAAAGGGGGGCGTAGTCGTCGTAACCCTTAACCACCGGCTGAATGTTCTCGGCTTTCTCGATCTTTCGGCTTATGGAGACAAATACAAGCTTTCCGGCAATGCCAGCATGACGGATCTGGTGGCCGCGTTGAAATGGGTGCACGAAAACATCCAGACCTTTGGTGGTGACCCGTCAAACGTGACGATCTTCGGCCAGTCGGGCGGCGGTTACAAGGTCCGCGCGCTGATGGGCACCCCTTCGGCAAAAGGCCTATTTCAGAAGGCAATCGTGGAAAGCGGGTCGCGAGTTGACTCGGTCACCGATCAGGCATCCTCGCGCAAAATTGCCGAACTTACCCTGGCGAATCTGGGCCTGAAGCCCCAAGACGTCGATAAGCTTGCCGATGTCGACTACTACCAGCTCCAGGCGGCATCGGACAAGGCGATCAAGGATGCCGCGGCCCAAGGCGCGAAAGACGCCCGTTGGGCACCGGTCCTCGACGGCAATTTCATTCCGGAAAATCCGGTCGGAACAAAATGGGTCGATCAGGCCAGGGACATCCCCTTGATGGTCGGCAACACGCTCAATGAGTTCGAAACCGTGATCAGCAACAAACCTGCCGATCTTCTCGCCGACAACAAGAACGATTGGAGCGAGGAGCAGGCCCGGTCAAAGCTCGTACAGCGCTTCGGCGACAAGGCCGATACCGTCGGAAAGGCATTCCTCGAAGCCTATCCGGAAAAGAAGCTCGGCGATGCCTTCTTCGTCGATCTTCGGTTTCGGCCCGGCACCATCCGTGATCTCGATCTCAAGGCCAAGCAGGGCGGAGCGCCGTTCTATTCCTATATGTTCGCCTATGAGTCGCCCGTCATGGATGGCATAGCCATGGCCTGGCATTGCTCCGAGCTTCCTTACGTCTTTGCGAACGCCGCGCTGGTCAAGACCTCGACCGGCGGCGGACCGGATGCGATTGCCCTGTCGGACAAGATGAGCCAGGCGTGGGTCAATTTTGCCCGCAACGGCAAGCCGAGCGCACAAGGCCTGCCGGATTGGCCTGCCTATACGATCGGACACGGCGCGACCATGATCTTTGACAAGCAAACGCGGGTTGCCGAGGACCCGGATCGAAAGCTGCTGCAGGCGGCAGGCGCTCTTTTGAGCGAATGACGACCGGCGACAACAGTCACAGGATGGCTGCTCCGCTCCCTAAGGAAACGCCTAGCTGGCGGGACGCCATTTTCAAGACCGCAATGCAAACCATCCAACCAATAGGCAGCACGGCCAGGCGCTGTCTGAAGTTGGTTCGGCCACGACCCAAGAGGAGGATCCAGCCAATGCAGCCAGTGTTGACGTCGACGATAGGGAACTATGTTCGGCTTTTGGCCACAACTATCGCTCTATCGATCACGCCGCTTGTCGGCGCGGCCAATGCAGGATCGCCCGTCGACGTCGTCAAGGTTGAAGGTGGTCTCCTGCGAGGCGTGGCGACGGATGTGCCGGGAGTTCAGGTTTTCAAAGGCGTCCCCTTTGCCGGCCCGACCGGAGGCGAAAACCGCTTCAAGCCGCCGCAGCCGGTGCAAAAGTGGGATGGAGTGAAAGTAGCGGACCACTGGGGCGATCAAGCGCTTCAGGATATCCATGGAAATCCTGTCGGCCAGTTCTGGGGGGATGAATTCTATTTTGATCCCGCCTTCATGCCCAAGGCCAGTGAAGAGGGTCTCAACCTCAACGTCTGGACACCGGCCGCCAGCACCACCGACAAGCTGCCGGTCTATGTCTGGATTCATGGCGGTGCAAACCACCATGGCTACGCTTCCGAGATGGAGTTTTACGCATCCAAACTCGCGGCGAAGGGAATCATCGTCGTTGCGATCCAATACCGTGTCGGCGCACTCGGCTTTCTGGCACTTCCCGAACTATCGCAGGAAAGCCCGCAGAAGGTCTCCGGCAACTATGCCATGCTGGATCAGATCAAGGCGCTGCAATGGGTGCACGACAATATTGCCGGCTTCGGCGGCGATCCGGACAACGTCACCATCGGCGGTCAATCCGCGGGAGCGCGCAATTCCACCATGCTGCTGCGCTCGCCGCTAGCCAAGGGCCTCTTTCACCGCGCAGTCATCGAAAGTGGCTTCACGGGGTTCTTCGCCTCACCGATGATGCCGCTCGCCGAGCGGGAAACAGCAAATGCGAAAGCCATCGAGCAGGTGTTCGGCAAGCCGATGACGCTTGCCGATCTGCGTCGAATTCCAACGGACGACTTCATCTCCAAAACGGCGGCCGACGACAAGACGCAGCTTTATGAAGCGCTGCACAAGGCAACCAACATTCCTGCCCAGCATGCCATCGACGGCTACGTCTTCACCAATGAATCCATCGATCTCCTGCGTCCCGGCGCGCTTGACGGTCTCGATATCATGATCGGCGGCACCTCGAACGAATATAGCTCGCTGAACGGCGGCCCCGACAAGACCATGTCCCAGTCCGAATTCGACGATGCCATGAAGAAGATCGGCTATGACGATGGCTGGCAAAAAGTCTATCGACCCTCCGATCCGCGTGAAGCCTATCGCATGTGGCTGCGCGCCCGGGCCGACTACAATCTGCAGAACTATTTGGTCTCCTCGGAACTGGTGAAATCGAGAAACCGGAACCTGCACGTCTATGATTTCTATTTCAACCACGCGCCGCCCGGCCGCGATTCCGAATTCTATGGCTCGTTCCATTCGTCGGACCTCTGGTATTTCATGAATTCGATGCGGGACGTGCCGGGTCAGCGGGCATGGACCGGAGCCGACTATCGAATGGCAGAGATCATGTCGTCCTACCTGGCGAATTTCGTCAAAACCGGCAATCCGAACGGAAGCGGTCTCCCCGAATGGCAACAGACCTCCGCCGATACCGGTGGAACCTTCATGTGGTTCCGCGACGGCTATGCCCATGCCGCAAACCAGACCCCCTATCCGGAGCGGGACGGTCTCAACCGTCGCGCCGTCATGGAAACCCAGCATCTCTCCGGTTCCGACCTGCCTCGGTAAACGCGGCACCTTCGGCAAACTATCCAGATCCTGAACGTTGAGGAGTGAAACATGAACAACGGAAAGCCTTGCGGCCGCCGTCATTTGCGTGTTGCCGCCTGCATGAGCGCCGCCAGCCTGATTTTTCTGTCGAGCCCGGCGATGGCACAGACGGTCTATGCTCCGGTCGGGCAGATCATCGGCACGCAATCCGATGGCCTCGCCCTCTTCCAGGGCATACCCTATGCTGCGCCGCCTGTTGGCGATTTGCGCTGGGCTGCACCTCGTCCCGCCGAACCATTCAAACAGCCCTTCACTGCAGACCGGCCTGGCAATGAGTGCGTTCAGAAGGCCATTTACTGGAGGCCGGGCAAGGCAGCGAGCTGGAACGAGGATTGCCTCAGCCTCAATATCTATGTGCCGTCCGCCGGCGGGAAGAGCCTGCCCGTCATGGTCGGCTTTCACGGTGGCGGGTCGGTGAACGGCGCCAAGACGGACTGGGACCCCAAGGAACTTGCCAAAGAGGGCAATATCGTCGTCACGATCAACTATCGCCTGGGCGCGGCGGGATTCCTTGCATTGCCGGAACTCAACAAGGAGTCGAAGGACGGCAAGAGCAGTGGAAACTACGGCGATCTCGACAAGATCCAGGCGCTGCGCTGGGTGCATGAAAATATCGCAGCCTTCGGCGGGGATCCGGGGCGTGTGACGATCGCAGGACAATCCGCCGGCGCCAGAGGCGTCTGCTTCACCGTCGCCTCTCCGGAAGCCAAAGGGCTGTTTCAGGGCGCCATCATCGAAAGCGGTCGGGACTGCCCGAGCATTTCCAACGAGG
Organism: Martinezella rhizogenes; assembly: GCA_013322215.1. Lineage (GTDB taxonomy): Bacteria > Pseudomonadota > Alphaproteobacteria > Rhizobiales > Rhizobiaceae > Rhizobium > Rhizobium rhizogenes_D. The sequence continues at coordinate 258,193 of JAAMEZ010000014.1, forward strand.
AGGCCGTCAAGTCGGGCGAGAAATTCGTCGAAGCTATCGGCTGCTCGGCCTCCGCGGACAGGCTGGCTTGCCTGCGCGCCAAATCCCCTGCCGAGATTCTGGATGCGCAGACGAAGTCCAAAATGACCATCAGCACGGTTTATGGCGGTTACGCACAACCGCTGGAAACGTTGAAGGCGTTTGAAACGGGCGAATTCAATCGTGTGCCGATGATCGTCGGCAATACGCGCGACGAGACCCGCGTGTTTATCTACGAGGCGAATGATCTGCTCGATCAGCCCGTCGATAAGGCGCAGTATGAGTCCGAGGTGCGAGCGCGAATGGGCGACAAGGCCGATGCCGCGTTCAAGATCTATGGCGATGGCGCCGATACCAATCCGGGACTGGCCCTGGGACAACTGGATGCAGAACAGAAATATATCTGCCCGACGGGCATCGCCGTCGCCGCTCTGGCGAAATGGACACCCCTGCATGTTTATGAATTTGCCGATGTGAGCGCACCGATCAGACCCTATGCAAACGTTCCCTCTTCCTTCGATCTAGGCGTGCCGCATAGCGCAGAGCTGCCCTATGTCTGGGGCGAAGATACCGTCGCGGGCGGACTGACTGCGTCACAGGAGAAACTCGCTTCGCTGATGCGGGGCTATTGGAGCAGCTTGACCGCACCAACCGGTTTCGCCAATGCCGGTGATTGGCCAGCCTTTGAGGGACAGGAACCCAGACGGATCATCTTCAAGGCTGGCGGAGTTACCGAAGTCGTTGCCGAGCGCGACTATAGAGCATCGCGACATTGCGATCTATTCGGCGGCAAAACGAACTAGATGGAAGAAGTTTGGTCAGGCCGTCCAAGTACCAGGCGCAAGAGCAAACCGGACATGCAGTGTCCGATCAGGCGATCCTCCTGAATTCGGCGGTATAGGGTTGCAAGTCTTCAGCCTTCAGGTTCACGCCGAGGCCTGGCAGGTCCGGCACGCTGATCGTTCCATCGGCACTCAGGACAGGTCTTTGCACCAGCTCGAGTAAGGGATTGGGACCGACGTCGAATTCCAGATAGGGAAAATGCGCTTGCCCACCGCCTCTATGTTCCGGCAGTGTCGAGGCGAAGTGCAGGGCGGCATGAAAATTGACGATGCTTCCCCAGACATGCGGTATGAGCGGTCGATCGTAAAGGTCGGCGAGTACGCCTACCTGCGAGACCCCGGTCAGCCCACCGCAGATCGCGATATCGGGTTGCAGGATATCCAGGCATCCGCCCGTCAGGAACGGGAGGAATGCCGACGCATTGGTGAATGTCTCTCCGCCGGCAAGTGCGGTTGCGGCATGAGCAGCGAAAGCCCGATAACCGGCGGCATCCGTCGGCTTAGTCGGCTCTTCGATCCACAGCAGATCGGCATCTTTCATGAGATCGGCGGTTCGCATGGCGCGCCGGGCCGAGCAGGATTGATTGAAGTCGACCATCAGATCGCGATCAGCGCCGATTTGCCGTCGAACGGCAAGGACCGTCTTGGCATCGTCTTCAACCCTGTATCCGCTTCTCAGCTTGACGGCCCGAAAGCCCGCCTCCAGATATCCATCGATCTCCCGCTCAAAGTCGCGGTAAGGATGTCCGCCAGGCTTGAAAAAAGGCCCGCTTGCATAGGCTGTCACCTGTTGACGCCTGGCACCGCCGATAAGCGTGGACACCGGTATCTTGTAGGCGCGTGCGGTCAAATCGTGCAACGCCATATCCAGAGCGGCGATGGCAGGTGCGGCGGTTTCTCCTTCGACAGCCTGGCGTAAATTCCGCCACACGGACAATATGTGGGAGGGATCCTGCCCGAGTATCCGTGCCGCCAGCTGGAATTCGATGGCGGCAGCAGCGGTTCTGGGTGAGAGCCACGCCTCCCCCCAGCCCGCCAGGTCACCGGCCACGACCTCCACCAGCAAGGTTTCCCGCTTCGGAAAGGAGACCAGCGCGTTGCCGATTGGCTCCGGCAACATGGCAGCCAAATGATAAAGGCGTATTTCGTCGATCTTCATGATTATGCCTTTGTCGGAGCCTCGTCCCGACCGAGCGGGGAAAGGAGCTCTCGCATGCTTCTACCGAGAATGAGGATGAGACTGGCGGTCACTGCCATGACGATTGCCAGAAATATGAGCGCTCCCTGGAAGCCACCCGTCGCGTCGCGAACCCAGCCGATAATCGAAGGCCCGAAGAAGCCGCCGGTACTGCCGACCGAATTGATGAGGGCGATCCCGGCGGCTGCCGCCGTGCCCGTCAGCAGCGTCGACGGGAATGTCCAGATGGTCGGCGACGCGCCGCCAATTCCAGCCGCGCCCAGGGTCAAACCCGCCACCGAAACAATCGGATTGCTCGAGAAGGCAGCGATCAGAAATCCGAGAGCACTTGCGATAAACGGGCCGGCAGTATGCCAGACGCGCTCACGCCTGCGATCCGAACTCCGGCCCACCACGATCATTGCAACTGCCATGAAGGCAGATGGAATAGCAGCGACAAAGCTGGTCTGCAGATTGGAAAGGCCGAATTGCTTGATGAACTGCGGCATCCAGATGGCAATGCCTGTTGTGCCCATGACCAGCCCGACGGCAATCAGACACATCAACAATACCTTGGGATCGACAAGCGCCTGCAAGCCGGAAAAACGTCCGGACGCTTCCTGCATCTGCCGATCGCTTCGCAAGGTGTCGACAAGCCAGCCCCGTTCATCGCGGGTGAGGAACTGCGCCGTTTCAGGTGATTCCGGCAGGGCAAAAAGGACCACGAAGCCCATGATGAATGCGGGCAATCCCTCGATGAGGAACATCCACTGCCAGCCGTGCAGGCCTGCCACGCCGTCGAACCCTTGCAAAATCAATCCTGACAGGGGCGCGCCGATCACCGAGGCCAAGGGAACGGCGACATTGAAGAGGGCGAAGGTCGAGCCGCGATATGCTCTTGGAAACCAAAGCGTAATGTAGAAGATGATGCCCGGAAAGAAACCTGCTTCCGCGGCACCGAGAAGCACCCGGACCACATAGAAGCTGACGGGTGACCAGACGAATGCGGTGAGCGCCGAGAGAACGCCCCATGTGATCAATATGCGCGCAATCCAAAGCCGCGCTCCGACCTTTGCAAGCATGAGGTTGCTCGGCAGCTCACATAAGACATAGCCGAGGAAGAATATTCCCGCGCCAAAACCGAAAGCGGATGCGCTGAAGCCGAGATCGGCGTTCATGGTCAGAGCCGCAAAGCCGATATTCACGCGGTCGAGAAAGGCCGCAAAATAGCATAGCAACAGGATCGGAATGATCCTCTTCCTTACTTTGAGTATAATGTCCGAACGCTCAGTCATGATCTTGTTCCTCCCCATCGACCATTCACATGCCGTTGAGATATTTCTATATGATCATTGATTTTACTGATCAAATTTGTTCTTCTGAGCTTCCAATATAGGTTTTTTAAATAATGCGGATCACCTTTGCCCAGATCGAGGCCTTCTATTGGACAGCCCAGCTGGGTTCAGTCCAGAAGGCGGCGGACCAGCTTCACCTTGCCCAACCCACGGTTTCCCTGAGACTCAAGGAGTTGAGCACGACGCTCGCGAGCGACTTGTTTCACAGGGGAAGCCGCGGACTGGAAATCACGGCGCAAGGGCGCGATCTGTTGCCACGCGCGGCAACCATCATGGCCGAGATGCGTGGCATCAAGGAGCGGGAGTTCGATCCGAAGGTTGTCGGCCAGCTGCGCGTGGGGCTTGCAGAAGGTTTCGCCGTCACCTGCCTTGCGCCGTTGCTTGCCGGATTGTCCGAAGATCATCCCGCATTGGAGCCCGAGTGGACGGTCACGACCAGCACCCTCCTGGAGGGGATGCTGATCGACAACCGGCTGGATGTAGCGGTGCTGTTGAATCCGCTGGGTGACGAGAAGCTCGATCTGCGGCCGCTCGGACCGCAGCCGACACAATGGGTCGCTCCGAGAGCATGGCACCTGCCGGGCGAGATCACACCGAAGGTCCTGGCCGACAGGCCGATCATTTCGAACCCGCCCCCATCCGCAATGTACCGGCAGGTGACGCATTGGTTTGCACTCGAGGGCTTGAAACCGGAGCGCATCATCATTTGCAACAGCGTCGCGGTCATTGGCGAACTCGTTGCCGCAGCCCTCGGTGCCGGCATTCTGCCGGCGTCCATGGCCCGGCGCTATGTGGCGGCCGGAACGGTCCAATCCCTCTCCTGCACACCGGATATCGAGAACGGAAGGCTCTTCATCGGGTTTCGAGCAGACATCCTCGATGCCAAGATATTCGCTTTCGAACGGACGACCGAACGCGTCCTGCGAGAGATCGGATATCTTTCTACAGATTGATCATCCGCAATCTTCTGCCGGTTTCGTCAAAGGCAGATTCCAGTTTTCGGCGCTATCCCGCCAAAGCCAGACGACGCCTCAGCCGCGCCGTGCGACTGCCGCCGTTATTGGCGGGGAGCCGCTGAAAGGCATCGAGATAATTATCCTTGGTGCGGAGAATATGGGCCGTCAGCACCGTGGTAAGCTCATCGCGCCGTCCCTCCGAAAGAAGAGCAATCATATAACGATGATCGCCATAGGAGCGATCCGGTTCGCCTTCGGCCTTCATCGCAAGATGTGTGCGTAACGATGCGACGCGGCCGAGAATAAGGTCGTATGCGGTCCTCAGATAGCGATTGCCGCAATGCTGGAAGAAGGCCAGATGAAAAGCGGTATCGGCGCGGCCATAAGCCTGCATGTCCCCTGTTGCGACCGCGGCGTCCATCACCGAAAGCTGACGTTTCAATTCCAAAACCGTCTCGGGAATGGAGCTTGCCGGCGTGAGAGCCACGGCCTGCTGCTCCAGGCCGATGCGATAGTCACAGAGCTCGGCAATATCCTCGAGTGTCGGTGTGAAGACATAGGTGCCGGACTTGGGAACGATGTTGACCAAACCCTCCATCTGCAGCAGGTTGAGCGCCTCGCGCACCGGCGTTCGGCTCACCTCGAAAGCCGAGGCAAGCGTATCCTCGGAAAGATTTTCGCCAAACTCGAACTCCGCATCGACGATCGCCGCGCGTATCTTGTCGGCAATCGTCGGGACGAGGCTCTTGCGAGGTTTCACCGTTGGCTTGGACATACCCGCTCACGCACTCCTTGAAACGAATCCGGCAGCGTCCATCCGGACGCTGCCGGAAGTTTGGTCTAGTCGCGCTTTGCTTTCAAGCTCATGCAGAGAAAGAAGGCGAGGATTGGAAAGACCGCAAGCGTCAGTAGAGAGAGCGAGAAGCTATCGGTCGAGGTCTTGACCCAGCCGACGATATAGGGGCCGGCAAAGCCACCGATCTGGGCGAAGCCGTTGATCGCCGCAAGACCACCAGCCGCAGCCGCGCCCGTCAGGAATTGGGTCGGCAGGGTCCAGAACACGCCGAGGTAGGACCACAGGAAGAAAGCGCAGAGGCAGAGAAGCACAAGACCGGCATAGGGGTTCGGAACGAGGGCGCTTGCCGCCAGAAACAGCCCTCCGAAGAGTCCGGAGATTGCCGTATGAACTTTACGCTCGCCGGTGCGGTCGGAGCTGCGCGATATCACGACGAGGCCAGCGGCCGCAAAGATGAACGGGATTGCCGAGACGAAGCCGGCCTGGACCGTGGTCAACCCGAACGTCTTGACGATCTGCGGCAACCACATGATGACGCCGTAAACCGCAATGCCGTTGAACATATAGACCAGTGTCAACAGCCAGACGCGGAAGTCGCTGAAGATCTCGCGCAGGCTGTGGCGGGTATCCGCCTTGACGTTCTTCTGATCGTCTGCGAGCTGAGCCAGCAGCCAAGCACGCTCGTCGGGCAACAACCACTTCGTATCCTTGGATGGCGAATCGATGAGATAGAAAAAGGTGACGATGCCGAGGAGCATTGCCGGCAGACCCTCGAGAATGAACATGGCCTGCCAGCCATGCAAACCGAACAGGCCTTCGCCGGCATCGATCAGCCAGCCGGAGATCGGCGCGCCGACGACAATCGACAGAACAGTCGCGGTCATGAAGAGCGCGGTTGCCCGACCGCGTTCCTTGGCGGGAAACCAGTAGGTCAGATAGAGCAGCACGCCTGGCGCAAAACCGGCTTCGGCCACACCGAGCAAAAAGCGCAGAATGTAGAATGACGTCGGTCCCTGCACGAAGGCCATGGCACAGGAGACCAAGCCCCAGCTCACCATGATGCGCGCGATCCAGATGCGCGGCCCGACCTTGTGAAGGATCATATTGCTGGGGATTTCGAAGGCGAGGTAGCCGATGAAGAAGATGCCGGCGCCGAGACCGAACATATAGGGCGTGAGACCGATATCGCTGTTCATGTGAAGCGCCGCAAAACCGATATTCACGCGGTCGAGATAGTTTACGATGAAACAGACGAAGCAGAACAACACGATGCGCAGATTGAGCTTGCGGATCGTTCGGTCACGAAGACTGCTGTCGAGATGAGCGCCGTCGGCGCGGATGGCATCCGCCATTGTGTTCCTCCTGAAAATCAATGCCACCCTCCGCGACATCTTTCCGGTTCAATAGACCAGCCGGCTGGAATGCACAAGTGGGATACAAAAACTAGAACCCTAGTTGACATTCCTTTCGTACCGGTCTTTCTTCGTGTCGAACGCAACATGACGCCATCAGCGGCGGGAGGATTACGTGCAGCAGTCTCATTCGGGCGGATCGAGCTCCGGCTACTTCGAAGATCGCGTTGTCTTGGTAACCGGCGGAGCATCGGGTATCGGCCGAGCCGTCACCGACAAGCTTGTCGGGCTCGGAGCACGGATCGCAGTGTGGGACATCAATGCCGAACGCCTGGCCGAATGCCGCGCCCAGCACGGCGATCAGGTTCTGACCAAGGTCGTCGATGTTGCCGATCGACGGAGCGTCGACGGCGCAATGGATGAACTCGTCGCATCCTTCGGCGGAGTAGACCATCTCCTGAACAATGCCGGCATAATCGGTCAGCGCATGACCGCCGAAGACATGAACGAGCTGGAACTCGACCGGGTTCTTGCGGTCAATCTCAAGAGCGCATTCTACGTATCGAGCGCCTTCATCCGAGCCTCATCCGGTCGCGAAGACCGTTCCGTGGTCAATCTCTCGTCCATAGCAGCCCGCACCGGGGGCATGGTCGGCAATATAGCCTATGCGACGACAAAGGGGGCGATCGCATCCTTCACCGTCGCCCTCGCCAAAGAACTTGCGCCAAAGATCCGCGTCAACGCACTCGCACCAGGCGTCATCAACACGGAAATCCAGAAGGACGTCTTTGCCGACCCCGCCAACATCGAGGCGATGGCAAGCATCATTCCATTGAAGCGCCTGGGAACCGCGTCAGAGGTGGCGGACGCCGCCGTCTGGCTCATGTCTCATGAGGCTTCCTATATCACCGGAATCGTCGTCGACGTATCGGGCGGCCGTTGATCAGGAGATAGCGATGAAGAACGCAGCTGAAAGACTTCGTGCCGATATTTCGTCCGGCCGCCTGCTCCAGGCGCCCGGAGCCCCGGACGCGCTGACCGCCCGGCTCGTCGAGATGGCGGGCTTTCCGGCGATCTACATGACCGGGTTCGGTGCGACGGCATCTCGCCTCGGCCTTCCCGACATTGGTCTTTTGACCCAAACGGAAATGACGACCCATGCACGCGACATGGTTCGTGCCGTCAACATTCCGGTCATCGCCGATGCGGATACTGGCTACGGCGGGCCAGCCAATATTGTTCGCACCGTCGAGGAATATATTCAGTCTGGCGTTGCTGCGATCCATCTCGAAGATCAGCAGTTGCCCAAGCGCTGCGGCCAACGCGCCGGAGTACGCGTGATTCCGGCCGACGAGAATGTCCGCCGCCTGCGCTGTGCTGTCGAAGCGCGTGGCAACAATCCGATGATGCTGATTGCCAGAACCGATGCGATCCAGAGCGAGGGTATTGGCGAAGCGATCCGGCGGGCAAGGCTCTACCAGGATGCCGGGGCCGATCTGGTTTTCGTTGACGGCATCAAGAAGATCGCCGAGGTCGAGGCAGTCTCGAAAGGGGTCGTCGGCCCCAAAGTGGTCAGTATCGTCGACGGCAACGAAACCACGGCGCTGACGGCAGGAGACCTTGAGGACATGGGCTTCAATATCGCCTTTTATGCCCTTTCAGCCCTGTTTTCCGCCGTTAAAGCCGTGCGCGACACGCTCGGGATCATCAAATCCGAGGGAACCCCAAGGAGCCGTGCTGATGCGATGGTCAGCTATGCGGAATTCAGCGCGGTAACTGGACTTGCCGCTTATGACGCGCTCGACGATCGCTTCGGCTGGCCGGAACAAAAATAGGACCTATCCTTAGAGGGTAACGCCATGAAAACGTCCATCGCCACGGTATCCATCAGCGGGGAGTTGCCGGAGAAGCTCGAGGCGATTGCACGCGCCGGGTTTGACGGCGTGGAGATCTTCGAAAATGATTTTCTGGCATTCGATGGATCTCCGGCAGATGTCGGCCGGATGGTCAGGGACGTCGGGCTGGAAATCACGCTGTTCCAGCCGTTTCGCGATTTCGAGGGGATGCCGGCCACGCATCGCAGTCGCACCTTCGATCGCGCCGAACGCAAGTTCGACGTCATGCAGGAACTCGGCACCGATCTTGTCCTCGTCTGTTCCAACGTCTCGCCGGTGTCGTTGGGCGGGATCGATCGGGCGGCGGACGACTTTCGCGAGCTTGGCGAGCGCGCAGCGAAGCGCGGCCTGCGTGTCGGTTATGAGGCACTTGCCTGGGGGCGCCACATCAATGACCACCGCGATGCCTGGGAAGTCGTGCGGCGCGCTGACCATCCCAGCATCGGCCTGATCCTCGACAGCTTTCACACCCTGTCGCGCAGGATCGACATCAACTCGATCCGCTCCATTCCGAAGGAGAAGATCTTCATCGTCCAGCTCGCCGACGCGCCGTCGATCGACATGGACCTGCTCTATTGGTCGCGCCACTTCCGCAATATGCCGGGTGAAGGCGACCTCCCCGTGACGGCGTTCACCTCCGCGATCGCCGAGACCGGCTATGACGGTTATTTTTCGCTGGAGATTTTCAACGACCAGTTCCGTGGCGGCTCCGCGCGCTCGATCGCCACGGACGGCCATCGCTCGTTAATTTACCTCGGAGACCAGGTATATCGATCCTCGAATGTCGGGACCTTGTCGGTTCCGGCCATGCCGGACAGGGCGAAAGTCAAGAGTGTCGGCTTCGTGGAATTTTCCGCCGACGAGAAGGATGCCGCCGATCTCAGCAAGATCCTCAAAACCCTAGGTTTCCGCAAGACCGCCCGGCACAAGACCAAAAAAGTCAGCCTTTTTAGCCAAGGCGGCATCAGGCTTATCGTCAACACCGAGGACAAGGGCTTCGCCAACGCCTCGTTCGCAGTACACGGCACGACGGCTTACGCAGTGGCACTTGCAGTGGATGACGCCGCCGCTGCACTCGCCCGAGCGATCGCGCTTGGTGCCGAACCGTTCGAGCAACCGGTCGCGGATGGCGAAGTGAAAATACCAGCAATCCGTGGCGTTGGTGGCGGCCTGATCTATCTGATAGATAACGAAAGCGATCTCGGCCGCTTCTCAGAAATCGACTTTGTGCCCGTTGACGAGGATGCCGGGAGCCGCCCGGCCGCACCCGTGCACCTCAAGCGTGTCGACCATGTCGCCCAAACGGTGGCATATGACGAGATGCTGACCTGGCTCCTGTTCTACACATCGATTTTCGAGATGCGGAAGACACCGATGGTCGACATCATCGATCCGGCCGGTGTCGTGCGCAGCCAAGTGGTGGAGAGCGCTGACGGTGCGGTGCGGATTACGCTCAACGGCGCCGAAAATCGCCGCACGCTGGCCGGTCACTTCATCGCGGAAAAGTTCGGGTCGGGCGTGCAGCACCTGGCCTTCCAGACCGATGACATCTTTGCCACGGCCGAGGGCCTCTTCAGGAATGGCTTCAAGCCCCTTTCCATCTCGCCGAACTATTACGGCGACGTCGAGGCCCGCTTCGGGCTTGATCCGGAACTCACCGAGCGGCTGAAAGCCAACAATATCCTCTACGACCATGACGATCAGGGCGACTATTTCCAACTCTACAGCGACACTTTCGGTGAAGGTTTCTTCTTCGAGATCGTCCAGCGGCGCGGCTATACTGGCTATGGCGCCCCTAACGCCATATTCCGCATTGCGGCGCTTAAGAAGACTCTGAGACCTGAAGGCGTTCCGAAGGAGTAAATTTCGACACGTCTTGAGGTTCTCGGATCGACGAAACGAAATGTCTCCGCGAACATCGCGTGTTTGTCACGAAAGCGCCGTCGGCCCGCTTACGCCGCTGTTGTCTCAATTGATGACTTCAAGGCGGTTGCCAACCATTTTACGACCCGCCGTTCGATCAACTGTGTCTTCGCTTCCGACCGACAGCCATGGAACATGGCTTGTCATCCGCTTCCCTTGCCGAACGCCTTGGATGCCAAGCAAACAGACGGAATGAGCAATGTTGCCGATCTACAACATTTGATTGAATAATTGATTCCAAATGAACCAACCATCGCGTTTTTCGGCAATTGAAAATTGCCTTTCATATTGCTTCCGATACTACTGTGATTGAGTAGATGGACTGCAGTTGCAATGCAGACGGGCAAGCATGGGAGCAACTTCCTGCTTTTCATAGCAGAGTGTGTTCGGTCTTTGGGTTGGGCAAATGACAGGCGACGAACAGCTCGGACTTTCCAGAGGAAAATCCCGGTCTAGGGATGATAGCTGCATTTCGCAAAGTGGCCAGATTGAAATCCGCCAGCGCGGTGCCATGCCGAAGGCGGAGCAGGTCTTTGAAATAACCGCAAGGGCAGTGGCTGCCGGCGCGAGCGCCTATATGCTGCTGCTCAGGGTGGTACTGCTCGTTGCTCTCTTTTGCGTTGGTTTATCGCTGGCAGTTCCCAGCGTGGCCTACGCCGCTTGCACCGTCTTCAACTTCCCCGACTCACATACGACACCGTCGACAAGTCCGATGGCATCTGGCGGGTCGCTTAATGTCACCATCGGCACTGAGTGCAATGGCGCTGGTCTTAATCCCATTAACGATCCAGGCGTAGTCTCTCCCCAGCATGGCTCGATAAGCAGCTACAACGCCGCCGCCGGGACGTTCATCTACACGAACAACGGCGATGGAGCCACCAGCGACACCTTCACCTTGGTGGATGCGGGCGCGAGTTCCTTCACCGTCAATATCGCAATTGCGTCTACCGTACCGGCACCCGTTGCCGGTACGGTCAGCGCAACGGTGAGCTATGGCAGCAGTTCAAATTCGATTGCCCTGAACCTCTCCGGGGGAACGGCATCATCCGTGGCTATCGGGACCCAGGCGTCCCACGGAACTGCGACGGCCAGCGGCACCTCCATCACCTATACGCCCAATGCAAGCTATGCCGGTCCGGATAGTTTCACCTATACCGCGACGAATGCTGGCGGGACTTCCGCGCCGGCCACGGTGACGATAACCGTCGGCACGCCCACGATCACGCTCAGCCCGTCGACGCTGGCATTTGGCGCTATTGCGACCGCCTATAGCCAGGCCGTCAGCGCCACCGGCGGCAGTAGCCCCTACACCTACGCAATCACCGCAGGTTCTCTTCCGAGCGGTTTGAGCCTGTCGTCGTCGACCGGCGCGATTACCGGCACGCCGACAGGGGCGGGCACATACAACTTTAGCATCACCGTAACCGACAGCTCGACGGGTACAGGGCCATTCACCAGTTCAAATGCCTACAGCATAACGATTGCCGCGCCGACGATCTCGGTGAGCCCATCTTCCTTATCGGCGGGCGTGGTCGGAACCGCCTACAGCGAGACCATCACAGCATCGGGTGGCACCAGCTCCTATAGCTTTGCGGTCACCGGCGGCTCCCTTCCTGCCGGTTTGACGCTATCATCGGGAGGTGCTCTTTCCGGTACGCCGACGGCGGGAGGCACGTTCAGCTTCACCGTCACCGCAACGGATAGCTCGACCGGGACCGGTGCACCATTCTCCGCCTCCAGGGTCTACAGCCTGACCATTGCGGCCCCGACGATCGCGGTTGCACCGACGACGCTTCCAGCAGCGACCGTGGCGGCGGCCTACAGCCAAACCGTCACAGCATCGGGCGGCACCAGCTCCTATAGCTTTGCGGTCACCGCGGGCACTCTTCCTGCCGGCTTGACCCTCTCATCGGGAGGTGCTCTTTCCGGCACGCCGACAGCAGGAGGCACGTTCAACTTCACCATCACGGCAACAGATAGTTCGACCGGGACCGGACCGTTCACCGGTTCGAGGGCTTACAGTTTGAGCGTTTCTGCGCCGACGATCGCAGTTAGCCCCTCTTCTTTGCCTTCCGGGACGGCGGAGGCAGCCTATAGTCAGACCATCACAGCCTCGGGCGGTGCCGGCTCCTATAACTATAGTCTGACTTCCGGGTTCCTTCCGGCGGGCATAGCGCTTTCCTCGAGCGGCGTACTTTCCGGAACACCGACCGCTGCCGGGACCTTTAATTTCACTATCACTGCGACGGACAGTTCCACAGGCACCGGCCCCTTTACGGGCTCGCGGGCCTACACACTGACCATCTCGGCACCGACGATCAGTATTACACCGGCAACATTGCCAGCGGGTACAGCCGGAACCGCCTATAGCCAGACGCTTGCGGCCTCCGGCGGCATCGGCGGTTATAGCTACAGCCTGACGACTGGCAACCTTCCCCCTGGTGTGGCGCTTTCCTCAGGCGGCGTGCTCTCAGGCATACCGACCACAGGCGGCACCTTCAACTTCACCCTCACTGCAACCGACAGTCACGCATTTACCGGTTCCCAAGCCTATAGCATCACCATCGGCACACCGACGATCACGATCGCACCGGCAACGTTGCCAGCGGGCACAGCCGGAACCGCCTATAACCAGACGCTTACGGCCTCGGGCGGCGCTGGCGGCTATAGCTACAGCCTGACGACGGGCAGCCTTCCCCCTGGTGTGGCGCTTTCCTCAGGCGGCGTGCTCTCGGGCACACCGACCGCAGGCGGCACCTTCAACTTCACCGTCAAAGCAACCGATAGTCTCACATTTTCCGGCTCACAGGCCTACAGCATCACTATCGGCGCGCCGACAATCACGATCACGCCGGCTACCTTGCCGGCCGGTACAGCCGGGACCGCCTATAGTCAGACGCTTACGGCCTCGGGCGGTACCGGCGGCTACACCTATTCACTAACGACGGGTACCCTGCCGGCGGGTGTGGCGCTTTCCTCAGGTGGCGTGCTCTCGGGCACACCGACCGCAGGTGGGACCTTCAACTTCACCGTCAAAGCAACCGATAGTCTCACCTTTTCCGGCTCACAGGCCTACAGCATCACTATCGGCGCGCCGACGATCACGATTGCGCCGGCTACCTTACCGGCGGGTACAGCCGGAACCGCCTATAGCCAGACCCTCACAGCCTCGGGCGGTACCGGTGGCTACACCTATTCGCTAACGGCAGGCGCCCTACCGGTGGGTGTGGCGCTTTCCTCCGCCGGCGTACTCTCAGGAACACCAAGCACAGGCGGCACCTTCAACTTCACCGTCACCGCAAAGGACAGCCTCTCGTTTACAGGCTCACAGGCCTACAGCATCACCATCGGCGCGCCGACAATCACGATCGCGCCGACAACGCTTCCCGCCGCGACCGTGGCCGCTGCCTATAGCCAGACGATCACGGCTGCGGGTGGTACCAGCCCGCACACCTTCAGCCTGTCGGCCGGCGCCCTTCCGCCGGGCGTAGCATTTTCCTCGGCCGGCATCCTCTCCGGTACGCCGACAGCATCCGGCACATTCAACTTCACCGTCATGGCAACCGATAGCTCGGGCGGCTCTGGCCCCTTCACCGCTTCCAGAGCCTATACGCTCACGGTCGGCGTCCAACCACCGGTCGCCGGCAACGTTGCGGCATCCGTTGCCGCCAACTCATCAAACAATGCGATCACGCTCAACATCACGGGCGGTGTGGCGGCCTCGGTCGCGATCGCAACCGGAGCCAGCCATGGGACGGCGATCGCATCGGGAACATCCATTACCTATACGCCGGCATCAGGCTATAGCGGTTCAGACAGTTTCACCTATACCGCAACCAACGCCTCCGGCATCTCGCCGCCAGCGACGGTGAGCATCACCATCACGCCACCGACACTGTCATTCTCGCCGGCGAGCGGTGCCCTGCCGGCTGGCATGGTCAGCACCGCCTATAGCCAGACAGTCACCGCTTCGGGCGGAACCAGCCCCTACGGCTACAGCGCCACGGGTACGCTGCCGCCCGGGCTTGCACTCAACCACTCGACGGGCGCAATCACCGGCACACCGACGACCTCAGGCAATTACAGTTTCTCCGTCACAGCCACCGACGCCAACGGCGCCACGACGTCTGCCGCCTATACGATCGCGATTGCACCGCCGCCGACCACCTTCGTCTTCTCGCCAGCCGGCGGAGCGCTGACCGATGCCATGGCGGGCGAGGCCTACAGCCAGCAGATCTCGGCAACCGGCGGAACCGGTACGAAGATCTACAGTCTTGCCTCGGGCAGTCTACCGAACGGCTTGGTGCTCAATATCTCGACCGGTCAGTTGACCGGCCCGCTGGCGACCGGCACGCAAGGCGACTACAGCTTCACCGTCCAAGTTCGCGACGGCAACGGCGCGACGGGAACAGCCTCCTATACGTTGAAGGTGAGGACCCAATCCGTCACCGTTCTTGACATGGTCGTCAACGTGCCGGCAGGATCGACGCCTCCCGACGTCTACCTCAATCGTGGCGCGACGGGCGGCCCGTTCACCTCCGGGGTCCTCGCGTTTGTGGAGCCTGCCAATGCCGGCACCGCGACGATCATCCAGGGACAGCTGGCGCAGGCGGGACCTGCCGCGGCTCCGGTTGGCTGGTATCTGCACTATACGCTGAACCCAGCCTATTCCGGCCAGATACGCGTCGGCTACAAGCTCGTCAGCGCGCTCGGAACCTCCAATACGGCAACTATCACCTATAATGTCAGCTATGATGCCGGCAAGGTGGCCGAGGATATCGATAATCTCGTGCATGATTTCGTGCGGTCCCGGCAGAACATGATCGCAAATACCATCGAGGTGCCGGGGCTCCTGCAGCGCCGGCAGATGGAGAAGGCGACCGATCCGATCACCGCACGCATGATGCCGTCCGAAGAGGGCATGACGCTCGGCTTTTCCACCAGCCTGGCGCAGATGCGGGCGGCCGGCGGCGATGCCGATGCTGCTTCCGCGCCCTTCAACGTCTGGATCGGCGGCGCATTCCTCGCTCATGACGACAAGAACAAGAACGACAGCACCAGCAAGTGGGGCAGCTTTGCCATGATCAACATGGGGGCGGATTATCTGATCTCCGACCATGCGCTGATCGGCCTGTCCTTCCATTATGACCGCATGACGGATCCGACCGATGAGGACGCCGAGCTGACAGGCAATGGCTGGCTTGCGGGACCCTATGCCTCGCTGGAGATCGGCAAGGGCGTGTTCTGGAACGGCAGCCTGCGCTATGGCGGGTCCAGCAACACGATCAACACCCAGTTCTGGGACGGCAATTTCAAGACGACACGCTGGATGGCCGACACTTCGATCGAAGGTCAATGGAACCTTGACGAGGACACGACGATCTCGCCAAAAGTACGTGCGATCTACTTCTCGGAAAAGGTCGACGACTATACCGTCAAGAATAGCTCCGGTGACGCCATCGCCATCGACGGCTTCAATGAGGACCAGTTCCGTGTCAGCCTGGGTGCTGAGATCGCGCGCTCCTTCGTGCTGGAGAGCGGTAGCAAACTAACACCGAAGCTCGGCCTCACCGGTGGCTTCTCCGGCCTCGACGGCGCCGGCGCTTTCGGTGCCGTTACAGCCGGATTGCAGCTGCAGACCATGAATTTCTGGATGCTCGATACAAGCCTGCTCTTCAACATCGAGGGTGACGGGCAGAAATCCGTCGGTGCCAAGGTCGCTGCAGCCAAGAAGTTTTAAGCGATGCCTCAAATCCCGGTCCGGACCGATCATTCCCGACGGCTTCTTCTTGAATAGGCTCGTCGTGCTGCGTCAGGTTACCCGATTGCGGCTGGTCATGTTCGTTTGAGCCCAACGTAAGCAAACGCCTGCACTCGCAGTCATTTGCCGGTGGTAGAACGTCCCTCTTTCCGCCTTGAAAGACGGTATCGAACGTTGACCCCGTGCTTAAATCGGCAAGTACGGCGCATTGTTATCGACCGGATAGCATTTTTCTGCCGATTCAATCACGGCGGCTCACCCTGTCTTCCTTCGCCAGTTACATCGTGCAGGGAGCCGGCACGTGGAAGCCCATTTGGGGAACCGCCTGTTTGAGCATAATCGAGTATCGCTTGGAGCAAGCGTTCAAACCAGGCCGATCGAAAACGTCATCCCGAGAAGTGGATGGTCAAAAGATCTGCAGGATCACGCAGTCACCCGCCTTTTTACAACCCGATTACATCCAGGGCTTGGGAATATCTGCGGCTCTATACTTAATGCGCGGTAGCTATTTGCCAAACGACGTTTCGGCATGTCTTCATCTGATACACAACTCGAAGTATTAAAAAATTGAAATTCCGATCAAAACTTTTACACCTTAGATGGTCTAATTTGTTCTTGCATTTATCGCCATGATTGAATGATGATGGCATTTGATATCATTGGAATATTCAGAGGTATGGTATGTCAGAATATTTTCTCGGCCAGATCATGCTTACAGGGTTTCCGTTTGCGCCCAGAGGCTTTGCTCTGTGTGACGGTCAGCTCCTGAACGTCAGCCAGAACCAGGCCTTGTTTTCCCTCTTGGGCACGCATTACGGCGGTGATGGAGTGACGACTTTTGCCTTGCCCAATCTGCAGAGCCGTACGCCTGTCGGATTTGGATCCTCCCGCGATCCCGCGTGGCAGCCTACGCCTTACGAGATTGGTGAAACTGGTGGCGTTGAAAGTGTGACCTTGCTTGAACAGCAATTACCTCAGCACATTCATCTGGCAACTGGAACCACCAGCAACGGCACCGTACGCAACCCCGGCAATGCCCTTTATGGAACCAATAGCGCCGCTATCTACGGCGCGTCCAGCGGCGGTCAGGTCGTGCTGGCGAACCAGACTGTAACGCCGGCGGGCAATGGCCAGCCGCATGACAATATGCAGCCTTACGACGTGATAAGTTATTGCATTGCGCTGTCGGGAGTTTTTCCCTCCAGCAGCTGATTACGCCTTATCAACCCATTGTTCGGAGGATCGACGATGAGCACTCCCTTTCTCGGAGAAATCCGGCTTTTTGGCTTCTCCCGAGTGCCGAGCGGATGGCTGCCCTGCGACAATTCCCTGCAGCCTATTTCCCTATATGACGAATTGTTCATGCTTATCGGCACGACATATGGCGGCGATGGCATAACCACATTTGCGACCCCCAATCTTTCCGGACGCGTACCGATACATCAGGGTACCGGACCGGGCCTGTCGGCCTATGTGATCGGTCAATCCAGCGGCAGCGAAAACATAACGCTTCTGCCTACGCAAATGCCATCGCACACGCATCCGTATAATGCGACCACGGGTGAAGCCAACGCCACATCCATAAGCTCATCGGTCGAACTCGCCGCACTTAGCGGAGATACGATGTATGCGACGGACATAAGCGGAGCCACTCCGATCACAACATCACAAACTGCGACGCAGACAACCGGGTCGACGGTCATGCATGACAATACGATGCCGACACTGACAGTGCAGTATTGCATCGCATGGACGGGTATCTTTCCTTCATCGAGATGAACCGCGCCTCAGCCAAAGGACATTGCCATGACACAACCTTTTCTCGGCGAGATCCAACTGTTCGCTTTCGACTTTGCTCCCCTCGGTTGGGCATCATGTAGCGGCGCAATGCTGCCCGTCATGCAGAACGCCGCATTGTTTTCCCTACTTGGCAACCAGTATGGCGGCAATGGCTCTACCACGTTCCAGCTGCCCAACTTTGCCAACCGCGCAGGTTGCAACCAAGGCCAGGGCATCGGCCTGACGCCACGCATCGCCGGCGACACCTTTGGCAGCAACGAGATCACGCTGACGCAGGCGGAGATGCCGGCACACAGGCATTCCTTGACCCTCTACAATCAGGGCGATACATCCAAGCGTGCCGCCTCGCCCAGCACCGGCGATGCGCTCAGCCTGCCGGATTCGAGCAGCCCGTTTCTCCCCAATGCCCAGCCGAACACTCAGTTTGCATCGACCGTCATCGGCACGGGCGGCGGAAGCCAACCACATGAAAACCGCCAGCCTTATTTGGCCGTCAACTTCTGCATTGCATTGAGCGGTGCATATCCAACATTCGATTGATGACGGGCATCGTCACAGGCCTTCTACCGGAGTTTCCCGGGCTGGAAGGCCATCGCCTGCCTAGCGTTCCTCCATGCATTCTGCGTCCCGCAAGGTTGGCCGATCTGCCGTTTCTGCGAGAACTTTACCGTTCATTCCGCAAGGATGAGCTGGCCCCGATACCTTGGTCGCAAGACGACAAGCAGGCATTTCTGGACCAGCAGTTTAATTTCCAACATCGCTATTACGCTGCCGCTTTTCCGCAAGCAGACTTCCTGATCATCGAAAAGGACGGCACCTCCGTCGGCCGCCTTTACATCGATCTCCGCGCGGATATCTGGCATATCATTGATATCGGCTTTCTGACCGAATGGCGTGGTCAGGGGTTGGGCTCCGCGACGCTGAAAGCCATTCAAGATGCGGCAACGACAGGACAAAGTCTGGGAATCGCCCTGCATGTCGATCGAAACAACCGGCGCGCTTACGAGCTTTATCAAGCCTTCGGATTTATGGTCACGGAAACCAGCGATACCCACATAGGCATGGAGTGGCGCCCGCTCCTAACCGGCGGCACGTGAACCCTGAGACATCAATTGAAGATCGCCTGATAAATGATCCCATCCTTGTCCCTGGCGACCGGCACCAGGAATATGTCGAGAATTCCAAGCGTGGCGTTGTTCAGCCTATAAATCTGCTGTGGCAACAGAACCTTTGACATGCTGCGAAACAGCAATGCAAACGGCGCCCTCATCATTCCTTTAAAGCCCCGTTCGGGCAGAGGCCGAGCCTCAGTCAGCGTAAGAACAAGAGACGCCGCACCTATATCGATTTCGAAGCCTTCCCCGACACAACGAGCGAAATGATCCAGCGTTATAGTCACCATCACAACCTCAATTGCCTGTTCGCGCCTCGATTGCGGATGCTTATATTTCATTCTTCAATTGAAGTTTATCAACAGCTTGAAGATAAGCAAGAAGCTTCCCCTGGCTTTGTCTTCGTGCATGAGTCGATGCCGCAATAGCGCATCGGGACCTACATCGACACGAGAGGCTTCGGTCAATCTTACCAGAGGGCGAAACCACGAACCTTGTCGCCACCCGCGAGTAGTCGGGAACCGCATTCATCCGCTGCCGAACGTGAGACATTCGACCACGTCCAGTACGAGAAACCGGCACGTTTGACAGCAGCTGCCGCATCACACGGCAGCCTTGCCGCCAAACAGATCCGTCAATCAAGCTGAGAGGAACAATTTCGGATCGAAGTATTTCTCCGGTGGCAGCGGATCCTTGATGGTTCCGAAATCGACGAACATCTTGTTGAATTCGCCTAGCCACTTCGTGACGCTGCCGTCCTCGGTGAACTTGTTCAGCTCGACGCTCGTCAAAAGTTTGCGGCTTTTTGCAACCTTGGCAGTCGCATCGGGCGGCGATTGCGTAAAGGCGACCGTCAACTCGATCGCATGATCCAGATTTGCAACCCGGTAGTCCATCGCCTTCTTGATGACCTTCAGAAAGCTCTTGGCAAGATCGGGATCGTTCTCAATCGTTTCGTTGCGCGCGACAAAGGTGTTGATGAACGAGGTATCGGGATAGAAGTCCTTGTTCGACGCCAGTTCCTTCATATCGGGGACGCGCGGCTTGATCGCATCGATCAAGGGATACCAGATGCCCGCCGCATCGATCTGCTTGGAGGAGAAGGCGGCAACGACCGTGCTCGGATCCATCGGTACGACCTGAACATCCTTGATCGACATACCGGCCTTTTCGAGCGCCATGCGCAGGATCATCTCTCCGGATGTGCCTTGCGGAACACCGACCTTCTTGCCCTTGAGATCGGCGATCGACGCGAAGGCCGCCTGGGCGATGACGCGGTCGCTGAACCCGATATCGTTGACGCCGAGCACCTTGGCATGACCGCTGGCCGGAAGCCAGAGCGCGCCCGGTCCGATCGTCCCGAAATCGAGGCTCCCCGCACCCATGGCCTGAATCTGGATGGGACCATTGGTGAACACCTTCAGGTCCGGTTCCAGTCCCTCAGCCTGCCAAAGCTTCTGATCGTTGGCGATCGCAAACAGGCTCGAATTGGGAAAGTCGGAGAGATAGCCGATCCGGATCGGCTTTGAGGCCGCGCGAGCTGGCCTGGCGATTATAGGCATCGTGGCGGCGGCCGTCAGAGCCGCGGCCGTCGTCAATAAACTGCGTCTCGTCAGCATGATCATTTCCTCCTGTGATTGCTGATCTTCAGTTTGAGGCGGGGTGATAGACGGCCCGCCAGACCTCGTTGCGCAGCTCGGAAAACTGCGGCGAAAGCCGCATCTCCTCCGTCCGGGGAAAGGGCAGATCCACAGGGATGATCTTGTGGAGCCGACCCGGACGGGCCGCCATCACGATGACCCGGCTCGCCAGATAGACCGCCTCGTCGACATCATGCGTGATGAACATCACCGTGCGGCGTTCCTTGCTCCACATGGTGAGAAGCTGGTCCTGCAATTGCACGCGGGTCAAAGCGTCTAGCGCTCCGAAGGGCTCATCCATCAACAATATCTTTGGATTGACCGCATAGGCCCGCGCAATGGCGCAGCGCTGTTTCATGCCGCCCGAAAGCATCTTCGGCAGGGCGTCGGCAAAGTCCGTCAGACCGACGAGCTCGATGAAGTGATCGGCAATCCTGCGGCGCTCATCCTTGGAGCGCCCCGAGATTTGAAGCCCGAATTCGACATTCTGCCGCACGGTCAGCCATGGAAACAGGGCATATTGCTGGAAGATGACGCCACGCTCAGGCCCCGGTCCCTTCACAGGCATATTGTCGACCAATACCTGCCCCGACGATGTGGGCGTCAGTCCGGCGGCGATATTCATGGCCGTCGACTTACCGCAGCCGGAAGGGCCGACCACGGTGATGAACTCGCCATCCTCGATATCGAGATTGAGGTTCTGCAATGCGCTAAACGCTGCCTGACCGGCAAGATCGAAGCTTTTCGAAACGTTTTGAAACGAGATCTTCGGCGTCATAGCTTTTCCTGCCATGCGGTGAGAATACGATCGGCCATCATGACGATCCGATCCATAAGCAAGCCGAGGACACCGATGGCGATCAGGCTCACGAAGATCGTCGGCAGATCATAGTAGAGCTGCGCCTGCTGCATGCGATAGCCGAGGCCGGACTGCGCGGCGATGAGCTCGGCCGCAACGACGGTGGCCCAGGACGAGCCGAGACCGATACGCACGCCGACCATGATATAGGGTGTCGAGGCGGGAATGATCACGCGCCGGAAAATGGTGAAATCGCCCGCCCCCAACACGCGGGCGGCGTTGATGAGCGTCTTGTCGACGCTGATCACCCCTTGATAGGTCGCAACGACGCTCGACAGGAAGGCAGCCAGGAAAATGACGAAGATCTTCGGCGTCTCGTCGATGCCCATCGTCACGATTGCGAGCGGGATAATGGCAAGCGGCGGAATAGTGCGGAAGAACTGGACATAGGGCTCGATGATGCCCCGGGCGATGCGATACCATCCCATCAGGAATCCAACGGGAATAGCGACGATCAGGCCCAGGCAGAAGCCTGTCATGACCCGGCCGAGGCTGGCGAGCGCATCGCTGAGCAGGATACCGTTTCTGGCCTCGGCGGCAGCAGCCGCAGCCACCTGGGCCGGCGTTGGGAGACCGACCAGCCCTTCGGCCGTCACCAGCCACCAGAGGCCGATCCCGACAACGATGGCAGCTGCATTCAGAACCAGCATGGCTGCCGATGTTGCCAGCAAAGGGCGTTGGACCGTGTCAGAACGCGCGGATGCATTCGCTGCGATGCTCATTGCCGTTCGCCTTCAACTGTACATGCTTCGATACAAGATTTGTCGGCCAGACGACGGACACAGCGGAAGCCGACATGCGTGGTAGCGCTGTCGATCATTTCCGGATGCCGGGCTGCCGGACGGTAGCGGCGGCAATAGTTTGGCGCGCAAAGATGCGATCCACCCTTCAGTATCTTGCGCGGTATGCGGATCGCCGGCTGACGCGGGTCGTAGCTCTGCTCAGCCGTGACAATTCTGGGATTGATCGGAATGCAGCAAGGTTTCGCTGCATCGTCCGGATGTCGGTCCGTCCAGTAATCGTCGGTCCACTCCCAGACATTGCCGATCATATCGGAGAGGCCATAGCCGTTTGCGGGAAAGGCTCCGACCGGCGTGGTGCCGAACTTGGCCTTGCCTGTAGGATTGGCCATCGGAAAATTGCCGTCCCAGACATTGGCCATCCTGTGGCCGTCAGGTTCGAACTCCTCTCCCCAGGCAAACGTCGCCCCTTCGATGCCGCCACGGGCGGCGAACTCCCATTCGGCCTCGCTCGGCAGCGCCTTCCCGGCCCAGCGCGCATAGGCCTCGGCATCGGCATGGCAGACATGCACCACCGGATGATCCATCATCTCCTCCGACAGAGGCGAGATGCCATCGGGCCGGTGCCAGCATGCACCCGCCATATAGTGCCACCAGTCGCCCCAGAAGCGCATGTCGCCAGGGCTCTTCGGCGCTTGAAAGACCAATGATCCCGGCTGCAGCATGGCCGGATCGGCCCCCGGATAAAGCGATGGGTCCGGCGCCCGCTCCGCGATCGTCACATAACCGGTGTCGGCGACGAAGCGCGAAAAGTCCCGGTTCGTGACCGGCGTGGCATCCATGAAGAAGCCGTCGATCCTCACGCGATGAACAGGCCCCTCCTCGGGATAAAAATCGCCCGATCCCATCAGGAAACTGCCGCCTTCGATCCATACCATCCCGTCCTTTGCAGGCGGGGTCAATCTGGTTGCAGTCGCCTCCTGAAAGCCCGTCATCGCGCACCCGCCATGACGTCACGTGTGCGGTAGTTCGACTCGATCAGCCAATCCCGCATGACATCGAGAAGCTCGCGCTTCTGCTCTTCGTATGCGGGATCGCTCCAGAGATTGTGCACCTCGCCGGGGTCGTTCTTGAGGTCGAACAATTGCCCATCGCTCGACCCTTTGAAATGGACCAGCTTCCAGCCGTCGCTGCGCACGCCGGTCATGAACTCCACGCCGCCGCTCATCGCGACGTCACCGATCTGTTCGCAGAATACATGAGTACGGGGCGTCCATTCACCCGTCTCCAGTGCCGACTTCAGGCTGCGCGCCTCAAAGCTCTTCGGCGGCGTGATCCCCGCATATTCCAATATGGTCGGACCGAGATCGAAAAGCTGGCAGAGGCCATTCAACTTCCGGCCACCCTCGAACCGATTGGCCGTCGACCAGATGACGGTGGGGACGCGCGTGACGACGTCATACATCGACCATTTCTGGATCAGGCCGTGATCCCCCAGGCATTCGCCATGGTCGGAGGTGAAGATGACAATTGCATCCTCCAGATAGCCGCGCGCCTTCAAGACCTCCAGCAACTCGCCGATCTTCTCGTCGATCAGCGTCACATTGCCGAGATAGTGAGCCCAGAGACGTTGCATCTGCTCAGGCGACGGATCGAGGTTCCAGACGACGGAGTCATGATCGACCTCAACATCGTGCTGTCGCTTCTCCTTCAATTCCTGATGCAGGGACTCAAGCTCCTGCCGCGACGGCTTCGGCAATGGCAGGTCGTTACGCTTGAGGTAAGGCTCCGAATAGCGCGCCGGCGGATCGAAGGGCGGATGCGGACCGGGGAAGCCGACCTGCAGGAAAAGCGGCTCCGTCTGCGGATATGTATCGACCCACCACTTTGCCATATTGCCGACAAAGGCGTCGGAATGCAGCTCGTCCGGCAATTCCCAATCGAAGGCGCCGAGACGCTCGCGGTAATCCTCCCGCTTGCGGTAGGTTTCGCGCTGTTGTTTGACGAGGCCGTTTGCGGCAAGCGCTTTGTCCCATTCGTCGAAATACCAGCGCCCCTCCATGTAACGATCCTTGTTTTCCACGACATAGCGTTCGTGGAAACCAGAGTCCGAATTATAGGGAATGGTGTGCATCTTGCCGACGTTGACGCAGCGATAGCCGGCATCCCTCAACTGCTCGACCCATGTCCTTTGCCAGTGCTGGCCATTGGCGAGCACGCCGGTCGTATGCGGATAATAACCCGTGAAGAGGCTGGCTCTCGAGGGAACGCAACTGGGAGCGTTGATATGGCAATCCGTCAGCGTCACGCCCTTTTCGACGAGCGCATCGAGATTAGGCGTAACGGCATAGGGAAATCCAAGCGCGGCGATGGAGTCGTACCGCTGTTGGTCGGTCATGATCAGGATGATATTGGGGCGGTCGGCCACGTTCTACGTCCTTCCCTGCTGCCGGAACACAAATTTCGATCGAAAGTTTCGCTGGAAAAATTTTTGCGCTCTTGTCTCCTCATTTGAGAAATGACATAAAGTTAACGGTAACGCAACGCTCACTTGAGCAAATTTTTGCGAGGAGGAATGGTGTCGGACGCGGAGGAGCGAGAAAAGGGCGGTACGCCAACGCTGGCCTCGATCGCAGTCAGGGTCGGCGTTTCGGTCAATACGGTCTCGCGGGCGCTACGCGCGCCCAACACGGTGCGACCGGAGCTCCGGCGACAGATCGCCAAGGCCATGGACGAGCTGAACTATGTGCCGAACCGTCTCGCCGGCGGCCTGTCGGGGACGAGATCCGACATCGTGGGCGTCGTGGTGACATCGCTCTATTATTCGGAATTTGCCTCCATCATCGATGCCCTGCAATCGGCGCTCCTCAAAGACAATCTTCAGGTCATGCTCGCCAATACGCGCTACGATCCGGATCAGGAAGTAACGCTCGTGCGCTCGATCCTCAGCTGGCGCCCGGCAGCCGTTGCCATTATCGGTGTCGATCATCCGGCCAAAGTCACCGAGCTGCTGACGTCGGCAGGGGTTCCGGTCATCGAGATGTGGGACGTGGGCGGCGACATCATCGATTCTGCCGTCGGCATGGATCATGAGGGGGCCGGCAGGGCGCAGGCCGATCACATGATTGCGTGCGGCTACCGGCATCTCGCCTTTCTCGGCAGCATGCGCGAAAACGACATGCGCGCCAGGAAACGCGCCCTCGGGGCGGCCAGCGCCATTGCTGCGGCGGGATTGCCGGATCTCGTCTACGCTGTTCGACAGGAAGGCGGCCGGCCGGCGCTTGGCGAAGTGCTCACCCATGAACTGCTCGACGGCAATCCTCAGATTGACGGGATCATTTGCAACAGCGACGTCGTCGCCTTCGGTGTCTTGAAGGCGCTGCATGAACGCGACAGAAAGCTGCCGGGCGATATCGGCGTCATCGGTTTCGGCGACAGCGAAGCGGCGAACTATGTCATCCCGTCGCTCAGCACGGTCAAGCCCGATCGCCATCGGATCGGCGAGCTTACGGCCGAGCTGATCGTTGCGCGGATCAACGGCGAGGAACCGAGAACGAACGTGGTCGATTGGGAGCTACTCGCACGCAACAGTACCCGCCCGCCCCTTAAATCCCTGAATGGAGATTGACGTGACAGAGGCAAAGAAGAGGCCCAACATCGTCTTCGTCATTACCGACCAGCAGCGTTTCGATACGATCGCGGCAGCTGGATTCGACTATATGATCACCCCGAATCTTGATCGCCTGGTTCGGGAAGGCACGTGTTTCAGCCACATGTACGTGACGTCCCCATCCTGCGCGCCTTCTCGGGCAAGCTTGTTTACGGGACTCTATCCGCACACCAACGGTGTATTCCGCAACGATGAGCGCTGGACGCACAGCTGGGTGCGTCGCCTTGCCGATGCCGGTTACCGCTGCGTCAACGTCGGCAAGATGCACACATCTCCCTTCGAAGACTCCTTCGGTTTTCACGAAAGGCATGTCGTCGAAAACAAGGATAGAGCGACCGAGCGCCTGCCCTTCTATCTCGACAACTGGGACAAGGCTTTCTGGAGCCGGAGCATCGAAAAACCGAGCCGCGTCACATACCGACGGCTCGAAGATTATCGCGAACGGCTTGGCGCCTTCGTCTGGGATCTGCCGGAGGATCTGCATTCGGACAATTTCGTTCCAGAATTCGCCGCCATGTGGCTCGATCGCTACCAGGGCCGCGAACCATTCTTCCTGCAGATCGGCATCCCCGGCCCGCACCCGCCCTATGATCCGACACAGGAGTATATCGACAAATATAAGGATCGCGATCTGCCTGAAGCGATCCGCGACCAGGTGGCGATGGACCGGCAGCCGTCGGCGCTCAAGAAGCTCAGAGAACAACATCTAAGCGTCGATCACGATGCGGTCGTGCATCTTGAAAATCCGACACCGGAGCAATTGCGTCGCCAGCGCGAGCATTATTTCGCCAATGTCTCGATGATCGACACGCAGATCGGCAAGCTCATGGAAGCGCTTGAGCGCCGCGGCGTTCTCGACGACACCATCATCATCTTCACGTCAGACCATGGCGATTGCCTGAACGATCACGGGCACAGCCAGAAATGGACGATGTACGAGCCGAGCGTGCGCGTGCCGGCAATCGTCTGGTCGCCGAACCGTGTCGAGCGCGGCAATATCGTCGGCGACCTCGTCTCGCTTTTCGATTTCGGGCCGACGATCCTGGAGATGGCGGGACTTGAAGTGCCAAAATGGATGGAGGCCCGTTCCTTGGCTCCCTACCTTACGGGCACCAAGATCACGCCGCGCGAGTTCGTCTTCTCCGAACATGCGGGCGACAGAATCTTGAGCGGCACGGAATTCATGACGATGATCCGCGACAGGCAGTTCAAGCTGGTCCACTTCGTGGAAAGTGACGAAGGCCAGCTTTTCGATCTGTCTGCCGATCCAAATGAGGTCAACGATTTATGGAGCGATCCCGCTTATCAGGATGTCAAACGTCGCCTGATCGATGAAATCCTGAAATGGCGCATCCGCAGCGACTTGACGACGCAAGGCTGGACTGAGGCGATCGCATGAGCGGGAACGGCTCAGCCTTGATCAACCTGATGCCTGCCTATCAAAGGAACCCGGACAGGCGTGCGGCATCTTGCCGGGCTATTTGATGGAAGCCTCGAAGCGGTCGATGACCTTCTTCATCGTGCCGTAGGGCTCGCCAGCATGATAGGCAATCGTCAGTAGCAAGCACGCCGGCCCATGAGCAGCAACGACTTCTCCGTGCAGGATGAGCGTATCGCTCTTGCTGTTGAATTCAAGTCGCCGTCCGGGATAGCCGCCGAGTGCGCCATCGCCCGATGTACCGGCAACAAGTTCGATATTCTCCTTCCTGAACTGTCCAAAAAATCCGTCTGCCGTTTGCTTCAGCAATTCATCCAGTGGCTGGTTGGCGGAGGGCGATGAGGGATGCGCGCAGACAAGCGATACGAAGCTTGTCGCTGCATCCGTTTGA
Source organism: Martinezella rhizogenes (assembly GCA_013322215.1). Lineage (GTDB taxonomy): Bacteria > Pseudomonadota > Alphaproteobacteria > Rhizobiales > Rhizobiaceae > Rhizobium > Rhizobium rhizogenes_D. Next base: position 285,918 of record JAAMEZ010000014.1, read on the forward strand.
CTGTTGGCCGCCTGCATGAAACCGGACAGTTTGTCATTGAACTGAACAGGCGCCACCTGCCATCCACTCGGCCATGTCACCTGCACCGGCATCGGTTCGAGTTTCCATTGCGCGATCGCCTTGGCCTGGATTTCCTGCTTTTCCTGCTGTTCGGCAAAATCGCCAACGCGCGTCAGCACGAGCAGCGTCAAGGCGATCGCGCCGCCTCGCATTGCCCCGCGTGCGGACGAAACGGCATTTGATGATTTGCGCGTCCAGTAACCGGCAATCAGCGTGCCAATCAGCGTCGCGAAAATGGGCGGTCCAAGCACACGACCCCAATTTCCGGCACTAAGTTCGTCTTGCACCTGTCGTGATAACACCAAGGTCAGCAGCAGATACAGGAACGCGATCGCAACCGCCCCGAGGAACGTCTTCTGATAGGAATACTCAGTCGGGCCGGCCATTCATTCTTCCCTCTCCCGCATGCAACCAGGGTCGGCATGACAGTCAATTGCAACAATGCGGCAGTTTCTGCAAACGGATGCATCAGGCTCTTCACCGCTTCGGCAAAACGCCTCACGCACGGACTTGGCAAATAGATAACCGGAAGTTGCGTGCCTTCAAGGGAGCTGACGCCTGTCTGGCGCTGGCTTCATCCTTGAGCGTTGGAATGAGCACTGTCGAAATGCTGATCCGACGTCAGCATTTGGGACCTCCAAGACAAAGTCGGGCCAAAATCAGAGGGCTTGATTGTTCCGAAGATTACTGTCCTGGAGCGCAGAAAACGGGCTATCGAAAGCCCCTTACTCAAAAGCCGCAGCCTTGCTCAATCTGTACCGGATTTTCGCTTGTCGAAAAATCTTATCTCCGCGATTGCCGATCGAGCAGCGGCAGAAATGGCTCGCGGATATGGGCACACAACATGCGTGATCCTTCCATCAGCCCATGAATAGCAAGGACCCCGATATTGCGAGGCCCTTCGTGCTTTGGATAGCAATGGCGAACAGAATATGCGGCAGCAGAACCGTTTCCGGATCGGTCAACCCGCTTGCTTGCATGCGCGGCCGTATGTTTCGAGGACATCGCCGACAAACGTCTTGACGATCTTGCTTACACTGTCCTTCACGCCGACCCTATCCGCCATTCGCCCAAGGAACTGGCTTGCCAGCGTCGGTGGGATTTCGCGGCCATAAAGTGTATCGGTGAGCTTTTGAACGGCGCGAACAGCTTCAGGATAACCCCAATAGTAACGAATTCTGTCACTGTAGCTGTAGCGGAGTTGAAGCCGGGCCTCATCGCTGCCGTGATAATGTCCTGCCCAGTCGCCTGTATGCTTCAGCATGAGGCGCTCCATGGCGACGGCAAGGTTGCGGTCATAGTCGGGATCCAGTTCCGTTGCGATCAAGTCAAGCGCGAAGAGGCCCTCTCGCAGTGCAAACGTCAATCCAGGCCCAACCTTCAGAATTGGAAATCCATCGCGCACCAGTGCGGTCAGCGCGCCCTCCGACTGATAGTCGGTCGAATGCGCTTCGAAAACCAGGCCGACTTCCTGATCGAGCACACCGGTAAGCTTCCTTGCAAGCTCCGGTCTGTAGTCAACCACGTTTTCATTGCCGAATTCCACGCCCGGCTGGACGACGAAGGCAATGCATCTGTCGAATGCCTCCGACAGCCCCTCCCTTGCGAAAATCTCGCGATGGGTCTCGATGCTGGCCCTGGCAGCTTCGGCCCCGGTCGGCTCGACGACATCGAGCGCATGGTCCGCGCCCCCCGGGACTGGAACTTCCGTCCCCAGCACGTAGAGCGGCTCGGTGCCCACTTCCCGCGCAGCCTGCTCGGCGACTTTGGCAAGCCTTGCCGCCCTTTGAGCCACGATCGCATCGTCGAGGGCAGATGGGTCATCGGCGCAGGCCATGGATGCGTCGAGATGGATTTTGGTGAAGCCCGCTTTCACATATTCAGCAACCATGATCTCGGCTTTGGCCATCGCCGCCGCAGCGGTCTCTCGCCGCCAGGGATTTGGTCCGAGATGATCACCGCCGAGGATTACCTCGGAAGTCCCGACCCCGTTGGCCTCGGCGAGCGCGAGAACATCTCCAGCAAAATCCGCCGGCGTCTTTCCGGTATAGCCGCCGAACTGATTAACCTGATTGCAGGTAGCCTCTATCAAGACCGGACCGCCCTCCCGTTGAGCCAGCGACATCGTTGCTTCAAGCACGAGCGGGTGCGCCGAACACACCGATGTAATTCCGACCGGCTTGCCGGCGCGGCGAACATCTGCAAGGCTTTTAAGAAAGAGGTTCATGCTGCTCTCCGCGGATTGGTGGAAAGGAAAAAATCAAGTTGTGCGATGTCGGGCAGGCCGGTCATGGGCCCCCGCTGTGTCACATTATAGGCCCCGGCCGCGGCTGCCCGTTCCAATGAGACCTCCGGGCCAAGACCCTGCCGGCGCGACGTCAAATAAGTCGCGCCAAAGGCATCTCCTGCACCGGTTGGATCGACTTCGTCCACTTCGAACCCATGGAAATCATATCTCGCGCCGGAGGCCCCAAAAAAGGTGGCTCCCTGCCTGCCACGCTTCAACGCAATTTCGCCGACACCACGAGCCTGGAGTGCCTTGACGGCCGCGGTCTCTCCGTCTGTTCCCGCGGCTACAAAGAGCTCTTCGCCAGACGGCAACAGAAGATCAGCATTGCGGATCATGGCCTCGAATTGGCTCCGGAAATTTCCTGAACCGAGGAGTTCCTTGCGGATGTTCGGATCGAACGAGACCGATCCACCACGGAAGCGAACCGAACGGATGGCAGCATCGATCACATTGCCAGCTCCCGGGATTGCAAAGGCAGACCCCATTACATGCACATGTCCGGCCTTGGCAATCAAGGTCTCTGCCGACGACGTAAGGGTTATCGAGCCGGCTGCCGAATGCATGATATTGAATATAAAGTCTCGCGATCCGTCGTCACGATAGCGAACGAACGCACTCCCAGTCGGCCTATCAGGCGAGATGGATATGGCCGAGGTGTCTACGCCGTCCTGCCTGAGGCGCTCTATATTCACAGCGCCGAAGTCGTCGGCCCCTACCGTTGCAATGATGCCAGCCGCGCCGCCAAGACGGGCGACCTGATCGATGAAAATTGCGGGTGCGCCACTCGGAAACGGGCCGATGAGCGTCTGAGGCTCCTTGAATCCGAACCCGGTGGTGCTCGCCATGATCTCGACGAGTATCTCGCCGACCGTGATCGTCGGGCCGAGGCTTTCCGGGGCTATGCGCCCATTGTGAACAATCATGTGCTCATCCTCCCTGCTGCATTGATCGGTACGTCTTCCAATGGCTCGCGTCAATCATAACTTTACGCATGAAAATTTTTAAGAAGGCGCATACCTTGATTGCAAATCGATACCTCCAATCGATATGCGAAATAATATATTTTATTTTCAATAAGATATCGACAAAGCACTAAGTCGCGCCGCTTTTTGTCAATAAATTTTGATTGACACGGAGCGCATACTAAATAATTGAATATTTACGCACGTAAGATTGTGCGCTAACGCTCGTAAGGAGGAGCGAGACGATGAAGAGGATTCTTGCTGTAATGCTGTCTTCGGCCGCCGGCTGCTCGCTGGCTGCAGGCTTGGCTCAGGCTGAGGAACTGACGATCGCCACCGTCAACAATGGCGATATGATCATCATGCAAAAGCTTTCCCCCGAGTGGGAAAAAGAGACGGGCAACAAGCTCAATTGGGTCGTCCTCGAAGAAAACGTGCTCCGCCAGAAGCTGACCACGGATATCGCGACGAAGGGCGGCCAATACGACATCATGACCATCGGCGGCTATGAGGCGCCGATCTGGGGCAAGAAGGGCTGGCTTCAGCCGATCGACGACCTCGGCGACGACTACGACTACGGCGACCTGCTGGCGCCGATCAAATCCGGCCTGACCGTCGACGGCAAGCTCTACGCCGTGCCGTTCTACACCGAAAGCTCGTTTACCCTTTACCGCAAGGATCTGTTCGACGCAGCGGGCCTCAAGATGCCCGACCAGCCGACCTACGATCAGATCAAGGAATTTGCGGACAAGCTCACCGACAAGTCCAAGGAGCAATACGGCCTTTGCCTGCGGGGCAAGCCGGGTTGGGGCGAGAACATGGCCTTCCTCGGAACCATGATCAACACCTATGGCGGCCGCTGGTTCGACATGGACTGGAAGCCGCAGATCAACTCCGAACCGTGGAAGAAAGCCATTACCGACTACGTCGATCTCATGAAGAAGGACGGCCCTCCCGGCGTGACGTCAAATGGCTTTAACGAGAACCAGGCCCTGTTTTCGACCGGTCACTGCGCCATGTGGATCGATGCGACCTCGGCAGCCGGCCGCGTTTACGATCCCAAGCAGAGCCAGGTGGCCGACAAGATCGCCTTCACGCGCGCGCCGGTCAATGTGACGCCGAACGGATCGAGCTGGTCGTGGTCGTGGAACCTCGCGATTCCAACCTCTTCCACCAAGGAAGAGGCTGCCAAATCCTTCATCAAGTGGGCCACTTCCAAGCAATATGTGAAGATGGTCGGCGAGAAGGAGGGTTGGGTTGCCGTTCCGCCCGGCACCCGCAAGTCGACCTATGACCTGCCCGAATACCAGAAGGCCGCTCCTTTTGCCGGCACCGTGCTGAAGGCCATCCTTTCTGCCGATCCGGCGCATCCGACCAAGGATCCGGTTCCCTACACCGGTGTCCAGTTCGTCGCGATCCCGGAATTCCAGGGGATCGGAACGATCGTCGGTCAGCAGATCGCGTCGGCGCTTGCTGGCCAGCAAACCGTTGATGCCGCTCTCGACAATGCCCAGAAGCAGGTCGAGCGCGAGATGAAAAAGGCCGGCTACCCCAAGTGAGATAGCCGCCTCGCCCGCGGTGTCGCGACCGCGGGCTTCCTCCCGGAGGGTTCCGGCAGCGCCCGCTGCCGGAACTCCGGCTCGCTTCCTTTCCCAATCGCTCCGTCCGATCGCCTCCAGCCGGCGGCCAAGACACGGCGAAGAGGTTTTCGATGACAACGATTTCGCGTGAATTCATCCGGCGGACACCGAAGCGTTCCGGCCGTTCGATCCGAACCGGCCCGCTTCTTGCGCCAGCTGTCGGCCTTCTCCTGGCCTGGATGATCGTTCCGCTCGCCCTGACGCTCTGGTTCTCGATGCAGTATTACAATCTGCTTGATCCATTGAGCGCCGGTTTCGCCGGTCTCGACAACTATTCCTATCTGCTGACCGATGGCGGTCTCTTGGCGGCGATCTTCAGGACTCTCATCATTCTTTTCGCCGCCCTTGCCCTATCTATCGGCTTCGGAGTGGTGTTCGCGCTGCTCTTCGATGTCGAATTCGCCGGGCGCGGAATTGCACGGCTTTTGATTATCGCCCCATTCTTCGTGATGCCGACGGTTACTGCGTTGATCTGGAAGAACCTCCTGATGCACCCGGTCAATGGGCTCTTTGCCTATCTTGCCAAGCTCGTCGGCCTGACGCCGATCGACTGGTTCGTGCAGATCCCGATGACTTCCATCATCATCATCGTCGCCTGGCAGTGGATACCGTTCGCGACGCTTATCCTGATGACCGCTATGCAGTCGCTCGACCGCGAACAGATGGAAGCAGCTCGGCTTGATGGTTCGAGAGGATGGTCGACGTTCCGTCACATCATACTGCCGCACCTTTTGCGACCGATTTCAGTCGTCGTCATGATCGAGACCATCTTTCTGCTCGCAGTATTCGCCGAAATCCAGGTCACGACGACGGGCGGGCCAGGTACGGCGACCACGACGCTCACCTATTTCATCTATAACAAGGCCCTTCTCCAGTGGGACGTCGGAGCTGCATCGGCTGGGGGCGTTTTTGCGATCATCCTTGCCAATGTCGTCGCGGCATTCCTGATCCGCACTGTCGCCCGCAATCTGGATAATTGAGGAGAGACGAGAATGGCAAGACGAAACAACCTCCTTCATTCTCAGAAGCTCTGGTGCGGAATCGGTGGCTGGACTGCAGCTCTGCTGATGTTCTTTCCAATCCTCTGGATGCTCATGGCATCATTCAAAACCGAGATTGATGCGGTAGCGACCCCTCCGAAGATTTTCTTTACGCCGACGCTGGAAAACTTCGTTGATGTCAATGCCCGTGCCAATTACGTCCAATATGCACTGAACAGTGTCGTCGAGAGCATCGGCTCGACTATATTATGCCTCGCAATAGGCATTCCTGCTGCCTATGCGGCCGCTTTCTTTCCGGGCAAGAGAACCAAAGATCTCCTGATGTGGATGCTCTCGACAAAGATGCTTCCCGCTGTCGGAGTATTGGTTCCCATCTATCTATTGTGCCGAGACAGCGGTCTTCTGGATACGCGAACAGCGATCGTCATCGTCTTCACGCTGTCGAATCTGCCGATCGTGGTCTGGATGCTCTACTCCTTCTTCAAGGACGTGCCGCATGAAATCCTTGAAGCCAGTCGTATGGATGGCGCAAGTACCTTCGAGCAGATCTGGTACCTGCTCCTTCCCCTGACGCTTCCAGGGATCGCATCCACTGCACTTCTCTCCACCATTTTGTGCTGGAACGAAGCCTTCTGGAGCCTGAATCTCACTGCTTCCAAGGCAGGTCCGCTCACGGCGTTCATCGCATCCTTTTCTTCGCCCGAGGGACTTTTCTGGGCGAAGCTCTCGGCGGCTTCGACGCTCGCCATCACACCCATCCTCGTCTTCGGCTGGATGACACAGCGCCAGCTCGTGCGCGGTCTGACCTTCGGCGCAGTCAAATAGGAAACGCATATGGCTACTCTCAGTCTCAAGGAAGTGAAGAAGACCTTTGGCGCGGTCAACGTCATCAAGGGTGTCGATCTCGATATCAGCGACCGGGAATTCGTGGTGTTTGTCGGCCCGTCGGGCTGTGGGAAATCGACGCTGCTGCGCATGATCGCGGGGCTCGAGGATATCAGCAGCGGTGATCTGGTTATCGATGGTGATCATGCCAACGACATCCCACCCGATCAGCGCGGCCTGGCCATGGTGTTCCAGACCTATGCGCTTTATCCGCATATGTCGGTCAAGGATAATATGGGGTTTGCGCTGAAGCTGGCCGGCATTCCTCAAGGCGAACGGGACGCCAAGATCAATGAGGTCGCAGGCCTCTTGCAGCTCGGGCATCTGCTGGATCGCAAGCCGAAGCAACTCTCCGGCGGACAACGCCAACGCGTCGCCATCGGGCGCGCGATGGTTCGTTCGCCACGCATCTTCCTGTTCGATGAACCGCTTTCCAACCTGGATGCCGCGCTGCGCGTGCAGATGCGCATAGAGCTGGCACGCCTCCATGACCAGCTCGGGGCGACGATGATCTACGTCACCCACGATCAGGTCGAGGCCATGACGCTTGCCGACAAGATCGTGGTTCTGCGCGATGGCCGGATCGAGCAGGTGGGCGCACCGATGGAGCTCTACCACAGTCCGGTGAACCAGTTCGTCGCGGGCTTCATAGGCTCGCCAGCCATGAACTTCCTCCCGGTGACAGCGTCGAGCGCCGGCGCATCCGGCGTCTCTGTGTCGCTGCCGGGTGGCTCGACATTGGAGGTTCCAGCCTCCGGCACGGTCAGCTCCGGCGCGACCATGACGCTCGGCATCAGGCCGGAACATCTCCGCATCGCCCAAGACGGCCCCATCTCAGGCGAGATCATGGTCGTCGAGCGGCTTGGCGGCCACACCTATGTCTATGTGCAGATCGCCCCCGGGCGATTGGTCATCGTAGAGACGGATGGAGCCGACAGCCATCGCCTGCATGAAACGGTCTCTCTGGCGTTCAATGCATCAGACGGCCATCTCTTCGATGAAAACGGCATCGCGCTGCGCAGGCTCGAAGCCAACCATATCACCACCAACGTTGCGCATTAGGCGCAACCTCTGTCAGGGAGGAATATCATGAAGCTGAAAGACAAAGTCGCACTCATCACCGGCGGTGCCCGTGGCATCGGACTTGGCTTTGCGGAGGCCTACATCAAGGAAGGCGCGAAAGTCATCATCGTCGATATCAATATCGAAAGAGCATCCGAGGCCGCCCGAGAACTCGGGCCGAACGCCGCCGCGATGAAACTCGATGTCACCGATCTCCATGCCATCGACGCTGTCGTCAAGGAGATCGACCAGGCCTATGGCGGCATCGACATTCTGGTGAACAATGCCGCCATCTTCGACATGGCTCCGATCAACGAGATCACCGAGGCTAGCTACGAGAAGGTGTTTTCGATCAACCTGAAGGGCCCCCTCTTCATGATGAAGGCCGTTTCGAACGTCATGATTGCCCGCGGCCGAGGCGGCAAGATCATCAACATGGCAAGCCAGGCCGGGCGCCGTGGCGAAGCATTGGTGCTGCTCTATTGCGCCTCCAAGGCAGCCATCATTTCGGCAACACAATCAGCGGCCTTGGGCCTGGTGAAATACGGCATCAACGTAAACGCCATCGCGCCCGGCGTGGTCGATGGCGAGCACTGGGATATCGTCGATGCCCACTTCGCGAAGTGGGAAGGCCTGAAGCCGGGCGAGAAGAAGGCTGCCGTTGCCAGGTCCGTTCCGATCGGAAGGTTCGCAACGCCCGACGATATCAAGGGTCTTGCGGTGTTTCTTGCGTCCTCGGACAGCGATTACATCCTCGCGCAGACCTATAATGTCGATGGTGGCAACTGGATGAGCTGAGTGATCCGACATGAAAGCAATATGTTTCACCGAAAAAGGCGTTGCGGGGCTGGCCGACATGCCGTTGCCCGCTTTGGCGCCGGGACATGCCCTCATCCGCGTGAAGGCTGGGGGGCTCTGCCACACGGATATCGACGTTCTTCACGGCCGCTACGGCGAAGGGCGCTTTCCTCTGATTCCCGGCCATGAATATGCAGGCTTGGTCGAGGCGGTCGCCGAAGATGTCACCGGTTTGCGGCCGGGCGCAAGGGTCGCCGTCGATCCCAACCTGCCCTGTGGCACCTGCAATCTGTGCCGCAAGGGACTGACAAATCTTTGCAAGGAGTTGAAGGCCTACGGCGTCACCCAAGATGGCGGCTTTGCCGAATACAGCATCGTTAGGGTGTCTCACCTGCACGATATCGGGGATCTTTCATTCGACGTCGCGGCTTTGGCCGAGCCGCTCGCCTGTGTCCTTAACGGGCTCGGCAATATCGGCCTGACAACCGACGTGCGGCGCGCGGAAAACGCTCTGATATTCGGCGGCGGCCCGATCGGGCTGCTGCTTGCCTTGTCGATCAGGGCGCAAGGCGTCAGCGACGTCGTCGTTGCCGATATCGATGAAAGCCGCCTCAGCTTTGCCAGGGAGCTGGGATTGGATGCCGTGCATCCTGCGTCCCCGGAACTCGAGAGCCGTAAACGAGCTTTCGATCTTGTTGCCGATGCGACGGGTGTTCCGACAGTCGTGGAGAGCATGCCGGAATTTGCACAGGACGGCGGCGCGATCCTGGTGTTCGGCGTATGTGCTCCCGGCGTTCGGGTCCCGATATCCCCCTTCGACATCTTCCGGCGTCAGCTGACGATTGCAGGCTCGCACTCGTTGAATCAGAATCTGCCTGCCGCCCTTGATTTGCTTCGTAAGGATAACGGCACAATGGCTCGCCTCATCTCACATCGGCTTCCGCTCAAGGAGGTATTGCCCTTTTTCACCAAGCGCGGCGGCACGCCCACGATGAAAGTGCAATTTGTCGCGGAATAATCTCGGTTCCTCCCACCGGGAGGAACTCTCTTTTCCCTCGGGAAAGAGTCGGATAGACACTTTTCTATAGAGTCTGGAGACAAAGTCGTGCCGAAACCGATCAAGACAATGGAGGATTTCTCGGAGTTCGTCGGCCTTTCTCGCCCCACAGTGTCCAAATACTTCAACGATCCGAGTTCAGTCCGAAAGAAAACGCGCGAGACTATCGAAGTTGCGCTCAAGAAATCAGGGTTTCGGCCAAACCTCTTCGCCGTCAACCTCAATCGGCGCCGGACCAATATCGTCGGGATCGTCATTCCAAATTCGATCGACCAGTTTTATATGGCGCTCACCCGAAGGATTGAAGCGCTGGCGACAGAAGCGGGGTTTTTCCCACTTGTCTTGTCGACGGACGGGCAGTCCGACCTTGAGGACAGGGCGATCCGCACCCTCAAATCGTTGAACGTGGCCGGTGCGATCATCGCGCCGCTTGGGGTGGAGTCCCACCAGCAGACTCTGGCGGAATACGGCAGAAGTGTTCCGCTTGTTTACGTGGATTCGCCATTGGATGACACTTCCGCTTTCGTCGGTACCGATAATCAGCAAAGCTTTGGGCTGATCGTCGACTATCTGTGCCGGTCGGGCGAGCCACCGGGCTATCTCGGAATGCCCGATGTGAACACGAACGCCCGTACGCGCGAAGCTGCATATGTCAACGCGATGATGCGGTTCGGGTTGACGCCACACATCCTGCCTACGGCAAAAATCCGCACTTGGGATTTCGAAAGATTCGGCTTCGACGAGATGATGCGGCTCACCGACCTGAAACGATTGCCGACGAAAACCATTCTTTGCGCAAACGACCGAATTGCGTTCGGTGCGATCGCCGCTGCCTACAAGATGGGCCTTAAAGTTGGACATGGTACGACGTCCGACATCCGCATTGCCGGACATGACGATCATCCCCTGTCGAGATACGCATGTCCGCCGATCACGACGGTCGCGCAGAATGTCAGCGAAATCGGCAGACGGGCTGTTGATATGCTTCTCAGCATGCTCGGCGACAATGATGAGAGCGATAATAGAGTCGATGCGACCTCGACTGCGCGCTTTCTATTATCCGCCGACCTCATGCTGCGCGAATCGGCCTAGTAACGAAGCTCGGCATAAACCGGGGGTGGAAAGCTGCCATATGGCCTGCTCAACGCGTCGCTGACCGCCCCAATCGCAGCTTTTGCCTTCGTCATCCCATCCCCATGTTCCTTCCCATGGGGTTTGAGCGAGGCTCATTACATTCAGTGCTTTAGTACGATTTTGCCTTGAGCTCCGGCAGCAAGCACGCTGTGTGCCGCACCGATCTCCCTTAACTCGAAAGAATGCGATATGGGTATGATGAGCACCTTCCGGGCTGCAGCATCGAGTACCGCGTCGAGTGTGGAAGCATCCGTTCGATGGTAGAGCTCGTGGATGGTAACGCGATTGTTCCTGGCGCTGTCAGGCACCGGAACGATGCTCGCGACTTGTCCATTATCGACAACGTGTCCGATCAGGTTTCCGGCCACGGGAGCCGCGGCGCTAATGGCATATCGAAAGGTAGGCTTCTGTGCCGCGACGGTGATATCCAAGGCCTCCCCAGCCAGCTCACGGGCCTCATCCAGCCGCTCCGGTCGAACACCCGCCACCGGCTCAGCGCCGAGTTGCTTCAGGTATTGGATTGCCGCCCGGCCGACAGAACCCAAGCCACCCGAGATCAATACGCGGTCGCCTGCGCCAATCCCGAGGGCCTCCACGGTCTGCCGTCCGGTAAGGCCTGCCTTTACCAAGGCTGCCCCTTCCTCAAAACTCAGCGCGGCCGGCAACTTGGCAACCGAGGTGGCGGGAACGACACCAAACTCGGCATGGGCGCCTTTGCCATTTGGTGAGAAATCGGCGACAACCCGGTCACCGACCGCCAAACCCGTCACGCCTTCGCCAATTTCCGATATCGTGCCTGCAGCATCTCCACCCAATACTGCCGGCAGCGAAAGCGGTATGTATTGCGCCATGAAGCCTTGACGCAGGATGAGATCGAATGGATTGACTGCGGATACTTCGATCTTGATCAGAACCTCGCCGGCACCCGGCTTTGGCGTCGGGATATCCTCGATCTCGAATTGATCGATACCGCCATATGATTTGAGAAGCACAGCCTTCATCACTCGTCTCCAAGGGCTCTCTATTGATTTCACGCAATTCAGCCCTGTTGCGGAACGACGGCAACGTTTGGAACGAAAGCCTAATCGCATCGGCAGCTACGGCTACGCCGGCTGTCAGGGCTCAACCTTGGCAAGGTGCTCTCGTCGCAGGGCGAGAGCACCTTTGCCTTATGCACCTTCGGTCAGCGACATCTGCTTCGAAGACGGACGCAGGACATTGTCCAGGGCCCAGCTACCGGCGCCGGCAAAGGCAATGAAGAGGAAGATGAAGCAGAACATGATCGCTGCCTCACCCATATTGAGTGCCGGCCAGAAGCCTTGCGGGGCATGCGCCATCCAGTAGGCGGCTGCCATTTCGCCGGAGGCGATGAAAGCGGCGATGCGCGTGAAGAGGCCGACAGTCATCAGCAATCCGGTGACGATCTCGATTGCGCCGGCGGCAAGCATGATGGCCGGCAACGGATAGGTCACGCCCGGAATTGCTGCCGGGAACTGGAAGAATTTCATAGTCGCATGTTCGAGGAACAGCAGTGCGGTCACGATCCGCAGGATCGCAAGAACGTGAGGGGTCCATTTCGTGGTATTCAACATGGTATTTCTCCTGAATGGCCGCCGAGATCGTCAGGCAGCAGTGGCTTTGAGTTCGAAATTTTCCTTCCAGAGCGCCATCATCGGCTTGAGCGCGCCTTCGACGTAACTGGTGAGCACAGGCATATCGACGGGATCACGACCTACCCTGGCGGCAAGAAGCGCGATGATCGCATCAGATTCGGTCAGATAGCGACCTGGCTCGAGCTGAGCGGCAGGGAAGCTCACTTTGTCGAGCTGCCGGGCAAGTTCGGAGCGTATGTCATCCTCCAGCTGCGATCCCGGCTCGAATTCGTGAATTGCAACGGCATCCATCAAGCCGGCCTCCAGCAGGAACAGCTTCACCTTGAGACAAAACGGGCAACTCCTCTTGACGTAGATAACCGGCTTCGACGGCTCGCTCATCTTGCGTCTCCATCGACTGTTGCCGGCACGGGCGCATCGCCGAAGCGGAAGCTTGAGGCAGTAAGCCCGCCGGCGAAGTCAGTCTGATGGTAGGTGACGGCGCCGGGCTCGTCCCTTGCGGCACCAACGGCCACCATCAGCGGAATGAGATGATCCTCGCGCGGATGTGCAGCGCGGGCTGACGGGGCCAGCTCCCATTCGAGCAGGAGTTTTGCGCGCTCGTAAGGAGATGAATGAATCAGCGTCTGCTGGAGCCAGGCGTCGAACTGGCGGGACGGCTCGCAGCCCTCTCTCCCGCGCATCGCCGGCAGATTGTGGTAGCTGAGACCGCTTCCGATAATCAGCACACCCTCGTCGCGCAGTGACGCCAGCGCCCGCCCAACCTCGAGATGCAAGGCCGGATCGTAGCCAACATCCAGAGACAGCTGAACGACCGGAATGCTTTCCTCCGGATAAAGCGGCTTCAGGATGCTGAAAGTCCCGTGATCAAAGCCGCGGGTCGGATCGAGCCCTGCCTCGACCCCGCGCGCATGCAGCAAAGCCTGTACCCGCTTGGCAAGCTCGGGTTCTCCCGGAGCGCCATATTTGATGTGATAGAGATACTCCGGAAAGCCATGATAGTCGTAAACCATCCCCGGATGGGCGCCCGACGATATGGAAAAGCCCTGTTCTTCCCAATGGCCGGAGACAACCAGGATCGCCCGGACCGCATTTCCCAGCTCGGCACGCATCTCGATCAGAGATTGCTCAAGCTTGTCGAAATTATTGCGGAATTCACCGCTCATGTAAGGCCAGGGGCCGCCGCCGTGACTGATGAAGTAGGTCGGAAGACGAAGCTTTTTCACGTGTTTCATCCTTGTCGCGGGGCACTCACCATCAAAGTCGAAACCGGAGAGAGTGATGTGCCAGGCCGTGTGATCTGGCCAAACTAACTTTTCTCATTTATTGATCAATGCAGCTTACATTGAAGAAACATTTCCTATGAGTTGATGATCCATGGATACGCTAACGAGCTTGCGAGTCTTTTGCGCGGTGGCGGAGTTTAAGAGCTTCACAGCGGCTGCCGATCGGCTTGGCCTCTCGCCGGCAATGGCGAGCAAACATGTGATGCACCTTGAGAGCCGGCTGGGAACCCGGCTACTGAACCGAACCAGCCGGCATGTCAGTATGACGGAGAGCGGCATGCTCTATTTCAATCAGGCCCGGCAGATGCTTGATGGACTGGACGAGGTGGAGGCGGCCGTCAGCAACGTCACCGTCATGCCGCGTGGAACCTTGCGGCTTAGCGCACCGGTATGGGCGGCAAACGCGCTTATCGCGCGGATGATCGCCGAATATCACCAGCGCTATCCCGACGTGCGCTTCGACATGGATCTCAGCGGTCGGATCGTCAATCTCGTCGACGAGGGCTTCGACCTCGCCCTGCGGGCGACCTCCCCCGAGCGGCTCGATCCCAATCTCATCGCCCGACCATTGATGCGCGTTGCTTTTCATCTCGTCGGATCTCCAGCCTATCTGTCACGCACAGGCCGGCCGAGAGCGCTGGCCGATCTCAATGGTCACTCGCTACTGGCCTATAGCGGGATGAACGCGAACGGCAGCATAGCCGTCGCCGGGCAGGACGGCACTCAGACCGTGAACTTCCGTCCTGTCATGCAAAGCGAAAACGAGATCATGCTGCATCTGGCTGCGCTCGAGGGCATGGGGCTGGTTTTCCTGCCGATGTGGATGACGCAAACCGATATCTCCGATGGCCGATTGGAGATGGTGCTGCCGAAAGCCGTGACATTCGACGCCACACTGCATGCGGTCTATCCCAGCAGGAAATATCTTTCCGCGAAGGTTCGAACCTTCATCGACTTCCTCGCTTCGCGGCCGAACCTGTGCTCGGAAGCGGCTGAAGACCGCTGACCGCATAGCCCCATTTCAGCTGGATGTTTCCTGCGAAATCTTGCGGCTTTGGAGGCGGCGAACGCGTGGCACCATTGTCATATCCGGCAACCGGTCGACCTTGCTCTTTTTGACGCTCTTCCGGTGCTTTTCGCCGCTGCAACAAAACTGAATATGAAAGCACACACAGCAATCTTGCGGACGGCATAGTCACCCTATGAGCCGGGCCGATGCGACACGCGAACGCCCTTCTGTTGGTGCAAGAACATGAGGCACTGCCATTATGCATATCAAGCTTTTCGTCGTCGGCGCTCTGGCGTCATTCCTGGCCGTTCCGGCCCTCGCCGCCGATCTCACCTATGAACATCCCGCACCAACCGCCGAGCAGGGTCCTTCAGCCTATGACTGGTCCGGCTTCTATCTCGGTGGACAGGGCGGTTATGTCTGGAACAAGGGGACCGTTTTGGGCACCGACAGCAATCTCGACGGCGGCACGGCCGGCGTTCATGCCGGATATAATTTCCAATCCGGCAATATCGTCTACGGTATCGAAAACGACTTCAACTACAATTTCAAGGACAAGAAGGAAGCGAATCTCGAATGGGATGCGTCGGGCCGCGCTCGCGTCGGTTACGCCCTGGACCGCACGCTGCTCTTCGCGACAGCCGGTGTCGCTGCTGCCGGCGGCAAGGTTGATGTTTCTGGCGTCGGGAAAAAGGACGATATTCTGATCGGCTGGACCGCCGGCGGCGGCATCGAGCACGCGCTGACCGATAATGTCATCGTTCGCGGCGAATACCGTTATTCCGATTTCGGAAACAAGGATTTCGGGTCGGCGATCGGGGACTTCGGCGCCACTCAGAACAAGGTCCTTGTCGGCGCAAGCTATAAGTTCTGAAAGAACGAACAGGGCCTTTATCAACCAAAGATAGCAAATTCCTTTTAATATAGGATATTCGGTGCGATTCTTCGGTCCGCTCCGGAGATGACGATTATGTCTGAAATGATAGTGGCAACGCTTTCCAATACTCGAACAGTTGAAGACATGATTGCTGCATTCCGAGACGAAGAGCATTGCTGTCGTTTGCTGGAGGGCATGGTGTGGCCGAATGGTAGGATCTGCCCGGCCGTGGTTACAAACACTCGATCGCGATAGCTGGCCGGGACGTAGGCAAGCACCGTGCACGTCCCGGCCTCTATCAATGCTCCAAGCAGTGATTGCCGTTTCCAGTTCATGGTGACAACGCACACGCCTCTGCATGCCACGAAACTTCCCTTGCGCACATGGCTCAAGGCGATGTGGCTGTTGCTGCAATCGGACAAAGGCTTGTCCTCGATCCGTCTCGCCGAGACACTCGGGGTGAGCCAACCGACCGCCTGGCGGAGCGGTCATGCGCTGCGCCTCATGGTAGCGCGCGAGCACATGCTCGATAGCACGGTGGAAGTTGACCATTTCTATCTTGGTGGAGGGCCAAGAAAGCAGCCTGATGGGCCGCCACCGGGGCGAGGCCGCAAGGGGCAGGCAAAAACGGAAAAGACGCTGGTCGTGGGGATCGTGCAGCGACCGGCAGACGTCACTCCCGGGTCCAAAGCGGGTGACGCCCGCGCCGCTGTCGCAACCGGTCTTTCATTGCGTGCTGCCGTGAACGCAATGACAACACAAGTTGAGCTGCATGCGCACTTGATGAGTGATGAGGCTAAGGCGTTCGTGGCCATAGGCGAAAGCTTTGCCGCACACGAGACGGTCAACCACTCCAGCCGCGAATATGTCCGGGATTCCGTCCACGTCAATTCAGTTGAAGGGTTCAACGCTCGAGTTCGGCGAACCATCGCAGGTGTTTTTCATCACATCAGCCCAGAACTTGCAGACCTTTATTTTCATGAAATCGGCTTCCGTTGGTCCCAGCGTATTGTCACCGGCCAAGCCGTGCGAAAGAGCAGAAGCGGCAAGGAAAGCATGAAAAACCTCTGGTCACGGGTGCCGCTTGCGCTGCAGTTACTCCAGGTGTTCCGTGCTACCACTGACCGCCAAATGCGCCGAAGCCACGACGGCGGCATCAATATCAAATCCGCCGTGGCTGTCTTTGGTTGATAAAGGCCGCGTACGCTAAGCTGGGGCAGTCCGTGAGCTCTCGTCTCGGGCCCACATAACAGTTTGTCGACTGGTCGCGAATTTCCTGGCTATCGCAGAAACGCTAATGCCCTTCGCGAGATCATCGCGCACATCCTGTTTCTGTTCTTGGCTGAGTGTGGACGGCCGGGCCGAGCGTCCTACCTTCTGATTTTACGCGCCTGAGGCCGGATTGGCTTCGCTCGATCAGCAAATCTCGCTCGAACTGAGCTACCGCATTAAGCACCTGCATGGTCATCGTGCCGGACGAGCTGGTGAGATCGGCGCCGCCGAGCGCCAGACAGTAGACCCTTACCCCCGTTTCGACGAGAGCCTTGACGGTTGTACTGACATCAATGGCGTCACGGCCGAGCCGATCGAGCTTGGTCACGATCAAAATGTCCTCGGACTCCAGCTTGTCCATGAGCAGGGAGAGGCTGAGGGTGCGATGGCGGTGCTGCCCGAAACCGTCTCGGTGATGATCCGGCTGTCGCGATCATGGTTCACAGGACAGATCGCCGCCTGGGCACTTGAGCTGCTCGGTCAGATCGCGGGTCCGCTGCTCAGTGAGCGCGATCGCGCACTCGCCGAGCAGCATCGACATGATCGTGCCCTCTCGGCCGAGGCGATCCGGATCGCTTCCAGTTTCCAGGTTGCATTCGAGGTCACGAAATTTGAGCCATGCTTCCTGCGCGAGCTTCAGATTGCGCTTGCCAAGCGGTTCGAGCCTGGCGTCGAGAGCTGCATAGGCCTGATCCAGGGCGCTTTCCGCAGTCTTCAGCTTGCCGGCCGCGCAGAGGGTCTTAGCTGTCTGATTCGGCGCCTCGGCACAGAGAGCGGGGACGGCGGCAAAGCTTTGGGGACAAGGCAACATGCCTGCTGCAACGATTAGGACCCATAGGTATAGGGCCTGTGATGTGCGGCGACCTGGGCGTGCCCAACGGTGCGGGCGACTGCGAGGTCTCGAGATATGGCGTGCCATTGCATCGATATCGCTCTGAAATGACGAGAGCTCCAATATCAGCTTCTCCTGTTGTTTGCGGTCCGCAAGAAGCTGCCGGCCAAGAGCAATGCAGCGGAGGGATCGCCGATATCTGCCGATCTATAATCATTAGTGCAGGCAACACGGGATGACAATAAGGAGCCGAAAAAACGATATAGAAGAAAATTTACATGTTTGGCTCGGGTACGTGATTGGTCCACTCGGCATTCGTCCTTCGATATCGTTCCGGGGTCAGGCCGGCAAATGCGCCGAAGCCACGACGGCGGCATCAATATCAAATCCGCCGTGGCTGTCTTTGGTTGATAAAGGCCACGAACAGTAAGCGGTGCCGGCCAAGACCGGCAGACAAACCGGCAATTGGGCTCAAGAGAAAATCTTCGGCTCAATTGCCGGTACCAGCATGTTCCCGGCCTGCCTTTGCAAACATCACCCGGCTATCCGGCTGGAACGAAAATCCAGCTGTGCCCGTGCTGAAACAGGAGAGCCGGACGCGGTCATAGCCTGCCTCTCCACCTTTTCGTCCTGATCACGTGTCAGGTGCTGCCGCGCAATTCCACGTGGGGTTCGATCAACAGATGCCTGGCGTCACGCCGGCCATCAATCCTGCTGAGCAGAACCTCCACAGCCGTCCGCCCGAGTTGCATCTGATTTTGATCGACGCTCGTCAGACCGACAAGCGGTATGGCAGCCATCGGAGAATTGTCGTAGCCGATGATGGCAAGGTCTTCAGGCACCCGAATTGCGCTTGTCCGCGCGGCATTGATCAAGGGCACGGCATCGAGATCGGACCATACGAAGACTGCGCGCGGACGGTCCTTCGCATCGAGAAAACTCCGGATCGCCCGCTCGCGGTCGACGGCGACTGGCGGCAGCCGGATGATGCGTCCCTTGAGCCCGGCCTGCTTCATGGCGTCGAGGTAGCCCTCCTCGCGCTGCAGCGCGACGATGGTCGCCGGCGAATCCAGGAGATCATAGCTCAGCATGGCGATATCCCGATAGCCGGCGCGCAGGGCCGCCTCGACAGCCAGATATCCGCCCCGCCTGTCGTCCGAATTGACGGTATCATAGGTCTCGGCCTGCGGCTCATGATGCGCGATGACGACGATCGGAATCTGCCGCGCATAGCGCTCGAGAACCTTGCCGGATATGCGCGGGGCAATGATGACAACGCCATCCATCCGGTTGTCGATCATCGATTCGATCATTGACGCTTCGATCGAGCTTGCCGAGCGACCAATGCCGATCAATGCCTTGAAGCCATTTTCCGACAGCGCGGCATTGGCCTCTTCAATGACGCCCGGAAGGAACGGATTCGACAGCTCGATCACCAGAACACCAACGGTCTGCGTCCGTCCACGCATCGCACGCGCGGCAACCGATGGACGGTAATTGAGTTTTTCGATCGAGGCTTCCACCTTGCCTCTCAGGCTGCCGCTGACGCCATAAGCATTGCGCAGGACTTTCGATACCGCCGCTACGGATACGCCCGCATCTTCTGCCACATGCCGGATGGTCACCCTCTCCTGCGCCGCGTTAACAGTCTGATTTTTCATCATAAAGCGTCTCAATCCCCGATCTCGCCAAATTATAGGCACAAAACTCTTGCGCCGCAATCGATTGTGTAGAATGATATACATAGAACGATACACAAAATCGTATCCCGCCGGAGTACAGGCGGCTGAGGAGGCATGCAATGACAATTCGCTCAGACCACGGCGCCGCCGTGGCCAAGACCCGTGTCGATTCCGCATTCCAATTTGCTGCATCGATGATCGCGCCCGCCTGCGATGCCAGCCAGGGAACCGCAGGGACATTCGTCTCCCGGCAATTCACGCTGGAAAAACTGCCAACCGAAGCGACGCTGCGTATTTCTGCGCTGGGGCTCTATCGCGCCTTCATCAACGGCAGACGTGTGGGCGACGATCTGCTTACGCCGGGCTGGACCTGTTATGATGATCGGATCGCATACCAGACCTACGACATTACTGAACATCTGCGCATTGGCGAGAACCGCATCGAGATCTGGCTCGGGGACGGATGGTACCGCAGCCAGCTGATGTGGGCGCTTAACCCGGTCTTCAATTGCTGGGGCGAATGGGTGGCGGCGATTGCGGAGCTGAATGGCGACGGCCGGCTGCTCTTGAAGACCGACGACAGCTGGAAGAGCGGCTTCACGCCGGTCGCCCGCAACGGCATTTACTATGGAGAGGATTACGACGCTCGCATCGCGCCGCACGACAGCCATGGCGTCGAACTTTTGGCCTTCGACAAGGGATTGCTCGTTCCGCACGAGACGGGCGCCGTCAAGGAACTCCCCGAGCATACACCGATCGACAGCTGGATCGAGGACGGCGGCAGCAACGTCTATGATTTCGGCCAGAATGCCGGCGCCTATATCCGCATCCGTGTGAAAGGCGAGAAAGGTGCCAAGCTTCGCATCGAACATTCGGAAGTGCTCGGCCCTGGGCGATTTTTCGACAATCGCAACTATCGCAGCGCACGCGCCGAGCTGATCTATACGCTCGCCGGAGAAGGCGAAGAGGTCTACGCGCCGCTCTTCACCTTCATGGGCTTCCGCTATGCGCGCGTCAGCATCACCGGCCAGGCGGAACTGGTCAGCATTGCCATGGTCCCGATATCGTCCGTTCCCGTGGCCGCCGGCGGTTTCAACTGCGGCGTCGAGGCAGTCAATCGCCTGGTCGAAAACACCATCTGGTCGCAGCGCTCCAACTTCATCGAGGTGCCGACGGACTGCCCGCAGCGCGATGAACGATTGGGTTGGACCGGCGACGCCCAGGTTTTCGCAGGAACAGCCTGCTGGCTGGCGGACAGCCAATCCTTCCTTATGAAATTCCTCCGCGATGTCATGCATGACCAACGCGCCGATGGGGCGGTTTCGCATTTTTCGCCGGACCCGACACGGCTTCACCCGATCGACGGCCGTGGCGACTGGGCAGGATCAACCGGCTGGGGGGACGCCATCGTCATCATTCCCTGGCAGCTCTACCTTCACTATGGCGATTCCGCCGTGCTCAGAGAATGCTTTCCGGCCATGCGGCGCTGGCTCGATTATTTGTGGGGCATTTCAAACGGACCGATTATCCGGCCGCCGGCCGTGTGGGGAGCGCACGGCTTTACTTTCGGCGACTGGCTGCAGCCGGTTGGCGACAATCGCAAGCCGCGCCCGACAGTCGCCGATGATTGCGCGGCGACCCTTTATCATTTCATTTCTACCCAGTTGGCAGCAAAGATCGCCCGCATTCTCGGCGAAGATCGGGAGGCTGAACGTCTGGAGATCCGGAGAGAGGAGATCCGGAATGCCTTCAAGACCGAGTTCTTTACGCCGTCCGGTCGTATCGCACACAATGATCAGACATCATGGGCGCTGGCCTTCCAATACGGCCTTGTTCCACCGGAGCATGAAGAGGCTGCCCGCGCCTATTTCCGGCGCGTCTCGGAAGAGACCGACGGCGTCATCGGCACGGGCTTCATAGGAACCCCCGCGCTGCTTCCGGCTCTCACGCGTCTCGGCATGCATGATCTTGCCGAAAAGATGTTCCTCAATCGCAAGGTGCCAGGCTGGCTATACCAGGTGGACCACGGCGCGACATCGATATGGGAGCGATGGGACGCGCTTGCCGAGGACGGCACGATCTACGATCCTGACATGAACAGCTACAATCACTACGCCTATGGAGCCGTATGCCAATGGCTTTTTGAAGATGTCGCCGGGATCAAACCGTTGGAGGACGCGCCGGGCTTCGAAGAAATCTCATTCGACCCCACCATCCTGCCGGCACTATCGCCGGTCTCAGCCTGGCATGACACGCGGTTCGGACGCATCGAGACTGGATGGACGGTGAAGGGAGAAACCGTCACATGCCGTCTGTTGCTGCCGGAAGGCATAACGGCCCGCCTGGCAGCGGGACAGAATCGAAGATCGCTAAACGTGGATGGCGCCGGGATCGAACCAGGCGGAGAACTCAAACTGACCAAGGGGGAACACACGATCACCTTTGCCATCTGATACGACAGCTTGCGGCACCTTACCCGCAAGCAGGCAGCTCAATTCATTCCGGTCTTCAGGAGGAGGAAATGACTATGAGAATGATGAAGTGCGTCCTCGCCGCAATCTCGGTGTCGCTGGCGGCGGGCGTCGCGCATGCCGACGTGACGCTCAGCGTCCTGATTGACACCAATCCCGAATCCATCGCCTCGTTCGACGCCGTTTCCAAGGCCTATACGGAAAAGCATCCGGATGTGAGCTTCGATGTCGAACAGCGTGCCGGCGGATCGGAAGGTGACAACATCATCAAGACTCGTCTTGCGACCGGCGAAATGGCCGATATTTTTCAATACAATAGCGGTTCACTGTTCCAGGCCTTGAAGCCGGAACGAACAATGGCGGATCTGAACGATCTTGCCTCCGAAGCCGGAATTCTCGACAGTTTCAAAAAAGTGGTCACAAGCCCGGACGGCCACGTTCGCGGCATCCCATTCGGTCCGGCCATGGGTGGCGGCATCTTCTATAATCGCAAGATCTATGCCGAACTCGGCCTTACGCCGCCCAAGACCTGGGCGGAATTCATGGCCAACAATCAGAAGATCAAGGCGGCAGGCAAGGTGGCGATCGCACAGACCTACGGCACGACCTGGACCTCACAGCTTTTCGTGCTCGCCGATTTCCACAATGTCCAGGCGGAAATCCCGGATTTTGCCGCCAACTACACTGCCAACAAGCAGAAATACGCCGATACGCCGGCCGCCTTGCGAGGGTTCGAGCATCTCGAAGAGGTCGCCAAAGGCGGATTTTTCAACGCCGATTTCGGCGCAGCAACCTTCGACGACGGCATGCGCATGGTCGCCACGGGCGAAGCCGCGCACTATCCAAATCTCACTTTCGGTATCGGAAACATACAGCAGAATTTTCCAGACAATCTGAAAGATCTCGGCTTCTTTGCGCTTCCTGGAACAGATGCTGCCAAGAATGGCCTCACTGTCTGGATGCCCGCCGCACTCTATGTCTCCGCGAAATCGCAGCATGTCGAGGAGGCCAAGAAATTCGTCGACTGGGTCGGTTCCAAGGAAGCCTGCGAGCTGATGGCCAAGGCCGTTCCTTCAGGTCCCTATCTCGTTAGGGGATGCGAGCTGCCGAAAGACATTCCGCCCGTCGTCTCCGACATGCTGCCGTATTTCGAGACAGAAGGACACGCAACTCCGGCATTGGAGTTCTTGTCGCCGATCAAGGGGCCGGCCCTCGAGCAGATCACCGTCGAGGTCGGGACCGGAATTCGCTCCGCCAAGGACGCCGCGGCTCTCTATGATCAGGATGTCGAAAAGCAGGCCAAACAACTTGGACTGCCCAACTGGTAACCTCCCAGCCGATCCCCCGCCCGGCACCGGTCCGGGTGGGGGCGCAAGGTAGCTCCATGGCCACACGCAAATCACCTTATCCCTACTGGTTCGTCCTCCCGGCGGCCGTGATATTCACGGTTCTCTTTCTGGTGCCGACTGTCGCTTCCTTCTGGTTCAGCCTGACACGCTGGGATCTCTTTACCACCCAGTTCATCGGCCTGGACAATTACCGCCAGTTCTTCCGGGAACCATTTTTGATCCAGGGCCTGGTCAACACGATCATCTATGCGGTGATGACCTCCGCTACGAAGACGATCCTGGGTCTGCTGCTGGCAGTCCTTTTGACCTCGGGCATCTGGGCGCAGGGCTTGCTGCGCACTGTGATCTTCTTTCCGGTTCTCGTATCGACGATCGGCGTCGGCATCACGTTTTCCGTATTGATGCATCCGACCCGCGGTCTGATCAACGTCACGCTTGCCGCCATGGGCATTCACGGACCCGGCTGGCTGACGGACCCGGCCCTGGCGCTCTATTCGATTGTCTTCGTCGATCTCTGGAAGGGCATCGGCCTGGCGACCGTCATCTACATCGCCGGTCTCGCCTCGATCAGCCCCGATTATTACGAAGCCGCCAGGATCGACGGTGCGACACGTCGCCAGATGTTTTTCCGCGTCACCGTTCCGCTGGTGAAACCGGCAACGATTACCGTCGTGACCCTGTCGCTGATCGGTGGACTGCGCAGCTTCGACCTGATCTGGGCAATGACGCGCGGTGGGCCCGGCTTCTCCTCGGATGTGCTGGCAAGCGTCATCTACAAGCAGTATCAGGCCGGATTTTATGGCCTGTCGACGGCCGGGAATGTCATCCTGTTCATCCTCATCGGCGCGATCATTCTACCGATAACAGCCTGGTTTAACCGTAGGGAGGTGGACCTTTGACACGCCGTCAGCTTTATACCGGCATTGCGTCCCTGGTTACCTGTGGCTTGATATTCGTCTTGCCCTTCCTGTTCATCTTCATAACCGCTGCCAAGACAAAGCAGGATGCTGCATCATTGACTTTTACCCTGCCTCAGGAATGGCACCTGCTGCAGAATTTCATCGAGGTTATTCAAACGCGTAATTGTATGCTTCTACTGGCATATTTCAATTCGACCGTTATCACTGTTGCTGCCGTTTCGCTTCTCGTTCTGCTCGGTGCCATGGTCGGCTACATCCTGCAGCGTCGCCCATCCGGCTGGAATAGAATTATCTACGGTTGTGTTCTCGCCGGCCTCATGATTCCGCCTGCCGTTGTGCCAACCATCTGGGTCCTGCAGTCGATCGGCCTCTTCAAGTCCATATCGGGAATGATACTGATTCAGGTTGCCTATGGTCTTGCCTTTACCGTCCTCATGTTCCGTAGCTTCATCGCCACAATCCCACGCGATCTCGATGAGGCGGCGATCATCGATGGAGCAAAGCCGCTGCAGATCTTCTTTCGCGTCGTGCTGCCACTGCTGAAGCCCGTGACCGTGACCATCATCGTTGTGCAGTCGATCGCCATCTTCAACGACTTCACGAACCCTCTCTACTACCTGCCTGGCAGAGAAAACGTAACGGTACAGCTGACGCTCTACAATTTTCAGGGACAGTTTCAAACGCAGTACAATCTTCTTTTCATGAATATTCTATTGGTGACGATCCCGCCGCTCATCGTCTTCGTATTCTTCAACAGGCAGATCGTAGCAGGCATGACGGCCGGCGCAGTGAAAGGATGAACCATGGCAAGTGTCGTTCTTCAAAATATCCGCAAGGACTTCGGCAGTTTAACCGTGATGAACGGTGTCGATCTGACCGTCGAAGGAGGCGAATTCTGCGTCTTCGTCGGCCCGTCCGGCTGTGGAAAGTCCACTCTTCTGCGCATGATCGCGGGATTGGAAACCTCGACCTCGGGCCGGATCTCCATCGACGGCAAGGATGTGACGGACGCCGAGCCTTCGGAACGCGGCATCGCGATGGTGTTTCAGTCCTACGCGCTCTATCCGCATCTGACCGTCAGCGAAAACATCGGTTTCGGTCTTTCGCTCGCCAAGCGCCCCAAGGCTGAGATTCAGGAAAAGGTTCGGCAGACGGCCGATATTCTCCAGCTCTCGCATCTGCTGGATCGAAAGCCGAAGGCGCTCTCCGGCGGTCAACGGCAACGGGTCGCGATCGGCCGGGCAATCATTCGCAATCCAAAGGTCTTCCTGTTTGACGAACCCCTCTCCAATCTCGACGCATCCTTGCGGTCGCAGATGCGGATGGAACTGACCGAACTCCATGCCAAACTCGGAGCAACGATGATCTATGTCACCCATGATCAGGTCGAGGCCATGACCATGGCAGACAAGATCGTCGTGCTCAACGGTGGCCGGATCGAACAGATCGGAACGCCGATGGACCTTTATCATAACCCGGCCACACCTTTCGTCGCAGGCTTCATCGGATCGCCGAAGATGAACCTGTTTGAAGGCGAAATCGCTGCCAGGGAGGGGTGCGGGACCTACGGAATCCGGCCGGAACATATCGCACTTTCCTCGGCGGAAGGAAAATGGCAAGGGCGAGTGCGCCATATCGAACGGCTCGGGGCCGACACGGTCGTCCATCTGGATGTCCCCGAATTGGTATCGCTTGTCGCACGCACCGATGGCGATCGGCCGATCCAGATTGGCGAGACTTTGTTCGCCACGCCGTTGACCGGCAAGGAGCACAGATTCTCATAGGAGCGAGCCACGATTAATCTTGATTCAAGAGATGCCGGGCCGTAAATCCGTGGTGACGGCAACCTCATCGCCAAGGTCAAGAATGCGCGGACTGGGATATGGCCGCCAAGACGACCCAGTTAAAAGGCCATAGCATGCGCTAATGTAGGCGGCGGTTGCAGTTTGTTCGCTCTTCCACGCAATAACGACAATCAAGAACTGCATCTCGATGCAAGCTTGCTATTCCCGCACTGTACGTTGCAAGCAGATGCACTTCGTTTCAGTCAAGAAACTACTGCTGATTTGCAAATAATTTCGAATTATACAATTTGAAGTTACCACTCAAGCCTATGAATTATTTCAATAAAATTATTTAATGTTGGTCATCGTTAATTATTTTCTCAGACATATCTGGCTTCTTTAATATTGCAGCGCCAAATGCGACGAGCAGAATGCTCCTTACCTGCAATGTTCCCGACGTTCAGAGCAGGCAATCGCCGACCTATATCAATCTTCGTGGTGTAGGCAGCCGCCAGCTCGCTAAAAATCAACGAGCCGCCATGTCATTCCTTCAGAACGCCAAGATCCGCACGAAGGTGCTCTCCATCATCATTCCGATCTGTCTGATCGGGATCGCAGGTGTCCTTGTCGTATCGAGCCAATATAAGGACACGGTTGCCACCTATTCGAATTTCATTGCCAAAAATGAAGCGGCAGCGGTGGAAATGTCGAGAGCCAGCCAGCGCATAACCGCCATGAGTTACAACGCCTACCAGATCCTGCAATATACAGCCAAGGACCCGGAGATGGCGACGTTTTCGAAGGACTATGAGGAGAATAAGCAAATTCTTCTGCAGCGTTTCGCGAACGTTAAACGGTTGATGCCCGCTGAAGCGGATGCCGTGGAAAAGCTGGCCTCAAGGGCCAATGATATCATCGTCCTTACGGATCAAGCCGTAAAAGCCGGTCTGGTCGATGACAACGACACCGCCGCCAAGCTCTTGAAGCAGGTGGATCCGATGATCAATGACGAGGTGGTTTCGGTTCGCCAGTGGCTCGATACGTTCAATAAGAACATCAATGACAAGAGCAACATGCTGGCGGAACATGCGAGCAGCACCATTACAAATGCTCTGATCGCGCTTGGCCTTCTCTTTGCCGCGGCCATTGCGATCGCCGTTCTCGCGTCCACTCGCTGCATTGCCACCCCCATCGAACGGCTGCGGGCGCGCATGGTTTCCCTCGCCGACGGCAATACCGATGAGCAGATCGTCGGCATTGGGCGCAAAGACGAAGTCGGTCAGATGGCTGCGGCCGTCTCCATCTTCCGAGACCATGCCATCGAGCGAATAAGACTGGAACAGGAGGCGAGCGCCAATCGTAGTCTCTCCGAGAAGGAAAGACTTGAACGCGAAGCGCAGAAGGCCAAGGATGCGGCGGACACGCAATTTGCCGTCGATGGCCTGGCAGGCGGCCTGGCCGAGCTTTCGAACGGCAACCTAGTCTATCGCATCGAGCAGCCCTTCGTCGATCATCTCGACCGCCTGAGGGCGAATTTCAACGCCTCGATGGCGAAACTGGAGGAAACGCTGCGTTCCGTTGGCCAGGGAGGTCAGGCCATTGCCGCGGGCGCCAGCCAGATCCGCTCCGCCGCCGATGATCTCTCCAAGCGCACCGAGCAGCAGGCAGCCTCCGTCGAGGAGACAGCGGCCGCCCTTGAGGAGATCACCACCACCGTCAAGGATTCCACCCGGCGCGCAGAAGAAGCGAGCTCGCTGGTCGGACGCGCGCGCATCGGCGCCGAAAAATCCGGCGAAGTCATGCAGGAAGCAATTGCCGCAATGGAGGCTATCTCGAAGTCCTCGGGCGAGATCAGCAACATCATCGGCGTCATCGACGACATCGCCTTCCAGACGAACCTGCTTGCTCTCAATGCCGGCGTCGAGGCAGCGCGGGCGGGCGAAGCGGGCAAGGGCTTTGCCGTTGTCGCGCAGGAGGTGCGCGAGCTGGCGCAACGATCCGCCACGGCCGCCAAGGAGATCAAGGCGCTGATTTCGACATCGGGCCAGCAGGTCGACAGTGGCGTCAACCTCGTCACCAGAACCGGGCAATCGCTCCAGCAGATCGTCAAGGAAGTCGAAGAAATCGACCGCAACGTGCGAGCGATCGTCGAGGCAGCCCGCGAGCAGGCGACCGGCCTGCAGGAGATCAACACGGCCGTCAACAGCATCGATCAGGGCACACAGCAGAATGCTGCCATGGTCGAAGAATCCACCGCGGCAAGCTACAGCCTTGCCAAGGAGGTAACGTCCCTGAATGAGCTGCTCGGACAGTTCAACCTGCAAAATGGCCGCAGCCATGCACGACCGGCCGCTGCAACGGAACGATC
The DNA here is from genome assembly GCA_013322215.1 of Martinezella rhizogenes. Classification (GTDB taxonomy): domain Bacteria; phylum Pseudomonadota; class Alphaproteobacteria; order Rhizobiales; family Rhizobiaceae; genus Rhizobium; species Rhizobium rhizogenes_D. The sequence goes on from JAAMEZ010000014.1 coordinate 314,270, forward strand.
CAGCCCTGCCGCATCGCCTGCGCGTGCGCTCCGCTCCAAAATCGCCGGCGCATTCGGTGGTTCCGGCGCGGCCGCAGCCGCATCGGCGTCCTGGGAAGAGTTTTGATCTTTAGGTCTTCTCCAATCCTAAAAGGATTGCCAGGCTTCACAATCAGGATCGCGGTCAAGCTGACCGCGATCTTGTTGCACCGAGACAGCGCCCCATTGGTTGCTGCAACACCATCGCCGGATAGTCCGGTGATGACGCTTTTCCGGGGTTCGCCTAGCTGACCCCGTTGAATACCACCATCTTGTCGTCGGCCATCTCTTCCATCGTCCATGGAATACCCCCGACACCATATCCCGACTGCCTGCGCCCGGCAAAAGGCATCCAGTCGGTTCGAAAGGCAGTGTGGTCGTTGACGAGCACGGCTGATGCATCAAGATGCCTTGCAGCCTTGAGCGCAACGGCTATGTCCGCAGAAAAAACGCTCGCCTGGAATGCATACGGCAGCGAGTTGGCTATGCCGATCGCCTCATCAACGTCGCTATAGCCATAGACACAGGTCAGCGGTCCGAAGACCTCAAGCCGCGACACCTTGGCGTCCGCCGGCGGATCGAGCAGGACAGAAGGCAGGAGCGTAGTCTCGGACAGTCGCCCTCCACCGAATTGCCTTGCTCCGGCATCGGTCGCTTCCTTGATCCAGCTTGCGACACGCTCAGTCTCGCGCGGCAGGATCAGCGGCCCGACCTCCGTCTCTTTCAGCGTGGGGTCACCCACACGGAGGCTTGCGACCTTGGCGGCGAGCGCCTCGGTGAAGTTGGTTCGAATGTCATTGTGTACGAAGATGCGCTGCACCGACACGCAGACCTGCCCTGCGTGATAATAGCCGCCTTTGACGATCGTCCCGACAATTGCCTCGATGCTGGCGCTGCGATCGACGATGACGGGGGCTGCTCCGCCATGCTCCAGAGCGCATCTCGTGCCTGGAGGCAGCTTGCTTTTCAGATACCAGCCGACCTTTGCTGAGCCAATGAAGCTCATGAAGGCAACGCGTTGATCCGTAGCAAAGCTCTCGGCAAGCGCATTGTCCTCCGTGATGAAGGTCTGGCACCAGCGCTCGTCCAGTCCCGCCTCCCAGAACAGCTTGACGATCTCGACGCAGGAGATCGGCGTGGTCGCGGCCGGCTTGACGATGACCGGGCAGCCGACGGCCACGGCCGGCGCAATCTGGTGGATGATGAGATTGAGGGGGTGGTTGAACGCCGATATTGCCGCCACGACGCCGATCGGCTCCTTGGTGGTGAAGGCCCATCGGTTGCTGCTTGCAGCAGTCAGGCCCATCGGGATTTCCTTGCCGCCAAAATTGCGCAGCTCGTCTGCCGCGTTGACGAGACCGTCGATCCCGCGCGTGACCTCGATGATCGCATCCGTCAGTGGCTTGCCACCTTCGCGGGCGATCATGATGGCAAAGCGGTCACGGTTCTCCGCGAGAAGCTCGGACGCCCTTCTGAGGATAGCCATCCTGCGATGCGTCGGCAGCCAACCCTCGCGGTCGGCAAAGGCCCTCGCGGCGACGTCAAGCTTGCGCTCGAGAGCTCCCGCATCATCGGCCGGGATTTCCGCAATGAGCTCGCGATCGAATGCCTGATAGACCTTCAGGTTAGGCGTCATCTTGATCCTCCAGAATGGCGGGAAGCCGCTCGCGCAATTCCTTCACCAGCACACGCTCGTTTTCCGAGTAATCGACGGGGACGTTCACCACATGAACGCCACCTCCGGAAAAGGCATCTTCGAGAGCTTGCTTGAACTGGCTGATGTCGTCGACCCTCGTTCCCTTGGCGCCATAGGATTGTGCATATTTCACGAAATCCGGGTTGCCGAACGTCATTCCGAAGTCCGGGAACTCGTCCACCGCCTGCTTCCAGCGGATCATGCCATAAGCATCATCCTCGATGACGAGGATGACGAGGTTGAGTTTCAGCCGGACGGCCGTCTCGATTTCCTGCGAATTCATCATGAAGCCGCCATCCCCGCAGACCGCCATGACACGCCGCTCGGGATAGAGCATCGAGGCGACCATGGCCGACGGCAGCCCCGCGCCCATCGTTGCAAGAGCGTTGTCGAGCAGCAGAGTGTTCGCCATGCGCGTCCGATAGTTCCGTGCGAACCAGATCTTGTACATGCCGTTGTCAAGCGCCAGGATGCCGTCATGCGGCATGACCTCGCGGATGTCGTGGACCAGCCGCTGGGGCGTGAAGCGATCCTCCGTGGCTCGATCCGCGATGCGATCAAGGATGCGTTCCCTCAGGTGAAGAAGGGCCTGTGCGTTCGGCAGCTTGCCTTCGAGACGATCCGCCAGCGCCTTCAGCGATGGGCCGATATCGCCGATAACCTCCGATTGCGGGAAATAGACCTGCTCGACGGTCGCAGGCTGATATCCGACATGGACGACGTTCGGGCCGCCCTTGCCCATGATGAAGGGCGGTTTCTCGATCGTGTCATGGCCGATGGTGATGATGAGATCGGCCTGTTCGATCGCCTCATGGACATAGTCTCGCTCCGATAATGCGGCGGTGCCCATGTAGAGCTCGGTTCCGCCTGGGACCGTTCCCTTGCCCATCTGGGTCGTGAAGAACGGGATACCGGTGCGGATGACGAATTGTGCGATGTCCGATGTCGAGCGGGGGCGCGAGGCTGCGGCGCCCAGCATGAGCAACGGGCGTTTCGCCGCGATGATGAGCCCAGCTGCGCGATCAAGCGCCGCGTCACTGGCGATCGGCAGCTCCAGCTGATGCGGGGCGATGAGAGCGACCGGTTCGCATTCCTCGGCGGCGATGTCCTCCGGAAGCTCGAGATGGACCGGCCCCGGCCGTTCCTCCTGTGCGATCCGGAATGCTTCCCTGACCATCGTCGGGATCATCTGCGGCGAGACGATCTGCCGGGCAAGCTTGGTGAGCGGCTTCATCGACGCTACCACGTCAACCACTTGGAACCGTGCCTGCCGGGACGAAAGTATCCCTTTCTGGCCGGTGATCATCACCATTGGCATGGCTCCGAGCAGCGCGTATGCCGCGCCCGTCGAAAGGTTCAAGGCGCCCGGCCCGAGCGTCGTCAGGCAGACACCCGGTTTGCCCGTCAGCCGGCCATAGGTCGCGGCCATGAATGCGGCCGCCTGCTCATGCCGGGTCAATACCAGTTGAATGGATGATTTGCGGATGGACTCGACAACATCGAGATTTTCTTCGCCTGGAATACCGAAAATGCGGTCGACACCTTCGTTCTCAAGTGCGGCCACTAGGAGATCGGAGCCTTTGGTCATGGATGGAGCTCGTGCTTGTTGGCAGATCGATTGATGCCTCCAAAACTGGGAGGCAGGCCGCAAGAATAGATCCTTTTACGGGCTAGTCCATCATAGTTGTATCAGATTCCAGTTACCGCAGATGACCGGAGCTGCGCGCGAATGCTCGACGAAAGCAGGCGAAGCCGAGTCACGGAAGGGATGGCTATCGCTGATGCCGAGGCTTCAAAGACGATCTGGTGCGAAAAAAACACGTTTGATCACAGGACTTGGCGGGCACGATTAGCAGATGTGCTTGATCTGACAGCAGTTGCCCGCTAGGTTGCCGCCGCGATCAACTGCAAAGACATGGGGATATCATGCCAACTGGCACGGTTAAGTTTTTCAACACCGATAAGGGCTTTGGCTTCATTACGCCGGAAAGCGGAGGACCAGACGTTTTCGTTCACGTCTCCGCTCTGCAATACGGCAACGTGCTCAGGGAGGGGCAATCCGTCTCCTACGATCTGGGTCAGGACCGGAAGACCGGCAAGTCAAAGGCGGAAAACGTCAGACCGCTCTAATCATTATGGACACGTCACTACCCGAGATCTCGGGTAGTGCACTCGGGCGCGATGAGAATTCATGTGAGCGCCCTGCCTTGTAGTGGGCATGGGCGGTAGCCTTTCGCCCGTTTCTGCCGCGTCAGCGCGAGAAACATTCTGACGGCATCCCTCTCATCCTCGAAATGATGCGCCATCGTCTGCCCGCCGAAGCCTATGCGGCCCCAGCGTCGGGTGAGACAGGTGTCCCCGAACAATGTCGTCGATATCTCCAGCGCGTAGTAGCGGGCCATGTTCTTCGCAGCATTGGTGCGTTCGATGTAGAGATGATAGGGCTGAGTGAGCATGCCGGAAGAATCGTCGATCACGCGGCTGCGGTCCAACGAGTGTTTTGAATCGGTCGGCCAGCTTCGATTCATTTCCGTTATGTATTCGGCGATCCGCCGAACAATCGTCAGCCGAAGCGGCCTGGAGCCGCTTCCGGCCTAGCAATGCCTCAAGGTTCACGTGCTGCGTTGGCGACGGATCACCAGGGAACCGTTCGGCCCAGATAGTCCAGATATTCAAGGCCGCGCTTCCCCTGCTGGCCGATAAGCACGTTCACCAGGTTTGGAATGCTTTCCTCGATCGTCAGCCGCCCGTCGGGGCCGCCCAGATCGGTCTTGACCCAACCGGGGGCCATGAGCACCAATGCACGCGCATCATCTGCATGCCGGGCGGCATAGCTGCGCATCAATGTGTTCAAGGCTGCCTTGCTGCCGCGATAGACCTCCCGCATGCCCGTCGTATTGTTGCTGACGCTTCCCTGCCCGGACGACATGACGCCGATCAGCCCCGTGGGCGAAACGAGGTCCTGCAGCCCTTCCACGGTTCGCATCGGGCTCAGCGCATTCGTCACCATGACACGCACGAACTCTTCGGTCGTCACCTCCGCGATGGTTTCGGTCGGGACATTCGTCGTCCCGGCATTGACGAACAGCATGTCGAAGACGCGGTCGTCGAGCCGCGCGCGCAGCGAGGCGAGCTGTTCCGGTTCGTTGATGTCAAGCGTTTCGATGGCGACACGCCCCTCGGAACGGTCTGCCAGATCGTGCAGTTTCGTCCTTGCTGCCGATGCCCGCACCGTGCCGACGACGGACCAGCCTTTCGTGAAGAATTCCTCGACCATGGCGTGGCCGAGCCCGCGCGACGCACCGATGATCAGGATGCTGCCGGCGGACGATGATGATGACGGCATGGGGCACGCCTCCTCTGTCTATTTGTTGTGAGCGCAATATGAAAGCCCGGTCTGGATTTCGCCAGACGCACAGGATGCAAAGAATAGTTGCGTTAGACGCTAGGCATGTTGATCGATCTGGTCTACCCAATTGCCATGGAAGACATCGATCTCAATCTGCTCGTCGCCCTTGATGTCCTACTTGCCGAGGGGAGCGTGACGGAAGCGGCGAAGCGTCTCGGCTTGAGCCCCTCCGCCATGAGCCGCACACTGTCGCGGCTACGTATCGTGACGGGTGATCCGTTGCTCGTCAGAGCGGGCAGATCCCTCGTGCCGACACGGTTTGCCGAGACCCTTCAAGATCGCGTTCACGCCGTCACGCAGGATGCGCGCGCCATTCTTCGGCCTGCTGCGGCCGGCGAACTCGATGTCACCACATTGGACACCACGTTTTCGATCCGCGTGAGTGAAGCCTTTCTCGAGCTTTTGTCGGCACCCCTCGTCGCGGCTATCACGCAAGTCGCCCCTCATGTCCGTGTCCGCTTCGTGCTGAAGCAGGACAAGGAGCCGCATATGCTGCGGGAAGGACTGATCGATCTCGAAATCGGCGTGCTGGGTGTGCCTGCGCCGGAGCTGCGCACGCGACTTCTGCTTCGTGATCGGCTGGTTGGAGTGGCGCGGGAAGGCCATCCTCTGCTGACGGGCGGGGCGATAACAGCAAAGCGCTATGCCGCCTGCGCCCACATCGCCGCTTCCAGAAGGGGAGAATTTGCCGAAGTGGTTGACGAGGCCTTGGACAGGAAAGGTCTGAAGCGGGAAATCCGCGTTGTGGTGCCTGGCTTTCCGGATGCAATGAGAATTGCCGCTTCGACGGATTTCATCGCGGCTGTCCCCCTCTCCTGCCTCGGCAAGAGCAAGCTGAACGAACCGGTGGGCGAGTTCGGTGTTCGAAGCTTTGAATTGCCGTTCGAAACGCCGGAAATACTCATTGCCGCCATATGGCATCCGCGCGTCGACGCCGACCCCGCCCATAGATGGCTGCGCAATATCATCACGCGCGTCTGCCGCGCGGCCTATCCATGAATTGATCCGGCAGTCGGTGAACTGCAAAATGAGAAGCATTCGCCCACGTCGTTCCCGACCGTGGAAACTATCTTGAAAATGGAGTGTCGGAATTTCGTTCGGCCAATCGTCTTTAAGGCAGATAGGTCATGGAGATCAGCAATGACGATAACGATCACCGCCTTTGAAAAATCGCCGGATCGCGGCAGGGGTCTGGCGCGCGACATGCGCGTTCGCTGGGCGCTCGAAGAAGTCGGCCAGCCTTACGAGGCGCGTCTCCTCTCCTTCAAGGCGATGAAGGAGCCCGCGCATCTTGCCCTTCATCCCTTCGGGCAGATCCCGACCTATGAAGAGGATGGCCTTGCCTTGTTCGAATCGGGGTCGATCGTGTTCCATATCGCAGAGCACTACGCCGGCCTGTTTCCAGACGATGCCAATGCGCGGGCGCGGGCGATCACATGGATGTTTGCAGCTCTCTCCACAGTCGAGCCGCCGATCATCGAGCGCGCGACCGCAAGGTTCCAGGAGCGCGATCAGAGTTGGTATGAGCAGCGCCTGTCCATGGTCGACGAACGCATCCACCAGCTGCTGAAGGCACTTTCCGATCGCCTCGGCAGTGCCGATTGGCTCGAGGAGGCATTCAGCGCCGGTGATCTTATGATGATATCAGTCCTGCTCAGAGTGAAGGACTCGGGCCTATTGCGGGAGTATCCGAACCTCTCAGCCTATATCGCCCGCGGCGAAGCCAGGCCCGCATATAAACGGGCTTTCGCAGCTCAGCTCGCAGTCTTCACCGCCGCATCGAGCGACTGACTGGGCGCAAGGCCAATCAGTCCTTCTCGATCCGCAAGCCTTCTAGGAACGTCCGAAAAGCGCCGACCGCCAGTTTCGACGTCACTTCTGGATCGTCCGAATTGGCGATCCACTGCGCGGCACTGATGCTTGCCGCATTGATGAGGCGGGCGCCCGCCTCCGGGTCGATATCGACGATCACCCCCTCGTCGCGAAGGCAACGAAGGCTTTCGGTGATCGTCGCAATGCAGCCATTGGCACTCGGCCACCCAGAGGGATCGCCAAGCACGGCTGGACCGTCGCGAAACATGATGCGCTGGATTTCCGGCTCCAGCGCCATTTCGACGTAGCCAACATTCTCGTCGACCAGGCCCTGCCAGCGCGACGGCGCTTTCGACGAAAGCGCGCACAGCCTCGAAGCCATTTCGGCATCGATCTCGCTGACAACCGCCTGCAGCAGCCCCTTCTTGTCGCCGAAATGATGATAAAGTGCACCCCGCGTCAATCCGGCGGCGGCCGTAAAGTCATCCATCGATGCTTCGGCATAGCCGACGCTGCCGAATGCCTTACGACCGGCGGCGAGTAACTTGGCTCGCGTCTCGGCGATCATTTCACTGCGAGGTTTGCGCATTGCGTTTCCGTCGATCACTCACATTAATTTGCATACGCCACGTATATTAGTTGACATACGCGGCGTATGCAATTATTTCATTCACATACGCCGCGTATGTGTGCGGTCACTTTGTCCAATCCAGGGAATGTTCCGATGTCCAATCCGTACAGAGAGATTTTCCGAGCACCGGGCGCCAAGAGTTTTTCGGCCGCAGCTTTCTTCGCCCGCCTTCCGCTTGCTATGGCTCCGATCGGCATCGTCGCCATGCTGTCGCAGACACACGGTGAATATTGGCTGGCCGGCGCCGTTTCGGCGACCTTCGCCCTGACCAATGCTGTTGTCTCGCCGCAAATATCGCGCTTCGTCGACCGGCTCGGCCAGCGTAAGGTCGTCACGCCGGCCACCATCGTCTCGGTCATCGCCTTCATCATCCTCGTCCTCGCGGCAAACCGGGTCTGGCCGGCCTGGACGCTGTTTGCCTCGGCCTTCTTCGCGGCGGTCATGCCGAGCATACCGGCCATGGTGCGCGCCCGCTGGACGGAGATTTTCCGAGACCGACCCGAGTTGAACACGGCCTTCGCGTTCGAATCGGCAGCCGACGAGCTTGTCTACATCACCGGCGCATCCCTTTCCGTCGGGCTTGCGGTCTCGTTGTTCCCGGAAGCCGGGATGGTCGCCAGTACCATCTTTCTCGTGCTTGGATCGGCAGCCTTTCTGATGCAGCGATCGACCGAACCCAAGGTGCGCGCAGCCGGCTCCGAAGGCGTGCAACACTCGGCGATCTGGCTGCGGCCGGTCCAGATCATCACGCTCGCCCTGATCTTCGTCGGTGCCACCTGCGCCACGGCGGAAGTCAGTGCCGTTGCCATCACCAAGCAGCTCGGCCAACCGGGTGCCGCCAGCATCGTCATCGGCGTCTATGCGCTTGGCTCCTTCGTCGTCGGTCTCATCATCGGAGCGCTGAACCTCAAGATGCCGTTGCAGCGCCAATTGCTGGTTGCTGTCAGCGTTCTCGCCCTTACCTCCCTGCCGCTTCTCGCTGCCAGTACCTCGGTCGCTCTGCTAGCCTTTGCCGTCTTCCTCAGCGGCGTTGCGATTTCCCCCACCTTCATCACCGCCTTCGGCCTGATCGAACGCCGCGTGCCCGAAGCCATGCTGACGGAAGGCGTGACCTGGGTAATGACCGGCATCGGTATCGGCATGGCGCTCGGTGCCTTCGTCACCGGCTGGGTGGTGGACAGCTTCGGGCCTGCAAACGGCTTCTGGGTTTCGGTCGCGGCAAGCATCACAACCGTCGTGGTCGTGACGCTCGGCCAGACAAGCCTTTCCGGAACGCGAGCGTCCAGTCCGGCCACCGTCACACAGCTGGCGGAATGAGCGGACTGGCGCAGAGATCGGCAAGCGTGCCCTTAGAGCCTAGGGCTTCCCACAAGTGGGAGGCACATACCCAGCAAAGACGATATCTTTGCAGGTCAGGGCTTGCGCGCCCGGATATGCAGAAAGATCGGGGCAATACGTGTATCGGCAACTACCGGCTCTGCCAACGCCACTTCGCTGCTTGCCATCGGCTCGCCGAAGGCCTCGATGGTCAGGCCAGCATTGACGATCATCGAGACCCAGCTTGTGAGCGTTCGATGGAAACGAGGGATCGAGAAGGGCGTCAACTGCGCGCGCTCCTCGGCCGGGATCGTGGAAAAAATCCAGCGATCGATCCGACCGGTGCTTTCGTCGAAATAGTCGGCGATTTGCACGGCGACCGCTTCTCCGGTTTCGTTGCGGATGTTCTTACGGGTCGGCGGCACGAAACAAGGGTGCAAAATGGAAAACTGGAGGAAGCCCCCGGGACGAAGGATACGCTCTATCTCCTTCAACGCGCCTTGCTGGTCCGCCATATCCATCATTGACATGAAGGCCGTGACAAAATCGAAACTGGCATCCGGAAAATCGATAGATTGGCCGTTGCCCAGCACATAGTCGATACCGAGAGGATCTTGCATCTCCGTCTCTCGGGCATATCTGACGAAGGTGGGCGCAATATCGAGTCCCGTCATGGGCACACCCAGGCGCGCGACTGCCCGGGTGTTGCTACCCTCGCCGCAACCAAGATCAAGCCCCTTTAGACCGGCAACCGGCGGCAGCATGTTGAGAAAGGCAGGCGTGTTCAACGCATCGCGGTACTTGTCGTAGCCCGCGCGGCTGTAGATGGTCCAGGTTTCGGCGTTGCTTTCCCAATGAGCGGCGACGTCATTCGCATTCATGATCATCCTCCTGCCCGACATTGCGGGACCGGGAGCTATAAAGGAGAAGCAACGCGAGCGGAAGAGACGCTTTGCGAGGAAGGGGCACCAGCTCGCCTTGATGAACCTCGTCTGTTTTCGACGGGTTCAAAAAGCTACTCCTCCGGAAAGCGACGATGGGTCGCCGCACTTCTCGCCACATGCTCGTAGATGCCGGTCATCAGGTCGAGCGTGCTTGCCGCCTCCTCCAGGCGCCGTCCCATGTTCGGGACACTCTGCACGGCTTTCACCAGAAGAGCCGCGCGCACGGCGGCATACTGGTCCGTGACATCCCTGCCCTTTTCCGTCACTGAGTAGGTGACGCCCGAACGGCCGCTGCCCTTCCGTTCCACCAAGCCTGCGCCGACCAGCTTTCGAAGGCTGTATTGCATGTTGGGGATGTCTTCCCGATTGGCGAGACGGGCGAGATCCTTGATGGATTTCGGCCGATCATGCATGCGGATGATATGCAGCATGGCATTTTCCGGACCGCTCGCCGCAAGGCCCGTAACCGATGCCAGACATTCGGTCTGCCAACGTCCGAAGGCTTCGAATGCGCGCATGAGGGCGAATTCCAGCTCTGTCAGCTCCACCTGCAAAGGCGTTTTCGCCAGGTGCCAGCTCCGGTCAAGCCCCCGCGGCTGGGCTTTTTGGTCGTCTGCTTCAGTGCTCATATGCTTCCTTTTCAGGATGTTTGAAATGATGCCGAGACGGCAAGCGTTGACAAATTTGAAGTTTCAAATAGAATTTCTATCGTAAATTATATCAAAAAATAAAGGGAACGAAATGTCGGAGAACTCCATGTTCGCCGCAGGGCAGTTTTTGCTTGGCACTTTTGCCAGCAATTGCTCCAGCGGCATGAGCGTCACCAAAGTGAACGAGCGCTGGGTCAATTCCTGGGACAACAATCTGAAGCTGGCCCGCCAGCTGGACGAGGCGGGCATCGATTTCATGCTGCCGATCGCCCGATGGATTGGCTATGGCGGCGAGACCAATTTTCACGGCAATGTGCTGGAAACGATGACCTGGGCGGCGGGCCTGCTTGCCAGCACCACCAACATCAACGTCTTCGCCACCATTCACACGGCCGCCAATCATCCGGTCGTTGTCGCCAAGCAGATGGCGACGATCGATCGGATCAGCGGCGGCCGCATCGGCCTCAACGTCGTGGCCGGCTGGAACCAGCCGGAATATGAGGCGCTGGGGCTTGATCTGCCGGCCGATCATGAAAGCCGCTACGCCTATGCCGAGGAATGGTTCGATGTCGTCGAGAGCCTGTGGGAGCGAGATCAGGCTTTCGACTATGACGGACGGTTCTTTCACTTGAAAAACGTACTCGGCGATCCCCGCCCGCAGCGTCGCGCTCCCATTCTCAATGCGGCAGGTTCCGGCCAGGGCCGCGCATTTGTCGTGCGCAATGCGGATTTTCTGTTTACGCCGGCGATCGATCTGAACCGTTCGACGGCTGAGATCGCCGAGCTCAAGGAACAGGGCAAGGCTGCCGGCCGCAATCTCGGTGTTCTCACCTTCGCCCATGTTGTGTGCCGGCCGAGCGAGAAGGAGGCACGAGACTATCTCCAGCATTTCGGCAAGGACAATGCCGATTGGGAAGCCGTCGACAATCTGGTGCGCCTGCAATTTGCCCATGCCCAATCCTTTCCGCATGACCTGCTGGCCTTGATCCGCGACCGGATGGCGGCAGGGCATGGTGGCTTTCCGCTCGTCGGAACGCCCGAACAGATTGCGGAGGGCCTGCTCGCCCTTCATCAGGCCGGGTTCGGCGGGACGACCCTCTCCTTCGTCGACTACAATGCGGAGTTCCCGTATTTCCGCGATCAGGTGCTGCCGCTGCTGGAGCAGGCGGGCATTCGCAGGCCAGTCTCGACGGCGGCGGATGCGTCAGCATAGGGACGGTTCACCCCTGCCCGTCATCGGAAATGGCGTCATTTTGGATCAGAACATTCACAGAAACGCCGATCGGAGAGAAGGTTTATTCTCTCCGGCCTCCGATGAAGCTAGGCATCATACCGCGTGAAAGCGAGGACCGCATTCAATCCGCCAAAGGCAAAGGAGTTGCTCAATGCGACGCGGATCGGCTGAGAGCGAGCCGCGTTGGGCACGACATCGAGATCGCATTCCGGATCGCCCACGGTAAAATTGGCGGTCGGCGGTATTGTTTCTGTCTTTATGGCAAGCGCCGTGGCGATCGCCTCCAAAGCTCCGGCAGCACCAAGTGCGTGGCCGTGCACCGCTTTTGTCGAGCTGACCGCGATCTGGTCCGCCCGGGTGTCAAAAACCGTGCGGATCGCGCGGCATTCCATCGCATCGTTGGTCGGCGTGCCGGTGCCATGTGCATTTATGTAATCGACGGACGCCGGCTCGAGCGCGGCATCCTTCAGAGCCGACTGCATTGCCCTGACCGGTCCGTCCAGCTGCGGTTGGGTGAGATGATGCGCATCGGCGGACATGCCGAAGCCAACGATTTCGGCATAGATTTTGGCTCCGCGAGCGATGGCGTCGTCAATGGGTTCCAGTACCAGTATTGCGCCGGCCTCGCCGAGGTTCAGGCCTTGCCTGTCCTTGGAAAAAGGCCGGCAAGGCTCGGGATCGACGACCTGCAACGCGTCCCATGCCTTCAGATAGCCGAAGCTGAAAGGCGCCTCGCTTCCCCCGGCAATGGCCATATCCAGCGTGCCCTGGCGCACCATCCAGAAGGCCTGACCGATCGCATGGGCCGATGAAGCACATGCCGTCGAAAGCGTGTAGGACGGTCCGGTCAGACCGAAATCCATCGAAATCGCAACCGTCGCAGCGCAAGGCATCACTTTCGGAATGGTAACCGGATTGACGGGCCGCACCGTGCTGCCATAGAGCCTCAGAAAAGCTTCGTCCTGGGTTGCCTGCCCGCCGATCGTCGAGCCGGTAATGACGCCCGTATTGCGCTTGAGCGTCTCGGTCCACTCAATACCCGCATCCACTATCGCCTCGTGAGCGGCCGACAATGCCAGTTGCGCGAAGCGATCGAGATAGCCGAGTTTCTTGCGATTGATCTGCTGGTCCGGCTGAAAATCACGCGCAACTGCGCCATGACGGATATTGAGGCGACTTTCGTCGAAGCCTTCCAGAGGGCCGAAACAGTGCCGTCCACTTTTGACGGCCTGCCAGAATGGCTCAACTCCATTGCCCGTTCCAGCGACGACGCCCATACCGGTAATCGCTACTCTGCGCATGCTATTCTCCTCAGCGTCTCGACATCAACATTTCAGCCCAGCTTAATCTTGCGATGGAATAACCGGCTTCCCGCAACCCAGTTTTGTGGAGAGATAAATGACTGAGCCACACCCCCCCATCGCCGACAAGCTGCGCGATTTGATCGCGGATTTTCTCGGTGTTCCGCCTGCTGAATTGACGCCAGACCGGAAGCTGGAAGAATTCAATGTCGACTCGTTCGATTTCATCGAAATTCTGTATCTCATTGAAGATAAGACAGGCCTTGAAATCCCCGCCAGCCCCACCGAACTCCGCGGCAAGATCGACTGTATTGGAGACATCTATCGTCTCGCAGAAGAATACGCGATTGCGGCAAATCAAAAGCAAGCATCGAACGGCTGAAGAAATCCTTTAGCTGAGACGCGACGCGTATCGTCATCGAGCGGCGAGCTGTCGGCCTGCCGCCCTTCCTGCCGAATGATGTGATGCTTTTCGAGCTGGCCTTCTCTATCAGGCCGGGCGTGACGGGCTCAGCCGAGCCCGGAGAGCGGAATGCCGAAGGTCTGGAGAAGCAGGACCACGTTCAGGCACAGGATGACGATCGTTCCGACGATCGCGGCGATATCGGTCAGCCGGCCATTTGCGAAATTCCCCATGATGGCGCGATTGCGCGTGAACATGACGAGTGCGATCATCGGAACCGGCAGCGCGAAGGACAAGACGACCTGGCTGTAAAGCAGGGCGTCGGTCGTGTTGACGCCGAAGAGGACGACCACGAAGGCCGGCAGCATCGTCACGAGACGACGCAGCCAGATCGGAATGTGGAAGCCGACGAAGCCCTGCATGATCATCTGGCCCGCCATGGTACCGACAGCCGACGACGAAATGCCAGACGCCATCAGCGATACGAGGAAGACGGCAGCTGCCGCGCCACCCAGAAGCGGCGTCAGCATATGATAGGCGGTCTCGATCTCGGCGACCTCCGGATGCCCGGCATGAAAGGCAGCGGACGCCATGACCACCATGGCGATATTGACGGCACCCGCCACCGCCAGCGCGATGATGCATTCCCAATTCGAAAAACGGACCAGCTTCTGCCGCTCGAAATCGTTGCGGGCCGGCGCGCGATGCTGCGTGAGGCCGGAATGCAGATAGACGGCATGCGGCATGACCGTTGCGCCGATAATGCCGACGGAGATGGTCAGCGCAGTCATATCAGGCATGGATGGGGTTATCAGCCCCATGCCAACCTGTCCCCAGGCCACCGGCGCAATGAACATTTCGATGACGTAGCAAAGGCCGATGACGGCCACCAAAGCGCCGATGATGAGCTCCATCGGCCGGAAGCCGCGTCCCTCGAACAGGAGGACGCCATAGGTGACGATGGCGGTTACCGCCATCCCCGCCAGAAGCGGCATCTGGAAAAGCAGCGATAGCCCGATGGCACCGCCGAGGAACTCGGCAAGATCGGTCGCCATGGCCGCGACCTCGCTGACAATCCACATCGCGATGCGAACCGGCGTCGAAAACTGATCGTGGCATATTTCGGCGAGATTGCGGCCCGTGACGATGCCGAGCTTGGCCGACAGCGCCTGGAACAGCATGGCGATCAAATTCGCCATCAGCACCACCCATAGCAGCGAATAGCCATAGCTGGAGCCGGCCTGGATATTCGTCGCGAAGTTGCCTGGGTCCATGTAGGCGATGGAGGCGATCATGGCGGGGCCGGCAAAAAGCAGCATCGCACGAATGCCTCGCCGCCGTCCGGCAAGCACCTCTCGGATCTGCTCATCCGTCCGCTCCGACAATGTCGGCTGCCTCACTATTTCCGTCATCGCATTTCTCCAGCCTGGGGGTCTGTCGCTGATTTTTACTTGCAACTCATTCTTAATTGCACGATATGGGAAATCGGGCGGGCGTCAACCCTTTTTGCTAATCATTATCAATTGCAAAAAGAACAAGACCGACCACCAGATGCAATTAAGTCTGAATATCAATCAGGAGGTGGGTATGTTCGATAAGGTGAGACGGTCTGTCCTGGCAGGAATGGCGGGCGCATTTGCCGTCGCGCTGGCAGCGGCCCCAGTCGCTGCTCAAGAAAAATTCAAGGCGGTCACGACCTTCACAATCATCGCCGACATGGCAAGGAACGTTGCGGGCGACGCTGCGACCATCGAATCCATTACCAAACCGGGTGCGGAGATCCACGAATATCAGCCGACGCCAGGAGATATCCAGCGGGCGCAGGGGGCAAAGCTCATTTTCTCGAACGGACTCAATCTGGAACTCTGGTTCCAGAAATTCTATCGGAATCTCAAGGATGTTCCGGATGTCGTCGTCTCGACCGGCATAGAGCCGATGGGCATCGCCGAAGGCCCATACGAAGGCAAACCCAACCCACATGCCTGGATGTCACCCGAGAACGCGATCATCTATGTCGACAATATCCGCGACGCCTTCGCCAAATACGACCCGGAAAACGCCAATACCTACGAGGCCAACGCCGAGACCTATAAGGAAAGGATCAGGGCGACGATCGCTCCGATCCGCGAAACGTTCGGCAATATCCCTGAGGACAAGCGCTGGCTGGTATCGAGCGAAGGCGCCTTTTCCTATCTGGCCCGCGATTTCGGTCTGAAGGAACTCTATCTCTGGCCGATCAATGCCGACCAGCAGGGGACACCGCAGCAGGTGCGCAAGGTCGTCGACACAGTCAGGAAAAACCGGATTCCCGCCGTCTTCAGCGAGAGTACGGTTTCCGATAAACCAGCCCGACAGGTCGTCCGCGAAACGGGTGCCCATTATGGCGGCTTGCTCTATGTCGATTCCCTGAGCGAGGCCGATGGTCCGGTGCCGACCTATCTCGACCTTTTGCGAGTGACCTCTGAGACACTCGCCAAGGGTCTGAGCGAAGGTCTGCCGCAATGAGCGCCTCCGGCAATGGCGCTAACCGGCCCGCATCCGACGATGCGGGCTCCGGCATCACGGTCAGGAATGCCACCGTTACCTATCGCAACGGGCATACGGCCCTTCGGAATGCCAGCTTTCGCATTCCCAAAGGGACGATCGCTGCGCTGGTCGGGGTAAACGGTTCGGGAAAGTCCACCCTTTTCAAGGCCATCATGGGCTTTGTCCGGCTTGCGAGAGGCGAAATCCGCGTGCTCGGCATGCCGATCGAAGATGCGCTGCACAGGAACCTTGTCGCCTATGTACCGCAGGCCGAAGAGGTCGACTGGAATTTTCCGGTTCTGGTCGAGGATGTCGTGATGATGGGGCGCTATGGCCACATGGGCATGATGCGCATCGCCAAGGCGGCCGACCGCGAAGCGGTCGCCGCCGCGCTTGCCCGCGTCGGCATGAGCGAGTTTCGCAAGCGTCAGATCGGAGAGCTCTCCGGCGGCCAGAAGAAACGGGTCTTCCTCGCCCGTGCGCTGGCGCAGGACGGCCGCGTCATTCTCCTGGACGAGCCGTTCACGGGCGTCGATGTCAAGACTGAGGAGCAGATCATCAAGCTCCTCCGCGAGTTGCGGGACGAGGGTCGCGTGATGCTGGTGTCGACCCACAATCTCGGCTCCGTACCGGAGTTCTGTGACCGGACCATTCTCATCAAAGGCACCGTGCTCGCCTGCGGGCCGACGGCCGGTACCTTCACACAAGAGAATCTCGAGAAAACATTCGGAGGCGTGCTGCGTCATTTCGTGCTGAACAGGACACAAGATGGCGCGAAGGCGGCGGTCCGCGTGCTCGGCGACGACGAGCGCCCGATGGTTCTCGAAGATGGCAGGGTGGTCATCCAAGGAGCCGAAGTCGACGGAGGGCGCCGCGAATGATGACCGGCATCCTCGAACCCTTTGCCTATGAATATATGCTGAATGCCATGTGGGTTTCCGCGCTTGTCGGCGGCGTTTGCGCTTTCCTATCCTGCTATCTCATGCTCAAGGGCTGGTCGCTCATCGGCGACGCGCTTTCGCACGCAATCGTACCAGGTGTCGCAGGAGCTTACATGCTCGGGCTCCCCTTTTCTCTCGGTGCCTTCTTCTCCGGCGGTCTCGCCGCCGCCGCGATGCTTTTTCTCAATCAACGAACCAAGCTGCGGGAGGATGCCATTATCGGCCTGACCTTCTCTTCCTTCTTCGCGCTCGGCCTGTTCATGGTATCCCTGAAACCTATGGCGGTGAACATACAGACGATCGTTCTCGGAAATGTTCTCGCCATTACGCCCGGTGACACGCTACAACTCGCGATCATCGGCTTCGTCTCCCTGGCTATCCTGCTGGTGAAATGGAAGGACCTCATGGTTACCTTCTTCGATGAAAGTCATGCGCGCTCCATCGGGCTCAATCCGACGGCGCTCAAACTGATGTTCTTCACCCTGCTTTCGGCCTCGACGGTTGCAGCCCTTCAGACGGTCGGCGCCTTCCTCGTGATCTGCATGGTGGTGACGCCCGGCGCGACAGCCTATCTGCTCACCGACCGCTTCCCGAAACTATTGGCGATCGCCGTCGCCATCGGCTCGCTGACGAGCTTCGTCGGCGCCTATGCGAGCTATTTCCTCGACGGTGCCACAGGCGGCATCATCGTGGTGCTGCAAACGGCGATCTTCCTGATCGCATTCTTCCTTGCACCCAAGCGTGGCATGCTGGCGGCACGCCGGCGAGCGGTGCATGCGCTGGAGGATGAACGATGAGCTTGATCGACACCATCCTTTCCCCCATCCGGTTCGATTTTATGGTCAATGCACTGGCAATCTCGATGCTCGTTGCCGTGCCGATGGCGCTTCTCTCCTGTTTCCTGGTGCTGAAGGGCTGGTCGCTGATGGGCGATGCGATCAGCCACGCGGTCTTCCCCGGCGTGGTCATGGCCTATATTGCCGGCTTTCCCTTTGCCATCGGCGCATTCGCTGCCGGCATGTTCTGCGCCATCGCCACCGGCTTTCTCAAGGACAATAGCCGCATCAAGCAGGATACGGTGATGGGCGTCGTCTTCTCCGGCATGTTCGGCCTCGGTCTCGTCCTTTATGTCAAAGTCCGCTCCGAGGTGCATCTCGATCACATCCTGTTCGGCGACATGCTCGGCGTTTCCCGGCACGATATCGGCATGGCGGCCGTCATCGCCGCGATCACAGCAGCCATCATCGGCATCAAGTGGAAGGACTTTCTGCTGCATGCGTTCGATCCGGCCCAAGCACGCGCCGTCGGCCTGCGGGTGAAGCTGCTGCATTATGGGTTGCTGGGGCTGATCTCGCTGACCATTGTCGGTGCCCTGCAGGCGGTCGGCCTCATCCTTGCGGTTGCCATGCTGATCGCGCCGGGAGCGATCGCCTTTCTGCTTGCCCGCAAGTTCAGCACGATGCTCTTTCTGGCAGTGGCGATCGCCGTGATCGGCTCCTTTGCCGGCGTCTATCTGTCCTTCTTCATCGACAGCGCACCGGCGCCGACCATCGTGCTTCTGCTTGCCGCGCTCTTCATTCTTGCCTTCGTGCGCGCCACCCGCAGAGCGGCATTGGTCGAGGCAGATGACGTCAGATAGATCCTCCGTCGGAAGAGGCGGTACAATGCCGCCCCGAGGACACTTCCCATTTTTGACCGGCAGGTCCAAAGCGGGTCTGACTATCCCGTTCTTTTGCGGCCACGCGTTCCTTTCAAGGGTCTGACATAGATCTCGAGCTTGTGCCCGACAATCTCGAAACCGTGCTTTCGCGCGATTTCTTCCTGAAGGCGCTCGATTTCATCAGACCGGAATTCAATGATCGTGCCGGTCTCCAGATTGATCAGGTGGTCGTGGTGCTCCTGATCTGCAGTTTCGAAGCGCGCGGGGCCATTTCCGAAGGAATGACGCTCGAGGATGCCATTTTCCTCAAGGATGCTCAAAGTCCGGTAGACGGTGGCGATCGCGATGCCGGGATCGATCGCGGTGACGCGGCGATGAATTTCCAGCGCGTCGGGATGATCCGACGCCTCGGACAAAACCTTGGCTATCGCCTGTCTCGGAGACGTCAGGCGCAGCCCCTTCTCCTTGCAAAGCCCGGCAATATCTTTTTTTTCATCCATGGATCAGAACCCAAATACCTTCGGCGCACCGCAATTATCGTGAGCCTGCGGCGATATTCCACGCCAAGCCTAGGCGCAATCCCATCTGCTTTACAGTCATCGACACTGCGTCGCAACGATCCGGCGGAGACGTCTCGATAATCGTCTCCGCGCACGCGCCAGCTTATCGCCAGATCACCGGCTGATATCGTCACCTTACCCCTTGCAGGCGATTTGCCTCTCGGGACTTCGAAAAAGATCGTCAGATGCGCATTCGCGGCACGTCGTTGGGATCGAGGCGCAGCTCAATCAATACAGGGCGATTGCGGTTCCGGATGGCATCAAGAGCGCTTTCAAGCTCGTCAGCCGAGCTCACCGTAACGCCGTGTCCGCCGAGCGCGGTCGCGACCTCGGCAAATGAGGGCCAATTGAACTGGGTGAGACCCGGGTCCATCTTCCGATCGCGAAACTGGATATGTTCGGCCCCATAGGCCGAGTCGTTGCAGACGATGACGATCAGGTCCTGACCGAGACGCACGGCGGTGTTGAACTCGTTGACACCGCTCATCATGAAACCGCCATCCCCGGTGAAAAGCGCCACCGGCCGATCCGGCGCGGCAACGCTGGCGCCGATTGCTTCCTGCAAGCCAAGGCCGATCGAGCCGAAATTTGCCGTCACGACGAAGCTGCGCGGGTCGCTGACGGAAATCCGGCACCAGACCTCGGTCATGAAACGCCCGCCGTCGGTCACAAGTACCCGGTTCTTCGGCAAGGCCTTTTCCAGCTCTTCGAGCGCCCAGATGTAGTTCACATATCCGGCATTCGTCTTGCTGCGCTGGTCGCGTGGATGGGTGGTGAGCGAAGGGACATCCAGTTCGTGCGTGAAACCGCTCGGCGGAATCTCCGCGGCATCCAGCCAATGGACGAAATTGTCTGCCGTCAGGCCCGAATCGGCCACCAGGGCCGCATCCGGATGAATGTTCTTGCCGATGGCGCGTGCATCCATGTCGATCTGGACGACACGCTTACCCTTCAGGAGCTTGCCCCTGTCAGTGGTGAAATCATGCAATCCCGCTCCGAAACAGATCAGGCAATCCGTCTTGGCAATCAGATCATAGGCGGCAGGCGTGCTAAGCGTGCCGAAAATGTCCATATTATAGGGATGGCCGCTGAAGAGTCCCTTTGCCTTCAAGGTCGTCGCAAGCGGCGCTTCCAGCCGATCGGCCAGGCGGATAAGCTGATCGCGCGCACCGCAAGCCCCGCCTCCGGCGAGGATGAGCGGGCGCTTTGCCGAAGCGATGATGCCGATGGCTCTGTCCAGCCCATCGCCCTCAGGCACATATCCGGGAGCATCGAAGACTTCGAACACGGCCCGCACATGAGCCTGTTCGCACCACATGAAATCGGCCGGCATGTTCAAGACGATCGGACGCCGCTCGACCCGGGCACGATAGAAAGCGCGGGCAACGTCCCGGGTTGCGGTTTCCGGCGAGCGCATCTGCTCGAAGCCGGCGCTGGTGGCCTTGACGACCTCGCGCTGGTCGATGCTCTGCAGATGGTGCGGGTTGACGACCGGCGTATCGCCCGCCAGAAGCACCATGGGGATGGAGCCGCGGGCACCTTCGGTGAGCGCTGTGACACAATTGGTCAATGCCGGACCATGGGTCACGCTCGCCACACCTACCTTTCCGGAGACATGGGCATAGGCGAGCGCCATCAGGACCGAGCTTCCCTCATGAGCTGCCGGCACGAACCGACCGCCGCATCCGCGCACATAATGGTCGATCATGAACAGGTTGGCATCCCCCATGAGACCGAACATCGTACCGACATCGTGATCACAAACCGCACGCGCAATCGACTGGTAAACATAGATCGCATTCTCGGTCATCTTGAGTATTTTCTCCTCCTGCAGCGCTTCGAGCCATTGATGCTCAGAATATCAGCAAGAGCGTACAAGGGGTGCGCAAGTTCCGAATGGGAAGCCTATCGATGCGCACAATAATTGCCACTATGCAGAAGAAGATGCACGATACGTGCGTTTATCGCCAGGAGTCCACGGCATCTCCAGAGCCCACCATTCTATCAGGAAGATGGACAGGCGGCTTTGGGACACGAGGTATAAAGGGGATCGAACGATTTTTTCACACGACTCTGCAGCCGCCGATAAGGGAAACCAACGCTCCTATCGGGAAAGATCCGGGCTCTCGCCTGCAAGTTTCTGCTTCGTGTCGTCAAGCTTATTATAAGCTGCTTGTATAATATCGATGTCGGCAGCGTGACCGATGCCGGCCAATTTATAAAGCACATGCCCAACGGCTATATCGACGCGCGTCTTGTTCTGCGAATAGACTTTTTCGACAATCGGCTGGATTGCATCTTCGGCACCGTCAGCTGCGAAATAGAGCTCCAGAGCCCGATACAAAAACGCATCCCGACGATCATTCAGATCCAGCAGGGACTCGTCGCCGACGCTCGAAGCCAGCAGCCTGACTGCTTTGTTTTGATATTCGCTCATTATACCCCACCCAAATCTTCTGAATGATACCCGAACCGGAAAATGGACTATATGTTTCTGCCCATATATTCTTTCCCGAGACTGAACCGGCTTCGATGGCCAGATCGCCAGTTGCGTCGACACGAGCCGACATAAAGTTGCTGCCCGGTCTCGACGGCATGAGGCCTTTCCGCTTCCCAATTCCACCGGCAAAAGACGTAGTCTGCCGACCGGACCACAGCGGGCGCGGCCTTCCAGTAAGGTGTTTCGCATTTTTCTATAAAGTCATGAGACGGCACACACCGTAACGTGCAACGCTCGTTTGGAGGAAACGAGAAACGCAAAGGTATGGAGGAGATTACCTTGGCAGCAGCCGCAGAGGAAAATACCGCACGCCTGTCCCCTGAAGATGAAAAGCTCAGCCTTGGCGCCAATCTGGCCTATGGCCTGCAACATGTTCTGACCATGTATGGCGGCATCGTTGCCGTTCCGTTGATCGTCGGCCAGGCTTCGGGTCTTACGCCGGCCGACGTCGGCCTGCTCGTGACCGCATCGCTGTTTGCCGGCGGTCTCGCGACCATCCTGCAGACGATCGGGATACCGTTCTTCGGCAGCCGCCTCCCCCTTGTACAGGGCGTATCCTTTTCCGGCGTCGCGACGATGATCGCCATTACCGGACATGGAGGCATCCAGGCCGTTCTCGGCGCAGTCATTGCGGCATCGTTCATCGGGCTGCTCATCACGCCCGTCTTTTCACGCATCACCCGCTTCTTTCCGCCGATCGTCACCGGCATCGTAATTACGACCATTGGGTTGACGCTGATGCCGGTTGCCGCCGGCTGGGCCATGGGCGGCAACAGAAGCGCACCGGATTTCGGCAGCCAGTCCAACATCCTGCTTGCGGGGGTAACGCTCGTGATCGTGCTGCTACTCAGCAAGCTCGGCAGTTCCGCCATATCGAGGCTCTCGATCCTGCTCGCCATTATTATCGGCACAGGCATAGCCTATGCGGTCGGGATAGCGGATTTCTCTCGGGTGATGAACGGCCCGGTCGTCGCCCTGCCGCAGATCTTCCATTTCGGCTATCCCGTGTTCGATACGGCGGCGATCATTTCGATGTGCATCGTCATCATGGTGACGCTGGTCGAAACCTCAGCGGATATTCTCGCCGTCGGCGAAATCGTCGGCACCAAGGTCGATGCGCGCCGGCTCGGCAACGGCCTGCGCGCCGATATGCTCTCCAGCATCCTGGCTCCCGTCGTCGGCTCATTCACGCAAAGCGCCTTTGCCCAGAATGTCGGCCTCGTGGCTGTGACCGGCATCAAGAGCCGATTCGTCGTGGCAACCGGCGGCCTCTTTCTCGTCGCCCTGGGCTTGCTACCGATCGTCGGCCGCATCGTCGCTGCCGTTCCGAGTTCAGTCCTCGGAGGAGCAGGCCTCGTCCTGTTCGGGACAGTCGCTGCGAGCGGTATCCGCACGCTCGCCAAGGTCGACTATGAGAACAACATGAACCTCATCATCGTGGCGACCTCGATCGGGTTCGGCATGATCCCGATCGCCTCACCGGGCTTCTACGAGCATTTTCCCGCATGGGTGGTCACCATCTTCCACTCGGGCATCAGTTCAGCAGCCTTGATGGCGATCATGCTGAATCTGTTATTCAACCATCTGACAACAGGCAACTCGGATCAGCAATCGGTCTTCGTCGCCGGAACGGAACGCCTGATCCGGTATCAGGATATCGCCGGCCTGCACGAGGGCGACTACTTTCTGAACGGCAAGCTTTATGACGTCAAGGGCGCGGAGGTGCCGTTGATCTCTGCAGAAGCCCATTAAATACGACCGTATCAGCTTCGGCGGCTTCAAAACGTTTCGGCGTTTTGGAGCCGCTTTTTTGTAAAATCAGGTCGCCGCTGCTGATGGATATGCCGGCGACCATCTCACCCCCAGCCGTCCGGGCCGGAGCGGGCACGGTCTGATGAGGCGTTGCGCAAGTTCGCAAATAGGTCCCGGGCTAGTCTGGCGTTGGGCACTGCGCCGGGCGGGTCTTTTCACAGACCGCACGCGAACCGGCAGGCCATCAGCGCGGCCCCTTCTTTTCCTTTGACAAGGCATCTTCACGACTTCGCATAAGCCGACACTGGCCGATCGGAGCCGGCGCCGCACGATTCGCCTCATGCGCTTCCAATGTATAGTTTGTATGCAAAACTTACTACTTTTGATGTTTTTGCCATAAATAATATACATCTGGTATGTTTATTAAGTATATCCTCCTAATATACTGGTAAAAATTATTAAGTTATTCTTAGTTTCTGCTGCATTTTTGCATCTGTGACGGATTTATGTCGAGAAATACATGGTGTCCAAGAATTATTATATTTCGATACATCGTCAGTCCCGATAGCGTGCCTGCACGAAAGTCTTTCGGGCTTTCGACAAGAGGGAACGGCCGAATTGACGAACGTAGCGGATAGCCTCCGGCCGCGTTCTTATCCGGCAAATCGATTGGAGAAAAAATGAATATCAAGAGCCTTCTTCTCGGCTCCGCTGCTGCGCTTGCAGTAGTATCCGGTGCTCACGCGGCTGACGCTGTTGTCGCTGCCGAGCCGGAGCCCCTGGAATATGTCCGTATCTGCGACGCATACGGTGCTGGCTACTTCTTCATTCCGGGCAGCGAAACCTGCCTCAAGATCGGCGGCAAGGTTCGTACCGAAGGTCAGTGGTACGATGCCTACAACCCGAGCGCTCGTTTCGGCACGAAGTGGCACACCCGCGCTGAGCTGCAGCTGCAGACGGCAACCGACACCGAATACGGCCCGCTGAAGACCAACACCGAGCTGCGTTGGGACTGGAATGACGGCGGCGCTACCTCCACCAACCTGCTGCACGCCAGCATCAGCCTCGGCGGCTTCACCGTTGGTAAGGAAGACTCGCAGTTCAACGTCTTCACCGGTTACGCCGGCGACGTCATCAACGACGACGTGGTCTATGACGGCCCGTACGAACTGAACCAGATCACCTACAACTACGACGCCGGCAACGGCTTCTCGGCTGTGATCTCGCTCGAAGACACGAACTCCGGTTCGGGCGCAACTGGCTCGAATGGCGAAGACAGCTCGGATCACTACGCTCCTGACGTTGTCGCCGGTGCTGGCTTCAAGTCCGGCGCATGGGGCTTCAAGGTCGTCGGCGGTTACGACTCGATCGTTGAAGAAGGCGCCATCAAGGCTCGTGTCGACGCTGACTTCGGTGTCTTCTCGGCCTTCGTCATGGGCGGCTGGAATACCGATGGCTCCAAGCTCAACAAGTATGCCGGTGCAAACGGCGCTGGCGCTGCCTCCGGCATCGGCTGGGGCGACTGGGCACTCTGGGGCGGCGCAAGCGTTCCGATCAACGAAAAGCTGAAGTGGAACTTCCAGGTCGCCTACACCGACTCGAAGATCTTCTCGGCAACCACGAACCTCAAGTTCAAGCCGGTCAAGAACCTTCTGGTCGAGCCGGAAGTTACCTACACCAACTGGGACTCCATCAATCAGGACCAGTGGGCTGGTATCATCCGCTTCGAGCGTACGTTCTAATCTGATCTGAACTAGACCTCCGATCAGAGACGGAAGAAGACCTGGTTTCCCTCCGGGTCTTCTTCTATTTCATTGCAGCTGTATTTGGGCGATCATTCCAGGCCGCATGGCAGGCGAGCCCCAATCGCGCGACCGGATGGGTCACCGATGGGCCGATCCGACGATGATTCCGCCGGGCCTACGGCGGCGCAGCCACCGAACGGCTTGCGCGGCACCCTCTGACATTCGAAGGTCGACTTTGGCGCCCCTGGCTTCGAATTTATCGACTTGTCGACGGTCGTCACACTCGCTTCACGCAAATGTTTCGAGAATCTTTCCCGAAGGAAAGCATCTGTCTGGTTGCCAAAAAACCATAATTGTTCCACCTAGATTATAGATTGAACATTTAACGTTGAGAATCGGGCCAAGACTTGATGCGTACGAAATATGGTTTCCTCTGCCTGTTCCTGGCATTTGCCTCATCGGCTTATGCTCTGGAAGCCGGTTCACCGCCAGTTTTGACACCGCTGCCGCAGCAGGCGCAAGCCGCTCATTTGACAGCGCAATTCCTGCAGCGCTTCCACTATAAGCCCGTTCCCCTGGACGACGTCCTGTCCGCCAGGATCATGAATCGCTTCATCAAGTCCCTCGATCCGGATCGTGTCATCTTTCTGCAGAGCGATATCGACAAGTTCATGGCGGGCAGCACCAAGATCGATGACGCCATCAATCAGGAAGACCTGAATATCCCGTTTTCCATTTTCAATGTGTACGAGCAGCGTGTCGTCGACCGCATGACCTATGCGCGCAGCCTGCTCAATCAGAAGTTCGATTTCACCACCAAGGAAGACTACTCGCTTGTGCGCGACAAGGAGCCCTGGCCACAAACCGAAGCGGAAAGCAACGATCTCTGGCGCAAGCGCGTCAAGAACGACTGGCTGCGTTTGAAGCTTGCCGGCAAGGATGATGCCGCCATTCGCGATACGCTCGACAAGCGCTACGAAAACTCCCTCGAGCGCGCCTATAAGTACAAAAACGACGATGTCTTCCAGACATTCATGGACGCCTATACGACGTCCGTCGACCCGCATACCGATTATTTCGGCGCGACCGCCTCGGCCGAGTTCGATATTTCGATGAAACTCTCGCTGGTCGGTATCGGCGCGGTCCTGCAGGAAAGGGACGACTATACCACGATCCGCGAACTGGTCGCTGGCGGCCCGGCACAACTGTCCGGCAAACTTGCGGTCGGCGATCGCATCATCGGCGTCGGTCAAGGCGAGAACGGTCCGATAAAGGAAGTCGTCGGCACGCGACTCGATGAAATCGTGCAGATGATCCGCGGCGCCAAGGGCTCGGTCGTGCGCCTTGACATTTTGCCTGGTGATGCCGGGCCGGATGGCAAGCATCACATCATCAGTCTCGTGCGTGACAAGATCAGCCTCGACAAACAGGCTGCCAAGCAGACGATCCTGTCGGTGAAAGACGGCAATACGACGCGCAGGATCGGTGTGATCACGCTGCCGGCTTTCTATGAAGATTTCGAAGCGCGGCGCAAGGGCGACAAGGATTACCGCAGCGCCAGCCGCGACGTCGCCAAGCTTCTCGGTGAATTGAAGCAGGAGAAGGTCGATGGCGTCCTGATCGACCTGCGCAACAATGGCGGCGGCTCGCTGGCCGAAGCGATCGACCTGACGGGCCTGTTCGTCGGCAAGGGTCCGGTCGTCCAGCAGCGCGATGCAGGCGGCGAGGTAGAGGTCGAGAGCGATGATCTTGCCGCCCCGGCCTGGACCGGCCCGGTCGGCGTGCTGATCAATCGCGGCTCGGCATCGGCCTCCGAGATCTTTGCCGCAGCGATCCAGGATTACGGTCGCGGCGTCATCATCGGCGAGCCGAGCTTCGGCAAGGGCACGGTGCAGACAGTA
This sequence comes from Martinezella rhizogenes, assembly GCA_013322215.1. GTDB lineage: Bacteria > Pseudomonadota > Alphaproteobacteria > Rhizobiales > Rhizobiaceae > Rhizobium > Rhizobium rhizogenes_D. The sequence continues at coordinate 341,270 of JAAMEZ010000014.1, forward strand.
GTCAATCTCGATCAGGTCGCCCATAATGCCAAGCCGAAATTCGGCGAGCTGAAACTGACGGTCGCTCAATTCTTCCGCGTCAACGGCGGTACGACGCAGTTGCGCGGCGTGACGCCGGATATCAGCCTGCCGGGACTTTCCGACCTCAAGACCTTTGGCGAGTCGAGCTACGACAATGCGCTGCCGTGGACACAGGTAAAACCCGCGAACTACAAGCCCTGGGGTGACATCCAGGCGCTGCTGCCGCAATTGCAAAGTCGCCATGACACGCGAGTGAAGGATGATCCGGAATACCAGCGTTTCGTGGAAGACGTCACCACGCTGAGGGACCAGCGCGACAAGAAGGTCATATCCCTCAACGAAGCTGAACGCCGCAACGAGCTGACTGCCCAGGCAAACCGTCTCAAGTCGCGCGGACAGGTAAATGATGGCATCGATACCGGCGAAGATGATGGCCTGCAGGCCAATGAGCGCAGCCTGAGCGCCGATATCGCCATCGAAAAAGCCCGCAAGAACGCAAAGGATATCCTGCAGAACGAGGCGGCCTCCATCGTTGCCGACGAGGCGGACCTGCAGGCCGGCATGTCGCGGGCCGCGGCAAAATAGTCACGAAGTTGCATCGTGCGCTCACGGCCGGTGGGTCGACGTCACCGCCGTGACGTCGACCGGCTCGCTGGCTGCGGGTGCACAGGGCCGTGGCCAGAGCAGAATACTGAAACGTGTGGACAGTTTTCGGGCGGCCTCCTGCTCTATTTCTTTGATTTCAGAGCGAATTCAGAATTTAGACCGAATAAACCTGAAATCATCCGGTCCCAGGCCCTCAGCTACATTTCAGCTAGCCGTTGTAAGTTAAATGCGTGCGAATACTTGCGCCCCCAACAAAGTGTCGCACGAGGCGCCGATAAGGCTCTCTGCTCTGCCTCACGACAATGAGGCAGAGCTTCCTTGTCTGGATTACGCTTGGCGAGCTTTGGCTTCGCCATCGAAGGCGTTGGATACCCTTCGTCGGCCATCTCAATTCACCCTGGTAAAGGCGGCAGGACTGGTCTCATTTCACCCCCACAGCGCGCCACCGCATGTCTTTCCGGACGGCGGCGACTGCCTCTTCGCATAGAGCGTGAAATTGGCTAAGAGGCCATATGTTTGAGCTTGTTTCGATCGCCACCGCCAATCAGGACGTCAAGCGAAGCCGGTTCGTTGCGACGGCCGCTCCGATTGCCGATATCGAGGCTGCTAAGGCATTTGTCGCACAGCACTCGGTCATGGATGCCAATCATAATTGCTGGGCTTGGCGCATCGGACAGAACTATCGCTTCAGCGACGATGGCGAGCCGAGCGGCACGGCCGGCAAGCCGATCCTCCAGGCCATCGACGGCTTCGAATTGGACATGGTGGTGATCGTCGTGACACGCTGGTTCGGCGGCACGCTGTTGGGCGCTGGCGGATTGATCCGTGCTTATGGCGGCACTGCCGCAATATGCCTGCAAGGTGCGGAGAAAAGAGAAATACTCCCAACCGTTGCGGCAACGATCGATGTGCAGTTCTCACATCTTGCTCTCGTAAAAGCGAAACTTCTCGCCGAGACAGGCGTGCAGCTTCTGGAGGAACGCTTCACCGAATCCGGAGCCGTGCTCGGTGTGACCATAGCGGCCTCGATTGTCGAACGGGTCATTGACAATATCCAGGATCTCACAAGCGGTCGAGCTACTGTCAAATTGGATTGATCGGAGCACTCAGAAATGCGCAGAACGATGATACTCTCCTGTCCCAGTGATCGATGAGGACAGGCAATCAATCACCAGAGAATACAACGCCCCGAGATGACACCGGCACTGAAGCGGCCACGCGCAGCATGCCGTGAAATCCAACCCAAAGCGCAATCGACCCGAGCGCGAAGCTGCCGAGGATCATGAACATCGCGCCATAGCCGATCTCCTGCGCCAGCCAGCCGCCGATCGCCGGGCTCAGTGATGCGCCGACCCCTTGCATGGTCATGACGACGCCTTGGCCGACATTGATTCGGCCGGTTCCGTTCAGGATGCGGGCGACGAGCGTTGGCACGGCAACGCTCTGCAGACCCGCGCCGATACCATCGAGAACCTGAACGGGATAGACACCCCAGGATGTGATCAGATGCGCCGCGACGAAGCCGCGGATCGGCAAGGAGACGAACGAGATCAGCAGCACGAGCCATTGCCCTCGCCGTTCCGCCATATGCATGGCGATCAAGGAGGTGACGATCATCGTGCCCTGCGCCACCACCACGGTCAGGGCGACGAAACCCGCGGGATCGGCCTGACCGGCGGAGACGACAGCCAGCCCGAACAGCGGCAGCATCGCGCCGTTGCCAAGATGAAACAATGCAAGCGCACCGGCCAGGATGAGCAAGGGCTTCGATTCGGCAAGCACTTTGAAGCCGCTCGGTTTGCGGTGTTTGGCAGGCTCCGCCTCGCCCAGCGGATCGACGGCGGCAAGGGTCGCACCACGTGCTTCATCATCGTCGATCGCATCGGGCGGGATCATCAGCACGGAAATGATGGTCAGCACGCCGAAGACGGCTGATAGCCAGAATACGGCGGTAAGCCCGAACATCCAGCCGAGCCATCCCGACAGTCCAGCGCCGACCAGATTGCCGGCATGATTGAATGCCTGATTGTAACCATTCTGCCGATTGAAGCCCGCCTGCCGGACAATGCCAAGAGTGATGCCATTGAGAGCAGGCCCGATCACGGCGCCGGCAATAGCGGTCGCAACCTGCGACAGCGCCACGACCCAGAAGAGCTGCGACACCAATATGATCATCGAGGCAAGGACGGTGCAGATGCCAAGCACAATCACGCATGTGCGCTTGTGCGTCGTCTCATCGATGAAGGCTCCGGCGGGAGCCATCATCACCATGCCCGCAATCCCGCCGATCGTCATGACGGAGCCGATCGATCCGCTTTGCCAGCCATGGGCGACGAGGAAAACCCCGAGGAAGGGTCCGATACCCGCCTGCACATCGGCCATGAAGAAATTCAGAAATCCAAGTGGGATGAGAGCTCGGGCTTGATGCCGGTCGAGGGGAGATGAGCGCGACAAGTGACAACCATATGGTTCCTGAAATCGTCAAATGAAAAGCACTGGACGGCAAAAGGTTCCCATATGTTTAGAGAGGCGTGGCCTATGCCTGCGCTCCCAGCTGCCCCGTCGTGAACGCGATTTCCTGGCCGAAGGACAATTCGAGCGTATTGCCATCGGGATCGGCAATATAGGTCCAGCAACCGACGGGAGGGCCGTCGTCCCGGGGCTTGGATCTCAATATGCCCCGGCGCTCGGCTTCGTTGGCTTGCCGCAGCACCTCCTCGTGCGTGGAGCAGGCGATGCCGAGATGTCCAAAGGGTCCCAGTGGCGTATCTTGGAGGCTGTGCGATGCGACGAGAACGAGCGCAAACGGGCGCAAGCCGTCCACCATCCATGCGACCGCGTCCAGCGGTGCCTTTGCGTCCCGGCGATGGATCACCTGAAGACCGGCAAATTCCTCGTAGAAGGCAATGCTCCTGTCGAGATCGCGCACGAGCAGTGCGACATGGGATAATCCCAGATCCGTGTTTGTTGATTGGCTCATGGTCAATTCTCCTTTCCTTTTCAGTCTGAAGCATTGATACTGAGAATGGAAATCGAGATATGATATAAAAATCATGCACGAAATGAATAATGTCGCCGCCTCGGACTTGAACCTTCTGCTCGTCCTGGAGGCGTTGCTTGAGGAGCGTCACGTCTCGCGCGCGGCTCTGCGGCTCAATCGCTCGCAACCGGCCGTCAGCCACGCACTGGCAAGGCTGAGGGATATCTTCAACGATCCATTACTGGTGAGAGGCGGCGATGGGATGCAGCCGACGGCACGAGCGCTGCAGCTCGCCGAGCCGCTGTCGGAAGCCCTTGCGCTCGTGCGCTCCCTGGTGGAACAGCCACTATTCGATATCAGGCGGACCGAGCGCCTTTTCCGCCTGTCGCTATCGGACTATGGCGCCGCCATTCTCCTGCCGGCCCTTGTCTCGCGGCTGAGGCAATGCGCCCCGCTCGTCGATCTCACCGTCGTCTCCTATGGCAGGGAGAAAGCTCTTGCCACCTTGACGGATGGCGAGCTCGACCTTGCCGTCGGCGTCTATCCGACATTGAAACAGCCGAGTCATCGCGATCTCAACAGCACGCTATTGTTCAAGGAGAGCTTCGCCTGCCTGGTGGATGCGAAGTCCGCACCTGCGCCCCTGGACCTCACCGGCTATCTGTCGCGGCCTCATGTTCAGGTTTCCGTTGCGCTGCAGGACAGCAGCGAGATCGATGCAGCACTCTTGCGACTGGGTCACAAGCGCCGGATCGCCGTTCAGATTCCACATTGGTCGACCGCACCGGATCTCGTACGCGGCACCGATCTCATATTGACCGCGGCACGACGCAGCATAGAACATTTGTCGGACCAGGGTCTTCTATGTCTTGACGTGCCCTTCGCCCTGCCGAGCTTTCCCTTCGTCCAGACCTGGCATCGTCGCCGCGATCGGGATGCGGCGCATCGTTGGCTCCGCGGGCAGATCGAGGACTTGGTGCGGCAGGCGACATGAAACGCAGGCGCTAGACCTCTGGATCAAGTCGAAAGGCAAGTTCATTCGGATCGGCCCCTTTCGGTGTAAAGCCGGCAATGTACACGCTTGTCCGACCCGGATCACCGACGGATAAGCTCCACAATATTGTCGAAGGTCTCCACGCAGCTAAAAAAGAGAAGGATTCGGAGGGAAAGCCGAATCCTTCTCGTCTTGATCGGAGGTCAACCGATCGGGGTGGGCAGCCGCATCGGATTGGAACGATGGGCTGCTGCTACCGACACAATGTGTCGGATGCCGGTCGGACGCGGACGTTTGAAAACGTCCTCTCGTCCGTGCTTGGCTCCTATATACATACATTCGGTATGTTTGACAACCAATTCGATGCGGATTAAGGCAGCATCTGGAAAAAAATTGTTGTTGGTACTTGGCACGGCATTCATATTCCCGCAGCCATAGGCAGTTATTTGACTAGGCGGATTCGCCCAGCGTAATACGGAAGCGCTGAACGCGACGAACGACGAGGATGCTTGACGACCTGGCTACCCAAGGAATGATATCTGGTAAATCAGATCTGCCCTCGAGATGCCGCCCCCTTGAAATCTTACTGAAAACGATTGTGCCGTCGCGACATCTATGACATGGCGCGTGCGACGATAGTGGCAATCGCACGGAGAACCGGATGAACTTTCTGGGAAAAGACAGTTTTGCGGGTGCGCATCGGCAGGCTGCGTCAATCGACAGCAGGTCATCCTCCGAATATTGGTGGGTGCCTGGGAGCCTGGCCATCTATTTCATCGTGCAGGCAGTCGTCCGCATCGCTATCTCCAACTCGCTGCGGATCGACGAAGCACAGCAGTTTCTCGTGGGCCAATGGCTCGCCTGGGGATATGACGCCCAACCGCCGCTCTACAACTGGATTCAGTACGGCATCTTCGAAATTTTCGGCACGACTGTCGCATCGCTCGTCATAGTGAAGAATCTTCTGCTCTTCCTCGTCTACTTCGCTTATTACAAGCTTCTTGGACTGCTCGTGACCGACAAAAAGCTGGCGGCGGTCGGAACGCTGTCGCTCTTGACGATGCCACAGATGTTCTGGCAGGCGCAGAGAGACCTGACGCATACCGTCGGCACTCTGCTTGCGGTGCTGATGCTAATCTACTTCGTCGTTGCGACCATTCGCCGCCCTACGGTCATTTCCTATGCGCTGATCGGCCTCTGGGCCGGGCTTGGAATGCTTACCAAATACAACTTCGCTCTGGTCATTGTCAGCGTCCTCGTCGCGACCTTCTTTCATCCCGAAGGACGAAAAAGACTTTTGGACTGGCGCCTTCTGCTGACACTCGTGATCGCCGGTCTCGTGTTCCTGCCGCATGCCGTGTGGATGGTGTCCAACATGGACCGCGTCCTGACAACGACCGTAAACACCATGTCGGAACAAGGCGCCGGCGGAAAGCTTTCCGACATCGGTTTCGGACTTCTCGAACTGGTCAAAACGAGCATCGCAATCGTCGCGCCTACGAGCGTGATCTTTCTGCTGTTCTTCCGTCAATCGTTCCTGCGTTCGCTGCGTGCCAGAAGCGAGTGGAGCGATTTCGTCGGAAGGATACTATTAAGCACGGTCGCGATTCTGCTGGTGTTGATACTGGTGATAACGCTCACGGAGTTTCGCGACCGCTGGCTGCTCCCTTTCCTGTTTCTGCTGCCCGCCTACTTCTGTCTGAAACTCGATGCCGCGGGCGAGCAACTTGGCACTGAGATAAAGAAATTCCTTTATCTACCCATCGTCATGATGGTGGCACTGCCATTGATATTGGCGGGAGGCATCCTCTTCGCTCGGTTTTTCCATTCTTATGAGCATCTGAACACGCCCTATGCGACCTTCGTAGACAAAATCGTTGCCGCAGAAGGAAAACAACCCTCGGCAGTCGTGACGACGACCTGGCACAAGGCGGGCAATCTCCGTGTGAACATGCCACACACAGCCGTGATATCAACGGAATATCCTGCTTCGGACCTTAGTCGCCAGGTTATAGGAGATGGGCCGGTCCTGTTGGTCTGGAACGAGCGAGACGGGCATCAGTCAAGCATGCCGAACGCCTTGAAGCTATGGTTCACGTCGAAATTCGGAACAGCGGCGCAATTGCCATCGCAACAGGATATTGCCCTTCCCTATTATTACGGGAAGGACCCGGATCGCTATCATTTTGGCTATGCGTGGTATTATCCGAAGCCGAACTGACCTGCGACATTGCCGCCGCGCGACTTCATCGATGAAGAGATGGTTGAGGCGCGGCAAGTTTCCGCTGCACATTCGTCAATCGTGAGCAGTTTCCGCCGAGCATCACCCGGCGATGAAACGCCGTACGTATCTCGAACATCCAGTTTGGAAGCGAGTTGCTCGCGAATTGCCGGTTACCGCTCCAGCGCACCCTTTCCAGCAAGAATATGATTGCGGAATTTCGCAATCCGTGCGCTTCGTGTTTCGGACTTCTTCACAGAATTCAGATTGAGCACATAGCTCTTCTTTCGCCCCGGCGTCAGATCATGGAAAGCCTCCGCCAGCTCGGGATCGGAATCCAGCGCCTCGATCAACTCGTCTGGCAATTCGACTTCGCTTTGCTCCTTCGGCGGCTTGATGCCAGCTTCCGCATAACCCATCGCCTCCTTCAGATAAGATCGGATGACAGGCTCCATCTTCGCGACGGCGTCATTGCTCACAAAGCGGATCATATCGGGATGCTGGGTGTTCTGCCCTTGCTTTTCGAGCACGCCCTCAGGGTCCTTCATCAGCGCCGCATTGAAGAAACTGGCGCGAAAATCGCCGCGAAAGGCACCAATGATCACGATGTTGCGGCCCTCATGCATGTAGCATGGATGCGCCCACTTGACCGTCTCGACGAGCCCCGCCTCCAGACAGATTCGGCGAAGTTTGTTCAGACCGTCAATCCACAGCCTCGTCGAACAGTCCGGCGTCGCAAAGCGTTCGCATCGTCCGCATCCCTTGGTAAAGAAGTCCTCGATATCGGTAATCATTTCCTCATCCACTTCGTAGTCCGGCTATTTGACGCATCCATGCCATCAGCCCGAGCAGGATAAAAACCTGACGAAAGCAAGCGGCCGGACCATACTCGCATGATTGTACCCCGGGGCTTGCCAGCGATAGGTCTCAACTCACTTCCGCCAGCACCTGTTCCAGTCTTTCAAGGAATTGCCGCCATCCCGCGTTGGCCCCTCCATAGGCCTGCTTCTGGTCCGGTCGGAAGCCAACCTGCTCCATGCGCAGATGGGTTCCCTTATCCGTCTGCATCAGCATAAAGGTCACGACGCTCTTCAGATCGAAAGCCGGATCATCATGTGCAAAATTCCATCGATAGGACAGCCTGCTGTTCGGCTCGACGATGAGCACCTCGCAATCCAGGATACCGCCCCAGTCGCTGTGAAAGCTAAACCGGTGGCCTAGGACGGGAACGAAGTCATTCCTCATCAGCCACTCTGCCATCAGATGCGGCTGTGTGAGTGCGCGCCAGACCTTTGCCGGCGGATGCGCAATTTCGCGCTCAACGACGACAGCGCGCACTTCGCCCGATGCCGCCTTCATTGATCCATCCGATCGAGCAAGCCTTCGAGATCGTCGAACTTGTCTTCCCAGAAACCGGCCATTTCGCTCGTCCAGTCAAGCAATGGCGCAAGAGCGTTTCGTTGTGCGCGATAATGCGTCTGGCGTCCTTCGTGCCGGTCACACACCAGCCCCGCCTGTTTCAGAACGGCTAGATGCTTTGAAACACCCGGCTGGGAGACCCCGGCGTAAGCCGTGAGCGCAGCGACGGTCTGATCGCCGCCACGGCACAATCGCTCGAATATCGCCCGCCGCGTCGGATCGGCGAGCGCGCGGAAAATAGGATCATGGGTATTTGCCATGGCAATTCATAACTCTGCGGCTATTGATTTGATCAATAGCTGACAGGCTATGAATGAGTCAAGCGTGGATCAGCCACGCTGTTCTCAGGCGCTCGCGCCCAGCATCCGGAGGAAATCCACATCGTCGCCGATGAGAGCATCGACCAGCCGGTCCCTGACACAGTCCCGGATCATCGGCAGCGGGTCCCTGCCGCCCTGCCAGAAGATGGCAAGCTTTTCCGGCAGCGGCAGGCTCAGGCGCACGGCAATGCCGGCCTCCTGCAGCGCCTCGGCGTCGGCGCGGTGAAAGCGGTTCAATTCCAGCGAGACACCATCAATGCCGCCGGCGCGCATCGAGGCGACAATGTCCACGGGGCGATGGTGAAGGATCGCTTCCGTCTCCAGGCGCGGTTCGATCTCTTTCACGCGCATCAGATCGATATGGTCGAAGGAGGATATGGCAACATGGTCGAAAGCGTCGAGCTCTCGCAACGTGCCGATCATGATATCGATGAGGCGATCGGGACGTTCGGGCTCCTTCATTTCGATCGCAAGGCGGGTATCCGTTTGCTTGGCCCACAGCAGCGTATCGGCAAGCGTCGGCACACGGGTCCCGGCAAAGCGCGGGTCGAATTTCGCACCAGCATCGAGCGAAAGAATGTGCTGGAGATCATGATCTGCAACGAAGCCGAAGCCGCTGGTCGTCCGACCAAGCGTTCTGTCGTGGATCACGACGATCTGGTCGTCACGCGTCAGCATGAGGTCGATTTCGCACTCGTTGGCGCCTGCGTTCACACCCTCCTGGAAGGCGAGAATAGTGTTTTCCGGGAAGCGCCGGCTGAAGCCGCGGTGAGCGGCAATGCGGAGCGAACCATGACGAGCAGCGTGAAGGGGCAAAGGCAATGCAAGTCTCCTTGGAAGTCAGGTCTTTACGGGGGCAATCTAGTGAAGTGTCGGATCGAGAACGTCGCGCAGATAGTCGCCGATCAGGCTGATCGACAGCGACAGGATGAAGATCACGATGCCCGGCAGGATAGCGATCCACCACTCGGTCATCACATAGTCGCGGCCTGCACCGACCATGCTGCCGAGGCTGACAAGCGGCGGCTGGATGCCGAGGCCGAGGAAGCTCAGCGCCGATTCCTGCAGCAGAATTTCCGGCAGGACGATCGTCAGGTTGACGAGGACGACGGAAAGGATGTTGGGCAAGACGTGCAAAAAGGCGATGCGTCCTGTTCCGGCGCCATTGCGCCTCAACGCCGCGACATAGCCGCGCTCGAGCTCCAGCCCGGCCATGGTCCGAACCAGCCGCGCGTAACGCTCCCAGCCGTAGAGGCCGAGCAACGCCATGAAAAGCCAGAGATTATCGCCGAAGAAGGCGAGAACGGCGAGCGCGATGATCAGGAACGGCATCGATGCCTGAAAATCCACGGCGACGCGGATCAGCATGTCGGCAAATCCGCGGCCAAAAGCGGCAAGCAGCCCAAGCACCGTGCCAAGCGCCAAGCTGATCGCCGAAGCGCCGAGCGCGATCAGCAGGCTGGTGCGCAAGCCGTAGAAGATCCGGCTCAGAATATCGCGACCGAGCTCGTCGGTGCCGAGAATATGCTTGAACGAGCCGCCGAACAGGATCGGCGGCGCCTTGCGGGCATGAAGATCGATCTGTGCAAAGCCATGGGGTGCCAACACATTGGCAAAGATCGCGACCAGAATGAAGGTCACGAGGATGAGGGCACAAACCGCCGTCATCAGATCGAACCGAAGGCTGGGCCGGAAGGTTTTCTCTGATCTGACCTTTTGGGAAACATCGGCGCCGGTCGCTGTATTCGCCATGGCTGATACCTTTCGAGGCGGCCGATCAGGCCGATGCACGATGCCGCAGACGCGGATCGGCGAGAATGTAGAGACAATCGATCATGAGATTGGCCGTCACCATCGTCGCCGTGATGAGCAATACGATGGTCTGCACGATGTTCAGATCGCGCTGCGCGACGGAGGAGACGAGAAAGCGGCCGACACCCGGCCAGGCATAGACGCTCTCGACCACGGCCGCGCCGCCAATCATGCCGCCGACGAGAAAGCCGAGCATCGTCAGAAGCGGCAGGGCTGCATTGGGCATGATATGCCGCCAAAGAAGGGCGCTTTCGCCGATGCGCTTGGCACGCGCCGCCAATATGAAACGCTGTCCCAGCACCTCCAGCACGCTTGAGCGGACGAAGCGGGCGATGATGCCGGCGTTGTAGAGACCGATGACCAGAACGGGCATGACGAGATGTGCCATCGTCGATCCCCCACCGCTCGGCAATAGCCGCAGGGAGACGGCGAAAAGCTGGATGAGCAGGATAGCGATCAGGAAATTCGGAAGCGAATGCATCAGCACCGCAAGCGCCATCACGAAACGGTCGATCAAGCCGCCGCGATTGCGCGCGGCCAGAATGCCGAAGGGCACGCCGGCGCCGAACGCCAATATCAGGGCGGCGCCCATCAATTCCAGCGTCGCTGGGACCTTCGACATGACCAGTGTCAGCGCGTCCTGCCCATTCAGCAGCGACGTACCGAAATCGCCGCGCAGAAGATGGCCGAGATAGGCGAAATACTGGATGTAGAGCGGCTGATCGAGACCCCATTGCTGCCGCATCAGCGCCACCACTTCCGGCGGCGTCTCGATGGGCAACAGAGAATGCAACGGGTCGCCGCTGACGCGCAGAATGACGAAGGTGAAGGTCATCGCCAGGAACAGCGTCACGAGTGCTCTTAGAAACGCCCGCAGGATGGATTGAAGCATTGTCTGTTCCTTCAGAGCGTTTCAAGCATGGCTGCCGCCGCCTGCTGCACCCTGCCGCGCCGCCCGCGGGGAACGGCGGAGAGGAGCTTTGCGGTATAGGGGTGGGTCGGGTTTGCGAAGACCTCATCCGTCGGACCGGTCTCCACGATCGAGCCCGCCTCCATGATCGCCACGCGATGTGAGACATGCCGGACCACCCGCACGTCATGGCTGATGAAAAGCAGCGACAGGCCGCGGGCTCGCTGCAATTCGAGCAGGAGATTGAGCACCTGCGCCTGCACCGAGACGTCGAGCGCCGAGACCGGCTCGTCGCAAAGCAGAATTTGCGGCTCGACCACCAGGGCACGGGCGATGGCGACGCGCTGGCGCTGGCCACCGGAGAGCTGATGCGGAAATTTCTGCAAGGCGGAGACCGGCAGGCTGACGGCTTTGAACGTCTCCGCCGCGCGATCGAGCCTGCTGGCCGGATAGCCGATGCCGTGAATTGCCAGCGTCTCCACCATCTGATGACCGACGCTCCGGCGCGGATCGAGCGCGCCCATGGTATCCTGCGAAATGACCTGGAGATGTTTTGCCAGACCACGCCGGTTCGGCTTCATCAGGCTTTTGAAGGACTGGCCGAACAGCGTGATTTCGCCTGACGTCGGCTCGCGGTCGCCGCAGAGCAGCGAGGCAAGCGTTGACTTACCGCAACCGGACTCGCCGACAAGACCCAGGGTCTCGCCGGGCTTCAACTCCAGGCTCACATCCTTGATGGCGTGAAATCCCTTCACCCGTCCCGGCCAAAGGGAAAAGCCCGGCGCATAGGAAAATTGCAGATCGCGGGCGGCAAGTGCCGCGCCAGCAATCTGCGCATCGGGTGGCATTTGCTTCTCAGGCATCATGGGAGCTCCATGGATTGAAGCAGGCAAGCGCTGCCGCACCGGCAATCAACGGCGGAACCATCGTCGCGCAATTCGGTTCCGCGCGCGGACAGCGGGGTGCGAAGGCGCAGGCCTGCGGCAGGTCATCATGCAATTTCAGCTCACCGGGAATGTCCGCAAGCCTCTCCAGCGGCCTGCCCCGGCCAGGCATCGCCTCCAGCAGCAGCCGCGTATAGGGATGGCGCGGATTGTCGTAGAGATCGTCGGTGCGATTGATCTCGACCAGCGACCCCGCATACATCACCGCGATACGGTCGCAGACCTCCGAGACGAGATCGAGATCGTGGCTGATGAAGATCATGGGGATGCCACGCTCACGCACCGCCTTGACCAGGAGAGCGACGACCTGCGCCTGTACCGTGACGTCGAGCGCCGTTGTCGGCTCATCAGCGATGATCAATCGCGGCTGCATGGCAAGGGCCGTCGCGATCATCACGCGCTGGCACATGCCACCGGAAAATTGCGCGGGATAGGCATTGTAGCGCGTCTCGGGTTGCGGAATGGCGACTTCCGCCAGAAGCCGGAGCGCTTCGTCCCTTGCCTCCTTTGCCGACATGCCGGCGCTGATGGCCGCCTCGGCGATCTGGGAGCCGATGGTGCGCACCGGATCGAGGCAGGAGACGGGCTCCTGAAAGATCAACCCGATCGGCGGCAGCTTCACCCGCGACCGCCGACCAAGCTCGGCCGCATCATACATGGCGTCCTGGAAGGAAATATAGCCCGTCGCGCTGGCGGTCGATCCCAGAAGACCTGCAAGCGCAAGGCAGGTGAGGCTCTTTCCCGATCCGCTCTCTCCGACGATGCCGAGAATCTCGCCCTCGGCAAGGTCGAAAGATACGTTGTTGACCGGATGAAACCGCCCGGCACCCGTTCTGAACGAGACGCTCAGATTGTCGACCGAAAGGACAGGTGTCGCCACTACCAACAGCTCAGCTCTTCTGTTCTTCGAAGGAAAGGCTGCCGGCGCCGAGATCCATCTGGAAGGCCGGCAGGGGCTGCCACTTGATGCCCTTGCGAATACCGAAGAAGACGGCGTTCTGATGCAGGACGGTCACGCCCGGATCTTCCCATTCGATCAGATGCAGCATGTCACGGAATATCTTGGCACGGTCAGCGGGATCGACCGCCGTTTCCATTTTCGCACCGAGCGCATCGAAATCGGCGTTTTGCCAGATCTTGAACGAGGTGAGCGAGCCGGCCGCGCTGAACTGCGTGAAGAAGGAGATATAGGGGTCGGGGATCTGCCCGGTGCTCGACCAGTTGCCGGTGGCGCGGGTCGGCGAGTTGTCAAACAGCTTGCCCGATTCGACGAACTTCATCTTGGCGTTGACGCCGACAGCCTGCCACATGGCGACAACGGCCTGCGTGACCGGGTTTTCCGCCGTGTAATAATTGTTCTGCGAGCGGACTTCGATCTCCTCGCCATTGTAGCCGGCATCCTTCAGGAGTTGCATCGCCTGGTCCGGATCATATTTGTAGGCCGGATAGTCCTTGAGGTAGACAGGCCCATAGAGCTCGAACTGCAGGCCGTTCGGCACCCTCGTGCGGCCATTCCAGATCGTGTCGACGATCGCCTGACGGTCGATGGCGAGAATGAGTGCCTGACGGACGCGCGGGTCCTTCAGCGCCGGATTGTTCTTGTCGAAGAACAGGATGCGGTTGTTCGGAACCGGGCCGCCGACGATCTCGTGATCGGTGCTGGCGGTGACGACCGAAAGCTGATCCGGCGGCAGGTCCGTGGCAATGTCGTAGTCGCCTGCCAACAGCCCGGCAATGCGCGAGGAAACCTCCGGCACGATGCGCAAGGTCACGCGCTTGGCGGCCGGTTTGCCGCGATAGGCCTGATCGTGGGCGACCAGCACGACGCTTTCATTGGCCGTATAGCTTTCGACCTTATAGGGACCGGCGCCGACCGGCTTCTGCCGCCAGGTCGTCCAGTTGCCGCCGTTCTTCTGCCAGGCATCCTTGCTGATGACGACAGCGGCATAGGATGCAAGACGCTGCAGGAAGATCGGGTCCTGGAACTTGGTGACGAAGCGGACCGTCAGGGGATCGACCACTTCGACATGGTCGAGGCTGGTAAAGTTGGTGCGATAGGTCGGATAGCCCGGCGCATCCTTGTTCAGGAGCCGCTCAGGGCCGAAGGAGAAGGCGACGTCCTCAGCGGTCATCTCGCGGCCATCATGGAAGATCACGCCGGGGCGCAGCTTCATTTCGAGCACGGTCGGCGAAATCCAGGTCCACGAGGTAGCGAGATTAGGTTTCACCGAGAAATCGCCGCGCATGTCCAGCGCAAGCACGGTCTCGTGGATGGAATAGTTGTTGCGGAAGGCAACGTTGCTGGCGGCATCCACAGGTTCCTGAGACACCGGATTCATCTGAACGGCGATGCGCAGTTCCGGCCTCTTGTCGGCGTTGTCATCAGCTGAGGCAGACAGCGCCGGGACGAAAGCGGAGAGGCCGGCCGCAGCTCCCAGCAGAAGGGTCGTGCGGCGGGTAACCGGGCTGTTGAAGCCGCTGAGCAGATATTCGGACATCGGCACACTTTCCTATTGAAGCTTATGCACAAACGTTTGCGCAAATGAAAAACGGCCACTTGCATTCAGAACTGTCGTTTCTTTTATGCAAGGGAGAATGGCCGCAAGCTAGGCGAGCTCGATGACGCACGTATGACAAGTTCAGGGGTAACGAACCGCATCGGACGCATTGCAACGCGGGCGTCTACCGGGAGGTTGGAAAGTTCAACCAGGAGGTCGAGCGATGCTTCGCATAGCGCATCCGTCGGCTGTGCGACCGTCGTCAAAGGCGGAGCCCAATAGGCGGTGTCGGGCACGTTGTCATAGCCGACGACGGAAATATCGGCAGGTATCCGCAGGCCGAGATCGCGCAAGAATGCAACGACCTCGATCGCAAGCCCATCGCTGCCACAGATCAGTGCCGTCGGGCATTGCGGCGATACCAGGAGATCCCCAAAGAGCTTGCGGTCGCGCTCGCCCTTCTCAAAGGAAATGACATCACCGACGACCAAACCCGCACTGCCGACAACAGCATCCTGGAAAATCGACAGCCGATCGCGAAGCGCGCTACGGCTGACACGGTAGACGAAAGAAATGCGGCGGTGGCCGAGCTCTACCAGGTGGTTGAACAGCAGTCTTATGCCCTGGCGGTCGTCGGTGAGAACCGCGGGAAGCGGCCCCGTCAGCCCGGCGCCGAGCGTCACATGCGCCTTTCCGATGAGATCGAGATGGTCGCAAAGCGCCTGCTGGCCCGGCAGGTCGCTGACCATGATGACGCCATCGAAGAAATCCTGTTGAAACAGGCGCAACTGGCCAGCGATCTCGCCGGCCTCTGCCTTGGCCTGCGCGACCAGCAGTTCCACACCACGACGTTGCGCCACGATTTGGAGGCGGCTTGTCAGATGCGGCTGATAGTGGCCCGACAGGCTATTGACGATCGCCCCGAAGACGCCGGTCCTATGTGTCCTCAGCGATGTCGCCAGACGGTTGACGACATAGCCGACGTTGCTCGCCGTTGCCCTGACGCGCTCCTGCGTCTCCGGACTGATGCGGCTGTCAGCCTGGCCGTTCAGGACGCGGGATACCGTGGTCGCGGACACGCCAGCCAGCCTGGCGACGTCGAGAATGCCGATTCTCTTTGGTGCTTTCATACTGGCTGCGAAACTCCTCCCTTCGCGCCGACCCGGCGCCGAGGGTTCCGAACTCTTGCCTCACTTCATTCAAGACGCAAGCTTACATTGCGGTTTCAGTGAGATTTTCAGAGGCGGGCGTGAACATGAAGCCGAAGCAGAGTGAGAAGCAGCTGTCTGCCATTTGGCGAGCTGCGGGTGTCAAAAATGGACGCAGACAACGGGAACCGAAATGCCGCAGATCAACCAAAAATGGAAACGCAGCTCAGGCGCTTGCCGAGCTTTTCTTTCGAGATTGAAGCCGCGGTTCCCTATGCGATGGCAGTTTGTTTTGTTCATGCGCATAGTGAAACCACGAAATTTGACCTTCCCAAAATTGTAGCAACGATCGACAACGATACGTCCGGGCTTGCTGAAGCTCATTGAAATCCAAATTTTTGAGGGCTCTTCCTTGGCACCACGCAAGATCATGATCATTCGCCATGCCGAACGTCCGATGGACGACGGCAAGGACCAGGGCGTCCGGCTCGACGGGACGCCGAACGAGAACTTTCTGACCGTGAGGGGATGGCAGCGGGCAGGCGCCTTGGTTCGCCTGTTCTGCCCGCTTGGCAAGAACGGCACCCAAGGCGCTATCGAACGGCCGACCTCGCTCTATGCGGCGCATCCCGACGACAAGCATCGCAGCCACCGCACTCGATCGACCCTTCAACCACTGGCTGACCTGATGGGGCTCACCGTCAATATCGATCACGCACGCGGCGAAGAACCGGAACTGGCAAAGGCCGTCCTCAATCAAACGGGTGTGGTGCTCATTGCCTGGGAGCACAAGGCAATTCATGAGATCGTCACGGCGTTGACGCAAAGTGCGATAAACGCGCCCGTTTGGCCCGATGATCGATTCGACATGATCTTCGTGCTGACGCCGGATCCGGCCTGGCATCTCCTCCAAGTGCCGCAACAGGTTCTGGCGGGCGATCAGGCAAGCATTTTCCAGCCCTAGAAATGAAGGCCCCACTCATGACACGTGAACGCCGGAAACCCAAAAATGCCAAGCGCACCTACGGAGTCCTCGTCGGCAGGGTTGCCGATGGCGCAATGAAGCCGTCGGGTTCCTCGCCGCATTATGAGATCTGGGTCAAAGCAGGCGACGATGATTTCCGGATTGCCGTCAACGTCCAGTCGGTTGATGGCAGCGAAGTGTTGGTTCACTACGACCCCGAGTTCAAGGACAATAGCGGCCACGATATTGCCGGGCTTGCCCAGGGGCCGGCAGGCTTCAAGGCCTTGCAGACCGGACCGGATGGCGAGGGCCTGGACTATATTCGCGACACGCTTTTCCCGATCAAGGATATGACCGCCATTCCGGTCGAAGGTGCGCAGCTGTCGCTGGCCAACATGCTGGACGGACAAATCGAACGGGCAAAGGCGGATACCGGCGCTGTCATCGTTGCCTTCGGCGAATATTTTCAGGACCAGGGAAGCGACGAAACCTTTCATTTCAGCCCGGAACGCGGCGTCCACGATATCCACTTCATGCAAGGCAACTCCGGCAGTTTCGCCGACGACAATCGCGTCCATGGCGATGGCGGGCTGTTCATCCGATTTGCCGGCGGCGAGACCATAGCCTTGTTCGTGCGCTTCAGCGTTCAGTCGCTCAAGACCGACGATCAGACCGGCGCCCCGCTCACCTGACAGGCCTTTCGGTCAAAGTCTCGCGGCGATCGGAGAACAGCGCAAATTCCATGGTCGACAGCAAATGCAGAAACTGAAGCAACCATCGAGGGAGAGGTACAATGAACATAAGTCTGATCGTGCATCCCGGTGTCGATAGTGCTCTTATTGCCTGGCGCAGCGACTTTATCGACCAGTGCCGTGGTTTTGCCTTGCGACGGAAGATCAAGCGAGCGGCTGGAAGCCCGCAAAGCCCGAATACGGTCTCCGATGTCGACGCCGACGGCTTTCATGAGGAGATCGTTGCCAGTTGGGTCGGCTTCGCCGATGGGCCGACCGTCGAAGAAGGCACGCGCAAGCCGACGACGGAATGGCCGATCCAGAAGTACCTCTGGTCCGATTTCGCCGTCAATCCGGGCGATGTCGTCGCCTACCGGGTCTCCGCCATGGTCGGGCCTGAGACGGCGCTGCAGGAATCGGCCGATCACGTATCGGACTGGAGCGATGCCCTGCAGATCGGGGCAGAAACCAGCGGCCATGTCAGCTGCTATTTCAATCGAGGCATCGTTGCCAGCCAATGGCTGGCACGCGTGCTGCCCGAAGAGGCTCCAACCACCAAACTCAAGAAGGCGATCGCCAACCCGGAAGATCCGATCCGCCGCTTTCTCGCGGGGCCGATCCGCGACAAGCTGGTATCGCTCTTGAACGATGCGCGATCGAATAGCGGCCATATCTATGCCGCCCTGTTCGAGCTGGACGATCCCGAATTGATACCTCTGCTGCAGGGCTTCAAGAAGCGTGCCCATATCGTGCTTGGCAATGGCAGCGTGAAGAAAAAGGGCGAGGACGAAAACGAGGATGCCCGATCCGCGCTGTCTTCCTGCGATGTCAAGGATCGCATGAGCGCGCCGCGGGCACTGGCGCACAATAAATTCCTGGTCATCTGCGATGCAGACAAGGCGCCTCAAGCCGTGTGGACCGGCAGCACGAACTGGACGATGACCGGCCTTTGCACCCAGGCCAACAATGCGCTCCTGATCGACAACCCGGCCGTGGCGGAATTCTACCTTGACCAGTGGAAGACGCTTGCCTCCGATGGCAATGATTCCCCGCCTGCTCTCTACCAGAGCAATGCCGAACCCAGGACGACATCGAAAGCCAAGAATACGACGGTCTGGTTCACGCCGATGCGTGAGGGGCTCGATCTCGAACAGGCAGGCGAGCTGATCCGCGGCGCCCAACAGGGCATCCTGTTCGCCATGTTCAATCCAGGGCCTCGCGGTACGCTTCTCAACGACATCATCGAGCTTGCATCTCCGTCGAGCCCGTCGTTCAAGCCCGATCTCTACATCCAGGGCGTGGTCAACCAGAACCCCGGCACGGCAAAGAACCCTGTCGTGCTGTTCAACAGAGGCGAACGGATCGATGCCAACGCCGATGTCGTCCTGCCCGCCGCAATCCCCGGCCGTTTTGCCTATTGGCAGAAGGAAGTCCTGAAGCTGCCGACTGCCCACGCCATGGTCCACAGCAAAGTGGTCATCATCGATCCGTATGGTCCCAATCCCGTCGTGATGACCGGCTCCCACAATATGGGTCCGAAGGCGAGCGGCGTGAACGACGAAAACCTGGTGATCATCACCGGCAACGGCGATCTTGCCAGCCAATATGCCGGCAAGATCATGGAAATCTATGCCCAGTATCGCTGGCGGCAATCCGTTCTGAAACAGGGCGGCGCGCCCAAGTGGACCGGTCTTGCCGATGATGACAACTGGCAGATCAAATCGCCCGACCAACCCTATGACAAACGCCGCATACGCGAGCTCGACTTCTGGTTCGGCAAAAATGACAATGCCTGACACCTGACGCGCATCAACCCCGGATCGCAGCGAACTCACTGCGATCCTCCCTGCAGGCATGGTTCGACTTGCTCAGGCATTTGTAATGCCGACGCAATCTTCGGCTTCTAGTGGCTTGGCAACAATCTGGATTCCCAAATGTTGCTTCGCTGCATCCTTCCCATGCTTCTCTGTGTCGGCGCTTTGGCGCTTGCGGAGTGGGCTTTCATCATCGTCAAAACCCATAGGGACCGGTCGGACGAAATGGTCGCGCAAGATCACGGGCCGCTTGCAGGCGTGCTTCGTCGCATACCCGAACGGCAGCTTATTGCAGGACATGAGATTGCCGGCAATGCCGCGCCGCTCCGCTTCGGTAGCGAGTTCCGCCAGGCTTCCCTACACGACGATGGCAGCTCGCCCGCAACGCCTGGCTATTTCGAAAGATCGAGGATCCTTCTATACCTTCTGCGTTCGCGCCACTGGCGAAAAGCAGCTCCTAGCGAACCTTCGCAAGTCGACTGCCGGACATGAATAATCCCGCCGCATTTGCTTAGATAACGCCAATAGACGAGCGACAGTTACTCTTTGCGCAAACACGCCGCTGGCTCTCGCTCGCTGCCCGAGTTTCCAGCCGTCCATTCGGGTAGGTTAAATAAACCTCTGGTAGATGCTATGACTTACTCTACCGGCTTGGATGCCACCCCCGAGCCGGCCATTGCAGCGTCCGACGAGACTGCATGCCCTCGCAGTGTCGTCGGACACCCTCTCTGAGAAGAGCGTCCATTTCGACCGGTTCATGCCGCCCGTCCCGCTTTGCGGCCGGAGAAAATGCATCCTCCCAGGAACGTGCCCTCCAGCGCATTGTAGCCGTGATATCCACCGCCACCAAAGCCTGCCGCCTCGCCGCAAGCATATAATCCCGGTATGAGCGCGCCGCTCTGCCCAAGCGCCTGGCTATTCAGATCGGTTTCAAGCCCGCCCAGAGATTTGCGAGTGAGAATATTGAGGCGCACGGCAATCAATGGGCCGGCCTTTACATCCAATATGCGATGCGGTGGGGCCGTGCGCATGAAGCGATCACCGAGATATCCGCGCGCCTGTCTCAACGCGACGATCTGGGCATCCTTGGCAAAGGGATTATCCAACTCGCGATCGCGGGCTTCGATCTGGGTGCGCAGATGGCCAAGATCGAGCGGGTGGTCGCCGATACGGTTCATGCCCGCGACCAGCTCTTCCAACGTTTCGGCAACGATGAAATCCTTGCCCTTCGCCTTGAAGGCTTCCACCGGCGGGGGAGCCGACCGGCCAAGACGGCTGCGCAGAAGGAGTCCGATATCGCGTCCCGTAAGATCCGGATTCTGCTCGGAGCCCGAAAGAGCAAACTCCTTCTTGACGATCTTCTGCGTGGTCACGAACCAGCTGTAACTATGGCCGAGCTTGCAGATGTGCTGCAGCGTCGCAAGGCTGTCGAAGCCCGGCAGGCAAGGTGCCGGCATGCGATTGCCATTGGCGTCGAACCAGAGCGAAGACGGGCCTGGCAAAATGCGAATGCCATGGTTCGGCCAGATCGGGTCCCAGTTGGCAACGCCTTCGGTATAGTGCCACATCCTGTCGCCATTGATCGGCCGCGCGCCGGCTGCCTCGGCATGACCGATCATCAAGCCGTCCACATGATGGGGCACGCCGCTCAGCATCCGCTCCGGGGGCGTGCCAAGACGGTCGACGGGCCAGGCGCGGCGAACCAGTTCCGGATTGCCGCCGATGCCGCCGCTCGCCACGATAACGGCACCCTCGATGCGGAAGTCCCCCACGATATCACGGTTCGACTGCCGACCACGGGAGATACCATCCTCAGCCAGGATCTCACCTTCCACGCCGGTTATGCCATTGTGATCACCGATCAGCCGCGTCACCCGCCGACGGAACAACAGCTCGACCTTGCCTTGCTTCTCTGCCGCCAGAATCCGCTTTAGGAATGGATCGAGAACGCCGGGACCCGTGCCCCAGGTGAGATGGAAGCGCGGCACCGAATTGCCATGCCCGTCGGCAAGGCCTCCGCCACGCTCAGCCCAGCCGACGACAGGAAACCAGCGCATGCCGAGCCCGTGCAGCCAGCTGCGCATCTCGCCTGCGGCAAAATTGAGATAGGCATCCGCCCAGGCACGCGGCCAGAAATCTTCAAGCCTGTCGAAGGCGGCAGCGCCCAGCCAATCCTGACGGGCGAGATCGAGACTGTCGCGAATTCGCATCCGCCGCTGTTCGGGCGTATCGATCATGAACAGCCCGCCAAGAGACCAGAAGGCCTGACCACCAAGACTTGCCCGCGGCTCCTGATCGATAAGGATCACCCGTTTCCCGCGCTCTATCAGCTCGCAGGCGGCAACAAGACCGGACAAGCCTGTTCCGACGATGATGACATCTGCACGACTGCTCATTCGTTCTCCCCCAGCGAATAGCGGACTCACCTGGAAGTTTAATGAAGCTTACGTAAAAGTAAAACAGATCTGATGAGCGTCGGGGCCAATCGTTCGACGGCTTCATGCTTCTCTTCAATACCGCTTTCCGTTGCAGCGCATTCGGACTGCGCACTGGACGCAACGGCGCCCGAACAGCGTCCAACACGATTAGATAGCCGGCATCGCAATGGATCGAACGGCGGCATCCACCAAGCCTGCATCCCATATCCACGAAACCTGCACCATATTCATATTGTCTTCCGATGCCGACAGGCGACCAGTCGCCCGTTTTCCAATGAGGCAGCCGCTGTCACCGCGAAAGAGCCTTCAGCAGGCATCGGGCTCCGAGCGGAGACGGGCAATGCCAAACGACAGGGCCAAGTCTCGCAGAGAAAGCATCATGTATAAACGCAAGACACCCACGCTTGTCGATTGGCTTGCGCTGCTAGCCCGCCTCGCGCCGATCATCAGCGCTTATCTTTGGCCGATATTCCTTCGTTTCATTCTAGGCGCTGTCTTTCTTGTCGCACTGGCCGCACTCATCTATCACTTGCTTGATGTGGAATTGAACTTTTCCGTGCATGGCTCTGCTCCCGGAATCGCTCCGTTCATGCACGAGCGATAGTTTTGCCTTGGGGTCGATTGCCTCCCGCTATCGAGCCTGTGTGACATCCTTTCGGCGGAGCGCAAAAACCTGGGCTCGCAATTGACTGGAAGAAGGAAATCACGACAAGGTGCATCCCCACGGCCTTCTCCATCGCATCGGCTTGCCTGACATCGGAAAAGGCCATTCGATTGCTTAACGAGAGAGGAGCAGCAGCCATGGGCAAGCTTCCCGACATGACGAAACATCGCGGCTTTCCTTCCGGCATGCCGGGAACCGGCGTCCAATTCACCATTCGCCGCGCGAACCCGAAAGGCGTGACGCCGATCAAAAAGCTGCCGCGCCGCGCGCGGCCGGGAACGCAGGAACACCGGATCGACGCCGCATTCCTGCACGCGCTCTGGCACTATTTCGGACCCGAACCCTTCGAGCGCGGCAATCTCGACGCCGCACGCCTGAACCTGCTTTTTGAGCGCGAGGTCCTGCCGGCCGACAAGGATTTCGATCCGGTCTCCTATGAAGCCATGCTCGTCATCAACGAGAAACTGGCGCGCGAAAGCTTTCCCGAAGCGTTCGAAGACGTGATGGAAGTTTGACGCCACGCGGACGTGTGGCGAGCCTCGTGAGGGCCGTCAACTTAAGGGCTGCGCGGCCGAGCCGATACCTTCGACAAGGATGCGGACAATGCGCCTGATTTCCTGCCCGCTGAACGATCCCGTCGACAGTGCCGTCAGCATGGATTGCCCAAAAACCCCGAGCAGGACAAGGGTCATGAAATTGGGATCCTCGTCCTTGCGAATGATCCCTTGCCGCTGGCCAAGAGCCAGAATGTCCCTCACAAGCCCTTGGAACGAAGGCCGACCGGACGGCGGGTCGAGCGATGGCCGGACGGCGGGACTGAGAGCAAGCCTTGCAAGCGACGGATTGGCAAGGCACCAGCCTGCGCTGTCGAGAAGCACCAGTTCGAGCAGGGACAGGACATTCTCGTTTGCCGCCATTCTCACGCGATAGCCGGCATCCTGCGCTTCGACCAGTGCGATCAGGCAGAGCGCAATGTCCTCTTTCGAGCGAAAAAGATTGTAGACTGTCTTGCGCGTCAGGCCGGCACGGCCAGCTATTTCCTCAATCGAGGTCTCCGCGAATCCAAGTTCCCTGAAAGCCGCGCCCGCGGCATCAAGGATGAGTTTCCTCGATCGTTCCCTGCGCTTCATGATTGTCATTTTTATACAATAGTGTAATTTTACACGAGTGTAAATAAAATCGGATGCTGCCATGTTGAAGGAATTCGGCCCCGATATCTGGACTGCCGATGGCCCGGCCGTGACGGCCGCAGCGGGATTTCACTATCCCACGCGCATGGCCGTCATCCGACTGCGCAACCACGATCTGGTCCTCTGGTCGCCGGTAAAGCTCTCGAGCGACCTTCGCTTCGCGATCGAAGCGCTGGGCGTCGTGCGACACCTCGTGCCGCCGAACTCGCTGCATCACACATGGCTTGCCGAATGGCGGGAAGCTTTTCCGGAGGCGAAAATCTATGCACCGCCCGGCCTGCGGGAAAAGCGAAGGGATATCGCTTTTGATGAGGACCTTCGCCGTGACACGCCGATCTCCGCCTGGACGGGAGAGATCGATATCGCCATCGTGGAGGGAAACAGGATAACGACGGAAGCCGTCCTCTTTCACTACCGCAGCGAGACGGCGATCTTTGCCGATCTCCTCCAGCAGTTTCCGCGGGATTGGTTCAGGGGATGGCGGGGCCTCGTCGCCCGGCTCGATCTCATGGTGGCGCCAGAACCCTCCGTGCCCCGCAAATTTCGTGTGGCTTTTACCGATCGTCAGGTCGCTCGCGCGGCGCTCGACCATATTCTGGCCTGGCCCGCGAAAAAGGTTCTGATAGCGCACGGAACCCCGATCACCACGAATGGCCAGGCATTTCTCCGGCACGCTTTTCGCTGGCTTGCCAGTGAATGACAGCCTCGTTTGGCGAGAAAGAGCCGGGTGCGACCGTCTGCACGGTTGCTTCCGCAGGCGAACGCACTAACTTGCGGTAGTCGACACTCTTCATTCGAGGCTGACATGTCCGACGATGTCTTGCTGACATTCAACGCCGGCTCCTCGACCTTGAAAATCGGGGTCTTCGAACTGGCGACCGAGGGGCCAAGGAATGTCGGCCGCGGCAAGATCGATTTCGATCAGAACCCACTGATGCTTCGCTATTCCATCGGCCCGGATAGATACGAGAAGGCGATCAGGGGCGACAACGGTGCACAGTTCGTCTCCGTCATCTCCGAAACGCTGGATCATATGCTGGCTCACCTTCCCGGCAGGCTCCGCGCGGTCGCTCACCGCGTCGTCCATGGTGGCCTGACGTTTCAAGAGGCAACCCGGCTGGACGACGCTGCCATCGAGCGGATCGAGACGCTCGTGCCCCTTGCCCCCCTGCACCAACCCCAGGCACTGCGTGCCATCCGATCGATGGAAGCGCTGCGGCCGAACGTCCTGCAGACCGCCTCTTTCGACACGGCCTTTCATGCATCGCAAGCCGACCTGGTGCGGCGGCTGGCAATTCCGCGCGTCATGCATGACGACGGCATACGCCGCTACGGCTTTCATGGGCTTTCCTACAAATATATCGCCTCGCAGCTTCGAAAGATCGATCCCGAAGCTGCAAGAGGCAGGGTCGTGGCCTGCCATCTCGGCAGTGGCGCCAGCCTCTGCGCGATGGAGAACGGTATCAGCCGCGACACGAGCATGGGATTTTCGGCACTGGATGGCATTCCGATGGCAACGCGCCCCGGCTGGCTGGATCCGGGTGCCCTGCTCTACCTTATGAGGACAGGGATGCGGCAGGCCGAACGGATCGAGGACTTCCTGTACCATGAATGCGGCCTGCTCGGCGTTTCAGGCATCAGCGGCGACACGCGGGTTCTGCTCGATGACGAGAGCCCGGAAGCGGCAGAAGCTATAGATCTGTTCTGCCTGCGCATATCAGGCGAGATCGGGCGGCTAGGCGCCACGATCGGCGGCCTCGACGCCATCATCTTTACCGCCGGCATCGGTGAAAACCAGCCGCAGATCAGGACCCGCGTTGTACAAAGGTTGCAATGGTTGGGTATTGAGATCGATGAAGGCGCGAACATGCGCAACGCGATCGCAATCGACGCGGCATCCAGCCGCGTGAAGCTGTTCGTGATCCCGACCGACGAGGAACGGGTGATCGCCGACGAGGCCGTTGCCCTCATCGCTTGACGAAAACGAGGAGACGCAGATGAATGCCGTTAGCACACCGCTTTCACCCGAAGAGCTCGTACTGATCGATCGCTACTGGAAGGCGGCCAATTATCTGTCGGTCGGCCAAATCTATCTGATGGACAATCCGCTGCTGCGTGAACCGCTGAAACCGGAGCATATCAAACCGAGACTGCTTGGCCACTGGGGCACGACGCCGGGTCTGAACTTCATCTACGCGCATCTCAACCGCATCATCAAGGCGCGCGACCTCGACCTCATCTACATATGCGGCCCCGGACATGGCGGCCCCGGCATGGTCGCCAATACCTATCTCGAAGGCACCTATAGCGAAATCTATCCAGATATCTCCGAGACGACGGAGGGGATGCAAAGGCTGTTCAAGCAATTTTCCTTCCCCGGAGGCATTCCGAGCCATGCCGCACCAGAGACACCCGGCTCTATCCATGAGGGCGGCGAGCTCGGCTATGCACTCGTGCATGCCTATGGCGCCGCCTTCGACAACCCCGATCTGATTGTTGCCTGCGTCGTCGGCGATGGCGAGGCCGAGACCGGACCTCTGGCGGCGAGCTGGCACTCCAACAAGTTCTTCAATCCGGTACGCGATGGTGCGGTACTGCCGATCCTCCACCTCAACGGCTACAAGATCGCCAATCCGACGATTCTTGGCCGGGAAAGCGACGACGATCTCCGCAAGCTGTTTTGGGGCTATGGCTACGAACCCTTCTTCGTCGAGGGACATGAACCATCCGCCATGCATCAGGCAATGGCCGCCGCGTTTGACGGGGTGTTCGACCGCATCCGCGACATACAAGGAAACGCGCGCGAAAAGACCTCGTCCGAAGGCATGCCGCGCTGGCCAATGATCGTGCTGCGGAGCCCGAAAGGCTGGACCGGCCCCAGGCAGGTCGATGGCAAGAAGGTCGAAGGCTTCTGGCGGGCACACCAGGTGCCGGTCGCCAATTGCCGCGGCGACGAGGGTCATCGCAAGATCCTGGAAGACTGGATGCGCAGTTACGATCCGGACGACCTTTTCGATCACAACGGGCGGCTGAAGGCCGAGCTGCAGGCGCTGGCGCCGCACGGCAAAAGGCGCATGGGCGCCAATCCCCACGCCAATGGCGGCCTGCTGCGCAAGGAGCTTCTGGTTCCCCCCATCGAGGATTACGCCATAGAGATCGGCGAGCGCGGTAGCAAGCAGGTGCAATCCACGGAAATCCTTGGGCACTATTTGCGCGACACGCTGAAGCTCAATAATCCCGAGCAGAATTTCCGCATCTTCGGTCCCGACGAGACGGAATCGAACCGGCTCGGCAGCGTCTTCGAAGCCACCGATCGGGTCTGGATGGAGGCGATCGAGGATTATGACGTCCATCTGGCCCCGGATGGCCGGGTAATGGAAGTCCTGAGCGAGCATTTATGCCAGGGCTGGCTGGAAGGCTATCTGCTTACCGGCCGGCACGGGTTGTTCTCATGCTATGAGGCTTTCATCCACATCGTCGATTCCATGTTCAACCAGCATGCCAAATGGCTGAAGGTTTCGCGCGAATTGCCGTGGCGCAAGCCGATCTCATCGCTGAACTATCTTTTGACGTCGCATGTCTGGCGCCAGGATCATAACGGCTTTTCCCATCAGGACCCCGGCTTTGTCGATCTCGTTGCCAACAAGAAGGCCGACATCGTGCGTATCTATCTGCCGCCGGATGCCAATACGCTGTTATGCGTCGGCGATCACTGCCTCAGGACCTATGACCGGGTCAACGTCATCGTTGCCGGCAAGCAGCCGGAATCGCAATGGCTGAGCATGGATGAGGCGACCGCCCATTGTAAAGCCGGCGCCGGCATCTGGGACTGGGCGAGCTACGAGGACAACACGATCGCCCCTGACGTCGTGATGGCTTGTGCGGGCGACGTCCCGACCATGGAGACGCTCGCCGCCGTCATGCTGCTGCATGAGGCGATCCCCGATCTCAAGATCCGCACGGTCAATGTGGTCGATCTTCTGGCTCTGCAGGACCCGAAGCAGCATCCGCATGGCCTCGATCATCAGGCCTTCGATCAGATCTTCACGACAGACAAGCCGGTGATCTTCGCCTATCACGGCTATCCCTACCTGATCCACCGGCTGACCTACAGACGGACCAATCACGACAACATCCATGTGCGCGGCTTTATCGAGGAAGGCACGACGACCACGCCGTTCGACATGACCGTGCTGAACGAGCTGGACCGCTATCATCTCGCCCTTGAAGCAATCGACCGGGTTCCGGGCCTGGCGGACAAAGTGCCCGACGTCGTCAACGGCCTGAAAGCAAAGCTCATCAAGCATCACGACTACGTCCGGCGGCACGGCGAAGACATGCCTGAAATCAGGGATTGGCGCTGGAAGCGATAGGCGCGGTCACGCCCATCATGCGCGATCGAAGAAACCATGCGAAATCGCCGCACCGGCGGCGATCAATTGCAATTTTGCCTTCCAGACATGATCGGGTGCTCAATTTCCTGCGCCTAGCCAGCGAAGCATACCAGCAGGATCACAAGCACGGCGGCGGCAAGCCCGACGATAAATGTCAGACGCTGCCACCGTCGCTTCAGAATGATCTCGCCTTGGCGGACATCATCGGCGGAAAATGTCCGAGGCTCGTGCTTGTCTGGATCACCTTGATCTCTTCTGCTCATCGCAACCATCCCTCGGCGGCAAAACCCGCCGATCATGTCTGCTTGCAGATTATGGCTTACGACCGATAGGTGCCGGTAAGGCTTGCTTCTGCAAGCATATGTTTCTTCACCTTTTGCCACATTGCTTCGGCTCCGGCGGCCTCAGGGAGCGTCATCCTCGGCACATTCAGAGCGGCGAGCCGGAAAACATAACGATGGGGAGAGTCGCCGTCCGGCGGCTGCGGACCGTCGTAACGGGCATTGCCGAAATCATTCTTATAAAAGCGCAGCGCCTGCTCCTGCATCGTATCCACGTTTTCAACCAGGCCGCTCCACTCCGCCGGAATATTGGCGATGCCGCAATGGCGGAACGTGCCACCCGGCGCATCCGGGTCCTCGATGATCAAGGCGAAACTTTGGGTCTTTTCAGGGGCGCCACCCCAGGCAAGCGGCGGGAATACATTTTCCCCGTCCAGCGCATGTTTGCTCGGTATCGGCGCATCCTCAGCAAAGGCCTTGCTGATCAACGTCAAAGCCATTCGATCCTCCTCTTGCTGTCGTGGATTCATGAGCCTGTGAAGTTCTGAACCTAAGGTGGAACACGTCAGAATCATTATTGTTCCCCACAGGGAACATTCGCGCTCACCCGCAGTTGTTCGAGCGTCCACGAAGGAGGAAAAAATGACGGATGAACGGTTCGAGTGGATCAGCAAACGGGCCTACGCCATTTGGGAAGCGGCCGGCCGTCCCTGGGGACGCAGTCAGCATCACTGGGACCAGGCCGCCAAGGAGCGCGAGATCATGGAGAGAACGCGCGCATCCGTCGACGGCGAAGAAGTGCTCGCAAGATTTCGACGGACGACTGCAATACGGCCATCAGAGGATGATGCTCGGGAAACCAGGGAAAACGCGCACTCCGACGACGGGCGTCTCGGATAATTTCCAATCATCGGCAGTTCCCGAGCTGTTCCGTTCCTCTGCAAGACGAACGGATATCCGCAATACATCTTGATCCCCCCGAAATTTCGAAAGCCGACCTGCTAGTTCTGCGTTCCGTCACGATTTGGTTGGGCCGGCGTGCTCTTCGTGCCCTGCTGATTGTTTTCCGTGCGATCGGTCGGGGCGAGCTGTGCCGATTGCCCTGCCGGTGGCGTATTGTCTATCGTGCCTGCCTGCGGCTGCCCGCTGGAGGAGCTTATCGTCGGCGCCGGGCTCTGCGGTTTGTTTGGTTCGATATAACGACCCCAGACCTCAACACCAGCCCATGCGATTGCCGCCAGAACCAACGCCGAGATCAGGACGGCGAACAGGTGCGTACCGCGCACTCCCTGCCGGGCCTCGGTTGCGGACAATGTTTTCCTCTGTTCCGAGGGGTTCTTCGGTTCCTGAAATGCCATTGCAAACCTCCATTTGTTGGGGATGCCATATGGGCCTAACCGTGACGCCGGGAGATGGTTCCACAGAGGGGCACCGCATGCGATTGGCATGGAACCGGAACAATGCGCAAAGCCCGACGTTAGCCTCATGAGGTTACAGATCGTGCCAAGCGGACGCGATGGTGCTGAAGAATATGGAGATTTTTCCGCTTTCTCTCCGTAGCCAACGAAACGGCAGACGAGCTTCCTATCCATCCGATCTGCAGCCTTCCAACGTTCAAGGAGATGGAAGATGGATGAACCTTTGAAGCTTTACCGTCTGGTCCCAATCGCAGCCGACCAAGACCCCAACTGGCTGGATGCAAAATCGCATGGCGAGGTCCTGGTTGCCGCCCGCACCGCGGGCGATGCCCGTATCGTGGCGGCCGAAAGGGAACTGGATTTCATGGATATCGATGCCGCGCCCGCAGAAGACAAGACGACGAGGATGGCAAGCGTCTTTCGCAACGAGAAACTCTATACCGTCATAAAGGTGCACAATGGCAAGGAATATCGTAAACGCGGTGTCGTCGAAGGAACGATCGGCGTCGACACCATCATCTCGACCCAGGTCTGATTGGCCGTGCCGTTCGAGCGGCCAGAGCCTGACCAAATGCGGCCGCTTCCTGCTGATAGCGGCGGTCGCGACCGTGCTGTCATCGAATTTCGTATTCGCGCAGCAGCAACCGGACAATGATCCATGCAAGGCGGAAGACACCAATCGGCAGACCGACAACAAGCAGGCGGAAAACGGAAAGGCGTCGCCGACGCCGGATAATCCCAGTCAGAAACTGTCCGACTGCGGCGGCGTGCTGAAGCCGCCGGCCGTTGGCGACAGCAAGATGGAGAAGCCCGCGCCGCAGGTCGGCAACATGCCCGTCATCAAGCCTGGCGATCAGCAAAAAGAACAGCAGAACGGCCAACAACCAGACAAATAATGCCCATCTCTCATGGCTTTGGTTCGGGCTGCTCTATGGGGCCGCGCGTCACGGCCCCAGAGTCTCGACCATCGCTCGACGTAAACGGCTTGATGACGAGAATCGCCAGGATGGACGCGATCATCAAACCGAAAATGACGAGCAGCAGCATTCGCATGTCGAAGTCCTGATGCTATGAGGATTTGCGCACGGCAAGATTGCTGTCATGTCCGACTATGCCGCTGGCTTGCCGGGAGATCGCCTCGGCGCGCTGCTTGGCCTCGTGATTTTCAACGGATCCTTCGACAATGACACGCCCGCGACTGACGGTGACGAAGATGCTTGCCTCATTGAGCAATTGATCGGCCTTCAGCCTGCCTTCGATCTCCGTGCGAATTTCCACATCCGTCCGTTCCTGCGTCAGCGAAGAGGTATTCGCGGGCCAGTCTTCAGGCATCGTGCCATCACCTGCTTCCCTTGATCCGGAAACCGTCCTGATATTGGAAACCCTGACAGAGATTTCTTCGGCCGTTTGCTCGCGCTGCAGGTCACATTCGGCTGAATCCTCGCAGCGCGCATCATCGGTACCGTGCTCAGGCCGGATTTCCGCCGACGCATATTGTTTCGCCTCCTCGGCCACAATATCCCCCGAACCACCGGCAGCCTGATCAAGCGCCTGAAGAGTGCGCATGTCGCCGCGATCTGGAGAATTCTTTGCCATTGTCTGTTGCTTGGTTTCGGTCATCGTCTTCTCCCTCTTTGATAAGGGGCAAACTTGTACCGCTCCGGAATGTTCCGATATGGGCTTGTATCAAGTTCCAGTTGTCAGCATTTCGAAGGATACGACCCTGTGATGCTCCTGCAGGGATGTCAGCAGTTGCGCGCCGCCGCCATCCGGCCCTGCCTGCCGCCATCGCACCTCGTAGGATATATGCGCAGCGGCCTCGGTCGGACCCGCCGCCTTGCCGATAAAGGAGAAGACATATCCGGGCGGTTCAAGCGCTGCTTGCATATCGGTAATCCCAACACCGGCATCGTAAGGCAGCTCTATCACGATACGCGCTTTCTGCCTGCGCGGGATCAGCCTGTCGAACCGCTTAAGCGGCGATAGCACCACAAAGGCAATAATGGCGCCGGCCGAGCCGACAATGAGTTGACCGCCGCCGATACACAGGCCGACGGCCGTCATGATCCACAAGGTCGCAGCCGTGGTTACGCCGCTGACGAGATCTCCGCGCTTGAGAATGGCACCGCCACCGATGAAGCCGACGCCGGTCAGCACGCCGAGCGGAAAGCGCAGCACGTCCATCGAGACAAAGGACTGTGGCGTCTTGCCCAATGTGGACAGCAGCAGATTGGCCTGGATCATCGACAGGCACGCGGCAAGCCCGACGAGGATCGTCGTGCGAAACCCCGCCGCATGCCCGCCCATCTCTCGATTGATGCCGATCAGCCCCCCGGCGACGGTAACCAGCACCAGACGGACGACAATATCCAGCCAGTCTACATCCATCCGCATGATATCGCTCAGGTCAGGCAAGATGTCCTCCCAGGAAGTGTCACCACCGGGATTTTTCAGTTGGGGAACATCGCAGACGGCGTTTCGTTCCATTCTCTATTGGAACTGCTCACGAAAAGCACAATAGAAGCAGCATGATAATTTCCGGCTCTCTTGTCAGTTCGTGGGAAAGCGCCTAGCCAGGAGATCGCTTGCGCATTGCGCCGCGAACCGCTTCCTGCAACGGGAAGCGACCATATCGATTAGACATACCCTGCGAGGCCATATGATTTCCGGAAGCCGTGAGAAGGGACCCATTGCCGGGATCGCACTCGCCTGCGCAGGATATGCCTGCTTTTCACTTCAGGACGCGATGATGAAGTGGCTGGTCGCCAGCTATGAAGTTCCGGAGATCCTCTTCATGCGCAGCCTGGTCATCGTGCTCGTCGCAGGAGTGCTCGTCCGTTATCGACGCCATCCGTCAATTTTCAAGAGCCCCTATCGCGGCACGGTCGTCCTGCGCGCCGGGCTGATGCTGCTTGCCTGGCTGCTATTTTACAACGCGGCCCGCTATCTGGGGCTGGCGGAACTGACGACGCTTTATTTCTCGGCGCCGATCATCGTCATGGTTCTGTCGATCTTCGTTCTCAAGGAGAAGGTCCATGCGGGCCGCTGGACCGCCTGCATAGGCGGCTTCATCGGCGTGACGATCGCGGCAAATCCAAGCCATTCGCCCAATCTCCTGCCCGCCGCCATGTGCATCGTCGCGGGCTTCTGCTGGGCTTGGAGCACGATTCTGATCCGGCTTGTCAGCCGAAGCGAGACCACGCTCACCCAGATGTATGCCACGAGCCTGATATTCGGCATTGCCTGCGCCTTGTCATTCCCATGGACATGGAAGACGCCGGATGCAAGCGGCTGGGCGCTGATGCTGACCCTCGGCGTCATCTCCACCATTGGGCAATTTCTGCTCTACGAAGGCTTCCGCTACGCACCTGCTTCGACGCTGGCGCCCATCGAATATAGCGGCCTCGTTTGGGCTTTCGTGTACGGCTACGTGATCTGGGCCGAAGTTCCGGCGACCAATGTCTTTGCCGGCGCCCTCCTCATCATCGCCTCAAGCTTCCTGCTCATCCTGTGGGAGCGTCGCATGGAGGGTGCCCACCGTAAGAACGTGAAATACTGAGACGCTACCCGTAGGTGGCCCGGTCTCTCTCGAAAACCGCAAGCCAGCCGCGCGAAAGCACGCGGCTGCTTTACGGCAACGATACTGAAGATCAGGCCGTTAAGTGCCCGAAGCCGATCTGCCGGATCGCGCCGCACTCCGGGCCTTCGACTTGAGACAACAGCTGTCCCGAAAAGCCATCACACTGCTTTGCCGCCCGCCAGTCGGGCTGCACGCTGCATGCGGTTCGCTTCCAAAGCCCGCTGAAAATCCCGGTCGGTTTGCGCGTGGTGACGGAGATCCTCGAGAAACTGAGAGACGCCATCAAGCGTATCGACCACGACATATCGCAGACCGCCGCCAGCATCGATCAGGTCATGGCTAACGCTTACGCCGAAACCACCGGCTACCTTGCGAAACCATGCCGAGCGCCAGCGCTTGAAACCGTCGGGATCCGACTGGAACTCCGCAAGCAAGATCTTTTGCTGGTCAAGCCGCGCAAGGAACGTCTCAACCACACCCTGCGCGCCGGCCCTGGGCCTTTCCGCCTTCCTTGCAATCCATTTTTCAAGGAACTGAAACCCGGGCTGCGAAGCCGTCGCTTCATCATGATCGATCACCGCTGTGGAATCAGGCGCCGGCCGCTCAGCACAATCCGCTTGCGCAGACGGACTTGCTTGTGTTTCCTGCTCCATTGCCAGGGTCTGCTTGAGATCGGCGGCAAGCTCCCCCCAGATCGATCTTGCCGATTCGACCGGTTTTGCTTTTGCGCGGCGGGAGGTTTTGATTTCGATGATGAAGGGCTTTGTCTGTTTAACCATGATGTTTCAGTGTGTGCTCGACGATGGAGCGCAGGTGATTGACAATCAGCATTGATAAGAGGCTGGCATTCTCTGAAAGCAACGACCGTACTACGGCGATCGCTTGTGATCATTATGGGCCAAGGCCGTACACCAAACCGATCGATGAAGCAATCTCGCCGCTCCCGTTCAAAATAGCCATCAGCGCACCGGAGCCTGATCTACAGCACGAACAAGACAGGCATGTAGCAAAGGTGAAGAAGATCCACGACTTGAAGCAGCGTGCCCTTTTCTGCCCAGCGAGGTGAAACTCGGATCTTCGCATTGCAGATCCCGCATCCTCTCGCTATGTTTCGAGAAGGCACACGAACAGCAAAGGAGGTTGCCTATGTCATCGCGGGACGCCTGATCCAGCAATACCGAGACTTCTGCCTTTCCAAAGGCATCAAATTCACACGCATAGACTCCGTAAGGCCGCATGATAATACCACGCTCTTCTGCAGCGCTGGGATGCAGCAGTACAAACCCCTCTTCTCCGACCCTTACCATATTGGTACTGTCGCCAATACTCAGGCCTGCCTGCGAATGGGCGATCTCGACGAGATCGGGGACGGAACGCATTTCCTTCACTTCACGATGCTTGGGCTTTTCTCGTTCAGGGAGATGGCTGTCGGTGACGCTATCGATTTCTGGCTCGAGTTTCTCGGAACCCTTGGCCTCATGCCCGATCATGTCACTATCCATCCGGATCGCCTCGAAGAATGGACGCCGTTCTATGGCGGCCGCATCCCCATCATCCCGGATGACGAATGCACCTGGAGCGACGGCAGCATCAGCGGATACTGCACCGAGTTCTACAAGGACGGCATCGAGATCGGGAACATCGTCAATCCGCTCGGGACCTGTATCGACGTCGGTTTCGGCGCCGAACGCCTGGACATGATCTTGAACGGCACCCTGCCCGCCAATGCGCTCGGCACGCTGTGCGACACCGTCACGACGATCGTGGAAAGTGGTTATGAACCGGGAAACAAGGAGCAAGGATACGTCTTGCGAAAGCTCCTGCGTCGTATCCATGTGATGGGGGGAACGCTGGACCATCCCTATTTCGAACAGGAAGTCGAGCGTCAGGAGCGATTGCGCTCCAGATATTTGCGCCTTCACGAAAAATATCCCGACATGCCGCCGGAGTGGTGGTTTGACACGCACGGCATCGATATTGCCTACCTGCAGGCGATGAATGCAAAGTAGGTTCGACCGATGATAAAAGCGGCGAAGGAGATCGTCCGAGCAGCCTCCTTCGCCGCTCTGCAGGAAACGCGCAGGCGGCGTGGAACCTGCCAAACCCACGGGAAGTCGGGAGCGATCCTGAATTTCCGGAGATCACCAAGCCTCCATGAGCAACGATATCGGAAGATCTCTCTTTGCCGCCGGCGAAGTCATGACGCAAGGCAGATCGCCTCAATCGTCACCCGCTATCTGCCTGCATTGCCTGGAAGGCGGCGCCGAACCCGGTCAGAGAAATCGGAAGCTCCGCCATATTTCCCTGCATCATCCGGATCGAGACTTTTCCCGACTTTTCCTTCATCAAGGCGGCAAGCATTTCGGGTGGGCACAGCCC
The DNA here is from genome assembly GCA_013322215.1 of Martinezella rhizogenes. Taxonomy (GTDB): domain Bacteria; phylum Pseudomonadota; class Alphaproteobacteria; order Rhizobiales; family Rhizobiaceae; genus Rhizobium; species Rhizobium rhizogenes_D. Next base: position 376,996 of record JAAMEZ010000014.1, read on the forward strand.
CTCCACCAGGCATCCTTGCGTAGTGCAGCGCGATACCTTCGCCATCGTCGAATACTTGCTGCCGAAGCCAATCTTCACACCACCCTGAATAGCAAACCCGAGTGGAAGAGCCATTTGCATGCCAACCTTTTTGTCCGCGGAACGCGCCATGCTGATGACCATGAATACTTGCTTTTGATCCGGTGACGTCAATCGATAGACGATCTGACAGCGCGGCTTCATCGTTTTGTCGGCCGAACATTGCAATGTCCACGCATCGAACTTCTGTTCGGTAATCTGCGGAGTGGCCTGCGCGGATGCATCTGGAGCCGGCGCTGGGACCTTGGATGGATCGACCTTGCCGGCATCCGGCGTCACATTTTGAGACCCCGATGGCGGCGCGCCTGGACTATTATCGGCCCCTAGCGTCGAGGAAACACCTGCTCCCCAGAGCAAGAAAGCTGCACAAAACACGGATGGCCTCAAATATAAATTCATCATATCCTCCCGATTTAATTTGCAATTCTACAATAAAGTGATAATATTATCGAATACATATAGATTTTAATTTTATTAAACAGATAAAAATTCGATAAATTTTCAATTTATATATTAAATATAGGCGAATAATATTTAATAACACATAAGGAAACCGATTCCGATGACATCGAAGCTCGTTGCCGGTTACTCCCTGATCGTCATGCTCGCGCTGACCGATGGCGCCGTATGCGACGAAAGCTATCTGCAACAAGCGCCCTCCGCGGAAGCAAATCCTGCCTTCGTCGAACAGTTGCCGGAGACATCCGTCATGCCCGCGCACCAGCCGCCGACCAATCGCCGGGCGACACCGCACAAGCAGAGGCAGGCTTCGCGAGCACAGGCGAAAGTCCGATTGGTAAGCAGCATCTTTCCGAATGTCGGCAATGGCGTTACCGAGCGGGTCGCACCCGCACCGACCGATGGCCACTTGCCGACTGTCGGGTCAGGGACAGTGTCACGCTGACTGCGTTTCGACGGCGAACAATGAGATATGCACCGGGCGATCGCCTCGTGCGCCCGGCCAGAGCGAGACCGCCGATAAGAGCGGCAGCAAATATGGAACCGAAGGGTTTTCGACCAGTTGAAACTTCGAGAGCGGCATGTTCGGAGCCGACAAATCCATAGCGGCTCGAGATTGCGATTTAGGAGCAGTATCGACATGATGCATCCCAAGAAAATCATTGCTGTTACGACTATCTTGCTTCTTGCCGGCACGCTTGGCTCAGCAGATGTTCTAGCAAGCAGCCAACCCATCATCCGGCGTGCCGGATTTTCAGAGACCCAAATTCCCCAGGTGAAAGGACGTATTCCGGTGAGGAAGAATGGTAACCTGGAAAAGGGACCTACCGCGAAGGCTCCCGCCAAACCAAATTCGAATGCAAGCAACCAGAACGGGGCGGTAACCTGCGGGCCTGACAACGCACAATCGGAAATCTGCCGGAAGAAATGATCTGGCGCCGGCAACGATCATGAGCTCTTCGGCTTGTCCTTGACCAGGATGGGCTGGGACGCAGCCTCGACGGCCAGTTGCGCTGCGCTGGCGGCGGGAACCGTGACCGCCGGGCCGATCGGCCGGCCGTTGGCATCGAGCTTGTACGTCATGGCTCTTTGATGCTCGTCCAGATATCGCATGAATGCTGCGCCGGCGGCCGCATCCCTGAATTGCCATAGCCCGTTCCTCACGCCTTCGAAGATCAGTGAATAGACTGCGAGCTGAATGCCTTCCTGGACGCCCAAAGTCGTGGGTGCATTTCGTGTAATGCCGCCCTCGATCTGGAGCAGCTGGTCGACGCCGACGAAGCGGAACGCCGATCCCTGCAGCTGGACGGAATAGATCGTCTTGGTCGTACTGACCGAGGCCAGCACACGCCCCGTACTAACGCTGACGGCCCGCAGGGATACGGTTACAATGTCCTTGCGATACTGCGTATTTCCACCAATCCCGAGATAGTTGGCACCGATACCGCCCGTCGTTTCATTGGAATCATAGCCTATGATACCGCCATCAAGCAGCACGCCGGCAAACCGGAGCGGCGGGATGCCGCCAGCCTTGGCGCCGTAAACCGCCGACCTCGTGTTCTGGATGATCTGCCGTTCCTGCAGCAGCGATTGCAGGTCCGTGCGTTCCACGACATTGAACCAGTTGCCATTTCCGGCCTTGGTCAGCACATCGGTCAACAACTGCGCGCCGCCTTGTGTCAGGGCGCGGGAATATTCGGCGAAGTTTTCATTGGGTTTGTTCTGCCCAGTCAGGTCAGGAAACGAATAGACTGCCACATCAAGCTTTTGTATGGGCGGCGGAAGACTCTCCAATGCCACGCCCGACTTTGTGGCGGGCATAAGCGTTGCCGGAGTACTCATCGGGTCGAGGCTGCTGCCCGCGGCAGCACAGCCAGTAAGACCCAATCCGCATAGAATGGCTGCAACAGGAAAACCAACTCGTGACATGGCCGCTCGAATAAATCGCTCCCAACAACACCGAACGATGACGCAATCAATTTGGCTCAAGGATTAGCCGGCACCTGGCCGCTCTGGATCACGATGACCGGAGATGTTCCAGTTGAACCCGTGCCTTGATTGACATTTCCAAGGTTGCCCAACGCATTGTTGAGACCGGATAGATCCGGTGTCTGCTGCTGGCCGGATTTGACGCCATCGCCCTGTGTTTGCGCCGTCGACAGCAGGAACGTGCCATTCAGCGGATTGCCCCCAAAGGTCGGATTGGTCGGCTGATAGACCAACTGCCCCGCGGAAGCCGACATTGTTATTGCTGCAATCAGACCGATTGCAGCGATCGCCCTACATATCATCATTGGCATCTTCTCCGTTGCCCGAAAACATGGCCGCGCCCACTCAGCGCTTGATAAGCAATCCACCACCCGGCAAGCGTGCGATCAGCACATTGACCGGTGCGGAACCTGCAGGCTGAAGAACACTGACATTCAAGCCCGCCCCATTCAGCAATACGACATTCGATCTTAGGTTATTTCCGGCTTGCAGTACGTTTATATTTCCGTAGTTTCCTATGATTCCCGCAGTTGATATATTACCTGACCCGCCTTGGAGCTGATACACACTATTACGCATACCAATCTGCAGTGTCTGCGCTATATTATTGCCGCGTGACCCAACATTCGCTTCCGGCACATTTATAGCGCCCGTCCCGGCGTAATTTGCCGATGGATGATGCCTCTCCGGTAGTGGCTGAGTGGTAACATCGTTGAATGTTACCGGTGTGGTCACATTAACCGGAATTTGAGCGACATAGGCCGTTTCGGCTCTGCATTCTGCTGTCATCACGTAGAATGAAGTGCTCAATGCGATGATCGCACTTGATAAGATCTTCGAACTCTTCAGACATTTCATTCCGGTAATTCGCATTGTGACGTACCTCGATCGGTTTCGATCAATAGCTTTGCAATCAGTTCAGCTTCACCACCAGCATCGATCATCGTCGTGGCAAGGAGATTGTCCGAACCTGGCTGCAAGTCAAAACTGCCTTGCTGAATGCTGTGGCTCGTACCTTCCGTATTATGCTTGATGAGAACCAGCTTGTATGTCCCAGATACTGGTACATCTGATCTTGCGATCGCCCGTACAACAAGAAATGGTTCCCTTTTATCTGCCGTTACCAGGCACTCGATCCCGGTCTGCGAGGCGGGAGCGATGCGCGGAAGCAGCAGCATCGAAAAGAAAAAGGAATGCAGAAATAAAGAAAACGCTGATCGCCTGCGATTGCTACCAGCATAGATGACTGGCTCAATCCGGTTAAAGGAGGAGGAGGCGAACATTTGCTTTCGCCTCCTCCATAGGCTCACTCAGTGCTGGACGGTAACGGCCGTGTTGCGATAGCCGAACTGCGCTGTAACCGACGTGTTCGTCAGCCCGCTCGAGCTGGTCTGAGAGGTAACGGCATAGTTTCCCGAACCGATCTGGATGGTTCCCTGAAGGTTCGAGCCGCTGACGGGGAATACGGTCTGCAGCCCCGATTGCGAAGCGATCGCGGTATTGCGATAGCCGGCCTGCACGATCATCGAATTGTTGGAGCCGAGCGGATTGGCGATCTGGGATGTCAGAGCGGTGTTGCCCACACCGAACTGCGCGGTGGTCGCCTTGTTCGTGCCGAAGAACGACGACTGGCCGGTCATGGCGAAGTTGTGCGCGCCGGCCTGGAACGTGTCTTGCGAGTTGTTGCCGCCCGCCTGATCGGCAAAGGATATGTTGCCCCAACCGAACTGGGTCGTCGACGACGAATTGCCGTTGAAGCCGATGACACCGAACTGAGAGGTGACGGCAAAGTTGCCGGCGCCGACCTGCAGCGTGGTCTGATCGTTACCGCCGCCGTCCTGGCCGACTATGGCGCCGTTACCCCAGCCGAACTGCATGGTACTGGAGTCGTTTCCGCCATGCTTGCCATCGGTCTGGTTCGTCGAGGCGAAGTTCAGGCCGCCGACCTGCAAAGTGTTCTGGGAATTGTCTCCCTTGGACTGATCCGCGAAGGCGGAATTGCCGAAGCCGAACTGGGCGATCGTCGAGTTGTTGTCCGCACCGTCCCGCTGCAGGGTCGAGGCGAAATTCATGACGCCGGCCTGGAACGTGCTCTGGTCGTTGGTCTTGCCTTTCTGGTCGGCGAAGGCGACGTTGCCATCACCGAACTGCAGGATGGCTGATGTGTTGGACTTGGCCTTGTCCTGATTGGTGACGGCGAAGTTGCCGACGCCATTCTGGAATGTCAGAGCATCATTGTTGCCAGTGTTCTGACTGACGAAAGCACCGTTGAACGCACCCACCTGGCCGATAAACGATTCATTTTCGGCTGGCGGCGACGGGGGCCCGGCAAGTGTCAAAGACGTGCTTGCCAGCAAGATGGCGAGAGCTCCAATCGTCCTCATGTGATCCTCCCTGTTCTCCATGATGGGGCAAGCGACCATTCGCAGCCCTCGAGCCTTTTAATAGGCCGCCGATGGAGAGCCGAACAAGAGAACCGTTCGGACTAGGGCAGCAACGCAGGACCATGTGAAATATAAATCGCCTACCTCGAAATGAGTAAATGATTAGATGTGTATCGCTATGGCGTATGAGCTATACTCTTCTTTGATTAGGCATTCTAACCCATATGAAAGCTAGATAAATACAATCCAAGTGTGCAGCAATTCATGCTACCCATAGATAGCTTCGATGAAAGGCTTGCCACATGATAATGGATTAGTTGACAGCTATGGCTACGTTTGACAGTCTCGTGGCATCCGAAGCAATCGTTAAAGTTGAGATTCAGCTTGGTCGAAAACAGTCACCCAAGCGACTGCTTTTCGCGACACCAAGCTTTGTGAATTGGCTGAGCGAACGCGTAAGCAAGGACGAACCATCTTCGCTCGGTGCGGTCCTCAGACCTGTCGAGCAGCTGGACTTTCTTTTCTATACATTCGTTTCAGGGAAACCGCTCATTCATTGCAGACAGTTCCGGGCAATCCGGGTCGAACGAAATGCAGTTTGGGAATTGAAGACTGTCGATTTCCGCATATTCGGCTGGTTCGCCATGCGCGACTGCTTTGTCGCTGTCTTTGGAGATTGGGCCGACCATGTGAAGGATCATGATCTTTACCGCGGCTATCGGCTGGAGGTGCGCCGATTGCGCCGCACGCTCGGTGTGGATGATGCGTTGTGCGTAGAGGGAGTAAATCCGGAAGATGTCATTTCGGTTTGAGATAGGTGCGCGGGCGCGAGCAGCCAGCCGTTTTATCGCGAATGTTCGCAGCGACCTGGCTGCCGCCGTCCTCGAAAGGCGGTCACAGAAAGGGTTTACTCAGCAGCGGCTTGCGGAATTGGTCGGCGTCAGCCGAAAGGATTTGAATCGCTATCTCTGCGGACAGACAGAGCTTCCGCTTCGTTCGATTGCGGATCTCGCCTGGGCGCTCGACAAGGAGATCCACATTGAGCTGCGTGATCCCAAGGGGTCGGCAGCAGACGGCAGTTACCTCTCCGAACCGGAGACGCGGGCAGCTATCCATCCCGTTCGTCCCGGCGGAGCCGTTTCCTGGAGTTCTTCGAGGGCCATCCGCACGATAATTGCTCGCGGCAACAACGATCGGGACGATTGAAACACATGCGCTATGGATATTGCATCTTTTGCGACGACGTTCGCACCGAAATCGGCGAAAAGCTCAGCTTCATCGGCGTCTATAGCGGCGTGCTGATGCTGCCGGAATTTCCTTTTTCACTGCCGAAGTTCTGTGTGCATGTGAATCTGATCACCCTGGCGACGGAACCCTACCGATCGATCGTTTTACGCTGCATCGCGCCTGGCGACCGTCAGCCGCTTCTTGAAGAACGATTGGATGCCGCCCAGCTCAGCGAGCAGAAGGATGTCGTGGAGGATGCGGACACGAGTGGCATTCCGATCAATGTCGTCGTCGGCGCCAGCCTTGTCTTTTCACCGTTGAGATTGCGTCAGCCCGGCCTCCTGACCGTCAGTGCGATCATCGACGACAAGCCAGCGGAGATCGCTTCCCTGCGCGTCGCCCAACGCTGATCGAGAATTTCCGCTTTAGACGAAGTCAGGGAAACGCTTCATCCCTTTGTTTCCATGCAATTCCGGACGCAAAGCCGCTGCGCCCTTTTGCTGGAATTGCCGCAACCTGTGCGAACTTCGGTCGCTCTTCGATATTTCGTCGTAGCGGGCGCGGGTATTGCCGCGCTCGTCGCGCCTGCGCCACAAAGCTCGAATGTTGGGAAATATGCCTGCCGCTGGACCCTCAAGGTCCGGGCAGGGCGGTTCGAACATGCGGAAATCTCCGCCTTCGCCTGTGACCTTTCGGCGGCAATCAGCCGCCGGCGCCTTTCCATCAACCGACCACAACTTCAAAAGCCCGAGGGCTCATTGGGCCAGTCTTGCAGGGCACTTGCCCGCTCCGGTGCCGGGGCCGGTGGCTTCTAGCTGAAGCGACACGGCGCTTCCCGGCATTGTTCGCATGATCGGCGGCCGTGGCCGGAGCGTATTATCGAACGAGTTCCCGGATCTTGTAGGCAACTTCCGTTCGGTTCGTCGCGTTCAGTTTCTTCATGATATTGCGAATGTGCACTTTGACCGTGCTCTCGCAAAGATCCATCTCATAGGCGATGATCTTGTTTGCCTTGCCCCGCCTCAAAGCCTCCGCGACGACGACTTCGCGCGGGGTAAACAGGCTGTCGAGGCAGCAGTTGCGGCTGGCCACGGGTGCGATCGCCTCCTTGGCGGCCAGCAGGCTGCTTGCCGGCACGAAGACACCGCCTGCGCGCGCGAGAGCTACCGCTTCGGCGGCAACCTTGATTCCGACACTGGTCGGGATGTAGCCGCGGGCGCCGCACTCCAGTGCGTGCAGCAACTGTGCAAGCTCGTCGCCGTCGGCGCCCACGATCACCGGGCTGGTCTGGAATCTCTCCACCAGAGCGCAGATCTTGGCGCTCACATCCGCATCGGAGACCTTGCGGCCGCCGATCATGAAAAGAACTGCGGACGGTAATACTTGCATATTGCGCATCTGCCATTCGTCGAGCGAGCCCACCGTGACGATATGCATTGCGCTGTCGCATTCGGTCAGACTTTTCGACAGGCACTCGCGATCAAGAGCGCGAGAATCTATGAGAAGAATGTAGTCTTCCCATTCATCGATGCCGGGCGTGCCGGATGCGATGAATGGCCTCAAGGTGTCGGATGTCCGAACTGAAATGATGCGTGCGCCCGTATCTGACGTGAATTTTTCACTTGTGAGCGATTGTCCAATCATGGCCGTTACCCCCAACTTTTAAAATGGCCTTTGTATTTCTTGCAACTATTAGAGTATTTACTCGATTTAAAGAGAATAACATCCGTTTAAGCCGAGGCTTTTCTTGAGTTCCCATATCTCTCCCCTCTTTTTAGGTTTATGTTATCGTAGTAATTGCTTATTTTGTTTTTCCGCGCATTAACATATGTTAATAATGAATTTAAATATTGGATAAAATAATTCTTTCTTGCGCCATTAGTAATGGAGGCAAAGTATTGTTCAAACCATAGTTGTGTCGAAGCATGACTCGTCGAAGTCAACGAGATCGGCTAGACGCGGCCGATCGAGAAAGGCGACAATGCCGTTGCGGAAGGACAGGAGGCCAGCTTCACGCATGTCCCTGAGAACGCGGTTGATGTGCACGGTCGACAGGCCCACGGCGTCACCGATGTCCGCCTGGGTCAAAGGACAATCGAAATATTCCGCGTTTGCATAGTCCCGCGAGGTGCCGATGCGTGCTCCGAGCTCGAGCAGCAGGTAGCCGGTTTTCTCCAGAGCATCGCGGCGCCCTATATTGGCGAGCCTCTCAGACATGCGCGCCTGATGTCGCACCAGTTCGGCAATGACGATGCGATAAAAAAACGTTGGCGCTTCGATCTTCGGCAGCGAGGTGAAGTCCGGGAAAACCATCACCGTGACATTGGTGATCGCCCGCACGGTCTCACGCGAAAGCGCCGTCAAGGATGTCGAAATCATATCGCCACGCAACACGAATTCCGTCATGAAGCGCGTGCCGTTCGGCAGCATCTTGCTGCACGAGGCCCAGCCATCGAGCACAAAGAGAAGACGTGGCGTATCGCTGTCGTAGTCGCAGATCGCACTACCTGCAACAAAGGTCCGCGCTACACCACCAAGGCTGCGAATATGCTCAATCGAAAGCTGCGCTGCCATGCCGTCATCCCCTCGGACGAAAAGCATATTTCGAATGCTCTATGGGTCATTCGAAAATATATTTTTCGTGAGTTCCAAGTATTTAATACCATAGAAAATCCACGATGTCTTTATTGCAAATCGATATCCGTTGTTCCTCGAACTTTTACCGCGACAGCGGCCAAATATCTGCCATTTTTATGTATATTTTTTAGTATCTCCGTCAGTATCACAAATTCTATACTAATGGCCTCTTGTATCGTGCTGCGTGCAGCTATATTCGTGACATAGCGCATTGGTCGCGCTCGACCAGATGCCGCCGCATGTTCGAGATGCCGGCCCGGGCTTCCGAAATCGTGTCCTGATGGCGGCGCGCCTCTATCCCTTCTTGCTGTGCTGCTTTCAGCAACAGAGCGACATGCTTCGGCGGCGGCGATGCGCCCTTTATGAAGTAGGTTTCGCGCCCGACGGAATTGAAGAAGCCTTCGACCTTCTTGTCCCAACCCAAGCCGACATGCGGAATCCCGAGCGCATAGGCGGCAATACATGCGTGCAATCGGTGAGCCAGAACCACATCCAGCGACTGGATGATGTGGATAAGATCGCCCGGAAGCCGCGGGCGCCGGGAAATATCCAGGGAGCCGGACGTGACCATGCGATGCTTGGCGACCGAAGCGCGGATACGCTCCGCAAAGGCTTGATCCTCTTTGGCTCCATTGCAGAACAAGACCACGTGCTGGCCGTCATCCAGGAGAAGCTCGATCAGATCCCTGTAGGCCTCGATATCGGCAAAGGGAATACCATTGGCATGAACGGCGCCATGCCGGTGCAGGACGATGGGATCGGTGACACATAGACCTATGGTCAAGGGACCTTTGGACGGAGCGCGCGCGCCTCGATGCGCCGGCGAGGCTTGGATCAGCAATCCGGGATCACGCACGATCTTCGCACCAGGCCCATCGGGAAAATGCTCCCGCCAGGTATCCTGCGCAAAGCCGTCGCGCACCGAAAGATGAACAAGACGCGCCTGCTTCAGTCTGGCAAAGAGACGATATGCAGGCTCCGACCAATGGCCGCCGACGCCAACCGCATAGATCGCCAGCGGCCGATCGTATCGCACGACACAATCAAGCACAGCACCGATCTTCAGCGGGAAATTGAGGTCATCATCCTGAAACAGGTTCCCCCCGCCGATCACGACGGCATCGGCAACCGCAACCTTCTCTTCCCATTGTCCGCGAAGCGCGCGCAGCCTGCGCTCCAGAACCGCGCGAACAAGCCGTCGACGGGCGGCTGCGGGCAGTCGATGGAGCAATCCCAGCACGAGCCGTCTGCGGCCGCCATGGCCCGTCGCAAAAGCCTCTCGCCCGGCAAGGTCGATCGTCTCCACTTCGACGTCATCCCTGCCGCTCGCCAAGGCGGATTCGACGCATTCCGCAAGCAGCCCGTCGCCGAGATTTTCGCTGTATTTGACGTTGAAGACGACAATCCTCATTGCAGCTCTCCGATGGTACGCAGCTGTGGGCTGTAGTCACTCCGGATCTGCTGCGCTCCCGCACTGAACGCGGAAATGCTGCCCGCGAGGATGTAGAACATCAGTCCGAGGTCATACACCGTGCCGGACGTGGCCGCAGAAATGAGAACCGTGATGATCCCGGCCTTGGCGGCACGCAGAACCGCGGTGGTTTCCCGCGATGATGAATGGAGGCCGCGCATGTCGGCCATGAGCAGCCGAGCGACAAACATTGCAAAGAACAGTGTGCCGAAAATGCCAATATTGGACAGCAGCACCAGACCAAAGCTCGATGCCCGGGCGCTCCCAAGGCCGGCGCCAAAGCCGCTCGTATCCAGAAAGGCCTGGTAAGCCATGGCATTCCACATGAAGCGCTCGCGCCCCGACTGGCTATCGGCCTTCGAAAACAGCATCTCGTCAAGAAAATCATGCAGATTATGCGCGAGATCCGGCATGACGATGAGAACGAAGAAGATGACAAGAGGCATGCTCGCCAGAATGGACACGATCAGAACGGGCCGGCCCGCGCCAGGCTCACGACGGGAGGCCAGAAAGGACTGCAGGCTGAGGATCGGCAGGACGGCGGCGAGCCCGACAAGTGCGGTCGCCGACGTCGACAGGATCAGCGCGACCAGCAGCAGACCCGCGAAAGTGCCGGTGACCTTCGAACGGATGCCTCCAAGCCAGAGGCTGGTGACAATGGCAAAAAGTACGAGCGTGAAATCGGCGAAGGCCGAAGCCTCTGGAAAAGTTCCTGAAATGCGCTTCAGCCCTCCCTTTTCGGCATTGGTCAGGAGCGCGTAATTGGCTGTCCGCACGAAACTCAGCAGAAAATCCGTATGGGTGAAATGAGTCACTATATCAGCGAGCGCGAAGCCGAGATTGACACCGACGACGACCAGCATGCCGTTGATGAAAGCCGAAGGACTACCCTGACGCCGAAAGAAAGCAAAGGTTGTTATGAAGCAAATGAGGCCGCCCACCGCATAGACCGATTGAGTGATATTGTTTGAGGAGAAATGCAGCGGCACCAGCGCAATCAGACTATGTGCTCCAATCGATCGTTCAACCGTCATCGTCTGCGTCATGCCCTGGAACATGCGTGGGAAGAAAATCGCCGTGAAGACGCCGAAGGCCGTCAGCAGCAGCAGAAAGAAACCTGGACGCCAGGGAGCCAGGGCGCCAAGGAACGGTCCCTCCCCATAGGCCGCAAATAGCCGCGCGGCGAAGAATATCAGGAACAGGCTCGGAACGAGTACCGATGCACCGCCAAGACCGGGTATGCTGAAGGCTGCAGCCGCACCGAATACCGTCGACAGAACCATGATGATGAACGACCATCGCACAGGCGCGGTCAGCGCAACAACTCCTACAATCAGCGTTACGAGCCCCATGGCATTCATGTCTGGCAATCCGGTTGTTCTGCCTCAATGTCGCCGCAAGCTACCACGGCACTATGCAGCTGTATTTCCGCCACGCCTAAGCCTTTTGGTGGACGTTCTGGCCGAAATACGTTCTATACCGCAGAAATTGTACCGTTCATGCTTACATGCATGGATCAGTTCTCGCCGATATCTAATGTTCGATGCATGAGCAACCGCCGCGTGTTTCTTCGCGCGTCAATTGCGGCTGCACTCGTTTCGATCATGGATATAGGAATTGCTCATGCCGGTGACACCGGCGATGCGCTTGATGTCAGCAGCATGACACTCACCTTCGAGGATGCTTTCGACAATCTCAGCATCTCCGCCTGGGGGCCTGGTACCCGCTGGATTTCCCACACACCATGGAATGGCGACTTTGGCGGCGCCCGCTTCTCCGATCCGAGCGGCGACTTCCCCTTCGCAATACAGGACGGGATGCTGCGCATTACTGCTGCACGCGACAGCAAAGGTCTATGGCGCTCCGGCTTGATCGCCTCTGTTGATGAGCATGGAAATGGCTTTTCTCAGCAATATGGCTACTTCGAGATGCGGGCGCGGTTGCCCGATGGCCCAGGTGTCTGGCCAGCCTTCTGGCTTATCGGCAAGGATCGATCAAAGGCTACCGCCGAGATAGATGTCATCGAATATTATGGCGACAAGCCTGGCGCCTACTCTTCGACGGTCCATGTCTGGCATCGGGATGGGCGGCATGATTCTGCTTTTTCCCGCGTCAACGTGTTTTCCACTGCAAGCCCCGCTGATTTGCACACCTATGGCGTGAAGATCGATTCCGATTTCATCCGCATGTATTTCGACGGCAATCTTGTCTGGAAAACCAAGATCCCGCCGGAACATCGCCAGCCGATGTATATGCTCATCGACCTTGGTATCGTCGACGGCATATCCAAGATGGCTGCGGCCGACCCATCCTTCATGTTCGTTGATTACGTCAGAGCCTATCAGTTCAAATAGCCTCTTCATCATCCAGCCCTCCGGCAATTCTTCCCGAACTGTAGCTACCACGCAGCCTTTGCCCGATCGGCAAGATTGGCGCTGCTCATAATGCTTTCGGCCGGGTTACGGCCGCCATGGCAGACCTTTCCGACAAAATGGCTACGCGCCCTTATGACTTACGACTTTCGGTGGTGCGGACAATCATCCCAATGACCAGCTGGTGCTTTTGCTCCAGCATGAAATTCTGCGATCGACGATGCAGCATTTCACAACATGCCGTCATCCATCGCAGGACAACCCGGAGAGCGATAATGATTGACCGCGAGGCGCAGGCAGACGCAATTGGCGCAGCAAGCATGCATTACGATCGCAATCTTTGCCTTCATCAAATGCTGCGCAAACAGGCTAGAGCAGCACCGGAGGCAACGGCCCTTGTCTCCGGCGACACTCATATCAACTACCGTGACCTTGATCGCATATCCGATGCGCTGGCGTTGCATCTGATAAGAGTAGGCGTCCATAAGGCCGATATTGTCGGCCTCTTTCTGCCGCGCAGCGTCAATGCGATCATTTGCACCCTGGCCATACTGAAAGCCGGTGGCGCCTATCTCCCGCTCGATCCGGCCTTTCCCGTGGAGCATCTCGACTTCGTTATCGCAGAATGTGCGCCCAAGGTCATTTTCGTTGACTCCGCCCATGGCGAGAAGCTCGCCAGCGTGCCGAGCATGAGCGGCAGGGTCATCGAAGCGGATGCCATTATCACAGAAATGGCACATCGACCCGGCGCGACCGTGCCGTCCCTGGAGATAACGGGCGGTGATCTTGCCTATGTCATGTACACGTCCGGCTCAACCGGGCGGCCCAAGGGAACGATGATCTGCCATCGCAGTATTTCACGCGTCGTTCTCGATCAGAACTATGTCGAATTCCACCGCAATGACGTCGTCCTGCACACGGCCACTATCTCCTTCGACGCATCGACACTCGAAATCTGGGGCGCGCTTCTCAATGGCAGCACTTTGGCAGTCATGCCTGATACCGATTTCTCGATTTCACGCCTGTCCGATTTCATGCAGGAGACCGGCGTCACTATCGCCTTCCTGACGACAGGGCTGTTCAATCTCTTTGCCGATCATGCCCGCGCAACCCTGCCGAAGCTTCGTCACATCCTCTTCGGCGGCGATGTCGGTTCGGCCGTTCACGCCCGCCGCTTTCTGGAGCGCTACCCGGGCTGCAGGCTCACCAATGCCTATGGGCCGACTGAAACGACGGTCTTTGCCACGGCCTTTCAGGTCCTGCCGAGTTTTTCGGGCACCGAGCTGCCGATCGGCAAGGCAATCGCTCATACTGGAATCGCGATATTGGACGAGGAGCTGCGTGTCGTTCCTCCAGGCATTGAAGGCCAATTGGCGATATCCGGCGACGGCCTCGCTCTTGGCTATTTCAAGCGACCGGAACTGACGGAACAGAAATTCGTCACCGTCGAAACCAAGGACGGCGCAACACGCTTCTATCTGACGGGCGACGTGGCCTGCCTGAAGCCGGACGGCACCGTTACCTTCAAGGGACGCCGCGACCGACAGATCAAGATCAACGGCAAGCGCATCGAGCTCGATGAGATCGAGGCCGCGCTCCGTCGCGATCCGCGCCTTGCCGACGGCATCGTGCTTTGCCACATACAGGGCGAGAACCTCAAACGCATCGTTGCCTATCTATGCCCGAAGGAGAGCCATGTGGGCGCTGGCGCCGATCTGGCGCAAGGCGTCATGGCGACGCTGCGCGCGGCTCTTCCGGCCTATATGATCCCGAATGCCACGGTCATCGTTGATGCCTTGCCACTGACGCCGGCCGGTAAAGTCGATCGTTCGAAATTGCTGCCTCCTCCGGCCGAAACCCAGACAAGGCCTGCAGATATCAGGAGCCGGACCGAGGAACTGCTGACGACGCTATGGCAGGAGGCATTGGCGCTCGAGGGCGTCGATCTCGACCGGAACTTCTTCGATCTTGGCGGCACGTCCCTTCAGCTGATGGAAATTCATGCCGGTCTCGAAGAGACACTCGGTCACGCGATCGATGTGGTCGCGTTGCTGCGTCATCCGACCATTCGCGAACTGGCACTTCACCTGGATGGACGTACTCCCGGTCCGACCCGTCTTGCCGCCGCCGCGCAACGCGCCGCGTTGCAGAAGAAGGCGATCTCTCATATCCGCAGGAGCTCCTTATGAAAGGGAATCACCAGGACAATGGCAAACAGCGTGATGTCGAAGACAATGAGGAGCTAAGCGAGCAAATTTCCGGACACATCGCCATTGTCGGCATGTCCGGCCGTTTTCCCGGCGCGCCCTCGGTGCAGGCGCTCTGGCAGCTTGTACTCGAAGGAAAGAACGCCTTTTCGCTTTTCACGCCGGATGAGCTCGAAGACGCCTTTACCGACGAGGAGCGGGCGCAGCCGAATTATGTCGCCGCAAGGCCCCATCTCGACGGTGCCGATATGTTCGACGCCGAGTTCTTCGGCATGTTTCCGCGCGAGGCTGCGGTTACCGATCCGCAGCACCGGATCTTCCTCGAAATATGCTGGGAAGCCCTCGAGGACGGCGGTTACGATCCGCAACGCTATGACGGCCTGATCGGGGTTTTCGCTGGCTCCTCGATGCCGACCTACCTGATCAACAATGTTCTGCGCGATCGCGCCAAAGCGGAAGAGTTCACATCGAACTACCAGATCGGCTGCTTCCATGAGCTTGTCGGCGCACTCAACGACACGCTGGCGACCCGCATCGCCTATAAATTCAACCTGCGCGGTCCGGCTTTCACATTGCAATCCGCCTGTTCAACCTCGCTCCTTGCGGTTTCTCAGGCATGCCAGAACCTGCTGACCTATAGCTGCGACATGGCCCTGGCCGGCGGCATTTCCGTTACCATTCCGCAAAAGCGAGGCTACATCTACCAAGAAGGCGGCATGGCCTCGCCCGACGGAACCTGCCGGCCGTTCGATGCCGACGCCGCCGGAACGGTTTTTGCCAGCGGAGCGGGTGTCGTCCTCCTGAAGCGGCATGAGGACGCGCTCAAGGATGGCGATCATATCTATGCGGTCATTCGCGGCTACGGCATCAACAATGACGGCAGCGACAAGGTCGGCTTCACGGCGCCGAGTGTGGAAGGCCAGGCCGAAGCGATTGCCACGGCTCTCGCCAATGCGGCGGTCGATCCCTCGACCATCGGTTATATCGAATGCCACGGCACGGCGACACCGCTCGGCGACCCTATCGAGTTCAACGGATTGACGCGCGCCTTCGCGCAGGATGCGTCGGGTTCGGCCAATTGCGCGCTTGGGTCGGTCAAGGGCACCATCGGCCATACGGACGCCGCGGCTGGCGTGACAGGCCTCATCAAGACGGCGCTTGCCTTGCGCTGCGCAAAAATCCCGCCGATGCCCAATTATCACCAGCCCAATCCGCGCATCGATCTTGAGAAAAGCCCCTTCTACATTCCGGTGACGGCAACGGAGTGGCCACAGGGACAGGAGCCGCGAAGAGCGGGGGTCAGCGCTTTCGGCGTAGGCGGAACAAATGTTCACGTCGTTTTGGAGGAGCCCCCCTACCCGCCGGCTAAGTCGAAAGAAGTAGAGGGCCACTACATTCTCCCTCTTTCGGCTCGCAACAAGCCGGCACTTGCCGAGATGCGCACCAATTTGAGTAATCATCTCGCCGAAAACCCGGAGCTTTCGATAGCGCAGCTCGCCCACACGCTGCAAACCGGACGGCGCGAGTTCGGCCACCGGCTGGCCGTTGCCGCCGAAAATGTCGAGGAAGCGATCCTCAAGCTGACGACGGACAGTTATCAGCCTCTCGCCGCCGATCAGCCGTCCGTCGCCTTCATGTTTCCCGGCCAAGGCGCGCAATATGTCGGCATGGGTGCCGGGCTTTACCGCTCTGAACCGGAGTTTGCCCGCTGGATCGACCGCGGTTCCGACCTTTTGAAGATGACGCTTGGGCTCGATCTGCGCGACTACATCTGCCACACCGGCCCCGCAACCCAGGCCATCACCGACGAGCAGCGCGAAACCCGCATCGCTCAGCCCTGTCTCTATCTTGTCGAATATGCGCTTGCCCGATTGTGGCTGAGCCGCGGCGTCAAACCGTACGCCATGATCGGTCACAGCGTTGGCGAGTTTGTTGCCGCTACGCTCGCCAACGTTATTTCGTTCGAAGACGGCCTGCGTCTCGTGGCCAATCGCGGGCGGCTGATGCAGCATCAACCGCAGGGGGCGATGGTATCCGTTCGCGCCGATGCGGCAACGACCGCCTCCTATCTGCGAGGCGAGGTGGAGATCGCCGCGATCAATGCCCCGAAACTCTGTGTCATCTCCGGTCCCTTTGCCGATATCGAAACGGTTTGCGCAGCACTTTCGGAAGCTGAGATCGCCTTCAGCCGGCTGCACACATCGCACGCCTTTCATTCCGCGATGATGAATGATGCGGCTCTGGCGCTACGCCAGGAAACCGAGAAGGTCACCTACGGTACGGCGACCATCCCCTTCATTTCCGGCGTCACCGGTGACTGGCAGACCGCCGAATTGGCAACCTCCCCGGATTACTGGGCCATGCATTGCCGTGACGCCGTCCGCTTCGCCGATGGGCTGGCAACACTTTGCCGCGATCGCAAGCCGATTCTTCTCGAAGTGGGGCCAGGGCGCACGCTGTCGGTCTTTGCCGCCCAGACGATCGCACGCGACAATCTTGCCGTCGTCGTGCAATCCCTGCCCGAGCATGATCGGGCCGCCGCCGCCGCGGCGACGCTCGCAGAGGCTCACGGCAAGCTGTGGATGGCCGGCTGCCGCCTCAACTGGCCGGCTCTTCCATCAGCGGCACGGCAGCGGCTGTCCCTGCCCACCTATCCCTTCCAGCGGCAGCGCCATTGGATCGATGCCCCGCCATCTTCGCGTCGTGCATCCACCCAACGCCCCAATGCCGAACCGGACAATCGGCCGAAAGCCGAATCCCTTGTCTCTGACCTCAACCTTACCGGGGAGAATCGAGCAATGAATGTTGCAGCACCCATTCCCACCTCTAACCGTCTGCCGCAATTGGAAACGGCGCTTCTGACCTTGCTCAGCGACATGTCGGGCGAAACGCTTGGGCCGGACGAGCGGGCAGCGACATTCCTGGAGCTCGGTTTCGACTCGCTTTTCGTGGGCCAGTTTGCGCAACGCATCGAAAAAGACTTCAAGGTCAAAATCTCCTTCCGGGAATTGCTGAGCGATATTCCTTCCGTCGCCGATCTGGCCGTTCATCTCGATCAGCAAATGCCTCCTGAGCCGGTGAAGACGGCCGATCCGTTGCCGACGGCCTCTCCCATCGCCGCCGCGGCGATGCCGATCATGCCAGTATCGGCACCCGCACCAATGACGGCGCCCGCTCCGCAAGTCGCATCGATGCCGGCTGCGGCGTCGGATCTCGCCACGGTGCTGCAATCACAGATCCAGATGGCACAAACGCTGTTTTCCCAACAAGTGCTGATGTTGCAAGCCATGCAGGGTGGGGCTCCGGCTGCCATCGCACCAAGCGCGCTTCCCGCAGCGCCCGTCTTGCCGGCGCCGCAAGCTGCAGCAAGCCAGCCCTTGTCCACCCCCGCCGCAGCGGCTCCCGCAGAAAGCGACTTCGGCACCGAGCGCATCAAGCTCTATCGCCCGAATGCCAAGAGCGTGACATCGGAGATTTCCGCCGCCAAGCAGGATTTCATCACTGATCTCACCAAGGCCTATGAAACCAAGAATGCCAAATCCAAGGCATTCACGCAGGAGCATCGCGGATACCTGGCCGACCCCCGATCCGCATCGGGCTTCCGCGCCGACTGGAAGGAAATGGTGTTTCCGATCGTCTGCGATCATTCCAAGGGCGCCCATATCTGGGATATCGACGGCAACCAATATGTCGATCTCGTCAACGGCTTCGGGCAGACGGCCTTCGGCCATGCACCTGATTTCGTCATCGACGCCGTCAAGGCTCAGGCCGACCGCGGATTTGCGATCGGTCCGCAGACGCCGCTTGCCGGCGATGTCGCAAGGATGATTGCCGACGTGACAGGCCACGAGCGGGTCACCTTCTGCAACACCGGCTCCGAGGCGGTCATGGCCGCGATGCGGCTTGCGCGCGCCGTCACCGGCCGCGATCGGGTCGTGGTCTTTGCCAATGATTATCACGGCCAATTCGATGAAGTTCTGGTCAAGGGCCGCAATCGTGCCGACAAGCCGATTGCCCTGCCGGTTGCCTCCGGCATTCCGATGGCCTCGGTGTCGAACATGACGGTCCTGCGCTATGGCGCGCCGGAAAGCCTCGATTTCATCCGCGCAAATGCCGGTGATATCGCAGCCGTCATCATCGAGCCGATCCAGAGCCGTCATCCGGAGCTGCAGCCGCGCGAATTCGTCCTGGAACTGCGCGATATCGCCACCAAGTCGGAATTCGCCCTCGTTTTCGATGAGGTCGTCACCGGCTTCCGTGTCGATCCGGGCGGGATGCAGGCGATCTGGGGCATCAAGGGCGACATGGCAACCTATGGCAAGGTCGTCGGCGGCGGCATGCCGATCGGCGTGCTGGTCGGCAGCCCGCGCTTCATGGATGCGCTCGACGGCGGCCATTGGACTTACGGCGACAATTCCGTTCCCATGACGGCACCGACATTCTTTGCCGGCACCTTCGTCCGTCATCCGCTGGTGCTCGCCGCCGCCGAAGCCGTGCTGTACCACATCAAGGGAGAGGGCTCGGCCCTCTATGGCCGCGTCGCCGAGCGAACGGAGGCGCTGGTTGCCGAGATCAAGGCAGATCTCGCCAGACGCGGCATTGCCGACGTCGTTCATGGCTACAAGAGCTGGTTTGCCACCGACTTCTCCAGCCAGGACCCGCTTGGCGCACTGTTTTATGCCCAGATGCGGCTGAATGGCGTCCATATTCAGGACGGCTACCCTTGCTTCCTGACGACGGCCCATAGCGAAGATGACTTCCGCTTCATCGCGAAGGCCTTCCGCGACAGTCTCGATGCCATGCAGGCCGTCGGCATATTCACGGCGATCAAGGAGCCATCCCAACCTGCAATGCCGATAGAGGCGTCTGTCGCACGGGCGCAATCCGCACCGCTGACGGAGGCGCAGACGGAAATATGGCTTGCAGCTCAGGCAGGTGACGAAGCCTCCTGCTCGTTCAATGAATCCTTTTCGCTGACGCTGGAGGGATTGCTGGATGAGAAAGCCATCCAGAAAGCCTTCGACGCGGTCATCGCCCGCCACGACGCACTCCACATTCGCTTCGACCGCGGCGGCGAGCATTTCCAGTTCATTCCGGATTTCAAGCTCGACCTGCCCGTCCTCGAAGGCCTCAATGAAAAAGGCCTCGCCGAGCTCAT
This sequence comes from Martinezella rhizogenes, assembly GCA_013322215.1. Classification (GTDB taxonomy): domain Bacteria; phylum Pseudomonadota; class Alphaproteobacteria; order Rhizobiales; family Rhizobiaceae; genus Rhizobium; species Rhizobium rhizogenes_D. The sequence continues at coordinate 396,978 of JAAMEZ010000014.1, forward strand.
CGACGATGAAGCACGCACGCCCTTCGACCTGATCAACGGGCCGCTGGTCCGCGCAAGCATCGTCAAGCTGGCGTCCGAAAAGCATGTGCTGGTCTTCACAGCCCATCACATCATCTGCGACGGCTGGTCGATCAATACCTTCGTCGAAGAGCTGGCGACAGCCTACGAGGCTTATAAGGCCGGCAATGCTCCTGAGTTCCGGCCGGCGCTTTCCTTTGCCACCTATTCGACCGACCTTTCGCCCAGGCCGGAGAAATCGCAGGCGACCGAGCAATTCTGGCTCGATCAGTTCAAGACCGTTCCCGATCTTCCCGATCTGCCGCTCGATCGTCCACGGCCGGAATACCGCAGCTTTGCCGGCGGCAGCTGCACCGGCTATATCGGCGCCGAGGTCTACAAGGCGCTGAAGAAAAGGGGGGCAAAGTCGGGCGCCACGCTATTTTCCACCCTGCTCGCGACCCTCCAAGTGATGATATCGCGGCTATCGGGCCAGGATGATATCGTCATCGCCATTCCTTCGGCCGGTCAAAGCCTGCTCGACGGCCAGATCCTCGTCGGCCATTGCGTCAATCTGCTGCCGCTGCGTCAGGCGGTATCGCTGACGGAGCCGTTTGCCGCCCATCTGAAGGCAACGCAGCAGCTCGTCTTCCAGGCCTTTGAGCATCAGGATTACACCTACGGCACGCTGGTGCGCAAACTGGATACGAAACGCGATCCGCGCCGTCTGCCGCTCACTGAAATCCAGTTCAACCTGGAACGCATGGCCGGCGGATCGTCGTTTGGCGGCCTCAAGCCGACCATTGAGCCGAATGCAAAGGCCTTCTCCAACTTCGACCTGTTCTTCAACATGATCGAGGCGAGCGACCACATCCGCATCGACGTCGACTACAACGCCGATGTCTTAGACCACACGACCGTAGAACGATGGATCGGCCATTTCTCGACGCTGGCGGCAGCGTTGGCCAAGGATATGGATCACAAGGTCAGCGAGCTGCCACTGCTTTCTGCGGCGGAGAAGTCCTGGCTGGTCGACGATCTCAATCGGACGGCAATGCCTTACGATCACGATCAATTCGTCTTCTCGCTTTTCTCCAGGCGTGCAGCCGAACATCCGGATGCCGTTGCTGCTCAGCATGACGGCCGGTCGATTACCTACGGCGAGCTGGAAACCCGATCGAACCAGCTGGCACTCTACCTCCAGATGGCGCTTCCTGACCCCGATCAGCGCATCGCAATCCTGATCGAACGGTCACTGAACATGATCATCGCCCTCCTCGCCGTCATGAAGGCAGGGCATACCTACGTGCCGATGGATCCGGCGCATCCGGAGCCGCGCCTGCGGCAGACGCTGGATATCGCCCGCATCCGTGGCCTGATCTGCGACAGCGACGACATGGCTCGGCTTGCGGCGCCGGATGTTCCCGTTATCCGGCTCGATCAGGATGCCAAGGCGATCAGTTCGATGACCGGCCTTCCCTTGAAGACCCTGCCCATCGATACCACGGCATCCGCCTACATCATCTTCACATCCGGTTCGACCGGCATGCCGAAGGGTGTGGAGGTTTCGCATCGATCCCTGACGAATTTCCTTCTCTCCATGGCGAAGGAACCAGGTTTCAGCGCAAGCGACACACTCGTCGCCGTCACAACGATCTCTTTCGATATTGCCGGCCTCGAGCTCTATCTGCCGCTGATATCGGGCGGACAGGTTGTCATCGCCAGCCGCAGCCAGGTGCAAGATGGTTTCGCTCTCGCAAAACTCGTCTGCGATCACGACGCCACGGTACTGCAGGCAACGCCGACGCTTTGGCAGATGCTGGTGGAGGCGGGTCTGAAGGATCGGCCGGCACTGAAAATGCTCTGCGGCGGCGAGCCCCTGCCCAAGGAACTGGCACGCTCCCTGCTTCAGATCGGCGGCGAGCTCTGGAACATGTACGGCCCGACGGAAACGACGATCTGGTCATCGCTGCAGCGCATCACGGATGCCGATCAGCCGATCACGATCGGTCATCCGATCGCCAATACCCAGCTCTTCATCCTCGACCAGAGCGAGAATGTCGCCCCTGTCGGTGTCATCGGCGAGCTGCACATCGGCGGTGACGGACTTGCCGAAGGCTACTTCGATCGTCTCGATCTGACCGAGAAAGCTTTCGTTCCGCATTGCTTTGCCATCGGCAGACCGATGCGGCTTTATAAGACCGGCGATGTCGGACGACGGCTTGCCGATGGGTCGCTGCAGCTGCTCGGGCGGCGTGACCAGCAGATCAAGCTGCGCGGCTTCCGCATCGAGCTCGGCGACATCGAGGCCGTCATCTCCAAGGTGGAGGGCGTGCGCCAATGTGCGACCGTCGTTGCCGAGAACGCCAGGGGCGATCGTTCTCTCGTCTGCTACATCGTGCCGGCTGCGGAGGGTGGCGATGCACTTGCAGCCGATATTGCGGCACATGCCAAAGCCAATCTGCCGGCACATATGGTGCCGAGCTTCTGGGTGATGGAAAGCGAACTGCCGCAGACCGGCAACGGGAAGCTCGATCGCAAAACCTTGCAGCAGCGCGGCGTGCCGCAGCGCGGTGCCGCGCCGACCAAGGTCCAGCCAAAAACCGAGATGGAACAACGGCTGCTGGCGATCTGGCAGGATGTCCTGAACCTTGGCGATATCGGCGTCGACGACAATCTCTATGCGCTCGGGGCCGACTCCCTTGCCATATTCCGCATCGCTGCCCGCATGCGCGACAACGGCCTACCGCTCGAGGCGAAGCATCTGTTGCGCCATCCGACGATTGCCGCGCTGGCGACCTTTGCCGATGCCCAGGGAGAGGATCCATCCGATCCCGTGCATCTCCACATTCCATCACTGCGAGATTTTCGTAACGGCGCACGCCGCGGCCTGGGGGCATCTCTATGAGCACAGTCGATAACAGTCCAAGCAGTTCGCTCGCCGAACCGCAGATCATCGGTGAATTTCCTTGTACGCAGACACAGCTGCGCTGCTGGATTCTCGATCAGCTCAATCCCGGCAACCCGGCGCTCAACGTCGCTGTCCGGTGGGAGATCCGGGGGGTATTCAGGGTCTCGACCCTTGAGGCGGCCTTTCGAAAGATCATTCAGCGTCACGAGATCCTTCGAACACGCTTTATCGAGAAGAACGGCAGGCCCTTCCAGCAGGCCGTCAGTGACGTCAATTTCAAGATGTCGGTGATCGATCTGCGCGGCATGCCGCCGGAGCAGCGCCAGGCACGGATCCTGTCGATCGGCGAGGAGACGGCGCAGGCACCCTTCGATCTCAGCACGCCAGGCCTCTTCCGCGTCACATTGCTGATGGCAGAAAACGAACGCGGCTTCCTGCTGATTACAGCTCATCAAAGCTGCTTCGACGGCTGGTCGATCCGCGTCCTCGGGCGGGAGGTCGGCGAAATAGCCGCAGCAATCGATGCGGGGCGTGCACCGGCCCTGCCCGAGCTGCCCCTGCAATATGGCGACTATGCCCTCTGGCAGCAGGAATATCTGCAGAGCTACGGCTTCGAAACGGAAAAAACCTTCTGGCGCGAAACTCTGCTTGGCGCCCCTTATTTCGAAGTCATTTCCGACCGGCCTCGCGGTCAGGTTAAAACCAATCACGGCAATATTCTTTCCATCGCTCAGCCAGCCGCCTTTACCGATCGCATGGATGCGGCCGCGCGCGCGCATTGCGTCTCGCAATATAGTTTCGGCGCCGCCGTCCTCAGCGCAGCCCTTCATCGCTTGACCGAGGCCCCGACCGTGCTCTTCGGCTCACAAATTGCCGGCCGCGAACATAGCGATCTGGAGGATATGATCGGCGTCTTCATCAACAATCTGGTGCTGCGTTTCGATTTCGGCTCCGATCTCAGCTTTGCCGAGCATATTCGTTCCGTCAGTGCGACGATCGAAGGAGCGCTGAACCATCAGCGCATGCCGTTCAACAAGCTCGTGGAACTGGTCAATCCCGTGCGCGATCCGGCGCGCAACCCGCTGATTTCGGTCAATTTCAATCTGCAGAAGGCTTTTCTGGAAGATCGTCGCTACGGCGGCTTCGAGCTGATCAGCTCGCCTTCGCAATCCCCCGGCGTCATCTACGACCTCAGCTTCATCATGATCGGACGGCCGACCGGCTGGCGCATGTCGATCGAATACAATGCCGACCTGTTCGAAGCCAGCACCATCGAAAGCCTCCTGCAACTATGGAGGAACGCTTATGAAATTGCTCTCGATCGCCCTGAGGCGCCGCTTTCTTCGCTCGTTGCGCCGGAACGGCACCTGGCAGCTTCCGCCAAGACTGCGCCGATGGATGGCGCCGTCACAGGCAAATCGCCACCGAATACGCGAATGGAAGCGCTTGCTGAAATCTGGAAGGAAGTCCTACAGGTTCCGCAAATACGCCCGGATGATGATTTCTTCGCGCTCGGTGGCCACTCGCTTCTCGCGCTCCGGCTACTATCGGAAATACGCGCAAGATTCGATGCAAGCCCGACATTGCAGCTTCTATTCAAGCAGCCGACGTTTGCGGGCTTTGCAGCTGCTATCTTCGATAGCGAAGAGGTCGAGAAACCGCGGGAAAAAGCCGTAAACCCGTGGGAGCTGATTACCTGCAAACATGGCGTGGGGACCGGCGCGGTCTATACTCTCAACCATCCATTCCTGTACTATCGCCTTGCCAATGAATTGCCGGACGAGATCTCCGTATACAACGTCAACATGTTCCATGCGGATCTGACGGGCGGCTTGGATCGTCTCAACATCGAGGATATCGCCAGCCATGCGATCGATGCCATGCGGATCGACAAGGCCGCGGGACGCATTGCCATCGTCGGTCTCTGCGTCAATGGCGTCCTTGCGATGGAAATCAGCCGGCAATTGCGCGAAAGAGGCGTGGATGTCGGCGTCACGGCCATCATCGATGCCTGGGCTCCAGGCTATTTCGCTTCCCTGCCCAAGCGGGAGCAAGCGCGATGGCACCGAGAGCGGCGGCGCAAGCGTCTTGCCTATTTCACCCGGAAACTGCTGTCCCGCCGTATCCGGCTGATCGACTATCTCAAGGAATTCGAAGTCTCGCTGTCGCTTCTGAAGATCTTTGGCGTCAAGGCCGGTCAATACTCCCCCGAAGAGGAGGCGAACGAGGCTGTTACCAAATTGCTGGTGACGGCAGCGCGTCGCTACAAGCCGCCGCAGACAAAGGATGAAAGCGTCGTTCTGCTGCGAAGCAGCGCGACCCATCCTCGTGCGCGAAAAATGCGGTTTGGATGGGGTGATGCGGTTGGAGAGGACTGCATGGTGGTCGATATCGACGGCTGGCACGAGGATTCGCTGACCAGCAACGGTATCCGCGACCTGGCGTCGACGCTCTCGGGAAAACTCGCCGCCGACTAGGTAGACGCCAATGCCCTGGAACAACAATCTCCAGCAAATGGTCGAGCCATAAGAGGAAACAGTCATGAACGAGACCAAGCCATTGAGGGTCGGTATTCTCGTCGCGCGCAGGCATGCGCTCGAAAACTGGGAGCTGATGATCCTGGACCGGATTCTGGCCGCGCCGGGTCTGGAGCTTGCAGCCGTGTTGACCCATCCTTGTCCGTTCGGCGACGGCAAGGCTTCAAAGCTGTTATCCTGGAGTGCGCGACTGGAGGCCCAGGCCCTTGCGCGTCAACCCGCCTATTTGCCAAAACACTTCAATAGCCGGCGTCACTTCATCGACTGCTACGAAGCCGATGACGACAAGGCATGCACCCCCGACAATATCACGGCCGCATCGCTGCGCCGTCTGAAGCTCGACCTCGTTATCCGCATGGTTCCAATGAGCATGGCCGACGACGCGATCGCCGCTCTCCCATTCGGAGAATGGGCCTTCAACCTCTCCGATCGGCGATCGGCCGACGTGGATTGGTACGGCTATGCCGAGGTCCTTGCCCGCGCGTCGACTGCCGATCTGGTTCTCTATGCCAAGTGCGGCGGCAAGGCCGGCGGCCTCGAGATTGCGCGGGCGTCATTCAACATCAAGCCGAGTGCTGCGCGATTGAGCGCCTTCGTGCGGGAGCGAAGCGTCACCCTTCTGCTGCGGGAGCTGACGCGGCTCGCCGACACCAGGCGGTTCGACTCGTCTGCCTTCGCTGGCGCGGTTGCCGATCAGCCACCATCGCTCGGCGACCTCTTTCGCTACAGCTGCGTTGTCGCGGGATCGATCTCGGTCAAGGCATTCAAATCGATCAGGACGAAGCTCCGCACCGAGTCGGCCATATGGACGCTCTATACGGGACGCGGTCACATCGATGATTTCGATCCGAGCAAAGCGGTCGAAATTCCACCTTCCGACAACAGCATCAAGGCCGACCCGTTCCTGTTTCAAGAGGGTGGCAAATGCTATCTGTTCTACGAGGCCTATTCCCATGGCGACCGCAAGGCGCATATCGCGGTCGGCCGTTTCGACGGTGATGCGCTCACACAGGTCGGGGTGGCGCTGGAGCGCCCTTACCATCTCTCCTACCCATTCGTATTTCGCGATGGCGACCAGATCTTCATGATACCGGAAACGCATCAGGCACGGCGGCTGGAGGTCTGGCGCTGCCGTGAGTTTCCGCTGAAATGGGAGCTCCATGCTACGGCCTTCGAGGGTCAATCGCCGGCCGATAGCGTCTTGATCCGTCACGACGGCAGGTGGTGGCTATTCACCAACCTATCAGATTTTCATGCCTATGAAGACCATTGCAGCGAGCTCTATCTGTTCGAGGTCGATGGCCCGGCGCTTACGGGCATAAGACCCCACAAGCGGAATCCCGTCGTCATCGGAAGCACCGAGGCGCGAGGCGCAGGGCGCATCTTCGAACGTGGCGGCAGGCTCTTGCGACCCTCGCAGCACAATGCGCACGGCATTTATGGCTATGCTCTCAACATCATGGAAATCGAGAAACTGACGCTCGACGACTATTGCGAGCGCCGCATCCGCACCGTTACCCCCGCCTTCAAGGCCGGGCTTCGTGGTTGCCATCATTTCGATGCCACCGACGGGCGCTACATTCTCGATGCGCGGTTGACCATCTGACTGATATTTCCATTGCGGTAGCGCAGGCATACTTGGTGCCCGCCGGTCGAGGCGACAACGGCACCAGCGAAGTTGGTCGGTGTCGCAAGTTCCAGGATGGTCCAGTTTTGTGGTGCATCTTCGTCCCCCTCCAGCCGTTCCAATCGCGATTGCTTCGATCTGTCGAACGTGACATCGAAACTATCGAGCGGTAGCGACAAGCCGGCACCATGGGCTTTGATGAACGCTTCCTTGCGCGTCCAGCAGCGATAGAAACCATCCAGGTAGCCATCAGCCGGCAGGGATCGAAGCGTCTGATACTCCTTGCGGGAGAAGAACCATTTGGCAATATCTTCCTTCAGGAATCGAATTTCCTCGATATCGACGCCGAGTTCATAACGATCGGAAATAGCAAGCACGGCCAGGTTGGCGCTATGGCTGAGATTAAAATGGATGGGACAGGCACCGCCGATCGCGACGTAAGGCTTGCCGTTGTCACCATAGTCGAAGCCTATCAACCGCGGTGGAATGCCGAGATAACGTCCGAGAATCACCCGCATTCCGGTCCTGGCGGCGACGAAACGATGCCTGTCGCGATCATGGACGAAGCGAATGGTCCGAACGCATTCGTCGAGCGACAGCAACGCGATGTACATGCCGAGATCAGGCAACGGCATGTCCAGCTTCCAGTGCCAGACATCGATTGTGTCAGGCCCGATATTCTCCATGTCAGATCGTGGCGTAGAAGAGATTGGCGTTTTTCGATTTGGCCTGCCGCGACATCCGCTTGGCCATATAGGCGACCAATGAGACGGGATAGTTTTCTCCAAGGCTGATGCGGCAGCTGCGCTTCAGGATATCGAGCGTCTGCGCGCAAAGTTCCGGCGTGTATTCGATCTTTCGATCGGTCCAGTGGAAGGGATTCATCGCAGGGTGGCCCGTGCGTTGCTGCAAAACAGGTTGCCAGTTGGTATAGACATGGCGGCTCGAATCGAAGAGCCGATAGACACCGCGCTTGTTTTCCTCGGCAAATCTCTTGGCCTCGTCCGACGTCTCGAAGATGACGTGGAGGCCTGCCGCATTGCCGACATCGTTGTGAGGTCCCACCATGATCCACGCGCTCTTGGCGAAGATTTCGCTCATCACATCATAGCGCTCACGCATGCGGGCAATCATCGGGTCCAGCTTTTTCAACTGCACGTTCAGCATGGCGCCTTGAATCTGGCTCGCCTTGAAATTCACCCCCAGCATGGGCGGTTCGTTAGCATTGTCTAGATGGCCGCGAAACATGGAGCCGATGTCGTGATACATGCGGGCGCGGGCAAACAGCCGCCCGTCGTTGGTGACGACGGCCCCGCCCTCCCCGCAATTGATGTTCTTGAACTGATTGAAGCTGAAGGCCCCGAAATCACCGATCGTTCCAACCCGCTTGGTCTTGTAGTGCAATCCGACGGCCTGGCAGGCATCCTCGATGACGACGAGGTTGTTCTCGCGGGCAATGCGCATGATGCTGTCCATATCGCACACCATGTTCGACATGTGGACGGGAATGATTGCCCTCGTCTGCGGCGTGATCTTACGCAGGATGTCCTGCGGATCCATGGTGAGCGTGTGGTCGATATCGACCAGGACCGGCACTGCGCCAGCGGCTAGTGGAGCAGCGGCAGTTGCGATCCAGGTATAGGCCGGCACCAGCACTTCATCTCCGGGGCCGACGCCGGCGGCAACCAGCGCCGAAATCAAGGCACCCGTCCCGCTGCTCGTGGCCAACGTATGGCGCACACCGAACTTAGTGGAAAAATCGGCTTCGAAGCGTCCCAGTGGGCCACCGGTCTCGTCGCTGTAGCGCGCCAATTTGCCCGAGGCAAATACCGGCGCGAGCGCCAACCACTCCCGTAACCCCACCTTGGCCATGATTTTCGCTCCCCAGGAAACTCGGCATTTGCTGGAGAGCCTAGCCTGTGATTGCCGCATTTTCAGCATGGACTTCCGACTGAAAGGAACGCCGGAACCGATCAGATCACCTATCCGAAATCGGTAGATATCGTCCGCGCCTATGCCAATCGAACAATTATCCGCACGCTCGCGATGCTGGTAAAAAATGGGAAAACGGGCGGGAAAACGATCATGATAACCAGTGACTTGAGATCTATGCCGGAAGGGATTGAAATACATACCGATATTGCGATTATCGGTGGCGGACCGGCCGGAATTGCGATCGCCCGCGAGTTTGCGGATACCCGGATTCGTGTCCTTGTCATCGAGAGCGGCGGCGAAGATTACGAGGCGGAAATTCAGGCGCTGAATTCCGTCGAAAACATTGGCGAGCCCTTCGCTTCGGCGAATGCCGTGCCCGAAGGGCGGGGCTACACCGGCAGGCTGGCATGGCTGAACGATATTCCCGCATTCGAGCTGCGAAATCGTATGGTTGGCGGCAGCAGCCATACCTGGATCGGCAAATGCGCCGCCTTCGATGACATCGATTTCCTGAACCGGCCCTGGCTGCCGCTTTCCGGTTGGCCGATCGATTGCAAACAGCTGCTGCCCGCCCTCGATCGTGCCGGCAAACTGCTCAACCTCGGCCCCAACGTCTACGATGAACGCCTCTTCGCGCTGCTGCATTCACGCCCGGACGATCTCGGTCTGGACACGCGACTTCTCAAGCCCTTCTTCTGGCAATTCAGCCACATGCGCCATCCGCGTGCCGAGCCGACACGCTTTGCTCGCCTTGCGGGCGATATCGCGGCGGCGAACATAAGTTTTCTGACGCATGCCACGGTGACCGAAATCAATGTCGATAGCCAAAGCCGGAGAGCGACCTCGCTGGATCTTCAAAGCCCCATCGGCCGGAGCGCGACTGTCCATGCAAACACGATCGTTCTTTGCGGCGGTGGCGTCGAGAATGCACGCCTCCTGCTCGCATCCAATTCGCTGTTGCCGGCGGGCCTAGGCAATAGGCATGACGCTGTCGGCCGCTATCTCTGCGACCATCCCCGCACTTCGCTCTGCCACTTTGCGAGGCATGACATCGACGTCATCGCACGGCATTTCAATTTCTATGGCCTCAGCCACGGCGGACACACGCATTTCTATCTCAGGGGCCTGTCCTTGAGCCCGGAAATTCAAGCGCGCGAAGGCCTTACCAACTGCGCCGCCTATCCGGTGCAGATCCACGCTCCGGATGATCCCTGGGCGGCGCTGAAGCGCTTGACGAAGGGCGCGGGCAAGACCGTCATGGGAGATCTTGCGACGGTCGCAAAATCGGCTGATATGATCACCTCCGGGCTCTACCAACGCCTCGTGCGCAAGCGCGGCCTGCCGCATCGCTCGACGGAATTGCGCTTCGACGTCATGGTCGAACAACAGCTCAATCCCGAGAGCCGCATCACGCTCACGCAGCAGCGCGATCGCTTCGGTCAACCATTGCCGCGGATCAACTGGAAGATTGGTCGGCGCGAAATAGCCAGCGTCAAACGGCTTGCAGGATTGATTTCGGACGAATTCGTTCGCGTTGGCTTACCGAATCCAGCCCTGCCGGATTGGATTGCGGCAAGGGAGAACACCCTGCCCGTCTTCATGGATATGGCCCATCCGTCCTGCACCACCCGCATGGGGACCGATCCGCGAACGAGCGTCGTTGACACCGACGCCATGGTTCACGGCATCGATGGCTTGTTTGTTGCCGGCAGCTCCGTGTTTCCGACGCCGGGCCACGCCAATCCGACGCTGATGCTACTCGCCCTGTCTATCCGCCTTGCCGATCACCTCAAGCAACGACACGCGGCCACTCAATTGCACAGGCAGCAGCATCGGAGCGAGCCGGGCCTATCGCTCCTTCATGGCTAGAGCCTCCCGCTCGTATCGCGAAAATGCTCCGGCCTTTTTTATGCAATTCCTGACGGAAAACCGCCATGCACCTTTCCTGGAATTGCCCTAGCCCAGCCGAAAATAGAAACCGGCGCTCTCGCTACGGCCGAGCTCCGGGTGGGTATCTATGGCGTGCGACAGAGAGGGAATGGACCAGCGGTCGACCTGCTTGTAGCCGAGCCTTGCAATATCATCGATGAAGTCCGCCTCGTCGCGCATGTGATAGGGGACATAGGACCTGCCGATACGTTCGAGTGTGACGACCGTGCTGCCCTTGCGGAGCGCAACCTTGTTGAGGATCAGGTGCCGCGGCCGGGAGGGCATTTGCGACAGCAGCCCGGACAGCGGCATATCGAGATATTGCATCAGCCCCGATCCGAGCAACAATGGCATCTCACCTGCATCTCCCATCCGATCGACAAAGGACAGGCTCGTCAGGCCTTCCTTCTCGGCCAGGCTTTGTCCGGCGCGGACGATGGCCGGCAGATCGTAGACGACCCAACGAAATGCGCCGTCGAGCGGCAGCAGAGGACGGAAGGCCCGATATTTCGTGCCCATGTGCCCACCGACGTCGACGAGGCCATCGATCTCGTGCAGCAAATTGTGGACCCAGAACAACACCGGATAGTCCCAGGGCGCCACCTCACACATTTTGGCAAATGCAACGGTCGCGATCTCATCGTGATCATAGCCGGCCATGGTCTGCCTGCGGGCGGCAGCCATGGCAGCCTCATAGGTGCCATAGGCGCCCGTAAACCGCCGTGGAAAGGGCAAGAGATAGTTCAACCGCCCTCTGGCCAGGCGCAGTGGCGAAAGCCCCCGGGCGGCCGTCTGTGCGGCGCTCTTCAAAGCCGAGCGTGCATGCGCCGACCATGACAAATTGGATTGTACCGAAGCCGTCATCCTGCATCCCCCTATCCGTATCTATCCTGTCGTCGCCGATCATCGCCTGCCCGAAAGAATCGAAACCGCGCCTCCACTCATCTTCTCCAGAGCCAGAAGCGTGCAGATATAGATTGCACCGCCCGAGACCACCTGCAGCAACACAGTCAGGACGCGCTGCATGCTGAGCGATCCGGCGAAATAGCCGAGCCCATAAACCGCTGACGCCATCAACGCGACGGCAACGGCCAGATAACCGCTCTTGCGCAGCACGCGTCCCCACCGAAGGCCGCCATAGTTCTTTTGCAGATGCATCGACGTGAAGAAGGAGATCAGCGACGCCAGGCACTGTCCCCAGGCAGCAGCGACCACGCCGAAAGGCGCCAGAAGCAGGATCAGGGAGACGGAGACCACCGCATTCAGCAGCAGGGTGGGAGGCATGCGCCTGATGTTGCCCGACAGGGATAGAAGAGCTTCCGTGACGTAGCCCGGCATCAAAAGGATCTGCTTCACCGACAGGATCGCGACGAGAATTGCCGCTGACGCCCATTTTTCGCCGAGCACGATGTCGATCAAATCGGACGATATCAGCGAAAGGCCGAGATAGATCGGCGTGGAGATTGCCATGAGAACCGTCATAAAGACGGTTGCGGAGGGGCCGGCGTCGCGAACCTGCCTACCGTCCACTCCGATCACGATCGCCGCACGGCGAAACAGCGTCCAGGCCAGCATTCGCGCCGGTTCGCCGATAAGTTCGGAAAATGCCGCGACGATGCGTTCCGCGACGCGATAATAGCCCGCCTCCGCAAGGCCCAGAAAGCTGCCGATCGCAAGCGTTCCGGAATAGGAGCGGAGAAAGAGGATCAGCCGGTTCGACAGGATATGGCTCGAAAATTCGAGAATCTCGCGTGCGAAAGGCCAGGTGAGATGCAGCCTGGGACGCCAGGCGAGCACGGCCACCGAGCCGGCAAGACAGACCAGTTGCGAAACGAGCCGGCCGGCCGCGAGCGAAAACACGTTCCAGCCAAGCCACAGCCCCAGCATCGCAACGCAGAGCCCGGCAATTTCGCTGGCTATCCGAATAGCGGCTTGTTTGCGCAGCAGGCCGCGCGCGACCAACAACCCATCGTAAACCGCGTAAAGAGACGATGGCAAAAACCAGCAGCTGAAAAGAACGAGGAGAAGCGCCTCATGCTGCCGGCCGAAAACGAGCCAGGCAATGGCGGCACCCATCAGTCCGACGATCGTGACCAGCACGCCGGCGATGATCGAAATCGTGCCGATCTGGTCGAGCTCCCGATCCGTGCACTCGGCCTTCATGACGAACTCGCCCCATCCCCCTTCCGAGATCACGACAAGCATGACGACGATGGCGGAACTGAACGCATAGAGACCGAATTCGGCCGATTCCAACACGCGGGCGGCGACGAGGAATATGAGAAGCTGGACGACCTGCGATACGACTTTCGAAACGAGCGTCGAGGCTCCGTCACCGATGATCGCGGGCATGCGGGCGCGCAGCCAATGACGCAGGCTCGTCCAGACAGTGCGCTTGGGGCGAAGCGGAAAGCTATCCATCAGCGCACCGTCGCGGTAAGTAAACACGAGCAAATCCGGCCTTCGCATCGCCCGGTTGAGAAATTCCGTTGAAAAATAACATGATAATCCACAGTTGTTTCCAGCCTTGCACCAGATAAAGTCTATAGCGTTCCCATTCAGGACATGATTCCGTGTAATGAAACGCTGCCTGCAAGCGGGGTGTGCCGGAATTGTTCGATTTTGTTTCAGAGAAGTTATTACCCTGAACCTCAGGGTCCGATCGAAATTCTCGGCAATAGAAGGGGGGCTTGCCGGCAATTGTCATGAAACACCACGCAGAGCCGCTTATGAAAGACGAGAACCATGATCGCATCGCCTCGGAACAGCCAGGTGGATTGCGCCAGAAATTGTTGCTTCGTTGGATTCTGGTGATCTTCTGCCTTATCGTTTGGATTGCTATCGCCGCTTTTTTCATTTGGTGAGACGTTCTTTTTCGTTGCGTGCGAGCAGCACGACGCCGACCGTTTTTACGAGAATTGCAAAGTCGGTGCGCAACGAACGGCTGTGGAAGTAGTCCAGATCGAACTGGATACGCTCCTCGTAAGTGGTATCGGCATGGCGGTTGACCTGCCAGAGACCTGTGATCCCCGGCCGCAGCCCCAGATAGCAATAGAGATTGGCTCCGTAGCGATCGAGCTCGGCGGCGACGACGGGTCGGGGTCCGACCAGGCTCATGTCACCGCGCTGGACGTTCACCAATTGTGGTAGCTCGTCGGCGCTGCTCATGCGCAGGTACTTCCCCAACCAGTGGACGCGCGGGTCGTTCGTCAGCTTCTGCGTCGATAGCCATTCCTGCTTTCGCATCTCGTCACGCGCCAGTAGCTCCGCCAGCTGCCGATCGGCATCCTTGCGCATCGTCCGGAATTTCAAGCAGTCGAACGGGCGTCCATCGCGGCCGACGCGCGTATGGCGATAGATGATGGGCCGGCCGTCGACCAGAAGCAATGCAATCGCGATGACAAGCAGCGCCGGCGCAAGAAACAACAGCCCGAACCCGGAAAGAACAAGGTCGACAATGCGCTTGGCCCGTCCGAGCCGTTCCGTTCGCCTCGCCTCGCGGCGAGATCGCTCGCGATGGGCAATGCTGTCAAAAGTCGATAACATCTTCCAGACCCCTCACCACTATCATGCTCCCTTCAAAGGCTGCCAGCTGCCCCAATCCTTGACAATTGACCCTGCGGACATTGGCTTAGTCCCATTGGCGTAGGGAGCCGGACACTGAGCTACCCACAAGCCTCAGCCTGCCTCGTCGATCAGTCGATGGGCGGCTGAAAAGTCGTCATTCAGGGTCGACCGCAAGTTCATTCCGGCGGCGTTTGCACGGTCAAGAACGCGATCGTATAGGGTGAGCAATGCGTCGCGCCATGAGACCGGTGTGTGCGCCAGCTCGCCTGACCGGCGGAGGCAATTCACGCTCATGAGGCGAAGCAGCATGTCATCGCTGGCAAGCCGGCGTATTCCGCTTGCGAGCGTTTCCACCTTGCCGCCCTGAAAGGTCAACCCGCATCCGAGCATCGAAAGCTCGTCGCCGAGAAGCGCCGTGTCCGGCAAGATCACTGGTATGCCGCTGGTCACGGCCTCTAACGCCGCCAGCCCGAAAGGCTCGGGCACCCGGGAGGAAATGACGAGCGCGCGCGCATCGCACAGGATGTCCCGCATCTCGCCCTTGGACTTCCAGCCATGAATGACGACTTCCGGAAAGTCCCGCTCCAGGCGAGCGCGGCCGGCGCCATCGCCTATGACGTGTAGCTTCTCACCGGCGAGCCGTGCCGCGATCGCAGCATCTTCAAATCCCTTTTCCGGCTCCAGCCGACCCACAAAGAAAAAGTCACGCTTCTTCCACGGTTCCGTCGGATGGGCGAGGAAAGGTTCAACCGGATTGCGAATTGTCTCGATGTTGCCCATATCGATCTGCCCGCGGGCGAAATACTCGCGCATGCGTTGATGCACAACGATGATATTGGCGGCAAATTGCTGGATGGGATAATAATGCTCCCTCAACATATGGCGGGCCGATCTCCAGATCTTCTCATGGTAGCCGCGCTTGTCGCAGTTTGTCGCCAGACAACCGAGCGACATCGGCGTCAAGGGGCAGACCTGGCTTCTGCGGTAATTGGCAAATCCTCCGTTCGGGCAGGAGAGGAAATAGTCGTGAGCGTGCAAGACCACCCGGTCGCGAACCGGCCATAAGGCACGAAAAATCGACGGCGACAGGATCTTCGTCCAACCATGAACGTGATAGATGGTGCCCCTGGTGTCGACGCGTGACATGAGGGCATTCAGGCCGTCATAGGCTTGACGGCTGTAAAGGCCGCTGGCAAGCGCGCTGAGACGCGGCTGCTGCATCAGCGGCTGCGCTGCCAGATTGATGGTGTCGGATGCCGGCCGTTCGGAACCTGCGCTGTCGCCGGCAAAGTAGGTCACGGCGACCCCGGCTTCCTGCAGCAAAGTGGCTGAAAGTATCGCCAGATTCGACGCTCCGCCTATCTTGGCGGAGCGGTCGTTGATGACGACAACGCGATCGAGGCCAGAGGAGCGCGCCACCGGACTATTCCAATGCTTCGATGTTCTGCGGTGCCAACCTGCCCTTGAGCAGATCACGAAGCGCGATGACATTGCCTCTGAGGCGACCCTTGCGGTCGACCCAGGGCTCCGGTCGCCAGACCTTGACGAGGTTGGCCGCAAGATTGCGGCCGATCTGCATCGTTGCCTGCGGCACGCTCATCGTGCGCTTGCGCATGAGATAAAGCGGATTTGCTATTTGCGAATAGCCGAGACGGACACCGCCCGATCGGCCACCTTTCGTGCCGAGATGAACGCCTTCGAGCTGTTTGACGCTGACAACCTGGCCATAATGGGCCACGAGCCTGCTGAAATCGACATCCTCGAGCCAGCCATAGAAGGGCAGGTTCTCGTCGAAACGCAGGGCCGCGGCTTTGACGATGGCCATGCGGATCGCCATGTTGCAGCCATAGGCATTGTAAACAGATCGGATTTGCATTGAGGGCTCGGAGCGACGCCGGCGTCCCGCATCGACCAAGCGTAAGCCATCACGAACGGAAATACCTGGTCCGGTAATACCGTCAGCCAAGACCGTTCCGGTGCACATGGCGACATCCGGCTGCAGCTGAAACAGCCGTTCCGTTTCCTCGATATAGGCAGGCGTCATCAGAAAATCGTCATCGAGGAAAAGGACGATATCCGCGTCCTGAACGCTGTCGAGGATGCGATTGCGCTGACGGCAAAGCCCGCGCTCGCTGATAAGCACGCGCACCGGAATGTCGAGATTTCGCAGGCAACTCGGATCGATGTCTTCCGGCGAGGAAAGGCACACGACGATCTCGTCCGGCTTCCGGGTCTGGCTGGCAACATGCGGGAGGATGGACGATAGGATATCGCGGCGGCCGGAGCTTGCGATACCAAGCGTAACCTTCAAGGGACGACCCACTACGCTACCCGTAAGCCGCCTTGCGGATGCGCGCACCTGGCGCCGATCCTGCCTGCGGCGCCAAAGACGCTTATCCTGGTGGTGGCGCCTTTCGTGGCTGCGATTGGCGATGATGCCGAGAATATTGATCGTGGTCGTGCCGAAGCTTGCCAGTGCGTCCGACAGCCTCTCCACCGTCATCTTGTTCGTCTGCCCGACGACGACGACAATGCCCTCGAGATAGGTGCAGATGACACGTGTATCGGCAGAATCCTCGAAAGCGGACATGTCGACGATGACGACCTTGTATCGCCGGCGCAACAAGTCGATCTCAGCCTTCAGTGCGGGCAGATGCCCGTAGCGCTGAAAAGCGGTAACGGATTTTTCGGTCTCGTCGACGGTGACGACCGGAACGCCGCCATGGGCCTGCATGACCTCCGCCTCGGGCTCGTGCTCGGCCTTCGCAACAAGCAGGCCACCTTCATGGGCGACGGCATAGCGGCGCGGCACATCGTTGATGCTCAAGGCCTCCATGCCGAAATCCGTGCCGGCTTCGGTCACCACGCAGCTCAGTCTCGCATTGAGGAAATCGGCGTCGACGAGCACAACGGATGCACCTTCGTGCTGGTAGAGCTGTGCGAGATTGGTTGCGATCGTGGTCTTGCCTTCGCCGGTACCGACCGAGGTGATGCCAATCACCATGGGTGCGTTCGGTGGGAAGGCGGAATCGATCGAATGCTTGACGCCACGCAAGGCTTCGGAAAATTGCGAATAGGGCGTATCGAGCACGGATCTCAACGGCAGCATCGTTCGTCGCCAGCCAGCATTGGCGACCGCCATGCGCCCCGGCAGGAAGGACGGGCTCATGTAGACGGGCACGTGGCCGAGAGAACTGATCCCCAATTCCCGCCGCAACTTTTCGCTGGAACTGACGCGGCGGTCCAGGCCATCCCGCAAAAGCGCTGCCATGACGCCGGCTGCAAGGCCGAGCATGGCCGTGAACGGCATGACGAAGGAGGACTTCGGCCAGGTCTTTGCCAGCGGCACGGCGGCCGCGGTCACGACGCGGACATTGCCAAGCGGAAACGATTCCTTTTGCAGCGCGCCAATCAGCTGCTGCAGGATGCTTTCATACATCCGTCGATAGGTGGTGGCGCGGCTTTCCATCTCCGACAGCTCCACCCTTGCCAGATTCTTGTCCGTTCCCGCGTCTTTCAGAGAGGCCAACTCGTCGCTGAGGAGCTTTTCGCGGGTTTTGGCAACTTCCAGATTTGCCTTGTATACCGCCTGGATGCGCTCGAACTCCTTGCGCATATCTCCCTTTATTCGGTCGATTTCCTGCTGGGCGGCAATGATGGCGGGATTGTCGGCATCATATCTGCTGGTGAGATTGTTCAATTTGATCGTGGCGGTTCCAAGATCCTCCTGCAGCTTCTGTATGCGCGGATTGTTCATCGTCTCGTCGACGTCGCCTTGGATCTTGCCGCCCGACATCAGCTGGTTGAGCGTTTCGAGCTTGGCCGATTCTGCTGCCGTTTGCGCCTTGGCTGCAACTGCCTGACTGCTGATCTCCGATAGTTGCTGCTGATCGAGAGAGGACGACGTGCTGATCTCCATGATGCCGTTTTTGGCGCGAAACTCCTCGACATTCATCGCGGCCTCGCGTGCCTGCCGTCCGACTTCGATCAAACGTGTCTCCAGCCATTTGGCTCCGCTCTGCGCTGCGGAAGCCCGTTCCGACAGACCGGTGCTGATATAGGCCTCTGCAATCGCATTCGCCGCGTCCGCTGCCTTTTGCGGGTCGACCGAACTATATCCGATCTCAAGAATGTAAGATTGACCAACGCGAGTAACTTCGACCCTGGAGAGGAAGGAGGCCATGGTGCGGCGCATGAGGTCATCTTCTGTGGTTTCCGCTTTCGCGCTGCCATCATCGCCATGCTTGAAAAAACTGAAGATCGCACGCAGCTTGTCATGCAGCGTAGCCTGCCAGGACATGCCGCCTACGATCTCCGGATCTTCTGTGAGATTGAGTTTCTGCACGACCGCGCGCGCAATCGCCTCGGATTTGACGATCTCGACCTGGCTCGCAATTTCCGCCGCTTCGATGATGACCGTTCCGGTGAAGGCATCCTGTGAGACGATGCGCCCCTGGTCGGGATCCATGACGAGCCGCGTGGTCGCCAAATAGACCGGCTGGGTCGTCGCCATATAGAAGCCGCCGATACCGAGACCCGCCCCCGTAAACAGTGCGAAGATCATCCAGTGGCGTTGCAGGAAACGCCAGACGTCGCGAAAGGAGATATATTCGCCGCCCCCTGTACCTTTGGCGCTCGAAGGAATGCTGCGCAAGCCCTTACCGATCTCGTGAATTGCCATGATTGTCGCCCCACATTGCTCGCTTATCACTATTGAGATTGGCCGGTGTCGGCGGATGAAAGCGCCGTGCCGTCCAGGCTTCCGGAAATGTTGTAGCGCACGTCCAGAACGTCTCCCGGCTGTAGCGCCGTCGCTTCCGATGCCTTGATCGCATTGGCTTCGTCGCCGTTGCGGGTGATCCAGTATTCCATCGGCTGGAGATCGAGCGCCTTCATGCTCTGACTTCTCGAAAGCGAAGCGCCTGAAAGCTGCAGCAGCTGCAACGTCGTGTTTCGCTTTAGTTTCGTATCCTCGATTTCGGTCTCGGTAGTCTGCAGCTGCTGGCCAGCATCGGTCTTGCGTTGACCCGTGAGATTGAGCGCATCGCGCTGGGTCTCGCTCAGCTTCTGCTTTGCCTGCATCGAAGCAACGACAAGATCCAGCTTGCCTGCCTGCATCTCAGCGACGATCCGCTCCAGCGAGGTCTTCCGCGAGGTGGTCAGGATTTTGGTGTCGACCAGCTTGGAAATGTCGCTCAACTCGTCCTGCGCGATCTTCACCTGCTCGTCCTGCGACGACATTTTCTCATCAAGAATGTTGATTTCGTTACGCAACAGCACTTCCAGATCCGCGGCGGCGGCGAGTTGCTGACGCAAAGCATCCGCCCTGGCATTGAACAGGTCGACTTCGCTCGTCATGATCTGCGAGACGGCCGATCCCTCGGGAGCGGCCTTGATCTCGGGCGGAAATGAAATCGCCGGCTGATCGTTGAGTTCGGCCATGAGGCGGGCCCGCCGGGCGCCAAGCTGTTTCAGCTGCAGCTCCATCCGGCTGATCTCGCCGGCATAGCTGACCTGCTGCGCCTCCGAGTAGTCGCCGGTCTGACTGGACCGGCGCTCCCGCCCACCCGCCATGGCGATGGCCTGTTTCACCGTCAGGCCGGGCCTGAACTCCAGCTCGCTTGGTTTTTCGACAGCACCGGACACATAGATCATCGGATATTTGACGACCTCGACCGAGGCAGTCGGCGCAAGCGCCAGACCGGTGATCTGCTTCAGCTTCTCGCCGATATCGGCACTGATGTCTTCGACGGTCTTGTCGCCGACCTGCATTTCTCCAATCATCGGGATTGAGATCGAACCCGATTGCGACACGACATATTCGCCGTTTAGCGCCGTCCATTCCTTGTATTCGCCTGTTGCAGCGATCCATTCGACGATGGCGACCTTGATCCGCGCCTGAGGCCCGACACGATAGACGTCGTTGGCCGCGGCGCTCGCTATGCCGTGCATGGCCACGCCGGAAAGAAGCAACGCCAACAACCAGGGCGCCATGAGCCGAGACGACCTGGAGATGGAATGGTAAGCTGAAGCGCACACTCTAGACATGAGTCGAAATCTCGCTTTCTTGATCGCTTGCGCCATCACGCGGAACAAGGCGCCATGTAGCGAGATCAGCAGCTGAACGCATAACGTGTAAATCCCCTACCGAAGCAACAGGGCTTATCATTTCTGGCAGGGAGGTAGGCGACGCTGCCGTCTCTTGGTCGGATGGGCATATCCTTGTGTGCAGGCGCGCACCGGCGGCTAAATCTTTTGGCTACTCCCTTCGGCCATTTGTATGCCGCAGTGAACCGATGTAGGCCCTGTCGCAAAAGTTGCCGGCTGCCCAATGTTGTTTCGGCCCATGGAGGGAAGAGCAATGCGGGTAGCGATCGTGCATTATTGGCTGGTGTCGATGCGGGGCGGAGAAAAAGTGGTCGAGGCTCTCTGCGACATGTATCCGGACGCCGATATCTTCACTCTCGTCTATGATGAAAGCCGTGTCTCCGAGAAGATCCGCAGACACAAGATTTTCACCTCCTTCCTTCAGCGGATTCCGGGCGCCGCCAAGACCTACCAATCGCTGCTGCCGCTGATGCCCTTCGCATTGGAGAGCTTCGACCTTACCGGCTACGATCTGATCATTTCCAGCGAATCAGGCCCGGCCAAGGGCATTATCCCGCCGCCGGGGGCAACGCATGTCTGCTATTGCCACTCCCCCATGCGCTATCTTTGGGATCACTATCACTTCTATCGATCCCATGCGGGCCTAGCATCCCGGCTCTTATTGCCGATGCTGGCGCCGTTGCTGCGCTCCTGGGACGTCAATACGAGCATGCGGGTCGACCGCTTCGTCGCCAACTCGCATCATGTCTGCGACCGCATCGGCAAATATTATCGGCGGCCCGCGACGGTGGTCTATCCGCCCGTCAATGTCGATGATTTCATGCCGGCGCCGTCGATCGAGGATTTTTATCTCTGCGCCGGCCAGCTGGTTCCCTACAAGCGGATCGATCTGGCGGTGAAGGCCTTTACCCGGATGAATCGCCAGCTGGTCGTTATCGGCGAAGGCAGCGAAGCAGAGGGGTTGAAGCGCATCGCCGGTCCCTCGATCACTTTCCTCGGCCGGACCCCATTTCCAATATTGAAGGAAAAGCTTGCGCGCTGCCGTGCACTGATCTTCCCCGGCGAGGAAGACTTCGGCATGGTTCCGGTGGAAGCGATGGCAAGCGGGCGGCCCGTTATCGCTTACGGAAGCGGCGGAGCGCTGGAAACCGTCGCACCGGGGGTGACCGGCATTCTCTTCGATCAGCAGTCTGTCGACGCCCTGATCAAGGCGGTGATCGATTTCGAGGCCATACAGCACCGCTTTCACCCGGAAACACTGCAATCGCATGCAGAACAGTTCAGCCGGCGCAAATTCATCGCAGCCATGCAAGCGATCATCAATGAGGAGCTGCTGATCCGCAAGGCCGCAAGGCTGCGGAGCCACCCTGCCGTTCAAACAGGTCGCGAAACGCAATTGCCGGTACTTGCGATGGAGCCGCACAGCAGGACACTTCAGTAAAAGCCCCGGGGCACCGGCTACCCGGCCTCGATCGGAAACGAACCGCAAAAGAAGCGCTGACGGCGAGGCATGGTCCGCGAATCAACCACGGAGCAATCGAAACCACCCGACGGAAGCGCTACAACCGCCGCACTGCCTCCATTCCAGGAATACAATCTTCTTGCGCTCGGAATGAAACAGATGATGTCGCCGCGGTCGATTTAATCTGCACATGTCTTAGCAATCATTGCTAAATATGAAGATCTCGTAATATATTCGCTTAAAGCGGCTGTCGCCTTCTGGTAAGTTATGACTTGCGCCCGCACGCTCGATGAGACTGCGATCGTTGATATGCATGCTCCGATGCGAACGGACCAGTTCAAACTGGACAATGGCCGGATTTTGCGTGGCCGGCTTGGGGAGGACGAGGCCATATGCCCGAGAACCGAGTGGATCGGTCGCAGCGAATTCCATATGAGTCCGAATCCGACACCGGTTTAGAGGCGGTGATTTCGCTTTGGGATCTCGATCTCAGGCTGCTCGATTCCTCCAAGAGCTTCAAAGAGCATGTCGGCCTTCCGCCCCGGAACGAGGTGACGCTGTGGGAGGCCTACCCTGCGCTTGCAAAACCGGCGCTTGCCGAGCTCATCCATCAGGTAATCGATACCGGGGAACCGCGCACGATCCCGCTCGACGATCCAAGGCGTGGAAAACGCAACTTCCTCGTCTCCTATATCCGGGTGGGGCTCCTGATTGTCGAAATCAATGGAGCAGGCACGAATGAGAGCCAACCATCCGAAGACAATGAAAAAGCGCGGCTCATCCATCAGGCAACGCACGATGCATTGACCGGATTGCCCAATCGCCGCCAATTCAGCGCGGCGCTGGCGCAATTGCTGCCGGCGAGCGGCAAGATTGGGCCGGCGCTGATGCAGCTCGACCTCGATGACTTCAAGCCCGTCAACGACACTCTGGGCCACGGCGCCGGCGACATCGTGCTGAAGCTCGCGGCTGAAAGAATCAAGGAAGCACTCGGCCATCGCGGAACGGTCTACCGTCTCGCCGGCGATGAGTTCGCCATCATCCAGGTCGGTCCGCAGCGGGCCTTCGAGGCGGAGCGGCTGGCGGATGCGCTGGTGGCCGAATTCAAGAAGCCGTTCACGGTCAACGGCATCTCCCTCTTCGTCGGCGTCAGCGTGGGGATCGCAATCGCGCCGCGCGACGGCAATGAGGGGGAACAGCTGATGAAGGCTGCCGATGTCGCCCTTTATGCCGCCAAGAAAGAGGGACGACGGCGGGCGCGAACTTTCGATCCGGCCATGCTGATCGTGGTCGAACAAAGGGAGCTTCTGCGGCGCAGCCTGCGCGTCGCGCTGCAGCGTGACGAGTTCTTCATCGAATATCAGCCGCTGGTGGAGCCACCGTCCAATGTGGTCGGCTTCGAGGCGCTGCTGCGCTGGCGGCATCCGACCCTCGGGATCATTCCGCCGGCCGCTTTCATTCCCATGGCGGAAGCCGACGGCCTCATGCGCGAAATCGGCCAGTGGATGCTGGAGGAAGCCTGCCGCGAGGCCCTGGCATGGCCGGCGCACTATACGCTTGCTGTCAACCTTTCTCCGGCGGAGTTCCTGACGCCAGGCCTGACCGATCGCATCTCTCAAACGCTTGATATCGTCGGATTCCCGGCCGAACGCCTGGAACTGGAAATCACCGAAGGCGTGCTTCTGGAACGCACCACCAACAATCTGGACACGCTGAACACGCTGAACGTGCTCGGCATCCAGATTTCCCTCGATGATTTCGGCACGGAATATTCCTCGCTCAGCTATCTCAAGAATTTTCCCTTCGATACGATCAAGATCGATCGCTATTTCATCAGGGATCTTTTGCAGGATAGCAAAAGCCAAACCATCGTGCGCTCCGTGATCGGCCTCGCCCACGGTCTGGACATGCGGGTGACCGCAGAGGGTGTCGAAACGCAGCAGCAGGCGGCCTGGCTCCAGCAGGAAGGCTGCGACCGCTTGCAGGGCTATAGCATCAGCCCTCCGCTCAGCGCCGACAAGCTCGATGATTTCATAAGGCAGGGTGCGCGCAGTCAATCGGCCGCGACATTCGACGAATATCACGCCAGTCCGTGAGTTTCTGAAGCGCGTTTCATTCGGGAATTTCTCGAGGGGTTACCATGGAAGAGGTGCAAGTGGACGCGGCTTTCAAGCCATTGCTTGAACTGCAGATGGAGATGGCAACCCTGGTGGCGGACTGGTCGCATTGCGACCAATGCGCCGCTTATGTGGCCCGCATGGTCAGCCACGATCGCCACGATCCCATCCGCCATGCTAACCTGCTTTCGGCAGCCTTGAACGAACTCTTCGAGATGTCGTTCCACACCAGAGAGAGCGACGGTGCTCTTACCTGCCGCTTCTATCGAAACGGCCCGACCGAGCGGATCGAATTGACCTTTCCCTGCTCGGCCGAGCAATGCAATTCATATGAGGCGATCGTCAAGCGCATCGGAAACGGCCAGGCGCTTACGAACTATCTCGATGTCATCACCGATGATGCCGCGCGTGCCGAGCATGCGATCCTTTTAGGCCTTGCCGTCAATTACGATGCCAATATCGAGCTGTCCGGTCAGGATAGAGGAATGATGACTTTCGTGGTGGATCTCGCGCTCGAAAGGCTACTCAATTGAGCAACCTCTCCGTTAGCCGTTTCACGGCGCAATTCGATGCCAATAATCAGGAATTCTCCCTGTCGGGAGTCCTCAGACCGCACTCGGTTGCCGAGCTTGCCGATGATCTCGCCCTGCTACGCAACGGCATCGAGACGGTGAACGGCGTCTGCTACATCAATCTAAAGCGCGTCACCCACATGAACAATACGGCGTTCCGTGCCCTGACGCATGTCCTTCTCGATGCCACGCGGTCGAGGCCGGATCTCAAACTGACAGTCGTCGCCTCGAGCGTCGTTGCATGGGCATCGCGACTGTTTCGCCATTTGAGCGATCTGTCGCCCAACATCATCGTCGAGATCTACGATTCCGCCTTCTATCCCGGACAGACCTTCGTAGAGAACCAGAGCTTCATCCCGATCCTACGGACCCAGACGAAAATGACCTGGCGGCACGAGCGCGAGATATTGCCGCGGCACGGCCTTCGCGAGGGTTTGCATGTCGCCGACATCTGTTGCGGCATCGGCGATTTCGCCATGCTGCTGCGAAAGGATTTCAAACCGGCGCGGATCGTTGCCCTCGACCATTCGGTGCCCAGCCTGGAATATGCCCGCAAAGTCGCTGATGATTTCGACGTCCAGGACATCGAATATACCTATGGCGATGCATCCCAGATGCTGTTCGACAGCGACCAGTTCGATTTCGTGACTTGCCGGCATTCGCTGCAGATCTTCGACCGCCCGGATGTCCTGCTTCGGGAGCTCTATCGCATCTGCAAGCCGGGCGGCAGGGTCTACATCACCAACGAGAAGAACTCCCATTGTCTTGGCGAGCCCAGAGCCGACAGCATCCAATGGACCTATAACGAGGTCGCGAAGCTATTCGCTCACTTCGATATGGATGTCGAAATGGGTCCCAAGGGTCGCCGCATGCTGCTGGATGCCGGCTTCAAGGATGTGCGGATGGAAAGCTTCATGGTCACCAATCTCGATGGCGATCCCCAGGATTTCGCCGACATCATCACGGCATGGCAGAATGTCTATGCCGATGAAATGGCGGTCAGAAGAGGGGATTCGGCCGCATTTATCGAGCGGTTCAAGCAAGGTTTTGCCGATCATATTTTTGCCGCGCTCCATCCAAGAGGCTATGCCGGCTGGCCGATCTGGGCTTCTTCGGGACAGAAACCGCTATGACAGACGCGCCAATCGCCAAGCAACGGCTGGGCCTACGCTCCTTTCGCGCCAAATTTCTGCTCGTCGTCGGAGGAGCCGTTCTCTTCGACCTGCTCGTCAGCGGCGGCCTCGCGCTGTGGAACGTCCAGCGTCTTTCGCGCAATGCCACGACGGAGGTGGGACAAGGCCTCGAGAAAGCGAGCCAGGATTACATCGGCTCCTATGCGGATTCGACCGCTGCAGAAGCCGGTTTGCTGATCGACCAGGTCCATTCCGATGTGAAGGCGCTGGCGGGCGTGCTGCAGGGGCAGATCGACAATCCGACAAGGAGCGGCGATGTCGGCGCCGCCATGAGCAAGGCTTCTCCAGGCGCCGTAACGGTGACCTACGATCCGACCGGCCAATGGGCGCAAAACCTACCCGGAACGCCCTCGGTCGTCAGCGTCTGGGGTTACCTGCTGGACAAGGATCACCGCCCCCTGCCTCAGGTACAGGCCGACATTGAATGGAGCGCCGTGCTTGATCTGGTCGCCCCTTCCCTGCTGCATAATGGCGCCTCGAAGCTTCAGATGTATTATATCGGCCCAAGGGAACGTCCGATTTTCCGGACCGCGCCCTATACGACGCAGGCACAGACGTTCGACCGGCTCTATCCCGGCCACAACAGCTCCGATTTTTGGACATTCTTCTTTCCAGGCCTCTACGAATCCTGGCAGCAATGGGCCTCCAACCCCTCATCGCGCCCTGTTGCCGATTACATCACCCAGACGGCTCCCTATACCGACGCCATCACCGGCAAGCTGATCGTCAGCTTTTTTCATCCGCTCTGGACGCCGGATCGGCATCATGTAGCCGGTGCGGCCGGCGCCGATATCACGCTCACGCAACTTGCCGAAATCGTTGAGCATGTGAAAGTTGCTCAGACCGGGTTCGGCTTCCTCGCCATGTCGAATGGCAATGTCGTCGCAATCAATCCCGTGGGCGAGAAGGTCATCGGCTTGCGCGCCGCCAACGATGCTGCCGCCAAGGGCGTCACCGGCGTCGATCGATCCCTGCGCAACAGCACGCAAACGGCGATCACCAAGCTGCCGCTCGATGCCGATGGCGTGATTCAACATATCACCCTCAGCGAAGGGGGAGATGACGTTCCCTACCTCGTGGTCGTCAAGCAATTGCACCCGACCAATCTCTGGGTGGATGGGCCGGTTCAACGCGAAGTCATGTCGCTCGGGATAGTCGTTCCAGAGCGCGAGATCTATGCCTCGCTCATTGCCGCCAAAGATGAGATATCGCGGGCGACCAACCGCATCCTGCTCTACCAGATCATGGCTGTCCTGGTGTCGTTGATGATCGTCACGGCGGCGGTCTTCGCAGCCTCGAAGCGCGTCACCAGCGGCATCAGCGCGCTGGCGAGCGCTGCCAAGCGCATACAGGCAAAGGATTACTCGGTCAGGGTCGA
The DNA here is from genome assembly GCA_013322215.1 of Martinezella rhizogenes. GTDB lineage: Bacteria > Pseudomonadota > Alphaproteobacteria > Rhizobiales > Rhizobiaceae > Rhizobium > Rhizobium rhizogenes_D. The sequence continues at coordinate 424,311 of JAAMEZ010000014.1, forward strand.
TATCTCGACCAGGGACGAGGTGGCGGAGGCCGGCGTTGCATTCAACCGGATGGCAGAGGATATCAGCTTTCACACCGAAAACCTCGAAAAGCTTGTTTCGGACCGAACCAAGGAGATTGAGGCGGCCAAGGAGGAGATTTCGACCCTCAACAACCAGCTGAAAAACGAAAACCTGCGGCTGGGTGCCGAGCTCAATGTCGCCAAGCAAATCCAGCTCATGGTCCTGCCGCGGGCCAAGGAACTGACGGCAATCAAGCATCTGGAAATAGCTGCCTACATGCGCCCGGCCGACGAAGTCGGCGGCGATTACTATGATGTTCTGCAGAACGGAAACAACCTCAAGATCGGCATCGGCGACGTGACCGGCCATGGGCTGGAGAGCGGCGTGCTGATGCTGATGGTGCAATCGATCGCCCGCGCCCTGCAGGAAGCGGGCGAGATGGACCCGGCAAAGTTCCTGACCGATCTCAACCGCGCGATCTTCAAGAACATCGAACGGACAAGGACGGATAAGCATCTTACCTTGTCCTTCCTCGACTATGACGGCGAGAGATTGACCATATCGGGCCAGCACGAGGATATGATCATCATTCGCCAGGACGGCAAGGTGGAGCGGATAGACACCGGCGATCTCGGTCTTCCCGTCGGCCTCGAGCCTGACATAGCCCCCTTTATCGATACGCGGCAAATACCCTTCGAAAAAGGCGACATGGTTGTCCTGCATACCGACGGCGTCACCGAAGCGGAAAATTCAAAGGGCGAACTGTTCGGCTTCGATAGGCTTTTGGAGGATGCCCGCCGCCTGCATGGCGGGACTGCGGAAGAAGTCGTCGAGGGCATACTCGACGATTTGATGGCTTACATCGGGACCCATAAGATCCATGACGATATTACCCTTGTGGTGATGCGGCACAGGTGAGGAGATGACAACAGCAACTTTCGGCAAGGAACATCTGGTTTCGTTCGACGGCACCAATGCCCTTCGCATTCGCCTGCTCGACGGCCCCCTTCATCTGGCATGGCGCCATTCGGCCATGACATCCGACTTTATCGCGGAGACGATGGCGCTCAGTTTCCGTGACTCGGAGCGCCAATACAAGACGGTGCGGCACGACATCGGTTATCTGACCAATGAGCTCATCGAAAATTCCATCAAGTTCCGCGCCTCGGGCGAGATCCTTATCGAAGCGCTGAGAGATGCCCATCATTTCAGGATGCGGATCGTGAACCTGATCGACCGTGAAGCGACTGACCGTTTCCAGCAATTATTGCTTAGGGTTACGGCCGGTGATCCCGGCGATCTCCTGATAGAGCAGATCGAGGCAAGCGTTCTTGCCGGCGACGATGCATCCGGGTTAGGACTGTTGACCTTGATGAGCGACTACCAGGTTCAATTGGCCTGGCATTTCGATGAGGATGGTCCGCACAAGCGGATTAGACTGCAAACCTATGCCGCGATGGCGATTTCATCGGCGTGAACCCGCGAGAGGCCTTTATGGAAATCAAAGAAGAAGCATTCCGCGTCTGGTCCGAAGGCAGTACTTTATATTTTGACGGCACCATGCGTCTGGCTGGTCCCGATGCCTATGCGCCGGTCTATGATCTGGCCAGAACGATCCTTCATGGGGGTGGAGGCAAAGCAACTTTCGATCTGACCGGCCTGCAATTCTTGAATTCTTCCGGCATCAACCTGCTTGCCAAACTGACGATAGAGGCACGCAAGCATCCGGATATCCACCTCACCGTCTGTGGCTCCTCGCAAATTCCCTGGCAGATGAAATCGTTGCCAAACCTGAAAAAGCTGCATCCACGCCTGGATTTGCGCCTGACCTAGGCCGCAAACGCTCACGCCGTTGATCCTGGGTGCTCCCTCGGGGTGTCCGAGAGCTCATCCGCTCGGACATTCGGCTTATGGGGATATCCGCCTACAAAATCTCAGATAAGCCACTGCGCTTTTGTCGCTGTTGCGCCGCGCTCGGGCAACGAAAGCTTGCTGGAGAAGAGGCGCGTCGTGACACAACATATTGCGGGGGTTTGTTGGAAACCGGATTTCGGTTAGCTCCCCCTTACGCCTATCGGCCTTTCCGAGCGAGCATAAATTACAATATTCAAAAATATACTCTATCTATCTTCAAATATAAAAGTATATATCAATTTCCGAATAATAATTAACGGCTATTCAAATAATTTAACGTATATTATTTTTTGTCTTCCGCACTTATATTTGCGTCCATAAAAATGGACAGAATGTAAAACTTCTGCATTCCCTGATAACGACAGCATAGTTAAACGTTAGTAAACTATAACTGTAAATTGCAGCAATAATTCCCAGTTGTAAAAGCCTTGCACAGGGGCGGAAGTCTTACTTCGCCCTGAATACTCGGCTGCGTGTCTAAATTACCGGGAGGGTTTGATGGGCATAGCGTTCAAATCTGCAAGTGTAGCTCCAAAAAATACGAAGAGACGTTCGATTCTTGTTGCGGGAGGCGCAGGGTTCCTCGGCTCGCACCTTTGCGACCGACTTCTGCAGGATGGTCACGAAGTTATCTGCGTGGATGATTTTTCAACCGGGCGGATGGATAATCTATGGCACCTGCTTCGCTACGATACGTTCAGCTTTATCCGCCACGATGTCATAGCGTCCCTCGATCTGCCTGTCAGCGAGATCTACAATCTGGCCTGCCCGGCATCTCCACCGCACTATCAGGCCGATCCGATCCATACGATGAAAACATGCGTTTTCGGCTCGCTCAATCTGCTGGAGCTTGCAGCACTTCACCAAGCGCGCATCTTCCAGGCCTCGACCTCGGAGATCTATGGAGATCCCCTGGTGCATCCACAGCCGGAGAACTATTGGGGCAACGTCAATTCCTTCGGCCCCCGCTCATGCTACGACGAAGGCAAGCGTTCTGCCGAAACGCTTTTCCGTGACTTTCACGCCCAGCACGGCGTCGACATCAGGATTGCCCGCATTTTCAACACCTATGGGCCGCGCATGCGCCCCGACGACGGCCGCGTCGTTTCCAATTTCATCGTCCAGGCACTGAAGGGCCAGGATATCACCGTCTATGGCGATGGCTCCCAGACGCGTTCGTTCTGCTATGTCGCCGACCTGATCAATGGTTTCGTTCGCCTGATGGCCGACCAAACGTCCATCCATACGCCCGTCAATCTCGGCAATCCGGCGGAATTTACCGTGCGTGATCTTGCCGAACAGGTCATCGCCATCACCGGCTCCAACTCAAAGATCGTCCATAAACCCTTGCCGATCGATGATCCGCGCCAACGCCGGCCCGACATCACCATCGCGAAACGCGAACTGGGATGGGAACCATCAGTCGCCCTGGCGGATGGGCTTAAGTCCACCATCGCCTACTTCGAACGCCAGCTGGTTCGTCCAAGCAGTGAGCTTTTCGAGGTTGCGTGATGGCCAGGCAAAAAATACTCGTCGTGGGTGGCGCCGGCTTCATCGGCAGCCACACCGCGAAACTTCTCCATCGCCAGGGCTTCGAGCCCGTCGTCTATGACAATCTCTCGACGGGCCACCTGACCTCCGTGCGCTGGGGGCCTTTTGTGGAAGGAGATATTCTCGATACGCCCCGTCTTGTTGAGGCGATCGAGGACCACAGGCCCGCGGCAGTCATACATTTCGCCGCCTCGGCCTATGTCGGCGAGTCCGTCGAAAATCCTGCGAAATACTACACCAACAATGTCAACGGCACGCTGTCGGTTCTGGAGGCATGCCGCCGCACGCAAGCGGATAAGCTGATCTTTTCATCGAGCTGCGCGATCTACGGAATTCCGGCCCGACTGCCGATCCGCGAATGCGAGACGCCTCAACCGATAAATCCCTACGGCAGAACGAAGCTGATTGCCGAACATATGCTTGGCGACTATTCGGCGGCCTACGGGCTTTCCTATGTGGCGCTGCGCTACTTCAACGCCTCTGGCGCCGATCCGGAACGGGAGCTCGGCGAATGGCATGATCCCGAAACACATCTCATTCCCCGCGCATTGCTGGCGGCGGCCGGGGCGATCGAAACCTTGGAAGTCTATGGCGACGACTACGACACGCCGGATGGCACCTGTGTGCGCGACTATATCCATGTGCTGGATCTTGCCAGGGCGCATGTCCTGGCAGTCGAATATCTGTTGGCCGGCGGCGACAATCTCGCTGTCAATCTGGGGACCGGGCACGGCACGTCGATCAAGGAGATCGTCGGCGCGATCGAGCGCGTTTGCGGGCGCAAGGTTCCTGTCTCCATGCGCAGGCGGCGACCGGGCGATCCGCCTGCCCTTTATGCCGCTTCGGATCTTGCTGCCGAAAAGCTCGGCTTCCGCGCTCTGCATTCGGACATCGAAACGATCATCCGGACCGCAGCTCCCTTCTTCGGGCTGGAGATGCGAGCATGACATCGATCCGGACACGGACTGAAGCAATGAAGGACAGGGCGCTGATGACGCCCATCCTGCAGGGCCGCCAGCGCGCGGAATATATCGTTTGTGCCACCCTGTGGCTTGCGGCACTTGTCTATTTCTGGAGCTGGTGGCTTACGCCCGCACACCATGTCGACCCCATGGGATCGGTCTTGCTGACCCTGGTGCTTGCCTGGGTGACGATCATTCCGGCCTATTTCATCATCGTCTTCTTTCGCGCCGAAAAGCCGACAGGACAATTGCGGCTACCCGCCGGCAGCCGCATCGCCATGGTGGTAACCAAGGCACCATCGGAGCCTTTTGCCGTGGTGGCCCGGACGTTGGATGCCATGCTGGCACAGGAGGTGCCGCACGACACCTGGCTCGCGGATGAAGATCCGTCGCCGTCGACGCTCGATTGGTGCCGCAAGCATGACGTCCAGGTTTCCACCCGGAAGGGGCGGGAAGATTATCACCGCCAGACCTGGCCTCGACGCACCCGCTGCAAGGAAGGCAATCTTGCCTTCTTCTACGATCACTACGGCTATGAAGGCTATGATTTCGTCGTGCAGCTCGATGCCGATCACGTGCCCGAACAAGGCTATCTTTTCCAGATGCTTCGCCCTTTCGCCGATCCGGCGGTCGGCTATGTATCCGCGCCAAGCATCTGCGATCAGAATGCCCATGAAAGCTGGTCTGCACGCGGCCGTCTCTATGCGGAAGCCAGCATGCATGGATCGCTTCAGGCCGGCTTCAATCACGGGCTGTCGCCACTTTGCATCGGCTCGCACTATGCCGTTCGCACCAAGGCTCTCAAGAGCATTGGCGGGCTGGGGCCAGAGCTGGCGGAAGACCACTCCACCACGCTGATGATGAATGCACATGGTTGGCGCGGCATTCATGCGCTCGATGCCATTGCACATGGCGATGGCCCACGCACCTTTGCCGATCTCATCACCCAGGAGTTTCAGTGGTCGCGCAGCCTGATGATGATCCTGCTGCAATATTCGCCGAGCTTGATCAAACGACTGCCTCTGCGCCTCAAGATACAGTTCCTGTTTTCGCAGCTCTGGTATTCCCTCTTCTCGCTCTTCATGGCGCTGATGTTCATCATGCCGATCATCGCGCTTGGCAGAGGCAAGACCTTCGTCGATGTCTCTTATCCCGACTTCCTGCTGCACTTTGTGCCGCAATCCGTTCTGCTGATCCTCTTCGCTTATCGCTGGCGTAGCACGCATACATTCAGACCGGTCGATGCCAGGATCTTGAGCTGGGAGATGACATTGTTCCTGTTTGCCCGCTGGCCGTGGGCGCTTGTGGGAGCTTTAGCGGCCATTCGCGATTGGGCGACCGGATCATTCGTGGATTTCCGTGTCACGCCGAAAGGTACGTCGGATGTCGATCCGCTGCCGTTCCGGGTCCTTGCACCCTATGCCATGCTCTCTCTCATCTCCATCTTGCCGGTGTTGTCCGTCAGCGCGGAAGAGAGTAGCGGCTTTTATATCTTCGCGACGATGAACGCCGCCATCTACACTTTGCTGTTGCTGGTCATCATCGTCCAGCATGCGCGTGAAAACACGCTCAGCACGAACAAGCGCTTTTATCGGCCGGCGCTCGCCAGCGCTCTGCTTGCTCTGACTGCCCTGCCATTTGTCGGCATCATGGAGCATGGCCGTGCCGGAGTACAATCACTGATTTGGGACACCGACGGCTACGTCTTGTTCGACAATCGCTTTTCGGTGGCGGGCGCAGGAATTGGCGGGCGTGGACTGCACAGAATGGTGCTCAATCCACACTGGCACGTGAGTGACACGGACAACTGAGGTTCATGACGGGAAGGACGCTATTGGCGGGAACGCACATGAAGATAGCTGTTATTGGAACCGGATATGTGGGCTTGGTCAGCGGCACATGCTTCGCCGAATGGGGCAACCGTGTCGTCTGTGTGGACAAGAACGTCGATAAGATCGCCGCTCTTCGTCACGGCAGGATGCCGATCTACGAGCCGGATCTCGACGAACTGGTGGAACGAAACTATGCCGCAGGACGGCTGGACTTCACCTGCGACATCGCAAAGGCAGTCGAAGGCGCAGCTATCGTCTTCATAGCGATCGCTGCTCTGCCGCATCCAGGCCAAGCAGATGCTGATTTTTCCTTCATCTACCAGACAGCACGCGAGCTTGCTGCGCTTATCTCGACCGATAGCGTTGTGGTGATAAGATCGACGGTGCCGGTCGGAACCGGCGACGCCGTGCACAGGATCATCAGCTCGGCCCGGACGGCAGGCACCTTCGCCGTCGCCTCCAATCCGGAGTTTCTGCGCGAAGGCGTTGCGGTGCACGATTTTCTAGTTCCGGACCGCATCGTTCTTGGTGTGGAGGAAGAGTGGGCCTGCAAGCGGCTTGTCGAGCTCTACGATGTCCCGCTCGAGCGGCAGAATACGCCCGTCATCGTCACGATGCGTCGGACTGCTGAGCTGATCAAGCATGCTGCCAATGCCTTTCTCGCCACGAAGATCACCTTCATCAATGAGCTTGCCGATCTTTGCGAGGAGATGGGCAGCGATGTCGGAGAGCTGGCTCTCGGCATGGGGCTCGACAAGCGCATAGGGGCAAGCCTCCTTGCCGCCGGCCCCGGCTATGGCGGCTCATGCTTCCCCAAAAGCGCGCTCGCACTATTGCAGACGGCGCAGGACCATGGCGTGGCACTGCGTATCGTCGAGGAAACCCTTGCCGTCAACGAGACGCGCAAGCGGCGTATGGCACGCAAGGTCACCAAGGCACTCGGCGGCGATATTGAAGGCCTGACGATTGCCGTTCTCGGCCTGACCTTCAGGCCCGATACCGATGACATGCGCGATGCGCCGTCCGTGCCGCTCATCGAAACTCTGCAACGGCTGGGCGGCCGCATCCGGGCATATGACCCCGTCGGCATCGAGAATGCGGCAAAGGTCCTCAGCAGCGTCGATTTCTACGAGGACCTCTATGAATGCGCAAGAAATGCGGATGCCGTCGTCGTCATGACGGAATGGGACGCCATCCGAAAGATCGACCTGGCCCAGCTCAAGCAGAAGCTGCGCCAGCCTGTTCTCATAGATCTGCGAAATGCGCTGGACACGGAGGCCGCCCGGCAGATCGGCTTTCGCGTCTGCGCCATAGGCAAGTCGGCAAGCACGCATAGCAGCCTGCGTGACATTGCCAAACGACGAAACCGACAGCGAGCCGTGAAGGCGGCAACGCCAAAGCTCGTCCCAGTCACAATGCGGGAGAAATAATATGGAACCATCAAGGAAGACCTCCCCAGTCCTTGCAGCATCGCTGGCATGTGCGATCGTGCTTGGACTTGCAGCGGGGAGCAATGCGGCCGCAGCCGCGACAACCACCAAGGTGCCTGACGGCGCAAGGCCGATGACGGCAACCGAGCTTTACATGCTCTATCACGACAAAAGCTGGCGGTGGCCCGATGGCGCGGGCCGAATGCAGAATACCGACCGACGGTTTTCAGCCTGGGTCGATGGTACCGGCGGACAGTCCTGGGCCGAGGGCCGCTGGGTCGTGACAGACACCGGCCGCCTATGTCTTGACGCAACCTGGCATGCTGCAAACGGCCAGTTTCCGGCCAAGACGTGCTTCATCCATCGCATTCTCGATGGAACGATCTATCAGAAACGCGAGACTGGCGGAGCATGGTTCGTGTTTCGCCATCCTATCACCAAGAAAACCGATGAGGCGACAAACTTGATCGCCGATGATCTGGTCTCACAACGACTGGAGGCCCTGAAGACCTCTTTGACCGTCCGCAAGACCGAATAGAGGAAGGAGGCAATTCGATGAAAACTCTATCAAAACTAACGACGGCCTTGCTTGCGGCTGGCGCCCTCTGCGGAGGCGTATACGCTGCCAGCAACGGTCTGGACGCGAGGGCCGAGACCCGGCCTCTCTTCAACGACAAAAGGCCGATCATCACACCCCAATCGCTGCCGGCGGGTGCCTATGATCCCAACGGGGACTTTTCCAATGACCCCAATCCGAAGATCGAACACCTCTTCCTGCCTTGGGAAGATGTCGATCTGTCGACGCTGAGCACGGCAGACGATTATGCTCGCAAGCGCGGGCGTTCACTGCTGATTACCATCGAGCCCTGGTCATGGGCCCGCAACTGGCGTGTCACGCCGACCGATCTTCTTAACGGAATTCTGGCAGGTCACTACGATGCCAACATGACGGCGATCTGCTCTGCGGCCGCCAAGCTCAATGCGCCCGTCACTATTCGCTGGGCTCAGGAAATGGACGAGAAGAACGGGCAGTTCACCTGGGCCTACTGGAAAGCGGATGATTACGTGAAAGCCTATAGGCACGCCGTCACCGTCTGCCGCAAGAGCCTTCCCACGGCAAAATACATGTGGTCGCCGATGGGCAAAGACGGGCTCGAGGCTTACTATCCCGGGGATTCATTCGTCGACGTCGTCGGGCTGTCGGTCTTCGGTTACCAGCCGTTCGATCAGCACAAGCTCGGGCGGGATTCGACTTTTGTCGAAGCGACCAAACCCGGCTACGATCGCGTGAAGCGCTTCAAGAAACCTATCGTGATCGCGGAATTGGGCTACCAGGGAAATGAGGCCTACGTTCACGCATGGGCCGAAGAAGCCAACAAGCCGCATTCCGAATTCCCTGACCTGCAAGCGGTGGTCTACTTCAACGACCGTGAAGTGTACCCCTGGCCGGATGGTCTGGGCAGGCCGGATTGGCGCGTTGCCACACCGCCCCTCTTGAATTGACCGTGATGATGAAAGGTTGAGGAGAAACACATGTCTTGGTTCCGTTTCATCATCCTGAATGCCATGTTCGCGATGCTGCTGGTCGGCACCGCGAGCGCGGCGACGCAACATCAAATCGATCGAATGACGGCGCGTGCGGCACATCAAGCCATGCCGATGAGCGCCAAGGAACTGAAAAAGCTCTACTCGGGACGTTCCTGGATATGGAAGGACGGGGCCGGCTTCTTCTCTCGTCATCACCGTCGATTTACGGCCTGGTCGCACACGGGCGCTCAAAAATCCTACGCCAAGGGCATCTGGTATGCGACCGATCGCGGTAGGCTCTGCATGAGCGCCGTCTGGTACAGCAAGAAAAGTGCCGCACCCAACGTGTCCTGCTTCCTGCATCGCAAGAAGGCCGGGATCATCTATCAGAAACGAGCATCAGGCGGAAAATGGTATGTGTTCCGTCATAATCCGATTAAACACGATGACGAAGTTCTGAAACTGCGGCCGGGCGACTATGTTCGCAGACATTTGCCCGGTTGAAGTCGAATACTCACATAGGGGCTTTTACTTGGATAGCGGGCGGCATGCGTCTCACCTGTTCGTCGAACCGCTATCTGGGAAAGCCCCTATTCTTTGCCGCGCGCACTGCGCGACATTGGCCAGCTCAGCTCAAAATGCGCTGCGATTGTAACAATGCGACGTTCTTCCAAATCCGCTTGGCGTGCAGATATAGGGAGAACCCTTGAAGTAATCTTCGGCGGAAATCGAAGTCGTTTTGGAAAGCGAACTTCCGCTATAGAAGACGACGTTGTTCTTTTGATACTTCTTCATATACAGCTGAACAGTCTTATTCTTTACATGTGCATTCTCGGTAGCATTTGCATTTTCAGCCATGACTACCGAAGATGCAATTGCAAGTATTGACGATAAAAAAACACCAATCCGACGATTGCGAATGGATAGATTGCAAGAGTTTTTCCTAAAACCCATAAGTTACTCTCCTTGACAGGTTTGCTTCGTGTATTTCAGCGGAAAATATTTAAGCGACTTCTATAAATATCTTGAAAATATTAACGAAATCTGCTTAATTTCCCCTCACGGCCTTCGGGCGGGGATCTGTAACAATGCGGCCTGCAGCGGTTATAATTTGGCGCGACATTCCACGGATGCACAGAGCCTTCGCTCAGACATCCACAGACTTCTTTGGTTCGTCGGCCGACATACGCTACAAGCCGGAATTCATGTCCCAGGATACCGTGCGGTGGCTTCCTTTACGTCTATCCACTGATCTACGCGCGGTCGGATGGACTCAAATTCGGGCTGTTTTGCGACGTTTGGAGAAAACGGCCAACGACAGGGGCTTGCGTTTTCCGCGCATGGCCCGCTTTTGCGCCGCATTGCTCGACCCCAACGGGTACCAGCGCTTATGCTCGCCTACGGCACGGACGCCGCGAGTTCCATCAGCCAATCCGGCATGCTTTGTCGAAAGGCCACCGCGATGATTTGGAATAAGACCGGGACGACCTCCGAGCAACCAGCCTTTGTCGAACGGCGTCGGTGGCCTCGCATCTCCGAGGCTCCGCTCTGCGGCAACGCCACTGACCTGCCGGAGCTGGTCTCGCTGCCATTTTCCACCTCCAACGAGGCTCCAGGTCGGCAATTTTCGGCCTGGAAAGAGCGTATGGCACCGCTGATTGACGCTTATCTTCCCGAAAGCGCTCAGGGTGGAGATGGTTTTGCAGCAAGTCAAACCGTCTGGAATCTTGAAGGGGCGCTTCTCATCCAGCAACAAACGCCAGCCTTCAGCTATGAACGCTCTCCGGAGAAAGTCCGCTTCAGCGCCATAGATCATTGGCAAATCACCTTCCTGCGCACCGGCAAGACATGGACCAGCGTCAATGGGCATGTGGTGGAAAACGAGCCTGGCATGATGGAAATCCGGGCGCTGGGCTGCCCGTTTTACGGCCGCACCATTAGCGCGCAATCCGTCTCCCTCATTCTACCTTGCGATCTGTTTGCCGATCACGGCGGGCTGCCCGGAGCAAGCAACAACATTGTCCTGGGGGGCACACGCGTCAAGCTGCTGGCTGACTACATCGCTTTTCTCGAAGCGAACCTCGATCGTTTGACAAGGGACGATCTGCACAGTGTACGCAACCAGCTGCAAGAGATGATATTTCATAGCGTCACGCCGCTGGTGGATGGTCATGCGACCGGCGATCGCAGCTCCGAGATCGGACTGATGACGAAAGCTCGTCGCTTTATCCAGAGCAATCTCGGATCAGCGGATCTAACTCCAGAAGCGTTAAGCCGTGAATTGGCAATCTCCCGAACCAGGCTTTATGAATTGTTCCAGGCATCGGGTGGTGTGTTGAACTACGTGCGCAGAAGACGACTCCTTGCCGCACGCGCAGCACTTGCCGACCTGAGCAACGGTCAGAAAATTGCAGATATCGCCAGCAATCTCGGTTTCGAATCGGCAGCCAACTTCAGCAGGGCCTTCACGCACGAGTTCGGCTACAGCCCAAGCGAAGTCCGCAGGCATACCGGGGAATGCAAGGTGGAGCATCTACCGCGGATAACGGAGACATCCACCTTCAGCGGCTGGCTTAACACGCTCGGCATTTGACCGGTACAAGCTATGCAATAGCAAGACAGCTCCGACACGTTCAGAGAGTGCTGAAGATATATCCACGGCAATACATGCGGATAGAAGGATGCATGCAGCTCATCAATATTCAGATGTGATGCCATCTACAATCACCGATATCACCACCTTTTAATCCGGCTGCGGTGAAGACGTTGTTTCCCCTGCCGAAATCTCGCAGGCCAACAAGAGTGGTTTGCCGAGCCCCGGGGCATCCTGCTTGCTCAACAAAACAGCGACCGCCGCTGCTGCTATTTCCCGAATCGGCTGCTTCACGGTGGTCAGGCGTGGCGTTGTCATACTTGCGAGCGGAATACCATCAAAGCCGACGATGGAAAGGGCAGCCGGGATTGGTATTCCCAAATCATGAGCTGCGCGCATGCAGCCGATCGCTTGCTGGTCGGAACTTGCGAATATGGCGGTTGGGCGCTCGTGGCGGGCACGCGCGAGAAGATAGTTTCCGGCGGACCGGCCGCTTTCATAGTCGAAACCCGCTTCGGCAATCAGCGGCACCGCATTCTGTTCGCCATCGCGGGCCAATTTCATCGCATCGAGATAGCCTTGGAGACGATCATTGGCGGGAACGGAGTCCTTCGGACCTGAAATGAAGCCGATGCGGCGATGGCCGAGCTTCACGAGATGCTCGACGCCGAGACGCACGCCACTGCGATGATCGGCGGCGATGCCGGAATATCCCGGCAGGAGGCGATCGACGATGACGATCGGCAGTCCCTTCGGCAGCTTGAGCGTATGGAAATCGTTGCTGGGAACAAGGATGATGCCATCCACCTTCCGGCTTGTCAGCTGGCCGATCCGGTCCGCCTCCTTGGCCGCATGGTCAAAGGAGGTCATGACGATGATGTTGTAGCCGTGTCGCGCCGCGGCTTGTTCGGTGGATTGGACGAGTTCCGAGAAAAACGGATTGGTGAGGTCGGGAATGACGATGCCGATGAGGCGGCTGACCTTGCTGCGCATGCTTCTGGCAGATGGGTCAGGCATATAACCGAGCTCTTCGATGATGCCTCTGACCCGCGCCCTCAATTCATCCGTCACGGAAGGATGGTCATTCAAAACTCGTGAAACGGTCCCGGTGGAAACTCCCGCCAGCTTGGCAACGTCTCGAATTCCAACCTTTGGCATAACGGAACCAATATCCCTTCATTTCACCTTCCGAGACACCTTGGAAGCGCCTGATACAGGCACTCAGCTAATGGTCTCTCCCACCTTAGTCAAAGGGCTTCATCTCAAGCTGATCCTCCACGGCGCAAGAACAATGCTGCGCCAAATGGAAACGGTTCATCATACCTATCTTCCAATACTGGTAAAGTTACAATTTCGGCTGGCTTTCAGCACATATCACGGCGCCTTGACAATTCCCGATGGCATGCTACCCAATATGTGTGGAAACGGTTCATTGTCGCAGACAACTCAGGTGGAGCTGAGCCCAGAACCGTTCGGGAGGAGAGAAATGTCCAATTCCAAAAAGCATGAATCCGCCTTCATCAATGCGCAGCGGCGTGCGGCGCTGAAACTCGGACTTGCCGGCACCCTGGTGCTTGCGCTGTCCTGCGGCGTGTCACCTGCCTTTGCGGCCGGCAAGCCCAAGGTCGGGCTGATCATGAAGTCTCTGTCCAATGAGTTCTTCAAGCAGATGAAGGCCGGCGCCGACAAGTATGCCGCCGAAAACAAGGACAAGTTCGACTTCAAGGCCGTAGGCATGAAGGACGAGCGTGACTTCGCTTCGCAGGTCGATGCCGTCGAGAACTTCGTGACGCAGAAATACGACATCATCGTCGTCGCACCGGCGGATTCCAAGGCGATGGCAACGCCACTTGCCAAGGCAGTGAAGGCCGGCGTGAAGGTCATCAACATCGACGTGCCGCTCGATGCCGACGCCAAGAAGGCCGCCGGTATCGACCTCGCCTTCTTCGGCCCCGACAACACTGCCGGCGCCAAGCTTGCCGGCGATGCGCTTGCCAAGGATCTGGGTCCCGGCGCAAAAGTCGTAATCCTGGAAGGCAATCCTGAGGCCGACAACGCCAAGGAGCGCAAGGAAGGCTTCATGGATTCCATCAAGGCCGGCAAGCTTCAGCTTCTCGACAGCAAGACCGCCCATTGGGAGACCGAAGAAGCCAATACCGTCATGACGAATTTCCTGACGAAATATAAGGATATTCAGGGCGTCATGGCCGCCAATGATTCGATGGCCCTCGGCGTCGTCAAGGCGCTCGATGCCTCAGGTCAGGCGGGCAAGATCAAGGTCGTCGGCTTCGATAACATTCCGTCCGTCAAGCCGTTGATCAAGGACGGCAAGATGCTTGCCACCGTCGAGCAGTATGGCGCGGAAATGGCGGCCATGGGCATCAAGTACGGCCTTCGCGAATATGCCGGAGAAAAGTTCACCGGCTGGGTCAAGACGGATGTCACCCTCGTCACCGCCAAGGATCTCAAATAGCCGATACTATCGGTCTTGCGAACAAGGATGCGTCGGCAATGCCGGCGCATCCGCTTCGCGATCGGTCTTCCTGCCGGCCGCTCAGGATGAGCGGCAGCGCGAGGAGGGTCGCCCTCTTCAACTCGAAACAGAAACGCGCATGAGGTGGACATGCCAGAGACAGCAGATGATTCCATCCTGAAGCTGGAAGGAATAGGCAAGCGCTTTCCGGGTGTCGTGGCGCTGAGAGATGTTTCCATAGAGATCGGCCGCGGCAAGGGTCACGTTCTTCTCGGCGAAAACGGCGCCGGAAAATCGACCCTGATCAATCTGCTTGGCGGCGTCTTCAAGCCGGACGACGGCCGCATCCTGTTTGACGGCGAAGCCTATCATCCGTCCTCGCCGCTGGAGGCATTCAAGGCAGGCATTCGTGTCATCCATCAGGAGCTGCATCCGCTTTCCAATCTCACTGTCGCCGAGAACCTGCTTTTTGAGCATCTGCCGCGCCGATACGGCCTGGTGAACTACAAGCAGATGAACGCCAGGGCGGCGGAACTTTTGGCGGAAGTCGGCCTCAACGTGGCGCCGACGACGCCTGCCAGCAGCTTGAGCGTCGCCCAGCTCCAGCTGCTCGAGATCGCCAAGGCGCTCTCCAACGAAAGCAAGCTTCTGGTCCTCGATGAACCGACGGCGACCTTGACCTCCAAGGAAGTTGATCGTCTCTTTGAGATTCTGAAGCGGCTGAAGGCGCGCGGCGTCACCACGCTCTACATATCGCACAGGCTCGAGGAGATCTTCGAGGTGGGCGATGATGTGACCATCCTGCGCGATGGACAGCACGTGATCACGC
This sequence comes from Martinezella rhizogenes, assembly GCA_013322215.1. Taxonomy (GTDB): domain Bacteria; phylum Pseudomonadota; class Alphaproteobacteria; order Rhizobiales; family Rhizobiaceae; genus Rhizobium; species Rhizobium rhizogenes_D. The sequence continues at coordinate 439,423 of JAAMEZ010000014.1, forward strand.
GGCCGCTCGAAGGGCTCGGAATTCCGAAAATCGTTGAACTCATGGTCGGGCGCGAACTCGCCCAGCACGACGCCTTTCGCGGCGACAGCACCATATCCGGCGAGGCGCTTGGCGTCTCTGGCCTGAGGGTGACGCGCAACAGCCCGGAACTGTCATTTTCCGTCGCCAAAGGAGAAATCGTCGGCATTGCCGGGCTTGTTGGCAGCGGCCGCACCGAGGCGGTTCGCGCCATATTCGGTGCCGACGCCAAGGCTGCCGGTGAAATCCGTGTGGACGGCGAGACGATCGATATCACGTCGCCGAAGGATGCAGTCGCTGCGGGACTGTGCCTGGCAACGGAAGACCGCAAGATTCAAGGGTTGATGCTCGACCTTAGCTGCGCCGAGAACACCACCATAACCGATCTTGGCAAGGTCTCCCGCAACGGCTTGATCATCCGCAAGCTGGAAGACGGCCATTCGCAACGCCTGGTGCGCGAACTCAGGATCAAGACACCCTCCATCCATCAGGCCGTCCGGACGTTTTCGGGCGGCAACCAGCAGAAGGTGGTCATCGCCAAGTGGCTGTTTCGCGGCCCCAGAGTGCTGATCTTCGACGAGCCGACGCGCGGCATCGACGTCGGTGCCAAGGCGGAGATCTACGAGCTTCTTTGGAAGTTCGCCGCCGAGGGAAAAGGCGTCCTGGTCGTGTCTTCGGATTTGCCGGAGCTCATGGGCATTTGCCACCGCATCATCGTCTTCTCGGACGGCAAGATAGCCGGGGAAATACCTCGGGAGCAATTTGACGAGAGCAGGATCCTCTCACTCGCCTACAAGGAGTACAGTCGTGTCCGGCAACATTGAAAAGACGAGCGAAGCGAAAGAGACCAGCACCTGGGACAAGCTCATCCGGATCTCGATGAAAGAGGCCGGCGTCACCATCGCCCTCGTCCTGATTTTGATCTTCTTCTCGCTGACGGCGCCCTATTTCGCAACGCCGGAGAACTTCCTGAAGATCTTCGTGCAGATCGCCATCAACACGGTGCTTGCCGCCGGCATGACCTTCGTCATTCTGACGGGCGGCATCGATCTTTCGGTCGGATCGCTGCTTGCCCTTTGCACGGTCATCGGCGCGACGATCATGATCGACCCGAGGTTTTCTCCCTGGCAGGCGATCGCTCTCGCATCGCTCGCATCGATGGGTGCTGGCGCGATCCTGGGTGCCATCAACGGATGGATCTGCGAGAAGTGGAAACTTCCATCCTTCATCGTCACGCTCGGCATGCTCAACGTCGCAAGTGGCCTCGCGCGTGTCGTCAGCGACAACTCCACCATCACCGGCCTGCCGCAACCCTTCGTCGATTTCGGCAATCTGATTTTCTGGGGCGTCTTTCCGTCGATCTTCCTGATCGCAATCGTCGTCGTCCTCATCGGCTGGTTCGTGCTGCGCTACACGGTGTTTGGACGTTTCGTCTTTGCGATCGGGACGAATGAGGAGGCGGTGCGGCTGTCAGGTCATGAGCCGAAGCGATACAAGATCGCGGTCTTCACCATTTCCGGACTGACCGCCGGCATTGCCGCTATGGTCTACCTGCTCCGCCTCAATGTCGGCAGCCCTGTCGCCGGGATCGGCTATGAATTGAACGCGATCGCGGCCGTCATCATCGGCGGCACAAGCCTTTCGGGCGGCAAGGGATCGATCATCGGGACGCTGGTCGGCGCCTGCATTCTGCAGGTGCTGTCCACGGGGCTGCAGCTGCTCGGCGCCGACGACAATATCAAGCCGATCGTCATCGGCGCCGTCATCGTGCTCGCCGTCATTCTCGACAGCTATCGCGGCCGGCTGATGCGAATATTGGAGAGCCGCTGACGAAGCGGCTCTTCGGAGCAAGGCTGTGTAGTCCATCAAAACCGAGCTTTGCCGTCAGGCCCGCTGCAACTTCCAGGTCCGGATTTCGAACGGCATGATGTCGGCGGGTCCGCTGCGCTCGATCGGTTCTTCGAGGATGTTCAGCGGCCCCGATGCCTGCCATCCCGACGGCAAGGTCAGCGACAGACGACCACGCCGGCCGGCCGGCTCGTAAAGTCGCAGAATAAGGCCCTCTCCTTCCTCTGCCGGCTTCAGGCCCGAGAAGGCGACCGGTATGCCTTCGATGCCAAGCGGTGACAAGGTGCCGGTCGCAAGACCGCTTGCCTCTATGCTGACCAGCGGCTGATTGAGATCGATCGCCTCCGGCAGAACGCCGCCTTCATACCAGGCGCCTTCATGCGGCATCAGCGCATATGTGAAGCTCTGCTGGCCTTCGTCGGCGAGCGGATCGGGATAGATCGGCGACCGGACAAGGCTCATGCCGATGATATTGCCGCGGGCGCTGTGGCCGTATTTGGCGTTGTTGAGCAGGGCGACGCCGAAGCCAGGCTCGCTCAGATCGACAAAGCGATGCGCAGCCGCCTCGAACATCGCCTGCTCCCAGGACGTATTGGTGTGGGTTTGCCGCTCGACAATGCCGAAAGCGCATTCGAAAGTCGCGGTGCGCGACCGCACGGCAACCGGGTTCAGGGTCCGAAGCAGGGTGCGCCGGTCGTGCCAATCGATCGTCGTCTCGATATCGAGCCTGCGGGCATTGGCCGTCAGAACATAAAGCTGGGTGACACTCGAGTTGCGGTATCGATTGATGACGCGGATCGCGGCGCGATGCGGTCCCTCCTCGACCAGAGTGATGCTCTCCGGCTGATCGAGCCGGATGCCTTTCTCGGCATAGTCGGCGTCGACGTCCCAGGCATCCCAGTTGCGCGGCTTGTCGACTGGATAGACCCAGAGCTGGTTGGCACTTCCTTCAACCGCTTCTCGTCCCGTCGCCTTGTGAACAAGGCTCGATACGGCGCCATCCTTGCCGATGGTAACGGACAGATGCTCGTTCTCGAGATGATGGGTATCGGCCTTGAGCCCACCGGCGGGCTTCAGCGCTTTGCGATCGAAAACCGCGACGGAAAGAGGCGCGACGGAATCGGCCGAAGCGAGGACCGTTCCATCCGATAGGGTTGCGGTGAGCGGGCGCGGCGAAAGCGACGGGTTGACGACAACAAGCGTATCCGTAACGGCGCCCGCCGGAAGATGGGCCGACAGCGCCTTCAGAGCGTTTGCCTGCTCCACCTTGGCATTGCCGATCACCCCATCGAGTTCCCGCTCGGCGTCGACATAGACCTCGCGAATACTGGAGCCTGGCAGGATATCGTGAAACTCGTTCTTCAGAACGACACGCCAATCCGCCTCGAGGCTTTGAGGTTTGGCAGCACCGAGCATATGGGCAAGCGAGGCCAGCGTCTCCGCCGTTATCAGGGCGCGTTCAGCCTGGCGGTGCTTACGCTTGACCCCGCTTTGCGACGTCAGCGTCGCGCGGTGCAGTTCAAGGTAGATTTCGCCATCCCAGACCGGCAGCTCCTTTTGCGCCGCGGTGCGATGAGCCCCTTCATAATAGCTCTTTACCGTGCCCCAACGTGCCTTCGGGATCGCAGGAAAGTCCCGCAGCTGCACTTCGCGCTCGACCATTTCCGGCGTGACGCCGCCGCCGCCATCGCCATAGCCGACGGCCAGCAGCGAGGTGTCATGCTCCGTCTTGCCCCGGAAATTCTTCCATGTCGGTACGAAGCAATCCGGCTGCACGAAACCATTATAGCCTTGCATGGGATTGTCGAACGTGTGTGTCAGAACCTTGCTGCCATCGAGCCCCTTCCACCAGAAGAGGTCGGATGGAATGTGATTGGTCTCGCTCCAGTTCACCTTGATGGTGAAGAAGCTGTCGATGCCCCCAAGCCGCAGGATCTGTGGTAGCGCGCCTGAAAAGCCGAAGCAGTCAGGCAGCCAGCAGACGCCATGGCGCAGGCCGAAATGCTTTTCGAAATAGCGCTGGCCGTAGAGAACCTGGCGCACCAGGCTCTCGCCTGTCGGCATATTGGTATCGGGCTCGACCCACATGCCACCGACGGTTTCCCACTTGCCTTCGGCCACCTTCTTCTTGATCTGCTCAAGCAGTTCCGGATCATCCTCTTCCATCTGCGCATAGTAGTGGGCGGTCGATTGATTGAAGCGGAAGTCGTCGGAGCGTTCCATCAGCGAAAGGGCGGTGTTGAAGGTGCGGCGCATCTTGCGACGGGTCTCGCCATAGGGCCAAAGCCACGCCAGATCGATATGAGCATGGCCGGTCAGCAGCAGCTCGCCATTTTGCGGAAAGCGCTTCTGAAGCTCTTTCAGCTGTGCAAGCAGGCGATCGTAAGCAGCGGCGGCCGAAGCGCTCTGTGTTTCGGTAAGACCGGCGGGGTTTCCTTCGAGTTCCGGCAGCTCCCAGATCTTCTGCTGCATCGCCGCGGCGGCCGTGCGCGAAATATAGGCTGACGTGTCCGAGGGCCAGTCGAGGCTGCGTAGCGCCTGTTCGGCGGCATCGATCAGATGCGGCACAGCTTCATGGCCGTCGAGGATATCCCCCGCCTCGCAGATCTGCTGCAGCAGGAGATGCAGCCGGTGGACCGGTTCGTCCAGCCAGATCAATCGCGCCTTGTTCAGTTTCGGCGCCCTGTTCGGCTCCCCGAACGGAAAGCGCGCCACGCTTTCGGTCGTGATCTGGAAGTCCCGACCCTTGAGCGGAAACTCCTGATGATAGGGGTCGAGGCCGAACGTCTCCGTTTCGCCATCAGGATAACGCAGTGTCAGCAGGCTCTCACCGCCAAGATCAAGCTGCAGGCGGATCTGCTCGAGTGGCCAGTCCCGCGGCGCCGTTGCCTTGGCAGCGAAGTGAACCGTTCCCTTGCGGTGCGGCCAATCCTGGTGATGGGCAATGGGCTCCCCGTCAAACGTCCAACCGTCGATCGCGAGGCTGTACCTGTCGCGCCAATGCGCAAGCTCTGCAGTGCGGACTTTCAGGCGATCAAGGCGTTGGGCAATAGTGAGAGACATGGCGGGTCCTATCGGAAAATCGGCAACTGACGGCGGAGGAGAGAACATATCAGCGCAAATAGGTCGCAGGCCCTGCGCCCCATCTCCTCCAAGCGGATCGCATAGCCCGACTTAGATTAAGTAACTTTGTTTTGGCGTCAAGCACACAAGAAATAAGTTGCGAGAGTTTTGTCCGTGATACACAAGCGTCAAGATACGCAAGGAAATCGGCTATGCGGTATCTTCGATCTGGGCCACGGCGGCATCAGCCGGAGGAGACGGACGTTACGCGGGGTAAGACACTTGGTCTGCGGTCGGGAGAAATCGCCGATAGAAATATCCGCGTCATATTGGAGGCAATTCGACGCCACGGGCCGTTGACCCGTATGGAGCTCGGCAAGCATTCCGGATTGACCGGACCGGGTATCACCAACATTCTGCGCCGCCTTGGCGATGAGGGTCTGGTGACATCGCACCGGCGCAACGGCGCGGGCGGCGGCGCGACATCGACGGAATTTGCCTTGCGGCCCGAAGGAGCCTTCTCGATCGGCGTCAGGGTCCGCCAAAGCCGCGGCGAAGCCGTTCTCGTCGATCTCAGCGGCCAGGTTCACGACCGCGTTTATTTTCCCCTCACCCGGACAACAAGGGTCGCATCGATCCTGCCGGCCATCGAAGGTATGATCAGTCGTCACGCTGACCTGCCGATCATCGGCTTGGGAATAGGCTCGAATGACTGGAGCCCGGAAGAAAGCGACCAGCTGGATGCTGCATCGAGACTCCCGCGCAGCTATATCGAAAACGAGTGCACGGCAAGCCTGCTCGCCGAGCGCACGATCGGCACACTGGCACCGAGAGGTGGCCTCGCGATGATTATCATCGACGAGGATGTCCAGGCCGGTTTCCTCGTTCGCGGTATTCCCTATTCGGGCGTTCATGGACGCGCGGGCAATATCGGCGACATGCGCACCGGCCCCGACAATATCCGTTTGAACACGGTCGTCGGCTTCGGTGCGCTGCGCAGATTGGTGAGCGATGACGAATTCAACCGCCTTCTTGAGGGCGAAGAGCCGGCTTCTCCGCTGCTGACGCAGTGGATACGCGAGGCGGCAAGCCACCTGCTCGACCCGATCATCGCGATTGCCGGCTTCATCGCACCGAGCGTGATCATGATCGGCGGCGACCTGCCGCGCGGCGTCATTGAAGCGCTGATCCATCAGCTCTCCGTCGAGCGCCGCGACACGTCGAAGCGGCCCTTCCTGACGCCCTGGATTTCACCGATGAAGCCCGCAAGCTTCAGCGGCGGCGGCGTGGCGCTGGGGGCGGCACTCCTGCCTTTCCTCAATACCCTGCTGCCGCCGATTTCCGGCTGAGCCTTATATTCCCTCAGGCAAGCGCCTCGTCCCTACGGCTGATATCCGAGGCGAGCGCCTTGTCCAGGACCTTCTGGATATTTGCCGCGCGGCGGAACGAGGGTTCCTGCGTCTTACCCGCCCTGACGGCCTGGACGAACCGCTGGTAGTTCGTCTCCACATCATCGAAGGGGATATCGCGCCATGTTGCCGTGTGGACATCTTCGCCGAGGCAGGCGCGGAGCGTCGACTTTCCCGTGTCGTAGATCACCTCGATCGAACCCGTCGCGCCATAGACCCTCAAGCGCAGCTGATCCATCTGCCCCGCGGCGGTGCGTGTCGCCTGGATCGTGCCGATCGCTCCCGTCGTGAAGTCGACGTTCATCGTGAAGCTGTCATTCGCATCGAGATCATAATCGCCGATCTTGTCACCCGGCGCCTTGTCGAAAGTCTTTAGCCGCGCAAAGACATGGGCAACGTCGAGTCCGGAGCCATAGGAGGCAAAGTCGACGATATGGATGCCGATATCGCCGAGCGCGCCGTTCGAACCATGCTTCTTGCTCAGGCGCCACAGCCATTTGCTCTCCGATTTCCAGTCCCCCCAATGCCTGCCGACCAGCCAGCTCTGCAGATGGGAGGCCTCGACATGCCGTACCTTGCCGATCTCGCCGGCGAGCACCATCTGCCGGCCCTTCTGCAAGGCAGGCGAGTTGCGATAGGTGAAATTCACCATGCCGACCTTGCCCGCCTTCTCGATGGCCTCGGTCATTTCCATCGCCTTGATCGCGTCTGTCGCAAGCGGCTTTTCGCAGAAGACATGCTTGCCGGCCGCAACCGCCTGCAGCGTCGTCGAATGGTGAACAGCGTCGGGCGTCACATTGGCGACGGCATCGAACTCGCCCCAGGCAAGCGCTTCTTCGAGCGAGCCGAAATGATTGGGGATGCCATGCTCCGAGCAAAAGGCGGCCAATCGCTCGGGCACAACGTCAACGCCGCCCACGACGCTGACACCCTCGATCTCCTTGAAACTTGCCGCATGCTTATTGGCCATTCCGCCAGTGCCGAGAATGAGTAGGCGCATCTGATCCTCCGTAGATGTCCAGTTCGGCCAGCGTCCGCCGGCCAGGGCAAAACCCAGCCACCCATCGCGGATACCCGCAATGGCTCGACTATTATGCGATCGGGAAATACGGCTTGGGGCCGCTAGCTGCTGTTGAATGTCGCCAGCATCTTAATCCTCCCAAGCTGCGGCTTGACATCAAACCAAAGTAACTTAATCTAATTAATGCAGCATGGAAATGAGGAGAGGTCAACTGGCCACCATGCTGTATCCGTTTAAAATGGGGAGGAGACCCAACATGAAGAGAGCGTTCGTCAGCGCGCTAGCGCTGAGCACGATGTTGTTTTCAGTGCCTGCCGCATTTGCCCAAGAACTGGCGACAAAGGACAGGATCGGCCTTGCCGACGCACCGAAAACACTCACTGTCCGACTCACGAACGATAGTCAGAACAATGCCGATCCGGCGATCGCACAGGGCTATCAGAAGCTCTTCGTCGACTTCATCAAGAAACATCCAGACTGGAAGCTGCAGATGCAGTTCATGTCTGCTGACATCGGTACCGAACAGGCAAAAATGCTTGAACAGGCGAAGGCCGGCAATGCTCCGGATTGCGCCGCCGTCGACTCCTTCGTCCTGTCGCAGTTCATGGTCAACCATGTGCTTGCCGACTTCACACCCTATTTCTCGAAAGACGAGATAGCCGACCTCTTCCCCTTCATCCGCAACGGTATCACCGATAAGGACCAGACGATCCGTGCCTGGTGGTGGGATACCGACCTTCGCGTGCTCTACCGCAACAAGTCCATCGTTCCCGATGCACCGCAGACCTGGGATGATCTGAAGAAGGCCGGTGTCGCCTCCGTCAAGGAAGGCATGGAGGGCATTCTCTTCAATGCCGGTCGCTATGAGGGTTCGACCTTCGACTGGCTTGCGAACTACTGGGCGCTCGGCGGCAAGCTCGTTGACGATACCGGCAAGCCTGTCTTCGGCGAGGGCGAAAACAAGGAGAAGTTTCTCAAGGCACTGACCTATTACAAGGATCTCGTCGATTCCGGCGCCGCACCCAAGCGCGTGACCACGATCGGCAACTATGACGACCTGAATGCAGCCGCGGCCGCCGGAACCACGGCGCTCTTCATCGGCGGCAACTGGCAGCTCGCCCAATTGAAGGCGACGCTGGACCCGGACGAATTCGCCAACTGGACCTTCTCGCCGATCCCCGGCCCGACGGCCGATCAGCGCTCGACCGGAACCGGCGGCTGGACGATCGCCTCCTTCAGCAAGGACAAAGACAAGGTCGAGATGTGCGCCAACCTTGCCCGCGACATCTATATGGGGCCGGGCAATGCGCTTCAGCAGCAATTGCCGACACGCAAGTCGCTCTTCGACAAGTATGAGGTCTTCGCGACCGAAGCCAACAAGACCTTTGCCGAGGCTCTCGCCAACGGCCAGGCCCGTCCCGGCGCACCGATCTATCCGGAAATCTCCAACCAGATCCAGATCATGATGGGCGACGTCCTGTCGGGAACCAAGCAGCCGGAAGAGGCCTTGAACGCGGCATTCAAGGCAACGATGGAGGCTTACAAGCGTCTCTAACGATTGTGATCGCGGCAGCGCCCCTTGCGGGCGCCGCCGACAGTGTCAAACCCGGACAGAGAAGCCCAATGACCCCAATCGCCATCGAGGCTGCCAGCCGGCCGCACAGCAGATCGTTCATGCGCCGTTTCGCCGGGGCGCCGCTGCCCTGGATCATGCCTGTGATCATCGTCATTGGCATTTTCTATCTCTATCCGGTGATCGACGTCTTCCGTCTGTCTTTCACCAACGCGACGCTGATCGGCGACAATCAGGATTACACGCTCGCCTCGATTGCGAACATGCTGAGTTCGCCGCAGCTTCCCGATATCCTCTGGGCAACCCTCGTCTTCGTCGGCGGAAGCGTCATCGGCCAGCAGATCCTTGGCCTTGCCGTCGCGGTGGTCGTCGTTCGCGGCGAAAAGCGCGGCCTGTTCGGCACGACGATCCTGAGAACCACGGCGCTCATCGCCTGGGTCGTGCCCGGCATTGCCGGCGGCATCATCTGGCAGATGCTGTTTTCGGAGGCGCCCTATGGCGCACTGAACAGCATTTTGCGGCTCATGCACCTGCCGACGGTCGCATGGCTCTCCGATCCCGCCATCGCTCCTTGGTCGGCCCTCATTTCGAACATCTGGCGCGGAACGGCCTTCTCGATGGTTGTCATGTATGCCGCGCTGAAATCTATCGACCCTTCGCTCTATGAAGCAGCCGAGGTTGATGGCGCGACAGGCTCACAACAGTTCTTCTTCATCACCATCCCGCAACTGCGCGCCGCAATCCTCGTCAACATGATCCTCATCACCATCATGACGCTGAACACCTTCGACGCGATCATCACGCTGACGGGCGGCGGGCCCGGGCGCGCGACCGAAGTCATATCGCTCTATGTCTTCAACATCGTCTTCCGCAATTACGATCTGTCCGGCGGAAGTGTGCTTTCCGTGCTGATGCTGATCATCAGCCTCGGACTGGCCGTCGTCTATGCGTCATTCCTGCCGAAGGAGGACGAGCAATGAGCAGGCGCACCGGCACACGCTTCGGCGACTTCCTGAGCTATCTCTTCATGCTGGCGATGTTCGTTTTCTTCGCCGGTCCGCTCACCTACCTTCTATCGATGGCGCTGCGCGACAAACGCGAGATTTATCGCGGCGTGGCGCGCTATATCCCGCACAATCCGACCATCGACAATTTCATCACCGTGCTCAACAACAGCTACTTTCCGCTCTATCTCTGGAACGGTCTGAAGCTTGCGGCTCTCAGTGGCTTCGGTGTTTTGATCGTCGCCATGCCGGCTGCCTACGCCTTTTCGCGCTTCCAGTTCCGCGGCAAGGGTCTGTCGATGATGGGACTTCTGCTCTTTCAGATGATCTCGCCGCTGGTCATCATGGTGCCGCTCTATCGCTACATGAACCGCCTTGGCCTGCTCGATACGCATTTCGCCGTGACGATGGTCTATATCGCACTCGGCGTGCCGCTTGCGACATGGCTCTTGAAGAGCACGGTGGACGGCATTCCGCGTAGCCTCGACGAAGCCGCGATGATCGACGGATGCAACCGCTTTTCGGTCTTCTGGCGGATCGTCCTGCCGCTGTCGGCACCGGGCATCGCCTCCGTATTCATCATCACGGTCATTGCCGGCTGGTCGCAGTTCCTCGTGCCTTTTCTGCTGCTCACGCAAAACAATTTGATGCCGATCGGCGTCGGGATCTTTAACTTCCGTGGCATGCAAACCGACTCGTCCATCCAGCTGCTGGCCGCTGCCTGCCTCATCTCCGTCGTACCGGCGATCGTGGCGTTCCTGTCGCTGCAGCGACTGATCCTTGGTTCCATGACCAGCGGCTCGGTAAAGGGATGAGGCCGGATTTACGCGCCCGTGGCTGATTAAGGGATTTCGACGATGAACCAAACGACCGGCGTCAAACTGTCTCCCGACCTGACGGGAGCCAATGTCGAGGATGCGGGCGAGCACAATCGAGCCATCGTTCTGCGCTGCATCCATCGCCAGGCGCCGATTTCGCGGGCCGAGATTGCACGGCAGACAGGCTTTACCAAGCCGGCGATCGCCCGCATCGTCGATCGCCTGCTCGACGAAGGTCTGATCATTGAAGCGCGCCGGCGCCATGGCCTGAGGGGACAGCCGGCGATCGAGCTCGAGATCAACCCCGACGCCTTCTTTGCTGTTGGCATCAATATCGATCGCGATCATCTGACCATCCTCGCCGTCGATGCCGTCGGCAACGTGCGCGCCCGCGTCCACCACGAAAAGCGCTGCATCCTGCCGGGCGAATTCATGCAGCTGACAGCCGATGCGATATCGCACTTCCAGCGAAGCCGTCTGATCGACGACGCGCATCTCGCCGGCATCGGCCTTGCCATGCCGGACTGGCTCGGCGAGATCGCCTTCATGGGCAAGCCTGACGACTATTGGGAATGGATGGAATTCGACGTGCGGGCCGCGTTGGAGAACCTGACGCAGCACCCTGTCTTCATCGAAAACGAAACCAATGCGGCAGCGCTCGCGGAACTCGATTTCGGGCTTGGCGCCGAAAGCCGCAGCTTCTTCTATATCTCGATCAATGCCTGCCCTGGAGGCGGGCTCGTGCTCGACGGCAATGGTCATCGCGGTGCCATGGGCTTGAGCGGCGAGATCGGCTGGCTGCCGATCGCCGATCCTCAGGACAAAGGGACCCAGAAGGTCGAGCTTCTCGGCGAAATATTCTCGCTCTTCTTTCTCTACAGGTTCCTCGGAGAGCATGGGATCAAGACGAGCGTACCCTCGGACCTACTCACGCTGGATGCTCGTGGCAGGAAGCTGGTCTCCCAATGGCTGAAGGGAATGAGCGCGCATCTCGCCGTCGCGGTCAAGCATATCGGCATGATCGTCGATCCCGATGCCATCATCCTCGGCGGCCGTTTGCCCATCCGCATGATCGATGAGCTGCTGCGCTATGTCCACGAGCATCTCGATATGGAGGATACGGCGCTACCATCGATCCATCGTGCCTCGCTTGGCGAGGACGCCTGCGCGATCGGTGCCGCGGCCATGCCGATGGCGGCGGCGCTCATGCTCGCCTCGGCCGACGAGGTCCAGCGCACGCGTTCACCACTCAAATTCATGGACCGCCTGAACAACTGAGCCGGCTGTCACGGCCGTAGGGAGGATTTTGATGAGGATCGGTTTTTATACGTCGACGTTCAATGACAGGCCCTTCGAGGAGGTGGTGGATTTCGCCGCCTCCGCCGGCTTCGATGCGATCGAAATCGATGTCCGCGGCCATATCAAGACACCGGACAAGGTGCAGGCAGCAGTCGCCCTTGCCCGCGATCGCAACCTCTTCGTCTCCTCGATTGCCTTTTTCGGCAATCAGCTCGATGCCGATCGCGCCAAACGCGGCGAGCTTCGAGCCATCACCGAGGAATTCGCCGAAGCAATCGGCGAAGCTGGCGTGCCGATCTTCATAATCTTTCCCGGCCGCGACGACAGTGCCGACGAGGATACCAACTATGATGATTTCGCCGACTTCGCCAACCGGCTGATCGCCCGGACGACCTCGAGCAGGCTTATCTTCGCGATCGAGAACTGGCCCGGCCCGAAAGACAATTTCATCGGGACCACGCCGAAGGGCTGGCAGGAGCTCTTCAAGCGAATTCCCGACAGACGTTTCGGCCTTGAATTCGACCCTTCCCATCTCATCCGCATCGGCGTCGATCCTTATGTCGCCATGGATGCGGTCAAGGATCGCATTGCCATCCTTCATGCCAAGGATACGGCGATCGATGCAGCCGTTCAGCAGGCCGTCGGCTATCACGGCAAGGGGTGGTGGCAGTACAAGCTGCCGGGCCATGGCCTTCTCGATTGGCCGCGCTTCCTGCGTCAGGCGCGCACCGACGGCTTTGACGGCACGCTTTCGATCGAGCATGAGGATGCGGCTTATGGCTGGCCGGGCAAGGATCTTGCTCAACGGCAAGAAGGCGAGCGCCGTGGTCTCGATTACCTCAGAAGCGTCTTGAACGCGCTTTAGCAGCAATTGGGGAGGACGGAAATGGCCCATGTTAGAGTGCATGACGCACGCAAGGATTATGGCGCGTTCAAAGCCATCAAAGGCGTGTCTGTCGATATTCGCGACGGCGAGTTCGTCGTGCTCGTCGGCCCTTCGGGCTGCGGAAAATCCACCCTGCTCAGAATGATCGCCGGCCTTGAGGGGATCACGTCAGGCGATATCCAGATCGGCAAGCATATCGTCAACGATCTCGCGCCGAAGGATCGCGACATCGCGATGGTCTTCCAGAATTATGCCCTCTATCCGCATATGACGGTCGCCAAGAACATGGGCTTCTCTTTGCGGTTGAAGCGGATGCCAAAGTCGGAAATCGACCAGCGGGTCGGCAATGCCGCCAAGATCCTCGGTCTCGAAACTCTTCTCGAGCGATATCCGAAGCAGTTGTCGGGCGGGCAAAGGCAGCGCGTTGCCATGGGCCGCGCGATCGTGCGCGATCCCGCCGTCTTCCTTTTCGACGAGCCTCTGTCGAACCTCGACGCCAAACTCCGCGTCCAGATGCGATCCGAGATCAAGGAAATGCACCAGCGGCTGAAGACCACCACGATCTACGTCACGCACGATCAGATCGAGGCGATGACGATGGCCGACAAGATCGTCGTCATGAAGGACGGACTGATCGAACAATCGGGCTCGCCGCTCGACCTCTATGACCGGCCGGCCAATCTCTTCGTCGCGGGCTTCATCGGCTCTCCAGCGATGAATTTCATCAAGGGCAGCATGACGAACGAGGGCTTCCGCACGACCGACGGGCTCTTGCTGCCGAGCGAACAAAACTCACCAACGGCCGTCACCTATGGCATTCGCCCCGAGGACATCAAGCTGGTTGCCGACGGCATCGAAGTGGAAACCATCGTCTTCGAACCGACGGGATCCGAAACGATGGTCATCGCCCGCCTCGGCGCACAGACGATCACTTGCGTTTTCCGCGAGCGGATCAGGGCGGCGCCTGGCGATATCCTGCGCATCGCCCCGGCTCATAACGCCGTCCATCTCTTCGACGAAAGCGGACAGCGCATAGGTGATGGGAACACTCGGTAGCCGCCGTGGCGGGATGGCTTGTTACAACGGCTGACAAGGCATCAAACACATGACCGGCGTCGGTTGTCGCGGATCACGGTCGCACTACTTATACGAACATATATCGAGGTGACCAATATTATCGAGACCGTCAGGGTGATTTTTTGAGATACGCCTTCCCAACACTTCTCGTCGCAATCTGGTGTGGCCTTTTATCAACGCCGGGCTCTGCAAGCATGTCGCCGTCAAACCAGGCTGAAGCGGCGGCCTCATATCAAGAGCTTGATGCGCTCGCGCGCCAGACCCACGCGCACGGTGATCTGCCGCGCTGGTCGATATCAGATCACGCCAAGGTCCTCGAACGTTTTTGGAACGTGACGGCGACACTGGGTAGCCCACCCTACACATCGTCCGACGTCCCGGCGCTTCTGACGATCGGCGATCGCGCCAGCGCACTTTACAAGACCTATCTGCTGTTTGCACCTCAGCCCGGAACCCTGCCCGATACAGCCGCCAATACGTCGAAGTATCAGGACGAAGTCTCGCGGGCCGCGGCCTATCTGTTAAAGGTTCAAGCAGCCGAGCTCGAGGCGATGTCTGACTTTGTCAGCACGCTTCCCGCCGCCGAAATGACCGCGCCACGCCGGGCAGGATTGCAGCAAGTACGCCTCGGTATAAATGAGATGATGACGAGCGTGACGTTGATGGTACGCTCGCCGGGTCTGAACCCTGCCAACCGAGGCATCCTGTTGAGCGCGCTTGCAGACAACGCCTCGGTCATGGCCGCTTCAACCCCTCGCGCCGACAGGGCGGCTCTGGTCGCCCAAACCGAGGCAATCTTGCCCGCTCTGACCGGACCAGAGCGCGAGAAAGCGCTCATGTTCAAATCGACCTTCGAACATGGCGAGTGCGGGGTGCTTTGCGCTCTCGAAGCAAAATAGCCACCGAAGCCGATTGAGCCGAAGGCCTTGCCGGCCTTCCGCATTCCTGACACAGGCCGCTCTCGTGAGGCGTTCGTCGTGCTGCACAGGCCCAGCTTATCGCTAGAACGGTTCAGCTTTTCACGGAATCTCTGAACCGCTCTATCTGTTTGTTGTCACGCAATTCCGGACGGAAAACCGCTGTGCACTTTTCCTGGAATTGCTTTAGGCCTGCATGCATGCTCATTCACCGCGTATCCGGCGTTGCGGCTGCAGCATCCGGTTCTTGTCCCGTCGCATCGATCGCTCTCCTGCCCTTGAAGATACGGCGGACGGAGACGAAGAGCAGCGGGATGAAGAAGACGCCGAGGACGGTCGCCGAGATCATACCGCCCATGACGCCGATGCCGATCGG
>JAAMEZ010000037.1 GCA_013322215.1 Martinezella rhizogenes
ATCACCAAGGCCAACACCAAGGCGATCATCGGTGACGGCAAGGTCGAGGGGATCGAACTCGACGATGGGCGTGTGATTCCCGCCACGCTCGTCGTGATGGCTGTCGGCATCCGCCCCAATATCGGCCTCGCCAAGGAGGCCGGCATCGCCGTCAACCGCGGCATCGTCGTCGATGACGGGATGCAGACCTCGGACGGCAGCATCATGGCGCTTGGAGAATGCGCCGAGGTCGG
The DNA here is from genome assembly GCA_013322215.1 of Martinezella rhizogenes. GTDB lineage: Bacteria > Pseudomonadota > Alphaproteobacteria > Rhizobiales > Rhizobiaceae > Rhizobium > Rhizobium rhizogenes_D. The sequence goes on from JAAMEZ010000037.1 coordinate 234, forward strand.
CGGCATGGTCTATGGCCTCGTCGCGCCGCTTTACGAAATGGCGCGGGTCGCTGCCTCGCATCTGGCAGGCGACACGAGTGCCGGCTTCGTCCACTCGGACACGCCGACAAAACTCAAAGTCACCGGCATCGATCTGTTTTCGCTCGGCGACTTCGCCGATGGCGACGACCGCGAGGAGATCGTTCTGCGCGACGCGGCAGCCGGGGTCTACAAGCGCCTGGTCTTGAAGGACAACAAGATCATCGGCACCGTGCTCTACGGCGAGACGGCCGACGGCGCCTGGTTCAACGACCTGAAGAAGAAGGCGACCGATATCTCGCAGATGCGCGAGACCCTGATCTTCGGCCAGGCCTATCAGGGAGGGTCGCCGCTGGACCCTATGGCGGCCGTTGCAGCCTTGCCGGATGATGCGGAAATCTGCGGCTGCAACGGCGTCTGCAAGGGCAAGATCACCTCGACCAT
>JAAMEZ010000056.1 GCA_013322215.1 Martinezella rhizogenes
CTTGACCTCGATCAGCACTTCACCGGCCTTCGGCCCCTCAAGCTGAACCGTCATCACCTCGAGCGGCTTGCCAGCCGCAACCGCTACCGCTGCTCTTACATCCATGGAAAATCCTCCAAAATCAATAGTCTATTGTTGATACTTTTCTTAACTTATTAGCTGGCGGTTCTCGCCCACAAATCACGTATTTCCTGCTTCATCAGCAGGGATTCTTCCCAGCGGTCGGTGGTGTCTTCACCGTCCCTTCCGGTGATTGCATAAGGCTTCGGCCCCAGTTCGCAAGTAAAGGCTAGCGTCGCGTCTTTGTCGGCGCGCTTCCGCCAGCTTTTGAAACCATATTCCCACCAGCCGAGGAAAAGATCGACCCAGGGTCTGTGATGTGGGAAGGAAATTTCGATCTGAACCTGTTCGCGGGAGGCAACGCGGCCATGGAAGGCCCAGGAGCTGTCCAATATCCGATGGATAAGTGCATGGTTTTCGTCTGACACCGGCCAGGCGAACTCCCGCCCGACAAGGAAATGGGAGATATCGCCCAGCAACCGCAGGTCCGGCAGCCGGTCGAGCAGGTCGAGCGTGAAGAACAGATCTGTCGTCATGCGGTCGCGATGGGTTTCGATCCAGACACCGATGCCGGCCTCTTCCGCCAGCCGCTGCCAGCCCTCCAGCAGCGGAATGCAATCTTCAAGTCGTCGAAGGCGCACGTCTGGCTGCAGACAGATGTGATGGACGTTGTATTCGGCCGCGATCTCCAGCGCAGGCTTCAGATCGTCGATGGTCTTCGGGAAGCATTGCCCCTCCACCTGCAAGCCATGCTGCTTGATCAGACCCGCGATGCGGGAGACGACGTTGCGATTGTACCAGTGGGCGCTGATACCATCGAAGCCGGCCGCTGCGATCTTATCGATGGTTTCCTCCAGGGAAAGCTCCGGATAGTTCGCGCTACGTCGCTCCATGGACCAGAGTGACTGGAATATGAGCAAATTCTGCATAGGTCCTCCCGCACCAGTGGCTTGCTCAGATCATGAATCCTGGGGCTTGGCCAGTCGGCTCGATGATGGGTTTTGATCATGGGCGCGTTTCCTTGCAAAGCGGATGTATTCGCTTGGTCGAGAGCCCTCGGCCTGATGGTTTTTCATCAAAATACTCCCGGACGCCGATCGGCTCCATCGGTAACTCTTTCCAGGCGGTCATTTGGGCCGCTGTTTCCTGGGAGGAGAACATGCTGAAGTTTTTGAGTGCAAGCGCGCTCGCGCTCGTGCTGTCGTCACAAGCCTACGCCGCCGATAGGATCGGCGTTTCGATGGGCTACCTGACGACCAATTTCCAGACCCTGATTGCCAATGGCATGCAGGATTACGCCAAGACCAAGGGCCTCGACCTGCAGGTGGTGGACGCTGCCAACGACGTCAACAAGCAACTCGATCAGGTGCGCAACTTCGCAGCCGGTGGCGTTTCCGCCATCATCGTCGATCCCGTGGATTCGGACGGCACGCCGGCGATCAGCAAGATTGCCGAAGATGCCGGCATTCCCCTGATCTACGTCAATATCCAGCCGACCGATCTCTCCACGCTCGGCAAGAAGCAGGCATTCGTCGGATCGAATGAAACCGAATCCGGCACGCTTCAGACGAAGGAAGTCTGTCGCATGCTCGGCGGCAAGGGCAATGTCGTCGTCATGGTTGGCGACCTTAGCAGCCAGGCAGCCCGCCAGCGGACGCAGGATGTTCACGATGTGCTCAAGGCTGGCGATTGCAGCGGCATCAAGGTGGTCCGCGAGCAGGTCGGCAACTGGAGCCGTGTCGATGGCGCTGATCTGGTATCGAACTGGCTGACGTCAGGCCTTTCGTTCGATGCCGTCATTGCCAACAACGACGAAATGGCGCTCGGCGCGATCTCAGCGATCAAGAATGCCGGCGGTTCGACCGATAAGACTATTGTTGCGGGCATCGATGCAACGCCGGATGCACTGCAGGCGATGAAGTCTGGCGACCTCAAGGTCACCGTGTTCCAGGACGCCAAGGCGCAAGGCCGCGGCGCCGTCGATACGGCGATCAAGGCCATCAAGGGCGAGAAGATCGACCGCGAAGTGTGGATCCCCTTCAAGCTGGTGACGAAGGATAACATGGTTCAATTCGAGAGCCTCAACTAAGCGGGCAAGCGCCGGCAACGAGGAGCACGACTGCCGGTGCACGGGAAGGAGGGGCGACCGGCCTCCCCTTCCCGTCCTTAGTTGCGGAACAGCGTCGTTCTCGCCGCCATGAGCAAATTTCATCAAATCAATGCTGTCGTTTCTAGCCGACGCCGCTGACACTGACCGCATCGTTTCATTCACCGGGAGGCACATCATGGACGACACGCTCTACGGCACGCGCGACAAGCGCGGCGACTGGAAGCCCAACAAGCTCTTGCAATATCCGCCTGTTTTCATCTGGCCGGCAAAACCGGTTGCGTTCCTGAAATGGTTCTTCGGATATCCGGGCTACCTGATGCCCTGGAATGTCGTCTATGCCGTCGTCGCAACGTTGCTCTGGCTCTACGCGACGCCCTCGATGGAGACCATGAAGACGCTGGCGCCGGGCTGGATCGCCTATCTTCTCGTGCGCAATGCCGTCCTGGTCTTCCTGTTCTTCGGCGCCTTTCACCTGCGCCTCTACATGCAGAAGAAGCAGGGCACGAGCTTCAAATACAACAGCAAATGGCCGTCGAAGGATAATTCCGCCTTCCTCTTCAGCAATCAGACCGTCGACAATGTGATCTGGACTTTTGCAAGCGCCGTGCCTCTATGGACAGCCTTCGAGGTGTTGACGCTGTGGGCCTTTGCGAACGGCATCATTCCCTATGTCGACTTTGCCGAGCACCCGATCTATTGCGCCATCATCATGCTGTTGATCCCGGCGTTTCGCGATCTGCATTTCTATCTCGTGCATCGCCTGATCCACTGGCCGCCGCTCTATCATGCGGTCCACAAGCTGCATCACAACAATGTCAATCCCGGTCCGTGGTCCGGCCTTGCCATGCATCCGGTCGAACATCTCCTGTATTTCTCCGGCGTTCTCATCCATTGGATCGTACCGTCCAATCCGATCCACGCGCTGTTCCATCTGACGCATGCCGCACTTGCGCCGGCTCCGGGCCATGCCGGTTTCGACAAGATTGTGATCGGTGAGGAAGCCGGGATCGATACCCACGCCTATGACCACTACCTCCATCACAAATTCTTCGAGTGCAATTATGCCGATGGCGTGATCCCGCTCGACCAGTGGTTCGGCACCTTCCATGACGGCACGAAAGAGGCCGAGGACCGCATGAACAAGCGCTTCATGGAGCGCGCCAAGAGATACGCCGAAAAGCAGGCTCGCCGCTCCGGCACGCCAAGCTAGCAAAGAGCCGAAGCCTGGCCGGGTTTCTCCGGCCGGGACAATGATCTCAAGGACTTGCCAAAGGCGCTATGTGCTCCATATGCGCGAATTGAGCTCTCCCCCCGCCACCGGTTCAATCGGCCGTTGATGGCGGGAAATGCCGGAGCCTGCGGCCCTCCTTCCGCAGGCTCCGGCCTTGTCACTTATCGGTGAATGGATGTGGGCCAATATTCTCCGCCGTATAGGTCAGGAACGGTACGGAATCTTGGCTGACTGGCACGTCGATGATCCCCATGCGCGATAATATCGTATCCAGTGCGCGCCTCGCCTGGGTTTCGGGTGCCTGATCGAGAACGAGCGTCATCAGCCCCGAGGCGATGAAGCGGCGCGTTTCGTCGTTGAGTTCGTGCCCTATCCAGACGCAATCCCTTCCCTGTCGTTCCTGAAAGCGCTGAAGCACCGAGCCGACCCCGAGATTGGCACCGCCGGCATTGTAGATACCGACAATATCCGGACAGCGCCGCAGCGCCTGCGTCATTACTTCAGCGGATTTCACGTCGTCATCCCAGCCGAATACGACTTCCGAAAACTGTCGTGCGGAACCACGCTGAGAGCCGAGATAATCGGAGAAGCCGCGAATGCGCTCCCTATGGATTTGATAGGCCCAGCTATGGCAGATAGCGACGATGCTTCCCGTGGCGTGCCGGAGCATGCGCGACATATAGAAGCCAGCGGTTCGGCCCGCGGCATAGTTGTCGATCCCCACGAACACGTCGTCCCTTCCCGTGAGATACGAAACGATCTGGACGACTTCGATGCCGGCGGCACGCGCCTTTCGCAAGCTCTCCCGGATTGCAGGATGGTCAACCGCCGCAACGATCAGGCCATGCCGGCGAATGCTGCTATTGGCCACATGCGCGGCAAACTTCTCCGGCTCGCTCTCTTCGACAAAGGTCCGGTGGACCGTGATCGAGCTATCCAGTGAGGCAGCGATCCGCTCGAAGGCACGGTTGAGCCTGCTGAAGAACGGCGACTCCGGCCTGACCAGGATGACTTCGATGCGGATCGTGCCACGATAGAGACTTGGAATGATCCCCTTGTAGCCTAACCGCTTTGCGGCCAGCACCACCTTCTCCGCCGTTTGCGGCCTGACGCTGCCGCGTTCGTTGAGAACGCGTTCAACGGTCGCAAGGCCGACACCAGCGGCGGCCGCGATGTCCACGAGACGTGCCTTCTTCATTTCGCTCCTCCTTGATGAAAAATGATCATAATCGGCGTGGAATGTGAAGGGTCATTTCGCGCATGCTTGAAACCAGCCGGGAGGAAAAAACGATGCGCGATCAAAGCGCAACGGCAACCTGCTCCCAAGATTGGACGACGCCCTTCGCGCCTTGCGGCGATTGCAATGAGGAGGAAGAAATGACGAACTGGGTTGATGCCTGCGCTGCTGATGAAATCGATCAGGAGGATGTTGTCCGCTTCGATCACGCCGGGCGAACCTTTGCGATCTATCGCAGCCCTAACGATGAGTATTTCGCTACGGATGGGCTTTGCACCCATGAGAAAATCCATCTGGCCGATGGCCTCGTCATGGACGACACGATCGAGTGTCCGAAGCACAATGGCCGCTTCAGCTACAAGACGGGGGAAGCGCGCGGCGCTCCGGTCTGCATCAATCTGAAGACCTATCCGGTTAAAGTGGAAGGCGATCGCGTCATGATCGGGCTCAGCGCATGAGCGGCGATGCGGGCATCATCATCGTCGGTGCCGGCGAATGTGGCGCGCGCGCCGCCTTGAGCCTCAGGGAGAATGGTTATCGGCACGCGATCACCCTTATCGGCGACGAGGTCCATCTCCCCTATGAGCGGCCTCCTCTTTCCAAACAGATTTTGCTTGATGCGACAGAGCCAAAGCTGCCCGCTGTCCTCAGCGATATCGCACTGGCCGAGCATGCAATCCGGCATATCGGCGGCGCCTCGGCCGATGCCATCGACACGTCGGGAAAGCATCTGCTCCTCTCCGATGGCCGGGCGCTGCCTTACGACAAACTGCTGCTGGCGACCGGGGCGGCACCAAGGCGGTTGCCGAACGCGCCCGTCAGTGGCCGGGTAGTCTATCTGCGGACAATCGACGATGCGCTTGCACTTCGTTCCCTTGTCCGAGCCGACATGCATATGGCAGTGCTTGGGGGCGGTTTCATTGGCCTGGAGGTAGCCGCGTCGGCGCGCGGCCGCGGAGCGAAGGTTACGGTCATCGAGTCCCAGGAGCGTATCCTCAAGCGTGGTGTCCCCGAACCGATCGCCGAAACGATCACGGCCCTGCATCGAGACAACGGCGTCGTCGTGAAATGTGGCGTGGCGGTTCTCGGGCTCGAAGCCGATGAGCAACGTGTCGATCTTTCTCTTTCCGATGGAGATACGATTTCGGCTGATGTGCTCGTCGTCGGGATCGGCGCGCAGCCACGTACCGAGCTTGCTGCTCGGGCCGGCATCGCGATCGATAACGGCATTGCGGTCAATGCGCATCTGGAAACATCGGAGCGCGATATCTACGCCGCCGGCGACTGCTGCTCGTTTCCGCATCCCCTGTATGGTGGGCGCCGCCTGCGTCTCGAAGCCTGGCGCAATGCGCAGGATCAAGGCATTCTCGCCGCCGCAAATTTGATGGGGGCGGCTCGCAGCTATCTGGCTGTTCCCTATTTCTGGTCCGACCAGTTCGATTACACATTGCAGATTGCCGGCCTTGTCGATGAGGGGCGCACGGTCGTTAGGCGCGATCTTGGCGACGGTGCGTTCATCCTGTTTCATCTCGACGACGGCCAGCGGTTGGTTGCCGCAAGTGGCATCGGTCCTGGCAATAAGGTCGCGAAAGACTTGAAGCTGAGTGAGATGCTGATCGCCCAGCGCGTTATTCCGCCGATCGAGGTGCTGGCTGGCAACGCAAACCTGAAGTCGCTGCTGCCACGAGCGGCGTGACAGGCTTTAACAAGGTACTCTTTCTTCCAGGTCTCCAAATCATGGTAGACGGCCGGCATCTTCGGCAGGCCGTAGCGGCACATTCATGAGCAGATGCCATAAGTGCTTGCGGCATTCGAGCGCTAATCCAGAATCCCGATCTTCCTACATTCTTTTCGCAGTTTCCGAAGGTTTCGCAGTGGCGGCAACATCATTCGTGTCGCTGCCACAGAGGCCGATCTGGATGTCTGCCTTGCTCCGCAAAGACGTCGAGCCGGAGCCGAAAGCCCCATGAGTGACGTCGCAGGCTAGGTCAGACCGAAGAGAGGATAGCCATGAAACGCACCCTTCCCACAGCAAGCTTTATCCTTGCAGCGCTTCTTCCATGCGGACAAGCGCAGAGCATGGAGCTTAGTCCGGCGGGCAGTCGCCCGGCGGTCAAAGGGCCGACGGAGACTTTTTCCGGCTCGGTAACCGTCAGCCCTTTGTTCGTTGCCAATGACAACCTCCCGGCCGTGGGAGGCGAGGTAACATTCGAGCCCGGAGCCCGTTCGGCCTGGCATACGCATCCGGGCGGCCAGACATTGATCGTTACGTCTGGAGCCGGATGGATACAGGAAGAAGGCGGCGAGAAACGTGTCATAAAACCCGGTGACGTGATCTGGACGCCTCCCGGCGTCAAGCATTGGCACGGTGCCACGGCGACGACCGAGATGCGCCATATCGCCATTACCGGCTTGCGTGATGGCAGGAATGTCGAATGGCTGGAGAAGGTCCCGGACGAGGACTATCTTAACTAATCTCCACAACGACGACCGTATTTCATCAAACTGGCCGATCCGGTTGTTCTTGCATCCGGGCCGGCATCTCCCACGAGCACAGGAATGAAATGATGCCCCATATAATTTTGAAAATGGCAGCAGGAAGGACCGAAGCGATGAAGCATGCCGTGGCTGAAAATCTGGCCAAGGCTGTCATCGAAACGCTCGGCGTTGACGAGAGTTCGGTTTCCGTCGCGATCGAGGATGTGGCGATGTCCGATTGGGCCGGGAAGGTTTATGCTCCCGACATCCAGGGAAAATCCAACACGATCTATAAGAAGCCGGGCTACGATCCGTTTCAGTAAGGGGCTGGTCAAGCGGGTCTTGCAGAGAGACGTAGACTCCCATCTGCATTGATACTCGCATGCACGCCATCATAGTCCACAATAGTCGGATGCCGCGTGAGCAACGGTGTCCGATGAGTCGCGCTGATCACGAGCACGGAAGCACCTGAGGCTTCCGCTGCCTCTATCCCAGCGGGCGCGTCCTCAAAAACAAGGCATTGTTCAATGGGTTGCGCTAACATCCTTGCAGCCAACATGAAGCAGTCCGGCGCCGGCTTGCCATTCTGCACATCCTCGCCGGCGATCAGAACCTCAGGCCAGGGAATACCGGCTGCCGCAATGCGGACCCTGGCGAGTTCGCGCGGGGCAGAGGTGACGATCGCCCAGCGATCCCGCGGCAGGTTTTTCAGAAAGCCGATGGCGCCCGCGATCGGTTCCACGCCGGCAACATCATCGATTTCAGCTTGTGTGAGTACCCTGACCTCTTCGGCAGGGTCGATGCCTGACAGGCCGAGCCGAGTAATTGTCTCGATCGCCTTGCGGCCATGAACGGTCGCCAGCAGGGCTATAGCGTCGACGCCACGTTTTTCCGCCCACGCGGTCCAGACCCGCTCCGCGACGGCAATCGAATTCAGGACGGTTCCATCCATGTCGAACAGGAAAGCGCCGAAGGAGCGGTCGTCAAAAGGCATCAGGATCGATCCTCGGCTTTCTGGTTGGATGAGAGACGATCGAGAATGGCCTGCGCGGTATTGGCATCGGTAACCAATGCGTTGATCATTCCCGATCGTGCCGCGCCGATAATGCCGCTTGCCTTGCTTGGAGTCGCGGCGACAGCGATGCAGAGCGGCACCTTGCGCAATTGCGCGGGAGAGGCTGCAATCATCCCCTCCTCTCCATCCCAGTGCAGGACTTCGCCGGCCTCGGTGACGTAGTGGCGCAGCACATCTCCAGCCGCATGGCTCAACGCCTTTTCGCCCGGCAGCGCCGTTTCCGAGGGGTTTGCGGCATGAGTTAATCCGACGCCGACGATCGCCGCATCCAGCCTGTCCCAGAGGGACGTCACCTGCTGCACGGTGGGGTCCCCGAGAAACGCATCCCGGAGTTCGGTCGAAGAAATATAGGGCGCATGCAGGAAATGCGGCACGCCACCCATCTGGACCGCCGCCTGGCGCACGAATTCATTGATCTGGAAGTGAGGCGCCGCGTGCTGCATGCCGCCGTTCAGTGCGACCGTGACGATTCCGGGCAATTGCGGCAGACCAGCCAATGTCACTTCGCGCACCGCCCGCCCCCAACCGATACCGAGCGTCGAACCGGAGCGCAGGCCCGCCTGCTGCAGAAGCGAGCCGACAGGTGCGGCAAGCGCACTCAGCACATTTGATGACGGCGTATCGATCACTGCAGCGGTGCGCAACTTCAGGCCGTCGATCAGTGCGGCGCTCAGGTCCTCGGCGGGTGAAAGATCGATCACTTCGATCCGGACGATCCCGATCGCCCGGGCTCGCTGCAGCAACCGCGAAACCGTCGCCGTCGACAGACCGAGCTTCCTGGCAATATCCACCTGCGCCATATCGGATTGGTAGTGCAGTTTGGCGACCGTGTGCAGCAACGCGCGATTTGCCGCAGCCTCCTGCGATTGAGACGAATTCAGGTTGAAATTCCTTTCTGCAATGTGTTACACATACAGCACTTGAGGAGTTATCGCTTAAAAAGCCCGGTTTCGCAACGCTTATACCGCGCATGAGAGTCCTCAATTTCAGGAGCAATGCCTTCTTCGGGGAGTGGAGAAGGCGTGCCCGTATGGGTGCCGTTCGCAACGGCTGGAGGAAGGATCAAATGACGAAATTGACGACAGCGGAGATGCGTGGCTACCAGCAGATTTGCGGCAGCGATGGTGCCATGATGGTGATTGCCTGCGACCAGCGCGGTGGCATGCGCAGCCTTCTGGCCAAGGACCCGGCCGAGCAGGCGGCGATCTCCGACAAGGTGCTGGGGGACACGAAGGCCGATATTGCCCGCTTTCTGGCAAGCAAGGCGTCCTGTGTTCTCGTCGATCCGATCTGTGCCGTGCCGGCGCTGGTCGATGATCGGGTTCTTCAGCGCGATACTGCGCTGCTGATCGGTCTCGATGCTTCCGGCTGGGATACATCCGCGGAAGGCTATCGTCTGTCGAAGCTGGTTCCCGGCGTTACCGCGCGCCGCGTGCGCCAGTTGGGAGCGACTGGCGGTAAGATCATGGTCTATCTGCGCTCGGATCGGGATACGGCGAATGTCCATAATATCCAGATTCTGAAGCAGTGCATCGAAGACTTTGCACATGAAGATCTTTTGCTGGTCGTAGAATTCCTGACCTACAAGTTCGAAGATGAGGACGAGGCCGACTACAAGGCGAAGCTGCCGTCTTTGATCGTCGGCGGCAGCAAGATCTGCCTCGATCTCGGCGCAAAAGTCTTGAAGATCCCTTATCCGGGGTCATCGGAAGCCTGCGCCGAAGTCACGCGCCTTTCGGGCGAGGTGCCATGGGCAGTGCTATCGGCCGGCGTCGATCACGCAACTTTTCTCACCCAGGTCGAGGATGCCATGCGCAACGGCGCTTCAGGCGTCATCGCTGGCCGCTCGCTGTGGAAGGACTGCATCTCGCTCGATCGTTCGGTAACGAAGGATCGGCTGGAAATGGTCGCAGTGCCAAGACTTCGAGAAATCCAGGCCGTCATCGCAACGCACTTCAAGGGCACTGGATCGTACAGCTCCGAACAAAGGCAACGCGCCCATGGCTGACATCGCCATCGGCGTCGATATTGGCGGCACGAATATTCGCGCTGCCCTCGTCTCCGCCCAGGGCGAGCTGCTTGCCAAGCTGTCGGAACGAACGCCGACCGATCCCCTGGTGGCATTGGAGCGCGTCATTGCGATGGCGGGTACGCTCGATACCCCTGAAGTTTTGGGGATTGGTGTCGGCATACCCGGGCGGGTCGATGTCGATAGTCGCGAGATCCTGTCCGGCGGCATCCTCAATCTCTCCGGCCTCGACTTCGTAAAGCGGCTCGAGACGGCCCTCCAAAAGCCTGTTGTCATCGAGAATGATTGCAGCATGGCGCTGATCGCAGAAATGCGGATCGGCGGCGCCAAGGGCTATCAAAACGTTGCGATGTTGACGATCGGGACGGGCATTGGCGGTGCCGTCGCCCATGCCGGACGCATTTATCACGGGCATAAGGCGGCCGGGCAACTCGGCCATATTTGTGTATCGCAGGATGGTCCGCCCTGCCCTTGCGGCAGACGCGGCTGCGTCGAAACCTTCAGCTCCGGAACCGCTTTGCGCCGACATATCGCCGAATCCGGATTGGCGGTGACGACAATCCGCGAAATCTTCGACATGGCGGCGGAAAGAAACGACACGGCAGTCCGCGTGCTGTGCCAATGGGCAACACCCTTGCGTGCCGCACTCGACAATATCGCGGCGACCATGGATCCGGAGATCATTCTGCTCGGCGGCGGGCTTGGCTGTGATGCCGCGCGGGCTCTTGCCGACTTGCCGGCAGCCGCGCCCTGGTTTTGCCCCGCCATATTGCCGGCGAAGCTGGCAGACGATGCCGGCGTGATCGGCGCAGGGCTTTCGATTTTTGGCGCGGACGCCCTGGCGCAAGGAAAGCGGGTTGTCCTTGTTAACGGCGTGCCGGCTTCGGGCAAAAGCCGTCTGGCCAAGGCTTTATCACGACGAACCGATTGGCCGATCCTGTCTCTCGACGGCATCAAGAACCCGTTCCTGCAGCATATCGGTTCGGTCGACCGCGACTTCAATCGGACGTTGGGAAAGGCGAGCTACCAGGCAATCTGGTCCTTTATCGCGGAGGCGCCTGCCGGTTCGACCTTCATCATCGATGCATGGTTCGGCTTTCAGCCGAGGACCCAACTTGAGAACTATATCAATGCTGCGCAGATAGACCATGTCGCCGAGCTCTGGTGCAAGGTGCCTGGAGCGGTTGCCGGCGAGCGTTACGCCAGCCGGTTGAAGGACCGATTGCCGGGACATCCGGGTGCCGAATATGTGCCGGAACTGATAGCGCTTGCCGATCGAGCCGAGCCAATGGGTTGTAGTGCCGTGATGACGGTCGACCAGACGCAGGAACCGGATATGGGGGCTATCATGGCTTGGCTTTCAAAGGTCTTCGAGCGCGCATGATAGGCGCCGCCGTCCAGGCAGACGGCATAAATGCGAAATAACCCTGAACCGTCGTGCGACGCTATGTCCCCGACGGATGTCGGCATCGTGTGCGTGGCGGAATTGTATAGCCATATCAACAGGATGAAGGAAATTCATTACAGAAAAAAATTACTTGACGTGCCGGGGTAACCCACTGATTATCGCTTTGCCGGACAGGGGAGGTTCGGCTTCAAGAGGAGGAAAATTATGGAGCGCCGCTCATTTCTCAAGGCTACGGCCGTGGCATCGCTCGCTACCGGTGTTGCGGCAGTTGCCGGCAGCACCAAAGCCGCAGACAAGAAGTTTACGATTGCCCTCATTCCGGGTCTGACGACCGATGCCTTCTACATCACCATGCGCAAGGGTGCCGAAGCGGCAGCCAAGGCTGTCGGTGCCGAGCTCGTTTTTCAGGGCGGCCCCGATTTCAACCCGGTGACCCAGGTTCCGGTTCTTGATGCGGTGATCGCCAAAAAGCCCGACTTCATTCTGATCGCGCCGACCGACAAGGATCAGCTGATTCAGCCTCTGAAAAAGGCCAATGATGCCGGCATCCCGATCATCACTGTCGATACCTTCATCGGCACCGGCGTCTACCAGACTGGTAAAGGCGATGCGGACTTTCCGCTGGCCTACATCGCTTCCGACAACCTGCTTGGCGGCGCGATTGCCGCGCGTGCGCTGGCAAAGGCCGTTGGCGAAAAGGGCAAGGTCTACGTTTCCAACGTCAAGCCCGGCGTTTCCACCACCGACCAGCGCGAGCAGGGTTTCAAGGAGGAGATGAAGAAGTATCCGAACATCACCGTTCTGGAGACGCAGTATAACGACGACGACGCCAACAAGGCAGCATCGCAGCTTCAGGCCGTCTTCGCACGCAACTCCGATCTCGACGGCGTTTTCGGGGCCAATCTGTTCTCCGCTCTCGGTGCCGCCAACGGCGTGCAGCAGGCCGGCCAGACGGGCAAGATCCGCGTGGTCGCTTTCGATGCGCCGACGTCTATCGTCGACAACATCAACTCCGGCCTCGTCGATCTGGCGATTGCGCAACATCCGGCCGAGATCGGCTATTTCGGTGTGATGGCCGCTTATGCGCATCTCACCGGCAATTCGATCCCGACGGCGATCGGCACCGGCTTCACGGTCATCGACAAGTCGAACGTAGCCGACAAGAAGGTCGCGAAGTTCATCTACTCCGACTGATGCGGAGATAGTCTGTGCCTCGCCCATCGGCGAGGCACATTATCCAACGATGATAGAGCGACGGCGCCTAACCTTCGCGCCTCCAACGCTCCAGTTTGGACCGATCCATGACAATCGACAATGCAGAGGTCCGCAAGGCGGATCAGCACGTGGCGCCGCAGGCAGACCACGGCGACCAGGCAAAAACACTTCTTAATCGCATCGCGCAATTGCGTGCATGGCTCTTTCTTGCCGCGCTTATCGTGACTTTCGAGATCTGGGCGCGGATCGACTTCGGCGGCACGTTCGTCGGCTCAAGCTTCAACTGGCAGTCCGTTGCGATCTTCGCGGTGGCGCCGCTGCTGCTGGCGATCGGGCAGACTTTCGTGATCATCTCGGGCGGTATCGATCTGTCGACCGGCTTCATCATGGGGCTTGCGGCCGTCGTCGCCGCGCATATCGCCAATATCGCCGGCCTTTACATGCCTCTGCCCGTGGCAATGGTCTTCGGCATTCTCGTTGCCATGCTGGCGGCCGCAGTCCCTGGCCTCATCAATGGTCTCCTGATCTCTCGTCTCAAGGTTCCGCCTTTCATCGGCACGCTCGGCATGTTCGGCGTTGCGCGCGGCACGGCCTTCCTGCTCGCCGGCGGCACGACTGTGCCGGTCAAGAATTCCTATTTTGCCGAACTCGGCAACGGACGGTTCTATGGCGTGCCCTATCTCGTCATCGTCACGCTCGTCTTCGTGCTGATCATGCATTATTTGCTGAGCCAGACCCGCTTCGGCCAGCATAATTATGCCATCGGAGCCAATGCGCAGGCGGCGCGGCGGGCCGGCATCGATATCAAGTCCCATCTGCTGCGGCTCTATATTCTTTCGGCCGTCTGCGCGGGCCTGGGAGGCGCGCTCTATGCGGCCCGTTTCACCGCGGGTGCGGCCCAGGCCGGCGAACCGCTGCTGCTCGACAGCGTGGCGGCCGTCGTGATCGGTGGCGCCAGCCTCTTTGGCGGTTCCGGTACGATCATCGGCACCGTCGCCGGCGCTCTCGTCATCGCCGTCATCCAATATGGCCTCGTCTTCATGAATGTGGAGCCGTTCTGGCAGTTCATCGCCGTCGGTGTCGTCATCATCATTTCGGTGCTCATCGACCAGGCACAGCGTCGGTTCAGCGGAGCAAAACAGGATGAATAGTGCAACTCCCCTCCTCGAGGTCCGCAATCTCTCGCGTTATTTCGGTGCGGTGCGTGCCCTCGACAATTGCTCCATGGTCGTCCGGCCCGGTGAAGTCGTAGCACTTGCGGGCGATAACGGCGCCGGCAAGACCACGATGATCAAGGCGATCTCCGGTGTCTATCCACCAACGGCGGGCGAAATCCTGATCGAAGGCAAGCCCGTTACCTTCTCCTCGCCGCAGGATGCGCGTGAAAAGGGCATAGAAACGATCTACCAGGATCTGGCGCTCGCCGATAATCTGCCGATTGGCGCCAATATCTTCCTCGGCCGTGAGCCGATGAAGAAGCTCTTCGGCTTTCTGCCGGTGCTTGACCGAAAGGCGATGGCGGAAGCCGCACGCAAGACGATGGCCGAGCTGGACTTTCACGTGAAGAGGCTCGATGCGCCAGTCAGCAACTTCTCCGGCGGCCAGCGCCAAGCGGTTGCGATCGGACGCGCGGTCTACTGGAACGCCCGTATTCTCGTCATGGACGAGCCGACCGCAGCACTCGGCGTGCCGGAACAGCGCAAGGTCGTGGCCCTCATCAAGTCGCTGAAGGCGCAGGGACGCGGTGTTATCTTCATCTCGCACAATCTGCAGGATATTTTCGCGGTTTCCGACCGCATCGTCGTCCTGCGTCGTGGGATTGTCGCCGGCGAACGCAACATCGCCGACACCAATCACGAGGAAGTCGTGAGGCTCATGATCGGCGGCTGACCTACGACCAACCCAACGCGCATTCAGAACGAGGCGGTAGCGATAGAGTGTCATGGCTACCGCCTTGTTTGTTTGCGCCCGGGTCTTTGATGGTCGCCAATTGAACCAGATATTGCCCTGTGATGAGATAACGGTGTTCTTCAATCGATATGGCTGCTGCTGGCCATATGCCATGCTATGAGTGATATCCACCTATTCCAACGACCAATATCGACTGGACGAGCGTTCCGGCGAAGATCGCGGGAAACCGGGCGCACGTCTTGGAGGCAAGCAGGAATGAGCACGACAGACAATATCGTATCCTTCACCGGATCGCCCCCAACGGCGAGCGATATTGCCGCAATCGCGCGACGCAATGCCAGGGTCGAGATCTTACCTGATGTCGAAGACAAGATCACTGCTGCGCGCGCCGTCGTGGAACGCTACCTTGCGGCCGACCAGCCAGTTTATGGTTTGACGACGGCACTGGGTGCCGGTGTCGATACGCGGCTCGCCACGGACGATCTCATCGCTTTCCAATTGCGCGTGCCACAGGCTCGTGCCGTCGGGGTCGGGCCGGCGCTGCCGCGCGAAGCCGTCAGGGCGATGATGGCCGCTCGCATCGCTGGCATGGCGGCTGGCAGCTCCGGCGTATCGCTCCCGGTTTTCGCCGGTCTCGTCGCCGCACTGAATGCGGGCTTCCATCCGGTGGTGCCTTCGCTCGGCTCGATCGGTGCTGCCGACCTTGCACCCTTGGCACATATGGGACGCGCTTTGCTGGGGGATGGCGAGGCGGAACTCGATGGCGCGGTTATGCCAGCGCTGGATGCCCTCTCGAAAGCCGGTCTGAAACCTTTGCCGATCGCTCCGAAGGATGGGCATGTGCTCGTGGTAGCCAACAGCCTGTCGGTCGGCAAGGCCTGCCTCTGCATCGAGGATATCGAGCGGCTGTTCGACTGGTCGCTTGCAGCTATCGCGCTGAACTTCGAGGCATTCCGCGCCAATGTATCGGCTTTTGACGGCCGGGCGCTGGCAGCAAGGCCAGCCTTCGGCCAGCGCGAGGCGGCAGCGAGGCTTCGCGAAATGCTTTCTGGAAGTTCTCTTCTGGCGGATGGTGCGGCGCGGCGTCTCCAGGATCCGTTGAGCTATCGCTGTGCCCCGCAGGTTTGGGGTGCTCTGCTCCACGCGATCGGCGAAGCGCGTGCCGCAACCGAGATCGAGCTTGCTAGCTCCGGCGACAATCCCGTCGTGCTGGCCGAGGAAGGGCTCATCCTGTCGCATGGCAATTTCGACATGACGGCCTTCGTTTTGGCCTGGGAGCGGCTCGGTCAGGCAATCGCCCATTGCGCGGCGGCGACCGCTTATAGAACAATGAAAATCATGTCGCCGGGCATGTCGGAGCTGCCGCGATTCCTGACCCCGCTCGGGCAGAGCAGAACGGGTTTTGCCACCGTGCAGAAAACGGTCTCTGCGCTTGAAGCCGAGATACGCCATCTGGCCATTCCCGTGTCGCTCACGCCGATCCCGGTCGCGGACGGCGTCGAGGATCAGGCCTCGATGGCGCCCAGCGTTCTATCGAAGATCGAAGCGATGATCGAGCGGCTACGTTATCTCGTGGCTATTGAGCTCGTCGCGTCGGCCCAGGCAGTCGAGTTGCGCGGCGTTACGGGCGAGCTCGGCCGCGGGACGCTGGACGCCTATCGACAGGTGCGCCAACTGGTGGCATCACTCGACGAAGACCGTGCGCAAGGACCTGATTTTCAGAGAGTGATGGAATTTATCGCAGAGACCGCGGCGAAAGCCGGTGACATGCCTGGAGAACGGTAATGCAGGAAATCTGGATCGACTATCTCAATGCCATAGACGCCAAGGCCCTGGCGCTTTCCAATGACGAAATCCTCGACGCCGTGACCAAGGCGCTCGATGCGCAGGGGCGCGGCGAGACTGTTATCGAGCCTCGCGTTCATCTCGTACCTGAGAGTTCCGATAAGGGGCATTTCAATGTGCTGCGCGGCTATGTGAAGCCGCTTGACTATGCCGGCGTCAAGGTCGTCGGGGATTTCGTCGACAACTACAAACAGGGCCTGCCTTCGGAATTGGCGGTCCTCAATCTGTTCGATCCGCGAACCGGCGTACCGAAGGCCATCATCGACGCGACGGCGATCACGGACATGCGCACCGGCGCCGTCACGGCTATCGGCGCGCGTCATCTCGCGCGCAAGGACAGCAAGATCCTCGGCCATATCGGCGCGCGCGGCACCTCCTACTGGAACGTGCGCCTGCTCGACCACATTTTCGATTTCGATGAAATCCGCGTGCATTCGCGCCGTCCGGAAAGCCGGGACGCTTTCGCCGCGCGGCTGGAAAAGGATCTCGGCAAGAAAATCATCGTGACGGACAATTGGGAGGATTGCCTGAAGGGCGCCGATATCATGATCGAGGCGAGCCGCCTGCCGGAGCCGACACCGCTTTTCAAGACTGCCTGGGTCAAGAAAGGCGCCTTCGTCGTGCCTTACGGAACGATGAGTGCGCTCGAATTCGACCTAACCGACATTATGGACAAGGTCGTCGTCGATGACTGGGGACAATGCGGACCGGGGCGTCCCTTCGGGGCCCTTCGCCGCCATGTCGACGAAGGCAAGGTGACGGCTGAGACGCTGCATGCCGAAATCGGTCAGATCGTCTGCGGCGCCAGGCCAGGCCGTGAAAGCGATGACGAGACCATCCTCTTCTGGCATCGCGGCCTCAGCACGACCGATGTCGCGCTCGGCGCGGCAATGGTGGAGAAGGCTAGACGCATGAATATCGGCCAGCGGCTCCGGTTCGCGTGACGCGTAATGAGGACTCCCCCTGTCATTGCCTGCTCGCGAATGTACAATCTGAGCCCCAAGATATTGGGGCTTTGGGACAGGTTTTTCCATTGGCTTGCGGATCGATCGGGCGTTGAGCTTGAAGTCATAGCCCATGCCGCGCCAGCGCCTCTGTCCGAATTATGGGCGCGTCCGGACATGGGCGCCGTTTTCATGTGCGGCTTTCCGTTCTCCCGGCTATTGCCGGCGGAGCGCCCGCAGCCAGTGGCAGCGCCCATCTCGCTGGCGGACTGGGCAAACAGGCAGCCAGTCTATGCGAGCCATATCGTCGCCGCTCGGGATAAGCCGCTTATGGAGGCTGATCTTGCAACAGCATGCTGGGGCTGGACGGTGCGAGACTCTCAGTCCGGCTATAATGCGCCGCGAGAATTCTTTGCCACGCTTGCGGATAGGCCTACAGCGGCGCAAATCGTCGGCCCGCTCCTCAATCCACGCGGCGTGGTCGACGCCATTCGTTCAGGTGCCATAGATGTCGGCGCCATCGACGCCTATGCCTTTCAGCTCATGGCAATGCACGAGCCGGACATGATCGCGCCGTTGCGCATCGTGGCCACCACGAAGCCTGCGCCCTTCCCCCTGCTGGTGGCCTCTCGACAGCAATCGCCGGAACTTGTCGACGCACTACGTGCCGCTCTTCTCCGTGCGCACCGCGATCCGCAAGGAAGTGAAATTCTCAAATCACTCGGCCTGGCTGCCTTTGCCGAGGCGGATGTTGCCGCTTATGACCAGCTTCCTGCAAGAGCGCGGGCCATCGATGCTGCTCTCGGGACATGGTGAAGTTCGGGCGAGCTAGTCAATAGCCGGCACATTATGCGCTGGCGACCTGCTTCAATAATTTCTTTGCTGCAAGGCCCAGGCATTCCTCGAAGGCCGTCAGGTCCAGAAAGAGCTGATCCGGCGCGACTTGGCGTGTGACGATGACGCCGTCACGTACCGCTATGCCGCCGTCGAGCATCAGATTGTCGGTCATATCGAAGTTTTCCAGCGACATGCCGTCGGGACCGCGGTGGCGTCCGTCCTCGCCAAGTTGAACATCGCCGCCATAGAGCTTGCTCACACGCTCGAAATGATTGTCGGTGCAGTTGGAAAAGGCAAATGCCGGGCAGCCGCGGGCACACATGAAGCCAAGTTCGAAGGCCGTGCCGATATCGGCCGCGACGCCACGAAACGGCGTCAGATTGGCGATGATGAGATCGGCGCTCGTCATCAGTTTCTCGTTGATGGAACTGATGGCAAGGCCACGCTGCCGACGCGTCTCCGTCTCAGGCACGGCAAGATCGCCGGGTGAAACCGGCGTAAAGCCATAGCGACGCGCCAGCGCGATCTTGCGATCGAGGATTTCCCTAGCGTTCGGGAGGAAGACTTCCGGGCCTGCCAGATATGCTCTCAATGCATTGCCTCTTTGACAGAATATTGCACCGCGGGAGTTGCGGGACCATATGAAGCCTATGGCCGATTCAAGGCTCTTCTGCCATAGCCGGACACATAATTTATGAAATCGCGAAATAACGGCGATTGCCGTTCCCGGTCACTGGCGACACGCGTATAGTTCTATTCGGATCGAATAGCGCTCACGATCCATGACAGAATTTGTGGGGTATAGAAAATGCAATCTTCTCTTGAGGCAGTTGCCGCCGCGACCCAGGACGACCAAGGCAGCTGGCCGACAAAACAAAGCAAGATCCTCGATTGGCTTATGAATGATGTCCGCGAGCAGCGATTCATCGACAATATCCTCGTCGAACTCTGCGAGAAAATGCGGGCAGTCGGTGTTCCGATCGGAAGAGCGACGATGCACTTCAGAACGCTGCATCCGCAATGGCTCGGCGCGAGGATTCTGTGGCGCACCGGTATGAAAGAGGCGGATATCGCAACCTTCAGTTACGGCGTGGAGAAAACGCCTCAGTTTCTGGCAAGCCCTATCAACGAAATCTTCAACGGTGCGACGGAAGTCCGGAAAAATCTCGAGATTTGCGAAAAGGTAGAGCTGAACTATCCGCTTTATAAGGAAATGCATGCGGAAGGGCTGACTGATTATATTGCCTGGCCGATTTATCATACGCTTGGCAAGCGCCATATCGTGACCTTTGCCTCGGATGCTCCCGGCGGCTTTACCGAACAGCACGTTACCTTCTTGAAGGACCTGCTACCGGCCCTGACGATGGTGACCGAGATCCGTTTGAAAAACATCATGGCGCGCACGCTCCTGCGCACCTATGTCGGGCCGCATGCCAGCGAAAAGATCCTGGCTGGCGCCACGACGCGTGGCAGCGGCACGACCGTCGGCGCGGCGATCCTCATTTGCGACTTGCGCGACTTCACCACGATCTCGGACATGTGGCCGCGCGACGATGTCATTGAGCTGCTCAATGGCTATTTCGACGCGATGGTCGATCCGATCGAAAAGCATGGCGGCGAGATCCTCAAATTCATGGGTGACGGCCTGTTGGCCATTTTCCCGCTGAGCGATCCGAATGCCTGTCACAATCTTCTTCTTGCCATCAGCGAGGCGCAGGCGAGTGTTGCTGTACTCAACGAGGAAAATCGCAAGCATGGCCGTGAAGTGCTGCGCTACGGTGTCGGCGTGCATGTCGGCGATGTGATGTACGGCAATATTGGCTCGCGCACGCGTCTTGATTTCACGGTCATCGGTCCGGCCGTCAATATCGCCTCACGGCTCGAATCTCTGACGAAGGAGGTCAAGCGGCCGGTGCTCCTGTCCAAGGCCTTCGTCGATATGGCCGGCTGCCAGCGGGATATGGAAAGCCTCGGCTCCTTCCCTCTCAAGGGCCTTGGAGAACCGGTCGATGTGTTCGCCTTTGCCGCCAAGGAAATCTTGCTTCAACATGGTTGATGGGTAAGCAGGGCGAGCTTTGCCCTGCAAATCCTCGATTTTGTACGGCGCGATTCAGTCGGTAGCAAAACGTGAAATGGCCAAAGGGTGCCGTGGCGGATGGACTTCCCTATATTGTGAATTGGATCATGACGATAGCCGCCTTATTTTTGGGATCGTTCTGCGCGTACGAACGTTAAGTAAGGGTTGATTCTATCGGCTCGACCACGAGGGTGCCTGCCACCCATAATACTCTGACAAGGAGAAAACAGATGAGAAAAATCCTGACCCTGGCGTTTTCAGCAGCATCGTTGATCGTTGCGGGCGCGGCGGTGGCACGGGCGGCAGATATGCCGACGACCTATCGCGAAGAAGAGCCAGACCAGCGCAACGGCGTGAAGATCGGCTACCTCGAATGCGAAATCGGCGGCGGTGTCGGCTATGTACTCGGCTCGGCGAAAGAGGTGGATTGCACCTTCCATTCGACGGTCGGTCGCGAGCGCGTTGATCATTATACCGGTGCGATCCGAAAGATGGGCGTCGATCTCGGCTTCACGACCCGCAGCCGGCTCGTCTGGCTGGTCTTCGCACCGACAGCCGGCTACCATCACGGTTCTCTGAGCGGCCTCTATCAGGGTGCCACCGTTGAGGCGACCGTTGGCGCCGGTGTCGGCACGAACATTCTCGTCGGCGGCACCTCCGGTTCCATCCATCTTCAGACCGTGAGCGTGACCGGTCAACTCGGCCTGAACGTCGCTGCAACTGGCACGTCGGTGACCCTGACCTCGGCCGATTGAGGCTTTCGGCCACGATCTTAAACCATGGTATGGCCGCTTCTGCCTGGCGCTGGAGCGGCCATATTTTTATGGGCGGTGGCGTCGGTCCGTTTCGGATATTGCGTTTTCCAGTGCGAAATCGATTTCTCGCCGCATTCGCCCAGCGCTATAGCTGTTCAAAACCCAGAGATTCTTTGGAGCCAGAGTCATGACCGATACCGTCACCGATCGCTTTCTTCGTTACGTTGTCATCGATACGCAATCGGATCCGACTTCAGCCACGCAACCCTCCACCGCAAAGCAAAAGAATCTTGGACGCGTTCTCGTCGAGGAATTGCTGGCGATCGGGCTTGGCGATGCGCATCTGGACGAACATGGCTACGTCTACGCCACCATTCCTTCGAATGTCGACAAGCCGGTTCCTGTGATCTGCTTCTGTTCGCACATGGACACAGCGCCAGATTTCACCGGTACGAACGTCAAGCCGCAGATCGTGCGCAACTATTCCGGCGGTGATATCCGCCTCAGCGGCGATCCGCAGCAGGTCATTCGCGTTGACGAGCACCCTGCCCTGCGCGATCAGATCGGCAATGACATCATTACGTCGGACGGCACGACGCTGCTCGGGGCCGATGACAAGGCAGGTCTCGCCGAAATCATCGCGGCGGCGAAATATCTCGTCGACAATCCCGACATCCCCCACGGCACGATCAAGCTCCTGCTTACGACCGATGAGGAGATCGGACGAGGTGTCGACAAGGTCGATCTGAAGAAGCTGGGAGCACAATTCGCCTATACGGTCGATGGCGAAACGGCTGGGCACATAGAAGACGAGACTTTTTCCGCCGACAGTGTCGAGGTCGTCATCCATGGCGTTGCCATCCATCCAGGCTTTGCCAAAGGAAAGATGGAAAATGCCATCAGAATTGCTGGCGCGATCATCGACGGGCTGCCGAAGGATATGGCCCCGGAAACCACGGACGGCCGGGACGGCTTCATCCATCCCACTGGCGTCAGCGGCTCTATGGAAAAGGCTTCACTCGGCTTCATCATCCGCGATTTCGACGAGCCGGGCCTTGTCGAAAAGGAGACTATGCTGGAGGCGATCGTCAAGAATGTCATGAAGGCCTATCCCGGCTCCTCGCACACGTTCACCGTTCGGCATCAATATCGCAACATGAAGACGATCCTCGATCGCCATCCGGAAATCGTTGAAAATGCCGTCGAGGCAATCCGTCGTGCCGGCATGACCCCGGTGCGCGGCAGCATTCGCGGCGGCACGGATGGCTCCAGGCTTTCCTTCATGGGCTTGCCATGCGCCAATATCTTTGCCGGCGGACATGCCTTTCATTCGCCGCTGGAATGGGTGAGCCGGCAGGATATGGAAAGAGCCGTCAAGACGCTCGTCGAGTTGGCGAAAGTGTGGGCGGAGCGATCCTGAGCGCCCCGAGAATAGGCCTCATTCATTCTTTGGAAGCCTAGTAACCCTGTCGCGGAACAGGTCATTTTCGTCTACCTGGAACTAAACTCCTTGTCATTATGCAAGCCATCCGTGAATTTTTATATTGAAGCATTACTAAATTAGATTATTCTGTAGTGTAGTCTTGGGAGGAGAGGAGAATAGGCAAGCCCCTTCATTCCAACTCTACGGTGCGCGCGCTCCGGCAATCAGAAACAGGCTGACAAAAGCCTAAGCTGAAACGGAGTTTAGTCATGAGAGTACAATATTCACGGATGGCAATCGCTGCATCCGCATTTCTTCTATTGGCCTCGGCAAGTTATGCAGAGCCCGGCGGCGGGACGGATCACGGCGGTAGCCGGTCCGGAAGCGGCGGACTGGGTGCGGGTGTTGGCGTGTCGGTCGGCGGTATCAACGCTGGTTTGGGCGCCGGGCTCGGCTCCAATGGGCTTAATGCCGGCGTCGGAGCTTCCGTCGGCGGCACGAACGGCGTCAATGCCGGAGCGGGTGCTTCCGTATCCGGAACGAGTGGCGTCAATGCGGGCGTCGGTGCATCTGTTGGCGGCTCCAGCGGAGTGAATGCCGGTGTGGGTGCATCCGCCAATAGCAATGGCGTCAACGCTGGTCTCGGCGCTTCGGTTGGAGGCTCAAGCGGTGTCAACGCCGGCGCCGGCGTCTCCGTCGGTGGATCCGGAGTAGGCGTCGGTGTGGGTGTCGGCGTCGGCGGGAGCGGTTCAGGCAGCGGAAGCGGCGGTGGAACCGGCAGCGGGACTGGTGGCACCGGATCCACAGGTGGAACCGGCTCCAGCGGAACCGGTATGGCAACCGGAGGGACAGGCGGCGCGAGCGGCTTCGGGCTGGGTTCGGGCAATTCCGGCACGGGATCGAGCACGCGCACGCTTGCCGCTTTCCGCACCATGTCGAGCGCTGAGCAGAAACGTATGCTGATTGCCTGTCGTCAGGTGACGGCATCCGGCAATTTCGACGCTGGTCTTGTCAGCCTTTGCCGGCTGCTGCGCAGTACGGCAAGCGCCGGTGGCCTATAGGCGGCTCGCCGCCCCTTCGCTTTAGAGCAAAAGTCTGCGCCCGTTGCCTTGATATCGGCAATGGGCGCGGACACGTGTCCCAATTACCAGTCTGCGCGGGCCACATTGTCGATCATCTGCCGGCTGCGGCGCAACATCATGCCTGGGGCATCCACGGCTCTGTTCAAAAGGTTGCGAGCGCCGGTGAGCGGATGAAATCCCACCCTTTCCTCCTCCAACACGGGAGGCGGATCGTCGTTTGCAACAGGCGGAGTTGCTTCTGCATATTCCGGGCGACCTGTTATCAGCGGGTCTTGTGTTTCGCATTGCGGCAGGCAACGGTCGAAGTGCTCCACGTCACCGGATGACGCGACCTTAGTCTTTGCGACATCGGAATGCGATGCAACGCGCTTTATCGGCGGATTGGTCTTGGCCATGGCAGCAAGCGGCGACGGCTGCGGAATTGGCACTGACATCTGCGGCTTTGCTGGGCTCGCATCAACTGCCGACTGCAACTGGTTCATGGCAAGCTGCGGTGCGGGTGCTGCGCTATTGATCGCGACGCGGCCGCTGTCGTCGATGAATTGCATGGTTCGGTCGACGGGACCGGTTTGAACAATCACATAGAGAGCGCCGACAACGGTACCGCAAACAGCAAGCCCCGAACCCAGCCTTCGGGTCGTCTCGCTTTGACCATTCCACCATCTCATAGGCTGCGCATCCATTGAACGCTCCTTTAGACAAAATCTCGGATAGCAATCTTCATGCGAAGTGTGGCGCGGCTTTTACCGAAACATGGCCAATTGCAGACCTTTTGCAAAGAAATGTTGACGGATGCGCTGTGTACATCGGCGCGGCGCGTATGAGCTGCCGCTCAAGGGCCGCCATTCAGCCCGTGCATCTGAAAGCCGCTTCTGGAGCACAGCCGTTCGTAATACGCCTCGATAACAGGCAGATGCGGCTTTTCGGCCGGCAACGCGTGCCAGCGATGGAGCGACAGGCCGATCGGAATATCGGCAAGAGTGAAGCTCTCGCCGCAGACATAGCCGCCCTGTCGATCGATTTCGATGCCGATGCGGGCCACCAAGTCCGAAAATGCCGCTACCGAGCGCGCAATGGCCTCCTTGTTTTGATAGTCTGGATTTCGGCGCACGAGTCCCTGAAAGGCAATCCGCCAACTGTTGTTGAAATCGGAAACCTGCCAGTCCATCCATTTTTCGATTGAAGCGCGCAGCCTTGCATCATCCGGCAGCAGATCTTTGCGCCCGCGACTGGCGGTAAGATAACGCAGGATCGTGTTTGATTCCCACAGAACGAAACCGGCATCATCGATCACCGGCACCATGCCGACCGGATTGAGGCGCAGAAATTCCGGCTCCGATGTCGATCGCGTTCCGCCGCCCCAGTTCTCCATGCGATAGGCAAGGTTCAACTCCTCGCACAGCCAAAGAACCTTACGGACGTTAATGGAGGCGCGGTAGCCGAAGATCGTCAGCATCAGACGGATGCACTCCCCTTGATGAACAGCATGCCGTTGCCTGCCAGCTCCACATGTTTACCCAGCGGGCGACAAGGATCGGCTATACACGGATCGACTTGGAAGAAAGATACGCTCGTCATGTACTGTCCTCGTTTCCAGTCAGATAATCGAGGCAATACCGGCAGACGCAATTTCTATCTTGTCATTGGGACAATTCGGCCTGCTGTAAATCCGATGCCTTTTGCCGAAGCGGATATGCACCAATGGCGACGTGCTTCCTTCGATAGGGTGGAGATCACGCTAACATTCCGCTTCATAATACTATCGGGAGAACTGTGATGGAAAACTCGGCCCCGGTTCGATGGTCGGCCTGAGTTCGCGGATAGCGAGTATAAGCGGGATGCCTGTGAACATGCGGTAAGAATTGATGTTTCCGCCGCAGCCATATGACCAAAACAGCGAATCATTCGGGGCGGATGGCACCTTCAAAATCGCTGATTCGCTTAAATTGGGTCTCATATCCGCGATGCACTTATCCTGGCAGTAAGTGAGTTGCATTAAACACTATTAACCATGTTTTTTAAAAATATTAATTATCTACGGGTATTTGCTAAATAAATCCAAACTCTACTTTGGAGGTATTCTTTCGATACTGTCGCATCTGCCCTGGCGGTTTCCCGCCTGATTGCCAGCGAAGAATATATGTGCTTATTTTATTATATTCTGATATTTCTGAGGCATACGCGAGGGGGAATGTGAATGCTGAGAATGCTCTGCGGCGCCGTCCTGACTGGTATCGCAATGACCATGGCAGCATCGTCCGCGATGGCTGCCACTGCAACTGCCAATATGACGGTTACCATCACCATCCAGGCACAGTGCCTCGTCCAGAGTGCCAATAATCTCAACTTTGGCACCAACGGCGTCATCACCAGCAATATCGACCAGGCAACCACCATCGGTGTGCAATGCACATCTGGGCAGACCTACAATGTCGGCCTTAGTGCCGGCGCTGGAGCAGGAGCGACAACAGCTGTCCGTGTCATGACAGGTCCGGCAAGTGCGACGATCAATTATGCGATCTATAGCGATGCCAACCGAACGCAGACCTGGGGTACGACCATAGGCACCGATACCGTCTCGGGCACAGGCAATGGCGCAGTCCAGAACATAAATGTCTATGGTCGGGTACCTCCGCAGACCACCCCGGCTGCGGGCGTCTACACCGATACCGTGGCGGTTACCGTCACCTACTGAAAACTCACAGATCCAGGAGGCCGTCATGCAACGCATGTTGCCATGCATTGCCGCGACTATGCTTTTGCTGCTCAGTGCTTACGACATGAACGCAGCATCCCTGCGAGTGGCACCCACAAGTCTCGAACTCACAGCGCCGTCGGCGGCCACGGTCCTGAACCTGGCCAATGACGGAGATCATCCGATCAACGTCCAGATACGCGTCTTCAAGTGGAGCCAGGCGGGTGGCATAGAAACCCTGGAACCGACCAGGGATGTCGTTGCCAGCCCGCCCGCGACGAGGATGAACCCCAATGCTCAGTATGTGGTCAGAGTGGTTCGGACGAGCAAGGCTCCTGTCAAGACGGAAGAAACCTATCGTGTCATCGTCGACGAACTGCCGGATCCTGCCCGCGCACGCGCCGGCACCGTCACTCTCATCATGCGCCAGTCCATTCCGGTCTTCTTCAGGCGGCCGGATGTAAAGCCCGCTGATATCGCCTGGAGCCTCAAACGACAGGGTAACAGCCTCTCCCTGACCGGCAAGAACAATGGCGGCAGCCGCTTCCGTCTGTCGAACGTAACTCTGGCGCAGGGGGCAACGAAGGTCGGCAGCCGTAACGGGTTGGTCGGATACGTACTTGCTGGCGCGACGATGCAGTGGCCGATGGGGACAGCAAAATCCCTCTCCGGCGGCGTCGTAACACTCCATGGCCAGAGCGATCTTGGGCCGTTCGATGCTAAAGTCGCCGTTAATCAACGGTAGTGCCGGCGCCGTTTTCATATGCATGCTTTTCTCAGGCTCGGCGCTGCGTGCTCAGGAAGTCCCCGATCTGCCGGCGAATACCGCCACGGCGGCCACATTGGACGTCTACCTCGAAGTATTCATCAACAATGCGTCGATGAAGATGATAGGCAATTTCAAGCAGCGTCCGAACGGCTCGCTTGCGGCAACCGCGGAAGAGCTGCGGGAAGTCGGCATTAAGCCGCCAGCTGGTGCCGCCGACGACAAGCTGGTCGAACTCAGCACCTTGCCCGGCCTGTCATATCAGGTCGATGATGAGACGCAGCGTCTCTATGTCCAGACGACGGACAAGGGGCGCGCACCTCGCGTCATCAATGTCAGGCAACAGCAGGAAAATGCAATCCCGGCTCCCCAGGCCGGCTACGGCGCCGTCCTGAACTATTCCCTCTATGCAAGTTCCAACGGTCTCTTCCAAGGCAACTCCAATCTGTTTCAGGGAATATCCGGATCTTTCGATGCCCGCCTCTTCAGCCCCTATGGCACGCTCAGCCAGTCCTTCCTCGCCGGATATTCCGAAGGCAGCCTTGACGGCATAACCCGCCTCAACACGACCTGGAGCTACTCCGACCCGAAGAATCTCGTCACCTATCGCGCAGGCGACCTGACGACCGGTGGCCTGTCATGGACACGACCAGTCTATTTCGGCGGCATTCAGTTTCAGCGCAATTTTGCGCTGCGCTCGGATCTGGTGACCGAACCACTGCCTTCATTTACCGGGACGGCGGCTGTCCCTTCGACACTCGACATTTATACGCAGAACGTTCGCACCTATTCCAGCGACGTCCCCGCCGGACCGTTCGAAGTGACCAACCTCCCGGTCTTTTCCGGAGGCGGGCAAGCGACCGTCGTGCTGCGCGACAGCCTCGGACGGGAAACCACGCAGACCCTCCCCTTCTATTCCTCCAATTGGCTTCTGCGCCGCGGCCTGTTGGACTTTTCCGCAGAACTCGGCACTCCGCGTCTGAATTTCGGAACGGATTCCAGTGACTATGATGGTCGTATCATGGGGACCGCCACCGCAAGGTACGGCCTGACCGATTGGCTGACGCTGGAGGGTCACTTCGAGGGCGGCGCCGATCTTCTGAATGGCGGCGCGGGAGCTGCCTTTCCGGTCAGTTCATTCGGGGTAGCATCGATCGCGGGCGCGGCAAGCAAAAGCGGGTCGCGTTCCGGTGCGCTGATGAATGCCGCATTCGAACTCAGTTACGACAGATGGGCTCTTTATGCCCGCGTGCAGCGAACCTTTGGCGATTATGACGATATAGCCTCGGTCTCCGCTCGGCCGACAACCAGTGTCGCCGGAGATGTGAGCATTCTCAGCGCCGGTGTGCCGCGAGCCATCGATCAGGTCACGCTAAGCGTGCCAACGCCGCTCGATCTTTCCAGCCTCAATCTCTCTTACACCAACCTCGAAAGTGCCGACGGCACCAGGAGCAAGATCGCCGGTCTTTCCTACAGTCAGACCTTCAAGCGTGCGACAGTCTATGCGAGCGCCTTCACCGATCTCGACGACCGAAGCAATTTCGGATTCTTTGCCGGCCTCTCCATTCCCTTCGGCGGCAACATCACGGCCAATACGGGCGTGCAAGGCGGTCCCAACGGCCTCGGCGTCGTTGCCGATGTTTCCAAGTCAATGCAGCAGGAGGACGGCAGCTTCGGCTGGCGTCTGCGCACTTCCGAAGGCGAAGACACCTATCGCGAGGCGGCAATCAGCTATCGGGCTCCCTTCGCGCAGGTCGAGGCGGGCCTTCAGCAGCAGGATCATCAGACCAATGCGACGGCTCGCGTCGATGGTGCCATTGCTGTTGCTGGTGGCGGTGTCTTTGCCACAAACCGGATCGACGATGCGTTCGCCGTCGTCGACGTCGGCGCTCCCGGTGTCGAGGTTCAGCAACAGAACAGACCTGCCGGCAAGACCAATTCGAGCGGCCGCATCCTGGTGCCCAATCTCAATTCCTATGAACCGAATACCGTATCCATCGATCCCAAGAACCTACCCGTCGATGCCGATGTGCCGGCGACGAAGGAAATCGTCGTGCCGGCAGACCGCAGCGGCGTCGTCGTCAAGTTCGGTGTGTCCGAGGCACCGCAAGCTGCCCTCATTACGATCAGGGACAAGAGCGGGGTGCCACTGCGCGCCGGGCTCAGCGGCTCGGTGCAAGGATCGAACGAGGACTTCGTCGTCGGCTATGACGGTCAGGCCTACATTCGCGGACTGCGTGCAAGGAACGCGATCGACGTGTCATTTGAAGACGGAACGAAGTGCCACGCCGAATTCGCCTACAAGCCGCAGCGGGGCGAGCAGGTTGTCATCGACGACGTCAGGTGCCTTTGAAAGGGAGTTGAAAAGATGCTGCGTTCACTCACTCTTTTGCTCGCACTGCTGTTGCCTTCGCTGTGCGCGGCGCAAAGCTGCAGCTTCTCCGCGACCAATATGAACTTTAGCGCGGTCGATACGTTGTCGGGCACCCCGGTCAATTCGACATCCACGATAAGTGTAAGTTGTTCCGGGGGGCTTCTGGACCTCGGCAAGCGGCTCCTGATTTGCCCCGATATCGGCGCCGGCAGTGGTGGAGCGTCGTCGGCAGCGGCCCGCCAGATGTTGAACGGAACCAGTCCTTTGAACTATCAGCTATATTCCGACAACGGCCGGAGCGTGGTGTGGGGTTCGAGCAGCTGGTCCTATCCGTCACGCGCACCGGTCTACGCGCTGACAATGGCCTTGTTGAATGGTTCGCTGATCGGCGCAACCGGTAGCATGACGGTATATGGGGCCGCGCTCGGAACTCCATCGACGGCAGTGCCGGGGTCATATACGTCAAGCTTCACATCGACCTATACCTCTTTCTATTACAACTACAGTAGTGCAACTACCTGCTCTGCCCCCTCTGGAACGATTGGAACCGCGTCGTTCAGCGTCAATGCGAGCGTCGCCGCCAATTGCCTCGTCAGCGTCCAGAACATCGATTTCGGGACACAGGGCGTATTGAGTACGAATGTCGACGCTACCGGTTCCGTCACGGCAACTTGCACGCCGGGCACGACCTACACCATCTCCTTGAACGGTGGCACGACGAATGCCGCACCGACGGCGCGAAAGATGACGAAAGGGACAGAGACGGTGACCTACGGTCTATACAAGGATATGAGCCGGGCGCAGCCCTGGGGTGATGCCAATACGCCGGGCAGCACCGTCGCCGGAAGCGGAACGGGGACTGCACAACTTCTCACGGTCTACGGTCGGGTGCCGCCGCAGACCACGCCGTCCCCCGGCAATTACATGGATACGGTCGTGGTGACGCTCACCTACTGACTGCGAGTTTCCGACAGGCAGGTTCGAATGTCTCGGCCATAGCGAAGTGTGTCAGGCCGCGCTTGCGCCGCCCTGGCCGCGTCTCGAGGCGGAGATTGCCGTCCGTCCAGTCGCATTGTCGGACGAGCAGACCAAATTGCGCCCGTTACGCTTGGCCTGATAAAGCCGGCTGTCTGCGACGACGGCCAGCTTTTCCCAATTTTCGAACACGCATTGCGCCTGCCAGCCGACGCCGAAGCTCGCCGTCACCTTCAGGCCATGCTCATCGCTGACAATGGCTTGTGCCAAGGTTTGCCGCAATCGCTCCGCCATGGAACGTGCCGACGCCTCGGTAACGTCGCCCATTACGACGATGAATTCCTCACCGCCATAGCGGGCAAATAGATCGGCGGCACGCAGACACGGGCCTAGAATCTGGGCCGTTCTTTGCAGCACCATGTCGCCGACAGCGTGACCGTACCGATCATTGATCGATTTGAAATGGTCGATATCGAGCATGATGATTGCGAAGCCGCGGGAACCCGTTGTCGGAGCTGCAAGCAGCTCCTCCACCGCATCCTCCAGCGCGCGCCGATTGAGAAGGCCGGTGAGCGCATCGGTCTGTGAGAGACGTCTGAGCTCCTCCGTCATTGATTTGCGCTCTATTTCCAGGCGCCGCTTGAAGCGCTGCTGCTCGCGCAGAAGGTCAAGACGCAGGAACAGCTCTCGCATTTCACGTCCGGCGTGCGGTATCGGCGCTGGCGTCGCGAGATTGCCGACGGCAATCTCATCGATCTGCCGCATGACGGCAAACATTGGCCGGAAGAGCGAGCGCCTGAGGACGTAGGCCAATCCAATCATGACCGATATCGCCATGCCGGCAAGCAGCGCCGAGGTCAGCATGGCTCTCAGGGATTTCTGCTGCACTTCGTCAAGGGAGTTCAATGCCGCGGTTTCGATGAGTTCTCGCAGGTTCTCGGTCGATTTCATTCCAGGCACGTATTTCGCCGTGAACTCGCCAGGCGTGAGCGCATCGTTCGCATTCAGATCAAAGGCGACGCGCTGAGCGTAAGGCAGCGCTCCGGCAAAGTAGCTTACCGTCACCTGGTCCAACAGCCTTGCCAGGGCCTGGGATTGCAATGTAACGGGCGCATAGGTTTTCAGCAGCGCATTCACTTCGAAAAGCCGATTCAATTCGTTGTCGAACGCAGCCCTATAGTGGGAACGGGCCTGCCCCTGGGAGGCCAGCATCATGACGACATAGGACCCCAGCCTTCCGGCGCGCTCCCTAAGTGTTCCGGCCATCGAAGTCAGCATGACTTCGGCGCCTGTCTCGGGCGCCAGTGCGATGATCGATCGGCCCGCGACATCCCGATAGTCCTGGGCGCGATCCGCTGCACGGAACATCGCCTGTATGGCGTCTGCGATCTTTGCGCCGCTGCGCTCGCTGCGTGGCAAGGCGGCCACCGCATCGACCACCTGACGGCCGCTCTCCAATTGAGCCTTAAGCGCCATGAATGCGCTGCGCATTTCCGCGGACTGGTCTATTTCCGTTTTAAAGAGCGCTTCGAGGTTGGCGATATCCTTGTCGGTTGCTTCGCGGCTTGCTTTCAGAGCGGTGGCGAATTGTGCTTGCTCGCCCTGCGCGGCGCCCATGAGACTATTTGCAGGGCCGCGTTCTCTCGATATCGTCGCTGCCGCATGCAGTGCCGTATGAAAGCGGCCGAATTCCATTACACCGCGCTTGTAGTTGACATAATCCGACAGGCTGAAGGCGATCGTCGAGCCAGCCATCATCAAGCAAACCATGATAACAGCCACCGCGCCGATCCATTGCAGCTGTTGAATTTTAAGCCGCGACAACAAATGCTCTCCAAAATCACCGTCTATTGGGGATTACACCAGATTTGATGGAATCTTCACTTAACGAACAGGCTTAAATCTTTCTCATATTCTTTAAGTCCGCATATCGGAAACAGTCGGCCTGACATGGCGGTCTTCCACACGCGAGTCTGCCGCGCGTGGGGTGACAGTTTTTTCCATCTTGAGCTGTGGAATTATAGTGAGGCTGGTTGCCCACATCATGCTCCGCGCATGCGATAGGAAAGAATAGTGCCGAAAATGATTTCGCAGCGGGTATCGTAATCGTTCGATAGCGGATTTGTTCTTGAAAACTCAAGTTACGCCGGCGAATCAAGTCGAGCCTGCTTCACCAGGCAGTCTCTGCCGAGCGAGTTTAGTTTTGCAGGAAAATGGAAGGCATCAGGTTGGCACGTGCCGAATAATGCGGCTGGCCGACGACATGGGATATCACCAGTGCATAGACTAGGATGGAGCCGACTACGATCACGATACCGCTAATCGGAAGCCCAATTTTCGATTTGGCCGCAGCCGACGTATCCGGCTGGTTCGCGCGGACGGTCTTTCGGATGGGGTGATCCGCCGTTGCAAAGGGAAGCTGCAGCTCCCCTTCCATGCGCGCCTGCGCATCAGGGTGCTTGCCGTATCTCGTTGCGGGCCGAAACTGGATGACTTCGCCCATTTCTCACGCGGTCCCTTTCACCGCTTGCGGCTATTGGCCATTTTCCTGACTGTTGTCAGTATTGCTATAGTCGACACGAACCACGACCTTTTCCGGCCGTTGCTCGCCATGTGGAACAATCACAGTCACGATACAACGATTCTCGCGTGGCCTGACGGATAGGAGGCGTCCTTTCGTCGTTGACAGAACCTGATCCACCGCACTCGAACAATCCTGCACCTTGTAGGTGCTTTGAGCGATTTGACTTTGCCCTGCCATTGCGGAACCTGCAACCGAAATTCCCGCAAATATCGTTAGGACCCTGATCATATCTTCACTATACCTCAACGAAGGCAAGGAAGCGACAGCAGTTCGCAACAAATCCAGTCTATTTGCGTCATCTTTTTCTGCTGTGCGGCAGAAATCACAGAGATTGATATCAGCCGGCAATGATGGACTCTCATGACGAATTCATGGATGGAGATGCGGCGCAGCCTGCCAACCTCGCAAGAGATTGCGCGCCCATGCGCCATCAAGATCAGTCCGTTCATCCCAAGGAGCGCGATGCTTATTCTGGAAACCTCCCGGCTCGTTCTCAGGCCCTGGCGGGATAGTGACCGAGCTCCTTTTGCCGCCGTAAATGCGGATGCGCAGGTTCGGCAATATTACTATCCGAGCCTGCTCACGGCGGCTGAGACGGATGAACTGATCGATGAAGCCAACGAGCAGTTCGCCAAGGAAGGCTTCGGCTTCCTGGCCGTCGAGCGGAAAGCCGATGGCGCGCTGATTGGCGGCGCGGGCCTTTCACGACCAGGACCGGAAGTTCCGGGCGACTTTCCATTGGAGATCGGTTGGATTCTGGGGCGTACCTATTGGCGAAAGGGCTATGCGTCGGAAATCAGCCGACGCTGCCTGGACTTCGCGTGGCAAGAGCTGCGGGCTGACTGCGTGATCGGTTATACCTCAGCGATCAACATTCCCTCCCGCCGCGCGATGGAGGCGATCGGCATGATCCAGGTCGACGGTGGCGATTTCGATGATATCACCGTGTCGCCAGGCAATATTCTGCGGCCACACGTACTCTACCGCATCGATCGCCCCAAACAAGAAATCCATGCATGAACAGGGAGTAAGCCTCGACGAAAGCCTGCGGATTGACAATCTTGCTTCTTGCCTTAGCCGTGCTTTCACGCGAAAAACTTGCCATGAGCATACCGACATCCCACCCCTTCGACTTCGATCCGACCTATGGCATGCAGCTTGCGCAATTGCAGGCGATAGAGACACCGGAGGCGCCGGCGGGCTTCGATGACTTCTGGCAGCAGCGCTACAGGGCGGCCCTTGCCATTGACCCGCAACCCAAGCTTCGCCACAGCAAGCTTCGCCATGACAAATGGCACGTTTTCGATATCAGCTACGTGTCGACGGGGTCGTTTCAGATCAATGGCTGGCTGCTCATTCCTCGCGGCGGACAGGTGCGGCGCGGCCTGGTCGTCGGACACGGATATGGCGGGAGAGATCAGCCGGAATTCGAGTGGCCGGTAGAAGAGACAGCAATCCTTTTTCCCTGTTGCCGCGGGCTCTCCCTCAGCGCCAGCCCGAAAATCTCGCCGGATGCATCGGGCCACGTTCTTTGCGGCATTGAGAGCCGCGAGACCTATGTCATCGGTGGCTGCGTCGAAGATATTTGGCTCGCCGTCTCGACTTTGGAAACCCTCTATCCCTGGCTTGCCGGCCATATCGGCTATAGCGGCATCAGTTTCGGCGGCGGCATCGGCGCGCTGGCCATTCCTTTCGATGCGCGCATCAGGCGTGGCCACCTCATCGTCCCGACTTTCGGTCACCGGCAGCTATGGCTGACGCTGCCGACCGTCGGCAGCGCTCAATCGGTTCAGGCCTATCAGGAAAAGCGCGGTAGCGTTCTGGAGACGCTACGGTTCTTCGATGCTGCGATCGCAGCGCAGCGCATCACTGTGCCCATGCTCGTCGCACCCGCGCTATTCGATCCCGCCGTCGCACCACCTTGTCAGTTCTCTGTCGCAAATGCGCTACAGAAATTTAACGAAACCTTCATCCTGGATGCCGGCCACTTCGACTATGCTGGTAGCGAACAGCAGAACGCAATTCTACGAGAGAAAGTCGGGCAATTCTTCAAGGTGCTATGAACCGCGAATACCTGTGCTGGTACAGCCCTCGGCTGCATCGCGACATGGAATTGCTGGTGTTCGGCCATGCCGGTGCCAAGGTATTGGTATTTCCCACGCGTGACGGTCGCTTCTGGGAATATGAGCAGGTCGGCATCGTCGCCAGCCTCGCGGACAAGCTGAATGCCGGACAGCTTCAGCTCTACTGCATCGAGGGACTGGCAACGGAAACCTTCTATGGCTCCCATCGCCATCCGGCCGAGCGCATTCGCAGGCACAGTGCTTTCGAGGAATATATTCTCAACGAAGTCCTGCCGCTGATGGCGCAGAAGAACGGGCATGAGTGCACCATCGTTCACGGCTGCAGCCTCGGCGCCTTCCAGGCCGCAAGCCTGGTTTTCCGTCACCCTCACCTCTTCCGCAAGCTGGTCGCTTTTTCCGGCCGTTACGACCTGACGATGAAGGTCGAATCCTTCACGGATCTATTCGACGGCTATTACGACGATGATATCTACTTTCACACCCCGACTCATTTTCTGCCGGGACTTGCCTGCGAGTGGCGCTTGGACTGGTTGCGCCAGATCGATATCGTCATGACGATCGGAGACGCCGATCCCTTCTTCGATAATAATCGCCACCTTAGCCGGCTGCTCGCCGACAAGCGGATCGATCATCGGCTGCATGTGTGGGACGGACGCGCTCACCGCGCAGGTGCGTGGCGCCGAATGGCGCCGCTCTACATCTGAGGAAAAAGTGAGTTTTCGACCCTTCAAGCCAGTCCGGCCGGTATCGGCCGAAGCGCCTTGTGCGCGCCGTAATCACGCTCGTGAGATTTGCGATGTTGCCGCTCGGAGCTTGCGGAAAATTCGACCAGAATACGCTCCATCATGCCATCCGGATAGGTTCCGGTGTCGTCCGTTTCGACTTCCGACTGGGCGGTAACGATCTTCATGTTCATTGCTAGTCCTCCGGCTCTGCACGGAAACCCTTGATTCCAATATCTGTTCCATTAGTATTCCGAAAAATTGTTAAAAAATTAACTACGTCCGTTAATCAAATTGGGCGCCACGGCATCGAACTTGAATGGCTGACCGGATTGGAACATTCTTGCAATCCTGGCGTTCAATCTCTGATTTGATTGAGGGGCTTGATGTGTCGATCCAAATCGCCCAGGGCAAGGCTGTTCTCGTTGCCGGCACAGCAACTGATATCGATTTAGACTTAAAGCTCGACGTTGAGGTCCGAAAGGATCTCGGCCGGGTTCGCATGCCTTCGATCAATCACTGTCCAATCGGCGGATAGACTGGAGCAGATCATGGCCATCGTCATCACATCGATCATCCTCGCACTCATCGGTCTGGCGCTCGGCGGCGGCGGCCTTTGGCTTGTACAGCTTGGTGGAAGTCCCTTTTATCTTCTGGCCGGTATCGCCTTCCTCGTGACGGCGATCCTGCTCTCTATGCGCAAAGCGGCCGCACTCTGGCTCTATGCGATTTTCGTGCTGGCAGCACTTGGATGGGCCGTATGGGAGGTCGGTTTCGATTGGTGGCAGCTCGGTCCGCGCGGTGGCATGATCATTCTGATCGGTCTCTGGCTGTTGACCCCATGGGTCCGGCGCCCGCTGGGCTTTCGCAGTCTGGACGGCGTTCACTACGCAGCCAATCCCTGGCCGCTCGCGATTCCCTTGATCGTCGCCATCCTCGTTGCCGTCTATTCGATGACAACAGATCCACACGATCTCTCCGGCGATCTGCCGACGACGATGGCTGCGAATGCCCCGATGGGTGGCGATGTGCCCGATGGTGAATGGCATCAGTATGGCCGAACCTCGTTTGGTCAGCGCTATTCGCCTCTAGATCAGATCAACACGCAGAATGTCGCGACCCTTAAGGAGGCTTGGCGCTATCAGACCGGCGACGTGAAACGCCCCGACGACATCGGCGAGACGACCTATCAGGTCACGCCGCTCAAAATCGGCGACACGCTGTTTATCTGCACGCCCCATAGTCTGGCGATCGCCATCGGTGCGACGGACGGCAAGGAAAAATGGCGCTACGACGCCAATGCCGGGATGAATCCCAACCGTCAGCATCAGACTTGCCGAGGCGTCTCCTATTACCATGACAAAGCAGTTGCCGCCGGAGCGCCTTGCGCCGACCGCGTCTATTTGCCGACCTCGGATGCCAGACTGATCGCGCTTGATGCCGCCAATGGCAAGGTTTGCCCGAGCTTTGCTGATCAAGGCATCCTGCATCTTGAAACCGGCATGAAATACAATCCGGCCGGCTATTATTATTCGACGTCGCCGCCCGTTATCGTCGCCGACAAGATCATCATCGGCGGCGCGGTCAACGATAACTACTCCACCCAGGAACAGTCTGGAGTCATCCGCGGCTTCGATGCCCGGACCGGCGCTCTGCTCTGGAACTGGGATTCTGGCAATCCGGATCAGACGACGCCGCTGCCCGCCGGCCAGACCTATACGACCAACTCACCGAACAGCTGGTCGGTTTCCAGCGCCGACGAGGCGCTCGGCATGGTCTATGTTCCGCTTGGCAACCAGACGCCTGATCAGCTCGGCATGGGCCGCAGCGCCAATGTCGAACGCTTCTCCTCCTCGGTGGTCGCACTCGACATCAATACCGGGCAGCTCAAATGGGTGCAGCAATTCGTCCATCACGATCTCTGGGATATGGACGTCCCGGCCCAACCCGTGCTCGTCGATCTGACGAAGGCCGACGGCAGCACGGTCCCCGCGCTGGTCGCCTCGACCAAGCAGGGCGACATCTATGTGCTCGATCGCCGCACCGGCGCGCCGATCATTCCCTTCAAGGAAATACCGGCGCCTGACGGCACCATTCCCGAGGATCATGCTTCGCCGACGCAGCCGATCTCCGATCTGACATTCTCGCCGCCGCCGTTGCAGGAGAAGGATATGTGGGGCGTCTCGCTGTTCGATCAGCTCGCCTGCCGCATCGCCTTCCATCGGCATCAGTATGAAGGTCGCTACACACCGCCGTCGTTGCAGGGCTCAATCATCTTTCCCGGCAATTTCGGCACCTTCAACTGGGGCAGCGTCGCCGTCGATCCCGAACGGCAGATTATGTTCGGAATGCCGACCTATCTCGCCTTCACCTCTCGACTGGTGCCCCGCGCCGAGATCCCGCCAAAGGGAGCCGGCGACAAAGGCAGCGAACAGGGTCTGAACCGAAATGAAGGCTCCCCTTACGGCGTCTATATGGGTCCGTTCGTCAGTCCGCTCGGCATTCCCTGCCAGGCACCGCCTTGGGGCTATGTCGCCGGTGTCGACCTGAAGACCGGCAAGATCGCCTACAAGCACAAGAACGGCACTGTTCATGACATGACGCCGCTGCCCCTTCCCTTCAAGGTCGGCGTTCCCGGTATTGGCGGGCCGATCGTCACCAAGGGCGGCGTTGCTTTCCTGGGTGCGGCCGTGGACGATTATCTCAGGGCCTATGACGTGACGTCCGGCAAACAGCTCTGGCAGGCGCGTCTGCCGGCGGGTGGTCAGGCAACGCCGATGACCTATACCGCCGGAGACAACAAGCAATATGTCGTCATGGTGGCCGGAGGGCATGGCTCGGTCGGAACGAAGCCGGGCGACTATGTGATCGGTTATACTCTGCCATGAATTGGTGACGGAGCGGCCGGGCAAGCCGCTCCCTTCCGCCGCAGCCTCGGCTTAACTCTTCGAAGAGCGGAGATCGCCCTCGGCGCCGTCATTCCCCGAATCTGGTGGAGGTTCCCAGCCAAAGACGCTGCGTCCGCCATAGGAAAAGGATCTGTCGAATTCGCCGGCAACGATCTCTTTGAGGTCAGGACCTGTGACGTATCGCTCCAGCATTCTCGATTGGTCATCCAGCCGCTTCAGTGCCGACAATTCCTCATCCCGGCCGAGGCGCCCCTTCCTGACGGCCGATTTCATCACGTTGATCGTCTCGTCATAGACCTTCAGCGGCACGGGAAAGGGATGCCGGTCCTTGCCGCCGTGGGCGAGCGAGAAGCGCGCCGGGTCGGAGAAGCGGCAGGGTGCGCCGTGGACGACTTCGGCGACCATCGCCAAAGCCTTTACCGTTCTAGCGCCGACGCCGGGCGTCAGAAGCAGATCCTCGAAATCTACCGGACCGCGATCGGCAGCCGCAGCGAGATTTCCATGCAGGCGCCGCATGTTCACGTCTTCCTGGCGCACATCGTGATGTGCCGGCATGACGAGGTATGGCAGCATCGGCTGCGCTTCTTGTTTGCAGTCCACTGGAGCTTTGCCTTCCAGGGCATTGAATTCACGAATGATTTTATCTGGTCCCAATGAGGCAAGCAAATCCAGTTGACCGTTGCGGGAACGGCCGGCGCGTCGATCGGCAAGATTGATAATTTCGCCTTGGTCACGCCCCTCGATGGCTGTGTGGGGCGAATCCAGGAAGTTCGTCAAACCCTCCGATAGCCAGTGATATCGCCGCGCCTGTCGCCGTTCATCGTTCATACCCTGCTGGATGACGACCCACTTGCCGTCATCGGCGACGATGAAGCCATGCAGATAGAGGTCGAAACCATCCTGGACCGCGGCACTGTCCACTTTCGCGATCAGTCGGCTTTTTGTGGCAAGCGATGCGCCATCAATGCCGATGCGATCGCCTATGCTAAGCAGTTCCGCGGGCGTCTTGCGCGATTGCGCGCCGCGTCCGCCGCAGACATGGATGCCGAGTTCGCCGGAAAGCGGTGTCAGACCGCGCTTTAGGGCGCCAAGCACGCTTGTCGTGATCCCCGAGGAATGCCAATCCATGCCCATGACGGCACCGAAGGACTGGAACCAGAAAGGATTTGCGAGACGACGAAACAGCTCGTCACGCCCATAATGCTGCACGATCGCCTCGGTGATGACGGCACCCAAGCGCGTCATTCGATCTCCGAGCCAGCGCGGTACGCGGCCGCCATGCAGGGGAAGGTCAGCTTTGCCAGCTCTCTGTGCCAAATCGACGACTCTCGTTCTTTGCGGGCTATTGTAGTCCCCACCGTCGAGATGCGCCATCCGGGAGGCAGAGCGATCCGCCGAGGCTGCAAATATTGGAGCGTGATGAAGTTAAACCGGCACCGCGATCGGCGCAAAATCCTGCATTGCCCCCGAAAAAGGCTTTGGCAATGGGGAGGCATAGGAGCTGCGCTTGCTGGTGGATAAGCCCAAGGACACCAAAGCTTCGGCCTGCTTGACCGCTGCGGCGACACCATCCACGACCGGAACGCCGTAGATCGATTGCAGCTTTCTTGCGAGATCCGTCATGCCAGCACAGCCAAGCACGATAGCTTCCGCCCCGTCTTCGGCAAGCGCGCGCTCGATTTCCGCCCGCAGTTTTCCGATCGCACCGGACGACGAATCCTCGAGCTCGAGAACAGGAATATCCGACGCGCGCACCTTGGCGCGGCTACCCATGCCATAGCGCCGGACGAGGTTGTCAATCAGGATGCGCGAGCGTTCGAGCGTCGTCACCACGCTGAAGCGCTGCGCCAGGAAGCCGGCCGTTGCGACGGCCGCTTCACATAGACCGACAACGGGCACATCGCAAAACATGCGCGCTGCTTCCAGACCGGTATCGTCGAAGCAGCAGATGATCGCCGCGTCATAGCCACCAGCCTGCCTCTCCTTCAGTTCGCGCAGCATGCCGGGCACAGCTATCGCTCCATCGTAATAGC
This sequence comes from Martinezella rhizogenes, assembly GCA_013322215.1. Taxonomy (GTDB): domain Bacteria; phylum Pseudomonadota; class Alphaproteobacteria; order Rhizobiales; family Rhizobiaceae; genus Rhizobium; species Rhizobium rhizogenes_D. Next base: position 40,860 of record JAAMEZ010000056.1, read on the forward strand.
CCTCGATCGAAGCCGGCCCCATCTGCGAGGTGGCGGCGATGATCTCGGTGCCGGGGCTTGCCACAGCACGTGCGGCGACCGCCGCCTTCTCCGTCATGGAAGCGGTCGTATTGGGATTGATGAGCAGTAGGCGCATGATCTCAACTTTTCTTGGCTTGGCGGCGGCCGAGCATGGTCATGACTGCAAGCGCCAGGAGGATGATGGTGAAGGAGAAGAGTGTCGTCACGGTTCCGAGCGCGTAAAGCACCGGCGTCGTGACATTCGTCGTCATGCCGTAGATCTCGAGCGGCAGGGTGTTGTAGGTGCCCGACGTCATCAGGGTGCGGGCGAACTCGTCATAGGACAGCGTGAAGCCGAAGAGGCCGACGCCGATCAGGCTCGGCGCGATCATCGGCAGCAAGACGTGGCGGAAGGTTTGCCAGGAGCTGGCGCCGAGATCACGGGCGGCTTCCTCATAGGCCGGCGAAAACCGGTTGAAGACGGCAAACATGATCAACACGCCGAAGGGCAAGGTCCAGGTCAGATGCGCGCCGAACGCAGACGAATACCAGGCCGGCGCGATGCCGCCCTGCTGGAAGACGACCCCGATCCCGAGCGAAATGATGATGGATGGGACGACGAGGCTCGCCACGGTGGCGTAGAACAGAAATGTCGAGCCGCGAAAGCGACGGCGAAAGGCAAGGCCCGCCAGCAGCGAGACGACGACGGTCACGATCATGACCATCACGCCCAGGATCAAGGATCGCTGGAACGAGGCGCCAAAATCGCCGACGGCCTGCTTCTCGAAGAGATTGGCGAACCAATGCAGCGAGACGCCATTCAACGGGAAGGTCAGGCCGCCGTCCGGCCCCTGGAAAGACAGGATGATGACTGCCGAGAGCGGGCCATAGAGGAACAGCACGAAAATCGTGAAGAAGATCGCCAGAACATAGAATTCGAGGCTGCGCTTTTCGCGGTTCATCCTAGAGCTCCTTGCGGATATCGACGATGCGCAGGATGGCAGCGACCATCAGCAGCACCACGACAAGCAGCACGACCGCGTTGGCGGCGGCGGCCGGATATTGCAGCAGCGACATCTGGTTCTTCATCATCAGGGCGATCGAGGCGCTCTGGCCGCCGGACATGACCTGCACAGTGGAAAAATCGGCCATGACGAGCGTGATGACGAAGATGCTGCCGATCGCCATTCCGGGCTTGGCAAGCGGGATCACCACATTCCATAGCACCTGCCAGCCGCTGGCGCCGGCATCGCGTGCCGCTTCGAATAGCGAACGGTCGATGCGCATCAAGGTGTTGAAGATCGGCGTCACCATGAAAAGCGTGTAGAGGTGCACCATGGCGAGCACGACGGCGAAGTCGGAATAGAGCAGCCATTCGATCGGCTGCGGGATCAGCCCCATGTCGATCAGCGCGGAATTGACCAGCCCATTGCGACCGAGCACCGGAATCCACGAGATCATGCGGATGATGTTCGAGGTCATGAAGGGCACGGTGCAGACAAGGAAAAGGATCATCTGCGTCGACGTGCGTCTGATGTGAAAGGCGAGAAAATAAGCGACCCAGAAACCGATGAATAGCGTCAGCGCCCAGACGATGGCGGTGAATTTCAGTGTGTTGAGGTAGGTCTTCCACGTCACCCATGAACCGAGCGTGTCGGTATAGTTGGTGGTGAGAAAGGCCGGATAGATGTTGGCGAAATCATAATCCCAGAAGCTGACGATACCGATCATGGTAATCGGCAGCAGGAAGAAGAAGCCGAGAATGAGGAACAGCGGCGTGGCCTGCAGATAGGCGACTGCCCAGGCAGGAATGCCAAATCCGCGTCCGGTTTTCGGTGTTGCCTCTACTGTCTGCGAGGAAGCGATCGTCGCCATGGTTCGGCTCTCCGTTTGGGGATGCCTCCCCCGCATTGGCGGGAGAGGCGATATGAACATATCGGCTTAGGCCGCGATGAATTCGTTCCAGCGGCGAACCATGTAGCGGTCTTCGTCCATTACCGAGTTCCAGCAGGCGACGGCACCCATGCGGGCTTCGAAGGAGCCGCCATCGCGAACGGCGCCGGCCTTCTCCATGACCTTGCCTTCGGGAGAGAGGATGTCGCCCTGTGCCGGCTTGCCTTCGATCCAGTAGCCCCATTCGTCGGCCGACATGAACTGCTTGGCCGTTTCCATGCAGGCGGAATAATAGCCCTGGCGGTTGAGGTAGCCGCCGACCCAGCCCGAGGTGTACCAGTTGATGTACTCGTAGGCGGCGTCGAGTTCGGCACCCTTGAGGTGCGAGGCGAGACCAAGGCCGCCGCCCCAGGCGCGATAGCCTTCCTTGAGTGGCTGGAAGGTGCAGGCAATCCCCTTGGAGCGGACGGCGGCAACCGCCGGCGACCACATGGACTGGATGACCACCTCGCCCGACGCCATCAGGTTGACGCTTTCGTCGAAGGATTTCCAGAAGGCACGGAACTGGCCATCGCCCTTGGTCTTGATCAGGAACTCGATCGTCTTGTCGATTTCCGCCTTGGTCATGTTGCCCTTGTCGGCATATTTGATCTTGCCGGCGGCTTCCATGATCATCGCGGCATCCATGATGCCGATCGACGGGATGTTGAGGATCGCCGTCTTGCCCTTGAAGGCCGGATCGAGAATGTCAGCCCAGCTGGTGATCGGACGGCCGGTGAGATCGGGGCGGATGCCGAGGGTGTCGGCATTATAGATGGTCGGAACCATCGTCATCCACTGGGTCGGTTCCTTGGCGAACTTGCGGGACTCCTGCCCCTCGACGAAGCCGACCGTATGCGGCGCGGTGCCCTGCGCAATGACGCTGTCGGGCTTCAGCTTGCCGGTGATGAAGAGCGGCACGATCTTGTCGTAATATTTCAGCTTCTTGACGTCCATCGGCTGCAAGACGCCGGTCGGGAAGACCTTCTTGGCGATCCAGTATTCGACGTCGGCGATGTCGTAGCTGTTCGGCTGGGTGACCGCGCGCTGCGCGGCGGCATCGGAATCCATTGCCGTCATCTCGAGCGTGATGCCGAGATCGGCTTTGCACTTCTCTGCGATCGCATTGATGTTCGAAACGCCGGTGCCGAACTGGCGCAGCGTGATGTTGGATTTGGCCCAGATGGTCGGAAAGCCGGTGATGACACCGGAGCCGGCCATGGCGCCGAGAGCGGCGGCGCCGGTCTTCAACAGCGAGCGGCGGGAAATGCCTTTTGTCGTCTTGGTAGTCTTCGTTTCAGTGGTCATGTCAGTTCCCCTTTTTTGATGCTTGAGATTTTCATGCGGACATACGGCCAAGAAGGATTGCATCCTCCTGAGCCCAACTCAGCGAGACGGTGTCGCCGACAGCTATGGCTCTGGCGGCGTCTTCGTCGTTGCTTGCGATCACAGTGAAATCATCGCTGCCGGCACCGATGACGGTGATCTTCAGCGTCGCGCCGCGATATTCGATGTTGGAGACCACACCGTTGAAGCCGAGGCCCTTGTCGTCTGACTGAGACAGCCGGACACGATCGGTCCGCACGGCGATATCGGCGGGCTCTCCGACTTGGCGGCTCGTCCCCTTGACTGAAAAATCCTGCCCTTCCAGCACGGACATGGTGATCACGCCGCCCTCGCTCGACGTCACCCGGCCCGACAAGACGTTATGGTCACCCATGAAGCGGGCGACGAAGGCTGTCGCGGGGCGTTCAAAAACCTCCCGCGGCGAACCTGCCTGCTCGATCCGGCCGTCATTCATGATGACCATGATGTCGGCGAGCGCCATTGCCTCTTCCTGGCTGTGCGTGACATGGACGAAAGTGATGCCGAGCGACTTCTGCAGCTTCTTCAATTCGGCGCGCATGCGGATCTTCAGGAAAGGATCGAGCGCCGACAGCGGCTCGTCGAGCAGCAGTGCTTCCGGATCGGTGATAAGGGCGCGCGCAAGCGCAACACGCTGCTGCTGGCCGCCTGAAAGCTGGGCAGGGCGTCGGGTGGCATAGGCTTCCATCTGCATCAGCTTCAGCATGTCGAGCGCCTTGGCGCGGCGCTCGTCCTTGTCGATACCCTTCATCTTCAAGCTGAAGGCGACGTTGTCGATAAGGTCGAGATGGGGAAACAGCGCATAGGATTGGAACATCATCGCCGTGCCGCGCCTAGCGGGCGGGAAATCCGTGACGACGGTATTTCCGAGCCTGATGTCGCCGGAGGAGATACCCTCGTGACCGGCGATCATGCGCAAAGTCGAGGTCTTGCCGCAACCGGAGGGGCCAAGGAAACAGCAGTAGGAGCCTGCTGGTATCTTGAGGCTGATCGCATGGACAGCCGTGGTCGTGCCGTAGACCTTCGAAACGGACACTATATCGATCTCTGCCGCTTTCGACATCATCTTCCCCTTTGGTTTGGGAAAGACACTGCATCAATCGTGCCAGTTTTGCTGCGGCGCACTAACCGGCTGGAATTTCTATATTTTCCAGCGGCAGAGAAATTTTTCCTCCTGAACGGCAATTATGAATTTGCACAGGAAATAGGCTATTGTGCTCGATTTATGCAAATTATTGTATACACTTTAGCGTAATCTTTGCATCAGATTTCGTTTAACTTCGGCGCGAAACCGGGCTATCATCGCAGCCGATTACTCAGGCAAACGATCATGAATCCTTCAGCAGATGGGCTTTTGATGCCCAGCGATTCTACCGATGGCGGCGCGCAACAGATTCGTGATGCTATTCGCGACGCGATCGTCGAGCGCCGGCTTGCGCCGGGCACGAAACTGTCCGAGAGCGATGTCGGCGGTCTGTTCAATGTCAGCCGAACTCTGGCACGCGCCGCCCTGCAGGCTCTTTCTTATGAGGGACTCGTCAGCGTCGAGAAAAACCGGGGCGCTTTCGTCGCCTACCCATCGCCAGAGGAAGCCCGGCAGATATTCGCTGCACGCCGCCTGGTCGAGCCGGGCATATTGAAATCGGCGGCTGAACATATCACCGCGGCTCAGCTCAAGCATCTCCGACAGCTTCTCATTGAAGAGGGCCGCTTGATGGGAGAGCGCGGTCAATCCGCGCGCCGGGCTGAAATCAAGGCTTCGGGCGACTTCCATCTGATGCTGGCGTCGATATCAGGCAATCTTATCATGCAGCGCTTCATGGAAGAGCTCGTTGCCCGCTCGTCACTGGTGATCGCGCTCTACGGACAATCAAGCGCCTCCAGTTGCGGCCATTCCGAGCACGGTGACATCGTCACCGCGCTGGAGCGCAAGGATGTCGACACTGCCTGTGACCTGATGCTCCATCATATCGCGCATATCGAGGCCGATCTCGACCTGCGGGAGCGCAAGAGCTTCGGCCTGAAAGAAGCATTCGAGCAGTGAGACATCCGCCATCTAGGCGGTTCCCGCGCGGATCAATGGCCATTGATTCAAGGAGAAAAAATTGAGCACGATCGAAACCCTCTTTACCCGGGCCAAGCTCGCCGATGGCTCGATCAAGGACATTGGCGTCACGGGCGGCCGCATCGTGTCGATCGAAGAAACCAAAGCGTCGGCCACAGCCGCTGAGGTAATAGACCTCGGAGGTGTTCTTGTGGTGCCGGGTTTCGTCGAGGGACACATTCATCTCGACACAAGCTTCTACGGAGACGCATGGATCCCGCACAAGCCATGTACCAGCGGCTTCAATGTCCATGAACGCGTTGCCTTTCAGGCGCAGAACATGGCGCAGGCTGCGCCGATGGACGAAAGAGCCAGAAACCAGCTTGAACTCTGCATCGCCAATGGCAGCACGCATATGCGCAGCCACGTCATGGTGGATGGCTCCGTCGGGCTGAGATCGCTCGAAACCATCCTTGAGGTACGCGAGGAATATCGCGGCTTGATCGACATTCAGCTCGTCGCTTTCCCGCAAAGTGGCATCCTGAAGAGCCCTGGTACGCCCGAGCTTCTGAACGAGGCGATCGCTATGGGCGCAAATCTCGTCGGAGGGCTCGATCCGGGGAGCTTCGACCGGGATATTGAAAAGCACCTCGACGTGGTTTTCGGAGTCGCCGAGAAGCATGGCGTCGATGTCGACATCCATCTTCACGAAGGCGGAACGCTCGGCCTTTTCACCATCGAGCAGATCTGCGCCCGCACGCGTGGTCTTTCCATGGGCGGGCACGTCACGATCAGCCACGCCTACGGACTTGGCGATCTTTCGATCGAAGCGGTAACGCGTGCTGCGGCGCTCATCGCTGAGAGCGGCGTCTCCATCATGACGAACGCACCGGGTGCCCACCCCTTCCCGCCGGTTGCCCTGCTTCGAGCTGCCGGCGTCAATGTCTTCAGCGGCAGCGACAATATTCGGGATTCCTGGTGGCCCTATGGCGATGGCGATATGCTCGGCCGCGCGATGATGATCGGCTATCGGTCCGGCTTCTATACCGACGACGAATTGAAGGTCGCCTTCGATGTCGTGACCGAGAGCGGCGCCAAAGCTCTGCGCCTGGAAGGCTACGGCTTGCAGATCGGTACAAAGGCCGACTTCGTCACCCTGAAGGCAGAGCACGTTCCCGAAGCGGTGGTTGCTGTGCCGAAAGGACGTGCTGTCTACAAGGCGGGCAAGCTCGTCGCCGCAGATGGCGTCGTCCTGCGGCGCTGACCAGCGCGCAAGACCGAAGGCCTGCAAGTCCGCTATCGCTTCAACTCTCGCTCGAATTTTTCGATCTGCTGCAGAACCCACGGGTCATCGGCGGAGTGTTGGATCGTTTCCTGTTCCGGCCGCCGTTTGCGGCGAATCCAATCGATGAAGGCGCGAAGCAGCCGCATGTGGGTATCCGAGTTTTTCAATGTCTGCGAGGCCCGGCAGCCAGGCTCGAAAACCAATGGAAGCCGGGCCTCAACGACCGCAAGGCGTTGCGGTGATTGCCTTTTTGCCCGCGCGAAAATGAACGCTAGCTGAACACGCTGCACGGCACGATAGTTTCTTCCGATCTTTGCAGCTATTGAGAGAGCCTGCAAACCAATCTCATTTCACGAATGAAGAGCTTTTTTACTTGAGCGTACCGCTATCGGCAAAACTGACCTAGTCGGGAGAGAAGACGACCGCTAGACAATGCCGCGTCGCTTCCGATTTCCCCGGAGTGGCACAAGCTTAGCCTCGCCCGTGCGGGGCTTTTTTCTTTTCAGCCTATGTTTTTCAGCGCCGCGGCTCGCCGCCTGGCGCATAAACGGTGTCCTGCTCAAAAGGAAACACCGAGCCGCACCGGCAGCGGATCATATGCTTGCGCGGATCGGTCGATGGCCTCTCGGTGGAAAAGCCGCGCGGCATCTCGTCTATCTTGAAATCGCGGCTTACTGCACGGCGATCGTCAGTTTCGGAAACCTCGGCAAAGCCGGTGTAGTCGCATTTCGCGCATTCCAGCTTCCGTGAATATCGATCTCTTGCGGCCATTCTCTTCCAGCTCGGGACTCACAACACGCCCCTTCTATCAGTGCCGTCGGCGCTCTTGAAGGCCGCAAACGATCTTCGCCGCAGCCCGCTTCAATCCTCTTAAAAATTTAAGGGCCGAAAAAACGCAGTCGGCAATAAAAAGAGATTGACCTGATAGCAGATGTCAGACCAATTTATCGACCCATGACAAAACCCATGCTTACCCCTCTTCCTTCCATCGATCGGACGCAGCAAGTCATCGAAGCGCTGTCGACCTTCATCGAGTCGTCGAAACTCCAGGCCGGCGAGCGACTACCGACCGAGCGCGAACTGATGGCGGCGCTTTCCGTGGGACGCTCCACCATTCGCGAGGTGATCACCTACTTCCAGGCGCTCGGCGTCATGGAGACGCGCAAAGGCAGCGGCACCTATCTGCTAAAGCCGGTTTCGAAGGCGACGATCCATATGCCTCTTTCCTTCAACCCGTCCCATCTGCGCGATGCGCTGTTGCAGACGCTGGAGGTCCGTCGCGGCATCGAGTGCGAGGCCGGCATGGTGGCTGCAAGGAAGCGAACCGCGGAAGACATCGTCATCATCGAAGAGAAGCTCAACGAGATGGAGCGTGTGCATATGGCCAAGGGCACATCCGGGCCCGAGGATCTTGCCTTCCATCTTGCCGTCTATGACGCCACGCATAATCCGCTGTTCCGGCAGCTTCTCGAACAGATGCGCGAAACCTTCGAGCGCTTCTGGGATCATCCCTTCGATCGGCAGGATTTTGCCCGCCGGTCCTTCCCCTATCACCGCACGCTCTTCAACGCGATCGTCGATCAGGATCCAGAGGCAGCGCGCGCCGAAACAATGAAAATTCTCGACGTGGTCGAGGAAGACATCAAGGAAATGTCCAAATGACTGACGGGTTAGAGCCGTTCGAACTTGCATCCCTCATAACAGCCCATGACGACGGCAATTTCGCCGATGCCGTGGTGCCGCCGATCTTTCAGACATCGCTCTTCACCTTCTCCAGCTATGACGAGATGATCGCCTCCTACCGCGGCGAAAAGGTGCGGCCGACCTATACGCGCGGTCTCAACCCGACGGTGCGCCTGTTCGAAGAAATGCTGGCGAAGCTCGAAGGCGCCGAGGATGCGCTTGGTTTTGCCAGCGGCATGGCGGCGATCTCGTCAGCCGTGCTGAGTTTCGTCGAGCCGGGCGACCGGATCGTTGCGGTCAAGCATGTCTATCCCGACGCCTTCCGCCTCTTTGGCACGGTCCTGAAGCGTATGAAGGTGGACGTGACGTATGTCGATGGCCGCGATGAAGAAGCGGTCGCCAAGGCACTTCCCGGCGCAAAAGTCTTCTACATGGAGAGCCCGACGAGTTGGGTCATGGAGGCGCACGATGTCGGCGCGCTGGCGGCACTCGCCAAGCAGCAAGGCGTCGTCTCGATGATCGACAACAGCTGGGCCACACCCTATTTCCAGCAGCCGCTGAAGCTCGGCGTCGATCTCGTCATTCATTCCGCTTCCAAATATCTCGGTGGTCACAGCGACGTTGTCGCCGGCGTCGTCGCGGGCTCGAAAGAGATGATCGCGCGGCTGAAGGCGGAAGCCTATCCCTATCTCGGCGGCAAGCTTTCGCCCTTCGACGCATGGCTCCTGATCCGCGGCCTTCGCACCTTGCCGATCCGCATGAAGGCGCACGAGGCGGCGGCGATGACGATCGCCAAGCGCCTACAGGAACTCGATGTCGTCGAGCAGGTCTGCCATCCGGGTCTTGCCAATCGGCTGCCTGCCGGACTGAACGGCACCTCGGGTCTGTTTTCGTTCATCTTCCGCGAAGGCGTCGACGTGCGTGCATTCGCGGATCGCCTCAAGCTCTTCAAGCTGGGTGTGAGCTGGGGCGGGCATGAGAGCTTGATCGTGCCGGGTGAAGTCGTGCTGCAGCAAAAGGCGCAGCCGAATTCAGCGCATACCTTCGGCATTAATCCACGCTCTGTACGTCTCCATGTCGGCCTCGAAGGAACCGAGGCCCTGTGGAAGGAACTCGAGGAGGCGATTGCCGCCGCCTCGTGACATCATCAATCTGAGAGGAAAACCTAAAAGGGGAACCAACATGAAAAGACTGATAACAGCAGCACTCTTTACCACTTTGATGGGCGGAACCGCCTTTGCCGATACGACGCTGAAGCTCGTGGAAGTAATCACGAGCCCGGAGCGCACCGAGACGCTCAAGTCGATCGTCGCCAAGTTCGAGGCCGAAAACCCCGGCACCAAGGTCGACATCATCTCCCTGCCCTGGAATGAGGCCTTCCAGAAGTTCGCCACCATGGTCTCCGCAGGCGACACGCCCGATGTGATGGAAATGCCGGACACGTGGCTGTCGCTCTATGGCAATAACGGCATGCTTGAAAGCCTCGAGCCTTACCTCGCCAAATGGGAACACACGAAAGAGCTGACCCCACGCGCGCTTCAGCTCGGCCGTGACGTGAAGAACACCGCCTATATGCTGCCCTACGGCTTCTATCTGCGCGCCATGTTCTACAACAAGAAGATCCTGAAGGATGCCGGCATTGCCGAACCGCCGAAGACGATGGACGAGTTCGTCAAGGCATCGGAAGCCATCTCCAAGCTGCCCGGCAAATACGGCTACTGCATGCGCGGTGGTCCGGGTGGGCTCAATGGCTGGATGATCTTTGCCGCCTCGATGGCCGGCGACAACAAATACTTCAAGGATGACGGCACCTCGACGATGAACAGCCCGGGCTGGGCCAAGGGCATCGAGTGGATGGTCGACCTCTACAAGAAGGGCTATGCGCCGAAGGATAGCGTTAACTGGGGCTTCAACGAGGTCGTCGCAGGATTTTATTCCGGCACCTGCGCCTTCCTTGACCAGGACCCGGATGCCCTGATCGCTGTCGCCGAACGCATGAACAAGGACGATTTCGGCGTCGCACCGCTGCCGAAAGGCCCGGATGGCAAATCCTTCCCGACCATCGGCTACGGCGGCTGGTCGATGTTCTCAAGCAGCCAGAACAAGGACCTTTCCTGGAAGTTGATCGCGACCCTGGAAGGTCCGGAAGGCAATCTCACCTGGAACAAGAAGATCGGCGCCCTCCCGGCCTACACGGCGGCGGAGAAGGATCCCTTCTACGCTGGCGATCAGTTCAAGGGCTGGTTCCAGGAACTGGCCGACAAGGACACGGTGCCGACCGTCATGCCGACCTATCTTGAGGAGTTCGCCTTCTTCAAGGATTCGCTCGCCATCAAGACCTCGCAGCAGGCATTGCTCGGCGATATCTCGGCGAAGGATCTGGCCGACCAGTGGGCCGACTACCTCACCAAGGCCCAGCAGAAGTTCCTGGCCAAGAAGTAAGCCGCATATGCGGCGGCGGAGTATTCCGCCGCCGTCCTTACCCATTTGAAACAGACGGCGTCTTAACGCCGCGAACGGGAACTCTTGCAGATGACTTCGATGACCGACACGCTCGACAGGCGTCACGACCGCAGGCCGTGGCTGAAGCGCCTGGCCGACGCCTCGGAGCCCTATCTCTACAGCGCCCCTGCCCTGATCCTCATCATCGCCGTGATGCTGGTGCCGCTGGCGATCGGCATATCCTACGCCTTCCGCGATATTCAGCTGCTCAATCCGTTTTCCGGCGGCTTCATCGGCCTTGAGCATTTTCGCGAGCTCTCGCAGGACAAGGCTTTCTACTGGGCACTGAAGAATACGCTTTGGTGGACGGGCGCTTCCGTGGCGCTGCAGTTCATCTTCGGCCTGATCCTGGCGCTGCTGCTCGACAAGCCGTTCTTCGGCAGATCGATCGTGCAGGCGCTGGTATTCCTGCCCTGGGCTGTTCCTTCTTTCCTCGCCGGCCTCAACTGGTCGTGGCTCTTCAATCCGGTCATCGGCCCGATACCGCACTGGCTCTACGCGCTCGGCCTGATGAGCGAACCGAACAACATTCTGTCGGACCCGACCTATGCGATGTGGGGGCCAATCGTCGCCAATGTCTGGTGGGGCATTCCGTTCTTCGCGATCACGCTTCTGGCAGCGCTTCAGGCCATTCCGCGCGATCTCTATGAGGCAGCCTCGATCGACGGCGCCGGCTGGTTCGAGCGCTTCCGCTCGATTACCCTTCCCTTCCTGGCGCCAACCATCGCCATCACCGTCCTCCTGCGCACGGTCTGGGTCTCCAATTTTGCCGATCTGATCGTCGTCATGACGGGCGGCGGGCCTGCCGACCGCACGCAGATCGTCGCCAGCTACATCTTCACGCAGGCCTTCAAGCGGCTGGATTTCGGCTATGCCTCCGCCATCGCCCTGGTGCTGCTGGTGCTGCTGCTTGCCTATTCCATGCTGATCATCCTGCTGCGGCAGACCCTGCTGAACAAGGATTGAGCCATGAGACGATCCATCCTACCCATCATCGCGCATCGTCTGGCAATTCTTTGCTATGTCGTCTTCGCGCTTTTCCCGCTGTTCTGGCTGCTCAAGGTTTCGGTGACTCCGAATGACCTGCTTTATACCGAAGGCGTGCGCATGTGGCCGTCGCGCACGACATGGGAACATTACGCCTTCGTGCTGCAGCACAGCGACTTCCCGACATTCTTCAAGAACAGCCTGATCGTTGCCGGCTCGACGGCGATTGCCGTGACCATCTGCGCCTCTCTTTCCGGCTACGCGCTCTCGCGCTTCAACTTCCGTGCCAAATACTGGATCGTGGCGCTGATGCTGCTGACGCAGATGTTCCCGCTGGTCATGCTTGTCGCGCCGATCTTCAAGATCCTAACGCCGCTGCACCTGACCAACAGCCTGACCGGCCTCGTCATCGTCTACACGGCCTTCAACGTGCCCTTCGCCACCTTCTTGATGCAGTCCTTCTTCGACGGCATTCCAAAGGATCTGGAAGAAGCTGCGATGATCGATGGCGCGACGCAGTTCACGGCTTTCCGGCAGATCATCCTGCCGCTGACGCTGCCCGGCATCGCAGCCACCCTCGGCTTCGTCTTCACGGCGGCATGGAGCGAACTTCTCTTTGCGCTGATGCTCATCAACGGCAATCAGGCCGCGACCTTCCCGGTCGGGCTTCTCACCTTCGTCTCGAAATTCTCGGTGGATTTCGGGCAGATGATGGCGGCTGGCGTCATGGCGCTCATTCCGGCCGCGCTCTTCTTCCTGCTCATCCAACGCTATCTCGTGCAGGGCCTGACGGCCGGCGCGGTCAAGGGTTAGTCAAATGGCATCGATCGATATTCAAAACGTCAAGAAAGCCTATGGCCACGTGCAGGTGCTGCACGACATCGACCTGCGGATCAAGGACGGCGAATTCGTCGTTCTTGTCGGCCCGTCCGGCTGCGGCAAATCCACCCTGCTGCGCATGATCGCCGGTCTCGAGGATATTAGCGGGGGCGAAATTCGTATCGCCAACAATCGCGTCAATGAGCTCCATCCGAAAGATCGCGACATCGCCATGGTGTTCCAATCTTATGCGCTCTATCCTCATATGAATGTCGCCGGCAACATGAGCTACAGTCTGCGGCTGCGGAAGGTGGCCAAGGATGGGATTGCCAAGGCGGTCGCCGGTGCGGCATCCAAGCTCGGCCTCGACCCGCTGCTGGAACGTCGGCCGAAGGCGCTCTCCGGCGGTCAGCGCCAGCGCGTCGCCATGGGCCGCGCCATCGTGCGGCAACCGAAAGCCTTCCTTTTCGACGAGCCGCTGTCGAACCTCGATGCGCGTCTGCGTGAGCAGATGCGCGCTGAAATCAAGAAGCTGCACGGCGATCTTAAAGCGACGTCGATCTATGTGACCCATGACCAGATCGAGGCGATGACGTTGGCGGACCGTATCGTTGCCATGCACGGCGGTGTGGTCCAGCAGGTCGGCAGCCCGCTCGAACTCTATGATCGTCCCGCCAACCTCTTCGTCGCCGGCTTTATCGGGTCACCGGGCATGAACTTCCTCGATGCGACTTATGAGGGTGGTGCCGTCAAGCTCAAGGATGGTACGCTCATTTCGCTTCCGGAACCGCTAAAATTGGCAACCGCTGCGAAGGTGACGCTCGGTATTCGACCGGAGCACGTCGTGCTGTCGTCCAATCCGTCCGACATGGCCGCCAATGTCGAACTCATCGAACCCACCGGCTTCGGCATCATCCTGCATCTTTCGCTGCATGGCCTGCCGTTCAAGGTGTTCACCTTGGATCGCACCGCTCTGAGCGCGGGGACGCAGGTCAACGTCTCCTTCCCGGCACAGCATCTGCATGTCTTCGACGAAGATGGAAAAAGGGCGGCTTGACGGCCGCCCTGATTAAAAATCCTCAGTTCGCAAACGGCTGGGTCGGCCTGCTGGATGGTTGCGTAAACCAACGCGGGCCGTCCGTCGTCATATAGATGTGATCCTCGAGCCGAATGCCGAATTTCTGCGGGAAGACGATCATCGGCTCGTTTGAGAAACACATGCCGGGCGCGAGTTCCGTCGTGTTGCCGCGCACGATATAAGGCTCCTCGTGAATTTCGAGGCCAAGGCCGTGGCCGGCGCGATGCGGCAATCCCGGCAGCTTATAGTCCGGCCCGAGCGAATGTCTCGCCAGCACGGCACGAGCCGCATCATCCAGGCTGGAACAGGCGGCGCCTAGCTTTGCAGCGTCGAAAACGGCCTGCTGCGCCCCGCGCTCGATCGCCCAGGCATCCTCGAAGACGCTGTCGCCGCTTTTTAGCTTATATGTCCGCGTCAGGTCGGAATGATAGCCATCGATGCGGGCACCCGTATCCACCAGAATGACATCGTCTTCGCCGAGCGTCTGATCGCCGTCTGCTCCGTGTGGCAGGGACGTGGCTTCACCGAAGGACACGATGCAGAAGGTCGAGCCGCCATGGGCACCGGCCTCGCGATGACGCCGGTCGATGAATTCCACGACTTCCGACGCGCGAATTCCCGGCTTGAGCAAGGCATGAGCTTGCTTGTGCACGTCCAGGGTCAGGTTCATGGCATATTGAATGAGCGCGATTTCGGCTGGGGATTTAATCCGGCGCAGGCCATTGATGATCGGCCCCCCATTTGCAAGCCTTTCTGCCCCAAGCTCGGCAGCCAGCGCGTTGTAGAAGTAAAGCGGCATATTGTCGTCGAGCGCCAGGGTGCCCGCGTTTCCGAGCACGCGGGCGATCAGAGCCGCGCTGCTCTCCTCTTCCTGCCATTCGAGGATTTCGGCCGGCAGATGCGGTAGGGTTTCGACCCTGCTGCGTTCGAAGCCCGGCACGATGTAGTAAAGCCCGCTCGGCGTCACCAGCGCGCCGAGAAAACGCTCGCTCGCATGCCAGACGAGCCCGGTGAAATACCGCAGGCTCTCTGTTGGCCCGAGCAACATGCCGGCCAACCCCTGCGCGTCGAGCAGCTTTCGAAGCCTCGAAAGGCGCTGTTGCCTTTCTTCCTCAGTGATCCGGGGCACTGGATGTTGCCAGGACATTCCTACTCTCCTCAATAATCTTCGTCTTATAGCCGCCCATCCTCGCACCGGACGGAACTGCGCCGACACTATCGTCCTCACGGGCATTATGTCGACAAAGAAAATACAAATGCGCCGCAATCACTCTCCCGAATGGTTGCCGCTGTGTTCGATCGCTAAATTATCTGACAGCGCGGACGCTGTCCCGATGGTTCACTGCCCTCATCGAAACAAATGGTGGAGTATCATCATGCAAGCCGCAAACATCCTACTGTCTTCCGAACGCGTTCGCAGTCACTACAAGGCCCAACGCACGCCTCTTTCGGCGTTGCTAAGCCTTGTACATCTGCTTGCGTGCAAGATAGCCGAGCGCAGGAACCGCAACGCGCTTCTGGAACTGTCGGACGATCAGTTGAAGGACATTGGCCTCTCCCGCGGTCAGAATGGAAGCGATGTCCATGTTTACAGCCGCTACTAAAAACACGGCGCAGGACGTGCTAAGCTTTGCAAGCGCGGCGAGCATCGGCGCTGGGGTGGGGATTTCGGCATGTCACAAATTTCGACAGCCTTGCTGCTGAAGACGAAAACTGTCCTCATCCGCGATGTCGTCTGCAATGGTGAATGCCGGCACAAGAGCAGCGAGGAATGCGCCCACAGGACAAGCCTCGTTTATCCTTATCGCGGCGTCTTCAAGCGCCATGTCGGTCAGAGCGATGCCGTTGCGGAAGCAAACCAGGTGCTTTTCTTCAATCGAGGCCAGGGATACCGAATCAGCCATCCTGTCGACGGCGGCGATTCCTGTCTCGACCTCATGATCGACGAGAGCGTTCTTCACGAGCTTGCGCCCAAGGAACAGGTTCAATCCGGGGAAAGCGTCATCTTTCGTCGCCAGCGCCGACGCATCGATCCACGCGCACAGGCGCTCGTGGCGATGCTTCGCCATGGGCTCAGCCGCAAGATAGCCGAGAGCCTGGAAGGCGAAACACTGGCATTGACCCTTGTGCGCCGTTCTCTCGGCGAACGGACGTCGCATGCGGCCGGCGCAAGTTATGGCCGGCAGAAGCTCGTTGATCGGGCAAAGCTGGTCCTCTCCTCCGATCTCGCCCGGCGCTGGACGCTTGCGGAGATCGCCAAGGACGTCGGCGTCTCGCCGGTTTATCTGACGCAGGTCTTCCAGCAGGTAGAAGCCATCCCGCTTTACCGCTATCAGCTGCGGCTTCGGCTGGCGCGCGCGCTCGATCTCCTCGCTTCCTATGACGACCTGACCATGCTTGGGCTCGATCTTGGTTTTTCCAGCCACAGCCATTTCAGCGCCGCCTTCAAACAGACCTATGGCCTGACGCCGGCGGAGTTTCAGCGTTCCGCTCAGTTGAAGCCCAAGGGCTACACGACTCGCTAAAGATTCTGACAGCACCGCTATAATGATCGATGCTCTCATGATCCTACCCCGGCAAGGGGGATCGATCAGGAAAGGATCATGAGATGAAGAGAACTACATGTGCCGCTTGCGATTGCGAACTCGGTGCAGAGACCATCAAGGTCAATCTCGGCGGCAAATCGGTCGAAGTATGCTGCGAAGAATGTGCAGCCGCCTTGAAGGAGGCGGATCAATCGACATCGGCTGCGTCCGGAAGCAAGGAATAGCAAACATCGTGGAGAGAGCTTTAGCCAAGCGACAACTCTCTCCACATACAACCTGCAATCGGCCACACCCTACCTGTTGCTGCATCGAAGGACAAACTTTAAGGCGACAATAGAACAAATTGTAATGAAGCATTGCTGTCGGGCCATCAGCAAACTTCGTTCGCAATATTCCCCTTGCGGGAAAAGTTCAGAAACATATCGACGTATTGTATACATAAGGTCCTATTAGCTTTTGCTGCAGTTATTCGTAGCGAAGGCAATGATTATGAAGAAACGACTTATCGTCGCTGCTTTATTGGTAACGGCAATTGGCGGCGCAACCGCTTCGGCTTACGCAGCCGGTGTAGAAATCGCATCAGACCAGCCAAAGCCCGCGGGCGCCGAGACCGCACAGCCAGGTCCGGTCGGCCCGCCATCGGACGGTTGGTATTTCCAGGACCGTCATCCGGAAGGGCCGATGATGGCCTTTGGCGGCGGGATGCCCATGCCGCCGGGACCGCCGCACAGGCCAAACCCGGCCCTGATGATCGCAGAAAAACTGTCGGCGCTCGAAACATTGATCGGCGTCCGGAGTAACCAGCTCGACGCCTGGCGGGATTATACCAGCGCCCTGATCGATCTCCTGACCCCTGCGAAGAATGAGCTGCCGGAGCCGCCGGCCGCCGATGATGCTGCCGCTTCCCCGGCGACCCATCAAGGCGATGGGCAGGCTCAGCTTTTTGGGGAGCGCCTGGCCGATCGCGTGCTCGATCGTGCCGCCAAGGCCAAGGTTCTCAAGGACAAGGCCGTTGCTCTGCGCAACGTGTTGAACTCCGATCAGCTCGCCAAATTGGAGGACGCGGAGCGGTCGCTCGTTCCCGGCCCGCATCCGTTCCATTGATCGCTGACGGAGGGTCTTTCTGAGTGAAACCCCTCCGCCTCGTCACGACAGACCATTTCCTCTCCGCCTCCAACCAATTGAGATCCCCCCGGACGCCCCTGTTGGTTGGAAGGAGCGGCCCATCGTCGGGCCGAATGGTCCGGGAACGCCCCGCCCGGCGCTCCCGGACCAATGGCGTGTGAGCCCCGCCACCCTTCTCCGCAGAGGAAAAGTGATGGTCTCCCTAATGCTCCATCGTCTTCCTGGCCTCAATCAGGGCCAGCGCACAGGATCAACAAAGCCAGGGATAGAAATCTTGCCGATATGTTTGCGCTCAAACACGGGACCGTTGAATATTACCATTGCCACCATATTCGTCGGAACATTGACAGGCTGCGTCGTAGGACCGGATTATAGGACACCCGATCTTGCCGTGCCGACGCACTGGGGCAGCAAGGCTGCAAACAAGCCTTCGCAGGCCCCGCAATTGTCGCAGTGGTGGAAACAGCTCAAGGATCCGACCCTTGATGCGCTCATCGCAGAGGCGATCGCCAGTAATCTTGATGTTGCGACAGCCAAGGCAAAGATTCGAGAGGCACGCGCCACCTATCGGGAACAGAAGGGTGCATTGCTGCCAACGGCGTCGGGAACAGCTTCAGCGGCGCGCACACGCACGTCGGCTGCGGAAGGCGGTACGACCGATGGGACCTTTTCCACATTGTATGACGGGGGATTCGACGCCAGCTGGGAGCTCGATCTCTTCGGCGGCAACAAACGCGCCGCGGAAGCGGCGAAATACGGCGTCGATGCTGCGGATGAGCAGCTACGCGACACCATGTTGACCCTGATCGGCGATGTCGCATCCTATTATGTTCAGGCACGCGAATATCAGGCGCTGCGTGATCTGGCCAAGCGCACTGCCGCATCGCAGCGCCAAAGCGCAGCTCTTACCCATGAGGAATATAAGGCGGGCAGCGCCACCGGCGTCGATACCGCCAAAGCCGACGCGCTCGCCAATAGCACGGAGGCGGATATCCCGACCTACGAAATCTCTTATTCGGAAGCCGTCCATCGCCTGGGCGTGCTGCTCGGCAAGCCTCCGGCCACGCTTGAGGACAGGCTGAAGGGCGGCGGTCCAATCCCGAGCCCCAAGACGAATGTCTCCGTCGGCATTCCCGCCAATATTCTGACTTCACGGCCGGATGTTCGCCTCGCAGAACGGCAGCTTGCGCAATATACCGCGAAGATCGGTCAGGCCGAAGCCAATCGTTATCCGTCAATCTCCCTGACCGGCGACATTTCATCATCGGCAGCCAGTATCGGTGATCTTGCAAAGAAGTCCTCCATCGGATGGACATTCGGCCCGACGTTGACGGTGCCGATCTTCCAGGGCGGACAGCTCAAGGCCGCCGTGGACGTCGCCAAGGCCGAGCGGGATCAATACTTCATCGCCTACCAGTCGGCCGTTCTCTCGGCCATGGAAGATGTCGAAAATGCCATCGTATCGCTGACCCAGGAACGGCTGAGATACGGCAAGCTGGTCTCTTCAAGCAGTTCCTATCGCCGCGCCTCGAACCTCTCACACACGATGAACAAAGCTGGCGTTGTCGATTTTCTCGATGTGCTGGATGCCGAGCGCTCGCTCTATAGCGCTGAGGAGAACGCAATCGAGAGCAGAGCATCGATCGCTACCGACTATATCGCACTCAACAAGGCGTTAGGTGGAGGCTGGGACGGACAGGTCGATGTCTCCACATCTGTCGTCGTTGACACCGACACCGGTCCACATCTGGCCAAGGCCAAATAATCTCATGCTGAACACCCTAGAACACAAGGCACCGGCGACCGTCAGCCCGAAACGGGCCAAGGACACAGGCCCTCCTCCCGCCAGAACGCTCCCAAAGCGCAGCATCAGACCGCGGCACATGCTCTATGCCGGTCTCATTGCCCTTGCCGCAATCGCCATTCTCTCTTTCCGATATGGCTATTTCGATCAGCAGACGACGTCGGCCATCACGGCGCCGGTGACGCGGGGCAATGTCGAGGAGGCGGTGCTCGCATCCGGTACCTTCAGGCCGATCAAGCTGGTCGCGGTCGGCGCACAGGTTTCCGGGCGGATCACGGCACTTCATGTCAAGCTTGGCGATACCGTCAAGAAGGACAGCCTTGTTGCCGAAATCGACTCGACCACACAGAGCAACGACCTGAAGACCGCTCAGGCTTCCCTGGCGAACGTGAGGGCACAACGCCAGGAAAGCGAGGCCGATCTTGAAAACGCACAGACGACGCTCATCCGCCAGCAGACGATATTCCGCAACCAGGCGGGCTCCAAAGCGGACCTCGACAGCGCGGAAGCGAGCGTCAAGAAGATTACTGCCCAAATTGCCGCTCTCGACGCGCAAATTACATCGGCCGAAGTCGCGGTCGAAACCGCGCGCGCCAACCTCTCCTACACGCATATCACAGCGCCGATGGACGGCACGGTGCTCGCCATCGTCAACCAGCAGGGCCAGACGGTGAACGCAGCGCAATCAGCGCCGACGATCGTCGTCCTTGGACAACTCGACACGATGATCATTCGCACCGAGATCTCCGAAGCCGATGTCGTCAAGGTCAAGGTGGGGCAGCCGATCTATTTCACCATCCTTGGTGATCCGAGTACCCGGTATGACGCCACATTGCAGTCGATCGAGCCAGCACCTGAATCGATCACCAGCGACAGCAGCGTCACCTCGTCATCCACCACGACGTCGTCGAGCAGCAGTACGACATCGTCATCATCGACCTCGGCGATCTACTACAACGGTGTGTTTGCGGTGCCGAACCCCGATAATTATTTTCGCACCTATATGTCGGCAGAGGTTCACATCATTCTCGGCCAGGCCAAAGGTGTGCTCACCATCCCCTCCTCCGCATTGGGCGCCAAATCAGCGGAAGGATCCCACACAGTTCAGGTTGTGAGCGACAACGGCAAGCGGATCCGTCGCAACGTCGTGGTCGGCCTCAACAACAATGTCTCGGCCGAGATCCTGTCTGGTCTCTCCGAGGGAGAGAATGTGGTCGTCGGCGAGGCGAGCACCGCGACCACCAAGAGCAGCAGTGGTGGTCCTCCCCCTCCAATGGGATTCTGATGCATGCCCTCACCCATTATCGAATTGAAGCGTGTGCGCCGCGAATATCAATCCGGCGACCGTACGATCGCAGTCTTGCAGGATGTCGATCTATCCATTGCCGAGGGCGAAATGGTCGCGATCGTCGGACCTTCCGGTTCGGGAAAATCCACGCTGATGAACATCATCGGTCTATTGGACCGTCCCACCGCCGGCACCTATGCGATCGCCGGCGAGGAGACGCATCGCCTCGAGAGCGATGCGCTATCCAAACTGCGCAGAGAACATTTCGGCTTCATCTTTCAGCGCTATCATCTGCTTTCCGAGCTGACGGCGATCGGCAATGTCGAGGTACCGGCCATCTATGCCGGACAGCAGGGCGAGACAAGACGGGCGCGCGCGGCAGCACTTCTTGAGCGGCTCGGCATGAGCGAACGAAACGGCCACCGCCCGGGCCAGCTTTCGGGCGGTCAGCAACAGCGAGTTTCGATCGCTCGCGCCCTGATGAACAACGGCAATGTCATTCTTGCAGATGAGCCCACAGGCGCCCTCGACCGGCAGAGCGGCGAGGAAGTGCTGCGTATTCTTGGCGAGCTCCATGCCGAAGGCCACACGGTCGTCATCGTCACTCACGACATGAACGTCGCAGCGCGCGCCGATCGCATCATCGAGATCTCCGACGGACGGATCGTTGCCGATCGACGCACACGCAGCGAAGGTCCAGCATTGCGGTCCTCCGCTACCGCAACCGGGTTCGGCCAGTCCGGCTGGGGGGAGATGGCCGGCCGGCTGACTGAGGCTTTCCGGATGGCGATCCTTGCGCTCAAGGCCCATCGGTTGCGCACGTTCCTGACCATGCTCGGCATCATCATCGGCATTGCCTCGGTCGTCAGCGTCATCGCGCTCGGCGAGGGATCGCAGCGCAAGGTTCTGGAAAATATCAATAGCCTCGGCACCAACACGCTCGAAATCTTTCCCGGCAAGAGCTTCGGCGACACACGCTCGGGTCGCATCAAGACGCTGGTCGTCGCAGACGCCGATGCATTGGCGAAATTGACCTATGTCGCCGCCGTCACACCGACCGTATCGACGAGTAGCACGGTGCGATTCGGCTCGACGGAGGCGAATGCCCTCATCAATGGCGTAGGCGATGCATACTTTTCCGTGAAGGGATCGAAACTTATCACGGGCAGATTCTTCGACGCGGATAGCGTGAGGCGCTTGTCGCAGGATGCGGTGATCGATCAAAACACGGCGACGACCTTGTTTTCCGACAAGGGGCTCGATCCGCTCGGGCAAACCATTCTCGTAGGCAAGGTTCCTGTGCGCATCATCGGCGTCATCGCCTCCCAGCAAGGCGGCTTCGGTTCAAGTGACAATCTTTCCGTCTATCTGCCCTATACAGGCGTCCAGGCCCGCCTGCTGGGCGACATGTCGCTGCGTAGCATTACGGTGCGGGTCGCCGACAATACCGAGAGTTCTGCGGCGGAGGTAGCTGTCACGCAGTTTCTGGAGCGCCGCCATGGCACCAAGGATTTCTTTATCCTCAATACCGACGATATTCGCCAGACCATCACCAGCACGACACGGACCATGACACTGCTCGTCTCGGCAATCGCTGTCATATCGCTGCTGGTCGGGGGTATCGGTGTCATGAATATCATGCTCGTCTCGGTATCGGAACGTATCGCCGAGATCGGCGTGCGCATGGCTGTCGGCGCGAGACGAAATGACATTCTCCAGCAGTTCCTGATCGAAGCCGTCCTCGTATGTCTGCTGGGCGGTGCTTTCGGCATCACGACGGCGCTCGGCTTCGGCTTTGCCTTCAATTATTTCGGATCGAACTTCACGCTCATCTATTCCGTAAGCTCGATCATTCTGGCCTTCGCATGCTCCTGCGCGATCGGCCTGACCTTCGGCTATCTGCCGGCCCGCAACGCATCGTTGCTGGACCCTGTCGCGGCATTATCAAGAGACTGATATTTGTTGGAAAAAAACAATGGCGGGGCCGGAAAGCAATCCGGCTTCGCCATTCGTGTTGGGGGCGTCATGGCGAAGCCGGGTATGCGGGGCGATCAAAGCCTGCTCGAGCCAAGCTACTGATCGACCACGATTTTACATCAGTTGCCGGCGCTGACATTTCTGAATGTTGCTGAAACAAGGCATTTTGGCGAAATTTAATGTCTCGGCTTTTCCCGCCTGCGCGAACTATTTGGTAAGTTCAGTAACCTTACTTTGAATATTGGTTTATGTAGAATTTTCGAGAGTTCTACGCAAGTAAAGCCTGTTTGATCGTACAGATATGCCGTCGGCTGATCCCGCTTTGCAAGGGAGCGCCAAGCTGCGATGCAACGATGATTTGGTTCGCGTCGCTCGTGCTAGCTTGCGACCTTGGCCTCGGCGTTCTTGAACGACACGACCTGCTCCAACCCACGCGGCTGACGGTTGCGCACCGTGATCTCGCCCCCGAATCGGGTGATGATCTCACGCGCAATGGCCATGCCAAGGCCGGCGCCTGGGAAAGACCTTTGCCTTGCGATGTCGATTCGGAAGAAGGGTTCGAACACCTGATTGAGCCGATCCTCCGGAATGCCAGGCCCGGTATCGACAATTCGCACAACGGCTCTATTGCCAAGATGCGTGACCGTCACCGTTGCCGACTGGCCGTGCGTTGCCGCATTGATGAGCAAATTCCGCAAGGCTCGGGTGACCGCGAGAGGGCCTGCGCAGATCGTCGCCTGCTCCAGTTCACCGCTCGCGACGTTCATATCGATCGCCTTCAACTCGGTGACGATATCGTCGACAATCCTGTCGAGCCTGACCTGCTCCAGACTGTCCTTGGAAATCTCTTCCCGGACCAGCCCTATCGCGCTGTCGGCGATCCTGTCGAGTTCCTCGAGATCGGCAAACCATTTGCGCCGCTCTTCGTCATCCCGGATGAACTCCGCGCGCAGACGCATCCGGGTCATCGGCGTTCGCAGATCGTGCCCGGCGGCGGCAACGAGCCGCATGCGGCTTTCCGTGGCGGCCTTCACTCGGGCTGACAGGCCATTGAGCGCCTGTGCAGTCGCACGAATTTCTCCCGGTCCGCTTTCTGCTATATGCGGCAATGTGCCGTCGGGATTGATTGCGGCCACCGCTTCCTCAAGCAGACGCAGCGGCTTCATGATCTTCGAGGCGGCAAAGATGGAGACGAGCACGCTGCCGATGATGATGAGACCGAGCCATCCCACAAGGATTTTCCACCCGCCCGGCGGCGGCCCATGGTCCGGCATCGGCATGATCAGCCAATTGCCGTCGGAAAGCCTCAGCGACGCGATCATTTCGCCCGTCGATTGGCGTACTATGACGGCCTCGCGCATGCCGGATATTCGAAGCAGAGCTTCCATCAGAAAGCGGGACAATTCTTCGTCGCGTTGGCCTTCAGCAGGCCCGGGGGCGACGACCAATCCGGCCGATGCCGCCGTGGTTCTGTCCTTCTCTGCGAAAGTGGCAAGAATGGAAAGCTGATGGGCCATCCGTTCGACGGTCATGTCCGGGCGTGGTCCACGCATGACGAGGCTTGCCACGAAGGACGAGGAAATGACGACCAGAACGATGGCGGTCATCAAAAGTAGCGCTAAGCGCGCGCCAAGCGACCTCATGAATCGCCTTTGATTGCCGTTACCGGAACGACGAGCTGATAGCCTCCATTACGGATTGTCCTGAAGATGGGCTCCTCCACCGTTTCTCCTAGCTTGCGGCGCAGCCGGCTCATCAGGACGTCGATCGAGCGATCAGCCGGATCGCGATCGCGCCCCTGCGTCAGGTCGAGCAACTGATCACGCGACAAGAGCCGGCCTGCACGCTCCAGGAAAGCCTTCAGAAGGTCGAACTCAGCGCCTGTCAGCGAGATCACCTCGCCGTTTTCTCTGGTGACCCGGCGAAGCTGTGGATCGAGCAGCATGCTCGCGAACTGATAGCGCCTCTGCTCGGGCTCCAATGAGGAATCCTCGTTCGTACGGCGCAGGACCGCACGGATGCGTGCGGCCAGTTCACGCGGATTGAACGGCTTGCCCAGGTAGTCGTCGGCGCCGATCTCAAGACCGAGAATGCGATCTATGTCCTCTTTCAGGGCGGTCAGCAGAATGACCGGTACCCGGGGGCGGCGGTTTCGCAGATCGCGGCATAGATCGAGGCCCGACCCGTCAGGAAGCATGACATCCAGGACGAGGAGATCCGGATGACGTCGATTGAGCGCATCGTTGCATCCGCGCAAGTCGCTTGCCGTCGATACGCGGAAACCCTGCTCCTCGAGATATCTGCTCAGGAGCGAGCGTATTTCGTGGTCGTCATCGACTATCAGAATATCGGGAGCGGCGGTTGCGTTCATAGGCTTCATTCCGTTTTCTCAATTCTTATACAAACTATAGTTTGTCTGAAAAGAAGGGTTTTGCGGCGCCAATACGGAAAAATCTGGCGGAGAAACATTCGTTTACAAAATTCCTGGCGCTGGAAATGTTGGGTAACAAAATAATGGGCGGAAAACAAAATCCGCTGCCGGTGATGCGTCAACACGGTGAAAGCCCTGCGCATCGGCAGTCGTCAAAGCCGGTCGCCGCCCGGCAATCAAGCCGCTCGCAGCCATTCGACGCTCCAGGCGGAAAGCCGCCCTTCGATGGCACCGCTGTCCATCATCAGTCGAATTTCGATCGGCGTACGCGGATCGACAATATTGACCGGTACTGCCACCTCGAAGGAGCCGGTGCCTTCCGGGCAGACACGCAGCCTCCCCAGCAATTCGGCAGCATGTACTTCGACGGTGAAGATCTGCCCCTGACAGTCTTCGTCGACATCGAAAACAAACTTCGCACTCCAGCGACCTGGCGGCAAGTGAAGATAGGGACCATAGATGAGGCACCGGGCTCCCCCGGTGAGGTCGACAAGATCATCCAGGGTTTGCCCCAGGCTGTCGCCTGACAGAAATGTCTCCTGCGGCCAGAAAATGGTCGCGCTCGAGCTTTCCCGAGGGTCGAATTCCAGGGGGCGAAGAACCTTCCTTGCCGTCTCGCGCAATGCCTCGCTGACCTCCGGTACAGTCTCCTGAGGCATCAGATATCCGGCGATCACCGCCGCAGCAGCCTCCTCCAGTTTCGGCGCCTCGGCATGCGACGGCTGTCCGACCGGTGCCATACCGACGTGCAGCAGCGCATTTGCGATTTGCTCAAGTTTGAGATCAGTACTGAAATGCCGGTCTATCGTCTTCAGGAGCAGATCTATGCTGCCCTTTTGATCGATGTCGTTGCGGCGCAAGACCAGCGCTCCGGAAGCGCTTGCCAGCGGCTCGAGGCAGGCAAGGCTGGCGGAGACGGCCCTGACCAGTCCGATATCCCGCTGCTCGGTCGCTCGAGCCAGATATGAAACCGCGTCGAGGGGATCCTCGAGAAACAACAGAAACGGCACATTGACCCTGAGGATCAGTTCCGAAAGCTTGGCTTCCGGAAATTGCGAGACAAGAACGGCATGCATGCCCGATCGTGCTACTACATGCTGCTTGAGGTCCTCCACCGTATCGGTTGCGATGATCGCATAGTCGCCGAAAGCTTCGCGGGCCAGGGCATGAACCGCGGCAACGCCCCAGGAGGACATGACGCCCGGCATCCCGAATGCAAAGAGGATGGTCATGCACCACCCTTCCCGCGGCTATCCGTTGAAGAGGCTGTCATAAAGCGCGCTCACCTTCTGTTGATATCGATCCGTCGAAAAACGGGCCGCCTGCTTGGGGCCGGACTTGGCAAACGAGGCGCACAGCCCGTCGTCCTGATCCAGACTGACGATCGCCTTGCGCATCTCCTCCGTGTCATAAGGATCGACCAGCAGCGCGGCATTTCCGGCTATTTCGGGGATCGATCCTTCCGTGGAGCTCAGGACCGGCGTTCCAAGCTGCATGGATTCCAGCACCGGCAGGCCGAAACCTTCGTAAAGCGAAGGAAACAGCACCGCCCGCGCTCCCCTGATCAGGCTGATCAGCAGAGGATAGGATACGAAATCGAAGCGCTGGATCTGTCGTTGCGGCAGGATGCGGTCTTCCGCGCGAAGATAGAAGCGAAACCGGTCATCATCGATGAGCTGCTGTGTTTCCGCACCCTTCCATCCCGGAGCACCGACGATGATAAGCGGCTTGGATGTCTTCGCAGCGAGATAGGCTTCGATCAGCCGCGAGATGTTCTTTTTCGGCTCGAAAGCGCCGAAGAAAAGGAAATAGCCCTTCCAATCGAGATGGAAAATGCCGGCGACCTCGTCGGCAACCACATCGGCTGGCTTCTCACGAAGCCGCTCCGGCACGTGAACCGCCTGATAGGTATTGCTGACGCGCGCCTCATCGGCACCAAGAACCTTGATGATATCGGCCCGCGACGTTTCGGACACCGTCACGATATGATCCGCTCGCCGGACCAGAGAGCGCAGCATCTTATAGTGATAACGCTTGTCGTCCTCGGTCAGATAGGGCAGCCGCAAGGGAACCAGATCATGGATCGTATAGATATTCAGCGCCTTCTTCACCGCGATCGGCATCGGATAAGTGCAATGGAGAAGATCCGGCTGTGCTTCGAACTTCATTGTTAGATTATTGCCATAGCGCTTGAAATGATGGCGCGCGAGATGGAACAAGTCGCTGGAAGCATAGGCCAGGGCCGCATCGCCGAGCTGCGCCTGAAGAGATTTAAGAATAACCGTCCCGCTCAGTGGGATCGGAACCGGTTTCACACCGAAGGGCGCAGCAATGCGACGACGCAGCCAATGCCGAACTTCGGAAAATGCTCCGGGCGGGCGGGAGCCGGACGCATCGAAGAGAACAACCTCTCGCAATACCGGGTCCTTTGGAACCCTCCCCGGAATTCCGTAGACAACTCCGGTCTGATAACCAAGCGAACGGGACGCAGACATCAGACCGCGGGTGTAAGTCGCAACACCTGTGCCCTTTTTCAGAGAAAGATTGAGGCCGTCGTAAAGGATCGTCTGGCTCACTCCCATCTCTCCTTCAGCATCTGGAACCCCTTCTTCGCTCTCAAGCCGGCTTGTCACGCGACAAGACGAGCAGCGAATCGTCGGAGCTATATTTCGAAAGCAGGTCCTCGCTGGTGACGGGAACGGCCTCGCCACTGAAATCAAGGCGCCGTAGCGACCCATAGATGCCGGCAAGCCGCTCAAGGAAGCCTTGCGCGTCGGCATAGCGGCCAGGATTGAACTCGACGACGAGCATCGGCTTGTGACGGGCAATGGTCTCGCCCATTCCTTCGAGGATGACTTGCTCCGCCCCCTCTGCGTCGATCTTTATGAAATCGACGCGTGAGCAGGAACCACCCAAACGATCGAGGGTGGTCACGGGAACCTTGATGACTGCGCCATCCTGGGCGTGAGGCTGGAAGGTTTCTGAGACGATCAGCGCGTTCTTCGGCTCGCTATGGGGAATGTAGAAGGAGGCCTCGCCAGATATTGTGGCGCCGAGCGCCAGTCTTTCGATCCGCGTCCGATCCAGCAGCCCATTGAGCTCGATGCTGCGACGCAGGAAATCAGCCGCATGCGGATTGGGTTCGACGGCGATCAACTCGCCTTTGGCTCCCACCAGCTCGGCAAGCAAAAGAGAATAGTAGCCGAAATTCGCGCCGACATCGATCGCGGTCATGCCGCGCTTGACGTTACGTGCGCAAAACAACGTCAGCCAGATTTCCCAAAAACCGTCCAGAAGAACGTGAGAGCCGAAGCCCCTGTCGCGGGTATCGATGTAGAGCTTGTAGCGACCGAGCACGCGGACCAGAGCCGTATGGCTTCCAAGATAAGCGCTGCTGACCCGCTGCAGGATTGCAGCCTCTGCCTGATGCCTGTCGAAGGCCATCAATTCATGAAGATGTAGCAGTGCCGAAGAACTCATTTTATCTCTCTCGGTCCGGCATGCCTGCTGCGCATTTCGCAGGCCGGCCAACATCATGAAATTCCATCGACTTCATTCTTCCGCCCCTCTCGCACCCCGCACGGTCCTTAGTTTGCCGTAGATGCAGCTATGCCGACCGATGCCGCTGACAGTGCTGTTCCCGTGACGCCCTGGAAGAGGCCCATGAATTTCTGAATATCGATCGAGGATGCGTTGGAGACGTAGATGATATCCCGCGGCTGGACTTCGAAGTTCTGCATTGCAAGTAGCGTGGAGCCATTTTTCAGATCGAACCGATAGACGATCGGAATGGCCCCGCCTCTGCGCAACAACGGATTGTTCGGCGCGACGATGCGACGGGCGACGTCAAGCGGCTCGTAACGGAAGAGGAACACGCCCGAGGCGTCGGCGCGTGTATCCTGCAGCCCTCCCGCCCGCGCTACGGCGTTCGCCATAGTCAAATGCTGTGCACTGAATGGCACCTCGCCATTCTGGCCCGACGCACCGAGAATCGTGTAGGTAACCGGCTCCCGGACGACAGTGACCACGTCTTCAGGTCGCAATCTTACATTTTCGCGCGGGTTTTGAACGATCGCGGTGAAGGGCAGATGCATCGTGCGGCGTCCTCGCGTCAGATAGACGACGCTATCATTGACGCCGGCGCGCAATCCTCCCGCTGCCGCGATGGCATCAAGCACACGATCGCCGGCGGGCGAGAGCGCAACACGTGCGCCACCGGCGACCTCGCCGGTGACCGTGACGGTATTCGAGGCGCTTTGCTGCACCGTTACCAGCGCCTGTGGCTGCACCGCCTTGCCGGTAAGGCCAGAGATCACGGCTCGTTCGACAGCTGCGGGCGTTCGGCCGACCGCATTGATGCGCCCCACATAGGGAATGCTGATCGTCCCGTCGCTATTGATGGTTTGAGGCGGGATCGTAACCGAACTCCCGGTCGCCTGCTGCTGACCTGAAGCACTTGACGCCATCCCGAACAGACTTCCAGGCGGCGCCTCCCAAAGACTGACGGAGACGACATCGCCGACGGCGATTCTCAGGCCGGGATCACGCGCACCCTCGCCGAAATAGGCCGCGAAGCTGGCCTCGGGTCGAGCAACGCTCTTGACAAGCGCAGTCGATGTCACATCGACCAGCGCAAATGGCGGCATGGTGCGTGCGGCCGCCTCTTCCAATATGCGGGAGGCCTTGGGTCCGGCCTCCGGTAAAGCACAGCCCGTAAGAACGCAGGCGAGAACGCACAGTAATCCGAACTTCAACGGCATCGACGATCCTGAATGGCATGGAGACAGTTTTGACGAGGCACTTTCGTGCGAGGCAGGCTAGGCCGTTCCGGCATTGTCGCTGCGCTCCCGGGTAAAACGAAGGGTCGACGAAGGACTGGAGCCATAGGCGTGTTTGTAGAGAACGGAGAAACGCCCGGGATTGGAAAATTGCAGGCTCATGGCAAGATCGGTGATGCTTTCGGCCTGACCGCCCTTGATGGCGCCATGTGCCGCGGCCAGCCGGTAGTTGCAAAGTATTCCCATGGGCGTATCGCCCCGATAGGTCTTGAACATGCGCTGCAACGCTCGCGGGCTGCAGCTCGCGGCGTTCGCGAGATCCTCCAGCATGATGGCATTATGCAGATTGTCACGCATGAACGCCTCCGCCCTCAGGAGTTGGCGTGGCGCATTTTCAAGCGTGCCGCGATTGAACGCATCGGACAGATTGTGCGGCAGCTTGGCAAACAGCTTGACCAGCAGGAGCTCGCCATAAGCCTTGGCGAGCATCATCCGTTCAGTCTGGCGAGCAGTCGTCAAATCCTTCTCGGCCTGGCGCAGCGTTTGATAGAGCCCTTGCGCGCCACCTTGACGGAAGCTCACTGGTGCCAACGCAAATTCCTGTACATAAGGCTTGCCTGTCAGTTCTTCGAAATGCTGCCGGATTACGGCTTCCGGGATCTGAAACAGCAGCCAGGAACTGCGTGGCTTGATCTCCAGCCGCTTTCCTGCACGGTCGCTGATGCTGGCGACATAGTTGGCAGGAATGCGCAGGGATTTGCGCATTCGCCGATGATTGATCTCTATTTCACCCGCGAGAACAAATACGATGCTGACGCGCGGCAGATCCTGCTTCGCGATCCCCTCGAGGCCGGCCGAATGCTCGGCGCTTATGATCGAGGCTGATTGAAGCGGTTGCTTGCTGAATTTGAAGGAGTAATCGCCTGAGGTTTCCGAGGGAACCGTCCATTTCCAGTTTGGCTCAAGCATGTCGAGGTTGCGAATGATTGCATCCCGGGAATACACCTCGAAAGTGCCAACGCACTGCTCGACAACTCTTTCCAACATCGCCATCCGCTAATCCTACTCAAAATCTCAGGTTGCATATTAGCCATCGCTAACACTTGATTTCTATCTAGGCCACATTTTTCTAGCGTTCGTTATGACGACTCCATCACGTTGCTCCCGCGCCCACTTCGAGATGCAAGACTGTTCATCGTAAGTTGCATTATTAATTATTAAATTAGCACGATGAATTTTAGCGCGACAGTACAGATAGTGACGATGTTATACAGAATCCTACCTCTTCGTAGCGCGGCCACAGGTTGAATATCCCGAGCGACGATATCGGACAAAATAATCGCTATCGGCAAATATATCCTACGCGTCTACTGGCACAGGTTGCAGAAGTAGTTACTAATTTATCTCGATCGACTTGGCGGAAGCTCGTTGCGTGCACAGGGGCTGCGGGTAAAATGAAGTCGCTTTGAGACCACGCTGGCTTGCGGTTAAAAACAATCTGCAGGCTACGTTCATTTCAATTATTCTAATACATCATGTGGTTTAGCCAGGATCCTGTGTCATGATCCGCAGTGCCGCTGCCCGCATAGCAACCGGATACAGGCAAGCACGGAGGCACCGTGCAGCTACCGCTCGATATTGTCTCAATTTGCAAATATGGCGTGCACTACTGTTATCGATCCACACAACCGTTCGTCAGCCGGGCTACAATGTGGAGTAGATGCGAAATGCCGCTTCAATGTCGTCGAAGACGCGGCCGCGGCCATTCTTCAACACGAGCGCCGACTTGCACAGATCGCCGATCACATTGAGATTATGTCCCACAATGATCATCGAGCGATCCTTGCGCTTGACGAAAAGCTCTTCAAAACAACGTGATTGAAAGCGTTTGTCACCAACAGCCAATACCTCGTCGATGAGATAGCAATCGAAATCGATAGCAAGCGACATGCCGAAGGCCAGCCGCGCCCGCATGCCTGAGGAATAGGTCCTGAGAGGCATGCGCAGATAGCGGCCAAGCTCACTGAAATCCTCTACCAGATTGCGAATTTCGTTGAATGGCTTGTCATAGATGCGCGACAAGAAGCGCATGCAGTCGAAGCCGGTCATCGAACCGCCGAAGCCACCACTCAGGGCAATGGGCCACGACATCGACATGTTGCGTACGACCTTGCCCGACGTCGGCTCCTCTATCCCGGCGATCATGCGCACGAGCGTTGATTTTCCGGCCCCATTGTGGCCGAGGACGGCGATCTTTTCACCGCGGCCGATCTTGAATGTCACGCCGTCGACCACGCGGCGCATCCGGCCATGCACTTCGTATTCCTTGACAAGGTCGAACACGCCGACAATGCCATCTTCATGCCAGGGGATTTCGCTCTTCGGCGCCGGCGTCCCCGAAGAAGCGATCTGCGTGAGACTGGAAGGGAGACCGGTCATTGCTGAGCCGCATGCTCGTATACCTGGATCGCGAAGAAGCGCACGATCCAGAACGTCGCGAAGCAAACCGCAAGCAACATCAGAAACGAACCGAGGCGTTTCGGGTACAGCGCATGATCCGGCAAATTCGGATCGGCGATTCGCTCCAGATACAATTGTTGCCGCTGTGCATCGATCCGTGCATTTTCCAGGGAAACGGTAGCCGATGTCAGCATCTTCGCGGCCATTTCCCTCTCCAGCAGCAGTTGCTCATATTGCGCGATGCGAGGCGCCATCGAGCCGTCACTACCGACGATACGTGCCCGTTCATCACTGATCTGCCGCTCCATCGCCGCCACGCGCGCCCTAAGCGATTCGCCTTGCGGACTTTGCGGTGCCTGTTCTTCCAGCGCAGAAAGACGCGCCTTGCTGTCGGCCAGGTCGTCCGAAAGCCGGGCAATCATGTCCAAAGCGGCGGATGATTGCTTGCTTGGATCGACAAGCGCTTCACGATTGCGGAAATCCGTCAGGCTCTTTTGCATGTTGGACAGCCTTGCCTGGCTGTCGTTCACCTCGATCTGCGCGTAATGGATGGCATCCTCGCGTGCCCGATCATTGAGGCGGTTGATGAGTTCTTCCGCATGCTGAACCAGGGCGTTGGCCAGGCGATAGGCGTCTTCGGCACGAAATGCGCGAGCATCCAGCGTCGTTACGCCGCTGCCGCTGTTGGTACGCACATTGATGAAACGAAGATAATGCTGATACAGCTCCTCATTGTTGGCTTCGGCCCAAGGTAGCGGGTATCGGCTGAGGAGATCTCCTTCGGGGCGGGAGAGGATCTCGGTCAAACCATCG
Organism: Martinezella rhizogenes; assembly: GCA_013322215.1. Lineage (GTDB taxonomy): Bacteria > Pseudomonadota > Alphaproteobacteria > Rhizobiales > Rhizobiaceae > Rhizobium > Rhizobium rhizogenes_D. The sequence goes on from JAAMEZ010000056.1 coordinate 73,777, forward strand.
TTCTTTACCAGGGCGTCCATGGCGGCGCGCGACTTGATGAACTCGGTGACGATGTAGCTGTCGTCCTGCGCACGAACGAAGCCGGTGCTCTGGAGAAAACCGCTGAGCAGCCCCGCGGCATTCCTGTTCGGACTGCGCACGACGAACTGCGTTTCGGAAACATACTGATCGGCGCAGATGAAACCGTAGTAAACCGCACCGAGCAGGCCGGGAACGACGACGATGAGCAATAGCAGCAGTTGCGATCGAGCCCATCGCGCAACGGAACGCGGCCAGGAAACCGGTTGACCTATGACGACGCCGGATGCGCGTGCATTCACCAGCCTAACGAAATCAGTGAATTCCTTGTTATTCTCGATACGGCTCATTTGGGACCATCAAATCTCTCTTGGAATGGTCGAGACCACTCCACAGCTGCCCTTTCGGAGCTCCGATCAAGCAATAGCAATCAGCCAGTTTCCATCGTTTCGGTTCGTCATTCCGAGCAACGCGCGCGACGATTTCGACGGCAATTTACTTTGCAAGAGATTCCCATATATCCTTTGAAAGTCAAATATATTTCCGCGCTTCCGAAATTTTTACATACAGAAACAAGAATAATTTGCCTTCTGTCGCAATTAATACTTTGGCGACGCGATCCGTATGGCGAGGTGGAATTGTGGCGGCAATAACTGCCATTCGATTAGCCGTTTCACCCTCTTTGCTGGTTCAAGGAATTCGGAATGGGAAAGCTCGGAGGCCTCTTAAAACATGGCGGCAGCAACTTTACCTCGGCTGGTCGTGGAGAGTTGTTCATCGGCCAGTTTTGCCGAAGCTTCCTGAAGTTTCTCGTGGCTAGGCGGCGCAAACTCGCACTCGCGATACCGGAAGATGTCGTCCAGCTGCACTTGCGTTTCATGCCCCCGAACGCGGTTCAGCTCATGCAACCCGCCGTGAGCGCACATCGCAGGCTGTTTCGCCCAAGCGCGAGCAATCGCTCTTAGCGGACATCTTTGGGGGGACTTATATGCACATAGATTCGACGATCTTTCCCCAGGAGACACGGTCTTCGGCAAAGACAAATGAGCAGCCGTCCTGGCTGCCCCCGACCAACGCGCGACTGCTCGCCTTTCTTCCGACACGTCAGCGGTTTCCTCTCATCGGTCCTGCCTTCTCCGCGTCGCTCAAGCCGATCGAATTAACGATGGGTGCCGCCGATGGTGTCGTCGGTTGGGGTGACGGGCCGCTTGCCCGTCTGGCACGCCTCTATGCGCAGGTGTTACGTCTGCCCTTCTGGACAGTGGCAGGCGGTTTTCTCCAATCGACTGGTCCGGACACCATGTCGCCGATCTCCATCGTCGCCGATGATCTCGGAATTCATTCCTCCGCCCGCCAGCCTTCGCGATTGGAGGCGCTGCTTCAAGATACACCATCCGATACGGATATTCAGCGTGCCGGCAACCTGCGGCGATGGATCATCCGCGAGCGACTGTCCCAAGACAATCAGCTAAGGGACGAGGCCATTTCGTTTCGCCGAAGCCGTCGCAGGCGCATCCTGCTTGTCGACGAGGTGGTGGGAAATCGCACTGTGGATAGCGCGGGCGCCGATGCAGCGACCTTCGCCAGAATGTGGACTGCGGCTCTTGCCGAGGAAAATGCCGATATCATCGTCAAATGCCATCCCGAAGTCGTCGCAGGCCAGGCCCGGGGCTTTCTTCAACCTCTCGCCCAAACCGCAGGGGTGCAGCTCGTGGACCGCCCTGTCTCGACACATTCCCTCCTGGATGTGGTGGATGAAGTTTGGACGGTATCAAGCCAGCTCGGGCTGGAAGCGCTTCTGCGGGAAATACCCGTCGTCACCTTCGGCATGCCCGCCTACGCCGGCTGGGGACTGACCGCGGACCGCGCCGAAGGCACGGTCGCAACGACGGCACGCTCGCGTCGTGGGCGCCGTGTCAGCATAGACGAATTTGCTGCTGCTGCGCTCTTTCAATATTCCCGCTACGTCGATCCGGTCTCCCGCAACCCGATCACGGCCGAGCAGGCAGTCGAACGGCTGCTCGAATGGCGTACTCGTGCCCGATCGCTGGCCGGCCGTTACCTTTGCGTCAATTTCTCGCTTCACAAACGCGCGGTCATGCGCCGCTATCTGAACAGTCCCCGCTCGCAAGTTCAATTCGCCACCAATCCGAGCGCCTCGGAGATTCAGAGCGCCGACACCATCGTCCTTTGGGGCAACGCCGCGCCTCCTGATGAATGCGTTTTGTGGAAGCAGGGCAAGAGATTGCCGATCATTCGAGTTGAAGACGGCTTCATTCGTTCCTCCGGTCTTGGCAGCTCGCTGGTGCCCCCTTCTTCGCTCTGCTTCGATGACCAGGGCATCTATTTCGATGCCTCCACCTCAAGCCAGCTGGAAACGATCCTGAACAGGACGAATTTCGACGATGCACTTCTTGCGCGGGCAAAGCGTCTGCGGCAGGCCATCGTCTCGATGGGCATCACGAAATATAATCTGCCGCCGCAGCCGGCGCCGGACTACCATGCTCTCGCTGAAGGCCGCGACATCGTTCTGGTGGCCGGGCAGGTGCCGAACGACGCTTCGCTGCGGTTTGGCATGGCAAGTCATCCGTCAGACATCGAGTTCCTCCAAGCCGTCCGGCGCGCAAGACCGAAGGCATTCATCATCTACAAGCAACACCCTGATCTTCTGGCGAAGGCGGCTGGCCGCCATCCGCCTCCATCCCCACCGGCGGAGGTTGCCAATCTCGTTATCGGCAATGTCGATCTGGATGATCTCCTCAGCGCCGTCGACGAGGTTCATGTCGCAACGTCGCAGATCGGGTTTGAGGCGCTGCTGCGTGAAAAGCCGGTATGGTGTCATGGTCTCCCTTTCTATGCCGGCTGGGGGCTTACTCACGATGCAGTTGTTTCGTTGCGGCGAAAGCGCGCTTTAACGCTCGACGCGCTCGTCGCCGGCACGCTCATCCTCTATCCGCGATACTGGTCGAACATCACCAATCTTCCGTGCGAAGCAGAAGACGTCGTTGCCGAACTCTATCGCTCCCGTTTGGGCACGGCTCCCAATCCGTCGCGGCGGCGCTGGCTGGCGCAGGCCATCCATATGCTTGAGGCGAGAAAAACATGATGAAGCCGGTTGTTATGGATATCTCGCGATTGATGGAACGAGCGCATTGCCCGACGCCAACAGGCATAGATCGCTATGAGCTTCATTATGCAAATTGGTTGAACGAGCGCCGCAAACAAGCCGATCTGACCAATCTTCAAGCGTTTCCGCAGCCTTCCTGGTTTATCGAAACGAGCAATAGTGGCGCCATCAGAGTTCCCTCTGAGCGAGCAGACAGGCTGGTTTCCATCCTCAACAGCCGCTGGGCAGCGACGGAAATATCGCCCTCGCAGGCCACCCTTCTCGAGCGGATTTTCGCGGCTATCGATGGCAAGATCAGATGGCAGGCGGCGTCGGAAGTGAAGGCGGGCGACGCCCACACGCAAAAGCTGCGCAAGATCATGCATGCCGTCGCCAACCATTTCGCTCATGGCCTGACGCTGCCGGACAGGGCATCTTTCGTCCACGTATCGCACAGCCGGCTGGAACGGACATCGGCTTTCTCCTGGCTTCGAGAAACTGGTCGGAACGGCGTCTTCTACGTCCATGATCTCATTCCGCTATCGCATCCTGAATTCGTCAGACCGGAGGAACCGGAGCGGCATCGCCGCAGAATGGAGACGGTGCTGAAACACGCGTCGCTCGTGCTTTGCAACTCCCAGGTAACGGCTCGCGCCTTGCGCACCTTTGCCCAGGAAAGCAATAGAAAGCCGCCCTCGATCGCCGTGCTGCCGCCCGGTGTCGAACAATGCTTCCTGTCGCCATCATCAGACATGGCGCGCCCCCGAATGCCATATTTCGTGACGCTCGGAACGATCGAGCCGCGCAAGAATCACATTCTGCTGCTGCACCTGTGGCAATATCTGGCCGAGCGTGACGGGCCGATGGCCCCACGGCTGGTCATCGTCGGCAAGAGGGGATGGGAAAACAGCCATATCCTGGCGATGCTGGAGCGCTGCCCTGCCCTGCCGGGACTCGTCATCGAAGTACCGGGGCTGGAGGATGCCGCCTTGGCTCGGCTGGTCGCCGGCGCGGCTGCCCTTCTTGCCCCTTCCTTCACAGAGGGTTACGGCATGCCCGTCGCCGAGGCCATCGCACTTGGCACACCTGTCGTCGCCTCCAACATCAGCGCCCATCGCGAAGCCGCGGCAGGCCAGGCCGCCATCTTCCTCGATCCCCTGGACGGGCTGAGCTGGCGAGCCGCCCTCGACATGATCGCCGCTTCGCCGCAACGCCGGACCAAGCCGAGCCAGCCAAGCGGATGGGACACGCATTTCGATGATTTGGAGACACTGATCGAGGCCGATTTTTCCGCGCGGCGCCACGCCGCCCAGCGTGCCTCACGACGCATCGAGAGAATATCGCCTTCGGTCGCTTTGCAATGAGAGGCAGCAATGCAAGCAAAATGCAGCAACAAGACAAATCCGGTTGGTCAGCAAGACGTGGGAGCAGCGAAGTGACAAGCTTTTACGACATCGAAAACTGCTACAAATTCATCCTCGGCCGCGCAATGAACGAGGACGAGCGTAACGTCATCGGGCAGAACCTGCTGCAGCTGACGGACATTTCTCTGGACGAGCATCGTCGGCGTTTTCTCAGTTCCTACGAATTCCACCAACGTCATAGCGAACTGCTCTTCAATAATTTCGTGCCGAAATCGCTTTTCGTTCTGTTCGAGACAAAATACAATTTCAAGCTGTATCTCGATCTGCGCCAGTATCACATATCCTTCGGCATCATGAGCGGCGAATACGAGAAATTCGATGTCGATCTCGTCAAGGCCATTCTGCCCGAGACCGGGCAGTTCATCGATGTCGGTGGCAATGTCGGATACTACTCGCTCTCCATCGCGGCCCATCCGACGTTCAAAGGAACGGTCCTTGCCTTCGAGCCGCTGCCGAAGCTCTGGGATCTGTTCAATCGCTCGATCCTGGAGAACGGCTTTGAGGACCGCGTCAGCGTTCGCCAACTTGCCCTTGCCGATGCGCCAGGCGAATTGCAGCTCAACAATGCCGAGGACACGGTCAACGCCGGCGCAACGCGGCTGGTGACGAATTCGGCCGACACCAGGGTCGGGCGCATGACCAAGGTCGAGACACTCGACCGCGTCGTCGGCAGCCTGCGGCCCGATGTCATGAAGGTCGATATCGAGGGTGCGGAAGGCTTGTTCCTGAAAGGAGCGCAAAAAACGCTCTCGGCACATAAGCCCTCGCTCCTGATGGAGATCAACCGCGACATGCTCTCCGTTCTGTCAAAAACGATGCCGGGTGCGATCCATCAGCAACTCACCGAACGCGGTTACCGCATCTGGAACAGCGCGCAAAATAAGCTGACCCGTATGACCTCGCCCGAGGAACTCGACTTGAATTTTCAGGTCGGCACGGTGGCGAACATTCTGGCCGTCCACGACGATCGCGCCGACGGCGCCAGCGAAAGCCTTCAGCGGCTTGGGCTGACGCTGGGGTCGACGAAGGCAAAGAAACAGCGTCAGCGGGAGCCGGCGCTTTAGCCCCATCAGTGCCCGACTGTGCGGCTCCGGTGCGAGATGCCGGCATCTTATACGGAGACATGATTGAGCAAACGGATCGATGACATAGCTGAGGTCGCCTACTACGGCTCGTGCCCGAGCGAGGAGTTCGTTCGCTACGCCTTTCCGGATAGCAGAATCTCGTTCTTCTGCTACGGCATCAACGTCGCCAGCTTCATGGACGAGCGGAAAGCGAGCCTCAAGGCGATCGAGGCATGGCCGGAGCCGATCAAGAAAAAGCTGCATTTCGAAGCGCGCAAGGGCTTCCGTGAGCGGCTGAAGCAGGCCGCCCCGAAAACGCTTGTTGTCGATTTCAGCCGCATCACACGCGCCTCGCTCATGCGCTACAGGAATACCTTGCTGACAGTGCCCTACGAGCTACTGGAGGCGGGACCGGATTTGCAGCGGGAAGCTTTCGGTATCTTCAAGATCATCCCCTTCGGCTGCCGCGAATTCTGGACGTACGTGATCGAAGCAATGCAGGCATTTTGCGATTTCGTGAACAGAGAACTTCCCGATACAGGACTGATACTGCTCGACGTTCCGCCCACCGCCGATTATCGCGGTACGCTCATCGACAGCAATACCTACATGATCGATTTCTGCCGCTGGCAGATGCGCTATCCGATGTCGCGCATGCTCGTCGACTTCTGCCTGGAGCATATCGAAAACAGTCGGGTGCTGACGCCGCCCGTCGATCTCTATTCCGACGACACCGCCCTCTATGGGCCTGCACCGATGCATTATTCTGGCGAAGTCTGGAAAGAGATGGCGGGGCGCTTCCATGCGGATGGCGGTTTTGAAGGCTTGCCGCGCTCCAACGACCTGGTCTCGATCCTCACCAATTATTCCGGCCTTATGGATGCCTTCACCAGGACCGCGTTGTCGAACCAGAACCTTCACCGGTTCAGCCTCGACATTCTGCATGGGGCGCTACCCTATCTTTTCGCAAAAATCAGCAGTCCCGCTCACAGTCATTTCGGCGATCCAATCGATTCCCACGACGTCGTTGCCGCTTTCCGTTGGATTCTGGGACGCGAGCCGGAATCCGCGGAAACCTTTCTCAATCACTATGCGCTGCACAACCGCGGCGAGCTGCGTGAAACGCTGCTGCGTTCCTTCGAATTCCAGAGCCAGGTGCCTCACTATGCCAAGCAACAGTAGCGTGGTGGGGAGCCGGACGATCGTCGTATCATTCGAACTTGATGTGGTTGCGCGCCATGTTGACGAGAAAGAGGCCGGCGGCGGTGGTGAACAGGCAGCATTTCAAAAGATAGCCGACGTCGTAGAAGGTCTGCACCGTGTCACCGAAAACGCCGGCGCGGAAAAGCTCGAAGCAATGGACGGTGGGAACGTAGAGCGCCAGTTTCTGCGGGCCGCTCGGCAGCCAGGCCACCATGAAGAACATGCCGCAGATCGGCAGCGTCAGATATTGGAACGGCGGAATGAACTTCTCGATGAACTCGAACCGCTCCGACCCCGCTGCAAAGATAAGCCCGACTGCGAAGGAGAACCAGGCCATGAAAAGCCACCCGGTCAAAAGCAGGCCGAGATCCTGGTAGGGCGGTATGATGCCGGCCAGACGCGCAACTGTGTAGACCACGATAAGGGCCGCAGTCGTGCCGGCAATCTCCAGAAGTGCGCGGGCTATCAGTGCGTCTGCGAGGCGGATCTGACGATGATACATCAAAGGCAAGTTCTGGCGCAGGCAAGAGACGGCATGACCGCTTATGTGGCGCCAGAGCGTCAGCGGCATGTAGCCACTCAGAACGAAGGCTGCGACCGTCAGTCCGTGGGCCTCGTGATGAAGCAGGGTCCACATGATCATGACGCCCGTCGTCAGGATCATCGGCTCAAGTGCAAGCCAGAGAAAGCCGATATTTTCGCGTCCGTAGCGGATGAGCATTTCGCGCATGATCAGCGCGCCGAGAACACGTCCCTGGATCTTCAGTCCGGTTGTGAATTGCGAACGACCGCGGGAATTCATCGATACGTCTTGCATGCGGAAGCCTCCTGTTCATCGTCCCACCTGCGTCGGACGATGGTGCAACGATACCGGCGAAGGCTTCGCGCTCAATTTTCATTGCGTCGGGCTTGGACAATTACCGCCCACGGCACGGCGACATCGATCTGCAATGGCCGACATTCATCAGGAGAGGCGCAGTCATGGCTCTGATAGACTCCGAGACCCAAGGCAAGACGGCCGATGCGGATCATGGACGACAGCCTTTCCGCCAGAGGATTGCGCGATCGATCGCCAAGCCTGCGAAGGCCGGCAAGCGCCGCAGGCGTCCGAAGCGATTGGGCGTTTTTGGTTTGGCCGTCATTGTCCCGACCCTTGTCGTCAGCGCCTATTACGCCTTCGTCGCTGCCCCGATCTATGTGTCGGAAGCATCCTTCGTCGTCCGCATGGCCGCTCCACCGTCGTCCAACGTCTTCGGTTCGCTGTTGCAGAACAGCGGAATAACCCGATCGCAGGACGATACGTTTTCCGTGCAGGAATATATCCGCTCCCGCCAGGCATTGAAGGAACTCGCCACCAAGCTCCCTGTACGCGCCATCTTCGGCAGTCCGCAGGCGGATTGGCTGACGCGCTTTCCGCGGCTCTGGGAAAACAACAGCGAAGAGGAACTCTACAATTACTATTCCGATCGCGTCTCGGTCATTCACAACGACACGACCGGCATCACCGTATTGCGCACGACCGCCTTTCACGCGCAGGATGCCGCCGATCTGAATACCACGCTGCTGGCACTTGGCGGCGATCTGCTCGAGCGCCTGAACAACCGCGCACGCGGGGATGCAGTTCGCTTCGCCGATAATGAGGTCCAGGAAGCGCAGCAGCGGGTCATAGATGCGCAACGAAACATAACGGACTTCAGAAACAAGGAGCTGATGATTGATCCGAATGCCAGCTCCATGTCGATGATCGATCTCATCAGCAATCTGACCGCCGAGCTAGCGAGCACGCGCGCGCGCCTTGCAGAAACGCGCAAGACCGCGCCTGATAGCAATTCCATTCCCTTTCTGACGAGTCAGATCGCGGCGCTGGAGCAGCAGATCGAAAATGAACGGACCAAGATGGTCGGATCGGACAAATCCGTCGCGCCGAGGATCGCGGATTATGAAAGTCTCGTCCTGATGCGGGAGTTTGCCAACAAGGCGCTCGTTGCCGCCCTCGACGCGCTCGAAGCCGCAAGAGCCGATGCCCGCCGCCAGCAACTCTATCTCGAGGTGGTCGTTCCGCCGCAGATGCCGGATGAAGCAGAAATGCCTTATGCGCTCAAGAACATTGCGATCGTCTTCCTGTCCTTGAGCCTTGCCTACCTCCTCGGCTGGCTCATGCTCACCGCCATCAAGGATCATGAAAGCGGTTGATCTCGCTGCGGCAACCGCCGAGGCCAAGTTGTTGGTGCGGCAGTCAGTCGGGATGCCAGAAGCAGGTATAGATTTCCGCCATGCAGGCACGGATCTCACGGCTGGCAATCGAATCCGGAGTGACATGGCCATAGAGGCTGAACTCCGCATCGCGCGCACGAATGTAATATCGCAGAGCCGCTTCGATATCCCGCATCGCCTTGTAGAGATGCGCCGTCTGAATTTCGACATCGATCACTGATGCCGCATCGAGATTTTGTGCATATTCGCGATAGACATCATAGAGCCGCAGCGCCTCGTCGAAATCGCCGGCTTCTTTTGTCACATTCGCATAGACCGCAATCAGATCGATCTCGCCATCCGTATCCACCAGATCGCGCAGTTGTGCCCGTGCCTGAAGCCAGCGCCGCGAGTGCACCAATTCCATAGCGCTCTGCCGCTTGCGTTCTATATCGACGCGCGAAAATCGAAGGCGTGCCGACTCCAGATGGCCGGCTATGTCGGTATCGTCTGGTGCAAGCGCGTGGGCGCGTTCGTACCATTGAAGCGCGATCTCCGGTTCATTCATCCGATTGTAGAGGTGGCCAAGCTGCAGATGAATATCGACATCATCGGGCTCCTCCTCAAGAAAGTGTCGATAAGCCTCCAGTGCCGCTTCGAAATCACCATTCTCCTTGCAAGCATGGCCAAGCTGTACAAACAGCGATACTCGCGCGGGATATTGCTCCAGTGCCTGCTGATAATAGAAGGCAGCCGTCGCCCAATCGCGCCGATCGCGTGCGGCATCCGCCTCGGCCAGAACGTTGACCGGCATGTGGGCCTCAGTTGCCCCGCTTCCCGCTTGGCCGACGCGCAGAAGCGTCGATGCGAATCTCAGCTCCCGCCTCATGATGCGTGCCGCATCGAAATGTTTCGGGGACGCAGCCAGCGATCTTCCGGCGCGCGCTCATGAATGCGAACGCGCAATTCGACGAAACGATGCTCCCGCTTGACGGTCACGCATACGGTTCCAGAGAACGAACCGACCAGGGTCATGGTCTGCAGAAAATCGAGGCCGGAATTGGCGACGATCTCGATATCGAGCTTGGCCGTTTGTGGCTGAATGAGATCGAGATCCAGCAGCCAGTCGCCTTCCGCGAAGCTGCGCTTGGGACCTGTGAGCAGCCAGCCCGAATGCACACTCCAGTTGCCGTCGTGAAGCTGCAGCGGCTGGCATAGGAGATCGGGGGCGATCATCCAACCGATGTTCTCGACCTCGCGCACGAAAACGAGCATCGCCTGCCCATCCGGATTAACCAGCAATCCGGATGGCGTGACACTTGCGCTGGACGAATCCGCAATGTCCCGTGCGCTACCATCGTCTTCTGGCAGCAGCGTATCCCAATAGGCCGTCTGTCCATCCCGGCGTGCGATGGCGACGATCCGTTTCACGACAGCGGTTCGCGTGAGGACGCCACGCCTGAGATCGAATTCCAGCCCCAATCGCTCGGCCGATGTCGGATCGCGTCCGCAGATCCGCGCGAAAGCATAGCGCAGGAAAGCCGCATCATCTTCTATCGCAAAGCGAACGAAATTCTCAACCATGGCGAATTGGTCCGGCTCCCGACGCAGCGCCTGAATCCCGGAAAGGCCGCTCAGCGACGACGGAACGGGACGACGAGCCTTCAGCGCATCAACGACGCGCAGCCGGTTGGTGCCGCCGCGAATGGCATTCGCAAGCGAGAGACGATCATCCGCAGTCAGATCGATCTCTGTCAAATCCAACGCCCTTGCCCAGGCATCGACGAAGGATTCCGCAGGCAGGGAGAACACGTCTTTCGGCAGCGCGCTCAAGGGCTGCCTATGCAACTCGGCGATGGTCAATATTGCCCCCCAACATCTTTTCGATGGCTGTGACATGCCGCGCGGCGGTGCGCGGATAAGAATACCAATGGGCTGCCTGGCTGCGGTCTCGATCCAGCATCCACAGCAGCGACGGATTTTGAGCAAGACTGAGGAGTGCCTCCGCAATGCATTCTATCTCGGTACTTTTGACGACATGGCTGAACGGCCACAAATCACGCAGGACCGGCGAGCGGGAGCAAAGCAGCGGGCGATCGACACTCATCGCAATGCGCGCCGCGCCGGTCGCCGTTTCGGTGGAATGGCCATAGAGGAATGAGAGCACATCGCAGGTCATCAGTTCGCGACGCAGCTCTCCTTCAGGAATGAAATCGAAACGCGCCGTGACTTTGTCGGATAATCCGAGATAGGCGATCAGATTTTCGATTGTGGCACGTGTCGCGCGCGATTCGTCGTTTGGAACGACGCAGTTGAATAGCTTGAGACGCAATCTCGGCTCGTAGTTCAATGCCTCCGCAAAGGCCAATACGAGACGATCGATATTCTTGTGGGGCATCAAGAACCCGAAGGAGCCGATGGTAAAGTGTGCGGGGTCGGGTACCGGGGCGTCTTCCGGCACGAGGAGAACGCCATGCGGCATGACGATCGGGTTCGGATGGCCGGCAGCCGAAAGCGCTGCCGCATCCTCCGCGGAATGCACGAAGACCATGTCGAAGGCGCGCGTCCAATCCAGTGTCCCGCCGCGTAACGCCTCTTTCACGCTGTGCATGGTCAGTACGCGCAGTCGGTGACCCGTCGCCGCTATCTGCTGGATCAAGAGCTCCATATCCGGCGTTGAAAAATGCCCTGGATGATGCTGCATCCAAAGGATGTCGCCTCGCCCCTGCTCCAAACGCCCCGCCAGACGTTTGAGCGAAGCAAGATCATAGCCCCACAGCCGCGACATGCTGCGCGGTACGGCATCGATGGCATCGTAGGAGGCTTCCGGCAGCGCGTCGTCCATGATCCGCCGCGCGAAGACATGATCAATCCTGCCTTCGAATGCGGGCGTGCCATAGAGATGCTGCGAATAAGTGGCGATGCCGCATTGCTGCTGCCAGGAGGAAATGAGATCGATCGTCCAATCCCGCCGCGTTTCGGTAGTTGATGGAGCGGATTTGGCAAGGGCGGCCAGCGTACGGATGGCGACAGACCTCCAGCTGAAATGCGCTTTCAGCAACGATTTGGCTCTTTCCGTCCGGCTGCGGGCCTCATCCGGTCGATCGAACACAGCGCGCATCTGCATCCCCAGATGCTCGACGGATGGCTCCGCCCAAAGACTATGGGACCCCGCGACATGGGCTTGCGACGCCGACATGTGGCAATCGACCAGCCAGGCCGTGCCGGGGCGGCAGAAATCGAGCTGGCCGCTATAGTTCGTGGTCACCACCGGAACGTCGAGCAGCATGGCCTCCGCCAAAGGCAGGCCGAAACCTTCACCTCTGCTTGGCGCCACCAGCATTGCTGCCGAACGATAGAGCGCGCGCAGCTGGCCTGGGTCATAGTGCTGATCGATGATGGTGATGGGCGCCGCATCGGCGAGCCTGCCCCGTCTGTCAGCCAGGACGGAGGCCGAGATGTTGTTCGGATTCGGAAACGTCTTGACTATCAATTCGACCGGATCATCCGCGCGGAAGCTGCGCAGGAACGCATCGATCAGAACGTCGACACCCTTGCGCGGGAAGCAGGAAGACACATGCAGGATGCGTCGGCGTCCACTTTCGGGCAGCGGGCACGGCACATCGTCGGCGACAGCCGAGAGATGGTCACAGCCATTTCCAGTGACTTCCACCGGTATTGTAATCCCGGAACGCTCGAAACTGTCCCGGACGAAATTCGAAATCACCGTCACGAGGTCGAGATCGCGATTGAACCGGTCCACCAGATATTGCGGAAATTCGAGCTCCTCCCAGGCAAATGCCACATAGGCATTCTGCTGGCCGACCATATCGTGGGTCGCTGGCGGCCAGGTGTTCCGCAGGTGGATGTCGAATGTCTCTTTGAATGGATAGTCATCGCGCATTCGGCGCATGATATCCGTGGCAGCCGAGAGGTTTGGGTCGCTCTGCCAATCGTCCTCGGCCGTGTGGCAGATGAGATTGATGCCCAGATCTATGAGCGCTTGTGCAAGGTGGCGGTTGACGATCGCCAGGCTGTAATCGCCTTTGAACACACCGTCGAAGAAGACTGTCTTGCCGGCGAACTTTTCGATCAAGGCTCGCTCGTCGATGCGACCTGCATCGAGCGGATAAGGCGAAGCAGCATCGTCATGGCGCATTCATGGCTCCCAGGCACCAGAAACAGACGGATGGGCGATAGCGAAGCGCGCAAATTCGCAGACGTACAAGTAAACGGATGACGAAAACGCTGTCTCTCACCTATGCCCGGCTTCAGCTCCGGGCGGCGGCCGCCGCCCGGAGCCCGATGCTCGGCATGTATGTCAGGATGCCTCAGCTTCTCGGACGAGATAGCCCATTTCCTCCGCACGCTTTTCGAGCGATGCGCGGACTTGTTCGAGCACGTTGCCCGCATAGACCGGCGGATAGCACCAATCGTTCCAGGTGCGGGTCGCCCCGTTTCCGAACGAACCGAACCGCAGGACACCCGGCTCTAGGAAGGACAGGCGCCCACCAAGATCAAGATAGGTCTCCGTCTGCGCGCCCTCGGCAAGGATGATGGAATGTTGCTCCAGCTCGATATGGAAGTATTCGAACGGGACCAACGTCGCCTCTTGGGTGATCGTCGTGCCATTGACAAGGAATTTGGCCGGAATCAGCGATTCTCCGAAGAACATGCAGTGATCGGGAGAAACGTATAGATCGCGAGCCGGGACGTTTGCCGCAAAGGCGCCCGCCTGTATGCGGATCGGCAACGTGTCGCGCGGCTTGTCGATCGCCTTCGGATCGATCCGGCGGCGACCAACCCATTTGATTTCCGCAACGCCCTTGTGGGTGACGACGAGATCGCCGACGCGAAAATCCTCGACTGGAATATCGCCTTCCGGTGTCCGGATCAGCGTGCCCCGAAGGAAGCAGCTCGTGAAGGTCAGCGTGTCAGTGTTCGCATCATAAGTATAGGTGACACCCGCCGGTATCGTATAGGAGCCGAGCGCTACGGCATTCAGCAGGCCGCCATAGAAGGTGACCGTGTTGCCGGACTGTTGTACGACGTTCGAGCCGACAACCTCGATCTTGTCTCCCGACTGAACGTTGATGACGTTCGGCGGCGTCGACAGGTTGAGATTGATGCCACCGGGATTATACGCGAACAGGCCGCTGCCATTCGCATTGGCGAAGTCCACCGTGACGCCGTTCAGCAAACCGACGTTGAGTAGGCCGGCATCGACGGTGATGCTGGACCCCGCGCCAATTCCGTAGGTATAGGTCGAGCCGGCTGCGATATTCGCGAGGGTGGCATTGATCGTTACGTTTGCCCCGTTGATCGCGTCGATCGTCGTGCTCGATATCGCACCGGTGCCGGCGAGATTGCTGATATTGACGTCCACGCCATCGACGATGACGGTGCCGTTGGAAACCAGATTGAGCTGGATCGTATCTCCTGATGTCCCAGCATTGCTGCTATCGATCGTAGTCGTGCCGTTATTGACTAGGTTGATGCCAATCAAAGCCATGTTATTATCCTCTCCATTAGATTAACACGTTGTTTTTCAAGGCAAAAATTTCGTCAGAACTTGTAGTTCAGACCTACCCGAACAGCATGGAAATCGAGGCTGGCTTTGGAATTAAGCTCGTTCCCGCCCATGTTGCTGCTGCCGAAATCGACATACTGATATTCGAGTTTCGCTGTCACATGATCGGTGAAGGCGTGTTCGATGCCGGCACCCACCGTCCAACCGGCTTTGGTCTTGTCGTCATCGAAACCTAGGCCGCCGATTGCGCCTTTGTAATTGACATGGCCATAGGCGAGACCGCCGGTACCGTAGAACAAGGTATTGTCATAGGCGTAACCGATGCGGGGACGGACGGTGCCATACCAGTCGATCTTGGAAGACGCACTCGCGGTACCATTTCTGAACGAGTCGCTGATGTCAGCGCCCTGGAAATCCGCTTCGAGGCCGATTACCCAGTTGGGGTCGAACTGATAGTTGTAGCCGATCTGGCCGCCTCCGAGGAAGCCGGATCCTTCGAGCTTGCCAAATCTGCCAAGGTAACTTCCGAAGGAATGGAAACCGACATCATCGTTACCACCGAAACCGCCGCCGGCATTCACACCGACATAGAAGCCGGTCCACGAAAATACCGGCGCCGTCTCGATAGGAGCCTGAGGTGGCGTGGAAGTCGCGAGATCTGCCGCATAGACGGAACTCCCGGCAACCGTCGCCAACAAGAAAACTGTAGTCCCCAAAAACTTGCGCATTCGAAAATTCTCCTCGAAGGAATTCACGAGATTCAACATGTAACTTGCGAAAGTTCACGTTGAGTCCATAATATAGACGCGATTATAGCTGTAAATACGTACTTTCTAATAAATATTTTCGAGATGTGAGCTTTATTTGTATAGTTTTGTCGCAATATGTATTGAGAGCATATTGATTCTATACTTGCGGCTTCGCGAAATGCCGGACTCATCGCGGCAGAAACATCATAACTAGAATGAGATGGATAGCTTCGCGCCTGCCGCGACGGCGTCCGAGTGACGCAATCGGGTGCGCTGTGTCGCTTTCGATATAGACAGGCAAGGCGCCGTTCTGCGAGCTTCAATCGCCACCGCAGATATTCATCTGCTGCGCTGGGAGGCCTGACGGGGCGGACCCTAGAAGGAACGTCAGGCCTCCCAACTGCGCACAAAATCCTCTTCCTATGGACGGACATGTGGTGAAGAGCAGGCTGGCAGATCACGGCCTGCATACATCTGGTGTCGTCGATCTCCGCAACAATGTCCAAGAGACAAGTAGAGTGGTCATGTTGTCGCGTAGCGTTCCGAAACAAGCGGCCTGACGGCATTAGGCATTGGCTTACCTTGAAGTCGGGTTTCCAACGCCAGGCGCAATCAGACCTCCGGCGCCGCTTTCCGTATGGACGACATGGCAGGGGCAAGCCACATCTTTGGAACTATCGCAACCGCCAATTTGCGATGGTCGGGAGGCTCGGTCGCTTGCTCTAAGTAACGGTCGGGCCTCCTCGCTTGCGACAAGCGCAACTTGCCGTCTCGCGTTACCTCTACCGCGGCGCGCGTCAAGGCGCCTGCCTGTTCATGGCGGCAAGTTCAGGCGAACCGGCAGGTCTTAATCGCCTCAGGGAATTACACGAATACCGGCCGCACCCGCTGCCTTGAGGAAAGCAGAGCGAACCTGTTCAGGTGAAACCCTGCCTTTGACACCGTCGATGCAGGCCTGCAGCGCCTCTTCAAACGCATCTCCGTAGCGTATCGGCCATCTCGTCGTCAGATACTCGACAGCCTGTGCGATCGAATTGATGGATTGAACCTCGTCCCCATCCTGCATTGCAATTCCGAGCGGCGCGAATGCCGACCCTACGGGCTCGTCCAACGCCTCGAAGGACGGCGTTGGATCTTCATCGTCGGTATTTTCGGACTTTGTGTGCCGCCGCCTCGTCACCAGCGTAGCCAGCAACGTCATATCCCGTGCAATCTTATCCAGAGCTGCAAGCTTGTCGCCTTCGTCCGCCGCCTGGCCCAGATCGTCTTCTCCCGCCTGCGGCGGCTCCGGCGGCAACGCCAGACGACTATCTAGGTTCGTTTGAGTAGTGAAAACATCAACAGAGATCGAATTAACAAGCCGCGCACCGTTATCGAGGTCGGCGCCAAAACTCTTATCATTCCGCCCCATGCCGGTATGTCCCAATAAGCGCCGTCAAACCCGTCCCACTGCACGTCTGCATAACCGCAATATGCTGTATCGGCAAAAGTACTACTAATAAACGCAAATGACCCGTGTAGATTAAAACTTTGAAACGAATTTGACCAGTATCGCGACAGCAGAAAGCGCAAATACTCATAAAACCAAGCTGATATTGGATTATTTTCAATGTATAATTATGGAAATTTTTGCTTAAAAAGCCAGCGGATGGTCCTGTGATCGAAGCTAGATCTCTTCGACGGGGCGGCCATACCTACATCTATAGTTGCGCGTACCCCCTCCAGGGGCTGCCCAATCTACCTGCGATTGCCATCCCCGGCAGTTTTCGGCGCCGGAAGCTATAGCAAGCCTGCTACAAGACGTTGCCTAGGCAGCTGCGGACGCGTGAACGTGCAAAAGCGAGGTAGTACGTTCTTCCATCGCGATAATTCGCGCGTAAGGCCAATGCGAAATGCAGGCCGCCGGTGCAGAATTGAAGGGGCGCACCGAAGTGCGCCGCCTGTTCAAACGATGAAGAAAGTCGACGGCGGAACCTGTAATGCGGTGGCAATACGGCGAAGTTTCGCCGGATCGGCCTCAGCACCAGCCTCGATTTCAGTGATTTCCTCACTGGTGAGGCCACAGGTCTCGGAGAGGTCGTCAATCGTGTAACCGATGGCTTCACGCGCCTGCCGCACGGCAGCAGCAATCTCACCATCAGGTACGGTAGAAACCTTTGAACTATCGATATTATTCGGAGTAATGGACATGAAATTTCTCCTTCCAAAGTCCGCCGGCCAATTCGTTGCCGGGTGAAGGCAGCTATTGCAGCCATGAGGCATATCGACCTAAACAGACACGGCCGAACGCTGCGTCAATATAGGCATCAATGCGGCGAGGGCAAGCACGGAAGCGCATAGCTGCCAATCGCCTGGCTCTCGGCTAATTTCGCGATTTAATATTCTGTGATAGCGACAACACGTCACGGTTACAGAGGAATGAACGCCGCAGCGCACCATCTCGCAACGACGGCCGCTGGCCGGCAGGCTGCGAGCAGCACGTATAGCGTGAAGATCACTTCTTGCCTTTTGTCTTGCGCACTTTCCGCTCAGCCGCAAGCAGAAGCCCCTTGAGCTCCGGCTCACGCACACGATTGGCTGCTTCGATGAAAGAAACCCACTCGACGCGGCGCTGGCCTCGCTCCGGAAAGTCCTGGAGCGTCTGGTCGACCTCCAGCAGATGCAGTTCGACGATACAGGGAACGCGGCTGCCGTCGGCGAGCTGTTTCAGATAGGTAAAATAGCCGAAAGGCTTTTTCTTCACCTTGCCGCGCACACCGGCTTCTTCATAAGCCTCAATAGCGGCAACCTCATGCGCCTTCTTGCCCTTGATGGGCCAACCCTTGGGGACGACCCATCGGCCGCTTTCCCGGCTGGTGACGACGAGCATCTCGGCATCGTCGCAGTCGGGCACCCTCCTGTAGCAGATGGCCGCATATTGTTCGTGGACCCGGCCGTGCAGCAACTCGTCCGTGTGAGACGCAAGCTCGGACAGAAAACTCTCCGACCGTCGTAAGGCCTTTTGCTGTGCTGAGAGTGAAGAAGCCATGCGCGCTACTCGCGACATGGTTGATCGACGTGAAGACCCCTCGAAACTGGCTGGCTTGCGCTCACAAAAATCGTCTGTGACACGCTGCCCTCCTATCTGCTTGGGGTTTCGTCGAAATTCACAACTGTCAGTATGATGCTGTGAGCCGTTGCGGTGACAGTTTTATGAAGGCGGCTGTTGATGATGCCGGAGGGATCAGCCGCCCGTCTGCGCTACACGAAACTGTGATCGCCCGGCATGGAAAAGAAAAACGGCCCCCGAAGGGGCCGTTTCATCCTTGGGAGGATAGTGCGAAGCCTACTCGGCGGCCTGCAGCGCAGGCGCTTCGATTTCTTCGCCCAATTGCCCCGCCATGGCGGCGGCAAACTTGGTCTGGTCGAGCTCGTTTTCCCAGCGGGCGACGACGACCGTGGCAACCGCATTGCCGACGAAGTTGGTTAGCGCACGGCACTCCGACATGAAACGGTCGATGCCGAGGATCAGCGCCATGCCGGCGATCGGAACCGAAGGCACGACTGCGAGCGTGGCGGCAAGCGTGATGAAGCCCGCACCGGTGATGCCGGCAGCTCCCTTGGAGCTCAGCATCGCGACGAGCAGCAGCAGGATCTGGTCACCAAGCGCCAACGGCGTATCGGTCGCCTGCGCAATGAAGAGTGCAGCCAGCGTCATGTAGATGTTCGTGCCGTCAAGGTTGAAGGAGTAGCCGGTCGGGATGACGAGGCCAACGACGGAGCGCTTGCAGCCCGCGCGTTCCATCTTGTTCATCAGGCCGGGAAGAGCGGCTTCCGAAGACGAGGTGCCGAGAACCAGCAGCAGCTCTTCCTTGATGTAGCGGATCAGCGCCAGGATCGAGAAGCCGTTGTAGCGAGCAACAGCGCCAAGCACCACGAGAACAAACAACAGCGACGTGGCGTAGAAAGTGCCGATCAGGAAGGCCAGGTTGGCAATCGTGCCGATGCCATACTTGCCGATGGTAAATGCCATGGCGCCGAAGGCGCCGATCGGCGCAAATTTCATCAGAAGCGCTACCATCCGGAAGATCGGGGTGGTCAGTGCCTGCAGGAAGTCAACGACCGGACGGCCGCGTTCTCCGGCTGCGCCGAGCGCGATGCCGAAGACGACCGAGAAGAACAGCACCTGGAGAATGTCGCCCTTGGCGAAGGCACCGACGATCGTATCCGGGATGATGTTCATCAAGAAGCCGACGACAGAGGCATCATGCGCCTGAGCCGCATAATTGGTGACAGCCTTCGTATCCAGAGTGGCCGGATTGATATGCATGCCGGCGCCTGGCTGCACGACGTTGGCAACGATGAGGCCGACGATAAGCGCCAACGTTGAGAAGGTCAGGAAGTAGATGAATGCCTTGCCGACGACGCGGCCGAATTTCTTCAGATCGGACATGCCCGCAATGCCGGTCGTAACCGTCAGGAAGATAACGGGCGCAATGACCATGCGCACCAGCTTGATGAAGGCATCGCCGAGCGGCTGCAACGATGTGCCGAGCTGTGGATAGTAATGGCCGAGCAGTATGCCCGCAGCGATGGCGGTGAGAACCTGCACATAGAGATGCCGGTAAAAGGGAACTTTGGCGCGCGTTTCCGCGGCGGCGATGGGAGCAATCATGATGTCCTCCGTTAAGCCCAACCGATCTCTCGGCCCTCCGGGCGACGACTAGAATTCAACAGCCTCCGACTGTTCCAACTTCCTTTGCAATGACCGTGCCAGATGAGCGCCTTGATTTTAACACATTGCTTTTGCTTAATTTTAATTTACCGTCCTGAACCAAGATCATTGATCTGTGCGGCAATCCGCACAGATCGAATTGCAGCGCGCGCGAAATCATGCACAATACGGGAATGCTGCAGCGCCCGGTCCACGAACGATTTTTGACGCCCGAGCAACTGGGTCGGCGCGCTCGTCGGGTCTGGTTCGTTTTCGCGTTTCTAAGTGCGGCCGTCATTGCGGCCGGTCTTTATGGCGCGAATTTTTATGGCCGCCTCTCGGCAATAGAAATGCTGCAAAGGCAGGGTCACACGGATGCAAACCTCAAAGTCGCTCTCTTGCGAGCCGTCCTCGAACGTCCCCGGGCCTTGCCGCTGCTGCTCGCCGATGATCAGCAGGTACGGGATGCCCTTGCCGACCAGCGCACCGACGACATCGTCTCGCTGGATCGCAAGCTCGAAAGCCTGGTTTCCGGCACCAGTGCATCCGTCCTCTACGTTACCGGCAAGGACGGCGTTGCCATGGCCTCCAGCAACTGGCGGGAGCCTTTGAGCTTCGTCGGCAACGACTATTCCTTCCGTGATTACTTCCGCAAAGCCATGGAAACGGGGACCGCCGAACATTATGCGCTCGGCACGGTTAGCAATCGCCCAGGCCTCTATATTTCCCGCCGCGTCGGCGATGTCGGCTCTGCTCTCGGTGTCGTCGTGGTGAAGATGGAGTTCGATCAGCTGGAGGCCGACTGGAGTGAGACAGGTCGCCCCGCTTACGTGACCGACGAACGCGGCGTCGTGCTCATCACCAGCCTGCCCTCTTGGCGCTTCATGACGACCGCTCCCCTTGCGCGCGAGGAAGCCGCCGCTATTCGCAAAAGCCTGCAGTTCGGCGCGGCGCCGCTTTCGCCCCTTCCGGTCAGCCATCCCGAGAAAGTCGGCCCGGATGCAACCATCGTGCGCGCCATTCTGCCCGGAAGCAGTGCCGCGGAATACTTGCGGCTGACGGTTGCGATTCCATCGACGCCCTGGCAGCTCGGCTATCTAATCCCGACCGATCAGGCGATCGCCTCCTCCGTGCGCGAGACGCGCTTCCTTACCTTGACCGTCCTGCTGCCGATCCTCGCCTTTGCGGCTTTCCTGCTGCGCCGCCGCGATGTCTCCGCCATGCAGATCGCCGTCAGCAGGATCGCGCGTGAAGAGCTGGAACGCCGGGTTCTTGAGCGCACGGAAGACCTGAGCCAGGCCCGCGACCGGCTGGAGGCGGAAATTGCCGACCACCGTGCGACGGAAGCCAAGCTGCAGGGCGTGCAGCAGGATCTCGTACAGGCCAATCGCCTTGCCATTCTTGGCCAGGTCGCCGCCGGCGTCGCCCATGAGATCAATCAACCGGTTGCGACGATTCGCGCCTATGCGGAAAATGCGCATGTTTTTCTCGACCGGCATCAGACGGAGCCGGTGAAGGAAAACCTGTCAGCGATCGCAGCATTGACGGAACGTATCGGCACGATCACCGAAGAACTGAAGGCCTTCGCCCGCAAGGGAAGGACCGCCCCGGAGCCGGTTGACCTTAGGAGCGTGATCGAAGGAGCCGTCGTCCTGCTCAGGAGCCGCTTTGCCGGCCGCCTGGATGCGCTCAAGATCGAGTTGCCGCCAACGGGGCTTGGTGTTGTAGGCACGCGCATCCGGCTTGAGCAGGTGCTGATTAATCTCTTTCAGAATGCTCTGGAGGCCCTGGAAGGCCGCAACCAGCCCAAGGTTGAGGTGTCGGTACATGAAACTTCGGATGAGGTCGAGATCGTGGTTTCGGACAATGGGCCTGGCATTCCAGCGGCGATCCGCGATTCGCTGTTCACACCCTTCAATACGTCCAAGGAAAAGGGCCTCGGTCTTGGTCTCGTCATTTCAAAGGATATCGTCGTCGATTATGGCGGCCGGATCGATGTCGAGAGCAATGGCAGCGGCACCCGCTTCACCGTCCATTTGCGCAAGGCCACACCATGAGTGAGAGTTCTCCTGTTTTCCTCATCGACGACGACAAGGATCTGTTGAGGGCGACGAAACAGACGCTGGAACTGGCCGGTTTTGCCGTATCCGCCTTCTCTGCCGCAAGTGAAGCACTTCATGGTCTCAATGCCGATTTTGCCGGTGTCGTCGTCTCCGATATCCGCATGCCGCAGATGGATGGGCAGCAGCTCTTCGCTCGCATCAAGGCGCTCGACGCCGATCTGCCGGTCATTCTGGTCACAGGTCATGGCGATATTCCGATGGCGGTGCAGGCGATCCAGGATGGCGCCTATGATTTCATCGCCAAACCCTTCGCCACGGACCGGCTGGTACAGAGCGTGCGCCGCGCGGCCGAGAAACGACGGCTTGTGCTGGAAAACCGGGCATTGCGACAGGCTGCGGAACAGGCGCAGGGCGATCTGCCGCTGATTGGACAGACCCCCGCCATCGAGCGCCTGCGCCATACGCTGCGGCAGATCGCCGATACGGATGTCGACGTGCTGGTGACGGGTGAAACGGGCAGCGGCAAGGAAGTGGTCGCAAGCCTGCTGCATCGCTGGAGCCGCCGCGCCAAGGGCAATTTCGTCGCGCTGAATTGCGGTGCCCTGCCCGAAACCGTGATCGAGAGCGAATTGTTCGGCCATGAGCCGGGTGCTTTCACCGGCGCCCAGAAGAAGCGCGTTGGACGCATCGAACATTCAAGCGCCGGCACCCTGTTTCTCGACGAGATCGAAAGCATGCCGCCGGCGATCCAGGTACAGATGCTGCGCGTGCTGGAAATGCGCGAGGTGACGCCGCTTGGCACCAATGAGGTCCGCCCCGTCGATCTTCGCGTCGTTGCGGCGGCGAAGGTCGATCTCGGCGATCCTCGGCAGCGCGGCGATTTTCGCGAAGATCTCTATTATCGCCTCAACGTGGTCACGCTTTCCATTCCGCCATTGCGTGAGCGGCGCGATGATATTCCCCTGCTCTTCGGCCATTTCGCCGACCGCGCCGCCGGCCGCTTCAAGCGTGAGGTACCGGCCATATCCACGACGGTGCGCCGCCATCTGCAACAGCACGACTGGCCAGGCAACGTTCGCGAACTCTCGCATTTTGCCGAGCGCTTCGTGCTCGGTCTCGAATCGGCAGCAGCGGCAAAATCCGACGAAGTAGCGACGGCGGACGAAGGCTTGACGCTACCCATCCGGGTCGAGCGTTACGAGGCCGAACTCATCCGCGAAACCCTGTCGCAGAAAAATGGCGACGTGCGCCGCACGATCGAAGCACTCGGCATTCCCAGGAAGACCTTCTACGACAAGCTCCAGCGGCACGGCATCGTCAGAGGCGATTTCGCCGGCTTTGACGGGGATGAGCGCCGAGGCTCATGATCCGCTGCCGATGAGCGGACCATGCCAGCCGAGGCGGGTTTGCGCTTCGCGCTTCAGGCACTGCGGCGTATCTCCTTGGCATTGGAGCCGTCTCTTTGCCGCGCCGCCACCTCGGCGGTGCGATCCAGAACCAGCATCGCTTGCGCGATCACCGCCGCCAGCGCTTCACCGCTCTTGGAAGCCGCCACGACCAGCGGTGCGCTCAGGCAAATTCTAAGGGCGCTGGCGGGCACCTCGCCAAAATCGGCGCAGCGAACGGGCTGCCCGAGACGCACCGACGCAACCCCATCGCCCTCGACAGCCAGATCTTTATAGATCGCTGCCATTTCCGCCGCCGTCAGCATCGCGCCATCCGTACAATTTCGCAGGTAGAACGAAAATACGGAGGGGATTTCATCCCAGCGAAGGGCCGATGATGCGCCCCATAGTTCACGCCGGTCCAACGTCCGGCTCTGCAAGGGTTCGAAGGCCGGATCGTTCGCAAGACGATCAGAGACTGCCTCCGCAAAAGCCGACAAGACCTCGATCACGCGATCTTCGGCTATGCCGACGAAGCGTTCGAGCTCGAAGATGGCTGCTTTCCAACGCAGCAGCAGGCCAAGATTGGCGCGTTCCGGCAAAATATCGCAAGCGACCCAGCCTTCGGGCCATTCTGCCTTCCCGCAATAATCCGCCAAGGCGGCAGGCAGAATGCGCGACTTGAAGCGTTCCGACATTTGCGGCGGGCAGAGAAGCGCACCGCTGAAAATCGGCCCGGCAAGGAATTTCGAACCCGTGAGCGCCACCATGAAACCGTGTGCGAGATAGGCACGGATCGTTGCCGCCGACAGACGAAACTGGCAGGCATCGATCATGATATCCAGCATCGTGCCGAATCGCTCCCTGAGACGCATGACAGTCTCAAGGCTCGGCGCCAGAAGGCTGGTCTTCGATACATCCGTTACCACGAGCAGGCATCTGAGGCCGGCTGCGCGGGCGAGCTCGATAAGGCCGCGCAACTCTTCTTCCACGTCGCTGTCGGCGCGAAGAGAGCCATCCTTGTTGCGCACGGCAACGGTGGCGTTACGCGTGGCATCTCCTGGCCGCAATTCCTCGCCCTTGGCGACGGTCTGTGCGCTGCTAACACGGCTCATGAAATGCCGCCCGGCCGACGCAGTCATCACGCCGCTGCCCGTCTCGTTCCCCATCAGCGTGATGGTCATCAGGGCACGCTCGTCCTCGCCCGCCAGCAGCGCGGCCGAAAAAAGATGGATGTCCGTGCCTGATGTGGCCAGGATCGCGTCGATCCGGGGCTCTGACGTCCGGCTCAGGCCAAGCAGACGCAACAGATCCTCGCGCACGCGCCCGATTTCGCGATTGTAGATAGCAGCCGGCGAGCCTGCTTCCATCTCTGGCGCCAGATCCACGTAATAGGATTCGACGGCGGCGAAAGCGGCGGCGGAGATGGTGGATGCCGTCGACGAGCCAAAAGCGAGATCTTCGGGCCGCGGCGCAGGGCCATAGCCATACATGTTGAGCCCGCTGACCGGATCGCAATCCAGCCGTTCATCGCCGCCCGATACCAGATGTTTCAGGAGCGCTTCCCTGACCTCGCCTCGTTGCTGCGACAACGCACCCGCGGTCACATTCTCATCCAGAGTACGGTCGTCAGCAATTTGCTGCATGGAGAAGCATTCCTCTTTCGCCAAAATCGAAACGCTTCGCAGGATCGCGCCGCGTTCTATGCCGAGCGGGGACCCTCGGCAGTCGAACATTACGCTTCGCAAGGTGGAGCGAAGCTGACTTGCTAAGACCAGCAATGCCCGGTGGCAGGCACAATAAAAAACTCGCGGTCCTGAGGGCCGCGAGCTCATCACTGCAAAAGGGAATTGTTGGATTAGCCGGCAGCTTCCAGCTTATCCTGTGTCTTCGCATCGAAATCGCTCGCGTCATGGCGCTCACGCAGTTGCTCGGACGGATTGCCCGACATGCGGTTGACCATACGACCGCGCTTGACTGCTGGACGTGCGTAAACCTGCTCGGCCCAGCGCTGCACATTCTTGTAATCCTGCACCTGCAGGAATTCAGCCGCGCCGTACTGCCAGCCCTTGGCCAAACCGCCGTACCACGGCCAGATGGCGATATCGGCGATCGTGTAGTCGCTACCGGCGATATATTCGCTTTCAGCCAGACGGCGGTCGAGTACGTCGAGTTGGCGCTTCACCTCCATGGCGAAACGGTCGATCGCATATTCGATCTTCGTCGGCGCATAGGCGTAGAAATGACCGAAACCGCCGCCGAGATAGGGTGCGCTGCCCATCTGCCAGAACAGCCAGGAGATGCATTCGGCACGCGCCGGCTGCTCGGTCGGCAGAAAGGCGCCGAACTTTTCGGCGAGATACATCAAAATCGAGGCCGATTCGAAGACGCGGACCGGCTTCGGGCCGCTGCGATCGAGCAAGGCCGGGATCTTCGAATTCGGGTTGACGTCAACGAAACCGCTGCCGAACTGATCGCCTTCGCCGATCTTGATCAGCCAGGCATCATATTCAGCGCCGCTATGGCCGAGCGCCAGCAGCTCTTCGAGCATGATGGTCACTTTCACGCCATTCGGCGTTCCCAGCGAATAAAGCTGGAGGGGATGACGACCGACGGGCAACTCCTTGTCGTGGGTCGGCCCGGCAATCGGACGGTTGATATTGGCGAACTGGCCACCATTGGCCTTGTTCCAGGTCCAGATTTTCGGCGGCGTGTATTCGGCAGAACCGGTCATGGGCATCCTCCTTTTTCGGGAATCAAATTGGGGGCGATCTTCGATGTAGCGCGCTACATAGGTCGCACATAGTGGCGAGCATTCATTTTTGCGAGAGGAGATTGCGCACTCTTTAATGTGCCGGCGCCCGTTCTGTGCCCATGCAGCTTGCCCCGGGCTGCCGTCACTACGCCAAATTAGGCCATCCGGAATCGCGTGAAGGTTCGATGAAACGAAAAAGCCTGCCGCGGGAGGAGGTGCGGCAGGCTTTCTACAAGAACCGAACAGCGGATGGGAGGAGGAGTTCCGCTGTTCCTGCAGCCGTCCCTGGGAGGAGGATAAGGACGTCTGCCAAGCGAAGGGATGCGGGAGGAGATGCATCGCTTCGGTGAGTAGGAAAATACCAGTCTTTTGCTCAGTTCATAGGCATTTCTTTGCAAGGCAGTTATGCACCATGCGAAAAGCAGAGAGCTGAACTGATGCAATCTTCAGCAAGCGCGGCAAAAATGAACGGCAATATCCACAAAGCAAAAGCGCCTGCTCGGAGGAACAGGCGCTGGCATAATGCAGCTTTTTAAGGAGCCGTTGCGGCCGTTAGCGAGCGATCGCTGCGCGGGCAACATTGCGGATTTCGCCGCGATCGATACCCAGGTCGTGCAGTTCGCGCGTGGACATACGGCCCAGTTCGGCGACCGTCTGACGATACTTGCGCCAGTTGTTGAAAGAGCGTGCTACGTTCATGATGATCCCCTTTCCTTGGGCTTTCGAAGCTGAGCGGCCGTGCTTGGCGCTCCCGTCGCTTCGATGAGAAACATATAGTCGAAGCCCGCAGCTTTTTGCAGAGCTAAGGGATCACTCCACCCATGCACTCATTGCATAGGTCGCCGAAAGAGCGGGCGATCTCCGGGGTCAGAATGGCTTTTATGATTTGATGATGACAGCGCCGCCTTTGTCTGCGAAAAGAAGAGAGATGAGAGACAGGGGCGTCCGCCATCCGGCGGGCTGAGAAGCACCCTTCGAACCTGAACCAGATCATGCTGGCGGAGGGAGTCGCTCGGGACCTCGTAAAGCGCCAGCACGTCGTCCCTACGCGTCTCGCCCGCCCGAAAGGGGCGATATGCAAGACCAAACAACTGCAGGCAATCTGCTTTACACCATGCGGGCCAAACCTCCGCTGGTACAATGCATCACCAATTTCGTCGCCATGAATATCGCGGCCAATGTGATGCTTGCCGCCGGGGCATCGCCGGCAATGGTGCATGCCGAAGAGGAAGCCGGCGAGTTTGCCGCTATCTCCGGCGCGCTGACAATCAATATCGGCACGCTCTCGTCCGGCTGGCTTGCGGGCATGCTGGCGGCTGCGAGGTCGGCAAACAATGCCGGCAAGCCCTGGGTCCTCGATCCCGTCGCCCATTATGCGACTGCGTTTCGTCGCGATGCCATCGCGCGCTTGCTGGAGCTAAAGCCGACTATCATTCGCGGCAACGCATCCGAGATCATTGCGCTCGCCGGCGGCACGAGCCGCGGCCAGGGCGTCGATAGCAGGGATACCGTCGAGCAAGCCGAAGATTCCGCCCGACTGCTTGCTGAAAGGCACGGCTGCATAGTCGCGGTCACCGGCGTTACGGATTTTGTGACGGATGGGCAGAAGGCGAAGCGCATCGCCGGCGGCTCGCCATTGATGCCGCAAGTGACCGCACTCGGATGCTCGCTGACCTGCCTCGTCGGTGCGTTTGCGGCAGCAACTCCAGATGATCCACTCGATGCGACCATAGCGGCGCTTGCCGTCTTTGCCGTTGCCGGCGCACGTGCAGGAGTGACGGCGGATGGCCCCGGCTCCTTCTCCTGGCGCTTCCTCGATGCCCTCGCCGGCCTTACCCCGGAAGTGCTGGATCGCGACGCAAGGATATCGGCAGCATGAAAGACTTCGATCTCTCGCTCTATCTCGTCCTCGATCCCGTGCTGTGCCGCGACCTCGGCATGGTGGAGACAACGCGGGCAGCGGTGGCCGGTGGCGCCACCATCATCCAGCTTCGCGACAAGGAGGCTTCGACCGCAGCCATGATCGAGACGGGCCGCGCCCTCAAGCAAATCCTGCACGGAACGAATGTCCGGCTGATCGTCAACGACAATGTCGAGGTCGCTATCGCCATCAACGCCGATGGCCTCCATATCGGTCAGGAGGATATGAATGCTGCCAATGCGCGCCGAATGATCGGGCCGGACATGATCCTCGGCCTCTCGGTGGAAACGGAAGCCCTCGCATCCTCCATAGATGCCGGGATCGTCGATTATGCCGGCATCGGCCCGGTCTTTGCCACGCCTACCAAGCCCGACCACAAGCAGCCGATCGGCTTCGACGGGCTTGCCCGCATCGTCAGGCTTTGCCCGATTCCATCAGTCGCGATCGGCGGCCTCAAGGCAGAACATGCCGCGAGCGTTTACTCGGCCGGCGCCGATGGTCTCGCGGTCGTCTCGGCCATTTGCGGCCAACCGGACCCGCAAGCCGCGACAGCCCTCATCGCGAAAGCCATCAAGGAGGCTCGCCTATGATCCGTAATGTCTTATCCATCGCTGGCTCGGATCCCTCCGGCGGTGCTGGCATCCAGGCCGACCTGAAGGCTTTCTCCGCCCGCGGCGTTTATGGAATGGCAGCTCTGACCGCATTGACCGCGCAAAACACGCAGGGCGTCTCCGGCGTCCATCCCGTGCCGCCACATTTCGTGGCGGACCAGATTAATGCGATCTTTGCCGACGTCCGGGTGGATGCCGTCAAGATCGGCATGATCGCCAATGCCGCCATTGCCAATGCCGTCGCGGACATTCTGGCGCGACATCGTGATGTGCCCATCATCCTCGACCCGGTGATGATCGCCAAGGGTGGCGCCGCCCTATTGGCTGCCGATGCCGTTGACGTGCTGACCACGCGACTGCTGCCGCTCGCGACCGTTATTACACCGAACCTGCCCGAGGCAGCTGCGCTGTTGCATGACGCGGAGGCGAAAAGCCGCGAAGACATGGCGCGTCAGGCACTTGCGCTGGCAGCGCTCGGGCCTTCGGCAGTCCTCGTCAAGGGTGGTCATCTCGAAGGTGACGAAAGCCCGGATGTGCTCGCCAGCTCAGGTCATGTGACCTGGTTCGAAGCCGAGCGGCTGCCGACCAAGAATACGCATGGGACGGGTTGCACGCTTTCCAGCGCCATTGCTGCCGAGATCGCCAAAGGCCTGTCGCTCCCCGAAGCCGTCACTGTCGGCAAAGCCTATCTCGCCGCGGCGGTTGCCGCCGCAGGCCAGCTTTCCGTCGGGAGCGGCCATGGACCAGTGCAGCATTTCCATGCGCTCTGGCCAAGCAAACAAGGAGTAGAGAAATGAGCCTGTTATTCAAAGACCAGATTGTCATCGTTTCCGGTGCGGGGCGCGGCCTCGGTGTGGCCATAGCGACCGCCTTTGCCCGGGAAGGCGCGAAAGTGGCGATCAATTATCGCGCGAGCCGCGAGAGCGCTGAAGCACTCGCAGCAGAGCTCGGCGATCATGCGAAAGCCTTTCAAGCCGATATTCGCGACCTGGAAGATACCAAGCGGCTTGTTTCCAACGTGACTGGGCATTTCGGGGCGCCAACGACCGTCGTCCACAATGCGCTAGCGGATTTCAGCTTCAACGGTGACGCGCGTTCGAAATTGGATGTCTTGAGCTGGGCCGAGATGGCTAGGCAGCTGGAAACCACGCTGCAGGGAGCCTTGAACCTGATACAGGCGGCGCGACCGGCAATGGCGCAGGCGGGCTTTGGGCGGATCGTGACGATCGGCACCAACCTCTTCCAGAATCCGGTGGTGCCCTATCATGATTACACCGCGGCCAAGGCGGCATTGCTGTCACTGACCCGTACGGCTGCCGCTGAACTCGGCCCGCTAGGGATCACCGTCAACATGGTCTCCGGCGGCCTTCTGCGCACGACGGATGCCAGCAGCGCCACGCCGGAAGCCGTTTTCGACATCATTGCCGCGAACACGCCGCTGCGCCGCGTCACCACGCCCGAGGAGGCTGCAGATGCGGTTCTTTTCTTCGCAAGCCCCTGGGCGCGGGCCGTTACAGGACAGAACCTGATCGTCGATGGCGGTCTCGTCTTCGGATAATAACTCCGCAACGAAAAACGGCGCTGCCTTCCAAGGCAGCGCCGTTTTTTAAGCCTTGCAGCTCGCTAAAAGGCAGTCCACTCAGGCCCAGCCCATGGTCAGCACGCCAAAGAGGATGACGGCACCGAGCACGATACGGTAGATGACGAAAGGCCAGGTCGAAAAGCGCTCCAAGAAGCGCATCAGCCCCCAGATGGTGATGAAGGACGATATGCTGCCGACGATCAGGCCGACAATCAGGACCGACCAGGCTTCCATCGGAATATGCGCCTTATGGAGCTCATAAAGCTCCTTCAAGCCGGCAAGGGCAATAGCCGGCAAGCCAAGCAGAAAGGAAAACCGCGCGGCTTCCTCGCGCTTCAGGCCAAGGAACAGCGCACCGGTCAGTGTTGAACCAGAACGCGAGACGCCAGGAACGAGCGCGCCGACCTGCGTAATGCCGACGAAGAGGGCATCCATCAGCGTCATCTGCTCGATGTCTTTCCGGTGGCGGCTGTAAAGCTCAGCGACCGCCAAGAGCAAGCCCATGACCAGGCAGGCAATACCGATCACCCAGAGGCTGCGGAAAGACGTGCCGCAAGCGTTCAGGGAGGATGACAGCAGCAGACCGGCAATCACGATCGGCACGGTCGCAATCACGATGGCGATCGCAAGCCGGATGGCAGGCGAGCGCCAATCCCTTTGCCTGATCGCATCAAGCGATCCGAAGGTGACATAGCGAACGTCGCTCCAAAAATAGGAGACAATCGCGGCAAGGGCGGCAAGCTGCATCGTAGCCGAGAAGGCAGAACCGGGGTCCTGCCAGCCGAGCAAGGCCGGCACCAGGCGCATATGGGCGGTGGACGAAACCGGCAGCAGCTCGGTCAATCCCTGCACGACGCCTAGAATTGCGATCTTGGCATAGCCCAGGGCGACAAAGCCCGTGTCCACGCCTTGCGTACAAACATCAGCCACGTTTTGATATCCTCAGTTGTTCATGGGGGCTTTGCACCGGAGTGGTGCGACGAACTAGCTGTGAAACTGGTTCCCAATTTGAAATTGGCAACACCTGGCGAAGGCGTCACCGATTTCGCGTCGGGACAAGGCGAGGATATAGCCGCGGAGCCTGAACTCTATCTGAAATTGCCGGCGCGAATTTCGCAGTTTGGCGTATTTCTAGCCTTCATCATCCGGCAGCGCCTGCATGTAGCGGATCATGGTGTAGAAGCCGGCCAGGAGGACCAGGGCGCCTGCCGCATGATGCAGATTGTGCAGCATCGTGTGATGATGCCTGAGCAGAAGGCAGCTCAGATTGTAAACGGTTATGGCGACGGCTGTCATGATGGCGGCCAGGAAAAACGCCGTGTTTCGCTGAAAGAAATGGATCATCACGCACACCTCATTTGTGTGCCAATAGATTCCATAAGGATTGGGGAGGAATTACGACAAAGGCACTGCGCCGCGGCGCCATCTCAGGGCGAGCCCCGACAGGTTCATTTCGTATAGAGCGCACGCGATCTTTCCAGATGCTTGAGCATCGCCTGCTCGGCGCCATCGGCATCGTTTTCAGCCAGGCGCGCAAGAATTTCCTCATGTTCGACCAGCGTGAATTTTTCCTTGCCGGTCCAGATCAGCATATCGGTGTGATAGGCTTTCAGCCATGCGAGCATCGCTTCGCTGACGGCGCCGAAGATCGGATTGCCGGAAATCTGAGCAATGCGCGTGTGGAACTGCATATCCGCAGAAATGAAATCCTCCGCATGGCCAAGGGATGCGCGCTGCCGCTCGATGATCTCGTGAAGATCGGCAACATCCTTCTTGCTCGCGCGCTGAGCCGCCTCTCGCGCCATGCCGCGCTCGAAGAAGATGCGTGCGCTCTTCAGCTGCTCAAGCGAGTCGGAGGATTGCGACAACATGATCTTCGCAGTCAGGTCGACCTGCCGGAAGATCGACTTTGCCGTCAACTGAAGCACCTTGGCACGTTCACCGTGGGAAATGTTGACCAGCCCCATATTGGCAAGCGCCTGCATGGCTTCGCGGATCGCCGGACGCCCGACACCGAAACGCTCCATAAGAACGCGCTCGGACGGCATCTCATCCCCGGGCTTGAGCTCTCCCGACGTAATCAACCGTTCCAGTCGGTCGAATACTTCATCGGATAGCTTTCGACGTACAATTTGTTCGACTGGCTGGCTCATGGAATCCCGCTTTCCCAAAGCTTTTCCTCCCTTATGCATTTTTGACCGCGATGGCGGAAGCCCATACGAAACGCCTTATCGGCAACCGGGCAAAAAAAATCGTTGCAGAAGTTGGAATACTCATTATACCAGATCACCAGTTTGCGCCACGCGAAAAATCGTCGGCGAGAGGAGCATTCATCCACTCATGACCATCACCATCACCTACCGTATTGAAACGCCCGGCAGCATCGAGGCGATGGCCCGCAAGATCGCCAGCGATCAATCGACAGGCACCTTCGTCGCTGTGCCGGGCGAGACGGAGGAACTCAAGGCGCGTGTTGCCGCGCGTGTCGTCGCGATCCGTCCCCTGCCCGACGCCGATCGCCCAACCTGGCCGGAAGCGGCGGAAGAGGGTGGCCCGATCCATCGCGCCGATGTCGACATTGCCTTTCCGCTGGACGCGATCGGTACCGATCTCGCGGCGCTGATGACGATCGCGATCGGCGGCGTCTTCTCGATCAAGGGCATGACCGGCATCCGCATCGTCGATATGAAGCTGCCGCAAGCCTTTCGTGATGCACATCCTGGCCCGCAATTCGGCGTTGCCGGCAGCATGCGCCTGACCGGCGTCAGCGGCCGCCCTATCATCGGCACGATCGTCAAGCCGGCGCTCGGCCTTCGGCCAAAGGAAACGGCCGCCCTTGTCGGCGAGCTGATCAGCTCCGGTGTCGATTTCATCAAGGATGACGAGAAGCTGATGAGCCCGGCCTACTCGCCGCTCAAAGAGCGCGTCGAGGCCATCATGCCGCTGATCCTCGATCACGAGCAGAAGACCGGCAAGAAGGTGATGTACGCCTTCGGCATTTCGCATGCCGATCCCGACGAGATGATGCGCAACCACGATCTGGTGCTGAAGGCCGGCGGCAATTGCGCCGTCGTCAACATCAATTCCATCGGCTTCGGCGGCATGAGCTTCCTGCGCAAGCGTTCAGGACTCGTCCTGCATGCGCATCGCAATGGCTGGGATATCCTGACCCGTCATCCAGGCGCCGGCATGGATTTCAAAGTCTACCAACAGTTCTGGCGCCTGCTAGGGGTTGACCAGTTCCAGATCAACGGCATCAGGGTCAAATACTGGGAACCGGACGACAGCTTCGTCGAATCCTTCAAGGCTATCAGCACGCCGCTCTTCGACCCATCCGACTGTCCGCTTCCCGTTGCCGGTTCCGGCCAATGGGGCGGTCAGGCGCCGGAAACCTATCAGCGCACCGGCCGGACGATGGACCTCCTCTATCTCTGCGGCGGCGGCATCGTCAGCCATCCCTTCGGACCGGCGGCGGGCGTTCGCGCCATCCAGCAGGCCTGGCAGGCGGCGGTTTCGGACGTTCCGCTTGAACAATATGCCAAGGACCATCCCGAGCTTGCTGCCTCGATCGCAAAATTCAGTGACGGCAAGGACGCCTGACAGCGATGTCCAATCTTCTTCTCAGCTATTACGGCGATGATTTTACCGGCTCCACCGATGTCATGGAGGCGCTTGCCTCGAACGGCGTGCCGACAGCTCTCTTCCTGGGCATTCCGACCGAGGTCATGCTCGAACGGTTCAAGCATTGCCGCGCCATCGGCATTGCCGGCACCAGCCGCAGCGAAACGCCGCAATGGATGGACGAGCATCTGACGCCCGTCTTCGAATGGCTGAAGAGCCTCGACGCCACGATGTGCCATTACAAGGTCTGCTCGACCTTCGATTCCAGCGCCAAGATCGGCAACATCGGCAAGGCGATCGAGATCGGCAAGGCTCTCTTTGAGCAATCCGTCGTGCCGGTCGTGGTCGGGGCGCCGCAGCTCAAGCGTTACACTGCCTTTGGCCATCTCTTCGCCGCGTATCAAGGCGAAGTCTTTCGCATCGACAGACACCCGGTCATGAGCCGCCACCCCGTCACACCAATGGATGAGGCCGATCTGGCCGCGCATCTGAGCAGGCAGACGTCCCTCCCCGTTAGCCTCGCCGACCTCGTTACCATCCGGGCTGCCGATGCCGACGCTCGGATCGATGCGCTGACGGGGGGCAAGGACGGTATTCTGCTGCTTGACGTCGACAGCCCGGAAACCCAGACCGCCGCCGGCCACCAGCTATGGCGTCTTGCAAGCAAGGGCAACGCTTTTGTCGCAGGCTCATCCGGTGTCGAATATGCCCTTCTCAAGGCCTGGCGCAATGAGAGCCTGATCGGAGAGAAACCGGAGTTCGCACCTCCGGGCAAGGTGGATCGCCTGGCGGTCGTTTCCGGCAGCGTGTCGCCGACGACGGAGCGACAAATCCGCCGCGCCACGGCTGAAAGTTTTGACGGCATCGATCTCAATCCCTTGGCGCTTGTCGGAGAAAATGCCGAGCAGGCGCTGGACACAGCAGTCGCTGCGGGCGTGGCCAGCCTCCAGGCCGGACGCAGCGTCATCCTTCACACAGCACTCGGCCCTTCCGCCGACCGCGGCGGCGATATCGACCGCATTCCCGGCGCACGCCATCGCCTCGGCCAAGCCCTCGGTACGATCCTGCGGCGGCTGATCGAACAGGAAAAGCTTAGCCGCGCCGTCATTGCCGGCGGCGACACGTCGAGCCACGCTCTGAAGGAACTGCGGGTCGAGGCACTAACGACCCTGTTGCCATTGCCACAGACGCCAGGTTCGCCGCTTTGCACGGCCCACGGCAGCTACGCGCCCACCAATGGCCTGCAGATTGCGCTGAAGGGCGGACAGGTCGGCACCGACGGCTACTTCGCCCAGATCCGCGACGGAAGAGGATCATAGCTGCGCCATTCTTCGGCAATCCGTTGGCATACTCATTGACTCATTATACCACTTGCGATACCACACTCTGAAAGTGAACGAGGTACTACCATGACAGCAATTGCTCTTTTCGGCGCCGGCGGCAAAATGGGCTACCGGCTCGCCAAGAACCTGAAAGGCTCGCGCTTCGATGTGCGCCATGTCGAGGTCAGCGACGCCGGCAAGGCTCGCCTGAAGAATGATCTTTCCGTCGATTGCGTACCTGCCGATGCCGCGCTCGATGGCGCAGACGTGGTTATCCTTGCTGTGCCGGACACCGCGATCGGCAAGGTTGCCGTCGGCATCGTCGACAAGCTGAAGCCGGGCACGATGGTCGTCGCTCTCGACGCCGCCGCACCCTTTGCAGGCCATCTGCCGCAGCGCGAAGACCTCACCTATTTCGTCACTCATCCCTGCCATCCGCCAATCTTCAACGATGAGACCGACATGCAGGCCAAGAAGGACCATTTCGGTGGCCTCTTTGCCAAGCAGCATATCGTTTCGGCGCTGATGCAGGGTCCGGAAAGTGCCTATGCTCTCGGCGAGGAAATCGCCAAGGTCATCTGGGCCCCCGTCATGCGCTCGCACCGCGTCACCGTCGAGCAGATGGCGATGCTGGAGCCGGGTCTTTCCGAAACCGTTTGCGCCTCGCTGCTCGTCATCATGCGCCAGGCCATGGATGAATGCGTTACCCGCGGCGTTCCGGCAGAAGCCGCCCGCGACTTCCTGCTCGGCCACATGAACGTGCTCGGCGCCGTCATCTTCAAGGAAGTCGACGGTGTGTTCTCCGATGCCTGCAACAAGGCAATCGAATTCGGCATCCCTGCCCTGATGCGCGACGACTGGAAGAAGGTCTTCGAGCCGCAGGAGATCGCAGAAAGCATCCGTCGCATCACCTGATCGACGTCCCTGGGGAGGGCGTCGCTCTCCCCTTGCTGCCCTGCCGGGAACAGGGCCTGTTTCATAACTGGGAGGAGACCATGAAACTGACACGCAGACTGACACTTGCAGCCTTCACCGGCGCATTGGCGCTGGGCACGGCAATGCCGGCCTTCGCGGCCGATCTGATCGCCATCATCACGCCGGCCTTCGATAATCCATTCTTCAAGGCAGAGGCCGTCGGCGCCGAAGCCAAGGCAAAAGAGCTGGGTTACGAGACGCTCGTCATGACGCATGACGACGATGCCAACAAGCAATCGGAAGTCATCGACACGGCGATTGGACGCGGCGCCAAGGCCATCATCCTCGACAATGCCGGCGCAGATGCGACGGTCGCTGCCTTGAAGAAGGCCAAGGATGCGGGCATCCCCTCCTTCCTCATCGACCGCGAAATCAACGTCACCGGCATCGCCGTCGCCCAGATCGTTTCCAATAATTATCAGGGCGCACAGCTCGGCGCGCAGGAATTCGTCAAGCTGATGGGCGAGAAGGGCAATTATGCCGAACTCGTCGGCCGCGAAGCCGATACCAATGCCGGCATCCGCTCGCAGGGCTATCACGACGTCATCGACGACTATCCGGACCTGAAGCTGGTCGCCAAGCAGTCGGCAAACTGGAGCCAGACCGAAGCCTACGCCAAGATGGAAACCATCCTTCAGGCAAATCCTGACATCAAGGGCGTAATTTCGGGCAACGACACCATGGCGATGGGCGCGATCGCCGCCCTGCAGGCCGCCGGCCGCAAGGATGTGATCGTCGTCGGCTTCGACGGTTCCAACGATGTGCGCGACTCCATCAAGGCCGGCGGCATCAAGGCGACGGTCATGCAGCCAGCCTATGCCCAGGCGCAGAAGGCGGTCGAACAGGCCGATGCTTACATCAAGAACAAGACGGCGCCGAAGGATGAGAAGCAATTGATGGATTGCGTCCTCATCAATGCCGACAACGCCGACAAACTTGAGACCTTCGCACTGAAGAACTGATGGCGGACCACTAGAGCCGGATGATTTAAGGTCTGTTCGACCTAAAATCTGAATCCGCTCTAGCATCAAAGAAGTAGAGCGTGATGTCGTCCGAAAACCGCCTACACTTTCGGCATCACGCTCCGAGCTGGAGGGCGCGGAAGAACCGCGCTCTCCCGATGTCTTTCCTGCGAGATCGAGGTGCATTGCATGTTGAGGACCAGAGGCGCCCTCGTGGCCCTTGTTTTGGCCGCGGCATTGCCCGGCTGCAAGATTATCAAGACACCGACGCCCGAGGAAAAGGCGGCGGAGGCGGCAAAGAGCGCCTTCGACCCTGCAACCAAGGTCGACGCGATCTGGCAGTCCCAGGTACTGCCCGCCATTGATAAACGCGCGGGCGATATCAAGACGGTGTTGCAGGCCATAGCCGCAAATCCGGACGAAGCCGGCGCCAAATATGGAAATCCGCGAAAACAGGCCTCATCGCCCTGGACTTATGCCGTCAAGCTGAACGGCAAGATCGTCGCAGCCGACACCGCCTCGCGCGCCGGAACCCTCGATGTCGATGTGGATGGCGACGGCAAGGCGGACGCGAAGGTGCAGATTGGCCCGGCAATCCGTGGCACGGCGCTGCGCGACGCGCTGGACTTCCTGGATTTCAACGAATTCAGGAACCAGATCGAATGGGCTCAGTTCGGCAAGGCCTTCAATGAGAAGGCAAACTCATCCTTTCTGGCCGCCCTGCCCCGGGATGGGCTGACCGGAAAGACGATCACGGTGACCGGCGCGTTTCCGCTGCCCGCATCCGGCCAGCTTCCCCTGATCACCCCTTCGGCCTTGACCCTGGGGCAATGACCATGAGCGAAACGCCAAGCAACGACATCATCCTGCGCCTGGAGGACGTTTCCAAGGTCTATTCCGGCATCGTCGCCGTCAAGCACGCCAACCTGGAGCTGCATCGCGGCGCGGTCAATGTGCTCGTCGGCGAAAACGGCGCCGGCAAGTCTACCCTGATGAAGATCATCGCCGGCGTCGAACGGCCGACCTCGGGCCGCATCCTGCTCGAGGGTGAGGAAGTCTCCTTCAGCAGCCCGGCCGACGCGCAGGCTCGCGGGATCGGCATGATCTTCCAGGAGCTCAATCTCTTCGCCAACATGACGGTGGCCGAGAACATCTTTGCCACGCGCGAAATCACCCGCGGCATCTTCGGTATCGATCACAAGGCGCAAATCGCAAGGGCCAACGAGTTTCTCGACCGGCTCGATGCCGGCATAGGCGCCGAGACCATGGTGGAGGACCTGCCGATCGGGCAGCAGCAGCTTGTCGAGATCGCCAAGGCCATCTCGCTTAATGCCCGTATCCTGATCATGGACGAGCCGACATCGGCGCTATCTGCGGCGGAAGTCGACATTCTGTTCAAGGTCATCGCAGAACTGAAGGCTCAGGGCGTTGCGATCGCCTATATTTCGCACCGGCTGGAAGAGCTGATGCGGATCGGCGATTACATCACCGTGCTGCGCGACGGGCAGATCACCGGCCAGGCCATGGTTCGCGATATCGACACGAAATGGATCGTCCGCTCGATGATCGGATCCGACGCGAAGGACTTCGCCAAGGACGGCGGCCATGCGATCGGCAAGGAAGCTTTCCGTGCCGAGGAGATTAGCCTGCCGCGACGCACGGGCGGCCTTGCCGTCGACCATGTCTCGCTGTCGGTGCGTGCCGGCGAAATCCTCGGCATCTACGGCCTGATGGGTGCCGGACGCAGCGAATTCTTCGAATGCGTGATGGGCCGGCACATGCATTCGACCGGACGGATCTACATCGATGGCGTGGAAGTGCGCGCACGCGATACCACCAGACGGATCCGGCAGGGTCTTGCACTGATCCCGGAGGACCGTCAGCGCGAGGGATTGGTGCAGGTCCTGTCCATCGCCAGCAATTTGACGCTTGCGAGCCTCGGCCGTTTCGCCCGGCTGTTTTTCCATATCGATCCTGGTGCCGAAAAGAACGCCATTCGCGACATGATCCGCGATCTTTCGATCAAGGCGCCCAATCCTGATTTCGAGGTCACCTCCATGTCAGGCGGCAACCAGCAGAAAGTCGTTATCGGCAAGGCTCTGATGACCGACCCGAAGGTGCTTTTGATGGACGAGCCGAGCCGCGGTATCGATGTCGGCGCCAAGGCGGATGTCTTCCGCACCATGCGCAAGCTCGCCGGCAAGGGCCTGGCAATCTTGTTTTCAACCTCCGACCTTGAAGAGGTCATGGCACTTTCAGACCGCATCGCTGTGCTCAGCAACGGCAAACTCGTGGCCGTTCTCGACAGAAGCGAAGCGACGGAAGAAGCCATCATCGCGGCATCCGCCAAGGGACACGGACATACAGGGAAACTCGCGTCATGACCGCAGATACGTCCTCTACCTTTGCGACCAATCGCTCGAACGGTTCCGTTCTCCTGACGCTGATGAAGCTCAGGACCTTCATCGCGCTGTTTGCCGTCGTCATCTTCTTTGCGATCTTCGCACCGAACTTTACTTCGACCGCCAACATCATCCTGATGTCGAAGCATGTCGCGCTTAACGCCTTCCTCGCCATGGGCATGACCTTCGTGATCGTAACCGGCGGCATTGACCTTTCGGTCGGCTCGATCGTCGGCCTGTGCGGCATGGTGGCGGGCGCCCTCATCCTGAACGGCGTTGAACTGCCGATCGGATATACCGTCTACTTCAACATCTACGAGATCATTCTCATCACGCTCGCCGTCGGGCTATCGATCGGGCTCATCAACGGGCTACTCATTACCAAGCTCAACGTTGCGCCCTTCATCGCCACGCTCGGAACGCTCTATATCGCCCGCGGCCTCGCGCTCCTGTCTTCCGACGGCCAGACCTTCCCGAACCTCGTGGGACGGCCGGAATACGATACGACCGGCTTCGACGTCTTCGGTGCCGGCCGCATGCTTGGTCTGCCCGTTTCCATCTGGATCCTGATCGTGCTGGCGCTGCTCGCCGCCTATGTCGCCCGTTCGACGCCGATCGGCCGGCACATCTTCGCCGTCGGCGGCAATGAGCGCGCCGCGCGCATGTCCGGCATCCGTGTCGATGTGGTCAAGATCTTCGTCTACATGTTCTCAGGGCTCTGCGCTGCCATCGTCGGCATCGTCATATCGTCGGAGCTGATGGCGGCGCATCCGGCAACCGGCGAAAGCTTCGAGCTGAACGCTATCGCGGCAGCCGTGCTCGGCGGCACCTCCATGTCGGGCGGCCGCGGCACTATAGGCGGCACGATCATCGGCGCCTTCGTCATCGGCATCCTTTCGGACGGCCTTGTGATGATGGGCGTCTCATCCTTCTGGCAGATGGTGATCAAGGGATGTGTCATCATCATCGCTGTCGTTGTGGATCAGGCGCAACGGCGCCTCCAGCAGCGCGTAACTCTCATGCAAATGGCAAAGGCAGGCTGAAATGGCAGAACTCAAGGGCGCATTGATCGGTTGCGGCTTCTTCGCAATCAATCAGATGCACGCGTGGCAGGACGTCGAAGGCGCTCGTATCGTTGCGATCTGCGACCGCGATCCGGAGCGGCTGAAGCTCGTCCGCGATCAGTTCGGCATTGAGCGTCGCTATGCAGATGCCGCCGCGATGTTTGCAGACGGCGGCTTTGACTTCGTCGATATCGCAACGACGGTCGCAAGCCATCGCGCCCTGGTGGAGATGGCTGCATCCCACAGGATCCCGGCGATCTGCCAGAAGCCGTTCGCGAAAACATTGAGCGACGCCAAGGCAATGGTTGCAGCCTGTGCTACGGCCGGCGTGCCGCTGATGGTGCATGAGAACTTCCGCTGGCAGACACCCATTCAGGCCGTCAAGACTGTTCTGCAGTCGGGCGCGATCGGTGAGCCCTTCTGGGGACGTTTCTCCTTCCGCTCCGGCTACGATGTGTTTTCCGGCCAGCCTTACCTGGCCGAAGGCGAACGGTTCATCATCGAGGATCTCGGCATTCATACGCTCGACATCGCCCGCTTCATCCTCGGTGATGTCGCTTCGCTGACGGCCCGCACCAAGCGGGTCAATCCGAAGATCAAGGGCGAGGATGTCGCCACCATCCTGCTCGACCATGAGAGCGGCGCGACGTCGATTGTCGACGTCAGCTACGCCTCCAAGCTTGCGACGGAGCCTTTCCCCGAGACTCTGATAGAACTCGACGGCACGAAGGGTAGTATTCGGCTGTCGCAGGGATATCGCCTTGAGGTCAGCGGTTCCGATGGCGTGACCGTATCCGATGCTTCACCTCGGCTTCTATCCTGGGCCTCGCGTCCCTGGCACAATATTCAGGAGAGCGTCCTGGCGATCCAGCAGCATTGGGCCGACCGCCTTGCCAATGGCGGCGAAACCTCCACGTCAGGCGCTGACAATCTCAAGACGCTGGCGCTTGTCGAGGCGGCCTATGAGAGTGCGGCAAGCTGGCGCCCGGTTGACATCGGAGCCATGTTGCGATGACGACCGAGAGCGACCCATTCGAGCTCTATGGCACACATGAGAGAGAAATGCCGCCTGTGCGGTTGACCGCTGGCAGGCTTACCGCCGACTTCAAGGACGGCAATCTGCGTTCGATTTGCTATGACGGCACCGAAGTCTTACGGGCAGTTTCCTATCTGGTTCGCGATCGCGATTGGGGCACCTATGCGCCCGTCATCGAGGATTTGCAGATCGATCAACGCGACAATGCCTTCTTCGTCAGCTACCTCGCACGCTGTTCAGGTCCTGAAAATACGGAACTTGCAATCGATGTACAGATCAGTGCGAAAGCGGGCGAAACACTGACTTTCGAAGCTGAAGCGCTTTCGGCTGCCGGCTTCGAAACCAACCGCTGCGGCTTCTGCATCCTGCATCCGATCGTCGGTGTTGCCGGCATGCCGGTATCCGTCGAGCATGTCGATGGCAGCTACGAGAGCACGCATTTTCCCGACTTGATCGAACCATGGCAGCCCTTCAAGGACATGCGGGCGATTACGCATAGCGTAACGTCGAACGTCACGGCCGAGTGCCGGATGGAAGGCGACACGTTCGAAATGGAAGACCAGCGCAACTGGTCGGATGCCTCCTATAAGACCTATGTTCGCCCGCTTGCCCTGCCCTGGCCCTATCGTATTCCCGCCGGGGAGCCCATGCCCCAGCGGATCGTTCTTTCAATAGGCGATATGCGGCGTGCCGCAGCCGTGCCGGCAATGGTCGCGGATCGGCGCCCGATTAAGTTGAACCTGGGAGAAGCTTCCGGCACCATGCCTGCGATCGGGCTCGTCATTACGCCCGAAGAAGCCGAAGCAACGCTCGCTGCTTGCAGTCGACTGCGCGAAATCGCGCCGCAGGAATTGCTCTTCCACTTCGACCCTGATGCCGGTCACGGGGCTGATGCCTTCAAATCCTTTGCGCCCATCGCAGCACTTCATGCCGGGCGATCGACTCTGGAAATCGCATTGCCCTGCCGCCTTGCTCCGCTTGCCGAAGCGCAGCAGATCGCGACCCTGATGCGAGATGCCGGTTTCAAGCCCGACGCCATCGTCATATCGCCTTCCGTCGATCGACAATCGACGCCGCCAGGCAGTAAATGGCCCGAATGCCCGCCTCTCGAAGAGGTTTATGCCGCAGCTCACGCCGCCTTCCCCGGCATCCGTCTTGGCGGCGGGATGCTCAGCTATTTTACTGAACTCAATCGCAAACGGGTGCCAGCCGAAACGCTCGGCTTCATCACCCATTGCACCAATCCGATCGTACATGCGGCGGACGATCTCAGCGTCATGCAGACGCTGGAAGCACTGCCCTTCATCACGCGCTCGGTGCGCGCCATCTACGGTGACAAGCCTTATCGTATCGGCCCCTCGACCATACCGATGCGACAGAACCCCTATGGCAGCCGGACCATGGACAATCCCCATAGCGCACGCATCGCCATGGCCAACACCGATCCGCGGCACAATGCCCGCTTCGGCGAGGCCTTTGCGCTCGGCTATGCCGCCCGCATCCTCGATGCCGGATTGGAGTGTCTGACGCTTTCGGCGCTGACCGGGCCTTTCGGCCTGATCGCCGGAGAAGAGGAGCCATCGGCCACGGGAACCACACGACCGCTTTTTAATGTCGTCTCCACCTTGTCTCGCCTCGCTGGCAGCCCGTGGCAGGAGTGTCTGTCGTCCGATCAGACCGCCGTGCTCGCCTTTATCACGGCGCAGCCTGGAACGGCTCGACAGCTCCATTTGGTCAACATCACACCCGCCTCGCAACAGATCCAGCTGGGAAGGTTCCGCCTGCTGGAGCAGCCCGGAAATACGAGGCTCACGCTTGATGCCTATAGCACTGCTTCCGCGGCTTTGATGGATTGACCTTCATTCGCAGACGCGCAAGTTAGTCCCAACAATCGCAATGATTTGGGAGTATCGGCGTGAAGACGAAAAAATTGATCAACGAAGGTGCCGCCGCCGTCGATGAGATGCTGGCCGGCATTTTGGCGGCTCATCCGCGCCACCTGCGCGCTGTCGAAGGATCGCCGCGTTCGATCGTCGCAAACGATGGTCCACGGACCGG
Source organism: Martinezella rhizogenes (assembly GCA_013322215.1). GTDB lineage: Bacteria > Pseudomonadota > Alphaproteobacteria > Rhizobiales > Rhizobiaceae > Rhizobium > Rhizobium rhizogenes_D. The sequence continues at coordinate 117,514 of JAAMEZ010000056.1, forward strand.
CAAGGTCGGCCTGGTCATCGGCGGTGGGTCCGGGCATGAGCCGACATTTCTCGGCTTTGTCGGCAAGGGGCTGGCCGATGCTGCCGCTATCGGCAATGTCTTCGCCTCGCCGCCACCCGACCCGATCATCGAATGCGCCAAGGCCGTCGATGGCGGCGCCGGCGTGCTGTTCATGTACGGCAACTATGCCGGCGACGTCATGAATTTCGACATGGCGGCGGAAATGCTCGCCATGGACGAGATCGAGGTGCGTACCGTGCTGACGACGGATGACATCGCTTCTGCGCCGGTCGATCAGAAGGAGCGCCGTCGCGGGGTTGCCGGCAATGTCTTCATCTTCAAGGCCGCAGGTGCCGCCTGCGATCTCATGTACGGTTTCGACGATGTCGAACGGGTGGCGCGCTTCGCCAATGAACGCACCTATACGATGGGCGTCGCGCTCTCGCCCTGCTCGCTGCCGCAGACCCGCAAGCCGAATTTCGAGATCGGCACCGACGAGATGGAAATCGGCATGGGCATCCATGGCGAGCCCGGCGTCGCGCGCGGGCCGATGCGGTCGGCTGACGAAGTGACGAACGAACTCGTCGGCAAGATCCTCGACGAAATGAAGCCGGCGCGCGGCGACCGGGTTGCCGTGCTCGTCAATTCGCTGGGCTCGACGCCGCTCATGGAACTCTACATCATGATGCGCAAGCTCAAGACCATGCTCGACGATGCCGGCCTCGTCATTCACCTGTCGCTGGTCGGCAATTACTGCACGTCGTTGGAAATGGCCGGTGCATCGATCACGCTCATGCATCTTAACGACGAGCTGCAGCAGCTGATCGACCACCCCTGCGATTGTGCCATGTTCCGATCCGGCGAGGCGCTGTCATGACCATGATCGGAACGGAAGAGCTGAAGTCGCTTTTCGTGCGAATTGCTGAGGCTATGGCACGCGAAAAGGATCGTCTCTGCGAGCTGGATGGCGTGATCGGCGATGCCGATCATGGCATCGCCATGGAACTCGGCTTTGCCGCCGTCGCCAAGGCGGTTTCGGAGCTGGATTCGTCGACATGCGACCCGACACTGGTCTTCAACACGGCCGCGAAATCCTTCCTCAATGCCGTAGGCGCCTCATCCGGACCGCTTTATGCGACGGCGCTTATGCGCGCGGGCGCCGTCGCCAAGGGGAAGGTTTCGTTGAGCGAGGACGATGTGGTCGAGGTATTTTCGGCCTTTGCCAAAGGCATTCAGGATCGAGGCAAGGCAGAGGTCGGCGAAAAGACCATGGTCGATGCCTGGGCGCCCGCCGCTGCAGCCTGCCGTACCGCCCGAGATCAAGGCTTGTCGCTTGCTGAATGTCTAGCCGCTAGTCTTAAGGCCGGCGAGGCAGGAGCAGAAGCAACGAAAGATATGATTGCAGCAAAAGGCCGGTCATCGCGCCTCGGCGATCGAGCCTTGGGACACATGGACCCCGGCGCGGCGTCGGCCGTCATCATCATGGCCTGCTTTCACGATCACTTCATGTGATACTGCTGATAAGCTCATCATACCAGTTGACATGTTGACAACGATTTGTCAAAACCGCCCTCAGCTTTGCTCAGAGGAGGACGGGAGATGGCTGGCAACTTCAAATATGCGCGTTGGTTCGGCGCTGCTGCAATGGCGGCGGCTGCTTTTTCGGCGACCAGCGTCGCCGCGGAAGACCTGACGCTGTGGACGCTGAACTTCGACAATGGCGCAGCAAACGGCGCGCTGAAGAAGGTGGCGAAAGACTTCGAGGCCGCTAATCCCGGCACCCATGTCGAAATCGTCCAGCGCGGCGTTGACGAACACAAAACCGCCCTTCGCGTGGCGGCGGGCTCCAGCAAGGGACCGGATATCTATTTCAGCTGGGCCGGCCTTGGCCTCGGCGGCGAATATGTGAAGGCAGGCTTGTCGCTGCCCCTCGACAAATACTATACCCAGTATAAGTGGAACGACGAACTGCTTCCCTCTGCTGCCGCTTTTGCCGATCTCTATCCGGGCGGCAAGCACGGTGTTCCCTTCACCTTCAAGGGCGAAGCGATCTACTACAACAAAAAGCTCTTCCAGAAGGCCGGCATCACCGGTGAGCCGAAGACCTACGAGGAACTGCTGGCGGCAGCCGACAAGCTCAAGGCAGCGGGAATTCCCGCTTTCACCTTCGGCGGCTCGGTCAACTGGCACGTCATGCGCCTGATGGACGTGCTGCTCGAAACCAAGTGTGGCGCCGACAAGCACGACGCGCTGATGGCCATGAAGGCAGACTGGACGAAGGAGCCCTGCGCCACCGATGCCTTCACAGAATTTGCCAAGTGGACGAAGGACTACACGCTGAAGCCCTTCATGGGCATCAGCAACCAGCAGTCCTATACACTGTTCGTCGCCGGCCGCGCCGCGATGATGCTCGAAGGCGACTGGCTGGTCAGCCAGCTGAGCGGTAGCAAGGTCAACCTCGACGATTACGGCGTCGTGCCGTTCCCGACGAACACGAACCGCCTCTACGGTTTCGCCGAGTACAATTACGTCAGCACCAAGAGCAAGAATCCCGATCTCGCCGCAAAATTCCTCGACTATTTCCTGTCGACCAAGGTGCAGCAGGATCTCGTCGGGCAGATCAGCTCGATCTCGGTCAACAAGAATGTTCAGTACACCGACCAGAAGCCGCTCGAGGCGAAATGGCTTGAGATCTTCAAGACCTATAGCAAGGTCTACATGAATGGCGACCAGGCATTTCCGCTTGACGTCACAACCGAATACTTCCGCGTAATCAACGATGTCGCCTCCGGCAACATCCAGCCGGCAGATGCTGCCAAGCAGCTGCAGACCTTCATCGCCGGTCGCACCTGATCGATCGAGGGAGGTCGCCGCTCCGATTGTCAATCGCGGCGGACGGCCTCCCTCACCCTTATGCCCACGCGTCAGCTGCCGCCGGGAGCAATCAGAATGTCATTCCGCAATCGAACACATGATCCCCGCGTACAGGCAGCGATCCTGCTTGCGCCGGCCATGCTGATCTACGCGATTTTCGCGCTTTATCCGATGCTGAACGTGGTGGTGCTGAGCTTCCAGAAATGGAACGGCCTCGATCCGCAGCGCCCGTTCGTCGGACTGGCAAACTATCAATATATCTTCACGCAGGACCCGGTCTTCTGGGTTGCTTTCCGCAACACGGTGATCTGGACGATCATGTGCGTGATCTTTCCGCCCATGGTCGGCCTGTTGCTGGCATTGAGCCTCAATCAGAAGCTCTTTGCCCGCAATACCTTCCGTGCCATCTTCTATCTGCCTGTTATCATCGCCCCGATCGCGGTCGCGACGATGTGGAAGTGGATGTACGATCCCTTCTTCGGTCTCTTCACCGAAATCCTGACCTCGATGGGTCTGCAGGGCTGGATTCAGGACTGGCTCGGCGACAAGGATATCGCGCTTTATTCCGTCTTCGTCGCCTATCTCTGGCAATCCGTCGGCTTTTCCATGGTCCTGTTTCTCGCGGGCCTGCAGAATGTCTCGCAGACGCTGGTGGAGGCAGCCCGCATCGACGGCGCCGGACGCTGGAACATCTTCCGCTACGTCACTTTGCCGGCGCTGCGCACGACACTGACCATCGTGCTGGTCCTCTCGGTCATCTCGTCGCTCAAGGCCTTCGATATCGTCTATGGCCTGACAGGCGGCGGGCCGGCGCAATCCACGCAGATGCTGGCGCTCTGGGCCTTCACGCAGGCCATGCAGATCTTCGATTTCGGCCGCGGCGCTGCGATCTCGGTCGTCCTGCTGCTCATCACCATCGTCGTCGTCATTCCCTACCTGCGCTGGACGCAGAAGCATGAGGAGGCCGAACAATGACGGCAGCATCGGCAACATCCATGTCTGATGGCTTCGAGACCATCACGCCTGCAAAGCGCAAGCGCGACCCGGTCCTGATCGGCTTGTGGATCGCGCTCCTCGTCGTCGCGGCGATCTGGCTCGCACCTTTCGTCTTCATCGTCTTCACCTCGCTGAAGACGCAAGCTGATGTGACCTCGACGGGCGCCTTCATGCCCCCGCTCGATCCGGCCTTCGAGAACTATTCAAGCGCCTGGGGCCGTGGCAATTTCGCCAACGCCTTCCTGAACAGCACGATCATCACCGTGATCAAGGTGCCGATCGGGCTCCTTCTCTCGGCGATGGCGGCCTATGCACTTGCCAAGATCCGCCTGCGGTTCAGCAAGGCGCTGCTGCTTCTCGTCATCTTCGGCACCATGATCCCCTTCCAGGTCATGCTGGCGCCGCTGTTCACTCTGGTCAATTCGCTCGGGCTGATCGACACCTATCCGGGCGTGATCCTGCCGTATATCGCCTTCGGTGTGCCCTATCAGGTCTTCATTCTGCACGGCTTCTTCAAAGGCATCCCGAAGGAGCTGTCGGAAGCGGCCCTGATTGATGGCGCAAGCCACTTCACTATCTTCCGGCGGATATTCCTGCCGGTCTGCCTGCCGGTGCTGGCGGCCCTGCTGATCCTTGATTTCGTCTCCACCTGGAATGAATTCGCCATGGCGTTGGTGCTCCTGCAGGATCAGCATATGTGGACGCTGCCGCTTGGCCTCATGTCCTTCCAGGGTCAGTTTTCCAATGATTACGGGCAGTTAAACGCCGCAATCGTCATGACCGTGCTGCCGGCCACCATCGTTTATCTGATCTTCCAGCGCTACTTCGTCTCCGGCCTCACCTCCGGCGCGGTCAAGGGCTGAGCGGTCGCACCATCCATACATCTTCCGAGGAGAACATCATGTCCAACGCGTCCGTCGAAAAATGGGGAGTTTTCGAAGCGGCCTTCAATGGCCCTTCCGGTGGCAATCCCTATCTCGATGTGGCATTCGATGCCGTTTTCAGCCAGAACAGCCGCGAAGTCCGCGTGCCCGGCTTTTACGATGGCGACGGCATCTATCGCGTTCGCTTCATGCCGGACAATGAAGGGGAATGGTCGTTCTGTACGCGCTCGAAGACATCGGAACTGGATGGCAAGACCGGCTCTTTCGTCGCAACCAAGCCGTCCGAAGGCAACCATGGCCCCGTGCACGTCCACAACAAGTTCCATTTCGCCTATGCCGACGGCAAGCCTTTCCTGTCGTTCGGCACGACCTGCTATGCCTGGACGCACCAGCCACTCGACATGCAAGCGCAGACGCTCGAAACGCTGAAGAAGTCGCGCTTCAATAAGATCCGCATGGGCGTGTTCCCCAAGGACTATCCCTATAACGTCAATGAACCTCTTTATGCCTGCTTCGAGAAGGGCGCCGATGGGAAGGAAGACTTCGATCGGCCGAACCCGGTCCTATTCCAGCACTTTGAAAAGCAGGTCGCTGCCCTCTGCGCGCTCGGCATCGAAGCCGACATCATCATGTTCCACCCCTATGATCGCTGGGGCTATGCCGATATGTCGGCCGAACAGGATTTCCGTTACGTCGCCTATCTCGCGGCGCGGCTTGCCGCCTATCGCAACGTCTGGTGGGCGCTAGCCAACGAGTATGACTTCCTTCTCGACACCAAGCCGTTGCAACAGTGGGATCGCTATTTCCACATTCTCGAAGAGAACGATCCCTACGGCCACCTGAAATCCATCCACAACGGCGAGCCGACGATGAACTTCGATCATCGAAAGCCCTGGGTCACCCATACCTGCATCCAGAACTGGGACGTGAAGCGCACGCAGGAATGGCGTGAAGCCTATGGCAAGCCTGTCGTCAACGACGAGCCGGAATATGAAGGCAACATCATCCAGTCCTGGGGCAACCTGACGGCTGAGGAGCTTGTCCATCGCTTCTGGATCACGGTGACGCGTGGCGGCTATGCCGGCCACGGCGAAACCTATTCGCATCCGGAAGATCTGATCTGGTGGGCGAAGGGCGGCGAACTGCGCGGCGAAGCCTGGAAGCGCATCGGCTTCCTGCGCGATCTCCTGGAGCAGGATGTCGTCAACGGCCTGGAACCGATGTCCTCCTACGGCGAGTGGCCATGGACGCGCGTTTCCGGCGCGCGTGACGGTGAGGTCAGCTACATCTATCTCGGCGAACACCAGCCTGTCATCTGGTCCACCGGCCTGCCGAAGGACGGGACCGACTATGACGTCGACATCATCGACACATGGGAGATGACGATCACGCCCGCAAAGAAGGTGGAAGCACCGATCCCGCATCCGACGCGCCACGGCGCGATCGTGCGCGGCGGCAAGGCGGATGCCGCTTTCGGCGTGGAACTGCCGGGCAAGCCATACCAGGCGCTCCGCATCCGCAAGAAGCACTGATCGATCCAGAAGGGAAGAATGTCATGTCCGGATTGACCATCAAGAACGTCAGGAAGTCCTACGGCGCGGTAAACATTATCCATGGCGTCGATGTCGAAATCTCGGACGGCGAATTCGTCATTCTCGTCGGCCCATCGGGCTGCGGCAAGTCTACACTGCTGCGCATGATTGCCGGGCTCGAGGACATCACCGGCGGTGAGATCTCGATCGGCGGCCGGGTCGTCAACGACCTGCCGCCGAAGGATCGCGATATCGCGATGGTCTTCCAGAACTATGCGCTCTATCCGCAGATGACCGTGGCGCAGAACATGGGCTTTGCGCTGCAGCTTGCCGGCGCAAAGCGGGCTGAGATAGACCAGAAGGTCGGTGAAGCCGCCAAGATACTGGGTCTGCAGCCGTTGCTGGAGCGCAAACCCGCCCAGCTTTCCGGCGGCCAGCGCCAGCGCGTCGCCATGGGTCGCGCCATCGTGCGCGACCCCAAGGTCTTCCTCTTCGACGAGCCGCTTTCCAATCTCGATGCCAAGCTGCGCGTGAAGATGCGCGCCGAAATCAAGGCGCTGCATCAGCGCCTGAAGACGACGATCGTCTACGTGACCCACGATCAGGTCGAGGCCATGACCATGGCCGACAAGATCGTCGTGCTGCAGGGCGGAAAGGTCGAGCAGGTCGGCTCGCCGCTCGAACTTTACGATCGACCGAAGAATGTCTTCGTCGCCGGCTTCCTCGGCTCACCGGCCATGAACTTTCTCGAAGGCAAGATCACGGGCGGGGCTTCTTCAGCACTGGTACTGCCGACCGGTACCTGCATCGAACTGTCGAACGCCCCGGCCCAATCGGATGGCCGGGAGGTCGTTCTGGGCGTGCGTCCGGAGGATATTTCCTTCGCCTCCGAAGGCGGTGTGTCCGCAACCGTCACGGTCGTCGAACCGACTGGCTCGGAAACGCATGTCGCGCTCGATCTGGAAGGCAAGGAACTGACCTGGGTGATGAGAGAGCGCGCCGAACTGACGCCTGGCCAGAAGGTACAGCTCTCGCTGAAGACCCCGAACCTGCATTTCTTCGATAAGGCCAGTCAGCAGCGGCTGTAGAGAACGGCGACGCGTCGGCTGGCTCAGATCAGTCAGCCACGCGCTTTTGACTGCCGCTCATAACGGAAAATACCCGCTTGATGAATGCCTCGCCATCGAACTGACGCGCAGCACCCTCGGCCACATGATCCGGGCGGTCGAAGATAAACGCTTCGAGATTGACGATCGGCAAGTTCAGCCGCGTACGCACATCGCCGATCATCGCCGTATGTGTGACGACAAGTTTGCAGCCGTTCGGCTCAAACCATTCCCGAATACCCGTCGCCGGTATGGCAGCCACCGACAATCCCTGCTCCGCCAGAACCGAGCCGATGCGAGACGCAACCTGCTGATTATCGAGACAGATCAGCACATCGGCCTGCGAGGGGGACGGTACATGGTTAGCCTGCATCAAGGGACCTCTCGTTTATACACGAGCGGAATATACCGATTCGGACGTAACGCGGTGTTATGAGTTGTTACATTTTGTTTCAGAACGATGACGGTTCGACGAGCACGCCAAAGAACGACTTCATAAACAACATTAGATTTTTATCATAAGATATTTATAATATTGATCTTATTATAAAATCCGATAGCTTAACTACATGGAATTGTCTTAGAAAATCTCGGCCCATATGGCGGTGCAGATACGAGCGATGCATAGCGCATCACGGATTTCGGCGCGGATGCTGCCAAAGCCGGGTCCAATCCGCCGAGGCGGGAGCATGATCCCCGTCGTCCACTAGACCGGTGCACGACGGCGGCGGCTATGCCTGAGGTCGATGGCCGTGTGCCAGACGATCGTCGCGAATATGATCGCCCCACCGATAAAGGTGGCAACCGGCGGCATCTCTGAGAAGAACAGCCAGACCCAGAACGGCGTCAGGACGATCTCCATCGAACTGATGAGGGCCGCATCGGCGGCAGGCATCTTTCTCGACCCGAAAAGGAAAAGAACGAAGGCCAATGCGAAATTCGTCGCGCCGAAAGCCGCCAGCAACAGCCAGTTGTGAATGTCCACCGAGCTCGTCGACGCGAAGGGAACGAAGACGACGAATGTCAAAAGCCCGCTGACGACGCTCGACGGCAGGATCGGGATGCTCGGATCCATGCGGGGGATGACAATGATGAGGGCGAAGGTAACCGTCATGCCGAGCGCCAGCAGATCACCGACACCCGTACCGCCGCCGATCGAGGAGGCGACGATGACCGCGACGCCGATGAGGCAGATGCCACCGGCGATCAGCGTCCGCTTTGCCACCCGCTCCTTCAGCATGGTCCAGCTGAGGAACGCGGCAATGAATGGCGCGGTCGCATAGATCATGGTCACGTTTGCGACCGTGGTCGTATAAAGCGCGCCGATGAAGCACGCCTGGCTGATGGTCTGGCAGGCTAGCATCGCCAGCCCGGCAGGATGAAAGATCGACGCCCATTGCCGCCGCGAAAACCCGCCTTCGAGGAAAAAGCTGGGAATCAGCAGGAACAGGCCACCGAACAACGATCGCCAGGCGATCGCCGTCCATATGTCCGTGGTCAGCAGGCGTGCGTAGATGCCGCTGCAGCTCCACGCAAGCATTGCTGTCGCCACAAGTATAACGCCCCTCTCATATTCGCTGGCAAAAGCGGAGCGGGCCGGAAACTGGAATGTCATGTATGGACTCGAGGAACGAAGGAACGCCCCTGTGTGCGCCGATATTTGACATCAGGCAAACGAATAGTAGAGATAGTAGCTATCAGAAATATTTGTGGCCTGCCATGCGCGAACCAATCGAAAGCGACCTGCTGCGGACCTTTCTCGTCATCACCGAGACATCCAATTTTTCCACGGCCGCTCAAAGGATCGGCCGCACTCAATCGGCCGTCAGCGCCCAGATCAAGCGGCTCGAGGAGACGATCGGCGAAACGCTGTTCGAAAGAAGCGCTCGCGGGGCCGTTCTTACCCGCGCCGGCACTCAATTGCTTCCCTACGCACAGCGCGTGATCGAGCTTCTGAACGAGGCGGCTGCGAATATCCGCACGAAGCCGCTGGACGGACCGGTCCGGATCGGCATCCCCGAGGAATACAGCCAGACCATTCTTCCCGCCGCCTTGGCCGCCTTCGCAGTCAGGCATCCGGCCGTCGAAGTCACTGTCTCCTGCGATTACACGGCACATAATCTGGCGGCGCTGGAAAAAGATGAGCTGGACCTGGCCGTTGTCTTCGACTGGAACAACCAGAGCAAAGGCGAAGTTCTCTGTATCGATCCGACAGTCTGGGTGACATCAGTGGTACATCGCGTGCATGAGGCGACACCTCTCCCCATCGCCGTTTATCGGGATTCGACGTGGTGTCGCGATTTTGCTCTGAAATCATTGGAGCAAGTCGGGCGGCGTTATCGCATCGCCTTCATCGCCGACACGAGTTCGGGTTTGAAGAATGCTGTCTCCGCCGGGCTTGCGGTGACGACGCTGTCGCGCAGCAACATTCCGCATGGCTGTCGGGAGCTCACGAGCGACGACGGTTTTCCGCCGGTCGATTCGTCGCGCGTCGTGCTTCGCCGCAACCCTTATCATTCGAGCGAGGCGATCCGCGAACTGGCGGAAATGGTGCGCGAAGCCTTCCAGCCTATGTCGGCTCTGCTGCAGCCATAGAGCGCCGATGCAGCCTGCGGCGCGTGCCGGATGGGCTTTCCGAAAAGCTGGCGCGATAGCTGCGGGAAAAGGCCGACGCTGAGTTGAAGCCGGTCGCAGCCGCGATCTCAGCGAACGAGGCCTTCGTCTCGATGACCTTGCGCCGCGCCGCATTGAGCCTCAGTGCCAGATAGTGCACATGCGGCGGCGCACCGATGCTCTCCTGGAAAAGCGCCTGCAAATGACGCGCGCTGACGCCGATGCGGCGGGCAATGCGCGTAAGCACCAGCGGCTGCTCGATATGATCTTCCATCAGACGGATCGCCTGGGCCACGCGCGGATCGCGCATACGCAGCCCGGCCGTCGATGGTGAAAGCTCCGCCGCGCTCTGCGTGCTCGCCGGCTCGTAGATGAACAGGCGGCTAACCTCGAGCGCCAGCGAATAGCCTTGCCGCCGCCGGATAAGCTCCAGCATCAGATCGACCGTCGGCAACGAACCCGCCGTGGTAATCCGCTTGCCGTCGATCACGTAACGGTCCCTGACCGCATGTACCTGCGGATAGGCAAGCGCGAAATCGTCGTAGTCCTCCCAATGGACAGCAGCAGAGACATTGTCGAGCAGGCTCGCCTCGGCAAGCAGCCAGGTACCGGACTCGATGCCGGCGACCATCGAGCGGTGGCGTGCGGTTTGCGACAGCTGCATCTTCAGCACCTGCGTCGCGCTGCGCCGCCAATTGTAGCTGGCGAGCACGAAAAGCGGTGTCGTGTCCGATGTTGAGCGAAAGCTGGAACAGGCCGGCACCGGGATAAGGCTCGTCGTCTCCGCGGGAGAACCATCCGGCGTGAACAGACGCCAGCGATAAAGCTCGGCTCCGGAAATACGGTTGGCACCGCGCAGCGGCTCGATCACCGACGCGATCAGGATCAGGTTCGTCTCCGGAAGGATCAAAAGGTCGATGTCGAGTGTCTCGTTGGCCGATGTCAGCATTCAGCAATCCTTCGATCGTTCCGAAACTGTATCGAATGTTTCTGATAATGCAAAGCATGAAGGCGTCTCATGGCTCGTAATGTCCTTAATACGAGGGAGAACAAAAATGCCTCTTGCGATGAATCGCGATGTCTTCATCACCTGTGCCGTGACCGGCGCCGGCGACACGGTTTCCAAATCCAGCCATGTTCCGATCACTCCCAAGCAGATCGCCGACTCCGCGATCGACGCCGCCAAGGCTGGGGCGGCAGTGGTTCACTGCCACGTCCGCGATCCGGAAACGGGCGCTGCCAGCCGCCGCAACGAACTCTATAGGGAAGTCACGGACCGGATCCGTTCGGTCGATATCGATGTCGTCTTGAACCTGACCGCCGGCATGGGCGGCGACTTGATTTTCGGCGATGTCGAGAGCCCGCTGCCGCTGAATGCCAAGGGCACCGACATGGCAGGCGCCTCCGAGCGCGTCAGCCACGTGGCCGAATGCCTGCCGGAAATCTGCACGCTCGATTGTGGCACGATGAACTTCAATCTTGGCGACTATGTCATGACCAACACGCCCTCGATGCTAAGGGCCATGGCAAAGAAGATGACCGATCTCGGCGTGCGCCCTGAGATCGAGGCCTTCGATACCGGACATCTCTGGTTTGCCAAACAGCTTGCCGAGGAGGGCTTGATCGAGGATCCGGTCCTCATCCAGCTCTGCATGGGCATCCCTTGGGGGGCGCCCGATGACCTCAACACCTTTATGGCGATGGTCAATAACGTTCCCAAAAGCTGGACCTTCTCGGCCTTTTCCATCGGTCGCAACGCTCTCGCCTACCCGGCGGCGGCGATCCTTGCCGGCGGCAATGTCCGCGTCGGGCTGGAAGACAATCTCTATGCCGGAAAAGGCATGCTGGCGACCAATGCGCAGCTCGTCGAAAAGGCAGTGCAGGTGGTCGAGGGCATGGGCGCGCGTATCATCGGCCCCGAAGATGTCCGCAAGAAGCTGAAACTGACGAAGCGCTGAGGCCCCGATGACCAAGATCAACAAGGCGGCCTGCATCGGCGGTGGCGTCATCGGCGGCGGATGGATCGCCCGCTTCCTGCTCGCGGGCATCGATGTCGATGTCTACGATCCGCACCCGGAGGCAACCCGCATCGTCGGCGAGGTTTTGGCGAATGCCGAAAAAGCCTATGCGATGCTCACCGGCGCACCGCTTCCGCCACGCGGCAAACTGACATTCAGGGATACGCTGGAAGCGGCCGTCGCCGGCGCCGACTGGATCCAGGAAAGCGTGCCCGAGCGGCTGGAACTGAAACGCAACGTGCTGACGCAGATCGATGCCGCCGCAAAGCCGGATGCTCTGATCGGCTCATCCACGTCGGGGCTGCTGCCGACCGACCTGCAACGCGACATGCGCCATCCCGAGCGCCTGTTCGTCGCCCATCCCTATAATCCCGTCTATCTCCTACCGCTCGTCGAGATCGTCGGCGGCGAAAAGACCAGCGCCGCGACCATCCAGGCGGCGATGGAGCGCCTGCCGCCTATCGGCATGAAGGGCGTGCATATCGCCAAGGAGATCGAGGCTTTCGTCGGCGACCGCCTGCTGGAAGCCCTCTGGCGCGAGGCGCTGTGGCTGATCAAGGACGATATCTGCACCGTCGAGACGCTTGATGATGTCATCCGCTACTCTTTCGGCCTGCGCTGGGCGCAGATGGGCCTGTTCCAGACCTATCGCATCGCCGGCGGCGAAGCGGGCATGCGTCACTTTCTGGCGCAGTTCGGCCCTGCCCTGCAATGGAACTGGACCAAGCTGATGGATGTCGTCGATCTCGACGATGCCCTTGTCGAAAAGATCGGCCAGCAGTCGGACGAACAAGCGGATGGCCTGTCGATCCGCGAACTCGAGCGCATCCGCGACGAAAATCTCGTCGGCATCTTCCAGAGCCTCAAGGCAAGCCATGGCGGCAAGGGCTGGGGCGCCGGCAAGCTGCTGAAGGATTTCGAGCAACATCTTTGGGCAGCGGGCGGGGGCACGAAAGAGACGCTGGACGTTACAAGACCGCTGCGCCTGATCGACACCAAGGTCAGCCCGGCATGGGTCGACTATAACGGCCACATGACCGAGCATCGCTATCTGCAGGTCTTCGGCGACACGTCGGATGCGCTGCTGCGACTGATCGGCGTCGATCTCGATTATGTCGAGCGCGGCCACAGCTACTACACGGTGGAAACGCATATTCGCCATCTTGGCGACGCCAAGCTCGGACAGGCCATCCATTCGACCGCGCAGATCCTCGCATCGGACGAAAAGCGGCTGCATGTCTTCCACGCGCTGTACGACACCGCGAGCGGCGACGTAATCGCCACGGCGGAACAGATGCTGTTGCATGTTGATGCGAAGGCAGGCAGAGCCGTTGCCGCACCGGAGGAGGTGCTGGCGAAGCTGAGGCCGATTGCCGCCGCGCACGCAGCCTTGGACACACCGGGGGGAGCCGGCCGTCATGTGGGACAAAAACGCTAGGAGGAAGCGATCGTGAATTTCGGACTCAGCGAAGAACAGGAGATGATCGTCAAGACGGTCAGAGACTTCGTCGAGACGGAGATCTATCCGCACGAGAACGAGGTCGAGCGCACCGGCATCGTGCCGTCTGAAATCGGAAACGAGATCCGGCGCAAATGTATCGAGCTCGGCTTCTATGCCTGCAATTTCCCCGAAGAGATCGGTGGTGCCGGGCTCGACCACCTGACCTTCACGCTCGTCGAACGCGAGCTTGGTCGTGGTTCCCTTGGGCTCACCGTCTTCTTCGGCCGTCCATCCGGCATTCTAATGGCCTGCGAGGGGGAACAGCGCGAGCGCTATCTGCTGCCGGCGGTGCGCGGCGAGAAAATCGACGCGCTCGCTATCACCGAACCGGATGCCGGTTCCGATATGCGCGGCATGAAATGCGCGGCACGGCAGGATGGTGACGACTTCGTGCTTAACGGCACGAAGCATTTCATCTCGCACGCCGACGTCGCCGATTTCGTCATCGTCTTTGCCGCGACTGGTGAGGAAGACACCCACCGTGGTGTCAAGAAGAAGATCACCGCCTTCCTGGTCGACCGCGGCACGCCGGGCTTCGAGATTCTGAAGGGTTACGACTCGGTTTCCCATCGCGGCTATCACAACTCCATCCTGAACTTCACCGACTGCCGCCTGCCGAAATCGCAGGTGCTGGGCGAAGTGCATCGCGGCTTCGATCTGGCCAATCAATGGCTCTATGGAACACGCCTCACGGTTGCCGCCACCTGCGTCGGCCGGGCTCGGCGTGTCTTCGATCTCGCCCTGCCCTATGCGGCCGAGCGCAAGCAATTCGGCAAGCCGATCGGCGCCAATCAGGGCGTCTCCTTCAAGCTCGCCGACATGATCACCGAGATCGACGCAGCCGACCTGCTGACACTATCTGCCGCATGGAAGCTCGATGCCGGCATTCCGGCCAATCGCGAGATTGCGTCTGCCAAGCTCTACGCCTCGGAAATGCTCGCCCGCGTCACCGACGAGGCAATCCAGATCTTCGGCGGCATGGGACTGATGGACGACCTGCCGCTCGCCCGCTTCTGGCGCGATGCCCGTGTCGAGCGCATCTGGGACGGCACGTCGGAGATACAGCGGCATATCATCAGCCGCGATCTGCTTCGGCCATTCGGAGCATGAGCCCATGACGCAACGTCCGCTCGACCGCCTGATCCGACCCAGAACGATCGCCGTCTTCGGCGGTCGCGAGGCACGGCGCGTCATCGAGCAATGCGACCTCATGGGATTTGCCGGCGAAATCTGGCCGGTACATCCGACACAGGAAAGCGTGCTTGGACGCCGCTGCTATCGGTCGGTTGCCGAACTGCCTGACGCGCCGGATGCCGCCTTCGTCGGCGTCAACCGGACGCTCACCGTCGATATCGTCAGGGATCTCGCAGCCAAAGGAGCCGGCGGCGCCGTATGCTATGCCTCTGGCTTCAGCGAGGCGGTAGCGGAACTGGCCGACGGCGCTGATCTGCAGCACGCGCTTGTCGAGGCGGCCGGCGCCATGTCGATCGTCGGGCCAAATTGCTACGGCATGATCAACGGCCTCGACGGTGCCCTGCTCTGGCCCGATCAGCACGGCATTGTTAGGACCGAGCGCGGCGTTGCCATCCTCACCCAATCCTCCAATATCGCCATCAATCTCAGCATGCAGAGGCGCGGCCTGCCCATCAGCTATCTGATGACCGCAGGCAATCAGGCTCAGACCGGCCTGTCGGACCTTGCCCAAGCGGTCCTTGAAGACCCCCGCGTCACCGCGGTCGGCCTGCATATCGAAGGCTTCAGCGACATCCGGGCGCTGGAGGCGCTTGCGGTGCGCGCCAGGGAGCTGAAGAAGCCCGTCGTCGCGCTGAAGATCGGCAAATCCGAACAGGCACAGCGCGCCACCGTTTCGCATACGGCCTCGCTTGCCGGCAGTGATGCGGTGGCTGGTGCCGTTCTCGACCGCCTCGGCATCGGCCGCGTCGCGACTTTGCCTGAACTCATCGAAACGCTGAAACTGCTGCATGTCGCGGGTCCGCTTGAGAGCAATGCGATCTCCTCGATGAGCTGTTCGGGCGGCGAGGCCTCGCTGATGGCCGATGCTGCCGTCGGACGGAATGTCGAATTTCGTGCCCTGAAACCCGAACATCTTCCGGCGCTGCGCGCAAGCCTCGGCCAGATGGTGACGCTCTCAAATCCCCTTGATTATCACACCTTCGTCTGGGGCGATCTGGCACGACAGACGGCGGCTTTCAGCGCCATGTTCGCCGGCGGCTATGCCCTCAACCTGCTTGTCCTCGACTTCCCGCGCGAAGACCGCTGCGACGGCGCGGACTGGATGATCACCGTCTCCGCCGTTACTGCTGCCGCCAAGCAGACCGGTGCCCGCGCCGGCATTCTGGCGACGCTGCCGGAAAACATGCCCGAGGCGATCGCCACCCAACTGATCGAAGCCGGCATCGTGCCGCTCTGCGGCATCAGCGAGGCGCTGGCGGCGGCAGACATTGCCAGTGGCATCGCCAAGGTCTGGAAGACGCCGCAGCCACAGCCGCTTCTCAGCGCATGCGCCGAGGCAGGTGACGTCGAGACCTTGAGCGAGGCCCAAGCCAAGACCGAGCTTGCAGCCTCGGGCCTTGTGGTCCCGCTGGGCAAGACCGCTCAAACCGCAAGCGAGGCGGCCGACCGCGCGGAGCAACTCGGTTTCCCTGTTGCGCTCAAGGCGCTTGGCGTCGAGCACAAGTCCGAAGTCGGCGCCGTCAAGCTCAACCTATGGGATAGGAATGCAGTCAGGGATTCGGCCGAGAGCATGGCCGGTGTCGCTCGCGGCTTCCTCGTCGAACGGATGGTCGACCGTCCCATCGCAGAGCTCATCGTCGGTGCCGTCCGCGATCCGGTCGTCGGCCTGACGCTGACGGTCGGCGCAGGCGGAATTCTCGTGGAATTGCTTGAAGATTCCGTTGTTTTGCCGCTTCCAGCCACGAAAGCCGAGGTCCTGGAGCGGATTTCGCGGCTGAAGGTCCGCAAATTGATCGAGGGTTATCGCGGCAATAAAGGCAGCAGCCTCGAAATCGTTGCCGACGCCGTCCTATCAGCGGCAGAATATGTCGTAAAGAATGCTGCAAAGCTTGAAGAACTGGACATTAATCCATTGATGGTCCTAGCAGAATCCCGCGGCGTCGTTGCCGCGGATGCTCTCATCCGGCGAAGGAGGTAGCGGAAGTTGCAAGACCCCATTCGAACGCGAAGCGTGGACGGCATCCTTGAGGTCATTATCGACCGGCCGAAAGCCAACTCCATCGATCTGGCGACCAGCCGCAAGATGGGGCTGATCTTTCGCGACTTTCGCGACAATCCGGATCTGCGCGTTGCCATCGTCACCGGTGCCGGCGAGAAATTCTTTTCGGCCGGCTGGGATCTGAAGGCGGCGGCAGCCGGCGACGCGGTCGATGGCGACTACGGTGTCGGCGGCTTCGGCGGCCTGCAGGAGCTGCGCGACCTCAACAAGCCAGTCATCTGCGCCGTCAACGGCATCTGTTGCGGCGGCGGACTAGAGATCGCGCTATCGACCGATCTGATCATCGCCGCCCCGCACGCCACTTTCGCCTTGCCCGAGATCCGCTCGGGCACCGTCGCCGATGCTGCATCGATCAAGCTGCCGAAGCGCATCCCCTATCACATCGCCATGGACATGCTGCTGACTGGTCGCTGGCTGAATGTCGAGGAGGCCCATCGCTGGGGCTTCGTCAACGAGATTGTCATGGCCGACAAGCTGATGGACAGGGCTTGGGAACTGGCCCGCCTGCTCACAAGCGGGCCGCCGCTCGTCTACGCGGCGATCAAGGAAATCGTTCGTGAAGCGGAGGGTTCGACGTTTCAGACTGCCATGAACAAAATCACCAAACGGCAGTTTGCGACCGTCGACGTCCTCTATTCGAGTGAAGATCAATTGGAAGGCGCACGGGCTTTTGCGGAGAAGCGAGCCCCAATCTGGAAAGGAAGATAAAGGCGGCGGCAACCGCTGAATTTCCCGCATGCTCGCGGGCGACAGGCTTCAGGCGGAAGAGGAACCGAGACCTGAAGTGGCTTGTTCGAGAGCTTTGTCAACACGGCAAGAAGAAGGAACAGGGGAATGAACGACTATACGAAGTATCTGGCAAGCCGCGTCACCGCGGGCGGGCTTAACCGCCGCGAATTCATGGGACGCGCCATGGCTGCGGGCGTAACTTTGGCGCTCGCCGACAAACTCTTTACCGAAAGTGCAATGGCAGCCGAACCGAAGCGCGGCGGTCATCTCAAGCTTGGCCTTGAAGGCGGTGCTGCAACCGATTCCAAGGACCCGGCGAAATTCCTGTCGCAGGTCATGTTCTGCATCGGCCGCTGCTGGGGCGACATGCTGGTGGAATCCCACCCGCTGACGGGTGCCGCCGTTCCCTCGCTCGCAGAATCCTGGGAACCGTCGAAGGATGCGGCGACCTGGACCTTCAAGATCCGCAAGGGCGTCAAATTCCATAATGGCAAGGACCTGACGATCGACGACGTCGTCGCCACGCTCAAGCGCCATACGGATGCGAAATCGGAATCGGGCGCTCTCGGCGTCATGAAGTCGATCAAGGAGATCAAGGCTGACGGCGACAATCTCGTCCTGACGCTGACCGAGGGCAACGCCGACATGCCGTTGCTCCTGACCGACTATCACCTCGTCATCCAACCGAATGGCGGCTATGACGATCCCTTAGCCTCGATCGGCACCGGTCCCTACAAGCAGGTCAGCTTCGAGCCCGGCGTGCGCGCCACCTTCGAGCGCAACAAGGACGACTGGCGCACCGACCGCGGCTTCGTCGACAGCGTCGAAATCATCTGCATGAACGACGCGACGGCGCGTATCGCGGCGCTTTCGTCCGGACAGGTTCATTACATCAACCGCGTCGATCCGAAGACCGTGGATCTTCTGAAGCGCGCGCCGACCGTCGAAATCCTGTCCACCGCCGGTCGCGGCCACTACGTCTTCATCATGCATTGCGACAAGGCGCCCTTCGACAACAACGACCTGCGCCTGGCGCTGAAATACGCCATGGATCGCGAGACCATGGTCAAGAAGATCCTCGGCGGCTACGGCAAGGTCGGCAACGACTTTCCGATCAACAGCACCTATGCCCTCTTCCCCGAAGGCATCGAGCAGCGCGCCTACGATCCCGACAAGGCCGCCTTCCACTACAAGAAGTCCGGTCATAGCGGTTCCGTGCTGCTGCGAACCTCGGAAGTAGCCTTCCCCGGTGCCGTCGACGCAGCCGTCCTCTATCAGGAAAGCTGCAAGAAGGCCGGCATCAACATCGAGGTCAAGCGCGAACCGGGCGATGGCTACTGGACGAACGTCTGGAACGTC
This sequence comes from Martinezella rhizogenes, assembly GCA_013322215.1. GTDB lineage: Bacteria > Pseudomonadota > Alphaproteobacteria > Rhizobiales > Rhizobiaceae > Rhizobium > Rhizobium rhizogenes_D. Next base: position 136,379 of record JAAMEZ010000056.1, read on the forward strand.
CAGCCCTTCTCCACCTCCTACTGGGGCGGACGACCGACGCAGGACCAGATGTATTCCACCGCCTATCTGTCGACGGCGGACTGGAACGACACGCGCTTCAAGCGCCCCGACTTCGACAAGCTTCTGCTACAGGCCCGCTCCGAACTGGACGAGGCCAAGCGCAAGGAGCTCTACCGCGCCATGGCGATGATGGTGCGCGACGAAGGCGGCGTCATCCTGCCGATGTTCAACGATTTCGTGAACGCCTCCACCAAGCAGGTGAAGGGCTATGTCCACGATATCGGCAACGACATGTCGAACGGCTACGTCGCGACCCGCGTCTGGCTGGACGCCTGATGCCCGAAGCCGGGCGAAAACGCCCTCATCTCTGACACAGCTGGGACCGCGAAAACCTTTCGCGGTCCTCCCGACGTTTCAAGCAACTCCCGGAAAAAAGCGCAGCTGCTTTCCGTCCGGAATTGCGTAAAACAACAAGATAGAGCGGCTCAGCGATTCCCATAAAACATGGAACCGCTCTAAGTGCGAGGCATCGGCCATGTCCAATCTGCCCCCCGGAACCGTTTTGCCCGGGCTGAGGTTCAAGCAGCGTTTTCCGCTGCTGTCCCTGATTATCGAGCGGTGCGTGCTCAGCATCATCCTGCTCTTTGCGGTCTCCGTCCTGATCTTCGGCGGGCTCGAAGCCTTGCCCGGCGATTTCGCCACGACCTATCTCGGCCAGTCGGCAACGCCGCAGGCCGTCGCCAATATCCGCGAGGAACTCGGCCTCAACCGGCCCGTCGTCACCCGCTATGTGGAATGGCTCGGCAACGCCGTTAAGGGCGATTTCGGCACCTCCTGGGCGAGCAAGAATTCCGTCGGCGAGCAGATCGGTAAGCGGCTTGGAAACTCGCTGTTTCTCGCCGGTTTCGCCGCCCTGATCTCGGTGCCGCTCGCCGTCTGCCTCGGGATGCTCGCCGTCCACTATCGGAACCGTGTGCCGGACAAGATCATCAACGTCATTTCTCTGGCGGCGATCTCGCTACCGGAATTCTTCATCGGCTATCTCCTCATCATGTTCTTCTCGGTGAAATTCGGCGTCGCGACCTTTCCGGCAACGGTGTTCGACGGCATGGGCCTAGCCGACAGGCTGAAGGCCATCGCGCTTCCGACCGCGACCCTGGTTCTGGTCGTGCTTGCGCATATGATGCGCATGACCCGCGCGGCCATCCTTTCCGTCATGTCCTCGGCCTATATGGAGACGGCGGAGCTGAAGGGACTCTCGGCCTTCCGCGCCATCGTCAAGCACGCCGCGCCCAATGCACTGGCGCCGATCATCAACGTCATCGCGCTGAACCTTGCCTATCTCATCGTCGGCGTCGTCGTCGTCGAAGTCGTCTTCGTCTATCCCGGCATGGGCCAATACATGGTCGACGCGGTGACGGTGCGCGACATGCCTGTCGTCCAGGCCTGCGGCCTGATCTTCGCCGCCGTCTACATCTTCCTCAACATGACGGCCGATATTCTGGCGATCGTCGCCAACCCGCGTCTGAGGCATCCGCGATGAGATTGAGAGATATCCCCATCACCGCCTGGATCGGCATCATCGGTATCCTGATCGCCTTCATCTGCGCGATCTTCGCCCCCTGGATCGCCCCTTACGGCGAGACGGAAGTCGTCGGCAACGTCTGGCAGCCCGCCGATGCGCAATATTTCTTTGGCCTCGACAATCTCGGCCGCGATATCCTGTCGCGTCTCATCTACGGCACCCGCACGACGCTCTTCGTCGCTCTGGCGGCGACGATCATCTCCTTCTCGCTCGGCATCATCCTGAGCTTCACCGCCGCCGTCTCGCGCGGATGGATCGACACGATCTTTTCGCGCTTCAACGACCTGATGATGTCGATCCCGACGCTGATCTTCGCGCTCGTCGTGCTCGCCGTCCTACCGCAAAACCTGATCGTGCTGATCCTCGTCATGGCCATCCTCGATTCCACCCGCGTCTACCGCCTCGGTCGCGCTGTGGCACTTGATGTTGCGGTCATGGAGTTCGTGGAAGCGGCCAAGCTGCGCGGCGAAGGCAAGATCTGGATCATCTTCCGCGAGATCCTGCCGAATACTCTGTCGCCGCTGCTGGCAGAATTCGGGTTGCGCTTTGCCTTCTCGATCCTGTTCCTCTCCACCCTGTCCTTCCTCGGCCTAGGCATCCAGCCGCCGGCGGCCGACTGGGGCGGCATGGTGAAGGACAACAAGGACGGCATCATCTTCGGCATTTCCGCCGCCCTCGTGCCGGGTTCCGCCATCGCGGCGCTGGCAATCTGTGTCAATCTGGTGGTCGACTGGCTGTTAAGGCGCACCTCCAGCCTCAAGGGAGGGCGTGGCGATGCCTGAGCTTCTTTCCGTTCGCGATCTGAAGATCGAGGCGACCAGCTATCCACCCGGCGAGCCACCGAAACGCGTCACCATCGTCGATGGCGTTTCCTTCGATCTGCAAAAGGGCAAGGTACTTGGCCTGATCGGCGAGTCCGGCGCCGGCAAATCGACCATCGGCCTCTCGGCCCTCGCCTACGGCCGCGGTGGCGCGGAAATTACCGGCGGCCAGGTGCAGCTTGACGGCACAGACATCTTGCCGCTCGGAAAATCCGGCATCCGCAGGATCCGGGGCGCGCGGGTCTGCTATGTCGCCCAATCGGCCGCCGCCGCCTTCAACCCTGCGCATAGGCTCGGCGATCAGGTCATCGAAGCGACCGTGAAGCATGGTCTGATGACGAAGGCGGAGGCAAGAAAGCGAGCGCTCTATCTCTTCCGGGTGCTTGGTCTGCCCAATCCCGAAACATTCGGCGAGCGCTACCCGCATCAGGTCTCCGGCGGCCAGCTGCAGCGCGCCATGACCGCCATGGCGCTCTGCTCCAATCCCGAGCTGATTGTCTTCGACGAGCCGACGACCGCACTGGATGTCACCACGCAGATCGACGTGCTGGCGGCGATCAAGCACGCCATCGAGGAGACCCATACGGCCGCCCTCTACATCACCCATGACCTTGCCGTCGTCGCCCAGATTTCCGATGACATCATGGTGCTGAGGCACGGCAAGACGGTGGAATATGGCAGCGTTCAGCAGATCATCGAGGAACCTCGGCAAGACTATACCCGCGCGCTGGTCAACGTCCGCCAGGAAGCGCGAGCGGAAGCTGCCGATCAGTCGAGCGCGCTTCTGAAAGTCGAGAATATCAGCGCGCAATATTCCAATGGTTTCATGGTATTGCACGATGTTTCTCTACATGTTCCGAAAGGCCAGACGCTGGCCGTTGTCGGTGAGTCCGGCTCCGGAAAGTCGACGCTCGCCCGCGTCATCACCGGCCTGTTGCCGCCGAGCGACGGGCGGATCTCCTTCGACGGTAAGCCGCTGACGCCGGCCTTGAAAAACCGCTCGCGGGACGAATTGCGCCGCATCCAGCTGATCTACCAGATGGCCGATACCGCGATGAACCCGCGCCAGACCGTGCGTGATATCATTGGCCGCCCGCTGACCTTCTATGACGGCCTGCATGGTGCGGCAAAGACGGCGCGCGTGAAGGAGCTGCTCGACCAGATCGAGATGGGCAACGGCTTCATCGACCGCTATCCGGCCGAGCTTTCCGGTGGCCAGAAGCAGCGTGTGGCTATCGCTAGAGCGCTTGCGGCCAAGCCGGAACTCATCCTCTGTGACGAGCCGACCTCGGCGCTCGATCCGCTGGTTGCCGAAGGCATTTTGAAACTGCTGCTGAAGCTCCAGGGGGAGGCGCAACTCTCCTACGTCTTCATCACCCACGATATCGCCATCGTGCGCGCGATCGCCGACAGCGTCGCGGTGATGCACCGTGGCAAACTCGTCCGTTTCGGCCCGAAATCGCAAGCGCTTTCGCCGCCCTTCGACGATTACACCGATCTGCTACTGAAATCCGTGCCCGAGATGGAGATCGGCTGGCTGGAGCGTGTACTGACGACGCGGAAGATGGAGAGTGCCGGAAATTGAAGCTTCGGCGTTTCTAATCTGGCGGCTTAGCCTTCGGTCGCTTTCATGCCTATAGTGAGCTCAGCGCGTAAGACGCGTGCTGAGTTCACGAGCAAGCGTGCCGGCGTTGCGCCCGACAATCATGCTCTGGTGGTTGCCGGCAACATCGACCCAGTCCGCGTGAACAAGAAAGCGCCCCCATATGGTCTTTGGGTCGCAATCGACCGGGGAGCCTTGCAGGCTGCGATAGAACGTCAGCTCGCCGTCATAATGGCTCGGCTTATAAAGACCCTTCATGCGCAGGAGCTGTCTGGCAGCTGCATCGTAAAGCGGCGGATAGCCCCCCATCCATTGCGGCGCGAGCTCCGGATAATAGGGCGTATGCGGATCGGCGTAGCGGAAAGAAAGCGGCTTCAGCTTTTTTGCGAGGAGTTCTCGTCGCTCGATGGCTGGTCTGCTGGCCGGAGCCGATGCTTGACGGCGTGGTTGAGGATCGGTTTTTCTTAGATTCTTCTTTCTGGTTCGCGCCCGTCTCCAGCGTTGCCACATGAATCTGCCCCATGTCATCAATGGCCACTCCTGCTCGCCAAAGGGGGTATCGAGCATTCCGAGGAATGCAACCTTTCGGCCCTGCGCCCGCAAGACGCGAGCAAGCTCCAAGGCAAAAACACCGCCAAAGGAATAGCCGAGCAATCGATAAGGTTCTCCGATCCCGGCCGCTTGCAGCGCCCCCAGCGTGCTTTGCACCTCGTCTTCTACCGTTGCCGGATGTTGACGATCACGATTGAAGGCCGTCAACGCAACGCCGAGGATGGGTCCGGGAAAGCGGATTTCCCTGATGAGTTGCTGCATTTCCAAAAAGCAGCTTGCTCCGCCGGCAAATAGCAGCAACGGCGCTGCACCTTCCCCGCCTCGAAGCTCTACGATTTTCGGCGAGATTGAGAGGTCTTCATGATTGGAAATTGCAAGGCCGAGGGCATCAAGGGTGCGATGACGGTAGAAAACATTGACATCCAACTCCTCCCCGGTTTCGCCCCACAAACGCTTGATGAAATTCAGGACCCGGTTGACCGAAACGGCATCGGGAATATCTGCGTCGCGGCCCAGATCGATCTTTGCTTCTTGGCGAAGCAGATCGCTGACGTAGGCACACAGGCTGGAATCTGCATCCGTTCTCGCAGAGAAAAGCATTTAAGTGCCCCCAATGGCAAAGCATGCGTCACCAACACTATGATAGACTGTATTCTTATAAAGCGACCCTTAATATATTCTGTAAAGACACAACTTTTTCTTGTATTTCAGAACTCTCTCCATTGGGTAGCCGAAGAGCCAACCAATATTGGTCTGGGCATCGAGCATCGGTTGACCAACCGCATCATCTAACGGCCACGAACAGATGAACCGGACAATCGGCATTCTCAATACTCAGCAGGCACCGCATAGACTTCAGCTGAGGGGTCGGTAAGGAATGAGCGTACCGTCGGCGGCAGCTGACGCGACGACAGCGGCAGCGGTCCGCAGCGCGAAAGAAGTTCACGCAAGTCCGGCTCGGCGCCGACATGCCGCCAGATCATCCGTGAGGCATAGGGCAGATTTTCCCTTCGCCAGGAAACCCCCATCGTCGTTCCTCGCAGATAGACGCGCTGGTGCTCGTCGAATGGCAGGAGGATGGTTTGCGACAGCATGGAGTTCGGCCCGACGACACGCTCCGTGAGGAAAATCCGGTTCCGATAGAAGGCCGCCAGGCCCACATATTTCGAGAATTGCTGGATGCCGTTTCCGGGGTCCCGCAGACGCTCCATTGATTTGACGTGTACCAGCCCGCCCTGCTCGACGAGGCGACTGCATGAACAGACGACCATTCCGGGCCAGGACGGCGAGCGATGATAGGTCTGGAAATAGCCGATATGGCGCCTCAGAGCGGTGAGATTCCCAGGAAACGCCTTCAGCAGTTCGGAACTTTCATTGAGGCCGAGAGCCGGTTTGCGAAGCCGCTCGCGAAAGAGTTTTGGAGCAAGAAGAAAGTCGCCCGGGTCGAGATCAAAATACTTGGCGATGCGCGCCAGATTATGGGCGGATGGCCGCGTCTGGCCGTTGATGTATCGGTTGAATTGTTGCCGGTTGATATCGATTGCACGGCACAGATGCGAAATGGAACGCTGCGTTGCGCAGGCAATCTTGAGGTTCTCGACCAGGTGAGGCATCGGCAGCTCCGTCTTGAAAAGACTAGCGTAAACTCGCTTAAAGATGCGTCAAGTCGCGAAATTGCGTGAGCCGGCCCGGCCTCTACGTTCCCAGCTACAAAATGCAAAAAGAGGGAACTGTCATGACGCATGAAAAGGATCAATCTTCGCCGCTGAAAATCGGCCGCCGCCACTTCCTCGGCGGAGCCGTCGCGCTCGGCGCCCTGCCAGCCCTTGCCTCCGGCCTCCTGATGCCGCGCGATGCCCGCGCGCAGGAAGCAAAGCGCGGTGGTCATCTGAAGCTCGGCCTCAAGGGCGGCGCCACCAGCGATGCGCTCGACCCGGCGACCTATAGCGCATCCGTCTTGTTCGTCATTGGCCGCCTCTGGGGCGATACGCTCGTCGAATCCGATCCCAAGACCGGTGCTCCCCTGCCATCGCTGGCGTCTTCCTGGAGCCCGTCGGCCGATGCTTCCGTCTGGACCTTCAAGATCAGGAACGATGTGCAGTTTCACGACGGCAGCAAGATGACCGTCGCCGATATCGTTGCGACATTGAAGCGGCACGCGGACAAGAATTCACAGTCGGGCGCTCTTGGGCTCATGGCCTCAATCACCGGTATCGAGGAAAAGGCGGGCGACCTTGTTCTCACACTTTCGGAAGGCAATGCGGACCTGCCTCTGCTTTTGACCGACTACCACCTGATCATCCAGCCGAAGGGCGGTGTCGACAAGCCGGCAGCCGCCATTGGCACGGGCCCTTACATTCTGAAGAGCTTTGAACCGGGCGTTCGCGCAAGCTTCGAGAAGAACCCGAAGGATTGGCGCTCCGACCGTGGCTTTGTCGACAGCGTCGAAATCCTCGTCATCAACGATAACACCGCCCGCATTGCAGCGCTCGCCTCCGGCCAGGTGCATTTCGTCAACAATGTCGATCCGAAGACCGTCCCGATGCTGCAGCGGGCGCCGACCGTCGATATCGTCCGGAATGCCGGCAAGGGCTTCTACTGCTTCCTGATGCATTGCGACACCGCGCCCTTCGACAACGCCGACCTTCGGCTCGCGCTGAAATATGCCATCGATCGCCAGTCGATCCTCGACAAGGTTCTGGGCGGCTACGGAACGATCGGCAACGACTATCCGGTCAATTCCAACTATGCCCTTGCCCCGACCGATATCGAGCAACAGCCGTATGATCCGGACAAGGCTGCCTTCCACTTCAAGAAATCGGGCCTCGACCGTCCAGTTCAGTTGCTCACATCCGATGCAGCCTTTCCGGGCGCCGTGGATGCGGCGATCCTGTTCCAACAAAGCGCGCAAAAGGCTGGCATCAAGATTGACGTCAAGCGCGAGCCGGAAGACGGCTACTGGACCAATGTCTGGAACAAGCAGCCCTTCTGCGCCTCCTTCTGGGGCGGTCGTCCGACCCAGGATTCGCGCTATTCCACCTCATACCTCTCGACCGCTGAGTGGAACGACACGCGTTTCAAGCGTCCCGATTTCGACAAGTTGGTGCTGCAGGCGAGATCCGAGCTCGATGACGCCAAGCGCAAGGTGCTTTACCGGCAATTGGCGCTGATGGTGCGCGACGATGGCGGCCTGATCCTGCCCGTCTTCAACGACTACATCATGGCCTCGTCGAAGACGTTGAAGGGATATGTCGACGATATCGGCAACGATTTGTCCAACGGCTACATCGGCAGCCGTGTATGGTTTAATGCCTAAACCTCTTCGGGATATATGATCATGGCTGAACGCAGTTTCACCACCATCGAAAATCAGTGGATCACCTTGAAGGATGGAACGCGGCTTGCCGCGCGCATCTGGATGCCCGATGGCGCGGAGAGCGATCCGGTGCCAGCGGTCTTCGAGTTCCTGCCCTACCGCAAACGCGACGGCACCAGCCCCCGCGATGAATCCACCTACCCGGTCTTTGCCGCGGCTGGGATTGCCGGTGTCCGCGTCGATATCCGTGGCTCCGGTGAGTCCAACGGCATCATCGATGGGGAATATACCGAACTGGAGCTCGCCAACGCCTGCGAGCTGATCGCCTGGATCGCAGAACAGCCTTGGTCGAACGGTTCTGTCGGCATGATGGGTATTTCCTGGGGCGGTTTCAATTGCTTGCAGGTCGCGGCCCTGAAGCCCCCGGCACTGAAGGCGGTGATTTCAATCGCCTCTACGGTCGACCGCTATAATGACGACATCCACTACAAGAATGGCTGCCACCTCTCCGCCCAGCTTTCCTGGGCGGCGACCATGCTCGGCTATCAGTCTCGCTCACCCGATCCGGCCATCGTCGGCGACGATTGGCGCGATATGTGGCTGGAGCGCCTGGAGCAGGAACCCTTCTTCATGGAGGAATGGCTGGAGCATCAGCGTCGCGACGATTTCTGGCAACATGGGTCCATCTGTGAGGATTTTGCCGGCTTCGATATCCCAGCCATCGTCATTGCCGGCTGGGCTGACGGTTATCGCAACACGCCGCTGCTGGCGGTCGAAGGACTTGGGGATAAGGCGAAGGCGCTGATCGGCCCATGGGTGCACAAATATCCGCATTTCGCCTGGCCGAAGCCGCGGGTCGATTTCCACGGAGAAGCCATCGCCTGGTGGAACCACTGGCTGCGCGGAGAGCGCAACAATGTGGAGAACACGCCTTCCGTGCGCGCCTATATTCTAGACGCACCCAGACCGGCAAAACGCCGCGATTTCGATCCCGGTTTCTGGATTGCCAAGCATGAATGGCAGCAGCCGGACATGCAGTGCTTCTATGTCGAGCAGTTCGGCACGTTGATGGAAGGCATGCCGATCCCGCACGCGCCGGAGCATCCCGTCTATCTGCGCTCACCGCTCGACACGGGCACGGCCTCCGGCGAATGGTTCACCCTAAAGCCGGATGCGGAGATGGCAATCGATCAGCGCGTCGACGATGCCGGGTCGCTGACTTTCCAGACCGCGCCGCTGGTCGAGGATCACGATTATCTTGGCCGCCCGGTCGTCACGTTGACGCTGCGGTGCGATGCCGAAACCGCCAATCTCTGTGCAAGGCTCGTCGATATCCATCCGGACGGCACCGCGACGCGCGTTTCCTTCGGCGTGCTCAATCTCGCTCATCGAGACGGCAATGCCGCGCCGGAGCCGCTGATTAAGAGTCAGCAGGTCAGAGTGACCCTGACGCTCGATGCCTGCGGCTATCGTTTCCGCAAGGGGCACCGCATTCGCCTGTCGCTGTCGACAGCCTATTGGCCGATGGTCCTGCCGCCACCGGAAGATCCCGGTTTGACGATCGATATCGCCTCCATTGGTCTTGGCCTGCCACAGCTCGGCGCGCATGAACGCATCGACATCAAGCAGCCCGATAATCCCGATCCTCTGCCGAAATACATCGAACATGCGCCTGGCGCGACGAAACGACAGGTGGTGCGCGATCTCTCGGCCGGCGTCACCCGCTATGAAATCCATGAGGATACCGGCCTTTCCGAACATCCCGGCACCGGTCTTTCGACGCGGCAATTGCGCGAGGAATCATGGTCGATCGCGCCGAACGATCCACTTTCCATGACGGGCATATCGACATGGACCTGCGACATGCAGCGTCCCGACTGGTTCGTTCGCACGGTGGCAACATCATCCATATCCTGCACGGCAAAGGAGTGGGTGACCAGCGCCTCGGTCGTTGCCTATGAGGGCGAAACTGAGATCTTCAGGAAGATATTCGAGGAAAAGCGTATCGCCCGCGACCTGATGTAGGTCAGCGGGAGCCAGCAAACCGGCTTGCCGCCGCGCATATGGCGGCAAAACCGGCGCGCGCGCCCTCGCTCATATGCCGTGCCCGCAGCCAAGCATGCACCATCTGCGGCTCCTCGCGGAACCAGACTTCGATGCCAGCTTGGGCCAGACGGGCCGCATAGTTGCGGCCGTCATCGCGCAGCGGATCATAATGGGCCACGGTGATGAAGGCGGACGGAAGGCCAGCCACGGACGACAAGGCAAGCGGCCCGGAAACAGGATCGCCTTCCGGCGCCTGCAGAATAGTCCGGTAATAAGCGACATCGGCCGTCGTCAGGCCCGGCGCCTCGGCCATTTCCTGATAGGAGCCGGAGATAAGATCGCCGCCAAGCGCGGGATAGATCAAGATCTGGCCGACAATTCCCGAAAGCCCCTCGGCATTCGCCCGCACCGCCAGCCCTGCCGCGAGATTGCCGCCGGCACTATCGCCGATCAGCACGACCGACTTCTTCTCAGCGAGCAGCTGTTTGAGCACGCTGAAACAATCATCCGTCTGTGCCGGCCAGCGGTGTTCCGGCGCCAGCCGATAATCGACCGAGATCAGTTCAGCGCCGGCATGATCGGCAATCTCGGCGCAGATCGCATGATGGCTCTCAAGCGAACCGACGACGAACCCGCCGCCGTGGAGATAGAGCAGGTTCGTTGCCGTGCGAATATTGGCGGGCTTGTACCGCCTAACGGGAATCGTTCCGGATACCAAGCCATCCGTGGTCTGCATACCCTCCGGCAAAGGACGATCGAAACGGGCGCATAAGGCGTCATACCATTCACGCTGCTGCGTGATGGAGGCCGTTACCGCATCCGGCGGATAGAAGGAATCGCAGATCTCCATGAACTGCAATATGCCGGCTTCGCTCGGCATGGGACGCTCAGGAGAGGTCATGGGATATCCTCGATTCGTGCCAATTGATCGAGGATAGCGCCGCCATACAACCGAATGCTTATCTGCCTACGGCCAGCACCGCCGCGATGGCGACATCCGCCAAATAGCGGCCGGGTTTAATCGGCCGCAAATACGCTGCTCGACGGCAAGGAAAAGCCCGTCGGCATCTGCATGCACTGCGCATTGGACCAGGTAAGCGCTGCAAGCGCGAGTGCCGCGCCAATCACAAGCCGAATCATGAGTTCTTCTTCCGTCCCCGTTTGACGCGGCCTGCGAGGTCACAAATCCCTCGCGGGCCGGTTGTTTCATTTAGTAGACCTGTGCCGTCGGGCGAAACAGGATTTCGTTGATATCGACATCTTGCGGCTGACTTATGGCGAAAGCTACGGTGCTGGCAAATGCCTCCGGCGATATGGCGCCCTTGTAGACTTCGGTGATGCGGGCAGCGACATCCGGATCGGTGATCGTGTCCGGCAGCTCGGTCGCGACAGCACCGGGTGAAATGATCGTCGTGCGGATATTATAGGGCTTCACCTCCTGGCGCAGACCCTCGGAAAGCGCCCGCACGGCATGCTTCGTCGCCGAATAAACGGCGCCACCCGGCCCGACCTTATGCCCGGCAACCGAGGCAACATTGATGATATGCCCGCTCTTCTGCTCCTTCATGTAAGGAAGAACAGCGGCAATGCCGTAGAGCACGCCCTTGATGTTGACGTCGATCATCCGGTCCCATTCCTCGATGTGAAGACGCTCCAGCATCGAACTCGGCATAAGACCGGCATTGTTGATCAGCACATCGACGCGGCCGTACTGCCTGACAGCATGGTCCACGAGCGCCTTCACCTGCGCGCAATCCGCAACATCCGTCTGCACGACCGCGTCTTCGCCCAGCGAAAGCTCTTTTGCCAGTGCCTGCAAGCGATCGAGACGCCTCGCGCCGAGAACGAGCTTGGCGCCATCCTTGGCAAGACGGCGAGCGGCCGCTTCACCGAGGCCGCTGCTGGCGCCCGTGATGACAACGACTTTATCCTTGATATCTTCTGCCATGATCTTCGACCTCATTTTCCCTGATATTGCGCGTCCGTCACATGCTCCATCCAATCCACCACCTTGCCGTCGAGATGTTCCTGGATGGCGATGTGGGTCATGGCTGTCGTCGGCGAGGCGCCATGCCAATGCTTCTCGCCCGGCTCGAACCAAACGACATCTCCGGGGCGGATCTCCTCGATCGGCCCGCCCTCGCGCTGAACGAGACCGAAGCCAGCGGTTACGATCAAGGTCTGGCCGCGCGGATGGGTATGCCATGCTGTCCTAGCACCGGGTTCAAACGTGACGCTGCCGGCCGCGGCTCGCCGCGCATCATTGGCGGCAAAGACCGGGTCGATGCGCACCGCGCCGGTGAACCAGTCCGAAGGACCTTTGCCGGATGGCTGCGTCCCGTTTCTCTTAATATCCATGATGACATCCTTTCCTGCGATGAGCCGCAATGGCTCGATTGTATGAGGCTAATCTAGCCCGCGATTTTCAGAGCAGTAGTAGGTCACGCCCGCATAGACTTATGAACCGGAGCAATAAATATCGCTTCTCACTGTGGCTCACCGAAACACCTGAACGCCCGCCGACGCGCCATATCAGCTCTTGACTCCGTTGCTAGCGCTATATTGTGCATTCATTCCATGCTAAGAGCATCGCCCGACATATGAGGGACACTCATAGATGCTCCGCGAAAACGTCACCGACCTGCTATTCTTTCTCGCCGTCGCCAGAGAGCGAAGCTTTACCCGGGCAGCCGCACAGCTCGGCGTTTCGCAATCGGCGCTTAGCCATACGGTGCGGCAGCTTGAAGAGCGCATGGGCGTCAGGCTTTTGACGCGCACGACGCGAAGCGTCAGCCCGACACCGGCCGGAGAGCGTCTGCTGCAATCCCTGACGCCACGCTTCCAGGAAATCGAAGCCGAGCTCTTCGCCGTCACCGAACTGCGAGAAAAGCCGGCCGGCACCATCCGGATCACGGCGGTCGACTATGCCGTCGATACCTATATCTGGCCGAAGCTTGCCGGCGCGCTCAAGGATTATCCCGACATCCACGTCGAGATCATCAACGACTACGGCCTGACCGATATCGTGGCAGAACGTTTCGACGCTGGCGTTCGTCTGGGCCAGACGGTCGCCAACGGCATGATCGCAGTCCGCATCGCTCCCGATCAGGCTTTTGCAGTGGTCGGCTCTCCATCCTATTTCGAAGGACGCAATAGACCGGTCGTCCCTCAGGACCTAACCAATCACAAATGCATCAACCTGCGCCTTCCGACCCATGGCGGCAATTATGTCTGGGAGTTCGAAAAGGGTAGCGATGAACTACGCGTACGCGTCGACGGCCAGATGACGTTTAACGGCATTCGCCAGGTTCTGGCCGCCGCAGTCGATGGCTATGGTTTGGCCTACGCGCCCCACGATCTGGTGCATCCAGATATCGAAAGCGGCCGGCTTATTCGCGTATTGGAGGACTGGTGCCCGCCCTGGACGGGCTACCATCTCTATTATCCGAGCCGCCGCCAGCCGTCCTCCGCCTTTGCAGTGGTACTGGAGGCGCTGCGCTATCGCGGCTGAGGCAGGACCTACGACGCCATCAGCGCACGGATGCTGCGATCTGCCGACTGCAGCAGCTCGAAAGCTTCGTAGCGCCGTTCGTGCAAGGCCCTGATGGCACCATCCGCCGGCTCGAACGTCTTCGCCAGCCGCGACATGGTGGCCATGGCTTCCAAGAGCGAACCAGAGTGCCCGCCAGCCGTGGCGCCGAGCATGGCCGCACCGAGAAGAACGGGCTCCTCCGTATCGGCGACGGCGACCGGTCTGCCGGTCGTATCCGCCAGAAGCTGGCGCACAAGGCCACTCTGGGCAGCGCCGCCGCTGGCAATGATGAGATCGCAGGCAATGCCATCCTGCTCCAGTTTTTCAAGCAGCTGTTTGAGGCCATAGCCGATACCGCAGAGGCCGGCGACGTAAAGAGCGATCAGAGCGTCGATACCGGTTTCCAGCCCGAGGCCGGAAATGACGGCGCGCGCATCGGGATCTGCATAGGGCGACCGATTGCCAAGGAATTCGGGAACGACCTGGATGGATTGCGCGAGCTTCACAGCATCAGATGCATTGTTGCCTGCCTTCATGGCCTGCCGATCAAGCCAAGCGACCAGAGACAAACCCTCTGCCTCCGCCCTCTGGCGAGCCTCACCGGCTGCGGGGTGCATGGTAACGAGATGATCGATCGCAGCGCCGGCGGCTGATTGGCCGCCTTCGGTCAGCCAGAGACCGGGCACCATGGCCGAGTAATACGGACCCCAAACACCATCGACGAACACTGCCCCTTCGCTCGATGCCATCGAGCAAGCCGACGTGCCGAAGATGTACGCGAGCCGGTTCCTGATATCAGCCCCGCCGTCAGACCCCTGCCCGCCCAGCGTGCCAACCCCGCCGGCATGGGCATCGATCAGCGACGCGCCGACCGGCGTGCCAACGGCAAGAGCGAGATCGCGGGCAGCGGCTTCGTTCAGGCCTTCACCCAAGGCAGTCCCCGGCTCGACGATCTCGGTGCCGATCCGCACGAAACCTTCGTCCGCCAGCTCACCGAGCCCGATATCCTTGAAATACTGCCCATCCCAACGCTTCTCATGGGCGAGATAGGTCCATTTGCACGTCACCGTGCACATCGACCTCTGCGGCGAGCCCGTCGCCCGCCATGTCAGATAGTCGGCGAGATCGAAGAAATGGTCGGTTGCCGCAAAGGATTGCGGCAGGTTTCGCTTCAGCCACAAAAGCTTCGGCGTCTCCATCTCGGGGGAGATGCGGCCGCCGACATAGCGCAATACGGCATGGTCTCCGGCATTGATCTCCGCCGCCTCGCCGGCCGCGCGATGATCCATCCAGACGATGATGTTGCGATCGGCATCCCCAGACGGGCCAACAGCCACGGGCGTGCCATCCGCCTTGACCGCGACCAGCGAGCAGGTGGCGTCGAAGCCGATACCGGCGATATCGCCGGCCGTAATCTTCGCCGTGGCGACAGCCTCTTTGACGCCATCGCAAACCGCCGTCCATATCTGCTCGCTCGATTGCTCGACAATGCTGCCGGCCTCGTGCCAGATGCTAATCGGCCGCTTGGCGGCGGCGAGCAGATGGCCATGCCGATCGAAAATTCCGGCCCGGGCGCTGCCGGTGCCGACATCGATGCCGATGAAATAGGGTGCCGTCATCAGAGATCCGTACTCAAGGGCAGGATCACCAGATCCCGGATTACGATGTTCCGCGGTCTCGATAGCATGAAGACGACCGCCTCCGCCACCTCGGTCGCCTCCATGAGGCCGCCAGCGGCAATCGCTTCGTCGAGCTTTGCCTGCGGCCAATCACTGATCAGCGCCGTCACCACCGGCCCCGGCGCCACAGCACCGACGCGGATACCATGCTTGGCAACCTGACGCCGCACCGTATGGGTGAAGGCCTGAACGGCATGCTTGGAGGCGGTGTAAATCGGCTCCCAGACCACGGGCACCAGACCGGCGATCGAACTGGTCATGATGATATCGCCCGTCTTGCGCTCGATCATGTACGGCAGCACCATGCGGACCGAACGGAAGGCCGCATTGATATTCAGATCCAGCATCCGGTCCCAGGCATCGGGATCGCCTTCCGCAACCTCCCCGCCGATATAGGCGCCGGCATTGGCATGGAAGATGTCGAGCTTGCCGAACCTGTCGATAATCTGCGGCAACATGGTCGCCACGCTCTCCGGCTTCAGAAGATCGACAACAACGGGATGAGCGTTCGGCCCCAGTTCGGCGCAAAGGCTTTTCAGGCTGTCTTCGGCTCTGTCGACGAGGGCGACGCTGGCGCCCTCGTTCAATAGCGATCTGGCGCATTCCAGCCCAATTCCGGACGCAGCCCCGGTGATGGCGGCGACCTTGCCGGCGAAATCCTGTCTCATAACAATCCTTACCTTCTTGAAGAAATCAGCCGCGCCCATGCGAGGCGCGAGAACGACGGGCGAGCGAGTCGACGATGACGGCAATGGCAAGAACTGCGCCTGTGATCATGTAGCGAAGCGCCGACGACAGATCGAGCATGGTGAGGCCGCTGGCGATCGACTGGATGACGATGATGCCGAGCAGAGCGGAATAGGCGCTGCCGCGACCGCCGAAAAGGCTGGTGCCGCCGATGACGGCTGCTGCAATGGCATTCAGATTGACGTCGCCGGTGCCGGCCTGCTGACTGGCAGATGCCAGCCGCGCCGCCGCGAGCACGCCGCCCAAGGCTGCGAACATGGCGCAGAGCACGAAGGCACTGGTATAGATCCGCCGCACATTGATGCCGGCACGACGCGCTGCTTCGCGATTGCCGCCAACGGCAGACATCGACCGGCCCCATTGCGTGCGCGTCAGCGCATAATCCATGACGATGACCAGCACCACGAACAGGGCGAACATCCATGGAATGCCGCGATCCTGATTGAGATAGAAGGCAACGAATTCCAGAGCCACGGTGATGACTGCAGCCTTTATCAGCAGGCCGCCAACAGACGGTGTCGATAGATTTGCCTGCTTACGCCGCCGCACCGCGCCAAGACCAGCGACCAGCATGACGGCACCCGGAATGAGCGCGAAGACATGGGCAAGCGGACGCGGGATAACCAGAAGCTGGCCGAAATTCACGATGGCCGAACCATAGGGTAGATTGATCGAACCCGTCGCTCCAAGCAGATAAAGCTGCATGCCAAGCACAGCGAGAAGGCCCGCCAATGTGGCGACGAAGCTCGGCATACCCAGCCGGTTGAACAGCACGGCGTAGATGGCACCGATCACGCCGCCGACGACGAGTGCGGCCAGGATCGCCAAAGCCACCGGCCAGCCTTCGTTCACCCAGAGCATGCCGACCATGGCCGAGGCAAAGCCGCTGATCGATCCGACCGAAAGATCGATCTCGCCGACCATCAGTACGCAGACGATGCCAAGCGAAATGATGCCGACCGTCGAGGCGTCGAATAACAGGTTGGCGAGGTTATTGCTGGACAGGAAGGTGGGATTGAGCGTGCCGAACACCGTCCAGATGATGACGAGACCGACGACAACGGGCAGCGAGCCCAGATCGCCGGAGCGGACCTTGTCGATCGACGAGCGGATGATGGCCGCAAGCCCGGTATCATGATTGACGCGGACATCGCTGCGGTCGAGCAGCACAGCCGATTGCTTGCCGTTCTCGCTCATGGCTGGCCCCCTTCTCTTGCTTCCTGTTGGGCCTGACGCCGCCCTGCGCGTCGCGACACGGCATTTTCCGTCGCGCCGGTGATAGCGCTGACGAGTTCCTGATTTGACGTATCGGGATAGAAAATTCCGTTATTGCGGCCGAGGCGCAGCACGACGATACGGTCGGCGACGGCGCGCACGTCCTCCATGTTGTGGCTGATCATGATGACGCCGAGCCCCTTGTCGCGGACACGCTCGATGAGGTTCAGCACCTCGGCGGTTTGTGCCACGCCAAGGGCGGCGGTCGGCTCGTCTAGCATGATGAGTTTCGGCTCGAGCAGCAGCGAGCGGGCGATCGCCACCGTCTGTCGCTGGCCGCCCGAAAGTGAGGCGATCGGGATACGAACGCTCGGGATGCGCGCCGCAAGCTCGTTGAGCAATGTCCAGGCGCGAACCTCCATCGCGGTTTCGTCGAGCTTCAACGGGCTCATTTCCCGGCCGAGGAAGATGTTCGCGACGACATCGAGGTTTTCGCAAAGCGCCAGATCCTGAAAGACCGTGGCAATGCCGAGATCAAGCGCGGTTGCTGGATCGCTGAGTGTCACCTGTTTGCCGCGGAATGTGATCGTGCCTGAACTCGGCTGGTGGACGCCGGCCAGAACCTTGACGAGCGTCGATTTGCCCGCGCCATTGTCGCCAACAAGCGCTACGACTTCGCCGGCATGCACATCAAGGTTGATATCCGTCAGTGCCGAGACGGCGCCGAAGTGTTTGGAGATCCCTTTGAGGCTGAGCACAAGCTCGCCGTCCGGGGCTCTGTGATCGGAAGCGTCACTCATGACTCGCCACCTTCTCGGGTTGAAATGCTATGGGTCTCCGGCCGCCGAAGCGGCCGGATGGGGATAGGACAAGGCTCAGCTGCCGATGCCAAGCTTCTTGCAGCCATCGGCATAACGATCATTGCAGAGCTGCGCTGGCGTCTGGATCGGCTTGCCGTTGACGCTCTTGTCGATGATCTCAGCCTTCAGGTTTTCCGAGGTGACCAGGGCCGGCGTGAAGAGCTTGGTCGGCGTGTCGAAGAGCTTCGTGTCAGCCTTCGGCGTTTCGCCGGACAGCAATTCGATCGCGACATTGGCAGCGGCGGCTGCAACGATCTCGCTCGGCTTGGAGATGGTATTGTACTGATCGCCCGAAATGATGAGCTGCAGGCCGGCGATGGTCGCGTCGTTACCCGTCACAGGCGGGACCGGATCGAAGCCCGCGGCCTTGAAGGCGGCCACAGCCGCACCGCCTGTGCCATCATTGGCGGCAACGACGCCGAGGATCTTCTTGCCGAAGCGAGTGATCTGGCCGCTGGCCCATTGCTGCGCCTTCGGTGGTGCCCATTCCGGCGTATCGAATTCTGCTAGAACGGGATAACCGCCATCGGCGAGACCGGCGTGGATACCCTTCTTGATCAGGCCGGCGGCAGCATCGGTCGGCGAACCGTTGATTTCGAGGAGACCGCCGTCACCCGCTTTCACGCCCTTTGCCTTGAGGTGATCGACCAGCGACTTGGCGATCATCTTGCCGATCTCTTCATTGTTGAAGGAGACATAGTAATCGGCGGCAGCCGACGGGATCGGACGGTCATAGGCGATGACCTTCACACCCTGGCTCTGCGCCAGCTTGACCAGCGAGGCGGCGGCCGTCGAGTCCACCGGGTCCAGCACGATCGCCTTGGCGCCTTGCGAGATCGCCGAATTGAACTGCTGCTGCTGACGCGAGGCGTCGCCATTGGCGTTCTGGTAGATGACCTTGCAGCCAGCGCAGAGCTTCTTCATCTCGGCCTGGAAACCAGGGAAATCGTGCTCTTCATAGCGTGTAGAGCTCTGGTCGGGCATGAGGAAGGCGACGGTCGCGTCCGTCACCTTGGCGGACTGCGCAAAGGCGGAGGTGCCGGCCATCAGGCCGATGGCGAGCGCGGCTGCGCCGGCGATTTTCAGTGTGAAATGGTACATTGGAATTTCTCCGTTCCAAATAGTAATGGTTTCCCTCGATCATCACGGCTGTCCGCACGCGATGCTCTTGTTTGATGCTCTCCGCCGGCGGTCATCCGACCGACGCGGCGGTAAATTTCGGACAAGCCTTCTCCTTCGGGCGGCAAAGGTGCCTGCCCGTTCGCTTGTCCTGAATTCTGTCTCTCCTCCCTGTCCTCCCTTGTGTTAGGCGGCCTCCACCGCGCGTGCGTGCTGTGCCAGGAGCGATCTGAATCGGGAAGGCGCCATGCCCTTCTGGTCCAGAAAACGCCGATTGAAGTTCGAAATGTTGTTGAAGCCTGCCGCAAAGCAGATATCGGTGATCGTCATCTCAGCCTTGCTCATCAGTAGATGGCAGGCGAAGTTGATGCGCAGCCGGTTGACATATTGCACCAGCGCCATGCCCGTGTGACGGCGGAAGCTGCGCGAAAAGGCGCTCGGGCTTTGGCCGGTCAATTCGGCCAGATCGCATTCGCTGAACGGTTCGGTCAGATGCGCATTGATGAAAGCAAGAGCCTGGTTGACGCCGGCCGACATGAAGCCGGATGGATCCGGCTGATAGCCGGCGCTTGCAAGCGTGCGTGTACCTTGAGCGCTGCTCATGGCGTCGAGGATATTCATGAAGAGCTCGATGCGGCGGATGCCTGATGCCTCGACCAATTCGCCCAGGATCGGGCCGACGACCGCCGCCGTCTCGGGCGTAAAGAGCGCACCGCGGCGGCTCGTCTCAAGAATGCCGGTGCAGACCGACAGTTCCGGAAAGACCTTGCTGGCATCGGCGAAGAAGGATTCGGAAAACTGCAAAACGCGGCAGCGCAGCGGCAGGGTGACGCCGGCGGGCACATCGCTTACCCAATTATGCGGCAGGTTCGGTCCCGTCAGCACCAGATTGCCCGGCTCGAACTCGCCGATGAAGTCGCCGATGAAATATTGGCCCGTCGTCGCGACCACATGGTGGATTTCATACTCGGGATGAAAATGCCAGCGAACGGTGCGGTAGGGATAGCCGTGCTCCCAGGCCTTGAAGGATTCTCCGCTGCCGATCGCGACCACTTCCAAATCGGGATTCATCGGCAAGCCTCCTTTCATCCGTCCGCGTTGCTACGGTTACGGCGCCTCCTCCCAGAGGCCATCGCGTCTTCTATGTGGTAAATCTACCTCTCATAACCACCCGCCGCTACTACGCCTTGTACGCTCGACCGATACTTTTTTGACATGAAGGGTGGTTCGTTTGGTCAAATGTGCAGTGCGGCATAGCCAACCGCGCCGCCAGAAGCCCCGCATCGGCCCGAAAGCGGGATCAATCGAGATCGTCGCGAATGCAGGCCTTGAACTGTCCGGGTGCGACCTCGCGCAATTGCGGGACTATCGTCGCGCAGGCGTCGAGCGCGAAGGGACAGCGCGTGCGGAAAACGCAGCCGCTCGGCGGGTTTGCCGGGCTCGGAATATCGCCTTTGAGGATTTGCCTGTTACGCCTGCGATCCGGGTCCGGCGATGGGATGGCCGACAGCAAGGCGCGTGTATAGGGGTGTCGCGGTCTGGCGTAGAGATCGGCGCTCGCGGCAATCTCCATGATCCGCCCGAGATAAAGCACGATCACGCGGTCGCAGAGATACTCGACCACGGCAAGATCATGCGAGATGAAGAGCATGGTGAGCGCGAGACGCTGCTGAAGACCGCGCAGCAGATTGATGACCTGCGCCTGAATGGAGACATCCAGTGCCGAGACCGGCTCGTCGGCGACGAGAAATTCCGGTCCGAGCGCAAGCGCGCGGGCAATCCCGATCCGCTGGCGCTGACCGCCGGAAAATTCATGGGCGTAACGATTGATGGCATCCGCCGGCAGATCCACCTGTTCAAGCGCTGTGCGTGCCCGATCCAGCCGATCAAGGCGACTGCCGATATGCTGGATCTTCAAGCCCTCGGTCAATATCTCACCGATGGTCATGCGCGGTGAGAGACTGGCGAAGGGATCTTGAAAAATATACTGCATGCGTGGCCGCATCCGCCTGAGATCGCCAGCGCCGAGCCTGGTCATTTCCGTGCCGTCGAAGCGCACGCTGCCTGCAGACGGTTCGACCAGCCGCAGGATGGACCTGCCGATCGTTGTCTTGCCGCTGCCGGATTCGCCGACGAGACCCACCACTTCGCCTCTCGCGATGTCGAAGGAGATATCACGAAGTATGGAGAGTCTTGCACCGCGGGAAACATAATCCTTGGCGAGATCGCGAACGGAGACGAGAGCTTCGGTCATCTAGATCTCCCGCCAGCGGATGCAGCGGCTGGCATGGCTCGCTTCTACTGTTTCGAGAGACGGTACTGCTTCACTGCAGGCCTGGATCGCATGAGCGCAACGCGGCGCGAAAGCGCAGCCGGAAGGCATTCGCGTCAGCCCCGGGACAACGCCGGGAATAGCATATAGCGGCTCGCCGGCCTGCCGCATTCTCGTCGCCTCGCCCAGCCGCGGCATGGAGGCCAAAAGGCCGCGTGTATAGGGATGCCTCGGATTGCGGAACACTGTTTCCGTCGGCCCCTCCTCGACGATCCGGCCGGCATACATGACGGCGACGCGATCGGCGATCTCTGCCACCACGCCGAGATTATGCGTGACGAACAGGATCGCCATGCCGCACTCACGCTGCAACCGCTGCATGAGATCGAGGATCTGCGCCTGTATCGTGACGTCGAGCGCCGTCGTCGGCTCGTCTGCGATCAAAAGCACCGGATCGCAGGCAAGTGCCATGGCGATGGTCGCACGCTGGCGCATGCCGCCGGACAATTCATGCGGATATTGCCTGACGCGGCGCTTGGCGTCGGGAATTCCGACGCTCTCCAACAGCGCGGTCGCCTCGCGCGTCGCGGTCGCACGATCAGCCCTGCGGTGGATGCGGATCGGCTCGGCGATCTGATCGCCGATGGTCAGCACTGGATTGAGGCTCGACATCGGCTCCTGAAACACCATGCCGATATCGCCGCCGCGAATCTCGCGCATGTGCCGGTCATCCAGCGTAGCGAGATCGCTGACAATGCCTTTCCTATCCCGCAACCTGATGCTGCCGGCTGCGATCGCCCCGACATTGCGCGTCAGAAGCCGCATCACCGAAAGGCTCGTCACCGACTTGCCCGAACCGGACTCGCCGACCAGCGCCAGCGTCTCGCCGGCATTTATGGTCAGGTCGATATCGCGCACTGCGGTCAACTCGCCGCCGCGGGTGCGGAAGACGGTTCTTAACCCCCTGATATCGAGAACGGGTTGGGCGGTCGGCGTCATCATACCTAGAGCAACCCCGTATTTTTCAGGATCGCATCGATTCGGGCTATTTCTTCGGTGTTCAGCGCCGCGCGCGGGCGAGGCATGACCGCAGTATCGATGATACCGAGGCTCTTCATCGCAGCCTTGAAAGCGCCGATGCCGGCCGCACCACCGCTAACGCGCCCCTGCGCGACCCAGACGATCTCGAACAGGCGGCAAAGCCTCTCCTGCTCGCGCCGGGCAGCAGCCCAGTCGCCGCGTTGTGCTGCATCCCAGAGCCGCACATAGCCATGCGGATCGACATTGGCGATGCCCGGAACCACGCCATGTGCGCCCATCAGAAGCGCATTGTCGACGACGATTTCGGACCCCGTCATCAGGAAGACATCCTTATGATCGGCAAGATCGAGCAGCGCATAGCGGAAATTGCCATCGTCGCCGCTCGAATCCTTCAACCCGATGATGGTTCCCTCCTTGGCAAGCGTTACTACGGTCTGGCGGTGCAGCTTTACATTCACGCAGACCGGGATGTCATAGGCGACGAGCGGCACATCGACCGCATCTCTTATGTAGCGGAAATGGTCCAATATCTCGGACTGGCTGGTCACCGTGTAGAAGGGAGCGGTGACAACGACGGCATCGGCTCCGGCCGCCTTGGCGATTTTCGAATGGGCGATCACGCGATCGGTCGTGGGATCGATGACGCCAACCAGCAGCGGCACTCGTCCATTCACGATCTTGGCGGAATGCTCGATGATCTCCCGGCGTGTCTTTTCGTCGTGGAAGACGACTTCGCTGGTGGAGCCCAGCACGAAGACGCCGTGGCAGCCGCCATCGATCAGATGCTCCAGCATCCTTGTATAGGATGCGTAATCCACGGTGAAATCGTCGTTCAGCGGCGTTACGACGGGGGGCACCACGCCCTTGAATTTGCTCATTGTTTCTTTCTTTCCTGGGTTCAATGAAGTTCGGCGCGCGGATCGAAGGCATCCCTCAGCCCGTCGCCGATGAAGTTGATGGCGAGGACGGCCAGAACCAGCGCGGCGCCTGGAAACAGCCATTGCCAGGGATATTGTTCGAGAACGGCAGTGGAGCGGGCAGCGTTCAGCATATTGCCCCAGCTCGCCGCGGGTGGTGCGATGCCGAGCCCGAGGAAGGAAAGTCCGGCTTCCAAAAGGATCGCATTCGCCACCTGCGTCGTGGCGTAGACCACCAGAATATCGATGCAGTTCGGCATGCCGTGGCGCAACAGCAGGTGCGGCAGCCCCGCCCCCATGCCGCGCGCCGCCGTCACGAAATCGCGCTCGCGCAGTTCAAGCAGCCTGGAGCGCACCATACGGGCAAGCAGCGGCCAGGACAGGAGCGAGATAACGAGAATTGTCGGCAGGATGCCGGTGCCGGTGATGGAGGCCAGGACCAGCAGGAAGATTACTGGCGGCAGGGTCATGACCAGATCGACGAAGCGCATGCTGAGCGCATCCGCCCAGCGCCCGGCAAAGGCAGACACGAAGCCGAACAGGAAGCCGATAATGGCTGAAATAACGGTGGAGCCTGCCGCAACCATCAGCGATATGCGGCCGCCTTCGAGCACTCTGGCAAAGACGTCACGCCCGACTCCATCCGTTCCGAACCAATGGGTCGCATTAGGCGGCGCGTTCATGGCCAGGAGATCGATGTCGTTGGGCTGGAACCGCCACCACAGCGGATACGTGGCGATCAGCAGTAGTAGCGGCACGGCAATACAGACACCGAAGAGAGCAGCCCCATTCAGCCGGAAACGGTCGAAGGCTCGGGCAAGCGGGCCGTGGCTTGGTCGTTCGGTTCGCGCCAGCATCTCAGCCCACCTTGATGCGCGGATCGATCACCGCATAGGTGAGATCGGTCAGCAGGTTGACGACGATGACGCAGGCGCCGACGACAAGCGTCGCCCCCATGATGACAGGATAATCGCGGGACGTGACCGCATCGACGAGCAACAGGCCCATGCCCGGCCAGTTGAAGACACTTTCGACGAAGATCGCGCCGCCGATTGCAAGCCCGATGGTCGAGCCGATAACTGTCACCACAGGCAGTAGCGCATTGCGCAGGGCATGCTTGACGATCACCCAGAATTCGAACACCCCCTTGGCGCGCGCGGTGCGCACATAATCCTGGTTCAGCACTTCCAGCAGCGATGCGCGCATATAGCGCATGATGAGCGCGGCCTGAGCGATCGCGAGAAGCGACGCCGGCAGGATGAGATGCCAGAGTAGGTCGCCAATGGAAAAATCCTCGCCCGGCGTCAGCATGCCACCCGAAGGCAGCCAGCCAAGGCGCACGGCAAAGATATAAAGCCCAAGAAGCGCGCTCAGAAAGGCCGGGCTCGATATGCCGGCAAGCGCCAGGACGGAGAGCGACACGTCTGTCACCGAATTGCGCCTGACGGCGCCGATGACGCCTGCGGCAATGCCGGCAATGACCGCCATGACCAGGGCAGATCCCATCAGCAATACGGTCGGACCGATACGCGACAGCACAAGCGTCAACACCGGCTGATCCGCTCGCTTGACGGAATAGCCGAGATTGCCTTGCAGCGCCTGATAAAGCCAACCGACATATTGCAGCGGCAACGGCCGATCCAGCCCGAGGCGCTCACGCAGATCGGCCATGGCGGCAGGCGACAAGGGCGTACTCGGATCAATATAGGCATCGATCGGATCGCCCGGCGTCAGCCGCAGCAGGATGAAGACCAGCATGCTCAAGGCTATGAGCATGCCGATGCCGATCGCAAGACGCCTGAGACCATAGTGAAGCATGTCGAACCTATGTTTCGAGGAAGGCGTCGGCCGCATTGGGCCGGTCGAAAACCTAGTTTGAGAGCTTCCACGCTTCCGGATGTGCGATGTAGGGGCCGCCGCCGGGCGCCGGCGTCCAGACGAAATCCTTCACCTTGGATGAGACAACGCCATAGCGGTTCGCCACCCACATGGTCGCCCAGGGCAGCTCCTTGTTCATGACCTTGCAGACATCCTGGTAGCGTTGATCGCGCTTGCCGGCGTCCGTCTCGGCAATCGCGGCATCGAGTGCCTCGGTCAGATCGGGCATGCGCGCCCGCACCACATTCGCACCAGCCGGAGGGATCTGCTTTTCATTAAGCCCTGTATTGATGTTGCTTGGATCGGGGCCGTTCTGCAGGCCGGCATAGACGAGCTGGAACTGCGATACGTCGGCCTTCGGGTTGAGCACGATGCCATTATAGGTCGGCGCATCGACGGCGCGCGGCACGACATTGATACCGACCTGCGCCAGCATTGCCTGGACGGCTGCCAGCACATTCGTCGCGAGCGGCGTGTTGTAATAGGTCAGCAAGGTGATCGGCTTATCGCCGTTGATCTTGTCCCAACCTGCCTCATCCAGCAATTGCTTGGCCTTGGCCGGGTCGTAAGGATAAGCCTCAATGCCATCCGGGACGAGTTGACTGGCCACATAGGCGCAATTGGCCGGCTTTGCCGCGCCGCCATAGAGGCTCTTGATGATCGCATCGCGATTGATGGCGTGCATGACGGCCTGACGGATGCGAAGATCCTTCCATAGTGGCGAATCCTGGTTGAAGCCCAGATAATTGACGACGAAGGAATCGCCCTCGATGACCTCAAAGGACTTATCGTCCTTGAAGGTCGGCACGTCGTTGGAATCGACATAGGTGAACTGGATCTCGCCTGCCCGCAGTGCCGAGATCGCCGCGGCCGGATTGGCAAAATAGCGATTGATCAGCCGATCGAGAACGGGCTTGCCGCCGCGATAATCTGGATTGGCTGTCAGCTCGACATATTGATCCTGCACATATTTGACGAATTTGAACGGCCCCGTCCCGATCGGGGAGGTCGACCACCAGGTGCTCTTCGCAAGCTGATCGACCGGTACGGCGGCGAGCGCATGCTCAGGCAGAACCATGATCTTGGCGAGCGTATCGAGCAGGCTCGCCGAGGGCGCAGAAAGCTTGATGACAAGCGTATGATCGTCCGGCGTCTCGACGGATGACAGAAGTTTAAACCGGGCAGCAAAGACGGAGCCAGTCTTGGAATTGGCCGCAAGATCGATGGTGAACTTGGCGTCCTTGGCCGTGAAGGCCTTGCCGTCGTGCCACTTGGCATCGGCAAGCTTGAATGTGTAGGTCAGTTGATCGGGGCTCACCTCATAAGAGGAAGCAAGCACGCCGACGATCTTCTGCAGCTTTTCGTCATAGCTGACCAGCGGCTCGAAATAGGTGTTAAGCCAGGTAAGGCCGGCGGTTGCCGCCAGCGGATTGAAGTTGCCTTGGAAGCCGCCCGGACCGACATCAAAGCCCCCAGACATCGTTGCAGCGACGGCAGGTGCGGCCACGCCGCTCAAGACAGGCATTGCGGTGGCCGACGCTAGTGCTCCCAACACGATTGCCGGCAGATGAAAAGCTTTCCTCATGATGATCCTCCTCCCGTGTTTGCGATCGCTATTTCTTCTTGTTGTTGGCGATCACCTGCGAAATTCCCTCGTAGTGGCGGTCGAGGCGCATGCGCACCTCCTTGAGATTTTTGGATTCCAGCGCATCGACGATCGCCTCATGATCACGCCAGGTGGCCATGGGGTCGACATCATCCAGATCGAAGAAACGGGATGCCTTGTAGAAGGCGAGCCAGAAGACATCGATCAGACGAACGAAGGTCTCGTTGCCCTGACAGCGAAACAGCAGGCGATGAAAGAGCTGATCGTCTTCGGCAAAGGGTTCGCCACGCTCGGCGTGAGCGCGCATGCGATCGGTAGTGGCTCGCAGTTCCGCCAGATCCTCCGGCCCGATCATCTCAAGCGTCTTGCCGATCAGGCCGACTTCGAGGGTACGGCGGATTTCCAGCACCTCCTCCATGTGCCGTAGCGCATCACCGAGCCCGTAGGCGAGATTGTCGAGCAGCGGCGCAAAGGAAAATGCCTTGACGAAGATGCCGATACCGCGACGTGTCTCCAGCACACCGAGGGATTCCAGCGCCTTGATGCCTTCGCGCAGAGAATTGCGGCTGACACCCAATTGGGTCGCAAGCTCTCCTTCGGCCGGCAGCATCGTGCCCGCCTCAAGACCGTTGTCGGCGATATAGCTGCGCAAACTCTCCTGCACAGAGACATGCAGCAACGGTGCGCGCGTCAAAGGCTGAATGATTTTTCCGACCATGAAACCCAAGCTCCTCGGGACATGGCGGCAACCTATTGACTTGTAGGATATCCGTCAAGTGGATAAGTAAACGATGCTACGAAGTGCAAGGATCGCAAGTGGGAGCAATGAAGGAGTCATCATGCCGGAGCGCATAGAGATCGCTTGGCAGGTGCCGCATGATCATCTCATAGCCACCGATCGGCTGGACCTTGCTTCAACCCTCGGGAGCAGGCCTCAATTTGAGGCGCGAGGCGCATCCGTCGCCGGCAGGCGCGCAAGCTTGCCTTCCTCGGCCTTGTAGAAATACTGACTCGCAACCAGCCATCCCTTCAGCGGTCGCAATGGTGGTATGCAGGTCGCCAGCATGAAAGGGCCAGTCACCAGAAACTGCACCCAGACCGGCGCCGAGAACGCCACCTCCAGCCAGACGCCGAGAAGCACACTCGGGATACAGGCAAAGCAAATGACGAAGAAAGCCGGTCCATCGGCCGGATCCGCAAAGGAATAGTCGAGACCGCATGCTTCGCATTGCTTGCGAAGCGTCAAGAAGCCATCGAACAGACGCCCCTGCCCGCAACGCGGGCAACGACAACGAAGGCCGGTTTGCAGTGGGCTCAGCGGGGGATATTCGGCATCCATGATAATGTCACTCCTGAATCAATTTTCCAAGAGCAAGCAATCAATATCAGGATTGCTTGCATTCAATATGAATATAATGAATGCATTCTATGCGTCCATTTGGCAGAATGACGCAGCGGTAATCCCAGAAAATTAAGGGAATAGGTGCGGCAAGGAGCCAGCGCTCCTCCGATCAATGGCAATATTGCGCCCGGAGATTAGAAGAAGGAAGCGGTCAATTCCGGCGGCCCCTGCAGCGCATGCGCCATGAAACTCAACGCACCTTTCAAGGCTTCGCGACCTATCGGGCCACCAAGACAAACGCGCACGGCCTCGGGAGCCATGCCGTTTACCGTGAAGGCGTCGCTTGCGACAACGCCAATGCCCGCATTGCGCATATGGCTGCCAAAGGTGGCGCGCGTCCATCCGCCGCCGAGCGGCAGCCATATGTTGAAGCTGATGGGATCGGCCCGGTAGCTGCCTGATGGCAATATGTCCGCAACCATCTCCTGGCGGGCGGCGGCCTCCGTGCGAATGAAGCGCAGGATGCCATCCGCGGTACCATCTTCGATCCAGCGCGTCGCGAGCGCCATATTGAGCGGCGACGCCATGACATTGTTGCTCCGCATCGTACTGACGAAGGGCCATATCGACCGGTTGTCCGGTGCCACGACGAAGGCGAGGCGCAACCCCGCACCAATGCACTTCGCCAATCCACCGATATGCCAGGTCAGACCCGGTGCGATTGCAGCCATTGGCGCTGGCGCGTCCAGCGGAATGAAGCCATAGGCATCATCCTCGATGATCGGCACGCGATATTTGCAGGCAATCGCGGCAATGGCTTCGCGTCGCTTCTGCGGAATAGTCAGCGTTGTCGGGTTCTGCAGCGTCGGGTTGAGGTAAAGCGCCTTCGGCCGCAGGCGCTCGCAGCTTTCTTCAAAGGCTTCCGGCAAGATACCTTCGTCATCCATCGCCAGGCCCGCGAGATTGAGCCGAAGCTGCGCCGCAATCGAACGCATGCCGGGATAGGTGATGTTTTCCGAAAGCACGGTTTCGCCAGGCTTGGCCAAGAGGCCAAAGATCGCCAGCAAGGCCGGGTGCGCGCCAGGTGTTACGAAGATGCGTTCCTGTGCCGGAGTAAGCCCGCGGCGGCTGAGCCAGCTTGCGGCAGCCTCCTTGTCCATAGCCAGACCACCGAACCCTTGATAACGCAGCAAGGGAATGAGATCGACCGCCACGGCCGACATGCCCTCCTGCATCCGAGCGAGAAGATCCGGATCACTCGGCTCCGGCGGCAGATTCATCGAAAAATCGATCGCGGAGGCGCGACGCGGATCGGAAGCGGCGTCGAGGGCGAAACTTCGGCGCTCCCTCTCCTGCCTGCCGGTCACGAACGTCCCACGCCCGACATGGGAATCCACCAGCCCGCGCTTCTGCGCCTCGACGTAGCCGCGCGCAACGGTCGTAAAATCGATATTGAGACGCCTGGCAAGCGCGCGTTGCGGCGGCAGCCTGTCGCCGGCGACAAGAACGCCGCTGCGCAAATCCATCTCGATCAGGTCAGCTATGGCGATGTAGCGGGGGCTGGAGGAGCGGCTGAGATCGGGATGCCAGTCTTTCATTTCATGCTCCGCACGAGACCGGACCTGAGCTTAAACTCCGGTCGGCATTGATTGCATATCATTGCATACAATTCCCGTTATGTGGAGCTATCGGCCCCACTTTCGTCCCTGAAAAGACAAATGCAGCAATATTTTCGATCCATGAATGTTTTGAACCGGCCGATGTTCCTGTAATTGACGGCATGACAAAGCTGTTTGAGCGCACCAGCAGTCATAAAATCGAAGGCCTATATCCCGGTTATCGCGATTCGTCCCTGCAAGCTCGGCACGCCGTTTTTTGGCCGGCGCGCCGAACATATGGCAAAGTTCCATCAAGAATGGGACGTCTCACTCATTTCTCTTGAGCACCCGCGGCTTTCGCTTTCGCTTGATCATCCACCAGCTCGTACCACATGGCGTTGAGGACGGCGAATGCTGCCGCGAGAGGGAAGCCGAGAAGCCAGGCAAAGTACCACATGCGAAATCTCCTTGAGGATTAGTAGGCGTGGCCGCCCTTGTCATTCACCGTCGCTTCATCGACCTTGCCCCACAGCACGCGATAGACCCATGCGGTATAAGCAAGCACAATCGGCAGGAAGATGATGGCAACGACGAGCATGATGAACAGCGTCAGGTGACTGGACGAAGCGTCCCACACCGTCAGACTGGAGCGCGGGTCAAGCGATGACGGCAGAATAAAGGGGAACATCGACACGCCGACCGTCGAGATGATGCCGAAGATGGCAAGCTTGCTGAATAGCAGCACGGTCACCTCACGCCGGCCGAGCATGGCAAGCAAGGCCGCTGCTGCGCCGACGAAGCCAAAAGCCGGGGCGATCAGCATCCATGGATGGACATTGTAATTGCCAAGCCATGCGCCCGCGCTGTGTTCAACCGTCTTCAGAAGCGGATTGGACGGGCCTGCGACATCGATTGCACTGGCGATGCGATAGCCGTCTATGTCAAGCCAAAGGAACAGGCCGCCGAGTGCAAAGAGCACGATCACGGCAAGAGCCGCCACAATGCCGAACCGACGCGCGCGCTCGGCAACAACCCCATCTGTCTTGACGAGGAGCCAGGCAGCGCCGTGCATCACGAGCATGGCGACAGACAGCAGGCCACAGAGGAGAGCATATGGGTTCAGAAGCGCGAAGAAGGAGCCTTCGTAGAAGATGCGCATATCGTCGTCGAAACGGAACGGCACGCCTTGGAGCACGTTACCGACCGCCACGCCGAAGATCAGCGATGGAACGAACCCGCCAACGAACAAAGCCCAGTCCCAGCCTGCTTTCCAGCCGGCGCTATCGCGCTTGGAACGATATTTGAACGCGACCGGCCTCAGGATCAGGGCAAACAGGATGGCGAACATCGCAAGATAGAAGCCGGAAAAGGATACGGCGTAGAGTGGAGGCCAGGCAGCGAAAATCCCGCCGCCGCCAAGGATCAGCCAAACCTGGTTGCCTTCCCAGGTCGGGCCGATCGAGTTGATGGCAATGCGCCGCTCCGTATCCGTCCTGGCGACGAAGGGAAGCAGTGTGCCGACGCCGAGGTCGAAGCCATCGGTGACGGCAAAGCCGATCAAAAGCACGCCGAGAAGCAGCCACCAGATGATGCGCAGGGTCTCGTAGTCGATCAATTCATGCAGGATCATGGCAGGTCACTCCGCAGCGGGAACGAGGTTTTCGGAAATCAGCTTGGCCTCCGGTTCATCATCCGGTTCGGGGCCTTTGCGGATCGCCTTGATCATCAGCGTCATCTCGATGACGATGAGGACGGTGTAGAGCGCGGCAAAGCCGAGGATGGTGAGCAGCACGGTGCCGGCGCCGAGATTGGAGACGGCCGCGGCCGTCGGCAGCACGCCTTCGATAATCCAGGGCTGACGGCCGAATTCCGCGACGACCCAGCCAAGCTCGATGGCGACCCAGGGCAGAGGAATGGCGAAAACCGCGATCCTCAGCAGCAACGGATACCGATCCAGTTTCCGCCGTGCCGAGAGCCAGAAAAACACCGTCATCAACAGAATGAAGAACATGCCGAGCCCGACCATGATGCGGAAGGACCAGAAAAGCGTCGGCACATTCGGAATGGTGTCGCGGGCAGCCTTGGCGATTTGTTCCTCGGTCGCCTGGCGCGGATCGTCGACATAGCGTTTCAAAAGCAGGGCATAACCGAGCTCGTGGCCGATATCCTCGAAAGAGGTGCGTGCTGTGGCCACATCCTGCGAGGCTTCGCCGGGCGTCGCCGGCTTTGCAGCGCGGATCTTCGTCAGTGCATCATAGGCCTTGATGCCCTCGCGAATGCGATCCTTGGCCTGTTCCTCGAGCTTGTCGATGCCAGGGATTTCCGTCGTCAGCGACCGCGTGCCGATCAGGCCCATGGCCCAGGGGATATGAATGGCATAATGGGTCTCGCGGGCCTCCTGGTCTGGAAAGCCGAAGGCAGTGAAAGCGGCCGGCGCCGGCTCTGTCTTCCACATGGCCTCGATTGCCGCAAGTTTCATCTTCTGATGTTCGGTCGTCAGATAGCCGCTCTCGTCACCCAGCACGACGACCGACAGTGCCGAAGCCAGGCCAAAGGATGCGGCAACCGTCATCGATCGCTTGGCAAGCTCTACGCTGCGGCCCTTCAGGAGATACCAGGCCGAGACGCCGAGCACGAAGACCGAAGCACAGACGTAACCGGCGGAAACGGTGTGAACGAACTTCGCCTGTGCTACCGGATTGAAGACGACGTCGAAGAAGCTGACGATCTCCATGCGCATAGTCTGCGGGTTGAGCGCGGAGCCTGCCGGGTTCTGCATCCAGCCATTGGCGATCAAAATCCACAAGGCCGAGAAATTCGAGCCCAGCGCCACAGCCCAGGTCGCGACCAGATGGCCAACTTTCGACAGCTTGTCCCAGCCGAAGAAGAACAGGCCGACGAAAGTCGCCTCCAGGAAGAAAGCCATCAGACCTTCGATTGCCAGCGGCGCGCCGAAAATATCGCCGACATAATAGCTGTAATAGCTCCAGTTCATACCGAATTGGAATTCCATCACGATGCCGGTGGCGACGCCGAGCACGAAGTTGATGCCGAAAAGCGTTCCCCAGAACTTCGTCATCTGCCGCCAGATCTGGCGGCCGGTCATGACGTAGGTCGTCTCCATGATGGCAAGCAGCACGGAAAGGCCGAGCGTCAGCGGCACGAATAAGAAATGATACAGCGCCGTCATGGCGAACTGCAGGCGCGACAGCGCCACGATATCGAGTTCCATAGTCTTTCTCCCACCCCCTACGGTGTGTCTGACAGGAATGCGGCGCTATTCGACGCGCCGCGGGCATGTTGATTGCCCCTCAATCCGGCCGCAGCCGATCGAGAAGCATTTCGAATTCCGGTGTGCCGCGCGCAGCCGTGGCGACGATGCGGCCGTCGTCCAGAGCGACGATCCGATCTGCCAGGACAGCCTCGCGACGAATGTGTGTTGCAATGACGAGACTGCGCCCATCGGCCGCCGAGGCCAGTCGAGCAAGCACGGCACGGGCCGCAGCAGCATCGAGACCCTCCGTCGGCTCATCGAAAAGCCAGAGCGGCGTATCGCGCAACAGGAGCCTTGCGAGCGCCAGCCGACGAAGCTGGCCGCCGGAGAGGCCGCTGCCGCCTTCGCCGAGACGCGTTGAAAGGCCATGGGGAAGCGCGTCGATGTCGTGGAGCAGACCGGCCGTTGCGAGCGCATCGCATAGGTAGTTGTCGTCCGCATGAGGAGCTGCCAGCTTCAGATTGCCTCGCACCGTGTCTCGAAACAGCTCGCTACGCTGCGTCAGCGTCGCAGCCGGCTGACGAGCCACCGAGCCACTCGTCGCGACAATCTCGCCCGCAAGCACGGCCAGCAACGTCGATTTGCCGACACCGCTTTCCCCCACGACCGCCAGCCGCTCGCCGACCGGCAGCGACAGGGACAGATCGTTCAGGACCGGGCGGGAAGCTCCCTCGTGTCCGGCGACGACAGCGCTGAGCTGGAAGGCATAGCCGGCGACCGGTTCAACCCGTGGCATGGGAGCGGCGGCCGGGCTCAATCGAGGCGCAATGCGCCTTGCAGCAAGCAGGGTTCGTCCGAGTTCGAGCGCCCCTCGTCTAAGAGCCGCAAAAGGCTCCGTGGCGGCGAAGGCAATCAGCAGCGCGAAGGCAGAGGCAGGCGCGCCAATCGTTCCCTGCCTGGCAAGCATGGCAACCACAAGCAGCGTCGCCGTCAACAGGAATGTCGACCCAAGTGAAAAGCCGGCTGCGACGCCACTATCGATCCGGTTCAAGGCATTGTCCGCTTCGGCCAACCGCTGATCCGCCTCGGCAATCGCCGTGCGTTGTGCCTGCAGCTGTCCGGCCATCGCCAGATCGGTCTGACCGGCAACAAGGTCGACAACCCGGGCCCGCAACGCTTCTATCGCGTGGGCGCGGCGGCGCCCCGGCTTCAGCGCCAGATGCGCCGCGACGAGGGAAAGGCCAAGACAGAGCGCGACAAGCCACAGCCCTGCCGTGACGCCGAACGATGGATCGATAAAACAGAGCGCGATCGTCACCGCAATAGCGGCAAGACCGGCGACAGCGGCCGGCACCAGCACACGCAGATAGAGGGAATCGAGCGCATCGACATCATTCGTCAGGCGAAACAGCAGCTTCGCCGGCCGGCGGGCCATGGCCGCAGCCGCAGAAGGCTCCGCCCAGCCACGAAACAACCTCTCGCGCAAAGCGGCAAGAACCCTGAGGGTCGCATCATGCGTAACAAGCCGCTCGCCGTATCGAGCAGCCGTCCGGCCGATTGCGAGCAGGCGGATGCCGGCCGATGGCATGAAGACGTCGAAAACCGCAGCGCTCGCAGCCGTCAGACCGGCAAGGGCCGAGGCGGTGATGAACCAGCCGGACAGTCCCAGCAGTCCGCCGCCGGCAAGCATTGCCAACACCGACAAGCCTACGCCGAGAGCAAGGCTCGCGCCGCGCTCGACCCAGAATAGCCTGACCAGCGGTAAAAGGGTCTTGAGGGAGGTCTTCATGCCGCCACTCTCCGCGCCCGCTCATCGAGCCGGACGATGCGATTCATCCGCGCGGCAAGCACGGGATCATGTGTGGCGACGATCAGGACACGGCCCTTGGCGAGCGCGAGCAGCGCATCTGTGACGGCGGCAGCAGTCTGCGCATCAAGATGGGCGGTCGGCTCGTCCGCAAGGATGATATCGGCCCGCTCCTCGACCATCATCCGCGCCAGCATCAGTCTCAGCGCCTCGCCGCCGGAAAGACCGAGCCCTCCCTCACCGACCGCAGCTATCCGTTCCGGGGTAAAGACCCGATCGAGAGCAACGCCTTCGAGAACCGAAACCACGGCGGAAGCGTCGATGTCGCCGCGCCCCAGGTTAATATTGCGCATGACGCTGCCGGCAAAGATATGCGGCGATTGACCAATCCACGTCATGCGGCGGCGCAATGCATCGGCTGTGTCGTCACGCAGCGGGATGCCGCCGATCCTGATGACACCGGCCTCGTGCCGCGCGAGGCCGGCGATCAGCGACAGCAGCGTGGTCTTGCCCGAGCCGCTGGCACCCCAGAGCGCCACATGTTCCCCGGCCCCGATAGAAAGATCGAAATGATCGATTGCGGCGTCTCGCTCCGGCATATGGCGGAAGACCAGAGCTTCGATCTCGACAGAGGCTTCGCTTATCGACGTGGACGATTGCAAGTCGGCGCCGCCGAGGATGGTTTGGCGTGATGATGTCAGCTCTCTCAATGCCGAAAGTGCCGCCTCGCCATTGGCGCGGTCATGCCAAACGGCGGACAGCTCCCGCAACGGCTCGAAGAAGGCAGGCGCGAGCAGCAGAATGAAGAGGCCCTGCGTCAATGTAAGACTGCCGTACCAGGTGCCGATCTCGATCGAGCCTAAAAGGCTGAAGCCGACATAGACGGCCGTCGCGGCAACGCCGAGTGCGGCGAAGAATTCGAGCACCGCCGAAGACAGGAACGCGATCCTGAGCACAGCCATGGTACGCAGCCGCAGCGAGTCCGCATCCGCGCGCAGACGCCGGGCCGTGAGATCAACGGCGTCGAGCGCACGAATGGTCGCGAGGCCGCGAAGACGATCGAGCAGAAAGGCATTGATACCGCCGGTTTCGGCAAGCTGCTTCTCGCTGGCGGCTTTCGCACGCCAGCCGATCAGTGCCATGAAAATCGGGATGAGCGGCGCGCAGAGCGCGAGGATCAGCGCAGCCAGCCACGAAATCGGCAGGATACAGATGAGCATGACGAGCGGCACCAGACTTGCCCTCATGCGGGTCGGACGGAAGCGCGCGAGATAGGGAACGACCGCTTCTGCCTGCTCACCCAGCACGCTTGCCGCCAAACCGGATGCGGGTCTGCCGCTGTCGAGAGGCGAGCGTGTGGCCAGTGCCGCGGCTGCTGCTGCACGCTGCGTACTCAGCTCCCGGCGCGCGGCGAGAAATGCGAGCCGCCCGCCCGTCGCATCCAGGAAGGCCCGCAGGACGCCGATCCCCGCAACTACGGCGGCCGGAACCGCGACCTCGCCAACACCGCCACCTTGGCTGATCGCCCCCACGCCTATAGCAAGCATTGCCGCCTGACCGATCCATCCGAGAGAAGACAGGCAGAGTAGCGCTGATGCAAGGCGGAGGCCGCGACATTTTGCGGCCATCGGCTCTTTTGCCGCCTTGTCGATAGTCGAACTCTCTGACGAAGGCGGATTCGCAACCTTGCGTCTTTCCAACATTCCATCGGTGGCGGAGGAGGCTGTCACGTGAGCCCGTCCTTTCCAAGTCAGTGTCATCAAGGAGGGTCCGCCGACCAATAAAGATCGAATGAACTGCATTGCAGATCATCAATCCTTCGTCGAACCCAGAACGCACTTGCCGCAATCGACGATATCGGAGCCCCAATATGACTGGCTTTCTGCCTCTTGTCAGCGACAAGAATAGCAGCGCCCGTCTCGCCGATGGGTTGATCCCATGGCAAGTTGTTCGCGACATGGTTCTAAGGCAGTTTGTGCACTGCGCAAAAGCGCGCAGGATGTCGCAGGGCATTGCCACAGCCATGTCAGATTGCCGCAGAAGCCCATGATATTTCTATGTTGTTGCGATAGTGGCGTCACATCGTCCGGCAGCTAAACCGTTTGCACTGCAGCAATTTTTCCCGATTCTGACGCTTACTCGGGAAGCGCAGATCCCTCGCCGCTCACCATCCGGTCGGACATGAAAACCGCGACCATTTGACCTCTCTTGCGGTAAACTTCACGCCAGGCCGGCGAATCACCCGATCGAATGAATCGATGCCGACTGCGAAACGAACAGTCATCGGCCGAGGCGCGCAGATATGTATGGTTTGCATCATACCGGCGACGAGACTTGACGGATGCCACCATTATCGATGTGTTGGATACTCGTTTGCTTGTCCGGACAAGTTTAACCGGACAGATTGCAAGTGACGCCGAAGAACTGCTTCGGACCGAGGCGTTTTGGGAGAATGCAATGTATGACAGGATCATTTGCGCAATTGGGTTGGGCTCACGCGAGCGCGCCGAACGCCTGTTGCGAACGTCTCAGGCACTTTTATCCCCGGGTGGTGAATTGACGGTCGCGCATGTTATCGAGCGTTTCCCCTCTGGGCGCGAAAGCCCGGACGATTGGGCTGTTTCAGTAATTACGGAAGCTGAAGAAAAGCTCGATGCCTTGTGCAGGCGTCTTGGCATTACCGCCTCCGTCGATGTGCGCATGGGCACGGCGTCGAAAACGCTTCTGACCGTCGCCCAGGAGAAGAAGGCCGACCTGATCATTCTTGCGACGCATACGTCCGATATCATCGATCGCATATTCGGTTCGACGGTAGAATATGTCATACGCCACGCAGAATGTTCCGTCCTCGTCGAGCGAGCCGACAAAACGCACGATGATACGACAAAGAGAGCGGCCACAGCGAAGAAGGTATAGCGCGCTGTCGGATCGGCATATCGTACAGGAATCTGTCGAGACATAACGTCAGCCCGGTTTGCTCCGTCCCGCGGTGATGCTACATAGCCGCTCCAACCTCAAATCCAAGACGAGCCGAATGACCGAATCCGCCATCACCTGGAGCATCGCCGGCCTGACCGCCCTCGGTGTCGTCACACGCCCGTTCCGGTGGCCGGAAGCGATCTGGGCGGTTCTCGGCGCTGCACTACTCGTCGCTCTGCGGCTCATCGGCCCAGCCGACATCTGGGCGGGCATATCCAAAGGATTCGATGTCTATCTCTTCCTGATCGGCATGATGCTGCTGTCGGAGCTTGCGCGACGCGAAGGGCTCTTCGACTGGGTGGCGGCGATCGCCACCTCGCATGCCAAGGGCTCCCCTCGCCGGTTGTTCGCGCTCGTCTACGTCGTCGGCGTGGTCGTGACGGTATTTCTGTCCAACGACGCAACCGCCGTCGTGCTCACGCCGGCCGTCTACGCAGCCTGCCGCGCGGCGCGGGTAAAAGACCCCATGCCATACCTGCTGGTCTGCGCCTTCATCGCCAATGCCGCGAGCTTCGTGCTGCCGATTTCCAATCCGGCCAATCTGGTCATCTTCGCCGGCGGCGAGATGCCACCCCTGTCGCGCTGGATGCAGACTTTCCTGCTGCCGTCCATCGTATCGATCATCGTCACCTTTGCCTGCCTCTATTGGACGCAACGACGTGCACTGGCCGAAGACACGATCGCCCGCGATGTCGCACAACCTCTCCTCTCCCACAGTGCCCGGCTGGCGGGCTGGGGGCTCGTGGTCACCGCTCTCATCCTGATCGCGGCATCGGCCATGAATTTCGACCTCGGCATCCCGACATTTGTCGCAGGCCTCGCCACAACCATCATCGTTCTTGCCCTTACCCGGCAAAATCCGCTGGAGACCCTTCGTGGCATAAGCTGGAGCGTTATACCTCTGGTTGCAGGTCTTTTCGTGATCGTCGAGGCGGTCAACCATACCGGCCTTACCGCTCTCCTATCCGATAAGCTCTCATTGCTCGCCGCACAGTCGCAGACACAAGCAGTCGGCGTTGCCGGGCTTTCCGTTGCGATCGTCTCCAATCTCGTCAACAATCTGCCGGCCGGCCTCTTCGCCGGCAGCGCAGTGCAGGCGGCTCATGTTCCTGATTCTATTGCCGGCGCGGTGCTGATCGGCGTCGATCTCGGCCCCAACCTGTCGGTAACCGGCTCGCTCGCCACCATCCTCTGGCTTGCCGCTCTTCGCCGCGAAGGGCTCCACATGGGAGCCCTGGCTTTCCTGAGGATCGGCGCTCTTGTGATGTTTCCGGCTTTGATCCTCTCGCTTGCAGCGCTCGCACTGATCTGACGGCGAACAACATCGGGTTTATAGACGACCGGTCGATTATTTGTTACGGACCGCTCATGATGACGAAGAAGAAATCGGAGCTGACTCGGAGCCATATTCTCGCAATCGGGCGGGAACTGGTGCTGCGCAAGGGTTTCGGAGGCGTGGGCCTGAAGGAACTGCTCGAACAGAGCGCCGTGCCGAAAGGCTCGTTCTACTACTATTTCGCGTCCAAAGAAGCCTTCGGCTGTGCCCTGCTGAAGCAATATTGCTCTGACTATGCCGAGCGGCTCGACGCGCTCTTTGGCTGGAAGGGCAATGGCCGCCAACGCCTGATGCACTATTGGGATGCCTGGCTTTCCGATGGCAACACGGCCAGCCTCGCCGACCGGTGCCTGGTCGTAAAGCTTGCCGCCGAAATCTCCGATCTTTCGGACAATATGCGAGTCATCCTGCTCGGCGGTGTCGAGGATCTCATTCGCCGCCTCACCAAAACAATTACCGAGGGACGCGAGGATGGCTCGATTTCGCCATCTTGCATCCCGGAAAAGACGGCTCGTTCGCTCTATAGCCTCTGGCTCGGGGCAGCGATCCTGGCCAAGCTTGGAAAAGACAAGACACCGCTCGACCAGGCCTTGCTTGCCACCGAACAAGCCCTTTCGGCATCCGGCAGCCTTTGATCCAAAGCAGGACCAGCATGTCAACACGCAAGGAAAATACAATGCGCAGTGCCATCCACGATGTCTTCGGCGATCCGGCTGCGGTCCTTTATCTGGCCGACATGCCGCTGCCGGAGCCCGCCGCCGGAGATGTGCGCATTCGCACCATTCTCTCCCCTATCCATAATCACGATCTTTGGACCGTGCGCGGCGCCTATGGCTACAAGCCGATTTTGCCGGCCATCGGCGGCAGTGAGGCCGTCGGTTTCGTCGATGCCGTCGGACCGGGTGTCGACAAGACGCTGATTGGCAAGCGTGTTGTCGCGGCCGGCGTCCATGGCACCTGGGCCGAACAATTCACCGCGCCGGCGGCAAGTCTCGTTCCGGTGCCCGACGTGATTTCCGACGAGGCCGCAGCGCAGCTGATCGCCATGCCGTTCAGCGCCATTTCGCTGCTGGAATCCCTCAATGTCGAGCCCGGCGACTGGATCATCCAGAACGCTGCAAACGGAGCAGTCGGCAAGACCCTTGCCATGCTGGCGCGCAGCCGCGGCATACACATGATCAATCTCGTTCGGCGCGATGGCGGCATCGACGAGCTGTCCGCATTCGGCATCGGCAACGCCGTCTCGACTGCCGCGACAGATTGGAAGGCAAAGGTGCGTGCCATGATCGGCGACGCGCCGATCCGCGCCGCGGTGGACTCCGTCGGTGGTGTCGCGAGCAATGACCTGGCCGATCTTCTGGGCGAAAATGGCCTGCTGGTTTCCTTCGGCACTGCGGCCGGCAAGCCGATGCAGATCGCCTCAAGGGCCGTCATCTTCAAGCAGCTTACGATCAAGGGCTTCTGGGGCACAAAGGTCAGCGCGGCAATGCCGGCGGAAGAGCGCCGCCGGCTGATCAGCGAACTGATCACGCGCGTCGCTTCCGGCGAAGTCAAGCTGCCGGTGGAAGCGGCCTATGACATCACGGAGATCGCGGAAGCCGTGAAATCCTCGCTGGCGCCCGGCAAGGCTGGAAAGGTTTTGCTGAAGCTATAGGCCGTCTCACGCCATGGCGTAGTAAATGGCACAGGGAGCTGGGTGGCATCACGGGCGCGGCAAGGTCGATTGCCGCTTCCCGCGAACAATCACACAAGAATACGCAAAATTGCTCTTGTCCCTCTAGTTACTAGAGGATGTAGCAGTGGTTCCAAGAGAAAATTTGGAACCGAAACATGACGTCGACAACACAACAGAGCCGCTATCGCGTAGAGGGCATGGACTGCGCTTCCTGCGCTGCGAAAATCGATACAGCCGTTCGCCGGCTGCAGGGTGTCGAGGATGTTTCCGTCTCGGTCACAGCAGGCACGATGACGGTCAGACATCAGGGCGATCCCGATCTGCTGCCCAACATCGCCAAGCGGGTCACGGGCCTTGGCTACAAGGTTTTCTCGCTGCCGCAAAGCAGCGCCCCCGCACCAAAGGTAGAGAAGGACGATCATGCCTGCGGATGTGGACATGATCATCACGATCACAAATCGGATGCCCATAGTCACGATCATGACCATGCCGGGCACGATCATGATCACGGCGACCACGATCATGGCGCCGCCGGCCATCGGCATGATCATTCCAGTCATAGCCACGCCTCCGAAGAGCGCGATGCCACGGTCGCTGGTCTTCATGGTCACGATCATGGACCGACCACCGGGCCGTGGTGGAAATCCGCCAAGGGTCGCCTGACCATTGCCAGCGGCTTGGCGCTTGCCGCTGCCTGGGGGATCGGCAAGCTGGTTCCTGCACTGGATGTCTGGATCTTTACCGCCGCCATGCTTGTGGGCTTGTTGCCGATCGCCAGGCGCGCCTTCATGGCCGCAAGGATGGGAACACCGTTCTCGATCGAGATGCTGATGACGATTGCGGCCATCGGCGCCGTTATCATCGGCGCCAGCGAAGAAGCCGCAGCCGTCGTCTTCCTCTTCCTGATTGGTGAATTGCTGGAGGGCGTCGCCGCCGGCAAGGCGCGCGCCAGCATCCAGTCTCTGACGGATCTGGTGCCTAAGACGGCCCTCCTTGAGGAGAATGGCAAGACCCGCGATGTGCAGGCCGAAAGCCTTGCCGTCGGTGCCACCATCCTGGTTCGCCCGGGCGACCGCATTCCGGCCGACGGCGTGATCCTTTCCGGCGAGAGCGCCATCGACGAGGCGCCGGTGACAGGCGAAAGCACGCCGGTGCGCAAGGGCGTGGATGCAGCCGTCTTTGCCGGCACGGTCAACGGCGACGCAGCGCTGCGGGTTCGCGTCACGGCGGCGGCGTCCGACAATACCATCGCCCGCGTCGTCAAGCTCGTCGAGGAAGCGCAGGAATCGAAGGCTCCGACCGAGCGTTTCATCGATCGCTTCTCCCGTTATTACACGCCAGGTGTCGTCGTTGTCGGCGCACTCATCGCTGTCATCCCGCCTCTGTTCCTGGGCGGCGGCTGGAGTGAGTGGGTCTATAAGGGCCTGGCGATCCTGCTGATAGGTTGCCCCTGCGCCCTCGTCATCTCGACGCCGGCGGCAATCGCGGCGTCACTCTCTGCCGGCGCCCGCCGCGGCCTGTTGCTGAAGGGCGGCGCCGTGCTTGAGAATATCGGCAAGGTCACCGCCGTCGCTTTCGACAAGACAGGCACCCTGACCGAAGGCAAGCCCAAGGTCACCGATATCGTTAGTCTCGGCATGAGCGATACGGACGTACTGCGGCTGGCAGCCGCGCTCGAAACCGGCTCCAGCCATCCGCTCGCTCGCGCAATCCTCGACCGCGCTGCCGCAGCCGGAACGGATATCCCGCAGATCATGGATGCGAAGGCAATCGGTGGCAAGGGCGTGAGCGGCACGGTCGATGGTATCGACGTATTCCTCGGATCGCCGCTGGCAGCGGCTGATAGGATCTCATTGACTGCCGAACAGTCTGTCCGTATCGCCGCGCTCAACGATGAAGGAAAGACCGTCTCCATTCTCGTTGCCAAGGGTTCCGCCGCCGGCCTGCTCGCCATGCGCGACGAGCCGCGCGCCGATACGGCCGCGGGCCTCAAGGCTCTTGCCGATGCGGGCATCAAGACGATCATGCTGACGGGTGACAATCAGCGCACGGCACAGGCGATCGGCAAGACACTCGGTATAGAAGTTCGCGCGCAATTGCTGCCCGAAGACAAGCAGCGGATTGTCGGCGACCTGAAACGGCAGGGTTTTCGCGTTGCCAAGGTCGGCGATGGCATCAACGACGCGCCCGCACTCGCAGCCGCCGATGTCGGGATCGCCATGGGCGGAGGGACCGATGTTGCGCTCGAGACGGCGGATGCCGCCGTGCTGCATGGCCGCGTCGGAGATGTCATCGAGATGATCGATCTTTCCAAGCGGACGATGAGCAACATCGGCCAGAACATCACCATCGCGCTCGGCCTGAAGGGTGTGTTCCTGGTGACCACGATCATCGGCATCACCGGGCTCTGGCCGGCAATCCTCGCCGATACCGGCGCAACCGTGCTCGTCACCATGAATGCGCTTCGCTTGCTCGGCCTTCGGCCTCGCCGGGTAGCCGCCTAAACCACACAAAGGCGCCGACCCACACGTCGGCGCCCTTTTTCTGTTGTCGTCCAGGCTCGTATCAAGCTTTCCGAACGGAGAGATAGCGACGCGGTGACAGGCCGAAGGCCTTCCGGAACATGGCGATGAAGCTGCTGGCGCTCGCATATCCCAGGCCGTCTGCTACTTCAGCGATCGGTTTGCCCGCACTCAGATATTCAAGCGCAAGCAGCAAGCGTGCCTGCTGCCGCCAGTTGGCAAAGGACATGCCCGTTTCGGCATTGAAGAGCCGTCTGGCCGATCGTTCGGAGACCCCCGCTCGCAACGCCAACGCATGAAGCGTCTCCTCGCTGGCCGGGTTCTGCAGGACGGCGTCTGCGATGCGCAAAGCGCGTCGATCCGCCGGCATAGGCAAATGCAGGCTTTCGCGCGGTGCGGCCCGAACTTCGTCGAGCAAGACAGCTGCCAGACGACGCTGCTGCGGTGAGAGCTTTTCTTCCCAATGCCATGTCGTCGCGCGGCGCACCAATGCCCGCATGACCTCGCTCACGCTCAGAACGCAGGGTGTCGCCGGCAATCCGGTGCTGGCGTCCGGTGTCAGCAGGATGCCCCAGCCGCTCAGCACGCCGTTGATCCCTGCTTTGTGCATGATCCCAGGCGGAATCCAGCCCGCACGCTGCGGCGGCAAGAGCCAGGAGCCATCTGGCGTATCGACACGGACGAGCCCGCTTTCGATGCAGAACAGCTGCCCACGCGCATGCGCGTGCCAATCATATTCCTGAGTCCCGAGGCGGAAGGCACTGCCCGGTTCATCCGATCCCCAGAAGGCGATGAGCGGCGGCCCGTCGAGACGGTCGCCAATATCTTCGATATCCATGTTTCGTTTGGCCGCTTTGCAACATTTAAAGACCGAATGTCGTTATCACGCTCCTGCCGTCTTAGGCTACCCTTCTCCCGTAAGATCAAAAATCGACCAGTGAATGGAATAGAAGACCCATGCAGGACTTTCATGTCGTCATCATCGGCGCGGGCCTCGGTGGCTTGTGCCTTGCACAGGGGTTGCAGCGCGCCGGCATCCGCTTTGACGTGTACGAGCGCGATCCGACCGCTGATAGCCGCTTGCAAGGCTATCGCATCCGTGTCGACGCAAACGGACAAAAAGCGTTGGCATCATGCCTGCCGACAGCTCTGCTTGATCTCTTTCGAGCGACCGCTTCGGCGAGCCCTCGATCCGCGTGCTTCCTGACCCCTCAGCTTCTGCCCATCA
Source organism: Martinezella rhizogenes (assembly GCA_013322215.1). Taxonomy (GTDB): domain Bacteria; phylum Pseudomonadota; class Alphaproteobacteria; order Rhizobiales; family Rhizobiaceae; genus Rhizobium; species Rhizobium rhizogenes_D. The sequence goes on from JAAMEZ010000056.1 coordinate 180,869, forward strand.
CGGGGCGCACGCCGGTGAGCTGGGATGCCGGCGAGGATGAAGACGGCGGCGATCTGAGCGTCAATCGCCTCACTCTTCGAGAAATCCTGCTGTCGGGGATCGAGGATCACGTTCATTTCGGACATGCCTTCACACGATACCGTTGCATGGATGACGGCCACGTCGAGGTGCATTTCGAAGGCGCAACCTCGGTTTCCTGCAACCTGCTCGTTGGTGCCGACGGAGTGAATTCGCAAGTGCGCCAGCAGCTGGTACCCTATGCCGAGCCTGCGGATACGGGTTCTATTTGTGTCTATGGCAAGAGCGAAATGCCGTTGAACGATGCCGCCGATCTGCTTGGGGACGGAACGACGGTGATCTTTGCCGATGGGTGCACGGCAATCTTCGATCTCATGCGTTTCCGTGACCACCTCCCGAACCTTGCCGCCAGGCTCGCGCCCGATTGCAAGCTCACGCCGGTCCCTGATTATCTCTATTGGGCACTGATCGGCCCCCGCGAAAGGCTGGGACTGGAAACATATGACCATACTCAAGATCCGCCCGTCTTGCTCAGAACCGCCATGCGCGGCTGGCATCCGGAGCTGAAGCAGATCATCAGCCGGAGCAAATCAACGGCCGTTGCCGCACTCCCGGTCAGAACCGGGCGCCCCGACGCCCTTTGGCCATTCGGTCCGGTGACCCTCCTGGGGGATGCCATTCATGCGATGAGCCCCGCGGGCGGACTCGGCGCCAATACCGCTCTCGAGGATGCTCGCATGCTGACGCAGATCCTGGCCGAAGCCGGCAAGGAGCCAAAGACGGCCTGCACGGTCCTGCTGGATTACGAGGCCGACATGCGCGAACGCGCGACCCACGCCATCGACACGTCGGAACGTGGTGCGGCGATGCTGTTTGCTGCCGTGACCGATAAGATTGCCTGAGGAAACTAGCATGACAATCGATACAACCGTCTTCGCCTTTCACGATGTGTCCCTGTGGCCGATCGTGCGCCAATCCGCTGCCTCTGTGCAGCCGGGCTATTCAAAAGAATGGGAGCGGGAAATGGACGCCCTGCTCGCCCTCTCAATACCTTTCGTCGTCATCATGGAAGGCGACGAGCACGCCGAAGAGCATGAGGATCGCAAGGCGCGCGGTATCTGGCTCAAGAAGAACAAGACGGCACTTGCGACGGTTTGCAGGGCAGTGATCGGCATCGAGGCAAGCATCATCAAGCGCACCGCTATGCAGTTGCAGATGAGCCTTGCGACGAAGGCTTTCGGGATGAGAATGGAAATCGTCGCTTCCCGAGAAGAAGCGCTGCAGCTTGCCGAGCGGATCCTCAAGGGGGAGGACGCCGCGACCTCTTCCGGCTGCCAACCGATGCTATAGCCTGGGCTACTTCAGTGCAGAACCGGACCGGACGGGCGTAGAACCCGTCGATCCGGCATTGCGGATGCGCGACGGCCGCAGACTTCAGGATGCCGATCGGCGCAGAAGCGTGGTCTCTTTCCAACCAAGCTCCGGGGCGATCGATGTCACGAAGTCATGGATGATCTGGCGATATTCCTCATCATGAAACTCGTAGGGCAGCTCCAGCCGGAATTCGCTGACATGCGGCAGGATCGGATCTTTGCGCAGGCGCTCCAATATCTCATCCGACGAACCGACGATATCGCGGGCGAAGAGAGTTCGCCGTTCGCCTTGGGGTGAAAGCGTCCGCTCATAGCGGCCGGCGGCATAGTCGGTATAACGCTTACGAGTGATCGCATCCGCGCTGTCGAAGGGCACAATGACCCGGCCAAGCGCCACCCGCCTCGTGTCGCCGCCGGAAGCGCGATAGGTTTCAAGCTGCCGCTGCTGCGCAACGAAGAAATCGTCTGTCTGCTCGCCCGTGGTGACATTGCCGATCAGCAGATTGAAGCCGTTGTGGCCGGCCCATTCGGCAGACCGCAGCGAACCGCCCCCATACCAAATGCGATCGATCAAGCCTTTCGCATAAGGCTGAAGCCGCGGACGCTGCGGACCGAAGGGCGTCTTGATGACCGTATCCTGATTGCCGAGATAGGCGCCCCTCAGATTGTCGGCGAAGCGCAGCACCCTCTGATGGGAAAAGTCGTGGCTCTCCCAATCGCCATCGAAAGCAAGCGGCCCGATCAGATCCGCATGCAGCGGCCGGCCGGCGCTCAGACCGATATTCAAACGTCCGCGCGACAGTACATCCACCGTCGCCAAATCCTCGGCAAGCCGATACGGGCTTTCGTAGCCGATGGGTATGACGGCGGTGCCGAGCTCGATTTTGCGCGTCCGCTGTGTCGCGGCGGCGAGAAAAGCACTCGCCGAGGAAATGCCGGGTTCCAAATGCCGTTGGCGAACCCAGACGCTGTTGAACCCTCTCCCTTCCCCGTATTCGAGCAATTGCAGGGTCTGCTCCAGGCCGGCTAGCGGATCCTCATCCGGATAGTTTCCGGGGGTGAGAAAGCCGATATGGCTGATCGATGCGTCGTTACGGCTCATGCGGCTATCTCCTCAAAACTTCGGCAGGCCCGGCGGATTGGTTTCCGATTTCGGCAAGGCTTCTTCGGCAAGATGCCAATGGTCGAGGATCTTGGCGTAGGTGCCATCCTTGATCAGTCCGTTCGTTGCGAGGGTCAGTGCCGTTGCCAAGCCACTGCCCTTGCGCGTGGTGATCGCGACATCCGAGCGATCCGGCCAACCGGCGCTCAACGTACCCACGCGCTTAATGTTCTTGTCGCGAGCGGCGATGTAGACGAGCTGGGCGTGCGGCTGCACGATGACATCGGCGCGATTGGACTGGAGAGCCAGGAGACTTGCCGCATCGTCGTCATAATATTGCAGCTCGATGGGCTTCAGGCCGGCTTCGACATCCTCGTCGCTCCATTTCAGCAGGATGCGCTCCTGATTGGTGCCGGCGCCGACGATGATGCGCAGACCGGCCGCATCCTTCGGCTCCTTGATACCGGTGATCTTGCTGTCGCTTTTGACGAAGAAGCCGTGCAGGCCCTGACGATAGGTGGAGAAATCGAACTTTTCCTTGCGCTGTTCGGTGACACCGACATTGGAGATGACGGCATCATATTTGCCCGAAGTCAGTCCTAGCGGCCAATCGATCCACGCGACCGGGACAAGCTCGAGCTTCAAACCGAGCGCATCGGCGACGGCATAGGCATAATCCGGATCGGCGCCCACGACAGTCCTGGCATCCGTCGCATAGGTCGCAAGCGGCGGACCGCCTGGCGCAACCGCCACGGTGAACGTGCCGGGCGTGACGAACTTGAAATCCTTTGGAATAGCGACGATCGCCGCTTCGTCTTTCGCAGCGCGGATGCGTCCGGGCTGTTCCGGGCTCAGGTCGAAGTCTTCAGCTGCCATTGCCGGAGCAAAGCCTGTCAAGGCAATCGCCACCATGGCGGCAAGCGTAGTTCTGAAAATAGTAGGGATCGTCACGGAAACTGTATCTCCATTTGAGATGGACGGGAGCGGACCGGCGCGGGCCCCACCGGCACCGGTCCGCTCGACCAACTTTACGAACCGCTCTTTGGCAGGCCCGGTGGGTTGGTCTTGGATTGATCGACCCCTTCGGCAGTCAGGCTCCAGTGCTTCAGCACTTCGCCATACTTGCCGTCCTTGATACGATCATTGATGGCGAGCGTGAGGGCGTCGGCAAGGCCAGCACCCTTCTTCGTCGTGACGGCGATTTCGGCCGTCAGTGGCCAGCCGCCGGAGACGGTGCCGACAAGCTTCCTGGTGCCGTTGATGGCGGCCTTATAGGCTTGCGTCGCATTCGGATTGAATTCGACGTCGGCGCGACCGGACTGCAGCGCGAGATCAGCGGCGGCACGATCGTCGTAATACTGTATGTCGATCGGCTTCAAACCGGCCGCCACGTTCTGCCGGTCCCATTCGAGAATGATCTTCTCCTGGTTGGTGCCGGCGCCCGTGATCACCTTGAGACCAGCGACATCCTTGGGCTCCTTGATCGAGGTGATCTTGCTGTCGGCCTTCACGTAGAAGCCGAGCACGTCCCTGCGATAGGTGGAGAAATCGAATTTCAACTTGCGCTCTTCCGTGACTGTCACGTTGGAGATGACGGCGTCATATTTGCCGGAGGAGACGCCGAGCGGCCAGTCTTCCCAGGCGACCGGAACCAGCTCGAGCTGCAGGCCGAGGGAGTCGGCAAGCAACTGCGCGATATCGGGATCGGCGCCCACGACGGTCTTCGCATCGGTCGCATAAGTCGCAATCGGCGGGTCCCATGGATTGATGGCCACGGTGAACTTGCCGGGATTGACGAATTTGAAGCCCGGTGCGATCGCCTTGATCGCCGCCTCATCCTTTTCCGCCCTGACGCGATTGGACGTATCCGGGCTCAGGTTGAACTTCTCGGCCGCGTTCGTCGGTGTCCAACTGATCGCTACCGCCGTCAGAACGCCGGCAACAAGATACTTTGCTCTCTCAATGAATGTCATTTCCCTTCTCCATTTCAATTATAGGTTGTTTATGTTGTTATGATGGTCCGAACGCCTGCTGCCTCAGAGCGTCGAATGCATGCCTGCGACTGCTAGAGAACCTTTGCGAGGAAAGCGCGCGTTCGCGGATGTCTCGCATCATTGAGGATCTGTGTTGGTGAGCCTGCTTCGATAACGTGGCCGCCCTCCATGAAGACGATGCTATCGGCGACCTCACGCGCAAAGCCGATCTCGTGGGTGACGATGACGAGCGTCGTGCCGGTTCGGGCAAGTTCCTTGATCACATCGAGCACTTCGCCGACGAGTTCAGGATCGAGTGCTGAGGTCGGCTCGTCGAAGAGAAGGACTTTCGGTCGCAGCGCCAGGGCGCGAGCGATGGCGACGCGCTGCTGCTGGCCGCCGGAAAGCTGACGGGGATAGGCATCAATCTTGTCGCTGAGACCGACACGGGCGAGCAATTCCCTGGCGAAGACGATAGCTTCGTCCCGGTCCAACCCCCGCACCTGTATAGGCGCCTCGATAATGTTTTCCAAAACAGTGAGGTGTGGGAACAAGTTAAAGTTCTGAAAGACCATACCGATATCGGTCCGGCGCTTCAGAATGTCCTTTTCCTTGAGCTCATAGAGCACCTCGCCCCTTTGCGTGTAGCCGACGAGTTCGCCGTCCACGGAGATGAAGCCGCTATCGACACGCTCGAGATGATTGATGGCGCGCAGCAGGGTCGATTTTCCCGAGCCCGATGGGCCGATAATGGCCGTGACGCTGCCGGCCGGCAGGTTGAGCTCGATATCGTCGAGAACCTTCAGCGCGCCGAAGCTCTTCGAAATGCCATGGATACGCACCGCTCCGCCCTTGGCACGAAGATCTGTCACGCTGCGAAAAGCGGCGAGTGCTCCGGTGTCCGATCTACCGTCTGCCGTAGCGGGCAGCGGCCGATGGAAGCGGCGGAAGAATGCCCGAAATGGCAACGGCGTCGGATTGCGCACCGCACCCTTGGAGAAATAGCGCTCGATATAATGCTGGGCGATCGACAGCACGGTCATGATGACGAGATACCAGACGGTTGCAACCATCAGCAGCGGAATGACTTCCAGATTGCGGCGATAGATGACCTGTACCGTATAGAAGAGCTCAGGCAGGGCCAGCACGTAGACCACGGACGTGCTTTTGGCGAGGCCGATGATCTCGTTGAAGCCCGTGGGAAGGATGGAGCGCATCGCCTGCGGCAGAACGATGCGGAACGCTTGGCGGCGGCGAGACAGGCCGAGGGATGCGGCCGCTTCCAGCTGACCTTGATCGACCGACAGAATGCCGCCGCGCACGATTTCGGCAAAGAAAGCGGACTGGTTCAGCGTCAGGCCGAGAAAGGCCGCCGCGAACGGCGTCAGGAGCTGCGTGGTCGGGTAATCGAACAGCACTTTATCCGTAAAGGGAACACCGATACTAATAGTTTCATAGAGATAGCCGAGATTGTTGAGAACCAGCAGCAACACGATCATTGGGATCGAACGCAGCAGCCAGATGTAACCCCAGGAGAGACTGGCAAGCAGCGGCGATTTCGATACGCGCGCCAGCGCCAATGCCGTTCCGAGGATGGAGCCTGACACCGCCGCAAGCGCTGTCAGAAGCAACGTCCTGCCAAGTCCCACAAGCACCGGCTCCGCAAAGAACCATTCGGCAAAGACACCCCAGCCCCAACGCGGATTGGTGAAGGTGGAGTAGAGGACGATCGCTATGACGAGCGCGGCAAAGATCGTGCCGGCCGCGCGTCCGGGGTGCCTCGCCGGCACGATGCGATAGCGTGAATAGTCAGTCTTGGCCTCGGTAGTTGTCGTGCCCGGATCGATACCCGCGAAATCTGTCGTTAGCGCCATGATGCTTACCCCTTATGATTGTCGTTGCTCCGGCTCGCCATTACCTGCCGGCGGCGACCAGACGTTGCCGGGAGCCCGAGACGTCAACGACATCGCGCAAAGCCAGATGACTGACATCCTTCTCGAAAGGCAGGATTTTATGGACTTCCGGATCGACCGAGGTATCGAAGAGCGCCGTGTAGCCATTACTGAGATAAAGACCGACAGCTTCCGGTTGGCGAAAGCCCGTCGTCAGATAGATGCGCCGATAGCCTTGCCGCACGGCCTGCGCCTCCAGTTCGACGAGGACCGCACGCGCCAGCCCCTGCCGGCGCAGGTCATGCCGTGTCCAGATGCGTTTGAACTCGGCTGTCCGATCGTCGTAGTGCTTGAACGCGCCGCCGCCGATCGCCTCGCCATTGCGCAACAGGAGCAGGAAGTTACCATGCGGCGGCGCAAAGGCTTCCGGCGGATAGCGATTGAGTTCGGCCGCAGCCCCCTCGGTACTGAAATAGCTGCCGTAGCGGCTGTCGTATTCATAGATCAGCTCGTCGATCAACGGCTTGGCGCGCGGGTCCAGCGTGGTCGTGTAAAGAAACGTGTCGCTCATGTCGTTCGTCACCCGTTGTCGTTCGCAAGGAAAGCTTCGGCGAGCCGCACCCAGTAGCGGGCTGCGGGCGCTATGATGGCGTCGTTGAAATCGTAGCGGGCGCTGTGCAGCGGCGCGCTGTCGCCATTGCCGACGAAGAAATAGCTTCCGGGCTTGGCCTGCAGCAGGAAGGCAAAGTCTTCGCTCGCCGTCCGCGGCCGGAAATCCGCCTCGACGGCAGAGGGCCCAAGCGCCTGCAAGGCGACATTGCGGGCGAATTCGGTTTCTTCGGCATGATTGAAGAGTGCGGGAAAACCGAGACGGTAGTCGACTTCGGCCGCAGCACCGAAACTTTCCGCCTGCGCCCGCGCCAAAGCAGGAATTCGTTCCCGCAGCCTGGTACGGACGGTCTCATTGTAGGCCCGCATGGTCAGCTTCATCTCCACGCTTTCCGGGATGACGTTGGACGCCGAACCGGCATGAATGGAACCAACCGTTGCGACCGCCATCTCCTGAGGATCGATATTGCGCGAGACAACGCTTTGCAGGGCCGTGATGAACGAGGCCGAGGCCAGCACCGGATCGACCGCACGATGCGGCTCGGCACCATGCCCGCCCTTTCCGACGATCTTGATGACCGCCTTGTCAACAGAGGCCATAGCCGGGCCGGCAACGAAACCGAACTGCGCCGTCGGCACGCCGGGCCAATTGTGCAGGCCGAAGACTGCATCGACCGGGAAACGATCGAAAAGTCCCTCCGACAGCATCTTGCGCGCACCTGCGCCGATCTCTTCGGCCGGCTGGAATATCAGCCGCAGGGTGCCGCTGAAACTGCCGCTTTCGGCAAGATAACGGGCAGCCGCCAGCAGGATCGATGTATGTCCGTCGTGTCCGCAGGCATGCATGACGCCGGGATTGGCACTCTGATACTCGAGCCCGGTCGCCTCCTCGATCGGCAAGGCATCCATGTCGGCGCGGATGCCGATACTGCGGTTGCCATTGCCCCGCCTCAGGGTTGCGACTACGCCGGTACCGGCGATACCTGTTGCGACTTCATAGCCCCATTCCGCAAGCAGCGAGGCCACCTTCTTGGCGGTGCGATGCTCTTGAAAGGCGAGTTCGGGATATTGGTGCAGATCGTGCCTGAGCGCGATGATCTCATCGAGATAGGCGGCGATCCCTGCCTCGATTTGATCTGCGGCTGACGGGGTCTTGATGATGGCGTTCATGGTGATCGTCCTGGCTCAGGCGCCGACGGCCCGTGCGGGCTCGATGCCTTCGGCCTCCGCTGCATAGCGGCTTTCGCGGAACGGCAGGCCAAGGTGATCGCGCAGCGTCTCGCCTTTCAGCGCCGGATCGAAATAGCCGCGCTCCGTCAAGATCGGCAGGACATGCCTGGAGAAATCGTCAAAGCCTTCGCCGATGACCGGGAAGCCGAGGATGAAGCCGTCCGCGCCCTCTTCATCCACCCAGTGGATGATTTCGTCGGCAATGTGCCCGGCCGTGCCGATGAAGGAGGTGCGCGGCGTGGCTGCATCGAGCGCGACTTCACGTAAAGTCAGTCCCTTCTCACGTGCGGTCTTCTTGATGCGGTCGGTCGTGGCGCGGAAATTATTGCGACCGATGTCGCCGAGATCGGGAAACTGTTCATCCAGCGGATAGGCGCTGAAATCGTGATGATCGAAGAAACGGCCGAGATAGGCGAGCGCCTCCTCGATCGTGACGAGACCGCGGATCGCCTGATATTTGGCCTCCGCCTCCTCCTGCGTCGCGCCGACGATCGGGCCGATACCGGGGAAGATGCCGACATCGGCGGCACTGCGGCCATGCGCAATCGCGCTCTGCTTCACCTGCTTGTAGAAGGTCTTGGCATCTTCGAGCGGCCCGCCATTGGTGAAAACGGCATCGGCGTGCTTGCCCGCGAGCCGGATGCCGGAATCGGAGGCGCCGGCCTGGAACACCACCGGCTGGCCTTGCTTGGAACGGCCAATATTGAGGGGTCCCTCGATGCGGAAGAACCGGCCCTTGTGGTCCAGGCGATGCAGCTTGGATTTGTCCGCATAAACGCCGGCCTCGCGGTCACGCACGAAGGCATCGTCGTCCCAGGAATCCCATAGGCCCTTGATGGCGTCCAGATATTCGTCGGCAATCTCGTAGCGCAGCTCGTGTTCCGGATGTTCGCGGCTGTAGTTGCGGCCGGAGCCTTCGAGCGGCGACGTCACCGCATTCCAGCCGGCGCGGCCGCCGCTGATAAGATCAAGCGAGGCAAACTGCCGTGCGATGGTGAATGGATCGCTATAGGAGGTCGAAACCGTACCCACCAGGCCGAGCTTCGTCGTAAAGGCAGCAAGCGCCGAAAGAATGGTCAACGGCTCAAAGCGATTGAGGAAATGCGGGATCGATTGCTCGTTGATATAGAGTCCGTCCGCGACGAAAGCGAAGGCAATACCGGCCTCTTCGGCCTTGCGCGCCGTCTTGACGAAGAAGTTGAGATTGGTACTGGCATCGGCCGGTACGCTCGGGTGTTTCCAGGCATTCATGTGGCCGCCGGGGCCTTGCAGCATGATACCGAAGGTGACGTGTTTTTGAACCATGATGATCCTCCTGGGATAGCGCTCAGGCAACGAGGGAAAGGCGCTCTTTGGCGAGCAATTCGATGGAGTTGAGCCGTTCGGCTGCGGTCAGGGCCGGCGTGTCGAGCACGAATTCCTCGACGCCGTAGCGACGATGGAGCGTGTCGAGTTCGTCGCGGATCTGCGCCGCTGTGCCATGCAGCACGCCCGGCACCTTCTCCTCGGTCCGGAAATCCGAAAAGCCCGCCTGACGCGCGAATTCCGCTGCCTGTTCCTGGGTGCCGACGTTAACGCTCTGGCCATTGGGCAGGAAGAGTTTGACGATGCGCAGCTGGCCGACGCGCTCGCGCGCATAAGCCTCGCTTTCAGCGGCGAAGGCTGCGAGCGCCAGGATCGGCACCTTGCCGCCTGTTGCATTCCCATAGGCTTCAAACGTCTTTTGCAGATTTTCCGGATCGCCGTTCAGATGCCCGGCAAAGACCAGCCTCCAACCCTTTTCCGCTGCAAGCTTTGCGCTTTCGACGCTGGCGCCAAGGAGGAAGCGCTCCGGCGAGCGCGGCGGAAAAGGCGTCGCCAGGGCACCGTCGGAATGAGGATCGGCCGCGAGATAGGTGTTGATGTCAGAAAGCTGATCCGCGAAATCGGGCTTCTTCTCGGGATAGAAGGAAAGCTGTAGCGCGCGGGTCGAGAGCGGAAATCCGCCCGGCGCCTTGCCGACGCCGAGATCGACACGGCCGGGTGCCAGCGAGGCTAGCAGATTGAAGGCTTCGGCGACCTTATAGGCGCTGTAGTGCTGCAGCATGACGCCGCCCGAGCCGAGGCGGATTTTCGAGGTCCTGGCCAGAAGATAAGCGATCAGAACTTCCGGCGCCGAACTTGCGAGGTTCGCCATGTTGTGGTGCTCGGCGACCCAGAAGCGATGATAGCCGAGCTCCTCGGCCCTGATGGCCAAACGTGTCGTGGCGCCGAGGGCGTCAGTGGCGCTGAGCCCCTGTTCGATCGGGCTCTTGTCAAGAAGGCTAAGAAGGTAGGTCATGCCGTTTCATCCATGTTTGCGCCCGATGCCGATCACGACGCCATAGTCTATAAAAAACATAGATTTTAAGTTATTTAAGAAACAGCTTTCTTTTTCTTCCGTCGGATGCGGAAAAAATCGGCAGTGGCCAAGAGAACCAGCGTAACGGCATCGAAGGACATCCCCTCCTGCACGCTGCGATGACATGATCGATGCACCCGTTGAGACTATGCTTGGTAAAAGGAGAGCGCGGTGTCATGTAGCTAGGATGCAGACCACCGATCGTTTGACGGCTGCGACACCTCCGATTACGCAAAGAAAAGGCGCAATCGACAGCGGTCGAACGCAATAGATTGCCAAAAACCGCAAATCAGTTCACCTTTCAGTCATGCCCGATATCGCACGACCATTCGTGACCGATGATGATCCCGACCGGGACGTCCGCTGCCAGGACGCACTACAAGCCGCTTTTCGCGAGTTGCTGAGTGCTGCGACCTTGGCTGGATGGGCGGAGCGTGAAGTTGCCTTGGCGATTGCCGAGCTTGCGGACAAGCATTTGCTCTCGCTTGAAACCCATGACAATACCGACGCGCTGATCGCGCTGTTGCGGCGGATGACCTAATCAGTCTGCCGTCTACATGCGGGAGGATCGATCTTGTGGCGCTCAATGCATACCGCTGCCCCGCCCTCCTTGAGATCGACATTGCTTAGGATCAGCGCAAGCGGAATGGCGCAGAGCACGATCAGCATCAGCACATGGAATACATCGATATAGGCGAGGAAGCTCGCCTGGGTTTGCACCTGCTGCCCTATCCAGGCCGCCGCCTGCGCCTGGGCATCCGCCGTGGTCGCGCCTTTCTCGGCAAAATAGCGCGTCATGGTTCGCAGCGTTTCTTGATAGGCCGGCGACGATGGCATGACATGCTCCACCAAGCGGCTCTGATGCCACTGCTCGCGGTACGCCAGGACATTCGATGCGATGCAGCCGCTCTCGAACGGGGACGGGCGCTTGTCACGGCGCAGGAAATGAACGAGGCACAGCATAATATCGCCCTGCCGATCCTGGCCGAAAAGGGCCAGATCGATCTCAACGAGCGCGAAAGCACCAGTTAGCCTGGGCGTGGCTCTTCGCTTTGCCCTTGTAGGAAAGACCAGTCCTCATCGGTATTCGGGGCCTGCGTAGTTTCGATTGGCGGCACGTCCGTTTCGTTCGCGGAAAGGCGTCAGCGCCGTTGTCTCTGTCAATTCAGACAAACAATTCCTATTATAATCTATAAAAATAGTTTGCTATTTCTATCGATCGTACCCCCGATTTCGCTAGGCTCTGCGCATTGCATTCAGGGAACCGCCGGAAAATCTGATCCGGCCAAGGGGACTAGTTATGAAATTCAACACACTGATCGCTGCGGCCGTCTTAGGCGTCGCCAGCATTTCGATGACGATCGGCGCGGCCGCAGCCGACAAGAAGGTCGTCGTCGCCTATCAGACCGATGCCCTGCCCTCCTCAGTCGCGATCGCCAACGGCGAATTCGCCAAGGATACCGGCTATGAGATCGACTTCCGTAAATTCAATTCGGGAGCCGAGATCTTCGCGGCTATCGCATCCGGCGACGTCCAGATCGGCTATGTCGGCTCAAGCCCGTTTGCCGCTGCCGCGTCGCGCGGGCTAGAGGTGAAGGCCTTCTACCTCTCGTCCATTTCGGGCGTTGATGAAGCTCTCGTGGTGCGCAATGGCTCCGGCATCAACACGCTCGCCGATCTGAAGGGCAAGAAGCTCGCGGCAGCACCGGTCTCTACCGACCATTATCAATTGCTCGCCCTCATCAAATCCCTTGGCCTGAGCGAAAAGGACGTGCAGGTCTTCGCCGTCCCGCAGCCGGAAATCGTCGCCAGCTACAATCGCGGCGATATCGACGGTGGCTTCGTCTGGGACCCGGCGCTGACCGAGTTGAAGAAGAACGGCAAGGTGCTGGTGACATCGAAGGATGTCGCCGACAAGGGCGCCCCGACATTTTCCGCCTGGGTCGCAACCTCGAAATTCGCAGCAGACAATCCGCAATTCCTGAAGTCTTACGCCTCGGTGATCAACAAATACTACGCCTCGTTCGCAGCCGACAAGGCGGCCTGGGGACCGGAGAGCGACAATGCCAAGGCGCTTGCCAAGCTTCTGGGCGGCACGGCAGACCAGCAGGCAGCAGCGCTCAAGAACCTGACGCTCCTAACCCCGGATGTACAGGCGTCGGCGGCATGGCTCGGCGGTGGCGACCAATCCGGCGCTTCCAAGATCCTAAAGGACACCGCGACTTTCCTGAAGAGCCAGGGAAAAGTCTCCGAAGTCCTGCCGAATTACGGCGCATTCGTCACTGCTGACGCGCTTGACCGCGCCAGCAACTGATCCTCCCTGACGCCGGCGCGCTGGTCGCGTCGGTGTCGCATTTCTTGAGGGCCTCATGCTTCAAGTCGACCATGCCAGCGTCTTCTTTGCGGCGCGTGACGGCAGAACCGTCCACGCGCTCGATCGCGTTTCCTTCAACATTCCCGAGCGCGGTATCGTCGTGGCGCTTGGTGCATCCGGCTGCGGTAAGTCGACCCTGCTCAATGCGATCGCCGGTTTCCTGCCGCTATCGGAGGGGAAGATCACGCTCGACGGCCGGCCCGTTTCCGGTCCGGGCGCCGACCGCGGCGTCGTCTTCCAGAAGGATTCGCTGCTGCCGTGGAAATCCGTCATCGATAATGTGGCGCTTGGTTTGCAATTTGCCGGATTGGGCAAGCGGGAGCGCCGGGAACGCGCATCCGAGCTTTTGCGGCTCGTCGGGCTGTCAGATTTTGCCAATGCCTTGCCCTATGAACTGTCGGGCGGCATGCGCCAGCGCGTCGGCATTGCCCGGGCGCTGGCTACGGATCCGGACATACTGCTGATGGACGAACCATTCGGCGCTCTCGACAGCCTGACGCGTGAGCAGATGCAGGAACTGCTGGTCTCGCTCTGGGCCAGAACCGACAAACGCATCTTCTTCATTACGCACTCGATCGAAGAGGCGTTGTTCCTTGGCACCGAAGTACTGGTCATGTCTCCGAGGCCAGGGCGTATCGTTGCCCGCTTCGAGCTTGATTTCGTCCATCGTTTTGCCGCCGACGGCGATACAAAGGAGATTGTCTCGTCGCCTGAGTTCAGTAGCCTGCGGGAAGAAATTCGCGCCATCCTCCACAGTGCTGACAACATCAGGAGCGCGGCATGAGCGACATCATCGAAACGCACTCTGTCACCGTTTCTCAAAGGGAAACGCAACCGAAGCTGGTTCGGGTTCCCGGCTTCGGCGTTGGCGACAAATCCACCATCGCCATCAGCATCGCAACTGCAATCGCCTGCCTCGCATTATGGTGGCTCGTTGCCAAGCTCGGCCTGGTATCTCACCTCTTCCTGCCTCGCCCCGACGAAGTGCTGACGCAGATCGGCGTCGTCTATCGCGACGGCTATGCCGGCGCCTCGCTTTCCGAGCACATTTTAGCGAGCCTGTTTCGCATCGTCGTTGCCGCAGCCATCGCGATCGGGGTCGGCATTCCCGTCGGTCTGCTGATGGGCCTCAACCGATGGGCAAAGGGAATTCTGGATACGCCGATCGAATTCTATTGGCCGCTGCCGCCCCTTTCCTACCTGCCGCTGATGATCATATGGCTCGGCATCGGCGAGACCTCGAAGATCACGCTGCTCGTGCTCGCCATGTTCGCGCCGATCTGCCTGTCCGCCCAGGCCGGCGTCCGTTCGCTGCCGCTCGAGCGTGTCAATGCCGCGCGATCTCTCGGTGCAAACCGGCTGCAGCTTTTCTTCACGGTCGTCCTGCCCTCGGCCCTGCCGGAAATCCTTACCGGTATCCGGATCGCCTTCGGTATCGGCTGGGGAACATTGGTGGCAGCCGAACTCATCGCCTCGACCCGCGGCATCGGCTTTATGATTATGTCGGCATCACAGTTCCTTGCCACCGACGTCGTCTTCGTCGGCATCGGCATCATTGCGGCCTGTGCCTTCGCCTTCTCTACCGCCGTCCGTATCCTCGAGGCCGTCCTCGTTCCCTGGAAGGGCAAGCTTTAACAGCAACGGATTGTGAGCCGATGTGGCTCACGGTCTTCTTCACCGCGAAATCCGTCATTCGATCCAGAAAGACTTACAGGCGCAGGCATGAGCAGCAATTGCGAATTTCTTTGGTACATCCCCAATGATGTCAAACCGGGTCATCGCGGCGATTCCGCCGTCGAGAACCATAACAGCCTGGAAACGCTCACCAGCCATGCCAGGGCACTGGAAGATCACGGCTGGAAGGGCGCATTGATCGGTACCGGCTGGGGCCGACCCGACACCTTCACCGTCGCGGCCGCACTTGCTGCGCGCACCACCGCCTTCGAGCCGCTCATCGCAATCCGCCCCGGCTACTGGCGCCCGGCGCACTTCGCGTCCGCCGCGGCTACGCTCGATCAACTGAGCGGCGGCCGCGTGCGCGTCAACATTGTTTCCGGCAAGGACAATCTTGCCGCCTATGGCGATAGCGAGGGCGATCAGGCCCATCGCTACAGCCGCACCAAGGAATTCATGCGGCTCACCCGCAAGCTCTGGACCGAAGAGAACGTCACCTATGAGGGAGAACACTTTCGCGTCAGCGACTCCACGGCAGCGCCACGCATTGAGCCTCGCGGTAAACGCCTGCACCCCCGGCTCTATTTCGGCGGCGCTTCGGATGCGGCAGAACGCGTTTCGGCCACGGAGGCCGATGTTCAGCTTTTCTGGGGCGAGCCACTCGCCGACATCGCCGAGCGGATCAGTCGGCTCAAAGCACTAAGCAGAGACCTTGATCGCGATCTGCCGCCGCTGGAGTTCGGGCTGCGCATTACGACGCTGGTGCGCGACACGACGGAGCAGGCCTGGACCGATGCCGAGGCGAAAGTCGCCGAGATGGCTGAGAATAAGGGTATCGGCTGGAACGATCACCGGCAATCGATCGCCGTCGGCCAGAAACGACTGTTCGATCTTGCCGCCCGTGGTGACGTGCTCGACGACAATCTCTATACCGCGCCGGGCAAATTTGGCGGTGGCGGCGCGGGCACCACCTGGCTCGTCGGCTCGCCAGAGGATGTCGCCAAGTCCCTGCGCAAATACCGTGATCTCGGCATCACGCATTTCGTTCTTTCGGACACGCCTTATCTCCCGGAAATCAAGCGGCAGGGTGAGCAACTGCTGCCGCTTCTACGCGCCTGAAGGCGCACCGCGACGAGCCAATTGAAACGCGGGAATTTCGATTTCACGGGTGGCCGGGATCGGCAGCCGGGGTTTCATAACGTCGCGGAATTATTTATAGTCGAGGCTAAACATCATTACACGACTCTTAATCATGAGGGAGTTGAGCTGCCTTGACGAAATTGCCTGCCGCCCCGGAAAGCCGTCTTTCTTCAACCGAGATCGAGACGCATGCCGAGGCATTCCAGAAAAGCCGCGACGACCGACGTACGGAATTGATGGAAGACTACATCGAACTCATCGCCGATCTGATAGAACATGCCGGCGAAGCGCGCCAGACCGACATTGCCCAAAGACTGGGAGTAACGCAGCCGACGGTTGCAAAAATGCTCAAGCGGCTCGCCGAAGAAAACCTGATCACGCAGCGCCCCTATCGCGGCGTCTTTCTGACCGACGAAGGCCAGCGTCTCGCCGTGGCAACTCGCCGGCGCCATGAAATCGTGGAGGCGGTTCTCTGCCGTCTCGGCGTCGATCCAGACACCGCAAGGAATGATGCCGAGGGTATCGAACACCATGTCAGCGAAAAGACCCTCGAAGCCCTTGAGCGTTTTTTGAGGACATGACCGCTACACATCGGATAAATCCGATAGCGATCGGCTAGAGAGCCATTTAGGGCACAGTTTCGGCAAGAATGAGTTGAAAAGAAGTGGACATTGACTGTCCGGCTTGACCCGCTACCTGATATCAACGCAAGGTTTACCAATGCTCGCTAAGCAGAACTTAGCGAGCTGCCGGTCTTTGCATTGCGCATACTGATTTTTATAGCCGGCGCAGGGAATCATGATGAACGCCCAGGACTTCAGCAGCACCATCTTCGATCTTGCCCCCGTCGCCATGTGGCTGGAGGATTTCAGCGGCGTTAAGGAGCAATTCGAACTCTGGCGCGCTGAAGGCGTAACGGACCTGCGTTCCTATCTGCTCGCCGACGTGCAGCGCGTCGCGGCCTGCTCGCAAAAGATCAAGCTTCTTGCCGTCAATGCCAGGACGCTGGAGCTTTTTGAGGCGCCGTCCTTCGAGGCGCTTGTCGGAAATCTCTCACGGGTCTTCCGGGACGAGATGCTGCAAAGCCATGTGAATGAGCTTGTGACGCTTTGGGAAGGCAAGACCGAGTTTTCAGGCACGGCCATCAACTACTCGCTCGGCGGCAAGAGGCTCGACATCCAGCTTCGCGGCGTCATCCTGCCAGGTCACGAGAACTCCTGGAGCAGGTTGCTGCTGACGACAGAAGACGTGACGGCCCGCGAGGAGGCGAGACGGCAGGAAGAGCGGCAACGCCGCTATGCGGAAGGGATGTTCGAGCATTCGCCCGTCTCCTTGTGGGTCGAGGATTTCAGCCGCATCAAGATCCTGCTCGATGAGATCCGCCACCGCGGCATCATCGACTTTCAGGTGTTTCTCGACGTGCATCCGGAATTCGTTCAGCAATGCATGAGCGAAATCAGCGTGCTCGACGTCAATCAGGCAACGCTCGATCTCTTCTGCGCACCGGATCGCCAGACCCTGCATCAGCGGATCGGTGACGTGTTCCGCGATGACATGGAGAAGCATTTTCGCGGGCAATTGGTGGAATTGTGGAACGGCCGCCTCTTCCATCAGCGCGAAGTGCTGAACTATGCACTCGACGGATCGGAGCGCCACGTCCTCCTGCAGTTTTCAGTCTTTCCCGGTTATGAAAACGACTGGTCGCTGGTGCAGGTGGCGCTGACCGATATTACCGCGCGCAAGAAGGCGGAAGCCTATCTCGAATATCTCGGCAAGCACGATGTGCTGACCAGGCTTTACAACCGCGCCTTCTACATGGAGGAGCTCAACAGGCTGGAGCGCAAATCGCTTCGGCCGGTATCGGCCATCATTCTCGATCTCAACGGCCTGAAGGAGGCCAATGACGAGAGCGGCCATGACGCCGGCGACGCGCTGTTGCGCCGCATGGGCGAGGTGCTGAACAGCGTCGTCTCCCTGCCGAACCATGCCGCTCGCATCGGCGGCGACGAATTTGCCATTCTCATGCCGGGCGCGGATGAAATCACGGCCACCGCGATGGTCGAGACGATCAACGAACTGCTGAAGATCAACAATCAGTTCTATTCCAGCGCGCCGCTCAGCGTCTCCATCGGCGTTGCTACGAGCCTGCCCGGGGAAACCATGGAAGCCATGATCAAGCGCGCTGATCTCGGCATGTACGAGCAGAAGAAGGCTCATTACGCCGCGGCTGCCATCATGGGCCCGCACCAGGCAAAGCACGGCGCCTGACGCCCGGCGTAGAAACCGACCTGCACAATCCATTGAAACGGTTGAGTTTCATGCACCCGATAGTCGGGAACAAAAAACGCGACTTCTCATTTGGCTCTCTGGGAAAGATGGAGTTTTGACATGGAAGATCAAACGACCAATATCGTCGTCGCCACCCGGACTGCACTCGACCAGGCCTCGGCGCTCGCGGTTCAATATGGCTTCTCGCTTCTCGGCGCGATCATTCTCCTGATCGGCGGCTGGCTTCTTGCGGGTGTTATCAGCCGCTCGGCCTACCGCGTCATCTCGCGCATTCGCGGCATAGACGAAACGCTCGCAAGCTTCTTCCAGAACGTCCTGCACTACAGCTTGCTCATCCTCGTCTTCATCACCGTGCTTGGCCAATTCGGTGTTCAAACAGCCTCCATCATCGCCGCTCTCGGTGCTGCCGGCCTGGCGGTCGGCCTGGCCCTGCAAGGTACGCTTCAAAACATCGCCGCCGGCATCATGCTGCTGATCCTGCGGCCATTCCGGGTCGGCGAATATATCGAGACGGCGAATGTCAAAGGCTACATCAAGGAGATAGGGCTCTTTGCCACGGAGATGAAAACGGCGGACGGCCTCTATCTGATGGCGCCGAATTCGACGCTCTGGAATACGCCTATCATCAACCACAGCCGCGAACCGGATCGCCGCCAGCAATTGTCCGTCGCCTTGGGTGAAAAGGTCGACATCGATCTCGCCCGCAAAACAATCCTCGACATCTTGAAAGCGGATCAACGCATCAAGACCGTGCCCGCGCCTAAGGTTTTTCTCGACGAATTGGCCGTCGACCAAGCCGTGCTCAACATCGAATATTGGGCGGTCACCTCATCCTGGTCGGATGTCCGGCACGATGTCGTGTTGAAGCTGAAGGCCAAGCTTGCCGAGCCCGACATAACGATCAAATCGCCTTCGGAAGCGATAGGAGCAGCCGACTGAACTCTCGATCGAACGCTAAGCCTGCCGCCGGCAGGGAGTTGAACCAGCGGCAGGCTTCGCGAGGTCATGACACCTCGAACAGGATCGATGTCCTGCCCGTTCTAAACTTCCATCAGGAGCATTTGTTCCCCGCTTCGATATGCAAAAGGCCGACTTAGCAATCTACCATTTGATGCGGTAGTCCACGCGCACATTGCCGGCTGGCGTCAGCGTCTGCGGGTCGGCAAAGGAAGCGGAGAAATTGAGGTTCGGCGCCAATGGCTGCTGAAACGAGACCGTGCTGGAAAAGGCGCTGCCCACGTCCTTCAGATTGCCGATCGCGGATATGGAGGTTCCCGTCCAGGGAACAGCAAGCGTAACGGCCTGCGTCGCGGTAATGGAGTTTGCCGCATTCCGCGATCCCGCATAGTTGACGTTCAGCGACCTCGAGGTACGCATGTCCAGATTTTCCGACACCGTCCAGCTCCGCGAGCGCTCGAGGCAAAGCGTTCCCGTGCTGTTGAGAGTGTCCACCCTCAAGGCGACTTCGCGACGCCAGACCGTCGAAAAACGCTTGTGATCGTCGATTGCGGTGCCCCAGAGCGTTGCCAGGCTGCTGCTGCGCAAGATCGCGCCACTGGCCGCTCCACCCAGGCCCAGATCCATGCCTGCACTGACTTCCCAAGCCATTGGCAGTCGAAAACCGAGCGTCGTCTTATATGTTCGCGGCGCTAATTTGACCGGCGACCAGATCATCAGATCGCTGGCTTTGGTAACCTGTGGCAAGCTGACACTCGCAAGAAGACCAAGAACGCCGCGAAGGACGCGTTTTGACTTGAAGCCCATGTTAAAGCTCGCATTTCCCTATACCCCGACCTCAGATGTTCGGGGCGCACCAAGACAACAGCCAGAAACGGAAGAACGCCGCATTCTGGCTTCGGATTGATTTTGTTCGGTTAAGCACCAGCAAAATTGCGGCGCATCGGAGCCAAGATTTACAGCATCCGGTTGAAGGGAATGGTGCCGCTTCAAATCAAGCAGCGCCCTTCGTCCAAAAGAATCCCATCCGGGGCCACGCTTGTAAACCCCTTGACCTCACGTTTTTTGCTGCGTTGCACACATGTCGCACCTGCGACGCCGCGGCATGAAAGCGACATCGCCGCGAGTAGCCTGAAAAACCGACCTTGGCCGGACAGCTATGTCGCCATCGAGGGATGATCACATTCCCGCGAGCGGCGCCGCCGCGAAGCATCGAAGCGGTGTTCACTCCACCCGGAGCCCAGCCTTCTTCAGAATCGGAAGCACCCGATCGCAGAAATAGGGCAGTTCCTGCGTATAGTTGACGAAGGACAGGGCGATGCCGGCATAGCCTTGCTCGGCGATGGCGATCATCTCTTCGGCGATGCGCTGCGGCGTGCCAATCAGCGGATAGCTGCCTGCTCCACCGGCAAAACGCTGGCGGTAGCGGTCATAGGCGTCACGATCATGGGATTGCGAGAACTCCTTCTTGCCAGCCATGTGCTGATCGACAGCGGCGTGATCGGCCATGGTGACGGCATAGCGGGTATAATAATCCTCCGCCTCGGCCTGGGTCTCGCGGCACACGACATGACAAACCGTGTAGACGCCGACCTGCCTGCCCGCACCTTCCGCCCGCCTGGCGATGTCAGCCACATGTTTTCCGGCTCCATCGATTTCGGTAAATGTGGTGAAGAGATAATCGCAATGCGCGGCGGCAAAGTCTCGGCCGGGGCCGCCGAAAGCCGCATTCATCGTCACCGGCCGCGGTGCCTGCAGGCTTGCGGGACGGCTGACGGCTTCTTTCAGATTATAGTAGCTGCCCACACAGTCGATCGGCTCATCGGACGCATAGAGCCTCTCGACGATTTCGATCCATTCGGCTGCCTGGTCGTAGCCCTTTTCGACCAACGGTACGCCGAACATGCCGAATTCCTTTGGATTCCAGCCGCAGACGATGTTCAGTCCTGCCCGCCCCTGACTGATATGGTCGACCGTTGCGAGCGACTTGGCGGCATATAGCGGATGGACGAGCGGCACGTGCACGGTCATGAACAGTCCGATGCGATTGGTCGCAGCCGAAAGCGCGGCCGCCCAGGTGAAGGTCTCGAACGACCATTCGCGCACGCGGTTCTTGCCGCCGAAACCGCGCCAGCGCGCAATCGGCAGAAAGAATTCGAGCCCCGCCCGGTCAGCGATTTGTGCTGCGGTCAGATTATCCTGCCAGCCTGCCGCCCAGCGCTCCGGCACATCGGTAATGGCAAGGCCGCCATCCGCATTGGTCGAGAAAACACCGAGCTTCAGCCGGTTCGGCCCCTTCAGCGGATGCGTCTTCATGGCGGCTTCCTCCTCCCTGAGTTCACCTCGCGTCTATCCTGCTGAAAATCTGCAGCGACCCGACAGGAATGTGTTAGCGTTGCGATGAAGAATTTCAAGCTTAAAATTTTTCGATCGGCACACAACAATCAACCCAGCTCCACAAGGCTCTTTCGTCTCGCCTGTTGCGATGCCATGCGCTTGTCACCTGCGAAAAACGGTCCACCATGCCGGTCCAGTTCGCTATGCGTCAGGTTGCACAGCGCCTCAACCTCTCCGACCGAGGCTCGCTTGAACGCACCATCGAAGCTATCGGCCAGTTTCAGATCCACCTCTCGAAGCAGGCGGGGAATCCATTTACCCCTGCCCGACCATCTCCTTCGTCCAAGCAGCATAAGGTCGGCCAAAGGCTGATAAAGTTGCGTGGCAATCGCGCGTGCCGCTGGAGCCGCCTGCTCCCCACGCAGGTCATCGAGAAGATCGGTGATCTGATATTTCAAAGCATTCAGCTTCTCGCCTACCAACTCGGGCGGGCTGGCGTGGAGAATGCTGGCGGCATAGTCCTTCCAGACCTGTCCCTTGTCCAGGTCTGGCCCGAGGATCTGGCCTGTCGCAACCATATGAATGATGACGGGATAGCCGCGCGCAATATCGCTCTCAAAGAACCAGCTGAGCGTCTCGGGGTCATGGACAAACACTTCGAATGGAAAGTCGCCCTCGATAAAGGTTTCGCGCCAAGCGGTTTCGAGCCGATCAAAGACCACGACCAGATCGATGTCAGAGCCCTTTCTTCCCTCGCCTCGTATGATCGACCCTGACGCAAAGGCATAGGAATAGCCCAGAAAGCGGCTTGCAAGAACCGAGCTGGTCGCCCGCATTGCCGTTTCGAATATGCTCATCTCGCTCTCCAAACATCGATTGTCTTGCTGGTCCCATATGCTCGCCGAGGTCCGAGCAAATAGAAGTCGGCTCCGTAAGCTGAACGACGCTTCACTGCCGCCATAATTAGCCGACGGTTGGCTCCAATACTAAGAGGCCAAAGGTAACTCGAAGCTTCGCTTCAATGTTTCCATCGGCACATCGGTCTTGACGTTCAATACGCTCGGAATGCGAGTCAAATGGTCAGCCTGAAACCGCCAATAGCTGTGCAGATCAGCCGTGACGATGCGCAGGATGGCGTCGCACTCGCCTGTGGTCAGATAACATTCCATGACTTCGGGAAACCGCCTGACCGCTTCCGCGAATTGCAGGGTGACTTGCGCATCCTGTGTCTTGAACCAGACGCGGGCAAACAGGGTGAGGCCTGCCCCCACCTTTGCCGGGTCCAGAACGGCAACGTAGCGATCGATAATGCCTGCATCTTCCAGCAATCGCACGCGGCGAAGACAGGGTGATGGCGACAACCCCACTTCCCTAGCGAGATCCACATTGGAAATGCGTCCATCACGCTGCAGCACCTTGAGGATACGCCGGTCGATCTCATCCAAAGTCGGTGACACAATATAGCTCCCATTATCAATCAAGTGGCATAATATGCCAAATTTTGTCGTATCCTTGAACTCTTTGCAAGCTCATTGCGCAGGGATTGGCCTATCGTTTCATGCATCAACATGGAGACGAAAGCTGATGTCGAAAAAGCTCAAGAAAGTCGTGCTCGCCTATTCCGGAGGCCTGGACACATCCATCATCCTGAAATGGCTGCAGCAAACCCACGGCTGCGAAGTCGTGACCTTTACTGCCGACCTTGGCCAAGGCGAGGAACTTGAGCCCGCCCGCCGAAAAGCCGAGCAATTGGGCGTCACAGATATTCGCATCGAGGATGTCCGCGAGGAATTCGTTCAGGATTTCGTCTTCCCGATGTTTCGGGCAAACGCGCTATATGAGGGGCAATATCTTCTTGGCTCCTCCATCGCCCGTCCGCTCATCGCCAAGCATCTCATCAATATCGCACGGGAAGTGGGTGCCGATGCCATTGCCCACGGCTCCACGAGCAAGGGCAATGACCAGGTGCGTTTCGAACTGGCGGCCAATGCCCTCGATCCATCGATCAAGATCATCGCGCCATGGCGCGAGTGGGCAATCCAATCTCGCACTCAGCTGATCCAATACGCCGAAGCGCATCAAATTCCCGTGCCGAAGGATAAGCGTGGCGAGGCCCCCTTTTCGACCGATGCAAATCTCCTGCACACATCCACCGAGGGTAAGGTCCTGGAAGACCCCGCCGAAGTCGCACCATCCTATATCTATCAACGCACCGTCGATCCGCTGGACGCACCCGACGAGCCGGAGATCGTCATCATCGGCTTTGAAAAGGGCGATGCGGTTTTCCTGAATGGCGAAGCAATGGCACCTGCGGCGCTGCTGACGAAGCTCAACGAATTGGGCGGCAGGCATGGGATCGGGAGGATCGATCTTGTCGAAAACCGCTTCGTCGGGATGAAATCGCGCGGCGTTTACGAAACTCCCGGCGGCACGATCCTGCTCGCCGCTCATCGCGGGATCGAATCCATCACGCTCGACCGCGCCGCGGCACATTTAAAGGATGAGATGATGCCGCGCTACGCCGCGCTGATCTATAACGGATTTTGGTACTCGCCCGAGCGGGAAATGCTGCAGGCACTGATCGATCGGAGTCAAACGCATGTCAGCGGCGAAGTAACGCTGAGGCTCTACAAGGGTTCGGCCAGTGTGATCGCCCGCATCTCGCCTGCCTCGCTCTACTCGACCGATCTCGTTACCTTCGAGGAAAGCTCAGGAGCATACGATCACCACGACGCCGAGGGCTTCATCAAACTCAATGGCCTGCGCTTGAAGAGCTGGGCAATGCGAAACGCCAGAATAGCCGTATCATGAGAGCGGCTGTGAAGACGCAGATAGGTCCAGCAGCATAATTCATGCCCAACGGACACCCTGCGTCTATCGTTTTCAGACCTGCTGTTGCCGGCCGCTATTGACCTAAAGTGCGCTTGAGGTTGCAGAGTGGCCGGACACACGGAGGTCGACTAGCAATGAAGATATTGAAAGACGAGGACTTATCCCCCGCCGAAGTCATGCGTGGGGCAATCGATGCCTTGGAAACGGCCTTCCGGGCCAAGGCGTCGGGTGAGTTGGTATCGCCACCCCGGCATCACGTCTCCTTTCCCAAGCGTGGAGACATCGTGTTTACGGTCGGCGGTATCGATGGCGAGCGACCGCTTGCCGGCTTTCGTGCCTACGAAACCTTTGCTGGCGGGCAGCATTCACAGGTCGTCGCCGTTTGGCGTGCTGACACTGCGGAGCTGCAGGGCATCATATTGGGCGAACGGCTCGGCCAGATCAGGACGGGGGCAATCGGAGGCGTGGCCATCCGTCACCTCAGCGCTCCGACCGCCCGCACGGTCGGCATCGTTGGCAGTGGCGCGCAGGCACGAACGCAGCTCATTGCCGCGGCCGCGGTTCGCAACATAAGCTCCGCCCGGGTCTTCAGCCGAAACTCGAGAAACTGCACCGCCTTTGCTGAAGAGATGCAATTACAACTCGGCAT
The DNA here is from genome assembly GCA_013322215.1 of Martinezella rhizogenes. Taxonomy (GTDB): domain Bacteria; phylum Pseudomonadota; class Alphaproteobacteria; order Rhizobiales; family Rhizobiaceae; genus Rhizobium; species Rhizobium rhizogenes_D. The sequence goes on from JAAMEZ010000056.1 coordinate 205,698, forward strand.
TGCCGTTGAACCGGTCACGAGCGCCGCAAAAGCCGTGGCCGATGCTGATATCGTGTTATGCGTAACAAGCAGCGACATGCCGGTGATCGAAGCTTCGGAATTAAGAGCCGGCGTCCATATCAATACGATCGGCCCGAAGACGCTCAAGGGCCATGAGCTCGGCCTGGATGTCGCGGACGTGGCCAGCATCATCGCCACGGATTCTCCCGAGCAAACACGCGCTTATGCGTCCCCATTTTTTCTTTCCAGGACCATGCACGAAAAGCGAATGCTCGATCTTGCGGCAATAGTTGCCGGTCATGCCTCCGGCAGAACGTCGCCCTTCGACATCACGCTCTTCTGTTCGGTCGGCCTCGCGGGTACGGAAGTCATCGTAGCAGCCGCCATATTCGACGCGATCTGACATCGCATGGAAATCGCGCGGCTGTGCCTCGAAATTCTTCAGCCGTCCCAGTCCATGACCGTTAGCCTCGGCCAGACTGCGGTCCAGCGATGGACTTTCTGCTCATAGATCGCCTGGGTTATCTGCTTCTTGTTGGGGCGCACGACGCCATTCAGCAGATCGGAAAGACCGAATGGGGCGCAACATTCCAGGCCCTCGCCATTGGGACGCAAGCCCACGGCGGTTGCCGTGGTCGGGAAAGTGGTGATGGCATCCAGGGCCGATTTGTAAGGCGGGATCGGGTATCCGAACTTCGCCTCGTACCAGCAGTGCACACGGGCTTCGTTCTTCACATCGATCCAGACCGGTAAATCGGAAAACATCTCTCGGACCCGAGTTGCATGGTCGGCCTCCGCTTGTTCAGACAAATCATCGGCGTCGAAATAAACGATATCGAGGTCATTGATCCCGTGAGACGAAGGCAATCCGAAGGCGTGGTTCCAAACGGTTTGGGCAATGGCTCCTGCCACCAGCCAGCAATCTGGCAGCGCAATCTCATCCCAGCGTTTGAGAAGCGGCATGAGCAAAGGGCTCTTGAAGACGATATCCTCCAATTCCGCTTGTTCGCTCATCCTCATTGCCCCCATCCTCTTGGAAACGACCATGCGGCCATGACTTTGCCTTCTGCATTCAAGCACGATTCTCGGCCGTAGCTGTAGACTTGGTCAGCGCATCACCGCTGCCCTTCATCTGCCGTTGCCTGCAAGCCGTAGCAGCCGGTTCATCTCACCGTGCGAATTCAAAAGGGCGACAGGTACTTGTGGTCCATGCAGGTCGATACTTCGAACGAACAGAGGAGCGTATTTTCTCTCGAAATTCCAGATATAGGATAGGAAAGCCCTGTCTGGCAGCGGTTCAGGACAACCTTCGGCCATCGCAGGTCGAACTGTTCCATAGTGCCGTGAAACCCGCTTAGCCAGACCAAATAATGCGACATGTCTCGGCACTCGAACCCAAAGGATGAGGTCGGTACGCGGCAATCTTAGATCCAAAGCGGATGCACCGCTGCCATCCATGACCCACCTCTCCCGTCGCGCCAACTCGACGATAATCGACCGCTGCTCATCCCTTTCGCGCTCTTTCCAACCCGGTAGCCATCGGACATCTCGATCGAGCGATTGAAACTCCAAATCGAATGTAGCCGCGATCTTCTGTGAATAGGTCGTCTTGCCGCCACCGGAGCAGCCGATGACAAGTACCCTTTTCGCGCCAGCAAGCAACGCAGCAGCCTCAGGTAGCAGAACGTAGTTTGGCAAAGCGTCCTCCCGTCCGATACGGATGTCTAATTCGTGCAACGCCGTTCTATCAGCGGAGCGATCGGGCCCAGCCGAATATCCTTGCACTACAAATGAAAATCACCTTGAATCTCCGGCGATTAAAATCCGTTCGGATTGGCTTCCCCGCGGCAATCCTTTTCGCCTCGCATCATTGGACGCAAATCAGCGCGGCGTCATCCCCTGCGATTGCGGCGTGACCTCGCTCAGCAACCAATGCTGAAATAATGTCGCCGTCTCGTTCGTCTGCTTCTTTTCCGGCATGACGATGTAATAGCTGTTCTCGGTCGGCATCGGCAGATCAAACAGCGGCAGCAGCGTGCCGGCCTTGAGCTCATCCTCGATCAGATAGGTCGGCAGAAGCGCCACGCCGAGCCCGGCGATGGCTGCTGCGATAATCATGGAGAACTGGTCGAAGCGTGCGCCCGGATAGGCATTCTCCGTCGACAGCTCCTGCAGATCGAACCATTGCGCCCAGAGCTTCGGGCGAGTCGTCAGATGCAGCAGCGGCGCTCCCGAGAGCTCCTCCGGCAATACGAGGCTCAGTTGCCCGGCAAGTACCCGACTGGCGACAGGCAATACGGTTTCGTTACAAAGAAAGGTGGAAACCGCCCCGGCCCAGGCCGGCAGGCCATAGTGAATGGCGAGATCGAAATTATCCTCATCAAAATTGAAGGGCTTGGAGCGTGATTCCACCGTGACGGCAACGTCGCGATGCTCGTCCAGGAAACGGCCGAGGCGGGGCACCAGCCAGCGCGTACCGAAGGTCGGCAACGTCGCGACCTTCAATGATAGTTTCATCTGGCCGGCGGCGACGGCGCCGATCATCAACCGCTCCGAGCGTAAGAGCAGGTCCTTGACCTCCGGCAACAGCCGAAGTCCGGCCTCCGACAGCACGACACGCTGACGGACGCGCTCGAACAATTTCAAGCCCGTCTGCTGCTCGAGATCGCTGATCTGCCGACTGACGGCGCTTTGCGTGAGGTTTAGCTCTTCGGCCGCGCGCGAAAAATTCTGATGGCGCGCGGCGCATTCGAACGCCTGCAGATTGACGATGTCAGGGATGAGGCGTCGGCGCATATTCATTCCATTTCCGCATCAAGTTAGAATTCTCTCTCACAACACTGGCCATCAAACAAGAGATATCCTGCCAAATAGGAATGATATAGCCTTTCAGGAAGAGATCGCACATGAAGCCTGACCACGTTTCGACCAGCGATATTCGCAGCGCTTTTTCCGCCGCCATGTCGGCGATGTATCGCGAGGAAGTCCCCGCCTACGGCACGCTCATGGAGCTGGTCGCCCGCGTCAACGATGAAACGCTCATCGCCCAGCCCAAGCTGAAGGAGCGGCTGGAGGCGACCGATTATCTCGATCGCATTTCCGAGGAGCGCCACGGCGCCATCCGGCTCGGCACGGCGGCGGAGCTTGCGATGATGGCGCGCGTCTTCGCCGTCATGGGCATGTATCCGGTCGGTTATTACGATCTCTCGACCGCCGGCGTGCCGGTTCATTCGACGGCATTCCGCCCGACCGGCGATGCGGAACTGAAGCGCAATCCCTTCCGCGTCTTCACCTCGTTGCTCCGGCTCGATCTGATTGCCGATGAAGACCTTCGCAAGGCGGCTGCAGACATTCTCGCCGAGCGCCAGATTTTCACCGATGGCGCCGTTGCACTCACCGAAAAGGCCGAGCGCGAAGGCGGGTTGACCATGGCCGATGCGAGCCGGTTCGTCGACGAGGTGCTGGAAACCTTCCGCTGGCATGACGAAGCCAATGTCGATGCCGGCATGTACCACCGCCTCCACGATGCTCATCGCCTGATCGCCGATGTCGTGTCGTTCAAGGGGCCGCACATCAACCATTTGACGCCGCGCACGCTCGATATCGATCGCGTCCAGGCACTGATGCCGGATTACGACATCGCACCGAAGGCCGTCGTCGAGGGGCCGCCGACGCGCTCCTGCCCGATCCTGTTGCGCCAGACCTCGTTCAAGGCGCTTGAAGAGGCCGTTTCCTTCCGCAACGCCGATGGCGTCTGGGAAGACGGCTCGCACACCGCCCGCTTCGGCGAAATCGAGCAACGCGGCATTGCGCTGACGCCGAAGGGCCGCGCGCTTTACGACACGCTGCTGGATCAATCCCGCAAGATCGTCCGCCCGGCTGCCGACGGATCGAACGCACGCGATTATGAGGCAGCGCTTGCTCAGCGCTTCGCCGAATTCCCGGATGACTGGGCGGCAATCCGCGCCGAGGGCCTCGGCTATTTCACCTATTCGCTGACGGCCAAGGGCAAGACTGCCACAACGAACCGTGGCGATATCGACGCGCTGATCGACCAAGGCCTGATCCAGTTCGATCCGATCGTCTACGAGGATTTCCTCCCCGTCAGTGCCGCCGGCATCTTTCAGTCCAATCTTGGCGATGGCGCACAGCAGGATTTTGTCGCCAGCCCGAACCAGCAACGCTTCGAAGCCGATCTCGGCATGAAGGTGCTGAACGAATTCGACCATTACGCCGGCATCGAACAGGCATCGATCGACGCCTGCCTGCGGGCACTTTCCAAACAAGACGCCGCCGAGTGAGGCGTAGCGACGCCAACAGTCGCTCGCCGGGATCAAAGACAATTGGAGTTTCATGAGATGAATATCGCAGCCAAGACCCCTTCCGTTGCAGCCGAAGCTGCCGCCATTCTCGAAAAGCTCGGCGTCGACAAGGCGCTCTATAATGGGGGCGACATGCCCTCTTACTCCCCGGTCACCGGCGAAAAGATCGGCAGCCTCAAGACCGTTTCGGCCGACGAAGCGGCAAGCAGGATCGAGAAGGCTCACGCCGCATTCCGCGCCTGGCGCCTTGTGCCAGCCCCGAAGCGCGGCGAACTGGTGCGCCTGCTCGGCGAGGAGCTGCGTGCCGCCAAGGACGACCTTGGCCGTCTGGTGTCGATCGAAGCCGGCAAGATCCGTTCCGAAGGCCTCGGCGAAGTCCAGGAAATGATCGACATCTGCGATTTCGCCGTCGGTCTTTCCCGCCAGCTTTACGGCCTGACGATCGCGACCGAACGTCCGGGCCATCGCATGATGGAGACCTGGCATCCCCTCGGCGTCGTCGGCATCATCTCGGCCTTCAACTTCCCGGTCGCGGTATGGTCGTGGAACGCAGCGCTGGCGCTCATCTGCGGCGACGCCGTCATCTGGAAGCCCTCGGAAAAGACGCCGCTGACGGCGCTCGCCTCGCAGGCGATCCTCGATCGCGCGCTTGCCCGCTTCGGCGATGCACCGGAAGGCCTGTCGCAGGTGCTGATCGGCGATCGTGCGATCGGCGAAATCCTCGTCGACCATCCGAAGGTGCCGCTCGTTTCGGCAACCGGCTCGACGCGCATGGGCCGTGAGGTCGGACCGCGGCTTGCCAAGCGCTTTGCCCGCGCCATTCTGGAACTCGGCGGCAACAATGCCGGCATCGTCTGCCCGTCGGCGGATCTCGACATGGCGTTGCGCGCCATCGCCTTCGGCGCCATGGGCACGGCCGGCCAGCGCTGCACGACGCTGCGCCGCCTCTTCGTTCACACAAGCGTCTACGACCAGCTCGTGCCGCGGCTGAAGAAGGCCTATCAGAGCGTATCGGTCGGCGACCCCCTGCACTCCTCCGCTCTCGTCGGCCCGCTGATCGACAAGGCCGCCTTCGACAACATGCAGAAGGCGATTGCCGAAGCGAAGGCCCACGGCGGCTCTGTCACCGGCGGCGAGCGGATCGACGTCGGCCATGCCGACGGCTATTACGCAAAGCCGGCGCTGGTGGAAATGCCGAAGCAGGCAGGCCCGGTCATGGAAGAAACCTTCGCGCCGGTCCTCTATGTCATGCCCTATGACGATTTCGACGCCGTCATCGACGAGCACAACGCCGTTGCCGCTGGCCTGTCGTCCTCGATCTTCACGCGCGACATGCAGGAATCGGAGCGCTTCCTCGCAGCCGACGGTTCCGATTGCGGTATCGCCAACGTCAATATCGGCACCTCGGGTGCTGAAATCGGCGGCGCATTCGGCGGCGAGAAGGAAACCGGCGGTGGCCGCGAATCCGGCTCGGATGCCTGGAAGGCCTATATGCGCCGGGCGACCAACACGGTGAACTACTCCAAGGCCCTGCCGCTGGCGCAGGGTGTCTCCTTCGACATCGAGTAAGCTCCATGACGATCGCCACGAAAATCGAAGAGGCGGGCTTCAAGCCCGCTTCGCGGATCGCCTCCATCGGCGTTTCCACCATTCTTCAGATCGGCGCTCGCGCCAATGCCATGAAGCGGGAAGGCCTGCCCGTTATCATTCTCGGTGCGGGCGAGCCGGATTTCGGCACGCCTGACAATGTGAAGGAAGCGGCCAAGGCCGCCATCGATCACGGCGAAACGAAATACACCGCGCTCGATGGCACGCCGGAGCTGAAGAAGGCGATCGCCGGAAAGTTTCAGCGCGAGAACGGCATCGACTACGCGCTCGACGAAATCACCGTAGCGACGGGTGCCAAGCAGATCCTGTTCAACGCCTTCATGGCCTCGATCAATCCGGGCGACGAGGTCATCATCCCGACGCCCTATTGGACCTCCTATTCCGATATCGTCGAAATCTGCGGCGGCGTGCCAGTTTTGATCCCCTGCGACGCCAAGGCCGGTTTTCGCCTGAAGGCGGATCAGCTCGAAAAGGCGATCACGCCGAAGACGCGCTGGCTGCTGCTCAACTCGCCATCGAACCCGTCGGGTGCGGCCTATTCCAAGGCCGATTATCTGCCGCTGATCGAGGTGCTGTTGCGCCATGCGCATGTCTGGCTGATGGTCGACGATATGTATGAGCACATTGTCTATGACGGGTTCGAGTTCGTCACGCCCGTCGCGATCGAGCCCAGCCTCAAGAGCCGAGCCCTGACGGTGAACGGCGTTTCCAAGGCTTATGCCATGACCGGCTGGCGCATTGGCTATGCCGGCGGTCCGAAGGCTCTCATCAAGGCCATGGCCGTTATCCAGAGCCAGGCAACATCCTGCCCCTCCTCCATCAGTCAGGCGGCGGCCGTTGCGGCGCTCAATGGCCCGCAGGATTTTCTTGAGGGTCGCAAGGCAAGCTTCCAGCGTCGGCGCGATCTGGTGGTTAACCGGCTGAACGCCATTGAAGGGCTGGATTGCCTGGTGCCGGAAGGTGCCTTCTACACCTTCTCTGGCTGTGCCGGCGTGCTCGGAACGACGACGCCATCCGGAAAGACGATTGCCACGGATGCGGACTTCTGCGCCTATCTGCTCGATGAAGCCCATGTCGCCGTCGTACCCGGCTCCGCCTTCGGCCTGTCCCCCTATTTCCGCATTTCCTACGCGACGTCGGAAGCCGATCTCGTTGAAGCCCTCGATCGTATCGAGCGGGCTTGCGCAGCTCTTAGACGCTAAAGCAATTCCAGCCGAAGCGCAAAGCAGTCATGCATCCGGAATTGCGTGAAAACAAAGAGATAGAGCATTTCCGTAATTCTGTTTAAAAACGGGAATGCTCTCATCATCGCGTAAAACGCCGGAAGTCTTCGCATCATGATACCACGCCTCGTTTCGGCGAAAGACAGTTCGCAACATCAGATCGGCGCCTTCGGCCGCCGACTGGCCGCACTTGGCTTTCAAGGCGATGTTGAGACGGATGACGGCGCGCGGACGGTCGCCTCGACCGACAACTCCATCTATCAGGTCAAGCCGGCCGCCATCCTCTACCCACGCGGCAGCGATGATCTGCAAATCATCGCTAGAGTCATATCCGAGCCTGCCTTTTCCGATCTCGCCATCGCCCCGCGCGGCGGCGGAACCGGAACCAATGGTCAGTCCCTAACCTCGGGCATCATCGTCGATTGCTCCCGGCATATGAACCGCATTCTGGAGATCGATCCGGTTCGAGGGGTCGCCCGTGTCGAGGCTGGCGTCGTCAAAGATCAGCTCAACAAGGCGCTGAAACCATACGGGCTGTTCTTCGCACCCGAACTTTCCACCTCCAATCGTGCCACCATCGGCGGCATGATCTCCACCGATGCCTGCGGCCAAGGTTCTTGTCTTTACGGCAAGACCAGCAACCATGTTCTCGGCCTGCATGTGGTGCTCTCGGATGGCAGCGATTGGTGGTCGCGCCCGCTTGCCGGGACCGAGCTGGAGGAGATCAAGGCGCGTGACGATCGGATCGGCGAAATTCATCGCGTGGTAGATGCGATTGCCCGGGACAAAAGCGAGCTGATCGCGGCGACCTTCCCGAAGCTCAACCGCTACATGACCGGCTACGACCTCGCCCATATCAGGCGCGAGGACGGTCGCTTCGATCTGAACGCGGTGCTTTGCGGCTCGGAAGGCACGCTGGCGATGATCGCCGAAGCCGAGCTCAACGTGCTGCCGATCCCGGCACAATCGGCCCTCATCAACATCCGCTATGACAACTTCAACACCGCGCTTGAGGATGCGCGGCGGCTGGTGGCGCTGAAGGTCGCTTCCGTCGAGACGGTCGACGAGAAGGTGCTGGGTCTGGCAAAGGGCGATATCGTCTGGAGCGGCATCGCACGCTTCTTTCCCGAGGATGCTTCCGGCGCCGCCAATGGTATCAACATCGTCGAGGTGCTGGCCGACAATCGCGACGAGCTGGAACGGAAGCTGGCGGATGTGACCGCCGCTCTTGATGACCTCTCGTCGGCACGCCACAAGGGCTATACGGTCGCCCGCGACAAGGCCGAGATCGAGGCGACCTGGTCGATGCGCAAGCGCGCCGTCGGTCTGCTCGGCAATGTCGAGGGACCGGTGCGGCCGGTGCCCTTTGTCGAGGACACCGCCGTTCCACCTGAGAATCTGGCTGCCTACATAGGCGAATTCCGCGCACTTCTCGATGCCGAGGGGCTGGACTACGGCATGTTCGGCCATGTCGACGCCGGCGTTCTGCATGTCCGCCCGGCGCTTGATCTCACCCGCACCGACCATCAGCCGCTCGTCCGCAAGATCAGCGACGGCGTCGTTGCCCTCACCCGCAAATATGGCGGCGTGCTCTGGGGCGAACATGGCAAGGGCGTGCGCTCGGAATATGTGCCTGATTACTTCGGCGACCTCTATCCCAGCCTGCAGGATATCAAGCGCGCTTTCGATCCCGGCGATCGCCTCAATCCTGGCAAGATCGCCTCGGGCGCATCGCGTCCGTTGCTGAAGATCGACGAGATATCACTGCGCGGTGACTTCGATCGTATCATCGGCAATGATATCCGCGCTGCCTTCGACAATGCTGCTTATTGCAATGGCAATGGCGCCTGTTTCGATTTCGATGCCACAAGCCCGATGTGTCCCTCCTTCAAGGCAACGGGCGATCGGCGCTATTCGCCGAAGGGGCGCGCGGCGCTGATGCGTGAGTGGCTGCGCCTGCTTGCCGAGCGGAAGGTCGATTCCCGGCGAGAGGCGGAAGCACTGCGCCGCGCCAATCCTTTCGGCAATCTCCTGCAGCGGGTGGCCAACTCCCTCAATCCGGCCAATCGGGACGACTTTTCTCACGAGGTGCGGGCAGCAATGGATACCTGCCTCGCCTGCAAGGCCTGTGCTGGCCAATGTCCCGTCAAGGTCAGCGTGCCGGCGTTCAGATCGAAATTCCTTGAGCTCTACTACGGTCGATACCTTAGGCCGCTCAAGGACCCAATCGTCGCGGCCATCGAAACGACTTTGCCGCTGATGGCGCGTTTCCGGCCCGGCTACAATCTGCTGACCGGATCGGCCGCCGGCCAGGCCTTGATGCGGCTTGCCGGCCTGACCGCGCTTCCGGCCATGCCGGCGATATCGCTCGAACGGGAGGCCGCTCGGCTCGGTGTTCGGATCGCCACGCCAGAGCGTCTGGCGAAGCTCTCGGAAAACGAGCGCGCGCAAGCTGTCGTCATCATCGCTGATGTCTTCTCCACCCATTTCGATCCGGGTGTCGTTATCGCAACTCTCAAGCTTGCACTGAAAATGGGCTTCAAGCCGTGGCTCGCCGTATCACAGAACAACGGCAAGGCCCTGCACGTGCATGGCTATCTTGGCCGCTTCGAGAAGGTGGCGGCGAAATCGCGCGACTATCTCGATCGCATGTCGCAAATGGGCATCCCGCTTGTCGGCATCGATCCGTCGATGACGCTGACCTATCGCAGCGAATATGCGGCCCTGCCGTCTGCCAGGCTGCAGGCGCCGGTGCTGCTGCTTCAGGAATGGCTCGCAGCCAATCTCGACCGATTGCCGCAGCCACGGGCTTTGCCGCGAGAGCGCTTCACGCTCCTTGCCCATTGCACGGAAAAGACCAACGCTCCGGCTGCCCTCAAGCAATGGTCTGTTCTCTTCGGGAAATTGGGTATCAAGCTCGACATGCCCGATGTCGGCTGTTGCGGCATGGCCGGTACCTTCGGTCATGAGGTGCGCAATCGCGCCATCTCGGAAAAGCTCTACGAAATGAGCTGGCAGGACCGGATCGCTGAGAACGGCAATCAGACCGTGGTCATGGCAACCGGTTTCTCCTGTCGCTCTCAGGTCGCCAAGATCGATCGCCAGACCATCCCGCACCCGGTCGAGATCCTCGTGCGACTGATTGGCTAGTCGCCGAGGAGCCATTTCCAAGGGCCAAAACACATGTGGTGCCCGAAGGCGCCACATATAAAAACAACAGGAAGAATAGCCGCTTAGACGGCTTCTCTCATCCTGATTTTCTCCAGGCTGTAGACCTGCCCGAAGCGATTGGCGAGGAAATCGCCGAGATCGATTTCTTCCTGGCAGACGAAGCCCTTGGCGGGCAACTTGCCTTGAGCGAGCAGATCGAGAACGGTGGTGATGCCAGCGGCCGTGGTGATCTGGATGGCGCTCATCTTCTTGCCCGCAACGATGCCGGCATAAACCTTGTTCGCATAGGTCTCCTGCATGTAGCGGCCCTCGCGCCAGCCGCAGACAGTGACGAAAACAACGACCACGTCCTGCATGGTGGCGGGCAGTGCGTTTTCGAAGAGATCCTTCAGCACGTCACGGCGGTTCTTGAGGTTCAGGTCGTTGAGCAGCGCCTTGATAATGGCCTGGTGACCGGGGTAGCGGATGGTGCGGTAGTTCATCGTACGCACGCGGCCGGCCAGCGTCTTGGCAAGCGTACCCAGGCCGCCCGAGGTGTTGAAGGCCTCATAGGTGACACCGTCGAGGGAGAACTCTTCGCGCTCTTCCATAGCCGGCACGGTCACGAGCTTGCCCTCAACGATCGCCTCGCACGGCTCGATATATTCGTTGATGAGGCCGTCCGTGCTCCAGGTCAGATTGTAGTTCAGGGCATTGGACGGATATTGCGGCAGCGCGCCGACGCGCATGCGGACGCTGTCGAGGCTGTCGAAACGCTTGGCGAGATCATTGGCGACGATGGAGATGAAGCCCGGCGCCAGGCCGCATTGCGGGATGAAGGCGGTGTTTGCCCCCTGAGCCAGCTCTTCCACCTTCTTCGTGGTGGCGACGTCTTCGGTGAGGTCGAGATAATGCACGCCGGCTTCAAGTGCCGCTTCCGCAACGAAACCAGTGAGATGGAACGGTGCGGCCGACAGGACGGCGAACTTGCCCTTCAGAACGCCGACAAGCCCGGCCCGGTCGGCAATGTCGACGGCGGCGATGGAAATTGCAGGGTGACGATCGATCTTATCGAGCTGCTCCTGGCTACGGTCGGCGACAACAACCTTGTAATCGCCCGTTTCGGCCAGCATCAGAGCGATCGCCCCACCGATCTTGCCTGCGCCGATGACCACTATGTCTTTCATATGACTCCCCTGCATTTCATTGATAAGATTTTTATAAGTGTAGGCGGGAGTTGAACGATTCATAGCGACGAAAAACGCATTTCGTTGTATAAATATAAGCAAAATGACGAAGCAATTTTGCAAAATGCAGGAGTCGCCATGCAGGTTACCGATAAGGATCGCGAACTGATCGCCTTGCTCGGACAGAATGCCCGTATGCCGGTCGCGACGCTCGCCAAGAAGCTGTCGCTGTCGCGCACCACCGTTCAAGCCAGGCTTGAGCGGCTGGAGCGAGAAGGCGTGATTGCGGGCTATGGTGTGCGGCTCTCGGAGACCTATTCGTCCGGCCTCATTCGGGCGCATGTGCTGATCACGATCGCCCCGAAAGCACTGTCAGCCGTGACGGCGTCACTGGATGCCATCCCTGAGGTAACGACGCTACATTCGGTGAGCGGCACGTTCGATCTGATCGCGATCATCGCGGCGCCGTCGATCTCCCAGCTGGATCAACTGATCGACGGAATCGGCACCATTGATGGCGTCGAGCGCACCTTGTCGTCCATCATCCTTTCGACGCGGATCTCGCGTTGAAGCTAGCAGATCAGCTAAGCGCCGCCGGCTCCATCTCCGGCGTAGTGGACAGCACGGCTTCCTTCAAAGCCTGCGAATAAGGATGCTGCGGATTGTCGAGGACGGCACGCGCGCCGCCCTGCTCGACGATCTCACCCTTCTTCATGATGATGATCCGATCGCTGATATAATAGGCGGTTGCCAGATCATGGGTGATGTAGATGATCGACAGCCCAAGGTCCCTCTTCAGCTGGCCGAAGAGATTGACGATCGCCATTCTAAGGGAAGCGTCGACCATCGAGACGGGTTCGTCGGCGACCAGCAAGCGTGGCTGCGGGATGAGTGCCCGCGCAATGGCGGTTCGCTGTAACTGGCCGCCTGACAGCTCATGCGGAAAACGCCCCTTTATCTCGGCAAGCGTCAAGCCGATATGAGCGAGCGCCTCGTCGGCCATGCGCTCGACATCAGCTCGGCTCGGCCGTGCGCCCGTCGGTGCAAAACTTTTCGCTGTTTCAAAGAGATATCGATCGACCCTCTTCAGCGGGTTGAATGCCTCGAACGGGTTCTGAAGAACCGGCTGCACTTCGCGCATGAAGGCGCGGCGCTCGGACCGTCCGTGAATGGCGACGGGTTTGCCACGAAAGGTGAGATCACCCGATGTCGGCGCCGTCTGGCCGAGGATCATCGAGGCAATGGTGGATTTGCCGGAGCCTGACTCGCCGACGATGGAGAGGATTTCCGGCTCCTCTCCCAAGCTCAGACTGACATCGTCTACCGCCACGATCTGGCGACGGCTGAGCATGCCGCCCTGCCGGAAGATTTTGCTGACATGTGAGAGGGCAAGAAGATCGCTCATCGCGCGCCTCCCGTCGCCGCGAAGCAGGCGACACGCCGATCCGGCTCAACGGCCACCATAGGCGGCGCTTCGCGGCTGCAGATATCCATGCGCTTCGGACAGCGCGGGTGAAAGCGGCATCCCTCCGGTGGCATGGCGAGATTGGGCGGCCTGCCTTCGAGCGAGGGGCGCGTCGAAGCATCCCCGATCCGCGGCAGGCTTGAGACCAGATGCTGCGTATAGGGATGCAGCGGTATTTGAAAAAGCTTGCGCGTCGGCGCTTCCTCCACCAGCCGACCGGCATAGACGATACCAATGCGATCGGAGACGGCGGCGTGGACGCCCATATCATGGGTAACGAACAGGAAAGAGGAGCCCATTTCGCGCTGTATCTCGCGGATCATCGACAGCACGTCCCGCTGGACGATGACATCGAGTGCCGTCGTCGGCTCGTCGGCAATGATGAATTCCGGCGTCAGGATGGTGGCGAGCGCGATCGTCATGCGCTGTCGCATGCCGCCGGACAATTCATGCGGATAGGCATCAAGGAGATGCGCGTCGAGCTTCAGCCGCTGGAGATGGGCGCCAACCCGGTCGAAGAAGGTGGCGCGATCGGCCTTCATGTGGCGGAAGGCAAAATCCGTGAACGAATGGCGGATGCGCCTGACAGGATTGAGCACGTTCATCGATCCCTGCATGATGTAGGACAGATGCCGCCAGCGAAGCGACGCCCGCTGCTCAGGCGTCATCGCGTAAATATCCTGCGTCCCGCCGTTAAAATGAAACTTCACGGCACCGGAGACGACGCGAAGTGGCGGCCGGATGGCGCCGGCGATCGTCTTGATCAAGGTCGTCTTGCCGCTGCTCGATTCCCCCGCAACACCGTAGATTTCGCCACGGCCGATCGACAGGCTGACATCATCCACCGCCCGCACTTCGCGATCGACACCGTAAAGGAAGGCCCGATAGTAGGCCTTGAGGTTGTTGACCTCGACGACAGCCTCCATGCCTTAGCCTCCCATCCGGTTCAAACGACTGCGGGGGTCGTTGTATTCATTCATCGACATCGACAGCAGGAAGAGCGCCATGAACAGCACGACGATCGCAGCTACGGGTGCCGCGACCCACCACCATGTGCCGGCGATCAGGGCCGAATGCGCGTTGGCCCAATAAATCATCATCCCCATGGTCGGCGTTTCGATGTCCGTGAAGCCGAGCACCGACAGCGTGATCTCCATGCCGATCGACCAGATCATGTTATTCATCGTCGTAGCAAAGACGATCGGCAGAACATAGGGCAGATGCTCCTGGACGAGGATCTTGGACATGCTCATGCCGGAATAGACGCTCTGCGTGGTAAATGGCCGCGTCTTGAGGCTGATTGCCACCGAGCGGATCAAGCGCGCATCGTAGGACCAGCCGAGCGAGGCCATGACGACGATGAGCACCGTCCAGGTCATGCCGTCCTTCAGCACGAAATAGAACAGGATCAGCAGCGGAAACTGCGGAATGACCATGATGCTGTCGTTGATCGCCATCAGCACGCGATCGACGGCACCGCCGGCATAGCCCGCCACCAGCCCCACCACCAGCGAAATGATGCGCGACAGAATGGCAACGCCGATGCCGAAATAAAGTGTATTGCGCAGCGCTGTCGTGAGCTGCCAGAAAACATCCTGGCCGCGCGACGTCGTTCCCAGCCAGTATTGCCCATCCGGCGGCATATCGGGCGGCAACAGATAGAGATCCGAAGGGCCATAGGGCGAGAAATAAGACAGGATCACCAACCCGACGATGATGGCGAGCAGCAGGAGACCGAAGAGGAATTCCATATTCTGGCGAGCAAGGTCGCGAACGATCGTCAGCATGGCCTACTCCACCTTGATGCGCGGGTCGATCAGCGGACCCAATATGTCGATGATGAAGACGGCGGCGGCAACGCCAGCGATCGACAGGGCGCTGAGGCCCAATACGAGACTGTAGTCGCCGGCATGCACCGCCGAAATCAACAGATTGCCGATTCCGGGATAACCGAAGACAATCTCGGTAATAACGGTGCCGTTGAAGACGGCGCCGAGCGACATGGCAAGCCCGGTGAACTGCGGCACCATGGCATTGCGGGCGATGTAGGAGCGCAGGATCTTGCGTTTAGGCACACCGCCGAGCTCCGCGAAGACGACATAGTCCTCGGTGATGATATTGGAGACGAGCGCCCGCATCCCGATCAGCCAGCCCCCCGTCCCGACCAGGATGAGCGAGAGCGCCGGCAGGATGGAATGGCGTAGAATGTCGAGCACCAGTGCAAAGGACAGCTGCAGATTGGTGTTCATCTCATAGCCGCCATTGATCGGCAGGATCGGCCAGACATAGCCGAAGAGGATGATGAGAACGAAGGCCAGGATATAATAGGGTATCGGTTGCATGGCGATGAAAACGAGGCTGACGGCCTTCAGTATCGTGCTTTTGCGGTAATAGCCTGCGAGCGCGCCGATCATATTCCCGAGCAGGAATGTGATGATGACGGAAACGGTCATCAGGCCGATCGTCCAGGGCAGTGCCCTCATGATGATGGCGGAAACGGGCGTGGGAAATGCAGAGAGCGATGGCCCGAGATCACCGGTCGCAAGACGCTCCCAGAAATGCAAATATTGCTGCCAGATGGAACCTTGGAGACCATAGAGTTCTCTGAGTGACTGGCGCATCAGTTCGACGGCGCGGGGATCGGATGCGCCCATTTGCTGGATGGCGCCGATACTTTCCTCGACAGGATCGATCGGCGTCATATGCGTGATGAAGAACGTCGCGGAGATGCCAAGGAAGACAACGAGCAGGAATTGGCCAAATCGTTTCAATACGAAAACTGGATAGGACGTCATGCCGCCGTCTTCCTCGCTGCTTGCGCTTCATATTTCATTCAAAAGATTCGCCGGACGTGCCTAGTGTCCGGCGAAAGGTGCCTGATGCGGCGATTGCCGCATCAGGGTCGGGAGAAATCAGGGCTGAACCGGCTTCAGTTTGACCATCATCAACCGGGAATTCGCCCAATTGGGAACGGGGTCCGTATAGGGGTCGGCAATGGTCGGATAGCCCTTCCAGTAGGTCGTATCCATCGAGGTGAAGACGTTATAGGACATCAGCGGAATGGTCGGCATCTGCTGTGCCACCAGCTTCAGATAGTCCTTACCCAGTTCGATGCCCTTCGGATCATCGGCGCTGACGCGGCGAATATTTTCGATGATTTTGTCGAGATCCGGATTAGACCAGCGCTGCCAATTGCGAGCCGCCTGGTTCTCACCCTTCTTGGCAACGAAATCCGAATGCCAGCTATCCAGGAAGAAGGACAGATCGGGATCGCCGCCCCAGGTCTCGACGCTCCAGGCGATGGCGCACTGGAAGTCACCGGTTGCCAGCCCTTGCCAGACAGCCGAAGAGGGAACGGCCTTGGCGTCGATGCCGAAGGCGGCCCATTGCTGTGCAATCAAAGTGCCGGCGCGGGTGAAGACCGAGCGGGTGTCGCCCTCGACCGTCATACGGATCTTGAACGGCTGGCCGTCAGGCGTCATCCATTTGCCGCCTGACTTCTTGAAGCCGGCCTTTTCCAGGAGCTCGGCGGCGGCCTGCGGATCAGGCTTCCACCAGCCGTAGCCGAAGGCGCTGCTGATCGCTGCCGGATCGGTCGGGATCTGATCCTTGTACTTCGGCTGTTTGCGCAGCAGGTCGGCGATCTGCTGGCCGATCGTCGGATCGTAAGGCTTGATTTTGCGCTTGCCGGTGTCGATCTCGAAATTCTTCAGCCAATCCTGCATCGGCGCCTGATAGTCCGTCATCGCGATTGCCGTCGGCGGAACTCCGAGTGCCGATAGCGTCGCGGCCCCACGATAGCTTGCCATGTCGACGGCCTTGATATCGATGAGCAATGCCAGCGCCCAGCGCACATCCGGATTCTGGAACAGCGGGTCCTGCGTATTGAAGATCACGGCCGGCAGCGTCGGATCGGGATGAGCGAAGGGGAAGCCGGGGAACCAGCTTTCGACCGTCTTCGACTTTTCCTTCAGCGTGAACATGCCCTCGGGCGTGTTGTCATGAATGATATCGAGATTGTGTTCGAGCTGCGCAATCGTGCGCTTATCCGGCGGACCGGGATCGACATAGCTCACATATTTCGGAGCCGGCTCGCCGAAGCGGGCAAGCGAGGTGCGCTGCCAGTCGTCGCGCTTCTCCCAGGTGTACCATTTGCCTTGCGGGTCGAACGCCTTCAGCTTGTAGGCGCCGAGCGAAACGGGATTGGCAAAATCATAGCGAACCGGATCGGCAACCTTTTCGAAGACATGCTTCGGCATGATCCAGGCGCCATTCCAGCGAACGGTGAAGATCGCATGGAAGCGCGAATTCGGCTTCTTCAGCTTGAAGACGACCGTATAGGGATCCGGCGCTTCAACACTCGCGACCTGGACCGAGAAGGCCGCGCTCCAGTTCATGCCCGGATGGTCCATCTGTGTCTTGACGGTGTAGACCACGTCATCGGCGGTGAATTCGACGCCGTCGCTCCAGTAGATGCCCTTGCGCAGTTTCACCGTCATCTGGGTGAAATCGTCATTATATTGCGGCTTGTCTGCAGCAAGCGAGTTGTCCCAGGCCGAACCGCCCAGGCCCTTCTCCGGATCAATGTACCAGAGCGTATCCATGGTCAATTGCTGAATGCCGGTCGAAACGCCGCCACCGCCATTGACCCAGACGTTGAACCAGCCAGGATTCTTGATCGTTCCCTCAGGGTTTTCAACGATCAAGGTCTCCTTGCGCGGCAAGGCGGTATAATCTTGGGCCTTGGCCGCCGCAACGAGGCCGAACGTGGCCAGTGCGACGCCGAAGGCAAGCTTCTTCCACTGCTGCATGATCTCCTCCCATTTTTATCGACTGCGCGGCGCACCCAAGCGATGGTGAGCAGACCGCGATTTCACCCCTTTTCCCGGCTGGCCACGCAAGCTGCGTGCGGTCCGGGCCTGCAAAAGGCCGCCGGCCGCCTCCTCGCGACCGTTCGACCGTTTTCGATGCTGGAGCGCATGGCCCCAGCGGCAAGGCGTTACACCGCTAGCCGGATCACCGTGTAGGATAGCGGCTTCAACGTCGCACGAAGCCGGCCATCCTCGATCTTGGCATCGCCCGTCTGGGTCGGAACGACAGCATTCGGCTGCGCTGCCGTGTTGACTGCCCGCAGATCGCTGTGGACCATCTCATGCTGTTCGACGACACGGGCTCCGGCAAAGCCTTCGAGACGCGTGTCGAGATCGAGCGCGCTGTCGGGATGGCGGTTAACGGCAAACAGCGTGACCATCTTGCCGAGGTCATCGTGAACGGCCGACACATCGAGATAGGGTACGTCATCGGCCTCGTCGCTGTCATAGGTCGGGCCGTCGGTGACCAGGCGCAGCGCGTAGCCGCGGCCGTATTTCGAGGCGAAATAAAGCGGATAGTAGATCGTCTGCCGCCATGCCGGGCCGCCGTCCTCGGTCATGATCGGCGCAATCACGTTGACGAGCTGGGCGATACAGGCAATGCGCACGCGATCGGAGCGGCGAATGAAGGTGTTGAGAATGCCCCCGACCTGCAGCACGTCCTCGAAATTATAGACATCTTCAAGCAGATGCGGAGCATCCGGCCATTCGTCTCGCGCCAGAATCTCCTTGTCCTGCTGGTTGGAATGATACCAGACGTTCCACTCGTCGAAGGAAATGCCGATGGTCTTCTTTGAGCGCTTCTTCGCCTTGATATAGTCGATGACGCCGCCGATGGTGACGATGTAGCGATCGAGCTTCTCGGCCTTGGCTAGATAGTTGAGCGTGTTTCTCTCGCGATTGGCGAAATACATGTGCAGCGAAATATGGTCGGCGCTGTCGTAGCACTGATCCAGGACCTCAGCCTCCCAATCGGGATAGGTCTTCATATCGGAATTGGACGAGCCGCAGACGACGAGTTCGAGCGACTTGTCGAAGCCGCGCATCGCCTTCGCGGTTTCATCTGCCAGGCGTCCATATTCATAGGCAGACTTGTGACCGACCTGCCAGGGGCCATCCATTTCATTGCCGAGGCACCAGAGCTTCACCCCATGCGGATCGGCCCAGCCGTGCTTGCGCCGCAGATCCGACCAATAGGTACCGCCCGGATGATTGCAATATTCGAGGAAGTTTCTCGCCGCATCCAGGCCGCGTGAGCCGAGGTTGACTGCAAGCATCGGCTTGGTGTTGGCCTTCTTGCACCAATCGACGAATTCATTGACGCCGATCTGGTTAGCCTCGCGCGTCCGCCAGGCAAGGTCGAGACGCACCGGTCGCTCGGAACGAGGCCCAACGCCATCTTCCCAATTATAGGCGGAAACGAAGTTACCACCCGGATAGCGGCAGTAGGGCGAGTTGAGCTCGCGTACGAGCTCAATCACATCCTTGCGAAAACCGTGCTCGTCAGCCGTCGGATGGCCCGGCTCATAGATGCCGCCATAAATCGCCCGGCCCAGATGCTCCAGAAAAGAGCTGTAAAGCCGATCATCGATGTCGGCAATTCGGAAATCACGGTGGACGATCACATGCGCCTTCACGGCCTTCCTCCCATATATATCAGATATTTCGTTCTTATACCTTGATCTTGATACACTTTTGGAAGGTCGTCAACGCGCCCAAAACAGAAAATAGCGCAAAAGTCATCGGGACAGCACCCAGAACGGCACAAAATTTCCCGCAAAAACAGCTATTTACAAAAAAATATGACTTATCGGAATTTCGCTCCGATCATATGCTATATATCATAAATCGAGATATTATTGCGCCAAGTCGATACGCATAAGGATATCGCGGCCATAATTGCCGAAGCCTCGGCCGAAAATATTGATGCCGCCGGTGTTGCGCGCATCCTCGGCGATCCCGATCCGCAGGCGGATCGAGGAATGCTGGCCGATGGCGAGATCATCGATCGTCACATCGGAAGCGGCAACCCCATCGATGAACGTGCCCTTCTTGGAGATTCGCCAAGTCTTGAGCTTGCCATATTGTGAGCCTTCCAGCTTCCACCAGCTTGGCGTAAAGGCTCCGCGCTTGTCGCCGTAGTCGCCGGGAGAGGTCCATGTGCCCACAGCAACACCGTTGATCCACACGGTAATGTCGGACGGCCAGTCCGGATTGGTGCCGGGCACTTCGGATGAGAGCTCCATCGAGAATTCGATGGCATTGACATTCCTGTTCAAGATCTTGGCATTGTTCGGGAATTTATATTCGACATGGCCGCGGCCGAACCAGAGAAGACCTGCCTGCATGCGCTGCGGATCAAGGAAATAGTCGGGAACATCGAGCAGACCGATGACGCCTTCGGTGGAACACAGGCCGCATGGCGCGTGCGTCTCGCAGCTCGTATAGAGGCCGATCGGCATTGCGACTTCGATCACGTCCTCATCATGCTTGAAGGCCTGATCCTCGAAGCTCAACAGGATTTCGTCGTAAAGCGCGGTGCAGATCTTCTGGTAGCCCTTGCGCGCTTTTGCGGCCTTGGTCTCGACAAGACCGGCCTCTTCCAGGATCATGATGCCTGTTGCGACGGTGGATTGCGGCAGGTCCAGTTCCCGGGCGATCTCGTTGACATTCAGCGACCCCCTGGCGCAGAGCAGCTTCAGCATGTCAACGCGCGCCGGCGCCGAAAGCGCCCTGAAGACCGCAGCATTCTCACCCGCATAAATTGTCAGAAAGCCGCGCTTCATCGAATCCTGAATTCCCCATCAACAGGTTTCATTTATATCAGGATTTTTGATTTCACAAGAGATATCAGTTCGAAAGCCCCGGCTGGCGCCTTCTCCGCGGAATGAGAAGACGCCAATCCGCCCGCTAGCTACACAACTCGCCGCAGCGAAAACCCCGGCCTATCCCCAAAAGCCGCCGATCTCACTGGCAAGTCTCTATCCGCTTCAACGCGGCCGTAATGCCGGAGAGAGAGTAGGAATAGCTCGTCTCGGTGCCTCGCTTCGAGGTTGCCTGCAGCTGCAGCTGTGCGCCGCCCTTCATGGCGTTGACCATGGTCGGCTCCTGCGCCTCGTTCCTTACCCAGCCGTGCCGGTCTTTCGTAAACATCGGGAACGTCTTGTCGCCAACCGTCGCCGTCATCTGCGCACCGTCTTTCAGGTCATAGCCCATCGCGGCCTCGGGAACCAGTTTGTCGCCGGGAGACAGGCGCGAGACGATGAAGAAGTTATCGCCGTGGTCGACGCTGGCGGGCTGCTGCGCAACCGGTTTCGATAAAACATAGCAACTGACGCTGTCGCCGGATTTATAAGAATATGCACCCCAATGATCGAATTGATCGATACGGACGGGCACTTCCGCATGCGCAATACCGGCGCTGAATGCGACGAAGACCAGAACGGGGGCGAAATTTCTTGCAAACATAGTTTCCTGCCATTTCTTGTTTCAAGGACGTTGAAAGCGAGAGATGCACTCACACGCGCGGCAGTTTCGGTGCGGTGCGTTATCCGATTGTTAACGTGTTCCTTAAAATTTGTTCATGTTAGAAAACACGCAGGAAATCATATCGGAGAAGAATGCAACCATGTCGAGCGCCACAATTTCGGTCCTGGACAGCCCGACGGACGCCGACCGCCGCGCGATTCTTGCACCTCTGGACGCCTTCAATAAGACGAAGGCGGGCAACGAGAATTACCAGCCGATTGCCGTCGTGCTGCGCGACGAAACGGGCAATATCGTTGGCGGCATCTGGGCGCAGCTTTATTTCGATTGGGCTTTTATCGAACTGCTTTTCGTGCCCGAAAGCCTGCGCGGCGGGGATTTCGGATCGAAACTGATCCGCGAAGCGGAAGAGATCATCAGGGCAAAAGGAGCCGTCGGCGTATGGCTCGATACATTCAGCTTTCAGGCTCCCGGCTTCTATGAGCGCCAAGGCTATGAACGTTTCGGCACGCTCGAAAACTATCCGAAAGGCATGACGCGCTTCTTTTATCGCAAGATCTTCTGATCCTCGGCACCGAAATCAAACAGTTGCATCCGAAACGAGCAGTTTGAACCCACAGAATAGTCAGGGCCTCATCCGCTGCCTCTATCGTCATTGACGATCAGTTCACAAATTGTGCTGTTCCATCCAGTTACATCCATGCACATATAGGCGCATGAACTTGCGGCTTTTGCGAGCCATGGCATGAAGACGGAGCAAAAATGCATTCAGCTTGCATCTTCGTAGACGTGCATGACGCAAAATCGAGCCGTGTTAACCGGATATAGTAGGATAACACCATGAAGAAGATCGGTTTCCTTTCCTTCGGCCACTGGACGCCCTCACCGCAATCGCAGACGCGCTCGGCAGCCGATACACTGCTACAGTCGATCGACCTTGCCGTCGCCGCCGAGCAATTGGGTGCGGACGGCGCCTATTTTCGCGTACATCATTTTGCGCGTCAGCTTGCCTCCCCCTTCCCTCTGCTGGCAGCGGTCGGCGCCAAGACCAGCCGCATCGAAACCGGCACCGCCGTCATCGACATGCGCTATGAGAACCCGTTCTATATGGCCGAGGATGCGGGCGCTGCCGATCTCATCGCCGGCGGGCGACTGCAGCTCGGCATCAGCCGCGGCTCGCCGGAACAGGTGATCGATGGCTGGCGCCACTTCGGCTACACGCCGATGGAGGGCGAAAGCGACGCCGACATGGGCCGCCGGCACGCCGAAGTGCTGCTCGATCTCTTGCGCGGAGAGGGATTTGCACAGCCAAATCCGCGGCCGATGTTTCCCAACCCTCCCGGGCTCCTACGCCTGGAGCCGCATTCCGAAGGCTTGCGCGACCGGATCTGGTGGGGGGCATCCTCCAATGCTACGGCCGTATGGGCAGCAAAACTCGGCATGAACCTGCAAAGCTCGACGCTGAAGGATGATGAAAGCGGCCTGCCCTTCCACGTCCAGCAGGCCGACCAGATCCGTGCCTATCGCGAAGCCTGGAAGGAAGCCGGGCACAAGCGCGAACCGCGGGTCTCGGTCAGTCGCAGTATCTTCGCGCTGGTGAACGATCTCGATCGCGCCTATTTCGGCCGCAGCGGCCAGGATGACGACAAGGTTGGCTTCATCGATGAGAAGACGCGCGCCATCTTCGGCCGCAGCTATGCCGCCGAGCCGGATGTGCTGATCGAGCAGCTAGCGAAAGACGAGGCCATCGCCGCCGCAGATACGCTGCTTCTGACCGTGCCGAACCAGCTCGGAGTCGATTACAACGCCCATGTCATCGAAAGCATCCTCACCCATGTCGCGCCGGCCTTGGGGTGGCGCTAAATCGTTTGCTAACGGCAGCAGACAAAACGAACGCTGAAACCCAGCCTGAACTGCCCGCGAAATCTGGCTTTCGCGGGCAGTTGTTTCAGATGGATGCCTTCTCAGGCAGTCGCATCAAGACATGAAGCGCTGCCAGTACCAGCAATGGCATCAGGGTCGAGAACGCCACCAGAGGCCATGCACTGTCACCATCCAGCGCCGTTACAGCCAGCGTCCCGACGAGGCTTACGATCAGGCTCTGGATGCAGAAGTAGAAGGCCACGGCCGATCCGGCGATATCGCCAAATTCCGCGAGCGCCCCGTTCGCCGTCACCGATGCCGCAAAGACAATGCCGACAGCCATGATCCACATCGGCAGCACGAAGCTCCCAAAAGACGGCGATCCATAAATCTGGCCGATCGCAAGCATGGCTGCACCGGCAAGAAGCAATGCCATACCCCGCCCAACGCAGCCGGGGATACCCCACCTCCCGACGAACACGCCGGCAAAGCGCGCCGTCGCGATCATCACAATGGCGACCGTTGCGAATGCCATACTGAAGCCAAATTCCGAATAGCCGGCCCGGCCGATCAACACGCGTGGCGCGGTCGAGAAGAACACGAAGAACGTGCCCATGCACGCACTGAAGGCCAGCGTGTAGGTCCAGAATGGAAAGCTTGCGAAGATTGGCCAGATGGAGCGACCCAGCCCGGCCGAAGCTGCCGGTCGCGTTTCGTGCCAGCATGCCATGGCGTTGACCGTTGCGACCAGGGCAAGGAGCGCCAACAGCATGAAGATCGCTCGCCACCCGAAATGATTGGCAATCATCGCCCCGGCGATCGGCCCAAGCGCCGGTACGAAGGAGAGGATCGAGCCGAAGGCGGCATAGATGATTGCCTGCTCCGGGCGATTGCCATAGACATCCCGGACGGTCGCAAAGGTCGCGACCAAAGCCGCTGAGGCGCCGGTCGCTTGCAGCAATCGGCAAAGTACGAAGGCGGTCGCATCCGATGAAAGCGCCGCTCCAAGGGATGCGGCGGCGAACAGAAGCGCACCCGACAGCAGGACGGGACGACGCCCGATGCGATCCGAAAGCGGGCCGAACGCGACCTGGCCGAGACCCAGCATGACCATATAGAGGCTCAACGTCAGCTGAACTATCGACGGCGTCGTGTTCAATATGCCCGGCATCGACGGGACGACGGGAAGGTAGATATCCATGGCCAGCGAGGCGAGGATGTCAAAAGGCGCCATCAGCAGCAGTGCCGCCGGCAGCGAGTAGGCCCAGGATGGGCGTATGTCAGACATGAGAAAAATCCGCTCGAAAGAGAGTTCGGGCGGCGTCTGCCACTGGCTTCAATTGCAATGAATTCGACAGCACGCCGCAACAACAAAAAGCTGTTGCGGCTTATCTATCTGCTGACTTGGAGTTCCCCATGCCAATTGCCCCATGGCGAGATACGTAATGATCGCCAGCCTTTAGCAGATGCCGGCAAGGCGAGCAATGACATTGCAACGCGCCAGCGGCTGCAACCCGGCCATGTGGAGCTGCGACAATCATGCCGCGAAAATAGGCTGATATTCTAATAAATTTTTAACCATGCCCATGCCCTAACTGCTTGTAATTTCTTCATCGGAGCAGGTTATGGTACGCGCATCGAAAATGGACGAGTTGAACGATCGGCTCGACTTTGTTGGACTGGGGCAGGATGCCCGGCAGGCTCTCTCGGAACTGCAGCCAACCATCGAATCTGCCGTCAAAGGCTCCCTCGATGTTTTCTACCAGAGGATCGTCAAACATCCGGAAATGTCGAAGTTCTTCTCGTCGCAGCAGCATGTGGCGCATGCCAAATCCAAGCAGCAGGATCATTGGAAGACGATCGCATCAGGCAAATACGGACCCGACTATGTCGAGGCGGTCTCGGCCGTCGGCAGAACCCATGCGCGCCTGGGGCTGGAACCGCGCTGGTACATCGGTGGTTATGCGCTGATCCTCGAAGGCATGGTACGCTCGATCGTCGCGCAGCAGCTGTCGGGCTTCATGCAGCGCAAGCACGAGCAGGCCCTGTCGTGTCGGCTGTCGGCGATCGTCAAGGCCGCACTCGTGGATATGGATTACGGCATTTCCGTCTATCTGCAGGTGCTCGCCGATGAGCGCGACCGGGCCGAGGCCGAGCGGGCCGCCGCACAGCACGAGCAGGAGCGCGCGCTCAATGCGCTCGGCATCGCGCTGAACGGCCTTGCGAACGGCGACCTGACGGCTGACATCACGGAAGCCCTTTCCACCGAGTTCGAAGTTCTGAAGAGCAATTACAACGAATCGCTCGCATCCCTCGGCACAGCAATGCAACGCATCGAGGATTCGGTGACGCGCGTTCGCGACGAAGCCGGCTCGATCTCGTCTGCCGCCGACAACATGGCGCGGCGCACGGAGCAGCAGGCATCCGCGCTCGAGGAAAGTGCAGCTGCGATCGACCAGATCACCACCATTTCCGAACAGACGGCCGAACGGACACGCGAAGTGCAGGCGATCGTCAAGGAATCCGCCTCGGAAGCAGAGCACTCCCGCGAAGTCGTTCAGCAGGCCGTGTCCGCCATGGGCGATATCGAAACCTCGTCTCGCAAGATGACCGATATCATCTCCGTCATCGACGACATCGCGTTCCAGACCAACCTTCTGGCGCTGAACGCCGGTGTCGAGGCGGCAAGAGCCGGCGAACAGGGCAAGGGCTTTGCCGTCGTCGCCCAGGAAGTCCGCGAGCTGGCGCAGCGCTCGGCAACGGCGGCAAAGGAAATCAAGGATCTCATCGACAGGTCGTCAAATGACGTGCGCCGAGGCGTCGAACTGGTCAACCGGACCGGCGAGGCGCTGGCTTTGATCGGCAATCAAGTCGCTTCCATCGACCGGAATGTCGGCGCCATCGCCCGCTCGACGCAGGAACAGGCCGTTGGCATCAGCGAGATCAACTCCGCAGTGCGCAACATGGATCAGATGACCCAGCAGAACGTGGCGCTGATGGAAGAGACGAATGCCTCGACACGGCACCTCGCCGATATCAGCAACGAGCTCGCCGGCCTGGTCGGCCGGTTCAAGACGGTGCGTTCGGGAACGCGGACTGGGGCCGTGAGGTTAAAGCTCGCAAGCTGAGACAGCCAACCTCCGTCATCGTTGGCATTCTAGCCGGTTCATTTCAATCGGCTCCAGACGCAAGTCCGGGGCCGCTTTGGCTGAGCAGTCTACCCCGGCATATTCTCGATTTCCGCCAGCAGCCATTGGCGGAACACTTTCATTGACGCCGTCTCGGCCCGCGATTTCAGCCGTGTCAGCCAGTAGCTTCCCGTCATCGCGGTGATTTGGAACGGCTGCATGATCCTGCCGGCCTCGATGTCATGGGAAAACATCGCGACCGGCACGAGCGCGACGCCGACGCCGCGCGCTGCGGCCTCCACCAGCGTCAGCGAGGAATCGAACATCCAGCCGCGAAGATGGGGAGGCTGCAGGCCCGCAGCCCTGAACCAGAGCGCCCATTCGTCGACCCGGTAGGATCGCAAAAGTTCGACATCGGCAAGATCGGCGGGCATACACAATCGCTTGCCGATATCGGGCGTGCAGACCGGGGAGAGCGGCGCGTCCATCAGATGGATCGCCTCCGTTCCATGCCAGGCGCCATCACCGAAGCGCAGAAAGAAATCCAACCCGTCGAGCACCATGTCGGCGCGATTATTATTGGTCTTCAGGCGCAGATCGACGTGCGGATGCTGCGTCTTGAAGCTCGCGAGACGCGGCATTAGCCAGCCGATGGCGAAGGTGCCGACGACGCCGATCGTCAGGATCTCGGCAAAATTCCCCTCCTCCAGCTGGCTGAGCGTGGCGCTCATGCGGCGAAAGGCATCCGTCAGCACCGGCAGCAGCGCATGCCCTTCATCGGTCAGCGCAAGACCGCGCGGCAGACGCTTGAAGAGGGTCACACCCAACACGTCTTCCAGCGCCTTGACCTGATGGCTGATCGCCGTCTGCGTGACCCGGAGCTCCAGGCCAGCCCGCGTAAAACTGCAATGTCGCGCCGAGGCCTCGAAAACGCGCAGCGCGTTCAGCGGCAGCTGTGAGATGTCCATTTATGTCCTAAGGCCAAGTTTTTCTCATGTCTAAGCCCAGAATTGATCGTTTGTCTAGGGTAGGAAGCGGAGCCATAGTCTGCCTCGCAAGGTGATTTGCCTGATCCCAACGACATCCACGGGGCCAAAAGGCGCACCTTTGCCCAACGTAAAATCGAAGTGGAAACAAGATGACGATCTTATTGTCGCGCCGGCAAAGCCTTGCCGGCAGCTTGCTTGCGCTGCCTGTTCTGGCAGGGCTCAGCGCAGTTGGACGCACTGCAGACGATAATGCCGGGGAGGCGCAGCTTGCCGCACTCGAAAGCAGGCATCCGGGCCGCATCTGCGTCAGCATTCTCGACATGGCAAGTGGCAAGCGCATCGAGCACCGCGCCAGCGAGCGCATCCTGATGTGCAGCACCTTCAAGATGCTGACGGCAGCTCTCGTGCTTGCCCGCGTCGACAAGGGAGAAGAGAAGCTCGATCGACGTATTCGCTACGCGAAAAGCGAGCTCATCGACTATTCCCCGGCAACCGCGCCCAACGCCGGAGAAAATGGCATGACCATCGGCGAACTTTGCGCTGCGGCAGTGACGCTCAGCGACAATACCGCGGCCAACCTACTGCTTGCGAGCTTTGGCGGCCCGGAGGCAATCACGACCTTTTGCCGCAGCATGGGCGACGAGATCACCCGCCTCGACCGCACCGAACCCACGCTGAACTATCACGACACTCCGGACGACCAGCGCGACACGACGACGGCTTCGGCCATGCTGGAAAACCTGCGGCGGCTCCTGTTCACTGATGTGCTGACAGCCGCCTCGCGATCGCAGCTGGCCGCCTGGCTGATCACCAACAAGACGGGTGACACCCGCCTGCGCGCCGGCCTTGCGAAGGATTGGCTGGTTGGCGACAAGACAGGAACAAACGGCGACAAGGCCGGCAATGCCAATGACATCGCGGTGCTGTGGCCATCGAACCGCGCGCCCATCATCGCGACGGCCTATTGCGAGATACCGGAAATCGCAACCGATGAACGCAATGCCATCATTGCCGAGATCGGCCGGATCGCTGCGGCGATCTGAGATCATGCGTGCCGGATAACAACCGCCACCAGTCATCACCTCCTTTTCGACCGTACGATCCTGCACGGTCGATCATCATAATGAGGATATCATCTTGAATATACGTAGCAATTCCCTGCAGAAGCTCAGTATCGTCGCTGGCTGCCTTTTCTATGGGATCGGTGCCCACGCCGCCGAAGGCAATGACCGTGATCAGCTGGAGCGAGCCGTCAACGAGATCATTCGTCCCCTCATGAAGGATAACGATGTGCCGGGCATGGCAATCGCGATTACCGTCAAGGGCAAGCGCTACATCTTCAACTACGGCGTCGCCTCGAAGGAGAGCGGCCAGAAGGTGACGAACGACACGATCTTCGAACTCGGATCCATCAGCAAGACCTTTACGGCAACGCTCGGCTCCTACGCTCAGATCAGCGGAAAGCTGTCCTTCTCCGACAAGGCGACGAAGTACATGCCGGAACTTGCGGGCAGCACTTTCGACAGGATCAGCCTTCTCAATCTCGGCACCTATACGGCAGGCGGGCTGCCTCTCCAATTCCCCAATGGCGTGACGGATCAGGACAAGATGGTTGCCTATTATCGCAATTGGCATCCGTCCTTTGCGCCTGGCACGTATCGGCAATATTCGAACCCCAGCATCGGCCTGTTCGGTTATCTGGCAGCGCAGGCCATGGGCCAGCCGTTCGAGACGCTGATGCAGGAAGAAATTCTTTCCGGCCTGGGCCTCAGCCACACCTATGTCCGCGTTCCGCCGGCCGAGATGGGCAACTATGCCTATGGCTATTCGAAGCAGGGCAAGCCGATCCGCGTCAATCCCGGCGTTCTCGACACGCAGGCCTATGGCATCAAGACCACCGCCTCGGACATGCTTGCCTTTCTAGAAGCGAATATGGGCGAAGCAAAGCTCGACGGCAGACTTCAGCAGGCGATCGATGCGACGCATGTCGGCTACTACCGCGTCGACAATATGACACAGGCGCTCGGTTGGGAAATCTATGCCTATCCAACGACGCTTGCCAGGTTGCTTGCCGGTAATTCATCCGACATGGCACTCGAGCCGCACAAGGTCACCCGCCTCGATCCGCCGCAGCAGCCGCGCAAGGATGTCCTGCTGAACAAGACGGGTTCGACGAACGGCTTCGGCGCCTATGCGGCCTTCATACCCGCGCGGCAGGTCGGCATCGTCCTGCTGGCGAACAGGAATTTTCCGATCCCTGCGCGCGTTTCGTCGGTCTACAAGATCCTGACCACCGTAGAAAACCTGCCGGGATCCAACGAGGCGAAGTAGAGACTGGTCTTGAAGATTTGGTCCGCTTCAGCGAGCGGCCGCCCCGCAGCAAAAGCTGCCGGGGCGGCCAACATTATCTTACGGATCGCCGCAAGGCCGAACTATCTCAATCAAATCGCCAAGCCGCTGATATATGACAATATCCTTTGTCACATATATCAAGCGCGCCTGATACCGGCATCAGGCGGTGGACAGTTCGCCTGCGTCCTGCCAATTGCGCAACAACGCAAACAGCTCCTCGCGGTCCTTCGCATCGAGTTGCGGCACGCCTGGAACGCGAACAGGGCCGACCTTCAGACCGGAATAGGTGACGGCCTCCTTGACGACGGTAACGTTTGTTCCATTGCGGAACTTGGTGCGCATGCGTTCGAAAGGCTCGAGCTTGTTGACGATGGCGCGGGCAGCGGCGAAATCGCCTTTCTCCAAAGCCGCATGCACAGCAAGCGACAGCTTCGGAGCAACATTGACGAGGCCCGAGGTGAAGCCCTTTGCGCCCGCAGCGGCGAATGTCGGAGCCCAGCTTTCGGCGAGACCGCAGACGAATAGCGCGCCGTTCGGATCAGAAGCCGCGATCGCCCGTGAAAGCAGCATGAGATCCGTCGTCGCAAACTTGATACCGGCAATATTGCCGTGACCGGCCAGACGGACCATATCGTCGACGCTGAAGCCTTCGGCACGGACATAGGCGACGAGCGGGAGCGGCGAGGCCTCCGCCAGATCACGAAAATAATCGATCTGCGAACCAGGTGCGGCAAATGGGTCCACCGGTTGATGAGACATGACAGCCGAAGCACCAATCGAAGCAGCGTCCTTCGCCATCTGGATCGCCTCCCGTAATGAACGGCCGATTGCCGCCGTCACGGGCGCCTTGCCATCGACACCGGATATCGCCGCATCATGGACGCGGCGGATCTCCTGCGGAGTGAGTGCGTAGAACTCACCCGTATTGCCCGCCGCAACGATATTGTGAATGCCGGCGGCCGCTACCCGCTGATAGACTAGAGCGGTGACGCGCGGTTCCACCTCGCCACTTCCATCATAGGCCGTGACTGGAACGCCAGAGACGCCGGTCAGCACCTGCCGCATGGTTTCAATGCTCATCTTCCTACCCTTACCCTTCATCATCCATCGAGACACAAACGAGGAGGCGTACAGAAGCCGTCACCTCGCCCTCGTCTCATCCAATTGCCTATACGCCCTGGAACATGCGGGCACGTGCATTCAAGATATGTCGCTTCATGGCATCGTGAGCCTCGGTCTCCTGACGCGCGAAAATCGCCTGCACGATAACGGCATGCTCATCCTGAACGCTGCGGATCTGCTCGGGCGTCCGCTTGAGGCTGAGGCTGCGGGTCACGGAATGACCGATGGCGAAATGCGGCCGGAACAATTCACGGGCAGTGATATGGAACTGATTGCCTGTCGCGATCGCAATGGCGTCGTGCAGTTCCTGATCTTCCTCGGCACCGAGGCGGCCTTCGCCAAGACATTGTTCGATCTTCTGGAGCGCCGCCGTGATCCGTTCCTTGTCGGTCGGCTGCCAGTTGCGCGCTGCGAGTTCGGCTGCCTCGGCCTCAAGCCCGGCACGAAATTCGAAAAAGCGCTGGACATCCGCAAGCGACCCTACAGGTACCATTTTCAGGACAGAGGAATCCGGCCTTTGCCTGACATAGGAACCCGACCCCTTGCGCGACACGATCAAGCCGTCCATGCGCAGCCGCTCCAGAGCGTCGCGCACGACGGGTCGTGACGCGCCGAACATCTCCGCGAGCTTCGCTTCCGCCGGCAGTCGCTCATTCACCGGAAAGGTTCCATCCGCAATCATGGCGACGATCTTCTCATAGATGATGTCGCCGAAGCGCGTCGCGCCCATACCGGAATCATTGGCGACAGAGAGTTTCATCATCATCCTTTGTGAATGCCGACAGGCGACAGCCATAGTGCATTTCCTGCGCGACAGGGCTACTAAATCTGTAAAAATCTGTCAACTCTTGTAATTATCTGAGAACGTAATATGGTCTCGACGCTGCGCCAGAGGGGTGCATGGCGACGGGACGGGAACCTGTCGCATCGGCCGAGGCAAAGCCCGGCCAAAGTCAAAACGGGAGGGATTCGATGCGTGATGAAATATTGTCCCGCGGCGTGAGCAGGCGTGCCGTCCTCGGCGGCATGGCGGGAATGGCAGCCCTGTCTCTGGCCGGTCGGGTCAACGCCGCCGACCCAGGCGGCGAGGCGCCCGCACTGGCGCAGCTCGTCAAGGACGGCAAGCTGCCGGCACTTGCCGACCGACTGCCGAAGAAGCCTATGGTCGTTACCCCTTACGAAAAAGTCGGCACTTACGGCGGCACCTTACGACGCGGCCTGCGAGGCTCGTCCGACCATAACGGCATTCTGCGCATGGTGGGCAATCAGAGTCTGGTGCGCTGGAACCTTGAGTTCACTCAGGTCCTGCCGAACCTCGCCGAGCGCTGGGACGTCAATGCCGACGCCTCGCAATTCACCTTCTACCTTATTCAAGGTGCCCGCTGGTCCGACGGCCAGCCGTTCACGGCAGATGACGTCGTTTTCGCCATCGAGGACTGCGTCAAGAATACCGATCTCTACAGCGCGACGCCGGCCCAGTTGTCCGTTGCCGGCAAGGCAGTCGATGTCACGAAGATCGACGACTATACGGTGAAATTCACCTTTGCCGCACCGAACGCGCTTTATCTGGAAAATCTCGCAACCCCGCTCGGTCAGCATCCGACGCTGTTTCCGAAGCACTATTGCAGCCAGTTCCTGCCGAAATACAATCCGAACGTCGCCGAGGATGCGAAGAAGGCTGGCGTCAGCAGTTGGCCCGAACTTTTCCGCGCCCGCTGCGGCGACATCGAAATTCCCTCGCGCTGGGGCAATCCGGATAAGCCGACGCTCGATCCCTGGGTCGTCAAGGAACCCTATACCGGTGGTGCGACCCGCGTCGTCATGACCCGCAACCCATACTTCTGGCAGGTCGATACATCAGGCAACCAGCTTCCCTATGTCGACGAGATCAATTTCGGCATCTCGCAGGACGTGGAATCGCTGATGCTGAACGTCATTTCCGGCAAGATCGATATTCAGGAGCGCCATATCAGCGTGCTCGCCAACAAGCCCACGCTCTCGCAAAACATGAAGAAGGGCGACTATCGCCTTCTAACTCTTGTCCCTTCCACCTCGCAGCAATGCCAGATCTACTTCAATATCACCCATAAAGATCCAGCCATGCGCAAAATGTTTGCCGACAAGTCGGTCCGGCAGGCGCTCTCGCTCGGGATCAATCGGCAGGAAATAATCGACATCGTCTATTTCGGCCAGAGCGAGGGATATCAAGCCGGACCGCGGCCGGAGCATCCCTGGTACAATGAAAAATATGCCCGCCAATTCACCAACTACGATCCGGACAAGGCCGGCGCCATGCTCGATCAGGCCGGCTACGGCAAGAAGGACGCGAACGGCTTCCGTCTGAGACCGGACGGCCAGAAGGTCTTCTTCGCCGTCGACGTCATTCCGACCCTCTATCCCGATCTGGTCGATGCCCTTGAACTGGTGAAGGCGCATTGGGCCCAGATCGGCGTCGACATGAAGGTCAACACGATCGAGCGCGCGCTTTACTACACCCGTGGCGACGACAACGCTCATGATGCCCAGGTCTGGCCAGGACCTGGCGGTCTCGACCCCATGCTCGATCCGCGTGACTTCTTCGCCTTCCATCCGCAGGGTTCGCGCTACGCCATTCCGTGGTCGGTCTGGTACACATCGAACGGCAAACAGGGCGAAGAGCCGCCGGAAAGCCAGAAGAAGCGCATGAAGCTCTTCGATGAAGCGCGCTCGACGGCCGATCTCGACAAGCGCGGCGCCGTCATGAAGCAGATTTTTGACATCGCGGCCGAAGAATTCGAAACCGTTGGACTTTGCCTTGCCGTCGGCGGCTTCGGCATCATCCGCAACAATCTGCACAATGTTCCCGAAAAGCAGCCGGACAGCTGGTCCTGGCCCAATCCGGGACCGGCCATGCCACAGCAATTCTTCTTCACCAGCTGATTACGCCGATCAAGCGCCGCCTTTCATGGGCGGCGCTATCCTTCATGCGGAGCTGCCCGTGGCAGCACTTACTGCGAGAAACAGCCATGCTGGCCTTCATCGGTAAACGCCTTTTGTGGATGATCCCATCCCTTTTCGCCATCAGCTTCCTTGCCTTCGTGCTGATCCAGCTGCCTCCCGGCGACTACGTGACGACCTATATCGCCACGCTCGCCTCCTCGAATGAAGTGGTCGACCAGAATACGGCCGCACAATTGCGCGAACGCTTCGGCCTCGATCAGCCGATGCTCATCCAATATCTGAAATGGATGTGGGGCATTCTCTCGCGCGGCGATTTCGGTATCTCGTTCGAATGGCAGCAGCCTGTCTCCGGCCTTATCTGGGAGCGCATGGCACTGACGCTCATTCTGGCGCTTGCGGCGCTGATCGCGACCTGGGCGATCGCGCTACCGATCGGCGTCTACTCCGCCGTCAAGAAATACTCGATCGGCGATTATTTCTTTACCGCCTTCACGTTTCTAGGCCTTGCCATTCCCTCGTTCCTGCTGGCGCTCGTGCTGATGTATGTCGCCGCCGTCGAGTTCGGCCAGGATGTCGGCGGTTTGTTTTCCTCCGAATTCGAGACGGCTCCCTGGAGCATCGCCAAGATGCTGGATCTCCTGTCACATTTGTGGCTGCCGGTCGTCATCCTTGCCGTTTCTTCAACCGCAAGCCTCATTCGCGTCATGCGCGCCAACATGCTCGACGAGCTGCCGAAACCCTATGTCACGACGGCGCGGGCAAAAGGCCTCTCCGAGTTTCGGCTGCTCGTGAAATACCCGCTGCGTATCGCGCTCAATCCGTTCATCTCGACGATTGCCTGGTTGCTGCCCAATCTCATTTCCGGATCCGTCGTCGTTGCAATCGTTCTCAATCTGCCGACGGCGGCGCCATTGCTGCTCCAGGCCCTGATGGCGCAGGACATGTATCTTGCCGGCGCCTTCGTGCTTTTGATCTGCGCGCTGACGCTGATCGGGTCACTTATCAGTGACATTCTGCTTGCCCTCGTCGATCCCCGCATCCGGTTGGAATAGGAGCAGCCCATGGCCGATATCGCCGTCACAAACCTGCGCCCTGACCGCAACGCGGTCGCCTCGCAATGGCAGTTGATCTGGTGGGCATTCCGTCGCCATAAGCTCGCGATGGTCGCCCTCGTCGTTACCGTGCTGATGTACATCGTGGCGATCGTGCCAGGATTCTTTGCCATCAACGATCCCAATCAGCAAAATGCACGTGCGACCTTCCACCCGCCGCAAAGAGTGCATTTCATCGATATGGAGAACGGCTTCTCCATTGGGCTACACTATTACCCGCTGAAGCTAACCCGCGATCCCGAAACGCTTGCGGCGATCTTCAAGGAGGACACGACGAAGCGTGTCTCCATCAGCCTGTTCGGTCGCGGCTACGAATATTCCGTGCTCGGTCTCTTCACGAGCAACATCCATCTGCTGGCATCCTCGGACAAGTCGACGCCTCTGCTTCTGTTCGGCGCGGACCGGCTCGGCCGCGACGTCTTCAGCCGCACCGTCCAAGGCGCGCAGATTTCGCTGTCGATCGGCCTCGTCGGCGTGTTCTTTTCGCTTCTACTCGGCATCGTTCTTGGAGGAATTTCAGGCTATTACGGCGGAAAGCTCGACTTCTTCATCCAGCGCCTGATCGACTTCGTGCTATCGCTGCCGACCATTCCGATCTGGCTCGCCATGGCGGCCGCCCTACCGCAAGGCTGGCCGGCGGCGCTGCAATATATGATGATTACCATCATCCTGTCGCTGACCGGCTGGGCGCAGCTCGCCCGTGTCGTGCGCGGCCGCTTCCTGTCGCTGCGCACGGAAGAGTTTGTTGCCGCGGCCAGGCTCGACGGCGCCAGCGAGGCGCGGATCATCTTCCGCCATATGCTGCCAAGTTTTGCGAGCCACATCATCGCCTCGATCACGCTTGCCGTGCCGGCGATGATCCTGGCCGAGACATCCCTCTCCTTCTTAGGCCTCGGCCTACAGCCGCCGACCATTTCTTGGGGGGTACTGCTGCGCGAGGCACAGAACATCCGCTCGATCGCAACCGCACCATGGCTCTTTCTGCCGGGCGTCGCCGTCGTCATCGCCGTCATGGCGCTGAACCTTCTTGGCGATGGCCTGCGCGATGCGGCCGATCCCTACAACAAATGAGGCGGGCATGACCGATATCGTTTCCATGAATACCGCCCGCCCGCTGCTGCAGGTCAAGAACCTCACCGTCGACTTTCCCTTAAGAACCGGCACGTTTCGCGCGGTCGACAATCTCTCCTTTGCCATCGAGCCTGGAAAGACGCTCTGCGTCGTCGGAGAGAGCGGCTCCGGCAAATCGGTCACCGCACGCTCGATCCTGCAGATCGTCGACGCCCCTGGCCGCATCACCGGCGGTTCCATCATTTTGAATGGCGCTGGCGGCAGTTCGGTCGATCTCGTCAAGCTCAATCCGCGCGGGCGGCAGATCAGGTCGATCCGCGGGCGCGATATCGCCATGATCTTTCAGGAGCCGATGGCATCGCTTTCACCGGTCCATACGGTCGGCGACCAGATCATGGAAGCGCTGCGCCTCCACACGAAAATGAGCAAGGCCGAGGCACGAGCCGAAACGATCTCACTTTTGAAACAGGTGGAAATCCCCTCCCCGGAAAAAGCGATCGACCGTTACGCTTTTCAATATTCGGGCGGCATGCGCCAGCGCGCCATGATCGCCATGGCGCTTGCCTGCAGGCCGCAGCTTCTGATCGCCGACGAGCCGACGACGGCGCTCGACGTGACGACACAGGCCGAAATCCTCGACCTTATTGCCCGGCTGCAGAAGGCCAACGGCATGGCGGTCCTGTTCATCACTCACGACATGGGCGTGGTCGCCCAGATCGCTGACGATGTGCTCGTCATGCACAATGGTGTCGTTAGGGAATACGGCCCGGTCGAGCAGATCTTTCATGCGCCGAAAGACGATTACACGCGCATGCTGATCGGCTCGGTGCTGAAGCTCGAAAGGAAGGCCGAGATTCGATTGGCGCGGCCGCCGCTCGACAAAACCGCTGCCCCGATCCTCGAACTGCGCAACGTGTCGATGGCCTTCGGCGAGGTCCGTGCTCTCGATGATGTCTCGATCTCGCTTTTGCCGCGCGAGACGCTCGGGATCGTCGGCGAGAGCGGATCTGGCAAAACGACGATGGGTCGCTCGATCATGCGACTGATCGATCCGAGTGCCGGGGAAATCCTCTATCGCCGCACCGATGGCGACGTCACCGACTTGGTAAGCGCCAAAGGGACGGTCCTTGCGGCAGCGCGCCGCGAATTGCGCATGGTGTTCCAGGACCCGTTCGGTTCGCTCAACCCGCGCATGACCGTCTCGCAGATTATCGGCGAGCCATTGCTCGTCAACGGCATCGCCAAAGGCCGGGCGCTCGACGAGCGCGTTTGCCATCTGATGGAGCAGGTCGGGCTCGATCCGAGGGCGCGCGAGCGCTATCCTCATGCCTTTTCCGGCGGCCAGCGCCAGCGCATCGGTATCGCCCGCGCCATAACACTCAATCCGCGCGTGATCGTCGCCGACGAGGCGACATCGGCTCTCGATGTCTCCGTGCGCTCGCAAGTGCTCGATCTGTTGATGCGCCTGCAGGATGAGCTCGGTCTTGCCTATATCTTCATCAGCCATGATATCGGCGTCATCCGTTACATGTGCGACCGCGTCGGCGTCATGTACAAGGGCCGGCTGGTCGAGGTCGGCGATGCCGACAAGGTCTGCAATTCACCAGAACATGCTTATACGCAGGCGCTGATTTCGGCGATCCCGCGCCCCGATCCCCGCGACCGGGATCGCTCGCGACGTTTCCGCTATGTCGAGCCCGAAACCGTGAAGAACGGGAGCGCGGCGTGATGGCTCCACTCGGTAGCGCCGTAACGCCCATGTGCCACGGATCAGACTTCGCCGTGGCGCCGCAACGATTTCCCCACCTGCGGCACCTCCCATGCCGCATTCATAACCACCGATAGAAGGAAGATAAGATGAAGATCGACCGCATGCGGGTATTCATGACCCGCGACAAGGATCGCCCGCGCGTCATCGTGGCGCTGGATACGGATGACGGACTGACGGGCTGGGGCGAGTGCTACAATCACGGCCCCGATTTGGCACTGCCGCCGATCCTCGATTATCTCTACGGCTTCATCGCCGGCCAGGATCCGAGCCGCATCGATTATCTCATCAACCTCTTGATCCAGCAGAGCCGCTTCCCGCCGGGCGCGCTTGGCCTCTCGGCCATTTCCGCGCTCGACCATTGCCTTTGGGATCTCTCGGCAAAGGCCCTGAATGTTCCGGTCTATAAATTGCTCGGCGGCGCGGTGCGTGATCGCATCAAGGTCTATGCCGGTGTCTATACCGCACCGGACGCACCGGCTGCGCGCGACGAGCTCGACCGCTTGAATGCCGAATGGGGCTTTACCGCATTCAAACTTAGCCCCTGGCGCATCGACATGCACGCCCATCGCTGGGGCAACGTCGTCAAGGCATCGGCAGACTATTTCCGCTCGCTGCGCGAAACCGTGCGTGATGATTATGAGATCGCCTTCGACGCCCATGCGAAGATCTTCGAGCCGGTTGCAGCCCGCCAGCTCGGCAATGCGCTCGCACCTTATGACCCGCTCTTTTACGAAGAGCCGTTGCGCCCCGAAAATATCGAGATGTGGGGCGAGCTGAAGCAGGGCCTCAATTGCGTATTGGCGACGGGCGAGTCCCTTTATAACCGCAACGAGTTCCTGCGTCTGCTGCAGGTCAAGGGCGCCGACCTCATCCAGCCGGATATCTGCGTCGTCGGCGGCATCAGCGAGATGCGGCGCATTGCAACGATCGCCGAGGCGCATTTCGTCGGCGTTGCTCCGCACAACCCGATGGGACCACTCGCGACCGCCGTCAACGTGCATTTCTCGGCTGCCGCGCAGAACTTCAAGATCCTCGAATATCGTTTGCCCAAGGGTCAAGCCTATGTCTATGGCGGCAACGAGGTCGAACAGCGACAGGGCGAAACCCGTTATGTCGTCGATCCTTATCTGCCGAAGGACGGCTATCTCGAGCTTCGGCCCGACCGACCCGGTTGGGGTGTCGAGATGGATGAAAAGGCAATGGAAGAGGAAGGCTACATCCATTGGCAACGGCGCGTGCCTAAGCGCCCGGACGGTTCCTACGCCTTTGCGTAAGCTTGGTATCAGCAGCGATCTGAAAAATTGGGGCGGCCATCAGGCCGCCCTTCTCATTTGGAAGCTGCCTTTGCAAACCTGAGCGCAATCACTTCACGCGGGCTGCGTTCGGATTGCCAAGATCTTCCGGCCGCGGCGCACGCGGTATCATGCGTCCGATCACAAGGACCAACAGCACCGCAATCAGAAGGCAGGCAGCCAGGAAGAACATCGGTGCGATCGTGCTTCCTGTGGAATCCTTGATCCAAGGGACGACGTTCTGGGCGATGAAGCCGCCGAGATTGCCGACGGAATTGATCGCGGCAAGGCCCGCTGCGGCACCCGCTCCCTGCAGGAAGCGCGAGGGAAGGCTCCAGAATACCGGCTGGCCCGCAAAGATGCCGGCGGCGGCAACGGAGAGGAAAGCAAATTGCAGCGTGTGGTCTGGAATAACAGCGGATAAGACCAGGCTCGCGGCACCGATCAGTGCCGGAATGACAATATAGGGCGTCTTGGACTCAGCCCTATCAGCCGCCCGCGGCACGGCATAAAGAGCGATGGCGACGAGAATCCAGGGGATGATGTTCAGGAATCCGTTCGTCGTATTGCTGACACCGAAATTCTTGACGATGGTCGGCAGCCAGTAGCTGAGACCATAGGCTGCCAGCGGAAAACCGATATAGCAAAGCGACATCAGCAATACGCGCGGATTGATCAGCGCCTTGAAGCCATCGGCGGCGTTCTGCTCCATGCCTGAATTTTCCGCCGCGATCCGATCCTTCAGCCAATTCTTTTCCGTATCGTCGAGGAACGTCGCCTTGGATGGCAGGTCCGGCAGATAAAACAGGGTGATGAAGCCGGCAATGATGGCGGGAATGCCGGTCACCAGAAAGACCCATTGCCAACCGGCAATACCATAGAGCCCATTCAAATCCAGCAGCACCCCGCCGAGCGGTGCGCCGATCGCATTGGCAAAGGCGCTGAAAATCATGAAAAGCCCAACCATCGTGCCGCGATAGGCCGAAGGATACCAAAGGGTCAGCAGATAGAGCACGCCTGGAAAGAAGCCGGCCTCGCAGGCGCCGAGCAGGAAGCGCAGAATATAGAACATGGTCGCATTCTGCGTATAGGCCAGTGCGACCGTCACCGCTCCCCAAGAGATCAGGATACGCGC
This sequence comes from Martinezella rhizogenes, assembly GCA_013322215.1. Lineage (GTDB taxonomy): Bacteria > Pseudomonadota > Alphaproteobacteria > Rhizobiales > Rhizobiaceae > Rhizobium > Rhizobium rhizogenes_D. Next base: position 245,785 of record JAAMEZ010000056.1, read on the forward strand.
GAACCACTTGCTGGCTCCGAACCTGTCGAGAAGCAGGTTGCTCGGCACCTCGAAGATGAAATAGCCGATAAAGAACAGCGACGCGCCAAGGCCATAGGCATATTCGCTCATGCCGAGCGCATCGACCATCTCAAGCTTGGCGTAACTGACGTTCTGACGGTCGATATAGGCGATCAGGTAGAGGATGCCCAGAAAGGGCATGAGCCTCCAGGTGATCTTGGATATAAGCTGCTTCTCATCAATCACGCCTCTTCCTCCCTGAAAGATGGTTATGATTGATATAGATAGCGCAACTCAGCGTTTATCAATGCGCCAAGAAACAAAGCTCATCTCGCGCTTCAAGCGACGCGTTCGAACTGGGTGCGGATATGTTCTATATAGTGCTGGCCGGGCGACGACGCCTTCACCATGGCGATCGCCGCCTTCTGCGGAACGCCGGTGAATTGACGCTCCTCGCCATTTCTGAAGCGGATATAAAGCCGCCCGTCGTCCGGGCGAAAATAGACTGATTTGATGATTTTCGACGAAACCGGGAGCTCTTGCATGGGTCACCTTACCTTTGGCCGGTTTTGTCGCATGAAAAGCGAAATATTGGGTGAAGCGACCTAGTTAATCAAAGATAGAGTTGCATCGTTCGATTTTATCGATTGCACCCAACACTTTAACGATCCTGCGGCAAGGCATTCTCGGCATAGAGAGATGCAAACTCCGCGCTTGGCGGTATCGGCTTGATGATGTCGATCAAAACACCGTTCGGATCGGACGTTATGAAATGACGTTGACCGAAATCTTCGTCGCGGATGGCCAACAAAATGGGCAATCCGGCTTCCCGCACATGGTCATAGACCGTGTCGACGTCTTCCACTTCGAAATTGAGCAATAGTCCGGCCACCCGACCGCGCCCTCGCGGCGGAATCGTCTCATGCCGGCCATCCAGAATGGCAAGATTGATGCCGCTGTCTCCGGCCGATTGCAGATGGACGTACCAGTCGCTTGCGAAGTTTTCCTGAAAGCCGAAATGCTCGATGTAGAAGGCTGCGGTCTCCGCCACCTGCTCGGTCATGATGACAGGATAGTAGCTTGTTACCTTCATGCTTCACTTCCTCCCCGAAAAGACATACAATCTGTCTGTATTCTTTTCAAATAGCATACAGGCTGCATGCATGCAAGATCCTCGCTCCAATCGTGAGAGAACCGAAAAGACCAAGGCTGCACTCATCGCGGCCGCACGCGCCTTGTTCGTGGAAAAGGGCTATGCCGAGACATCGACGCCGGAGATCGTTGCCGCAGCCGGCATCACTCGCGGCGCGCTCTATCATCATTTCGAGGACAAGCGTGCCCTCTTCCGGGCCGTCGTCAGGGAGGAGGCACTCGCAGTGACTACCGCCATAGAGAAGGCAACGCCTGACCATCTTGCGCCCCGCGCTGCCCTGATCGCCGGCAGCAATGCCTATCTCGAAGCGATGCGGGTTGTCGGCCGCACGCGACTTTTGCTGATCGAGGGGCCAACCGTCCTCGGCTTCGTCGACATGAAGCAGTTGGACGAGGAAACCACCACACTCACGCTGAAGCACGGCCTGGAAGCGGCACTCAGTCGTGGCCGCGGACCAGATATTCCCGTCGATGCGCTTGCCGATATCCTGTCTGCCGCATTCGATCGTGCTGCCCTTGCCGTCGATGCGGGCGGCGATGCAGATCGCTATCGCACAGCCATTGCACATATGATCGAACGTATTGCAGGCTGATATTATGCTTGAGCGCCAGACCACAAGCGGTGCTAGCCTGAAAGACACTTGAATATGGGCCGCTGGGGCTATCTTTTAATACATGCGACGATCGGATATCGAGCGCACTCGCATATTATTTAAGCACGGCTATTGCTTGACACTTTTTTAGCCCCCTCCTATGATTTTTTACCAAACGATCAAAAAGCAGGGGAACTAAAAAATGACCAATGAAATCATGATATCACGCCGCGCTATCATTGCGTCCGGCATCGCTCTCGGTGTCAGTGCGCTGGCGCCAGCCGCTCGCGCTGCTGCACCGCTCAAGGTGGCGGGCATACACGCCTCGCCGGTGGAAAACGCCTGGAATTCCTGTCTTCACAAGGCGCTGCAGGACGCAGCCAAGGAAGGCGTCATCGAATATGTCTTTTCCGAGGGTGTTTCCGGCACCGACTATCCGCGCGCCATGCGCGAATATGCGGAACAGGGCAACAAGCTGATCATCGGCGAGGCCTATGCCGTGGAGAAGGAAGCACGTCAGGTCGCCGCCGATTACCCGGATACCGCCTTCGTTCTCGGCTCGAGCGGCGAGGCTGCCGGCAGCAATTTCGGTGTCTTCGGCACCTGGAACTATGACGGCGCCTATCTCGCCGGCATGCTGGCAGGCAAGATGACCAAGTCGAACGTCGTCGGCTCGGTCGGCGCCATCCCGATCCCCGAAGTCAACATGCTGATTAATGCCTTCGCTGCAGGCGTCAAAGCGGTCAATCCCGACTGCAAGCACCTCGTCTCCTTCATCGGCACCTTCTTCGATCCGCCGAAGGCGCGTGAAGCAGGTCTCGCACAGATCGACGCTGGCGCCGACGTTCTCTTCGGTGAGCGCATCGGCACGGCGGACGCCGCCAAGGAGCGCCATATCAAGTCCGTGGGATCGCTGATCGACTACACACCGCGCTATCCGGATACCGTTTTTGCCAATGCCATGTGGTACTTCCGCCCCATTCTCAATGCGGCGATCGCCGATGTTGCCGCCGGCAAGCCGGTCGGCCGCAGCTACACGGCTTATGGCCTGATGAAGGAAGGCGGCAGCGACATCGTCTATGTGAAGGGCGTTGCCCCCGCAGAAGCGGAAGCTGCGATGGAGAAGGTTCGTGCCGACATCAAGGCCGGCACCTTCGAAGTGCCGAAGGTTATGGATCAGCCGAAGTAACCGCCAGGCTCGATCATGAGCAGCTCGTTATTCGCCGACGCCACTGAGCTGGCCGGCGCCATCAAATCCGGCAAGCTCGCTTGCACGGATGCCATGCAGGCGGCTCTAGCCGCCTGCGCCAAGCACGAAGCGCTTGGCGCAATCACCTATCTCAACCCCGAGACGGGACTTGCCGCCGCGCAAGCCCTGGATCGGGAGGCATCGGAACGCCCGGAGCGCTTTGCGCAACGCGCGTTTGCCGGCGCGCCGACCGTTGCCAAGGATCTCGGCGGCCCCTTTCCAAGGCTGCCGGTAACGGCGGGGTCGCGCCTGTTCAGCCGTGTCGGTAAAGGTTCAGACAGCGATCTGGCAGCCCGTTTCCGCGACGCCGGCCTCTGCGCCTTCGGCTTGACTACCAGCCCGGAATTCGGCTTCTCGCTCGCATCGGAGCCGGCAATCGGTCCGATCTGTCGAAATCCATTGGATCGAAACAGGACCGCCGGAGGCTCCTCGGGCGGTGCCGCCGCCGCAGTCGCGGCCGGCATCGTGGCGATCGCGCATGCGACGGATGCTGGCGGCTCGATCCGCGTGCCGGCCGCCTGTTGCGGCCTCGTCGGATTGAAGCCGACGCGCGGCGCCGTGCCCGCCGGCCCCTCCTTCGGAAATCATCTCGGCGGCATCGCCAGCGAGCTCGCCGTCACCCGCTCCGTGCGCGATACCGTGCGGATCTTCGATGTCGTGCGAGATCGAACAAGAGGACCGTTCGCGGATATCGTCCAATCCCCGACCAAGACGGGTAAGTTTCGCGTTGGACTTTTGACGCACGCCGGACGGCACTACGCGATCGGACCAGACCGGGCGCAAGCCGTTGAAGCCGCGGCCGGCTTTCTGGAGAAGCGTGGAAACGATCTGGTTTCCCTCACCTGGGAGCAGATGGAAAGTGCCGTTCAGGCGAGCGCCCGCGCCTTTGGCGATATCATTTCCGTCAATATCGCCGGCTTGGTCGACGATCTCGGACTGGATATTCTTGCGGCCGAGCCAATGACACAGGCATTCATTGCACGCGGACGCGCGATGACAGCGACGAGGCTCTGGAGTTCGCTCAACGGAGCCGTTCAGGCAAGCCGCACTCTCTGGGATATTTTCGGCGCGATAGACGTCATCATCATGCCGATGCTGGCGACGGCGCCCCCACCCATCGGATCCTTTCCGACCGATCATTCCGACACTGAATTGCACCTCGAGCGCATGACGGCTTTTGCCCCCTTTGCGTCTCTGGCCAATATTTCCGGCTTTCCGGCACTGACGCTGCCCTTCGGCGAAGATGCCGACGGATTGCCCTTGCCGATCCAGATGATGGCGCCGATGGGCGAAGAAGCGTTGCTGCTTCGCCTTGCGGCCGAACTGGAAGCAGAGCAACGTTGGCAGCACCGCTTTCCGATTGCAGGATTTCCGGCATGACCGCACCCGTTCTCACCATCGAAGGCGTGAGCAAGCGCTTTGGCAGCACCGTTGCCAACGACAATATTTCCCTAACCTTGGCGAAGGGCGAGATCGTCGCTCTGCTCGGCGAAAACGGCGCCGGCAAGACAACGCTGATGAGCATCCTTTTCGGCCACTATGTGCCTGACACCGGGCGCATCCTTGTCGATGATGCGGAATTGCCGCCGGGCAAGCCACGCGCCGCGATCCGGGCCGGTGTCGGCATGGTCCACCAGCACTTCTCGCTGGCGCCCAATCTGACCGTGCTGGAAAACGTCATGACCGGCACGGAACAGCTCTGGTCGCTCAGATCTCAAACGATGGCAGCCCGCAAGAAATTGCTATCGATCTCCGAGCGCTTCGGCCTGAAGGTCGATCCCGATGCACGCCTCGGCGACCTTTCTGTCGGCGAGCAGCAGCGGGTGGAAATATTGAAAGCGCTCTACAATGATGCCCGCATCCTCATCCTCGACGAGCCGACCGCAGTTCTGACGCAGATCGAAGCGGAGAAGCTGTTCTCGACGCTGAAGCAGATGGCAGCACAGGGCCTGTCCCTGATCTTCATCTCCCACAAGCTCGATGAGGTCATGGCCACGGCGGACCGCATCATCGTCCTGCGCGGCGGCAAGGTCGCCGCCGAGCGGCGGGCGGCCGAAACCAGCAAATCCGAGCTTGCCGAGCTCATGGTCGGCCATCGCGTGACGCGCCCGACCCGCGAAGCGGCGACGCCGGGTGAAATTGCGCTGGAAGCTCGCGATATCACCGTGAAAATTGGCGGTGTCGAGCGATTGAAACATGTGAGCTTTCATCTGCGCGCCGGTGAGGTTCTCGGCATCATCGGCGTATCCGGCAACGGCCAGGCGACTTTGGGCCAGATCCTATCGGGCACGCTCGCCCGCTCATCCGGCGAGCTTCTATTGTTCGGAGAATCTGTCGGCGACCTCGACGTCGCCGCGGTCATCGATGCAGGCATCGGGCGCATTCCGGAAGACCGAAACCGCGATGGCGCGATCGGCGAAATGGCGATCTGGGAAAATGCCGTGCTGGAGCGCCTGTCCTCCTATTCGAAACACGGCCTGGTCGACCGCAGCGCCGGCATGGCCTTTGCGCAGAAGATCATCGAAACGTTCGATGTGCGCGGCGGCAATGCAGCAAGCCGCATCCGGCTGCTATCCGGTGGCAACATGCAGAAGCTGATCCTTGGCCGCAATCTTTACGAACGACCGCGCATCCTCATCGCTGCCCAGCCCGCACGAGGACTGGACGAAGGAGCGGTTGCCGCCGTTCACGGGCGCATTCTGGAAGCCCGTCGCCAGGGGACCGCCGTTCTGCTGATTTCGGAAGACCTGGACGAAGTCATTGCCTTGGCCGATCGCATCCAGGCGATCGTCGGCGGCCGCCTCTCCGCGCCGGTCGACGCCGGTAAAGCGGATGCACGCCTGCTTGGCCTGATGATGGCCGGAGAATGGAAAGAGAAGAGCGGAGCCGACAATGCGGTTTGAACGGCGCGAACACCGCCCAATCTACATGATGATCCTTGCCCCTCTGCTCGCGATCGTCGCAGCGCTCGCCTTGGCCGGCATCCTGATTGCGATTGCGGGCGCTCCGGTCCTGGAAGCCTACCGCAGAATCCTTTTGGGCGCCTTCGGTTCTCGGCTCTCGGCCACGGAGACGCTGACCCGCGCGACGCCGTTGATTTTGACGGGGCTCGCCGCCGCAGTCGCTTTTCGCGCCCGCCTCTGGAACATCGGCGCCGAAGGGCAATTCTATTTCGGCGCCATCGCCGTTGCAGCCTTCGGGTCGAAGATGCTCGCCGGAGTACCCGGACCTATCCTCATCCCGCTCCTGATGGTGATCGGCGCCATTGCCGGCATGATCCTGATCCTGGTGCCTTTATGGCTGCGACTTCGCTTCTCCGTCGATGAAGTCGTGACGAGCCTCATTTTGAATTTCATCGCCGTTCTCTTCGTCTCCATGCTGATCGACGGCGCGCTGAAAGATCCGACGGCATTCGGCTGGCCGCAGTCCCAGGCTCTTGTCGACCACGCCATGCTGCCAAAGCTGATCGCGCGCTCGCGCCTCCATATCGGTTTTGTGATTGCGATTGTCATTGCGGCGATCGTCTATTTCGTCCAGTCGCGCACCGTTTTCGGCATGCAATCGCGGGCGGCCGGCCTCAACCCGTCGGGCGCCGTCTTTGCAGGGGTTCGCCTCGGCTCGACCCTCGTCAAGGTCGCCTGTCTTTCGGGCGGACTTGCAGGCCTTGCCGGCGCCATCGAAGTGATGGGCGTCAAAGGCTATGTCACTACCGATCTGTCGCCCGGCTTCGGCTATGCCGGCATCGTCGTTGCGATGCTCGCAAACCTCAACCCGCTTGGGGTGGTGCTTGCGGCGATCTTCACCGCGACCATGTTCGTCGGCGCTGACAGCATGAGCCGCAGCCTCGGCATTCCCACCTATATCGCCGACGTCACGGTCGCCCTGTCGCTGCTGACCATGCTGATCGCCTTGTTCTTTACGCAGTACAGGATCCGCCGATGAGCACCCTGATCGACATCATTGCTTCAGCCGGACTTTGGGCTGCCGTATTGCGGATTGCAACGCCCCTGATCTTCGGCACGCTCGGCGCGCTGCTTTGCGAGCGAGCCGGCGTCCTCAATCTCGGCATCGAGGGCATCATGACCTTCGGCGCGATGATCGGCTGGCTCTCGGTTTATCATGGCGCGGACCTGTGGACCGGCCTCCTTGTCGCAGCGATCGCCGGCGGTATTTTCGGGCTTTTGCATTCGGTACTGACGGTCACGCTTGGCCTGTCGCAGCATGTCTCCGGCCTCGGCGTCACGCTTTTCGCATCCAGCTTCAGTTATTATGTCTTCCGGTTAATCGTGCCGGTTGCCGGAACGCCGCCAACTATCACGCCGTTCCAGCCGATCGCCATTCCAGGGCTTTCCACCCTGCCCTTCATCGGTCCCGCGCTTTTCACACAGACGGCGCCAACCTATCTGGCGATCCTGGTCGCGCTCGTCATGGCCTATCTCATCTTCCGCACGCCGATCGGGCTTGCTATCCGCATGACCGGCGAAAATCCACATGCAGCGGAGGCTCAGGGCCTCAATCCGATGAGGATCCGCTATGGTGCCATCATTGCGGGCAGCGCCCTGATGGGCATGGGCGGCGCCTTCCTGACCTTGTCGGCCTTCAACAGCTTCTTTCCGACCATGGTGCAGGGCCGCGGCTGGATCTGCATCGCGCTCGTCGTCTTTTCATCCTGGCGGCCGGGCCGAGCGCTGTTCGGCGCCCTGCTCTTCGCCTTCTTCGACGCTTTCCAACTGCGCCTGCAGACCGCAGTCCAGGGCGTGCCCTATCAGATCTTCCTGATGACGCCGTATATTCTGTCCATTGTCGCCCTTGCCATCATGAGCAGGCGAGCGCGCGTGCCGCAGGCGCTGATGCAACCCTATCGCCGTGGCGAGAGATAATCCGAGGAGCCTTTCATGTTCGATCTGATCATTCGCAATGCCAATCTGCCCGATGGCCGCAAAGGCATCGACATCGCGGTCAAGGATGGCAAGATCGCAGCGGTTGAAACCTCGATCACCGCCGAGACGAAGGACGAAATCGATGCGACCAACCGGCTGGTGAGCCCACCCTTTGTCGATCCGCATTTCCATATGGACGCAACGCTTTCACTCGGCCTGCCGCGTATGAATGTTTCCGGCACGCTTCTGGAGGGCATCGCCCTCTGGGGAGAGTTGCGCCCGATCGTGACGAAGGAAGAGCTCGTCGAGCGTGCGCTGCGCTATTGCGATCTGGCCGTCACGCAAGGACTGCTGTTCATCCGCAGCCATGTCGACACCTCCGATCCCAAGCTGGTGACGGCTGAGGCGCTTCTGGAGGTGAAGGACAGGGTCAAACCCTATATCGACCTGCAGCTCGTGGCTTTCCCGCAAGATGGCTATTACCGTGCCAAGGATGGCGTAGCTTCCCTTGAACGCGCGCTTGACATGGGCGTCGATATCGTCGGCGGCATTCCGCATTTCGAGCGCACCATGGATGAAGGCAGAGCGTCGGTCGAAGCGCTGTGCAGGATTGCCGCCGACCGCGGCCTGCCTGTCGATATGCATTGCGACGAGACCGACGACCCGATGTCTCGCCACATCGAGACGCTCGCGGCAGAAACGGTCCGCTTCGGGCTGCAGGGCCGCGTTGCCGGTTCGCATCTGACCTCGATGCATTCGATGGACAATTATTACGTTTCCAAGCTTATTCCCCTGATGGCGGAAGCGAAGATCAACGTCATTCCCAATCCGCTGATCAACATCATGCTGCAGGGCCGGCACGACACCTATCCCAAGCGTCGCGGCATGACGCGCGTGCGCGAATTGATGGAAGCCGGGCTCAACGTTTCCTTCGGCCATGATTGCGTGATGGACCCCTGGTATTCGATGGGCTCGGGCGACATGCTCGAAGTCGGGCATATGGCCATCCACGTCGCGCAAATGGCCGGCATCGGAGACAAGAAGAAGATCTTCGACGCACTCACGGTCAACTCCGCCAAGACGCTTGGCCTTGAAGGTTACGGCCTGGAAAAGGGCTGCAATGCCGATTTCGTTGTGCTGCAGGCCGTCGATACGCTGGAAGCGCTCCGCCTGAAACCCAATCGTCTTGCCGTCGTCAAGCGCGGCAAGGTCATCGCCCGCTCAGCACCTCGTATCGGCGAACTCTTTCTCGATGGCCGACCGTCAAAGATCGATGGCGGGCTCGACTACGTGCCTGTCGGGAAATAGCGTTTGTCTCTCATATCGAAGACGCGGAGATAATTTTGCCTGCAAAAAAGCAATTGCTACGCGCGCAGCATATGATCTGCAATTATAAAATCGGCCGATGAACTTAAGGGCCGTGTCTTATGGAATGAAGCCATAGCTTTCCGAGTGACAGCACTTATCGCCGCGTACACCGGTAAGGCGTTATCCATATGTCAACATCATCCTGATAGATTCTTATTCTGCTAACCTGCTGTGTTCAGATTGTCTATAAAGTATCCCCGTGCCTCTGCTCTATCAAACCGATATATTTGACGCGGCACCTGCGAATAGCACGACCAGGTCCAACAAGCGTCTGTATCTGTTCCTAGATGCTCTCCGAGGTATCGCGGCAATGTTGGTTGCCCAACGACATATTTCGGAGACTTTTGGCGGAGACCCATTCCAATCAAGCTATTTGGCTGTCGATTTTTTCTTTGTCCTGAGTGGCTTTGTCATAGCGCATGCCTATAACAACAGGCTCGCGAATGGAATGTCCGAAAAATCATTCCTTTGGCGGCGTCTCATAAGGCTCTACCCTATGTTTATTGTCGGTCTCGTATTGATGACCGCCTATAACTTAAGAAATCTCGAAGAAATCAATGGCGTCATACTTATGTCGTGGAGTGCTACCTTTCTGTTCAATGCGCTATTGTTACCTATATCATGGACGGGGCAGCCCTTCATACTAGGGCCAGCTTGGTCGCTTTTTTGCGAAATTCTTGCAAATATTCTCTATGTTCGCCTTGCCTCTGGAGGAATGACCTGGAGAAAAACCTTACCTCCATTACTGATTGGAGCACTCCTCATACTGTTGTTCCTTCGAAAATTTGGAAGCCTGGATATAGGTTGGTTCTTCGCCAGCCTTGGAGGTGGCCCCGCCCGGGTCTTGTATTCGTTTTTCGTCGGCATACTCATTTATAGCCAGAGAAGAAGAATTCCGTCCGGAGGCATCGTGGCCGGTTTGCTTTGTGGCGCTACTTTAGTTGCTGTGCTTTGCCTCGAGGTTTCGCCAGGAGTGCGCGTCTATTATGATGCGATCGCCACCTTCATCGCCTTACCGCTAATCGTGGCTGTTGGTGCAGGCGTAAGGCTTCCGCGGGTATTTTCTGCAGCGTGTGAATTCCTGGGCGCTTCATCATATCCAATGTATGTGCTCCACCTCCCGCTAGCAGCAATATTCTTTGGGCTATCTTCTACCTTTTTCCAAAAAGCCACGCAGAGCGAGGTCTCTGCAGCTGTGTGGATTTTCCTTAGCACGACTGCGGCTCTGAGTTGGGTATTGGACATATACATTGACGAACCCCTGCGAAGAAAAATCCTTCGCAGCAGGCAGTAATCGTGCGCCCTTTGAAATAACAAGCGCACCTCTCTGAGAATATTATTCAGCTACTAAAATCATTCCTGCACACAATAGTTGCATACCGCAGTGATCGTCGCGGGGCAATTGAGAACGTCGAGTGCCGAGGTCCGCGCGAGAACAGAAAACTTAGCGGCAACAGGGTGAATAACTTATCGCTTTACAACTAACATGTCAGTGTGATACGCACTAGTCCCACAAGATCGGGAGGATCGTATGAGTGAGAATTTTGGCCTGTCGGCCGCCCTGGCAACGCCCTTCGATGCGGATGGCGAGATCGCAATTCCGGGCGTGATCGAACAGGCGAAGCATAGCCTTGCCAATGGCTGCAAAAGCGTCACGCTTTTTGGCACCACCGGCGAAGGCGCCTCGATCGGGATGCAGGAGCGCCAGCAGGTTCTCGCCGCCATGATGGCCGCCGGTATCGCGCCTGAACAGATCGTCATGGGCGTGCTCGTCGATGCTGCCGAAGATGCCGCAGCCCAGGCTGGGCATGCGCTGGCACAGGGCGTCCGCAATATTCTTCTCGCACCGCCCTCCTACTTCAAGAACGTCAGCGACGATGGCCTCTTCAAATGGTTCGCAGCCGTTTTCATCATGCTGGGCACGCATGCCCGCGACGTGATCGTCTATAATATTCCGTCGGTGACGATGGTGCCGCTTTCCATTTCCCTCGTCGACCGCCTGCGCACGGCATTTCCGGATGTCGTCGTCGGCGTCAAGGATTCCTCCGGCGATTGGCCCTATACCGAGGAATTGCTGAAAACCCATGGCGATCTCATCATTCTGATCGGCGACGAGAGGCACTTGGCCCGTGGAGTTCGTCTCGGCGGACAAGGTGCCATCTCCGGCATGGCAAATCTCCTTCCCCGCGAAGTCCAGGCCATGGCGGAAAAGGGCATCGATGACGCCAATGTCGAGCGCTTCGTCGAGCAGCTGCTGAACTATCCGATCATTCCCTCGATCAAGGCAATTCTCGCCCGTTTGACGGAAGACGATAGCTGGCTTGCCGTGCGCCCACCACTCGTGGCATTGAACAGTCAAGATTCTGACACGCTCTTTGCTTCCTTTGGCGCCTTGTTTCGCGCCAAGGCGGCCTAACCGAACAGCCCGGAGCTGCCGATGGACGGACCAGGCGAACAGCCGACGTTGAGAGAGAAGGCCTATGAGAGCTTCACGCGCCATCTTTTGGCGCGCGACGTTCGCCCTGGGCAATTCATCTCGCAACGACGGCTGGTCGAATTGACGGGACTGACGCTTGGCGCGATCCGCGAATTGATCCCGCGCCTGGAAGCGGAAGGGCTGATCAAGACGGTTCCACAGCGCGGCTTGCAGATCGCCCATATCGATCTCGACCTGATCCGCGAGGCCTTCCAGCTTCGTCTTTTTCTGGAGAAGGAGGCCGTCGCGCTGTTCACCTATTCGGCCTCCGACGAGACGATTGCCAAGCTTTTGAAGGACCATCGCGATATTGCCGATGCGATCCGTTCCGGCGACAATTCGCAGGAACTGGAGATCCATGCGCAGTCGGTGGATTGGGGCATGCATGACGCGTTCATCGACGCGCTTGGCAATACGATCATCTCGAATGCCTATCGGGTCAATTCGATCAAGATGCGGCTGATCAGCCAGGACAGGTTCCGCATCAACGGCCATGTCGGTCCCGTCATGGAAGAGCATTTGAAAGTGCTTGAGGCCATTGAGCGACGATCCGCCGAGGAAGCCGTTGCCGCTCTCGTATCCCACATCAGCGGAGCACGGGATCGCGCATTGAAGATGTAAACAGCTTTGCATAACAAGGCCGCGAATGAGGAGATTCTCGGCCAAAGGAGGAGGAACGGAATGTCATCGTCATTTTTCAATCCGACACGTCGCGGCTTCATGGCCGGCACGGCAGCACTCGGAGCAGCGAGCCTTTTCGGTGCACGCACCGCCTCGGCCGCCGTCGACTGGAAGCGCTTTTCCGGCACGACGCTTGAGGTCAATCTGATCAAAAGCCCGCGCAGCGAAACGATCCTCAAATATTTGAGCGAGTTCGAGGCGCTGACGGGCATCAAGGTCAACGCCGAGGCAACGCCGGAACAGCAGCAGCGCCAGAAGACCACGATCGAGCTCAGCTCCGGCAAGCCGAGCTTTGACGTCGTGCATCTGAGCTATCACGTCCAGAAGCGCCAGTTCGAAAAGGGCGGCTGGCTTGCCGATATCAGCGGCTTCATGAAGGACCCATCGCTCACCGATCCCTCGCTGACGGAAAGCGACTTTGCCGAGGCAGGCCTGACGTTCGCCAAGGACTCCGCAGGCGTCATGCGCTCCCTGCCCTTCTCGGTCGACTACTGGATCATCTACTGGAACAAGGCCTTGTTCGAGAAGAAGGGCCTTGCCTATCCCGAAACTTTCGAAGATATGGCCAAGGCCGCCGAGGCGCTGACGGACAAATCGACCAACACCTATGGCTTTGTCGCCCGTGGCCTGAAGAACGCCAATACGCCGGTCTGGACAACCTTCATGCTCGGCTATGGCGCGACGCCACTTTCGGCCGACGGTAAGCTGCAGACGGAATCGCAAGGGGCCGTGGATGCTGCCAAGCTCTATCAGCGCCTGATGACGAAATCCGCACCTCCCGGCGTTTCGGGCTTCAACTGGGCAGAAGCGCAATCGGCCTTCCTGCAGGGCAAGATCGGCATGTGGCTCGATGGCGTCGGCTTTGCGCCGCCGATCGAAAACCCGGAAAAGTCGCGCGTCGTCGGGCAGGTCGGCTATGGCATCATGCCGAAGGGGCCGAATGCGCAGGCAGCCGCCACGACCGGCGATGGCATCGGCGTCACCGCCGCCAGCCAAAAGAAGGAAGCCGCTTACCTCTTCTGCCAATGGGCGATCTCGCACGACATGGGCGCGCGCCTATTGCAGGCCGGCGCCGGCGTTCCCTTCCGCCAGTCCATTCTGGAGGATCAAAAGGTTCGCGAGGGCGTAAAGATGCCGAGCGCCTGGCTCGATGCCGTCGCCGGCTCCGCCAAGGTCTCCCAGCTGGCATTACCCGTTATCATCCCGGTCACCGAGTTCCGCGACATCTATGGCGTTGGGCTGACGAACATGATCGGCGGTGCAGATCCGGCAGCCGAACTGAAAACGGCAACCGCCCAGTTCGAGCCGGTGCTGGCACGAAGCGAGGGATAATGGCCTCCGTGAGTATCGAAGATAACGCCGCCAAAGTGGCTGAAGGAAGGAGCAAGCCGCATCGGCTTGCTCCCAACTACTGGCCCTTCGTCGTTCCCGCGCTGATCGTGATTGCCGCCGTCATCGTCTTTCCCTGGGTCTTCACCCTGTGGATGAGCGTGAACAAATGGACGCTCGGCCAGTCGCAGAGCTTCGTCGGCTGGGACAATTATGTCCGGCTGGCGACCGACATGCGCTTCTGGGAATCGCTATGGCACACGGTGCTCTATACCGTGCTGTCCGTCGTCGGCCCGTTGATCTTCGGCACGCTGGCCGCGCTGATCTTCGATGCAAACTTTCCGCTGCGCGGATTCCTGCGCGGCATCTTCGTCATGCCGATGATGGCAACACCCGTCGCCGTGGCTCTGGTCTGGACGATGATGTTCCACCCACAGCTCGGCGTGCTCAACTACCTGCTGTCCCTGGTCGGGATCGGACCGCAGGAATGGATCTACAATCAGTCCAGCGTCATCCCTTCGCTCGTTCTGGTCGAGGTCTGGCAATGGACACCGCTGGTCATGCTGATCGTGCTCGGCGGCCTCGCCTCCGTGCCACGCGAACCCTATGAAAGCGCCGAAATCGACGGCGCCAATGCCTGGCAGAAATTCCGTTATTTGACGCTGCCGATGATCTCGCCCTTCCTGATGATCGCCGTCATTATTCGCGGCATCGACGCGATCAAGAGCTTCGACATCATCTACGCGATGACGCAGGGCGGCCCGGGAACGGCATCCGAGACGATCAACATCTACCTCTATAATACCGCCTTTTCCTATTACGACATCGGCTATGGCTCGGCCATGGCGGTGGTGTTCTTCATCCTCATCGTCGCGCTCTCCTTCATCCTCCTGATGATGCGGCAGCGAACGAAATGGACGGACGCGGAGGGACATTGAGATGAAGCGCTCGACACTCAACCGCATCGGCCTGTTCTTCGTGGCCCTGGTCATCGTCTCGCCGGTTGTCCTGTTCTTTCTCTGGATGATCTCGCTGTCGCTGAAATATGAGATCGACAACGGGGCCTATCCGCCGATCCTCATTCCCGATCGCATTGCCTGGACGAACTACGTCAATGTCTTCCAGGAAAACAACTTCTTCCTTTATTTCTGGAACTCCATTCTTGTGACGGGAGCAGCCACCCTGCTCGCGCTGATCATCGGCGTGCCGGCCGGCTATGGCATTGCCCGGCTGAAGGCGGAAAAATCGGCAATCGTCATCATGATTGCCCGCATGACGCCGGGTCTTTCCTTCCTCATCCCGCTGTTTTTGCTGTTCCAATGGCTCAATCTGCTCGGAACGCTCTGGCCGCAGATCATCATCCATCTCGTCGTCACGGTCCCCATCGTCGTCTGGATCATGATCGGTTATTTCGAGACGACGCCGATGGAGCTCGAGGAGGCAGCAAGCATCGATGGCGCAACGCCATGGCAGGTCTTCCGTCTGGTCGCCTTGCCGATCGCCCGGCCCGGCATCGTTGTCGCGTTCATTCTCTCCGTGATCTTCTCGTGGAACAATTTCGTCTTCGGCATCGTGCTTGCGAGCCGCGAGACCCGCACATTGCCCGTTGCCGTCTACAACATGCTCTCCTTCGAGCAGGTGAGCTGGGGACCGCTTGCTGCGGCCGCCTTGATCGTGACGCTGCCGGTTCTCGTGCTGACGATGTTCGCGCAGCGCCAGATCATCGCCGGCCTGACGGCCGGCGCCGTCAAATGACCCGCCTCACCTTTTGGACAGGATCACATTCATGGCACCCGTCAACATACAGAATATCCAGAAGCGCTACGGTCAGGTGAAGGTCATTCACGATATCAGCGTCGATATCGCTGACGGCGAATTCGTCGTCCTCGTCGGCCCCTCGGGCTGCGGCAAGTCCACGCTGCTGCGCATGATCGCCGGGCTCGAAGAGGTCAGCGATGGTGAGATCCGCATCGGCCGGCGCGAAGTCAGCCATCTTCCGGCGCGCGATCGCGACATTGCGATGGTGTTCCAGAACTACGCGCTCTATCCGCATATGACGGTGGCCGAAAACATGGGTTTTGCGCTGAAGCTGAAGAAGGCAAATACTTCGGAGATCACCGCCAAGGTGCAAAAGGCTGCCGCCATCCTCGGCCTCGAAAATCTGCTGGATCGCCTGCCTCGCCAGCTTTCCGGCGGCCAGCGCCAGCGTGTCGCCATGGGGCGAGCGTTGGTGCGCGATCCGCAGGTTTTCCTGTTCGACGAACCGCTCTCCAATCTCGACGCAAAATTGCGCGTGCAAATGCGCGGCGAGATCAAGTCCATGCATCAGCGCATCGGCACCACGACGATCTACGTGACGCATGACCAGGTGGAGGCGATGACCATGGCCGACAAGATCGTCGTGCTGCATGGCGGCCTCATCGAGCAGGTCGGCGCGCCGCTCGATCTTTACGATCGACCCGCCAACCTTTTCGTCGCCGGCTTCATCGGTTCGCCCTCGATGAACTTCATCGACGGCAAGATCGAGGAAGGCGTCTTCCGCAGCGACAAAGGTCTCATCCTGCCCTTGCCGGAAGGCTTTCCGATCGCACAGCACGGTGGGCGTCCGCTCGTCTACGGCATCCGGCCCGAACATATCCGCGCTGCGGCAAGCGGCCTGTCCGCCCGTGTCGGCATTGTCGAAGGCACGGGGTCTGAGATCTATGCCAAGCTCGATTGCAGCGGCGAGGAAATCTCCTGCCTGTTCCGCGAGCGGCTGAACATCCGCTTCGGCGACAAGATCGAAATCGCCATCGACCCGACAAGTATCCATCTTTTCGGCAAGGCGAGCGGAAAGCGGCTTTGAACGCTCCATCGATCCTCGATCCGCCGGCCGGCGATCCCAAGCATGTTCTATGCGTCGGCGCTGCCGTTCTGGATACGCTCTTTCGCGTCCGCGCCCTCCCCCAAGGTCAGGGGAAGGTGCTGCCTTACGACATGCTGCAGATCGCCGAAGGCATGGCCTCGAGCGCAGCCTATGCCATTGTCCGGCTCGGCGGTAAGGCAAGCCTGTGGGGTGCCGTTGGCCGCGACGATACTGGCGAGCGCATTATCCGCGATCTGGATGTCGCCGGCATCAATGTCAGCGGCATGTCGCAGGTGGAGGGCGCACGCTCCGCCGTCTCGACCATCCTGGTGGACGATGACGGCGAAAGGCTGATCGTTCCCTTCTACGATCCAAAGCTGCACCATACGGTGAAGGAATTCACGGCCGAAGATATCGCTGTATTCGATGCCGCGCTGGTCGACGTACGCTGGCCAGCATTGGCACTGCAGGTTCTCAAAGCTGCCAAAGCGATGGGCAAGCCGGCCATTCTCGACGGCGACGTGGCGCCTGACGGCATCATCGAGCAACTGGCGCCGGAAGCCACCCATATTGTTTTCTCCGAACCGGCTGCGCATCGCCTGACGGGAACGAGCGATGTGTCCGAGATGACGCATCTTCTGAAACAGCGCTTCAATCATGCTTTCATCTGCGTGACGGCAGGGGCGGCCGGTAGCTACTGGTTCGGCGAACAAAACAACGAAGTCGCGCATTGCCCGACCATTTCCGTCAAGGCCGCCGATACGCTCGCCGCCGGGGACATCTTTCACGGCGCCTTCGCTCTCGCAATCGCGGAAGGAATGCCGCCGGCAGATGCAATCCGCTTTTCCTCCATCGCTGCCGCCATCAAGTGCGAGATGTTTGGGGGAAGATCCGGGGCACCGACGCGGGCCGACGTGATCCGCCGATCTCATTCACTTTGAAAGCTAGAACGAGCCACATTCTCGTCGGCACATATTGCGAGTTCATGGTTGCAGGCAGAGATCCGTCACGGAGCAGCGCCGCCATTCAAAACGCACATCTTTCCGCCTCCAAACCGCAGTCTCCGCACGGCAGCAGTTACTCATCGTTATAAAGGTGACAAGGTTGCACGCCTCGGTTATACCAAACGCGCGACTCAAGCAGGAGGATCGCCAGATGAGAAATTTCGGCACCCACTGACGCTGAACGGCGACGCCGAATTCGGGCTGTCGTTCGGTCCGTTCTTGTCTCTTCTATCCTCTTCAATGCCCATGGAGGGCATTCATGCTACGTCGTTTCTTTTTCTATTATGCCCGCTACAAGACGCTGTTCTTCCTTGATTTCGGCTGCGCCGTGCTCGCGGGCCTGCTGGAACTCGGCTTTCCGCTGGCCATCAAGCTCTTCATCGATCAGCTCCTGCCAGGGCGCGACTGGGGTCTCATTTTTGCAACGGCAGCTGTGTTGCTTGTCGTCTATGCTGTGGCGACGGGCCTCTCGGCGATCGTCAACTATTGGGGCCATGCGCTCGGCATCTCGATCGAATCCGACATGCGCCGCCAGGCCTTCGATCATATCCAGAAGCTCTCCTTCCGCTACTTCGACAACAACCGCACCGGTCATCTGATCACCCACGTCACCAAGGATCTCGAGGAAGTGGGCGAGATCGCCCACCATGGCCCCGAGGACCTGTTCATCGCGATCATGACCTTCATCGGCGCTTTCCTGCTGATGTTCAGCGTTCATTGGAAGCTGGCGCTGCTGACGACGACCATCGTGCCGTTCATGACCTGGCTCGTCAGCCGCTACGGCTCGAAGATGACGCTGAATTCGCGCAGCCTGTTCGGCAAGGTCGGCAACTTCAATACGCGCATGCAGGAAACTGTCGGCGGTATCCGGGTGGTCAAGGCTTTCGCCAATGAACGGTATGAAAGCCAGCTGTTTGCCAGCGACAACGAGGACTACAAGGCGACCAAGCTCGATGGTTACGCCTATATGACTGCAAGCATCGCGCTCAGCTATTTCAGCACGCGTCTGGTGCAGCTGATCGTGATGATGGCGGGAACCTGGTTCGTCATATCGGGCGAACTGAGCTATGGCGGCTTCATCAGCTTCCTGCTGCTCATCAATGTCTTCTTCCGCCCGATCGACAAGATCACATCGGTGATCGAAACCTATCCCAAGGGCATTGCCGGCTTCAAACGCTTCCTGTCGCTGATCGATACGGAACCCGATCTTGCCGACCGGCCGAATGCGATCGCAGTCGATTATTTGAAGGGTGATATCGCCTATAAGCATGTCGGCTTCGGCTATTCCGACCATGTTGAAATCTTCCAAGATCTTTCTCTGACGATCGCGCCTGGCGAGACCGTCGCTTTCGTCGGCGCTTCGGGCACCGGCAAGACGACGATCTGCTCGCTGCTGCCGCGCTTTTACGACGTAACAGCCGGCAGCATCACGATCGACGGCATCGACATCCGCGACATGACGCAGGCCTCGCTACGCAATCAGATCGGTATCGTGCAGCAGGACGTCTTCCTGTTCGGCTCGACCATTCGCGAGAACATCGCCTATGGAAAGCTCGGCGCGACCGACGAAGACATCATGACGGCGTTGCAGCGCGCCTCGCTGGACGAATTCGTCCGATCCCTGCCCGCCGGCCTCGATACGCCGACGGGCGAGCGCGGCGTCAAGCTTTCGGGCGGTCAGAAGCAGCGCCTCGCGATCGCACGCATCTTCCTGAAAGATCCGCCGATCCTCATTCTCGATGAGGCCACGTCCGCGCTCGATACAGCAACCGAATACGCAATCCAGCAGGCTCTATCGGAGCTTGCGAAAGGCCGCACGACCCTGGTCGTCGCTCACAGACTGTCGACGATCCGCAACGCCGACCGCATCATCGTCATGGGCGACAACGGCATTGTCGAACAGGGATCGCATGATGAATTGCTCGCCCGCCACGGCGCTTATGCGCGGCTGCATAATGCACAATTCGGGCTTTATGCCTGATTTGCCCGCACGAGCGGATAAGAAAGGAGCCGAGGCTTGGCGCCCGGCTCCCCTTCTGAACGACAATGATCAACGCAGTCACTGAAAATCGAATACACTCAGACCGGCCACCATTTCATCGAGACCAAGCGGACGCGTAACCGGCGGTTCGGCTCTTGCCAGACAGCCCTGACGTTCGCATAGGCGACAAGCAGGACCGATCATGACCTGATTGGTACCCAGCGCCTTTCCATAGATCACCTCGTCGCGATGGGCGATATCGCAGCCGATGAGAAGTGCCGTGCGGCGCACCCTTTCTCCGAAGTCGGCCCGCGGTCCCTCGATCGTCCTCGATACGGTCAGAAAGCCGGTACCGTCAGGCATCTGGGCAGCGTCCACCAATATCTGTCCGGGCTGAGCGAAGGCGGCGTGGATATTGAGCTTCGGACAGGCACCGCCGAAGCGCGCCTGTGGAAAGCCTTGTGCCCCGGCCTTGCGCAGGCGATGGCCGGCATTGTCGATCTCCATCAGGAAAAACGGAATGCCAGATGTGCCTGGACGCTGCAGGTTGGTCAGCCGCGTGGCGGCCTGCTCGTAGGAAACGCCGAAACGGGCACCTAGACCATCGATATCATAATGCATTCGCTGCGCTGCCGAGAGATAGGCGCCATAGGGCATAAGAAGCGCATGGGAAGCATAGCGCGCCAGCTCGAAACGGGCGATACGGTTGGCCTCAGGCGTCGAAAGCGCAAGGGTGTTCAGCTCGACGGCGATCTCCTCACGCAGGGCTAAAAGAGAAACTTCAGTCGCAATCTCCCGGATCTGATCGAAGGGCGACAGACGCTCCGACAAGAAAAGCCGCATCGAATGCCGGTCGTAGCGCCGCCGCAGGCCAGGCATGGAGCGGACCGGCAATAGGCGCACCGCTATGCCATGCTCACCCTTCAACCATGCCTTCAGCGCGCCTACGATATCGTCACCGGGCGACAGGCGTTCATGAAAGGTCTCTGCCGCATCTTCGATGCGAGCAAAGAAATTCGGACGCGACTGCAGCCGGTCGTGAACCTCGTCGAGCGGCAGACGCGGTCCGGCGACATCGGCAACCCTGCCCTCGCGCGACAGGAGCTCGGCGAGATCGGATAGCCTTGCCGCCTGCTCGCGATAGGCGCGGTAGAGCCGGATCATGCCGTTTGCCGCATTCGGCGCCGCGTCGGCAAGTTCGATCAGCTCCTGATCGCCTGGAATCTCCCCTGCAAGCAATGGGTCGGCAAAGACTTCCCGCAACTGCCCTGCGCTGCCGCCCTGCTCACCCTGCAATTCGTCGAGGTCGACCTTATAGACCGACGCCAGCTTCAACAGCAGTTGCACGGTCAGCGGCCGCTGATTGCGCTCGATGAGATTGAGATAGGACGGCGAGATATCAAGGGCCTGCGCCATCGTCGTTTGCGTCAGACCGAGACCCATGCGGATTCGTCGAACCTTCGGACCGGCAAAGATCTTGCGCTCAACCATATGTCATACCTTTTACAATTTTCCAGCCAACAATTTTTTACAATATTTACAACTTTACTGTGGACCAATGTCAACGATAACACATCATAACCCTTTTATCTAACGGGATTTTCTAGTTTCTCTCGCTCCCACAGCATCAATATTGTAAAACTAGTCATGCAATCGAGATCGATCGGAGGATCGAGAGGAAGTATCGGGAGAATCGCATGACAGATTTTTACAAACTGGTTCCCAGCGCCCCTGCCGGGCGTTTCGATGGTGTCGAGCGCCCCTATCAAGCCGCGGATGTGGAGCGGCTGCGCGGATCGATCACCATCCGCCACTCACTGGCCGAGATGGGTGCGAACCGCCTATGGCAGCTCATTCACAAGGAAGATTTCGTCAATGCGCTCGGTGCGCTCTCGGGCAACCAGGCTATGCAGATGGTTCGCGCCGGCCTGAAGGCGATCTATCTTTCGGGATGGCAGGTCGCAGCCGACGCCAATACGGCGTCCGCCATGTATCCGGATCAGTCGCTTTATCCCGCCAATGCAGGCCCGGAACTGGCGAAGCGCATCAACCGCACCCTGCAACGCGCCGACCAGATCGAGACCGCTGAAGGCAAAGGGCTTTCCGTCGACACCTGGTTTGCACCGATCGTTGCAGATGCTGAAGCGGGCTTCGGCGGCCCCCTCAATGCCTTCGAAATCATGAAGGCCTATATCGAGGCGGGAGCTGCAGGCGTCCATTTCGAGGATCAGCTGGCATCGGAGAAAAAGTGCGGCCATCTCGGCGGAAAAGTGCTCATTCCGACGGCTGCTCATATCCGCAATCTCAATGCGGCGCGGCTTGCCGCCGACGTCATGGGCGTGCCGACCCTCGTGGTTGCGCGCACCGATGCCGAGGCCGCCAAGCTTCTGACGTCTGACATCGACGAGCGCGACCAGCCCTTCGTCGACTACGATGCCGGCCGCACGGTGGAAGGCTTCTATCAGGTCAGGAATGGCATCGAGCCCTGCATCGCCCGCGCCGTCGCCTACGCGCCCAATTGCGATCTCATCTGGTGCGAGACATCGAAGCCGGATCTAGAGCAGGCGCGTAAATTTGCCGAGGGCGTGCATCGGGTCCATCCCGGCAAGCTGCTGGCCTACAATTGCTCGCCGTCATTCAATTGGAGGAAGAACCTGGATGACGCGACGATCGCCAAATTCCAACGCGAGCTGGGTGCGATGGGCTACAAGTTCCAGTTCATCACGCTTGCCGGCTTCCACCAGCTGAATTTCGGCATGTTCGAGCTTGCCCGAGGCTACAAGGCCCGCCAGATGGCCGCCTATTCCGAATTGCAAGAAGCGGAATTTGCGGCCGAAGCCAATGGCTATACCGCCACCAAGCACCAGCGCGAAGTGGGCACTGGCTATTTCGACGCGGTCTCGCTGGCGATCACCGGCGGCCAGTCATCCACGACGGCCATGCACGGATCGACCGAGCATGCCCAGTTCAAACCGGCAGCAGAGTGATATCGGGATCACAGAAGGAGAATGAAATGGCATCGATAGCACGCGTTCGCGAGAGGGCCGAGGAGCAGTCTCTCACCATGAATGCCGACCAGCAGGCCGTCATCCGCATGTTGGCCAATGAGTTGCATCGTCTCAACCAGGCCGTCATGAATGCCGTAGAAGCCGGTGTTTCGGTCGAACTCGTCCGCTCGGCCCGCCACCATGGCGGCAACGGCAACTGGGGTGATCTCCTGATCCCCGTCGTCGTCGCCAAGGCTGCGTACACGGCCTGACGAAGACACTACCCAGCCAATGTTCGGGCCGCGCCGTCATCGACGGCCGGCCCGTTTTCATGGCGCGATCAGGGCGTCGCGCTGCCGCTGAAGTCCGCAAACGCGTGCTCGATCGCCTCGGCGCCGGCACCGGATGCGACAAGCGCCGCCAGCAGGATTCTCGCCTGCCCCGGGCGCAGTGTGGAGGAATGAATTGCGCCGGCTTCGGCAAGATCATGTCCGCCGCCACCACCGCCATAGCTTGAAACAAGGAACCCATCCGGCACGCGGCTAGAGACCACAACCGGCACGCCGACACCGGCACAGCGCCTGATGGCTTCGACCAGACGCGGATTGGCGTTGCCCGAACCGAGGGCCGCCAGAACGATACCATGCGCGTCGGCCCTGAGACTCGCATCTACATGTACCGAATCGCACCCCGGATAGATCGCAACGATATCGACACGCACGCTATCGAGGGCTGCCGCAAGGCGCGGGCTTGGCGGATTTTCGAGCGGCCGCGACTGCCTGAAGGCATCGCCGACATCCGAGGACCGCTTATAGAGTCCCCATGCGGGCAACAGCCGGCCGCCGAAACAGACGAGCACGCCACGGCCCGCATTGGTCGGCTCGATGGCGGCGGTAACGGCCGCGGCGAGGTTGGCAGGGCCATCGGCTCTGGGGTGATCGGCAGTGAATTGCGCGCCCGTGAACACGACCGGCTTGCTCAGTCCATGCTGCAGATGAACGAGCAGCGCCGTCTCTTCCATCGCGTCCGTGCCATGCAGAACGACGATGCCGCTGACCGCGGCATCGCCAAGCAATTCACCGACCTTGTCGCTGATCCCCTGCATGTCGGCGAGCGTGAGGCTCGCCGAATCCTTTGCCATCAGTTCAATGGGCTTGAGATCGACAGGCATGTCGGGAAGCAGCGCCAGCAGGCTTTCTCCCGTCAATGACGGGATGCTGGCGCCGCTGTCGGTGCGTTCGCTTGCAATGGTACCGCCGGTGGCAATGACTGCCACCAGCGGATTGACTTGCGCTGCCGTCACGACTGGCCCCGCTCGGCCGCGAGCCGATAGATGCGGTCACGCAACAGATACCAGCCGATGACGAGGGCCGGCGCGATCAGGACGAGGGACGCGATCGTCCAGGTGCCGACCGGATAATCGAGCGCCATCAATAACAGCACCGCAAAGAGGAAGATGAGCGTCAGGATACCGGTATAGGGCGCGCCGAACATGCGGAAATCCGGACGCGCCATCTCGCCGCGCTTCGACAGCTTCCAGAGCTTCAGCTGGCACAATACGATCACGCCCCAGGCCGAAATGATCCCGAGTGCCGAGAGATTAAGGGCGATCTCGAAAGCAGCCGACGGCACGACGGCGTTCAATGCCACACCGATGACGGTGACGGCGGCCGTCACCGCAATGCCGCCATAGGGCACGCCGGCCTTGTTCATCTTGGCAAGCGCTGCCGGCGCCGAGCCGGAGACCGCCATCGAATGCAGGATGCGGCCGGTGGAGTAAAGGCCTGCATTCAGCGAGGAGAGCACGGCAGTCAGCACGACGAGGTTCATGATGATATCGGCGCCTTGGATGCCGATCGTCCCGAAGAAGGTGACGAACGGGCTCTCACCGGCCTTGTAGGCCGTGTAGGGCAAAAGCAGCGACAGAAGCAGCACCGAACCGACATAGAAGATCAGCAGGCGCGCGACCACCGTGCGGATCGCACCCGGCATCACCTTGCGGGGATCCTCGGTTTCACCTGCCGTCGTGCCGATCAGCTCGATCGACGCATAGGCAAAGACGACGCCCTGAATGATGACGAAGGCGGGCAAAATGCCATTGGGGAAGAAGCCGCCGCTGTCGCTGATGATGCTGAAACCTGCTGAATGACCGGCAATCGGAGTGCCGGAGACGACAAAATAGATACCGATGACGAGGAAGCTGGCCAACGCCAGAACCTTGACCAGGCTGAACCAGAATTCCAGTTCGCCGAAGACCTTTACCGACAAAAGGTTCATGGCCAGCACCACCATCAGCGCAACCAGCGCAAAGACCCACTGGTCGATGCCGGCAAGCCAGGGAACATAGTGCTTGAAGAAGTTCATGTAGAGGGCGACGGCCGTCACATCGGCAACCGACGTCATGGCCCAATTCAGCCAGTACATCCAGCCGACCGCAAAGGCCATCTTCTCACCGTAGAATTCGCGGGCGTAGGAGACGAAGGAGCCGGAGCTCGGGCGGTGCATTATCAGTTCGCCGAGCGCGCGCAACACGAGGAAGGCGAAGAAACCGCACAGCGCATAGACGAAGATGAGCGCGGGGCCGGCTGCCGCTAGACGTCCGCCCGCACCAAGGAAAAGACCGGTGCCGATCGCGCCGCCGATGGCGATCATCTGGATCTGCCGTGGCTTGAGCGCCTTATGATAGCCAAGATCCTCATTGACCGGCGGCCGGCGATCCGCCGGGATATTTTGAATGGGGTCGACTGACATTGCTCCTCCCTTGAGCCGTTTGTCCGTGGACGGGTCCGGGGTGCTCGTTTGCACCCGACAGGATGCCGTTGCCTTCATCAGGCCGCCGATCGAGCCTAACGATCGCCGGTCATGCTGTAATGCTGTATGACAGATTTTTCCTCTTAGTGATAGAAACACCACCCTGTCAAGCCGGTTGCCACCTTATTGACGCAGTTCGATACAGCGGATAACAGACTAATAATCTGTCTTACAGCTTGACAGATATGACTTGATTTCGACCATAGGAGGATAATGTGGTCAAGACGCGAAGCGAGTATGACCTGCTGGGCGAAAAGGATATTCCGGCTGAGGTTTATTGGGGGGTACACACGGCAAGAGCGGTTGAGAACTTCCAGGTCACGGGAACGCCGATCGGACGCTATACGCATCTCATCCGCGGCCTAGCCTTCGTCAAAGAAGCAGCGGCCGTCGCCAATCATGAACTCGGCTTGCTCAGCAAGGAAAAGCTCGACGCCATCGTGCGCGCTTGCCGCGAAATCCGCGCCGGAGAGCTTCACGATCAGTTCGTCGTCGACGTCATTCAAGGTGGCGCCGGCACCTCCACCAACATGAACGCCAATGAGGTCATCGCCAACCGCGGGCTCGAATTGCTCGGCCATGCCAAGGGTGACTATGCTCACCTTCATCCGAACGATCACGTCAATCTCAGTCAGTCGACCAACGACGCCTACCCGACGGCCGTCAATGTCGCGCTGATCGAAGCGATCGACGATCTGGCGACAGCAATGGAGACGCTCCAGCAAGCTTTCGAGTGCAAGGCCAAGGAGTTCGACGGCATTTTGAAGGTCGGTCGCACTCAGTTGCAGGATGCCGTGCCGATGACGCTCGGCCAGGAATTCAGAACCTTCGCCGTCATGCTCGGGGAAGACCGGTCCCGCCTGATCGAATCGGCAGCCCTGCTGCATGAGGTCAATCTCGGCGCCACCGCCATCGGCACCGGCCTCAATGCGCCTGCCGGCTATGCAGCACTTGCGTGCGCTCATCTGGCTGAGTTGACAGGCCGCCCCCTGGTCACGGCAAGCGACCTCATCGAAGCAACGCAGGATCCCGGCGCCTTCGTCCATCTCTCCGGCGTACTGAAGCGTGTCGCAGTGAAGCTGTCGAAGACCTGCAACGACCTGCGTCTGCTATCGTCCGGGCCGCGGGCCGGCATCGGCGAGATCACGCTGCCGGCGATGCAGGCGGGTTCGAGCATCATGCCCGGCAAGGTCAATCCGGTGATCCCGGAAATGGTCAATCAGGTGGCGTTCTCCGTCATCGGCAACGACATCACCGTGACCATGGCGGCGGAGGCAGGCCAGCTGCAGCTCAACGCCTTCGAACCGATCATCGTGCGTTCGCTGTCGGAAAGCATCGTGCATCTGACCGCGGCCTGCAATATCCTTGCCGAGCGCTGCGTCGCTGGCATCACGGCCAATCCGGCTCTGATGGCACAGCGCCTGCAGGAATCGATCGGCCTTGCCACGGCGCTCAATCTGTTGATCGGCTATCAGGCGGCGACCAAAGTTGCCCGCGAGGCGCTGGCAACGGGACGTACGGTGCCGGAAATCGTGCTCGACCATGGATATCTGACTGCCGAGCAGCTCTTCGAGGCGCTCCGGCCGGAGCGGCTCGCCAACCTGCCCGCCGCTCTCAATGATGCGGCTGACCCTCGCCGATGATGGTCGTCACAACCTGCTTGACCTGACCGAGATGGGCTTCCATCGCCGCGATGGCCTCCTCTTCCGATCCCGCCGCAATCGCCTCGACGATGCGGCGGTGCTCGACATTCGAGGCAACGCGGCGCTGCGCCATCATATTGACCAGCTCCGATTGCCGCATCAGCGCATCACGGGCATCGGCGACGATCTTGGCAAACACGGCATTTCCCGAGGATTGCGCGATCGTCGAATGGAATTCCGAGTCCAGGTTCACCCACTTCAAAGGATCTTCTTCCCGATCCATCTCATCGCAGAGTTCTAGCAGACGCGCCAGATGCTGCTCCGTGCGCCGCAGCGCCGCCCAGCCAGCGGCCGGAACCTCAATGAATGGACGCGCCTCGATCAGGTCGCGGGCTGAATAACCGCCGTAACGGAGCTCCGGACCTGACGTCGAGGTCACGACATATGTGCCGCTGCCGGTGCGCGTCTGGGTGAGACCGAGTGTCTGAAGCGAACGGAGCGCCTCACGAATGATCGGGCGGCTGACACCATAACGCGTCGCAAGCTGCGACTCGGCGGGCAGCCGTGTCCCGACCGCCAACCGTCCCGATGTGATTGCCGAACGAATATCCTCAAACACTGCCTCGGCAGCGTTTTTCCGACTGATCGGACTTGTATAAGATAACCAATCAGCCACCTCACTCATGACAGCCAAACTTCACAAACATTCTTCGCTTGTCAAGGATCGGTCCAAGAAATGGTGCATGTCCGCCTGGCTCAAAACCATTCGAAAGAGCCGGCTTTATGTGGAGAGTACTGCCGGCGACAACTCGCACTTGATGTCCCCTTCATGGCAATATAAAGAAATCCTTATTCCTTTATATCGGAGCTGGACGTGCCCTTACCCCTCTTCGCCCTGTTTCTGGCTGCGTTCGCTTTCGGCACGACCGAATTTGTCATCGCCGGCATTCTTCCAGATGTCGCTGAGGGCTTAGGCGTCTCGATCCCTTTTGCCGGCTATCTGGTTTCCGGCTATGCGTTGGGAATTGCGCTCGGCGGACCTTTCCTCACCATGGCGACACGGCAGGTTTCGCGCCGTACCATTCTGCTCGCCCTTACGATAGCCTTTTGCCTGGGGCAGATCGCCTGCGCGCTCGCACCTGACTTCGCCACCATGCTCCTCTTTCGCGTTGCAACCGCCATCGCTCATGGCGCCTATTTCGGCATTGCCATGGTGGTTGCAGTCGGTCTCGTCCCGCAGGCATTTCGAGGACGCGCCGTCTCCGTCATCCTTGCAGGTTTGACGGTCTCCAATATCATCGGCGTCCCGGTCGGTGCGGCAATCGGTGGACTTTGGGGATGGCGTACGACTTTTTGGGCAATGACCTTGGTCGGCATTCTCGCATTGGTCGCGATATGGGCCTTGATCCCGCCAACGAAAGCAGAATCTCAGCAAGCCAGCCATTTGAGCCGTGAAGTGCGCGTTCTCGGCCGCCAGCAGGTCTGGACTTCACTCATCATGATGCTCGCCCTGATGATCGGCCAGATGGTGCCGTTTACCTACATAACACCGCTCCTGCGCGAAGTGACGGGCCTTGATGCCATGCTTATTCCCTGGGTGCTTCTGCTCAATGGCGTCGGGGCAACACTGGGCGTTTTCATTGGTGGCCGGCTGTCGGACTGGAAGCTGATGCCGTCGCTGATTGTCATGCTCGCCGTTCAGGCCGCCGTACTTGTCGCCCTTTACCTGGTGAGCCCCTATCCCTTGCTGATGAGCCTGACGATCTTCGTTTGGGGTGCCCTGAATTTCGCCATCGGCACCCCTATCCAGGCTCGCATCCTGATGTGGACAGCCGATGCGCCAAGCCTGGCTTCTTCGCTCATCCCGTCAGGCTTCAATATCGGCATTGCGATCGCAGCAAGCGTCGGCGCCGCCCTACTCGAGAGCGGATATGGCTATCGCAGTTTGCCCGTACTTGGCGCAGGCGCACTTGCCTTGGCCTGCGTGGTCGCCATCCTCTCGGCAGCGCGCGAGAGGCGTAGCGGCGTCCTCCCGCCGCATGCAGCTCTCACCTGATTTCGCCGGCTTCCAGATTTGGCGTGTTTGGCCAGGACATAGATCGCTTGCCGGCCCAAAGCGGTCGCTCGCATTCATGCAACGGGCCGCACCGCGCAGTGCCCGATCTATGCGCCAACTTCGTTGGCCGGCAATCTCTATTTGAAGGCAGCGGCCCTTAACACCGGGCCGCTGGTGCATTGATCAGACGATCAGCCCTTTCATCGGCAGGACATGGTCGGATCCGGGGAAGACATCCCGCGTCAAGACAGCCGGCGAGGCCCCCAACAGATCGACCGCGATCCCCTTGACGACAGCGCGCAGATCCGTGGTGGCGGCAAGATCGCGGCCATCGCGCAGCTGCGCCTGCTTGAGACCAGGCCAATCGGCAATCACCCGACCGCCCTTGATCGCGCCGCCGGCGAGGAAGGCGGCGGTGCCAGTGCCATGATCGGTGCCATGCGTGCCATTGACCTGTGCGGTACGGCCGAATTCGGTCGCAACGAAGATGGCGGTATCCTTCCAGGCTGGGCCAAGTTCCTGCTGGAACGCCGCAAAGGAATTATCGAGCCCGACAAGAAGCTTGTTCAGCCGGTCCACCTCGCCGGCATGGGTATCCCATCCTTCGAAGGCCAATGCCGCGACGCGGGGGCCGTCGTCCTGCGCCAACAGCCGGGCGGCACCTCTTGCCATCTGTTCCATGCCGGTGGGGTCGCCGGGGCCGCCCCTTGCCTTGACATCAAGACCAGCGGCGATCTTGCCGGTCGAAATGCCTTCGGCGAGGATCTTTGCAAATAGCGGGTCGGTGTGATTGTAAAGATCCATCAGACGCGGCGGCAGATCGTCACTGACCGGCTGCAGATTGGACGGCGACCAGCCGAGCACCGGCGCCTTGCCGCGAATGACGAGCGGTGCATTGGCACCGACGGACAGTCCACGAATCTCCGATGCGCCAGGAGAAACCTTGTCGCCCTTCGGCAGGCCCTCCAGCATCCGGTTCAGCCAGCCCGAATCGACCCGGCCGGGCATTTCGTAGCCGGACTCCAGCACATCCTGTCCATCGAAATGCGACCGGTCGCGATAGGGTGTCGCGCTGGCATGCACGACTGCCGCCTGCCCGGCCCGATAGAGCCGGTTGAAATTCGGCATCGACGGATGCAGCGCAAAGAAACTGTCGAGCGGAAGAGCCGCCTCCGGGCCGCTCGTCGTCATCGCGATCGACTGCCGCAGCGCCTGATAATCGGGGTCGCCGACCGGCGGAACAGCGGTCAGGCCATCGAGCGCACCACGCAGGATGATCGTGATGAAACGCGGGTCACGTCCGCCGGCGGCATGGGCAAAGCGTGGGATGAAAGCCCAGGCAAACAAGGCGCCTGAAGCACCAAGCACGGCACGACGGGTGGGGGTCATGAGTTCGCAGGTCATGGTCAGCGCCTTTGAAATTCGGGGGAAAGATAAGCGATCGTCAGGCCTTGATTGCGGGTCTCCGCGCGCGATACCGCCTGCAGCGTTTCCTTCGAGAGAAGCGGCCCCAGGCTGTCTGAAACGAAGCGGCGCGGATCGATCTGGGGCGGCACCGCATTGGCGATCATATTGGCGACATCCATGCGCATGCTGAGGCTCTCGCTGGAGGCCCATACATCGACGGTATCGGCAAAGCCATTGGGACCCGCCGGCGCCCAGAAGGGCTGACCCATGGCGGTCAAAGCGCCGAGAATGACATTCGGCTTCGGCGTCTCGCCGCTTGCCCGCAGAAGCGCGGTCATGAATTCCAGCGGTGAACGCACCTTCGAAAGTGTCGGGTTCCATGCATCTTCGGAGCCGATGAGCGCCCGATAGACGGCCGAAAGATCACCGTCGGTCTTGCTGAAGGTCGCAGCGACGGCCTGCACGAGTCCCGGCGGCGGCGTGTCGGCAACGAAATGCCGGACAAGCTTGGTGGCGATATGCTGCGCCGTCGCCGGATGGCGGGCGAGATCGCGCAGCGCTTCACGCCCCTGCCCCACACCATTGTCGGCATAGGTGAGACCGAGCAACGTCTGGTCGCCGGGCTCGTGGGCGCCGGCGTTGAAGACGAAGGTGCCGGGTGTCCCAAGCTTGCCCTCGGCGCGTGCCACCGTCCAGCCCGTGATGATCTTGGCAAGCGTCGTCACGTCGGCCTGCGTGTAGCCGCCGTTGACACCGAGCGTGTGGAGCTCCAACGTCTCGCGGGCAAGATTCTCGTTCAGACCACGCTTCTTGTTGGCGTTAGCCTTGGAGTTCGGCCCGATCGATTGCTGGTTGTCGAGATAGCCGAGCATGGCCGGATGGGTCTCGACGGCAAGCAGCATATCGGCGAAACGCCCAAAGACGTGCGGCCGGATCGCTTCGCGCTCGAAGGCGCCGGCAACGATATGAACTTCCTCGCTCTTCGAGACGGCGACCGCGAAATGGTTTGCCCAGAACATGGCGAGACGCTCGCCAAAGCCGATCAATGGCTGCCGGATGGTGCCGTTGAAGCGGGCATCCACTTCCGCCAGCAGGATTTGCTGTGGAAGGTAAGGCATTGCGGGCTTTTCCAGCTTCTCGACTGCTTTGCCGATGACAGCCGCCATGGCTTGGTTGTTCGGCTGGGCCTGATTGTTCGGCTGAGTGGCCATTGCCTGGTTGCTCGGTTGCCCTGCCATGGCGCCGGAAGGCTGTACCGGCGGCTTCTGCGGCTGTTGCGGGCCTTGCATCTGCTTGTCCTGCGGCACGGCGGCGACAGCGGCCGAAGCCTGCTGTCTGGCTTCCTTGCGCTGTTCCTGGAATGCGTAGAGAGAAACGAGAAGATCGGCCGTCGATTGTAGCTGAGGCCCGACCGGAACCGGGACGAAGCGCTCGGTTATTTCTTCCAGCAGCGCACCGCGCGGATCGGCTGCGATCGACGTGGTGCCGTTATGGTCTGCCCCTAGCCCAAAGCGGGAAAGAGCGAGCGCGGCATAAACATCATTGGACTGCTCAGCCATGGCCTTGCCAACTCCTGATTCAAACATGCTCCTTTAACGCAGGCCTGGTTTCGATCCGTCGCTCGGCAACTATGATCATTTTGTGGCGGCTGCCTTGGGGACGACACGGCGGACCAGGCTTCCGGCAAGTGCCCGGCGCTCGTCATAGGAGAGCCCTGCTGCAAAATCGACCGCACGCTGCTCCAGCTTCGCCCTCAAGGCGATATCGGCGTCGCGCGCCCTTGCCAGCGCCGCCGAGAGTGCCTCTTTGTCCAGCGTCGGCTGCCCAAGAATGGAGGCGGCGTCGACCTTGGCCTGCTGTGCCTCGAGAATGATCTGACGTTCGTCCTTGCGTGCCTCATTGAGCGCCGCGCGCAAAGCCTTCTTCTGCGCCGAAGGCAATTGCTCGCCGGCTAGCGGCATCATTCCGGCCCGCGCCTGCGTCTTGCGTATCCAGGTCAGCCCGCCGCCGGCCAATGCCCCGATCAGGAAGGTGTTCAACACCAAAAGAGAAATGACCACTATTCGAAAGCTGCGATCCGTCATTGGCTGTCCTGCTGCGCTATACCCGCGTCCGGCCCGATATCGCCGAACATGGTCGTGGTTCCGTCGGAGACGACTGAGGTATCGGACGTCAAGCTCGGGGCCAAGATGGCGATGGCAATGCTGCCGGCAAGCGCGCCGGCTATGCCGACCCCCACGAGGCCGATGCCGGCAGAGCCGAAGCGGAACCAGTTTCGTATCGTCAGGCGGCGAACGAGCTTTGCGAGGATTCGCTCTTCCAGGCCAGCGTGGCGAGGCTTCACGACGTAGGTGTCGAGCAATGCGTCGAGATCGGCTGCTCGCGCCAGCATTTCGGTGGCGGCGTGGCTCCTGGCAAAATCCCGTGCGGCCGCGCGCTCCGCCTGCGGCCATCGGCCGATATCGCCGCCATAGGCCGCAGTCAGCGCCTCAAACCGTTCGGCATTCATCGGACCCGCGATATTCTCAACCATCGCCCTGTTCCTTCAACAAAAGCACCTGCAAGGAGCGCCTTCCACGCGCAAGCAGGCTTTCCAGTGCGTCGACGCTGACATCCATGACCTCAGCTGCCTCGGCATTCGACAGCGCCTGATAGTAAACCAGAATGATCGCCTCACGCTGCCTGGGCGCGATCATCTGCATGGCCCGCTCCACGCGCTTGGACGGATCGTCCTCGCTCATCAAACCCGCATCCGGCGCCGGCCCTTCATACTCGATATCGGGTGGATGCTCGGCAAGAACGTCTTTGCGACGCCGCAGGCGATCATAACAAAGGTTGGTCGCCACGCGATGCACCCAGGTGCTGAAGCGGGCATTGCCCTGGCGCCAGCCGCCGGCATTCCGCCAGACGCGCAGGAACGTCTCCTGCGCCACATCCTCGGCCTCGGCGGCATCGCCAAGCATGCGGGTTGCCACGGCAACGATGCGCGGCAACTGCCGTGTTATCATCATGCGCATCGCTGGAACATCGCCCGCAGCGATGCGACCGAGCAGGTCCTCATCCGGGTCGCCACTCTTGGGCGCGCGATCCCACTTCATCGACAATCGCTACCGCTCCAGTTTCCTGCGATACCGGCATGACATGCGGGCCTTGGCCTTTTGGCCGGCAGATCCCGCCTCGCCGCCAACTCCGGCAAGCGGCGCCATTCAGATCGCAGCATCTCGGTCAGCGTATCATCCTTCGACATCAAACACAGGCTCACAGGGATTGAACGCTGCGCTTGCCGAATTCCGTCGCTTTCGTGTCGAGGGCTTTCGAATTTTCTTTTCGAGCCCAAAGGCCATCTATCAGCTAAAAATATCAGGCAAAAACAGAAGAGCCGGCTCACCCGGAGGCAGGAGTTTCAACCCTCCCTACCCGGGCTTGCCGGCACTTCGCATGGTGAAATGCGAAAGCTCAAGCTCGATCAGAGCGTCAGCAAATCGCTCGTCGTCTGATCCTGTTCATTGTTCGAGTAGAAGCTTCCGAAATCCGGCATCTGCGGTTGCTGCGCCTTCATGGCCTGCTCGAACTGGGTCTGCGTCAACGACCCGGAACCGGACGTGTCGAGGCTCTTGAACAGCGACGTTGCCTGATCTTCGCTTACGTCGGAAGGACGGGCAGCCACGAATTCGGATTCGCTGACGCTGCCGTCGCCGTTCGTATCCATGGAGGAAAACGCGGCAGAGAGGTCATCGTCGCTCATCTGGCCACCCGGCGGTGGTGGGGGTTGCTGCTGGCCCGCCTGCATGGCTTTCGCAAGCTGCGCTTCGGTGAGAGAGCCGGTATTGCTGGTGTCGAAGCTCTGGAACAATTGCTGCGCCTGAGTTTCGCTGACGTCCGACGGGCGCGCGGCCACGAATTCCGCCTCGCTGACATTGCCGTCGCCATTGGTGTCCATAGCGCTGATCATATCGCTTTGGCTGCTATCCTGGGTACCGGTTGCGGAAGCCTGCTGAGTGCTTGACGTCGAACTGGCGGAGTTGCTGTCGGAATCCGATGTCGAGCTATCGCTGCCGGTGCCGGCCTGCATGTTGAGAATCATGTTCATCAGCTGCGCGACGAGCTGTTCTGCCGAAGCGATCTGAGACTGATCGTCAGAAGACGAAGAGGAGCTCGTACCGGAAGAGCTGCCCGACGAATTGCCGGAGGAGCTGTCAGACAGCAGGGATGCGATGGAATCATCAGCCGTCGACGCTGTCGAGCGCGAGGTCTGGTATTGATAGTAATTGCTCGATGAGATCGAGTAGATGCTCGTCATTGGGGCCTCCAGATACGAGCGTTGAGAGGAACTCAGATGGCTTATGCTTACGCGACTTGAACACAATCGACACCAGGCCCGGCCGCGTTGAGGCGGAGGCATGGCTTCGATAATCGATATGAGCGGATGGACTTGCGGATGCCCCGATCAAACGCGTCTTGCGCCCCAACTTGACCGACGCATCTTTTCCAGAGCAAGCGTACCCGGGATCACCCCACCAATATGTCTGTCGCCATCATGGCTATATTGGCATCTGCACATTTTCGATTTTCACTTCCCAACGTGGGGAAATTGCACAAGGAAACTTGCGCGTGGCTTATAGACGCTTGACGAACACATCCTGTTGCGATTTTCTTCCTCAATTTTTAGGGAATATATAAATTCCGCCACTCTGTTGAGCATTGCTGGTATATGGGCTCCAGCACTTGAGCGGCATTGATGGAAAACAATACGAAGAAGAGGGGCACAGCTTGAACATCGGTTTCTGTGGAGAGGTGAATGAGGCGAACTAAGGAGGAGGCGGCTGAAACGAGGAACGACATTTTGCAATCTGCAAAAGCTCTGTTTCTCGACAAGGGCTACGAGAATGTCAGCCTGGAAGAGATAGCCGTAGCCGCCGGTGTCACGCGGGGGGCAGTGCACTGGCATTTCAAGAACAAGCAGGGGCTGATGTTTGCGATTCGCGACGAGGCCCAGCAACCGTTTCAGGAATTGGCGGAGCGGATGTCCAAGGAGCTGCCGCCCAATCCACTCGACCTGATCGCCGATACCATAGCTGCGATATTCGACGACGTTCACGGCGATCCGCGCAAGCGCAGCATGTTGAAGGTGATGATGCATCTCGACATGGCATTTTGCGACGGGACAACAAGCCGGGCGAGCTCATTCCGGCACGACATGCATGAAAATTTCGAACGCATTTTCACCCTGATGGATGAAAAGACGAAACTTCCGGCTCCCTGGACGCCGGATACGGCCGCTTCCGCGCTGACGGCGGTCATCGGCGGCCTGATCACCGAATGGACGCTCGACCGGGGCAGTTTCGAGCTGGTCCCGTGCGGACAGATGTTCATAAGGATGGTGCTGAAGACCTGGTTCCCACTGGCCCAGACGCAGGAACTGGCGATTACCGCGATCTGACGATTCCGGGAAAAGCGCATAGCGGTTTTCCCTTCGGAATCTATGAAAACCAACGGGAGCAGCTTTAAGCCTCTGCCGGGAGCTGAACCGATTCCCAAAAGCTGGAAATAAAAAAGGATCCGGAGGGAAAGCCAGATCCTTTGCTTTGATCGGAGGTCAACCGATCGATGAAAGAAGCCTGACGGATTGGAACGTCAGGCTTCTCTTACCCAGCATTGAGCCGGATAATTCAATATTAGAAGGCGCGTTCGAAGCGCAGGATACCAGCCCACTGATCCTGGTTCACAGAATCGAAGTTGGTGTAGGAGACTTCCGGCTCGATGAGCAGGTTCTTGACCGGGTTGAACTTGAGGTTCGTGGTCGCTGCGAAGATCTTCGAGTCGGTGTAGGCGAGCTGGAGGTTCCACTTCAGCTTTTCGTTGATCGGAACGCCAACGCCGCCCCAAACTGCCCAGTCGCCCCAGCCGCACTTCGACGGATCGTTAACAGGGCAAGCCGAACGATCGAGGTTGGTGCCTGCATACTTGTTCAGCTTGTCGCCATTGGTGTTCCAGCCGCCCATCAAGAAGGCCGAGAACGTACCGAAGTCAGCATCGACACGAGCCTTGACAGCGCCTTCTTCGACGATCGAGTCGTAACCGCCGACGACCTTGAAGCCCCATGCGCCGGACTTGAAGCCAGCACCGGCGACAACGTCAGGAGCGTAGTGGTTGCCCTTGTCGTCAGACCACCAGCTTGCGCCGTAAGAAGCGTCCGAGCCGCTGGAGTTCGAGTCTTCAACCGAGACCATGGCCGTGAAGCCGTTGCCGGCATCGTAGTTGTAGGTCAACTGGTTGAGTTCGTACGGACCGTCATAGATCACGTCGTCGTTGATGACGTCGCCGGCATAACCGATATAGGAGTTATACTGCGAGTCTGCCTTACCGACGAGGAAACCACCCAGGCTGATGTTGGCGAACAGCAGCTTCGTGGAGGTGGAGTTGCCGTCGTTCCAGTCCCAACGGATGACCGTGTTGGTCTTCAGCGGGCCGTATTCGGTGTCGGTCGCAGTGTCGACGCTCAGCTCTGCACGGGTGTGCCAGAGCGTGCCGTTCTTGCTGTTCGGGTTGTAGGCATCATACCACTCGCCTTCGGTACGGACGCGGCCGCCGATCTTGAGGCAGGTTTCGGTGCCCGGGATGAAGAAGTAGCCAGCGCCGTATGCATCGCAGATACGGACGTATTCCAGCGGCTCCGGCTCAGCGGCAACGATGGCGTCGGCCGCATGGGCACCGGAAACTGCTGCCAGCGCAGCAGCGGAGCCGAGAAGAAGGCTCTTGATGTTCATAATTAAACTCCTGGTTGTAATATGCACTTCTATTTTACCGCGAGCGCAGAACTGGAGCACACCCTGAAGGTCGGTTTGGTCTAAACACGACCGGGCAGCCCGGCAAATACGCACCTGATGTTGGCTTGAGTCCCCTCGAACCTTCATGATTACCCCCGCGGTAAAAGGTTTTGAAATGCCTCTACCGATCCGACCGATTGCTCGACCGTAAGACAACTTATGTCCTGTATTGGATTTACAAACAGCCCGTATGTTTGTCAATTATGTGAAAAGCGCTGAGACGTTAGTCTTGGCCGATGTTGCTTAAATGCAACTCGCGACCGCAGGCCACAGCGGCATCCGGCATGGATCGCAAAGAGGTACCTGTCCATGAAACGCTTGCCAGCCAGGAGTGTCGCCATATCTGATGCCAGCGCGATGTCGGCGATCGATAATGATATCGCAACCCCATCCGATCGTGGCCCGGCCATCGAGAATTCCGCGGCAAAATGGCGGGGAGGCTTTGGCCAGCGGGCTTGAGCAAAGTTCAGCAATAAAATTCAACAATTCGCTACACACAGAAATATTGAATTTTTCTAGATTCCGCCGAGTCGCGCCATCGGAGAGGGAAAATCGCGAATGAATGAGAACCGGCTGATCTTCATAGCGACCCCCTGCTTCGGCGGCCTCGTCACCAAGGACTATATGCAGTCCATTTTTTCACTGATGCAGACAGGCGCGCAGGCCGGCATACAACTGACGCTTGCTCTGCTCGGCAATGACGCCCTGATCACCCGCAGCCGCAACACGCTTGTTTCGTCCTTCCTGAACGATACGACGGCGACGCATATGCTCTTCATCGACGCCGACATCAGCTTCGAGCCCGATCAGGTCATGAGACTGCTGGACGCCGATAAGGATGTG
Source organism: Martinezella rhizogenes (assembly GCA_013322215.1). Taxonomy (GTDB): domain Bacteria; phylum Pseudomonadota; class Alphaproteobacteria; order Rhizobiales; family Rhizobiaceae; genus Rhizobium; species Rhizobium rhizogenes_D. The sequence goes on from JAAMEZ010000056.1 coordinate 283,917, forward strand.
GTCGCCGCCATGTATCCGATCAAAGACTATGATTGGGGTACGGCCGCCCGCACCAATTCTCGCGACGGCGAGGCACTTGCCGCCGCCGCGCTTCACTATGTCGGTACGCCGCTTGTCGGCCAGGTCGCGGAGCGAGACGGCGATTTCGTCAGCGCCATCTATGCCGGCACGGGCATGCTTCTGATCAAGCGCAACGTCATAGAGAGAATGATCGCCGCCTATCCGGAGCTGCGCTACAACGCAATCCATGCCTATCCCAGCACCAAACGCTCGCCTGGCACGCAATACGCCCTGTTCGAATGCATGGTCGAGGAGGGAACGGGAATCTATCTCAGCGAGGATTTCGCCTTCTGTCATCGCTGGCGAGCCCTCGGCGGCAAGATCTGGCTCGATACCGCCAGCAAGCTTTCCCATACCGGCCCTCATCGTTTCGTCGGCAATACCACACCACGTTATTGAGGCGCGGCAAGTCGACATAACGACCCACACGATAAAGTTGTAAATTCAACGAACGCGGCAATAGTCAATCTTGCGAAAAATGCGACCATCGCTGCGGGGTTGACAGAGGACAAGGGTAAGGCATAGCCTTTTGACATTCACCAGGGGGGTCCCGGCAAGGGGCTGAGATACTGCTGAACAATACGGCTTTGCCGATTGTGGGCGCAGTGACCCGTTGAACCTGATCCAGTTCATACTGGCGTAGGGACGGTGCAAGCGCTCAAAGGCTTCGGATTCCCGCGTGGATTCCATGCCGGCGTCTTTCCATCATTCCGGCTGATTGACTGGGTCTCCAACTGCAACTTGGAGCCTCAAACCATGAATATTGCCGCAAAGAACCTCACCCCAACCGTCACGACAGGCCCGCTGCCGGCGTCCAGGAAAATCTATGTTCCTGGGGACATTCACACAGACATCCGCGTGCCGATGCGCGAAATCAGCGTCCATCCGACATCGGGCGAGCCGCCGGTTGTCGTCTACGATTCCTCCGGTCCTTACACGATCGAGGGCACAGATATCAGCATCGAGCAGGGCCTGCCGCAGCTGCGCCGCGACTGGGTGCTCGCCCGCGGCGATGTCGAGGCTTATGAAGGCCGGCATGTGCGCCCCGAAGACAATGGTTTTGTGACTGGCGAACGGCTGACGCCGGAATTTCCGGCAAAACGCCAGCCGCTGCGGGCAAAAGACGGCAAGGCCGTCACCCAGCTTGCCTATGCGCGCGCCGGCATCATCACGCCGGAGATGGAATTCATCGCCATCCGTGAGAATCTCGGCCGCAAGGCAAAATCCGAAGCGCTCGTCCGCGATGGCGAGAGCTTCGGCGCCCATATTCCCGATCACGTCACGCCGGAATTCGTTCGTCAGGAGGTCGCGGCCGGCCGTGCGATCATTCCGGCCAACATCAATCACCCGGAAAGCGAACCGATGATCATCGGCCGAAACTTCCTCGTGAAGATCAACGCCAATATAGGCAACTCCGCCGTCACCTCCTCCATGGCGGAAGAGGTCGAAAAGATGGTCTGGGCCGCGCGCTGGGGCGCCGATACGGTCATGGATCTCTCGACCGGCCGCAACATCCACAACATCCGCGAATGGATCATCCGCAATTCGCCGCTGCCGATCGGCACCGTGCCGCTCTATCAGGCGCTGGAAAAGGTCGGCGGCATCGCCGAGGAGCTGACCTGGGAGGTCTATCGCGACACGCTGATCGAGCAGGCCGAACAGGGCGTCGACTATTTCACCATCCATGCCGGCGTGCGGCTGCACTATATTCCCCTCACCGTCAATCGCGTTACCGGCATCGTCTCGCGCGGCGGCTCGATCATGGCCAAGTGGTGTCTCCATCATCACCGCGAGAGCTTCCTTTACGAGCATTTCGAGGAAATCTGCGATATCTGCCGCGCCTATGACGTCTCCTTCTCACTTGGCGACGGCCTGCGTCCCGGCTCGATTGCCGACGCCAACGACGCCGCGCAGTTCGCCGAGCTCGAAACGCTCGGCGAACTGACGAAGATCGCTTGGGCTAGGGATTGCCAGGTGATGATCGAAGGCCCTGGCCATGTGCCGATGCACAAGATCAAGGAAAACATGGACAAGCAGCTCGCCGTCTGCGGCGAGGCGCCCTTCTACACGCTCGGGCCGCTGACGACGGATATCGCGCCTGGCTACGATCACATCACCTCGGGCATCGGCGCCGCCATGATCGGCTGGTTCGGCACGGCGATGCTCTGCTACGTCACGCCGAAGGAGCATCTCGGCCTGCCCGACCGCAACGACGTCAAGACCGGCGTCATCACCTACAAGATCGCCGCCCATGCCGCCGATCTCGCCAAGGGTCACCCGGCCGCACAGGTGCGTGACGATGCTCTGTCGCGCGCCCGGTTCGAATTCCGCTGGGAAGATCAGTTCAACCTGTCGCTCGACCCGGACACCGCCCGCAGCTTCCACGACGAAACCCTGCCGAAGGAAGCCCATAAGGTGGCGCATTTCTGCTCGATGTGCGGTCCGAAATTCTGCTCGATGCGGATTTCGCACGACATTCGCGCCGAAGCGCAAAAGGACGGGCTGGAAGCCATGGCGGCCAAGTACCGGGAGGGTGGCGATCTTTATATGCCGGTCGACACCGCCACCCACCCGGCCGAGTAAGATGCGTATCCTCGTCAAAGGGGCCGGCATTGCCGGCCTCACGGTCGCCCACGAGCTGATCCGGCGCGGAGCAGAGGTCACGATCTTTGAGCCAAGCCGAAACTTCCACCGTGTCGCCTCCTGGCTCGCCGGCGGCATGCTGGCGCCGTGGTGCGAGCGCGAAAGCGCCGATGAGGCCGTATTGGAACGCGGCCGCGACTCGGCCGATCGGTGGGATGCGATTCTGCCCGGCAAGGTCGTCCGCAACGGAACGCTCGTCGTCGCGCCGAACCGCGATCAAAACGAGCTGAAGCGATTCGCCGGTCGCACAGCGGACTATCGCTGGGTGGACGAAGGCGAAATCGCCGCCCTCGAGCCTTCGCTTGCCGGCCGGTTCCGTCAGGGCCTTTTCTTTCCACAGGAAGCGCATCTCGATCCCCGCAAGGTCCTGCAATCATTAAAGGACGATCTATCTGCAAAAGGTGTCACCTTCATCGACGAGCTCATGGATGACGATGGCTTTTCTGAAATCGTCGACTGTACGGGAGCTGCCCGCATCGGTCGCATCCGTGATTTGCGCGGGGTTCGCGGCGAAATGCTCTATCTGCAAAGCGAGGAGGTCTCGCTTTCACGGCCTGTCCGCCTGCTGCATCCACGCTTTCCCGTCTATATCGTGCCGCGCGGCAAAGGCCTGTTCATGATCGGCGCGACGATGATCGAGACCGACTTCAATGGACCGATCACCGCCCGTTCGCTGATGGAGCTCTTGAACGCAGCCTATGCGCTGCATCCGGCCTTTGCCGAAGCAGCCGTGGTCGAAACAGACGCCGGCATCCGCCCTGCCTTTCCTGACAACCTTCCCCGCGTAACACGCGAGGAAAGAACCGTCTGCGTCAACGGCCTTTATCGCCACGGCTTCCTGCTGGCGCCGGCGATGGCCGAGGAAGCCGCCGATCTTATCTTTTCCGGACACAACAACAGGAGCCGCCGATGCGCCTGATCATCAATGGCGAAGCACAGATTGTCGAAGCAACCACGCTTTCGCAGCTTCTCGCCGCACTCGAATATGAGGGTGAGTGGCTGGCAACCGCCGTCAACGGCGAGCTCGTCCATAGCGACGAGCGCAACGACCATACCCTAGCCGACAATGACAGGATCGAAATCCTCACGCCAATGCAGGGAGGCTGACCCATGCTCGAACTTTACGGAACCCAAATCGCATCGCACCTCCTTCTCGGCACAGCGCGCTACCCCTCCCCGGCGGTGCTGGCGGAAGCAGTCAAACGTTCACAAACCGGGATCATAACCGTATCGCTGCGCCGGGAAACCGCGGGCGGACGCAATGGCGGTGCATTCTTCGAGATGATTCGCGGGCTTGGCGTTCGCGTTCTTCCCAATACCGCTGGCTGCCACGGCGTATCCGAGGCGGTACTGACGGCGAAAATGGCGCGCGAAGTCTTTCGGACCAACTGGATCAAGCTCGAAGTGATCGGCAACCACGATACATTGCAGCCCGATGTCTTCGCGCTGGTGGAAGCGGCAAAAATCCTCACCGACGAGGGATTCGAGGTCTTTCCTTACACGACGGACGATCTCGTCGTCGCCGAGCGGCTGCTGGAAGCCGGATGCAAGGTGCTGATGCCCTGGTGCGCGCCGATCGGAACGGCGGCAGGACCGCTCAATCTCTCAGCTCTGCGCTCGATGCGGGCACATTTTCCCGAGGTGCCGCTGATTGTGGATGCCGGCATCGGCAGGCCGTCGCACGCGACCACCGTCATGGAACTTGGCTTCGATGCCGTGCTCTTGAATACAGCGGTTGCCGGCGCGGGCGACCCGGGCGCTATGGCGGAAGCCTTTGCCAAAGCGATCGATGCCGGCAGGCAAGCCTTCGGCGCCGGCATGCTAGAGCCGCGCGACATGGCTGTGCCGTCGACACCCGTGATTGGAAAGGCGGTTTTTGCGTGACACTCGATCCCTTCTATCTGATCGTCGACAACGCTGCCTGGATAAGGCGGCTCGTGCCACTCGGCGTCAAGCTGGTGCAGTTGCGCATCAAGGATCGCTCAACGGCTGAGATCCGTGCGGAAATTCGCGAATCGAAGGCGATTTGCGCCGCGCATGAGTGCCAATTGATCGTCAACGACTATTGGCAGTTGGCGATTGAGGAGGGTTGCGATTTCATCCATCTCGGCCAGGAGGATCTTGCCTTTGCCGACCTCCCGGCCATTCGCGCGGCCGGATTGAAGCTTGGGTTATCGACGCACGACGAGGCGGAATTGGCGACAGCGCTTGCGGCCGAACCTGATTACATAGCGCTTGGGCCGATCTATCCGACCATCCTCAAGGCAATGCCCTGGGCACCCCAGGGTCTGGAGCGCATCGGCCGATGGAAAGCCCGCATCGGCAGCCTGCCGCTTGTGGCAATCGGCGGCCTGAGCGTCGAGCGCCTTGCCGGTGTATTCGAGCACGGCGCTGATATTGCTGCGGTCGTGACCGACATCACACGCAATCATGACCCCGAATCGCGAACGCTCGAATGGATCAAAGCTGCGCGACGATTGCCTCCAAATTGACAAGATTGCGGCAACAGAAGCCATGCTAGCGCGCGATTTTGCCGTCTATTGCCCGATGAACGGGGCATTCATAAAATATTCAGCTGAACATAATCATGCTTAAGACGTTGATTAGATGACTCGCGTATTCGCTGAGCATAAAGGCTGCTTTGGAGGTAGTCATGATAAAGAAGACGGTTCTTACGGTTTTGCTGGCCGCTACGGTCGTAGGCGGCGCATTGGCGCCCGTCAGCAGCGCACAGGCGCAGTATTACGATGGCCGCCCACCCTATCGCGGTGACTGGCGCGGCCATGACGATTGGCGTCGCCATCATCACCATGGCAATGGTGGTGCTATTGCCGGCGGTGTTGCCGCAGGTCTCCTCGGCGGCCTGATCGTCGGCGGCGCCCTTGCCAACAGAGGCCCGGTGTACGAAGCACCGCCCCCGCCGCCGAGATGCTGGTTCGAGGACCGTCAGGTTCAGAACCAGTATGATGACGGCTGGCACTACGAGCGCATTCGCGTTTGTAACTAACCGATCAACGATGCTTCTGTCCTGAATGGGCGTATCGTTTGATGGATGATTTGGATTTGCCGGCGGCCAAAACCGCCGGCAAACTGCTTTTGGCTGGCAAATTATAGTCCGTGCGTCCTCGGATAGGCATTGGGCTCCGGAAATATTCGCCCGACAAGGCTTTCAGTCTCGGGCCGCCAGATTTCGACCAGCAACGGATAACAGGGCACCGTATCGCTCGAATGCTCGCTGCCACAATCACCACCCGGGCAGGCTGAGAGTGCGCCGAGAAGATCGATCTCCGCGAAGAACTCAATGAAATCGCCCGGCCGCGCGGGGCTTGCCTTCATGAAATATTGGTGCGTGTCGCGGGTAAAACCTGTGCACATGAACACGTTCAGCACATCGTGTACATGGAACTCCGCCTCCTGGATGGGGATGTTCATTTCCTTGCCGAGCGCACGCGACAGGTTCGAATGGCAGCAATGATGATAGTCATCATCTTTCAATAGCCGGTTCGTGTAGGGATCGCAGCGCGTGCCGATGACGTCGTGAACGCCGGCTCCATCCGCGTCCCAGCCGTACCAGCCAAGCGTATCATGGGTGATCGTCGCCATCGGCCGCAGATAGGGTAGCGTGCTCCATAGCCGATCGCCGACACCGACATGGGTGGCGTGCAAAGCCCGCGTCTTGCCGCTGAAGAAGCGCTCGGAAAGATCCTCTGCATTCCACAGATTGAGATCGCCGACCTGCGATCCTTCGACGCTGACGATACGGAAGAAATGTCCCTTCGGCACGCGAAAACTACCACCTTCGCGCGGGGCCACGATGACTTCGGCAATCTTGGTCATGGTTTGCCTTGCCGCACGCAGCACATCCATATCAGCCGGCGGCAGCGTGCCGTTCGGATAGACGACAACGGGCGGTTTGCAGCGCCGCTCCTCGGCATCGGCGGGAACGGGCATATCAAAAATACTGTTCATGTCGGTTTTCATTCCTCACCGATTTGAAAGGGAGACATTCGTTTCAGCAGCACTGTAAGGATACCTGGCCCTTGCGCAACGGTGATCGGGCTTGCGCTTTGGCTAAGTCTTACTTAGCCTTGTGGAATGCAACATGTCCCGCTCGCCTCCCTTCGCGCCTTCGAGGCCGCCATTCGTCACGAGAGCTTCGTCAAGGCGGCGGCTGAACTCAAGCTCACCGCCGCGGGTGTTAGCCAGCATGTGCGTACCCTGGAGGAATGGCTCGGTATCAAGCTCTTTGCGCGTCATGCCCGCGGCGTCACGGCAACAATGGCGGGCCGTGAATTTGGGGCTGCCGTTGCAAACGGCCTTCGGCATATCGACATCGCTGCCCGGCAGCTGCGGTTTGCCAGCAATAGTCGGCCGGTTAGTGTGGCCTGCATTGCTTCCGTCGCCACCCGCTGGTTGATACCGCGATTGCAGGCATTCAAGAAGGAATACCCCGAAATTCAGATCAATATCGTCTACGCACTCGATGCGAAGACACCGGAGGCGGCGAGCGTTGATCTGTTGATCCGCCATGGATCAAGGCCGGCGGCCAATGCAGTTTCCCTATTGCCCGCCGAAACGCGGCCAACCTGTTCGGTGGAGTATGAGCGCCGTCACGGACCGATCGGAAAACCAGCCGATCTCCTCGATCTCGACCTCCTGCACGACGAAACGACCGCCGCCTGGGCGCGCTGGTTTGCACTTGAGAATATCCATAGACCTCTAAAACCCGGTCCGATCTTCGCCGATTTCGGATTGATGATCGGATCCGTTATCGGCGGCCAGGGCATCGGGCTGTGTCCGACCGCCTTGATCTCAGACGAATTGGCAAATGGCACATTGGTCACCCTGTCCGACACGCCGTTGGATACGGACAAAAGCTACTGGTTGCTGCCGGCCGGCCACCTTTCCAGCGAAGCGGAGATATTTCGCGACTGGCTGATTTCCGTTAGCAGATAGGCTGCGAAGGGCACGAAATCCGGAGTTGCGACAAGCCTGAATCAGAGGCCTTCAGCTGTAACCGTCAGAAAGCGGACCGGCTCGGGGTCGATATCGGTGTCGATGAGACCCAGCCGCTTCAACGTCAGATCAATGGCGCGGCGCGCCTGAACCTCCGGAGCCTGATCGAGAACGATCGTCATCAGCCCCTCTTTGAGATAGGAGCGCGTCGCATCGGACAATTCGTGCCCGACCCAGAAGACCGGCCGCTGACGATATCGACGCAAAACCGTCGCGATCGCGGCATTGTCGCCGCCGGCGCTGTAGAGGCCGGCAATGTCGGGATATCTCGCAAAGGCACTCGTCAGCAGCTCGATCGTCTTCATTTCATCGTCCTCATCGAACATGACTTCGACGAAGCGATGCGACGGGTTTGCATGATCATGCAGATAGTTGGAAAAGCCGCGGATACGTGCCTTGTGGTTCTCATAGGTGCCGCTGTGGCAGAGCGCGACGAAAGTGCCGGAGATATTCGCCTGCATGCGCGCCATGTAGAAGGCTGCGGTGCGACCAGCCGCTTCGTTGTCGATGCCGACGTAAGGCAGTTCCAGCGCCGGTCGCGTCATGATCTGGACGACGGGTGTGCCACCGCTCGAAGCCTTGCGGACGCTGCCGACCACATCGGGGTGATCGGGCGCAACGACGATCAATGCGGAGCGCCGTGCCTGCGGATTGGCGATGTGGCGCGAGAAGTCGGCGGGATCGTCTTCCCTGGCAAAGGTTCGCTGGATCTGGATATCCTTGTCGAGCAGGGCAGCGATCCGCTCGAAAGCGCGATTGAGCCTTGAGTAGAAATAGGTCTCGGGCCGGAGCAGCACGACCTCGATGCGCACCAGACCGTGCCTGGTGCCGGCAAGCGGCGCGCGGTAGCCGAGCCGCTTGGCCGCGATGAATATCTTTTCCGCCGTCTCCGGCAAAACGTTGCCACGGCCGTTAAGCGCACGCTCGACGGTGGCCGCTCCCACACCCGCAGCAGCCGCCACATCCTTCAGCGTGACCTTGACCATGCTCCCCTCGCCTCCAATCCATGATCAGATTTGATCACGGAATCGCAGCCGATGAAAGAGGGTGAATATCAGCCGAAGCGGGCAACGAGAAAGTCGATTGCGCTACGCAGCATAGCCGTCGGACGTCGATCCGGCGCATAGACCAGGTGCATGGGCGTCGGCTTGTACGACCAAAGAGGCAATACCGCCTCAAGCCGGCCGGCATCGAGATCAGCAGCCAAAAGCAATTCCGGCTGCAACGCGATACCTGCTCCGTGCAGGGCGGCAACACGCAGAGCTCCACCCTGATTGGTGGTGAATCTGCCCTTGATGGCGATCTCGCGCGTTTCCCCTTCCGGACCGACGAGATGCCAGCGCCCCTGAAGTCGCCAATAGGAATGGCCAAGGCACATGTGATTGACGAGATCGTCCGGACTTTGCGGCCTGCCGCAGCGATCAAGATAATCCGGCGATGCCGCGAGAATGCGCCGATAGGGTTTTAGCGGACGCGCCACGAGACTGGTGTCAGTCAAGTCGCCGATATGAATGCCGAGTTCGTAACCTTCGCCGATCAGATCATGCGGATTGTTGTCGAGCGCCAGATCGACGCTGACGTCGAGATTCTCATGCAGATAGTCGACAAGCGCCGGCACGAGGCTTTGTGTCCCGAAACTGACGGGAGCGACGAGCCGCAGGCGGCCGCGTGGCGCCGATTGCAGTTCGGATGCCGATTGCTCGGCCAGATCGACCTCGGCCAGCACCGTTTTGCAACGCTCGTAGTAGAGCTTGCCGACTTCAGTCAGCTGGTGACGCCGTGTAGTGCGATGAAGCAGACGTGCACCGAGCCGCTGTTCGATCGTCCTCACATGCTTGGCGACCATGGCTGACGACACCTGGCTGATATCGGCTGCCGCGGCGAAACTGCCATGCTCGACCACCCTGACGAACATCGCCATTCCGGCCAATTTGTCCATGATTGCATACCTATAGGTTCGGAATGAAGCAAATAGGAGCGTATTTATCGCCAGTTGGTTTTTCAAGATAGTCCATGGCGCCTAACGTCAGGCGACATTTTCTCAAGGAGTTACCATGCCCATCCTGCGCTTGGAAATGCATCCCGGCCGCACACAAGACCAGAAGCGCGCCTTCGTTCGGGAAGCGACGAGAGCCGCCGTCGAAACGCTCGTCTGCCCGCCGGAATCGGTGGAAATCATCATCACCGAGATATCGAAGGACACCTGGGCGACGGCAGGCAAGCTGAAATCGGATAGCTGACACGACCCAATTTCATGATCGTGGCCTGGCGGTTCTTATGCGACCGTCAGGCCTCGTTTGGCGCCAGGTTCTGCCTACCCCAGGCTTCGGCCCAATCCATCAGGCGCGCCATCTCCTGCCTGAGAGCATGCGAATGGATGATATCGGCAGCGTGGTTCAGATTGATGCGCGGATTGTAGAATGCGCCGATCTCTTCACCGCTTTCCCGCCTTGCCGCCTCCAGGCGAAGCTTCATTTCCTCGACCTCGGCCTTCACGGCAAAGTATCGCTTCATGACCTCGACAAGGTCGCGGTCGCCTGCACTGGTCTCCATGCGTACTCCATCCTACTTATTTTAGCGTCTCGCAATGATCCGATTCGAATGGCGAAATCTAGGTCATTGTTTAGCCGGCAAGATGGCTTGGAGAGTGGCAGCCTCATCAAATGTGCAACGAAGTGTATGAAATAGAACGCGGATTCACGACCAGTTTTCCTTGACCGACTGCATGACCACATTGGTCGATGTACTGGCCACAAACGGCAGACTGGAGATCTTTTCACCGAGAACGATGCGGTAGCGGCGGATATCAGAGGTCCTCACCTTGAGGAGATAATCGAAGCGGCCGGCGATCATGTGGCATTCTTCGATCTCCTTGATCTTCTTGACGGCATTGTTGAAGCTGAGCAAAGCTTCCTCGCGGGTATCCGTGAGCTTCACTTCGGCAAAGGCGACATGGTCGAGGCCAAGCTTGATCGGATTGAGGATGGCCTTGAAGCCGTCGATATAACCGGAATCGATCAATTTCTTCAGACGTGCCTGGCATGGCGTCTTGGAAAGGCCGACCCGCTCTGAGAGCTCAGTGATCGACATGCGGCCGTCTTCGACGAGTGCGTCGATAATCTTTTGGTCGAACTGGTCAATTTCACTGGATTTGGTCATTTTTGCAGGCATTCTCATTTGAAAATACGTCTATTGAAGTTCAATATGACTGAAAAAACGCAGTTTCAAGGCGGAACGCTTTTTTGGAATGCACTATGTTCTCGTCGAAGCAACGGGAGGGCTGCGTGTGGCAATCGCTGACGTCCACTCAAGCCATCGGGACCCTTGCACCTTGAGGTTATCATGACTGTCTCTGCCAAGCTCGCCACCGAAGAACCAGCTCCAGACGCTGCCCCATTTTCGCATTTCGCGCCTCCGATCCGTGAGCAAAGCCCGCTCCGCCAAGCAATCACCGCCGCCTACAGACGTCCCGAAACCGAGTGCCTGCCGGTCCTGATCGAGGCGGCCACCTTGCCGGAGGCTATCCGCGAGGCGGCAAGGAAGACCGCGAAGAAGCTGATCGAGGCGCTGCGCGCCAAGCACAGGGGCGATGGTGTCGAAGGGCTGGTGCAGGAATATTCCCTTTCAAGCCAGGAAGGCGTTGCGCTCATGTGCCTCGCCGAGGCGCTGCTGCGCATTCCCGATACGGCAACCCGCGATGCGCTAATCCGCGACAAGATCGCCGGCGGCGACTGGAAGTCACATATCGGTGGCGGCCGCTCGATGTTCGTCAATGCCGCAACCTGGGGTCTCGTCGTCACCGGCAAGCTGACTTCAACTGTCAGCGAAAGCGGACTGTCCGCCTCGCTGACAAAGCTGATCGCGCGTGCCGGCGAGCCGGTCATCCGGCGTGGCGTCGACATGGCCATGCGCATGATGGGCGAGCAGTTCGTCACCGGCGAAACCATCGATGAAGCCTTGAAGCGCGCACGAGCGCTGGAAGCAAAGGGTTTCCGCTACTCCTACGACATGCTTGGCGAAGCCGCGACAACGCATGCCGACGCCGAGCGCTACTATCTTGACTACGAGAACGCGATCCATGCGATTGGCAAGGCATCGGCCGGGCGCGGCATCTATGAAGGCCCCGGTATCTCCATCAAGCTTTCCGCGCTGCACCCGCGCTATTCGCGCTCGCAGGCCGACAGGGTCATGGGCGAGCTTCTGCCGAAGGTGAAGGCGCTGGCGCTGATTGCCAAGCGCTACAATATCGGCCTGAACATCGACGCTGAAGAAGCCGACCGGTTGGAACTCTCGCTCGATCTGCTGGAAGAACTGTGCCTCGATCCGGATCTTTCCGGCTGGGACGGCATTGGCTTCGTCGTGCAGGCCTACGGCAAGCGCTGCCCCGCCGTCCTCGATTTCATCATCGACCTTGCCCGCCGCTCCAAGCATCGCCTGATGGTCCGCCTCGTCAAGGGCGCCTATTGGGACGCCGAGATCAAGCGCGCGCAACTGGATGGCCTCGAAGGCTTCCCCGTCTATACGCGCAAGATCTACACCGACGTCTCCTATATCGCCTGCGCCAAAAAGCTGCTGGCGGCAACCGACGTGGTCTTCCCGCAATTCGCCACTCACAACGCCCAGAGCCTGGCCACCATCTATCAGATGGCCGGAGACGATTTTTCCGTCGGCAAGTATGAATTCCAGTGCCTGCATGGCATGGGCGAACCGCTTTATGAAGAAGTCGTCGGCGCGCAGAACCTCGGTCGTCCCTGCCGCATCTACGCCCCAGTCGGCACGCATGAGACGCTGCTTGCCTATCTCGTCCGGCGCTTGCTTGAGAATGGCGCCAACTCCTCCTTCGTCAACAAGATTGCCGATCCCTCAGTGCCGGTCTCCGAGCTGATTGCCGATCCCGTCGAGCGCGTGCGCGCGATGACCGTTGTCGGCGCGCAGCACGACAAGATCGTTCTCCCGGTGGACCTCTTCGGTGCCGCGCGGCAGAACTCCGGCGGCATCGACCTATCGAATGAAACCGCACTTATCGAGCTATCCAAACAGCTGCAGACCTCTGCGGCCAGTGATTGGATCGCAAAGCCACTTCTTGCCGATGGCTCCGAACGCGGCGTGGCCCGCCCCGTTCTCAACCCTGCCGACCATGCCGACGTCGTCGGCCACGTCACCGAACTCGAACCACAGGATGCGCCTGATGTCATGCGGCTCGCAGCAACCGCTGCCGAGCGCTGGGCAGCCGTGCGCCCCGACGAGCGCGCCGCGATCCTTGAGCGCGCCGCCGATCTCATGCAGAGCGAGATGCCCGTTCTTGTCGGCCTGACCATCCGCGAAGCCGGCAAATCCGCCGCCAACGCCGTCGGCGAAATCCGGGAAGCGATCGACTTCCTTCGCTATTATGCCGCTCAGGCCCGCAAGGTGCTGACGCCGGAGAGCGTGCCGCTTGGCCCTGTCGTCTGCATCAGCCCATGGAATTTCCCGCTGGCGATCTTCACCGGCCAGGTTGCGGCAGCTTTGGTTGCCGGCAATCCCGTCGTCGCCAAGCCCGCTGGCAATACGCCGCTGATTGCCGCGCAAGGTGTCCGCATCCTGCATGAGGCGGGCATTCCCCGCGACGTGCTGCAATTCGCACCCGGCAGCGGCAGAATGGGTGCCGCCCTCGTCGGCGCTCCCGAAACCGCCGGCGTCATGTTCACCGGCTCGACGGAGGTTGCCCGCTTGATCCAGGCGCAGCTTGCCGAGCGCCTCTCCAAGTTCGGCAAGCCGATCCCGTTGATCGCCGAGACCGGCGGCCAGAATGGCATGATCGTCGACTCCTCGGCCCTTGCCGAACAGGTGGTCGGCGATGTCATCGCCTCGGCCTTTGACAGCGCCGGCCAGCGCTGCTCGGCATTGCGGGTTCTCTGCCTGCAGGAGGAAGTGGCGGATCGTACCCTGACAATGCTGCGTGGCGCGCTTCGCGAACTCTCGGTCGGCAAGACCGACCGGCTTGCCGTCGATATCGGCCCGGTCATAGACGACAACGCCAAGCGCGGCATCGATGACCATATCGAGCGCATGCGCCAGCTCGGCTGCAGCGTCGAGCAGCTCGACCTTCCCGAAAGCGCTGCCAAGGGCACTTTCGTTGCTCCCACGATCATCGAGTTGAAGAAGCTGAGCGACCTCAAGCGCGAAGTATTCGGTCCCGTCCTGCATATCATGCGCTATCAGCGCAAGGGGCTCGACAAGCTGATTGGCGATATCAATGCCTCCGGCTACGGCTTGACATTCGGCCTGCATACTCGCCTTGACGATACGATCGCCCATGTCACCGAGCGCGTGCGCGCCGGCAATCTCTATGTCAACCGCAACATCATCGGCGCAGTCGTCGGCGTCCAGCCCTTCGGCGGGCGCGGCCTTTCCGGCACCGGCCCGAAGGCCGGTGGTCCGATGTATCTGCGCCGCCTGGTCGCCTCCTCCACCGAAGCGCTGCGCGACGCCTCCGTACAGACCGATCCGGCTGCACAGCAGTTCATTGGCTGGCTCGAAAGCAAGGGTGCCGCGGATGCGGCCAAACAGGCCCGTGCCGTCGCCGCCCAGTCGTCGCTCGGCTTTAATACCGAGCTGCAAGGCCCGGTCGGCGAATTGAACCTCTATGCGCTGCATCCACGCGGCAGAATCCTGCTCGCCCCGCAGACGGCACTGGGCCTCTATGTTCAGATCGCCGCCGGGCTCGCGACAGGCAATTCGATCGTCATCAATGCGGCATCCGGGCTGCAGGACGAGCTTCGCAACCTGCCGGCACCAGTCGCAAACCGCATCTCCTGGACAAAGGACTGGGCAGCAGACGGACCTTTCGCCGGCGCGCTCATCGAAGGTGATGCCGAAAGGGTCCAGCAGGCGATCAAGGTGATTTCGGCAATTCCGGGCCCGTTGGTTCTGACGCAGGTAGCCTCGAGCGAAGAGATCGCCAAGAATGCCGACGCCTATTGCCTCAACTGGCTGCTCGAAGAGGTGACGACATCGATCAACACCGCGGCAGCCGGCGGCAATGCCAGCCTGATGACGATCGGATAACACCACCGACAATCTGAAATTGACGCGGCGGCCGGACCGACAAGGTCTCAGCCGCCGCTTTTGTCTTCACTATACGCATTCGATGGGCATTCCGCGGTGACCTGCACATCCACGACGCCTTCACCCCGCTTCTCTCAGCCTCCTCCCCTTCCACGCAAAATTTTTGAGAAAAGCTTTTCTCTAGTTGACTCTTTGATTGAGAAAAGCTTTTCTCAGAGAAACTCGAATGGGAGAAGACATCTGGAAAATCAGCGTGCGAAGAGCGGACGCGCAACGATTCACGACGTTGCGGCGGCTGCGGGTGTGAGCATTTCAACGGCATCCAAGGCCTTGAACAATACCGGCCGTATGGGCGATGAGACCCGCGAAAGGGTCAAGCGCGCCGCCGCCGACATCGGCTTCCGTCCAAATGCGCTCGCCAAAGGATTGCTCAGCAATCGCACGTTTACGATCGGTCTTCTGACCAACGATACATATGGTCGCTTCACGCTGCCGGTCATGGCCGGCATCACGGAGGCACTCGTCGATCACGGCGTCTCGGTCTTTCTTTGCACGATCGAGGACGATCCCGCACTTGGAAAGGTTCATGTGGACGCCATGTTGGACAAGCATGTGGACGGCATCATCGCCTCGGGGAAGCGGATCGACCGCCGCCTGCCAGTCGATCTGTCCAATCTGCCGGTCCCGGTCATCTATGCATTCACCGAGGGGGCGCCGGGAAGCGTCACCTTTTGCGCAGATGACTACCAGGGAGCCGCGCTTGCTGTCGAATGGCTGCAAGAGCTTGGCCGGCGCCGGATTGCGCATGTCACCGGCCCGGACAGTTTCGTTTCGGTGCGGGAGCGCGCCAGAGCCTATCGCGATCTCGCCGGGGACAAGTTGCCGGTCATGTACGGCATGTGGTCGGAGGCCTGGGGTCACGACGCTGTGGCACGGCTATGGAGTATGGCCGGAGAAAAGCCGGACGCGATCTTCTGTGGCAACGACCAGATCGCCCGCGCAGTCGTCGACGCGCTTCGCGAGCGCGGCGTACAAGTGCCGGAGGATGTCTCGGTAGTCGGTTTCGACAATTGGGAGATCGTTGCCGCCCAGACGCGGCCGCCGCTGACGACGGTCGACATGAATCTTAAAGCCCTCGGCCGCGAGGCCGGGCTCACGGTTCTGGCTCTCGCGGAAGGACGCGACGTCGAACCTGGCATCAGAACTTTGCCGTGCGAACTTGTCGTACGGCAATCATGCGGGGGAAGCCCCGGTCGTTGATTAAAGGAAAAGGGGCTGACGGGAGTAGCCCCATGGGAGGAGAACATGATGAAGCGATTTCTGGCCGCGACTGGCCTCATATCCTTAATGCTTGCATCCGGTGCATCTGCCGAAAACATCTCCATGTGGGTTCGAAGCGGCATCGGCGATTCCTTCAAGAAAGTCGTGGAGGCCTATAATGCCGGCCATGACGACAAGGTCACGCTGACCGAAGTGCCCTTCGGCGAACTCGTGCAGAAATATGCGACCGCCATTGCCGGCGGTCAGGCGCCTGACGCCTTGTCGATGGACCTCATCTATACGCCGGCCTTTGCCGCCGCCGGCCAGCTCGCGGACCTGACGGACTGGGCCAAAAGCCTGCCCTATTTCAATTCTCTGTCGCCCTCACATGTGAAGCTCGGCACCTATGACGGCCACATCTACGGCCTGCCCTTGTCCGTCGAGACTTCAGTCTTTGCCTGGAACAAGGACCTCTACAAGAAGGCCGGCCTCGATCCTGAAAAGGCTCCGACGACCTGGGAAGAGATCGAGCAGAATGCCGAAAAGATACGCGCGCTCGGCGGCGATACCTATGGCTTCTACTTCTCGGGTGGCGGCTGCGGTGGCTGCATGATCTTCACGTTTACGCCGCTCGTATGGGGCGCAGGCGCCGACATTCTCTCGGCAGACGGCAAGAAGGCGACCCTCGACACACCGCAGATGCGCAAGGCCGTCGGCTTCTATCGCGACATGGTCAAGAAGGATCTGGTGCCGGCGGGTGCCGCAAGCGACACCGGCGCCAATTTCCTCAGCATCAGCAACGGCAAGATCGGCCAGCAGAGCATCGGCGCCTTCTCGATCGGTACACTGATCACCCAATATCCCGATATCCACTTCGGCGTGACGCTGATCCCCGGCGTCGACGGCAAGCCGTCTTCCTTTGCGGGCGGCGACAATTTCGTCATCTCAAAGGGCACGAAGAAGCTCGATGCGGTGAAGAAGTTCCTCGAATACACCTATTCGCTCGAGGGGCAGAAGATCATGGCGAAATATGGCAGCCTGCCGACACGGGGCGATATTGCCGATCAGGTGCTTCAGGGTCTTGATCCGCGCATGCAGGTCGGGCTGAAGGCGATCTCCATCGCCAAGACACCCTATACGCTGCAGTTCAACGACCTGATCAACAGCGCCAACGGCCCCTGGGCCGGCTTTACCAACGCCGCCATCTTCGGAAGCGATGTCGATGGCGCTTTCTCCAATGCCCAATCGGAAATGCAGTCGATCATCGACAACGCTCAACAGTAATCGATCCATCAACACCGGGGAGCCTCAAGGCTTCCCGGTTCCTCCATCGCAACATCGGGAGCATTCCATGGTTGGCCCTGGAGCTATCGCAACCGTGCGTCCGCGAAAACGGCGACGGCGTGCCAGCTGGCACGGGTTTCTCTATATCGCGCCGGCCATGGCGCTGGTCTTGATCTTCTTCGTCCTGCCGGTGGTTTTTACCTTCTGGATGAGCTTCCACAACTGGCCATTGCTCGGCAATCCGCGTTGGATCGGCTTCGGCAACTACACACGCATGTTCTCCGACGTCCGTTTCATGGCTGCATTGCGCTTTACCGCCTATTACACCGTCATCGTCACCATTGCGATCTTCGCCGTCGCCTTCCCGCTCGCCTTCTTCGTCGAAAAGCATCGGCCGTTCGTCGGCTTTTACCGAACCATCATCTTCCTTCCCGTCGTCGTCGGGCTTGCAACCGCTTCGCTGCTCTGGGTCTGGCTTGCCAATGTCGACAGCGGCTTCTTCGCACCGGTCGCGCTGGCGCTCGGTCTCGTCGACAAGAGGCCGAACCTGCTTGCCGATTTCGACATGGCATTTGCCACGATCATCGTCATGGTGGTCTGGAAGATCGCCGGCTTCACGATGATCA
Source organism: Martinezella rhizogenes (assembly GCA_013322215.1). Lineage (GTDB taxonomy): Bacteria > Pseudomonadota > Alphaproteobacteria > Rhizobiales > Rhizobiaceae > Rhizobium > Rhizobium rhizogenes_D. Next base: position 301,853 of record JAAMEZ010000056.1, read on the forward strand.
TTCTGCTGACCGGCCTGCAGGCGATCCCCTCCGAACTGACCGAGGCCGCGCGGATCGATGGCGCCAAGCGCTGGCAGCGTTTCCGGCATCTGACCCTGCCGCTGATGCGCCGCACCATCGCGCTTGCGCTCATCATCTCCATCACCGGTTCGGTGCTCGCCTTCGACCAGTTCTACATCATGACATCAGGCGGCCCGCAAAACCGGATGATCTCGGTGGTCTATTACATCTTCAACCAGTCCTTCGTGTCCTTCAATCTCGGCTATGGCGCAGCACTTTCGATCGCGCTCCTCGTCATCCTGGTGCTGATCAGCATCGTCCAGCTCTGGCTGCTGCGTGTCGGGGAGGATAAGCCATGACCACTGCAAAAGAGCGCCGCGCAAGGCGCAAGCTCTGGGGCGGCATCGGCTATCACGGCATCGGCGTCGTCATCGTCATCTTCTTCTTCGCGCCGTTCGCAATTGCCCTGCTGTCATCGTTCCGGCATGGAACCGAGGCGAGCCTTCCGCCGCTGCCGCCATGGCCGACGACCGGCTTCAGCTTCGATGCCTATCGCTCGCTCGATGGCTTCGGCGCCGGCGTGGTGCAGCATACGCTGAACTCGCTTTTCGTCTCGGTCGCAACCGTGCTTTTGACCGTCATCGTCAGCCTGCTCGCCGGCTACGGTTTCTCGCGCTATCGCTTCCCCTTCAAGGGCGCGCTCTTCATCCTGATCATCGCGACGCTGATGATCCCCTTCCAGTCGATCCTGACGCCGCTTTTCATCATCCTGGCACGGCTCGGCCTCAACAATTCGCTGATCGGGCTGACGCTCGTCTATGTGACGCTGCAGCTGCCTTTTTCGGTCTTCATGATGCGCAACGCTTTCGACGCGGTGCCGAAGGAGATCGAGGAAGCGGCGCGCATCGATGGCGCCCGCGACCTGAAGCTGCTGTTCCGGGTTCTTTTCCCCCTGGTGCTGCCGGGCGTCGCGACCGTTGCGATCTTTGCCTTCCTCAATGCCTGGAACGAATTCCTGGCAGCATTGGTGCTCCTGTCGAGCAACGAGAAATTCACCCTGCCGGTGCTGATGATCGCCGTCAGGACCGGCCGCCTCGGAGCCGTCAACTGGGGTGCGGTCCAGGCCGGCATCGCCGTCATGACCATCCCCTGCGTCATCGTCTTTCTGCTTCTGCAACGCTACTACATGCGCGGGCTGATGGCCGGCGCGGTGAAATAACCACTTAAACAACGGATCAAAGCCATGTCTGACAAGCAAAACCGCCAGTTTCGCCCCCTGCCCGTTCCGAATGTCGAGCTCGCGGGCCTGTTCGGCTCCCGCCAGGATGCAATCTGCAACTCCACCGCAGCGACTCTTCTCGACCGCTGCGTCGAGGCCGGCATGATCCAGGCCATCGACGTCAGCCAGCCGAGCCCCGGTATCGTCATTCCCTTGCAGACCTGGTCGGGCTCGACGCAGATGTTCTGGGACAGCGATCTCGGCAAGTCGATCGAAACCATCGCCTATTCCCTTTATCGTCGCCCCAATGCCGAGCTGGAAGCGCGTGCGGACGCCATCATCGACATGTATGAAAAGCTGCAGCAGGAGGACGGATACCTGAACGCCTGGTTCCAGCGTGTCCAGCCCGGCCGCCGCTGGACCAACCTTCGCGATCATCACGAACTTTATTGCGCCGGCCATCTGATCGAGGCGGCTGTCGCCTATTACCAGGCAACGGGCAAGCGCAAGCTGCTCGACATCATGAGCCGCTTTGCCGATTACATGATCACGGTCTTCGGCCATGACGAAGGCCAGCTGCGCGGCTATTGCGGCCACGAGGAGGTGGAGCTCGCGCTCGTCAAGCTCGCCCGCGTCACGGGCGAGAAGAAGTATCTCGATCTCGCAAAATACTTCATCGACGAGCGCGGCCAGGAACCGCATTTCTTCACCGATGAAGCGCTTCGCGACGGCCGCGATCCGAAAAAATTCGTGCAGAAGACCTATGAATACAGCCAGTCGCACGAGCCGGTGCGCGATCAGACCAAGGTCGTGGGCCATGCCGTGCGCGCCATGTACCTCTATTCCGGCATGGCCGATATCGCCACGGAATATAATGACGATACCCTGACCGCGGCACTCGAGACGCTCTGGGACGACCTGACGACCAAGCAGATGTATGTGACCGGCGGTATCGGACCGGCCGCCTCCAACGAAGGCTTTACCGACTACTACGATCTGCCGAACGAAAGCGCCTATGCCGAAACCTGCGCCTCCGTCGGTCTGGTCTTCTGGGCCAACCGCATGCTCGGCCGCGGTCCGAACCGCCGCTACGCCGATATCATGGAAGTGGCGCTCTATAACGGCGCCATGGCCGGACTGTCGCAGGACGGCAAGACCTTCTTCTACGAAAACCCGCTGGAGAGCGCCGGCAAGCATCATCGCTGGACCTGGCATCATTGCCCCTGCTGCCCGCCGAACATCGCGCGCCTGCTCGCCTCGGTCGGCTCTTATATGTATGCCGCAGCCGACAACGAGATCGCCGTCCATCTCTATGGCGAAAGCAAGGCCCGCGTGCCGCTCGCCGGCGGCGTGACCGTACAGCTTTCCCAGACGACGCATTACCCCTGGGACGGCGCAATCCGCTTCGACGTCAGCCCCGATCGTGCGGCCAAATTTGCGCTGTCGCTGCGCATTCCTGAATGGGCCGAAGGCGCGACGCTCGCGATCAATGGCGCGCCGGTCGATCTGTCAACAATCACCGTCGATGGCTATGCCCGCATCGAACGGGAATGGCAGGCAGGCGATCGTGTCGACCTCATCCTTCCACTCATCCCCCGCACGCTGTTTGCCAACCCGAAAGTCCGCCAGGACGCCGGGCGTGCTGCCCTGATGCGCGGGCCGCTCGTCTATTGCGTCGAGACCACGGACAACGGTCACGATCTCAACGGCATTTCGCTTTCCAGCGATCCGGCATCCGCCAAAACCGCGGAAATCGCCGCGCTGGAAGGAGCGGTCGCGCTCGACGTTCCCGTGACGCGCGAGACGTCTGACTGGGGTTCAGATCTCTATCGCACGGCGCCACCGAAAAGCGCTGTTTCCACGGCGCGCTTCGTCCCCTATCATCTCTGGGACAATCGCGAACCCGGTGAAATGCTTGTCTGGATCCGCGCCGATCAGATGCAGCGCGGAGTCTAGCATGACAAAGAACAGCATGCGCCTGACCGGCGTCCGCAAGAGTTTTGGCGGGCTCGAGGTCATTCACGGCATCGATCTCGACATACCGGAAGGCGCTTTCGTCGTCTTCGTCGGCCCCTCCGGCTGTGGCAAATCCACGCTGCTGCGCATGATTGCCGGGCTGGAGGAAGTCACCGACGGCGAGATCGCCATCAAGGGCCGGGATGTCACCGATCTCGATCCTTCCGAGCGCGGCATCGCCATGGTCTTCCAGTCCTATGCGCTCTATCCGCATATGAGCGTGCGCGACAATCTCGGTTTCGGGCTGAAAATGGCCCGAACTGATGCATCCGAAATCGAAAGACGCGTGCGATCCGCCGCCGCGATCCTCAAGATCGATCATCTATTGGACCGCCGGCCGGGACAGCTTTCCGGCGGCCAACGCCAGCGCGTCGCCATCGGACGCGCCATCGTTCGCGAGCCGGACGTCTTTCTCTTCGACGAGCCGCTCTCCAATCTCGATGCGGAGCTGCGCGTCTCGATGCGCATCGAAATTGCCCGGCTGCATCGCGAGCTCGGCAATACGATGATCTACGTCACCCATGACCAGACGGAGGCGATGACGCTCGCCGACAAGATCGTCGTGCTGAGAGACGGCCGGATCGAACAGGTGGGCAGCCCACGCGAGGTCTATGAAGATCCGGCCAACAGCTTTGTCGCCGGCTTCATCGGCTCGCCAAGGATGAACATGATCGAAGCGACGTGGTCCGATGACGGGACGGCGAAGGTCGGAAACGGCAGCATCAAGGTAGACCTTTTACAGACCAAGCCATCAGCGGGCGAAAAGATCCTCCTTGGCATGCGCCCCGAACATTTCGTCGTCACGTCAAATGCGGACGATGCCGTGCGAGTCACGGTCGACGTCACCGAATATCTAGGCGGCACCCGCTATCTCTACTGCCAGACAGAGGACGGCCAGGCGATCATTGCCGAATATCGCGACGGGCCGGAGATCGAGCGCGGCGACACGCTCCACCTGCATTGCCCGCCCGAACGCCGGCGCTATTTCGACAAACAGGGAGGACGGCTGCGGTAGATGCTTTGGCTAGTCAACCCGCATACTCGTTGCCCGATAGCCGGCGGGCTGTCTGCGACCTCGCCGACGTAGGCATCATCCAGCCAACAAGGTAAAAATCGTTGGCTGGATGTCGGTATATCATGCCGCTTTGCTGACCCGCACCGGAACGGATTTATAAGACGGTGTGCCGCTTTCTTTGTCCTGGTAGTCGATCGGGATCAGGCAATTTGCCTCCGGGTAATAGGCGGCGACAGAGCCCTCGGAAATATCGTAGGAAATCGCCGTCAGCTTCAAGAGCCGCTTGCCGCCGGAGGGAAGTGCGGTCTCGATCTCGACGAGATCGCCATGTTCCAGTCCCTTTGCCTTCAAATCCCTATCGTTCATGAACAGGACGTCGCGGCGGCCGAATACGCCGCGATAGCGGTCGTCAAGGCCATAGATCGTCGTATTATACTGATCGTGGCTGCGGATGGTGGCCAGCTTGAGGATGGTTCCATCCGAAAGCAAGATGTCTTCGTTGAGGCCGGAAAACAGCTTGAACTCCGCCTTGCCCGACGGTGTCTTCCAGACGCGCTCCGTCGGCCCGATTGGCAGACGGAAGCCACCCGGCACGCGGATACGCTCATTGTAATCGGCGAAATCCGGGTAGACGATTTCAATCTTGTCGCGGATCAGATCGTAGTCGGTGATGAGATCCATCCATGCAACCTTGCTGCTCGGCAGGGTCGCCTGCGCCATCGCGGCAACAATGGCAGGCTCCGAACGCAGTTGATCGGAGGCCGGTTTCAGCCGACCACGCGAGGCATGCACCATCGACATCGAATCCTCGATCGTGACCGATTGAGCGCCGGTCGCCTGAATGTCCTGCTCGGTGCGACCGAGCACGGGAAACAGGAAAGACTCCTTGCCGATCAAGAGATTGGAGCGATTGAGTTTGGTGTTCATATGAACGGCGAGATCGAGCTTGCGCATGCTTTCAGCACAGAGATCCGGATCGGGAAGCGCGATCGAGAAATTGCCGCCGAGGCAAAGCAGTACTTTGGAGCGTCCCTCCGCCATCGCCTGCATGGCGGCAACTGCATCGTGACCATGATGAGCCGGTGAGGTGAAACCGAACGCCCGTTCGATGCCCTCGATCAGCGCTGGAGTCGGCTTTTCGGTGATCCCGACGGTGCGATTGCCCTGCACGTTGGAATGGCCGCGCAGCGGGCAGATGCCGGCGCCGGGCTTGCCGAAATTGCCGCGCAACAGCAAGAGGTTGGCGATCTGCTGGACATTCGCCGTTCCCTTGGCATGCTGGGTGATGCCCATGCCGTAAGCGACGATCGTTGCCTTCGACTTTGCATAAATGGCGGCAACCCGCTCCAGATCAGCGCGGGCAAGACCGGAGACCCGCTCGATATCAGCCCATTCCGTCCGGTTGATGTCGTCAACGAGAGCCTCGAAGCCCGTGGTGTGTTCGGCGATGAATGCGTGATCGAGAACATCCGGCAACGTTTCGGCAAGCGCCAGAACAGCTTTCATGATGCCCTTGAGGGCCGCGGCATCGCCGCCGATCTTCACCTGATAATAGGACGATGCGATCCGCGTCGAACCGAAGGTTCCCATTTCGATGGGGTCTTGCGGGTCGGCAAAACGCTCCAGCGCCCGCTCCTTCAGCGGGTTGAAGACGATGATCGGCACGCCGCGGCGCGAGCATTCATGCAATGTACCCATCATGCGCGGATGGTTCGTGCCGGGATTGTGCCCCATCGAAATGATCAGATCGCATTCGTCGAAGTCGTCGAGCGAGACGGTACCCTTGCCGATGCCGATCGATTGCGGCAGGCCGACGCTGGTTGCCTCATGGCACATGTTCGAGCAATCGGGGAAATTGTTGGTACCGTATTCGCGGGCAAAGATCTGGAAGAGAAACGCCGCCTCGTTGGAGGCTCGGCCCGACGTATAAAATTCGACCATATCCGGATCGGGCTGGCTTCGCATGACCTCGCCGATGCGGGCAAAGGCGTCTTCCCAGGCAATTGGCTGGTAGGTATCGGATGCCCGGTCATAGACCATCGGATGCGTCAATCGGCCGGAATTTTCCAGCTCATAATCGCTCCACGTCAAAAGTTCACTGACTGTATGCTTGGCGAAGAACTCGGGCGTCACGCGCTTGTTGGTTGCTTCCCAGGTGACGGCTTTGGCGCCGTTTTCGCAAAACTGGAAGGTGGAGGTGTGCTCCTTGTCGGGCCAGGCGCAGCCGGGGCAATCGAAGCCTGTAGGCTTGTTGGTGCGCAGGAGAAGACCGGGCGCCTCGGTGATATCCATCTGCTCACGCACCGCATTGGCCGTGGCTTTCAACGCGCCCCAACCGCCAGCAGGGCTGTTATAGGGACGAATACCGGGGACTTCACGCTTCCGCGCCATGATACGCTCCTTTGGCTACCCAAACGGCTTCCTCCCAAAGGCCGGGCTTACAAGAAATAAGCTTGCGACATCAGGGAGTAAAGCACAATCAAGCGACAGAAAATCAAACAATCCCCCAGCGTGATGAAGCCATGTGCAAGCTAGTGCATTTCCGCTTTTCTTCGCATCACGAAAATGCTCTATCCTCTTGTTTGTTCTCGCATTCCGGATGGAAAACCGCTGCGCACTTTTCCTGGAATTGCTCTAGTTCTTGAAGACGAGGCAGGAGCCACCCTGCTGCCGGACCTGCGTGCAAACGGCATCCGCTTCCTCCCGTGTTTGCCGCGGAATGCGCGCCGCATAACGGACCCGGCGGCCGAAGTCGGCATTGCGCTGACGCACGATCAACGGCTTCTCCGTATTCAGCGGTGACGGCAGTTTTCTTATGTTTGCTGTAAACAGACGGCGAGCGGCATCCAACTGGAAATGCTCGGCCAATTGCGCGCCCCAGGGCGCCCAGGGCCGCTCCTGCTCCAGGGGAGTGGGTTTCAGGCGCCTGCTCTGCGCAAGCGCGACGCAGGAATCGACAAACGGCTTGCTCTTATCCAGCACGGGAGCTGCGATATCGGGCGGATCATCGCGCCACTCCTCGACGCTATGGGCAGTGATCGCGCTCACATAGTTGCGCGTCTCATAGGGAAGTCCGCCGGAGTTCAGGAAATTGGCAAGACCGGCTTCGCCGGCATTATAAGCAGCGGCAGCCAATCCCAAATTGCCGAAGCGGTCCCGCAATTCATCAAGATAGGTCGCCGCCTTGCCGAGCGCCTCAAGCGCGTCGTAGCTGTCACGCACGCCACGCAGCTTCGCTGTTCCCGGCATGAATTGTGCGATGCCGCGCGCGCCCTTGGGGCTTACCGCATCGGAGCGAAAGAGGCTTTCGCGCCAGACCAGACGCGCCAGATAGTCCGGCGGCAGATGGTTGGCATGCGCGAAATATTCGATGGCAGTGCAGAGATCGCGATTGTAACTGTCCTTACGCAGGCACAGCGTTTGACCCGTCTCCGTCGTTAGTGGCCCGGAGACGCAGACGGGCGGCGCCACGCTCCATTCCGGCTGCGCGACTGCTGGACCGAAGGCCGAAACAGCAATGATACATGCAATCGCAGAGGCAACGATGGTGCCGACGAAGCCTGCCCTATGCTGCCTGCCTGTCATCTAAGCGATATCCGTCCGAAACCAACCGATCGCAAATTCGCGGCCTCTTCATAACATCGAAGGCGAGCGGCGAAAACCTCAGATGCGACGGCAGTCGCTGGCAGACTACTATTCCGCGAGGCGCCCGCCGCGCATCGGCGCAGGCACGCCCGTCGTGCCGGGAAAGCTGATCGGCATGCCGCGCAGCACGCGCACGGCGAGAAACGCAAAGCACTCCGCCTCGACGGCATCGCCACGCCAGCCAAGATCTTCAGCAAAGATCGGCTCGACTCCGGCCCGGCTCTTCAGCATCGCCATGATCGTCGGATTGTGCCTGCCGCCGCCACTGACGACGACCTTGCTCGGTCTGCGCGGCAAAAGATCCAGCGCCTTGCCGACGGCGCTTGCCGTGAAGGCTGACAGCGTGGCGGCACCGTCTTCCGGACCAAGGCCATCCGCCATGGAGGCACCGAAATCGAACCGATCCAGCGACTTCGGATAGGGCGCAGTCAGATAGGGATGCTGCAGCAGCTTTTCGAGCCGTGCCTCATCGACCTTGCCGGCGCGCCCAAGCGCACCGTCGCGATCCATCTCCCCGAGCCCGTGGGATTTGATGAAATCGTTCAAGGGCGCGTTGGCCGGGCCTGTATCGAAAGCAACGAAATTGCCCTCGCCATCCCACCAGGTGACATTGGCAACGCCGCCGAGATTGAGAATGGCCACCTCTCCTGCCGCACCCGCTCCGCGCAACAGCGCGGTGTGATAGGCTGCGGCAAGCGGTGCGCCCTGCCCACCGGCGCGCATGTCGGCCGAGCGGAAATCATAGGCGACCTTTGTGCCGAGGATCGAACGCATCAGCTCACCATCACCAAGCTGGCGCGTCTGCCCCAACCTGTCCTTCTGCGGTGCCCGATGCAAGACCGTCTGGCCATGAAAGCCGACGACGCCGATATCGGCCATCGTCATGCCGTTGTCTTCGACCAGTTCCCTGACCGCCTCCGACTGGGCTCGCGTCAGCGCCTCCTCGGCGGCCTTGAAGATTGCCGGCTCAGGCCCTTCGAAATTCCATGCCCGGGCCTGCCGCAGCGTCTCTTCCAGCAACTCCCGAATCCAGCTGGGATAAGGCGCCAGAACATAGGGCCCGAACTCCTCGATCCGCTCGCCGTCCGTCTTCAGCATGGCGACATCGATATTGCCGTCAAGGACGGTCCCGGTCATCAGACCGACTGCCCAGATTGGTTCCATGGTCAGGCTCCTATGCTGCGTTGACGTGATCGCTGACGGCCTGACGAAGCGCCAGTATGCCGCTGTCGAAATGGCGTGTCGGATGAATGCGGTTGGTGAGCAAGGTCCAGGCCCTGCCCCTGTCGAAGTCGATCCAGAGCGCCGTACCGGTGAAGCCCGTATGGCCGATGGTTCCGGACGAGCAGAGAGCGCCGCCATGCCAGCCGTCATGAGGCCGCTCCCAGCCATGGGTGCGCGTTGCCGAAAGCGGCGTCCGCATCAGGGCGATCGATTGGGCAGATGCGCCGCTACCGTCAAGTAATCCCCTTGCAAAATCGAGGATCGCGTCAGCCGTTCCGAACAGGCCGGCATGGCCGGCGCCCTGCAGCGCCGAGCAATTGTCGTCATGGACTTCGCCCGACAGGATGCGATGCCGCCAGGTGCAGTCTTCGGTCGCGGCGGCGAGCTCGGGCGGCGCAGAGAAGGCAAAACCCGGGCCTGCGTCCATGGCCCGAATGGTTTGTCCGGCCAGTCGTTCCAGCGCAAAACCGAGCAGGATGAAATTGATATCGGAATAGACGGGTGGCCCGGCACGCCATTCGCGCTGGAGGATGAAGGCGCGCAGGAGATCCGGGTCGCGACCGTAGGTATAGATCGGTTCGACCGCTGGAAACGGCGTCTGATGCCCGAGGCACTGGCGAAACGTCACCTTTCGTTCCCATGCTTCGGCGCTGTATTGGCGAAGATCGGGCAGGAGCGTCGTCAGCGGCGCATCGAGGTCGATCGTGCCGGCTTCCGCCAAGGCCAGAATGCGCGGCGTGGTGAAAATAACCTTGGTGAGCGACGCAAGATCGAACCAGGTATCGGCGAGCATCGGCCTGGCGCTCGGCACCTTCTGCGCTGAGCCGCTGGCGCGAACCTGCCGGTTGCCGTCGAGATCGATCATGCCAAGCACGCCGCCGGGAATGCGTGCCGCCGCGACCGATTGTTCGAGCGGCGTGAGGGCCCGATCGAAACGTTCTTGAAACTGCATGCTCCCCCCTGTTGCCATCTCGCCTCTCCTTCGCTCAGGCTTCCGCCAAAGCGATGTGATCCGGCGCGAAGCGGCGCCACTCGGGAACGACCGGCTCGAAGCCCAGGGGTCGCACCAGCGACGGAACCTGGCGTGTGTCGAGCGTGAAGTTTTCCTTGCGCCGCGCAACCATCGGAACCGCTGCGATCAGCCGCCTGGTATAGGAATGCTTGGGCTCCGACAAGACGGAGGCAGCATCGCCGATCTCGACGATCTGTCCGGCATAGATCACCGCGATGCGATGAGCGATGCGCTCCACGACCGCCATGTCATGCGAGATGAACAGATAGGCAAGCCCGTATTCGCGCTGCAGTTCGATCAGCAATTCCAGAACCTGCGCCTGAACGGACACGTCGAGCGCCGACACCGCTTCGTCGAGCACCAGCACGGAAGGGTTCAACATCAGCGCACGCGCGATGCAAAGTCTCTGACGCTGGCCGCCTGAAAACTCATGCGGGTAGCGCTCAAGGGCATTTTCCGGCAAGCCCACGCGCTTCAAAAGCATGGTCATCCGCTCCCGCGTTTCGGCGGAAATGCGGCCACCCGCGGCGATCACCGGTTCGGCGAGGATGTTGTCGACGCGCAGTCTCGGATTAAGCGAGGCATAGGGGTTTTGGAACACCATCTGCACGGCGCTGGTGCGATCGGCAGCCTTGCCGGCATTGGTCGTAAACGTGCCGCGCGTCGACTTGACCAGTCCGAGGATCGCCCGCGCAGTCGTGGATTTGCCCGAGCCGCTCTCGCCGACGATCGCCAGCGTCTCGCCGGGCATCAGATCGAAGCCGACCCCTTCGACGGCATGGACCGCGCCGGCCGACCGCCGCAGGAAGCTGCCCTTGACCGGGAAGCGGACAGTCAAGCCGTCCACTTTCAGCGCCGGCTTGGCTTGCGTCTCGTCACGCTGAAAATCCGTGCGCGCGGCCTGCCCTGAAGCGAAATGCGGGACGGAATGCAGGAGATGCTGGGTGTAGGGGTGCTTGGGATGATCGAGGATCTGATTGAGCTCGCCCTGTTCCACCGCTTGGCCGGCCTGCATCACCATCACCTTGTCGGCAATGCCGGCAACAAGGCCGATATCATGCGTAATGAAGATCATCGACATGCCCGTCTCGCGCTTCAGTTCGGCGAGCAGCGCCATGATCTGCGCCTGGACGGTGACATCAAGCGCCGTGGTCGGCTCATCGGCGATCAGCAGGCGCGGATTGCAGGCAAGCGCGGTCGCGATCATCACACGCTGGAGCATGCCGCCGGAAAGCTGGTTCGGGCAATAGGTGAGACGGCGCGCGGCATCGGGAATGCGCACGCGATCCAGGGCATCTTTGGCGGCGGCCTTTGCCTGGCTTCCCGTCAGGCCACGATGCAGCCGAAACGATTCCTCGATCTGCGTGCCGATGGTGAGAACCGGATTAAGGGACGTCATCGGCTCCTGGAAGATCATGCCGATCTCGGCGCCACGGATCTTCGTCAGCTCCGCTTCGCTGGCCTTGGTGAGATCCAGAATATTGTTGTCGGCACGCTTGAGGCGGATCGACCCGCCGATGATGCGGCCGCCGCCGAAATCGACGAGACGATTGATCGACAGTGCTGTGACCGACTTGCCCGAACCGCTCTCGCCGACGATTGCCAACGTCTCGCCGGCTTCAAGATCGAAGCTGACGCCGCGAACGATGGGATTGGCCTCAGGGTTACGCCCGAAACCGACGCGAAGATCGGAAACCGAGAGAAGCGGTGTCATACCGTGGACCTCCGCATCTTCGGATCAAGGATATCGCGCAGGGCATCGCCGAGCAGGTTGAAGCCGAGAATGGAGATCATAATGGTCACGCCCGGGAAGATCAGCAGCCACGGCGCTGTTTCCATGAGATTGCGGCTGTCGCTCAGCATCAGGCCCAGAGAGGATGCCGGCGGCTGTGTTCCCAGGCCGAGGAAGCTTAAGCCCGCCTCGGTCAGCAACGACCAGGCAAGCGCCAGCGTCACTTGCACCGTCAAAGGCGCCACGAGATTGAGCAGGAGGTGGCGCGTCAAAATATAGGAGCGACTGCTGCCGAAAGTGCGGGCCGCATCGACGAAATCACGCCCCTTCAGCGAAAGAGCCGGGCCGCGTACGACACGGGTGAAGATCGGCGTATAGACGATCGCGATCGCAGCAACGCTGGTCCAGGTGCCAGGACCGACGATGGCGATGATCAAAAGCGCAAGCAGGATCGCCGGAAAGGCCAGAAGCACATCCATGGTGCGCATGATGACGCCGTCCCAGCGCTTGCCCGACCAGGCGGCGGTCAGGCCGAGTACGGTGCCGACCAGGGTCGCTAGCGCAACCGAAAAGAAGGCAACGGTGAAAGATTCGCCAACGCCATTCATCAAGCGGCTGGCCACATCGCGCCCCAGCAGGTCGGTACCCATCCAATATGCAAAATTGGGCGATTGCAGGCGAGCCAACGGATTGCGCGCCACGGGATCATTAGGCGTCAGGCCAAGCACACCAAGGATGGCAATGATGATGTAGACGAGCACAATCACGCCGCCGATCCGGCCGCTCATATGGGAAAAAATGGCCTTGGCGATCCGCATCAGCCTTCTCCCAGGCGGACGCGCGGATCAAGCGCGACATAGGCGAGATCGACGAGCAGGTTGACGATCATGAAGTTGAAGGCAATGAACAGGACGCAGCCTTGCACCAGCGCATAATCGCGCTGCTGGATTGCATCCAGGACCAGACGTCCCAGTCCCGGCAAGGCATAGATCTGCTCGACCAGCACGGCGCCGCCAAGTAGATAACCGAACTCGACGCCGCTCAGCGTCACCACAGGGATCAGCGCATTCGGCAAGGCATGGCGCCAGATGACGCCGCGCGCCGGCACACCACGGCTGCGGGCCGTCCGCACATAATCATCACTCAAGACATCGAGCATGGCAGAACGTACGACGCGCGTCACCGAGGCTGCGAAGGCGAAGCCGAGAGTTAGTGCGGGCAGGATCATCTGGCCGAGATTCTCGAGCGGGTTTTCCCAAAGGGGCGTGAAGGCGCCCATGGTCGGCAACACCCCGAAACCGGCGGACAGAGCATAGATTAACAGCAGGCCGAGAACGAAATTCGGCGTGGACTGCCCGATCATGGCAACGATGCGCACGGCAAGATCGGAGAGCTTTTCGTTTCGCGTGGCGGCAAAGACGCCAGCCGGCAGGCCGATGGCGAGCGCGATCACCATGGAAAGCAAGGCGAGCTCGAGCGTCAGTGGAAAGCGCTCAAGGATAATATCCAGCACCGGCTTGCCGTAGGTGACGGAAATGCCGAGGTTGCCCTGGAATACTCCGAGCAACCAATGCCAATATTGAGTAGGCCAGGGTTGATCGATGCCGAAATAGGCGGCAAGTGCCTGACGCTGCTCCGGTGTCAGCAGGCCCGCATTGGTTCCGAGCATCGCCGTGATCGCATCGCCCGGCACCAGCCGGATGGCGACGAAGACGAAGATGGACACGCCCAGCATGATCAGCGGGAATGTCATCAACCGGCGCGTCAGGTATGCCATTGCAATTCCTCAAGAACAATTCCAGCAAATATGCGAAGTAACTTCCGCTGGAATTGTGTGAAAACAAGGAGGTAGAGAGTTTCTCTAACTTCGCTTGGAAGCGGAAGCTCTCTAAATCTCGGGTACTGTTACTTGATCGAAACCTTGCTCAGGCCGAACAGCGAGCCGGTCGGCGTCGGCACGAAGCCCACGACGTTCTTCTGCTCGGCCGTATAGCCGTAAGCCGTGTAGAGCCAGATCCAGGGCGAGACTTCGGCGATATGCTTTTCGAACTCGGCGAAAATCTCCTTGCGCTTGGCCGGATCTGTTTCGACCCGGCCCTTCTGCATCAGGCTGTCGAGCGTATCGTCGATATAGTTCGCGACCTTCTGCAGATTGCCTGATTTCGTCCAGTAACGGTTGTACATCGAATAGGGGTCGGCGCTGCCGCCGTTGAGCGCGACCGCCATGTCGAAATTGCCCTTGAGCCAGGTGTCGACATAGACGTTGAGTTCCATCACCTTGATGTCGAGCCTGATGCCGATTTCGGCGAGCTGCGACTGGATGACCTGCGCTTCGGCGGTGGCCGTCGGCGGTTCTCCGGTTGCGGCGATCACGGTTGCGGAAAAGCCGTTGGCAAAACCGGCATCGGCCATCAGCTTCTTCGCCTTGGCGACATCGCGCGTATAGCAGAAGAGCTTGCTGGGATCGGCGGCATAGAGCGGCATCGTCAGCGGCCCCGTGACCTTGCCCTCGCCGAGGGCTGCCGTATCCATCACATCCTTGCGGTCGATGGCGCAGGAGATTGCCTGGCGCACGGCCAGCTGATCCATCGGCTTGCGCGATGGATTGAGCTGCAGGACGTTGTAGGACAGAACCGGCGTGCGGGTCAGCTGCAGCTTCGGCTCCTTCGGCACCAGCGTTGCGACGAGCGGATCGTTGAGCAGCGCGAAATCAATCTGGCCTGTGCGCAGCGAGGCAAGGATCGCCGTTTCGTCCGGCAGCACGCTGATGTTGATGCCGTCGACGCCGGTGGCGCCGCCTGCCCAGTCCTTATTGGCGCTCAGGACTTCCTTGGAGTTCGGAACCCAGCTGTCGAGCTTGAAGGGGCCGGAGCCGATCGCCTTCGTGCCGATGGTGCCGGCAGTGATTTCGCTTGCCGGAACCACCGCCGCATTGAGGCTCGTCATGGCCGTCAAAAGCGGAACGTCGGGCTGCGAGAGGTTGAAGACAACGGTATTGGCATCGGGCGTATCAATGCTCGCGATCGACAGGAAGTTTGCGCGGGCAACCGCGGCGGTCGCCTGATCGAGAATGCGCTGGAAGGAGGCCTTGACGTCAGCCGAGGTCACCGGCGCGCCGTTCTGGAACTTTGCCTTGGCATTGAGCTTGAAGGTCAATTGCTTGCCGTCGGGCGAGAACTGCCAGCTCTCGGCAACACCCGGCACGATCTGCAGATTGCCATCGAGGCGAACGAGCGGTTCATAGATCAGTTCCAGCAATCGAATGGACGAGAAGGCCGTCTGCTTGTGCGGATCAAGCCCGGTCGCATCCTGCGACCATGCCATACGCAGCGTCGCTGCCTGCGCCGGAATCGCGACGGTCGCCAGACCAATCCCCACGGCCAGCGCTACACCCGAAATCAGCGTCTTTGCAAAATTCCCTTTCACTTTCAGTCCTCCAAATTTTTTAAATGTCCCCGGCCGATTTTGGCCCATTGATTGTCTCAAGCAGTCCTGGCGTTGATGGCCTTGCGCAGGAATCCATCAGCGTTTTGCAATGCCGCGCGGGCTTCTTCAATGCCCATCCCGGTAATTTCCATGAGAATGGCAAGCTTGACGTCGTTGCCTGTGAGATCGAGCACGCGGCGCGCTTCCTGCTGCGTGCAGCCGGTCGCCTGCATGACGATGCGCGAAGCGCGTGCCACGAGCTTCTTGTTGCTAGCGCTGACATCCACCATCAGGTTCTGGTAGCTCTTGCCGATGCGGATCATGCTTGCCGTGGTCAGCATATTGAGAATGAGTTTTTGAGCCGTGCCGGATTTCAGGCGGGTCGATCCGGTCAGAATCTCCGGACCGACAACAGGCGATATGGCGAGATCGGCAATGCCGGCGATGATGGAATTCGGATTGCAGGAGAGCGCAACCGTGAAGGCGCCGATATCCTTGGCGTAATTCAAGCCGCCGATGACATAGGGCGTGCGGCCGCTGACGGCGATGCCGACGACGACGTCGTCCTTGGTCAGATTGACTTCCTCAAGCGCCTGGCGCCCCTGCTCCGGATCGTCCTCCGCGCCTTCGATCGAACGCCGCAGTGCATCCGGGCCGCCTGCGATCAACCCTACGACCATGTCGGGCGGCACGCTGAAGGTCGGCGGGCATTCGGAGGCATCGAGAACCCCGAGCCGGCCGCTTGTCCCCGCCCCCATGTAGACCAGCCTGCCGCCTTTCTGGAAAGCGGCCACGATCTGATTGACGGCGGCGGCGATTGCCGGAATCACCTTCTCGACGGCAACCGGAACCGTCTGATCCTCATAATTGATCTCGCGCAGAATATCGAAGGTCGGCAAGAGATCGATATGCATCGTATTCGGATTGCGCCCTTCGGAAACCAACTGCTCCAGTTCGGAAATCAACTTCTGTTCTGTCATGGGCCTGCTCGCGAAATAACGCTTCGATATCAATAGGTCAGAGTGGCATGTTCAATCACTTTGCGATCGAACAAACTAGAACAACGATCGGTTTTCAGTCAGACGGACGATCAAAGTCAGCCGGGACTGAGGACGGCCTTTTCGGCTTCGTTCCCCGTCCATTCCCTGTTTACCTTGGTTAACACTATGTCCATTTATTCCTTTCGTCAATCTATTAAGGAATAAAATATTCCATTTCGATCGTGCGAAATTCAACCCTCCACAGATCCCTCGTCAGCTTTGGCAAACGGCTCTTCTGGCTAGAATAATCGCACCGGAAACCGCATCACCGTCGATCGGTTTCAGGCGGCGGCGCACGTCGGGCGCGAGCCATGGCTCGAGCGGGCTCGCAAGACCGCCAAGCAGGCACACACGCGGCGCCCCTTGATCAAACAGGCTGCGCACCAGCGTGTCGATATGGCCCGCAGCACCTTGTACGATCCGGCGCGCGATCGCATCAGCCTGATCGGCGTGACGTAGAACCATGGGCGCAAGAGCCGCGTAGTCCGTCGCCGATGCCCGGTCCATCCACGCAACCGCCTCCATCGGATCGTTCTGGAAACGCTGCATGATTTCGGCGAGCAGCGCGGCCTTCTGTTCGCGACCATCATGGGCGCGCAGTGCCAGCTGCACGGCCTTCAGCCCGAGATAGGCGCCGCTGCCCTCATCAGAGATCGGGAATCCATAGCCGCCCACCCGCAATTGCCGCCCTTCGACGAGACCAAGCCCGATCGAGCCCGTCCCGGCAATGACGATGGCGCCGTCACGGCCGGAATGGGCACCAAGGCAGGCGCCCTCGCCGTCGCTGATGAAGGCGATGCTGGCGAAGGGATGTTCTATCGCCTTCAGGGCGGCAAGCGCGCCCTTGCGGCCGATCCCTGCCAATCCGACACCGGCATGAATGCGACTGATATCGGCGGCACTCAACCCTGCTTCCTCGATGGCAGCGTCAAAGGCTCTTGAAATCGACGCCCATGCTTCGGCAATCCCGAGCCGGGTGGTTGCCGGCCCGGACAGTCCCTGCCCCAAGACCGCGCCTTCGGCATCCTCGATGCGAGCCCGGCAACCAGTGCCGCCACCATCAATGCCGAGGAAATATGGAGTGTTTTCCAGTGCGGCAGTCATGACGTCAGCCGTTCGATGTCGGCGCCGCAGAGGCGCAGTTTGCGATCGAGCTGCTCGTAGCCGCGGTCGAGATGATAGACGCGGTTGACAATGGTTTCGCCCCTGGACACGAGAGCGGCCAGAACCAGCGACACGGAGGCGCGAAGATCCGTCGCCATCACCTGCGCGCCTTTAAGCGGCGCGCCGCCACGCACCAGCGCCGTCGTGCCTTGCAGGGTGATGTTGGCGCCGAGGCGCATCAGTTCGGGCACATGCATGAAACGGTTTTCGAACACCGTCTCGCGGATCAGTGACGCGCCTTCGGCGCAGCAGGCCAGCGCCATGAATTGCGCCTGCAGGTCCGTCGGAAAACCCGGATAGGGCTCCGTGGTGATATCGGCTCCCTTGAGCGGACCATCTCTGGAAACGACCAGGCCGCGATCGCTCGGCCAGACGCTGACGCCCATGGCCTCAAGTGCCTGGACGACGGAGGCCAGATTTTCCAGCCGCGCATGGATGAGCTCGAGTTGTCCGCCGGTAATTGCCGCTGCCACGGCATAGGTGCCAGCCTCGATGCGGTCGGGAATGCCGTGATGCTTGGCAGGGCACCAGCTGGTGTCGCCGTCGATGAGGATGCGATGCGTCCCGGCCCCCTCGATCCGTGCGCCCATGGCGCTGAGGCACGCCGCGAGATCAGCCACCTCCGGCTCGCGGGCGGCATTCAGGATCTCGGTTTCGCCCTTGGCGGTGCAGGCAGCCATCATCGCCGTTTCCGTCGCGCCGACGGATGGCGAACTCAGGACGATCCGCGCGCCCTTCAGCCCGCTCGAAGCCGAAGCGACGATGAGACCGCTTTCGATCGCGATGTCGGCACCCAGCGTCGCCAGCGCCTTGATGTGCATATCGACGGGCCGCGCGCCGATCGCGCAGCCGCCGGGAAGCGAAACCCGCGCATGGCCGAAACGGGCAAGCAGCGGCGCCAGCACCAGCACGGTCGCACGCATGCGCCTGACCGTATCGTAGGAGGTCTCCTTCGAAACGATATCGCTCGCATCGATCGTCGTGCCGTGCGGCCCGCGGGCGATCTTAGCGCCGTGGAGGGCGATGACACCAAGCATGTTCTCGACATCGCTGACTGAAGGCAAGTTCGTCAATTCAAGCGGATGCGGGCTCAAAAGCGCCGCTGCGATCTGCGGCAGAGCGGCATTCTTGGCGCCGGCGATGGTCACCGCGCCCTGCAACCTTCTGCCGCCGGAGATGCGAAGTCTGTCCATGATGAAAATCCGTCGAGGAAAAGGTGAGGACGCCACGAGTCCTTCACGCGTTTCCTCTGAAGACTAATCGGCCATTCCATAGTGTCAACCGGATTTGGAATTTTTTATTCCAATTTGCTGTGATAATGTCCGATCGCACGAAGCGAGATTGCCGAGCTTCAACCGGATGCTATTTTCGGTGCACTCGTGTCGGCGAGTTAAGCAGCCTTGATGGCTCGAAGGGACAAATGTCGATCTTAAAGAAAATCAGCGCGCAGCTCGAAACCATGGCCCCCGCCGATCGCCAGATCGGGCAGTTCATCATCGATAACCCCGACCAGATGCTGCGTCTTTCCTCCGCCGCTCTCGCGGGAGAAACCGGCCGCAGCCAGTCGAGTGTCGTGAAATTCAGCCAGAAGCTTGGCTATGCCGGCTACCAGGAATTGAAGCTTGCCGTCAGCGAGGCGAAAGCGCAGGAATGGCAGGCGCCGGCCGGCATGATCCACGGCACGATCGAGGTGGGCGACGGCTATCTCACCATCCTGCAGAAGCTGCTGGGCAGCAAAATGCAGGCCATGCAGCAGACCATCTCCGTCAACAACGAAGCCGATATCGAAAAGGCGCTCGAAGCACTCCATGATGCCCGGCGCATCCATCTGGCCGGTGTCGGCGCTTCTTCGCTGGTGGCGCGCGACTTTTCCTACAAACTGATGAAGCTTGGCCGCAATGTGCTGCATGACAGCGACAGCCATGTGCAAATGGCCAATGCGTCGACGCTCGGGCCGGATGACCTTCTCTTTGCTCTTTCCTATTCCGGCGCCAGCATCGAGACGCTGCGGATTGCGGAACTGGCAAGCCAGCGCCAGGCAACGGTCATTGCCGTCACCGGCCTGCAGGACAACCCGCTTTCCCGCGTCGCCGATATCTGCCTCCACACCGTCGGCGATGAAGATCGCGTCCGCTCCTCAGCCATCACCGCCCGCGACGCGCAGCTGATGCTGACCGACCTGCTGTTCATTCTATTGGTGCAGCGTCAGCCTGATGCGAACGACTATGTGCATAACAGCGAGACGGCGGTTTCCGTGCTTAAGGCCAAACGTCTTTCATAACGGCCGACATCGGTCACCAAGCTGTGACGACGGCGACCCTGTACGTCGAAGGCTTCGGGACATAGCTTGGCAAACCCCAGCAAATCATACCGGAGAGATTCCATGGACCTTGGCCTCAAGGATAAAGTCGTTCTGATCACGGGCGGCTCGAAAGGCATCGGTTTTGCCTGCGCAGAGCTGTTCCTGCAGGAAGGCGCACGCGTCGCGATCTGCTCACGCGCGCAAGCCAATATCGATGACGCACTCTCCAGACTCCCCGGCACGCATGGTTATGCCGCCGACCTGATCTCCGACGAGCAGGCGCTTGCGGTCGTTGACCGGGTCGAAGCGGAGATCGGATCGATCGATATTCTCGTCAACAGCGCGGGCGCCGCGGCCCGCACACCGGCGGACGACCTGACGCCCGCCATCTGGCGCGCCGCCATGGATGCGAAATATTTCTCCTACATCAACGTGATCGATCCCGTCATCAAGCGCATGGGCGCTCGTAAGTCGGGTACCGTGATCAATATCATCGGCAATGGCGGCAAGGTCGCATCGCCCGTGCATCTGGCCGGCGGATCGGCCAATGCCGCGCTCATGCTCGCAAGCGTCGGGCTTGCCAATGCCTATGCCGGCAAGGGCGTGCGCGTCGTCGGCCTCAATCCCGGCCTCACGGAAACGGATCGCGTCGCCGAAGGTCTGAAGGCAGCGGCAAAAGTTTCAGGCTCGACCGAAGAGGAAGCACTTGCCGATGCACTGAAGCGTATTCCGATCGGCCGCATGGCGAGCCCGGTCGATATCGCCAATGTCGTGGCCTTCCTGAGCTCGGCAAAGGCAGGCTACGTCACCGGCGTCGTCATCAGCATGGATGGCGCGCAGGTGCCGGTCATCGTCTGACCCCTCCGCGCGCCTCAATTCCCATCTTGTCTGCGGAGACGGCTGGCTACCCCGAAGGGGAGCCGGCCTCGGGGTCCTGCAGACCGTTCCGCTAGCTTTGGATCGCGGTATCCAGGATCATTTCGCTTGGCGCCACCTTCGCGTTGCGCTGCAGCGCGTAGTAGACGACGGCAGTCACGACCAGGCTGACGGCCCAGGAAATGTCGGCATCATTGAGCGCGACCGCAATCGGACCTTCATAGAGAGGCTGATTGAGGAACGGGATCTGCACGACGACGCCGAGAACATAGCATCCGAGTGCTGTCCAGTTGTACGCGCCGTAACGGCCGGCTGCGTCATAGAGGGCGGGAATATCCACCTTCTCCTTGGAGATCAGATAGTAATCGATGAGATTGATCGCGCTCCAAGGGACGAACACCGCCAGCAGCATCAGGACGAAGTTCTTGAATGCCGAGAGGAAATCCGCGCTTGCGAGAACGGCGATCAGCACCGACAGAGCGACAAATCCGATGATATAGAGTGCCCTCGCGCCCCGCGAGATCCGGGTCTGGTTGCTGAAAGAGGTAAACGTCGTCAGGATTGCCATGAAGCCGCCATAGGCGTTCAGGCAGTTGATCGTCAGCTTGCCGCAGATAATGACGACATACACGAGAACCGCGCCCTGTCCCGCCAGAGTTCCAAGGAAACCGACCTGGTTTGAAAGGAATTTCGCGCCGAGTGCGGCGACAAGCACGCCGAACGTCATCGCCAGTTGCGAAGCAATCGCCGAGCCGAGCAATGTATAGAGGAACGCCTTGCCATCCGGTGTGGACGACGGGAGGTAGCGCGAATAGTCGGCGACGTATGGCGCATAGGTCAACTGCCATCCAGCCGAGAGCGAGACGGCCAGCAGGAAGGTCGCGATCGTCGCGGGCTTTTGCCCGAAGGCCGTTTGAATGTCGTACTGGTGGAACAGCTGATAGGCGAGGTAAGCGAAGCCGATGACGCTGATGACTGTCGCGATCCGCCCCATAATGTGGATCACCTTATAGCCGACGAGCGCGATCACGGCGCTGAGCACCCCGAAGATCACCATGCCGACAGCCGGATTGGAAACGCCAAGGAGAAGGTTCATGGCCTGGCCGGCGAGTACCGTGCCCGTCGCGGCAAAGCCGAGATACATCAGGATGACCAGAAGCAACGGAAGTGTTGCACCTCTGACACCGAACTGCGCGCGGCTGCTGATCATCTGCGGCAGTCCGAGCCGTGGCCCCTGCGCCGAATGGAGGGCCATCACGATCCCTCCGAGGATATTGCCAACGGCAAGACCCACGATCGCGGTCATCGCCTCTGCTCCGAACACGACGGCGAGCGCGCCATCCAGCACCGCCGTGATCTGCAGATTCGCTCCGAACCAGAGCGTGAACTGGTCTCGTGGGGAACCGTGCCGCTCGCTCTCCGGTATCCTGTCTATGGTTCTGCGTTCGGCGAATCCATCGCCGGTTCTGACACCGCTCATCCTGTGCTCCTCCTGGGGGAATTCGGTACTCACGGACCAATCTATACAAAGGAAGGAGCTCTTTTGTATATACATTTACCCCATTCAGATTGCTCTCTGCGACTTCAGTTCTTGAGTTGCGCCCGTGCTGTTGCCAACGAGATCACCGCAATGCCCACACCTCAGGCCACCGCCTTCCAATCCAGCCCGATATCGAGCGTCGGCGCACTATGAGTCAGCCAACCGACGGATATGAGATCGACGCCGGATGCGGCGATCACGGCAGCCGTTGCCGGCGTGATGCGCCCGGAGGCTTCGGTGATCGCCCGGCCGCCGACGATATCGACCGCCTCGCGCAGTTGGTCCGGCATCATATTGTCGAGCAGCACGGCATCGACGCCTTCCTGCATCGCTTCGCGAAGCTGCGCCAGCGTATCGACCTCGACTTCGATCTTGACCATGTGACCGGCTCCGGCCTTGGCGCGACGAATGGCTTCTGCGATGCCGCCGGCAATGGCGACGTGGTTGTCCTTGATCAGCACCGCGTCATAGAGCGCGAAACGATGGTTCATACCGCCGCCGGCACGAACCGCGTATTTCTCCAGGGCTCTCAGACCGGGCGTCGTCTTGCGCGTACAGACGATCGACGCCTTCGTGCCGGCGATCGCCTCGACGATGCCGCCGGTCACGGAGGCAATGCCTGAGAGATGGCCGAGGAAATTGAGCGCAGTCCGCTCCGCCGTCAGCAGACCGCGGGACGGCCCTTCGACCGTTGCAATGACCTCGCCGACACCAACCTTCGTGCCATCGGGTACGTGGCGGGTCATGACGATGGCAGGATCGACCAATTGGAAGGCAAGTTCGGACGCATCAAGGCCTGCGACCACGCCCGGCTGCCGGGTGACCATGGCGACGCGGGAGCGATGCGTGGCGGGGATGACGGCGGTGGAGGTGACGTCGCCGGCAAGGCCGAGATCTTCCACAAGCGCATTGCGCACCAGCGGTTCGACGATCAGGCGCGGGAGGGGAGCAAGCATCATGTCAGGCACTCCTTGCGATGGAATAGGGGATTGCGGATCTGGCGATATCCAGGGCGTCGGAAAGGTTCATCATGCGGCGCTGCGCATGATGCAGCTTGAGCGGAAAATCCGTGCGGGCATGGGCGCCACGCGATTCCATCCTGAGATTTGCGAAGACGGCGATCAGCAAGGCCACCAGCGCGGGGTCGGCGGCCGGTCCTTCGCTCTCGCAAAGCGGCAGAAGCGCTGCGATCGCGCCATGAATGGCGCCAGCATTGCGCAGGACCCCGAGATGCCGCGACACGATCGGCCGCACGAGCGCCGCATCCGGCGCGACCGTCTCGGGAAGATGTTTCGGCAACCTCGTCGTAGCCGCATCCATGCCTGCAATATCGCGCGCGGCCCGCATGCCCATGACCGCAGCCTCCAGCAGGGAGTTGCTGGCAAGACGATTGGCGCCATGCAGACCGGTGGACGCCGCCTCACCCACGACCCATAGGCCGGGAACGGAGCTTCGGCCATTCTCGTCGGTCGCCACGCCGCCCATGTGATAGTGAACGGCCGGACGCACCGGAATGGGGTCGCTTGCCGGGTCGACGCCTGCCTCGCGGCAAAGGGCCTCGATGACCGGAAAGCGGACAGCAAAGCGATTGCCGAGCGCATTGCGCGCATCGAGGAACACCTTGCCGCCGCGGGCGATTTCCGCGCTGATAGCCCGCGCCACGACATCGCGCGGCGCAAGCTCGGCACCTTCGACGCCAGCCATGAAGCGCTCGCCGCTTTCATTGACGAGAAGCGCGCCCTCACCGCGGACCGCTTCGCTGACAAGCGCCAAAGGCCGCCTGCGGCTGTCGAGTGCGGTGGGATGGAATTGCACGAATTCCATATCGGCGAGTTGCGCGCCCGCGCGCGCTGCAAGCACAATCCCCTGCCCGAAATTGCCGACAGGATTGGTGGTGGCATCGAACAGGCCGCCAATACCGCCAGTCGCAAGAACGACGCGCGAGGATGGCAACACGACGCTGCCCTTGTCGGTGAGGCATAGGAGGCCGGCAACCCGATCGCCGTCCAGCAGCAGCCGCTGTGCCTGATAACCCTCGAGCACCATGATCGACGGCGTGCGGGCAACTGCCTCGGCAAGCGCACGAACAATAGCAGCACCCGAGCCATCCCCCTTGGAATGCACGATGCGCCGCAGCGAATGCGCGGCTTCAAGGCCGAGGGACAATTCGCCTGTAACATCGCGATCGAGCTCGACGCCGGCGCGCTCCAGTGCAGCGATGGCAGCAGGGGCTTCCGCGACGATCTTTGCCGCTACTTTCGCGTCGCAAAGGCCGTCGCCGGCAGCGAGCGTATCGGCAAGATGCAAAGCGGCGCTATCGCCCTCGCCGACGCTGGCAGCGATGCCACCCTGAGCCCAGGCGCTCGACGTTTCCGCGCCGATCAAGGCGCGGGTAACGATCACGACAGGCCGAGGCGCCAATGTCAGTGCCGTCATCAACCCGGCAAGACCGCTGCCGACGATGACGATACGACCCCGCAGTTCTTCGAGGATCTCGCTCATATCGCCAGCATCCTTTCCACCGCGCGGCGTGCGTCGGCCGCGATCGCCGGATCGACCGTCACCTCATGCCGCCCTTCTTCCAGGGCCTTACGGATGTTGCCGAGGGTGATGCGCTTCATGTGTGGGCAGAGATTGCAGGGGCGGATGAACTCCACATCCGGGTGATGCACAGCGACATTGTCGCTCATCGAACATTCGGTCAAAAGCACGACGCGTGACGGGCGCTTCTTGCCGACATAGTCGGACATGACGGCGGTCGAGCCGGCGAAATCCGCGGCCTCGACGACATCGGGTGGGCATTCCGGGTGCGCAAGCACGGTCACGCCGGGATAGTTCTCCCGCAGCTGGCGGATATCGTCTGCTGTGAAGAGTTCATGAACCTCGCAGTGCCCATGCCAGGCGATGAGCTCGACATTGGTTTCGCGCGCCACGTTGCGGGCCAGATACTCGTCCGGGAGCATCAGCACCTTCGGCACGCCGAGCGATTCCACCACTTGCCGCGCATTGCCCGAGGTGCAGCAGATATCGGAGGCCGCCTTTACCGCCGCCGACGTGTTGACATAGGTGACGACAGGAACACCCGGATGGGCCTGACGCAGCAGGGCGATATCCTCGGGCGTGATCGATTCCGCCAGCGAGCAGCCGGCTTCCATGTCCGGGATCAGGACTTTCTTTTCCGGGTTCAGCAGCTTCGCCGTCTCCGCCATGAAATGCACGCCGGCCAGCACGATGATATCGGCATCGACCTCGACAGCCTTGCGGGCAAGCGCCAGGCTGTCGCCGACGATATCTGCAACGCCATGGAAGATTTCCGGCGTCTGATAGTTATGCGCGAGAATGACGGCGTTATGTCGTCGCTTCAGTTCGAGGATTGCCTCGACATCATCCTGGAACGACAGCCATTCGGCTTTCGGGATGACGCGGCTGACACGATCGTAGAGGGAGGATGCGGATACGGGAAGATTCATGACCGGCTCCTTATTATACTCACTTTGAGTATATTATGCGCAAATAGATATTCTCAGTGCGAGCATATGTCAATTGCGGGAGAGTGGTAATTTCGTTCCGGCGAATTCGCGTTCTTCGAGGACAGCGCGGCGAAAGCGGAAGAGCTTGGCGGGACGGCCGCCAGTTTCGCTTTCGGTGCCGCCGGTTTCCTCGACCAGTTCCTGCTGTTCGATCAGCCGGCGGAAATTCTGCTTATGCAGCGTCAAGCCGGCCAGCGCCTCGACGGTTTTCTGCAATTGCAGCAGCGTAAAGTTTTCCGGCATGAGTTCGAAAACAACGGGCCGATATTTGATCTTGGCCCTGAGCCGCGCCATGCCTGTCGCAAGGATGCGACGATGATCGGCAAACATCGATCGGCCGAAATTGCGCTTGAGGTCACAGCCCGCCTCGGCGACGAGATGCGCCTCGTAGAGCAGCTCATAGCGCTGTAGGACGAGATCCTCGTTCCATGCCGCCCCATTCAGCCCGAAATCGAAATCGGCACGACGGCGGCGCTGACCGCTGCGCATCGCATCCTCCTCGATCCAAGGCGTGAGACGAGCGGCGATGTCATCGACTATGACCGGCCGGCCGTTCCGATGGTCTTCCCAGGGGAGATATTCGTACCAGCCATGCCAGCCCGGCATGCCGCCGCCGGGTGCGGCCTGCTCCCGCACCAGCCCGAGATAGCTGATGGAAATCGTGCGCCCACCGAGGATTTCGTTGTTTCGATCGCGATCGGCAAAGGTATAGAGTTGTTCCAGATAGCCGACAGGATGGGCCGTCTGATCCTGAACCCATTCGCGCAACCCGCTCTGCAGCGTGCGGTGCCCGAGCTCGAACGGGCCGGACGGCAAGGCATCGCCCGACCGCACCGTCATCACCTTTGGATCGCTGCCGGTGACAGCCGTCAGAACCGCGATCAGCTCGGCATGCGCAAGCCCGATGGTCAAGCGAACTCCATGATCTGTTTGCCTATCAACCTTCTCGCACGAAGCAAGGCGCAAGCCAATGCGGGCGCCCGCACGCTCCACATCTACCGGCAATCCAAAAGCCAGGCAGCACTTACCTGCTCACATAATCCGGATATTGTTCGCAAATGAGATCGACGATCGACAAAGTGCCTGACAGGTGTCGGCGCAAAGCAGCCACGGCAGCCTCCGAATCGGCTGATCGGACGGCATCGACCACGGCTTGATGGTCGACAATGATCTGCTCGAGCTTGCCCGGCATCGGCAGGTTGAGCATGCGCAGCCGGTCGAGATGCACGCTCTGGCGCCGGACCGTCGACCACAGGCCGAGAATGCCGGCTCGCTCATAAAGAACGCGATGGAAATCCTTGTCGAGCACATCGAAGAGATCATAGGTTTCCTGCGACACCACATGCTTCTGACGAGCCAGAATGCCTTCAAGGATTGCTGACGTTTCCGCAGGCGACTCGGCAGCCAGCCTGCGGACCGCCTCCAGCTCGATCGACAATCGCAGGAAATGCGCCTCGGTCGCGTTGCGGATATCGATCCTCGCGACAACCGTCGCATACTGTGGATAGACCTCCACCAACCCCTCTTCCTCAAGCCGGATCAGGGCATCGCGCACAGGGGTCTGGCTGACATTGAATTCGCTTTGCAGCGAGATGCGCGACAAGACCGTCGTCGGTGGCAGGCTCATCGAAAGAATGCGCGATCGTAGGATCTCCAGGATCTGAGGCCCAACTTGGCGGGAGCGATCGAGGGCGAATTCTTTCGGGTTGAGCTTCACTGGCGGCCTTTCTCATCGAGAGCATCTGCTCATTAAGCACAGTTCGGGGCTTGATGCACTGATACATTAGTGCTTTAGTTGGTGTAAGCCAACTTCATTTCTCAAGGGTTGGATCAAATCGGGAGGAGCAAATGAGAGGATTTCTTCGCTGTCTGACCGCGGTCGGCATGGTAATCGCGGGCAGTTTTTCGGCCGATGCCGCCGAAAAGACCGACATCTCGATCACGCGTCAGCCGGGCATTCTTTATCTCGCCAGCCATGTGATGGAGACGCAGAAGCTAATCGAGAAGCATGCAGCGGCCGACGGTCTTCAGGGCGTTAAGGTGGAATGGCGCACCTTCAGCGGCGGTGGTGCCCAGACCGATGCGCTGCTTTCCGGCAATGTCGACATCGTCAATACCGGCACCGGCAATCTCCTGCTGCTTTGGGATCGCACCAGGGGCAAGGTCAAGGGTATCGTCACCAATTCGGCCCAGCCGGTCATCATGGTTTCGCGCGATCCGCGCATCCAGTCGTTGAAGGATATCCAGCCCGGCGACAAGATCGCCGTGCCGACGGTCGGCGTGTCGACGCAGGCAATCCTGCTGCAGATGGCTGCCGCGCAAATGTATGGCGACGACCAAGTGCACAAGTTCGACGCCAATACGGTGCAGCTTGGCCATCCGGATGCAATGGCAGCGCTCGCCAATCAGACGCATGAGGTCAAGAACCACTTCTCCGCCCCGCCCTTCCAGTATCTCGAGCTGAAACAGCAGGGCGTTCACAAGGTCGTCGATTCCCGCGACATCATTGGCGGCGAGTTGACCCAGGGCACATTCTTCACCACGACGCAGTTTGCAAACGCCAACCCGACCATCATCAAGGCGGTGCGCGAGGCAACGGCGGAGGCCATCGACTTCATCAAGAAGGATCCGAAATCGGCGGTGGAGGCCTACAAGACCGTCAGCGGCGACAAGACGAGCGTCGATGATCTTTTGGCAATCCTGAACGAGCCGCACATGATGGAGTTCCGCATGGACCCGCAGGGAACCATGAAGTTCGCGGCTCACCTCTATAAAATCGGCACGCTGAAAACCATGCCCAAGGCCTGGACGGACTATTACCTGCCAGAAGCAGCCGATCTTAATGGCAACTGACGCCTGCGGCGGCGCGAATGCCGCCTTCAAGCCGCCTCTTGGAGGACCCTCATGCTTCAGGCAAAATTCGCCGATACGCCGAGCACAGAAAAAATGACCTCAAAGCCGCTCTTGAATGTTGATAGGGTGACGCTTCGCTACAAGACGCCGAACCTGCTGATCACCGCAACCGAAAACGTCAGTTTCTCGGTCGCCCAATCCGATCGCTTCGTTCTCCTCGGCCCGTCGGGTTGCGGAAAATCGACGCTGCTGAAGGCCATCGGCGGGTATATGACACCGACGACCGGCCGGATCGAAATCAAGGGGCAACCGATCAGGAAACCCGGCGCCGATCGCATGATGGTCTTCCAGGAATTCGACCAGTTGCTGCCCTGGAAGACAGTGCTGGAAAACGTCATGTTCCCGCTGACGACGGCCCGCCGCCTGCCGCGAAGCGAAGCCGAGGCCATTGCCCGCGACTATATCGAAAAGGTCAAGCTCACCCGTGCGGTCGATACCTACCCGCATATGCTGTCCGGCGGCATGAAGCAGCGCGTCGCGATTGCGCGCGGCATGGCCATGCAGCCCGATATCCTCTTGATGGACGAGCCATTCGCGGCACTCGATGCCCTTACCCGCCGGCAGATGCAGGACGAACTTCTGCAGCTTTGGGAAGATACCCGCTTCACCGTCATCTTCGTGACGCACTCGATCGCCGAGGCGATCAAGATCTCCAATCGCATCCTGCTGCTGTCGCCGCATCCCGGCCGCGTCAAGGCCGAAGTGCGCGATCTGGAAACCGTTCGTGACGATCCTGCCGCCGCCGCGAAACTGGAGCAGGAGATCCATCACATGCTGTTTGCCGAGCAGGGACACAGGGAGTAAGCCATGAGTGTGCCACAGATCATCCTTGCCCCACAGACAACGGAAGCCGCTGGCCATATCGCGGCCGTCGAGCAGAAGCTCGGCGCGATGGAACTCCTTTGGCAGTCGGGCCTGTTCCGCAAGTCGTTGCTGATCGTCGTCCTTGCCGTTATCTGGGAGGCCTATGCCCGGCATCTCGACAATCCGCTGCTGTTCCCAACGCTCAGCGACACGTTGACGGCCCTTTACGACCGCTTTGCCGACGGCGTCCTGCCGGCCCGCATCTGGACCACGCTGAAGATACTGGTGACAGGGTACATCTCGGGAACGGTGCTCGCCGCCGTCCTGACGGTTGTCGCGATCAACACGCGCATCGGCACCGATTTTCTTGAGACCATGACGGCGATGTTCAACCCGCTGCCGGCCATCTCGCTGCTGCCGCTCGCGCTCATCTGGTTCGGCCTCGGCCCGGCGAGCCTCGTCTTCGTGCTCATACATTCCGTGCTCTGGGCCGTCGCGCTCAACACCCATGCGGGCTTTCTCGGCGTCTCGCGCACCTTGCGCATGGTCGGCGCGAACTACGGGTTGACGGGGCTATCCTATGTCTTCCGCATTCTGATCCCCGCCGCCTTCCCGTCGATCCTGACGGGCTTGAAAATCGGCTGGGCCTTCTCCTGGCGCACACTGATCGCCGCCGAGCTTGTCTTCGGCGTCTCCTCCGGCCAGGGCGGCCTCGGCTGGTTCATCTTCGAAAACCGCAATCTTCTCGACATCCCCTCGGTCTTTGCCGGCCTGCTGACTGTGATCGTCATCGGGCTTATTGTCGAAAACCTGGTTTTCCAGACGATCGAGCGCCGCACCCTGCTAAAATGGGGCATGAAGGAATGAACAGGCGCACGGACATATCTCTTCGACCAACATTCGGATACAAGGCGCAGATACAATGAACAGCAGGAAGAAGCCCCAGGACCTACGCAGCGCCAGATGGTTTGCGCCGGATGATCTCAGAAGCTCGGGGCATCGCTCGCGCACCATGCAGATGGGCTATGCGCCCGAGGAATGGGCGGACAAGCCCGTCATCGCCATCCTGAACACCTGGTCGGATGCCAATCCCTGCCATGCCCATTTCAAGCATCGCGTCGAGGATGTGAAGCGCGGCATCCTTCAGGCGGGCGGCTTTCCGCTGGAACTGCCTGCACTCTCGTTGTCGGAAAGCTATGTGAAGCCGACGACCATGCTCTACCGCAACATGCTGGCGATGGAGGCCGAAGAGCTTTTGCGCTCGCACCCGGTCGACGGCGCAGTACTGATGGGCGGCTGCGACAAGACCACGCCGGGTCTCGTCATGGGCGCGCTCTCCATGGGGCTGCCGATGATCTATTTGCCGGCCGGCCCGATGCTGCGCGGCAATTATCGCGGTGAATATCTGGGCTCGGGCTCCGACGCCTGGAAATTCTGGGACGAGCGCCGCGCCGGCACCATCTCGGAGAAGGAGTGGGTCGATGTCGAGGCCGGCATTGCCCGCTCCTACGGTCACTGCATGACCATGGGCACGGCAAGCACGATGACGGCGATCGCGGAAGCACTCGGCTTGACGCTGCCTGGCGCCAGCTCGATCCCCGCACCTGATGCCAATCACATCCGCATGTCGTCGGCCGTCGGCCGTCGGATCGTCGAAATGGTCTGGGAGGATCTCGTTCCCGCAAAGATCGTCACACAAGCCGCCGTCAACAATGCCGTCGCGGTGGCGATGGCGACGGGCTGTTCCACCAATGCCGTTGTGCATCTGATCGCCATGGCACGACGCGCTGGCACCAATCTTTCACTCGACGATCTCGACGAGGCCGGACGCACGACGCCAGTGCTTGCCAATATCAGACCGACCGGCAAGACCTATCTAATGGAGGATTTCTATTATGCCGGCGGCCTGAGAGCTTTGATGGCAAAGCTATCTTCCAAGCTCGATCTCTCAGCCTTGACCGTATCGGGCTTCACCCTCGGCGAAACGCTCGAGGGCGCCAAATGCTACAACGACGACGTGATCCGCTCGCTCGACAATCCGGTCTATCATGAGGGCTCGCTTGCGGTGCTGAAGGGTAATCTCGCGCCGACCGGCGCCGTCATCAAGCCCGCCGCCTGCGATCCGCGTTTTCACAAGCATCAGGGACCGGCACTCGTCTTCGACAGCTATCCGGAGATGAAGAAGGCGGTGGACGATGAAAATCTCGATATCACCCCGGATCACGTCATGGTGCTGCGCGGCGCAGGGCCACAGGGCGGCCCCGGCATGCCGGAATGGGGCATGCTGCCGATCCCCAAGGCCCTGCTGAAACAGGGGCATCGCGATATGCTCCGCCTCTCCGACGCCCGCATGAGCGGCACGAGCTATGGCGCCTGCATCCTGCATGTCTCGCCCGAATCCCATGTCGGCGGCCCGCTGGCGCTCTTGCGCAACGGCGATATCATCCGCCTCGATCTTGAGGTGCGGCGCATCGACATGCTTGTCGACGAAGACGAGCTGCAACGCCGTCGCGACGCCTGGGTCAAGCCTCCGGAAAAGTTCGGCCGCGGCTTTGGCTGGATGTTTTCGCGCCATGTGGCGCAGGCCGATACCGGCTGCGATTTCGACTTCCTGGAAACCGGTTTCGGCCCGACATCGGGCGAACCCGACATCTATTGATTATAAAGGATATATCGCATGAGCAATTACGTGCTGAGCACCGAGACGCGCGACAAGCTGATGGGCGTCGCGACACCGACGATCGCCACCGCGCTTTTCAGGCGCGGCCTGCGCAATCAGTTCATTCAGGATGTCCGACCGCTTTCGCCGAAGAAGGCGAACATGGTCGGCCAGGCCTTCACGCTGCGCTATATTCCTGCCCGCGAGGACCTAAACACGTTGGAAGTCTTCCGCAACCCCGAGCATCCGCAGCGCGCCGCCGTCGAGCAATGCCCGCCCGGCTTCGTGCTGGTCATGGATAGCCGCAAGGATGCGCGCGCGGCTTCGGCCGGTTCCATTCTGGTCTCGCGGCTGCAGGTGCGTGGTGTCGCGGGCGTCGTCACCGATGGCGGTTTCCGCGACAGCCCGGAAATCGCGGCCCTCGATATCCCCTCCTATCATCACCGCCCGTCGGCGCCGACGAACCTGACGCTGCATCAGGCGATCGAAATCAATGGTCCGATCGGCTGCGGCGATGTCGCGGTCTTCCCCGGCGACGTTCTCGTCGGCGACAATGAAGGCGTCATTGTTATCCCGGCGCATCTCG
Source organism: Martinezella rhizogenes (assembly GCA_013322215.1). Taxonomy (GTDB): domain Bacteria; phylum Pseudomonadota; class Alphaproteobacteria; order Rhizobiales; family Rhizobiaceae; genus Rhizobium; species Rhizobium rhizogenes_D. Next base: position 334,556 of record JAAMEZ010000056.1, read on the forward strand.
CCGACGAGATCGCCAATGAGACCGTGGAGATGACGGCCTACGAGGATTTCGTCACCGAAGAGGTCATGAACGGCGCCACCATCATCGGCCTCTACCCGGCAACCAGCGAGGCGCCGAAACTCAAATTCGCCGAATGGCGCAAGCAGAAGGGCCGCTGATCCCTCTTCGAACAAACGCAGCCGGTCGATTAAGACCGGCTGCGTTTCTCAGGGCTATTCTTCCCGCACCAGTTTCAGGACGAGTTGCTGGAGGTTGCCGCCATCGCTGAATTCGACCTTGTCGAAATCGCTGTTGCGTTGCCGTTCCTTATTCGAAATCTCGCCAAGCCGCTTCGTCAGCTCCACGCGGATCTTGTTGCATTTCGGGTCGTCGGGCACGGAAAAGCCCACACTCATGGCCTCGATCTCCTTGACCATGTTCTTGATGTAGCCGCCATGCACTCGCTCATGCGCTTCGACCCCGGCTATGAATTTCTGCCAGCTTTTGCGGGTCGACGCCGGCAATTGCGCCGAAGGCTTCGGCAATGTGTAGGTGATGATCAGTTTTGGTATGTTGACCGTGATCGTGCAGGCGCCATCCGGCTGCGGTTCGTATTTGCGCGTCCAGGTCAGCTTGAAATCGGTATGGGCGATCGCCCGCACCTTCGGCCCGAGCAATGGACCGCGCTCGCCGATCGAATCGTAAAGCTCGGCCCCGCTTGTCCCGGCAATCGCATAGGTCTTGGTCGTCTCCACCGCCTGCCAATCGGCATGGGCCACCAGCGGCAATGAGACGATGGCGATCGCCATCGCGAACAATCGAATAGCTGCTTTCACGAATTTCCCCTGCATGCCGCATTCAAGCGCGGCAAAGCTAGCGGGTGGCCTCAGCCATTTCAATGAGCATTGAGCTTCAGAATGCCGAGGCCGACAGCAATAGTTCTTCGGCGTCCTCTCGTTCCATATCGAAGACCCTTTTGCCGATGGCGAAGCTGAAGCCGTTGCGGGCGAAGGCGGATAGTTCTTTTGCCTTGCGCTTCTCGTCCAGATCACCACGCCGGAAGGGGCCGAAGCCGCGCTTCCTGGCAAAGATAATGGCGGAGTGGAGATCATCGACCTCCTCCACTGCCGCAACGACGGTTTCGCCATCTATGCCCTTGGATGCGAGCTTGAAGGCAATAGCCTTCTTCGATTTGCCGGAACGAACTGCCGAGCGTGTGCTGATCTCGGCAAAAGCGACATCATCGAGCACCTTCAGTTCGTAGGCGAATTTGACGGCGAAATCCGCAAGTGCCTTGATCTGCGCATCGCTGATATCTTCGAATTTCTGCTTGGCTTTCTTGGCGATGGCGTCGAATAGCTGTTTCTCGGTCATCATCCGGCGCTCGAGGCGATAGATGGTGGAGTTGCGTGCCCAGGAAAGCATGCGGCTTGTCGGCGTTTCATCCATACAGGAAGGCATTCGGCGAGAAAGGAATCATCACGGAGAATTTTACGCAAGCCGGGCCGCCCAGGCAATGAATACGCTTGGTAATCATGGGATGATTGGTTATGCTCTCTTTGCGGCCGAGGCGGTAAAAACGCCAAGCGTCGAACCCCATCGACGGTGGAGGCCGTCTCAAGCACCACATTGCTATGGATCACGGAGCCTGCGGCTCGCCCGAAAGCTTTGCCGATCGGGAACCAGCGCTCCGTTCAGAGGAGGCAGGAATGGATTATCGCAAGCTCGGCCCAAGCGGGGCCGTCGTCACGGCCTATTGCCTTGGCACCATGACGTTCGGCGCGGAAGCGAGTGAGGCCGCGTCGCATAAGCTTCTGGACGATTATTTCGCATGGGGCGGCAACTTCATCGATACCGCCGATGTCTACAGCGCAGGCAAGTCGGAAGAGATCATCGGCCGCTGGCTGAAGGCACGTCCGACCGAGGCCCGCCAGGCCGTCGTCGCTACCAAGGGCCGTTTCCCGATGGGCAAGGGGCCGAACGATATCGGTCTTTCGCGCCGGCATCTGGGCCAGGCCCTGGACGACTCGCTGCGTCGTCTCGGCATCGACCATATCGATCTCTATCAGATGCACGCCTGGGACGCGTTGACGCCGATCGAGGAGACGCTTCGCTTTCTCGACGATGCCGTACGCGCCGGCAAGATCGGCTATTACGGCTTTTCCAACTATGTCGGCTGGCATATCGCCAAGGCAGCCGAGATTGCCAAGGCACAGGGCTATACGCGGCCGGTGACGCTGCAGCCGCAATATAATCTGCTCATCCGCGATATCGAGCTCGAAATCGTCGATGCCTGCCTTGACGCCGGCATGGGCCTGCTTCCCTGGTCGCCGCTCGGCGGCGGCTGGCTGACCGGCAAATACAAGCGCGACGAGATGCCGACCGGCGCCACAAGACTTGGCGAAAACCCCAATCGCGGCAGTGAATCCTTTGCGCCGCGCAATGCGCAGGAGCGGACCTGGGCGATCATTGCCGCTGTGGAGGAAATCGCCAAAGTGCGCGGCGTCAGCATGGCGCAGGTAGCGCTTGCCTGGACGGCCACACGCCCGGCGGTGACTTCAGTCATCCTCGGCGCCCGCACGTCCGAGCAGCTTGCCGACAATCTGGGTGCTGCCAAGCTGATACTGTCGGACGCAGAGATGGCTCGACTGAACGAGGTCAGCGCGCCGCAACCCGCTGCCTATCCTTACGGGGAAAGCGGCCGGAACCAGCGCCATCGCAAGATCGAGGGTGGCCGCTAAAACGCATTCAGCGGCGAAGCATTTACCTGCTTCGCCGCCGTCATCAGGATCGTCTACCGCGTCAAACCAGCGGCGGGTTCAGTCTGGCGAAGCCCTCCTGGCGCCGATACGGAAAATAGGGATAGGGAGCAGTCAGCTCACTGACCTTGTCGAGCTTCCCGACCTGCTCTTTCGAAAGCGTCCAGCCGGCCGCACCGAGATTCTGGCGCAACTGCTCTTCATTGCGCGCACCGATGATGACGCTTGAAACAGTCGGCCGGCTTAGCAACCAGTTGATGGCAATCTGCGGCACGCTCTTTCCGGTTTCACCGGCGATCTCATCCAGAACATCGACGATATCGAACAGCCTCTCATCATCGACAGGCGGGCCGAAGGATGCGGTTTCGTGCAGACGGCTTGTCTCCGGCAAAGGCTGGCCGCGACGGATCTTGCCTGTCAGCCTCCCCCAGGCCAGCGGGCTCCAGACGAGCGCGCCGACATTCTGATCGCTGCCAAGGGGCATCAGTTCCCATTCATAGTCACGGCCGGCGAGCGAATAATAGACCTGATGGGCGACATAGCGAACGTAGCCACGCTTCTCGGACACGACGAGCGATTTCATCAACTCCCAACCGGAGAAATTGGAGGCGCCGATATAGCGGATCTTTCCCGCCTTCACGAGTTGATCAAGGGTGGAGAGCGTTTCCTCGATCGGCGTCGAGGCGTCGAAAGCGTGCAGTTGCAAGAGGTCGATGTAATCTGTCCCGAGCCGGCGCAGGGCAGCGTCGACCGATTTGATAAGGCGCAAGCGCGAGCTGCCCCAGTCGGCCGGTCCATCGCCTATCGGCAAAGCCGTCTTCGTTGAAATCAAGACAGCATCCCGCCTGCCCCGGATCGCCTCGCCGAGTACCTCCTCCGATGCGCCCGCCGAATAGACGTCGGCCGTATCAAAGAGATTGACGCCCGCTTCCAGGCAGATGTCGACCAGGCGCCGCGCTTCCCTAGCATCCGTCGAACCCCAGGCGCTGAAGAGCGGCCCGCTGCCGGCAAATGTGCCGGCACCAAAACTGAGAACCGGAACGCGTAAGCCGGAAGCACCGAGATTTCTGTATTCCATGGTCTATCTCCTGTTGGTTCCTCAGATAGATAGACGCTCAGATAAAGGTGATATAGATTGCCGGAAAGAAACTGATTTATGATTTCAATTCATCATGAGCCGTCAAGAGATCAATCGTTCCGGTGAAATGGAAGTCTTCGTGCGCGCCGTGGAACTCGGCGGTTTCACCGCTGCGGCCATAGCCTGCCGGATGACGCCTTCAGCCGTCAGCAAACTTGTCACGAGACTTGAAAAGCGCCTTGGCGCTCGTCTCATCCATCGCTCGACGCGGCGATTGCAGCTGACCCCCGAGGGCTGCACATTTTTCGAGCGCAGCGTCGCGATCCTCGCCGATATTGCCGAGGCCGAACGCCATGCCTCGGCGGGAGAGCAGGTTGCGGGACATATCCGCATCAACACCAGCGGCTCCTTCGGCAATCATGTGCTGGCTCCACTCATTCCCGGCTTCATGGCGCTGCATTCCAACGTTTCGCTGGAGATCTTTCATACCGATCGTATCGTCGACCTGATGGAGGAGCGCGCCGATGTCGCGATCCGAGCCGGGCCACTGAAAAGCTCCAGCCTCACGGCCCGCAAGCTCGGTGCGACACGAAATATCATCGTCGCCTCGCCAGACTACCTGCGACGACATGGCGTGCCGCGCTCCCCCGCCGAGCTGGCAAAGCATTGCCGTATCGGCTTTGCCTATTCCCGGACGGTCGAAGGCTGGCCGTTGCTAGTTGATGGCGAGGTTGCGACGATCCCCGCTGCGCGTAGCCTGCAGGTGGGCGACGGCGAAGCCATGCGGCACCTTGCGCTTGCCGGTGCCGGCCTGGCGCGCCTTGCCGCCTTTACCGTCAAATCGGATATCGCGGCCGGCCGTTTGCAGCCGGTGCTTGAAGAGCTCAATCCGGGCGACAGCGAGGAGTTCCACGCCGTCTATATCGGCCAGGGCGGCCCCTTGCCGGCCCGCGTGCGCGCATTGCTGGAATTCCTGCGCGAAAACGTCCGCCTATAAACTATAAAAATGATGCGGCCATCAAGGCCGCATCGCGTCAGCTAAAATTCTTTGGTCAGCACGCCGATCAGGCGGTCGGCTGGCGGGTCTTGCGCAGATAAGGCAATACCGTATCGAACGAGCCGAAGCGGGTGATGGCGTCTTCGTTGGAAACTGCGGCCGTGATGATGACGTCTTCGCCCTGCTGCCAGTTTGCCGGTGTCGCGACCTGATGCTTGGATGTCAGCTGGATCGAGTCGATCGCGCGCAGGATTTCGCCGAAGTTGCGGCCTGTCGTCATCGGATAGGTGAGGATCAGCTTGATCTTCTTGTCGGGGCCGATGACGAAGACGGAGCGGACGGTAGCGTTGTCGGCGGGCGTGCGGCCTTCTGAGCTTTCGCCGGCACCTGCCGGTAGCATGTCATAGAGCTTGGCGACCTTGAGGTCCTTGTCTCCGATCAGCGGATAGTCGACGTCGAAGCCGGTCGCCGTCTTGATATCGTTCTTCCAGCGACCATGGCTCTCCACAGGATCGACGGAGATACCGATGATCTTGACGCCGCGCTTGCGGAATTCGCCTTCAAGGCCGGCCATCGCGCCGAGTTCCGTCGTGCAGACCGGCGTGAAGTTCTTCGGATGCGAGAAGAGTACGGCCCAACCGTCGCCAATCCAGTTATGGAACTGAACCTCGCCCTGCGTCGTCTCTGCCGTAAAATCCGGCGCGATATCGTTGATGCGCAAACTCATTGTCTTACCTCCAAAGAACCTGCCCTGGCGCGCTTGGAATGGCAGCCGAGGGACGAGAAGAAAAATCCGCCGCACAATGGCGTCGAATGGCCGATATGAAAAGCCCTTCTTTTAGATGGACGCCGCGATTGCCGCCGAAAACCCTTGTGGCCTGCGATGCCTGCTGCGTGCTTTCAGCATTTCGAGAAAGCCGTAACCGCTCGCCCAGCGCCCGAAACCGCTCGCTATATTGATATGCCCGGCAAGACCAATATTGCGAACATCCGAATTCCAGAGCCGTCCGAACATGCCGAGCCGGTCGAGGCTCATATAGATGTCGTTCAAACTCCCGACCGTCATGCTGGGGAAAGGCAGCGTTTCCGTCGGCATGGTGCCGAAAGACAGATGTCCGGCATGCAGGGCTTCCGTCACCGGAATATCACAAGGGGCTACAAGTAGCGCGCCTTTGACCCTTCGCGCGGCCTGGCGTCCAGCCAACCTCGCCGTCAACACGCAGCCCAGGCTGTGGGCGACGATATAGGCTTCACCCGCCTCTTCCAGCGCGGCTTCCAATTTTTCCATCCAGCTGCCGAGATTGGGAAAGTCCCAGTCGTCCTGCTCGACGAGCCGGACGTCGTGATGATCCTGCAGCCAATAGCGCTGCCAATGCCCCTCGCCCGAGCCGAAAAGGCCAGGCACAATCAGTACCCTGGTCATGTAAGCCTCACGAGAAAAAGCGATCGAACACAAAGCTCGCGACGGGAAATCAAAGGCGCACCCCTTCAATACCAGGGCGCGGGCGACGTGCACCAATAGTAGATCTCGTAGTCGCGCGCGGAGAGCTCTCGCTCCGCGGATCCAGTTCGATCAACGGACTGGATGCGTCCATTCGCATCTTGCAGCGCGCGCCCAGCAAAAATCGCCTTCAGGCGGCTAATGACATTCCATTTCATGTAACCCTCCATTTGGTTGATAAATCCGAGGCGGCGGGATGCAATTGTCCATCAACCCATCATTCGGCCGCAGCGAGCACCCTTACCGAATGCGGGAAGAAAGCCGAGAGCTCGCCGACGACTTCATCGATCCGGTTGGCGAGCGGTTCCGAAGAGACCTTGTAGTCGGTAAAATCACGATCCGACGCATAGACGGCGGTCGGCAGGGTATGTGCCATGAAGAAACCGAAGAGCGGCCGCAACTGATGTTCCACCATCAGCGCATGTCTGTCTCCGCCGCCGGTCGCGGTGATGACGATCGGCTTGGCGCGCAGCTCGTGCGGGTCGATGAGATCGATCAGATGCTTGAACAGCCCGGGATAGGATCCCTTGAAGGTCGGCGAACCGATAATCAGCGCATCCGCAGAGACGATATCGTCGATCACGCCTTTCGCCTGATCATCAAGCTCCTTGCGCCACTGGGCAGTGCCGAGAGACGGACCAACATCGTGCAGATCATAGACCTTACTTGAGAAGCCATATCGCTCAATTGCCAAATCCGCGACGGTCTGGACCAGCGCGTAGGTCTTCGACGGCCTGTTGAAGCTGCCGGCAATGCCGACGAGTTTGGGCACACTCATTCTCATCCCTTCCGATGATCCCATGCGTTTTCGATAATGCAAATATTGTCCACAAAAATAGTAGATTAAAAGGAACAGCGATCTCTGAACGCATGGGAATTGGAAAATCTCTTTCTACATTGCCACCAGCTGGACGGACCGCAACAAGTGTCAATCGGCCGAAGGGTTAGGCGACATAACTTGCATCTTTAAAAATGTCGCGGGCGCCAAATGGCGGCCGGAATGGGATGCATTGTATCACCGGAGCTGGAACAGGGCATTGCAAGACGCATTGCCGCAGGGAGGCGGCCCACTGCTCTCTTAGACTGGTTGTCGCGAAAACCGACTTCTCCCGCACACCATAAATGGGGGCAGTCATCCGCCTCGCATTCAGTCGCGTGGTGGAGACAGGTCTTGCAATCGGCATTGATCTTCCGCCGCTCGCAAGGAGTTCAATCAAAAAACATATGATCTTCGTCTGTCAGATAAGATCTCGCTTTTTCCGCATTCAGCGTCACTCCAAGGCCAGGAGCATCCCAAACCGCCATGTGACCATCCACGACCAAGGGCTTCGGCAACCCATCCACGATATCGTACCACCAGGACGGATCGCCGACGGTATATTCAAAGGCGACATAATTGTGCGGGAGTGCTGCACAGACTTGGACGAGAGCGGCAAGCCCCAGCAAACCATTGGCCGTTCCGTGCGGGGCGATCAGGATACCATGCAGATCGGCATATTCTGCAATCCATTTAAGCTCGGCGATACCGCCGACATCGCAAGGATCGGGGCCAATGATATTGACCGCCTTGCTCTCGATCAACGGCTTGAAGTTCTGCCTGAGATAGATCTGCTCGCCGGTATGGATCGGTGTCGATGTCGACAAGGTCAGATCGCGATAGACATCCGCATTGACGAAGGGCGAATAATCGCCGGTCAGCATGTCTTCCAGCCAGACGAGGTTGAAGGGCTCTACGGCTTTCGCAAAGCGGATCGCGTCCGGCACGGTCCAGCCGGGACCGCAATCGAGCGCGAGGCCGATCCCGTCGCCCAATTCCTCCTTCATCGCGGCAACGCAGGCGACCATATGCTTCAGACCGCGTTCGGTAAGCAGGCCGCGGTCGTGGGCGCCATGCATTCCGCCGGCTTCCGGATCGCCATAGAAGAAATCCGGCACCTCGACCCGCATGCGGCTGTGAAACCCGATAGGCTGTTTGACGATAGTGAAGCCCTCACCCGCCGCCTTCATTTCGCGGCAGCTCCTGGCATAATCCTCCGGCATGAAGCCGGTCATCGGCTCGCGGACGGCACCATTATAGACGCGAACCCGATCGCGCACCTTGCCGCCCAGAAGCTTGTAGACCGGCACGCCCGCCGCCTTGCCGGCAATGTCCCAGAGTGCCATCTCGACGATGCTGACGACCGCCCCCCAGGGCTTGAAGCCGCCGCGCTGCCGGATGCGCAGCATCACGCGCTCGACGTCCGTGGGATCAAGGCCGATGAGCGCATCCCGGAACGCGAGGATATAAGGCTTCAGGAACGGCTTCCAGGTTTCCGCCTGCGCATAACCATCGATACCGGCATCGGTGACGATGCGGATAACGGGGCTTGAGCCGATGACGGCACATTTGAGGTCGACGATCTTCACCTTGCTGCCCTCTACAAGCCGAGCGAGCGGATATGGTCGATCGATCGCTTGGCAAAGCGCTGCCAATCGGAGGGATTGTCGTGCTCCGTGACGATGTGATCTGCCCGGGTCCTGCGAAAGTATGGGACCAGAGCTGCCCAGTCGATGATGCCGTCGCCCGTCGCGACCCAGCCGTCGTCGATCGTCGTTCCGAGGAGTGCCGTGTCCTTGGTTTGAATGGCGACAATGCGATCGGCATAGCGTTCCAGTTCGGCAGCGGGATCGGCGCCGGCGCGCGTGATCCAGCCGCAATCGATCTCGAACAAGACTTCATAACCGGCACCAAGAATGTGATCGATCGGCCTCGATCCGTCGGCAAGCGGAGCGTACTCGAAATCATGGTTGTGCCAGGCAACCTTCAAGCCGTAACGCGCCGCACGTTCGGCGCCCCGCGCAAGCTGCTCGCCGATCCTCTGCCAATAATCAGCGGTATCGATACGCTCCTCCTTCGGCACGAAAGGCGGGATCATGTAGGTCGCGCCGAGCGTCTGCGCGATCTCGATGAAGCGATCCGGCTCAGCGACCAGCCCTTTCAGCGGCATATGAAATCCGAAGCAGGCAAGGCCCGCATTATCGATCTGCCGCCGCAACAGCGCGGGATCGCTTTCATAGGCCGGCAGCCACGGCTCGATCGCGTCATATCCCAGGGATTTCAGTAGGGGGAACTGCGCATGAAGCGGCGGGAAGTTCCTCGATGAATACAGTTGATACGCGATCGGATAAGCCATGAATCTGCTCTCTGGGGGATGAACATCAAAGGTAACCAGCCCTACGCTCGAGCGGGCCGGCAGAAATCAGCCCTGTGACTCCTTGTCCTTGTCGAATTCGAGCAACTCGACCATGACGCCAAGGTCCTTGACGGTGTCGTAATAGGCATAGCGGCCATGACCGCCGTCAAATTCACCACGCTGCAGCAGCTGATGGCCCTTACCTTCGAGAAATGCGTTGCGCTTCGTCAGGTTACGGGTCCGAAACGCGATATGGTGGCAGCCCGGCCCCTTTTCCTCCAGCAGATCGCGCCAGGCGCTTTTCTCCGGCCCGGGCTGAAGAAACTCGACATCGATATTTCCAAACTTGAACATCATGATGCGGCAGCCGACGGCGGCAGGCTTGCCGTCGTAGATCGCCTGCGCCACATCAGGCTCCGCGGCCCTGCCCTCCTTGGGCATGGGTTTGCCTGTCAGATCGGAGAACCATTGCGCTGATTTCACCACATCGTCGGTGACGAAGCAGATCTGCATGACGGCATCTTCGTCGAGAAGTCTTGTGTCCATGTCTGCAATACCTTCCATTCCTGTTTCGCTGCCGGCGGCAATAAAGCTTGCCGCCACGTCAAGCATCATGCTTCCGGTCTCTATTTGAGAATGGCTTCGTACTGGTCCTTGAGCGCAGCTACCGCCTGGTCCACCGTCATGTTCGGATTGCTCCAGTAGTTGAAAGCGACCTCCCAGATCGCCGACTGCCAGTCTGCATCGACCATCGAATGTGGGTTCTGCACCTGGTGCGCGGGGTCCTTCAGCATGTCGAGGACATTCTTCGAGCAGGCATCCAGCGTCGACGGGTCAACATCGGTGCGTACCGGTGTCGAGCCCTTTGCCGCCGCGAAGGCGGCGTTGATCTTCGGGTCGACGATGAGCTTGGCAAACTCGACTTCCGCCGCGTCTTTTTCGGGCGACTGCTTGCCGAGAATGCCCCAGGCATCGACAGTCACAGACAGCGCCTTTGAACCGGGAATCTGCAGGCAGCCGAAGTCCTTGCCTGCTTCCTTGCCGGCAGCGCGCCACTCGCCCTTCATCCAGTCGCCATGGATCTGCATGAGCGCCTGTCCCTCGATCACCATATTGGTAGTCATGTTCCAGTCGCGATTGACCGAACCGGGATCGGAAGCCTGCTGGAACTTGCGCAGCCACTCGAACGCGGTTCGAAGCTCTGGCGCGTCGAGCGCGGTCTCATCCGGCTTCGGACCATAGATCCTCATAAAGAGATCGGTGCCGCCGACGCTCGCGACCAAAGTATGAGTGAGATAGCCGACCTGCCACTGCTGCGCGCCGAGCGCCAGCGGCACGATACCGGCCTTCTTGATCTTGTCGAAATCGGCATACATCTCGTCCAGCGACGTCCATTTCGAAGGATCGACACCGGCCTTCTTCGCCGCCTCGATATTGTAATAGAGCATGCCGTCGATATGGATGCCGAGCGGGATCTTCATGATCTGGTCGTCGACGGTGATCGACTTGATGACCGAAGGCGGAAATTTGTCCATCGCCCCATCCGCCTTGAAGACGTCGGTCAGAGGACGACCGAGCCCCATATTCGTCAGATCGCGATAGACGGCGGGATTGTTTTCGGAAAACACGTTCGGAGGCTGGCCGCCCGTTACCAGGTTCATGAGGTTGACGTTGGAACCCGTGTCATGCGGAATGGTGATGTCGATCCACTTGATCCCCTTCTCTTCGGCCGCTTTCTTCAGGACATTAAGCGCAGCGACTTCCGCCGGCGACGACCATTTCTGGTAGATGACCAGGTCCTCGGCGTGAACGACCATCGGGCAGATGACGATCGACGCCACCAGCCATGCCTTTTTCCAGTTTTTCAGCATGCGTTCCTCCCACTAGAGCCGCCGCCCGCTCTGGGCGTCGAAAAGATTCAATTTTGTTCTGGGATAAGTCACGGTGATGAGCTCGCCGGGTCTCAGCCTGGCAGCACGATCCGGCTCGATGCGCACCGCGATCAGCGAGGAGCCAAAGCTAAGCGACAGGATCGCGTCGGACCCGGTGCGCTCAACGATGCGAACCGGCAGCTCCAGCGAGCAGGCGGCCGAAGACGGAGCCTCACCGATGACGAAATGCTCGGGCCGCATGCCGATGATGATCGGCTGGTCATGGGAAGGATGCTGAGCGCAATAATCATAGCCGGAAAGATCAAAGAGCCGGCCGTCAGCCGCGATCGCGCTCAATCGGTTCCCATCCCGCGCGACGGTGGCTTCGACGAGGTTCATGGCCGGCGAGCCGATGAAGCCGGCGACGAACAGATTTGCCGGCTGTTCATAGACCTCGTCGGGCGTACCGAACTGCTGGATCGCACCGCCATTCATGACGGCGATCTTGGTCGCCATGGTCATCGCTTCGATCTGGTCATGCGTGACGTAAACGACGGTCGGCTTCAGCTCCTCGTGCAGTTTCTTGATCTCGAGCCGCATCTCCGTGCGAAGCTTGGCATCGAGGTTGGACAGTGGCTCGTCGAAAAGAAGCACGTCAGCGTGCTTGACGAGAGCTCGGCCGATAGCGACGCGCTGGCGCTGGCCGCCGGAAAGCTGCGCCGGCTTGCGGCTCATCAGAGATTCGAGCTGCAGCAGGCTCGCCGCCCATTTGATCCGCCGGTCCGCCTCCTCGCGCGGCAGCTTCAGCGCCGACAGACCGAAACGCAGATTTCCCTCCACCGTCTTCGTCGGATAGAGCGCATAGGACTGGAAGACCATTGCCAGTCCGCGATCCTTGGGATCGAGTTCGGTGACGTCGCGTTCGCCGATCATGATGCGCCCGCTGGAGACGTCGGCAAGGCCCGCCAGCAGGTTCAGCAATGTCGTCTTGCCGCATCCCGACGGCCCGAGCAGCACGAGAAAATCGCTGTGATCGATCGCGAGATTAAGACCGGAAAGGACTTTGATCTCACCAAATTTCTTGACGATGTGTTCGAAGGAAACGCTTGGCATCCGTTGCCCTAACCCTTGATCGCGCCGGCTGAGATTCCCTGCACGAAGAACTTGCCGAGGAGAAAGTAGATGAACAGAGGCGGAATGGCGGTCAGCAGCGCTGCGGCCATATTGGCATTATAGGCAACCGTGCCCGTCGATACCGTCACCATGTTCGCGAGATTGACCGTCATCGGCGCCGCACCAAGCCCGCCGAAGGTCACGCCGATCAGATAATCGTTCCAGATATGCGTGACCTGCATGATCAGGACGACGATCAGGATATTGCCCGACATCGGCAGGATGATCTCGATGAAGATCTGCCAGAATGAGCCGGAATCCATGATTGCCGCCTTGGTGAGATCGGCAGGGATATCCTTGTAGTAATTCCGAAAGATCAGCGTCAGGACGGGCATCGAAAGTACGGTATGGATGAAGGCAACTGCCCAGAGCGAGCCATAGATCCCCATGCCGACCGTGATGACAATCAACGGATACATGATGATCTGAAACGGGACGAAAGCGCAGAGAAACAGAAGAAACAGGAATGCGCCCGTCCATCTGACATTCCACAGCGCCAGAGCATAGCCCGTCACGGCCGACAGCGAAATCGAGGCAATCAACGACGGAAACAGGATTGCGACGGAGTTCCAGAAGCCGCCCCGAAGACCGGTGCAGGTGATGCCGGAACAGGCCTGGCTCCAGGCATAGATCCAAGGTTCGATCGTCCATTCCCGCGGCAGCGAAAAAATGGCGCCTTCGCGGATCTGGTCCATCGATTTGAAGGAAGTGACGACCAGCACATAAAGCGGCACGCAGAAGAAGAGGGCTGCCATCGACAGGAAGACAAGCACTGCGATCGAGCGCCCCTTGATGCGCTTCTTCGCTCTGGGGAACATGACCTCCACCGGTGCTTCAGCTGCAGCGACCGAAGGTCTGACGGTTGCGATATCGCTCATGCGTGACCTCCCTTGCGGGCAGCACGCTGCTGCCAGGCGGTCAGCGCCACGAGGGGCAGGAAGATTACCAGGGTTACGACGAGCATCATCGAGGCGGCGGCCGACGCGTAACCGAGATTGCTCTTCTCCGTCATCGCCTTGATCGTGAAATAGGCCGGCAGCCATGTGGATTGGCCGGGACCGCCATTGGTCATCGCGACAATGATATCGTAGGCCTTGATGACGCCCAACGACAGCAGGATGGCACAGGTGAGGAAGGTGAATTTCATCATCGGGATGATGACTTCGAGATAGACGCGCCAGAGGCTGACGCCATCGATGCGCGCAGCACTCCAGATCTCCTGATTGATGCCCTTCAGGCCGGCGAGCATGAGCGCCATGTAGAAGCCGGAGCTTTGCCAGACCGAGGCGAGAATGATCGCATACATTGCCGTCTGCCCGTCATTCAGCCAATTGAAGCTGACACCGTTAAGACCGATGCCATGCAGGAAATTTTCAAGCCCGAGCTGCGGATTGAAAATCCAGCGCCAGGCAACACCGGTGACGATCAGCGAAACGGCGAGCGGATAGAGAAAGACGGTCCGGAAGACATCCTCGCCACGCCGTTCCCGTTCAATCATGGCGGCAAGAATGAAACCGAGCACGATCGCAAGCGCGCTGCCGATCGCAAGCACGGTCAGATTGCGAAGCGATATCTCCCAGCCGGCATCGGCAAAGAGCCTGGTGTACTGGCGGAATGGATTGGACCAGTCGATCTCATAATCCGGAAGACGCCGGCTGCGGGTGAACGAAAGCACGACGGTCCAGACGATCGACCCGATGAACGCGACGACCGTGATCAGCACGGCAGGCGCGAGCGCAAGCTGCGGGGTGACCCGGCTCCATCTCAATGCCATCGATTTTCCTCCCGATCAGCCTGTGCCGCCTCCTCCAGCGCTTGCACTTGCTGATATTAACGTTAATACTAACGCCTTCTCGATGGGCGTCAAGCAGGTATTTGCCGATCGGGGGTCTTTTGGAGGAGACATCATGACAGCTTCGATTCCACGGCTGGGCTTTGGGACTTGGGGGAGAACGGGCGCCGAGGGCGTCGCTGCAATTCTCTGTGCGCTCGAAACGGGCTATCGCCACCTCGATACGGCGCAGTCCTATGGCACGGAGGCCAGCGTTGGCGAGGCAATGCGGCAAAGCGGGCTGAACCGGGAGGAGATCTTCGTTACCACGAAGATCAAGGTGGACAATCTCGACCCCGGAAAACTGCTACCGTCGCTACGGAAAAGTCTGGAAACCATCGGCGTCGATCGGGTCGACCTGACTCTGATCCACTGGCCACCACCCTATGACCGCATCGAACCGGAAATCTATCTCGAGCAAATTGCCGAGGCTCGGGAGATAGGGCTGACGCGCATGATCGGCGTCTCGAACTTTACCATTGCCCTCCTGGAAAAGGCCGAGGCGCTTCTCGGCAACGGCGCTATCGCGACGAACCAGATCGAACTCAACCCCTTGTTCCAGAACCGGAAAATTGCCGCCTATTGCACGGAGCGCGACATCCTCGTCACCTGCTATCAACCCGTCGCGCAGGGCCGGATAGGCGATATCGGGCAGATGCGGGCGATTGCCGCGCGACATGAGGCAACCGTCGAACAGGTGGCTCTCGCCTATGAACTCTTCAAGGGCTATGCGGCCATCCCGACCTCGTCGAAGCCGGAACGCATTCGCTCGAACTGGCTGGCACCCAAACTTGATCTGACCACCACCGACATGGAGGTGATCGACGCCCTGCCGCAAAGTTCACGGGCGATCGATCCGCCTGGCGCGCCACTCTGGGACTAGCAGATATCAGCTTCGATCCACCAGGCTTGCCGTCCAAACGGAAGCCGCCAAAACATCGCTTTCCACCCACGCTATATTATCGCTAAAACAACTCTTTGGAGCTATATCATGGATTATATCACCGGCCTCGGCCACCTCGCCATCAAGGTCAAGGACCTCGGCGCCTCGCTCGATTTCTATCGCGATCGCCTCGGCCTCAGGGAAATGCACAGGCTGGTACGCGATGACGGGACGCCGTGGATCGTCTATCTGCGCATCACCGATCTCCAGTTTCTTGAGCTCTTCCCCGGCGCAGAAGGCGATCGTGCTCCTGGGCCTAATGCCAACGGCACCAACCATCTCTGCCTGACGATTGACAATCTCGATGTTGCGGCGGCAAAGCTGGAGAAGGCCGGAATTGCGCTCACCTCACCCATCAAGTCCGGGCTTGACGGGAATCGTGGCGCATGGATTGAAGATCCGGATGGCAACAGGATCGAAATGATGGAAATGGCGCCGGATTGCCTGCAATACAGAGCGATCGCTGCTCTGAAACAGCAAACGGTGTGACGGGAGTCGAATTTGCATGGCAAAGCCTGCGGCGCGCTTGAAGGACATCGCCGACAAGACCGGATTTTCGGTGAATACCGTGTCGCTGGCTTTGCGGGGCAGCTCGCGCATCCCGCCTGAGACCCGCACCCTCATCGCGGATGTGGCGCGCGAGCTTAATTATCTGCCCAATTACGTCGCCACGTCGCTGGTGCGGCGGGAAACCCGATCGATCGGGCTGATCCTGACCGACCTTTCCAATCCCGTGCTGACAGCCGTTGCACAGGCCGTGGAAGGCGAGCTTTCCAAGCGCGGCTATACGACCCTTTTCGCGACCTCGAACAACGACATCGCAGTCGAAGAGAGGATGATTGAAACCTTTCGGGCGCGACGCGCCGACGGCATGCTGGTCTTTCCCTGCAGCCATCGCCGCCTGGATCATATCCGCAAGCTGCGCGCGCGCAATTATCCCGTTGTCCTGCTCGTCGGCGATCCGGATGCCGGCATCGATGCCGTCTGCATGGATGAACGGATGGGGGCTTATAAGGCGGTTGCTCATCTTCTTGGCAGTGGCCACCGCCGTATCGTCATCATCGATGGCGGCACGAAGCTCGGCAATTCGGAAAAGCTCGAGGGCTATATGCAGGCGTATCGGGATGCTGGCGCAGACATCGATACCGCGCTGTTTATCAAGCCGAGTGGTCACTCGGTCGCGCATGGCTATTGGGCCGCGGATACGATCTTCAGCCAGCGGCTCGGCGCATCCGCTATCTTCGCAACCAATGATTCACTGGCGCTGGGCGTCTTGCGTTATTGCGCCCGCAACGGCATTCGCGTCCCCGACGACGTCGCGCTCATGGGCTTCGACAATATCGAGTTCGGCGAATATGCGGTCACACCGATCTCGACGGTCGATTATAACGTCGAGCGTGTATCGGCGATGGCCGTCGAGCGCGTCGTCGATCTGATCAGCGCGGAGGCAGATTTGCCACCGCCACGCGTCACCCTGATCGAACCGGATCTTCTCATACGCCAAAGCTCGAATTCGACCCTTCGCAGCTAGCGCAATTCCAGGAAAAGTGTATGGCGGTTTTCCGTCTGGAATTGCATAAAAACAAAATACCCAAACTGTCCCGGCAAGCGGGTCAGCCCGCCGCCACCGGGTAGCGGACATAGGCGAAAGCGCTGGAATTCGGCGCCCAGGAATTCACGTTGATCGTGCCCTGCCCGCCATTGAAGGCATCGAGATCGCGCGCCCTGCCGCCTTCCGCGGGCATGAGCCGAAGGATGACATCCTTGTCTGCGGGGTGGCCCGTCGTTCCCACCGGATAGCTCAGATAAACGAGGTCGCGGCCATTGGGCGCCGGATGCGGGAACCAGTTCACCCGCTCGTCATGCGTCAACTGCTCCAGCTCGGAGCCATCGGGACGCATGCGGAAAGCCTGTGCATGTCCGCGCTGGGTCGCCGCAGCTTCGGAGTTGAAATAGATCCATTTCCCATCCGGCGAGAACTCGGAACCGTCGACGGGACATGCGCCGTCGGTCAGGAATACGTCGTCACCGCCTGCGGAAGGGATAGTGCAGACACGCGTGAAGATGCCGCCGCCCTCGCGGCGCTCCAGCCCGATATAGGCGAGCGTTGCACCGTCAGGCGAAATGCCGTGCAGGTAATATTTGAAGCCGCGCGAAGCCTCGTGCTCGTTGGAGACGCGGCGCGGCACGCCGCCTTCGAACGGCACCTGATAAAGATGACCGTCGTTGGCACTGACGAAGAAGGAGCGCCCGTCCGGCGATACGACATGGTCGTTGTTCAGATTCTCGACCGGTGCCGTGTTGATGCGATGCGGGCCATCCAGACCATCCGGAGAGATGCGAAAGAGGCGGCCGTCGCCATTATAGATCAGCCACTTGCCATCGGGCGACCAATTGGGTGCCTCGATAAGCTCGCCGGTTTCATAGATCACGCGCGCCGTCGAAGTCGCGATATCGAAGACGACGAGTTCGCTGATTTGACGCGGCAATAAACGTCGGGTTTCCGGTCCCGGGCGCATGGATGGCATGATCTCTCCTCCACTTGGATTAACGATAATACAAACAGCTTATGCGATCCCATTTTCATCAACAACCACCAAATAGCCTGAATATCGATGCGCGGACCGAAAGCCTTGGCCGTGCTGCGCCATGGGCGACGAACCGGGTGTGCAGAAAGCTGCACCTTCGTCCCTGCTAGAGAAGATTGGCGATCCGCTCGGCATTTCGAAATGCCAACGCCATGACCGTCAGCACAGGGTTGTAGCCACCATTCGTCGGATGCAGTGAGGCATCGCAGACATAGAGATTGTCGTGGCCCCAGACCTTGCCGAAGCTATCGGTCACGGACGTCTCCGGCGTCTCTCCCATGCGGCAGGTGCCGGCCTGGTGCTGGCCCGCCGAAAGGCGGAGCGTCTGCTTCCTGCCCCAAGTCCGCACGGCGCCCGATGCCCGCATCCAGGCATCGGCCTTATCGAGGATATAGTCGGCAGTTCGAACGGTTTCGGGATGCGTCATTCCCGACAGCTGAGCGACGGAACGCCCATATTTGTCGCGGACTTCCGGATCGAGGCGAACGCGACAGTCCGCGCTCGGTATTTCATGCACTGGTCCCTTGATCTGCGCGATGCGAGTGAAGTTGTCGCGCATGAAGTGCTTTGCCGCCAGCCCATATCGCGGCAGGTCGTCCGGCAGGCCGGATTTCCAGAGGATGATCGGCAGCATGACGAAATCGTCAGCCAGCATGGCGCCACCGATGACACCGTCATTGCCGTGATTGTAGTCGGTCGTCGCGATCGACACGCCCGGGCCTTTGCTGTCCTGAACGGGCTCCTCGAAAAGACCAAAGACCGTCGGATAATAGTGCCCCTGCAGATTGCGGCCGACCTGATCGCGATTGTTGCCGAGCCCGTTCGGCTCCCGCTCCGTGCGCGTCAGCAGCATGAGCCTTGCCGTTTCGATCGCGCCGGCCGATAGGATGACGATGCGCGAGCAAATGCGGCGGCGCATGAACTGCCCGGCTGCATCCGCCTCGAGAATATCGACGCCGATGACATTGCCTCGATCATCGGTTGCGACTTGCTCCACAACCGTCTCGGTCAGGAGATCGCAGAGCCCCGTCGCCAGCGCGCGCGGCAGCATGGTGTTCTGCGTACCGTTCTTACCGTTGCTCGGGCAGGGAAATCCGACGCATGAGCCGCAGTGGATGCAGGCCCCTCGCCCGGCGCGCGGCACGGTATTGACAAGAAGCGGCGGCGTAAACGTCGAGAGGCCGAGCGCGCTGGCGCCGGCCCGAAGGTGCGCGCTCGTTGGATTGTCCGCCACCGGCGGCATTGGATAATCGCGCCCGCGCGGGCCGGAATTGCGATCGCCGTTGCCATCGCCGGAAACGCCTATTTCGTGCTCTGCCTTCCCATACCAGGGCTCCAGATTCCCATAGGAAATCGGCCAGTCGACCAATGAGGAGCCTTCCGGACGCCCATAGGTCGACGCCATACGGAAATCCTTGGGATGAAAGCGCCAGGCGAGCCCGCCATAGACGAAGGTCCCGCCGCCGACGACCGCGGCATTGACGTGGTAATTATCCTGGTGCGGCTTGACGATGTGCCGCCCGCCCTGCTGATCGATGAAGACGCGCGGGTTGCCGTCGATCTCCGGCCCGGTATTGAAGCCATAGGCCTGCAGCCGATGATTTCGCAGATGATCGCGATGACCGTCTTCGGCATAGGTTCGCCTCTTGCCGCGCTCGATGAGCAGGATGCGCTTGCCGGCTTCGGCCAGAACACCGGCCGCGATATTGCCTGCAGCACCGGCACCCACGATGATCGCATCATAGTCGATCTTCATGCCCATAACCTCCCGCGCACGACGTCCTGTGGATTCTCCGACGGCCCGCTCGGCCCCTCCGGCAAGCCCGGGCGATAGCCGATCATTCCCCATGACACCGCATCCGGATTGGCGCCATTTGCCGGGTCGGCATAAAACCCTTCCGCAGCCAGCTCGCAAAGCATGTGGAACCAGGCTTCGTCCTTACACTCCGCGAGGAGGCGATCCTGTTCCTCGGGCAATAGCCTGGCAAAGCCACCCGATGTCTGCGCATCCAGATCCATGAGGCCCCGGTTTATCGCCTGCGGATCGGCAACGAGACCGGCGTCCCACAGCGAGAGAATGAAGCCGTCTACGCCATTATCGAGCGCGCCGGGATAATCATCCGCGGGAATGATACGATCGAGCACGGCCCGAAAGGTTTCGAGCCTGAACGCGCGGTTCTTGGCATCTGACATGGAAAGCCTCTTGAGATCATATCATCGGCCGGCGAGCGAGCCGCCGATGCCACCGATACTGAAAAAGCGATTGAGCAAGGCAAAGATGATGACCGGCGGCGCCAGCATGATGACGGCGCAGGCCATGACGGGACCCCAATCGGTCTGGTTCTGCTGGAAGAACGTCTGCAGGCCGACAGGCAAGGTGAAGCGACTGTCCGTGCGCAGAAAGACCAGCGCCACCAGATAGTCGTTCCAGGCGACGAGAAACCCATAGATCGCCGTGGACAGAATGCCGGGCAGCGAATTGGGAAGCACGATGCGCAGAAACGCGCCGAACATGCTGCAGCCGTCGATCCAGGCTGCCTCTTCGAGATCTGTCGGTATGCCGTCGAAATAGGCCGCCATCATCCAGCAGGCGACCGACACGCTGGAGGCGACATAGATGATCGAAACACCGGCCAAGGTGTCGACGAGCCCGATCCACGATAGCATGATGAACAGCGGGATGATGAAGACGACGATCGGGAAGCTCTGGATGATGAAGATCAGCATCGAATAGAGCGATACGGCACCACCACGGGCGCGCGACAGCACATAGCCCGCCGGCGCGGCAACGAACAGCGCCAGACAGGAGGCGATGACGGATACGATGAGGCTGTTCTTCAACCACACCAGAATATCCGTATTCCTGATGACATAGACGAATGTCTCGAGCGTCGGGCCGGTGACGTCGGAATAAAGGCGTGGCCGCAAGGCAAGGCCGAAAATGACGAGGATCGGGCTCAGGGCAACAAGCGTCATCAATGCAAGCACGAGGGTGCGCGTCCAGCCCACCGATTTGCCGATGCCGACGGTCGTGCTCGCAGCCATTGTCTTCACCGCCATGGGAGCCTCCTAGAACTTGGCTTTGCGCACCTGCCGGAACAGCAGGAGCGAGAGGGCGACCAGAACGATAGTCATCATGAAAGAAATCGCGACGCCGTAACCGGGCAGGAAATCCTGAAAGACGGAGCGATAGGCGAGCACGATCAGCGAAGTCGTGGCGTTAACCGGGCCGCCGCCGGTCAGAAGATAAATCGTCGCGAAATCGTTGACCGAAAACATCGTCATCAGGATCCAGCTGATATAGGTGGATCGGGCAGTCATCGGCAAAACGATGTAGCGGATCTGCTGACGCGCGTTTGCACCGTCAAGCGTCGCAGCCTCGTAGACGCTGTTGTCGATGCTCTCGAGCGCTGCCGCCCCCATCATCATCATGAAGGGATAGCTGATCCATATCTTGAACAGGCAGACCGTGATCATCGCCATCGTCGGATCGGCGAGAAACAGGATCTGCCCAAAGCCCAATGTTTCGGCCAGCTGCGGCAGGAGACTGCCGGGGGTGGCGACCAGCCAGTTCCAGCTCATGGAGGTGACGACGATCGGCACGATCCACGGCAGCAGCAGAAGCACCTTGAACAGGTTTCTCCCCGGAAATTGCGGCTTCAGCAGGATGGCGAGGCCAAAGCCGATCAGCCAGCTGCCGAACACGCCGCAGATGGTGAACAGCAGTGTGAAGGAAGCGGCAGACCAGAAAGCGGGATCGGTCAGAACGTTGACATAGTTCTTGAAACCGATGAATTTACCGAGACGCAGCAGACCGCCATTGTGAACGGATTGCACGAGAGCAAATCCCAGCGGATAGGCGTTGATCAACGCCATCAGCAGGATCGACGGCATGGCAAGGCCGATCATCGTCGCCTTGCGCCCCGTCTGCGCGCCGGCGCGGGAGGCCGTCGATACTCTCGTCAGCCGCCGTCCCTCCGGCATTGCATGCGCCTCGGCCATGTTACTGCACGACCTTTCGCAGCGAAGCTTCCAGGGTTTCGAGAATGTCCCTGGACTTCGTCTTCCCCTGGATAATCTGCTGAACGAAGGCGGCACTGGCGGCACCCCCATCGACGGCATTCAACGCGGCAAAGGCATGCGGCGCCTGAGCGCCGATCGTCTTGCCCACCGGTTGCCATTCGTTGATCGAAAGAACCAGGTTCGGGTTGCTCTGAATGATGGGCAGATCGGCGATGCTCTTCTTGACCGGCACGTCGATCGCAACCCCGCTCGTCCAATAGACATGCATGTTGTCGAGATACCAGGCCAGGAAGGCTTCCGACGATTCCTGCGAGGGTGTCGTCGTGAACATCCAAAGCGAGTTGATGTAATAGACGGTGCCGAGATCGCCGTGACGAGCTTTAACGGGGTGCGCGACCACAGCATCGGACTTGATTTCCTGCGGCAGCGTCTTGTCGAGACCCGTCTGCCCGAAGCCCATGGCGACACGGCCGGATTTCCAGTCGTTTGCCAGATTGTCCGACGTATAGCTTGCGGCATAAGGATCGATGATGCCCTTGCGCACGAGCTCGTTGATGAAATCGAGGGTCTCGATATTGCGGTCACTCACGCAGTTCAACGAACCATCAGGCGCAAAGAAGCCGCCGCCATTGTTGATCATCAGGGCCGAGACGGTGTGTTGCGCATCGGTCGTCGTGCTGCCGGCCGCAAGACCGAGGCCGATATGGCCGATTTTCTTGAGGGCTTCGCCAGCCTTGATGTAGCTGTCCCAATCGGTCGGCGGCTCGACACCAGCCTTCTCCAGAAGCGATTTGCGATACCAGATGACACGCAGATCCATCGACCAGGGAACGCCGGCATAGCCGCCATCCGTCTTCATCGCGGGCAGCAGACCCGGCAGAAAGTCGTTCTTGCCCTCCTTGTCGAGCTTGCCGATCAGATTGTCGGCCGCAACGGCCACTCCCTGCTCGAGAAAATAGAACGGCAGGAAGGCGGCACCGGAGCTTACCGCCGGCGTCGTCCCCGATGCAGCTGCCGAGGTGAATGTCTGGTACCAGTTTGCCCAGGGTATCGATTGATAGCGGACGCCGAGCGCGCCGCTGGCGGGCGTGTACTTGCCCGCCAGCTCCTTGGCGGCGGCCGTATAAGTGGCTCCCGTTCCCCAGACCATATCCCAGAACGTAAGAGCATCGTCTGCCGCAAAGACCTTGCCCGCAGCACTAGCGGCCAGAGCCGCAGCCGACGCTCCGAGGAATGATCGGCGATTCATTGTCATGCTACCCGACTTGCCGTTCATCTGTGGTTCCTCCCCCCCTTGTTGAACGAAATCGATCTGCACTGATGCCAGACGATCGGACTACCGGATCGTCTGGAGATAGGAGAAGCTTCTGGTGGCAAAGCCTGCCGGATCCTTGGGATTGTCGTGTTCGACGACCATCAAGCGGGCACCGCGGGCGCTGGCAAAGGCCCAGAGATCGGGCCAGTCGAGAATGCCGGAACCGACATCGCACCAGCCGTCCTCGTCTTCATTTCGCCCGGCTTGAGCCTGATCCTTCACATGGGCGGAGACGAGTAGCCCTGCATATTTCTCCAGCCAGACCTTCGGATCATCGCCGCCGCGCGCAAGCCATGCGATATCGGCCTGCCAGACGAGCGGGCTGCCGGCTCCGCCCTGGAAAAGACAGTCGAGCGGACAGGAGCCATCGCTGAAACGCGCAAGCTCCCAATGATGATTATGATAGCCGAGCGAGATGCCCCGCTCCTTCAACCGGCCGGCCATCTCGCCGAGCTCAGTACCGACCCGGCGCCAGGCATCCGCATCGCCGTTACGCTCCTCCGGCGGCAGAGCCGGCATGAAAAGTTGCGCAATACCAGCCTCCGTGGCCGCGTCCGCGACCCGCCCCAGGTCACCGCGCAGTGCCGGCAAGCCGATATGGCCGCTTGGCGCATGGAGGCCCCGGGCTGCGAGAGCCGCCTTCAGTGCCTTGGGATTATCGAGATGGCTGCCGATGGTTTCGACGTTGGTGAAGCCCGCCCACGCAGCCGCATCGAGCTGCTGATCGAGCCCGCCCAGATGCCGAAGTGAATAGAGCTGTATCGAAAGTGTCGACGTCGTCATCCGGCCCTCCCAGCCCGCCCTGCGACATCTCCTCACATCACAGAGCATTTTTACGCAATCGATTGCGTAATACCTAACAGCGCAATCGATTGCATGCAAGGGCGCGATCGAATATTTGTTGGATGTAGACGATGCGATCCGGTTACAGAGGTCCGATGGCGAAACGAAAGCCAATACCCACGAATGAGAGCCGCATACCGACCATGGCGGACGTCGCCCGTATCGCCGGTGTCTCGACTTCGACCGTCAGCCGTGCTCTGGCCGGGCTCCCTCCCATTCCCGAAGAGACAAGGCAGAGGATTGCCCAGGCCGCAAAGGAAGCCGGATATGCGATCAACCGCCATGCGCGATCCCTGCGGCTCAAGCGCAGCAAGGTGATCCTTGTCCTCATTCCAAACCTTGCCAACCCGAATTTCCCCGATCTTTTGATGCATATCGATCGGGCAGCCTATGACTGCGGCTATGACATCATGATCGCACATACCGCCATCGATCCGGGCCGCTCCGACCGCTATGTCGACGAGTTGCTGGCGGGAAGCATCGATGGCGTGCTCCTGACCGCCAGTTACTGCCCGCCGCGGCTTCTCGAGTGCATTGCCGCGGGCCGGCGTCTGCCGATCGTACGAACACTGAGCCCTACTCCCGATCTCACCGGCATCACCGCGGTGCAGATCGATGAGGTGAAAGCGGCCTATGACGTCGTCGATCACCTTGCAAAGCAGGGTTACAAGCGCATCGCGCATCTCGGCGGACCGCCAAAGGAAATCATGGCGATCGCCCGCCGGCGAGGCTGGGAGAAGGCACTGGCCGATCACGGACTCCCCCCATCCCCGGATTTCTATATCCAGTCCGGCTTCACGATGATTGAAGGACAAAGGGCGGCCGACGAAATCAGGAGCCGGCCGGAGCTGCCGGACGCCATTTTCTGCTCAAACGACGAATCCGCCTATGGTTTGATCGCCGCTCTCAAGGAACACGGCTTACGCATTCCTCAAGATATCGCCGTTGCAGGCTTCGACGACCTCAGTTTTTCGGCCGTCATGGACCCTCCGCTGACAACGGTCCGCCTCCCTCGCCGCGACATGGCCGAACGCTCGATCCAGAAACTGAAGGCGCTCATCGAGGACAATACCGACAACGACAATACGATCCTGGCCCATGAACTGGTCATTCGGGCCAGCAGCCTTCGCAACTGAGGGCTATGCCGACGGCCAAAGCCTTTGACCTAGGTTGGCAAGCATGCCGGGCCGATCGGCTCAAACGACTTGTAGGTCAGGATGAACTCCTGATGGCCGAGGCCCTCCGACTTCGTCGGCTTGCCATCGGCAACCTCCCGCAGAAGCGTGACGATTTCCTGGCCGACCTCATCGAGGCTTGCTCGTCCCTCGAGAATACGGCCAGCATCAACATCCATGTCTTCCTCCAGCCGGCGATAGGTATCCGGATTGGCGCAGATCTTGATCACGGGCGAGATTGCCGAGCCTGAGACCGAGCCGCGGCCGGTGACAAAGAATACCATATGACAGCCGGACGCGATCATTTCGACAATTTCGGCATTGTCGGAAATGTTCGGAAAACCGAACCGCACCTCGCCATCGGGCACCACGTCCATCAGGTAAAGACCGCCACGCGGCGGAATATCGCCGGGCTTGATCAGGCCGGAGATCGGCGACGCCCCCGACTTGGCATAGGCGCCCATCGACTTCTCTTCGATCGTCGTCAGCCCGCCATCGGCATTGCCCGGTGCAAAGCTGCCATAGCCGAGCGTGGCGTAATAGCGTGCAGCCTTGGCAACCGCCGCACGAAGCTCGTCGGCAAGTTCCGATGTGACCGCACGATCGGCCATGATTTCCTCGCAGCCGATGAGCTCACCGGTTTCCTCGAAAATGCAGGTCGCTCCCGCCGCCACCAGAGAATCGAAAGCCCGGCCCGCTGCCGGATTGCCGGTAATCCCGCTCGTTCCGTCGGACCCGCCGCAAACCGTTCCGACAATCAGCTCGCTGATGTCCATCGGGACCCGCTCATCGAGCGCCAACGTCTCAAGTTGCTCGTTGACCCAGGCGCGACCGGCCGCGATCGTGCTGCGCGTGCCGCCATCGTTCTGGATGGTCAACGTCTTCACCGGCCGGCCGCTCTCCTCGATGATCTTGGATAGCGAGTATTTGTTGAAGCTTTCACAGCCGAGCGACAGAAGCAGAACTGCGCCAATATTCGGATGCGTACAAAGCCGCTCCATCATCCGTTGCGCATAGGCATTGGGAAAACAGCCGGGAAAGCCGATGAGGTGAACCTCCTGCCCGTCGAAAGCCGAGATGATCTGGCGTCCGACATGGTGGGCACATTCCACCAGATAGGCGACGGCGACGATATTGCGGATGCCTTTGCGACCATCCGGCCGCAGATAGCCTTGCAGGGTCATTTTTTGGCAACCTCCTGAATGTCGAAGAAGTGGCTCGGCGTGTAGTCGCTCTTGACGTTATGCACGTGGACATGATCGCCGGTCGCGATCGGCGCGACGGCGGAACCGATCGGCGCGCCGTATTTGTAGACCTTGGCGCCCGGCGCGATTTCATGCCTGGCGATCTTGTGACCGCGCGGAATCGTCTTTGCGAGTGTCACCTCCCGGTCTCCGACGCGAATGCGTTCTCCTGCGGGAATATCCTCGCGACAGACGAGAACATTGTCCTTTTCCGAAAGCAGCAGCAGCCGCGGATCATCGGCATGTGTTAGCAGCGCGCCAGAACCCATGACGTCACATCACTCCAAACGTCGCGAAGGCTTCGACCGTGCTCATGCCGTTGCGGATTGCCTCCGCCACCTTGTTTTCGGTCCGCACCTTTTCCAGGGCAAGCGAGATCGCTTCCTTTTCGACGGCCTTCGGGATGACGAGAACGCCTTCGCGGTCGCCGTAAAGCAGATCACCGGGTTCGATACGGACGCCTTCGATTTCGATCGGCGTGTTGTAGTCGATGACCTTGCCGCGAGGCCCCTGATCCTGAGCATAGATCCCGCGGGAAAAGGCCGGGAAGCCAAGCCGCTCGATTTCGCCGGCATCGCGCACATAACCGTCGAGGATGGCACCTGCGGCCTGCAGATGGGTGGCTCTCGTCGACATCAGGCCGCCCCACAGCGCGTAGCGAAGCGACGAACCCGTGGCGATATAGACGTCACCAGGCTTCAGCGAATCGAGCGCTTCGAACATGATGCCGAACGGCTTCTCAGCCAACGGGCCGAAGGAGCCCTTCCCGTCCGAGAAGACATCGGCCTCAAGCACCGGCATCGCACGGCCGGCGATTTTCATGTCGTCGCGCAGAGGCTTGATGCCAGCCGGCAGGAACTGCCGACGATGTCCGAGCGTATCAAGGATATCGCCAACGACAGCGGTAAAGAGCTCGGCTTTCAGCACGCGGAACAAATCGGCGTCGGTTGTGTGGGTTGCTGTGGTATTCATTGGGAGCCTCCGCTGGTGGCAATTCTAAAAGCCGATGACGGCTCCGCCGTCGACGATGATGGTCTGGCCGGTGATATAGCCGGCGGCCGGCGATGCGAGGAAAGCGCATGTCCAGCCGATCTCTTCGGCCGAGCCGAGACGGTTCATCTGGATTCGGCCCATGATTTTCGCGCGGCGGGCCGGATCGTTGGCCGTGGCCTTCTGAAACAGGTCCGTATCGATCCAGCCGGGCGCCACCGCATTGACACGGATTCCTCGGCCGGCAAACTCGGCCGAAAGCCCGCGCACAGCCCCCGTCAGCGCCGTCTTGGCCGTCGTATAGCCCATCACCAATGGCTGGCCGATGAAGGATGTCATGGATGCGGTGAAGAGCACGCAGCCGCTTCCTCTCGCGATCTGACCAGGCAGAAATTGCCGGGTCAGTTCCAGCGCGCCGCGAACATGGACGTCCATGACCTCGTCGAAGTCGGCAATATCGGATTCCTCGAACGGCTTCTTCACCGTGTTCCCGGCATTGTTGACGACGATATCGACCTGGCCGTGCGCCTCCTCCACTCCGGCGGCGAAAGCCTTGATCGAAGCAAGATCACGAAGGTCGAGCTGTGCTGCCTTTGCCAGGGGGCCGATCGATGCCGCCGCTTCCTCGAGGAGATCCAACCTGCGGCCAGCCAGCACCACCTCTGCGCCGGAGGCTGCGAGACAACGCGCGATCGCAAGGCCCAGTCCACTACCGCCGCCGGTCACCAGCGCGCGCTGGCCGTCCAGTCGGAATGCGCCATGCCAATCGGGAAGCGCGGTTGGAGATTTCATGCGTGCTTGCGTATTCATCTTTCGACAATCACCTTCAAAACGTCGCGGTTCTTGTCCCAAAAGGGCAATGCGCCTTCAGCCTCGGCGAAGGGTATGACCTTGGAAATAAGCGAGGCGGCACGATCGCCGATCGTCTCAAGATAAGCGATCACCGCATCGAAATCGGATTTGGTCGCGTTGCGAGAGCCCATGATGTCCAGCTCCTTGAGATTGAACATTTGCGTCTGATAGGTAACGGGAGCCTTGGCATAGCCGACATAGACGACGCGCCCGCAAAAACCGGCAAGATCGATCGCCTGGCGAAAAGTTTCCGGAAGACCGACCGCCTCGAAGGCCACATCGACGCCCTGATCGCTCGTCAGCTCCACGATGCGCGCTCCGACATCCTCCGCACCGGCATTGATTGTATGGCGAGCTCCAAACTGTTTTGCCAGCGCGGTCTTTTCCGGGCTGAGATCGACGGCGATCACTTCGGCTCCGCGAGCAACGGCTCCGATCACCACGCCCATGCCGATCATGCCGCAGCCCAGCACGACGATGCGATCGCTCGACGACACGCGGCCGCGCGCCACTGCATGGAAGCCTACCGACAGCGGCTCGACCAAAGCAAGAAAGCGCGGATCGAGCGTGTCATTCAGGATGAGCTTCTCCGCGGGAAGAACGATCTCTTCGGCAAGCCCGCCATCCTGCTGGACACCAAGCGTCCGATTGTATCGGCAGGCATTCACGCGCCCCTTCCGGCAGGAGGAGCAGGAGCCACAATTGGTATAGGGAAGAACGATGACGCGCCGCCCCGGTTGATAGGCGGACGATACACTCGCCCCTGTCTCGATGATTTCACCGCCGATTTCGTGGCCGGGAATGCGCGGCAATTCCACGAGCGGGTTGAGACCTCGAAACGTGTTGAGATCACTCCCGCAGATGCCGACATGACGGACGGTAATGCGGACATCGCCTTCCCCGAGCTGCGGGCGAGCGACATCGGTGAAACGGCTGACGCCTTCACTTTCGATCAACAGGGCTTTCACGTGACGATACCTTTTCCGGATTGGGGGAGCGAACCGGACGCCGATGCCCGGTTCGCTGGAAGCAGATCAGTTCAGGGTGGCGATGTCGGCCGGCAGGTCGACGCCGTTATATTTCTTGTAGATCTCGTTGAGTTTGCCGTTTGCGAGATTCTCGTCGACGAACTTGTCGAGCCGCTGTTTCAAGGTCGTCTCGCCCTTGCGGATGCCAATGGCATAAGGGAATACCTTGAGCACCATCTTCACCTCGAACTTCGACGCGGGGTTGCGCTCGTTGGCTGCCTTCATGATTTGCGGCGACGTCGCCATGACATCGACCTGACCGCTGACAAGCGCCGTGACCAGGGTCGCGTCGTCATCGTAGCGTACGATTTCCGAGCCATCATTGACCTTGGTGACTTCCTTGTCGTTGACGCTGCCGCGCGTGGTGCCGATGCGCTTGCCCTTCAGGTCGGCCATGGTCTTAACGCTCTGGCCGGAAGGCGCCGCGATGACCGATTGGATCACACCATAGGGCTTGGAATAGTCGATGACCCTCTTGCGCTCGTCCGTCACGCTGAGCGACGCGATCACCATGTCCGCCTTGCCCGTCTGCAGATAGGGGATGCGGTTCGGGCTGGTGACCTGGACGACGTCCAGCGGCTGACCGAGCTGCTCGGCAAGAAGCTTGGCAACCTCCACGTCGGAGCCATAGGGCTGCATGTTCGCATCGATCATGCCGAATGGTGGCGAGCCGAGATCAAGGGCGATGAGCACCTTTTTCCGAGCCTGGATATCGGCCAGGGCATCTGCCTGCGCATGGCTGGCGAAAGTACCCAGGATCGCAACTGCAGTGGCTACTAGAATATGACGACGCTTCATGGTTCTCCTCCGGTTTATTTTTGATTGCGTTTAGCGGCTCGTTGTTCTCAAAGCCCGTTGCCGACGAAACTGCGCAGTTCCTCGGTCTGAGGGGCATCGAGCAAGGCCGCCGGGCCATGCTCCCAAACCCTGCCGAGATGCATGTAAAGGACATTGCTTGCCACCTTCCGGGCAAACGCCATTTCATGGGTGACGAGGATCATCGTCATGCCGCCGCGCGCAAGATTTTCGATGACCTTCAGCACTTCGCCGGTCAGTTGCGGATCAAGCGCAGACGTCACCTCATCGAACAGCATGACCTGCGGCTGCATGGCCAACGACCGGGCGATTGCAGCTCGCTGCTGCTGGCCGCCAGACAGCTGTTCGGGGTAGAAAGAGGCTTTCTCCGCAAGCCCTACCCGGCCGAGACAATCGAGCGATATATCCCGGGCTTCGGCCTTGCTCAGCTTCTTGACGCAGGTCAGCGCCAGTGAAGCATTTTCCAAGACGGTCAGATGCGGGAAAAGGTTGTAGCTCTGGAAGACAATGCCAACGTCGCGACGAAGCGCGCGTTTGTCGAGGTCCGACGAGTGGATCTTGTGCCCGCAAACGTCGATCTCACCGCCCTGAATGGTCTCCAGCGCATCGATGCATCGCAAAGCCGTCGACTTGCCCGAACCGGACTGGCCTATGATGGCAACCACTTCGCCGGGTTCGACCGAAAAGGAGACACCGTTCAGGACCTGCAGCGCGCCAAAACTCTTGCGGACATCGGATAATCTAACGATTGGAGACATTCAGTTTCCTTTCCAGCTTCCGGCTGGCGAGCGTGAGCGGGAAGCAGATGGCGAAATAGATTGCAGCGACCACCATGAAGATGCTGAAGGGCTGGAAGGTGGAATTGTTGATCAGCTTGCCGGCCTGCGCGAGCTCGACGAAACCGATCGCCGATGCGAGCGATGTGTTCTTTATCACCTGAACGAGGAAGCCGACCGTGGGTGGCGTCGCGATGCGCAGTGACTGGGGAAGAATGACCCGTGTCATGCGCTGCCAGCGCGAGAGACCAAGACATTCCGCGGCCTCCCATTGTGTCTTGGCAATCGACCGGATCGAGCCGCGCCAGATCTCGGCAAGAAAAGCCGAAGTGTAGAGCGTGATGGCGACACCCGCCGCAAGCAAGGCTGGAAGATTGTTGAATCCGGCAATACTGAGGCCGAAATAGACGATGAAGAGCAATACCAGCAGAGGCGTTCCCTGGATCAGTTGCACGTAGATCGTCGCAGTCCAGCGAATGATGCGGCTCGGCGAAATCCGTGCCAGAGCCACAACGAAGCCGACCAAACCGCCGCCGATGAAACCAAGCGCCGACAATACGAGCGTCCAGACGGCCGCCTCGAGCAGGAAGATGAACTGTGTCAGGCCGAAAGTGGGCATGGCGTCCTCCTCACAAGGCAGTGCCAAGCTTGCGCTGGCGCTTGAAAACCACGAATCCTACTCCAAGAAGCGCCCCTCGCATGAGAAAGGACAGCGCCAGATAGAGGGCACCGACGACAATGTAGGTCTCGAAGGACAGGAAGGTGTCGGACTGAATGCGGTTGGCGACCGCCGTCAACTCCTCTGCTGAAATCTGCGACGTGATGGACGATGCGAGCATGAGCAACACGAACTGGCTGACGAGCGCTGGATAGACGCGTTCAACCGCCGGCTGGAGAATGACATGCCAGTAGGTTTGCGCAGGCGAGAGCCCGAGACATTCGGCCGCCTCGATCTGCGCCTTCGGAACGGCCTCGATGCCGGCACGCATGATCTCGCAGACATAGGCGCCGATGTTGACGACGAGCGCGACGATCGCGGCGACATTGGCCGGGATGCGCAAGCCAAGCGTGGCGATGCCGAAATAGATGATGAACAGCTGCACCAGCAGCGGCGTGTTGCGAATGACGTCGACATAGGTGCCGACGACCGCTTTCAGGGTCGCCGAGCCACCGGTCCGCGCGATCGCGCAGAGCGTGCCCAGCACGAAACCTGCAATGGTCGCCGCCACCGAAAGCTGGATCGTCAGCCAGACGCCTCTAGCAAACTGATCCCAATAGGGAAGCAGGCCCTCGAAATCAAAAGTGTAGCTCATGCGACGCCATCTTCCTGGCAGCGCCAATGAGCAACGAGATGTGCTGGTCTCATTCCCGAGCTATCCTCCCTAGCTTGGGGCGGAATCTACACGGTTGAGGCAATCGATTTAAAGTGGTATTTTATGTTTAAAAAACCAACGAGACCAGGTCGCAATGCGTTCCGAAAACCTCTTCAAGCGCCAGTTCAACGAATTCCTGCGGCACGTGCAGTCGGTCGGCCATGGACACGCTCTCGGCTCGGAACGCGAGATCGGTCGAATCCTTGGCACCAGCAGGACGACGGTTCGCAAGTGCCTCACGGCCGCGACGGAGAGCGGGCTTCTTTCCACGGATAGGATCGTCCTGCGCCCGGCCGAACCATCCGAGCTCTACACTGAAGCCGAGACCATTCCACCGACATTGATAGTCGAACGCGCCTTCCTGACATGGATACTCCAATCCGACAGCGGGCCGGGTCAGGCGATCAATGCGCTTCAGCTCGCGCGGCAATTCGGCGTGTCGACGACGACGATCCGCGAGTTTCTGCAGAGCTTCCGGCATTTTGGCCTGATGGAGCGCGAAGCCGGCGGCAAATGGGTCTTCCGCGGCATGACGCTGGAATTCGCCAACGAGCTTTCCGATATCCGCGAAATTTTCGAAATGCGATCTGTCATGCGCTTTGCGGAACTCGATGACGGCGACCCGAGCTGGAACCAGCTGCGGAAGCTGCGGAGCGAGCATCTTGAGCTGCTGCAGACGATCGAGACCGACTATCACCGGTTTTCACTTCTGGACGAGCAGCTGCATCGCTTGATCAACAGCGCTTCCAGCAATCGCTTCGTCACCGAATTCTACCACGTCATCTCGCTGATTTTCTTCTACCACTATCAATGGAACAAGAAAGACGAGCGCATTCGCAACGAAGCGGCTGTCTATCAGCATCTGGCTTATATCGATGCGATCCTCTCAAGGGACCAAAGGAAAATTAGCCAGACCTGCACGGCACATTTGAGCGAAGCGCGCCGGACATTGCTTGCCAGCATCACCCGGGGAACTTGAAAAAGTCCGCTCGAATAGCTGCCGGCTGACGATCTCCGGTAACCATCGGCAAGACGACCGAAACCCGGTCTGCGATATTCGATACCACGGCGAAAGCAATGGAAAGGAGCGGGCGTTGGATCCCGGATCTATGCCTTTGCAGCTCGGAGAAAAAACGCCAACCACCACATGCAGTGACCTGTTACTGAAGGGTCAAGCCTGATCCGATGTCAGTTCTTGCGCCGTAAGGATCGACAATGGAGAGCGCCCGGCTGAGAGCTTCGGCAAACCCATTGAGTGAAATGACGTAGCTCATGTCACGACCTGTATCGGTCGCAGCCAGCATCACGCGGAGGCTGCGCCGCCGCCGCAGGCTGGCAACCATGGCTGCATCGAGCTTCAGCTCGACCGGGCAGCCGCGCGAAGAGGCGGCACCGAACGGCTGAGCCAGA
Organism: Martinezella rhizogenes; assembly: GCA_013322215.1. GTDB lineage: Bacteria > Pseudomonadota > Alphaproteobacteria > Rhizobiales > Rhizobiaceae > Rhizobium > Rhizobium rhizogenes_D. The sequence continues at coordinate 368,294 of JAAMEZ010000056.1, forward strand.
CCCAAAGCAGCTTCGTCACCCCGCGACGACCGACCACTCCGCAGATGCAGCCCCAGCGGCAAGGCCAGCACGCCCCTCAAGCTCCCACCCTCGGGAGTGAGCTCGATCGAAAGTACTGGCGTGTTCGTCTGCAGATCATACAGCGTGTAGGAAATCGCATAATGCGGCCGCGTATGATCGGCAGCTCCTTGATAGACGATGGTTAGTGTCCAGTCGCCGTAGCGCTCTTGCAATGTGCCTACACCGGCGGCGGCAACGGTAGTCCGGCTAGCCATCACAATCCTCCACTCGGTCGATTTGCCAATATGAGCAAGCGCCCATCGGCACGCCTTATAAGCTCGAATAACGCCATCCCATTCATATTTGCTCCCCGCAACATTATGCGCCCCATCTCGCTCTCCCCGCCTTCAAGAATCCGAATTATTCCGAACCAATAACGTTAATTTCACGCCGGCGCACCATCGAATCGATGTAGTTTAAAGAATTATTCTTTCATCATATTCAATTAATATGACTTCTTTCGACGGAAACAAAGCTGCATTTTCAGGCTATACATAAAATTTATGACCACTAAACATACGTGTTATTTTTCATTAGCAATAGTTACTTCAACTTCACCTATATTGAAAACGGCAATTATAGACCAATAAGTGTGCATAATATTGCAAAAAGTCGCACACGAATGGAGCGGGCAGCGCACAAATCCGGACGATCAGATAGGCAGACGATGCAATTTCGCACCGGAAACCGCATAGGGCGCGTCTCGCCAGCGGTCATTTGAATGACGGCTCCCAGAAAGGCAGCATCGACAATGCTCTCTCGCCGCCCTCGTGACGGCAAGATCAGCGACAACGGTTTTTCCGGCGAAATGCTGCCCGCCAATCCTCCCGACGGCAACATCGGTAGTCCCAGCTCAAATCCATTCTGGCAGATAGTATGGACCCGATGGCGAGCAGGTTGACGGCGTGATGCTTCTCAAGGGTAAGACGCCGACAGCAATGGGGTCAGCACCGGCCATTTTCACCGTCGACAAGAGGATGTAAAGAATGCGCCCAACCGCCTTACGACCAGGCCTCTAGTGCGAAAACCTCGGCACCGATGCAATCAGTTCGCGTGTATAGGCATGGCGAGGCCGTTCGAAGACGTCTTCGACAGATCCGGCCTCGACGATCGCTCCCTGCTTCATGACGACGATCCGATGGCTGATATGCTGGATCACTCCCAGATCATGCGAAATGAAGATCATCGACAGGCCAAGCCTTGCCTGCAGATCGACCAGCAGATCCAGAACCTGGGCTTGCGTCGTGACGTCGAGTGCCGAAACGGGTTCGTCGCAAATCAAAAGCTTCGGCGTCGCGGCAAGAGCCTGCGCGATCGACACGCGCTGGCGCTGGCCACCGGAAAGCGCGGTCGGCCTCCGGGCAAGCAGATCCGGCGGCAACCCAACCAGATCCAGCAGACCGATGATCCTCTCGCGCCGCTCCGATCTGCCGAGCCCGCCATGGAGAAGCAAGGGTTGCTCGATAATGCGCTCGACGGTGAAGCGCGGATTGAACGAGCTGAGCGGGTCCTGGCTGATCGTCTGTATTCCGGCCCGGAGGGGACGGCGCATGCGTTCGGAAAGCGCACTCCACGGTCGCCCTTCATACAACACCTCCCCTGCATCCGCCTGCTGTAGCGCCAGCGCGATCTTGCCGAGCGTTGTCTTGCCCGAACCGGATTCGCCGACAACACCCAGCGTTTCGCCGCCGTCGATATGAAGCGATACATCGCTGACAGCGCGCAGAAAGCTGCCATCCGTGCGCCTGAAGCTCATCGACACATTGCGGATATCCAGCAGACGCTCGCCCGCGCGAGCGGGCTCACGGGCCGGCAAGGGCGTATCCGGCGCGCTGAGACGACGACCACGATTGGCCGCCGTCGGCACGGCTGCCAGGAGCTGCCTTGTGTAGTCATGCTGTGGCTCTGACAGAACGCTGCGCGCCGGGCCGGTTTCCACCAGCTGGCCCTTTTCCATCACGGCGACCCGATCGGCGAGCTGGGCGGCAACTGAGAGATCATGCGTGATCAGGAGGATGCCATGGCCGGCAGCGGCCAGCTCCTTGAAGATGGCGAGCACTCTTTTCTGGACGCTGACATCCAGCGCCGTCGTCGGTTCGTCGGCGACGAGCAAGCGCGGCTGGCCGGCAAGTGCGGAGGCAATCAATGCCCGTTGCCGCAATCCGCCCGACAATTGATGCGCATATTGCCCCATCCGCGATTCGGGCTCGGGAACACCGACATGTTCCAGCAATTGCACAACATGCTGCGATACGAGTAAGCGCGGCGCCAGTCGATGCGTGAGGATAGGCTCAGCGATTTCGCGGCCGACGGTTCTCAAAGGATCGAGCGATACGAGCGCGTCCTGGAGAATGAAACCGATTTCGCGCCCGCGCACACGGCGCCAGGCTTTTTCCGACAGATCGAGGAGATTGAGCGGCCGGCCATCATGAGCGGTCAGCTCTATTCTGTCGGCTTTCACCACGGAGCGCGATCCGGCGAGACCAACAATCGCCCGGGCCGTTACCGATTTTCCGGATCCGGATTCGCCAACCAATGCAAGGATTTCGCCGGGCGCGATCTGCAGCGACAAGTCGCGAACCGCATCCACGCGGCCTTGCGGGGTCTGAAAGGCCACATTCAACCCCTTGACCGCAAGCAGCGGGGACGGCTCGGAAGTGGCAGTCCGAAAGTCTCGCAGGGTGGCCTGAATATTCACCGCAGATCTCCCGTTGCGAGAAGGGTTTGCAGCCGGCGACCAAGCAGCGTGATCGAAATGACGGAAAGCGCAACCACCGTTGCCGGTAGCAGGCTGGTCCAGGGCGCGATATCGAGAAAATTGCGACCATTGGCGAGGAGCGCACCCCATTCCGCCGCCGGCGGCACGACGCCAAGGCCCAGAAAGCTCAGGGCCGATGCGGATAGTACCGAACTCCCCACGCCAACCGTCGCGAGGATGAGCAGCGGCCGGATGGCGTTGGGGATGATATGCCGGCTAATGATCGTCCATGGATGCTCTCCAAGCGCAACGGCATGTTCGACATAGCCCGACAGCTTGATTTGAAGCACCTGCGAGCGGATCAGCCGAGCATATCCGGCGATGCTGGCAAGCCCGACCGCCAACAGCGTATTTGCAGGCCCGCGCCCGAGCACTGCGATCACCAGCAGCGCAAGCAGCATTTCCGGAAATGCGAGCAGGATATCGATGATGCGCAATAAAAGCCCGCCGATCGGCCTTGGAGCCAGCGCAGCCATCGTCCCCAATACGATACCACCGAGACTGGCAATCAGGGTGGCTCCGATGCCGATGGTCAGGGATTGCGAGGTTCCGTAAACCACGCGAGAAAACAGATCCCGGCCCAGTTCGTCGGTTCCGAACCAATGTTGGCCATCAGGCGGCAACAGGATCACATTCGGATCGACGGCCTCGGGATCAAAGGAAGACAACCATTGCGGCGCCCATACCGCAACACCGAGAACGATCACAAAGGCGAAGGGAACAAGCAGCCCGAAAGACAGCCAGACCGGGCGTCCGCGCGCGACGCGGCGCTCCTGCCTGCTTTCAGCTAGCACGACATCGCTCAAAGGCCTGTCCTCCTTAGACGTGGATCAATCAGAAGGTAGAATGCATCGACAAGCAGATTGACGATGACGAAGGCAAGAGCAGACAGCATCACGAGACCGAGGATCAGCGGCATGTCGCGAGTCTTGATAGCTTGAAGCGTGATCTGCCCTATTCCCGAACGGCCGAATACCGTCTCGGTCAGGATCGAGCCGCCGAGAGTGCTCGCGAGCAACGTGCCGGTGAGGGTCGAGCCCGCCAGCGCGGCGTGCCGCAAGCCATGTCTGACACGCAGGACCGTCTCGCCGACGCCGCGTGTCCGGACTGTCAGCGAAAACGGCTGGGACAGTGCCTCCTCCAGGCCGTCGCGCAATACCTGGCTTAAAAGTGCTGCCAGCGGCAGGCTTAAGGCTATGGCGGGCAGCACAAGCGCGGATGGTCCGTCATTGCCGGTGACCGGAAACCATTCCAGATTGAAGCTGAAAATCGTCAGCAGCACAATGCCGATCCAATAGACGGGCGTACTCAGAAGGATCAGCTCTATCCCCGAGGACAGCAATGTCAGGCTTTTGCGACGGCCTGCTGTCGCCAGGGCCACGCTGATCGCCAGAAGAAGAGCAAGTGCGATCGCGCTCCCGGCGAGCTGCAATGTCGGTCCCGCCGCCTCATAGATCACCTCGGAAACGGGTTGCCTATATTGGTAGCTTTGTCCGAAATCGCCGCTCAGAGCCTTGCCGATATAATGCGCATATTGCAGCGCGAGCGGCTGATCGAGGCCATATTGATGCACCAATGCGGCCCGTTCTGCCTCATCGACGACGTTCTCCCCACCAGCCAATATCGCGACGGGATCGCCGGGAATGAGCTTGACCGCGATAAAGGCAATCGTTGCCGCGCCCCAAAGCACGGCAACGATTGCCCCGGTCCGCCGCACAGCGGTTTGGAAGAGCTTAGCGGTCCAGCCAGGCATCGTAGAAATTCGGCTTCGCATTGGTGGCCCAGGAAATGCCATGGAGGCTCTTCGAGGCGCCGAGCTGATAGGCCGCCACGAAAAGTGGCACGGCATAGGCCTGCTCGATCACTTCCTTCTGCACCTCGGCATAGAGCTTCTTGCGCTCGGCATCGGAAGCCCCGACCGCTTTCGTCAGCTTTTCGTCGAGGCTTTTGACGCGCGACGCATTCTGACCGGCAGGCGGAATATAGGCCGAATGAAACACCGTTCGCAGAATGTCGGGCTCGGCGCGCACGTAGAAAAAGGATACGAGATCGTAATCATTGGCATTGGTGCGAGCGGTCCAGCCGCCGGCATCGACCGGATCGAGCTCAAGATCGAAACCCGCCTGCCGAACCTGATACTGAACAGCCTGCGCCAGGGTCACTTCCGTCGCGGCAAGTGAGGTGCTGTCATAGACATAGTGCACCGCCAGCCGGCTGCCGTCCTTTTTGCGAATGCCATCGGCGTCCTTCTGCGACCAGCCCGCCTCGTCAAGCAGCCGGTTGGCTTTTTCCAGGTCGAAGCCCCATGAGCGGGAAATGTCATGGTCATAATAGAGCGTCGACGGGCCGAGGATATTGTCGGCCGGTTTCAGGGTTCCGAAGAAAGCGGCCTTGACCGCCGCAGGCCCATTGACGGCGCGCTGGAAAGCCTGCCGCACCTTCAGCTCCTGAAATGGTCCCTTCGAGATATTCAGGAAATAGGCACTGTTGACGCCAGGGTTTTCCCGCGTCACCACCTGCAGCTTGCCGTTACCTTGAACAGAGCGGTAGTTTGCCGGCGGCACCGCATCGATCGCCTGTAACTGACCGCTCGCCAGCGCGCCGAGGCGCACGGAAGCTTCCGGCAGATATTTGAAGACAATCTGATCGAAATGGGCCGGCCCTTTATGCGCGGCATAGCCGGGACCCCAGCTGTAGTCGGCGCGACGGCTCAGCTTGCTGCCGCTGCCCTTGGTGAAATTGTCGAGCACGTAGGGACCCGACCCGATGACCGTATTCGTCGTGCTCTGCGCCTTCTGAAGATAGGTCGGCGATTGGATACCGAGATAGGGAAGGCTCAACCCTTGCAGCAAGGGCGCGAAGGATTGGCGATAATGGATCACCACCGTACGGCCATCGGGCGCCTCGATCTTGTCGATCGGCCCGAGCAGCGACTTGGCGTAGCTGGAGGTCGTTTTCGGATCGAGAATGCGATCGAAATTGTATTTGACCGCGGTCGCATCGAGCGGAGTGCCATCGCTGAATGTCACACCCTCACGCAGATGGAAGGTATAGACGGTATTGTCGCCGTTGATATCCCAGCTTTCTGCGAGCCACGGCGTGAACTTGTTGTCTTCGGCCTGCCCGACGAGCGAGTCAACGATATTACGGGTAATCAATGCCGTGACGGAATTGCCCGTAATCGACGGATCGATGATGGAAGCATCCGTTCCCAGTCCGACGTTGAGAGTGCCCCCATCGACCGGCTTTGCCGTATCGGATGCGGCATTTGCCGCGGTGCCCATCATCGTCAGAAAAGCAAATGCCAGGCCAATGCCGATCTTGCTTCGCCCGGTGCCGTTCATGCTTGGATGCCTTTTTCTCATATCCCGTCCCTATATTGGTCGCTGCGGCATCGATCATGCGGCCAAGAGACCATTCGACATCGCGCAGACTGAACGGCACGATAATTGTCTATAAAAACACTAGACTAAAGGCATTGTGGTGCGTTTATGCAAAGAGAGGCGGAAATCCGTTTCAAGATCGCTGAGGCCGTCGGTGACAACCCGGCCCGTGGCTCGTTCATTGGCGTTGGAATGATCTCAAGCAAACTATCGGGCAGCTCGAAGCGACGGCCCTGCAAAGATCAATAGGAGCGTTCATTCAGAAAGACGCCTCTCGCCCCTGGCACGCTTCTGTTCCTAATTACTAGTCGCTTGATATGCTTGGCGTGACGGCTCTTCTTCCACCATATCCGGATATGGTGATGCAGATGCCAATACTGCGCATGGCAAGCTGCGGCGGTTTCAACCGTCGCAGCTTGGTATCTCATTTGGGAAGTTGTGCGCCGGCCTGCTTCACCGCATTCGCAATGGTTTCGCAAAACTGCTTTTCAGTCACGTTCTGCGCTTTCGTAATGGCTGCAAGGTCCTGATTCACGCCCATGGCGGAGATCTTGCCCTTTTCACCCTCTTGCTCGGCCGCGTCGCCCTTCGACGTGTCCGAGGGTGCCGGTATGAGGGCGAGCATCTTCGTTTGGATCTCAACAGCGGCCCCATCGATATGGCCCGCATTCTGGCAATATTTTAGCACGCCAAGCTGGTTGCGTGCCGAATTATAAGCCAATTCCATTTGGTCGTTTGAGACCTGTGCATAGCTTGGCGCGGCAAATCCGAATGCCACGATACCGATCAGAATGATCTTCCGCATATGAAACTCCTGATTGCTTCAACATGCTGCGATGTATCCTCCAACGCCTTAAAGGCAATAGCTGCAAAAATCGGAAAGTGTTCTACTCAGGAGAGCATCGCCATGGGGATCGAAAGAAAGCCAGAGCCTTCGGTATCATCGTGGTCGCCGACAGGACCTGCCTGCCCCACAGCGGTTCGCGCATAGTTCCGTTCGGCAGCAATCATACGGGTTTCCGGCTCTCGCAGGGCACAAGGCGCAAATGACGCCGATAGCATCCAGTCATTTCCTGTGGGAAAGCTTAAAACTTCATCCGGTCAACACATGGCATCGGGATCGATGTGGCAGTAATCCGGATGCGCCCCGACCGCTTTGACTGTTCGGGTTTGTCTCTGCGCGGCCGTGATGCCGCCGGGGCATCGCAAGAGCGAAGGCAAAGATCGACGGGATCACCCGCGACATCCTTCGACAACAGCAACATCAGGACCTGGAGGTCTTACATGAATAAGCATATTGCTGCCGCCCTCTTCGCTGCAGCACTTTATACCTTTGCCGGCGCTGCACATGCCGATTGCGGTTCGGTCTCGATCGCCGAAATGAACTGGGCCTCGGCAGGCGTTGCGGCAAATGTCGACAAGATCATCCTCCAGGAAGGCTATGGCTGCTCGGTCGAACTCGTGACGGGTGACACGCTGCCGACCTTCACCTCGATGAACGAAAAGGGCCAGCCGGATGTCGCGCCGGAACTTTGGATCAATGCGGTGCGCACGCCGCTGGACCAAGCGGTTTCCGAAGGCAGGCTGGTCGTTGCGGCCGGCATTCTCTCCGATGGCGGCCAGGACGGCTGGTGGATTCCGAAATTCCTCGCCGATGCCCATCCCGACATAAAGACCGTCCAGCAGGCGCTGGAACACCCGGAACTCTTCCCGGCATCGGACGATCCGAAAAAGGGCGTCATCTACAATTGCCCGCCCGGCTGGCAGTGTCAGGCGTCGCTCGGCAATCTCTTTCGGGCGCTCGACGGCGAGAAGAAGGGGTTTGAAATCGTCGAAACCGGCTCTGCCGCCGCTCTTGACGGCACCATCGCCAATGCATTCGAAAAGAAGACGGGCTGGCTTGGCTACTATTGGTCGCCGACCGCTATCCTCGGCAAGTATCCGATGGTGCGCCTCTCCTTCGGCGTGCCTCACGACAAGGCGGAGTGGGATGCGTGCACCTCGGTCATGGATTGCGCCAATCCGAAGGTCAATTCCTACCCCGTCTCTGAAGTCTATACCGTCGTTACCAAGCGGTTTGCCGAAAAGGCTGGCGTTGCGATGGATTATCTGAAGAAGCGGAAATGGACGAATGATGTGGTGAATGGCGTCCTTGCCTGGCAGACGGACAATCAGGGCACCAACGAAGACACCGCCCGGTACTTCCTGAAGAACCATGAAGACATCTGGACGACCTGGGTAAGCCCTGACGTTGCCGCCAAGGTGAAGGCCGCCCTCTAAAATCCGAATTTGGAGACGCGGTGAACAATCGCGTCTCCGAGCTCAATACCCACGCGCGCGAATGCCGCAATCCGCGCTTTTGGATAGCTCGGCGAAAAAACTTGCCGTCGGGGGTGGGCAGAAAAACAATGCACGCTATTTGATGCATATGAGCGGGGAGAAATATTAGCTCGGTGGAGGAGGTCGTCCGGCACGAAGGAAGAGGATTCTCATGCCCAATTCAGTTTTGAATGCCCTTGGACAGCCACTTTACTATAGCGACACGTCGACAGGCTTCTTTTCCGCCACCGGCTCTGGCCCGGTGCTTTACGGCACTGCCGGCAACGATTCCATGTGGGGTGACGCCTCCGTCAACGTGACGATGATGGGCGGCACCGGCGACGATATCTACTATCTCTATTCCAGCATCAACCATGCCTATGAAGCGCCCAATGCCGGCATCGATACCATCAATACCTGGATGGATTATACGCTGCCCGAAAATTTCGAAAATCTGACGGTCACCGGCGACAACCGTCATGCCTATGGCAATGACGCCGATAATATCATCACTGGCGGCAGCGGCAGCCAGACCATCGATGGCGGTGCCGGCAACGATGTGCTGACCGGCGGCGGTGGCGCCGATACCTTCATCATCAGCAAGGGCAACGGCAGCGATCTCATCACCGATTTCAGCGATGACGACAAGGTCAGGCTCAATCAGTATGGCCTGACGTCGTTCGATCAGGTTGTCAGCCATTCCACACAGGAAGGTGCCAATGTCCGGCTCGATCTCGGCAATGGCGAAAGCCTGGTCTTCGCCAACAAGACCATCTCCGACCTGCATGAAGACCAGTTTCAGCTCGGGCTCGACAGATCGTCGCTGACGCAGACCTTTTCGGATGATTTCAACACGCTCTCGCTGCACGAGGGAACGCAGGGTACGTGGGATGCGAAATATTCCTGGGCGCCGGACAAGGGCAGCAGCCTGAACGATGAGCTGCAATGGTACGTCAATCCTTCTTACGCGCCGACCGCATCAGCAAACCCGTTTTCCATCTCCGACGGCATTCTGACGATCACGGCGAAGCAAACGCCGGACGCCTTGAAGTCGATCGTCGAGAACCATGATTATACGTCAGGCATTCTGACCACCCAATCCACCTTCTCGCAGACCTATGGCTATTTCGAAATGCGGGCGGAGATGCCGCATAACCAGGGCGTATGGCCTGCTTTCTGGCTGCTGCCGGAGGATGGCTCCTGGCCACCGGAACTTGATGTGGTGGAAATGCGCGGGCAAAACCCGACCACCGTCAACGTGACGGTTCATTCGAACGCCACCGGCGAGCATACGAAGACGTCTATTCCGGTGGAAGTGCCAAACACCGATGGCTTCCACAATTACGGCGTGCTCTGGGATAAGGATCAGATTGTCTGGTATTTCGACGACGTTGCCGTTGCCCATGCCGACACGCCGGCCGATATGCACGGCCCGATGTACATGCTGGTCGATCTCGCCGTCGGCGGTGTGGCGGGCACGCCGACGGACGGCCTGCCGAACGGGTCCGAGATGAAGATCGACTATATCAAGGCCTATTCCCTGGACGATCATAACGCTCAGCTTGCCGCCTCGACACAATCCGCCCACACGACGGACTGGCATATCTGACGGGGATCCAAGGTCCCTGAATGCCCGAGCGGCAAGCATCCGGGTTAGCCGGACTGCCGCTCAACGCCATTGCCAGCACGCAAACTCAGTACAAAACGGCTGCGATAGAGATTGAGTATCTCAAGTCGCGACTTGGATTTGCGTCTTGACGGAATTGGCGATGAAGCATTGTTCATGCGCCAAGTGGTGCAGTTCCGCTTGCATTGCTGCGGTCGGCGGTTCGCCGGCGTAGATGATGGTCGGCTTGAGCTCGACACGGCTGACGATCAATTTTCCGTCGATCTTCTCCATCACGCCGGTCGCCTTGTCGGTATAGCTCTCGACGACGATCCGCTTGGGCGCGGCGAGAGAAAGAAAAGTCAACATGTGGCAACTGGAGATCGCCGCGATGTATGCCTCCTCCGGATCTACGTTGGCTTCCACAGAATAGGGAAGCGGAACGATATGCGGCGAGGCCGAGGCCGGCACGACCTGACCGCCATCAAAGCGCCAGATATGGGCGCGGCTGTATCGCTTGTCGGTGAAGACAGCTCCGTCTCGCTCCCAATGTACCTCGACGGTCATTTTCATGATCAATCATCCTTTGTCGGCATGGAAAGAAGTCTTGCAGTCGTTTGCGTAAGATGGCGGCGAAGATGCTGGACAGCGGCGGAGACATCTTGCCTCGCACAAGCGGCAACGATTGCAGCATGCTCCTCGAAAAATTCAGTGCGCTCCTGGGCACCGTGCTTTTGATGAAGGCATGCACGACGAGATTCCCGCCGAAGCGCTTCTATGGTTCCGAGCAATCGAGTATTCTTACACCCGCTGTACAAATTGCGATGGAATTGATGGTCGAGCTCTTCAATCCGCAATGGATCGTATTCCGCGAATAGCTCATTGTTGAGCCTCTCAGCTTTCCGCAAGGCAGAAGGCGAGAGCAACGGGGCCGACTGCTCCATGGCAGCGACCTCCAGGATGGCCCGAAGTTCGGTAAGTTCAGTCGCCTCCCGCTCCGAGAGGATCGTCACCGCAAGGCTTCGGTCAGGACGTCGTACAACCAAGCCGCTCCCAAGCAGCCGGTTCAAGGCCTGCCTGACGGGCTGGCGGCTGACGCCGAAACGCTCAGCAATCAACTCTTGCTTGAGAACGGAGCCTGGCGCCAATTGGCCCGACTCGATTTCATCTTGCAGCTCGTTAAAAATCGACTTTGGATCCATGGATCCAAAGTAATCCACTCCTTCGAAGTCGGTCAAGCCTCAACCGTCGATATTCTCCTTCAATCGTGGCTCTTCTCGCCCTTCCGCCTTGGCTGGATAAACGCCGCAATCCGAGCCCGGGCACTGCCCACCCCTCTCACAGCGACCATTCTATGACAGATCGAAATGGATCTCAGCTCCGGAGCGGTTCAGCTTTTCACGGAAACTCTGAATCGCTCTATCTCTTTGTTTCCACGCAATTCCCGATGGAAAATCGCTATGCGCTTTTCCTGGAATTGCTCTAGTCTTCCCTGAACGCTCGCCTGATCTGGTCGGTCATCGGCTTTGTCAGATAGGCAAGGACGCTTCGCTGGCCTGTCTGCAGGAAGGCTTCCACAGGCATGCCGGGTAGCGGCGCAAGCTGCCCCAGCCGATCCCATTCCGGCTTTGCTACCTTTGCTCGCACGACATAATAGCTTTGACCCGAACGTTGGTCCGTCGCCAGATCCGCGGAAATAGTATCGACCTGCCCGTTCAATTCCGGCGTGATCCGCTGATTGAAGGCAGGAAAGCGCAAGGATACCGCCTGCCCTACGGTGATCTGATCGATATCCTGCGGCGCAAGCTTCAGTTCTGCGACCAGCGCGTCCTTGTCCGGAACGATCTGCAGGATCGCCTCTGCCGGCGAAATGACGGCCCCTTCGGCATGGATGCTCAGCTGATCGACGATCCCCGCCTGCGGTGCCTTGATGTCGATCCGCTTCAGGTCATCTTCTGCCGCGATCAGACGCTCGGAAAACTGGCCGCTATCGCTTTCAGCCTGGCGCAATTGCTCGGACACTTCCGAACTGCGATCGGCATCGATCTGCAGAATCTGCAGCTCCGTTTCCGCAATCTTGCCGCGGGTCTGGGCGATGGACGAGACGAGATTGCCGAGATCGCCATTCAACGAAGCGCTTTCCCGCTGCAGCGAGTAGACCTTCGTCGCCGAAATGATGCCCTGGTTGAGCAGTCCTTCAAGACTGCCGAGTTCCTTGGCGATGAGCGCGATCTCCTGCCGCTTGCCCTCTTCCTGCGCGACGAGACCGTCAATCTCCTGCTTGAGCTGTTGAATGCGCTCGTGAAGTTGCGATTTCTGCCCGTCGCGCGAGACCTGACGATCGCGAAAAAGCCGACGCTCGCCTGCCAGAATCGCTGCCACGTCAATATTTTCGGCGGACGAGAGCAGATCGGCCGGAAAGTCGATATCCTGCCGGCCGTCGCGCTCCGCCGCCAGACGCGCCGTGCGTGCGGAGAGTTCGTTGAGCCGTTTGCGGATGATCGAGAGGTTGGCTCTGGTCTGGGTGTCGTCGAGCCGGACGAGCACCTGGCCGGCAGCGACATGATCGCCGTTCTTCACCAGGATCGCGCGGGCGATCCCGCCCTTCAGGTGCTTCACCGGTTTCACATAGCTATCGACGACGAGCGTGCCAGAGGTGACGACCGCACCGGCGATCTTCGTTGCGGCGGCAAGGCCGCCCATGACACCAAACAAAAGCAGGATAGCCGCGACCACCAGCAGCGACAGGCGGCGGATCGTCCGTTCGGTCGATGGCGAAGCCTTGTCGATCATCCGTGCGTCTCCCCGCCAGCAATGGCCAGATGAGCCGTTCCGAGCTGCTTGGGCGACGGGCCGAGGATGTCCCTCTTCGACCCGAATGCCTGGACCTGGCCGCCGGCAACGATCATGACCGTATCGGCGGCGGCAAGAGCGCTCGGCCGATGGGCAATGACGATCGCAATACCGCCCCTGCCCTTCACCCCTGCAAGTGCCGCTGTCAGAGCCGCCTCGCCTTCCGCATCCAGATTGGAATTCGGCTCGTCGAGAACCACCAGAAACGGATCGCCGTAAAGCGCCCTTGCCAGGGCGATACGCTGCCTCTGGCCGGCCGAAAGGCGCGATCCTCCTTCGCCGATCCTCGTATCGAAACCGTCCGGGAGCTTGACGATCATGTCGTAAACACCTGCCGCCTTCGCCGCGGCGATGATCGGCTCGGTTCGCATGTCTTCGGCGAAACGTGAAATGTTCTCGGCGATCGAGCCATCGAAGAGATCCACATCCTGCGGCAGATAGCCGATATGCTGCCCAAGCTCGTCGCTATCCCATTGCGACAGCGCGGCACGATCGAGCCTCACCGTGCCGATGGCGACCGGCCAAAGGCCGCAAATCGCGCGGGCCAGCGAAGACTTGCCCGATGCGCTCGGGCCGATGATACCGAGCACCGTCCCGGCTGCTATCTTGAACGAGATGTTGCGCAGGATGAGGTCGCGGCCACCTGGAGAGGTAACGCTGATAGTCTCGACGCTGAGCTCCCGCGATGGCGATGGCAAGGCGAATGCCTGTGGCTCAGGCGGCGCGGCATCAAGAAGTTTGGTAAGCCGCGCCCAGCCCTGGCGAGCGGCAACAAAGCCCTTCCACTGGGCAATCGCAAGCTCGACGGGCGCCAGCGCTCGCGTCAGCAGGATCGAGCTGGCGATGATGATGCCTCCCGTCGCTTCCTGACGAATGACGAGGATCGCGCCGACGGCGAGAACGCCGGACTGAAGCATCATGCGCGCGATCTTCGCGGCAATGGTCAGCGCTCCGACACGGGTGCTCGCTATCGCCTGATGCTTGAGATAACCCTCATTCATCGCGGCCCACTTCTCGGTTAGGCGGCCGGAAAATCCCATGGCAATTGCGACTTCCCAATTCCGCCGTGCCGCCTGGGCAAAGCCGAGACGCGCCGCCGAAGATTTGGCCGCCTCCAGGGCCGGTCTGCGCGACAGTATTTCGGCAGCCACGGTAATGACGACGAGCAGCAAGGCACCGCATAAAGCAGTGAAGCCGATCCAGAAATGGAACAGAAAGCAAAGGATCAGATAGAACGGCACCCAGGGCAGATCGAACAGCGCGGTCGAGCCGCTGCCGGAGAGGAAGGAGCGGATCTGCTCGAGGTCACGGACGGATTGCAACCCATCGTCCGAGGTCTGTTTTTTGCTCGGCAGGAACAGAAGCGCGCCGAAGACCTTCCTGTTCATGCGTTCGTCAAGCAACATGCCGATACGCACAAGCAGCATGGATCGCAGGAATTCGATCACGCCCTGAAACAGATAGAGGGTCACGACGATGATGACGAGACCGGACAGCGTCGGCAGGCTGTGACTCGGAATGACCCGATCATAGACCTGCAGCATGAAGAAGGAGCCGGTCAACGCCAGCACGTTGATGGCGGCACTCGCCAGGGCAATGCCGATGAAGGCTTCGCGAAGCGCCGACAGCATCAGCGCAACGAATGTTTGCGGCGGGTCTTTCGGGACGGCAAGCACCTTGCGTCGATCCTCAACATTGGCCGTCGCGTACGGCAGGATTTACATGACGCCCAAAGCACCGCCTCCCGCTCGGCGCCATGGACCTGCGAAGCGATCGCCTATGGCCTCCGCCACCATTCCCGCTTCACGCCTAACCTTCGACGATCCCATGCAATTTAGGAAGTCGAAATCTATCCAGAATGCAGTTTCGGTGAACCCAACCTTATCGCGGATCGCCTTGTCCACTTACGGGACAATTGCGCCATGAAATGGGGCGGCAACCTGTTCCGGCAAGATGCCTGACCCATCACTTTAGGACGAACAGGCGGCATCTTGCTGCCCACGTCCCACGTTCAATCGAATTTCTCGGTCGTGTCCGCCCTACCCTTGACCCAATAGCCGGATGCCTTGATCCAGCTTAGCGGATAGCCACGCTCCTCGACGAGGTAGGACCGCAAGGCGCGCGTGACGGAAGCCTCGGCCGCTACCCAGACGAAAGTGCCAGGCTGCAGATCGACGGACTGAAGAATTTTCATCAACGCGGACGGATCGGTTGCCTCCGAAAGAGGTCGATACGCCCAGCGCATATCGAGCCACGCGTCGGTTTGAAAGGTCTGTCGCTCATGAGCGTCGGCAACCGCGGCGATGGCTGTTATGCGCGCACCCGCACGCGCCTCTTCTATCCGGCGACCGATTGCGGGCAATGCCGTTTCATCGCCGATCAACAGCCAATTCTCGATATCCGCGGAGACAACGGCCGAACCGCGGGGACCACCGATCTCCAGTCTGTTGCCAACCGAAGCGTCGAGCGCCCATTGCGTGGCCGGTCCTGCCTCGTGGACGGCAAAATCGATGACGAGCGTTCGCGCCTTTGTGTCGTATCGGCGAGGCGTATAGTCGCGCCGCTCCATCTCCTCGCCGACACCCGGCACCAGAACCTTGATGTGGTCGTCGGGCGCCAGGCTGACGAAATCGGCGAGATCTTCGCCGGCCAGCCGGATACGCAGCATGCGGGGCGTAATCCTGTCAATGGCCGTTACAGTGAGAGAGCGCCGCTTCAGTTCGTGGCGCACACGCTCGATCTTTGGTGCGGAGACGGCCGGGGTGGAAGCTTGGGGGGTATCCATGAGTGTCCTTTCGAGGCGCTTCGATCTCGATCCGCAGGACACAGTCGCGCAGACCGAAGCCGCAGAGCCGTTCGATCATACGCGTTGAGTGACGTTAACGCTTACGTGGCCGAACGATATCCGGCCAATCTGCGTCCTCTATAGAAGAAGAGTTCTCCTCTCGCAACGAAAAGATGATAATTGCAGACAAGTTTTTGAGCCGCAGAAAATTGAACGCTATCGCAATCCTCTGCGAAGCGGATCGGCACGGCTGTTTCGAACCGTGCCGATCTCCTTGGGATTACTGCAGCGCCTTTTCCATCAGCCGCGCCAGTCGCTCGGCAAAGGCGCGTGGGTCGGCCGGCTTGTCACCGTCGAGAACGCGGGCCTGATCGAGCAGGAGGAAGGCTGCATCATCACGCAAGGATGGTGCATCTGCCTTGGCGGCGATGGCCTTGACGACGGGATGGTCCATGTTGATTTCAAGGATCGGCTTGGCGCCGGACTGCAGGCGGCCAGCTCCCTGCAGGATCTTTTCGAGCTGCCGGTCATAGCCCTGCTCGGAAGCAACGAGGCATACGGCGCTTTCGATCAGGCGATCGGATGCGCGCACATCGGAGACCTCATCGGCTAGCTTCTGCTTGGCATAATCGAGGAATGCCTGCACGTCGGCGGGCGCGCTTTCGCTTTCCGGCTTGCCTTCATCCTGCTTCTTGAACTGCGCGAGATCGGCAGAGCCTTGGGTGATCGACTTGAAGCTCTTGCCCTCGAATTCCGGCGCATTCGTCACCCAGAAGCTGTCGACGGAATCGGTCAGCAACAGAACTTCGATGCCGCGAGCACGGAAACCTTCGAGCTGTGGCGAGGCCTTCAGCTGCTCCAGGCTGCCGCCGACGAGATAATAGATCGATTGCTGGCCTTCCTTGGCATCCCTAACGTAGTCGGCAAGCGAGCGATAGCCATCTCCCGAAGTGGTCGTGCGGAAGCGCGACAATGCCAGAAGCTGCGAGCGGCGCTCGAAGTCCTCGTAGAGACCCTCCTTGATGAGGCTGCCGAAATTCTCCCAGATCTTCAGGAAGGCGTCGTGATCGCTTTCGGCCTGCTTCTCGATCGCCGTGAGGATACGGTTGGTGACACCCTTGCGGATCGCCGTCAGGATCGGGCTTTCCTGGATCATCTCGCGCGAGACGTTGAGCGGCAAGTCGGACGTGTCGACGAGGCCGCGCACGAAGCGGAGATAACGCGGCAACAATTCCGCCTCGTCGGTGATAAAGACGCGCTTCACATAGAGCTTCATGCGGCCCTTGCGATCCGGGTCGAAGAGATCGAAGGGCTGCGAACCGGGCACGAAGGCAAGCGCGGAATATTCGTGACGGCCCTCGGCGCGGAAATGCACCGTCAGCGCCGGCTCGTCATATTGGCCCGAAACGCCGCGATAGAAATCGGTATATTCCTCAGCCGTGATGTCGTTCTTCGATTTCGTCCAGAGCGCGGTGCCGTCGGTGAGCTGCGTTGCCTCCTCGCCGGGTTTTTCGGCGATCTTGATCGGCACCGGCACATGGCCCGACTGTTCCTTGACGATGCGCTCCACGGTCCAGCGCGACGCGTAGCTCTTGGCATCCTCCATCAGATGCAGCGTGATACGGGTGCCGCGCGCCGGCGCCTCGCTCACGTCGACGGGCGCGACGCTATAGCCGCCCTTGCCGTCGGAAGACCAGAGCCAGGCATCTTCAGCACCGGCTCGGCGCGAGACGACATCGACACGGTCTGCAACCATGAAGCAGGAATAGAAGCCGACGCCGAACTGGCCGATCAGCTGCGCGCCCTCGCCCTGCTTGTTGGCCTCGATGCGCTCCATAAAGGCGCGCGTGCCGGAGCGGGCGATCGTGCCGAGCGCCTCGATCATCTCGTCACGGCTCATGCCAATGCCGTTGTCCTCCACGATGAGCTTGCCGCCATCAGCGTCGAGCGTCAGCAGGATGCGGCTATCCGGATCGTTGGCGAGCAGGCCGGGGTGGGCGATCGCCTCGTAGCGGAGCTTCTCGCAGGCATCGGCCGCGTTCGAGATCAGCTCGCGCAGAAACACATCCTTATCCGAATAAACCGAGTGAACCATCATGTGCAGAAGGCGGGCAACGTCAGCCTCGAAAACGTGGCTCTCGGCGGTATTTTCTGCGGTGGTGGTCGTCATAAGCGTCTAGTCTCCTGGGAATAACAAAAGTCGCGCCGAACAGGTGGCGGAAGATGAGCGAAATTTCAAGCTTGCGTTGTTCCGACAAGCGCAAAACGATGCGAGAGGCTTGCCGTTCAGCAAGTACAATCGCCAATTCGGCGCGTTGTTCCAGGCTCCGGTCGAAACGGCCCACAGACGCCGCCTCACATCACAAGCTCATGATTGCCATCTTCGCAGCGTTGCTATAATAACTTGAGTTTAATTTGAAGGATTATTGCGCGGGAGCGATACCGGAAGCAGCAAATGACGTTTCAGCCGAGAATGCAGAACAAGATCGGAGGCTTTTCCGTCATCGGCGGCATGCATCGCCGCTATTGGAACGGGATGGTTGCCGATATCTGGAACGTCAATTGTGCGGCGCGGGCCGGCGGATACTATGTGGCGCGCGATCCGCGCCTGTTCATTCTTCTGGAGCAGCGTGGCGCCGGCACGACCAATGTCCGACCCTCGCCTCGTGCACAGGGCCAGCTGCAGGATTACGGCAGCGGTCGCATCTCCTATATCCCCGCCGGCATGGAGCTCTGGGTCGACATGGCAGGCGTCGAGTTCGTACGCCACCTCGATATTCACTTCGATGCAGAAATCATCAGCCAGCGCCTGATGGAAAACATCGATCCGGCACAGCTTGACCGGCCGCAGCTGCATTTCAACGACCAGCGTGTGATGGCCCTTGCCGAGCTCATCGCGGCCGAATGCGAAAACCCCGAGCCGCTACACGATCTCTATGGCGACGGCCTGACGCTTTCGCTGTTGATTGATGTGCTGCAATTACGGGGAACCCCGCCCCGCAAGCGCAGCGGCCTGGCCAGCTGGCAGCTGCGGCGCGCGGTCGACTATATCGAAGAGCACTGCACGCGCTCCATTCGGCTGGAGGAACTGGCCATGCTGACCGGCCTCTCGCAATCACATTTCAGCCACGCCTTCAAGGCCTCGACCGGCCTGCCGCCGCATCAATGGCAGACCCAGGCCAGGCTCGAACGGGCCAAGCAGTTGCTGCTGAACAGTGAGATGCCGCTGACAACCGTTGCCGTCGAAACCGGCTTTGCCGATCAGGCGCATTTCACCCGCGTTTTCCGCAAGAATGTCGGCGCCGCGCCGGCCAGCTGGAAGCGCAGCAGGCTTGCCTGAAAGCCACAGTCCGCGAGCAATTGTACGCTTTGCGGAGAATTGCCCAAAAACATTCAAATTCCCCCGTGACAGACAAGCCGCATCTGTAAATATGAGTTAACTACTCATCTTATCGAGGGATCGGCTGACACGGCCGAACGGGCGCAAGAATTCGGGACAAATAACGGAAATGCAGGGATTGAAGCAGGACGTATCGCGAGCGCGGCTCATGGCGACGGGCGTAGCCATTATCGCGCTGCTGGCGGGCTCTCAGGTCATGGCACAGGAAACGCCGACCGAGCTGCAGCCATTGGTCATCCAGGGGTCGCAGCAGAAAAGCGAAGATAGCGGCACGGCGCCGGTCAAGGGCTATGTCGCCAGGAAGACCACGTCGGGCTCGAAATCCGACACGCCGATCACCGAGGTACCGCAGTCGGTCTCCGTCGTCGGTCAGCAGGAAATGCAGGATCGCGGCATCACCAACAAGGTGGACGAGGCTCTGCGCTATACGCCCGGCGTCACCGCGCAGCCCTTCGGCAATGACGGCGATACCGACTGGTTCTACATTCGCGGCTTCGACGCGACGCAGAGCGGCGTCTTCATGAACGGCCTGACGCTCTACAGCTACGGTTTCGGCGGCTTCCAGATCGATCCTTACATGCTCGAACGCGTTGAAGTGCTGAAAGGCCCCTCTTCCGTGCTTTACGGCGGCGCCAATCCGGGCGGCCTCGTCAACATGGTCCGCAAGGAGCCAACCGACACCCCCCAATATTCGACCGAGATCGGCATCAACAATCTCGGCAATGCCTTCGTCGGTTTCGATTTTTCCGACAAGCTTTCGGCCGACGGCGTCTATCGCTACCGCCTGACAGGCAAGATCGCCGGCGGCGACACCTATAGCGACGGCACCCATGATCTGCGTGGCTTCATCATGCCGCAGGTCACCATTTCGCCGGATGAATCCACCAAGCTGACCGTCTTCGGCATGCTAAGCGGCCTCGACGAGATCCACAGCGGCAACGGCTTCTTCCCCTATGTCGGTACCGTCGTCGATGCGCCTTTCGGCAAGATCAAGCGCGATGCCTTCTATGGCGAACGCAGTATCGACAATCTCAAATATGCGCAGCAGATGCTGGGTTACGAATTCTCGCATGATTTCGACGGCGGCTGGACCGTGTCGCAGAACGCGCGCTACGGCCACCTCTACAAGCGCGAGGAAGGCCCGTATCTGAACGGTTATGTCGACGGCAATCCGCTCAGCCCGTCTTACGATGACCCGAATTACATGCTGAACCGCATCGGCTTCTTCGAGCGTTCGAAGGTCGATACGTTCTCGGTCGATACTCGCGCGGAAAACAAGTTCGACACCGGCCCGATCAGCCATGATTTCCTGATAGGCACCGATTATTCGATCTATCGCCTCGACCAGATCCAGGCCTGCTGCGGCTCCAATCCGATCAGCGCCACCAACCCGGTCTATGGCACGTCGCAGGGGACCAATTTCGTCTACCTCAATCAGGTCATGACGCAGCAGCAGCTCGGCATCTACACGCAGGACCAGATGCGCTTCGGCGACGGCTGGCTGGTGACGCTCAACGGCCGTTACGATTTCGTCGATACCAATTCCGATTCGAAGGTCGGCACGAGCTACAAGTCGAACGAAAACGCGCCGAGCGGCCGGGCAGGTCTGGCCTATGAGTTTTCCAACGGTATCACGCCCTACATCAGCGCCGGCACCTTCTTCAATCCTCTGATCGGCACCAGCGTCAGCGGCGGTGGCCTGACACCGGAAAAGGGTGAACAGTATGAAGCTGGCATCAAGTATGAGCCCGACTTCATCGACGGCCTGTTCACGGCGTCCGTCTTCCAGATCGACCGCAAGAACATGGCGCTGACCGATCCTGTCACCTTCCTGCAACGCCAGGTCGGTGAGGTCCGTTCGCGCGGTGTCGAATTCGAAGGCAAGGTCAATCTCGACGACAATTGGAAGCTGCTCGGCTCCTATTCCTACACTGACCTCACGATCACCAAGGACCTCGACTCCTCCATTATCGGCAACTCGCCCTATCTGGTGCCGAATTCCACCGCATCCCTGTGGCTCGACTATGCCTTTACCAGCGATGCGCTCGAAGGGCTCAGCATCGGCGCCGGCGTCCGCTACCAGGGCAAGTCTTGGGCAGACCAGGCCAATACACTGCGCGTACCTTCGGCAACGCTTTTCGATACGGGTATCCGCTACGAGAAGAAGGGCTGGGGTGCTGCACTCAACGTCTCGAACCTGTTCGACAAGGAATATGTCTCGGGTTGCGCTGGCGAGAATGTCTGCGGCTACGGCGAAGCGAGAACCATCACCTTCAAGCTGAGCAAGAAGTGGTAAGTTGAGTATTAAGGTATACTTTCATTCTCGATCATGGCAAAGAGCCGGGGATTGCCGCAAGGCAATCCTCGAACTCGTTTCAAATCGAAGGCAGCGCTTACGCATGACGACGCAGCGGCAGCAGAGAATTTACCGCGTCGCCGCGGGGATGCTTGCCTGGTCACAGTGCCGCAGCCCGGTCAGCGATCTCTCATGACGGCAGGAAACGCTCATGGGCTGTCGCGTCGACGGCTCCTCGCCATGGCGGGTGCCGGCGCGATCGCCAGCCTGACGCCGGCGCGCGCGGCGACGAGCCTGCGTGTGGCGACGCTCGACTGGGCCATCCTGGAAACCCTTCTGGCAATCGGCGCCAACGTGGTTGCCGGTACCGAACTGCTGCAATTCCGAGACGTTGCCGTCACCCCCGTCATTCCGGCGGGCGTTGCCGATCTCGGACTGCGAGGCACGCCGAATTTCGAAGTCCTTTATTCCGCCAGGCCGGATCTGATCTTCAATTCCAATTTCTACGCCTGGGCCGACGATCGTATGCGGCTGATCGCGCCGGTCGAGAGCCATGCCATTTATCAGCCCGGAGCGAGCCCCTACCAGCTTTCCGAGCAGGCAACACTTGCGATCGGTGAGCGGCTCGGACTTACGGCCGGCCGCGTTCTCGTCGATGCCACGCGCGAAAAGCTGGAGACCTATCGCACCAGTTTCAGCAAGGGCGATCAACGCCCGATCCTGCCGATCAATCTGGGCGACGCCCGGCATTTTCGCGTCTTCGGTTCCGATAGCATGTTCGGGGAAGTTCTGACCCGCACCGGCCTGACCAACGCCTGGCCGGATCTGACAAGCTATTCTGCGACCGCGCCGGTCGGCATCGAACGGCTCGCCGCCATACCGGATGCATGGATCGTTCTCATCCCGCCGCATCCGGCCGAAGCCTTGGCGGAGCTCCAGCAAAGCACTTTCTGGAACGCGCTTCCCCCCGTGCGGCAGAGTCGCGTCCTCATGCTCGGCTCGATCAATCCCTATGGCGCGCTGCCGGCAGCAGAACGCTTCGCCGCTCTCCTTGCTGGAGGGCTCAACCGTGCATGGAATGATTGAGCGGCCTGTGATTGCCAAAGACAAATTGCTGGCACGCAATGGCGCCCTGCTCGGCGCTGTCTGCATCCTTGCCTTTGCAGTACTCCTCCTCCTGCGGCCACAGCTTACCGCCGATGTGCGGGAGGCAACCACCCTCAACCATATCCTGCTGATCGATAGCCTGCTGCCGCGATCGGCGATCGCGATCATCGCCGGCGCGGCACTCGGCCTTTCCGGCTGCCTGTTGCAAAGGGTACTGCGCAATCCGATCGCGGATGCCTCGACGCTCGGGATCGCCGCCGGCGCGCAGCTGGCGATGACGATCGCCGTCGGCCTCTTTCCGCTGCTCATCGGGCTGCCGCGGGAAATCTCCGCCTTTGCCGGAGGGCTTGTCGCCGTCCTGATCATACTTGCCTTGAGCTCGCGCCGCGGCCTCGATCCGGTGACGGTGGCGCTATGCGGCATGATGGTGACGTTGGTTGCGACCGCGCTAAGCGTTACGATCATTCTCGCACGCGGCGAATACGCCATGTCCGTCTTCATCTGGGGTGCGGGCGCGCTGAACCAGCAGAGCTGGGATGGCGTCATCACGCTTGCGCCGCGTCTGGTCATCGGCTTCGCCGCCGCATTGATGTTGGTCCGTCCGCTGACCGTGATGAGCCTGGACGACAACAGCGCCAGGAACCTCGGCCTTGCATTGCACAGCATGCGCTTTGCCATTCTGGCCCTCGCGGTATGGCTTGCGGCTTCGGTGACGGCACAGGTCGGCATCATCGGCTTTCTTGGGCTTGCCGCACCTCACATTGCCAGATTCTGCGGCGCGCGGCGCACACGGCAGCTGCTGATCGCCGCCCCCATCGCCGGAGCCGGCCTCCTGTTCCTGACGGATTGCGCGGTGCAGCTTCTCTCGCCGGGGTTTGCCGATCTTGCCCCGACGGGAGCAGCGACCGCACTCCTCGGCGGACCGCTCCTTTTGCTGCTCCTGCCGCGCCTGCATTCGGGCAATGCGCTCCGCGCCGACGGCGCTCCTCGGGCGCGACTGACTATTGCAGCACCGGCACGAGCCCTTGCTTTGCTCGCTATCGGCTTTGTTTTCCTGGCCCTCGTTGTTTTGTCGGTCGGGCGCAGCTTCGACGGCTGGCACGTGGCGATCGGCAGCCAGTTCTGGCACCTTCTGCCTTTTCGCCTTCCGCGCACCGTCGTTGCAGCAACTGCCGGCGCAATGCTCGCCGCAGCGGGCTTCATCATGCAACGCCTTACCGCCAATCCGCTTGCAAGCCCTGAAGTCCTGGGTGTGAGCGCCGGCGGCGGTGCGGGCTTGACGGTGGCGCTCTTCCTCTTTGCATTTCCGTCACCAGCCATCACGATCACGGCAATGACGATCGGTGCGCTGACTGCGTTCTTTGCCATGATGGCTTTCAGCGCGCGCGGAGGCTTTGGCCCTGAGCGACTGCTGCTTTCGGGCGTTGCCATCGGCGCCTTCTGCATGGCGATCGTCACCGTCGTTCTGTCCCGCGGCGATCTGCGCGCCTATCTCCTGCTGACCTGGTTGTCGGGCTCCACCAATCGGGCCGGCTCCTTCGAAGCCTGGACCGGCATCATTTCGCTCGCACTTCTCGTTCCGCTCCTGCCGATCCTGCGGCGATGGTTCGATGTGCTGCCGCTTGGCGGCGACGTCTCGCGCTCTTTAGGCCTCTCGGTTGCGGCAAGCCGGCTCACCTTGGCGGTTCTCGCCGCCCTCCTGACTGCGATCCCCTCGTTCCTCGTCGGCCCGCTTAGCCTGACCGGGCTGATCGCGCCGCATCTTGGCCGCCTCATCGGCTTTCGCAACACCGTCAAACAGTTAGTTGCGAGCTTGTTGCTCGGCGCCATGCTGCTGGTGCTTGCCGATTGGCTGTCACGAGTTGTGATCTTTCCCTATGAGGTTCCGGTCGGCCTGTTTGCCGCCTTGATCGGTGGCCCCTATCTCATCTGGTTTCTGACCCGCAAGGAGACAAAGCAATGATGCATGCCAGGGATTTCACCGCTTCCGGCGTGGCGAGCCACAAGGACGCCGGTCAGCTGCTGGATCAGTTCTGCGCGCGCTTTGCCGAACATGTCACCATCACACGGAGCGAGGCCGGAGCGCGTCTTGAGACCGTCATCGGCAGCGCCGACATCACCGTCAACAACGATCGTCTCGACATCAAACTGCGTTGCCCGACCGCAGCCATGCTCTTCACGATCCGCAGCATGGTCGCCGAAAACCTCTTCGAACTCTCTTCCAGCAACATGCTCGCCCTCAACTGGGCCGACGGGCCGCAGCCGTCGGCCATACCGAATTTTCGCGAGATCCGCGTCGTCGATGCTTACGACATCACCCCGCATATGCGCCGCGTCGTGGTGGCAACCAATGACACCAAGCATTTCGTCGAGGGCGGCATGCATGTCCGCCTGCTCATCCCGCCGAAGGGCCGCGAACCGGTTTGGCCGCATACCGAGCCGGACGGCCGCATCCATTGGCCGAAGGGGGAGGATGCGCTGACCATCCGCGCCTATACGATCCGCAGCATCGATCTTGATCACGGCAAGATGAACATCGATTTCGTCGTGCATGAAGGCGACAACGTTCCGGGGGCGACCTGGGCGATGACCGCGCGCCGCGGCGATCGCGCCGGCCTGATCGGCCCCGGTGGCGGCGGCGTTCCGGCAGCGCGCAAGCTCGTTCTTGCCGGCGACGAAACCGCACTGCCGGCCATCGCCCGCATCGCAGCCTCCGCGCCAGCCGATGCTGAGCTGCGCATCTTTCTTGAGGTCGCCGACAGACTGGAGGAGCAGGCGCTGACATCAAGCGCATCGGCGGATATCACCTGGCTGCATCGCAATGGCGCCGCGGCAGGGACGACCGATACGCTCGAGCGCATCCTGCGTGATATCGTGCCTGCCGCCGATCCCGATACCTTTATCTGGGCCGCCTGCGAACAGAAGCAGGCCCGCGCCATCCGCACCTTCGTCAAAAGTGAGATTGCCAGAGATGCCGGCACCTTCAGCATCGCGGCCTACTGGCAGAACTGCTGAGGAATTAGCCAGCAAGCAGCTTTAATGCTCAAAATTTAGGCTAAAATTTAATTCGCCTAATATTTCATCGAACACCACTTGCCCGCTTTGCTGCGTTGCGTCATAAAGACGGCATGAGCCGTCTCGATCTGACCATTCTTGTGATCGATGAAAACGCGATCCGCGCCTCTATCATCGAGGAGGGTTTGCGGGAGGCTGGCCATGCGCGCGTGACGGTCATCCACGAAGTACAGGGCGTCGCACGCACGATCGAGACGCTTCGCCCCGACGTCATCATCATCGATCTCGAGAATCCGAACCGCGACATGATGGAGCATCTGTTTCAGCTGACGCGGACGGTAGGGCGGCCGATCGCCATGTTCGTCGATCGCTCCGACACGGCCTCCATCGAGGCGGCCGTCGAGGCCGGCGTATCGGCCTATATCGTCGATGGCCTCAAGAAGGAGCGGGTCAAGCCGATCCTCGATATGGCCGTCAGCCGCTTCAATGCCTTCAGCCGGCTGCAGCGGGAGCTGGCGGACGCCAAGTCGGCACTTGAAGAACGCAAGATCGTCGAGAGAGCCAAGGGTATCTTGATGAAGATGCGCGGCCTTTCGGAAGACGAAGCTTTCGCGCTGCTGCGGCAGACGGCCATGAACGAAAAGAAGAAGATGTCCGAGATCGCGCAAAGCGTCGTGACGGCAGCGGGGTTGCTGATGTGAGCGCATTGAGCCCCATCTCGTCCGTCGCCCTCGAAGGGGAGGCATCGGAGTGAATATGACAGTGCAAGCAACCCGTTCCGCCAAAGCCCAAAAGGCAGGCGATAGCAATCCTTCGGCACCTGCCCAGATTATCAGCGAAGGCCCGCGCACATTGCGGGCAGGCTTCATTCCACTCGTCGATGCGTCTGTCCTGATTGCAGCTGCGGAATTCGGCTTCGCCCGCAAGGAGGGGATCGCTCTCGATCTCGTCAAGGACGTCTCCTGGGCCAATGTCCGCGACCGGCTTGCCTTTCGCCAGTTCGACATCGCCCATATGCTCTCGCCGATGCCGGTCGCAGCCATGCTCGGGCTTGGCTCGAACCCCTCGCCCACGATTACGCCATTCTCGCTTGGCTGCGGCGGCAACGCCATTACACTATCGACACGGCTGTTCGACCGCATGTGCGAAGAAACAGGCCTTTCCGATCAGGCAAGCGCATTGGAAAATTCGCAGGCGCTTGCGAAAGTGGTCGAAACCATGAAGGCGCGCGGAGAGCAGCCGCCAACGCTTGGCATGACCTATCCGTTCTCGTCGCATAATTACGAATTCCGCTATTGGTTGGCCGCCGGCGGCATCGATCCCGACCGCGACGTGAAGCTTGTCGTCGTGCCGCCGCCTCTTACATCCGATGCGCTTGCTGCCGGCGCCATCGATGGCTTCTGTGTCGGCGCGCCTTGGAACATGGTCGCATCCGAACGAGGCGTCGGCCGCATCGTCGCGGCCAAACAGGATATCTGGCCCTCCGCGCCGGAAAAGGTGATCGGCATGCGCCCGGAATGGGCCGAAAGCCATCCCGAAACCGTTTCGCGCCTCATCGTGGCACTCGACGCGGCAGCGCGTTGGTGCGACCGGGCGGAAAATCATGATGCTCTTGCCGAAGCGCTTGCCGACCAACGCTATATCGCGGCCCCCGTCCACATCATCCGCCATGTGCTGGCGGGCGAATTCAATCTTGATGCGAGGGGCCATCGCCGCATCATCGACAGATATTTCAGTTTCCATGGCGGCTTTGCCAACTATCCCCGCCCCAGCCAGGCGCTTTGGATCTTCAGCCAGATGATACGCTGGGGGCAAAGCGCACTTTCCGAGCAGAACATGAAGATGGCAGCCTCAGCTTACCGTTCCGACCTCTATCGGCTGGCACTTGGCAACGAGGCGTCACCTGATGATGCAGATATCCGTATCGAGGGCGACAGGGATGGCGACCGCTTCATGGACGGGCATATTTTCGATCCTGCCGAGATCGCCGCCTATATCGCCGGATTTGCCGTGAAAACGACAAGCGCGATGCGGCCTTCGAGCGACGAAATCTAGCTTCCAGTTATGCTGCGCTGCACAGAATAAGCGCAGGATCGAAAGCCGTGGGAGCGGCATCCGCTCAAAATATTTGCAGAAATCGCAACTGCCTGAAAAGCATGCCATCTTATCACCTTCCTGAATAATCGAGTAATTACAACATCATGGCGTCGCCACCAAAAACTGGCACGCGGCTTGCTTATTTAATTTCGCTTCGATCAACGGCGATCGAGGCACGCAATGCGCGGAAAACGCGCTCGCCAAAGACATCGACGTCGCAAGGTTCTTGCCCCGAGGATTCCTTTCCTGTCCCGGGCAGCATCGACCGAGCGGCGTTTTTTTATGTCCGAAATCCACGCGTCACGAGCAAAACAAGGGGAACTGCAAGTGAAGAAGATCCTGTCCGGTGGTGTTACGCGCCGCAACCTTTTGAAGACATCCGCCACGGCTGCCCTGATCGGCGCGGTCAAGGCGGCCTTCCCTTCCGGTGCCTTTGCAGCAACGTCGGGACCGGAAGTGTCTGGGGTCAAGCTTGGTTACATCGCCCTGACGGATGCCGCACCGCTGGTTATCGCCAAGGAAAAGGGCCTGTTCGAAAAGCACGGCCTTCCCGACACGGATGTCGCCAAGCAGGCCTCCTGGGGCGCGACGCGCGATAACCTCGTGCTTGGCGGCGCGGCGAACGGCATCGACGGCGCCCATATCCTCTCGCCACTCCCCTACCTCATGCATACCGGCAAGGTGACGCAGAACAACCAGCCCGTGCCGATGGCGATCCTCGCCCGCCTCAACTACGACAGCCAGGGCATCTCGGTCGCAAAGGAATATGCAGAGACCGGCGTTCAGCTCGATGCCTCCAAGCTGAAAGCGGCCTTCGACGCGAAAAGAGCCGCAGGCAAGGAGATCAAGGCGGCCATGACCTTCCCGGGCGGCACGCATGATCTGTGGATCCGCTATTGGCTGGCTGCTGGTGGCATCCATCCCGACAAGGACGTCTCGACCATCGTCGTGCCGCCGCCGCAGATGGTGGCGAACATGAAGGTCGGCAACATGGACGTCTTCTGTGTCGGCGAACCCTGGAACGAACAGCTCGTCAATCAGGGCATCGGCTTTACTGCCTGCACGACCGGCGAGATCTGGAAAGGTCACCCGGAAAAAGCTCTGGGCATGCGCGCCGACTGGATCGAGAAGAACCCGAATGCCGCCAAGGCATTGCTTATGGCCATCATGGAAGCCCAGCAATGGTGCGACAGCATGGATAACAAGGAGGAGATGGCGACCATTCTCGGCAAACGGCAATGGTTCAATGTTCCACCCAAGGACGTGCTAGGCCGCTTGAAGGGCGACATCAACTACGGCAACGGCCGTGTCGCCAAGGGCACCGACCTCTACATGAAATTCTGGAAGGGTGGCGTCTCCTACCCCTATCAGAGCCATGACGCCTGGTTCATCGCCGAGAACATCCGCTGGGGCAAGTTCGCACCCAACACCGACATCAAGACACTGGTTGGCCAGGTCAACCGTCAGGATATCTGGCGCGACGCGGCCAAGGATCTCGGCGTTGCCGCATCGGACATTCCGGCATCGACCTCGCGCGGCAAAGAAACCTTCTTCGACGGCAAGGTCTTCGACCCCGAAAACCCCACTGCATACCTCGAAAGCCTCTCGATCAAGGTGGCGTCGTAATGCTCGGCACTCTCTTCCAAAAAGGATTCGTTCAATGTCCGTAACCGCCCGCAAACAGCAAGCCGCCGTTGCGCAAGCGCCTGCTCCCGCAAAGAGCCATGTCGTGACATTGGCGGCCCGCCCGGCTCGGCGCATCGATCCAGGTCGTATCGCTGTCTCGGTCTTGCGCAGCGTCCTGCCGCCGCTGGTGGTTCTCGTGCTTCTGCTCGGCATCTGGCAGCTGCTCTGCGACCAGCCGGGCGCCAGCCTGCCACCTCCATCGCAGGTCTGGCAGGAAAGCTACGACCTCATCGTCTATCCCTTCTTCTACAACGGACCGCAGGATATCGGGCTTGCCTGGCGCGTGCTTATCTCGCTGCAGCGCGTCGCCTATGGCTTCGGCCTTGCCGCTGTCGCCGGCGTGCTGATCGGCGCGGTGATCGGGCAATCGGTCTGGGCGATGCGCGGCCTCGACCCGATCTTCCAGGTGCTGCGCACCGTGCCGCCGCTGGCGTGGCTGCCGCTCTCGCTCGCGGCCTTCCAGAATTCCAACCCGTCGGCGATCTTCGTGATCTTCATCACTTCGATCTGGCCCGTCATCATCAACACCGCGGTCGGTGTGCGCAACATTCCGCAGGATTATCGCAACGTCGCGAAGGTATTGCGGCTGAACCAGGTCGAATTCTTCTTCCGTATCATGGTGCCGGCGGCTGCCCCTTATATCTTCACCGGACTGCGCATCGGTGCCGGGCTCTCCTGGCTTGCGATCGTTGCTGCCGAAATGCTGACAGGTGGTGTCGGCATCGGCTTCTTCATCTGGGACGCGTGGAACTCCTCGCGCCTGCCCGACATCATCGTGGCGCTCGCCTATATCGGCATCACCGGCTTTGTCCTCGATCGTCTGGTCGCAGGCCTTGGTGCCGTCGTGACCCGTGGCATGACGAGCAACTGAGGAGAACCCTATGAGCGCCTATCTGAAGCTCGATCATATCGACAAATATTTCGATCGCGGCGGCCAGCGGGCCGAAGTCCTGAAGGGCATCGAACTCGTCATCGACAAGGGCGAATTCGTCTCGATCATCGGTCACTCCGGCTGCGGCAAGTCGACCTTGCTCAACCTCATCGCGGGCTTGACGCCGGTCTCCTCCGGTGCGGTGCTGCTAGAAAACCGCGAAGTCAACGCGCCCGGCCCGGATCGGGCCGTGGTCTTCCAGAACCACAGCCTGCTGCCCTGGCTCAGCGTCTACGAAAACGTCAATCTCGCTGTCTCGAAAGTGTTTCGCGGCACCAAGACCAAGGCCGAGCGCCATGACTGGGTGATGCGCAACCTCGATCTAGTGCAGATGGCGCACGCCAAGGACAAGCGTCCCTCGGAAATCTCCGGCGGCATGAAACAGCGTGTCGGCATTGCCCGCGCGCTTGCCATGCAACCGAAGATCCTATTGCTCGACGAACCCTTCGGGGCATTGGACGCGCTCACCCGCGCCCATCTGCAGGATGCGGTCATGGAAATTCACGCTCGCCTCGGCAGCACCATGGTGATGATCACCCATGATGTCGACGAGGCGGTGTTGCTCTCCGACCGCATCGTCATGATGACCAATGGTCCGGCCGCCCATATCGGCGATATCCTTGAAGTGCCGATCGCACGGCCACGCAACCGCATCGAGCTTGCCTCCGACCGAACCTACCTCAAATGCCGCGAAGCCGTGCTGAAGTTCCTCTACGAACGCCACCGCTTCGTCGAAGCCGCGGAGTGATATCATGACCCAGAAACTCGTCATCATCGGCAACGGCATGGCGCCAGGGCGCATGCTGGAGCATCTGCTGGAAAAGGCGCCCGGCCTCTATGAGGTCACGATCTTCAACGCCGAGCCCCGCGTGAACTACGACCGCATCATGCTGTCGCCTGTTCTCTCCGGCGAAAAGGACTACGAGCAGATCATCATCCACGGCGACGGCTGGTACATCAAGCACGGCATCACCCTCTACAAGGGGCACAAGATCGTCGCCATCGACCGGGCTGCAAAGACGGTCACCTCCGATCATGGCGTGACCGAGAGCTACGACAAGCTTGTGATCGCGACGGGCTCCGTCCCATTCATCATTCCGGTTCCGGGCAGGGAATTGCGCGGGGTCATCACCTATCGCGACCTCGACGACGTGCAGGCGATGCTGCTTGCCGCGCAATCGCGCGAAAAGGCCGTTGTCATCGGCGGCGGCCTGCTTGGTCTCGAGGCGGCCGCCGGCCTCAGCCTGCGGGGCATGGATGTCACAGTTCTCCATGTGCAGCCGACACTGATGGAGCGCCAGCTCGATCCGGCCGCCGGCTATCTCCTGCAAAAGGCCGTCGAGGAGCGCGGCATCAAGGTTATCACCAAGGCCAACACCAAGGCGATCATCGGTGACGGCAAGGTCGAGGGGATCGAACTCGACGATGGGCGTGTGATTCCCGCCACGCTCGTCGTGATG
>JAAMEZ010000022.1 GCA_013322215.1 Martinezella rhizogenes
ATCGCATAGAGCTGGCTTGCCTGATTGCCGGAGAGCTTTTCCTGGGCCGACAGGCTGGTCCACTCATGGCTGAAGCCGGGCGGCAGGGTCGCCATGATCTTGTCGATCTCGTTCATGGCATCACCCGAGGAGACCCCCGGTGCGGCCGAGCCCTGGATTTCGACGGCCGACGAGCCGTTATAGCGTTCCAGACGCGGCGAACCATAGGTCCATTCGCCGTTCGAGAAGGCCGAGAACGGCACCATGTCGCCACCGGAGTTACGCACATACCAGCGGCCGAAGTCCTCCGGCTGCATGCGGAAGTCCTTATCCGCCTGCACGTAAACCTTCTTGACGCGGCCGCGGTCGATGAAGTCGTTGACGTAGGTGCCGCCCCACGCCGTCGATAGCGTCGTGTCGATGTCAGAGAGCGTGATATTGAGCGCGCTCGCCTTTTCCTGATCGATGTTGACAGAATATTGCGGCGTATCTTCCTGTCCATTCGGACGGGTGCCGAAGAGCTTCGGATTCTTGGCGGCGGCGCCGAGCAACTGGTTGCGCGCCTGGATGAGTGCGGCATGGCCGGCGCCATTGATATCCTTGATGAAGAAGTCGAAACCGCTCGAGCTGCCGAAGCCGGGGATTGCCGGCGGAGCCAGTGCGAAGACGCTGCCGTCCTTGATCTTCGAGAAGGCGCCCATCGCACGGCCGGCAATGGCCTGAGCCTTCGACTGCGGCGTCTTGCGCTGATCGAAGTCCTTCAATCGGACGAAGACAATACCGACGTTCTGGCCCTGGCCGCTGAAGCCGAAACCTGCGACGGCAAACGCACCTTCGACATAATCCTTCTCGTTGTTGAGATAGTAGTCCTTGACCTGGTTAAGCACGGTCCAGGTTCGGGAATCCGTCGCACCCGGGGGTAGCTGGATCGCCGTCAGAAGGATGCCCTGGTCTTCATCCGGCAAGAAGGAACTCGGAAGACGATTGAAGAGGTAGGCAACGCCGCCGCCGATGACGACGAAGATGAGCAGGAAGACGATGCTCAGGCGGATCATGCCGTGCACGCCGCGCTGGTAGCGATGCGTCGCCCGCTCGAAGTTGCGGTTGAACCAGCCGAAGGCGCCCTTTTCCTTCGCCCCATGCTTGGGCTTTCTGAGAATAGTGGCGCAAAGGGCTGGGGTCAGGATCAGAGCGACGATGACCGACAACACCATGGCCGAGACGATCGTCACCGAGAACTGGCGGTAGATGATGCCGACCGAACCGGAGAAGAAGGCCATCGGAATGAACACAGCCGACAAGACCGTGGCGATGCCGATCAGCGCGCCGGTGATTTCCTGCATCGACTTGATCGTCGCCTCGCGTGGCGACAATCCCTCTTCCTCCATCACGCGTTCGACGTTCTCGACGACGACGATGGCGTCGTCGACCAACAGGCCGATGGCGAGCACCATGCCGAACATGGTCAATGTATTGATCGAGTATCCGAAGAGCGCCAGCACGCCGAAGGTGCCGAGCAGGACGACCGGGACGGCGAGCGTCGGGATCAGCGTGGCACGGATGTTCTGCAGGAAGACGAACATGACGATGAAGACGAGCACGATGGCTTCGAACAGCGTCTTGACCACGTCCTCGATCGACAGCTTCACGAAGGGCGTCGTATCGTAGGGATAGACCACTTCGACGTTCGGCGGCAGGGTCTGGCTCAGATTGTTGATGGCCGTTCTGACCGCTTCCGCCGTGTTGATGGCATTCGCGCCGGAGGCGAGCATGACGGCAAGACCGGCCGAAGGATGACCGTTATAGGTGCTCGACGTCGTGTAGCTTTCCGCTCCGAGCTCGACGGTGGCGACATCGTTGAGACGGACGAGCGAGCCGTTGGACTGGCTCTTCAGGATGATGTTTTCGAATTGCTCAGGCGTCTGCAGGCGGCTTTTGGCGGTTACCGTCGCGTTCAGCTGTTGACCCTTGCGTTGCGGCAGGGCACCGAGCTGACCGGCCGAAACCTGTGAATTCTGTGCCTGGATCGCGGTGGTGACGTCGCTCACCATCAGCTGATACTTGGCGAGTTTGTCGGGATCGACCCAGATGCGCATGGCGTATCCGGAGCCGAAAATCTGCGTGTTGCCAACGCCTTCGATACGTTTCAGCGTATCGTTGAGCGTGCTCGAAACGTAGTCGGCGAGGTCGTTTGAATTGAGCTTGCCGTCCTTCGATACGAAACCGACGACCATGAGGAAGTTCGAAGTCGATTTGGAAACGACGATACCGCTTGTCTGGACCGTCGTCGGCAATTGCGCGGTGACGAGCTGCAGCTTGTTCTGCACCTGCATCTGCGCAACGTCCGAATCCGCCTTGTTGTTAAAGGTCAGCGAGATCGATGCCTGGCCGGTCGAGGTCGACGTCGAGGTCATGTAGTCAAGATTATCGATGCCGGTCATGCCCTGCTCGATGACCTTGGTCACCGAGTTTTCGACGGTTGCGGCGTCTGCGCCCGAATAGGTCGCGGAAATGCTCACCGTTGTCGGTGCGATCTGCGGATATTGCGAGATCGACAGGGTGAAGATCGACAGCGCACCCGCCAGCATGATGACGATGGCGATAACCCAGGCAAAGATCGGCCGGTCAATGAAGAAACGAGACATTGAACCACCTCACTTCTGAGCGCCGGAGGCGGCTTTGGTATCTGTCTTTTCCAACCCGGCCTGCTCCGTTGACGGCTTGCTGTCGGCTGCGGCCTGCTTTAATTCGCCGGTCGCATCATCGATGGTCACAGGAGAGACATTGACTTCCTGCCCGTCGCGGATGCGCTGGACGCCTTCGACGACAACGCGATCGCCGTCGGCGACCCCTTGATTGACGAGCCAGCTGTTGCCGATGCTGCGCTCCACCTTCAAGACCCGCTGCTGCACCTTGCCCTCGGCTGTCACGAACATGGCGATCGGTTCGCCCTTCGTGTTGCGCGTCACGGCGCGCTGCGGCACCAGGAAGCTGTTTTCGGCAATGCCTTCCTGAATAGTCGCGCGCACATACATGCCCGGCAGCAGAACACGGTCGGGATTGGGGAAGACGGCGCGGACGGTAATGGTGCCGACGGCTTCAGCGACGGAAGATTCCGCAAACTCCAGCTTGCCGGTTTCCTTGTATTGGCTGCCGTCTTCAAGCGTCAGATGCACGGAGACATTGTCGCCGCTTGTCTTCAGCCGGCCGTCGGCGACGGCGCGGCGGAATTCGAGCAGATTGGTGCTCGACTGTGTCACATCGACATTGATCGGATCGAGCTGACGAATGGTGGTCAGCGCCGTCGTTTGCTCGGCGGTGACGAGGGCGCCGACCGTGACGGCCGAAGCATCGACGCGGCCGCCGATCGGCGCGCGCATCTTGGTGTAGTTGAGATTGATACGCGCCGTCTCCAGGGCAGCTCTCGCCGATGCCACGTCGGCATTCGCCTGAGCCAAAGTGGAAAGTGCGTCATCCAGATTTTGCTTGCTGACCGCGTCCTGCGCCGTCAGGCTCTTATAGCGATCTACTTTCGACTGGGCGCTGGGCACGGCTCCTTCCGCCTTTTGCAGGGCGGCAGTGGCGCTGTCATAGGATGCCTGGAAGGAGGCCGGATCAATCTCGTAGAGGACATCGCCTGCGTTGACCTCGCTGCCTTCCTTGAAGTTGCGGCTGCGGATGATGCCACCGACCTGCGGCCGCACTTCGGCGACGAGGTAGGCGCTGGTGCGGCCAGGCAGTTCGGCGGTGATGGCGACGGATTGCGGATGCAGCGCCATTGCGCTGACTTCCGTCTTGACGACGGGAGTAGTGTTCTGGGCGGAATTCTGCTGGTTGCAGCTTGCCAGCAACATCGCAGCGACAATTCCGGCGGCGGTCAGCGAGCCGCGGCCAACCGAAAGGCGGGCGGATATCACTGGAGATGCGAGTGCAGAAGTGGGAGGGGCGAGCTTTCGCACGTTGCTATTTCCTGTTGCCTTATTTATAGTACCAAGTCGTACAGAAAATATTTGTACTGCTTCAAATGTCAATCGTATTCGGCTGTTGGGGTCAAGACGGTGTGCTGACAAAGGAACGAACAGCCAAGGCCGATCAGGTCGCCAAGCGCCGCCCGCGCGGTCGTCCGAAGACTGTGAACGACGATGCGCGCCGCGCGGAGATCGTTGCGGAGGCGCGCGCGACCTTCTACGAGCTGGGTTACGGCGGCACAACTATGGATCTGGTTGCTGCCCGATGCCGGATTTCTAAGCAGACCCTCTACAGGTTGTTTCCAAGCAAGACCGATCTCTTCACAGCGATTATCGCCGAGCATCGCGCATCCATGTTGGCCCTGCCGCGGCCTGCGGATGAGAACTTGCCGTTCGACAAGGCGCTCGAGCTGATATTCATGATCGACATCGATGAAGATCAGGAGCGCGAACGAGACGCCTTCATTCACCTTGCCATCAGCGAATCGCAGCAATCTCCGGAGATCGCGACGTTGATGCACACTTATGGCGCCAGACAATCACAGCGGATGCTGGCGGATTGGCTTATCGAACAGCAGCGGCGCGGCCTGATCGAAATTGCTGATCCGGCAAGCGGCGCGCGCATGTTGATGAGCATGATCTTCGATGCGATGATTTCGAGGCCGGGCCATCCGAAGGATTGGACGGACCGCGAAACGCGGTTGCGCCATGTGCGCCATTGCATCGCGATTTTTACCGCGGGCGTCCAGCCGCGCAAAGCCGGTCGCTGAGGCGCATCGCGATCTTTCGGATTCGCGTCCGCGTTTGGGTCCTTGAGTTTGCGCATGTTTTTGTCGCAAGGCCGCTGCAGACTTTGGCGCGACCTGCTTTCGGCCTGTTGTCCCGACAATCCCGGCTGACAAAAGAAAAATGCCGATATGGCTGCTGAGCCATACCGGCACCGTTCCGTATCCGGCAAAGGCCGGGATTACTTTAATTCAGTGTGCCACCACGTTTGCTGTGTCCGTTCCCTCTTCGAACAAGGGATTGGGCAAGCCATTTTCATACATTTCCTGCAGCACGGCCCCGAGTGCCAAATCCAGGCACCAGACCGGGAATTCCGCATTCAGGTTCTTGGCGCTCTGCCGTGCATAAGTGATGAGCCGAGCGATTGATGCCAGTTCCTTGAGCGAGTCCGGATCCTGGTATGCTGCGTCGATCGGAAGTGCTGCTGTCATTTCGTACCCTCTATTGCCCCCGTTCCCGACAGACGAATCGTGTCTGGCCGGGAACATGAGCAAACCGTAACGAAAGTTTTGCAGCTTGGCGCGTGACATGCGGCGTGACACGATGCGTGATTGCGGCAAAATTTTGATTTTGCAATTTCAGGGCGTGAAATACGGCATGCAAAGGATAGGAAGGGGCCTCGCGTCGAACATTTGCGTCCAAAGCCGGCCCGGTATTTCCGCTATCAGCGAGATTTCCGTGTCGCCAGGACATCGACCTTTCAGCTTGATTTGAGTCGATGCCGGGCTGGGCGAGTTGAAATGTTCGGTGGGAGCTTAGGCTCTAGTTGCGCAGGCCGAACGATACGTTTGATGCGCGCGGAAGGTGATCCGGCAATACGTCGGAAGTATTTGCCAGTGATTTGATCAGCGTCAGCACCGACTGGCGAACGCTTGGATCGTTGATCTTCATGAACGCCTTGTTGAGGCTCAGGCCTTCTTTGGACGTCAGGAAATCCGACAGATCCTCAAGGCCGTTGATTGCGCCGAGGCCATCGGTGTTCAGCGGCTGCGAATTGTCCTGCTGGAAGAAGAAGGCAACCGGTACGGCGAGCACGCTGGCGATGGCCTGCAGCCGGCTTGCGCCGATACGATTGGTGCCCTTTTCGTATTTTTGTACCTGCTGAAACGTCACGCCGATCTGTTCGGCAAGCCGCTCCTGGCTCATGCCAAGCATAAGACGGCGCGTGCGCACGCGAGAGCCTACATAGGCATCGATCGGGTTCGGTACTTTTGCACTCACTGCGCAATCTCCTTATTCATATAGGGCTGGTGGACTACACCATACTTTGACCCTTCATGATAAAGGGCGCGTGCTCTATCTGCCCGCAAAATGTGCGTTAAATGTGGGTGGAGTTCAACTAAAAGTCTTTTTATGTTAAGTTTTGTAACTCCGTACACGCATAAACCGCAGAAAAGCCGATTCGCGTCAATGCGGATTGAAGACGGAGGACGGCTTGCAATTATAGACGGGGCAAACCGGGTTATCCCTCGTCGGCACGTAGCTGCGGCCGGCATAGTCGGATATGTCGCATTGCGCGCTGTCGGCCACATAGCGATCGTAGAGAACCGGGCCGCCGCGAGGCGCAGGATAGCGCAATATCACTGCACGTTCGGCGGCGATCAGTTGCTGCACCGATGTGCAGGTTTTGCCGAGCGACTCGTAGCGGGAAATTGCCGATGCCGGCCCGGCTATCGCAATCACCGTCAGAATAAGGGCTGCGGCAATGATCCTCATCGATGGTTTCTCCCAGCCAAAGCGCTCAATCTAAAATAGTCGCGATACGGGAAATGCCAAGATGCAGTAACGCTTCCCGTTGTACGGCGAGCCGGTTCTCGTTGATCGGGTGTCAGCGGCAACGACCGTCCCGAAACGAACTGCCAACAGGCAACGAGTTGCTTTCAGCTCAATGAAAGGTTGGGCGTGCATGTCTCTCTCGCTTCAGGAGGAAGCGCGTACCGTGCGTTGTCAACCGACGCCGGTACACAAATGGAGAGGAGGACTTCATGCGTGCATCCAGCATTCTCAGATATTCCGCGGCTTTTTCCCTTGCGGTGGCCGCCGCCGGTTTTGCGGCAACGGCGGCACGGGCGGCCGACAAGATTTCAATCATGGTGGGCGGTTACGAAAAGCAGATCTATCTGCCGGCCAAGCTTGCCGAAGGGCTCGGCTATTTCAAAGACGAGGGTCTGAACGTCGAGCTTCTCAATGAGCCCGCCGGCGTCGATGCCGAGAACGAAATGCTCGCAGGTGCCGTCCAGGGTGTCGTCGGCTTCTATGACCATTGCATCGATCTTCAGGGCAAGGGCAAGTTCGTCGAATCCGTCGTGCAGTTCAGCCAGGCGCCCGGCGAGGTCGAGCTGGTGTCGGCCAAGCATCCGGAAATCAAGTCACCAGCCGATTTCAAGGGCAAGAGCCTCGGCGTCACCGGCCTCGGATCCTCGACCAACTTCCTGACGCAGTATCTGGCCGTCAAGGCCGGCCTGAAGCTCGGGGAATTCACCTCCGTGCCGGTCGGTGCCGGTCAGACTTTCATTGCCGCCATGCAGCAGGATGCCATCCAGGCCGGCATGACGACGGAGCCGACGGTCTCGCGTCTCTTGAAAACGGGGGAAGCCAAGGTTCTCATCGACATGCGCACGATGGACGGAACGAGGGCTGTCCTCGGTGGAACCTATCCGGCTGCGTCCCTCTACATGCAAGAGTCGTGGGTCACCGATCACAAGGAGGAGGTGCAGAAGCTTGCGAATGCCTTCGTCAAGACGCTGCATTTCATCAATACCCACTCGGCCGCCGAGATCGCCGACAAGATGCCGAAAGACTTCTATGTCGGTGATAAGGACGGCTATGTGAAGGCGCTCGAAAACGGCAAGGCCATGTTCACCCCCGATGGCGTCATGCCCGAAGATGGTCCGAAAACCGTTCTTGCCGTTCTCTCCGAGTTTTCAAAGAACGTGCAGGGCAAGACGATCGACCTGTCGAAGACCTATACGACCGAATTCGTCAAGAACGCCAAATAGTCTGTAGTATCGTTTCCGGCGCTGACCGGACACTTCGGGCCTTAAGTTCCATCCCGAAGTAGAAGACTACCGCCGGCGGCCATATTTGCGCTGCCGGCGCTCATGAAATAAAATTGCAATGTCGCCCAACAGGAATCGTGCACTGAAAGCTGACTGAAAGGTTGCTCACGCTAGGTTTGCTGAGCTTCGTGGAGGAAGCATATTTTCTGCAGCGTCGAATGACGCAACGATTCAAACAGGAGGAGACATTGATGCGTCCATCGCGCACCTTTTTTCATACCGTAGCCCTTTCCCTCGTCATGACTGCAGCTTCCTTTGCTGCCACGGCCGCCAATGCTGCCGACAAGATCTCCATCATGGTGGGCGGCTACGAAAAGCAGATCTACCTGCCGGCCAAGCTCGCCGAATCCCTCGGTTACTTCAAGGATGAAGGCCTCGACGTCGAGCTTCTCAACGAATCCGCCGGTGTCGATGCTGAAAACCAGCTGCTCGCCGGTGCCGTTCAGGGCGTCGTCGGCTTCTACGACCACTGTGTCGACCTGCAGGCCAAAGGCAAGTTCATCAAGTCTGTCGTGCAGTTCAGCCAGGCTCCGGGTGAAGTCGAGCTGGTTTCGGCCAAGTATCCCGATATCAAGTCGTTCGCCGACCTCAAGGGCAAGCGCGCCGGCGTCACCGGCCTCGGCTCGTCCACCAATTTCCTGACGCTTTACATGGCGTCGAAGGCTGGTCTTTCTCCCGCCGATATCACGCCCGTTCCGGTCGGCGCCGGTCAGACCTTCATCGCCGCCATGCAGCAGGACGCCATCCAGGTGGGCATGACCACCGAGCCGACGATCTCGCGTCTGCTCAAGACGGGCGAAGCCAAGATCCTCGTCGATCTGCGCACGCTGAAGGGCACCGAAGCAGCGCTCGGCGGTACCTATCCGGCCGCATCGCTCTATATGGATGCCGCATGGGTCGACGCACATAAGGAAGAGGTGCAGAAGCTTGCGAACGCTTTCGTCAAGACGCTGCGCTTCAT
Organism: Martinezella rhizogenes; assembly: GCA_013322215.1. Classification (GTDB taxonomy): domain Bacteria; phylum Pseudomonadota; class Alphaproteobacteria; order Rhizobiales; family Rhizobiaceae; genus Rhizobium; species Rhizobium rhizogenes_D. Next base: position 8,754 of record JAAMEZ010000022.1, read on the forward strand.
CAACACGCATTCTGCCGCTGAAATTGCCGACAAGATGCCGAAGGACTTCTACGTCGGCGACAAGGACGGCTACATCAAGGCTCTCGACGCCGGCAAGGAAATGTTCACGGCCGACGGCGTGATGCCGGAAGATGGTCCGAAGACCGTGCTCGCCGTGCTCTCGCAGTTCTCCAAGAACGTCAAGGGCAAGACGATCGACCTGTCGAAGACCTACACGACGGAATTCGTGAAGAACGTCAAGTAAGCAGTCATAACGCCGCTTCCGGCCAGTTTTCAGACAGGTTCCGGAAGCGGCAGTTCAAGGGACTTTACAGTTCACTGGGCTTTGCGTGCACGCCCTGAAGGCACGCGTCAGGATCAGCACCATGCAACAGGATGAACGCCGCACCCCGGCGATCGAGCTCATCAATGTCAGCCGCCGTTTCGTATCGCCGACCGGCAAGTCGTTGACCGCACTGCGCGATTTCAACATGACGGTCGAGCGCGGCGAATTCGTCGCCGTTGTAGGCCCGACGGGCTGCGGCAAGTCGACGACGCTCAATCTCGTTACCGGCCTTGCCAAGCCGAGCGCCGGCGAAGTCCGCCTGATGGGCGGCCCGGTCAACGGCATTGATCCGCGCGTCGGCTTCGCCTTCCAGACGGATGCGCTCTTTCCCTGGAAGAACGTCATCGAAAACGTCATGGCCGGTCCGCTGTTTCGCGGCAAGTCCAAGGCCGAGGCCGAAAAGATGGCCAAGGATTGGCTCGCCCGCGTCGGTCTTTCAAAATTCCTGCATCACTATCCGCATCAGCTCTCGGGCGGCATGCGAAAGCGCGTCTCGCTGGCGCAGACCTTCATCAACGAGCCGGAAATCCTGCTGATGGACGAGCCTTTCTCAGCGCTCGACGTGCAGACCCGCACGGTCATGCATGAAGAGCTCTTGAAGCTCTGGGCCGAACGCCAGGCGTCCGTCGTCTTCGTGACGCACGATCTCGAAGAAGCAGTGGCGCTTGCCGACAAGGTCTATGTGCTGACGGCCGGTCCGGCGACGGTGAAATCGGTCTACACGATCGACCTGCCGCGCCCGCGCGTCGTCTCCGAGATCCGCTACGAGCAGAACTTCATCGATTATTGCAAGACGATCTGGGACGACCTTCGTGAAGAGGTCGAAACCAGCTATCGCCGTGCCGCGGAAGCGGCATAAGGGAGGATTGATCATGGCAAACACAGCTCTCGAAGCAGGCAACGCCCCGATCTTCCGCGCCGGCACCTCGGATGCGGAAATCGAAGCCGCGGCCCTGAAGGCGCTCGCTCGCCGCAAATATGTCGTGGTGGCTTGGCAGATCGGCATTCTGCTCGCCATTATCGGCCTCTGGCAGCTCGCCTCGGACCTGCACTGGATCGACCCGTTCTTCTATTCGAGCCCGTATGGCATCGCCTTGCGCCTGTGGGAATGGGTTGTCGACGGCACGGAAAGCGGTTCGCTCTGGTATCATCTCGGCGTCACCATGGAAGAAGCGCTGATCGGCTTCATCATCGGTTCGGTCACCGGCGTTCTCGTCGGCGTCGCACTCGGCCGCAACAAGCTCGCTTCCGATATCCTGTCGATCTACATCAAGGCGATCAACTCGATCCCGCGCGTCGTTCTCGCGCCGATCTTCGTGATGATCATGGGTCTCGGCCTGCCGTCCAAGGTGGCGCTTGCCTTCATCATGGTGTTCTTCGTCGTGTTCGCCAATGCCTTCCAGGGCGTTCGCGAAGCCGACCGCAACATGATCGCCAATGCCCGCATCCTCGGCGCCTCCAACTGGCAGGTGACCCGCAATGTCATCCTGCCGTCGGCAATGAGCTGGATTTTTGCAAGCCTGCACATCTCCTTCTCCTTCGCCATCATCGGCGCCATTGTCGGTGAGTTCGTCGGATCGCTGGCCGGTATCGGCTACCTGATCTCGATCGCCAAGGGTACCTACGATGCGGCCGGCCTCTATGCTGCTATCATCCTGGTGATGGTGGTGACGCTCGGCGCCGAATACGTGATGACGCTCATCGAGAACCGTATCACCCGCTGGCGTCCGCAGCAGAGCCTCGACACGCACTAAGCGTTGGTTTTCTGGTACCTCCCAAGGCCAGGGGCCGGGCATCTTGCCCGGCCTTTTTTGTTTTACGCAGGCGACTCCCTCTCCCCGCCTGCGGGGAGAGGGGACTATTCCGCGGTTGCCGCACTCGACAACCAAGGACTGCGATTTAACTTCACCGTTCAAACCGCCGGCAATCGCACGCTGACCAGCAGGCCGCCACCGGCCGTCTCGCCAAGCGTGACCGAGCCGCCGGCGCCGTCGACCACTTCGCGGACGATGGCAAGGCCGAGGCCGCTGCCTTCCGGCTCGGTGCCCATGATGCGATAGAAGCGTTCGAAGACCTGTGCGCGCTCGGCTTCCGGGATGCCGGGTCCGTTGTCCTCGACCCATAGCAGAGCCGTATCGCCTTCCCGGCCGACGCCGACCGTCACACGACCGCCTGCCTGCGTGTAGCGGAGTGCGTTGTCGACGAGGTTGACCAGCATCTCGCGCAGCATGGTGCCGTCGCCTTCGATATGCACCGGCGTCTCATCGGCCTCCAGCCCGAGATCGATATTGCGGCGCAAGGCTTCCTCGGCCAGCGTTTCCAGCACCCGCCGGGCGGTTTCTGCAAGATCGATCGTGTCGTTGCGCGGCCGGCGGCTGCCGGGTTCGGCGCGCGAGAGCGTCAGGAGCTGACTGGCAAGCCGCGTGACCTGCCGCGTGCTGGAACGCAACGCCGTCAGCGCCTCGTCGCGCCTGATATTGTCGGTTTCGCGGGCGGCAAAGCTCGCCTGGGTCGAGATCAGAGCAAGCGGTGTACGCAGCTGGTGGGCGGCATTCGAGACGAAGCGGCGTTGCGCTGCCATCTGGTTCTGCACGCGCTCCATATGATCGTTGAGGGCGTGGACAAGCGGCCGAAGTTCGTTCTGCACCATGTGAGGGTCCAGCGGATCGAGGCGCTGACGGCCGCGCTCGCGCACGGCGTCACGCAGGCGCAGCACCGGAGCGAGGCCGCGCTGCAGGCCGACGATGGTCACCAGGCCGGCAAGCAGGACAAGCGCGAGCTGCTTGGTGAAATCGGAAAGCCACAGCCTGCGGCGCATGGCATATTGGCTATTGTGGGTGATGGCGACGGCGACGGAAATCGTGCCGTCTTGGTCGAGGCCGACCACCGGGTGGCTGAGCATGAGCACGCGGACACCGTCGGTCCGAAAGACCCGGTCTTCGCCGGTCAGGTCTCGCTTCGGCCGTGGCAGATCGGGAAAGCCGGCGATGAGGTTGCCCCAGGCAGTCACGACCTGGTAGAAGACGCGGTCGCCATAGCCGGTATCGAACATCTCCAAGGCCGCCGGCGGAATGTCGATCTGCACCGTGCCGCTGGCATCGACGCGCACGGCCTCGGCGATCACGCGTGCCGAGGCAAGCAGGGTGTGATCGGTGACGAGATTGGCCGTCGCGTCGGCCGAACGGAAGCTCAGATAAAGGTTGATGCAGATCGCGCCGATCAGGGTCAGCACGACCCAGGCGAAGAGTTGCGCCCGCAGGCTTGTCGTCACCGCACCGACGGCGCGGCTCAGGATTCCCTTGGGTGGTGAAGCCTCATCATTGTGCATGGCGGAGGAGGTAGCCGAGGCCGCGCAGCGTCGCGATCTGCACGGTGCTGCCTTCGAGCTTCTTGCGGACGCGATGCACATAGATTTCGATGGCGCTGGTGTCGGCGAGATCGTCAAAGCCGAAGACGCTTTCCGAGAGCGTCGCCTTGGTGACGGTCGTGCCGGCCTTCATGACCAGATGTTCGAGTACGGCGTGCTCCCGCGGCGTCAGCGCCAGGGATTCGCCGGCCAGATAGAATTGTCTGGTGCCGCCATCGAATACTAGGTCGCCGACGGCGATCTCGGGGGCGGCGCGGTCGTGGCCGCGACGGACGGCCGCGCGGATGCGGGCTTCCAATTCGGCAATCTCGAAGGGTTTTGCCAGATAATCGTCGGCGCCGCTGTCGAGGCCGGCGACCCGACCATCGAGGCTGGCATTGGCGGTCAGGATGATAACGGGCACCTTGTTGCCGCTCTGGCGCAGGCGTTTCAGCAGCGTCAGCCCATCCATTTTCGGCAGCGACAGATCGAGGATGACGATGGCGTAGGCTGCGACTTTCAGCATGTGCTCGGCATCTTCGCCGTCATAGGCGATGTCGACGACATATTGCGCCTGACGCAGCGCCTTGCCGAGCCAGGACGCCAGTTCGCGGTTGTCTTCGACGATCAGGAGCCTCATGCAGCGACTATACAGCAAGTGTCGGATATGGCGAACATTTCCGGCGGTTTTCCAGCCAGGGCATCATCGATTGGCGAGCCTTAGGCCCATCTCCCTGACCTCCCGCAGATAGACCTTGCGCGCATAGGGCGGGGTCAGATTGTGGTCGGCTTCGGGAATGATGGTGAGGCGTATGTCCGGAAAATGCTTCAGGCCGGCGCCGTTCTCTCCGAACTGGTCATGCAGATGATCGAGCCCGATATCATGGGCGCTGTAGATCAGGGACATGTCGACACCACGCTTGGCAAGCGTGCGGAAACCGCCCAGCACAGGTCCCTGCGCCGCGGCGAAGAAAGGAAAGGCGCTGAGCAGCTGGCGGCTTGCTCGCACTGCGCGTCGACCAAGCCCGGTCACCATGTTGCACAGGGCGCTTTTCGCATCGATCTGGCCACCGAAAAGCCGCTTCAGCGTTTCCATTTGCATGAGCTTTCGCCCGTAGGTCTCCAGCGACCGGGGAGCGAAGCGCAGGGCTTCGTCGACCGATCGGCTCTCATCCCAATGGAAGCTGTAGGGATTGACCGTGATAAGGCCATTGCAACGAGCGTCGCGTACCGCCGCCTGGAAGGCCAGATAGCCGCCGCTGCAGCGTCCCACCACATAGGCCGGCAGCAGGTCCTGTTTCTCCAGAAGATCCAGCGCCTCTGCGACATCCAGATGTTGTTCGCGGGAATAGAGCACCTGCTCGGGCGCGCCGGAAAGCGGCGGGCTGTCACCGACATTGGCCGTATCGAAACGCAGTGAGGCAATGCCGTCGCGGGCGAGCGCGCGCGCCATGCTGACCGACATTCGGCCCCAGCCGGCGCTTCTGTCATAGGCCGTTGTCAGGAGGAGCGCGGTTGCGCCCGTGCGGGCACCCTGCGGCTCGCAGAGAATGCCGAACAGACGGTTCCCCGCTCCAAAGCGCAGCGGCGTCTCGCGAAAGCCATCACCGATAAGGGGTTCATCGACCGGCGGGGTAAGATCGGCCGATGCGATTTCACCGGTTTCGGCGGCGACCGACTGCGCCCATTCGACTATTGTCCGGCCAGCCGCCGTCGGCATGGTGGCGATAGTTGGGTTCGAGACGAGATCGTCATAACCGTCGTAGGAAGCCTGCATGACCTGGGGGCTGAGCGTTTCGAGGTGACGCGCGAAATCGTCGTCTCCCGGGCGGCCGGGACGCGTCAGCACCAGGCACTTCGGCGTGCCCAGTCGGTCAAGCGTCATGAGGTTCAGCTTCCTGACCGCATCGGCGGCGCTATCAGGCATGCGCAGGCTCGCGACGGTGACACCGTCGGTCTGACGCTGCGCTTCGGCAAGCCCCATGCCCTCGTCGATCATCTTCGACCAGACGGTCAGCTCGCGCAGGTAGGCGCGGCCGGAGACGACGGGTGCGAGAAAGGCGATGCCGTCGATGCCGGCAAGCCGTTCGGCGAGCGTGGCGGCGATGGTCCCGCCGAGGCCCTGGCTGACGAGGATCAACCGTTCGCAGCCGGAAAGCTTCTTCAGCTTTGCGGCTGCCGCGAGAGCGGTTTCATGCCACGGCTCCAGACCTTTGCCTTCATCGGTCAGGTCGAGAGCATCGCCGGTGCCGGCATAATCGAAGCGAAGGCTGGCGACGCCGATATCGGCGAGATCTTCCGCCAGAATCCGCCAGAACTTGCGCACGCACATTTCCTCGAAGCCCCAGGGGCTGAGAAACAGGACGGCGGTGCCGCGTGAAGGTGCCATGGCCGATGTAAACAGGCCGACCGTTCCGGCGAAGGTTACCGGGGTCGCTGCCGATCTTAGCCGCCTTCCTTTGTCTTTTTCTTCGGCGGCTCCCCAACCAGCCATGCTTAGTCTCCTCACATTCGGCGTGGGGCCAATAGGGCCAGAGCCTGAGTGGCAATCGGATTGATACGTGCAGGCAATCGCGTCGCGATCTTCTGCATGACCTCGATATCTTCGGCTGGAACGGCTTTCAGCATTCTGAGCGCAATGCCATAGGCCAGCGCGCCGGCGATGATGGCGCCTATGAGACCTGCGACACCGGTCAGCGCCTGAACGAAACCATAGGCTGCAACCGCACACAGAATGGCAGCAACCGTGACTTTTGCAAGGTTGATGAGCATACCGCGCGTCGATCCTTCGAATTCCATGCGGCGTACCGTCATCAGGCACAGGGCGACAAAGGCGAGCAGGCGGACCAGCGCCGCACCCTCGCCTCCGTAAAAGGGTACGGCGATGACGCAGCCGATGACCATGATGACGCTGGCGACGACGCCAATGACAGTGCGTTCGCGCACGCGATCGAGCGAATAGAGATACTGCGTGCAGATCTGCATGAAGACATAGGGTACGGCAGTCAGGGACAGGAGCGCCACCATGCCGCCGCTCGGCGCAAAGGCCGGGCCGAAGATCGTCACGACAAGCTCCGGCGAGATGGCTGCCAGGCCGAAGCTCATCGGCAGGGTGATATAGGCAATGCTGCGCGCCACACCGGCAAAGACCTCGACCGGCAGCTTGTCCGATTCCCGCGCGTGCATCTGTTCGGAATAATAGGGCAGGAGGCTGCCGCTTAATTGTACCGGCAGCTGCAGAGCCAGGTTGGCGAGCGACAGGCCGACGGCGTAAAAGCCGACGGCTTCGATCCCCCAGTAACGCTGCAGGAACAAAAGCTCGATGCGGTTGAGGAAGACGGAACTGTTGATGAGCTCGATCGAGAGAATGAGCGATGAACTGATCAGAGCTGAAAGGCCGACGCCGCAGCTGTTCTTGCGGGCGATTGCAATCCTGAGCGTCGCGATGAACATCGGCAGCTGGCCGATCGCGTAGCCGGCAAGCGCACCGCTGACGCCGAAGAAAATCGCGCCGAAGAGGACGGTAACGAGCTGCAGCGCCGAACTTATCACCGTGATGCGCAGGAACGCGCCGACTTGCTGCTCGCCGATCAGATAGTTCTTGCTGTAGGCACCGAGCGACTGAAGAACGAAGAACACGCCTGTTATGGCAACGACTGCGGACGCATCGCCGGCCCAATGCAATCGTTCCGTATCCCAATAATAGGCGGCATAGCCGAGAAGCAGAATCCCGGTTGCGAGGATCGTCGGCTGCAGAAGATAAGCGGCAAAGCCCAATCGTTCTTCAGTAGAATAGCCGTTCCCCTTCAGCTGGGGCAGAATGCGCAGCAGGGTGACGCCGGCGCCAAGCTCGGCGATCAGCGCGCCCGTCGTCGTTAGCCACAGGGAAAAGGCGATGATGCCGTTGGCCTCCGGGCCGAGCAGGCGTGCCGCGATGATCGAACATGCAAAGCCGGTCGCAAGCAGGGTCAATCCCGCCGCTGCATTCAGAACCGAATTTGCCATTATGCTCTTCGTCATGAAGACTGACCGTTCCTCAAATTGCCGGAACCTATTGCACATGTCCGGCTCTTCGTGGGGATAGCGTCAGCTCTATTTCATATGCCTTAATATTTAGGGTTTAATGCTGCGCTAAGTTCATTTTTTACTTCGGCTAATATTCTTTCTCTCTGATATTGGCTGCCTCGGGGCTTGTGCGGAGGGTTTTAGTGTTCAGCCTCATCGTCTGCACCGTCGATCGGTTCGACCAGCTGGAGCGGCTTTTCCGTTCGCTGGCCGGGCAACGTCACCGGGATTTCGAAGTGATCGTCGTCGATCAGAACACCGACGACCGCCTGCGCGCGCTGATCGACGGCTTTTCCTCGTCCTTCCTCATTCGCCACATCCGCTCGCCGAAGGGGCTTTCACGGGCGCGCAACAACGGCATGGCGGTCGCGGAGGGCGACTATGTCTGCTTTCCCGACGATGACTGCTGGTACGAGGCCGATACGCTTTCGACGGCGGCGACTTTGTTTACCGATCACCCTGACCTTGCGATTGTCACCGGCCGCACGCTCGATGCCGAAGGCCTGGCCTCCGTCAGCCCGACGGGCGAGGCGCGGCTTGCGCTGACGCGGTGGAATTATCTGAAGTGCGGCAACTCGAATGGCATCTTCGTGCGCCGCGCGGCTTTGGCCGATATCGGCGGCTTCGACGAGGATCTCGGCGTCGGTTCGGAATCACCGTTCCAGAGTGGCGAAGAGGCGGATTTCCTGCTGCGGGCGCTTGCGGCCGGCAGGCAAGCGATGTTCTTTCCCGAACTCATCGTCCATCACGATCAGGTCACCAGCGAATACGGGCCGCGGCAGGTGGAGCGGGCGCGCAAATATGGGCGCGGCTTCGGCGCGCTGATGCGCAAGCAGGCATTTCCCGCATACTATGTCGGCTACCGATTGTTTCGCCCGGTCGCTGGCTGGCTGGCGGCGCTGGCGCGTTTCAACCTCGATGCGGCCCGCTACAAGCGCGCTTGGCTGATAGGTATTCTGGAAGGCTATGCCACCTGGCCGCGCTGGCGCAGAAGCTGAGGCGACTTGCCCTTCGGCGTCAGCGTCTCGGCATAGACTTCCATGTAGCGCTGGGCCACTTCGTCCCAGGCATAGGCGCGGGCATCGCGCAGCAGTTCCTGCCGCAGGCTCATGTCGTCGGCAAGAAGGCGCTCGAAGGCTGCGGTTAGCGTATCGGCGGCGGCTTCCGGATCGGAAAAATCCGAAAGCATCAGGGCAGGATGGGTTTCAGCCATCGCCTTATAGGCTTCGTTGGCGTTCAGCACCGGCAGCAGGCCGGCACTCATTGCTTCGATCGCCACCAGGCCGAAGCCTTCATATTCCGAGGCCGAGGCGAAGAGCGAGGCGCGGGCGATGATGTTGCGGATCGAGCCATCGTCGATCGACACATGCAGCGCAACATTGTGCTCCAGGCCGCGCGCCGCGATTTCCTTTTCCAGCATCGGCCGGTCGAGATCCGATGCGGCACCGATAATGTCGAGATGCCAGTCGGCATGGCGGGCCGCCAGCACTTTCATGGCATCGAGCAGATGGTCGAGCCGTTTGTTGACCGAGAAGCGGCCGATGGTGACGACGCGGCGGCGGGCTTCCAAGGCCGCGCAATTGGAAAACTTGCCGACGTCAGCGCCGTTTTCGATCAGATGGACGCGGCTTTCGGCAATCTGCCCAAAGAGCCGCGCGTCGGACTGGCTGCAACAGATGAGAGAGGCATAGCCGAGTGCGGAAAGCCGCGTTGCCGTGTTGAACCAGACCTTCTTGATGGCGGCATATTTCTGCGTGTGGAAGAAGCCGCCATGGGTGGTGGCGACCATCGGCCGCCCGTGCATCAGCTTGCCCCAGGCCAGCGCATCGAAGAAGAAATCGACGGCGTGGACATGAACGAGGTCGGCATCGGCCAGATGGCGGAAGACTTTTGGTGCCAGCGGATAGCGGCTGGAGCCGGACCAGGGAATGCGCACGATCTCGATGCCGTCGATGGTTTCGTGCTCCGCGAGTTCGCGACCTGGATCGGAAAACAGGCTGTTGCAAGTGACGACACGCACGCGATAGCCGCGGGCGACCAGCTGACGGCAGAGATTGGCAACGACGTCTTCCAAGCCGCCCTTGTTCGGCAGGAACTGGCGCACGACATGCACGATCAGCGGCCCGGTCTGCTTGTTTGCCTGATTATCCGCAACAGCCGATGTCATCGATCCACCTTCGATCCCTATGCCGCACCGCGCGTCGGCAATCCGGCGCTGCAGCGCGCCGCCCGTTGATCAGTCGGCAAAGCAGATCACTGGGTCGGTTAAAAAGGATTTAATCGTGGGCTGAAAGCCAAGCGGTTTCGGGCAAGAGGGTTAATGTAGGGGCGTTTCACCGGGAGAATTGGGCTTGCCGTGCGAGTATGGTTGATGCCGGGCGGTTTTGTCTGGCCGTCACTTTTGTGCCTGGCCCCTAACCCCAACCCTCTCCCCGTCAAAACGGGGAGAGGGTTGGGGTTAGGGCAATTTCGAATGAGATGGTGTGTTCAGACCCGAGGTCCGGACCTCTTAAAACGCTCGGAAGGTCAGCGTCGTCAGCGAGCGGATGATACCCGGGATATTGGCGATGTGGTCGTTGATGAACTTGCCGATATCCTGCTCCTCGGCGATGTAGACCTTCATCAGCAGATCGTAGTCGCCGCTGGTGGAATACAGCTCCGACACCAGCTCCGTCTGGTAGATCGCATCGGCGACCTCGTAGGTCTTGCCGGGGGAGCATTGGAGCTGAACGAAAATGGGCTTCATGAGGGTGTCCTGCTTTTGCCTGCGACCGCGATGGCGATCGGCTTTTTCTCTATAATGGTCGAAAGCGCCGTCGCCATGCAAGTTTTTCTCCAGAGCGGATGATTTTTCGGCATCATGCTATGTCCATCGGATGTCGCTCTTGCCGCTTCCGCAACTTCGCGCACAGCGCTAGATTGGCGCGATTATCTCTGTCGATTGGACCGATTTCATGCTGAATGACCCACGCTCCCATGGTCTCTGGGAAAAGACCGCCCCCTTGCCGCCGGCAACGAAGCCGCTTTCTGGCGAGATATCTGCCGATGTCGTGGTGGTCGGTGGTGGCTATACCGGTCTTTCGACGGCGCTGCATCTGGCGGAAGCCGGCACGAATGTCGTGTTGCTGGAGGCCAATGAAATCGGCTTTGGCGGTGCCGGGCGCAATGTCGGCCTCATCAATGCCGGCATGTGGGTGATGCCGGACGATCTTCCCGGCGAACTCGGCTCCGTTCATGGGGAGCGCCTGCTCGAGCTGCTCGGCAACGGGCCGAAGCTGGTCATGGAGCTGATCGACAAGCACGGCATCGCCTGCGAGCTCGAGCGCAACGGTACGCTGCATTGCGCCGTCGGGCCGGAGGGATTGAAGGAAATCGAGGAGCGTGCCCGCCAGTGGAGCAAGCGCGGCGCGCCGGTCACAGTGCTCGACGCGCGGGAGACGGAACGTCGCATCGGCAGCTCGGCTTATGCGGGGGCACTGCTCGACATGCGTGCTGGCACGCTGCAGCCGCTTGCCTATGCCCGCGGCCTTGCCCATGCCGTGGTGAAGGCAGGCGTTACAATCCATACCGGCAGCCACGTGATCTCTACGGAAAGAAGCGGCGCGAAATGGGTGGTTTCGACCGGCGGTGGCAAGGTCAATGCCGACTGGATCGTGGTGGCCACGGATGCCTACAGCACCGGTCCCTGGGAGGCGATCAGGAATGAGCAGGTACATCTGCCCTATTTTAATTTCGCCACTGTGCCGCTCGGCGACAACCTGCGCAAATCCGTGCTGCCGGGGCGTGAGGGCGCTTGGGATACCAAGGAAGTGCTCTCGTCCTTCCGCATGGATCAAGCGGGCCGGTTGGTCTTCGGCAGCGTCGGCGCTCTGCGCAATACGGGCCTTGCCATCCACAAGAGCTGGGCGCGGCGGTCGATCAAGAAGCTCTTTCCGCAGCTTGGCGACATCCCCTTCGAATGCGAATGGTACGGCAAGATCGGCATGACCGACAATGCCCTGCCGCGCTTCCACAAGCTCGCCCAGAATGTCGTCGGTTTCTCCGGCTATAACGGTCGCGGCATTGCGCCGGGCACCGTGTTCGGCAAGGTGCTGGCCGGCCATATTCTCGGGCAGATTTCCGAGGCCGATCTGCCGCTGCCGGTGACCGACATCGTCGAGCCGAGCTTCAGGGCAGCAAAGGAAATGTGGTACGAGGCGGGCGCCCAGGCTGCGCATTTCGTCGGTGCCCGGGTCTGAAGCAATTCCAGGAAAAGTGCGCAGCAGTTTTCCGTCCGGAATTGCGAGACAATAGACAGAGCAATCAACGAACCACCATTACGGGAAGAGGAAACAAGATGACCGCGACATCAGATCTTGCTGCCGAAACCAAGGCAATATTGACGGAGCTTGGCGTATCGGCTGATCGCTATACCGGCGGAACACTGGCCGTTACCTCTCCGGTCACCGGCGCCGAGATCGGCCGGCTCAGGGAGCATTCGGCTGACGAGGCGAAGGGTGCGATCGCGGCGGCGCATGAGGCGTTTCTATCCTGGCGCAATGTGCCGGCGCCGAAGCGCGGCGAGCTGATCCGCCTGCTTGGCGAGGAGCTGCGAGCCGGCAAGGCGGCTCTCGGCCGTCTCGTTTCCGTCGAAGTCGGCAAGATCACCTCCGAAGGTCTCGGCGAGGTGCAGGAGATGATCGATATCTGCGATTTTGCCGTTGGCCTCTCGCGCCAGCTTTACGGCCTGACAATCGCGACCGAACGCTCCGAGCATCGGATGATGGAAAGCTGGCATCCGCTTGGGGCGATCGGCATCATCTCCGCCTTCAATTTCCCGGTTGCCGTCTGGTCGTGGAATGCGGCGCTTGCCATCGTCTGCGGCAATTCCACCATCTGGAAGCCATCGGAAAAGACGCCGTTGACGGCGCTTGCCGTGCAGGCCCTGTTCGAAAGGGCGCTGAAGCGCTATGTCGCCGAAGGCGGCGAGGCGCCGGTCAATCTTTCGACGCTTTTGATCGGCGGCCGCGATCTCGGCGAGCTGCTGGTCGATCATCGCCAAGTGCCGCTCGTCTCGGCGACCGGATCGACGGCCATGGGCCGCGCGGTCGGCCCGCGTCTTGCCGGTCGGTTCGCCCGTGCCATCCTCGAGCTTGGCGGCAATAACGCCGCGATCGTCTGCCCGACGGCCGATCTCGACCTGACGCTCCGCGGCGTTGCCTTCTCCGCGATGGGCACGGCCGGCCAGCGCTGCACGACGCTGCGCCGCCTCTTCGTCCATGACAGCGTCTATGACCAGCTCGTTCCGCGCCTGCAGAAGGCCTATGGTTCGGTCACGATCGGCAACCCGCTTGAAACAGGAACCCTGGTCGGCCCGCTGATCGACAGGCAGGCTTTTGATCGCATGCAGTCGGCACTTGCCGCCGCGAAGGCGGCCGGCGGCACGATCACTGGCGGCGAGCGCGTCGAAAACGGTTCTGCCGATGCTTTTTACGTTCGTCCGGCCCTCGTCGAAATGCCCGAGCAGACCGGCCCGGTCGAGCAGGAGACCTTCGCGCCGATCCTCTATGTGATGAAATACAACGATTTCGACAGGGTTTTGGCGCTGCATAACGCCGTGCCGCAAGGCTTGTCGTCCTCGATCTTCACCAACGACATGCGGGAAGCAGAGACTTTTGTATCCGCGCGCGGCTCGGATTGCGGCATCGCCAATGTCAATCTCGGTCCCTCCGGCGCCGAGATCGGCGGCGCATTCGGTGGCGAGAAGGAAACGGGCGGCGGGCGCGAGTCCGGCTCCGATGCCTGGAAAGCCTATATGCGCCGGGCGACCAACACGATCAATTACGGCCGCACGCTGCCGCTGGCCCAGGGCGTCAAGTTCGATGTGGCGTGATGCCAGAGCATTTCCAGGAAAACTGCGTAGCGGCTTTCCGTCCGGAATGCGTCAAGGAATAACAAGGTGGAGCTTTTCTGCGATTTGAAGAAAAGCGGAAAAGCTCTGAGGCTTTGCTGCATTGCGATGGGGAGGATGAAGGCGTAGAAAGTCTTTGTCTTCCCCATTTGTTTTCAAGGTCTTGTCTCATGCATCTGTCGCTTGCCGAAGCCGAAACATTGGTCATGGAGGCTTTGCAGCGAAACAGGGTTAGCGCCGAGAACGCCCGTTCCGTGGCTGTCGCGCTCGTCGCGGCAGAGGCTGCCGGACAGGGTGGCCATGGTCTGCGCCGCGTGCCTGCCTATGCCGGACAAGCCAAGGTCGGCAAGACCGATGGTTTCGCCGCGCCGCAGCTGAGCCGGCCCTTTCCAGCCGTGCTGCGCATCGATGCCGGCAATGGCTATGCCTATCCCGCGCTCGATCTTGCCGTTGCCGAGCTTCCGGCTATCGCTCGCGAACAGGGGATAGCGCTTGCCGCCATCAGCCGCTCACATCATGCCGGCGTCATGGGCCTGACAGTGGAGCGGTTTGCCGATCAGGGGCTCGTGGCGCTGATGGTCGCCAATGCGCCGGCATCCATGGCGCCCTGGGGCGGCAAGACGCCGGTCTTCGGCACCAACCCGATCGCTTTCGCTGCACCACTTCCTCGTGACGAGCCGATCGTCATCGACCTCGCGCTGTCTAAGGTGGCGCGCGGCAAGGTGATGGCCGCCCGGCAGCAAGGGGCCTCGATCCCCGCCGACTGGGCCTTCGACAGCGAGCGGAGGCCGACCACCAATGCCGAAGAGGCGCTGGCCGGCACGATGATCCCGGCCGGCGATGCCAAGGGGGCGGCGCTCGCTCTCATGGTCGAAATTCTGGCGGCCGGCCTGACCGGCGCGAACTACGCCTTCGAATCTTCCTCGCTCTTCGATGATAAAGGCGCTCCGCCGGCGCTTGGCCATACGATCATTGCCATCAATCCGGCAGCGACGAGTACCATGGATACGGCGCAGCGGCTGGCCTTGCTGGCAGGCGAAATCACCCGCGACCCGAATGTTCGCCTGCCGGGCCGGCGCGGGCAGAGTTTGCGGCGCCTTGCTCTGACGGAGGGGATCAATGTCGAGGATGAAGTGGTTGCTGCGATAGAGGCGCTTTGAGGGGCTGAAGGTGGTCGGGTGAGTGTGTTTTTATCGTGATTTTGTGCACGCCCCTAACCCTCGCCCCGCTTGCGGAGCGAGGGTTAGGGTGAGGGGCCAAGCACATCGTCACTACATTGAAGTAGACGCCTGACGGCAACTCATGATTCACAGATCACGCGACCGCAGGCTTCTCGTTCAGCCAGCCGCCGGTGAAGCCGGCGCGTTCGAGGCCGCTGCGGAGAATCGGCGATTGCCGCATCAGGTTCCAGATCATGCCGGTGCGGGCGTTTTCGATCATCATGACCAGCAGGCCCTGGTCAAGCGCGACCGAACGGTCGTCCACCCAGCCTTCCGGGCCGGCGCCCTTGACACTCGGATTGAAGCCGCCGGGGAAGCGGCCGTCGAGCAGCAGGTTGGGATAGGTCGAAAGCAGCGCCCGCGTGCCGTCGAGTGCGGCCTGGCGGTCGAAAGGTAGGCAGGACAGCGGTCCCCAGGGCGCGATGGTTCCATCATCCGGGCCGAGCGGGGCGCCGCGGGCGGCATAGCCGAAAACTTTCGGCGCATAGCGCAGGCTATGCTTGGTGCCCGTGGGGTTCGGACCGTCGCAGGCCGAAAGCCCCCATATGTCCTTCGCATAGCCGGCGAAATGGCCGGGATTGCGATCGGTATAATCGCGCTGCACTGATATCGCCATCTGGGTATTGCGGAAGTAATCGGTATCCTTGTCGGCCACATGCTTGTCGCGGATGCCGCGAAAATCGATCCAGGCATGCGAGAAGAGGTGGATGAACAGCGGCCCTGCATAGAGGAAGGGCGTGTCCTTGAACATCATCCAGGTATAGGTCGACGCAAAGGCGTCGTAGCTCGATGGCGGAATGGGATGCGTGGGCGAGCCGAGCGCCAGCACATAGAGGAAAATCGCCTCGTCATAGCCCTGATAACGCCAGCGCAGGAAACCGCTGGCCGGCTTCCAGCCCATGCTGATCGTCTGGCCCTTGTTCAGCGCCCAATGCCAGTCGCAACGTTCGTAAAGGAATTTCGCCTGCTTGCGAAGGTCGCGTTCGACCTGGTTGTTTCCGGTGAAATAGGCGGCCGCCGTCAAAACGCCGATCAGCAGAAGACCGGTATCGATGGTCGAAAGCTCGCTGTTCCAGGCGCGGTTGCCCGTCTCCATGTAGAGGAAATGATAGTAGAAGCCGCGATGGCCGGTGGCGCCACGCTCGGTGCCCTGATCGCTGTTGGCGAAGAAATCGAGAGCGGCCAGCACCCGTTTGGCCGCATCGGCGCGGCTGATCCATCCACGCTCGACGGCGACCGGATAGCTCGAAAGCGCGAAGCCGACCGCGGCGATGCTGCAGTGGCTCGTCTTGATGGACGTATCCGCCACCAGCCCGTTTTCCGGATTGGTGTGGAGCATGAAATAGTCGAACGCCGAACGTTGCAGTTGGTCGATCAGCGCATCGTCGGTGTCGTTTACCTGTTGCAGCATCTTCTATCCGTCTCCTCGGCGCTCCCGTTGCCTGCTGAGCACAGGAGCCTGGATAGTTGCAAATCAAACATGGTTAACATTGCCACGCATTTGTGGAGGATTGTTTAAGATCATGGTCTTATCTGCGGTTCATCCCCAATTCTTAAGGGCAGCGTCGCAGTTTTCAACGGGTTTGACGTGCCTAGCCTGCCAGTCCGCCATTTCTGCCAGGCGCTGAACGCGGTGGCAGACGGTGATTCGCGCCGATCGCACCGTCTATTGAAGCGCTGAGTCCATTCTCTGTTCCAGCCGTTTCAGGGTTCTGCCGAAAATCGCCTCGTCTCCGAGGGCTCTCGCAAGCGTCAATGCGCCCTGGATGCCGACGATGGTCTCTTCGGCGAGCGCCTTCGCCTCCGCGCCGGGCAGGTCGATTTTTTGCAGAGCCCCGGCAAGCGCTTCGATCCAGCGATGGAAATAGCCGCGGATGGCGGCGGAAAAGCGGTCGCGCGTTTCATCGAGCGCGAAGGCGCCGATCAGGCAAACGCGGCGGCCGGAGCGGAAATAGCTGTCCGTCGTCTCCCACATGCGGGCAATAGCGGCGCGTGGTTCCTGCTCTTCGAGCGGCTCGAACATTTCCTTGATGAACCAGGCATCGATATTGGCCATGATCTCCGCCGCCATATCTTCCTTGCCGCCCGGAAAGAAGTGATAGAGGCTGCCTTTCGACAGTTTCGTGCGTGCGGTGATCTCGCTCATCGATGCGCCCTCATAGCCGAGCTCGCGAAAGACTTCGGCAACAAGGGCGATGGCGTCGGATTTTTCGAAGACGGTACGCACCATCTCAAAGGCCGAGGTCGGAAAGGCTGGGATGATCGTCCGGCCGGCGGCCGAGCGGCCAATGGAATTTCCGGTCTTCGTGCCTGATAGGCATGTCGTTGATGGAGGCGAAGCGGCGCTGCATCAGGCCCTCGGCATCGAATTCCCAATTCTCGTTGCCATAGGAGCGGAACCAATGACCGCTGTCGTCGTGCCATTCATAGGCAAAGCGCACGGCGATGCGATTGCCTTCGAAGGTCCAGAGTTCCTTGATCAGCCGGTAGTCCAGTTCCTTTGTCCATTTGCGCGTCAGGAATTCGACGATCTCCTTGCGGCCGCGCGGAAATTCGGCGCGATTCCGCCATTGGCTGTCTTCCGTATAGACCTTGGAAACGCGCTCGGGATCGCGACTGTTCCAGCCGTCTTCGGCCATGCGGACTTTGGCGATTGCGGTTTCGCGGGTGAAAGGCGGGATGAGAGGGGTCGGCATGACATGTTCCTTCTAAACCAATCAGTTATTTATAGACTGATCGGTTTAGAAGATCAAGCAGTGGTCTTTTCGTCGGGGCGAGGGTCTCAATGGGCGAATTTTCGTGCCCCGGCGACGCAGGCGACGACAGCAAGCGTCACCACGAGCATGGACCAGCTGACGCTTTCCTTGAGAAGGGCAGCGGCGAGCGCGAAGCCGAAGAAGGGCTGGAGGAATTGCAGCTGGCCGACGGCTGCGATGCCACCCTGGGCGAGCCCGCGATACCAGAAGACGAAGCCGATCAGCATGCTGAAGAGCGAGACATAGATGAGGCCGAGCCAGGCAGGGCCGCCGATGCCGTCGATGCTGTGCGGCATGGTCATGAAGCAGAGCGCGATCATAACCGGCAGCGACAGGACGAGAGCCCAGCAGATAACCTGCCAGCCGCCGAGCCGGCGCGAGAGCACCGCGCCCTCGGCATAGCCGAGGCCGCAGATGATCACGGCTGCAAGCATCAGGAGATCGCCGACCGGCGAGGCCGACACGCCCTGCGCAAGCGCATAGCTGCAGACGAGCGCACTGCCGAGGACGGAGAATATCCAGAAGGCCGGGCGCGGCCGTTCGCCGCCGCGCAGCACGCCGAAGATGGCGGTCGCTAAGGGCAGCAGGCCGATGAAGACGATGGAGTGGGCGGAGGTGACATGCTTGAGCGCCAATGCCGTCAAGAGCGGAAAGCCGACGACGCAGCCGATGGCGACGATGGCGAGTGAGGTGATATCGGCGCGAGTCGGGCGCTTTTCACGAAAGGCAAGCAGTAGGCCAAGACCCAGGAGGCCGGCGATCGCGGCTCGGGCAACGGTCAGGAACACAGGGTCGAAATCCATCACGGCTACCCGCGTCGCCGGCAGCGAGCCACTGAAGATCACCACTCCCGTCAAACCGTAAATCCATCCTGTTGTCGTCTTGTCCATCACGCATGCTCCTTCTTGGTCTTCGCGGTATCGACGTATTTGTCTGGCCAAGCCAGAGACGGTGCAGTACAATTTATAGAAACTGTTATGGTATAAAGGGCAGTACGGATGGATGACCTGTTGGTGGCAAGCGCAGTCGGCGGCACGCGCATCGAGGGAGTGATGGCGGCGATTTCCGACCGTATTGCCGCCCGCAGCTTGATACCGGGTGCGCGGCTTCCTTCTGTGCGCAGCTTCGCAAAGACGATGCAGGTGTCTGTTTCCACCGTGGTCGAGGCTTATGAGCGGCTCGCCGCCGAGGGCACGATCCGCTCGCGGCCGGGCGCCGGATTCTATGTCTGCGGCCCGCTGCCGCCGCTTTCGCTGTCCGAGACCGGAGCGAAATCGGATCGCAACGTCGATCCGCTCTGGATTTCCAGACAATCGCTCGAGGTAGGGGATGATGTCCTGAAGCCCGGCTGCGGCTGGCTTCCACCCTCCTGGCTGCCGCAGGCGGCGTTGCGGCGGGCAATGCGGACGCTGGCAAGAGGCGACATGGGCGCGCTCGCCAATTATGGAACGCCGCTCGGCCTGCCGCCGCTGCGGCAGCTGCTCGCCCGGCGTCTCGGCGAGCATGGCATCACGGTGCCGCCGGACCAGATCCTGCTGACGGAATCCGGCACCCAGGCGATCGACCTTCTCTGCCGTTTCCTGCTCGAACCCGGCGATACCGTGCTGGTGGACGATCCCTGCTATTTCAATTTTCATGCGCTCTTGCGGGCGCATCGTGCCAATGTCGTCTCCGTGCCCTTCACGCCTACGGGGCCGGATGTCGAACTGTTCGGACAGATTCTCGAACGGCACAAGCCGCGGCTCTACATCACCAATTCCGCCATTCACAATCCGACGGGAGCGACGCTTTCGCCCGTGACGGCACACCGGCTGCTGAAGCTGGCGGATGCTGCCGGGCTGACGATCATCGAGGACGATATCTTCGCCGACTTCGAGGATGTTCCGGCACCGCGGCTTGCCGCCTATGACGGGCTCGACCGGGTGATCCATATCGGCAGCTTTTCGAAGACGCTTTCGGCCTCGGTGCGCTGCGGCTTCATCGCAGCGCGGCGGGATTGGATCGATGGGCTGGTCGATCTCAAGGTCGCGAGCAGCTTCAGTTGCGGGCAATTGTCGGCCGAACTCGTCTATCTCGCGCTGAAGGACGGCAGCTATCGCAAGCATGTCGAGGCCTTGCGTGTAAGGCTCGCCAAGACCATGGCGGACGTGTCGACGCGGCTGGAAGCGATCGGTATCGTGCCTTGGTTGAAGCCCCGGGCCGGGATGTTTCTCTGGTGCAGGCTGCCGGAAGGGCTCGATGCCGCCGATGTCGCGCGTGCCTGCCTTGCCGAGGGCATCGTCCTTGCGCCGGGCAATGTTTTCAGCCTCTCGGATACGGCCGGACGTTTCATGCGGTTCAATGTCGCGCAGTCGACCGATCCTCGCATCTTCGAGGCGCTGGAAGCCTCCATGCGGAAACTGAGGTAACGGTTTCGGCTGGTGGATTGCGGAGACTTTTCGGCCTGTTTGGAGGATGCAGGACGCCCGCGCTCTTGCCAGATGGAAATGATCCGTCATAGCTTTGCCACATCGCCGCGCCAATTGCGGCCCACATCGGCTAAGAAATATTCGACTAAATGGGGTCGGTCGTGCGCGTTCTGCTTGTTGAAGACGACAATATCCTCGGATCATCGCTGAAGAAGGCGCTGGAAAAGCATGCCTATGGCGTCGACTGGATGCGCGATGGCGAATCTGGCCTGGAGGCTGCGGAGAGCTCGCATTTCGCAGCGATCGTGCTCGATATCAATCTACCGCAGCTGAGCGGCATGGAAGTGCTGCGGCGTATCCGCCAGCGGGGTAATTCCGTGCCCGTACTTTTGCTGACGGCGATGGACTCCGTGCGCCAGAAGGTCGAAGGCCTCGATGAGGGCGCCGACGATTACCTGGTCAAGCCTTTCGATCTCGACGAGCTGCTGGCGCGGCTGCGTGCGCTCATCCGCCGGCGCGACGGACGAACCGAAAGCGTCATCCGCTGCGGCGATGTCGAGGTCGATCCCTCGGCCATGGTGGCGCGCAAGGGCAGCGTGCAGGTCCATACCACCGCTAAGGAATTCCATCTGTTGAAGCTGCTGATGGAGCGCAGCGGCCGCTACGTGACGAAGAACGATATCGAATATGCGCTCTATGACGCGGAAAACACCGTCGAGAGCAATACGATCGAAGTGACGATCTACAATCTGCGCAAGAAGCTCGGCACCGATTTCATCAAGTCGATCCGCGGCGTCGGCTATATGATCGAGCGATGAACAATTCCACGCTTACCCGCAAGCTATTTCTCCGTATTGCGCCCGTCGTCGTCGTGACGATCGTCGTGATCGCCGCTTTCGCCTTCAACAGCGCGACGCGGGAGATCAACAATATCTACGATGCCCAGCTCATCGACGACGCGAATGTGATCTGGAGCCTGCTGCGCCGTCCGCTGGAGAAGAATCCGGACCATGCGGCAAAGCAGATCGACGATATCGACTTCACCATGGACAATCAGCTGGCCTTCAATGAAGACGCCGATGACTATGCCGATGCGCACATGTTTCGCGCCTGGGTCGATGGCAATATCCGCTTCTACAGCAGCACGGCCTTTCTCTCCGACGTGCCGCAGCAGAAGGTCGGCTTCACCACGCTGACCTATGGCGGGGACGAGTGGCGCGTCTATTCGCTGCCGATCCCGAATACGACCATCGTGATCGAACTCGGTGAAAAGATCGCGCTTCGCGAAACGCTCGTTTCCAATATTCTCCTCAATCTGTTCTTTCCGCTGCTGATGCTGGTGCCGGTCATCGGCTTTCTCATCTGGCTCGGCATCAATAGCGGTCTGCGCACGATCCACGGGCTGGTGCGGCAGATCCGCACGCGATCGCCGGATGATCTCTCGGCAATTCCGGTCGAAGAGCTGCCGCGCGATCTGCTGCCGCTTGGCCGGTCGATCAACCAGCTACTCGAAAAACTCGGCCAGTCGCTGACGCTGGAGCGGCGCTTTTCCGACCTTGCCGCGCATCAGCTGCGCACGCCGCAGGCAAGCGTGAAGCTGCTTTTGCGGATGCTGGAACATAGCGATAGCGACCATGAGCGGCAGGCGATCATTTCCGATCTCGTTTCCAGCAACAACCGCACTATCCATCTGATCGAGCAGCTGCTGCGGCTCGCCAGGGTCAGCCACCATCCCCTCAATCTGACGGAGATTACGCTTTACCACTGGATGGCGTCGCTCATTGCCGAATTAGGCAACATCATCACCAGCCGCGAACTCGACGTGGTGCTGGAGGGGGATGAGGTGATCCAGGTCAAGACCGACGAGTCGCTGCTGCGGATGCTGGTCACCAATCTGCTCGACAACGCCATCAAATACACGCCTGTCGGTGGGGAAATCAAAGTTTCGATCGCTTCGGAGGATGGCTTCGGCCGCATTTCGATCAGCGACAGCGGCCCCGGCATTCCGCCGCATGAGCGGGAAGCGGTGTTCCAGCGCTTCTATCGCCTCAACACGCTTCACACGGAAGGGGCTGGCCTTGGTCTCGCTATCGTTGCAGATACGGCGGACCGACTTTCGGCAATGGTTGATCTTTCTACTTCACGTTTGGGCAATGGTCTTCAGGTCGATCTAAGATTGCCGTTGAGTTAAAAATACAACGTCTCGTCGTTTTTCATTTTCGCATCATTTTCCGCTCATACCCGGCTCATCTGAGGTTGTTAGACGCAACTTAGGATAAGGCGAAAGGGTATTTCATGCAGGTGTTTTGCGATTTTGATGGAACCATATCCATCGAAGACGCGACGGATATGGTGCTAACCCGTTTCGCCGGTGCTGAGTGGGAAGATATCGAACAGCTGTGGAAGCAGGGGCTGATCGGCTCCGGCGAATGCATGCGTCGGCAGATCGCTCTCATCCAGGCAAACCGGGGCGAGCTCGATCTGTTTCTGGACACGCTGTCGATCGATCCGGGCTTCGAGAGTTTTCTGTCTTTTTGCCGCCGCGACGAATTGCCTGTCACGATCGTCAGCGATGGTGTGGACTATTTCATCCGCCGCATCCTGGCGCGCCACGGCATCGAGGGTCTGCCGATCGTTGCCAATGTGCTGACCTGCAGCGTTTCGCAGGGCCGTGAGTCCTATTCGCTGTTTCCGCCGTTTACTGCAACCGGCTGCGTATCCGGTGCCGGTGTCTGCAAATGCCGCGTTGTCGATAGCAACGACCTGCAGGTCTACATCGGCGACGGGCGAAGCGACTTCTGCGTTTCCGACAAGGTCGATCTCGTTTTCGCCAAGTCCAAGCTTGTCGACTACTGCGAGGAAAACGGCATTCCGTATGTCGGTTTCGAAGACTTTTCCGATCTGCTTCCAAAGATGGAAGCCGTTCTCCCGAGCGTCGAACGACGCTCCCGTACGCTGCCGCATTTCAAGACAGCGTAAACTAGACCAAGAGGCATTGAATGAAAACGAATGCAGCCGAAGCCTTCAGCGGCGAGACCGATTCCGTCCGCTCCGAAGAAGAATTGCGCGCCCTCGAAGAGCTCTATTGCTCGCATGGCGACACGGTTCACTACACCGACAAGCCCAAGTTCTTCGAGGAATGCGAAGGTTCCTACGTCTACGATCGGACCGGAACGCCGTTCCTCGATCTGCAGATGTGGTACTCCGCCGTCAATTTCGGCTATCGCAACGAGCGCCTGAACGAGGCTGCCCATCGCCAGCTCGATCGGCTGCCGCAGGTCGCATCGCAATATCTGCACCGCGAGAAGGTGGAGCTTGCCGCGATGATCGCCCAGGATGCCGAGCGCAAGTTCGGTCACAAGGGCCGCGTTCACTTCAACGTCGGCGGCTCGCAGGCCGTTGAAGATTCGCTGAAGCTCGTGCGCAACTACACCGGCGGCAAGAGCCTGATGTTCGCTTTCGAAGGCGGCTATCACGGCCGCACGCTCGGCGCTTCGGCAATCACCTCGAGCTATCGCTATCGCCGCCGCTACGGCCATTTCGGCGATCGCGCCCAGTTCGTCGAATTCCCCTATTACTTCCGCGGCCCGAAGGGCATGTCGAAGGAAGAATACGGACATTATTGCGTCCAGAAGTTCGCCCGCCTGTTCGAGAGCGAATATAACGGCGTCTGGGACCCGAAGGCCGGCAAGTCCGAATATGCCGCCTTTTATATCGAGCCGATCCAGGGTACGGGCGGCTACGTTATTCCGCCGATGAACTTCTTCGTCGAACTGAAGAAGGTGCTCGACGATCACGGCATCCTGCTCGTCGTCGATGAAATCCAGATGGGCGTCTACCGCACGGGCAAGCTCTGGTCGATCGAGCATTTCGGCGTTTCGCCGGATGCACTGGTCTTCGGTAAGGCAATCACCAACGGCCTCAACCCGCTTTCAGGCGTCTGGGCCCGCGAAGAGATGATCAACCCGACCGTCTTCCCGCCCGGCTCCACGCACTCGACCTTCGCCAGCAATCCGATGGGCACTGCCGTTGCGCTCGAAACGATGAAGATGCTGGAAGAGCAGGATTTCGGCGCCGCGATCATGGAAAAGGGCGCGCATTTCCTCGATGGGCTGAAGCAGCTGCAGAAGCGCCACGCCATCGTCGGCGAAGTCGATGGCCTGGGCCTCGCCCTGCGCATGGAAATCTGCAAGGACGACAGCTACACGCCGGACAAGGCGACGATGGACTGGATGTGCGACGAAGGCATGAAGGGCGACCTTCAGGTGGGCGGCAAGACCTACGGTCTCGTGCTCGACGTCGGCGGCTACCACAAGAACGTCATCACGTTTGCTCCGAACCTGCTCATCACCCGCGAAGAGATCGATCTGGCGCTTGCCCTGCTCGATCAGCTTCTGACGCGCGCTGCCCGGAGATAAGACCGTGCAACTGCTGCTTCTTCATCTCGATGATGCTTTGGAGTTGCAGCCTGATTTCGTGCGCGCCTGCAAATTTGCCGGCGCGCACCAGTATTTCGGCAAGAATGCCGGGTCGCAGGTTCGGCTGTGGAGCAAGCAGGGCGCCCTTGACGATCTCAACCGCGAGATCGTCAAGAACAGGCCGACGACCGGCAAGGACCCGCAATTGTGCTTCATGGGTTCCGGCGATTTCCATCATGTCACGGCCTTGCTGCTCGACGGCGCACTCGAAAGACAATCCGGTGCGGTCACACTGATCCACTTCGACAATCATCCGGATTGGGTCAAATTCGACGGCGGCATGCATTGCGGCTCCTGGGTCAATCGCGCGCTTGCCAACCCCAGCATCCAGAAGGTCCTCACGATCGGCGTCTGCAGCCATGATCTTCGCAGTCCGGAGCGCAAGGGAGCCAATCTACACTGGCTCGGCGACGGCAAGCTGGAACTCTATCCTTACGAACATCCGCCGAGCCGCGTGGCGGCCGATTACGGCACCGGTGCCAGCTATCGGCAGGAAAGAGGCGCGCTGCACTGGAAATCGATCGTCGAAATCGGCGAGGAAAATTTCATCGACCACATGCTTAGCCGCATTCGCACCGAGGCTGTCTACGTCACGATAGACAAGGACGTGCTCGCCGCCGACGATGCCGTGACCAACTGGGATCAGGGCCGTATGCGACTGCCTTATCTCCTGGCTCTGATCAGCGAAATCGGCAGCCGCCACCGCATCATCGGCGCGGATGTCATTGGGGATTATTCAACTCCGAGTTATGCTGGCAGTCTTCGGACCCAGTTCATGAAGCGCGCGGAGATCTTCATCGATCAGCCGCGCATGCGACAGGGTGCCGAAACAATGAGGAACATCAACAGCGCGGCCAATCACGCCCTGCTGGAGGTGCTGGCGGAGTATATGCAATGACCGGCAGCCTGACACTTTCCATGCTTGGGCTCATAGTATTCTGCATCGTCGCGGAGACTGCCCGCGAGGTCTGCTTCAAGCAATCGGCCAGCGAGAACGCGCCTCTTTCGGCGCTGGCCAAACCGATCACCTGGCTCGGCATTCTGCTCTGGGCCATTGAGCTTATCGCCTGGACGGCCGTTCTGGAGCATGTGCCTCTGACCATCGCCTTCCCGCTGATGGCGATGAGCTATGTCGTCATCGTGCTCGCCGGTGCCGTCATCTTCAAGGAAAACATCAACCTGCGCCACGCGACGGGCGTGTTTCTCGTCACCGCCGGTGTGGTTTGCGTGGGAGTTACAGGACTATGAAAATCTTTGCGCACACCCGATGGGATCTGGCACCGGTTCTTGCCGCCGTCGCCCATCTCGCCTTCGACGTCTATCTGATCGTCGGCTTCGAAAGCCGGCCGCTTTGGCTCTCGGCCGTTCTCGGCTGCCTCTATGCAGTTTCTATCTCCTGGAACATCAACAGCATATCGCACAATTTCATCCACACACCCTATTTCAAGCCGCGCTGGATGAACTACGGCTTCAGCCTGCTGGAATCGGTCGCGATTGGTTTTTCGCAGACCTATTATCACTGGGTGCACATGCGCCATCATTCCGGCAATAGCGACCGTCCGAATGAAAAGGGCGAGACGATCGACATGCTGTCGATCTATCGCTACGGCCGTGACGGCCAACCGGAAAACGTCTGGTCCTATACGTTCCTGAGCTTCTTCCGTGACAGCCTCGGCGATATTCACAAGGCCATCGCCCGCAACCGCCCGTTCGATGCCGCCTGGGGACGGTTCGAGCTCTATTTCTTCCTGGGGCTTGCCGCGATCGCGCTGATCTACGACTGGAAGGCGGTGCTGTTCTTCGTGCCGTTCTACTATATCGGCAATTGCCTGTCGTCGCTGAACGGCTATTACGAGCACCTGAACGGTGATCCGGACGAGCCGATTGCCTGGGGTGTTTCCAGCCATCAGCCTTTCTATAACTGGCTGTGGTTCGGCAACGGTTATCACGCCGAGCATCACTATCGTCCGCGCACCCACTGGACGAAGCTTCCGGCGCTGCACGACCAGATCAAGGAAGAGCAGGAAAAGAACGGCACGCATGTGATCAGCACCTGCCATGCGCTTGGCTTCATGGCCAAGGAAAACCGGCAGTCGGAGCTATCTCATGAAAGCTGATGAATTGAGCTTCTTCATGGAGGGCTCAAATGGCAAAGGCGTCCTTCTGGTCCACGGCCTCACGGGCGCGCCCGCCGAAATGAAGCTGGTGGCTCGGCATTTGAACCGTAAGGGCTATAGCGTCTATGCGCCGCTGCTGGCCGGCCACGGCGTCGATGCGAAGACCTTGCGCCAGACCCGCTGGGAAGACTGGCTCGCCTCGGTCGTCGAGGCATCGGAGCTGCTGGCATCCAGAACGCAGGAGGTCTTCGCCGCCGGTATCTGCGTCGGTGGCAAGCTCGCCATGCTGGCTGCCGAACAGCAGAAGAAGACCATCAGTGCCGTCGCAATCTACTCCCCCTGCTTCAGTTATGACGGCTGGGACGTTCCCTTCTACTATCCGCTGCTGGCCTCGCAGATCGGCTGGCTGTCGCGCGTTCCGTTCCTCGATCGGCTGAGCTTCAGCGAGACGACTTCGCTGGGGATCAAGGACGAGCGCATGCGCCGGCTGATCGAAGGCATGGCGAGCGAAGGGGTTCTGGAAAAATTCCCCGGCAAGGGCCTGGTCGAGATGCATCGGCTGGGCAAGACGCTTCGGAACATGCTGCCGCAGATGCAGACGCCGACGCTGATCCTGCATGCCGAGGACGACGATCTCGCCAGCCCGAAGCATGCCCGCTATATTTCCGAGCATATCGGTGCTCCGCATGAGCTGAAATGGATCACGGACAGCTATCACATGATCCATGTCGACCGGCAGCATCGGCAAGTGGCCGATTTCACGGCCGACTTCTTCGAGGCGCGTCATGTCGCAGCCGCTGCTTAAAATCGTGCCGCAGTCGATCGATGATCCGGTGGCCGAAGTTCACTTCAGTATTCGCGCCATCGGCCGCGACGCATGGAATGCGTGCTTTCCGAATGATGTCGAAGACTATGATTGCCTGCTAGCGATCGAGGAAGCTGGCCTCGAAGGGTTTGAATGGCGCTATATCACCCTTACGGAAGGTGGGCGTGTGAGCGCCGCCATGCCGGCCTTTCTCTGCCTCTACGCTCTCGATACGACGCTGGATGAGGGGTTCCTGCGCCGGTTCGTGCGCAGCATCCAGCGCCGCTTTCCCGGTTTCCTGAAGCTACGCCTTGCATGCCTCGGATCGCCCTGCACGGAAACGGGCGCCATCGGTTTTCATCCCGACATCTCGCGCGAGCGTCGTCGCGTACTGCTGACGGAGATGCTGTCCTTCTTCGAGCAGGTCGCTGCGACGGAGCGTTGTGCGCTGATCGGTCTCAAGGATATTCCGGAGCAGGCTTCGGCGGAGTTCGGCGATCTGCTTGGTGCGCGCGGCTATGCCTCGATCGGCGGCCTTCCGACGGCCTGGCTCGACATCGATTTCAAGACGATCGATGAGTATCTTGCCAGGCTTTCGGCCGGTACTCGCAAGGACATGCGCCGCAAGATGAAATCCTTCGACCAGGTCAGGGTGGAGATGCGGACGGATTTCGGCGAATTCCTGCCCGAGGTGATGGCGCTCTATCACGACACGCGCAACCGCAGCGAATTGCAGTTCGAGGAGCTGACGCCAGCCTATTTCCAGGGCATTCTCGGCCATATGCCCGGCCGCTCCTTCTGCGCCTTCTATTTCGTCGGGGACAAGCTGCTTGCTGCCAATCTGGTCGTGCATGACGGGCGCGTGGCCATCGACAAGTTCTTCTGCATGGATGGGGAAAAGGGTCGACCCTACAATCTCTATTTCATCAGCTGGTTTACCAACCTGCGCTATTGCCTGGAGAACGGCCTCAGCCGTTATCAGAGCGGGCAGGCCCATTATGAAAACAAGCTGCGGCTCGGCAGCAAGCTGACCGCCAATGCGATGTATTTCCACCATCGCAATCCTTTGCTTCAGAGTGTGCTGCGACTGGTATCGCCGCTGTTCTCGACAGACGAGGCGGATGCGTAATGCCTAGTATACGTTTTTTCTGGCTCGCCGTGCCCGTGTTGAGCACCCTGTACCAAGTCCTTATCAAGCTTGGTGCCGGGCACTTGCACGATGCGGGCATGCAGGTCTGGCTGTGGCAGGCCCTTTCCTCTCCATGGATATTGATGGCGATAGCCGTCGAGATCGTCGGCTTCTTCATCTGGATGAATGTGCTGGCCGAGCTCGATCTCAGCCGTGCCTTTCCGCTTACGGGCATCAGCTATGTGCTGATCGTCGCGACCGGCTGGTTCGTTTTCGGCGAGCGGGTCGTCGCCCTGCAGATGGTCGGCAGCGGCTTGATCCTGACGGGCGTCTGGTTGATTGCAGGCGCGGGTGTCGAGACGAAAGCGCACCATGAGGAATTGGAATTGGAGCCGAAGCAGGAGGAACTGCGTACGGGGACCGGCAAGGATAGGTGATGCCCAACATGCAAGCTGACAACCGCCCAAAGGGCAAAACCCCCGCCATTTTCTCCAGCCTTGTCGACTGGTGCGTGAAGCGGGCACTCTCTTCCATCGTGACGCGCGGCGCGTTGAGCGTGACGACGGCAAGCGGCCGCGTGCTGACCTTCGGCGATGGCACCGGTGAGCCGGTTCATGTTCGCTTCACCGACGACCGCGCCGAATGGGCGCTCCTCATCGATGCCGACAAGCGGCTTGGCGAACTCTTCATGGATGGCCGCTTCATCGTCGAGCAGGGCACACTCTACGACTTCGTGGCGATGATGCTGAGGGAGGGGCAGAACACCACGCATCCCCTTATTGCCCGCGTCATCGATCACCTCAGGACGAAGCTGCGGATTTTCCGCCACCGCAATCTGCCTGGGCGCTCTAAGGCCAATGTCGCGCATCACTACGACCTCGATGGCCGGCTCTACGAGCTCTTCCTCGACCCGGACCGGCAATATTCCTGCGCCTATTTCGAGCATGCGGACCAATCGCTCGATGACGCACAGCTTGCCAAGAAACGCCATCTCGCCGCCAAACTGCTGATCGGGCCGAACAACAGCATTCTCGACATCGGCTGCGGCTGGGGCGGTTTGGCGCTGCATGTGGCGGAGCAGGCACCGGGCGGCTATGTGCTCGGCGTCACCCTCTCCGAGGAGCAGCATGAATATGCTTCGAAGCGCGTCGCGGACAAGGCCGGGGGAACGCCGGCCGAGGTTCAGTTCGCACTGAGGGACTACCGCAGCCTGACCGGCCGCTTCGACAGGATCGTCTCTGTCGGCATGTTCGAGCATGTCGGACTGGCGTCCTATCGCACCTTTTTCCGCAAGTGTGCGGAGCTGCTCGAGGATGACGGCATCATGGTGCTGCACACCATCGGCTGCTCGGCGACCCCCGGCTTCACCACGCCGTGGCTCGACAAATACATCTTTCCGGGCGGCTATATTCCGGCACTCTCCGAAATCGTGCCTGAGATCGAGGCGGCTGGACTTGCCATCACCGATGTCGAAGTGCTGCGGCTGCATTATGCCAAGACGCTCGAGGCGTGGCGGGAGCGCTTCATGGCGCGCTGGGACGATGCCGCCAAGCTCTACGACGAGCGTTTCTGCCGGATGTGGGAATATTATCTTTCGACGGCGGAGGCCGCTTTCCGCTACGAGGATCTCGTCGTTTTCCAGATCCAGATCGCCAAGCGCAACGACATCATCCCGCTGACGCGCAACTACATCGCCGAGAATGAGGCGAAGAGCGCCTCAAAAGTTGATGTTGAAGGTTCTGTTCAGCGTGAAGCCAATGATGTTCTGGTCGGGTGAGCCGAAGCGCGAGGTGATCGGGCTGTCGGCGGCATCGCCTACCAGGCGGTTATATTTCTCATAGACCTGTACGCTCCATTCCGGGGAGATCGTGTAGGTCGCAGCCACGGTGAAGCCGACCGACTTTACGCCGGCGCCGGCATCGAAGGCATTGATATGGCCATGTCTCGCAGCTTCATTCTCCGAGATGCCAAAGTTGGTGCGCATATACACTGAATTTGCCATCGACAGGCGAGGGCCGGCAGACAGAAGCCATTTGTCTCCGAGCGGCTGGAACCAGTCGAGAGCGAAATCACCGACCAGACCATCGCCACCCCAAAGCGACTGGCGTATTTCCGTGCGGAACCGCAGCCGATTTTCCATCAGCCAATATTGGGCGAAGCCGCCCGCGTCGAAATTCCAGCGCACTCTGCGCTGACTTTGCAGATGCAGATCATTGAGATCGAAGCGGTCATCCCTCAAGCCGACCACAGGGCCGATTTCGAGGCCTCCGAGATCGAAAAGCTGAAAGTCGAAATTGTCGTCCGGAGCGCTGTATTCCGTGGCCTCGCCGAGGCGGTGGACGTCGAAGGAGGGCAGGGCGCCGAAGGTATAGTGCTTCGATCCCTCATAGCTCGGTCCGTATTCCACGGTTGCCCCAAGCGTCACGACCCAAGTACTGGATGAGGATTTAGCAGGGGTATCGTCCGCTCTGGAAGAGGCGGGAAACATGCCGACTATAGACGCTGCCAGCAGCCCCGTTCCGGCCAACGCAGACAGCCGGGCGGAGAAAGATGTCCCAACATTTAACACTCTGACAACACCTGATGCCTGATCGCCCCTGCAGCACTACTAGCACAGCTCGCGGCTTGGAAAATAGCGGAAAGTTTGAAAGCAAACACGGCGTCTAGCCTGTGGCCTGAACGCTTCTGCATTGCTTGTGGAAACAAAGGCGTGGCTCGCCTTCCATTCATTGCTAACGCCCCATGAACCACCCCTCGGCAGAAAGTAAAGCCAGCCACATACCGTCGTGGCTACCGCAGCGACTGCCATAAATTCCCGTTACGATAGAGACATTTTATGTCACGAACCTGAAGCGCACGTGCCACTTAACATATCGTCCCGGCTTTCATCGGTTGGAACCTGCGAGTTCTATTCCTAGATAGGCTTTGTCCGGTATCGGGCTTCGATCGTGGACGAAGCGACGTAAGAACAGGCAAGGGCAGGTATTAGCGCATGAAGGATCGGCCGTTAGGCATATCGGGTATCCCTGGATGGTTGAACCGCTACGAGCCCTTGCTGCTTGTGATGTTCGCCGCGCTTTCGGGCGGAATTCTTCTGTTCATCTACCTGACGGGAGAAGTCCTCGAAGGCAGTACGAAGGGTTTCGACGAGGCGATCCTGCTGGCGCTTCGCCAGCCCGGCAATCTTTCTGTTCCGATCGGGCCGGGTTGGCTGACCCATGCCATCAAGGACGTCACAAGCCTCGGCGGGACGACGGTGCTCGCGCTGATGACGACGCTGGTGACGATCTATCTGCTGCTCGACCGGAAGCGTGCCATCGCCTTGTTCATCCTTGCTTCGGTGCTCGGCGGCTGGGCGCTGAGCGCGGCCCTGAAGGTCGGCGTCGCGCGGCCGCGGCCGGATATCGTACCGCATTTGGTCGAGGTTCACGATCTGAGCTTCCCGAGTGGCCATGCGATGGTGTCGGCCGTGACCTACCTGACCCTTGCCGCGCTGATCTCGGGCACGCGGACCTATCGTTCGACGCGTATCTTCATCGTCGCGGCCGGCATTCTCCTGACATTGATGATCGGCGCGAGCCGGGTCTATCTCGGCGTGCATTATCCGACCGACGTTCTCGGCGGCTGGTGCGCCGGCGCGACCTGGGCGCTTGCCTGTTGGATCATCGCCCGCCGCTATATATCGTTTGCCCCAAATGGCGAGGGATCGGCGCGAGACGATGCTCTGCCTTTCAAATGAGGGACGCTCTTTCCGGGCCAGGTATCAGCACTGGACTTCCAGCCGCGTTGCCACGAGCAGTGAATAGTCCGTGCCCTTCGGATCGCTGAAGAACATGCTGGTCAGCGCGGCCTGGTTTTCCGCCATGACTTCCTTGGGATTGGGTCTGACCACCTTGCGCTTGCAGCGACCGGAGGCCGGTCCCGATATGTTCATATCGTTGTCGGTGGCAAAATCGACGGCCGTGTAAAGCGTCTTGTCATAGATCCCGAAGATGGTGGTTCCCTTGAGGAAGGTCTTCTGCTCCGGCTTCAGCGAAAAGGTCAGGGTCAGCGAGCCGTCCTTGTAATTGGCCTCTATCGCATCCGGCTTGGCCATCGGCACCGCTTTGCCGTTGCTGGTGACGTTCGTATAGTAACCGTATTGCGCCAGCGAATCCCTGACGGTCTTGCCGACCGCCTTCAATTCGCTCGGCGTCAGCGACTGGTTGTCGCCCTTGCCGAAGTCCATGAGGACGGAGGAGGTGAACACCTCGTCGAAGCTCCAGACATTGCGCAGTTCGCTGATGGAACCATCGGGCGCCGAAACGACCTCGAATTTGGCATCGATGAAGATGTGCGGATGGGCCAGTGCGGGAACCGGCAAAAGCGACAGGATCGCAACCAGCAGGGAAATCTTTGTTTTCATGCTTTTCATGCGAGCGGCTACCGCGTTTCGTCCGTCTATCCGATGCGCAGAGGTGGACGGCAAATGAGACTGATTTGAGACCCCAGGCGTGCTGGACACGGCATAGATGCAAGCAAGGGAAATAGAAGTGTAGAAACCCGGCTTTTCGGCCAAAAACCAGCCTTCGGCCTGAGCCGTGGCTTCTTCATATCAGAGAAAGGCTGGAAAACTGGAGCGGGCGAAGGGATTCGAACCCTCGACCCCAACCTTGGCAAGGTTGTGCTCTACCCCTGAGCTACACCCGCTCATTCCCGTCGCGATCCGGGGTAGTGTGTTGGACCGCTGGGCGTCGTCTTGCGGCGACGGGCGCTATATGGCCTAACCATTTTTCAAATGCAACAGGGAAATGACGAGTTCGCGAAGAAAAATTGCATGTTCTTTTGAAGAGCCGCCGGAAAGCCCGGAAACGCCGGGCTTTGTCGTCTCAAAGATTGCAATGAAAATGTGGGCGACGTATCAGGGGCGGACCATTTTTGATTGCGAGATGCCATGACCGAGACCAGCCCGAAAAACCGCGACGATCTTTTCCGATTCCTGGACGGGCTCGGCATCAGCCACACGACCAAGGATCACGCCCCGGTCTTCACCGTTGCCGAATCGGTGTCGCTGCGCGACGAGATTCCGGGCGGCCATACGAAGAACCTGTTCGTGAAGGACAAGAAAGACAATTTCTTCCTGCTGACCGTCGAGGAAAATGCGACGGTCGACCTGAAGACCGTGCACACGCTGATCGGCGCGGCAAGCAAGGTGTCCTTCGGCAAGCCGGAAAAGCTGATGGAGTATCTTGGCGTCATTCCCGGTTCGGTCACTGCATTCGGCGCGATCAACGATGCGGGCAAGAATGTTACCTTCGTGCTCGATGCCGAGCTGATGGCGCATGATATCGTCAATTGCCATCCTCTGTCGAACGATGCGACAACGTCGATTGCCAGCGGCGATCTCGTACGTTTCATGGAGGCGACCGGTCATACGCCGCTAGTCTTGAAAGTGACGAGCTAACGTACGATTTTAGCGCTAAGATTATAACGGCCGGCGTTGTCTTCGGATCGTCCGGTCGCTTTGGCCATTTCATGGAGCGTGCTGTCAGGCGAACCTTATCGTCTCGTCTGGAGATCATGCTTCTCACAAAATCAAGGATGCCGGCAGGCGGGAGACACTCATGAGCGGTTCGAACAATCCCTATAACGCTTCCTTCGGCGGTCAGATGTCGGCCACGGCATCCTTTGGCGCCGCGCCTGCGGCATCAGGTGCTTCGCCGATCAAGGATACGACGACGGCGACCTTCGCCAAGGACGTTATCGAGGAATCGCGCAACCAGCCTGTGCTGGTTGATTTCTGGGCGCCCTGGTGCGGCCCGTGCAAGCAGCTGACACCGGTACTCGAAAAGGTCGTCACCGAGGCCCAGGGCCGCGTAAAGCTGGTCAAGATGAATATCGACGATCATCCGTCGATCGCCGGCCAGCTCGGCATCCAGTCGATCCCGGCCGTCATCGCCTTCGTCAATGGCCGTCCGGCCGATGGCTTCATGGGTGCGGTTCCGGAAAGCCAGGTTCGCCAGTTCATCGATCGCCTCGGTGGTCCGGCAGGCGGCGCCGACGATCAGGCAGCCGAGATTGCCGCCGTTCTGGAAGAGGCGAGCGGATTGCTTGCCGCCGGCGATATCAATGGCGCGGCCGAGCTTTTCGGTGCGGTGCTGCAGGCAGACCCTGAAAATGCCAAGGCGCTTGCCGGCATGGCGGAATGCATGATCGCCGCCGGCCAGAGCCAGCGCGCTCGCGAAGCGCTTGCCGACCTGCCTGAGACGCTTGCCAACGATGCCGGCATTCAGGCCGTGGTGAAGAAGCTCGATCAGATCGACGAGGCCCGCAAGCTCGGCGATCCCGTGGCGATCGAACACGAGCTGGCATCCAATCCCGACAATCACGAACAGCGCATCAAGCTTGCCAAGATCCGCAATGTCGAAGGCAAGCGGGAAGAGGCGGCCGATCACCTTCTGACCATCATGCGCAAGGACCGCAGTTATGACGATGACGGCGCGCGCCGCCAGCTACTGGAATTCTTCGAGGTGTGGGGGGCCAAGGACCCCGCCACGATCGCGGCACGGCGCAAGCTTTCCTCCATCCTGTTTTCGTAAAGGGCCTGTTTTCCTGATACAGATGGCGATCGTGCGAAACATTTCGCATGATCGTTTGTTTAGATGAAAGCGGCCAAGAACGCGGCGTATCGGCACCCCGGCTAAAATACTCTTGTGTTTTCGGCAGACGGGCTCACATTGTCGGTGACGCGGCGCAGGATGGGGAGCGGCCGCGAGTGTGTCGTTCCTGTGCGGCCCACCGCGGGCGGCAGCGCGGTGTTCTAGCGGGATGGAAGAGATGCAAGTCGGCAATGCCAGATATCTGAAGCCGGGCGACCTGCCCGAATCGGTGGTTGTCTTTCCCTTATCCGGCGCACTGCTGCTGCCCGGTGCGCAGCTGCCGCTCAATGTCTTCGAGCCGCGCTATCTTGCCATGTTTGATGCGGCGATCGCCGGCAACAGGCTGGTCGGCATCGTGCAGCCCGCTCTTTCCGAACCGGTTGAAACCCC
This sequence comes from Martinezella rhizogenes, assembly GCA_013322215.1. Lineage (GTDB taxonomy): Bacteria > Pseudomonadota > Alphaproteobacteria > Rhizobiales > Rhizobiaceae > Rhizobium > Rhizobium rhizogenes_D. Next base: position 44,321 of record JAAMEZ010000022.1, read on the forward strand.
TAACCTTGCGCATGTCGGCTGCCTTGGGCGCATCACGTCCATTGCTGAAACCGGCGACGGGCGCTACATCGCCGCGCTGACGGGCATATGCCGTTTCCGGCTGATGGATGAAATCACTGCCCATCAGCCCTATCGCACCTTTCGCATCACGCCCTTCATCTCCGACCTGAAATCCCACCATGAGGAAGGTACGGTTGATCGCCCGGCGCTGCTTTCGGCTTTCCGGGCCTATCTGGAGGCCAACAAGCTGGAGGCGGATTGGGAAAGCGTCGAGCGCGCCGACAATATGATGCTGGTCAATTCGCTGTCGATCATGGCGCCGTTCGAGCCGGCCGAGAAACAGGCGCTTCTGGAAGCCCCGGACCTCAAGACCCGTGCTGAAACCTTCATCGCCATCGTCAAGATCGTGCTTGCCGGCTCCGGCGACACCGATTCGCTGCTGCAATAGGAACTTCCCATGGATGTCACGGTCAGTAAAGTCGATCCGAAACTGCTCGATCTGCTCGTCTGCCCGCTGACCAAGGGACGGCTGAGCTATGATCGGGAAAAGAACGAGCTGATCTCGGAAAAGGCGCGTCTTGCCTATCCGATCCGCGACGGCATTCCGATCATGCTGATCTCGGAAGCGCGCCGCATCGAGGATTGAGGCTGGCTCAACTCCTTTGCGATGCGTGATTTATTCGGCGATGCCGCAGCAAAAGCCCGAGAAGTGCGCAATATGCGAAGATCGAGATCGCCAGGGCCAACCACAGAGCAGCATGGGGGCCGGCGTAGGTCATCACGGCGGTAAATAAGGGTGGCGCGGCGGCATAGGAGAGATTGAGCGGCACCGCCAGCTGTGCCGACGCGCGGGCATAGGCGCCGGTGGGGAAAATCTGCAGCGGCAGCGTGGCGCGGGTGACGGCAGTGATGCCGCTGGCAATGCCGTAAAGCGTCGCGAAGAGCATGGCGCCGGCAAAGCTGTTGCTCAATAGAAGAACCGCGAAGCTCACAGGAAACAAGGCGGAGCCGGCAAGACCGGTTGCAAAACCCGACCAGCGCCGGCCACCGAGAAAATCGACCATGCGCCCCGCCCATCGCGCAATGCCGATGAAAGCGGCCGCCGCCAGTGCACTGGCATGATCGAGACCTGCGGCCTCGAAGAGGATGATGATCGTCAGGGCAAATCCCCAGGTTATGAAGCCATTGGCGGCAAAGCTCGCGGCCAGAAGGGTGAAACTCGGCTTGTCGATGGCAGCAGGCTCTGCTGTCGCCTTGGCAGCGGATTTTTCCCTGGGCTGGCGTGCAAGTGTCGTCCAATGCAGCGGCAGGCAGACAAGCAGCATGAGGGCAGCAAAAACGAGCGTCGTCATGCGCCAGCCCCATCGCGCCTGCAGCAGCTCCGTCAATGGCCAGACGATAGTCGATGTCAGCCCACCGGCCAGGATCAGCACGCCGAGCGCTCGCCGCGTTTTTTCGCCGGCGACCTCGCTGAGCGCGATCTGCGCAGGCGTTGTCAGCATGCCGGTACCGGCAAGGCCGAGAATGGTCCATGACAGGATGTAGGACGCCGGACCATTGGCGAGGCCCATGACCAGCAGGCCTGCTGCGCCGAGGAATGATCCCAAAACCATCATCGGCCAGGCGCCATGGCGCTCGAAGACAGCGCTCAGCGGCCAGGACACCACGGCCATGACGACAAGCATGACTGTCGGCCCTGCCATGACCATGGGCAGAGCCATGCCCAGCTCACCGGCCATGGCAGGCCCGGTTACCGCCGGCAGGTAGAAGGTCGCGCCCCAGCCGATGAGCTGGGTCAGGGACAGGGCGGCAACGGCACGAACTGTGGGCGAGCGGAATGGCATCCAGGCAATCGGCGCGGGAAGGGCGATCGGGCTGCGACAGCGATGTCTAAGGGGAGGCATCAAGGACCTTTTGGGCGGGAGCAGTTTTTCGTTTCTAGCGGAATGAAGAAAAGGCGGCGCTTCCACGGGAGCGAGGAATAAAATTAATGCTGTCTTGGCCGCTACTCATGCTATGGCTCGGGTGCTTGAAAGAGCCTGCTCGAGCATTTGGCATGTGTTGAAGCGCTTTTCGTATTTGCTTGTGCTTGAATTTCGCCCACTGCTCAAACGAGGAATTTGAAGGGAGCTTGAGGAAAATTCATGCAGGGAAGGCATCGTGTTTCTCTCAACGCCATCAGGGTTTTCTCGATCGTGGCGCGCACCGGAAGCCTGACTGCGGCCGGTGCTGAGCTCGGCGTGACCTCTGGTGCGGTCAGCCACCAGCTCAAAAAGCTCGAGGACGAGCTTGGGGTGAATTTCTTCCATCGCGGCAATAACACCGTTTCGCTCACAGACGTCGGGCGGCGCTTTTATCAGGAGGTGGCACCAGCGATCGGGCTCATCGAGCGCTCGGCCGATGCCCTTTACCGCGACGAAAACGAAATCAGCGTCCATGCAACGACATCGCTGGCGCTGCGCTGGCTCATCCCGTCACTGGATCGTTTTCGCGCGCTCTGCCCGCAGGTGCGCGTTCGGGTGGAAACGAGCTCCGCGCGCGGTTTTCCTGTCGTTCCCGACTCCGACGTCAGCATCCGTCATTTTCGGATAGGAGAGGCGGCCGAGGGGTGGGAGTTCCTTGCACGCGATCTGCGCCGCCCGGTTATCTCTCCGAGCCTGCTGACAAAAGATGGCAGCCGTCATGAGATTGCCGTTGCCAATATACCGGCTCTTCAGTGCAGCGTGGGTAACTGGGACTGGCAGCTTTGGTGCGAGACGTTCGATGTTGCGCTGGCGGACCTTTCCCTTGCCCACGCGTTCGATACGGACGACGCCGCACTTCATGCCTGTGTTGCCGGCCTCGGTATGGTGCTTGCCCCGACGATTCTCACGGGCAGGGAAATGAAATCGGGCGCCTTGGTGACTTTGCCCGAATATGAGCCGGTGGAGACCGGAACCTATCGCTACCGGCGCCGCTCGGAATCGCGAGCGGTCCGGCAATTCTGCGGCTGGATGGATGGTGAGATGCGGAACCTCGAATAGGGGCTTCTGTCTGAAGGCCGCTTATCTAAGGCGCCATGACCAGAGTAGGGTCATGATAGGTTTGCCTCGCGCGTGAGACTTCCTTCTGGTCCCGCTCGTTCAAATCGCCTCGCCAGCAAGCAGCCGCGGATTGTGCTTTGCGATGGTGCCGGCAGCCTGGCCGATGAAGAAGGATTTGAGGCTTGGCAGACGGTCGACGATCCCTAGCCCGAAGTCGCGGGCGATGCGCAGCGGCGTGTTGTCGTTGGAGAAGAGCCGGTTCAGCACGTCGGTCGTCACCCCCATGCGGAAGGTGTCGAAGCGGCGCCAGGTCTGGTAGCGTTCGAGCGTGTTGATCGAGCCGATATCGAGGCCGAGGCGGTCGGCCTCGACGATGGTTTCGGCCAGTGCCGCTACATCCTTGAAGCCGAGATTGAGGCCCTGGCCGGAGATCGGGTGAATGCCGTGGGCGGCGTCGCCGGCAAGGGCGAAGCGCGGGGCGACGAAATCGCGGGCGATCGTCAGGCCGAGCGGGAAGGCCCGGCGCTCGCCGATGGTGGTGAGCGCCCCGAGCTTGTGGCCGAAACGGCGCTCCAGTTCCTCTTCGAAGAGGAGGTCGTCGGAAGCAACCAGCCGTTCGGCGTCGGAGGTGCGCTCCGTCCAGACGAGCGAGGAGCGGTTGTTCTTCAAGGGCAGGATGGCGAAGGGGCCGGAGGGCAGGAAATGTTCTTCGGCACAGCCGCCATGCGGCCGCTCATGCTCGACGGTGACGACGATACCGGACTGGCCGTAATCCCAGTTGACGGTCTTGATGCCGGCCATGTCGCGCAGCTTGGAGCGCACGCCGTCGCAGGCGACCAGAAGCCGCGTTTCCAGCGTACTGCCGTCCGAGAGGGTCAGCGTGGTCTTATTGTCGTCGGTGACGAAGCCGGTGGCGCTCAGCCCATGCCTGATGATGATGCCGAGGCGCTCGCAGGCGCCACGGAGTGCCCCGACCATGGTGAGATTCGGCACCATATGCGCGAAGGGCTGGCCTTCGGTCACGTCGCCGTCAAAGGTGAGGAAGACGGGGCGGACGGGATCGCTTGTGCGCGAATCGGTGACGATCATGCGGGTGATCGGCTCTGCTTCCGGCGCGATCTCGTTCCAGACGCCGAGGACTTCAAGCATCTTCGAGGCGGCCGCGATGATCGCGGATGCCCGCATGTCCTTCTTCCACGCGGTTTCGGGAGCAGCTTCCACGATCATGACGTCGAGATGGGGCGCCGCCTGCTTGACTGCGACCGCTGCAGCAAGACCCACATATCCGCCACCCACTACCAGCATGTCCAACATAGCGCTTCCCTGTGTCTTACTGTCACGTCCTGTTCTATATAGAGCATCCTGTTCGTGGTTCCTACCATTGGAGTTCAAGCAAAATGTCGCGAGAGACCGAGAAGCTCACCCCGATGGAAACCGTGCTGGCGACGCTCGATCTCGAAACGATCGAGATGAACCTGTTTCGCGGCAACAGCCCGCAGGTCGGCTGGCAACGCGTTTTCGGCGGGCAGGTCATCGGCCAGGCGCTGATGGCGGCGCAGAGAACCGTGGATGGCGACCGGTTCGCGCACTCGCTGCATGCCTATTTCATGCTGCCGGGCGACCCCTCGGTGCCGATCCTCTATCAGGTCGACCGGCTGCGCGATGGTTCGAGCTTCAATACGCGGCGGGTGCTTGCGGTCCAGCACGGCAAGGCGATCTTTGCGCTGACGGCTTCCTTTCAGGTCGATGAGCCCGGTTTCGACCATCAGGTTGATATGCCCGACGTGCCGATGCCGGAGGACTTGATGGACGAGGAGCAGGTGAAGCAGCGCTACCTCGCCCATGCACCCGAGAATGTGCGCCGGTACTGGGAGCGCAAGCGTGCCGTCGAAATCAGGCCGGTATCGATCGAGAGCTATTTCTCGCGCTCGCAGCCAAGCCAGCGGCAGAATATCTGGGTTCGCCTGACTGGGCCGGTGCCGGATGACCGGCTCTATCAGAATGCCGTGCTTGCCTATCTCTCCGACATGACGCTGCTCGATGTTTCTCTGAATGCGCATGGCACATCGGTTCTGGACCCGACCGTTCAGGTGGCAAGCCTTGACCACGCCATGTGGTTCCATCGCCCGTTCAAGCTCGACGACTGGCTGCTTTATAGTCAGGAGAGCCCCAGCGCTTCCGGCGCGCGCGGTTTTACCCGCGGCAGCCTGTTTACGCGATCCGGTGTCCTGATTGCGTCCGTTGCGCAGGAAGGCCTGATTCGTAAAAAGGCAAATGATTAAATAAGCGGCAAACTTGTAAATTTGCACTTTATTTGTGCGGCTCTCGCGACGAGAAATGCCGCTTTATTGGGTCTGTGCAATAAATCTGTTTTATTTCAATACGTTATAAATGTGTCACGAATCTGGCACGTCCTTTGAATGTGTATGCCCAGTCGCTGCAGAAACACTCGTCGGCGGCAAGGAGAGTCGGCTCCGTGCCGAGGCTAACAAAGGATGGGAAACCAGATGAAAATTGTGATGGCCATTATCAAGCCGTTCAAGCTCGATGAGGTCCGTGAGGCCCTCACGGCTGTCGGCATCCAGGGCCTGACTGTGACCGAAGTGAAGGGCTACGGGCGCCAGAAGGGGCACACCGAGATCTATCGCGGCACCGAATATGCCGTCAGCTTTCTGCCGAAGCTGAAGATCGAGGTCGCGGTCGCATCCGAAACCGTCGACAAGGCCGTCGAGGCCATCGCGTCGGCCGCCAAGACCGGCCAGATCGGCGATGGCAAGATCTTTGTCTATTCCATTGACCATGCCGTGCGCATCCGTACGGGCGAAACCGATTCAGAAGCGCTGTAAGACACGGCGGATCAGGGAGTTATTTGCATGTCATTTTCCAAGCTTTCCTCCGCCTTGACACGGGTGGGCGCGCTTTCTGCGGCCTTGCTTGCGCCGGCGATTGCCTTCGCGCAGACAGCAGCACCGGCTGCCGCTGCTCCGGTTCCGGACAAGGGCGATACCGCCTTCATGTTCATCTCCACCATTCTCGTGCTCTTCATGCTCGTGCCGGGTCTGGCGCTGTTCTATGGCGGTCTCGTCCGTTCGAAGAACATGCTCTCGGTGCTGATGCAGTGCACAATGATCGGCGCGGTCGTGATGATCCTCTGGGTTCTCTACGGCTATTCCTTCGCCTTCGGCGGCGGCACCAGCCCTTATTGGGGCGGCACGGCCAAGATGTTCCTTTCGGGCGTCTCGACCTCGACGACGGCTGCAACCTTCTCCAAGGGCGTCGTCATTCCTGAATTCATCTTCATGCTGTTCCAGATGACCTTTGCCGCCATCACGCCGGCTCTGATCATCGGCGCCTTCGCAGAGCGCATCAAGTTCGGCGCAGCCGTGCTCTTCTGCGCGCTGTGGGCGACCTTCGTCTACTTCCCGATCGCTCACATGGTCTGGGATTCGAACGGCATGCTGTTCAAGATGGGCGCGCTCGACTTCGCAGGCGGCACCGTCGTTCACATCAATGCCGGTATTGCAGGCTTCGTCGGCGCCATTCTCGTCGGCAAGCGCGTCGGCTTCGGCAAGGACATGATGGCTCCGCACTCCATGACGCTGACCATGGTCGGCGCTTCGATGCTCTGGGTCGGCTGGTTCGGCTTCAACGCCGGCTCGAACCTCGAAGCTTCCGGTGGCGCGATGCTCGCAACCGTCAACACCTTCGTCGCAACGGCTGCCGCCATCATCTCCTGGTCGCTCGTTGAAACCTTCACCCGCGGCAAGGCCTCCATGCTCGGCGGTGCTTCGGGCATGGTTGCCGGTCTCGTCGCCATCACGCCTGCAGCCGGTATCGCCGGTCCGATGGGCGCGATCGTCATGGGATTGATCGTCTCGCCGCTCTGCTACTTCTTCGTCTCGGTCGTGAAGAACAAGTTCGGCTACGACGATACGGCTGACGTCTTCGGCGTACACTGCATCGGCGGCATCTTCGGCGCCATCGCAACCGGCATCTTCGCCAGCGCCTCGCTCGGTGGCGTCGGCTATGCCGATGGCGTCACCATGGGCAGCCAGGTCGTCGTTCAGCTGACCGCCGTCGTCACCACCATCCTGTGGTGCGGCATCGGCTCTGCGATCCTCTATAAGGTCGTCGACGTCATCATCGGTCTACGTGTCGCTCCGGAAGCCGAGCGCGAAGGTCTCGACCTCGCCTCGCACGGCGAAGCCGCCTACCACAATTCCTGATCGAAGCTTGCGAAACCGGGGCAAAGCCTCCGGTTTCGCTCAACATCCCGTCGCGTTCTATTTCATCGAAATAGGACGCCCTTGGCCCGGACCTTGGTTCGGGCCCTTTTCGTTTGTGCAATGATATTCAGTTGCAAAAGCCGGCAATCCTTTGGGTTGGCGTGCATGGTTAACACGCCATTAACTCTCCTCTGATTAGGTAGGGCTAACCTGCCGGCGAGTGGGCATAGACCGATTCGTTTGCGCTTTGGACAGGAACGGGGCTGGATATCATGGGCAGAAGCAATTCGGCGGCGTTGAGCGGTCGCCCCGACCGTTTATCGCTATCGAGCGTGGTTTGGCGTCAGGTCAAAGGCCTGGCAGGTTTTGCGATATTGTTCCTGCTGGCGCTTGCCGCTGTGGCGCTGGCGACCTGGAACGTCATGGACCCCAGCTACTCCTACGCAACAGCCAATGCGCCGACAAACCTGCTCGGCTTTCCCGGCGCCGCCTTTGCCGACATCGTGATGCAGTCGCTCGGTCTTGCCTCGGTTCTGGCGATGCTGCCCGTCGCCGCATGGGCCTTGGCGCTGATCACCAACCGCAAGCTTCACCGAGTGCCCTCGCGCCTCGGCGCCTGGTTCGGCGGCTGCATCGTCGCAGGCGGCTCCATTGCCTGCTTCCCCGCCCCGCCGACCTGGCCGATCCCCAACGGTATCGGCGGTGTCGTCGGCGATCTTCTTTTGCGTCTTCCCGCCCTCTTCATCGGCACCTATCCGAGCGGCGTCGTTGCCATCGTCATCGGCTCGGTTCTTGCCGTTCCGGCCATTTGGCTCATGCTCTTTGCCTCCGGCATCATCGGCGAAAATCTCGTGGAAGATGAAGAGGACGAGGATGACTACGAGGAAACCCGTAGTCGTGCCCGTCGGGTGGGCGATGTGGACGAAGAGGACGATCGCGGCAGCTTCCTCGGCAATTTCATGGCCTTCGGCGCCGTCATGCATGCCTGGTACAACACGCAGGCCCGCCTGCGCCGGCTGTTCGGCATGGGTCCGCGCAAGCGCCGCGACCATGCCTTCGATGCGCCTTACGATTTCAACGATGACGAATTCGGTACGCTGAACGAGCCGGTGCGCGCCAAGGCACCGATGGCCCGGGGCGACCGTCTCGATCCGTCGATGGATAGCCCGGCCGCACGCCGTGTCGTGTCCGCGCCCTCGATCAGCCTCGGCGATGACGAGGATGATGACGAAGATGCACTCTATGATCGCGATCCACGTCGTCCGGCCGATATCCTGCCTGACGACGAGGACGAGGATTGGCCGCTAGCCCCCGCGTCCGCGAAGGGAGCCGTAGCCGGCCATCGCGTTACTCCCGCCGCGCCGCGCCCGAAGCCCGGCGCGCGGGCTGAGCGCGAGGCGCAGACCTCGTTCATTCGCCCCTATGGTTTCCAGCTTCCGGCCGTCCACCTGCTGGCCGAGCCGAAGGCCGTTGCTCGCGACGCGACGCTTTCGGCCGATGCGCTCGAGCAGAATGCCCGCATGCTCGAAGGCGTGCTGGAGGATTTCGGCGTCAAGGGCGAAATCATCCATGTCCGCCCCGGTCCGGTCGTCACCCTTTACGAGCTTGAGCCGGCGCCCGGTATCAAGTCCTCCCGCGTCATCGGCCTTGCCGACGATATCGCCCGCTCGATGAGCGCGATCGCTGCCCGCGTTGCCGTCGTTCCTGGCCGCAATGCCATCGGCATCGAGCTGCCGAACTCGACGCGCGAGACGGTCTATCTCCGTGAGCTCGTCGCCAGCCGCGATTTCGAGACTTCCAAGGCGAAGCTTGCCATGTCGCTCGGCAAGACGATCGGGGGCGAGCCCGTCATCGCCGATCTCGCCAAGATGCCGCATCTGCTCGTCGCCGGTACCACCGGTTCGGGTAAATCCGTCGCCATCAATACGATGATCCTGTCGCTGCTCTATCGCATGACGCCGGAGCAGTGCCGTCTGATCATGATCGATCCGAAGATGCTGGAACTCTCCGTTTACGACGGCATTCCGCATCTCCTGTCGCCCGTCGTCACCGATCCCAAGAAGGCTGTCGTCGCGCTCAAATGGACCGTCCGCGAGATGGAAGAGCGCTACAAGAAGATGTCGAAGATCGGCGTGCGCAACATCGATGGTTTCAATACGCGCGTCGAGCAGGCCGTTGCCAAGGGTGAGGCCATCAGCCGGACCGTGCAGACCGGCTTCGATCGCCAGACCGGCGAGGCGATCTACGAGACCGAGGAATTCGATCTGAAACCGATGCCCTATATCGTCGTCATCATCGACGAAATGGCCGATCTGATGATGGTCGCCGGCAAGGATATCGAAGGCGCGGTGCAGCGTCTGGCACAGATGGCGCGCGCCGCCGGCATCCACGTCATCATGGCGACGCAGCGCCCGTCGGTCGACGTCATCACCGGCACGATCAAGGCAAACTTCCCGACCCGCATCTCTTTCCAGGTGACATCGAAGATCGACAGCCGCACCATTCTCGGCGAACAGGGCGCGGAACAGCTGCTTGGCATGGGCGACATGCTCTATATGGCCGGCGGCGGCCGCATCCAGCGTGTTCACGGCCCCTTCGTCTCCGACGGCGAAGTGGAGGATATCGTCGCCTATCTGAAGACGCAGGGCGCGCCGCAATATCTCGATGCGATCACGGCCGATGACGACGAGGACGATGAGGACGGCCGCGGTCCGGCGGGCACGTCCAATCTTTCCGATTCGGAAGACCCCTACGACCAAGCGGTTGCGATCGTTCTGCGCGACGGCAAGGCCTCGACCTCCTATATCCAGCGTCGTCTCGGCATCGGCTACAATCGCGCCGCCTCGCTGATCGAGCGCATGGAGCAGGAAGGCCTGATCGGCCCGGCCAACCACGCCGGCAAACGCGAAATTCTGGTTCCGACAGAAGCCGATATTCTCGATCGCTGAGGGCAGTCGCCTTTCTGTGTCGCATATCCCGTCTATGTTCAGGGAAATTTGATCGCAGCCCCTTACCAGCCCTGGGCCGTTGCGCCATGAAGACGCCGATTTTGCGCGCCATGGACGAAGCATGAAGGAGAATTCGATGACAAAGTTTGATGCGCAGCCGTCCAGCCGACCTTCCCTGAGCCGCCGGCGCCTTCTCGGCGCCATGGTTGCGGTCGGCGTGGCAAGCGCTCTGCCGGTTTCGGCCTTTGCGCAGGCCCAGGGGCAGACACAGACGCAGGCGGCCGCAGCCACTCTCAATCCCAATATCGCCCAGGCCATCGCCGATCATTTCTCGTCCATCAAATCGATGAAGGGCGGCTTCCTGCAGATCGGGCCGCGCGGCGATCAGATGAGCGGCGCATTCTTCATCCAGCGGCCCGGCAAGATGCGCTTCAATTACGATCTGCCGTCGCGCATGCGCGTGATCTGCGATGGCAACAATGTGCAGGTCATCAACGACCAGACGCAGACCAGAAACATGTATCAGCTGTCGAAGACGCCGCTGAGCCTGCTGCTTGCCAACAAGATCGACCTTTCCGCCGACATGGTGCGCAATGTCGATTCGCAGCCGGATCTGACCAAGATCACACTCGGCAACCGCACGGTCTTCGGCGATTCCACCATCACGATGATCTTCGATTCGAAGACCTACGACCTGCGCCAATGGACCGTCATCGATCCGCAGGGCAAGACGACGGACGTCATCATCAACAATGTGAAGACGAACGTTGCCTTCGACGACAGCGTTTTCCGCATTGACTACACGCGCTGAGCGCCGTCTTCCTCTCGGCCTTAGGTAAGTGCCGAATGGCGCTTTCCTTTCCGTAACAGCCGGTCTAAAGCCTTTAGCCTGACTGGAGCGGTTCAGCGTTTCACCGAGTCGCTGAACCGCTCCAGCTGTCTGTTTGACGCAATTCCGGACGGAAAACCGCTGCGCACTTTTCCTGGAGTTGCCGTAAGGGAAAGGCTTGGGCATGGGATTTTCGATTGCGACCTGGAACATCAACTCGGTGCGGCTGCGCATGCCCATCGTCGAGCAGTTCGTCATGCAGACACGGCCAGATATTCTCTGCCTGCAGGAAACCAAGGTTCCGAACGAGCTTTTCCCCTATGCGCCGCTGAAGGCGCTTGGCTATGAGCACATCATCATTCATGGCCAGAAGGGCTATCATGGCGTGGCGATCGCTTCGCGTTTCCCACTGACCGAGGATCATCGCCAGGATTATTGCAATGTCGGCGACAGCAGGCACATCTCGGCGATCTTCGAACGCGGCGGCCGGCGCATTCGCCTGCATAATTTCTATGTTCCGGCCGGCGGCGACGAGCCGGATCGGGAAATCAACCCGAAGTTCGGCCACAAGCTCGATTTCATCGAAGAGATGAAGAAGCTGCATGCCAATGCCGAGCAGAACACCTCTGCCATCCTCGTCGGCGATCTCAATATCGCGCCGCTGGAGCATGACGTCTGGTCGCACAAGCAGCTCCTGAAGATCGTCAGTCATACGCCGGTCGAGACCGACGGGCTTATCGAGGTGATGAAGCGCGGTGCCTGGCTCGACCTGATGCGCCAGCGGGTGCCGGAAAGCGAGAAGCTCTATACCTGGTGGAGCTATCGCGCCAAGGATTGGGAGGCTGCCGACCGCGGCCGCCGCCTCGACCACATCTGGTCGTCATCCGACCTCGGCCCACATCTGCAGCGGATCGAAATCCTGAAGGCGGCGCGCGGCTGGGATCGCCCGTCCGACCACGTGCCCGTCACGGCGCATTTCGATCTCTAAGCTGGATTGAATGTCTCAGGAAAAGCGGCCGAGAAGCGCGGCCGCTTGCCGGGCAAGGGTGGCAAAATTTTCCCGGATGCGGTTCTGGATCAGCAGGCCGGCATCGGGATATTCCTCGATCAGGCGGTGGAAGAGGGCGCGTGTGATGCGGATCACGTCGGCTTCCTCCGCGGCAACTGCCGTATATTTCCGCTCCACCAGCGTCACCATCGCCAGTTCGGAGAGCATGGTGCCGGCTTGGACGACTGCTTCCACCTGCTTCTGGCCGTTGGCGTCGACGGTGCTGAGTTCGAAACTGCCGCGCGTGATGACATAGGCGCATTCGGCGGGCGATTTCTCCCGGAAAAGCGTCTGGCCCTCGTTCACATGGCGGCGATCGGCGCCGAAGGCGATCAGCCGCAGCGGCTCATCGCCCATGCCGTGAAATAGCGGCAATTGCGACAGCAGTCGGATATCGTCGTTCAGCGCCATCGATTGCCTATGGAATGATCTTGTAGCCGCCGTTTTCCGTTACCAGGATCTCGGCATTGGAGGGATCGCGCTCGATCTTCTGGCGAAGGCGGTAGACATGGGTTTCAAGCGTGTGAGTGGTCACGCCGGAATTGTAGCCCCAGACTTCTTCGAGAAGGATATCGCGGGTCACGACCTTCTGGTCGGCGCGATAGAGATAGCGGATGATGGCGGCTTCCTTTTCCGTCAGGCGGATCTTCTGTCCGTCTTCGGTGGTGAGCAGCTTCTGGCTCGGCTTGAAGAGGTAGCGGCCGACGGTGAAGGTTGCGTCTTCGCTCTGCTCGTGCTGGCGTAGCTGCGCACGGATGCGGGCGAGCAGTACGGCGAAGCGGAAGGGTTTCGTCACATAGTCGTTGGCGCCGGCTTCCAGACCGAGGATGGTGTCGGAGTCCGTGTCGTGACCCGTCAGCATGATGATCGGCGCCTTGAAGCCGTTCTTGCGCAGCAGCTTCACGGCCTCGCGGCCGTCCATATCAGGCAGGCCCACATCCATGATCAGGAGATCGACGGGCACGGTGCGCGCGGTTTGCACGCCCTTTCCGGCAGTCGCCTCCTGCAGGACGTTGAATTCCTCGTAAAGCGATAATTGCTCGACCAACATCTCGCGCAGGTCATTGTCATCGTCCACCAGGAGAATGGTGCGTGCGGTCATGCCGTTCGGATCCTCGTTCTAATCCCACTTAAGTCCTACGCCAAATTGCATTTTTAGCAAGTCGCGACGCGGCTCAGGCTTGGTCGTTTGGTTGAAACTGCTATGATTTCAAATGAAATCACGCGCAAAGCAAAAACATGTGAGGAAAATGCAAAAGACAAGGGCGGGGGCCAGGCGGAGCGCTTCGACGATCGTCGTGCGTCCTCAGCCGGGTAAGAAAACGCGGGCGCTGGTGCAGGTGGGAGGCGTGACCGTGCCGGCGGCGATCGGCCGGTCCGGACGCAGTATCCTGAAGCGCGAAGGGGACGGCGCGACACCGATCGCGGATATGAAGCTGCTCTACGGCTTCACGCGGGGCGATCGGGTCCGTTCCCTGAAAACGACCCTGCCGATGCTGCGGATCCGGAAGGATATGCTCTGGTGCGACCAGCCCGGCGATCCCAATTACAACAGGCTGGTGAAGGCTCCTTTCAGGCCGAGCCACGAGGAATTGCAGCGAGGCGATGGCCTTTACGATGTCTGCCTGGTGCTTGACTGGAATGTGAGCTCGCGCCGGCGCAACCGCGGCTCGGCGATCTTCTTCCATCTGATCAGGCCGGGATATGAGCCGACGGCCGGGTGTGTCGCAATCAGCCTTCGCGACATGAGGCGTATCCTGCCATCGCTGCGAAGAGGCACGACCGTTCGGGTTGTCTGAAATGTCGGCTGGGGTTAAAATCCCAACACTCTCCACTATATGGCATCTAGACCGGTGCACCCATGCGGACCGGTCCGGCCCTTTTCTTTTAGAATTTAAATCACGCCTTCACTCCACCCGCTTCTCATCCCTTGGAGACTTATCGTGACCACGCAACCGACAATCACGTTCAATGACGGCAATTCCATTCCGCAGGTCGGCCTCGGTGTCTGGCAGACGCCGGAGAATGTCGCGCCAATGGCTGTCAGCACGGCTTTGAAAGCCGGCTATCGCCATGTCGATACCGCAGCCATCTATGAAAACGAGGATGGTGTCGGCGAAGGCATGCGCCAGTCCGGCGTCGCCCGCAAGGATATCTATCTCACAACCAAGCTCTGGAACGAGGCGCAGGGCTTCGATTCCACGCTGAAGGCCTTCGACGAAAGCCTGAAGCGCCTTGGCACCGACTATGTCGACCTCTACCTGATCCACTGGCCGTCGCCGCACCGCAACCGCTATCTCGACACCTGGAAGGCTTTTGTGCGCCTGAAGGAGGAAGGCCGCGCCCGTTCGATCGGCGTTTCCAATTTTGCCGCCGCGCATCTCGACCGTATCATCGGCGAGACCGGCGTCACGCCTGTCCTGAACCAGATCGAGCTGCATCCGACGTTCCAGCAGAAGGAACTGCGCGCCGTTCACGACAGGCTCGGGATCAAGACCGAATCGTGGAGCCCGCTCGGCCAGGGCAAGCTTCTCACCAATGACGTCATCGGCAAGGTCGCCGCCAAGCACGGTCGCACGCCGGCACAGGTCATCATCCGCTGGCACATCGACAACGGGCTGATCGTCATCCCGAAATCGGTGACGCCGAGCCGCATCGAGGAAAACCTCAGGGTTTTCGACTTCAAGCTCGACGGCGACGATCTGGCTGACATCGCCAAGCTCGATTCGGCTGGCGGCCGTATCGGTCCTGACCCGCTGACGGCTAGTTTCTGATCGATAGGAGCCGTCGATCATCCATTCGGCAAGGCCCGGAGCGAAAGTTCCGGGCCTTTTTCGTATGTGTGCTAACGCGTGTCCTCAGAGCTGAACCCAGGCGGGTGCTACGGAAGGACCCTTGCCGAGGAAGAAGCCGAAGTGGATGTTCATCTCGCCGATGGGCTCGATGAAGCGGGCATTGGAAAGCGGGCCAGCGTCAACCGCTTCGAAGCCGGCGGCATTGACGAAGCGAGAGACGGCGTCCTTGGCTTTTTCATCGTCACCGGCGACGAAGACCTGCACCGTCTTGTCCTTGCGTGCTTCGAGCGGCAGCAGCTGCGCGAAGATGGTGTTGAACGCCTTTATCACCGTTGCCCCAGGCGCGAGAGCCTGGATCTCCTCGGCCGCCGAAGTCGAGTGTCCGACAACCAGGCCGCGGAAGTCTGCGGTGATGGGGTTGCTGATGTCGACCAGAACCTTTCCCTTGATATTGCCGGCTTCCTTCAATGCTTCCGCTATCGCGCCATAGGGCAGCGCCAGAATGGCGATATCGGCGAGCTTGACGGCGGCGGCAATGCCGCCTGCCTCGACATTTTCACCCAGCTCTGCGGCAAAGGACGCAGCCTTTGCCGGGTCGCGATGGCCGATCACCAGATCATAACCCGTTTTTGCCAGCAGGCGGGCGAGGCCAGCACCCATATTGCCAGTACCAATCACAGCGATTTTCATATTCATCAGCTCCTTTGTGGTTGCTGATGAATGAATATGATTATCGTCATATCGAGATAAATGATCTATATGGAGTTATACTCGAAACAGGTTATTTCTAATGGATCGCTTGTCCAGCATGAGCATCTTCGTGAAAGCGGTCGAGCTCGGCTCGTTCAGCGCTGCCGCGGATGCGCTGAACATGTCGCCACAGCTTGTCGGCAAGCATGTGCAATTTCTCGAACAGCATCTGGGCATTCGGCTCATCAACCGAACCACGCGCCGCCAGCATCTTACCGAAGTCGGAAGCCAGTTCTACGAGCGCTGCCGTAATATTTTGGCCGAGGTCGAATCCGCAGAGGCCTTGGCGGCCGAGACGCGGGCGGTGCCGCGCGGAAAGTTGAAGATCAACGCCCCCGTCTCATTCGGAATTCATGCTCTTACGCCGAAGCTTCCAAAATATCTCGGCGCATATCCGGAGGTTTCGATAGAGCTGTCGCTCTCCAACCGCTTGGTCGATTTGATCGATGAGGGCTATGACGCGGTCTTTCGCGTCGGCGAACTTGTCGACAGCGGCTTGATCGCCCGACGCCTCGATCCCTATCGGCTGGTGGTCTGTGCGGCGCCGAACTATCTCCGCTCCCGTGGCATGCCTTCGAAGCCGGATGATCTGAAGGTGCATGATTGCCTCATCTTTTCGCACACCATGTTGAGGACGCATTGGGATCTTGAAGGGCCGGATGGGAGCGTGAACATTCCCATTTCCGGCCGGCTGATGATCGACAACGGCGAGGCGCTGCTACAGGCAGCGCTCGCCGGGCTTGGCATTATCCTGCAGCCTTTCGAGCTCGTTCGATCCAGCCTGGAAGCCGGATTGTTGGTGGCCGTCCTGCCCGAATACAATGTGCCGACGCGCTCGCTTCACATCCTCCACGCGCCCGATCGGCGTATCACGCCGAAGCTCCGCAGTTTTCTCGATTTCGTTTCTTCTGAATTCGGCGGTCGCGGGGCGGCCTAGTCGGATGGCGGGTTTGTCGGCCGCCGCCTTTTCTTTGTCTGGGTTTCATGTCGTTTCCCTGGAGACAGCAGAGCGCTTTGTGAAGGTCAGTCCCGTCAGTGCGATGACGAGCGTTGCAGCGATCAGAAGAGCGGCAACGACGAAGGTTATCTGCATTCCATTTGCCACCGCCTCAGGGCGCGCCGTCATCATGTCAATCGTCCCGGAGGAGAATGCGAAGACCGCGCCCATGACGGATGCGCCGGTGACGAGACCAAGATTTCGCGACAGGCTCAGCATGCCCGAAATGACGCCGCGCTGCTCGGGGCGGATGTCCTTCATGATGGTGGTATTGTTGGATGCCTGAAACAGCGCATAGTGCGAGGTGACGATGACAAGCGGTCCGATATAGCCGGTGGCGCCAAATCGGCCTTGCAGCGCTGCCATCAGGAACAGGCCGATGATCATACCCACAAGGCCAGTCATGGTCATGCGGGAGGCGCCGAAGCGATCGACGATGCGGCCGGCCGGCACGCCTGTCAGCGCCGACACCAGCGGGCCGGCGGACATGATGGCGCCGACCTGGGCGGCATCGAAACCGAGAGTGCGGGAGAGATAGAAGGGGCCGACCACCAGCGTCGCCATAATGACGGTGGAAACGAGAGTGCTCATGGCAAGACCCGTGCTGAGCTTGCGATCGCGGAACATGGAAAGGCGTAGCAGCGGCGACTTGACCTTCGTCTCGGTGAAGGCAAACAGGGCGATGCCTGAAGCTGCGGCTAGCAGCAGATCGATATTCAAAACGCCAAAGCTTCCATGCCCGATCGTCATTGCCAGCGCATAGGCGGCCAGCGTCAAGGCCAGCAGCAAGGTGCCAATCCCGTCCAGGTGCCCCTGAGCCGTTTTGCCGTCTCGTCGATCAGCCGGCAGGAAGCGGGCGGCGAGCAGGAAATTCACGATCCCGAGCGGCACATTGACAAGGAAGATGGTCTCCCAGCCGAAGCTGGCGATCAAGATGCCGCCGAGCGACGGGCCGAGCGTGGTACCGATCGCGGACATGGTGCCGAGCAGACCCATGGCGCTGCCCGTCCGCTCTTTCGGCACGGCTTCACCGACCATTGCCACGGTCAGCGCCATCATCATGGCGGCGCCGAGACCTTGCAGGCCTCTGGCTGCGAGCAGTAGCCACAGTGTCGGCGCGATGCCGCAGAAAAGCGAGGCGAGGGTGAAGAGGCTTATGCCGATCAACAGCAGGCGTCGCCTGCCGAAAATGTCGCCCAGCCGTCCGACGCTGACGATCAGCGTGGTAATGGCGAGCAGATAGGCAAGCACGATCCACTGCACCTGCTGGAAGGATGCATCGAATGATCGAGCGAGCGTCGGCAGCCCGACATTGGCAATGCTGGTATCGAGCGAAGGCATCAGCATGGAGAGCGATAGGCTGGCAAGGGCCCAGCGGACCGAGGATGCTGACTTTGTGTGGCCGGCTTTACCCGGCTCTTCAATGATCGGCTTCAACATGAGCTCCGTTTCTGGCGACATAAAAAGTCCCGGCAGAACGGTAGCTCTCGACACCATGTAGCGGAATATGCAGCATTTGCACTTCATTCGTGCATCTGACGCCATATATCGGGAAAACCGTGCTATGGTCGCATCATGTCCACGCCCGATCTCAACCTGCTCGTCACTCTCAATGTTCTGCTAGCCGAAGGCAGCGTCGCGCGCGCCGCCCGGCGATTGCGGCTCAGCCCATCCGCCATGAGCCGGCAGCTTGCCCGCCTGCGCGAGACGACAGGGGATCCGCTGCTGGTCAGGGCCGGGCGCGGGCTTGTGCCGACGCCGCGGGCACTGGAATTGCGTGAAAGTATCGGCCGGCTCGTGCAGGAAGCGGAAGCAGCCTTACGGCCGGCCGAGGCCCTGAATTTGAAACAGCTTTCTCGAATTTTCACGTTGCGCACCCGCGAAGGCTTCGCGGAGAACTTCGGCGCTGAACTGATTACGCGCATTGCCGAGCAGGCGCCTGGCGTCCAGCTTTACTTCGCGCAGAAGCTGGACAAGGACAGTACGCCGCTGCGTGATGGGACGATCGACTTCGAGACTGGTGTTGTCGGCGACGATACCGGTCCGGAGTTGCGAACGCAGGCGCTGTTCCACGATCGCTTCATCGGCGTGGTCCGAAGCGGGCATCCGTTGAGCGAAGGGGAGATGACCCCGGAGCATTATGCCGCCGGGCAACACATTCTGGTTTCACGCCGTGGCCTGCAGAAGGGAGAGATCGACGAGGCGCTGGGAGAGTTGGGGCTTGCGCGGCGGATCGCGACGCTTGTCGGCAGTTTTTCGGCGGCGTTGGCCCTGGCGCGGGCGTCGGACCTGATCGTCAGCGTTCCCGAACGATATACGGGCAATCTACGTGTCGGCATGTATAGTTTCGCGCTGCCGGTACCGACATCCGATGTGACGATCTCGCTGCTCTGGCACCCGCGGATGGATGCTGATCCGGCGCATCGTTGGTTGCGCGGCTGCATACGCGATGTTTGCGCCGGCGCGCGGGCTTATGAATGGGGTTCGAAGTCGGCTAAATAATTGCGTAGCAGGCGGTCAAGAGCCTTTCGTTCGCCTTCCGAAAGGGTCGAGATCAAACGTCTCTGCGTTTCGACATGCGCCGTCACTGCCGCGTCGATCAGGTCGAAACCCTTTGGTGTCAGGGATATCAGGAAGCCGCGGCCGTCATTCGGGTTCTGGCTGCGGGCGACGAGGCCGGCCCTCTCCAGCTGATCGATGCGATTGGTCATCGTGCCCGATGACACCATCATCGTCTCCATCAGGTCGCCGGGGGAAAGGGTATAGGGCTCGCCCGAGCGGCGCAGGGTCGCCAGCATGTCGAAGTTCGCCGAGTTCAGGTTGAAGCGGCCGAAGGTCTTCTCCATCTCGCGCGAGAGATGGAGGGTGAGATTGCGCATGCGTCCGAAGAGACCCATGGCCGAGGTGTCGAGGTCAGGCCGTTCGCGGCGCCATTGCTCGAGAATTTTGTCGATGCGATCCATACCTGGATCTCGCCATGAATTTATCTTGACGTCAAGGCACTTCAGTTTATCTTGAGATCAAGATAAATTTCGAGACCAAGACCATGAACCGCAATTTCGATCTGTTGTTGACCGCCATCGCGCCGGCGATCTGGGGCAGCACCTATCTGGTGACGACGCAGCTTTTGCCGGCCGGCTATCCCCTCACTGTCGCCATGCTGCGTGCCTTACCGGCAGGGTTACTTTTGCTCGCCATTGTCAGGCAATTGCCGCATGGCGTCTGGTGGCTGAAGTCGCTGGTTCTCGGGGCGCTGAATTTTTCGGTCTTCTGGTGGCTGCTGTTCATTTCGGCCTATCGGTTGCCCGGCGGCGTTGCCGCGACCGTCGGTGCCGTTCAGCCGCTGATCGTCATCGTACTGGCGCGATTGCTGCTGGGATCGCCGATCCGCAGCCTTTCGATCATCGCAGCCATTGCCGGCATCGGCGGGGTTGCGTTGCTGATCCTGACACCGAATGCGACGCTCGATCCGATCGGTATCGTCGCCGGCATTGCCGGAGCCTTTTCCATGGCAGCCGGCACCGTGCTCAGCCGCCGCTGGCGGCCCGATGTCTCGCCGCTGACCTTCACGGCATGGCAGCTGACGGCGGGTGGCCTGTTGCTGCTGCCGGTGGCGCTGCTGCTCGAACCGCCGCTGCCGCATCTGACCGGCGCCAACATTCTCGGCTTTACCTATCTCGGCCTGATCGGCGCAGCGCTCACCTATATTCTCTGGTTCCGCGGCTTGTCGCGGCTCGAGCCCTCCGTGGTCTCTCCGCTCGGCTTCCTCAGCCCGACGACCGCTGTGATCCTGGGTTGGGCAGTGCTCGGCCAGCAGCTGAGCCCAATGCAGATGTTCGGCATCGTCATCGTGCTCGGCAGCGTCTGGCTCAGCCAGCGGGCGCAGCAGGCTCCGCAGGCAGGACTTGCCGCACCTGATAGCCAGCCTGTCGCGTCAAAGCGATAGGTTCGGCATCTGGTATTACTCGCAAACAAAAAGGGCGGCCATCGGGCCGCCCTTTGTCATTCATGCTTTGAAGGTCTACTTCCACTCGCGGATATCGACGAAGTGACCGGCGATCGCGGCGGCTGCGGCCATGGCCGGCGAGACCAGATGCGTGCGGCCCTTGAAGCCCTGACGGCCTTCGAAGTTGCGGTTCGAGGTCGAAGCGCAACGCTCGCCCGGCTTCAGCCGGTCGTCGTTCATGGCGAGGCACATGGAACAGCCAGGCTCGCGCCAGTCGAAACCGGCAGCCTTGAAGATCTTGTCGAGGCCTTCGGCTTCCGCCTGCTCCTTCACGAGGCCGGAGCCCGGAACGATCATGGCGTCGACTGTGGAGGCCACCGTCTTGCCTTCGACGACCTTGGCAACGGCGCGCAGGTCTTCGATGCGGCCGTTGGTGCAGGAGCCGATGAAGACGCGATCGACGTTGATCTCGGTCATCGGGGTGCCGGGCTTCAGGCCCATATAGTCGAGGGCGCGCCACTTGGAGGTACGCTTGGTCTCGTCCTGGATTTCATCCGGGTTCGGGACGACGCCCTGAACGGAGATGACGTCTTCCGGCGAGGAGCCCCAGGAAACGATCGGCGGCAGGCTGGCGGCATCGAGCTTGACGATGCGGTCGTAATGCGCGCCTTCGTCCGACTGCAGCGTTTTCCAGTAGGCGATTGCCTGTTCCAGCGCTTCGCCCTTCGGCGCGCGCGGCTTGCCCTTGATGTATTCGAAGGTGATCTCATCCGGCGCGATGAGGCCGGCGCGGGCGCCGCCTTCGATCGACATGTTGCAGATGGTCATGCGGCCTTCCATCGACAGCGCGCGAATGGCTTCGCCGGCATATTCGATGACGTAGCCGGTGCCGCCCGCGGTGCCGATTTCGCCGATGATGGCAAGGATGATGTCCTTGGCGGTGACGCCGGGCGGCAGCTGGCCGTCGACCTGCACCAGCATGTTCTTGGCCTTCTTCTGGATCAGCGTCTGCGTGGCGAGCACATGCTCGACCTCGGAGGTGCCGATACCGTGGGCGAGCGAGCCGAAGGCGCCATGGGTCGAGGTGTGGCTGTCGCCGCAGACGATGGTCATGCCGGGCAGCGTGAAGCCCTGCTCGGGTCCGATAATGTGAACGATGCCCTGACGCTTGTCGTTTTCGGAGTAGTATTCCACGCCGAACTCGGCGGCATTCTTGGCGAGCTGCTCGACCTGGATGCGGCTTTCCTCGTTCTTGATGCCGAGATGGCGATCGGCCGAGGTCGGTACGTTATGGTCGACGACAGCCAGCGTCTTCTGCGGCGCGTGAACCTTTCGACCGGTCATGCGCAGGCCTTCGAAGGCCTGCGGTGACGTCACCTCGTGAACGAGATGGCGGTCGATATAGAGAAGACAGGTGCCGTCGTCTTGCGCGTCGACCAGATGGTCATCCCAGATTTTATCGTAAAGTGTGCGTGGAGCGCTCATGGCTACAGATCCATATTGGCATTGTCGAAAAGGGGATTGACGGATCAGGACCGCCGGCCTCGGGTGTGATCAGCGAAGTCGGCTGTTGAGCGCGCCCGAAATCATCGCAAAGAAACGTGCCGGCAGGCGCTTGTGGTCCTGCAGCACGAAAGCCGTGACGTAACGCCCGTCCTTGCTCATGATCTTACTCATGGCCATGCTCATATCAATTTTCAAAACCTTCGGCAATGGCGACGATGGGGTGTGTCGGTACGGTCGGCATTTGGCCGCACCGATCAAACTTGCGCGCCTGGCGGCTGTGCTGCTGCCATACGAGGGAAGGCGGAGCGATCGCTGCCCGAACGCTGGCGCATCCAGGCTTCGAGCTGCCTGAGCAACAGCGAGAGGCCGACCGTCAGAAGCAGATAGATGAAGGCGAGGATCGACAGCGTTTCGAAATAGCGGAAATTGGCAGAGTAGTAGAGCTTGGCGAGCTGGCTGATATCGGCGACGCCGAGCACGGAGACCAGCGAGCTGTCCTTCACCATGGCGATGAAATCGTTCGACAGCGGCGGCAGGATGACGCGGATCGCCTGCGGAAAGACGACGAGGCGGAAACGCTGGAAGCGGCTGAGGCCCAGCGCCTTGGCGGCCTCGATCTGGCCCTGATCGACCGCCTGGATGCCGGCACGGAAGATTTCGGCAATGAAGGACGAATAGGCGATCGTCAGCGCGATGATGGTGCGCCAGACGAAGGGCACGTCGCGAGTGATGAGCGGGCTGGTCCAGCCGGCGGAAATCAGCGGAGAGATGACGAAATTATAGGCGGCGACGAAGGCCGGCGTGCCGACAAAGGCGATATAGGAGAGCAGTACCAATATCGGGATGCCGCGCACGATCTCGATATAGAGGCGCGCCACTTGCCGCAGCACGAGGAAATCCGACAGGCCGAGCAGTGCCAGCGCCAGACCGAGCAGCATGGCGAGCGTAAACGCTACCAGCGTCACGAAGACCGTGACGCCGATGCCGTTCAGCAGAAGAGAGAAAATCTGGGCATAGAGGCCGTTCGCCGCAATTGCGAAGGAGGCGGCGATGCCGAGGATGGCGAGGGCGACCAACCACCAGGGAAAGTCTTCCTTGCCGCGGTGCCCACCCGGGCCTGCAAGCAGTGCCATCAGAGCGGGCTTCCCATATATCGATCTTCAGAGTTCATTGGCCCATCTTGTAGTCGAGGAACCACTTCTTGTTCAGCGCATCGAGCGTGCCGTCGGCCTTGAGGCTGGCGATGGCGGCATTGATCGGAGCGACGAGATCGGAACCCTTCTGGAAGATGAAGCCGAAATCCTCGGTGCCGAGCGGACCGCCGACCAGCTTCAGGCCGCCGTTGGAGGCATCGACATAGCCCTTGCCGGCCGTGCCGTCGGTCAGCACCGTATCGACGTCACCGGTCTTCAACGCCTGCACGGTCGCGCCGAAGGTTTCGAAGGTCTTGATGCGTGGGTTCTGCTCGTTGCCGTCGAGTACCGAATAGACGGCGGTGTAGAAGGGCGTCGTACCCGGCTGCGCGCCGATCAGGGCCTCCTTGACGGCGGCGAAGCTCTTGGCATCGGTGAAGCGCTTCTCGTCACCACGCACGAGCATGAACTGCTCGGAGCGCATATAGGGATCGGAGAAATCGACCTTCTGCTTGCGGTCGTCCTTGATGGTGATGCCGGTCATGCCGATGTTGTACTGGCCTTCGGAGACGGCCTGGATCATCGCATCCCAGCTGGTGTTCTGGTACTCGACCTTGAAGTTCAGGCGCTTGGCGATCTCGTTCATCGCGTCATATTCCCAGCCGATCGCCTTGTTCGTCTTCGGATCGATGAACTGCAGCGGCGGATAGGCATTCTCGGTGACGACGACGACGGTCTTGCCCTTGAGATCAGGCAGATCGGCGGCGAAGGAGGCGAAAGGCGCAAGCACGAGGGCGCTGAGGCCCAAAAGAAACGAACGACGGAATGCCATGGAAATCTCCCCGATTAGAGCATGATGCCGAAAAGTGTCAGCGGTTTTCGGATGACGTCATGCTCTCCCTATTTGATACTGGCGCGGCCTCAGATTTCAGGTCGGTTCAACCTGACATCATCCGGCGCAAGCGTGGCGGAAAACTGTCATATTTGTGAAGGGGATGGCAAGGTGATTGCCATGGCCGCGATCATAAAAATGGAAAAGCAACTCTAAAGTGGGCAGCGAATAGAGAAATATTCTTTTCGCCCGATGCAGACCCGCCCTGTGTATATGGCAGGTAGCAAAAAAGGCGACCCGAGGGCCGCCTTCCATTGCTGCGATCCGTGTGGATCGAAGCTTATTCTGCTGCCGGCTCGGCTGCTGCGGCTGCAGCAGCAGCTTCTGCAGCTGCCTTTGCTTCTGCGGCTTCAGCTGCTGCCTTCTCGGCTGCGAGCGCCTGAGCGGCTGCAACCTTCTCGGCTTCGATGCGTGCCTTCTCTTCGGCCAGAGCCTGGCGCTCGGCGTCGTTGAGCTTGCGGGCGCGGGTGCCGGTGTTCTCGACGATACGGGCAGCCTTACCGCGCAGGTCGCGCAGGTAGTAAAGCTTGGCGCGACGGACCTTACCGCGGCGAACGACTTCGACGCTTTCGATCATCGGGGAGTAGACCGGGAATACGCGCTCGACGCCTTCGCCGTAGGAGATCTTGCGAACCGTGAAGTTTTCCTGCAGACCGCCGCCGGAGCGGGCGATGCAGACGCCTTCATAGGCCTGAACGCGGGTACGGTTGCCTTCCGTGACCTTCACGTTGACGCGAACGGTGTCGCCAGCGGAAAATTCGGGAAGCGTGCGCTTGGCTTCGATCTTGGCAGCCTGTTCGGCTTCCAACTGCTGAATGATGTTCATAGTATCAACCTCGTTGTTGCTTCAACAGCCAGAGCGCCCGAACGATCTATCCTTGGTCGGACCCGAAAGTCTCGCCTCGGATATATGCCTGTTATACGGCAGGGGCGGATACGTCTGCTTTTCTTTGGTGGTTGATGGGAAATTTCCCATGCCGGGCGCGCACATACCCTATTGCCGCGGCTTTGTCACCCCTTGGCGGGGAATTTCCTGCGCGGGAGGCTGCTTTTTAATGGGCTCAGCCTACTCCCGGCATCCGAACTCACGCGGCGATCCATTCCAGCAGCGCATTTTGCGCATGCAGTAGAAAGGCCTTGGCCGGCTTGCTTTGGCAGGCCGGATGGGTCATCGCATCCGCCGTGACCTCCTGGCCCCTTGCCACCGGCGGACAGGGCAGGAAGATCGCGTCGGGACGGCAGCGGTCGAGGAGGGCGCCGGATAGGCGGTAGTTTGACAATTCGGCCGGCAACGCCTCGCCCGGCCATGAGTCCGTCACGATCACGTCGGCCTCCAGCAATGCCTCGATGTCGGTGCCGGTGCTGAAATTGGCATTCAGGAGATCCCGGTCCTTGACGTGCCATTGCTCCGGATAGACCTGCGTCACCTTGATCGGCAGGGCGAGCGAAGCCTCGACCCATGAGCGCAGGATATTGGCGTCAGGCGCGACGGCGACGATCTTGAGGCCGTCTACATGGGCCTTCCGGCTCTTGACATAGGCGAGGTCGCCAAGGGTTTCGCAAGGATGGTTCGCTTTCGTGCGGGCGTTCACGACGGGCATTTCGGTGCTTGCCGCGAGCTGGCGTAGCGCCGACAGCAGTTTCGTGCGGACAACCAGAATGTCGAACCAGTTTTCCAGATAGCCGGCGAGGTCGGCGGTCTCCTCGCGGGCATTGAAGCTGATCGGCGCCTGCACGCAGATGCCGCCCATCGCCTGTATGCCGAGACCGAAGGCCGTGGTGTTCCGCCAGCCGCCGTCATCGGCGATCAGCGCAACGCGCGTGCCCCGCAGGCTCTGCGGCATACGGCGATCGGCCCAGGCAGTGGCCAGGATGCCGGCGCGGTCGAGCAGGGAAAGGAGGACGTCCGAAGGCAGGTCGTGGAATTCGAGAAAGCTTTTTCCGGTTCTGCCAGGCATCGTCGCTCCGCTCAATGAGACATGTCCATGCCGCCATTAGCATCCGAAAAAGCCCGGCCCGCAAGAGGTCACGCATTCATGGGTGCGGCCGCTGTCGGGAAATCATATCCATGTCTGCGCAGGCAACAGGCTCACCGCGCTCAAGCTGTTTGTCGACGCATTACGGTTTTGGTCGAGGTGGCATGAGATACGAGGGCGGGTATGGCTGACGACAGCTGTTGGTTTAAATTGGCCTTCCTTGTCCATGCTGCGGCCGAGATTTCTCGCGGCTATTCTTGGCAGCAGGATCACGATCACGAATGATCGCCGGAAATCTTCTCAACGAGATCTGCCAGTATATGGACGCCACGCTCTATCTCTTTGATTCCAAGCGCAGAGTATCCCAGGACGAGTCCACTGCGGTCTGAAAGGTTTTCGATCGCATTCGCTTCAAAAAGCGGTGAAATCGGATAGATCCCCAATCCCTTAGCCCGCGCTCTTTCCACAAGGGAGGCCTCCCGCGATCGGGGGATGTCGTTCAGCCACACGACCACATGCAAGCCTGCGTCAGCGCCTTCGATCTCAATTCGATTGCCTAGACGATAGCGCAGCGCATTGAGCAAGATCGCGCGTCGCTCGTGATTGGAGCGACGTATCCGTCTCAGATGCCTTTCATAGATACCACTTTCGACGAGTGATGCCAGAGCTTCCTGTTGAAGCAAGGGCGCGTGTCGATCTGTCAGAAGCTTCGCCTTCGCAAACACGTCCTGTAGTTCAGCGGGAACAACCAAATAGCCTATGCGCAGGCCCGGTGCGAGGGTCTTTGAGACAGTGCCTAAGTATATGACATTGCTTCCGTCCTTTAGACTGAAGAGCGGCGGCACGGGATTGATGTCGAAGCGGAATTCGCTGTCATAATCGTCTTCGACCACGTAGGCGTCGAACTTGCGGGACCAGTCGAGCAATTGGTGGCGGCGCGAGACAGGCAGGATGCCGCCAAGCGGGAATTGATGGGAGGGCGTGACATATGCCAACCGTGCTTCCAAGTGCTCAAGACGCTCGGTGACCATGCCATTCCGATCCACCTTCACGGGAATAGCTGACGCACCAACTCCAGTAAAAATTTGGCGCGCCATGTCATAGCAAGGGTTCTCTATGACGAAACAGTCGTCAGGATCGAGAAGGACACGTGCGCACAAGTCCAGCCCCTGTTGAGAACCATTCACAATGATGATCTGATTCAGATCGCACCGGATCGTCCGGGCCCGCCAGAGATATCCCTGCAATGCCATTCTGAGCCGCGTCGATCCCCGTGGGTTAGCGTACGACAGCCTGTCAGGCCGCCGGGAGGCGGCCTCCGCCACCGCTTTCCGCCATGCGGTGGATGGAAAATCCGTGCCCGCGAGATCGCCGTGGCGGAAATCCATAAGGATTTTACCCGGCGATGCGACGGACCAAGGCGAAAAACTACGCAATCTGGCCCCGTAGGAAGAGAGGCGTACCGTCTCGGGATCGTGGATTTGCTTTTCGTGGTTCGGTCGGCCGACTGCTGCCTTGACGACCCGTGGGCGGGTTCCTTGTCGCAACTCGATGAAACCTTCGGCGTCGAGTTGCTCGAAAGCGATCATCACGGTTGTTCGCGAAACGCCGAGTTCCTGTGCGAGGCCTCTGGATGATGGCAGCCGACCGGTTTCGCCGAATACACCTTCGGAAATTTGCTCCTTCAAAGATTCGTAGATGTCATGTGAGCCGATCCGGCCTGCAGGAGTCGGTTTCGAAGATTTTAACTGGACCATTATTTTTTCTCACAACTGGTCGTTAACGGCGGTCCAGTTTACACCTATTTTCACAGCGAGCCAAACGGTGGCTGCCAGGCCACTCAATTCATGGATCGAGAAATCAATGTTGCATCAGGACAAACTGCTGTCGGTCGTCGATGAAGAACGCTTTGGTTCCGATCCAGCCTCTATGTTCCGCTCCAATC
This sequence comes from Martinezella rhizogenes, assembly GCA_013322215.1. GTDB lineage: Bacteria > Pseudomonadota > Alphaproteobacteria > Rhizobiales > Rhizobiaceae > Rhizobium > Rhizobium rhizogenes_D. The sequence goes on from JAAMEZ010000022.1 coordinate 72,335, forward strand.
TCGCGGCCGTTGAGGACAAGATCGCCATGGCCTGCACCAAGTCTGGACGCGATCGCAAATTCGTTAGGTTGCTGCCGATCACAAAGACTGTCCCGGCGCATATTCTGCGCTACGCGTATCAAGCAGGCATACGCGATTTCGGAGAGAATAAAATTCAGGAAGCTGACGCCAAGCGCGGGGACCTTGCCGACCTCGACATCGAGTGGAGCATCGTCGGCCACCTGCAATCCAACAAGGTCAAAAACCTGTGCCGCTTCGCAAGCGAGTTCCACGCTCTGGACAGCATGCGCCTCGCCGACCTGCTGAACTCCAAGCTTGAACGCGAAAATCGGCATCTGGATGTCTTTGTCCAGGTTAATACCTCTGGTGAGGACAGCAAATTCGGCCTTCATCCCGAAGCGCTTATGCCTTTCGTGGAGTCGCTCGACCGCTTTCCCCGACTTCGGCCCCGCGGTCTGATGACACTCGCAGTATTCAGCCGCGACATGGACAAGGTGCGCCCCTGTTTCAGCCTGCTGCGATATCTTCGTGACCGCGTCGTCACCGTGAATCCGGCATTGCAAGAATTGTCGATGGGTATGTCGGGGGATTTCGAGCTGGCGATCGAAGAGGGTGCCAATATCGTTCGTATCGGACAGGCCATTTTCGGCAAACGCCCCACGCCCGATGGACACTATTGGCCAAGCATAGCCGGTTCGCGGCATTGAGAATAACAGGCTGCCGACGATCTGGTAGACAAAGAAATCTCATAGGAGACAATCAGATGAAAGTGCATTTCGTGATACATGAGGCGTTCGAGGCTCCGGGCGCTTATGAAGATTGGGTGAAATCGCGTGGTCACTCGCCCAGCTACTCAAGGGTATATGCGAACGAAGCACTCTCGGATGCCGTCGAAGACATTGATCTCCTCGTTGTAATGGGCGGCCCGCAGGATCCGTCAACGACGACCGAAGAATGTCCCCATTTCGATGCCGCGGCTGAACGGGCGCTTATCGCCACGTGCATCAATGCCGGGAAAGCCGTTGTCGGCGTTTGCCTTGGTTCCCAGTTGATCGGGGAGGCTTTGGGGGCTTCCTATTCCCACAGTCCAGAAAAGGAGATTGGGAAATATCCGATCATGCTCACCGAGGCCGGTAAAGGCAATTCCAAGTTCTCCCATTTCGGAGAGGTGCTTTCGGCGGGGCACTGGCACAATGACATGCCGGGCCTCACGGATAAGGCAACCATCATCGCGGTAAGCGAGGGCTGCCCGCGTCAAATCATCGAGTTCAGTGATCTCGTATATGGGTTCCAGTGCCACATGGAATTCACGTCCGATGTCGTCGAGCTTCTAATCGCCGCGTCCGAGGCTGAGTTGGCGACCCTCACAGATCGTCGCTTCGTGCAGCAGCCGGAGGCCCTGCGCAAGAACGATTGGCATGAAATGAATGAGAAACTATTCGAGTTCCTCGACAAACTAGTGGCTGCTTACGAGGCACATAGACAATCGAAGGTGCTGACGGCCTAGCCCGTTCACCCTAAGAGAGAACGATGGGCTAACAATTTCTGGTCTCGGGGAGCTCGATGTCTTCTGTTGGTGCAAAGCGACTAGCTGCTGCCTAGTCTACGGTTGCTGAGATGGCATCAAACCGCAGCCCATCGCCCCTATGTCTTCGGCTGCTTCTCCAGCAGATCCGGCCGCCGCTCCTTCGTCAGCTTTTCCGCCTCCTGCCGCTGCCACTTGGCGATGGCGCCGTGATTGCCCGAGGTGAGGATGGCTGGAATCTCGCGGCCCTCCCAGATCTGCGGGCGGGTATAGTGCGGATGTTCCAGCAGGCCGCTCTCGAAGCTTTCGTGCAGGCCGGAAAGGTCGTTGCCCATGACGCCGGGCAGGATGCGGACGATGGCGTCGAGCAGGATGAGGGCAGCCGGCTCGCCGCCCGAGAGGATGTAGTCGCCGATCGAGACTTCCTCGAGGTCGCGGCCGTCGATGACGCGCTGGTCGACGCCTTCGAAGCGGCCGCAGACGATGATGACGCCGTCTCCATCAGCAAGTTCGCGCACGCGCTTCTGCGTCAGCGGCTTGCCGCGCGGGCTCATCAGCAGGCGCGGGCGGCTGTCGTTCTCGCTGGCGTGGTCGATGGCGCGGGCAAGCACATCCGGCTTCAGCACCATGCCGGCGCCGCCACCGGCCGGCGTGTCGTCGACGGTGCGGTGCTTGTCGGTCGTGAAGTCGCGGATCTGCAGAGTGTCGAGCGACCACTGCCCGCGTTCCATCGCCTTGCCGGCAAGCGAGGTGCCGAGATGACCGGGAAACATCTCGGGATAAAGCGTCAATATGGTCGCCCGGAAACTCATGGCGCGGTCACTTCCCAACGAGGATCACTTCTTCTTCGGCTTGCCCTGCGGCTTCTCGGGTTTTTCCGACTTTTCCGGTTTGCCGATCAGGTCGTCGGGACTGTCGATCAGGCCGGCGGCCAGAGGATCTATTAAAATCTTGCCGCCCTCCAGATCGATTTCGAGCACGGCGGCTTCAGAGAAAGGGATCAGCACGGGGCGCTTGCCGGGGCCTTTCAGCTCCAGCAGATCGCCGGCGCCGAAATCATAGACGCCGCTGACCGTGCCGTAGCCGGTGCCCTCGTCGTCGACGGCTTCCAGACCTTCGAGGTCGGTGTAGAAGAATTCGTCATCGTCGAGTTCCTCGTCCGGCAGGTTGTCGCGCTCGATGTAGAGTTCCAGCCCGTTCAACGCTTCGGCGGCGTTGCGGTCATTGACGCCGCGAAAGCGCACCACCACAACGTTCTTGGCTTCGCGGATTTCCAGCACCTCGAAGCTGCGGCCGTCCATGCTGTGCAGGTGGCCGTAGTCGCCGAGTGCGGTCGGATCGGATGTATAGGCGCGGGCGCGCACCTCGCCTCTCAGGCCCTGCGCTGCGCCGATCGTTGCCATCAGTACCGGATTTTGCAGTTTCGTCATGGTTTCTTCGCCGATTGCCGGGATCAATTGCGTTCTCTCATAGGCTGAACGCCAGCCTATGGGAAACAAAAAACGGGCGGCATGTTGCCATGCCGCCCGTTTTCGACAGTCACAAGGACCGATTATTCAGAAGCAGCAGCAGCGGCGTCAGCAGCCTTCTGTGCCTTTTCAGCAGCGCGTTCCTGAGCGCGCTTGCCCGGCTTTGCCTTTTCCGGGTTGTTCTTGGCTTCGCGCGTTGCGATGCCGGCTTCGGCGAGGAAGCGCAGAACGCGGTCGGTCGGCTGTGCGCCGTGGTCGAGCCAATGCTTGATGCGCTCGGCCTTGAGTTCAACGCGCTTGGCGTCGTCCTTGGCAAGCATCGGGTTCCAGGAGCCGAGGGTCTCCAGGAAACGGCCGTCGCGCGGCGAGCGGGCGTCGGCAACAACAACGTGGTAGTACGGGCGCTTCTTGGAGCCACCGCGGGCGAGACGAATTTTCAATGCCATGTTCATTCTCCTTAGGCTTTTCTTGACCGCTTCGTTGTGCGGTATGGTTACGTCGCGCTGCTTTTCTCGTGCTGCGTGATCCCTCTCGAAAACGTGCTCGCGTCTTTCGGGATCATGCGGCCAGGGGGTTACCCTTTGAAATCCGCAGCGATCTGTTCATGATGCCGGATGACTTCCTTGATGACGAAGTTCAGGAACTTCTCGGCGAAATCCGGGTCCAGATTTGCGTCCTTTGCCAGGCGGCGCAGGCGCTCGATCTGAAATTCTTCGCGCGCCGGGTCGGCCGGCGGCAGGTCGTACTTGGCCTTCAGCACGCCGACCTCTTTGGTGCAGCGGAAGCGTTCGGCCAGCATATGCACCAGTGCGGCATCGATATTGTCGATCGACTGGCGGTAGTTGCCCAATTGGGCCTTGATGTCTGGATCAATCATGGGGGTCAACGATCCTTCTCACTTCTTCTTCGGCAAACCGGGAAGCCCCGGGAAACCACCGCCGAGGCCTGGTAGCTTGGCGCCACCGAGACCTGGCAAACCACCGGGCAATCCACCACCGCCGCCGAGGCCTGGCATGCCGCCGGGACGACCGAGGCCTGCGGCTTCGGCCTGCTTCTGCAGGGCTTCGAGCTGCTTGGGGTCCATGTTCGACAGGTCGGGCATGCCGCCCATACCGCCGCCGAGGCCCATCTTGCCGGCAAGGCCGCCCATCAGCTGCTTCATCATGCCGCCTTTGCCCTTACCGCCCATCATCTTCATCATGTCCGCCATCTGGCGGTGCATTTTCAGAAGTTTGTTGATGTCGGAGGCGTCGGTGCCGGAGCCGGCGGCGATGCGCTTCTTGCGGGAATGCTTGAGGAGGTCCGGATTGGCGCGCTCCGCCTTGGTCATCGAGGAGATGATGGCGAGCTGGCGGCCGAAAAGCTTGTCGTTGAGGCCGGCTGCGGCCATCTTGTCCTTCATGCCGGCCATTCCGGGCATCATGCCCATGATGCCGCCCATGCCGCCCATCTTCTGCATCTGACCGAGCTGGTCGGCCAGATCGTTCAGGTCGAACTTGCCCTTGGCCATCTTGGCGGCCATGGCGGCCGCCTTTTCAGCGTCGATATTCTCGGCTGCCCGCTCGACCAGCGAGACGATGTCGCCCATGCCGAGGATGCGGTCGGCGATGCGGCGGGGATGGAATTCTTCCAGCTCGCCCATTTTTTCGCCGACGCCGATCAGCTTGATCGGCTTGCCGGTCACGGCGCGCATCGAAAGGGCGGCGCCACCGCGGCCGTCGCCGTCCATACGGGTCAGCACGAGGCCGGTGATCCCGACGCGCTCGTCGAAGTTGCGGGCGAGATTGACAGCGTCCTGACCGGTCAAGCTGTCGGCAACCAGCAGGATTTCGTGCGGATTGGACTTCTTCTTGATATCCGCCATCTCGACCATGAGCGGCTCGTCGATATGCGTGCGGCCGGCGGTGTCGAGGATGACGATGTCATGGCCGCCGAGCTTGGCGGCCTGCACGGCGCGGGCCGCAATATCGGTCGGCGACTGACCCGCGATGATCGGAAGCGTGTCGACGCCCGTCTGCACGCCGAGCTGGCGCAGCTGCTCCTGCGCGGCCGGGCGGCGCGTGTCGAGCGAGGCCATCAGGACCTTCTTGCGGTCGCGGTTCGTCATGCGGCTGGCGATCTTCGCCGTCGTCGTCGTCTTACCAGACCCCTGCAGGCCGACCATCATGACGACGACCGGGGCCGGCGCATTGAGATCGATGCCCACGCCTTCGCCGCCGAGCATTTCGATCAGCTCGTCATGGACGATCTTGACGACCATCTGGCCGGGCTTGATTGACTTCAGGATTTCGGCGCCGACGGCCTTTTCGCGGACGCGGTCGGTAAAGGAGCGAACGACATCCAGTGCCACATCGGCTTCGAGCAGCGCGCGGCGAACCTCGCGCAGCGCTGCGGAAACATCGGCTTCCGAAAGCGCGCCGCGGCCTGTCAGTCCATTCAGAATGGAACCAAGACGGTCCTGGAGGTTTTCAAACATCGGTTCTTCCTTATCGATCGCTCGGGAATTTGGATTTGCGCCTATGCGCGGTTCCTCGCCCGAAAACGTCGTGCTTTTCCATGACGAAAACAAGACGCAAAGCCAAAAACCACCCGAGGGCGCATCGCGCTGTCGGGTGTTGACCTCCGGGATCTCTTTATACCTCTATGGGTCCCGGTCGGTGGCTCGGAGGCTTGTGCTCGTCGCAGATTGCGGGCGATAAACAGGAAAAGGCCGTCAAAGTCAACCCAAAGCGGCCGAAATGCCTGAAATGCGCGCATGAGATCGCCATACCAATGTCGATTGACCGTACCATCGTCTTCCAATTGTTGTATCGATCCCGCCATCCAGTGATTCCCCCGAGACCGTTTCGAATGAATGATGCAGCCCTGACCGACCTTCTCGCCGCCTGCCGCGCTTACGCAGGCGGCCGAGTCGACGCGCGCTTCAACGAAGCGGCACAAGCCTTTTACGCCAGCGCCAAGGCGCAACCGAAGATCGCGGCGCGGGCGGCGCGCGAGCTCAGCCGTCTGCCGCCGCCGGGTGCCGCCGTTCTTGCCAATATGCTTGGAACCATCGTCGAAAAGGGCGGGGCGGTCGAGCGCAGCGGTGCTGCCGTATGGGAGCTCTATCTGGCGTGGCTGCCGCAGATCCATCGCGGCTTTGCCGGCCGCAAGGAGCTGAGCCCGCGGCAAAGGCAGCTGCTCGACGCTTTCCAGCTGCTCGGCCAATCGGCAGTTTCGCATCTTTCCGGCATGCCGCAGGAGCGTGCACTCGCCGCCGGCAACAAGGCGCTGATGGCGCAGCTTGCGGAACTTCAGGATTATACGCCGGGTGCGGCCTGGGTCCGCCAGGTGCTCCTGAGCCGCAGCGACGCGCTGCTGGTGCTGCATCTGCCGAGCCGCCAGGGTTTTCGTCTGCGGTATGAGAATATCGTCAACTGCTTTCATCTGTTCACGCTCATCCAGGCGGCTTTCGGCGAGCGGCTGCCCGGCGGTCGTGCGCCCAACAGGTTCATTGTCGATATGGCGCGCTGCGTGACCGTGGCCGAAGAGGGCAATGACGAGCCTTGGTGGCGCTATGAGACGATGCAGCCGGATGAGCCGGGCTTCCTCGATATCGCCGGCGAGGCCTCAGTCGAGACCATCTCTCGCGTCGACGGCCGTCAGGTCATCCTGCTTTCGCCCCCAGTGGAAGGCGCGGCGCTGTGGGATACGAGCTTTTTCACGCCACAGCTTTTCGCCATGCCGGCGAATGTCGTACTGGAGCAGACCTTGACGGCTTCCGAGGCCGAGGGGTGGTTTGCCAGGATTGGCTTGCCGGCCGGCGAAACGCCCGGCGCGCAAGGGGCGGAGAAGGCATGACCAGCTCATCCGGCTCGGCCAAGAAGAATCCCTATTATCAAGGTCCGGTTTCCGATCATTTTGATGGTCAACGCTTCTTCAATCCCGGCGGTGTCGAGCCGGGCAATGCGTTTGATCTTTTGCGCTGGCAGCTTGGCGGCGGCCGGGTGCGATGGCCCAATCCTGTCATCAGCGCTTTTCCGCCGGTAAGGCCCGACCGGCATGTTTTCGGCGAGCAGATGCGGGTGACCATGGTCGGGCACGCATCGATGCTGGTGCAGATTGCCGGGCTGAATATGCTGACCGATCCCGTCTGGTCGGAGCGGGTCAGTCCCTTCCGCTCCGTCGGGCCGAAGCGCGTGGTGCCGCCCGGCATCCGCTTCGAGGACCTGCCGCATATCGACCTCGTGCTGGTGACGCATAATCACTACGACCACCTCGACATCGCAACGCTCGCGCGTCTGCAGCAGGCGCATCGGCCAAGGATCGTAACGCCGCTCGGCAACGACACGATCATCCGCCGCGCCGTTCCAGACGCCGACATCACCGTAGTCGACTGGGGCGACCGGATCGCGGTCAAGGCTGACTTGGCCATCGATGTCGAGCCCTGCCATCACTGGTCGGCGCGGGGCATGGGCGACCGGCGCATGGCGCTCTGGGCCGCCTTCGCGCTCAGCACGCCATCGGGCAAGATCTATCATATCGGCGACACCGGCTTTCACGACGGTATCAATTACGAGGCGGCGGCGCGCAAGCATGGCGGCTTCCGCCTCGCGATCCTGCCGTTCGGCGCCTATGAACCGCGCTGGTTCATGAAGGGGCAGCATCAGAATCCGGAAGAGGCGGTGAAGGGCATGAAGCTCTGTAAGGCTGCCTATGTCGCCGGGCATCACTTCGCCACCTTCCAGCTGACGGATGAGGGCATCGATGCGCCTGTTCATGCGCTTGATGCTGCGCTGAAGGCTGAGGGCGTCGAGCCGGATCGGTTTCGCCCGCTCCGGGCAGGCGAGGTCTTCGATGTGCCCGTTGGCTGAGCATTGATGCAAAAATCCCCTCTCCCTGAGGGGAGAAGGGATTGCGCGGAGGTCGTGGGGGCATCGAGCCTTACTGCGTAATCTCAGGCTCGACGAGCTTTGCCAGGTTGACCAGCGATTCCTGCCAGCCAAGATAGCAGGCTTCAGGCGGAATGACGTCGGGCACACCGGCCTGGGTGATGTTGACTTCGGTTCCGACGAGAACCTTCTTCAAGGTCACGGTGACTTCCATTTCGCCGGGCAGGTTCGGGTCGTCGAACTTGTCGGTGTAGCGCACCAGTTCGCCCGGGATCAGCTCACGGAAATCGCCGCCGAAGGAGTGGCTTTCGCCGGTCGTGAAGTTGCGGAACGACATTTTGAACGTGCCGCCGACGCTCGGCTCCAGATGATGCACGGTGCAGGCAAAGCCGTTCGGCGGCAGCCACTTAGCAAGCGCATCCGCTTCGATGAATGCGCGATAGACCTTTTCCGGGCTGGTGGCCAGGACGCGGTGCAGGCGTATGGTATTCGGCATTGTCAAAATCCTTCTGGTTTGACGGAGTGGACGAGCCTAGGACGTGCTGGGTTCCGGTGATCCGACATGGGGAATGATTTTTTCTCAAAATAGATTGCGTCAAGGCTTCCTGGCGGGATTATATCGAGACATTTAGTTGAAAGACGAGGCTACCGCCTTCGTCGTTCGAGACAAGCCGGCCAAATCTCAATAGCGCCGTCCTTCACGCCCCACTGGTAATTCCCCCGCAATTCCGCCATATACAGCTCGAAAACACGGACGGACATGGCATCATGAGCAATACGGTCGAATTCGCGAGGATGAACGGGCTTGGCAACAAGATCCTGGTCGTCGACATGCGCGGCCGCAAGGATGTGGTGACGCCTGCTGCTGCGATCGCGCTCAATGCCGATCCAGCGACCCAGTTCGACCAGATCATGGCGATCCACGATCCGAAGATTGATGGCACCGACGCCTGGATCGACATCCTGAACTGCGATGGCACGAAGGCGCAGGCCTGCGGCAACGGCACGCGCTGCGTCGTGCAGGCGCTGGCGGCCGAAACCGGCAAAAAGGTGTTCACCTTCCAGACCGTCGCCGGCATCCTGAATGCCAGGGAGCACGAGGACGGCACGATCTCGGTCGATATGGGCACGCCTGTCTTTGCCTGGGACAAGATCCCGCTTGCCGAGGAATTTGCCGATACCAGCCGCATCGAGCTGCAGATCGGGCCGATCGACAATCCCGTCCTGCATTCGCCTTCTGTGATGTCGATGGGCAATCCGCACGCGATCTTCTGGGTGGACAGGGACCCGATGTCCTTCGATCTCGATCGCTTCGGCCCGCTGCTCGAAAACCATCCGATGTTTCCCGAGCGCGCCAATATCACGCTGGCGCAGGCGCTTTCGCCGACCCTTGTGCGCACCCGTACCTGGGAGCGCGGCGCCGGCCTGACGCTTGCCTGCGGTTCTGCCGCCTGCGCGACTGCCGTCAGTGCCGCCCGCACCGCCCGCACCGGCCGCAAGGTGACGATCGACGTCGCCTCGGCGCCCGCTCCGGGCAAGCTCACCATCGAATGGCTTGAAAGCAACGATCATGTCGTCATGACGGGACCTGCCGAGTGGGAATGGTCCGGCATGGTCGATCCGGTGACGGGCAGCTTCTCGCGCGATGAAGAGCAGGGGGCTCAGGCGCGGTGAGCGGGGTCGAGGTCATTACCTTCGGCTGCCGTCTCAATACCTATGAATCCGAAGTGATGAGGGCCGAGGCGGAAAAAGCCGGGCTCAACAACGCCATTCTGGTCAATACCTGCGCCGTGACGGGCGAAGCCGTGCGTCAGGCGCGCCAGGCGATCCGCAGGGCGCGCCGCGACAATCCGCATGCGCGCATTATCGTCACAGGCTGCGCGGCACAGACGGAGAAGCAGACTTTTGCTGAAATGCCCGAAGTGGATGCCGTTCTCGGCAATGAGGAAAAGCTGAAGAGTGCTTCCTATCGTTCCCTGCCGGATTTCGGCGTTTCGGCGGAAGAGAAGCTGCGCGTCAACGATATCATGAGCGTGCGGGCGACAGCGCCGCAGATGATCCGCCATATCGACGGTCACGTGCGCGCTTTCATTCAGGTGCAGAATGGCTGCGACCATCGCTGCACCTTCTGCATCATCCCTTATGGCCGCGGCAATTCGCGCTCTGTGCCGATGGGCGCTGTCGTCGATCAGGCCCGTAATCTGGTCGAAAGCGGCTATCGCGAGATCGTGCTGACCGGCGTCGATGCCACGAGTTATGGCGCCGATTTGCCGGGAACGCCGACGCTCGGCCTGCTTGCCAAGACGCTGCTGAAGCAGATCCCGGAAATCCGCCGGCTGCGGCTGTCCTCCATCGACAGCATCGAGGCCGATCAGCATCTGATGGATCTCATCGCCGACGAGCCGCGCTTCATGCCGCATCTGCATCTCTCGCTGCAGCATGGCGACGACATGATCCTCAAGCGCATGAAGCGGCGGCATTCGCGCGCTGACGCTCTCGGGTTTATCGAGGATGTGCGGCGCCTGCGTCCCGAGACGAGCTTTGGCGCGGACATGATCGCCGGCTTTCCGACCGAGACGGAAGAGATGTTCGCAAATGCGGTCGGCCTGGCTGAAGAGGCCGGTATCGCGCATCTGCACGTGTTCCCGTATAGCCCGCGCCCCGGCACGCCGGCTGCCCGCATGCCGCAGCTCGATCGCGGACTGATCAAGGAACGCGCCGCCCGCCTGCGCGAGGCTGGACAAAGATTGCACCAGGCCCATCTGGACAAGATGGTCGGCACGCGGCAATGGCTGCTTGTGGAGAATGGTGGGTTGGCGCATACGGAAAACTTCACGCTTGTCGCCGCCCCCGGCCTCCGGCCGCGCGACCTTGTGCAGGTCGCAATCACCGGCCACAATGGCAAGCACCTCGACATGCAACTTCTGGCCGCCGACGCGGCCTAATGCTTCAACGGACACTTCATGGCGCTCGGTTTCATCAAAAAAGTCTTCACCTTCGGCCGTGAAAAGCCGGCTGAGGAGCAGGCGCCTGCGGAGGTTTCGCAGAAGGTTGAGGCGGCTGTCGTCGAGCAGGAAGCGCCTGCTGTAGATGTTTCGCCGGCTTCCGAGTTTGTCGAACCCTCGTCACCCCCCTCTGTCCCTTCGGGACATCTCCCCCACGAGGGGGGAGATCGTTTGGAGAGCGACGCGCCTGCTGAGCAAGAGCGACAGGCTGAAAGCCAGGCGGATACTTCCGGTGCGAAAGAGATTGAGGCCGATGAGGCTCCCAGCTCCGTCGAATCCGAGTCGCAAGAGCAGCATAAAGACCTTCAGGCACTAGAACCGGAGCAACCTACCGATACTAAAGCTAGTGTAGTTTCGGAAGAGCACCCCATCGAACCGATCTCCCCCCTTGAGGGGGAGATGTCCGACGGGACAGAGGGGGGTGACGAAGCCTCGGCAAGCTCGGAACCTTCGTCGGAAGTCACCGAAGTTCCATCTGCCCCCATCCTCCCCAAGGGTTTCTCCACCGCTGCCTCAACCCCTGCACCAGTTCCAGAAGCCCCAAAGCAAAAACTCTCCTGGTTTCAGCGCCTGCGCGCCGGGCTTGCGCGCACCTCGTCGCAGCTCACCGGCCAGATCGCGGCGCTTTTCACCAAGCGCAAGCTCGACGATCAGACGCTGCAGGATCTGGAGGATCTGCTGATCCAGGCCGATCTCGGCGTCGAAACGGCGATGCGCGTCACCGATACGCTGGCATCCGAGCGCTACGGCAAGGATGTAACGAGCGAGGATGTCGGTCGCATCATGGCGCAGGAAATCGCCAAGGTGTTGAAGCCGGTCGCAAAGCCCTTGCAGCTCGACCTTAGCCACAAGCCGCATGTCATCCTCGTGGTTGGCGTCAATGGCACCGGCAAGACGACGACGATCGGCAAGCTGGCGGCAAAGCTCTCGGGCGCCGGGCTGAAGGTCATGGTCGCTGCCGGCGATACGTTCCGCGCCGCGGCCATCGAGCAGCTGAAGATCTGGGCCGATCGCACCAAGTCGGAATTCATCGGCACCAAGCTCGGCGCGGATGCGGCCGGCCTTGCCTTCGACGCTTTCCAGCAGGCCAAGGCCAACAGGAGCGACGTGCTGATCATCGATACCGCCGGCCGCCTGCAGAACAAGGCGGAGTTGATGGCTGAGCTGGAAAAGATCGTGCGTGTGCTCGGCAAGCTCGATCCGGATGCGCCGCATACCGTGCTGCAGACGCTGGATGCGACCACCGGCCAGAATGCCTTGAACCAGGTGGAAATTTTCCGCAATGTCGCCGGCGTCAACGGGCTGATCATGACAAAGCTTGACGGCACGGCACGCGGCGGCATTCTTGTCGCTATCTCCGCCAAGCATAAGCTGCCGGTCTATTTCATCGGCGTCGGCGAGGGTGTAGACGATCTCGAGCCGTTCGAAGCCGAGGATTTCGCCCATGCCATCGCGGGCACGGGGGCTGGAAACGGCCAATGAACGACAAGAACAAACTCGATGACAAATTTGATGACAGGGAAAGTGCCGCAATGACGACCAGCGACAGCGATCTCACCCCAAGTGCCGCCGACAAGCACCATCCGATGCTGAAGCTGGTGCTGGAACTCGGGCCTTTGCTGGTGTTCTTCTTCGGCAATCTGCGCGGCGACTGGCTGGTGCAGCATTTCCCGCAGCTGGCCGCGCTCGGTGGCCCGCTCTTCGTCGCCACCGGCCTGTTCATGGCTGCAACGGTGATCTCGCTCGTCGTCTCGAAGGTCATGCTCGGCCATCTGCCGCTGATGCCCTTCGTCTCCGGCATCGTGGTGCTGATCTTCGGGGCGCTTGGCATCTACCTGCAAAACGAAACCTTCATCAAGATGAAGCCGACCATCGTCAATGCGCTATTCGGCGTTGCGCTGCTCGGCGGCCTTGCTTTCGGCAAGTCGCTGCTCGGCTACGTTTTCAACGCCGCCTTCCAGCTGGATGCCGAAGGCTGGCGCAAGCTGACGCTGCGCTGGGGCATTTTCTTCTTCGTGCTGGCCGTGCTCAATGAAGTCGTCTGGCGCGGCTCGAACTGGTACTACCTGCCCGACACCAAGGCCGCGGATAATCTCTGGGTGAACTTCAAGGTGTGGGCGACGATGCCGATCACCATTATCTTCACCCTGTCGCAGATGCCGTTGATCATGAAGCACACGATCGAGCCGCCGGCGGAAGGCGGAAAATGAGCGAAACCGTCGACGCGCAAAACCGCTACCGCCAGCAGAGCTTCTGGTTCATCGCCTGCGCCGTCGTTCTGCTCGTGCAGATCGTCGCGGAATATATGATGGGCCGCGTGCCGATCTGCACCTGCGGCTATGTGAAGCTCTTCGAGCCGGTGGTGAAGTCGAGCGGCAATTCGCAGCATATCGCCGACTGGTACACGCCGTCGCACATCATCCACGGTTTCCTCTTCTTCGGCCTCACGCATCTGATCATGCGCGGCAGGCCGCTGTCGATGCGGCTCTTCGTTGCCATGCTGATCGAATCCGGCTGGGAGCTGTTGGAAAATTCTCCGATCATCATCAACCGCTATCGTTCGGCGACGATCTCGCTCGATTATGTCGGCGACAGCGTCCTCAATTCGTCGATGGATGCCGTGTTCATGGTGGTCGGCTTCCTGTTTGCCTGGCGCGCCCCGGTGCTGGTGACAGTTGCCATCGCCATCTTCTTCGAGCTGCTCACCGGCTATCTGATCCGCGACAATCTCACGCTCAATGTGCTGATGCTGGTCTGGCCGGTCGATGCGATCAAGATCTGGCAGGGCGGGATCTAACAGAGTTTTGAAGCTGGCCCCGTGGCCACCTCGTCGTTCGAGGCCCCATTGCCTGCGCTATGCTTCGGCAATAGGGCACCTCACCATGAGGTGGAGTGACTTTTGCGCCGATTGGTTGGCAGCTTAGCTGCCTTAGTGAGCTGGGTGATCTTTAGATTGCGCAAGGGAGATCAGCCCTCACGGTGAGGTGTGGAAGCTCCTTGAGCTTGTCGAAAGGAGCTGGAGCCTCGAACCACGAGGGCGGGTGGTTGCTCTTCGATGAAGCGAGGGGTCTAGGACGCAGGCTTCCCTTGCGCCTTCGCTATGGCCGGATAGAGCCCTTCCTTCAGGCTGGTCGGCGTGAAGGGGCCGACCTGCTTGTAGAGGATCGTGCCGTCAGGCGAGACGAGATAGGATTCCGGGATGCCGTAGACGCCCCAGTCGATGGCGGCGGAGCCGTTGGGGTCGATGCCGATGGCGTTGTAGGGATTGCCGAGTTCGCCGAGGAAGCGCAGTGCGTTCTCGCTCGTGTCCTTGTAATTGATCGCCACGATGTTGAGCTGGCCGCCCCTGGCGAGTTCCTTCAGCACCGGATGCTCGTCGCGGCAGGGAGTGCACCAGGAGGCGAAGACGTTGACGAGCGTCAGTTTGTCCTTGATGGCGTCATCGGTCAGCGCCGGCAGGTTGGAGCCTGCAAGCGGCGGCAGTATGAGCTTCGGCGCCTTGGTGCCGATCAGGGCCGAGGGAATGGCCGAAATGTCAGTGCCGTGTACTTCCTGGTCATACATGACCTTGCCGACGGCAAGGGCGATGCAGGCAAAGACGATGAGCGGGATCAGCGCGAATAGATAGCGCGCTGTGCCGCCCGATTTCGGCTGATCCTTATTGTCGGTATCGGCAGTCATTTCGTATCGCTCTCGGGCGGCCGCTGCGAGCGGCGGCGGATGCCGGAGGCTTCCAATGCTGCGAGCTCGCGGCGGCGCAGGCGTCCGTCGATCCAGATCCAGGCGATGATCGCGAGGATTATGAACGCGGCAAAGCCATAGGAGCCGAAAACGTAGAAGGGATGCGACATGCTATTCCTCCCGGCTTGCCATGCGCGCGGCCATGCGGCGCTGCGTGGCGATGCGGCGGCGCCAGATTTCGTTGCGGATCGCCATCAGGTGCAGCGTGAAGAACAGCAGCGTGAAAGCGAGCGCCATGGTGAAAAGCGGCCAGAGGAATTCCGCGTCGATGGCCGGGCCATCCATGCGCATGATGCTTTCCGACTGATGCAGCGTGTTCCACCAGTCCACGGAGAACTTGATGATCGGGATATTGATGAAGCCGACCAGCGTCAGGATCGAGGCGACGCGGGCCGCCTTCGACGGATCGTCCATGGCGCGGTTGAGCGCGATCAGGCCGAGATACATCAAGAAGAGGATGAAGACCGAGGTCAGGCGCGCATCCCAGACCCAATAGGTGCCCCACATCGGCTTGCCCCAGAGGGAGCCTGTCACCAGCGCGATTAGCGTAAAGGCGGCGCCGAGCGGGGCTGCCGTCTTGCCGGCGACATCGGCGAGCGGATGGCGCCAGACCAGCGTGCCGATCGCCGACATGCTCATGATCGTATAGCACATCATCGACAGCCAGGCGGCGGGAACGTGGATATACATGATGCGGACGGTGTCGCCCTGCTGGTAATCGCCCTCGGTCGTAAAGGACAGATAGAGGCCGATTGCGAAAAGCACGGCCGAAATGGCCGCCAGCCAGGGAATGAGACGCGCCGAAAAAGCCAGAAACCGCGTGGGGTTGGCGAGGTCGGAAAATCGGCTGATCGCAGGGCTGATATCGCTCATGCGGCTTGTTTAACCCGATATGGCTTTTCCGGCAATCGACCGCATTGTCTCAGATGGACGAAACAGTATCTCCGTTAGAGCCTTTCCGCTTTTCTTCGAAGTGCGAAAAGGCTCTACCCTTTTGTTATTGCGCAATTCCGGATGGAAAACTGCTTCTCACTTTTCCCGGAATTGCTCTGATCAATCAGTCGTGTTCCGCAAGGCAAGGGCGGCCGCGGCCGGGCCGAGGGCGGCGAAGAATAGAGTCAGCGCGATCAGGATCAGGAATGGCGGCAGGAAGGGCTGAGGCCCTTCGACGGCGGCATAGGTTGCGCTGACGCCGAAGATCAGCACGGGAATGGTCAGCGGCAGCACGAGAATGGAGACCAGCAGCCCGCCGCGCGGCAGCGCCACGGCAACGGCGGCACCCACCGCGCCTATGAAGGTGATCGCCGGCGAGCCGACGAGCAGGGTCAGGGCCGTCGCGCCGATCGCCGTCTCGTTCATATTCATAAAGAGACCGAGCAGCGGTGAGGCGATGACGAGGGGCAGGCCGGTTGCCACCCAATGTGCTGTGCATTTGATGAAGACCGTCAGCACCAGCGGTGTTTCCTGCATGACGAGCAGATCGAGCGAACCGTCGTCACGTTCAGCCTGGAACAGCCGGTCGAGGCCGAGGAGGCTTGCAAGCAGCGCGCCGATCCAGACGATGGCTGGGCCGATGCGCGAGAGAAGCTTCAGGTCAGGCCCGACGCCGAAGGGGATGACGGCGACGACGGTGAGGAAGAAGAGGATGCCGATCAGCGCCCCGCCGCCGGCGCGTACCGAAAGTCTGAGGTCGCGGAGGAGGAGGGCGGTCATGGGGTGCGGCTTTCAAAGTGAATCGGGGAATTGCCTTTCGCCTGGCTCCAGGCGCGAGAAGCGTTTGCTTCTCGCCACCCCCCTCTGCCCCTTTGGGGTATCTCCCCCACAAGGGTGGAGATCGGTAATCCGTTGTGCGCTCGAAGCCAAACAAAGCCTTCCTGTATTTGCAGATCATATGGAAATTGCTTGGAGCAGGGTGCTGCCGCCCATGATCTCCCCCCTTGAGGGGGAGATGTCACGATAGTGACAGAGGGGGGTAACTCATCGCAAAGCGATGAGCGCTCTGTGAGGAGGCCGTCGCTTACGTTCATGGCAAGAAGAGGGTAGTGAGGGTTCGGTAAATTCCGCATTGTCTGCTTCATCCCCACACCCCCTCACTTACCCCGGCAAACCTCGTCATCCTCATCTCCTGCATCTTCTCCAATCCCAGCGGCTGGTGCGTCGCAGCAAGAACGATGCCGCCGCTCTTCTGATGCGCTGTGATGAGGTCGGCGAAAAGCTGGTCGGCGGAGCTGTCGAGTGCTGCCGTCGGCTCGTCGAGGATCCAGATGGGGCGGTGGGCGACCAAAAGTTTGGCGAAAGCGATTCGCCGCTGCTGGCCGGCGGAGAGGTAGCCGAAGGGCAAGTGGGCGATGCCGGCAAGTCCGACGGCATCGACGGCTTCATCGACATCCAGACCGAAGCCATCAGCCATGTCGCCGAGGAAGGTTTTCCAGAAGGTCAGATTTTCCGCGACTGTCAACTCGGATTTCATCGCATTGCGGTGGCCGAGATAGTGGCTGGCTTCGCCGGCCGGCCGGCCGGATTCGCCATCGTTTCCGGTGAATGTGACACGGCCCTTTTCCGGCCTGAGAAGGCCCGCCACAACGCGCAGAAGCGTCGATTTTCCCGACCCGTTGCGGCCCGTCAGAACGAGGGCGTCGCCACCTGCCAAGTTGAAGGAAACATTCAAGAAAATCAGGTCTTCGCCCCGCCTTGCCGCCAGATTTTCAGCGCTTAGATGCATTCGCTCAGGCTTTCCCTATTGTCTTTGCCGCAGTGCGCAAAAAATTGTCCAAATTTGCATCTTGTCACTCTGGCAAGTCTTTACGAAATTATCTATAAGACCTGCAACCACGCCAGCGGTCGGCGTGAATTTCATCCTTGCGCCGAACTTAAGGTATTTTGCCTTACGTGCGGACAGCGGAAATGGCCGTACCCGCATCCTGATGTGCATAAAGTGCATAGGCGTTCGCACGACTGTGTTGGCTATCAGAAACGGGGTATCTCGTGTCTAAATCTCTTGACAGTTTTAATTGTCGTTCCACGCTGACCGTCGGCGGGAAAGACTATGTCTATTTCAGCCTGCCCAAGGCTGAGGCGAATGGTCTTTCCGGCGTTTCCAAGCTGCCTTATTCCATGAAGGTACTTCTGGAAAACCTGCTGCGTTTTGAAGACGGGCAGTCGGTCACCAAGGACCATATCCTTGCCGTCGCCGAATGGCTGACGAACAAGGGCACCGTCGAGAACGAAATCGCCTATCGCCCGGCGCGCGTGCTGATGCAGGACTTCACCGGCGTTCCGGCCGTTGTCGACCTTGCTGCCATGCGCGACGCGATGGTTTCGCTCGGCGGCGATCCGGAAAAGATCAACCCGCTCGTTCCCGTCGACCTCGTCATCGACCACTCGGTCATCGTCGACGAATTCGGCACGCCGCAGGCTTTCGCTAAGAACGTCGAGCTGGAATACCAGCGCAATGGCGAGCGCTACCGCTTCCTGAAGTGGGGCCAGCAGGCATTCAAGAACTTCCGCGTCGTTCCTCCCGGCACCGGCATCTGTCACCAGGTGAACCTCGAATATCTCGGCCAGACCGTCTGGACGAAGGAAGAAGACGGCGAAACGATCGCTTATCCCGACACCTGCGTCGGCACCGATTCGCACACGACCATGATCAACGGCCTTGGCGTTCTCGGCTGGGGTGTGGGCGGTATCGAAGCTGAAGCTGCGATGCTCGGTCAGCCGGTTTCCATGCTGCTGCCTGAAGTCATCGGCTTCAAGCTGACCGGCAAGCTCAAGGAAGGCGTCACCGCGACCGACCTCGTTCTGACCGTCGTACAGATGCTGCGCAAGAAGGGCGTCGTTTCCAAGTTCGTCGAATTCTTCGGCCCCGGCCTCGACAACATGCCGCTCGCCGACCGCGCCACCATTGGCAACATGGGTCCGGAATATGGCGCGACCTGCGGCTTCTTCCCGGTCGACAAGGAAACGCTGCACTACCTCAACATGTCCGGCCGCACCAAGGACCGTATCGCGCTCGTCGAAGCCTATTCCAAGGCTCAAGGGATGTGGCGCGACAATGACGGTTCCGACCTCGTCTTCACCGACACGCTGGAACTCGACCTCGGCGACGTCGTGCCGTCGATGGCCGGCCCGAAGCGTCCGGAAGGCCGTATCGCGCTGGAAAACATCGCTTCCGGCTTCGCCACCTCGCTGGAAACCGAATACAAGAAGCCCGGCCAGCTTTCCAACCGCTATGCGGTCGAAGGCACGGATTTCGATATCGGCCATGGCGACGTTGCCATTGCCGCCATCACCTCCTGCACCAACACCTCCAACCCCTCGGTGCTGATCGCTGCCGGCCTTCTCGCCCGCAACGCCGTTGCCAAGGGCCTGAAGACCAAGCCGTGGGTCAAGACATCGCTGGCACCGGGAAGCCAAGTCGTCGGCGAATACCTCGCCAAGTCCGGCCTGCAGGCCGACCTCGACAAGCTCGGCTTCAACCTGGTCGGCTTCGGCTGCACCACCTGCATCGGCAACTCCGGCCCGCTGCCGGCGCCGATCTCGAAGACGATCAACGACAAGGGCCTGATCGTATCGGGCGTGCTCTCGGGCAACCGCAACTTCGAAGGCCGTATTTCGCCTGACGTCCAGGCAAACTACCTGGCTTCGCCGCCGCTCGTCGTCGCTTACGCGCTCGCCGGCTCGGTGCAGCTCGACCTGACGAAGGAGCCGATCGGCGAGGACCAGAACGGCAAGCCGGTCTACCTCAAGGACATCTGGCCGACCTCGCATGAGGTTCAGGAGTTCATCCAGAAGTACGTCACGCGCGAGCTCTACGAGAGCAAGTATGCCGACGTCTTCAAGGGCGACGCCAACTGGCAGGCCGTGCAGGTTCCTCCGGGCCAGACCTATGCCTGGGACGACAACTCGACCTACGTGCAGAACCCGCCTTACTTCGTGGGCATGGGCAAGAAGGGCGCCGGCGTTTCCGACATCAAGGGCGCTCGCGTTCTCGGCCTCTTCGGCGACAAGATCACCACCGACCACATTTCCCCGGCCGGTTCGATCAAGGCTGCCTCGCCGGCCGGTTCCTACCTCATCGGCCATGGCGTCGGCGTTGCCGACTTCAACCAGTACGGCACGCGCCGCGGCAATCATGAAGTCATGATGCGCGGCACCTTTGCCAACATCCGCATCCGCAATCACATGCTCGGCCCGAACGGCAAGGAAGGTGGCTACACCATCCACTATCCGTCCAAGGAAGAGACGTCGATCTACGATGCGGCCATGCAGTACAAGGCCGAGGGCGTTCCGCTCGTCATCTTCGCAGGTGTCGAATACGGCAACGGCTCGTCGCGCGACTGGGCTGCCAAGGGCACGAACCTGCTCGGCGTGCGCGCCGTGATCGCCCAGTCCTTCGAGCGTATTCACCGCTCGAACCTGGTCGGCATGGGCGTCATCCCCTTTGTCTTCGAAGAGGGCACCACCTGGGCAAGCCTCGGCTTGAAGGGTGACGAGCTCGTGACGATCGAAGGCCTGGCTGATATCAAGCCGCGCGAGCGCAAGATCGCCAAAGTCACCTATGGCGACGGCACGGTTCGCGACATCCCGATCATCTGCCGTATCGATACGCTGGATGAGGTCGTCTACGTCAACAATGGTGGCATTCTGCAGACCGTTCTGCGCGACCTCGCTGCCTGAAAGGTTTTTAACGCCATTCTTGGAGGCCGCCGGAAAACTCTTCCGGCGGCCTCTTGTTTTTCACGGTGATGTGTACGGCAGGCCCTCGGGCTCACCACGGCCTCACCCCTTCGTGACTTTGCGTCATCGCACTAAACTATTATCTCTTGTTTCAGGTTTTTCAGGCTTGATGTGAGCATGGTCGCTCAACAAGGATGAGTGTTTCGGAGCCTGTGTGGGCAGAAGGCTCGCGGGATTTGATGCAGAGGTAAGATAGAAATGCGCCTTCGATTTTCGGTTTCACTTCTGGCAGGCATTGCGCTCGCAAGTTCGCTGCATGCGCAGGAAGCCACGAAGATCAAGGGCGTGGTCGAACTCTTCACCTCGCAGGGCTGCGCCTCCTGTCCCCCGGCCGATGCGGCATTCCGCAAGCTGATCCGCCAGGGCAATGTGGTGGCGCTCGCCTATCATGTCGACTATTGGAATTATCTCGGCTGGAACGACACCATGGCGTCCAAGGACAATACGGCGCGCCAGTATGCCTATGCCCGGACGATGGGCCGCAGCGGGGTCTATACGCCGCAGGCGATCGTCAATGGCAGGGACCATATGAACGGAGCCGATCTCAATGCCATCAACGTCAAGCTCGATGACTTTCAACGCCTTGGCGAAGGGCTGACGGTTCCGGTGAATGCCGCCATGAAGGGCGACGAGCTCGAGATCAAGATCGGCGCCGGACAGGGCAAGGCCAATGTCGTTGCCGTCTATTTCGACAAGGAGCAGATGGTGGCCCCGAAGGGTGGGGAAAACACCGGCCAGCAGATCGCCTATATGCACGCGGTGTCCGATGTCGAGACCGTCGGCATGTGGGACGGCAAGGCCATGAGCCTCGTGCTGCCCTCCACCGTGCTCGATAAGGCTGGCCGCAGAGGTCTTGCGATTCTCCTGCAATCGTCGACGCCTTCGGGCGATCCCGCCGCCATTCTCGGGGCGACGGTTCTGACGGTCGGTTCTGACGGCTGAGTGGCTTTTCCAGCTTTGCTGGGAGTTATCCATTTGGTTTTGGTCGAAAAGGCTCTCTATTTTGGCTGGCGCCAAAAAGGGGAGGTGCCCGGCGAGGACGCATTCGGGGCTGGGGTTTAATCGATGCGCCCCGGCCGGGCCGTTTGACGCGGCGGCGTCAAACGGCCCTCTATACTTCCTGTAAATTGGGCGTCGTTTTGGCTGAAATGCGGCACTGACGAGGTGCTTTGAGACCCGGGAAAGAAATTGTGAGCCGTCAGCCGTCTTGCAATTTGATGCGGCTGAGGCAAACTGTCATTCTCCTGTCATGAGATAGCCCCTGGGGGATTGATGACTGATCAGCCGGATTTGCGACACGGCGAAAGCCGCTCCACCGATACCAGTTCCTCCGTCGTCGTCGATCTCAGGGAATACAAACAGAGCAAGGACCCGCTGCCGGTGACCTTCCATCGCCGGGAGCTGGATACGATTCTCTGGATCTATGGCCGCATGGTCGGAGAAGGCGAGTGGCGCGACTACGCGATCGACCATTTGAAGGAGAAGGCGGTTTTCTCCGTCTTCAAGCGCTCCGGCGAGATGCCGCTCTTCCGCATCGAAAAGAATCCGAAACTTGCGGCCAAGCAGGGCGCCTTTTCCGTCGTGAACACCAACGGCATGATCCTGAAGCGCGGCCACGATCTGCAGCAGGTGCTGAAGGTTTTCGACAAGCAGTTGAAGCTGGTGGAGAAATAATTCTTCTCAACTGGGATGAGGATGGTGAGGCACCCCCTCTGTCCCTATCGGGACATCTCCCCCACAAGGGGGAGATCGTTGGGAGTGCGCCGAACTTTCCCTGTGAAACAATAGGCTGCACTTTCTGCGGCCGCGATGTTGGTTTGAGCCGGAAGGTTGCCGCAAGCTACCAATCTCCCTCCTTGTGGGGGAGATGTCGCGGTAGCGACAGAGAGGGGTATCAGAGGCGCGGCATGCGCGAAACTCGCTTTAGCCCCCAAACAACGTCCCCGGATAGACCGACGGGTCCGGATCAGTGCCATTTCCCTCGCCGAGTGCCTTCTGCATCAGCATGGTGTCCAGCCAGCGGCCATGCTTGTAGCCGGTGCCCTTCAGCAGGCCTGCTTCGGTAAACCCCGCGGCGCGGTGAACGGCGACGGAGGCGGGGTGGGCGCCGCCGATGACGGCGATCATCTGGCGGAAGCCGAGTGTCTGACAGCTTTCGACGAGCGCATCGAGCAGCAGCCTGCCGACGCCGCGACCGCGGGCCTCCGGCGCTAGATAGATCGAGTCCTCCACCATCCAGCGATAGGCTGGCCGCGTGCGGAACGAGGAGGCATAGGCATAGCCGAGAAAGGTGCCGGCATCGTCTTCGGCGACCAGATAGGGATAGGTCTTTTCCTGGATCGCCAGGAAGCGGGCGGCCATCTCCTCCTGGCTTGGCGGCGTGATCTCGTAGCTTGCCGTACCGTTGAGGACGGAGTCGCGATAGATTGCGGTGATGTGAGAAAGATCGTCTCTGGTAGCGCTGCGGAGGCTGACGGACATCTGCTTCTTGTTGCCTGACTTGCTGGATGTGACGGCAGCTATCAAATCGCAGGGCCTGCGGCCAGGCAAATAAAAAAGGCGGCCGAAGCCGCCTTTCCATTTCTTAATTCATGCTGCGCGATTAACGGCGATTGCCCATGAATTGCAGCAGGAACATGAACAGGTTGATGAAGTCGAGGTAGAGCGACAGGGCGCCCATGATCGCCTTGCGGCCGGCGACCGTCGCATCGTCGGCGGTATAGTACATTTCCTTGATCCGCTGCGTGTCATAGGCGGTGAGGCCTGCGAAGATCAGGACGCCGATCACGGAGATCGCGAACTGCAGGGCGGACGAAGCCAGGAAGATGTTGACCAGCGAAGCGATGATCAGGCCGAA
Source organism: Martinezella rhizogenes (assembly GCA_013322215.1). Lineage (GTDB taxonomy): Bacteria > Pseudomonadota > Alphaproteobacteria > Rhizobiales > Rhizobiaceae > Rhizobium > Rhizobium rhizogenes_D. The sequence goes on from JAAMEZ010000022.1 coordinate 95,539, forward strand.
GAGACCCATCATCAGGAACGAGCCCATCGCCGAGAGGTCACGCTTCGTCGTGTAGCCGAACAGCGACAGCGCGCCGAAGGAGGCGGCGGTCACGAAGAAGGTCTGCACGACGCTCTGGCCGGTGTAGATGATGAAGATCGACGACAGCGACAGGCCCACCAGCGCAGCGTAGACCCAGAAGGTCGTCGTCGCGGCGGCCACGCTCATGCGGTTAATCCTGAAGCTCAGGAAGAAAACCATTGCCAGCGGGGCAAGGATGACCACCCACTTCAGCGGGCTCAGATAGATCGCCTGGCCGAAGGCCGTGATCTGTCCGTTTGCGAAAGCGAGCGAGAAGGAGAGATAGGCGGCAACACCCGTGATCGCCAGACCCAGCGCCATCAGGTTATAGACCTTGAGCATGTAGGCTCGAAGGCCTTCGTCTATCATCGCACCGGATTGCGCACCGCTCTGCGCCCGGTTTTGGTAATTGCGAAAGTCAGCCATGTTTTCCTCTTTCAAGCTCCGATGTGAGTACGGTGTCGGGTCTTTGAAGGCCCAGGCGCCGCTGCGGAGCTCAGCATGCCTGCACAGAATATGAGGCTTTCGGGCCTCATAGACAAGGGTCTAGCGATCGGCCCCATGTTAAATCGGCGTAATATCGTACCGATTCATCGCGTTCGGTTAATGCGCAAAGACGAATCAGAGTTCGCGCAGAACGGGCGCTGCTTTCTGCCCGAGAATCCGCCAAGTGCCGATCAGCCCGATCCCAACTGTCAAAATAAGGGCGATGACAAGCGTCGAGAAGGCGACATCGGGCAGGAAGGCGGAAGGCAGGTGCATGATGCGGCTGACGATATACCAGGCGGATGCGGCGCCGGCGATCAGTGCGAATACGGCGGTTGCGGCACCCAAAATCAGATATTCGTAGCTGAAGGCGCGGATCAACGTCGCCCGCGTCGCGCCGAGCGTCTTGAGGATGACCGCATCATGCGTGCGGGCGCGATTGCCGGCTGCAAGCGCGCCGGCCAGCACCAGAACCGAGGCGATCAGCGCCACCGACGCGGCGGAGCGAATGGCCGTCGCCAGCTGTCCCACCAGCGTGTTGACGACATCGAGCGCATCCTTGACGCGGACGCTTGTTATGGTCGGGTAGGTATTGGTGACTTTCCGGAGGATCGCTGCTTCCTGCTCCGAGGTGGCGGATGTGTCGGTCAGCGTTGCGAGCCAGGCATGCGGTGCACTGCTGAAGGTATTGGGCGAGAAGATCATCACGAAATTGATCGACAGCGACTGCCATTGAACCTTGCGGAAGCTGGCGATCCTGGCGGTGACGTTGCGGCCGAGCACGTTGACGGTGACCTTGTCGCCGAGCTTCAGGCCGAGCGCCTTGCCTTCCTCTTCGGAGAAGGAGACCAGCGGCTCGCCGCTATAATCCTTGTCCCACCATTTGCCCTCCGTGACCGAGGCGTTTTCCGGGATGGTTTCGGCATAGGTGATGCCGCGATCGCCGCGCAAGACCCATTGGCCTGCCGCCGGCACCTTCATCTTGGTGACATCCTCGCCGTTGAAGGCAACGATCCGGCCGCGAAGCATCGGTGCCTCGACGAGCTTGCCCTTGGGGTCGATGTCGAGGACGATCTTGCGGAAGCCTTCCAGCTCCGGCCCCTGAATATCGACGAAGAAGAAGTTCGGCGCCTGCTCGCTCATGCGGCCCATCAGCTCGCGGCGCATGTTGCCGTCGATCAGCGTCAGCGTTACCAGCAGCGCCAGGCCGAGGCCGAGCGACAGCACGACGGATGAGGTCAGCGCACCCGGCCGGTGGATGTTGCCGATCGCCAGGCGAAGAGCGGGCGAGCGCACGCGCGGGCTACGGCGGGCGAGCCAGGAGAGCCCGGCGGCAACGAGGCGCAGCACCACGAAGGCCGCGGCGATCGAGACGACGAAGACGATGGCGATGAAGCGATCGTAAGCGGTAAGGATTGCCAGGGCTGCGAGCGCGGCCATCAGCATGCCGGCGGCGAGCAGATAGGGCCAGCCGGGCAGGCGGCGCGCCTCGAAGCCCTGCTCGCGGAACAGCGCCGTTGCCGGTACTTCGCGGGCATGGCCGAGCGGCGGAATGGCAAAGGCGAGCGTCGTCAGCAGGCCGAAGAGGGCAGCCAGCGTCAGCGCGCCGGGGTAGAGCCGCGGCGCGGTGGAAATCGGCAGGAATTCCGCCATGAATTGTGAAGCGATCATCGGTGCGATGGCGCCGAGTACGAGGCCGACGATGATGCCCGCGAGCGCGATGACGGCGATCTGGATCAGATAGATCAGCACGACGACGAAAGCCGGCGCGCCCAGGCATTTGAAGGTGGCGATGGTCGTGCGCTTGGAATCGAGGAAGGCGCGCACGGCATTGGCGACACCGACGCCGCCGACGATCAGGGCGGCCAATCCCACCAGCGTCAGGAACTGCGAGAAGCGGGTGACATTGTCGGCAAGCTGCGGCGCGGCGCGGTCGCTGCTGCGGATAGACCAGCCTGCCTGCGGGAAAGCGGCATTGGCGCGGTCGCCGATGTTGCGCAGGCCGGCGGCCGGATCATCCATACGAATTCGATAGGCCTGCTCGACCAGGCTGCCGGTCGCAATCAGGCCGGAGGCGGTCAGAGCATCCCGGCTGGTGAGCAGGCGTGGCGCAAAGCCGAAGCCTTCGGAGACGGCATCCGGCTCGGTGGTGATGGTGCCGGTAATGCGCAGTTTGGCGTTGCCCAGCAGCAGATCGCTGCCAACCTTCAGGTTCAGGCGTTCAAGCAGCAAGGGCGCGACGACCGCACCATAGGTGCCGTCCTTGACAGCCAGCAGGGTCGAGAGCGGTTCATTCGGGTCGGCCTCGAAGGTGCCGTAGAGCGGATAGGCGTCATCGACCGCCTTCACCTCGACCAGTGCCTGATCGGAGCCATCGGGCAGGCGGGACATGGAGCGCAGATTGGTGGAGCGAGACAGCTTGCCGAGGCCCCGAAGATAGGCCAGTTCCTCCGGCGTCGCCTCGCGATTGCGCAGCTCGAAGCGAACGTCGCCTGACAGCAATGACTGTCCCTGCGTCGAGATCGCGTCGGTGATCGAGCGGGAAACGGAATTGACGGCGGCGATCGCGCCGGTGCCGAGCGCGATGCAGGCGAGGAAGATGTAGAAGCCGCCAAGGCCGCCGCGCAACTCGCGCAGGGCAAGGCGGAAGGCGAGCGGCAGGCGCAATGCCGCCGCGCTCATGCAATCGCCGCCTGGCTGGTGCGGGTGCGGGCGCTGTCGTTCTCGATCTCGCCGGAGCGGACGCGGATCTGGCGCGAGCAGCGGGCGGCAAGGGCGGGATCGTGGGTGACGAGCAGCATGGTCGTGCCGCGCTCGGCCTGCTGGGCAAAGAGCAGGTCGGCGATCTGCCGGCCGGTATCGGTGTCGAGGTTGCCCGTGGGTTCGTCGGCGATCAGAACGGCCGGTGAGGGCGCCAGTGCGCGGGCGATCGCCACGCGCTGCTGCTCGCCGCCGGAGAGCTGCCCGGGATAGTGATTGAGCCTTTCGCCAAGTCCCACCGCTTCCAGCTCACGCCGCGCGATGTCGAAGGCATCGCGGACATTGGCAAGCTCCAGCGGCACGGCGACGTTTTCCAGCGCTGTCATATTGGCGATCAGGTGGAAGGACTGGAAGACGATGCCGATGTTGCGGCCGCGGAAATCGGCAATGCGATCTTCGCTCAGGCTGTGCAGCGGCGTGTCGCGGATCAGAAGTTCACCGCTGTCGAGCTTTTCGAGGCCGGCCAGCACCATCAGCAGCGTGGACTTGCCGGAGCCGGACGGGCCGACGATACCAACGGCCTCACCCTCCATGACGGTGAGATCGATGCCCTTCAGTACATGGACCGATGCAGCGGCGTTGCCGAGCGTCAAATCCGCCTTCTTCAGCTCAATGATGGTTTTTGCCAATGCGAACGCCCTATATATCAGAGAACATCAGAGACAATGGCGGGCGCGACTGGCCCGAGCAGCGGATTTAGGGAATGGATCATGGGATTTAAAGTTGCTGCGCTTCAATTCGCTGTCATCACTTTCGGTCTTTTGTTTGGCGCGGTTCATGCTGCCGATGCGCGGACGATCCAGCTGGTCGGCTTCGGCGACAGCCTGATGGCGGGCTATCAGCTGCCGCCCGGCGATGGCTTTCCCGCCAAGCTTGAGGCGGCGCTGAAGGCCAAGGGGCTCGATATCGCCGTCGCCGATGCTGGCGTTTCCGGCGATACGACGTCAGGCGGGCTTTCGCGTATCGACTGGTCGGTGCCCGATGGTACGGACGGCGTCATCCTCGAGCTCGGCGCCAACGACGCGCTGCGCGGCATTCCGCCGGAACAGACCGAAAAGAACCTGGAGACGATGATCGAGCGGTTGAAGGACAGAAAGATCCCGATCCTTCTCGTCGGTATGCTGGCGCCGCCGAACATGGGGGCCGACTATGCCGATAAATTCAACCCGATCTACAAGCGTCTGGCCGATAAGTACCAGCTCGCGCTCTATCCATTCTTCCTCGACGGTGTTGCAACACATGCGGATTTGCAGCTCTCGGACGGGATGCATCCGAACCCCAAGGGGGTCGATGTCATGGTCGAGCATATGTTGCCTGATGTTATGAGTTTTGTAGGGATGATTGACGCAGGTGCGAAATAGATGCTTGCACCGACTGCAAATGCGTGATTCCCTACCTATACCTGCAAGAGATTCGGGGAGTGCTCGTCATGCCGAGACTTTTTACCGCCCTCGAAATTCCGCGCAATGCGGCCATGAGCCTGTCATTGTTGCGCGGTGGTCTCCCGGGAGCCAGGTGGATCGACGTTGAAAATTATCACATTACCTTGCGCTTCATCGGCGATGTCGATGGCCGCACGGCGGATGAGATCGTCGACCGTCTGGACCGGATAGATCGACCTGAATTCCAGCTTCGGCTGGAGGGCATCGGTTCCTTCGGCTCCAAGAAACCGCATTCGGTTTGGGCCGGGGTCTCGCAGACGCCTGATATGTTCGCCCTGCAGGGCGAGATCGAGCGCATCTGCCAGCGCATCGGTCTGCAGCCGGATCCCCGCAAGTTCACGCCACATGTCACGCTTGCCAGGTTGAAGTCCTCGCGGGTCGACGACGTCGTGCACTATCTCTCCGGTCGGGGCAATTTCTACACTCAGCCGTTCACGGTCGGGCGCTTCGTGCTTCTGTCATCCCGCGAATCGGTCGGTGGCGGTCCTTATCTCACCGAAGAGATATTCCCGCTTCACGAGCCCCGCGGCACCTTCCCGGCCTTAGGTAACAGCGCGCTGCAGCCTGCCAAGAGCATGGTATAGACAGCTTCGAAATCCTCGCGGTCTCCGTAATAGGGGTCGGGGATGTCCTTGTTGCTTCCGAGCGCTAGGGTATTGAAGAGATGCAGCTTGCCGAGGGCATCGGCGGGTGCTGCCTTGCGCAAGTTCTTCAAATTGTCTTGATCCATTGCCAGGATCAGATCGAACCTGCCAAAATCGGCGGGTTCTATGCGCCGGGCGCGCTGGCCCGAAATATCGATCCCATGACCGGCCGCGACCGCGATCGAGCGGCGATCCGGGCGTTCTCCCTGATGCCAGCCGCCGGTGCCGGCCGAATCGATTTCGAATTCGTCGGCACGGCCCGCCTCGCCCGCCAGATGCCTGAATATGCCCTCGGCGAGGGGCGACCGGCAGATATTGCCGACGCAGACGAAAAGAACCCTGTGACGATCCATGCTATCGTTTCACCGCTAGAGAGCAATTCCAGGAAAGTGCAAAGCGGTTTTCCGTTCGGAATTGCGTGAGAATAACAAAGTAGAGCGGTTCGGAGATTCCGTGAAGAGTTGAACCGCGCTCGAGAGGAGTGACTTGCCATGAAATACGAAAAGCTGGACCGTGCGGCAATCGATGAAAATCTTGCGGAGCTTGCCGGCTGGGCGCTTGCGGCCGACGGGCTTTCGATTTCGAAGACCTTCAAGTTCCGCAACTTCGTCGAAGCTTTCGGCTTCATGACGGAAGCTGCCCTTGCCGCCGAAAAATTCAACCATCATCCGGAATGGTTCAACGTCTATTCCCGTGTCGAGGTGAAGCTGACGACGCATGATGCCGGCGGCCTGACCGACCATGACGTCAAGCTCGCCAAGGCGATGGAAAAGGCGGCTGCCCGCCGGATCGATTGAATCGCCAGGAGCGATCACCATATGTTTACACGGCCCGGGCGACGGGCCTTGCTAGAGGTGAATGGAATGGATGACATCAAGTACGGGGAAATCCTGATGCCTGGTGACGAAGAGACCCAAAAAGAGCAGGAGAAATCGGTGCGCAGAAAATTCTGGCCGACCTTGCGGAAGGCGGCTCGCCATATCCCGTTCTCGCGTGACGTCGTTGCTGCCTTCTATTGCGCGCTCGACCCGCAGACGCCGACCCGCGTTCGCGGCATATTGCTGGCCGCACTCGGCTATTTCGTCATGCCCATCGACATCATTCCCGATTTTTTTGCCGTCATCGGCTATTCGGATGACGTCGCGGTGCTGACGCTCGCCTTCAGCATGATCCGGGGCCATATCCGGCAGGAGCATTATGACGCGGCTGACCGGGCTTTGGAGAACGAGCCCGAGACCTTGAAGACGGCATAACGCCCATTTCGGGAGGCTGATCTGAATCCTCTCGGCTTTCCAGAGATTTATGAGGCCTCCCTGATTTTAGCGAGGTCAAATTCTTGCCTGAATCTTTCTGTCTTAAATCGAATCCGTTGGGTGGTACTCAACCATCCGGGTTTTCCAATTCCTTCTGGTGCCTTTCAAGCTTAGTGCGATACCTGGGTTGAAATGGCACGGAGCCAGTGGCGGGCAGCGCTCCGTTGACGGTTTGGTAACCTGAATAAAGTCAAAATAAGGCAGCTCACGAGCATAGGCGTGCGTCAATCGAATCGCCATGAGCTCTGGACCGCAAGAAATCGGCAGGAAACCATGTTTGTAAAAAGCTTCGCAATCGCCCTCTCGCTCGTTCTGGCCGGAACCGGCATCGCGTCCGCGCAGACCAAGAAGCAGAAGCAGACGCAGCAGGCACCGGCCGCAGCAGCGGCGGCGCCGGCAGCTCCCACGCGCATTCAGCAGTTCGACGCCTGGGGCGCGTATTCTTACCAGTCCGCTGGCGGCAAGGTATGTTACGTTCTTTCCGTGCCGACGGCCAAGGCGCCGACGACGGGCATCGACCACGGCGACAATTTCTTCATCGTGTCGCAACGTCCGGGCCAGAACATCTCCTACGAGCCGCAGGCGATGATGGGCTATCCCCTCAAGGACAACTCCAAGGTCAACGTCGTCATCGACAACAAGACCTTCGTGATGTTCACCAAGGACAAGGCCGCATGGGTCGAGAATGCCGCGCAGGAGCCGGCGCTGGTCGCCGCGCTGAAATCGGGCCATTCGCTGAAGGTTTCGGCAACTTCGAAGAAGGGCACCGCTACCTCCTACACCTATTCGCTGAAGGGTGTCAGCGCTGCGCTGAAGCAGATCGAAAACTGCAAATAAGATCGAGGGCCGAGGAATCACGGTAATGTGATCCTCCCGTTGCCGCGACCGCAATGAACAAGGCCGGTCAAGTCGACCGGCCTTTCGCTTTTGAGGGCCGACCTTCGCTTTTGAGGGCCAGCCTTTGCTTTCGAGGGAAAGGGATGACGCGAGCGGAAATTAATGCTAAAGGCCGCGCCAACGATAGGTGCGCGGCAGACAGCTTGTCCCGCCACCGCATGAATCTTCAGATTTCCGTGCCTTGCCCGCATCCGCAGCTTTCGTCAGCTTTTGCGGCATCGCCGATGTGAACCGTTGGAACGATCCTATGTCCGCCACCGATGTCATAACCCCCTCCAGGCTTAAGCCGATGCCGGTGTCGCAGCCGGTCGAACTTTCGCCCAAGCCGTCGCTGATCGGCCTGACGCGCGAAGAGATGGGTGCCGCGCTCAGGGAAAAGGGCGTTGCCGACAAGCAGATCAAGATGCGCGTCAGCCAGCTCTGGAACTGGATCTATGTGCGCGGCGTCTCCGATTTCGATGCCATGGCGAACGTGTCGAAGGACATGCGCGAGATGCTGAAGACGCATTTCACTATCGCGCGTCCCGAGATCGTCGAGGAGCAGGTCTCCAATGACGGCACCCGCAAATGGCTGCTGCGCTTTCCGCCGCGGGGCGCCGGCCGTCCCGTCGAGATCGAGGCCGTCTACATCCCGGAAGAGGGGCGCGGCACGCTCTGCATTTCCAGCCAGGTCGGCTGTTCGCTTACCTGTTCCTTCTGTCATACCGGCACGCAGCGTCTGGTGCGCAACCTGACGGCGGAGGAAATCCTGTCGCAGCTGCTCTTGGCGCGCGACCGGCTCGGCGATTTTCCGGATCGCGAGGCGCCGCAGGGCACGATCATGCCGGCTGAGGGACGCAAGGTCAGCAATATCGTCATGATGGGCATGGGCGAGCCGCTCTATAATTTCGATAGCGTCAAGACGGCGCTGCTCATCGCATCCGACGGCGACGGTCTTTCTCTTTCGAAGCGGCGCATCACCCTTTCGACCTCGGGCGTCGTGCCGGAAATTTATCGCACCGGCGACGAGATCGGTGTCATGCTGGCGATCTCGCTGCATGCGGTGCGCGACGATCTGCGCGACATGCTGGTGCCGATCAACAAGAAGTATCCGCTGAAAGAGCTGATGGACGCCTGCCGCGCCTATCCCGGCCTTTCCAACGCGCGCCGCATCACCTTCGAATATGTGATGCTGAAGGGCGTCAATGACAGCCTCGAGGATGCGAAGGGGCTGATCCAACTGCTGAAGGGCATTCCGGCCAAGATCAACCTGATTCCCTTCAATCCCTGGCCCGGCACGAACTACCAGTGTTCCGACTGGGAGCAGATCGAGAAGTTCGCCGATTTCATCAATTCGGCCGGCTATGCCTCGCCGATCCGCACGCCGCGCGGCCGCGATATTCTCGCCGCTTGCGGTCAGTTGAAGTCGGAATCCGAGCGCATGCGCAAGACGGAGCGATTGGCCTTCGAAGCGATGATGATCGCCAATCACGGCGAGGATTGAGATCGATGCTCCTTGGACTGCGCAAGCCGATACGCCTCTTGTGGGGCTATCTCGCCGCTTGCGCTCTGATGGGCTTCGTGCTCGCCTGCGTTGCCGCCTACACCCTACCAGGGAGCGGAGCGCCGGAGCTTCTGGCGCTGACCTTCGAGATGACCAAGGCTGCAATGATCGTCAGCATTCTGCCGTCTCTCGTCGTCATTCCCATCATGGAATGGCGTGGGGTCCGCCGCTGGTTCGGGTATGCGATCTATGGCGCGGTGCTCTCGGCAGTGGCGTCCATATTGATTTCCGGCGCTATGGAAAAGCCGCAGACCCTCAATCTGATCACGATTGCAGTTTGCTTCGCCTTTCTAGGGGCTGCCTGCGCCACCGTTTACTGGTTGATCGCCGGCCGCTATCCGATCATCAACGAGCCTGAGTGAAGAAGATTTTCACCGCGAAAATCGAAAAGACGCCGGCAAAGGCGTAGTCGAGGCCGCGCATCACGCCGCGGTTCCTCTGCAGCCACGACGACAGACCGTCGGCGGCGAGAACGACCAGCGTGTTGACCGGCATGCCGATGGCGATGAAGAAGAAGCCGAGGAAGAGCAGCTTGTGGGTGACGGCGGGATCGCCGGCCGTGACGAACTGCGGCAGGAAGGTCATGAAGAAGATGATGACCTTGGGGTTCAGGAGATTGACCCAGAAGCCGTTCGAAATGTTGGAGAATGGCGTTCCGTTGACGGCGTCGACCTTCTTGACCGACAGGCTGGAGCCGAAGCGGATCGCCTGGATTGCCAGCCAGAGCAGATAGGCGGCACCGCCGGTCTTCAGGACGGTGAAGGCGACGGGCGAGGCCGTAATCAGCGCGGAAATGCCGAAAGCCACCAGGCAGGTATGGACCACGACGCCGAGCGTGGTGCCGAGTACGACGAACAGCGCTGCTTTCTTGCCCTGCGCCAGCGCGCGGCTGATCGACAGCGTCATGTCCGGGCCTGGTGTCATCGCAAGCAGCAGGCTCGCTGCCGAAAAGGCAAGAAGGGTCGGCAGGCTGGGTATGAAATCCACGAGAATGCTCCGAAAGCCGGATAAGGGGGCTGTCCGTTCTTATCCGGCTTTCGGTTGATTGCAAATCAATCCTTCTTTTCGAGGAAGGCCTTGAATTGATCGGCATGGTCGGGGTGCCAGCGTGACAGCGGCGGCCGGTTCTCGACGATATCGCCGGCGGCCCAGAGCATGCGGCGTTCGTCGACCGGGCGGGCTACGTCATTATCGGGGCAAAGAATGTAGAAATCGCCGCGCGTCAGGCTCTCCACCATGAAATCGACCGTCTGCTCCGGCGTCCAGGCGCCGGCCGGCTTTTCCTTGCGCTCGCCTTTGGTCAGGCCGGTAAAGACGAAGCCGGGGATGAGGAGGTGAGCCGAAATCTTCGCGCCTTCCGTATTGCGGAGTTCGTGTTGCAGCGCTTCGGTAAAGACCTTCACGCCGGCCTTCGAGACATTGTAGGCGGGGTTGCCCGGCGGCGTGGTGATGCCCTGCTTCGAGCCGGTATTGATGATGATGCCCGGTTCACCATGCGCCAGCATGCCGGGTCCGAAGACGCGCGTGCCGTTGATGACGCCGAGCAGGTTGACGCCGAGGATCGCATCCCATCCCGCCTGGGCGCTGAAGATCGAGGTTTCCGGGCCGATGCCGGCATTGTTCATCAGCACATGCACGCGGCCGAAGCGCTGCAGGACGGCGCGCTCAAGAGCTTCCAGGGCATCCTTGCTGGCGACATCGGTCTCGATTGCCATGACATGCTCTTCGCCCGCGATCGTCTTGAGTTCGGCGCTTGCCTGCGCCAGCCGGTCGCCACCGAGATCGGCAACGACGACGCTCATGCCGAGCGAGGCGAAATATTTCGCTGCGGCGAAGCCGATGCCCGAAGCGCCTCCGGTGATGACGGCAACATTGGATTTCTTGAAAATGTCTTGAATATCGGTCACGGCGAGGCCCTCCCTGGGCATGGTTCGATCGCGGCCGAATATGGCTCTTTCGCGAACCAAGTCAAACCGGCCTACCATTCAAACAGGGTTGGCTTACCCCTTTCGAGATTGCTCAATCGGGACGCCGCGCCGAGCGTGGCGAAGGCGGCGGCGAGTTGCTCGGCGCTTTCCTTGAAATGTACCCACCCTTCATTGTGAATGGCGACGATTGCGGCGTTGGTAAAAGCGTGCGCAGCTTCCAATGCGTCATTGCTGCCCATCGTCATGTGAAAACGCCCTCTCGGCTCCGCCGCGCCCGTGAAAAGCATCACGACCTTGGGCGAGAAACGGCGTGCGACCTCCGCCGTTCCCTCATACCAAACCGTGTCGCCGGTGATGTAGATCGCGTCGCCCGGTTCGTTCTCTCCCAATAGAAAGCCGACGACATCGCCGGAAAGCGGTTCGATACCGACCGGACCATGCCGTGCCGGAGTTGCCGTCACAAACAGCCGCTTCCCATCCTTACCCTCCAGAATGCGGGTCTCCAATGGGGCAAGCCCGATCGCGTTGCCGCCAAGGCGTGCAGCCCCCGCGTTTGTTGTGTAGCTTATGCCGGCGGCCGGAAGCATTGCCCGTCCCGCATTGTCGAGATTGTCGAAATGGTGATCGTGGCTCAGCAGCACGGCATCGATCGGGCCGATCTCTTCCACGGAAAGAGCGGGACCGGACGTCTTTTCGAACCGAACCGGCGCCGTTTGATAAAGACCCGGCGGATCGAAGGTCGGATCGGTCAACAGGCGAAAACCGTCGATTTCGATGAGCGCGGTCGGGCCGCCGATCAGGGTGATCGTGGCACTGGATGTGAGCATGGCAGATCTCCTTGCGAATTTTTCTAAGATCGAGACTAGCCGCTCGCGCCCTGTGATAAAATTCACTAAACTCTCTCAATGGCTGATCAAATTCGCACAGCTCCCGATTGGGAGGATATCCGTATTTTCATCGCGCTTGCCCGTCACGGCAGCCTGTCGGCGGCGGCGCGGGCGCTTTCCGTCAACCATGCGACCATCGCGCGGCGAATTGCGTCGCTGGAGCGGACGCTAGGCGAACGGCTCGTCGAACGGCGGCCGGATGGTTATGTACTGACCCTTGCCGGCAATCGGGCGCTTCAGGCAGCTAGCGACATGGAGACGGCAGCTGCCACATTGCGCCGAGGTGGGGCGGATGAAAGCCCAAGGGGAGTGGTGCGGCTCAGTGCGACGCCGGGCTTGGCACAGAGCTTTCTTGTCGAGCGGCTCGCAAGGCTTGCTGCGCGGCATTCCGGCCTCGATATCGAAGTCGCCACCGACGTTCGCCTCGTGAGCCTCGAACGGCGGGAGGCCGACATTGCGTTGCGCCTGGGGCGTCCGCAGGACGGCGATGTGGTCGCCAAACGTCTCGTGAATTTCGGATTTGGATTTTACGCCTCTTCCGAGTGGTGCCATTGGCTTGAGAACGGTGTTGCGCCTGTTTTCGTGGGATTCGATGAGGCCAATGCCCACCTGCCGGAAGCGATCTGGCTTGCTCGACGCTTCCCGGAGGCACGCACGGCATTTCGAACGAGCAATCAGTTTGCGCAGGCAGCGGCGGCGAAGGCCGATGCAGGCGTTGCCCTGCTACCGCATTTCATCGGGCGGGCGGATGACAATCTCAGTCCCTGCCTCCAAAGCCATGAGCTGCCGCCATCGCGGGAGCTGTGGCTGGTGACGCGGCGGCACGACAGCAAGGATCTTGCGATCGTAACGGTCGTCGATTTTCTGATGCAGGTCTTTCGCGGCGAACGCGATCTTTTCGAGTGACGGAGCGCCATTGTCGAGGACGTCAATGGCCGCACTTTCCCTTGCGCGTTGCGATAATCTCGCTAAAAGTGCCGCGATACGGGGTTTACGGCACTTTCCGCGAGCCCGCACTCTAACGGACCTCATCATCATGGCATCACATAAAGACGTGAAGAAAGTCGTTCTCGCCTATTCCGGCGGTCTCGACACCTCGATTATCCTGAAGTGGCTGCAGACGGAGCTGGGCGCGGAAGTCGTCACCTTCACCGCCGATCTCGGCCAGGGCGAAGAGCTGGAGCCGGCGCGCAAGAAGGCCGAACTGCTCGGCATCAAGGAAATCTACATCGAGGACGTGCGCGAAGAATTCGTGCGCGATTTCGTCTTCCCGATGTTCCGCGCCAATGCCGTCTATGAAGGTGTCTACCTGCTCGGCACGTCCATTGCCCGTCCGCTGATCTCCAAGCACCTCATCGAGATTGCCAAGAAGACCGGCGCCGATGCCATCGCGCATGGCGCGACCGGCAAGGGCAACGACCAGGTACGTTTCGAGCTTTCGGCCTACGCGCTGAACCCGGACATCAAGATCATCGCTCCCTGGCGCGACTGGTCGTTCAAGAGCCGTACCGATCTGCTTGAATTCGCCGAGAAGCACCAGATCCCGGTTGCCAAGGACAAGAAGGGCGAAGCGCCGTTTTCCGTCGATGCCAACCTGCTGCACTCTTCTTCCGAAGGCAAGGTTCTGGAAAACCCGGCCCAGGAAGCACCGGAATACGTGCATATGCGCACGATCTCACCTGAGGCTGCTCCCGATAAGGCCACCATCATCAAGGTCGGTTTCGAAAAGGGCGATGCGGTTTCGATCAATGGTGAGCGCCTGAGCCCGGCAACCCTGCTTGCGAAGCTGAACGATTACGGTCGCAACAACGGCATCGGCCGTCTCGACCTCGTCGAGAACCGCTTCGTCGGCATGAAGTCGCGCGGCGTCTACGAGACCCCCGGCGGCACGATCCTGCTTGCGGCCCATCGCGCCATCGAATCCATCACGCTTGACCGCGGTGCGGCGCACCTCAAGGACGAGCTGATGCCGCGCTATGCCGAGCTGATCTATTACGGCTTCTGGTTCTCGCCGGAGCGCGAAATGTTGCAGGCGCTCATTGACAAGAGCCAGGAGCATGTCGAAGGCGAAGTGACGCTGAAGCTCTACAAGGGCAATGTCATGACCATCGGCCGCGAAAGCCCGAAGTCGCTCTATTCCGACAAGCTCGTCACTTTCGAAGACGACCAGGGCGCCTACGACCAGAAGGATGCGGCCGGCTTCATCAAGCTTAACGCGCTGCGCCTGCGCACGCTCGCCAAGCGCAACCTGTCGAAGTAATTCACGACATGCGGAAAGCCCGCTTCCGATCGCCGGAGGCGGGCTTGCTTTTTCGAGGATGGCGGCCTGGAATTAATCCACCGGCCTCAATTCCCGTTCGACTTCTGCAGGTGCTTCGGCCTTCTGAAGATTGCTGCGAAAAGTGCAGAGCGCATCATGCAGTTGCACTTGAAGACCTTCGTCGAAACCCTGTGTCGCATTGCGTTCGACTTCGCAGACTTCACGGTCGATTTGCCTGAGCTTGGCGTCCGCAGCTTCCGAAAGCACGATCCGCTTGGCGCGGCGGTCGAGCGGATCGGGCTGGCGTTCGATCAGGCCGCGTGCCTGCAACTTGTCCAGAAAAGCGCTGACCGTCATCGGCTCCAACCCCATACGGGAGGCGATGTCGAGCTGGCGACTGCCATTGATGGCGGCAACCTGCATCAGCGTCCGTGCTTCACCCGCCGTCAGCCCGAGCCCGGCGACAAGAATGCGTCGCTCGAAGGCCGCTCTGATCAGTCGGGCACAATCGCTTACAAGAAAAGCGAGTGAGTCCGTATTAATCCTGCTGTTCATAAGCGCTTCCCTACTTACGCTCTTTGATTTTTGGGGCCCCACTACGTTCTTATTGATTTCATCCCACGAACACAACGGCTTCTTGGGACTTAAAACGACCAGCCGCTTGACCGGGTTCCGCAGATTGCTACTCTCGCGCGATCACCAGCGGGATCACTCATTATGACGCAATCGCTCGTTGTCGGCGCCTTTCTCGCCGCGCTTTTCTATGTGCTTATTCCCGGCCCTGCCTTTCTGGCGCTGCTCGGCATAGGTGCCGGCCAGGGGCGCAAGGCGGGTGCATTCTTCGTCAGCGGCCATCTGCTCGGCGATCTCGTCTGGTCTACGCTCGCCTTGGTCGCCATTGTCGGCGCCAAGACCATCGGCACCTTCGTCTTCGATCTGCTTGGTTTGCTGTGCGGTTTCTATCTCGCGTGGATCGGCTGGAGTGCCGTGACCGCCAAGCCGAAGGGTGACGGCAAGGCGCTGGTCAAGGTCGACCGCCCCTTCCGTCGCGGCCTGATCTTCGGCGTTACCAATCCGAAGGGATATCCCGTTGCGCTGGCGACATTCACGGCCCTTGTTGCGGGCTCCGCCGGCGCGCTGACCTTCAGCGCCCTGCCGTTGCTGCTCGTGGTCTCTTTTGCCGGCTTCATAACGGCCGACCTCATTCTCATCAGCATCATCGGCGCAGGCGCCGTGCGCCGCTTCTATCGTGCGCATGAGCGGCTGATCGTGCGTTGTTCCGGCGTGCTGTTCATGGGCTTTGCGGCGCAGGCGCTCTGGCACGCCACGCCCGGCCTGCTCGGCTGGCGCAAAGCCTGACCCCGCCACATCAATTTGTTCGACCCTCGCCATACCAATTCGGCGGGGGTAGCCTTATATCGTGCTTCGGTCAGATGTCTGTCGAAAGGATGCCCCGCATGTCTTCCCTTACTGCCGTCAATCCCGCGCTCACCGAATGGACCGGGCATCAGGGGCTGCCGCGTTTCGATGCGGTGAAGGATACGGATTTTGCACCTGCCTTCGATGCGGCGCTTGCATCGCATGAAGCCGAGATCGATGCGATCGCCGGCAACAGCGAGGCGCCGACTTTCGCCAACACGGTGACGACGCTAGAGATCGCCGGCGACGAGCTGTCGCGCATCTCGGCGCTCTTCTGGAACAAGGCTGGCGCTCACACCAACGAGACCATCCAGGTGCTGGAGCGCGAGATCGCGCCGAAGATGGCGCGGCATTATTCGAAGATCGGCACCAATGCGGCGCTCTTTGCCCGCCTCGATGCGCTCTGGGAAGGCCGTGATGCCCTTGGGCTGACGCTCGAGGAAACCCGCGTGCTGGAACGGCACTGGAAGGGCTTCGTCAAGTCGGGTGCCAAGCTGCCGAAGGCCGAGCAGGAGCGCTTGTCCGCCATCAATGAAAAGCTTGCTGGCCTCGGCGCGCAGTTCGGCCAGAACGTGCTGGCGGATGAAAAGAGCTGGGCACTGCTTTTGTCGGAAGAGGCCGAGCTTGCCGGTCTCCCGGACTATCTGCGCGAGGCGATGGCAGCGGCTGCGCGCGAACGCGGCGAGGAGGGCAAGTATGCCGTCACCCTGTCGCGCTCGATCATCGAACCCTTCCTGACGTCGTCCGAACGCCGCGATCTGCGTGAACAGGCTTTCAACGCCTGGGTGGCGCGTGGCGCCAATGGCGGCAAGACCGACAACCGCGAGATCATCCGCGAGACTTTGGCTTTGAGAGCGGAAAAGGCAAAGCTGCTTGGCTATGCCAACTTTGCTGAACTCAAGCTCGACAACACCATGGCGAAGACGCCGGCAGCGGTAAACGATCTCCTGATGACCGTGTGGGCGAAGGCTGCCGCGCGCGCGGGAGAAGAGGAAAAGGATATTGCCGGGCTGATCGCCGAGGAAGGCCGCAATCACGAAGTCATGCCCTGGGACTGGCGGCACTATGCCGAGAAGATCCGGACACGGAAGTTCGATTTCTCCGAAACGGAGCTGAAGCCCTACCTGCAGCTCGAAAAGATCATCGCCGCCTGCTTCGATGTCGCCGGGCGTCTCTTCGGCATCAAGGCCGTCGAGCAGAAGGGCGTTCCCGCCTATCATCCAGACGTGCGCGTCTTCGAGATCCGCGACCGCTCCGACAGGCTCGTCGCCCTCTTCCTCGGCGATTATTTCGCCCGCAGCTCGAAGCGCTCCGGCGCCTGGATGAGCTCGTTCCAGTCGCAGCATAAGCTGCCTCTGAAGAACGGCCATGTCGGCGAGCTGCCGATCATCTACAATGTCTGCAACTTCGCCAAACCGGCGGAAGGCCGGCCGGCGCTGCTGTCACTCGACGATGCGCGCACGCTGTTCCACGAATTCGGTCACGCGCTGCACGGAATGCTTTCGAACGTCACCTATCCCTCGGTTTCGGGCACCGGTGTTTCCCGCGATTTCGTCGAACTGCCGTCGCAACTCTACGAACATTGGCTGACCGTCCCCGCCATCCTCAAGGAATACGCCGTTCATTACGAAACCGGCGCTCCGATCCCGCAGGCGCTGCTCGACAAGGTGCTGGCGGCCCGCACCTTCAATGCCGGCTTCAATACGGTCGAGTTCACCTCCTCGGCTCTGGTGGACATGGCGTTCCACACCCGCGGCGCGGTCGAAGATCCGATGGTGGTGCAGGGCGAAGTGCTGGCTGAGATCGGCATGCCGAAGTCGATCGTCATGCGCCATGCGACGCCGCACTTCCAGCACGTGTTTGCCGGCGACGGCTATTCGGCCGGGTATTATTCCTACATGTGGTCGGAGGTGCTCGATGCGGATGCCTTCGCCGCCTTCGAGGAAACCGGCGATGCCTTCAATCCGGGCATGGCCGCGAAACTCAAAGGCAACATTTATTCCGTCGGCGGTTCGATCGACCCGGAGGAGACCTACAAGGCCTTCCGCGGCAAGCTGCCGAGCCCGGATGCGATGCTGAAGAAGAAGGGGCTGGCAGCCTGAGCCAGCAGCGGGATGAGAGCGTCCGGATGGCGAGATTGCCCATGATATGGAGCAATTGCCATCCGTGATGGCTGTTGTCCGTGTCTGCCGAGCCTCAAATGAAGGCGAGGCCTATGCCCGCCAGACCCATCAAGACTACGACGACCCAGGGCGGCGCCTTCCAGGCGACCAGCAGCACGAAGCCGACCAGGGCAGCGGCGAAATCATACGGCCTTAGGATTGCGCTGGTCCATACCGGGTTATAGAGCGCGGTGGCGAGAATGCCGACCACAGCAGCACTCGCGCCACGCATGGCGGCTTGTGCCAGGGGATAGCGACGGAAACTATCCCAGAATGGCAGAGTGCCGACCAAGAGCAGCAGGCCGGGCAGGAAAATTGCAACAAGCGCGATTGCCGCCCCGGCAAGACCGTGCGGCGCAGGCCCTATCACTGCGCCGAGATAGGCCGCGAAGGTAAAGAGCGGTCCCGGTACGGCTTGCGCAGCGCCATATCCGGCCAGGAAGGCGTCGGCGCTGACCCAGCCGGTATTGACCACCTCGGTCTGCAGCAGCGGTAGCACGACATGTCCGCCGCCAAAGACGAGCGAGCCGGAACGATAGAAGGCGCTGAATAGTGCCACGCCTTGCGACCCGCTGACGGCCGAGAGGATCGGCGATAGGCCGAGCAGGGCAAAGAAGCACGCCAGGCATAAAAATCCGATCCATCTTGGAACACGGAACGAGACGTGGTGGGTAGTGGACGCCATTTCGCGGCCGCAGAACCATAATCCGGCGATGGCGCCGGCGGCGATCGCCATGATCTGCCCGATCGCGCTCGGCACGAAGACGACGATCAGGACGGCCGCCAGAGCAATGCTTGCTCGCTCCTTGTCAGGCGTCAAATTGCGCGCCATGCCCCAAACCGCCTGTGCGACTACGGCGACGGCGACGATCTTGAGGCCATGCAGCAAGCCGCCTCCGGCCCATCCGCCAAAGGCGGGTGCTGCCATCGCAAAAGCGACGAGGAGGATCGCCGAAGGGAGGGTAAAGGCCGTCCATGCGGCGAAGGCACCGGCAAAACCGCCGCGCAGCAGGCCAAGGGCAAACCCGACCTGGCTAGAAGCCGGGCCTGGCAGAAACTGGCAGAGGGCAACCAGGTCCGCATAGCCTTCCTCGCTTATCCATTTCCGGCGAATGACCAATTCATTGCGGAAATATCCCAGGTGAGCGATCGGACCGCCAAACGACGTGAGGCCAAGTTTGAGGAAGGCAAGAAAAACCTCGCCAGCCGTGCCTTGCGGCTGGCTGGTCGCGGTCTCAGGAGTTGCCGTTGCCGACGATTTCACCCTTCAACTCCCTGGCTTTTGCTGGCTTAGACGACGTCGTTAAGTAGCGTGCATATGTTACAAATTCCGCACGGCGGCTCGGCACGCAAGGCATGATAACCATTTTCGTTGAATGATGCATCGCAACACGTAGCGTGCCTGCCCGGCTGGCAAGCCTCGGCCAACTTGAACTTCTTCTCATGAGGCATGCGTATCCTGCTTTGGCAAAGATCAGAGCCTTTGCGGAAATTCGATCTCGCGGGCTCTGCTCGACAAGGGGCTGGTGGCGCGCACCGTCAATGCCGGCTTTAATGCGGTCGAGTTTCCTTCCCCGACTTTGGTCGACTGGCCTTCCATACCCTGGGGTGGCGCCGAGAACCAGACGACGGTGCAGGGCGAAGTTCCGGCCGATTTACCAACGTTTGTTTCGCGTTGATTTGCCCGGTCGATCACGGCTTGCGCGAGAGCATAGCCAAAAGCCCGGCAAGTTGGTCGGCCTGGGCATCGTCCAGCTTGTCGCCCAAGTGGCGTTGAAGTGCCGTGGCATAGACTAACCACATGCGGTTCCGCATGACGCTCCCCGCTTCGGTGATGACGATCCAGCGGCCTCGGCCATCCTCGGAAAACATCTCGCGGCGGACAAGATCGGCCTTTTCCATCCGGTCAAGCAGGCGGGAAAGGTTATGTTGTGCGAGAAGCGTACGCTCCTCGATCTCATAGGGCCGCAGCTTGCCGTCTGAGGCACGCTCCAGCTCCAGCAGGACGTCGTACCAACCGAGTGGTGGCAGGCCTGCCGTCTTGAAATCCTGCTCGATCGCGGCAAGGACGATCTGTTGAGTCCGCATCAGTCGTATCCACGCGCGCGTGATGGCGGGCGACGGCTGCGAGGCTTGGGCATCTGAACGATCGGACATGGATGCAATTACATCTATATTGACCAGGCTGGCAAGTCCGGATATAGATGCAATTACATCTATATTGAGCGAAGCCTCCCGGAGATGCGATCATGCCTGATACGAAATTGGTTCTCGTCAGCCATCACCTGTGCCCCTATGTCCAACGAGCCGCCATCACGCTTGCTGAAAAGGGCACGCCATTCGAGTTCCGCTATGTCGATCTGTCGGCAAAGCCAGATTGGTTTCTGACCATTTCTCCGCTCGGCAAAGTACCGCTTCTGATCGTGCGGCAGGGCGACGGCGTGGAAACGGTCTTGTTCGAGAGTGCCGTGATCTGCGAATATCTCGAGGAAACCCAATCAGGTCCTCGGCTACATCCGGCCGATCCGCTGGCGCGTGCCCGGCATCGCGGCTGGATGGAATTCGGTTCTTCCATCCTTTCGGACTTGTGGGGATTTGAGACGGCCAAGGATGAGGAAACCTTTGAAGCCAAGCGGAAAGCGCTGGTCGGTAAGTTCGCGCGCGTCGAGGCGGAATTGAAAGATGGCCCCTTTTTCGCGGGCGAGGCGTTCAGCCTTGTCGATGCGGTCTTTGCGCCGATCTTCCGTTACTTTGACGTGTTCGATGTCATCACATCAACCGGCGTTTTCGATGCTCTGCCGCGTGTCGCGGCATGGCGCAGAGAATTGGCATCGCGGCAAAGCGTGCGAGATGCGGTGACGCATGATTATCCGGATCGTCTCAAAGTCTTCCTGGTGAATCACGATGCATGGCTGCTTCAGCGTGCCGCCTGAGGGCGGCACGGAAATCCCTGTTAAGACTATTGCTTACATCCGATGTCGGCGGCATCGTAGAACGAAAGCTTTGGCTACCGACTAGTGTGAGCTAGCCATATGCGCGGCGTGCAAAGGCAGGCTTGCCATTGCTTTCTTGCCTCCCCCCTTTCGCATTCGCGAAAAAAAGGGTATGAGCGCGCCAAATGCAATTGGCGTGTTGACCAGACACTGCGCCCCAGCCTCAGAGATTAAGACATATGGCACTTCGCAACATCGCGATCATCGCGCACGTTGACCATGGGAAAACCACCCTCGTCGACGAGCTCCTGAAGCAGTCCGGCTCGTTCCGCGAGAACCAGCGCGTTGCCGAACGCGTCATGGATTCCAACGATCTGGAAAAGGAACGCGGCATCACCATTCTCGCCAAGGCGACCTCGGTCGTCTGGAAGGATACCCGCATCAACATCGTCGACACCCCCGGCCACGCCGACTTCGGCGGCGAAGTCGAGCGTATTCTTTCGATGGTGGATGGCGCGATCGTTCTCGTCGATGCTGCCGAAGGCCCGATGCCGCAGACCAAGTTCGTTGTCGGCAAGGCACTCAAGGTCGGCCTGCGCCCGATCGTTGCAATCAACAAGATTGACCGTCCGGACGCCCGCGCCGACGAAGTCATCAACGAAGTGTTCGATCTCTTCGCCAATCTCGATGCCACCGACGAGCAGCTCGATTTCCCGATCCTCTACGGCTCCGGCCGTAACGGCTGGATGAACTATTCGCCCGAAGGCCCGAAGGACGAAGGTCTCGGCCCGCTTCTCGATCTCGTCGTCAAGCATGTTCCGGAGCCGACCGTCGGCGAAGGTCCGTTCCGCATGATCGGCACGATCCTCGAAGCCAACCCCTTCCTCGGCCGCATCATCACCGGCCGCATTCATTCCGGCTCGATCAAGCCGAACCAGGCCGTCAAGGTTCTCGGTGCTGACGGCAACCTCATCGAAACCGGCCGTATCTCGAAGATCCTCGCCTTCCGCGGCATCGAGCGTCAGCCGATCGAAGAAGCGCAGGCAGGTGATATCGTCGCCATCGCCGGCCTTTCCAAGGGCACCGTCGCCGACACCTTCTGCGACCCGCAGGTCAGCGAGCCGCTGATCGCACAGCCGATCGATCCGCCGACTGTCACCATGTCCTTCATCGTCAACGACAGCCCCTATGCGGGCACCGAAGGCGACAAGGTCACCTCGCGCGTCATCCGCGACCGCCTTTTCAAGGAAGCCGAGGGCAACGTCGCGCTGAAGATCGAAGAAGCCGAAGGCAAGGATTCGTTCTACGTATCCGGCCGCGGCGAATTGCAGCTCGCAGTTCTGATCGAAACGATGCGCCGCGAAGGCTTCGAGCTTGCCGTGTCGCGCCCGCGCGTCGTCATGCACAAGGACGAGAGCGGCCAGCTGCTCGAGCCGATCGAAGAAGTCGTCATCGACGTCGATGAAGAGCATTCCGGCATTGTCGTGCAGAAGATGTCCGAGCGTAAGGCCGAAATGGCCGAGCTGCGTCCTTCGGGCGGCAACCGCGTCCGTCTCGTCTTCTGGGCGCCGACCCGTGGCCTCATCGGCTACCAGTCGGAACTTCTGACCGACACCCGCGGCACGGCGGTCATGAACCGTCTGTTTCATGACTATCAGCCTTACAAGGGCGAAATCGGCGGCCGCGTAAACGGCGTTCTGCTTGCCAACGAAGCCGGCGAAGCCGTGGCCTACGCCCTGTTCAACCTGGAAGACCGCGGCCCGATGATCATTGACGCCGGCGAGAAGGTCTATGCCGGCATGATCATCGGCATTCACTCTCGCGACAACGACCTTGAAGTCAACGTGCTGAAGGGCAAGAAGCTCACCAACATCCGCGCCGCCGGCAAGGATGAAGCCGTGAAGCTGACCCCGCCGATCCGCATGACGCTCGACCGCGCGCTCTCCTGGATCCAGGACGACGAGCTGGTGGAAGTGACCCCGAAGTCGATCCGCCTGCGCAAGATGTATCTCGATCCGAACGAGCGCAAGCGTTACGAGAAGGCCCGTCTGGCCTGATTGCTATCTCTGATCGAACCATTCGACCCCGGCCATCGCGCCGGGGTTTTTATTTGTATGTTCGGTTTTTGAGCCCTTGTCCTAAAGGTTAAAAAGTCGTTAATTTTTGTTAATGATCCACGGATAAAGCCTGTGGGCAAGCTCGCCATCTTTATGAATGAGGATGGTTAATTCGCGTTGGTAAGACCAGAGTAGACGTTATGAAGACGTTGTCGATTGATGTTCGGCGGGCAGAACCCCATGATGCCCGAGCCATTTCGGAGGTGCACCGCCAGTCCTGGCAGTACACTTATGCCGGCATCATTCCGCATCGCGCGCTCGGCCAGATGATCGAGCGCCGCGGCGAAGCCTGGTGGCGCAAGGCGACCAGCGGGCCGGCGACGTTGCTGGTTCTGGATGTCGCCGGCGAGATCGCAGGCTATGCCACGCTCGGCCTTAATCGCGCCCGCGCACTGCCGCAGGAAGGCGAGATCTATGAACTCTATCTGCGTCCGCAATATCAGGGCCTCGGCTTGGGTCGCATGCTGTTCGGCGAGGCACGCCGGCTGTTGAAGTCGCTCGGCTGCAAGGGGATGGTCGTCTGGTGCCTCGAGGAAAACGAGAATGCCTACCGCTTCTATCGCGGGCAGGGCGGCGCGGATTTCTGCGAAGGCATCGAAACTTTCGATCACAGGCAGCTTCGCAAGATCGGCTTCGTCTGGCCCTGAGCGGGCACCTACCGCGCCGCGCGTCATATACGACATGCAAAACGTCGCTGTAGCGTTTTAAATCTGCAGTAAATCCGCCTGTTTCCCGATGCGTTGTTGCGTTGCGGGATGAATCCTATTATTTGGCTGGCGGCAACCATCCTTATTTAGGGGACAAGCATGCGTATCGACGCGATTTCCATTGGCAAGAACCCGCCCGAAGACGTCAACGTCATCGTTGAAGTGCCGGTCGGCGGTCATCCGATCAAGTACGAAATGGACAAGGAGGCCGGCACGCTGGTCGTCGACCGTTTCCTCTACACGCCGATGACCTATCCGGGCAATTACGGCTTCGTTCCGCACACGCTCTCCGACGACGGCGACCCGATCGACGTGCTGATCGCAAACACCCGTCCGCTGGTCCCGGGCTGCGTCATCAATGTTCGCCCGATCGGCGTGCTGATGATGGAAGACAATTCCGGCAAGGACGAGAAGATCATTGCCGTTCCCGCGCCGAAGCTGACGATGCGCTACGACAAGGTCAAGGAATATACCGACCTGCCCGAGATCACGCTGAAGCAGATCGAGCACTTCTTCGAGCACTACAAGGATCTGGAGCCCGGCAAGTGGGTCAAGATCTTCGGCTGGAAGGGTTCGAAGGAAGCCGGCGAGCTCATTGTCGAAGCCATCGAGCGCGCGAAGAACACCAAGGCCTGATCAGCCGCCTTCGGTTACGGCGCAAAGCCTTCTTATCAAATCCTCCGGTTCGCCCTCGATCCGGAGGATTTTTTTACGCGCCGTGTCGCCACTGACAAGGGTAAGCGTGGATTTGGGAATGCCGAGGCTCTTTGAAAGCAGGGCGATGAGCGCCTTGTTGGCCTTGCCCTTTTCCGGCGCGACCGAGACACGCGCCTTCAAATAGCAATCGCCGTCGCTGCCGGCTTCCAGCCCATCGATCGCATCACGCCCGCCATTGGGCGTGAGCCGCACGGAAAGCCGGAGGTGATCCGGAAAGGCCTGCCAGGCTTTGTTCACCGCAGGAACAAGGGCACGATCGAATTCCACATCAGCGAGCGGATGAAGAAGATGATGAGCAGCAGGATGACCGGCGAGATATCGATGCCGCCGAGATCCGGCAGGATACGGCGGATCGGGCGCAGGGCCGGCTCAGTGACCGCATAAAGGAAGTTGCCGATGGAGCTGACGAACTGATTGCTCGAATTGATGACGTTGAACGCATAGAGCCAGGAAAAGATGGCGCTGGCGATCAAGATCCAGGTATAAAGATTCAAAGCCAGATCAATGGTTTGAAATAAGGCGAGCATATCCGTCTCCAATTCGCGGTTGACAGACATGTAGACATTGGCGACTAAACGGGCAAGTCCCATGCTCCGAAGCATGTTGAATCATGTTTAAAAGGCCGGCATTTGCGCTAGCGGCCGCGTCGGAAAGTCTCGTCCCATGTCGTTCGCTGCCAGCGGAGACCGGTTTGCCGCCTTCAGGCACATTGCCTATACTTATTTCTTCTTCGCGCGATTTTTGACGGCTTTTGCCACGCAGGTCGTCAGCGTCTCCGTTGGCTGGCAGATGTATGAGCACACCGGTCAGCCGATCTATCTTGGTCTGATCGGCCTTGTGCAGTTCCTGCCGTCGCTGTTGCTGATCCTGGTGACGGGTACGGTTGCGGACCGCTACAACAGGCGCCTGATTTCCGCGATCTGCATTTTCGTCGGTACCCTCTGCGCGGCCGCGCTGCTGTTCCTGACCGTATCGGGCACCTTCGCCCCGCTGCCGGTGTTTCTGATCCTCACGGTTTTCGGCATTGAGCGCGCCTTCATGACGCCGGCCATGCAGTCGCTGGCGCCCAATCTGATCCCGCCCGAAGACCTGACGAATGCGATCACCTGGAACTCGATGTCATGGGATGCCGCCGCCATCCTCGGCCCCGTGGCCGGCGGTCTGCTTTATGGTATCGGTGCCAATGTCGCCTATACCGTGGCCGTCCTTTTCTTTGCGGCCGGTTCGGTGCTGACCTTCCTGATCCCGAAGCCGCAGCAGCGTGTTGCGCATGAGCGGCGGAGCCTCAACGAGATGCTCGCCGGTTTCCGCTTCATCTGGTCGGAAAAAGTGGTGCTCGGTGCGGTCTCGCTCGATCTTTTCGCCGTGCTGCTCGGCGGCGCAGTCGCGCTGATGCCGATCTATGCGCGCGATATCCTGACGCTCGGCCCCTGGGGTCTCGGCATGCTGCGCGCAGCGCCGAGCTTCGGCGCGATCGCCATGGGCCTGTTTCTGGCGACCTACCCTATCCGCAATCGCGCCGGCATCTGCATGTTTGTCGGCGTTGCCATGTTTGGCTTGGGAACCCTGGTTTTCGGCATCTCGCATACGCCGTGGCTGTCGATCGCAGCTCTCGCCATCATGGGCGCCTCCGACCTGATCTCGGTCTATGTCCGCGAAACGCTGATTACGCTCTGGACGCCGGATCACGTCCGCGGCCGCGTCAATGCCGTCAACATGGTCTTCGTCGGCGCGTCGAACGAGCTTGGCGAATTTCGCGCCGGCACCATGGCGCATTATTTCGGCGCGATCCCTGCCGTGGTGATTGGCGGACTCGGCACGCTGACGGTCGCCATCCTCTGGGCCACAGGTTTCCCGCAGCTCCGCCGGATCGACAGCCTGAACGCGCCCGACCGCGACGGCAAGCCGCAGCCGGCCTGAGGAGCGCGTAATGACAAGGCTGCCGGATCGATACAATTCGTTTTCGGCTCTTTGCGAGTATGAGACCGAAGGCGTCGATTACCGTATCCATATCATGGATCGATCATCGCCTGTCGCCGTCATCGTTCCCCATGGCGGCTTCATCGAGCCTGCCACATCCGAGATCGCGCTTGCGATCGCGGATGAACGGTTCTCCCTTTATCGTTTCGAAGGGCTGGATCCGGCGCGGCTCCATCATGAGCTGCACGTCACTTCCGAAAATTTCGATGAGCCGATTGCAAACGATCTGGTTGCCAATTCAGCAATCGTCATCGCCGTTCATGGCCGAGCGGATCGGGACGATCCGCAGTCAAGCTGGATCGGCGGGCTCGATGTATCGTTACGTGATCTGATCGCAGACGCGCTTCGCCGGGATGGATTTGTTGCCGTTGCGAGAAAGGAGGGGGAGGCGCTCGCGGGAGCTTCGGCCGGCAATATCTGCAATCGCGGCCAGCGGCAGGTTGGGGTGCAGCTTGAGATTCCGAGACGTGTCAGGGATGCCCTTATGGCCGATGCGGAGAAGCTGAAGCAATATGCGTCTGCAATCCGTGGGGCGATCGATGAATTCGGCCGCGTGCTTTCGTCAGGCGAAGGCCTTTAGAAGCAATTCCAGGAAAAGTGCATAGCGGTTTTCCGTCCGGAATTGCGCAGAAACAAAAGGCTGGAGCGTTTTCGCGATTCGGAGAAAAGCGGAAACACTCTAAGCCGCCATTGCCTGCTTGCCCTCGAAGACGAGGTCGAGGAATTCCGACAGCCAGGTCTTGAGCGCGGCGTCGAAAATCATACGGCCTTCCAGATGTTCGCGGCCCTGCTGTGCGTTCGGCATGCAAAAGCGGTGCTCGCCATGCACGACCCAGCGCTGCATCATGGCGCGCGTAAGTTCGGCGTGGAACTGCAGGCCCCAGGCATTGGTGCCGTAGCGATAGGCCTGGTTGGGATAGGTCTCGGCTGTTGCCAGCAGGTCGGCGCCATGCGGCAGCTCGAAGCCTTCGCGATGGAAATGATAAACCATCTGCGGCCAGCGCATCAGCAGCCGACCCTTTTCCGTCGGCTGTAGTCCATACCAGCCGATCTCGGTCTTGCCGTCTTCGCGGGCCTTCACCTTGGCACCGAGATGGCGGGCGAGGAGCTGCGCGCCAAGGCAGATGCCGAGGTAAGGCCGGTTTTCCTTGAGGGGAACCTTCAGCCAATCGGTCTCGGCCTTGATGAATTCATCCGGGTCGTTGGCGCTCATCGGGCCGCCGAAGACCACGGCGCCGGCATGGGCCTCGAGCGTCGAGGGCAGGCGGTCGCCGAGGACCGGGCGGCGGATATCGAGATCGAAGCCTTTTTCCAGCAGCATCTGGCCAACGCGGCCGGGGCTGGAGCGCTCCTGATGGAGCACGATCAAGATCGGGCGGCCGGCGCTCTTCGGCGCTTCAATCATCATTGCCTGTCTCCACCCTGGAACCGGGCGCGCGGGCGGCTGCTTCCTGGCGCTTCATGATGCGCTCGCGATCGGAAATACCCATGAGGTCGGCGATGCGCCAGATGGCATGGTCTTCCATCTCGCTGCGCTCACCGTCGGCATAGACGATATCCCAGAGGATGCCCAGCAGTTCGAGCCGCTGGGTGCTGTCAAGATGGCGCTTTAGGTCCGAGGTAAAGCGATAGTAGTCGACGGCCTCGCTTTCGGCTTCTTCGCCGGCCGCGATCAGCTGATCGAGCTTGCGGCCATCAAGGCCATATTGCTCCTTCAGGAGCTTGCGCAGCCGCTTCTTCTCGCTGTTCTCGATCTTGCCGTCGGCTTCCATGACCTGGATACAGAGCGCTGCGACCGCGACGCGCGGGTCGTCGG
The DNA here is from genome assembly GCA_013322215.1 of Martinezella rhizogenes. Lineage (GTDB taxonomy): Bacteria > Pseudomonadota > Alphaproteobacteria > Rhizobiales > Rhizobiaceae > Rhizobium > Rhizobium rhizogenes_D. Next base: position 123,610 of record JAAMEZ010000022.1, read on the forward strand.
GTGCAAAGCCGGATTTGGGATGGTCCTGGGTCAGGTTATGAAGGAATTCCTGAAAGCGTTCGAACATCCGTTTCCATTCTCAAAACAAGCAGAGCAGGGTTCTTGGGGCACCATGCTCGATCTTTTCGTCTTCCCGCAATTCCGGGCGCAAAACCGCTGCGCAGTTTTGCTGGAATTGCTCTAAAACAACTTGAGCCGCGTCTTGGGTTCCGGCTCAAGTTTGTGATCCTTCACACCCGGGTCATCCGGCGCACCACCGAAGAAGGGGCGGGACTCCGACTCCTGTTGCGCCGGTTTCAGCGCTGCTTCGGATGCGCTCGGCGATGGTTTCGCCACAGCGGGTTCCAATTCCATGACATAGGTATTGGTGACCGGCGATGCAACTTTCGGTGAACTTGGCTTCTCTGTGACGGTTGCGGAAGCAGTCTCGCGCACCGGCGGCAGTGATTTCAGCGCCGCATCGACGGACACCGTGGAGCCTTCTTCCACTGGCCCATCGATCTGGCCGAAGGGTGCCTTCCATTCGAAAGCATCGAGACGGCCCGTGATCGGCGACAGCGGCAGCCATTTTTCCGAGACGAAGCCATCAGCAACCCAGGCCGGATCGCGCGGCGCGCGCAGTGCCTGTGCCATCCAGTGGCGGACACGGCCCTGATCGCCGCTTTCGGCCTCCTCGATATCGGCGAGAAGCAGGAAAGCGCCTTCGCGCGCATCGATCCGTGCGGCGGCTTCGGCCTTGGCGCGTGCCTTGGCGAAATCGCCGGCATCCAGCGCCGCCTTTGCGGTCAACAGCAGTGCTTCGACATTGTTCGGGCGGATCGCCTCCAACCTTTCGGCGCGCTTCAAACGGTCCAGGACGGAATCGCCGCTGCGGGCTCGCACATAGGCCTTGCCGATCTCGGGATGCGGATGCGCCTTCCAGACCTGCTCAAGGGTGGAGGCCGCCTTGCGTACCTTGTCTTCGCGGAAGAGTGCCTTGGCGGCGATCAGTGCCGCCGGCACGAAGTCGTCCACGAGCTTCAATGCCGACAGCGCATCGTCGCGCGCGCCGGTAGGATCATTTTCCAGCCTGTCGTTGGCGCGTGCCGTCAGCAGCACGGCGCGCTGGCGATTGGCTGTCGTCTTATCGACGACATGGGCGACCTTCTGCTGGTCGAGGAGCTTGATGGCGTCATCCCAGCGACCGGCCTGGCTGCGATATTCCAGTGTCGCCTGCGCCGCCCAGGGCAGGTAGGGTGCCTGGTCGGCCGCCTTTTCGGCATATTGCCGCGCAGCCTCGTGTGCACCGAGGCGCTTGGCTTCAAGGTAGAGGCCGCGCAAGCCGAGTTCGCGCGTCTCGGGATCGTTGGCCATCAGCTCGAATTTCTGGCGTGCCTCGTCGTGCTTGCCTTCGATCAAGGCGGCCTGCGCTTCGAGGAGATTGATAAGCGGCTCCTGATCGGCGCGGATGAGGCCGCGGGTGCGCGCCGCCATCTTGCGGGCGAGCAGCGAATTGCCAGCGCCGGCGGCGATCAGGCCGGTAGAGAGCGCCTGGTAGCCGCGATCGCGCTTGCGGGCGCGGAAATAGCGGGTGACGGAGTAAGGCGAGGTCCAGATCAGCCGCACGAACCACCAGACGATCATCACGGCGGCGATGAGCGCAATCAGGATCGCGGCGGCGACGATGAGCTTCGTCTGGTAAAGCTGGCCGCCCCACACCAGCGAGAGATCGCCGGGGCGATCCGCCAGCCAGGAGAAGCCATAGCCGAGAGCCAGGACGAAAATGGCGAAGATAAGCAGTCTGATCATTGCTGCGCTCCGTCATTAGAGCCGGATGATTTTAGATCGTAACGATCTAAAATCTGAATCCGCTCTAAAATCAAATAGGTAGAGCATGATGTCGTCCGAAAACCGCTCACACTTTTCGGCATCATGCTCTAATTCTGTTTCCCGGTATTGGCGATCGCCTTCGACAGGGCGTCGCTTACCAGATCCTCGACGCGGATGCGGGCCTCCAGGGATTGCTTGAAGGCGGCCGATGCGGATTTGGCCGCATCGGGCAGGCTGTTCCACTCGGTTACCGCGCCTGGCAGATCGCCATTCCTGACCTTGTCCTCGAAGCGGGCGGCGACGGCGTCGATGCTGTCGCCGGGGACGTTGCCGACGGCGCGGACCTGGACCAGCGATTTTGCGCCCGACATCAGCCGGCTGCTCCAGCTCTGGTTCGGATCGTCTGTCTGTGCCGTCGCGACGATTGCTGTCGCGACATCGGAAACCTGACGGATCAGGTCGGCGCGGGAGGGGACGCCGGTCTGGGCGAAGTTCTTGAGATCGGCAACGGCCGGGTCGTCCGGCGCAACATTGGCGAAGGTGTCGAGCTCCGGCTGGAACGGCCCGCCACGATCGATCGCGGCCTTCAATGCTGCAGCTGCGATGGCGCGGGCAACAGCGCTCTCCTGGCTCGGTCCGCTCAGCTTCTTTTCGGCGTCGTCGAGACGCTTGCTGACTTCGGCATCCGAGCTTGCCTGGCTCTGCGTTGCCTTGCTGAGATCCGATTTCAGCTGCTCGACCTCGCTGGTCAGCGAAGCGATCTTCTGTTCTGAAGCAGGATTTGCGGCTCCACCCGAACCACTTGCCGAAGCGCCGTTGGCAGCGCTCGTTTCAAGCGCTGCGACGCGAGCGGCAAGCGCCTCATCGGGCTTGGCTGCCGGCGCGGCGGCGAGATTGGCGATGCTCTGCTTGAGGCCGTCGATCTCCGCATTCAATGCGGTGATCTCGGTAGAACTTTCTTTGCTTGCGCGGCCGCCAGGCAGGAAGCCCGCATACTGCAAGGCGCCGGCGCAGATGAGGGCGATCAGGCCGCCGGTGATGCCGGCCGCGATAAGGCCTGACGTCGAGCCTTCACGCGATTGCGGCCGCTCCGTATGAGACGGATGTTCGGCATGGGAAGGCGGGGAATCGGCCTGCTGCGCCGCTGCTGTTTGCGGTTCTTCCGGCGCGGCACCGAAGATAGACTCCTGAGCCTCCTCGCGAAGTGGTTCCTTCTCCGCTTCAAGCGGCATTTCCACTTCATCAGCCGAGGAGCCGCCAAGCTCGCCATGGCTGCGCTCGGTCAAATCCTCGGGAGCTGCGTCCTGCGCAGTTTTTTCGGCTTCCAGATCGATCGTGACCGGTTCGTCGTTGGGCTTCGAATGGTTAGGCGTTTTTCGCGATACCATGAGGTCCTCTTTTCATGCGCTGCAGCGAAGTTAGACAGACAAGACGATTATGGAAAGGCCTTACATCAAAATTGCGACTTTACGCATGGATCAGAAGCGCCATAAGCCTGTCTTCATTCGGCATGTCGGCGATATCGACATGGGATCGCAGCGCCGCCGGAACCGCGCCGGCGACGGCTTCGCTCAGGCAGAGAAACCGCGTTTCGGCAAAAGCCGTCGGGTTGTGGGCGACGAAAGGCAGGCTGAAAAAACGCTTGGCGGTCTCGTGAGAATAAAGCAGCACGGCATCGGCGCGGGTGTCTGAGAAAAGCCGGCGAAGAACGGCGTCGTCGGGGACGATATCCTGCATTCGGTAGCATTCGACTGTCAGGAAAGGCAGATGCCGCTCAGCCAGTCCGGCTTCGAAGCCGGCCGCCCGCGGAAAGCCTGCAAGATAGAGGAGCGGACCGTTGTTCAAGCCTGAAGGATGGCTGGAAATCATAGCGGCAAGCTCTGTGCCGCCACCTTCGGATATGGCGATATCACTGAATCCGAGATCACCCGCCTCTTTGGCTGTCGCCTTTCCGACGGCAAAGAGGCGGCGATCAAGATGGGGCTTAAGATCAGAGCCCAATAGCGAAAGCGCCCGGATCGCTTCGGCGCTGGTGACGGCGACGGCACCCTGCGTGGCCAGGAGCGCTCGTCTTGCTTCCTCGGCATTGTGGACAGGTTCTGCCAGCGGCAGCAGCAGGGGGTCGTGTCCCAGCTGCGCCAGCCGCCGCATGGTGCGTTCACCCGAATGCCGAGGGCGGGTGACGACGACGCGCATCTCTTGTCAGGTCCAGTCTTCGAAGAAGGAGCTGCCGGCCTCGGCGCGGATCGCCTGGCCGGCATTGATCCCCAGCGCCTCGGCATCGCGCCGATGGCCTTCGATGGTCGTCGTGTGGACCTGCGTGCCATCCGGCGTGAGAATCATGCCGAAGAAACGCAGATGATCACCTTCGCAAATTGCGTAGCCGGCTATTGGTGTGCGACAGGAGCCGTCGAGTGCCGCCAGGAAGGCACGTTCGCAAGATACGGCGTCAAAGGTCGGCGCGTCGTTCACGGCGGCAAGCAGATCGTTCATCCTGCTGTCGTCGATGCGGCTTTCGATCGTTATCGCGCCCTGCGCGGGGGCCGGCGGAAACTCGTCCGGATCGAGAATATCCGTGATGACCTCGACCATGCCGAGCCGCTTCAGGCCGGCCAGCGCCAGCAAGGTCGCGTCGGCCTGTCCTTCTTCCAGCTTGCGCAGACGGGTCTGGACCGAGCCGCGGAAGGTGATGACATTGATATCGGGGCGCAGGCGACGGATCAGCGCCTGGCGGCGCAGCGATGCCGAGCCGACGGTGGCGCCATGCGGCAGTTCTGCCAGTTTCGGCGCGGAGCGGCCGATGACGGAATCGCGAATGTCCTCGCGCGGCAGGTAGGCGGTGAGCGCCAGGCCCTGTGGCAGCTTCGTCGCCATGTCCTTGGCGGAATGGACTGCGAAGTCGAGCTCGCCCGAGGTGAGCTTCTCTTCGAGTTCTTCGGTGAACAGGCCCTTGCCGCCGATTGCCGCCAGAGACCGGTCGGTAATGCGGTCGCCCTTGGTGGTGAGAACGACGATTTCGAACATCTCTTCCGGAAGGCCATGGGCCGCCATCAGACGGTCGCGTGCCTCATGTGCCTGGGCGAGCGCCAGCGGGCTGCCGCGCGTGCCGATCCGGAAAGGTTTTGTTTGCATCCGCTTTGATCCGTTGTTACCGACAGTTCCCGTAACCATATTTCCGCTTTACCGCAATCGACCTGTAGGCAACGAACTTTCTCCATGGCATCCATTCTTCGCATTCTCGGCATCGAAACAAGCTGCGACGAAACCGCTGCAGCCATTGTCGAGCGCCGGGAAGACGGCACGCCCACGGTCTGTTCCGACGTCGTCCTCAGCCAGTTGGACGAGCATAGCGCCTATGGCGGCGTCGTGCCGGAAATCGCCGCGCGGGCACACGTCGAGGCGCTGGATACGCTGATCGACGAAGCATTGAAACGCGCCAATGTGTCGCTCTCAGACGTCGATGCCATTGCTGCCACGTCCGGTCCGGGCCTCATCGGCGGGCTGCTTGTGGGGTTGATGACCGGCAAGGCGATCTCGCGCGCCACAGGCAAGCCATTATACGCCATCAACCATCTGGAAGGCCATGCGCTTACGGCGCGGCTGACCGACGGACTTGCCTTTCCCTACCTCATGCTGCTCGTTTCCGGCGGCCATACCCAGCTGATCCTGGTGCGCGGTGTCGGCGAGTACGAGCGTTGGGGCACGACCATTGACGATGCGCTCGGCGAAGCCTTCGACAAGACGGCCAAGCTTCTGGGGCTGCCCTATCCCGGCGGCCCGGCCGTGGAAGCCGCCGCCAGGAACGGCAATCCGGACCGCTTCGATCTTCCGCGGCCGCTGGTCGGCGAGGCTCGCCTCGATTTTTCCTTTTCCGGCTTGAAGACGGCTGTGCGGCAGGCAGCGACGGCGATCGCGCCCGTTACGGAGCAGGATATTGCCGATATCTGCGCCTCCTTCCAGAAGGCGATTTCGCGCACGCTGAAGGACCGGATCGGCCGCGGCCTGCAGCGCTTCAAGACGGAATTTCCGAAAACGGCGGAAAAGCCATCGCTTGTCGTCGCCGGCGGCGTTGCCGCCAATCTCGAGCTGCGCCGCACGCTGCAGGAGCTCTGCGATGCCAACGGTTTCCGCTTCATCGCACCGCCATTGAGATTGTGTACCGATAATGCCGTCATGATCGCCTGGGCCGGACTGGAGCGCATGGCGACGGGTGCCGCACCCGACGATCTCGATGTGCAGCCACGCTCGCGCTGGCCGCTGGATCAGAAGGCGGAGACCCTGCTCGGGCACGGCAAACGAGGAGCGAAGGCATGAGCGGCAAAGAGCGGATCGCAGTCATCGGCGCCGGCGCTTTCGGCACGGCGCTCGCCGCCGTCATCGCGCTCACCGGCCGCAGCGACGCGACGCTTGTCGGCCGCAAGGCGGGGCTGATGGCGGATCTTGCCGCCGATCGCATGCATGATGCCGTGCTGCCCGGGATCGCGCTGCCGGATTCGCTGCAGTTCTCGGCCGAGGCCGACTCCATTTCCAATGCCGGCATCGTTCTTTTCGCCATGCCCTCGCAGGCGCAGGCCGATGCTGCCAGGCATTATGGGCCTTATCTTGCCAAGGATGCGATCGTCGTCACCTGCGCCAAGGGTATCGACAAGGTTTCCGGCGACCTCCTGACCGACATGCTGGCGCGGGAACTGCCGCAGCATGCCATTGCCGTGCTCTCCGGCCCAGGTTTTGCCGCCGATATCGCCAGGGGTTTGCCGACGGCGATGGCCATCGCCGCTGCCGATATGGCTGTGGCCGAACGGCTGGCACAGGCGATTTCCGGCCCGACCTTTCGCCTCTACGCATCGGACGACCGCATCGGCGTGCAGCTCGGCGGCGCGCTGAAGAATGTCCTCGCCATCGCTTGCGGCATCGTCGAGGGCCGGGGTATTGGCGATTCCGCCCGTGCGGCACTGATCAGCCGCGGTCTTGCCGAAATGTCGCGCTTTGTCGCGGCCAAGGGCGGCAAGGCTGAAACCGTGCGCGGCCTATCAGGCCTTGGTGACCTCGTGCTGACGGCCACCAGCCATCAATCCCGCAATCTGCGCTTCGGCATCGCGCTCGGTGAAGGCAAGGCCGCCGACCCGACGCATGGCGCCCTGGTCGAAGGCGCCTATGCCGCCTCCATCGCCGCGCGGCTCGCCCACGAGCTCGGCGTCGACATGCCGATCACCGACGCAGTCTCAGCCATCATCGACGGCAAGCTCGACATTCCCACAGCCATCGGGCAATTGATGACACGGCCGATCACCACGGAATAGTTTCTGGATATCCAAAGGAGCCCAAGCAATGCTGTTCGCTTTTGTCTGCAAGGACAAGCCCGGTTACCTCAACGTCCGCATGGAGACGCGCCCGGCGCATGTGGAGCATCTGAACAAGCTCAATGCCGAGGGAACGCTGAAGATGGCGGGTCCGTTCCTCGATGCGGAAGGCAAGCCGAATGGCAGTCTGGTGATTGTCGAGGCGGACAGTGTCGAAGCGGCGGTCGCCATCGCCGATGCTGATCCTTATACGAAGGCTGGTCTGTTCGAGAGCGTCGAGGTCAAGCCGTTCAACTGGGTCTTCAACAAGCCGGAGGCATGAGGAATGGCGCATTGGCTTTATAAATCCGAGCCGTCCTCCTGGTCCTGGCAGCAGCAGAAAGATGCCGGCGAAAAGGGAACCGAGTGGACCGGCGTGCGCAACTACCTTGCCCGCAACAACATGCGGGCCATGCAGATCGGCGACAAAGGCTTCTTCTATCACTCCAATGACGGGCTCGAAGTCGTCGGCATCGTCGAAGTCTGCGCGCTGGCGCATCCGGATTCGACCGCCAAGGACGATCCGCGCTGGGAATGTGTCGACATCCGCGCCGTCCGCGACATGCCGAATCCCGTGACCCTCAAGGACATCAAGGCCAATCCGAAGCTTTCGCAGATGGCGCTCGTCACCTCCATGCGGCTTTCGGTGCAGCCGGTGACGGATGATGAATGGCTTGAAGTCTGCCGCATGGGCGGTCTGGACAACCCTCCGGCCTGATTCGGTGGGTGGGATTCGTTGAAAACCGATCCGGAAAGCTTCATCCGTGCCAATACCAGCCTGGTGGCGCCGCCGCATGTGCCGGAAATCCGGCTGCATCTGGCAAGCGAGGCGCATGAGCTCTGGCTGAAGACGGAAGAAGAGCTCGAAGAGATCGGCCTGCCGCCGCCCTTCTGGGCTTTTGCCTGGGCGGGTGGCCAGGGCCTGGCACGCCATATCCTCGATCATCCGGAGATCGTTGCCGGCAGAACCGTACTGGATTTCGCGAGCGGCTCCGGGCTTGTCGCCATCGCCGCCAAGCGTGCGGGTGCGCGGCATGTTCTTGCCGTCGATATCGATCCCTGGGCAGGCATGGCGGTCCGGTTAAATGCTGTTGAAAACAGCGTCGATCTGGACTTTGCCGGAAACAATATCATCGGCCGGGTCGTGGATGCGGATGTCATCCTTGCCGGCGATGTCTTTTATGATCGCGATTTTGCCGCGACCCTCGTTCCATGGCTAAGATGCTTGGCGGGCGAGGGGAAGACGGTTCTGGTCGGGGATCCCGGGAGGGCCTATCTTCCCAAGGACCGCCTGGAAGAGCAGGCGACCTATCAGGTGCCGGTGACGCGGGCGCTCGAGGACAGCGAAGTCAAGAAAACGACGGTCTGGCGATTTCTCGCCGGCTGATGACCGTCAGTGCCGGATAACGCAGACGCCGGCTTCGTATGCGCAGGGATTGCCGGCATAGCGGACGTCGATGACCTTTGCCTTTGGCCTCAGCTGCATCGCAGCCGGTCGGGCATAAGGATTGTAACCGCCATAGCCGATAACATAGGTGCCGCCATCGGCCCGATAGACGTCGGCCGAGCCGGCATAGCTGCCGGCGTTTGCCGCGTCGCGCCGTTCCATGATGACGATCCGGGCAGGTTGCTGCCCGGGACCCTGCGGCTGGGATATCTGGTTCAGGCGCACGATGCCGGGGCGGTTATGATGGTGCCAGTGGCGATAGTCGCTGGCCGAAGTCGGCGTCGAGGAAAGAGCTGCTGCCGCCAAAATGAGCGCTGCTGCCTTGAAAAGATGCGGCTTCATGATTCGCCCCGCTTCCGATCGGTTAATGAAATCTTAACGGCAGATTGCCCCAAGACTGCCGCGAAGTCCACGCCAGGGTTGCCGAAATGGTAAATAGCCCGGAATGGGGAGTCCGTGGTTGCATACTCGCTAAAGTGCAGAGCGATCCGAATCGATTAAATTCGATGCAGGCATCAATTGTGCTTGTCGATGGGCGTCTGTGTGATTAATGGTCGCAATGATGCAACGCACACTGCGCATCCCTGCGCGCGCGTTGCCCCGGATATCCGGGTTCTAAGCGTATCGTAACGCCGCGAGGTTCTGATGGCGAACGTCACACAAAACCGGCCCCTGTCGCCGCATCTGCAAATCTACAAACCCATCCCCACCATGGTCATGTCGATCGTCCACCGTATCACCGGCGGCGCGCTCTACTTCGGCACGGTGCTGGTTGCCTGGTGGCTGATCGCCGCGGCGACGGGACAGGGCTATTTCGATCTGGTCAACTGGATCATGGGCACGATCATCGGCCGCATCATCCTGCTCGGCTACACCTGGGCGCTGCTGCACCATATGATCGGCGGTCTGCGCCACTTCGTCTGGGATCTCGGGCACGGTTTCGATCCCGCCGTCTCGACGAAAATGGCCAAGTTCACGCTTATTGCCTCGATCTGTCTGACCGCGCTGGTCTGGATCATCGGCATCGCCATCCGCCTGGGTTGATTGGCATGATCGTTCCCGGAAGCGCTGGGCGCCGTTCGGAATCATGCTTTAAAGGATATTTCTCATGGATATGCGCACTCCTCTGGGCAAAGTCCGCGGTCTCGGTTCCGCCAAGGAAGGCACCGATCATTTCTGGCGCCAGCGCCTGACCGCCGTTGCCAACGTTCCCCTCTTCCTCTTCTTCGTCATCTTCCTGATCATCTATGCCGGCGCGCCCTATTCGGAAGTCGTGCATGCGATCTCGAACCCGATCGTGGCCGTCATCTTCGGCCTGATGGTGATCTCCGGCGTCATTCACATGAAGCTCGGCATGCAGGTCATCATCGAGGACTATGTCCACGGCGAATTCGGCAAGATCGTCCTTCTCATGCTCAACACGTTTTTCGCGATCGTCATGGCGGGGCTCTGTCTTTTCGCCATTCTGAAGATCGCGTTCGTAGGATAATTGCATCATGGCACCGAACTCATCCGCTCAGAATGGGGCTGCCCAGAACGGGAAAGCCTACAAGTACATCGATCACTCCTATGACGTGATCGTCGTCGGCGCCGGCGGCGCCGGCCTGCGCGCCACGCTCGGCATGGCCGAGCAGGGCTTCCGCACCGCCTGCATCACCAAGGTCTTCCCGACCCGTTCGCACACCGTCGCCGCCCAGGGCGGCATCGCCGCTTCGCTGCGCAACATGACGCCGGACAGCTGGCAGTGGCACCTCTACGACACCGTCAAGGGTTCCGACTGGCTCGGCGACGTCGACGCCATGCAGTACATGGTCATGGAAGCGCCGAAGGCGGTTTACGAACTCGAGCATTACGGCGTGCCCTTCTCGCGCAACGAGGAAGGTAAGATCTATCAGCGCCCGTTCGGCGGCCACATGCAGAATTACGGCGAGGGACCGCCGGTGCAGCGCACTTGCGCTGCCGCCGACCGCACCGGCCATGCCATCCTGCACACGCTCTATGGCCAGTCGCTGCGCAACAACGCGGAATTCTTCATCGAGTATTTCGCGCTTGACCTCATCATGTCCGACGACGGCAGCCGCTGCACCGGCGTTGTCGCCTGGTGCCTCGATGACGGCACGATCCATCGCTTCGCCGCCAAGATGGTGGTGCTGGCAACCGGCGGCTACGGCCGCGCCTATTTCTCGGCGACCTCGGCCCATACCTGCACCGGCGACGGCGGCGGCATGGTGGCTCGCGCCGGCCTGCCACTGCAGGACATGGAATTCGTTCAGTTCCACCCGACCGGCATCTACGGTTCGGGATGTCTCATCACCGAAGGCGCCCGCGGCGAAGGCGGCTATCTCGTCAATTCCGAGGGCGAGCGCTTCATGGAGCGCTATGCGCCTTCGGCGAAGGATCTTGCCTCGCGTGACGTCGTTTCGCGCTGCATGACGCTTGAGATCCGCGAAGGTCGCGGCGTCGGCAAGAACAAGGATCACATCTTCCTGCACCTCGACCATCTCGATCCGGCCGTGCTGCATGAGCGCCTTCCCGGCATTTCCGAGAGCGCCCGCATCTTCGCCGGCGTCGACGTGACCCGCGATCCGATCCCGGTTCTGCCGACCGTTCACTACAATATGGGCGGCATTCCGACGAACTACTGGGGCGAGGTGCTCAACGCCGACAGCAACAATCCCGAGCGCGTGCTGCCAGGCCTGATGGCCGTCGGCGAAGCCGGCTGCGCTTCAGTGCACGGCGCCAACCGTCTCGGTTCGAACTCGCTGATCGATCTCGTGGTCTTCGGCCGTGCTGCGGCCATCCGCGCGGGTCAGGTCATCGACCGTGACGGTCCGGTGCCAGCCCTCAATGTTGCGGCTTGCGACAAGATCATGGATCGCTTCGATCGTTTGCGCCATGCCAGCGGCTCGACGCCGACGGCGGCGCTTCGCGAGAAGATGCAGCGCGCCATGCAGGAAGATGCCGCCGTGTTCCGCACCCAGGAATCGCTGGAATCCGGCGTCCGCCGCCTTTCGGAGATCTGGAAGGAAATGGCCGATATCAAGGTCACCGACCGTTCGCTGATCTGGAATTCCGACCTCGTCGAAACGCTCGAACTGCACAATCTGATGTCCAACGCCATCACGACGATCTATGGCGCCGAGGCCCGCAAGGAAAGCCGTGGCTCGCATGCCCGCGAGGACTATACCGAGGGCAAGTTCGCCGGCCGTGACGACGAAAACTGGCGCAAGCATACGCTTGCATGGGTCAACGAGGCAGGCAAGGTGACGCTGGATTATCGTCCGGTTCACACAGACCTGATCGCCGAAGGCATCGATCCGCACAAGATCGAGCCGAAGGCACGCGTGTATTGATCTGAGAGGAACTGACCATGGTTGAACTCGCTCTCCCCAAGAACTCTCAGATGCGCGAAGGCAAGGTCTGGCCGAAGCCGGTCGGCGCCAAGAACACGCGCGAATTCCGCGTGTATCGCTGGAGCCCGGATGACGGACAGAACCCGAGCATCGATACCTATTATATCGATATCGACGATTGCGGCCCGATGGTGCTCGACGGTCTGCTCTATATCAAGAACAAGATCGATCCGACGCTGACGCTGCGCCGCTCCTGTCGCGAAGGCATTTGCGGCTCCTGCGCAATGAACATCGACGGCACCAACACGCTCGCCTGCACCAAGGGTCTGGACGAGATCAAGGGCACGGTGAAAATCTATCCGCTGCCGCACATGCCCGTCGTCAAGGATCTCGTGCCGGATCTGACGAACTTCTATGCCCAGCACCGCTCGATCGAGCCCTGGCTGAAGACGGTTTCGCCGCCGCCCGCCAAGGAATGGAAGCAGAGCCATGAGGACCGCCTGAAGCTCGACGGTCTCTACGAGTGCATTCTCTGCGCCTGCTGCTCGACGTCCTGTCCGAGCTACTGGTGGAACGGCGACCGCTATCTCGGCCCAGCTGTCCTCCTGCAGGCCTATCGGTGGCTGATCGACTCGAGAGACGAAGCCAAGGGCGAGCGCCTCGACAATCTTGAGGATCCCTTCCGCCTTTATCGTTGCCACACGATCATGAACTGCGCCCAGACCTGCCCGAAGGGCCTGAACCCGGCCAAGGCAATCGCCGAAATCAAGAAGATGATGGTCGAGCGGCGGGTCTAACCCGCTGCTCCGATCTTTTTCGACGCGCCCTCAATGCCTAGGGGGCGTCGAAATTCGCCGCTCGCGTCTATTTTACCTCTGGTTCGGTGAGTTGAGCCTTGAAACCACCCGATTCTTGTCCAGCTATGGCTATCCGCAATTTGTGGCGGTATCGACTTGATTAACCAAAGTGAAATACGATAATTCGGACATCATTAAACATCACTTTGCAGATGTCAGCGGTGGACAATCATTTAGGAGTGTGATGATGCGGTTTAGATATGCAGTGACGGCTGCGGCGATTGGGCTGTCGCTTGCCGGTTGCCAGCGCACGGCATACAACAACGACAGTTATTCTGCCCCGCCACTGCAGGCCCAGCCTGTTCCTTCCGTACAATCCAGCCAGCTTCCGCCCGCAGGCGCCGGCAACGGCTCGCAATTCCCTGCCGCTCCGGCGGGCGCGCCGAATGCGGCCAATCCGGCACAGCAGCAGGCGATGGCGGCTTCCGCCATGGATGTCACGAAGGAATCGATGGTCGGCAGCTGGAAGGTCAGCAACGGCGGATCGAGCTGCGACATGTTCCTGACGCTGACCAACCTTGGCAGCGGCTCGCGCGGTGGTACCCGTGGCTGCGCAGGCGAGCTGACCTCGATGGGGTCGTGGGAAGTGTCCGGTAAGCAGGTTCTCCTGAAAAACCGTGACGGCTCGACGATCGGTACGGTCTACAAGACGGCCGATTCGCGCTTTGACGGCTCGACCGCTTCCGGCCAGCCGCTCAGCCTCAGCCGATAAGCTTATTTGAAAGGGGCGGCACCCTTTGGGTGCGCCCCCATTTTGCACAGGCGGATATTTCCCCATGCAGCCCATGCCAGATTATTCGATCAGCGTCTGCGAACAGCTGAAGGCGCTGACGGCGTCCGGATCCCTTCAAGTGGATTCGGCGCAGATGGATGTGGCGAAAATGCTGGACCGCGTGCTTGCCGATCTCAAGCGAAAGAAACCGGCCGCAAAATCCAGCGCGCTTGGCTGGATGTTTGCCGCGCGCAAGAAATCGGCCGAGACGATCAAGGGTCTCTATATTCACGGCAGCGTCGGCCGCGGCAAGACCATGTTGATGGACATGTTCTTCTCGATGGCGCCGTGCCGGAAGAAGCGCCGGGCGCATTTTTTCGAGTTCATGACCGATGTGCACAACCGGATTGCGGCGCAGCGGCTGAAATTCAAGAACGGCGAAACGAAGCAGGCCGACCCCATACCGCCTGTTGCCGCCGATCTCTACGCCGAGGCCGAGCTGCTGTGCTTCGACGAATTCACCGTCACCGATATCGCCGATGCGATGATCCTGTCGCGGCTGTTTTCCGAGCTGTTCTCGCTCGGCTGCGTGCTGATCGCGACGTCGAACGTCGAGCCCGACAATCTCTATCGTGATGGGCTCAATCGCGGCCTCTTCCTGCCGTTCATCGATCTCCTGAAGAAGCATGTCGATGTGGTGACGCTGGATTCGCCGACCGATTACCGCATGGAGAAGCTGAACAGCCAGCCAGTCTATCTGACGCCGCTCGATCAGCGGGCAGAGATGGCGATGGATGCCTCCTGGATGCAGGCGCTGCACGGGCGCAAGGCGCAGCCGGCGGAGATCCCGATGAAGGGGCGCTCCATCCATGTGCCGCTCGCCGTCGACCGCATGGCGCGCTTTTCCTTTGCCGACCTCTGTGACGCGCCGCTCGGGCCTGCCGATTTCCTCGCCATCGCCGAACGCTTCGATACGATCTTCCTCGATCGCGTGCCGAAGCTCGGGCCGGACAAGCGCAACCAGACGAAGCGCTTCATCATTCTCATAGACACGCTCTACGATCATAACATCCGCCTTTATGTGTCTGCGGCTGCCATGCCGGAGGATCTTCTGGAGGAGCGGCGGGGGACCGAAGGCTTTGAATTCGACCGTACCGCGTCACGGCTTTTCGAGATGCGCAGTGCGGAATATCTGGCCCAGACTCCGGCCAGGCGCGCGGCCGAGTAACAATTCGGTGACAGAATATCTTACGTTTACGTAAGATATTTTCGATCTAACCGATTGAAATTCCTGATCCAAAAATAATCAATTGCCAATTTCACCCTATGGGTCTATGCGATTGACGGCTATTGTGGATGCCTGTCACGGTGTCCCGCCACGGATTTTGATCGCAAAGGATACACCGAAATGGCGCGCAACAAGATCGCACTTATTGGTTCTGGCATGATTGGTGGCACGCTGGCGCATCTCGCCGGCCTGAAGGAACTGGGCGACATCGTCCTGTTCGACATCGCGGACGGCATTCCTCAGGGCAAGGGTCTCGACATCGCCCAGTCTTCTCCGGTCGAAGGCTTCGACGCCAACCTCACCGGCGCCAGCGACTATTCCGCGATCGAAGGCGCTGACGTCTGCATCGTCACCGCCGGCGTTGCCCGCAAGCCGGGCATGAGCCGCGACGATCTTCTCGGCATCAACCTCAAGGTCATGGAACAGGTCGGCGCCGGCATCAAGAAGTATGCCCCGAACGCTTTCGTGATCTGCATCACCAACCCGCTCGACGCGATGGTCTGGGCGTTGCAGAAGTTTTCGGGCCTCCCGGCCAACAAGGTCGTCGGCATGGCCGGCGTGCTCGATAGCTCGCGCTTCCGCCTGTTCCTCGCCAAGGAATTCAACGTCTCGGTCGAAGACGTCACCGCTTTCGTGCTTGGTGGCCATGGCGACTCGATGGTTCCACTCGCTCGCTACTCCACGGTTGCCGGCATTCCGCTGACGGACCTCGTCACCATGGGCTGGCTCACCGCCGAGCGCCTTGAAGAAATCATCCAGCGCACCCGTGATGGCGGCGCCGAGATCGTCGGCCTGCTGAAGACCGGCTCGGCCTATTACGCTCCGGCCGCTTCCGCCATCGCAATGGCTGAATCCTACCTCAAGGACAAGAAGCGCGTTCTGCCCAGCGCTGCCCATCTCGATGGTCAGTATGGCGTCAAGGACATGTATGTTGGCGTTCCCACGATCATCGGTGCTGGCGGTGTCGAGCGCATCATCGAGATCGACCTGAACAAGGCCGAGAAGGAAGCCTTCGACAAATCGGTCGCATCCGTCGCCGGCCTTTGCGAAGCCTGCATCGCCATCGCGCCGTCGCTGAAGTAATCTCCGCCTTCCAACAGGGATAGACCCATGAACATTCATGAATACCAGGCCAAGGCGCTGCTGAAGACCTATGGCGCACCCGTCGCGGACGGCGTTGCCATCTTCTCCGCCGATGAGGCCGCCGCCGCTGCCAAGCAGCTTCCAGGCCCGCTTTACGTCGTCAAGAGCCAGATCCACGCCGGTGGCCGCGGCAAGGGCAAGTTCAAGGAACTCGGCCCGGATGCCAAGGGCGGCGTTCGCCTCGCCAAGTCGGTTGACGACGTCGTCGCCAACGCCAAGGACATGCTCGGCAACACGCTGGTCACCAAGCAGACCGGCCCGGCCGGCAAGCAGGTCAACCGCCTCTATATCGAAGACGGCGCCGACATCGACCGCGAACTCTATCTCTCGATCCTCGTCGACCGCTCGGTCGGTCAGGTCGCTTTCGTCGTTTCGACCGAAGGCGGCATGGACATCGAGACCGTCGCGCACGACACGCCGGAAAAGATCATCACCGTCGCCATCGATCCGTCGACGGGCGTGACGGCTGCCAACACGGCTGCTCTTTCCGATGCGCTGAAGCTTGAAGGTGCTGCCCGCGAAGATGCCGCCAAGCTCTTCCCGATCCTCTATAAGGCCTTCGTCGAGAAGGACATGGCCCTCCTCGAAGTCAACCCGCTGATCGTCATGACCAACGGCCGCCTGCGCGTTCTCGACGCCAAGGTGTCCTTCGACGGCAATGCTCTCTTCCGTCACGAAGACGTCCGCGCGCTGCGCGACACGTCCGAGGAAGACGAGAAGGAAATCCAGGCACACGAATATGACCTCGCCTATGTCGCCCTCGACGGTAACATCGGCTGCATGGTCAACGGTGCCGGTCTCGCCATGGCAACCATGGACATCATCAAGCTCTACGGCGCTGAGCCGGCGAACTTCCTCGATGTCGGCGGTGGCGCCACCAAGGAAAAGGTTACGGCCGCCTTCAAGATCATCACTGCCGATCCGGCTGTCCAGGGCATTCTGGTCAACATCTTCGGCGGCATCATGAAGTGCGACGTCATTGCCGAAGGCGTGCTCGCAGCCGTCAAGGAAGTCGGTCTGAAGGTTCCGCTCGTCGTTCGCCTCGAAGGCACCAACGTCGAACTCGGCAAGAAGATCATCAACGAATCCGGTCTCAACGTCATCTCCGCAGATGATCTGGACGATGCCGCCCAGAAGATCGTGAAGGCAGTCAAGGGCTGATCGGGATGGCTGCTTCCTTCGCTCCAACGGCTGCTCATCTTCGCCTCGGTGCCTTTGCCGGCACCTGGGAAGGGGAAGAGCATGTCGCGGCTTCGGCCTGGACGAAGGCAGGCACGGCAACCGCGCGCCTCACGGCCGAGTGTCTGTTCGGCGGATTTTTCGTCGAACAGCGCTACATGCAGATGCGGGACGGAACCGCATCGTTCGAAGCCCGGAACATTCTCGGCTTCGACGCTGCGGATCAGGCCTACAAGCTCTATCAGTTCGATACCGTGGGCTTTACGCCCGCCGCGCCGGCCTCCGGCGAGTGGATCGACGACAAGCTTGTTCTGACCAAGGTTTCGCCGCGCGGTCAGCAGCGCACTCTCTTTCAGTTCGAAAATGAAGACTGCTACCGCATGGGCGTCACTTTTGCGCCCGCCGGCAGCGATACATGGCAGGAGGTTGTCAGCGGCTTATATCGTCGCGTTGCCTCCGCGTCTTCCAACCTCTCGTAACAAAGGCCTCGCATGTCTATTCTCATCAACAAAGACACCAAGGTTCTGGTTCAGGGCCTGACCGGCAAGACCGGTACCTTCCACACCGAACAGGCGCTTGCCTATCACGGCACGAAGATGGTCGGCGGTATCCACCCTTCCAAGGGCGGTGAAACCTGGACCGGCAAGGACGGCGAAAAGCTGCCGATCTTCAAGTCCGTCGCCGAAGGCAAGGATGCCACCGGCGCCAACGCCTCGGTCATCTACGTGCCGCCGGCAGGCGCTGCGGCTGCGATCCTCGAAGCGATCGACGCTGAAATCCCGCTGATCGTCTGCATCACGGAAGGCATTCCGGTTGCCGACATGGTCAAGGTCAAGGACCGCCTGATCAAGTCGAAGTCGCGCCTGATCGGACCGAACTGCCCGGGCGTTCTGACCCCGAACGAGTGCAAGATCGGCATCATGCCGGGCTCCATCTTCAAGAAGGGCTCCGTCGGCGTTCTCTCGCGTTCCGGCACGCTCACCTACGAGGCCGTGTTCCAGACTACCAATGAAGGCCTCGGCCAAACGACGGCTGTCGGCATCGGCGGCGACCCGGTCAAGGGCACCGAATTCATCGACATTCTCGAGATGTTCCTCGCGGACGACGAAACCAAGTCGATCATCATGATCGGCGAAATCGGCGGCTCGGCTGAAGAAGAAGCCGCGCAGTTCCTCAAGGACGAAGCCAAGAAGGGCCGCAAGAAGCCGATGGTCGGTTTCATCGCCGGCCGCACGGCACCTCCCGGCCGCACCATGGGCCATGCCGGCGCCGTGATTTCCGGCGGCAAGGGCGGCGCGGAAGACAAGATCGCGGCGATGGAAGCGGCGGGCATTCGCGTGTCGCCGTCGCCGGCGCGTCTCGGCAAGACGCTGGTGGAAGTCCTGAAGGGCTGAGCCTACTTCATAGCAAGGCCGGACGGGGCGGCATCCGCTTGTCCCGTCTGGTTTCGACACTCGCAAGTGCATACATGCGGCCTTGACGGCCGCGAACGAAATACGGTCGCCGG
Source organism: Martinezella rhizogenes (assembly GCA_013322215.1). Taxonomy (GTDB): domain Bacteria; phylum Pseudomonadota; class Alphaproteobacteria; order Rhizobiales; family Rhizobiaceae; genus Rhizobium; species Rhizobium rhizogenes_D. The sequence continues at coordinate 142,244 of JAAMEZ010000022.1, forward strand.
GGATCCGAAAACCGGCAATGCAAACAAGTTGGGAGACGGGCGAGAGCGCCCGCAGATTCACCATGGCAAGGCAAGAAGCCAACGAGCAATTTCAGATCACCTCGTTCCTGGATGGCGCCAACGCTGCCTATATCGAGCAGCTCTACGCGCGCTACGAGGACGATCCTTCATCGGTCTCCGACGAATGGCGGTCTTTCTTCAAGGCGCTCGAGGATAGCCCCGACGATGTGAAGAGAGCGGCCAAGGGCGCCTCCTGGCAGCGCAAGAACTGGCCGATGCCGGCAAAGGGCGATCTGGTTTCCGCGCTCGACGGCGACTGGGGCGTTGTCGAGAAGGTCATCGAAACCAAGCTGAAGGCGAAGGCCGAAACCGCCGGTACGCCGGCGAGCGCCACCGACGTCCTGCAGGCGACGCGCGATAGCGTCCGCGCCATCATGATGATCCGCGCCTATCGCATGCGCGGCCACCTGCATGCCAAGCTCGACCCGCTCGGCATCGCCGCGCCGGTCGAAGACTACAAGGAGCTGTCGCCGGAAGCCTATGGCTTCACCGAGGCCGACTTCGACCGCAAGATCTTCATCGACAACGTGCTCGGCCTCGAATTCGCGACCATCCGCGAGATGATCGAGATCCTCGAGCGCACCTACTGCTCCACCCTCGGCGTCGAATTCATGCACATCTCCAACCCGGAGGAAAAGGCATGGATTCAGGAGCGCATCGAAGGTCCGGATAAGGGTATCGCCTTCAATCCAGAGCGCAAGAAGGCCATCCTCCAGAAGGTCATCGAAGCCGAAGGCTATGAGCAGTTCCTCGACGTCAAGTTCAAGGGCACCAAGCGCTTCGGCCTCGATGGCGGCGAATCGCTGATCCCGGCGCTCGAACAGATTCTGAAGAGCGGCAGCCAGCTCGGCCTCAGGGAAGCCGTGTTCGGCATGGCCCACCGCGGCCGCCTCAACGTGCTGTCCCAGGTCATGGGCAAGCCGCATCGCGCCATCTTCCACGAATTCAAGGGCGGCTCCTACGCGCCTGACGAAGTCGAAGGTTCGGGTGATGTGAAGTACCATCTCGGTGCGTCTTCGGACCGAGATTTCGACGGCGCCAAGGTGCACGTCTCGCTGACGGCAAACCCGTCGCATCTGGAAATCGTCAATCCTGTCGTCATGGGCAAGGCTCGCGCCAAGCAGGACATGGGAGCGACACAGTGGGACGGCGACATCATCCCGTTGTCCGAACGCGCCAAGGTCGTGCCGCTGCTGATCCATGGTGATGCGGCTTTCGCCGGCCAGGGCGTCGTTGCCGAAATCCTCGGCCTTTCCGGTCTGCGCGGCCATCGCGTTGCCGGCACGATGCACGTCATCATCAACAACCAGATCGGTTTCACCACCAATCCGGCCTTCTCGCGTTCGTCGCCGTATCCGTCCGACGTCGCCAAGATGATCGAAGCGCCGATCTTCCACGTCAACGGCGACGATCCGGAAGCGGTCGTCTATGCCGCGAAGATCGCGACCGAATTCCGCATGAAGTTCCACAAGCCCGTTGTGGTCGACCTCTTCTGCTACCGCCGCTACGGCCACAATGAAGGCGACGAGCCGTCCTTCACGCAGCCGAACATGTACAAGGTTATCCGCGCCCACAAGACGGTGCTGCAGCTCTATTCGCAGCGGCTGATCAGCGAAGGCGTGCTGACCGAAGGCGAAGTCGAGAAGATGAAGGCCGATTGGCGCGCCCACCTCGAGCAGGAGTTCGAGGCCGGCCAGTCCTACAAGCCGAACAAGGCCGACTGGCTTGACGGCGAGTGGTCCGGCCTGCACACGGCCGACAATGCCGACGAGCAGCGCCGCGGCAAGACCGCCGTGCCGATGAAGGCGCTGAAGGAAATCGGCCGCAAGCTGTCGGAAATTCCGGCCGGCTTCCATGCGCACCGCACCATCCAGCGCTTCATGGAAAACCGCGCCAACATGGTGCAGACGGGCGAGGGCATCGATTGGGCCATGGCGGAAGCCCTGGCATTCGGTTCGCTCGTGGTGGATGGCCACAAGATCCGTCTGTCCGGTCAGGATTGCGAACGCGGCACCTTCTCGCAGCGTCATTCGGTTCTCTACGATCAGGAGACCGAAGAGCGCTACATCCCGCTCGCCAACCTCTCGCCGACCCAGGCCCGCTACGAAGTCATCAACTCGATGCTGTCGGAAGAAGCGGTTCTCGGCTTCGAATACGGTTATTCGCTCGCCCGTCCGAATGCGCTGACCCTCTGGGAAGCCCAGTTCGGCGACTTCGCCAACGGTGCGCAGGTCGTCTTCGACCAGTTCATCTCGTCGGGCGAACGCAAGTGGCTGCGCATGTCCGGCCTCGTCTGCCTGCTGCCGCATGGCTATGAAGGTCAGGGTCCGGAACACTCTTCGGCTCGTCTGGAACGCTATCTGCAGCTCTGCGCCGAAGACAACATGCAGGTCGCCAACGTCACGACGCCGGCGAACTACTTCCATATCCTGCGCCGTCAGCTGAAGCGCGACTTCCGCAAGCCGCTGATCCTGATGACGCCGAAGTCGCTGCTGCGCCACAAGCGCGCCGTATCGACGCTTGCGGAGATGGCGGGCGAAAGCTCCTTCCACCGCCTGTTGTGGGACGATGCGGAACTGATCAAGGACAGCCCGATCAAGCTGCAGAAGGACAACAAGATCCGTCGCGTCGTCATCTGCTCGGGCAAGGTCTATTACGATCTCCTGGAAGAGCGCGAGAAGCGCGGCATCGACGATATCTACCTGCTGCGCATCGAACAGCTCTATCCGTTCCCGGCCAAGGCGCTCATCAACGAGCTCAGCCGCTTCCGCAACGCGGAAATGGTCTGGTGCCAGGAAGAGCCGAAGAACATGGGCGCATGGTCCTTCATCGATCCTTATCTGGAATGGGTGCTCGCCCATATCGATGCCAAGTACCAGCGCGTTCGCTACACCGGCCGTCCGGCTGCCGCCTCTCCGGCGACGGGCCTGATGTCCAAGCATCTGTCGCAGCTTGCGGCGTTCCTCGAGGACGCGCTCGGCGGTTGAGGGGTTGCGCGATGACGCGTTTTCGTTTGAAAATCGCGGCGTCGCGCCCCAGCCTTCCGCATGATGCGACGGGGGAGAACATGGCCGTCATGCAGCAACATGCCGCCTATCGCCGCAATCAAGCAAATGCCCGGTCGACCGCTATGGTCGTTCGGGCGCTTGCGCCGCGGCGCATCACCCGTCCCCCGGCCGTCTGTCGCCGGAATTCCATCCAACTCATAAAGACGAAAAATCAGGATTTGAACAATGGCCACTGAAATCCGCGTTCCTACCCTCGGCGAATCCGTCAGCGAAGCGACCGTCGGTACCTGGTTCAAGAAGGTCGGCGATGCCATCAAGGCCGATGAGCCGCTTCTTGAACTTGAAACCGACAAGGTGACGATCGAAGTTCCGGCGCCTAGCGCTGGCACGCTTTCCGAAATCGTTGCCCAGGCCGGCGAAACCGTAGGCCTCGGCGCGCTGCTCGGCCAGATCTCCGCCGGCAATGGCGCTGCCGCCGCTCCGGCACAGGCTGCCGCGCCTGCTGCTGCTCCGGCCCCTGCCGCTGCTGCACCGGTTGCCGCCCCCGCCGTTTCGGCTCCGGCTTCCTCGATGCCGCCGGCACCGGCTGCCGGTAAGCTGCTTGCCGAAAACAATCTCTCCGCCGATCAGGTCGAAGGCAGCGGCAAGCGCGGTCAGGTGCTGAAGGGCGATGTCATCGCTGCTGTTGCCAAGGCTGCTTCGGCTCCTGCCGCCGCACCGGCCGCACCTGTTGCCGCTCGCGCGCCGACCGCCGTCGAGGACGTCAGCCGCGAAGAGCGCGTGAAGATGACGCGCCTGCGCCAGACGATTGCCCGCCGCCTCAAGGATGCGCAGAACACCGCCGCCATGCTCACCACCTATAACGAGGTGGACATGAAGGCTGTCATGGACCTGCGCAACAAGTACAAGGACGTGTTCGAGAAGAAGCATGGCGTGAAGCTCGGCTTCATGGGCTTCTTCACCAAGGCCGTCACCCACGCGCTGAAGGAACTGCCGGCCGTCAACGCCGAGATCGACGGTACCGATATCGTCTATAAGAACTACTGCCACATCGGCATGGCTGTCGGCACCGACAAGGGTCTTGTCGTTCCGGTGATCCGCGATGCCGACCAGATGTCGATCGCCGAAGTCGAGAAGGAACTTGGCCGTCTGGCGAAGGCTGCTCGTGACGGCACGCTGTCGATGGCCGACATGCAGGGCGGCACCTTCACCATCACCAATGGCGGTGTCTATGGTTCGCTGATGTCCTCGCCGATCCTGAATGCGCCGCAGTCGGGCATTCTCGGCATGCACAAGATCCAGGAACGTCCGGTCGCCATCGGCGGTCAGGTCGTCATCCGCCCGATGATGTATCTGGCGCTCTCCTACGACCATCGCATGGTCGACGGTAAGGAAGCCGTTACCTTCCTCGTCCGCGTCAAGGAAAGCCTGGAAGATCCGGAACGTCTCGTTCTCGATCTCTAAGGGGAGCGTTGGATCATGTCGACATGGCCCATGCGGACGTTGCGCGGATTGTTGTGCGCCGTCGCCGCATGGGTGCCATCGTCCGCCGGCGCGGCCGAACTCGACATTTCCAAGCTTAGCAGCAATCTCGATCTGGCGTCGCTCAGCGACGCCGATCTTGCCGCCCGCTCGATCAAGGTTCTTCATATCGGCAAGGTCGAGCTGACCTCAGGGCGCATCGTTGCCAGCGATCCGCTTGTCGGAGCTGACCGAGCGGCATTTACCCGCACCGTTTCTCCCGGCGATTATCCCGTCACCTTGTATCAGGCCTTCGGCCGCATCGCTGCAGCCGGCATGCGTTTTGCCGAGGGTAAGCCCGTGCGCTGGGAGCTGGCCGTGGTCTCCGGCCAGGATATCAATTCGCTGAAGAATGACGAGTTCTTCGGCTATCCGGTTGATGCCGGTCTTGGCTGCTACACGGATGCCGAGACTTATGCGCTGATCCAGGAGCGCGAAAAGCAGGTCCGTATCGAGAAGTCGTCGTCGGATATCAATTATTACGACGATGTCCTGGCGTCCGAACTGCAGCTCAACAATGACGACTACGCCATGCATCGGCCGATATCGGGCAAGCGCGGCAACATCGCCGTTTTCTCGAGCGGCTGGGGCGATGGCTTCTATCCGGTGTTCTGGGGGCTCGATGCGGGCGGGCGGGCGCTTGTTCTTTTCACCGATTTCGGCGTCACGGAAAATGCCGACGGCCACCACGAGCCGGGAGGGCAATGACCATGCCGGCGATCAATGCAAGGACACGATTGGCGTCGATGCGCTGGGTGGCGCTGGCCTTCGCGGTCAATCCCCTGCCTGCGCTCGCCGAGGAATGCATGCAGGAAAAGGCCGTCTACGTCGATATGGACAATGCCTATGAGCTGCGCTTCGAGTCCATGGGCTCGGAATCATCCGTCAGCAACAAGTTCAAGCTCGCGGTACGCAATACCAATATTGTAGCCGAGGGTGTCGTCATGCGTAGCGACGATCAATTGCGCGCTGATGGGCGGATTATGTTCGAATGCCCTGAAGGGGATATAACAGGAGCGGATCTCAGAGCCTGCACGGTATGGCAAGGCATGGTCTATGCCTCGGATTTGAAAGGCCATATCCGTGCATTGCCGGGAGAAGGCGAGAGTGCTGCCGACCGGCTTTTCCTGCCGGCGCTCGGTCCCTCGATTCAGAAGTCGCCCCTATGGGGCAAGGGCAAGGCGACCATCGCGCCCTGGGATGTCCTTAGTCTGAAAGGATGCAATCAATGACCGACGATGCACCTGTTCTCCTCGTGACCGGCGGCAGCCGCGGCATCGGCGCTGCGGTTTGCCTTGCCGCCGCTCAGCACGGCTGGGCCGTGGCGGTCAACTACGCGTCCAACAGGGATGCGGCAGAGGCCGTGGTCGGGACGATCGTTGAGGCTGGCGGCGAGGCGATCGCGATCGCCGGCGATGTCGGCAAGCCCGAGGATATCAAAGCCATCTTCGCCAAGGTCGACGCCCATTTCGGCCGCATCGACGGGCTCGTCAACAATGCTGGCATTGTCGATGCCATCCAGCGCCTGGATGAGATGACGCCGGAGCGCATCGACCGCATGTTCCGCATCAACGTCACCGGTTCGATGCTGGCGGCGGCCGAAGCCATACGCCGCATGTCCACCCGGCATGGCGGCAAGGGCGGGGTGATCGTCAATCTCTCCTCCATGGCGGCGACGCTCGGCGGTGGCGGTCAGTATGTCGACTATGCCGCCTCGAAGGGAGCGATCGATACGTTCACGGTCGGCCTCGCGCGGGAAGTGGCGGCGGAAGGCATCCGCGTCAATGCGGTGCGGCCGGGCATCATCGATACGGATATCCATGCCGCTGCCGGCCTGCCGGATCGGGCGCGCGATATCGCACCGCAATTGCCGATGAAGCGGGCGGGAACCTCCGACGAGGTTGCGGACGCCATCCTCTATCTGCTCAGCCCGCACGCATCCTATATAACCGGTGCCTTGCTCGACGTGAGCGGCGGACGCTGATCGGAAAGGGTCGATAGATGCAATATATCCTCGAGTTCCTGGGCCTGATGGCGGTGTTTTCCATCTTCATCGTCGTTCCCGGCGCCGATTTCGCCGTCATCCTGCGCCAAAGCATCGTGCATGGCCGGCGCGCCGCCATGATGACCGGCCTCGGTATGGGCTTCTCGCTGCTTTTCCATATCAGCTACACCATTCTCGGCCTCGGGCTGATCGTCTCGCAGTCGCTTTTCCTGTTCAGCCTGATCAAATGGGCTGGCGTGGCCTACCTCGTCTATCTCGGCATCAAGTCCTTCCGCCAAACCGGCTTCCAGGTGAAGGATGTCGAGATCACCGAGGAAGATCGCAAGCCGGTTTCCGTCTGGCGGTGCCTCGCGACCGGCTTCATCACCAATGCGCTGAACCCGAAGCCGGTGTTGTTCTTCCTGTCGCTGTTTTCGACGCTCGTTCATCACGATACGCCGGCGCTCATCCAGTTCAGCTACGGCATCGGCATGGCAGTAGCGCTTGTCGCCTGGTTTGCCGGCGTCTCCACCTTCTTCACCGTCAAGCAGGTTCGCGATCGTTTCATCGCGTCAGGCAAATGGTTCAACCGCATCACCGGAGCGGCGCTCGTCGGCTTCGGCATCCGCCTCGCCTTGGCACGGGCGACTGACTAACAAAGATACAAAACAAGGAAATTAAGACATGTCCTACGATGTGATCATTATCGGAACCGGCCCTGGCGGCTATGTCTGCGCTGTCAAGGCAGCGCAGCTTGGCCTGAAGGTCGCGGTCGTCGAAAAGCGTGCGACCTATGGCGGTACCTGCCTCAACGTCGGCTGCATTCCGTCCAAGGCGCTGCTGCACGCTTCCGAAGTGTTCCATCATGCCGGCCATGGCATGGATGCGCTCGGCGTCGAAGTCGCAGCACCGAAGCTGAACCTCGGCAAGATGCTCGCGCACAAAGACGCGACGGTTAAGTCGAACGTCGACGGCGTCGCCTTCCTGTTCAAGAAGAACAAGATCGATGCCTTCCAGGGCATCGGCAAGATCGTTTCGGCTGGCAAGGTTTCCGTCACGGCCGATGATGGCAAGGTGACCGAGATCGAAGGCAAGAACATCGTCATCGCCACCGGCTCCGACGTTGCCGGCATTCCGGGCGTTCCGCTCGAAATCGACGAAAAGGTCATCATCTCGTCGACCGGCGGCATCGCGCTCGACAAGGTGCCGGGCAAGATGATCGTGGTCGGCGGCGGCGTCATCGGCCTCGAACTCGGCTCGGTCTGGTCGCGCCTCGGCGCGAAGGTCACCGTCGTCGAATATCTCGACACCATCCTCGGCGGCATGGACGGCGAAGTCTCCAAGCAGTTCCAGCGCATGCTGGCCAAGCAGGGCATCGAATTCCATCTCGGCGCCAAGGTCGTCGGCGTTGAAAAAACCGGCAATGGCGCCAAGGTCACCTTCGAGCCTGTCAAGGGCGGCGACAAGGTCGTGCTCGATGCGGATGTCGTTCTCGTTGCCACCGGCCGCAAGCCGTACACGGCAGGCCTCGGCCTTGAGGAAGCCGGCGTTGTGCTCGACAATCGCGGCCGTGTCGAAATCGATGGTCACTTCAAGACGAATGTTGCCGGCATCTATGCCATCGGCGACGTCGTGAAGGGTCCGATGCTCGCGCACAAGGCGGAAGACGAGGGTGTGGCGCTCGCCGAAATCCTCGCTGGTCAGGCCGGCCATGTGAACTACGACGTCATTCCGAGCGTGGTCTACACGCAGCCGGAAGTCGCCTCCGTCGGCAAGACCGAGGAAGAGCTGAAGGCCGCGGGCATCGCCTACAAGGTCGGCAAGTTCCCGTTTTCGGCCAATGGCCGCGCCCGCGCCATGCTGGCGACCGATGGCTTCGTCAAGATCCTCGCCGACAAGGAAACGGACCGCGTTCTCGGCGGCCATATCGTCGGCTTCGGCGCCGGCGAAATGATCCACGAGATCACCGTGCTGATGGAATTCGGCGGTTCGTCGGAGGATCTCGGCCGCACCTGCCATGCGCATCCCACCATGTCGGAAGCCGTGAAGGAAGCCGCGCTCGCGACCTTCTTCAAGCCGATCCATATGTAAGATCGGACGATCCCGGCGTGCCAAGTGCCGGGATTGCAATGCTTGCCTGATGATGCGATGTACGGGGCTCCGTGCATCGCATCATCCAATCGTTCTCACCAACAAAGCAAGCATGTCACGCCAGATCCCTGCCGCTCACCCATCATTGAAACTTTTCGTTGCGACGGCGCTAGCGTTCCTCGTTACCGTTGCGGCTCCCGCCCATGCGGAAACGCCTGTCGCCGGCTGGCCGCAGGCGGCAAGCGATCTACCTGTAGAGCAGGGGATACGCTTCGGCACCTTGCCGAACGGCATGCGCTATGCCGTCATGCACAATGCGACGCCGGCCGGGCAGGTGGCGATCCGTTTCCGCATCGGCGCCGGCTCGCTGCAAGAGCGCGACGACCAGCAGGGCCTGGCGCATTTCCTCGAGCACATGGCCTTCAAGGGCTCGACCCATGTTCCCGAAGGCGAGATGATCCGCACTCTCCAGCGCCTGGGTCTTGCTTTCGGCGCGGATACCAATGCGTCCACGAGCTACGGCGAAACCGTTTATGCGCTGGATCTGCCCGAAGCCAATCCGGAGACGGTTTCGACCGGGTTGATGCTGATGCGCGAGACCGCGAGCGAGCTGACGCTCGATGCCGGTGCCTTCGACCGCGAACGCGGCGTCATCCTTTCGGAAGAGAAGCTCCGTGACACCCCGCAATATCGCGGCGGGACCGGTTTCCTTGCCCAGCTGCTGCCGGGTCAGCGCGTGCCGCAGCGCTCGCCGATCGGCAAGACGGACATTATCAGCAACGCTCCGGTCGACCTGTTGCGGGATTTTTACCGCACCTATTATCGCCCCGAGCGGGCCACCCTGATTGTCGTCGGCGACATCGACGCGGCGGCCATCGAAGCCGATATCCGCAACCGTTTCGGCAATTGGACGGCCACCGGGCCGGCACCCGCCGACCCTGGTCTCGGTACGCTCGAAAAGCATGGCGAGCGCGTTAGCACCGTTGTCGTACCGGGCGGCGCGACCCGCGTGCAGCTCGCCTGGACACGACCCTACGATACTTCGCCGGATACGGTTGCCACGCGGCGCACGCAGTTGGTCGAAGATATCGGCCTTGCCGTTCTCAACCGGCGCCTGTCGCTGCTGGCGCAGCAGCCCAACCCGCCTTTCGTCAGCGCGCAGGCCGGTGCGCAGGATCTGCTGAAATCAGCCCATGTCGCGATGATTGCCGCAGACAGCGATCCCTCCAAGTGGCAGGCCGCTCTTGCGGCCATCGACCAGGAGCAACGGCGCATTGCGCAGTTCGGCGCCGATCAAAGCGAGATCGACCGTGAAATTGCCGAAACTCGCTCGACGCTGCAGGCTGCCGCGGGCGGAGCTGCGACGCGCACGAGCCCTGATATTGCCTCGTCGCTCAATTGGAGCGTCGGCGAAGACATGGTTTTCACCTCGCCGGCGGAAGATTTGGCACTGTTTGATGCAGCGATGAAGGACCTGAGCGCGGATGAGGTCAACCAGGCTCTTCAGCGCGTCTTTGCCGGTAACGGTCCGCAGCTTGTGCTGCAGATCCCGCAAATGCCCGAGGGTGGGGATGCGGCTGTCGGGAAGGCTTATGCCGACTCGCGCGCCGTGGCGGTGACGGCACCGGAAAAAGCCACTGCGGTCGCATGGCCCTATACCGATTTCGGCAAGCAGGGCGATGTCGTCGAACGCCGCACGGTCGATGATCTCGGCGTCATCATGGTCCGCTTTGCCAATGGTGTCCGGCTGACGGTGAAGCCGACCAAGTATCGTCTCGATGAGGTGCTGGTGCGCGCCAGTATAGGTCATGGCCGGCTGGACCTGCCAAAAGACCGCCCGCTGCCGATCTGGGCGGCGCCGGCGCTGCCGCTATCCGGCCTGAAGGCCATCAGCTACGACGACATGCAGAAGGCCTTTGCCGCCAAGACCGTCGGCATCGATTTCACCATTCAGGACGCCGCCTTCAAATTCGAGGGTGCGACGCGGCCGAGCGATCTGCAGACGCAATTGCAGCTGCTGGCGGCCTATGTCTCCGATCCGGCCTATCGCCCGGATGTCTTCAAGCGGGTTCAGCAAGCCTATCTCAATACGCTTCCCCAGCTTCAGGCGACGCCGGGCAGTGTGGTCGGGCGCGACCTTTCCGGCCTTCTGCATTCCGGCGATCCGCGCTGGGCATTCCCGGACCGGACGCAATTGCTCGATGCCAAGCCGGAAGATTTGGAGGGCTTCCTGCAGCCTTCCCTTTCAAAGGGGCCGATCGAGGTCATCATCGCCGGCGATGTCGAGGTCGACGATGCCATTCGGTTGACGGCGCAGACCTTCGGCGCCTTGCCGGCCCGTGGCGGTGATGAGAATGAGGTCGACGGCTCCGGCGTGCATTTCCCCGCGCCGACGGCCGATCCGGTCGTCCGCCTTCACGATGGTCGCAGCGACAGCGCCGGTGCCGCCGTCGCCATCCCGATCGGCGATTTCCTTTCCAATTTGCCGCGAGCCGCCGCCGCCAATGTGGCAGGCTCGATCCTGCAGAATCGCCTGGTCGACCAGTTCCGAATTGCCGAAGGAGCGACCTACAGCCCGCAGGGCGAGGTCGACCTGTCGAGGTCGATCCCCGGTTATGGCTTTGCCTATCTCTATGTCGAAACCACCCCAACAAAGGTGGAGCACTTCTTCGAACTGGTGGACAAGATCGCCGCCGATCTCGGCAATGCTGATGTTTCGCCCGACGAGCTGACGCGGGCGAAGGTGCCGATCATCGAAGCGGTGAAACGTTCGCAGCAGACCAATGGCTATTGGGTTCAGAATCTTCGCGACGCCCAGACCGATCCGCGGCGCCTGGACCGTATCCGCGAGAGCATCAGCGGCTACGAGGCCGTGACCGCCGAGGACGTCCGCGCCATCGCAACGACCTATCTGAAGCCGGGCACATCCTGGCGGTTGAAGATATTGCCGGCTAATGGATCGGCGGTTCGCTAACGTCTCGCTTTGAGATGGTGCCGGAGCGGCTCAGGCTTTCTCGCAAGCCTTGAACCGCTCCGCATGAGCCATATGCCCGGTCAATTGACCGGGGTCAGTGTGTAGCCTTGCTTGCGCAGCAGCTCGACGACGCCATGATCGCCGGGGAGGTGCAGAGCGCCAACGGCCATCATCACATTTCCTCTTTCGAGATAGGGCAAGATGCGTTTCGCCATCACCTCATTGCGGTCGCTGACGATACGTTTCATGAAAGTGATGTCGATCGTCTTGTCATCGGAAAGGCCTTCGACGAAGGCTTTCATCAAGCCGCTATTTCCCGTCACATAGAGCCCGACCAAGGTCTCCGTGATGTCGTTCATGTTGTAGGGCAGCTTAAAAGCCTCCAGAAGCCCTTTCATCGTCAGCTCATCGGAGAGGTCCGCCATCGCCTGGAATTGCTCGAGCGGCGTTTCGAGACCTTCGATATCCACGCCGTTCTTTTCCGCATCCACGGCCAATTGCCTGTCGAGGACATATTGGCCGTTGGCATTTTGCTGGGCGCTGCACGCCAAGAGCGTCATGTAAATGAACCAGGGGCGCATGCGCAGAACCGAGGCGATCGGTACGCCTCTTTTGGCAAGCCCGGCCGCGATCTGCGCTGTTTCCTCAGGCGGCAGAATTTGATCCAGATTCTTTTGAGGCGGCAGCATCGTCAGCTCCGGATGCTTCAAAAGCTCCAGCGCAATCGTGTTGGGATTGGCGATTTCCTTCAGCTCTAAAACCAGAATGTCGATGTTGTCGAAGGCATCGTGAAATTCGGCCGGTAATTTCAGTACCCGTTCGTCACTGGAATGCATCGTGCCGAAAAGCCATGAGGGCTCGACGCCGGGTTTTTCGATCTTCCAGAAGATGCTGTAGCCGTTTGCGACTTTCGATGCATCGTCGATGATCGCTCCGTAGCGGGACGGATCGTTCTTGCGCAATTGCAATAGCAGATCCTTGCCGCCACATGACCCGGAATTATCTGCCAGCGCTGGTGAACCGGCTGGCGCGGACAGAAGGGCGGCTAGCAGGAGCAGCGCGGCAACACGGGACGCGATGCCTCTGAAACGGGCTGCAAAGCTTACAAGGGAATTGTTTCTCATAAGAATGCCGATGCGGCTCGGAACAACATCGCGCCAGTATGACCGAGCGAGTTGTTCAACTCAAGCAGTAGTTGTGGGCGCGCAGCCCGCCGCGTCAGTTCACCGCCGTTACCGTAAAACCCTGCTTGCGCAGCAGCGCCACGAGACCCTTGTCGCCGACGAGGTGAAGCGCACCGACGGCGATGAAGGCGTTGCCCTTATCGAGGACCGGTGCGGCACGCTCGGCCATGATCTTGTTGCGGTCGAGGATGATGCGCTGTTCGAAGGCGGCGGTATCGGCGTCCGTGATCTTCTGGTCCGGTTCGATCACCGTCAGCATCGGGATCATCGCGCCGATATTGCCGTCGATATAGAGCTCCGTCATCGTTTCGTTGACGTCGTTGATCTTGTCGCCCAATTCGAGCGTCTGCATCAGCGACTTCAGGTGGAGCGCAATCGGCAGATCGCTCATGGCCTTGGCCTGCTCGGCCAGCGTTTCGAGACCTACGACCTTCTTGCCTTCGGCCGCGGCGTCGCTCGCCAGTTTCTGGTCGAGGAATTTCGCACCGGCCGTCTTGCGGCGAACCTCGCAGCCCGTCATCTCGAAGGAGCTCGAGATCAGCCAGGGCTGCATGCGGGAAACCGCGGCGAGCGCAATGCCGCGCTCTTTCAGACCCGCTTCCAGCCGAGCATTGTCTTCGGGCGACAGGTGCTGGCTAATCGTCGAGCCGTCGGTGAGCATGGTGAGTGAGGGATTGGCGAAGAGTGCGGCTGCTGCTTTCTTGTCGTCGAGGATCTCGTCCGATTCGACAACGATCGTATCGGCTGATGCAACGGCGTCTGCTGCCCCCTTCGGCAAGGTGAGCACGCGCGAATCCGAAACATGCATGGAGCCGAGCAGCCATGACGGCTTCAGGCCGGGCTTTTCGATCTTCCAGAAGATGCCCTTGCCATTCTCCACCTTGTCGCCGGCGGCGATGATGGAGGCGTATTTTGCCGGGTCGCTCTTTTGAAGTTCCGCCATGAGATCCTTGCCGCCGCAGCTGTCGGACACAGCACCTTCGGCATGCGCCGGCTGCAGCGTCAACATGGTTGCGATCAACAGGATGGCGAGCATCAGCGGAAAGGCCGTGGCAAGCCAGAGCAGCATATCGCCAAGCGTCGGCTTCATCGACCGCATCGTCTTGGACCCGAGGGCAGAAATCATCAGAATCTTCCGTTCGCAGAGAGCATGACCGCTAACGCCCGAAAGTGGCTTTCGGGAGGCATGCCGGGACATGGTTCTGCTTTAAGCGAACGAGACGGAAATTCCCTTAACGCGAGAGGTTAATCTTTCCTTATGCGCGCGGGTGAGCGCGGTCGTAGACCTCGAGCAGGCGCGAGGAATCGACGCCGGTATAGACCTGCGTCGTCGAGAGGCTGGCATGGCCGAGCAGTTCCTGGATGGTGCGCAGATCGCCGCCGCCGGCCAGGAGATGAGTGGCGAAGGAATGACGGAGCGCGTGTGGCGTTGCCGTATCCGGCAGCCCGAAGGCGCCGCGCAGCTTCTGCATGCCGTGCTGGATGATGCCCGGCTGCAGCTTGCCGCCGCGCGCGCCGCGAAAGAGGGCGTCATTGGCTTCGAGATGGTAGGGGCAGAGCTTGCGATATTGATCGACCGCTTCGATGACGATCGGCAGCAGCGGTACCAGCCGCGTCTTGTTGCCTTTGCCGGTGATGCGCAGCGAGGTTGCGCCTGCGGAAAAATCCTGCGGTTTCAAATCCAGTGCTTCGGAAATGCGCAGGCCGCAGCCGTAGAGCAGGGTCAGCACGGCTGCATCGCGCGCGGCGATCCATGGTTCTTCGTGCAGCTGCGCCTCATCACTGACAACCGTGATCGCCTGCTTGTCGGAGAGCGGCTTCGGCAGCGATTTCGGCTGTTTCGGCGAGCGTACGGCTGCCGCGCCGGCGGCATTCACGAGGCCTTTCTTTTCGAGATAGCGCAACAGGGATCGGAGGCCGGCCAGATTGCGCCCGAGCGAACGTGCGCCTGCTCCATCCTTGCGACGGGCGGCAAGAAAAGCGCGAAAGTCGGCGGGGCGAAGCGCTCGAATATCCTCGATCGTCGCCGGGCCGCCGAGATGGCCCGTAAGGAAGGTCAGGAATTGCCGCGTATCGCGTTCATAGGCATTCAGCGTGTGGACGGCGAGCCGCCGCTCCCGGCCAAGCGTATCGAGCCAGCGGCTGCGTTCCGCCATCAACCCTAAGTCGGCGATGATCAACAATTCGTTCAGTGGAAAACCCCTTGAAATTCGGATTCCTTCTGCCACTTTGAAGGAAGGAAGGTTATGGAATCGCTAACTTTCCTGCCGCTTTCGGCGCGCTTCCCCCGCGCTGCGAGCGCTGTCGCACTCTAAATAAGACAGCATATGGGCTGATCCAGGATCTCCGATCGTTCGGCCGCCATATGCGAGGCGCTTGTCATGCTTCGATCATATTCGATTGCGATAGAATATATCTCAACCATTCAGGACACTTCATGGCACGCCGCGGTTCGATAACTGCACTGGGACAGATTGCAGAAGCAATCGCTTTGGTATCCCAGGGACAACCGGGACATATCGTCGATACGTTGATCGCCGAACGCGGCCAGAAGATCGTCCGGAATCCGCTCTGGCCGCTGATGCGTCCGTTTCTTTACACGCTGCTGCGCTACAACAAGGCGATCGAGTTTGCCGATGATGTCGCCAAGCTTTCGGGCTTCCAGTGCTTCGAATATATGAGCGACCTGCTTAGGCTCGATATCGGTGTCACCCATGCCGATCGTATTCCCACATCCGGCGGTTTCATTCTTGTCAGCAATCATCCGACTGGCATTGCCGATGGCGTCGCCGTCTTCGATCTCCTGAAGTCGCGCCGGCCAGACATGATGATCTTTGCCAATCGCGATGCGGTGCGCGTCAATCCGCGCTTTGCGGAGATGATCATCCCGGTGGAATGGCGAGAGGAATACAAGAGCAAGCCGAAGACGCGCGAGACGCTGCAGCTGACCAACCGGGCCGTGGCGGAGGGCAAGGTCACGGTGCTCTTTCCGTCGGGCCGCATCGCCTATTGGGCGAACGGCAAGCTGAACGAGCGGCCGTGGAAAACATCGGCCGTGGGTCTCGCACGCAAATACAATCTGCCGATCCTGCCGGTGCATCTGACGGCGCGCAATTCCGGCCTGTTCTATTGGTTCGCTAAGTGGTCGACCGAGCTGCGCGACATGACCGTCTTCCACGAGCTGCTGAACAAGCGCGGCGACCGGTTCGATTTCCTCGTCGGCAACCTCATCCCCGTCGAGCATCTGGACGGAGACGTCAATGAGGTAACGAAGGCGCTGGAGAAGCACACGGTGTTCGACCTTGCGGCCGATGGGAATGCAACTTTCGCGCCGCTCGTCCCTCCGAACCAGGATGAGCCCTTGGTTTCGCATTCTCTTTGATATGGGAATCGGCTAAACCGCGTGGCATGCAGCTACGCTCCATGTTTGCCCGGAATTATCGCTCTCTACGCTCGATCCGCATGGATCTTGCCGACGTCAATCTGTTCATCGGCGAGAACGGTGTCGGCAAGTCCAACCTCTATCGCTCGTTGCAGCTCGTGCAGGCCGCGGTTCGCGGCCGGCTGGCGCATGAAATCTCCGGCGAAGGCGGCATGTTCTCGGCCATGTGGTCGGGCAAGCGGCGTTCGCACGAATCGGCGCGTATCCGCTTCGATGTCGAGCTGCTCGATATGGAGCGGGCGGCGACCTTCCGCTACTGGATCGAAGCGGGCATGCGGCCGCCCTGCGCCTCCGCCGGCTTTCCGCTGGAGCCGCAAGTCAAGGCCGAAGAGCTTTCGGTCGAGACCGGACGCCGACCTGTGACGATGATGAAACGCGATGGTCCGGGCATTTCCGTACGCGGCGAAAGCGGCCGCATGCAAGCCTATCCCGAGAATGCCCTGACGTCGGAAACGGCGATCGCGCTGCTGGGCGATGCCGGCTATTTTCCAGAGGTTGGCGCCTTTCGGCGCGCTGTCGATGCCTGGCGGTTCTATCATGGTTTCCGCACCGATCGCGGCTCGCCGCTGCGCGGACCTTGTCTTGCCGTCACCGCACCGATGCTGGATGAGGATGGCGCCAATATCGCTGCCGTTTTCGCGACCCTCGTCCACACGCGCGAGGACACCGTCGAGCTGGACCGAGTTCTGGCCGCAGCGCTCGGCGGGGCGCGGCTCGTCGTGCCCGAACCGCAGGAAACGGCGGATTTCGGGCTGATGCTGCCGGAATTTCCCAACCGCGTTTTCCAGCCGCGCGAATTATCGGACGGTCAGATCCGCTTCCTCGGCCTTGCCGCCGCCTTGATGTCTTATCGCCTGCCGCCACTGATCGCGCTCAACGAGCCGGAGGCGAGCCTCCATCCCGACATGCTGCCGCCGCTTGCCGACATGATCGCTGAGGCCGCGAAAACCAGCCAGATCTGGATCGTCACCCATTCCGAAATTCTGGCTGAGGCCGTGCGGGAGCGCTGCGGCGCCAAGCCGCGCCGGGTGATCCGGGAGGATGGTTCCACCTGGATCGACGGCATGCGGCTGACCGGCGAGATCGACGATGACGACGAGTAGTGTTGATCCGACTTTGCCGCCTGCCAACCTATGCACCTTATGAAATGGGATTGACGATATGGCCTCCTCGCATAGAACCGCCCTACTGAACGATCTGGCAGCCATGATAGCAAATCTGGAGTCGGCGCGGCCGATCCGCGTTGCGATCGACGGCAGGACGGCTTCGGGCAAGACCACGCTCGCAAACGAATTGGCCGAGTGTCTGAAAGCTAGCGGGCGAGAGATCATCCGCACCTCGATCGATGGCTTCCACCGGCCGAAGGTGGAGCGCTATGCGCGCGGCCGGCACTCCGCCGAAGGCTATTACCACGATGCGCGCGACCTGCCCGCGATCAATGCGCTGCTTCTCAAGCCCCTGGGACCGGGCGGCGACCAATGCTATCGCACGGCCTCTTTCGACCTGCACAATGACGTGCCGATCGAACAGGACCCGCAATTCGCGCCCGCCGATGCGATCCTCATTGTCGACGGCACGTTTCTGCAGCGGCCGGAGCTGCGGGAGGGCTGGGATCTCGCCATCTTCGTCGAAACCTCGGAACATGTCTCCGAGCAGCGCGGCATTGCGCGCGACACTCAGCTTCTCGGCGGAACGGAAACGACCCGCCAGCTTTACGCCGATCGATACCGGCCCGCCTTTGCGCTCTATGAAAGCCTGTCCGCGCCCGCTCTCGCAGCCGACGCAATTATCAACAATGACGATTTTGATCGGCCGACCCTTCGGATTCGTGAGGGCGGCAGGCTGTCTGCGGTCTCTTGAGACCTCTGATGTTCAAGGAATTTCGCCGCAGATGCGATCGGCTTGGCGTGGAGGTTTTTGTTGTACCTTTGCGCTATTAGCGGACATTGCGGCCGGCGCAAAGCACCCTATTCCGCGATGTGCAAAAGTCCGGAAAACAAGTGCAGCTTTAATCGGGAGTTTTGCGACTGACCCATGGCTAGGCTAGATTGCCCTAGGATGGGGCCTATTGGGCACTTTACTGGAGATGAAGCATGTTCACCCACGTCATGATTGGAAGCAACGATTTGGAGCGGGCCAGAGGCTTCTACGATGCCACGTTCGCTGCATTGGGAGGCAAGCCCGGCGAGATGGATGCGAGAGGCAGGCTGATCTACGCCCACGAGGGCGGTCGGCTGATGATCACGAAACCGATCGACGGCAAGCCGGCGACTGCGGCCAACGGTGGGACTATCGGTATCGTCGCCGCGAGCCAAGACCATGTTCTAGCGTGGCATGCCGCCGGTACCGCGCATGGTGGCACAGCGATCGAAAGCCCGCCCGCGGAGCGTCCGAACGGGTCATTCGTCGCATATCTTCGCGATCCGGATGGAAATAAACTGACCGCACGGACTCTGCCGACGAAATGAGATAGGCGTCAGCGGCGCCTAGTGGACAGCGTGCTCGATGCTCAAGAACGAGTAGGCGTGGGAATGTCGGCTTCGGGCCGATTGCGGACATTGATGGCGTTACTAGATACACAGGGATATTCATCGCATCTAAATGCCGTCCGCATTGTGCGGATAGTCATGCGCCACTCCCGGGTTCCCTTTTGCTTCCGTCCGGGGCATGGTCTGGCGCAATGAGCAAAGATTCTTCCGATCTGTTCGGTGCGCTTTTCGAGGCGGCGCCCGCAAAGCCTGTGATGAGCCGTACGGTTCCCGTTCTCGTGCCGATGCCCGCGCCGAGGGCCTATTCCTATGCCGTGCCTGAGGGCATGGCGGTGGAGCCGGGTTCGGTCGTGCAGGTGCCGCTCGGGCCGCGGCAGGTCATCGGCGTCGTCTGGGATGGCGATGATGACGGCGGCGTCGATCCGAAGAAGCTTCGGCCGATCAGCCATGTGTTCGATTGCCCGCCGCTCGGCAGGCATATGCGCGATTTCATCGATTGGGTTGCCACTTACACGCTGTCGCCGCCAGGGTTGGTGGCGCGCATGGCATTGCGTGCACCGGCCGCTTTCGATCCCGAGCCGATGGTGGAGGGCCTGCGCTTCATCGGCGGCCAGCCGGAGCGGCTGACGCCGGCCCGCGCGAAGGTGATGGAGATTGCCGCCGACGGATTGTCCTGGACGCGGCTCGGCCTCGCGCATGCGGCCGGCGTTTCCACCAGCGTCGTCGACGGGCTGATCTCGCAGGGCATTTTCGAGACCATCTTCCTGCCGCCGCCACCCGTCGTCGCCAAGCCCGATCCGGAATTTGCCGCGTCGCGGCTGCAGGGGCCGCAAAAGGATGCGGCCGACGAGATATTGGCCGATGTGGGCAAGGGCGAGTTTGCGGTTTCGCTGATCGACGGCGTCACCGGCTCCGGCAAGACGGAGGTCTATTTCGAGGCCATTGCCGAAACGCTGAGGCGCGGCAAGCAGGTGCTGATCCTTTTGCCGGAGATCGCGCTGACCGCAAGCTTTCTCGAACGCTTTCAGGATCGCTTCGGCGCCAAGCCGGCCGAATGGCATTCCGATCTGGCTCCAAAAATGCGCGAAAAGGTCTGGCGACAGGCAGTTACCGGCGAGGTCAGGGTCGTGGCCGGGGCGCGTTCGGCGCTCTTCCTGCCTTTCGAGGATCTCGGGCTCATCATCGTCGATGAAGAGCATGACCCTGCCTATAAGCAGGAGGATCGCGTCTATTATAATGCACGCGATATGGCGGTCGTGCGCGGTCGTATTGGCGACTTTCCGGTCGTGCTGGTCTCGGCCACCCCTTCGGTCGAAAGCCAGGTCAACGGCCAGAGCGGGCGCTACACCACAATCCATCTGCCGACACGCTATGGTGATGCTGCACTTCCGGACCTGCACCTGATCGACATGCGCCGGCATGCGCCGGAGCGCGGCGGTTTTCTTTCGCCGGTCATGATCCGTGCAATCGGCAAGACGGTTGCCAAGGGCGAGCAGGCGCTCATGTTTCTCAACAGGCGCGGCTATGCGCCGTTGACGCTCTGCCGTGTTTGCGGCCATCGCTTCCAGTGCCCGCAATGTTCGAGCTGGCTGGTGGAGCACCGCTTCCGCAACCAGATCCAGTGCCATCAATGCGGTTATGCCGAGCGCACGCCGGAGGCCTGCCCCGAATGCGGCACACTCGACCACCTCGTTGCCTGCGGGCCCGGTGTCGAGCGCATCGCCGAAGAGGTGGAACGGCATTTCCCCGACGCGCGGACGATCGTGCTCTCCTCCGACATCATGGGCGGCGTCAAGCGGCTGAGACTGGAGCTCGATGCAATCGCCAAGGGCGAGGCCGACATCGTCATCGGCACACAGCTCGTCGCCAAGGGACATAATTTTCCGTTGATGACGCTGGTCGGCATTGTCGATGCCGATCTCGGCCTGGCGAATGGCGATCCGCGCGCCGCAGAGCGCACGTTCCAGCTCCTGTCGCAGGTGACGGGACGCGCCGGCCGAACCGGTCTGAAGAGCCACGGGTTACTGCAGACCTATCAGCCGCAGCATCCCGTCATGCAGGCGATCGTGTCCGGCGATGCCAGCGCTTTTTACGAGCGCGAGATTTCGGAGCGGGAGAGGGCCATCTTGCCGCCCTTCGGCCGGCTCGCCTCGATCATCGTCTCCGCCGATACCAGGCAGGATGCCGAGACCCATGCGCGCGGCATGCGCAATGCGGCGCCGCAGGTGACAGGCATTTCCGTGTTAGGCCCGGCCGAAGCGCCGATCGCGCTGGTGCGCGGCCGCCACCGTTTCCGCCTGCTCGTGCATGGCCGGCGCAATTCCGACATGCAGGGTTTCCTGCGGGCCATGCTGGCACAATCGCCGAAGGAGCGCGGCTCCGTGCAGGTGCAGCTCGATATCGATCCGCAAAGCTTTCTGTGATTGACGCGACGGATATCCTGGCTGCGCCTTTCCCTATTTGACCGGATCATGCCATAAGTCGGCCGTCTCACTTAGGTGATTTGCACGCGGCTGATTTGGGGGCGACCAATGGAGCTTTATTTTCCGACAGAATTCGGCGAGCGGCTTGCCTACTGTTCGGCTGCCGTTACGGCGCTGATCGGCCTCTTCCTGATGTTCGCACCGGGTTACGCCTACCGCTTCCTCAAGCTGCAGGTGAAGGAAGGGCGGTCCGAAGCCTATGCCGAGGCGCGCTCGGCCGGCGGCTTCATGGTCGGCATCGGGCTGGTGGCGATCCTGCTGGCGCAGCCGATGATCTATCTGGCACTTGGTGCCGCTTTCGGCGTCGCGGCGTTCGGTCGCATCCTCTCGCTGATGTCCGATCGGGGCAGCATATTTCTGAGCCTTCTTCTTCTGGTTGTGCAGGCTGTGCTGGCTGCGCTACCTTTTCTTTATGGGCTTGGTTATATTTGAGCCAAAAAGCGCTCCGGCGCGGCCATTTTTGTCCGCGCTATCCCCATGGTTTTCGAATTTTGCCATCATAAATTCGCCCGAATGGCGTATTCGTCGAATACGCGTGTTGCGAGTCTCAATATCCTATGTTAGACGAACCCCGAATTTCGGATGAGGCGGGAGAGCACTCCTGCTGATTTCTGGGGGAAATCAAAACGAATTCAAGGACATATCGCTTCCGTCACCCGGAAGTTTGGTTCTTGGGTTGAAATCAGGGAATTTTGTGCCCGTGGCAGACACATCCCAGCATGTTTCTGGTGTCGCAGAACGATATGCCTCGTCGCTGTTCGAATTGGCCCTTGAAGAGGGTTCCGTACCGGCAGTGACCGCCGATCTCGATCGGTTCCAAGCCATGCTCGACGAAAGCGAAGATCTGAAGCGTTTCGTCCTCAGCCCGGTCTTTTCGGCTGAAGAGCAGGTCGGCGCGATTGAGGCGCTGGCAAAGAAGGCCGGCTTCGGCGCCTATGTCACCAATTTTCTGAAGCTTGTGGCCAGCAACCGGCGCCTTTTTGCGCTGCCGGGCATGATCAAGGCTTTCCGCATCATCGCCGCTCAGCATCGCGGCGAGATTTCTGCCGAGGTCACCTCGGCCCATGCGCTGACCCCGGCGCAGGAAGATGAATTGAAGGCGGCGCTGAAGGGCGTCACCGGCAAGGACGTGGCGATTGTCGTCACCGTCGATCCGTCGATCCTTGGCGGCCTGATCGTCAAGGTCGGTTCGCGTCAGATCGATACGTCCCTTCGCACCAAACTCTCCACCCTTAAGCTTGCATTGAAAGAGGTCGGCTGATGGATATCCGCGCCGCGGAAATTTCCGCAATTCTGAAAGATCAGATCAAAAACTTCGGCAAGGAAGCTGAAGTCTCCGAAGTCGGCCAGGTTCTCTCCGTCGGTGACGGTATCGCCCGCGTCTACGGTCTGGACAACGTTCAGGCCGGCGAAATGGTCGAATTCCCCGGCGGCATCCGCGGCATGGCGCTGAACCTCGAAGCCGACAATGTCGGTGTCGTTATCTTCGGCTCCGACCGCGACATCAAGGAAGGCGACACCGTCAAGCGCACCGGCGCGATCGTTGACGTTCCGGTCGGTCCGGAACTGCTCGGCCGCGTTGTCGACGCGCTCGGCAACCCGATCGACGGCAAGGGTCCGATCAACGCGACCCGCCGTTCGCGCGTCGACGTCAAGGCTCCGGGCATCATTCCGCGCAAGTCGGTTCATGAGCCGATGTCGACCGGCCTCAAGGCCATCGACGCTCTGATCCCGGTTGGCCGCGGCCAGCGCGAGCTCGTCATCGGCGACCGCCAGACCGGCAAGACCGCCATCATTCTCGACACGATCCTGAACCAGAAGGCCATCCACGATGCAGGTCCGGACAGCGAAAAGCTGTACTGCGTCTACGTCGCTGTCGGCCAGAAGCGTTCGACCGTCGCCCAGTTCGTCAAGGTTCTCGAAGAGCGCGGCGCTCTGAAGTACTCGATCATCGTTGCTGCGACGGCTTCCGATCCGGCTCCGATGCAGTTCCTGGCTCCGTTCGCCGGTTGCGCCATGGGCGAATACTTCCGCGACAACGCCCAGCACGCCCTGATCGGCTATGACGACCTGTCCAAGCAGGCCGTTGCCTATCGTCAGATGTCGCTGCTGCTGCGCCGCCCGCCGGGCCGCGAAGCTTATCCGGGCGACGTTTTCTACCTGCACTCGCGCCTCCTCGAGCGCGCTGCCAAGATGAACGACGAGAAGGGCGCTGGTTCGCTCACCGCTCTGCCGGTCATCGAAACGCAGGGTAACGACGTTTCGGCCTTCATTCCGACCAACGTGATCTCGATCACCGACGGCCAGATCTTCCTCGAAACCGACCTGTTCTATCAGGGTATCCGTCCGGCCGTTAACGTCGGTCTGTCGGTTTCGCGCGTCGGCTCGTCCGCTCAGATCAAGGCGATGAAGCAGGTTGCAGGCTCGATCAAGGGTGAACTCGCCCAGTATCGCGAAATGGCCGCCTTCGCCCAGTTCGGTTCCGACCTCGATGCCGCGACGCAGCGCCTGCTGAACCGCGGTGCCCGCCTGACCGAACTCCTGAAGCAGCCGCAGTTCTCGCCGCTGAAGACGGAAGAGCAGGTTGCTGTGATCTTTGCCGGCGTCAACGGCTACCTCGACAAGCTGCCTGTTGCCCAGGTCGGCAAGTTCGAGCACGGCTTCCTGTCGTACCTCCGCTCGGAAGGTAAGGAAATCCTCGACACCATCCGCACCGAAAAGGCCATCAGCGACGCGACGAAGGGCAAGCTCACGGCTGCTCTCGACAGCTTCGCCAAGTCTTTCGCGTAATCGGGCTCAAGCTCTAGGACGGACCAAGGATGCCTTCACTCAAGGATCTGAAAAACCGGATCGCCTCCGTCAAGGCGACGCAGAAGATCACCAAGGCGATGAAAATGGTCGCCGCGGCGAAGCTTCGGCGTGCGCAGGAGGCGGCCGAGGCCGCCCGGCCTTACTCGCAGCGCATGGCCTCTGTTCTGGCCAACATCTCGGCTGCCGTCACCGATGCTGACGGCGCGCCGCTGCTGATGACCGGAACCGGCAAGAGCGATGTGCATCTGCTCGTCGTCTGCACGGCCGAACGCGGCCTTTGCGGCGGCTTCAATTCGCAGATTTCGCGCTTCGCCCGCGACCATGCCCGCAAGCTTCTGGCCGAAGGCAAGACGGTGAAGATCTTCACCGTCGGCAAGAAGGGCTATGACGTCCTCCGCCGCGAATACGCATCGCTGATCGTCGAGCGCAAGGAACTGCGCGACGTCAAGCGCATCGGCTTCGACAATGCCGACACCATCGGCAAGCGCATCATCGAGATGTTCGAAGCTGGCGAATTCGATGTCTGCACGCTGTTCTATTCCGAATTCAAGTCGGTGATCAGCCAGATCCCGACGGCACAGCAGCTCATTCCGGCTTCGGCTCCGGCCGTCGTCGAAGAAGATGCAGCCCACAAGGGCGCCGTCTACGAATACGAGCCGGATGCGGCTTCGATCCTCGCGGACCTGATCCCGCGCAACATCTCCGTCCAGATCTTCCGCGCGTTGCTCGAAAACGTCGCTGGCGAGATGGGTGCCAAGATGAGCGCGATGGACAATGCGACGCGCAACGCTGGTGAGATGATCAACAAGCTGACGCTGAACTACAACCGTCAGCGCCAGGCACAGATCACCAAGGAATTGATTGAAATCATTTCGGGCGCGGAAGCGCTCTGAGGTTAGGAAAAGAGGGTAAGAAAATGGCTGACGCAGCTACCCCCGCAGGTTCTCTCGGTAAGGTTACTCAGGTTATCGGCGCCGTTGTGGACGTTGCTTTCGAAGGCGAGCTCCCGGCGATCCTGAACGCGCTTGAGACCGACAATAACGGCAATCGTCTGGTTCTCGAAGTCGCACAGCACCTCGGCGAAAATTCCGTCCGCACCATCGCCATGGACTCGACCGAAGGTCTCGTTCGCGGCCAGCCGGTCAAGGACACGGGCGCGCCGATCTCGGTTCCGGTTGGACATGAGACGCTCGGCCGCATCATGAACGTCATCGGCGAGCCGGTCGACGAAGCCGGTCCGTTGAACACCGCCAAGAAGCGCGCCATCCACCAGGATGCTCCGTCCTACGTCGAGCAGTCCACGGAAGCGCAGATCCTCGTCACCGGCATCAAGGTTGTCGACCTGCTGGCTCCTTACGCAAAGGGCGGCAAGATCGGCCTGTTCGGCGGCGCCGGCGTCGGCAAGACCGTTCTCATCATGGAACTGATCAACAACGTCGCCAAGGCGCATGGTGGTTACTCGGTGTTCGCGGGCGTGGGTGAACGTACCCGCGAAGGCAACGACCTTTACCACGAAATGATCGAATCGGGCGTCAACAAGCACGGCGGCGGCGAAGGCTCCAAGGCAGCGCTCGTTTACGGCCAGATGAACGAGCCGCCGGGCGCCCGCGCTCGCGTCGCTCTGACCGGTCTGACCGTTGCTGAAAACTTCCGCGATGAAGGCCAGGACGTTCTGTTCTTCGTCGACAACATCTTCCGCTTCACCCAGGCAGGTTCGGAAGTGTCGGCTCTGCTCGGCCGTATTCCTTCGGCCGTGGGCTATCAGCCGACGCTCGCCACGGACATGGGCCAGATGCAGGAACGCATCACGACGACGACGACGGGCTCGATCACCTCGGTTCAGGCCATTTACGTTCCGGCCGACGACTTGACCGACCCGGCACCGGCAACCTCGTTCGCCCACCTGGACGCAACGACCGTTCTGTCGCGCTCGATCGCTGAAAAGGGCATCTACCCGGCCGTCGACCCGCTCGACTCCACCTCGCGCATGCTCGACCCGATGGTCGTCGGCGAAGAGCACTACGAAATCGCCCGTAAGGTTCAGTCGACGCTGCAGCGCTACAAGGCCCTGCAGGACATCATCGCCATCCTGGGCATGGATGAACTCTCCGAAGACGACAAGCTGTCGGTTGCCCGCGCCCGCAAGATCGAGCGCTTCCTGTCGCAGCCGTTCTTCGTCGCCGAAGTCTTCACTGGTTCGCCGGGCAAGCTCGTCGCTCTCGAAGACACGATCAAGGGCTTCAAGGGCCTCGTCAACGGCGAATACGATCACCTGCCGGAGGCTGCCTTCTACATGGTCGGCTCGATCGAAGAAGCGATCGAAAAGGCCAAGAAGCTGGCTGCCTAATCAGGCCAACCCATCGGCGCGCGGCTTTGCCCGCGCGCCCTTGCCTTGCGAATAAGACAATCGAGAAGTGACGGGCCATGGCTGACAATTTCAATTTCGAACTGGTTTCTCCGGAGCGTCTGCTGCTGTCGGAACAGGTTATCGATGTCGTCATCCCCGCGAGCGAAGGCGAGATGACCGTCATGGCGAACCACGCGCCGACCATGACCACCATCAAGCCTGGTGTCGTCAAGGTGCATTCGGCTTCGGGCAAGAAGCAGGACTACGTCGTTTTCGGCGGTTTCGCCGACATCCTGCCGACCGGCTGCACGCTGCTCGCCGAATCCGCCGTTCCGGTCGAAGACATGAGCCGCGACGAGCTGGACCGCCGCATCAATGCCGCCAAGGCCGAGCTTGAGGATGCCGAGCATCACGAGCACAAGTCGCGCCTGGAGCATTTCATCATGGAACTCTCGCATCTGCGCGGCTCGATCCCTCAGGATTGATGAGATCCAAACATCGATGAGTGAGATGAAAGCGGTCCTACGGGCCGCTTTTTTGTTTGAAGACCCAGGCCGTCCTCGCCCTTCGAGGCTTCGACTTGCAGTCTCCGCACCTCAGGGTGAGGATGGGGCGAACTCCGAACATAAGCCGGCTCCTATGGCATGGGACCAGCTTCGTGGATGGGTCTTGTTCGGGAGGTCAGCCCTCATGGTGAGGCGCGCAGGCTCCCGAGCTCGTCGAAGGAGCCGGAGCCTCGAACCACGAGGGCGGGTGAGGAGCGACTGCAACTCTCGTCTGTCGAAGCGAACGCGGCGATCCCTTTGAAGCCGTATCAGGCCTGTTGCCCCTCCAGCAGGAACCGGTGCAGCTGGGCGGCTTCCGGAGACAGCGAGCGAAAGCGCGGCGCACCGAGATAATATCCAAAGCCGCTATCGACGCGATCGTTGCCAACGGTGACGAGCGCACCGGATTGCAGATACTCCTCGATGAGGCCGAGGCTGCCGAGCGCTATGCCTTCGCCTCTAAGAGCGGCCTCTACCGCCATGATATAGGTGGAGAATGACAGTCGCGGCCTCGGCAGCTTGCCCTTCAGGGGATCGCCGATGCGGCCGAACCATTGGCGGAAGCTGATCCAGTAGGCGTTGGCGCGTTCGTAATCGATGAGATCGAGCCCGGCGATATCGACTGCCGTCAGCGCCTGCGGGTCGAGGCCACGAACTGACAGGTAGTCGGGTGAGGCGATCGGCACCAGCACTTCCTTCAAGAGCGGCGTCAGGCTCCAGCGCGGATGTTCTCCGGTGGAATAGATGATGATGAGATCGTTGTTCTCCGAGGCGAGTTCGGAATGGACGTCCGTGGTCAGCAGGCGAACAGAGATGCCGGGGCTCTCCTTGCCGAAATCCCTGAGCCGCTTCCCGAGCCAGAGATGCGAGATCGAGCCGCTCGCGGCGATCGAAATGATCTCGCCCGTGCCTGCACGAAAGGGCTCGAGGCTTTCCTCCAGATATTCCAGTGTTGCGCGCACGCGCTGAAACAGCCGCTCGCCATCCGGCGTCAGTGCAAGGTTCCGGCCGCGTCGGGTAAAGAGCGTCGCGCCCAGGTGATCCTCCAGCCCCTTGATGCGCCGACTGACGGCGGCCTGGGTGATGTTCAGTTCCCGGCCGGCACGGGAAAAATTCATGGCGCGCGCGGCTGCATCGAACACGCGGAAGGCTTCCAGTGGAATTTTCTCTAACATCGTCTCTCCATAACTTCAGATCATCAATATTCCCAATAATTGCCCGGATTTGAAGATCTGAAATTGTGATGCAGGATCGTGGGTATCAAATCAGCCGCTTTTCCAAGGTGATCCCGCGTGTCTTTTTCCATTTCCGCCATTCCTGACATTCGTTTCGGCGAGGGTGCGCTCTCCGGCCTTGCCGCTGCGGTCAAATCCTTCGATGGCGTCGGTACGGTTCTGCTTGTCATCGATGCCTTCCTGGCGCAGTCCGGCCTTGCCGCCAAGATCAGCGCCGATCTTGCCGAAGCGGGCGTGAGGACGCAGGTCTTTTCCGATTTTGCCGGCGAGCCAAAACTTTCGCATCTGTATGCGGCGATCGAAGCCGGGCAGGGGGCGGATATGGTGATCGGCATCGGCGGCGGCTCGGCGCTCGATATCGGCAAGATCGTCGCCTGCTGCATCGCTTCGGGCGAAGATCCGATGCATTATGCGCTGGCGGCCAACCCGCTGCCGAAGAATCCGCTGAAGAAGATCATGATCCCGACCACGGCCGGCACGGGTTCGGAAACATCGGCCACGAATATCTTCGCGGGACCTGAAGGCAAGAAGCTCTGGATCTGGGGACCGGAGACGAAGGCCGATCTCGTCATTCTCGATCCGGCACTGACGAAGACCCTGCCCGCCAGCCTGACGGCATGGTGCGGTCTCGACGCTTTCATCCATGCCTTCGAAGCAGCCACGAACCGCAACACCCATCGCGGTGCACAGTTCTATGCGCATCAGGCGCTGCAGCTGCTGACCGGTGCGCTGGAAACGGCCGTGAAGCAGCCCGATGATATGGCCGCTCGCGGCGATGTGCTGCTCGGCTCCTGCTTTGGCGGAATTGCCATCGACAATTGCGGCACGGCGATTGCGCACAATATCAGCCATGCGCTGGCGGGCCTTGGTCCCGTTCACCATGGTCTTGCAACCGCACTCGGCTTCGAAGCGACGCTTCCATGGCTCGTGGAATCGGATACGGCAGATCTGAACGCCGCTGCCAAGGCCTGCGGCCTTGAGAGCGCCGCCGAACTGCCCGCTTTCGTCTCCGACTGGATGGATCGCTGCGGCATTGTCCGTTCGCTGCCCGCGGCCTTCAAGCCGTTCGACGAAGCTGATCTCGCCCGCGAAATGCGTGCGCCGGAAAACCAGCCCATGCGGCGCTCGACGATCCGAGACGTGACGGATGCCGATATCGACCGCTTTGCCGCCGCCGTCATGGCGCTGCCGAAAGGAATTTGAAATGACCAAGAACTACACGCGCGATTATTGGGAAAGTGTTCTTTCCGGCCTCAAGCCGGAAGGGCGTCATTTCATAAACGGTGCCCATCGCGCCGCGGCCTCGGGCGAGACCTTCACCCGCATCCGCCCGATGGATGGCAAGCCCGGCGCTGAGCTCGCGCGCGGCAATGCGGCGGATATAGACGCTGCCGTCGCTTCCGCTCGCGCCGCCTTCGAGAGCGGCATCTGGCGCAAGAAGGAGCCGCTGGAAAAGAAGAAGATCATGCTGAAATGGGCCGATCTCATTCGCGCCCATGGCGACGAGCTGGCCATGCTCGAGACGATCGATGTCGGCAAGCCGGTCATGGCGTCGCTTGGTGTCGACGTGCGTCTCTGCGCCGACGGTATCCAGTTCTACGGCGAAATGATCGACAAGATGTATGACGAGATCGCGCCGACCGGCCCGAATGCCCGCGCATTGGTCCGTAAAGTGCCGCTCGGGGTCATCGGGGCGATCACGCCCTGGAATTATCCGATGATCATCGATGCCTGGAAGCTCGGGCCGGCGATCGCGGCTGGCAACTCCGTCGTGCTGAAGCCGGCCGAGCAGTCCTCGCTTTCGGCGATCCGTCTTGCTGAGCTTGCAGTCGAAGCAGGCCTGCCGGCGGGTGTCTTCAATGTGGTGACGGGTTACGGCGAAGAGACCGGCAAGCCGCTGGCGCTGCACATGGATGTGGACATGATCGCGTTTACCGGCTCCACCGAAGTCGGCAAGCTGATCATGGGCTATGCGGCGCAATCGAACGTCAAGCGCGTGGCACTGGAACTTGGCGGCAAGTCGCCGCTGGTCGTCTTCGAAGATGCCGACCTCGATGCCGCGGCCGTCGCGGCCGCCTGGGGCTGCTTCTACAATTCCGGCGAGACCTGCCATGCTTCGACCCGCCTGATCGTGCAGCGCTCGGTGCAGGACAGGCTGATCGAGAAGATCGAGGCGGTCACTCGCTCCGATATCGCGCTCAAGCATCCGCTCGATCCTTCGGCGCAGATCGGCGCCCTGATCGAGGAAGAGCACATGAACAAGGTACTGGCGATGATCGCGGCTGGCGAGAAGGAAGGCGCGCGCCGTGCCTTCGGCGCCGAGCGCGTCCTGAGCGAAACCGGCGGCTATTATGTGTCGCCGGGCGTCTTCGTCGACATGACCAACGACATGAGCTTGGCGCGGCAGGAAATCTTCGGTCCGGTGCTGGCAGCCATTCCCTTCGACACTGAAGAGGAAGCGCTAGAGATTGCCAACGACACGATCTACGGGTTGGCCGGCGCCGTCTTTACCAAGGACATGAACCGGGCTCACCGCTTTTCCGAAGAGATCCATGCCGGTACGGTGTGGATCAACACCTATGACATGTCGAACTTCGCAACGCCGTTCGGCGGTTTCAAGCAGTCCGGCTTCGGCCGCGACCGCTCGGTGCATGCGATCGACAAATATTGCGATTACAAAACGATCTGGCAGCAGTTCGGCTGAGAGATCGATATCGGCATGATCCTTTTCGAAGGATCATGCCCGGAGGATTAAGGGGAGCCACAATGAGCAAGATCGTTTCCATCGAAATCACGCATCATCGCCTGCCGCTCGATCCGGCGTTCAAGGCAAGCTGGGATGGTCGCCCACGCAAGCATTTCGATGCGACCATCGTGCGGGTCCGGGATGATGAGGGTCGCGAAGGCATCGGCTCCGGCGACCTGATGAAAGGTTTCGAGGGGCACGAGGATCTGTTCATCGGGCAGGATCCGCGGCACGTCGAGCGGCACTATGAAGTCCTGTCGCACATCAACTTCCACTACGGCCGCTGCTGGCCGATGGATCTGGCGCTGTGGGACCTTTCCGGAAAGATCACCGGCGAGCCCGTTTGGCGGATGCTCGGCGGCCGCGCCAGCCGCGTGCGGCTCTATGCCTCCTCCGGCGTGTTGCGCGAACCCTCCGATATGGCCGAACAGGCCGAGCGCTATATCGATGAAGGCTTTCCGGCCATGAAGGTGCGCTTCTCCTCGTCTTCGGGCGGGCGCGGCGGCTGGCGTGAGGACGTCAAGGCGCTGGAAGCGATCCGCGCCCGTGTCGGCGACCGGCTGGAGTTGATGGTCGACTGCAATCAGGGTTGGCGCATGCCCTGGGACACGACCTTGTCCTGGACCTTCAAGGATGCGCTTGCCGTCGCCAGGGAATTGGAGCGGCTCGGTGTCTACTGGATGGAAGAGCCGCTTCACCGCTCCGACCGCAAGGGCATGAAGGAGTTGAAGCAGGCAACGTCGGTGCGCATCGTCGGCGGCGAGATGACGCGCGAGCTCTACGAGTTCCGCGATATCATCGAGGAGCGTGCCTTCGATGTCATCCAGCCCGATGTCGCGCTCGTTGGCGGTATTACCGGTTGCCGGCGGCTGGCCTATCAGGCGCGCGAGGCGGGCGTGCAGTTCACGCCGCATTCCTGGACAAACGGTATCGGCGTGCTGGCCAATGCGCATCTGACGGCCGGTGTTGCCGACGCAGCCTGGCTCGAATATCCCTATGACAATCCGGAGTGGAGCGAAGCCCGCCGCGACTATCCGATGGCCGCGCCGCTCAAGCACGATGCCGGCTGGCTCGATCTCGGCACCGCTCCGGGCCTCGGCATCGTTCTCGACGAAGAGCGCCTGAAGGCGACGCGCATCTAATGAACGCCTCCCGATCTTCCCTAGGATAGTACCGACCCGTCACGCAGTGGCGGGTTGCATGACCTTGCTTTCCCGTGTCCGCGCCCACTGAATGACGGGCCGTTCGAGCAATACATAGCTCAACGTGCCGATGGCGAAGATGATGGTGGTTGCGATGAGGCTTGAAATTATCCAGCCGCCCAGCAAGTCGTCCGAGCCTGCGCCGAAGGACGAAGGGAAGAGCTGCGGCATCAAGGTCAGCACGATATCCTGCCAGATGTAGACGCCGAAGGAGATGGTGGCGACATAACGGCTCACTGGATTATCCAGCAGTTTTGCCAGCAGCAGCGATTGCGGCAGCGTGCAGAGCGCGATCGCGACCGCTATGGGGAGCAGCGGGAATTGATAGGGAATACCGAGCCAGGCATAGCCTTCCGCCGCGCCGCCGATCGACTGCGGCAGCTGCCATGCGCCCATAATAATCGCCAGCGCGCCGATGATGTCATAGATTACCGAGCGGCGGGCCAGGAGGGTGGTCTGGATGCCGGCGGCGAGCGCGCCGATCGCGAATATCGCGAAGAAGCCGAGGGGATTGTAGCGCGGCATCCACTCCTTGGCGCCGCCCTGGAAGCCATATTGCCAGCCCCGCCCGACATTGTCCGTCGGCAGATAGGTGACGACAAGCCAGTGGCCGACAAGTGCTATCGCGATGATGCCGATCCAGAGAAGGCGGCTGACGAAAGCGGAGCGCGATCTCAATTTCGGATGAAACAGCAGCAGGAAGCCGATCGGCAAGAGGACATAGCAGGTCGTCTCGAAGGGGATCGACCATAATGGTCCGTCACCCTGCACCGGGAAAAAGGTGCGCCAGTGCCATTGGCTCATCAGGAAGAAGCCGGCGATGTAGCGGCCGGCCAGCTCCGTATCGAGCGGAAAGCCGTAGATCGTGAAGCTGATCAGAAAGCCGACCGTCAGGGCGAACCAGAAACCTGGCAGAATGCGTGCTGCGCGGCGCATGGCGTAGATCTTTAACGAAGGCAAGGGTTGGGCTCTATCCAGCGCCAGCCAGAAAGGGCGTGCAAGCAGAAAGCCGCTGAGGACGAAAAAGACCGAGACGCCGTGATTGCCGAAGCGCGCGATTATGAAGGTTGTATCCAGATCCGGAGGGATCTTGTAGAAATTCATCCGGAGCACGAGATGGTGAACGAGCACCATCAGACATGCGACGGCGCGCATGAAATCCGCTCCTCCCAGCCGCTTTGCGTTCTCCATTCCCGTATCCGCCCGAGATCTCCTTCTATTGCGTTAGGTCATCACGGCGGTTTCGGCAAGCGTGATCCTTGAAGGCAGGACGCCCGAACCCGTGGTGCCGGATCCGGGCGTCGAACCAATCTCCCGCACCTGCCAGAAACGGGAGATCGGATTCACAATGTTTCGGAATGGATTAGGCGGCGGCGGAGCGATAGGGGCGCATGGTGCGCGCCGGCTTTAGGGCGTTGCTCCACCAGTTCAGCCGCGCGATCATGAGAACAAGCGATTTTCGCGCATCGAGCGGGTTTTCCAGCGTGCCGTCCTCGGCAAATCTGCCCCACGGATTGGCAAAGCTTACCGTATCGCGCACCGTCACCGTATGAAGTTCGGCAAAGACGAGCCGCAACTGTTCCACGGCGCGCAGGCCGCCGGAGATGCCGCCATAGGAAACGAAGGCGACAGGCTTGCCATGCCAGGGCTCGTAGACGAGATCGAGCACGAATTTCAGCGAGGCCGTGAAGCTGTGATTGTATTCGGGCGTGACGATGATGAAGGCATCCGCCTCTGAAAGCCGGTCGGAAAGGGCGCTGACGCCGGGATGCTCCCGATTGTGATGAAACGGCAGATCAAATTCGAGGGGATCGATCAGGTCGATATCGATGAGGGGATAGTGCGCCAGCTCGCGGGCCACCCAATTGACGACCCGGTCACACAAACGACCCGGGCGGGTGCTGCCATAGATGATCGCCAGCCGGGTTCTTTCGGTCATGTCATGCTCCTGCTTTACGCGGTTCGGAGCTCGGGTTATAAAACCTCAAGTAAAGTTGAGGTCAATAGGCAAAATGGGAAAAATCGATCCCGCGCAATTTTCGAGGCTGCTGACGGTCGGTGAGGTGGCGGCGCGCAGCGGAGTGGCCGTATCAGCGTTACATTTCTACGAGGCGAAGGGGCTCATCGAGAGCCATCGCAGCCGTGGCAACCAGCGGCGTTATCCTCGCGAAGTCTTGCGGCGGGTTGCTGTCATCAAGGTAGCGCAAAGGGTCGGCATTCCGCTTGCCGAGATTCAGGCGGCTCTTCAATCGCTACCACAGGGGCGAACGCCGACGGCATCCGACTGGAAGGCGCTTTCGGAGCTATGGAAGGATGATCTCGACGCGCGCATCAGGCGCTTGCAGGGCCTTCGCGATCAGCTGGACAGCTGTATTGGCTGCGGCTGCCTTTCACTCGATAGCTGTCCGTTGCGCAATCCGTGGGATACGCTTTCCGAAGAGGGGGCGGGGCCGCGGCTGCTCGACCCCGCAGAGTGAATTGAACGCTTAGGCGTGGACGTAGCTGTCGGCCATGTAGCTTTCGAGGGCGGCTGCTTCTTCCTTAGAAAGGTAGAGGCCCTTCTTGGAGCGGCGCCAGAGAATGTCGGCGGCGCTATAGGCCCATTCCTGTTCCGCAAGGTAACGCACTTCCGCCTCATAGAGATCGCTTCCGAAGCAACGGCCGAGATCGGCGATCGTCTTTGCGTCGCCGAGGATCGTGGCGGCGCGCGTCCCATAGCGGCGAATGAGGCGCCGCGCATGTGGATCGGCGAGGAAGGGATAGCGTGATTTCAGCTTGGAGACTTCGGCATCATAGCCGCGAACGGGAAAGTCGCCGCCCGGCAGCGAGCTCCCGGCGGTCCAGGGCGTACCCTTGAGGCCGATCGCCTCGCCGATTTTTTCCAGAGCATGCTCGCCCAAGCGACGATAGGTGGTGAGCTTGCCGCCGAAGACATTGAGCAGCGGTGCCTGACCCTCTTCGCCCTCGACCTTGAGAACGTAGTCGCGCGTTGCTTCCTGTGCCTTGGAGGCGCCATCATCATAGAGCGGGCGTACGGCCGAATAGGTCCACACGATGTCTTCGGGCCGTACCGGCTCCTTGAAATATTCGCTGGCGGCATTGCAGAGATAGGTGGTTTCGCCCTCGGTGATCTTCACATCCTTCGGATCGTCCTTGTAGTCACGATCCGTGGTGCCGATCAGCGTGAAATCCTGCTCATAGGGGATGGCGAAGATGATGCGGTTGTCCGGATTCTGGAAGAAATAGGCGCGCGGGCCGTCGAACTTCTTGCGCACGATGATATGGCTGCCCTGGACGAGCCGGACATTGTGCACCTGGTTCTTGCCGAAGGCATCGGAGAGGACATGATCGACCCAGGGGCCTGCGGCATTGACCAGCATGCGCGAGCGGAACTGCCGCTTCTCGCCATTGATCGTGTTCTCCGTTTCGATTGCCCAGACGGCGCCTTCGCGCCGGGCGGAGATTACCTTTGTTCGCGGCATGATCGTTGCGCCGCGGTCTGCCGCGTCGCGCGCGTTCAGCACCACCATGCGGGCATCGTCGACCCAGCCGTCGGAATATTCGAAGGCTTTGGTGAAGAGGGCCTTCAGCGGCTTGCCCGCCGGATCCTTCTTCATGTCCAGCGTCGCCGTTGGCGGCAGCAGCTTTCGTCCGCCGAGGTGGTCATAGAGGAAAAGGCCGAGGCGGATGAGCCAGGCCGGCCGGATGCCGCCCTTATGATAGGGTAACACGAAGCGCATCGGCCAAATGATGTGTGGCGCCATCGCCCAGAGCACTTCGCGTTCCATCAGCGATTCGCGCACGAGGCGGAATTCGTAGTGCTCGAGGTAGCGCAGTCCGCCGTGGATGAGCTTGGTGGCGCCGGACGATGTGCCGGAAGCGAAGTCGTTCATCTCGGCGAGCGCGACCTTGTAGCCGCGTCCCGTGGCATCACGGGCGATGCCGCAACCGTTGATACCGCCGCCGATAACGAAAATGTCGTAGACCTGTTCGCTCACCCGCCCCTCCGCAAAGGTCAGCCATCCCCGAAGATGGAAAATCGAAACTAATCCATCTAAAGCGAAACAGATACGAATGTCAAACGAACGTTTCTTGACAGAAAAGGCGCCGGTCAGCCCGATCTGCGAGAGGTTTCAACAAGATGCACGTCATGTTCCGCAGCGATGGAGCGCACGGATTCGATACTACATTCGTCTGTTACGAACGTATGAACCTGCGAGAGATGGCCGATGCGAACCGGGGCGGTTCGTTCGAACTTGGTGCTGTCGGCGACGAGAATGACATGCCGGGCATTGGCGATGATGGCCTGCGCGACTTTCACTTCGCGAAAGTCGAAATCCAGAAGCGCGCCGTCGGGATCGATCGCGGAGGCGCCGATAACGGCATAATCGACCTTGAACTGTTTGATGAAATCGACGGCCGCCTCGCCGACGATGCCGCCATCCGAGCCACGCACGACGCCGCCGGAAATCACGACTTCGATGGAGGGGAAAATACGTAACTTA
Source organism: Martinezella rhizogenes (assembly GCA_013322215.1). GTDB lineage: Bacteria > Pseudomonadota > Alphaproteobacteria > Rhizobiales > Rhizobiaceae > Rhizobium > Rhizobium rhizogenes_D. The sequence continues at coordinate 178,871 of JAAMEZ010000022.1, forward strand.
TTGGCAACGTTGATATTATTGGTGATGACCATTAGCTCGTGATGGCCGAGCAGTGCCTCGCCGACGGCTTCCGTCGTCGTGCCGATATTGATGAAAAGCGAGCTGTTGTTGGGGATCAGGCTGGCGGCGGCGCGGCCGATCGCGTGCTTTTCGGGTGCGGCGATGGATCGTCTCGCCTCATATTTCACGTTCTCGGTTCCGCCGGGGAAAATCGCGCCGCCATGCACGCGTGACAGCACGCGCCCGTCGCAGAGATCGTTGAGGTCCTTGCGGATGGTTTGCGGCGTGACCGAGAAGCGCATCGCCAGCTCCTCGACCAGCACTCGCCCTTCCGCCTTGGCGATTTCGAGGATCTCTGTCTGACGCCCGGACAGGAACATGGTTTTCGCTCCCTTTCTTTCGTTTTTTCGTCATCATATGATAAAGTGAAAATTCCGCAATTACCGGCGCGCGAATAGTGCGGTTGGGGAGGTTATCGTGTTTCATCCGAAGCTATTCGAAAATCGCAACGTCGTGGTCACCGGCGCCGGCCGCGGCATCGGGCTGGAGGTCGCGCGGCAGTTTCTGGATTGCGGCGCCCATGTGCTTGTCCATGTCGGCCGGGACGCGGGGCGCCAATTGCCCGATTTTCTGATGGAGGCAGAGGCCGAGCGCCGCGCCTTTCTCATTGCCGGCGATTTCGCCGCCGGCAATGGCACGCGCGATTTCGTCAGCGCTGCGGGCGAGCGTTTCGACCGCGTCGACGTGCTGGTCAACAATGCCGGTACCATGGTTGGGCGATTTCCGGCCGGCGATCTGACGGACGACCAATACCAGCAGATCGTTCATCTCAATCAGACTTCCGTCATGGAAGTGACGAGAGGGCTGTTGCCGCTGTTGCGGGCTGCCGGGCAGGCTGCGATCGTCAATACGGTCTCGATTTCCGCGCTCACCGGCGGCAGTCCTGGATCTGCGATCTACTCCGCCTCGAAAGCGTTCGTCGCGACCTATTCGAAAGCATTGGCGCGAGAGCTGGCGCCAGATGGCATCCGGGTGAACTGCGTCTCGCCCGGCACGATAGCGACCGATTTTCATGAGCGCTATTCCTCCACGGAGAAGCTGGAGCAGACGCGCAAATCGATCCCGCTTCAGCGCCTTGGTACGCCGGAAGATTGCGCCCCCGCTTATCTCTTCCTCGCGACGCCCCTGCTTTCCGGTTACATCACGGGACAAGTGGTCGAGATCAATGGTGGTCAGCTTATCTGCTGATAAAACGGACCTTTTTTGGTTTTCCATGTGTTTTTGAATAAGCTTCTGATTTGATAATATTATAAGCATACCTCTGGGGATTTCTTACTAGAGGCTGTGTTATGTCGTCGTCTCTACCGCAAAGCGGTGAAGCGGAACGTGATGTCGAGGAAATGACTGATAGGGCGCGAAAGGCGAGCGCCCTGCTGAAAGCGCTATCGCATGAGACCCGTTTGGCAATTCTTTTCATGCTTGCCAAGCACGAGAAAACGGTGATGGAGCTCGAGGCTCTTCTTGATCTGCCGCAGGCTGTTGTTTCGCAGCATTTGGCACGGCTTCGCCTGGACAAGCTGGTCGATACGCGTCGCGAAGGGCGGCTCATCCACTATGCCGTCGCACGGTCGGAAATCTGCGCCGTCGTCGATTCGCTGCAGAAAGCCTTCTGTCAGAGCGATCGCTGAGGCCTGAAGCGGCCTTGCATGTTGCGCTCGCCATGCTGCCGGTCTAACTCTTTCGTTGCGGGAGAGTGGGATGATCGAGAAGCTGGAATTCTTCATAGCGCTGGCGAATCAGAAGCATTTTGGCCGCGCAGCCGAAGAATGCGGCGTGACGCAGCCGACCTTGTCTGCGGCCATCCGCCAGTTGGAGGACCAGCTCGGCGTGATGCTTGTCAGCCGTGGCTCGCGCTTTCAGGGGCTGACGCCCGAGGGGCAGCGCGTGCTCGAATGGGCGCGCCGCATCGTCGGCGACAGCCGCACCATGCGCGAGGAGATGCGCGCGGCGCGCAAGGGTCTTGCCGGCCATATCCGCATTGCGGCCATTCCGACTGCGCTTGCGATGGTGCAGAAAATCACCACGCCTTTTCAGGAGAGGCATCCGGACGTCACTTTCTCCATTTTATCGCGCAATTCGCTGCAGGTTTTGAGCCTGCTGGAAAATCTCGAGATTGATGCCGGCATTACCTATTTGGAAAACGAGCCGCTTGGCCGGGTTACCAGCGTGCCACTCTATGCAGAACGCTATCATCTCATCACGGCGGCCGGCAGCCCGTTTTCCGAGCGCAAGACTGTCACCTGGAAAGAGGTCGGCGATCTTCGGCTTTGTCTATTGACTGCCGACATGCAAAACCGCCGCATTATCAATCGGCATCTCAAAGAGGCGGGCGTCGCAGCCAAGCCGACGCTCGAATCCAATTCGATGATCGTGCTGTTTTCGCATGTGCAGACCGGGCGCTGGGCGAGCATTATGCCGAAGAATATCGCCGATTCTTTCGGTTTTCCGGCCGATATTCGCAAGATTCCCATCACGGAACCTGATGCCGAACATCTCGTTGGCTTGGTCGCCACCCACCGCGAACCCTTTACGCCCCTCGTCTCTGCCTTGTTGCACGAAGCGAGATTGCTCGCGGAAGAGAGCAAGAATCGATAGAAAATTTCTATCGAGCAACGGGACTGCCTTATTGATCCTTTGCCGTCTCCCTGCGAGCTTATTCTTGTGGCGTGTCGATCGCGCGCCAGGAGGAAATGCCGCATAAGCCTTTTCCGAAGGTTTGCCTTCGATCTTCGGAGCTATGCGCGGGAGGCTGCTAATGAGTTTGAATCAGGCCGCGGGCGATATCGCAATCCGCGCCGGAACCATCATCGATAGCATGAAATCGATGGAGGGGCCGCTTTTGCCGATCCTGCACGGGATTCAAGAGGAATTCGGTTATGTGCCGCAGGATGCGCTGCCGCTGATCGCCAAGGCTCTGAACCTTTCGCGCGCCGAAGTGCATGGCGTCATGACTTTCTATCATGATTATCGCGATCATCCCGCCGGTCGCCATATCCTGAAGCTCTGTCGTGCCGAGGCCTGTCAGTCGATGGGCGGCGATGCGCTGGCGGAGCGCGTCAAGCGGCTGCTCGGCATCGATTTTCATCAGACGACGCTGGATGGCAGCGTGACGCTGGAGCCGGTCTACTGTCTCGGGCTTTGCGCCTGTGCGCCGGCGGCAATGTTGGACGGCGAGCTCTATGGGCGGCTCGATAATGAGGGTGCCGACGACCTCGTAAAGGAGGCGCGCCAATGACGCTGACTATCTATATCCCCCGCGATGCGGCCGCCCTTTCTCTCGGCGCCGAGAAGGTCGCGAAATCGGTCGCGCAGGAAATTGCCAAACGCGGTTTGGATGCGCGCATCGTGCGTAACGGCTCGCGCGGCATGTTCTGGCTCGAGCCTCTGGTCGAAGTCGAGATCGACGGCAAGCGTATCGGCTACGGGCCGGTGAAGGCCAAGGATGTATCTGATCTCTTCGATGCCGGGCTCGCCGAAGGCGGCGAGCATCCGCTCTGTCTTGGGGAGGTCGAAAGCCTCCCATTCCTCAAGGAACAGACACGCCTGACCTTTGCCCGCTGCGGCATTACCGATCCGCTTTCGCTCCACGATTATGAAGCCCATGGCGGCCTCAAGGGGCTGCGCCGCGCCATCGGCATGGCGGCTGGCGATATCGTCAAGGACGTCACCGATTCCGGGCTGCGCGGCCGTGGCGGCGCAGGCTTCCCGACCGGCATCAAGTGGAAGACGGTGCTCGATGCGCCCGGCGACCGCAAATACATCGTCTGCAATGCCGACGAGGGCGACAGCGGCACTTTTGCCGACCGGATGATCATGGAGGGTGATCCCTTCGTGCTGATCGAAGGCATGGCGATCGCCGGCCTGGCGACGGGCGCGACCAAGGGTTTCGTCTATACGCGCTCGGAATATCCGCATGCGATCGCGGCGATGACGGAAGCGGTCGAAATCGCCCGCAAGGCCGGCATTCTCGGCGCTTCGGTGCTCGGTTCCGGCAAGGCGTTCGACATGGAAATCCGCACTGGCGCCGGCGCCTATGTCTGCGGCGAGGAAACGGCGCTGCTGAACAGCCTCGAAGGCAAGCGCGGCATCGTGCGCGCCAAGCCGCCGCTGCCGGCGCACAAGGGCCTGTTCAACTGTCCCACCGTCATCAACAACGTGATTTCGCTCGCCTCCGTCCCCATCATCATGGACAAGGGCGCGGCCTTCTATCGCGATTTCGGCATGGGTCGTTCGCGCGGCACGATCCCGCTGCAGATCGCCGGCAACGTCAAGCATGGCGGCCTCTATGAGACGGCTTTCGGCCTTTCGCTCGGCGATATCGTCGACAGGATCGGCGGCGGCACGATAACGGGGCGGCCGGTCAAGGCGGTGCAGGTGGGTGGCCCGCTCGGAGCCTATTTCCCGCGCGCCCTCTTCGACACGCCGTTCGACTATGAAGCCTTTGCGGCCAAGGATGGCCTGATCGGCCACGCTGGCATCGTTGTTTTCGACGATACCGCCGACATGCTGAAGCAGGCGCGTTTCGCCATGGAGTTCTGCGCGGTCGAAAGCTGCGGCAAGTGCACGCCCTGTCGCATCGGCTCGACGCGCGGCGTCGAGACGGCCGACAAGATCGCGCAAGGGATCGAGCCCGAGAAGAACAGGGTGCTGCTTGCCGATCTCTGCAACACGATGAAGTTCGGCTCGCTCTGCGCGCTCGGCGGCTTTACGCCCTATCCCGTGCTAAGCGCGATGACCCATTTCCCGGAGGACTTTTCTCCGGCTCCCTTGATTGAAGCGGCGGAGTAAGATCCATGTCCCTCGTTCCAGAAATCGACTACGGCACGCCGGCCTCCACTTCCGAAACCATGGTGATGCTGACCATCGACGGGCAGCAGATCACGGTGCCCGAGGGCACCTCGATCATGCGCGCCTCCATGGAAGCCGGCATTCAGGTGCCGAAGCTTTGCGCCACCGACATGGTCGATGCTTTCGGCTCCTGCCGCCTCTGTCTCGTCGAGATCGAAGGCCGCAACGGTACGCCGGCCTCGTGCACGACGCCGGTCGCGCCCGGCCTCGTCGTTCACACGCAAACCGGTCGGCTGAAGGATATCCGCCGTGGCGTGATGGAGCTCTATATCTCCGACCATCCGCTCGACTGTCTGACCTGCGCCGCCAACGGCGATTGCGAGCTGCAGGATATGGCAGGCGCCGTCGGCCTGCGCGATGTGCGCTATGGCTACGAGGGCGACAACCACGTCAAGGCGCGCAACAACGGCGACATCAATCTGAAATGGATGCCGAAGGACGAGTCGAATCCCTATTTCACCTATGATCCTTCGAAGTGCATCGTCTGCTCGCGCTGTGTTCGAGCCTGTGAAGAGGTGCAGGGCACCTTCGCGCTGACCATCGAGGGCCGCGGCTTCGGCTCGCGCGTCTCACCCGGTATGCACGAGAACTTCATCGACAGCGAGTGTGTATCCTGCGGCGCCTGTGTGCAGGCCTGCCCGACCGCGACGCTGACCGAGAAATCGGTGATCTCGATTGGTCAGCCGGAACATTCCGTCGTCACCACTTGCGCCTATTGCGGCGTCGGCTGCTCCTTCAAGGCGGAGATGCGCGGCGAAGAGCTGGTGCGTATGGTGCCCTGGAAGGACGGTCAGGCCAATCGCGGCCATTCCTGCGTCAAGGGCCGCTTTGCCTATGGCTATTCGACCCACAAAGACCGCATCCTCAACCCGATGGTGCGCGAGAAGGTGACAGATCCCTGGCGCGAAGTGACCTGGGATGAGGCCTTTGCCCATATCGCTACCGAGTTCAAGCGGCTGCAATATCAGTATGGCCGTGATTCCATTGGCGGCATCACCTCGTCGCGCTGCACCAATGAAGAGACCTTCCTGGTGCAGAAGCTGGTACGTGCCGGCTTCGGCAACAACAATGTCGATACCTGCGCCCGCGTCTGCCATTCTCCCACAGGTTACGGCCTCGGCCAGGCCTTCGGCACGTCGGCCGGCACGCAGAATTTCGACAGCGTCGAGCATTCTGATGTCGTCGTTGTCATCGGCGCCAATCCGACGGATGGCCATCCGGTCTTCGGCTCGCGCTTGAAGAAGCGGCTGCGCCAGGGCGCTAAACTCATCGTCATCGATCCCCGCCGCATCGATCTGGTGCGCACGCCGCATGTCGAGGCGAGCTATCATCTGCCGCTGAAGCCGGGCACCAATGTCGCCATTCTGACGGCGCTGGCCCATGTCATCGTCACCGAAGGCCTGTTCGACGAGAAATTCATCCGCGAGCGCTGCGACTGGTCTGAATTCGAGGATTGGGCCGCTTTCGTCGCCGAGCCGCAGCACAGCCCGGAGGAATCGGAAAAATACACCGGCGTTCCCGCCGATCTGGTGCGCGGTGCTGCCCGTCTCTATGCCAAGGGCGGCAATGGCGCGATCTATTACGGCCTCGGCGTCACCGAGCACAGCCAGGGCTCGACAACGGTCATGGCGATCGCCAACCTTGCCATGGTGACAGGAAATATCGGTCGTCCGGGCGTCGGCGTGAACCCGCTGCGCGGTCAGAACAATGTGCAGGGCTCCTGCGATATGGGTTCCTTCCCGCACGAGCTGACGGGCTATCGCCACATCTCCGACGATGCCACCCGTGATATCTTCGAAAAGCTTTGGGGCGTGAAGCTCAACAACGAGCCCGGTCTGCGCATTCCGAACATGCTCGATGCCGCCGTCGAGGGCACGTTCAAGGGCCTCTACATCCAGGGCGAGGATATCCTTCAGTCCGATCCGGATACCAAGCATGTCGCCGCCGGCCTTGCCGCGATGGAATGCGTCGTCGTCCACGATCTCTTCCTGAACGAGACGGCCAATTACGCGCATGTCTTCCTGCCCGGCTCGACCTTCCTGGAAAAGGACGGCACCTTCACCAATGCCGAGCGCCGCATCAACCGCGTGCGCAAAGTCATGACCCCGCGCAACGGTTATGCCGACTGGGAGGTGACGCAGAAGATGGCGCAGGCCATGGGGCTCGGCTGGAACTATACGCATCCGTCCGAGATCATGGACGAAATCGCCGCGACGACGCCGACCTTCTCCCTGGTTTCCTACGACTATCTGGAAAAGATGGGCTCGGTGCAGTGGCCCTGCAATGAGAAGATGCCGCTCGGCTCGCCGATCATGCATGTCGACGGCTTCGTACGCGGCAAGGGCAAGTTCATCCGCACGGAATATGTCCCGACCGACGAGCGTACCGGTCCGCGCTTCCCGCTGCTGCTGACCACCGGCCGTATCCTCAGCCAGTACAATGTCGGCGCCCAGACGCGGCGTACCGAGAACGTCGTCTGGCATGCGGAGGACCGGCTGGAAATCCATCCGCACGATGCGGAGCAGCGCGGCATCCGCGAGGGCGACTGGATCAAGCTCAGCAGCCGCTCCGGCGACACGACGCTTCGTGCACTGATTACCGATCGCGTCGCGCCCGGTGTTGTCTACACGACCTTCCACCATCCGGACACGCAGGCGAACGTCATCACCACGGATTACACCGACTGGGCGACGAACTGCCCGGAATACAAGGTAACGGCCGTGCAGGTCTCGCCGTCGAACGGCCCGTCGCAGTGGCAGGTCGAGTATGACGAGCAGGCTCGGCAGTCGCGGCGCATTGTTGGGAAGATGGAGGCTGCTGAGTGAGTCGGAGTGTGGGGAAATATACCCCCCTCTGTCGCTTTCGCGACATCTCCCCCACAAGGGGGGAGATTGTTGCTGCGCGGCACTCTCCTCACAATATAATGAACATTATCCCCTTGGAAGCGTTGTCTGCGGATATCACAGGGGAGCGCGTTTTCCTCCTGCCGATCTCCCCCCTTATGGGGGAGATGTCACGAAGTGACAGAGGGGGGTATTCGTGTTCCACGAACGCTAAAGTTTGTGGCGTTGCCAAGGAATATGCTGGTATCGCAGCCATATGACCAAATTCACCCCCACAACCACCGTTCCCGAAACTGCCCGCCGCAACGGCTTGGTGCGCTCAGGCTCCCGCATTGTCCCCGAGGAAGTGCCGATCGCCTTTTCCTATGGCGGCACGTCACATGCGGTCATGATGGGAACGCCTGCTGATATCGAGGATTTTGCCGTCGGCTTCAGCCTGACCGAGGGCATTATTACCGATATCGATCAGATCGCGGCCGTCGAGCCGATCGAGGATGAGCAGGGGATCGATGTTCAGATCAGTCTGGTCGACGATGCGGCCGATGCTTTGCGGCTGCGACGCCGCCACATGGCTGGTCCCGTCGGCTGTGGCCTCTGCGGCATCGAATCGATCGAGCAGGCCGTGCGCAAGGTGCCCGACGTTTCCAAGGTCGAGCTGGCCTTGACGCAGAAGGATATCGTCAGCGCGATCGCGCTGCTCAATGATGCCCAGCCGCTGCATCGCGAGACGCGCGCCGTGCATGGGGCTGGTTTTTACATTCCGTCCGAGGGATTGCTTGCCGTGCGCGAGGATGTCGGCCGGCACAATGCGCTCGACAAGCTCTGCGGCGCGGTCATCCGCTCCGGCCACAAGGGAGCGGATGGCGTGGTGGCTGTTACCAGCCGTTTGTCTGTCGAAATGGTGCAGAAGGCGGCGATATTGGGCTGTTCCGTGCTGGTTGCCATCTCTGCGCCGACGGCGCTCGCCATCCGAACCGCCGAGGAGGCCGGCATGACGCTGGTGGCGCTGGTGCGTGGCGACGACTTTGAGATTTTCACCCATCCGCATCGCATCATCACGGGGAGCATCGCCGATGTCGCCTGACGAAACGCCGCACGGCAAGACCGAAACCAAACTCATCTACATGGCGAACCAGATTGCCACTTTCTTCAAGACGCAGCCGGCAGACGAAGCGGTGCAGGGGGTTGCAACTCATATCAACAAATTCTGGGAGCCGCGCATGCGCCGCCAGCTTTTCGCGATCATCGATCACGGAGACAGCGGGTTGAGCCCTTTGGTCTTGGAGGCGGCCTCGCTGATCCACAGACCCGCGCCGGTCGAGGAAGTTAAGTCGGCTTAATATTAGCATTGATGGTGTATTGGGATGGAGAGTGGAGGCTTCATCCTCGAATGCGATTCCTGTTGAGGGAAGGGGTGCCGGTCTTTGAAGCAAGGAGGAGTTGTTCATGACGGCTGCGGATACGAATATTTCCCGAGGCACGGCAACGGCGGGTCTGCTCGATCGTGAGCGCATCATTGCCAGGCCGGGCTTCAACCGGTGGCTCGTGCCGCCGGCGGCACTGGCGATCCATCTATGCATCGGCATGGCCTATGGCTTCAGCGTGTTCTGGCTGCCGCTCTCCAAGGCGCTCGGCACCCCGACGCCGGCTCCGGCAGAGTGCGCGAACCTCAATCTCCTGACCGCCCTGTTCACGACGAGCTGTGACTGGCGCGTCAGCGATCTCGGCTGGATCTATACACTCTTCTTCGTACTGCTCGGGTCTTCTGCCGCCATCTGGGGTGGATGGCTCGAAAAGGTCGGGCCGCGCAAAGCCGGCGTGGTCGCTGCCTGCTGCTGGTGCGGCGGTATTTTGATTGCGGCGATCGGCGTCATCTTCCACCAGCTTTGGATCATGTGGATCGGAGCGGGCGTCATTGGCGGTATCGGCCTCGGCCTCGGTTACATCTCGCCCGTGTCGACGCTGATCAAATGGTTTCCCGACCGGCGCGGCATGGCGACCGGCATGGCGATCATGGGCTTTGGCGGTGGTGCGATGATCGGCGCGCCGCTCGCCAGCCTGCTGATGAATCATTTCCGCACCGATAGTTCGGTTGGCGTCTGGCAGACCTTCATCGTCATGGCGGCGATCTATTTCGTCTTCATGATGGGCGGAGCCTTCGGCTATCGCCTGCCGCCCGCCGGCTGGCGTCCCGAGGGCTGGACGGCCCCTGCCGCCAAGAGCTCGATGATCACCACGAAACATGTGCATCTTCGCGATGCCCACAAAACCCCGCAGTTCTGGCTCATCTGGGCGGTATTGTGCCTCAACGTCTCGGCCGGTATCGGCGTCATCGGCATGGCGTCGCCCATGCTGCAGGAGATTTTTGGCGGAGCATTGATCGGCTTGCCGGATCTGAAATTTGCCGATCTCAGCAAGGACCAGATCGCGACCGTCGCGGCGATTGCCGCCGGCTTTGCAGGCCTGCTGTCGCTTTTCAATATCGGCGGCCGCTTCTTCTGGGCATCGCTGTCCGACAAGATCGGCCGCAAGAACACTTATTATTGCTTCTTCGTCATCGGCATCGTGCTCTATATCCTGGCTCCCTGGGCGGCCGGCATCCATAGCAAGGTGCTGTTCGTGGGCGCGCTCTGCATCATCCTGTCGATGTATGGCGGCGGCTTCGCGACGGTTCCCGCCTATCTCGCCGATATTTTCGGTACGCAGTTCGTCGGCGCGATCCATGGCCGGCTGCTGACGGCCTGGGCGACGGCCGGCATCATCGGGCCTGTCGTGGTCAATTACATCCGCGAGGCGCAGAAGGCGGCCGGCGTCGAAGGCGCGCAGCTCTATACCTTCACCATGTATATCCTGGCGGGCATGCTGGCGCTGGGGTTGATCGCCAACTCGCTGGTCAAGCCGCTTGCCGACAAATGGTTCATGTCGGATGACGAGGTGGCGGCGCTGCAGGCAAAGACCGCCGCGGCCAATGCCGGCCCCACCGGTTCTTTCGGCATCGGGACGGGCGGTTTCGACGGCAAGGCACTGGTCGCCTGGGCGTTGGTCGGCATTCCGCTGCTCTGGGGTGTATGGGTGACGATCAAGAGCACCTACGCCCTGTTCGGCTGAACGATCCTCTACAAGACGGAGAAGCCGCTCCGAAACCTCGGCGCGGCTTCTTGGCGTTCTGCAGGCCTTGCGGTCAGGCTGCGCGGTGCATCACCATATGGCGGATCATCGAGTCCGCCAGGCGGAACTGGGCCAGCAGCATGTGCAGCGCATCCGCCTCGTTGGCGAGCCTGAGGCTTGCGGCGGTGCTCTCCTCGACCATGGCAGCGTTCTGCTGGGTGGTCTGATCCAGCGAATTGATCGCCGAATTGATTTCCCGAAGGCCGATCGTCTGTTCCTTCGAAGCCTTCACGATGGCGGCGACATTGGTGTTGATATCGCCAACTTGGGTAACGATCTCTTCCAGTGCCCTGCCCGTCTGGCCGACAAGACCGACGCCGTTCTTGACGTGCTCACTGGAGGCGGTGATCAGCGCCTTGATCTCCTTGGCGGCGCTGGCGGAGCGCTGCGCCAGCTCGCGTACTTCCTGAGCGACGACGGCAAAACCCTTGCCGGCCTCGCCGGCTCTTGCCGCCTCGACGCCGGCATTCAGCGCGAGGAGATTGGTCTGGAAGGCGATGTCGTCGATGACACCGATGATGTTCGTGATCTCGCGAGAGGATTTCTCGATCTGATCCATGGCGGCGACGGCGTTGCGGACCACCGTGCCGGACTGTTCGGCGCCGCGCTTGGTCTCTGCCACCAGACGCCCGGCTTCTTCGGCCCGCTGGCTCGAATCGGCGACCGTCGTGGTGATTTCTTCCAGGGCCGCCGCCGTTTCTTCCACGGAGGCGGCTTGCTGTTCGGTGCGCCTCGAGAAGGCCTCGGCCGAATCGCCGAGCTCGCGCGAGCCGGCGGCAATGGCGCTGGCATTGTGGCCGACGGTGGTCAGCGTCTCGGAAAGCTTCACGATCGTCGCGTTGAAATCTTGGCGAAGCTGCTCCATGGAAGGCACGAAAGAGCGTTCGAGCGTTTTCGTCAGATCGCCTTCCGATAGGCTGCGGAGTGCGCCGGCAAGCTCGCTGATGGCGCTCATGCGCGAAGTGACGTCCGTCGCGAATTTCACGACCTTGTAGACCTTGCCGTCGGTGTCGACGATGGGGTTGTAGGCCGCCTGGATCCAGATTTCCTTGCCGCCCTTGCCGTAGCGGACGAATTCGTTGGCGATGAACTCGCCCTGCGCCAGGCGCGGCCAGAAGCGCTTGTATTCCTCGGTGCGGGCATAGGCCGGATCGCAGAAGATACTGTGATGCTTGCCGACGATCTCGGCGAGTTGATAGCCCATGGCATTGCAGAAGTTCTCGTTCGCCGTCCGGATTTCGCCGGTCGGCATGAATTCGATGACGGCCTGCGAGCGCGAGAGCGCCTCGAGCTTACTGGCATCGTCGATTGCCTTCTTCTTGGCTTCGGTGACATCGGCGGCGAATTTTACAACCTTCACCGGCTTTCCGTTGCGGAAGACGGGGTTGTATGAGGCCTGTATCCAGATCTCACGATTGCCCTTGGCAAGACGCTTGTAGGTGCCGGCATCGTATTCGCCGCGGCCGAGACGTGCCCAGAAATCATGATAGGCTGGCGTCGTGACATAGGTGGGATCGCAGAACATCCGGTGATGATTGCCGACGATTTCCTTCAGCTCATAGCCCAGCGCGCGGCAAAAATTCTCGTTTGCGGTCAGTGCCTTACCCTGAAGGTCGAATTCGATGATAGCCTGCGATTTGGAAACGGCGGAAAGAATGCGGCTCGTATCCGATGATAGACTGAACATTCCTATTCCCTCTTAGAAAGCTCGGGTGTGTCGGGCATCGATCAATTGCATCGAAGCGGGCGGCCGTGCTCCTCGGCACGCCGAAAGACGGTGTGCCGCAGGGGGAGGGTCGGAATGTTGAGATTGTATTTTCTTTCCTCGCTTCACAATCGATGATGGAGTTGCTTCCTTTAATTTTGGGTAAAAATTAGTGCATTAGAAATTACAATTTAAATAAAATATAACTAACTAAAATTAGGAGATAATAAAAAACCGCCGCGAGAGGGCGGCGGTTCTTAAAAAAGGACTATGTTGCGAAGTTACGCGGCGAGTTCGTCTGCTTCGCTTTCCTTGAACATCTTGGCGAGGTTCAGGAAGCAGATCATTCCGTTCTCCGTGGCGATGATGCCTTCGCAATAGGCGCGATCGAAGGAGGCGGTTACTTCCGGAACGGGTTGAACCTGTTCGGAAGCGATCGTCAGGATGTCCGAGACGCGATCGACCAGCATGCCGATGACCATATTGTGCACTTCGGCGACCACGATGGCGCTGCGCTCATTGGCGACCGTGCTCTGCATGCCGAGTTTGTAGGCAAGATCGATGATCGGGATGACCGAGCCGCGCAGGTTCATGACGCCGATGACGTCTGCCGGCGCATGCGGGATTGGCGTCGACGGCGCCCAGCCCCGGATTTCGCGGATCGTGGTGGTCTTGACGCAGAATTCCTGATCATGCAGCCGGAAGGCAATGATCTCCAGAGTCTCGCCGCTGAAGCTGGTGGAATTGATCGTGGCCATGAACGTTCTTCCCATTGAACCGTCACGCCGAATCCGACGTGTTCCTGCCACGATAAAACAAGAACATTGCTCAAACCTAAATCTATACAAGCGGTTTCGACTAGACAGGCTTTGAGGGATGCGGGGAAGGAGCCTTTTGCCAGGGACGGCGTGCGTCACTCGCCTTCGTGGCTCGAGACGGCCTGTTGGCCCCCTTACCCTGAGCGTGTCAAAGGGCGAGGTGGCCGGAGGAACGAGTGGCTCGCTCTTCCGGCAGGATGCTCAGCCGGTTTAAGAGCGCCTCAAGCAGCCCGTGTCGGGCGGTCGAAGATGCGCCGACCGAAGAGGCTCGCCGCCATTTCCACAAGCACACGGGCGCTCTTGCCGCGGTCATCGAGGAAGGGGTTGAGCTCGACGAGATCGAGCGACGAAACGAGGTTGCTGTCGGAGAGCATTTCCATGATGAGGTGCGCTTCCCGATAGGTCGCGCCGCCCGGCACTGTGGTTCCGACGCCCGGCGCGATGTCCGGATCGAGGAAATCGACGTCGAAGCTGACATGCAGCAGGCCGTTGGCGGCGCTGACGGTATCGAGCACCTTGCGCATGATGGCGGCGACACCCTGTTCGTCGAGGGAGCGCATATCGAAGACGTTGACGCCGTGCTCGCGGATTTCCTCGCGCTCGCGCGGATCGACGGAGCGGATGCCGACCTGGAAGACCTTCATCGGATCGACCAGCGGCCGCCCGGCCGGCAGAACGCCCTCGATCTCGGCCTCACCACAATAGTAGGCGACGGGCATGCCATGAATATTGCCCGAGGGCGAGGTGGCGGGGGAATTGAAATCGGAGTGAGCGTCGAGCCAGAGCACGAAGAGCGGCCGGCCGACCTCCGCCGCGTGGCGGGCCATGCCGGAGACGCTGCCCATGGAGAGACTGTGGTCGCCGCCAAGGATCAGCGGGAAGCCGCCCGATGATGCGACATCATAAACCTTCGCTTCCAGCGCGCGCGTGAAGGCGCCGACAATCTTCAGATTGTGAGCGTGGGGATGCTCCGGCAGGTCTGTGGCCGGCGCCGGGTGCAGGTCGCCGCTATCCGTGACGCGATGGCCAAGTTCGGTCAGAGTGGTTTCGATACCGGCGATGCGGAGCGCCGTCGGCCCCATGCCGGCGCCGCGACGGCCGGAACCTTCTTCCAGGGGAACGCCGATCAGGGTAACGGGAGTGGATTGCGTATTCATCGGCATTGCTCCGAGGGTTAAAGCGATTCCGGAAGAGGCCGCAGCGGCTTTTCTTTCGGAATCGCGTGAAAACAATGAGATAGAGCGGTTCGGGGAGTCCGTGAAGAGCCGAACCGCTCGGGATGATGTCGGGGCGCATTATCGATTGTCTGCATGACAGCAAAAAGATGGAAAATTGCCGAAAATCGACTAGCTTTCGACAGATTGATCAATTCGATTTAGCAGAATGACAAGCCATATGGATGACCTCGATCGCGACCTCCTGAGTGCGCTGCGCAACAATGCGCGCATCTCCGTTTCTTCCTTGGCTGCAGCGACCGGTGCGTCGCGCGCGACCGTGGCCGCCCGCATCGAACGGTTGGTGGAAAACGGCACGATTGCCGCCTTCACCATTCGCACCGGCCACGAGACCCGCGCCGCCGGCGTCAGGGCCATCGTGCTGATCGAGGTGCTCGGCAAGCTCGCCGACAAGGTGGCCGATCAGCTTCGCGGCCTGCCGCAGGTGAGAGCCTTGCACAGCACCAATGGCAAATGGGATTTCATTGCCGAACTCGAGGATCGCGATCTTGCCTCCTTCGACGAGACGCTACGCCGTATCAGGCTCATCAACGGTATCAATACGACGGAATCCAATATTCTGCTGAAGACCAGCAAGATGGGCTTTTGATCGTCGCTTTCCGGGAGAGACCGCTCACTCTCATGCTTCGAGGCTCCGGCCCCCTTCGACAAGCTCAGAAGCCGATGCACCTCAGTATGAGGGCTGATCTCTTGAGGGTTGCCGGGAGATTCTTTCCGCCGCAGCCTGAGGTGCTTTGCCGCCTAAGCATTAGCGAAAGCGGCAAGGCCTCGAAGGGCGAGGCGGTCGTAGACTGGCTTGAGCAGAACGGTCCGCCATCACCTCAATATTCATGTTCGTAGACGATGCCGGCTTCGCCGGCGCCGTCCGAACCCGCCGCACCGCGCAGCTTCACGCCGCGCCCGACATTCAGGTTGATGATCGCCTTGGTGTTGTTGGAGGCGCCCTGCTGCAATTCGATATAGGTGCGTTTGTTCAGATACTTGCCGGCGCCGACCTGAGCCTGGCCGTTTGAATCCGTCGAGATATCCAGATCGTCGACTCCGAGATGACTGCGCAGGCCTTCGAATAGCGAGGTGGAGCGTCCGCCGGCCAGCTGGCTTGCCGCATCGGCGAGCTGGGCGATCTGCATGGCGGATAGTTTCGACATGGATTGGCCGAAGATCAGCTGCGCCAGCACTTCGTCCTGCGGCAGGGCTGGCGACGAGGAAAAGCCGATCTGCGGGTCGGTCGCCAGACCGGTGACATCGACCGTTATGGTGGTGGAGCCTGCCGTCGACGTCGCTTCCATGTTGAGCGCCGGCGTCAGGTCGCCGCCGAAGGTGATCTTGCTGGTATCGGTGAAATCCAGCCGGCGGCTCAAGATGGTCAGACGCCCGCGTCGCATGGTGAAACCGCCGGATACGACGGGTTCTGCTGCTGTGCCGCGCACCGTGATGTTGCCGCCGAGTTCGGCATCGATGCCACGGCCGCGCACGAAGATCTGCGAGGGTGCCTCGAGCTGCAGATCGATGCCGAGGGTAGTCGATTTGCTGCGCGGCGCCTCCGGCTTCTGGTCCTTGAACTGGGCGTTGACCGCAGCCGGTGCATTCTTGTGCTTGATGTTGATCTCCGACAACGAGGCCGGCAGCTTCTGCGGCACGGTGATCGACGCCTTGTTGATCCGGAGATTGCCCGTCAGCATCGGCGCGGTCATCAGCGGTCCCTTGACGCCGAGCGTGCCGTTGACAGTCGCGGCGACGAGGGTTCCGTCGACATAGGTGGCATTGTTGAACTTCATCTGGATATCGGCAGGGAAGCCGCTATCCGGGGTAATGCCGACCGTGCCGCTGCCGGAAATGCTGCCGCCGCTGGTGAGATTGCCGCTCAGCCGCGAGATGACGGCCTGCCTGCCGTCGAGCGTGACCGTGACGGCTAGTCCGCTGAGCGTCAGGTTTCGCCGGACGTCGACCAGCTTGGCACCGTCGGTGGTAATCGAGCCTGATATGGCGGGTGCCGCCGTCGTGCCGCCGATCTGCATGTCGATTTTCGCCGTACCCGTCATGACCAGGCCCTGGGCGGCCAGCTGGCCCGCCAAGGCGTCGAACGGCAGATTACCGGCAAATTTCAGCGCCATCGCCTTGTTGCCGGCAATGGCGACGGTGCCGCCGCCATTCAGCGCCAGGCCGCTCTGGCCGGTCAGGTTGGTGTTGATGGTCACGACGTTCTCGGCGAATTTGCCGTCGGCCTTGATGCCGAGCGGTGCGAGGCCGGCGGATTTGGTCTGGCTTGTTGCCGCCCCCGACCAATTGGTCTGGAAGACGACGGCGGGCGAAGTCGCCTTGCCGGTGACCGCCACCGTGCCCGAGATGACGCCCTCTGCCGCAAGCGTCGGCGCGAAGACATTGGCGAGGCTCGCAGGCAGGTTGGCAATCTTTGCATTGATGTTCAGGGCTTGCCCGGCGGTGCCGTCGACGGTCACCGAACCGCCACCGGTCTGGAGGGTCAGGCCATTCAGCGAGGCGATGCCGTCCTTGATGACGATCTTTGTCGGTGACGCGAGCTTCACCGGTATCGTACGTGGTGCGCCTGCAAACGAGTCGAGGTTCACCGTCGTCTGGCCGCCGGCCGTTTCGACGCTGCCGCGTGTCGTCAGCGGTGCGCTGTCATAGGTCGATTTCAGATCGAAATCCGTGCGGCTGCCCTGCTGGGTGAAAGTCAGGTTGAGATCAGCGATGCGGTTGGCGCCGGAGGCGATCGTATCGGCGCGGACGCTGCCATTTGCGGAGAAGGCCTTGAGATCATCGACGGCAAGCGCCACGGCCGGCTTGCTGATGACGAGATCGTCGCGGCGGATGCCGCTGCCGTTGGCATTGACTTTCAGGCCGATCTTGCCGTTGGCGCTGGCGATATCGAGCGAGCCCTTGAGGTCACCCTCGGCCTTCTGTCCGGCAAGTGCGGCCAGCAGGCTAAGATCCGGCAAGTCGAAGGTCAGTGCACCTGTCGGCTCAAAGCTCGGTGAAAGATCCAGCTTGCCCTGCAGCTTGTTGGTACCGATTTCGGCTGCCAGCGATGGAATGCTGGTGCGGCCATCCTTGGAAACAGCGTCAGCAGTGATGCGGATCGGCTTGCCGTCGATCGCACCGCTCGCTTGAACCTTCGCCTGCGGTGCCTTGGGATCGGCAGTGCCCGTCACGTTGAGGTCAAGCGTATCCAGCAACCGTCCCGCGAGCTTGACATTGACGGCCTTGACCGTCGCATCGATGCCGAGCGCGGCGAGCGGTCCCTTGGCCTTGAGGCCGATATCGGCCTGTCCCTGCGCATTCGGGACGAGCTTGGAGAGGTCGAGTACCTTGCCCGTCAGATCGGATGTCAGCGACTGCTCATTGAGCGCGACATTGCCGTTGATCTCGGCGACGTTGGATTTCACGGCAAGATTGGAGAGCGTCATCTTGGTCGGCACCGTGCCGGCGACCTGGCCTTCCAGCGAAATCGTGCCTTCGAATTTGTCCGAGATGCCGTCCGGCAGCACGCCAGGCAGGGCAAAGAGCTTGAAATTGCCCGTCAGCGCCTTTGAAGACAGCGTGTATTTGCCGTTGACGGTGCCGCCGATGCTGGCGCTTTCGAGCGTCGTATTGTTGAAGCCGATCGTGTCGGGAGAGAGCTGCAATGGTGCGGTCAGCGCGATCGGCGCGCGGATGAGACGATTGAGGTCGGGGCTGACGAAAGCCGTCTGGCCGACGACGAGACGAAGCTGCAGCGGGCCGGACATGCCAGTGAGGTTGAAGGCATCGCTGCGGGCGCTAAGGTTGATCTGTCCGATATTGCCCTGAGGCGTGCTGGCGCTGTCGAGCGCGGCCTTGGCGTCGATCTTCACCGACTGGGCTGCGCCGGTGAGCGCGATGTCGACCCGCGAAATCAAGGCGCGGATCTCGCCGTCTTCCATCGGCCAGCGGAAATCGACGGGGCCGGAGGTGCCGATCAGATTGGCATTGAGACTGTTGTTGCCGGCGGGATCAAGGGTGCCCGATGCGGCAAGCACGGCGCTGCCGGTGGCAAGATTGCCGGTCTGGATATCGATCTTGCCCTTGCCGTCGAAGGTCGCCGAGAGATCGATGGTTGTCTGGCCGGCAAAGAGTGCCCGCATGGTCGGTGGCAACAGCGAGTCGACGTCGCCGCCGCCCTTGACGTCGATGTGGTGCAGGCCGTCGGTGGAAAGACTGTGATGGCCGCTGATCGCAACCGTCGGCTTGCCGTCGAGTGCTGCCTGCAGCTTGCCAGCCCAATTGGAGAGGGGGCCGTCACCGGAAAGATCGATATTGACGGCCGGGCCGCCCGGCAGGTGCAGAAGGCCGGCCAGCATGCCGTCGCGCGGTTCTGAAATCTGCATCTTCAGCTTCAGCTGGTTCTCGGCCGGTGCGAAGGCGATATCGGCGGAAAGCTTGGCATCCGGCACATCGTGCCTGGAGGCATTAAGCGTCAAACCCATGCTGCTGCTGTTTGCCTTGACGCTGCCATCGGCGGCCAGAATGAAATCCTGTCCGGCAACAGCCTGTCCGATGCGCAGGTCAGGCAGGGCGATCTTGCCGATATCGATGGCGATGGGCAGAGAGAAGCCGCTAGAGCTTGCCGGCTGCGTTGCCGGTGCGACCGTCGAAACCGGCAGTCGTTCGAAATCGACGACATCGGCTGCGACACGATCGGCATGGAAGGTGCCGGTCAGCAAAGACAGCGGAGACCAGTCGATGGCAAGGTTCTGCACCTTGGCATAGGGGCCTTTCGTGTCGGATACGGTGATCGAACCAACCCTCAGATTGCCGTTCAACAGCCCGGAGGGCGCGGCGATGGCGATGGTGCGATCCGGCGTAGACGCGATCTTCGCCACCTGATCGACGGCATAGCCGGTTGCGGAGGGTACCAGGCTGACGACGAGCACAGCCGCAACCACGAGCACAAGGATCGCCACGACCGCGTAGGCGATCCAGCGCACCAATCTGCCGAGGATTCGAATCAATATGCTCATGAAAGCGACAGTAACCTCAATTTTGTAACCGTGTGCTGAAACGTCCGCGACAACTATACGGCTTGTCAGAAGGCCTGGCCGATGCCGGCATAGATGCCATAAGATGTGCCGCCGTTATATTTCTTCAACGGCATGGCAACATCGAGCCTGATCGGGCCGAAGGGCGTAGCGTAACGCAGGCCGACGCCAGCGCCAATGCGCAGATCGGAAAAGTCAGGGAAGGCGGTGTCGGTGACGCTGCCCATGTCGACGAAGGGTACGACACCGATCGTGTCGGTGATCTTCACGCGGGCTTCGAAGGAGGCGGTCACGTAGGAGCGTCCGCCCGTTTCGTCACCGTTGGAGTTATAGGGCGAAATCTCCTGATAGCTGTAGCCGCGCACCGAGCCGCCGCCGCCGGCATAGAAGCGCCGAGTGGCGGGAATGTCCTCGATACTGTTTGCGCCCAGCAATGTACCGGCGGAGAGCTTGCCGGCAAAGACGACGTTATTGTTGGCGCCGACGCCCTTGTAGCCGCTGATCGATCCTTCGAAGGAGCTGAAGATCGAGCCGCCCATCGCCTCATAGCTCGGCTTGGCGCTGATCGAGGCGCGGTAGCCTTCGGTCGGGTCCAGCTTGTTGTCGCGCGTGTCGCGAACATATTCGAGCGGGATCGCAATCGTCAGATAGTTATGTTTTCCGAAGGCGTCGGTCGTGTCCGATTCATAAGACACTTCGCCACCGGCAGACACTGTGTCCTGGTCGTTGATTTCATAGGCAAGGGCGCCGCTCGCCGTCACCGTATTGGCGTCGTAAGCGTCAGGATGCAGGCTTTGCATCTTGAGGCCGGCGGTGAAGGTCGCTGACGGATAGAAGGTTGCCGGCCGGACATAGGTAATGCCGGCGGTGTAATCGAGCTGGCCGACATCCGTGGTTTCGCCGATGCGGGATACCGATCCTTCGATGCGCAGCGAATCGGCGCGTCCGGTCAGGTTGCGGTGGCCCCAATAGCCTTGCAGGCCGAAGCCGTCGATGGTGGAATATTGCGCGCCGGCGCCGAAGAAGCGCTGCTTGCCTTCCGAGACCTCGATGGTGGTCGGAATGCTGCCATCCGGCGCCAGCTTATCGGCCTCGCGGATCGTGACGCTGGAGAAGACTCCAAGTTTCCTCAAACGGTCCGACGCCTTCTTCAGCTCGTCGGGCGAATAGGGCTTGCCCTCGTTGATGCGGGCGTAGCGCTTGATGAAATCGGGATCGACGGATTTCTGGCCGGTGACGCCGACATTGCCGAAGGGAGCGACGGGGCCGCTCTCGACCTTCAGCGAGACGTCGACGGTATTGCTCGAATGATCGGCGACGACATCGCGCTTGTCGAGCTTGGCGAGCGGATGGCCCTGGTTCTTGAAGTCGGCGACCATCTTGTCGCCTGCCTTCAGAATGGTCAGAGAGCCAGCATCGCCGCCGCGCACGAGGCCATAATTAGCCGGGTCCAGCCTGGCGGCATCGCCGAGCAAATTGACCTTGCCGAGCTTGAAGACGGGGCCGGGATCGACGCTGATCGTGACGGCAACGGGCTTGTCGCGGCTGAAGGTCGGTGTCGGCGGCAAGGCGTCAAGAGGCGTACCGTTGACGGCGATGGTGACAACGCCGCCATAACGGGCCTTCTCATAAAGCGTCGCGATGAGACGATCCCGATCGTCACGTGCCTTCACGACCACGCCAAGGTCGCCGGATACCGGCTTCTTTTCATCAGAGACCAGCATCGAGCTCTCGCTCAACGCCTCCTTGAGATCCTTGTCGAGATTGTCGGACTTGAAATCCACCGTGTAATGGACCGGATCGGAAACCTGATCCGCCGTTTCGTCCTCACCCCAGAGCCTCATACCGAAGAGCTTGAATGCAAAGGCATTCTGGGCGTACACCGGACCGAGCGCGAGGGCTGCCGCAACCGCTGCCACGGTTCCTGCCTGCCGATACGCAATACTCTTTCTCGGTTCAGTTCTTTTATGCATACGCCGCTTTACGGTTACATGAGAACTTACTCAGTTTGACGTTTCCCGGGAGTTAACGCGCGGCCACCATAGAGGCAAAAGTCTCTCAGGTGTACCGTTTTGGAGTCAAAAACGTGGAAAATGTGCCCACTAAAGGGCAAAACGCCCGCGTTTGCGGCGGCCTCTTGCATATTCGGGCGCTCTGAAAAATGGCCCGTTTGAGTTGTCCGAATGCGTTCGGCAAAGCCCTGCCGGCGGTGGCGTACACCATGCTTCAGAACAAAAGGTCCCGGATCTTGCGATCCGGGACCTTCGAAATCTCGATCGGAGATCGATCAGTAACCGCGATAGCCGCCACGCGGGCAATCGTCGATGTAGCGACGGCCGTAGCGGTCGCGATAGTAGCACTGGCCGGGCTGTTCCTGGACGCTGCCGATGACGGCGCCGGAGACGCCGCCGATTGCGGCGCCGACTGCCGCGCCACGGACGTTGCCGGTGACTGCGCCGCCGATGATCGCGCCGGATGCCGCGCCGATGCCTGCGCCCTGTTCGGTCGGCGTGCAGCTTGCGATAGACAAGCCGACCAATGCGAGCATAAGAACTTTCTTCATTTACTCTCTCCAACGTTAGTTAAGCCGAACCCCGGCCAACGTCGTCCCAATTCTTCAGCTCCACCACGATGGGCTGTCTTTACAGTCCTGCAATGATAGAAAATATCGTGCAAAATATGATTGTCTATTGGTGGGCGTCAGTTTTTTTATTGCTGAATAAAGGCGGCCTCGCGCCTGGAGAATAAAACAGTCCTTTGCGAGCATAAAATCAGCCTCCTCTCTAAAGTAGAGGTTGATTGGATTGCGAAAAAGTCAAATGATGCCCCTTGCCTCTGGAGGAGAGGCGAGGAGGAAAATATGGCAAAAGTGACTTTGACGGTGAACGGCCGTTCGGTCAGCAGCGAGTGCGAGGATCGCACGCTGCTTGTCCATTTCATCAGGGAAAAACTCGGCCTGACCGGAACGCATGTCGGCTGCGATACCAGCCAGTGCGGTGCCTGTGTCGTGCATATGGACGGCAAGTCGGTAAAGAGCTGTTCCATCCTGGCCGTTCAGGCTTCCGGCTCCAAGATCACAACCATCGAGGGTCTGGCCGCCAATGGCGAGCTGCATCCGGTACAGGCTGCCTTCAAGGAACATCATGGCCTGCAATGCGGCTTCTGCACGCCGGGCATGGTGATGACATCGGTCGACATGATCAATCGCCATGGCGGCAAGCTGGACGAGAAGACGGTGCGCAGCGAGCTTGAAGGCAATATCTGTCGATGCACCGGCTATCACAACATCGTCAAGGCAGTGCTTTCAGCCAATGCCGAGATGAATGCCGCGAGCCAAGCGGCCGAATAGAGTTTCACCGAGACCGTCTGGCAGAGCGCCAATGATAGACGTCTTGGCGTGGTGCCGGGCCCGCAACCCCGATGGGAGGATGTGATGGGCGTGGAAGGCATTGGCGCACGCGTGGCGCGCAAGGAAGACAAGCGATTTCTGACGGGCAAGGGGCGCTACACCGACGATATGGTGACGCCGGGAATGAAATACGCCTATTTCGTTCGCAGCCCGCATGCACATGCAAAGATCAAGGGTATCGATGCGTCGGCGGCACTTTCCATGCCCGGCGTGATCGGTGTGCTTGAGGGCAAGCAGCTGCTTGCCGACGGCATCGGCAACCTGATCTGCGGCTGGATGATCCATTCCAGGGATGGGTCGCCGATGAATATGGGCGCCTGGAGACCCCTCGCGGTCGACACCGTCCGCTATGTCGGCGATGCCGTCGCGATCGTCGTTGCCGACAGTCTCGGCGAGGCGCGCGATGCGGCCGAAGCCGTAGAGGTCGACTATGAGGAGCTGCCTGCCGTCGTCGAAGCGGTGGATGCGCTGAAAGCCGGTGCGCCGCAGATCCATCCTGAGGCGGCGAACAATCTGATCTTTGACTGGGAACTTGGCGATGCGGCAGCGACCGACAAGGCGATTGCCGAGGCCGCGCACGTCACCGAAATCGAGATCCACAACAACCGGCTTTCGCCAAATGCCATGGAGCCGCGCGCCACGCTCGGGATCTATGATGCGGCCGAAGACCACTATACCTGCTACACGACCAGCCAGAACCCGCATGTAGCCCGGCTCGTCATGAGCGCGTTCTACAATGTCGCGCCGGAAAACAAGCTGCGTGTCATCGCGCCGGATGTCGGAGGCGGTTTCGGTTCGAAGATCTACATCTACCCGGAAGAAATCGTCTGTCTCTGGGCGTCGAAGAAGACCGGCGTGCCGGTCAAGTGGACGGCTGATCGTACGGAAGCCTTCCTCACCGATGCGCATGGCCGCGATCATCTCTCCAAGGTGAAGATGGCGTTCGATGCGCAAAACCGCATGACGGCGCTGAAGGTCGACACGATCGCCAATCTCGGCGCCTATATGTCGCTCTTCTCCTCGGCGGTGCCGACCTATCTCTATGCGACGCTGTTGTCGGGCCAATATGCCATTCCGGCCATCCATGCCAATGTCCGCACGGTTTATACCAACACCGTGCCGGTCGATGCCTATCGTGGAGCCGGTCGGCCGGAGGCGACCTACCTCCTCGAGCGCACGGTGGAAACGGCGGCGCGCGAACTCGGCGTCTCGCCCACCGAGCTTCGGCGGATCAACTTCATCCGCTCCTTCCCCTACCAGACGCCCGTGATCATGAACTATGACGCCGGCGACTACGAGGCTTCGCTCAACGCCGCCATGCAGCAGGCGGATTGGGCCGGCTTCCCGGCCCGCAAGGCAGAGGCCGTCCGCCGTGGCATGAAGCGCGGCATCGGCATGAGCTGCTACATCGAGGCATGCGGCATCGCGCCGTCGCAGGCGGTGGGGTCGCTCGGAGCCGGCGTCGGTCTCTGGGAATCGGCCGAGGTGCGGGTGAACGCGGTCGGAACGATCGAAGTGCTCACCGGTTCGCACAGCCACGGCCAGGGGCATGAGACCACCTTTGCGCAGCTGGTGGCCGACCGGCTCGGCGTGCCGATCGACAGTGTCTCCATCGTCCATGGCGATACCGACAAGGTACAGATGGGCATGGGCACCTATGGTTCCCGTTCGGGCGCCGTCGGCATGTCCGCCGTCGTCAAGGCGCTCGACAAGGTGGAGGCGAAGGCGAAAAAGATCGCCGCGCATCTGATGGAGGCCGACGAAAGCGATATCGTCATCGAGAACGGGGAGGTGAAGGTGGCCGGCACGGACAAGGCGCTGCCCTGGTTCCAGGTGGCGCTCGCCTCCTACACCGCGCACAATCTTCCCGCCGGCATGGAGCCGGGCCTGAAGGAAACCGCCTTCTACGATCCGGCGAACTTCACCTTCCCGGCTGGCTGCTACATCTGCGAGGTTGAAGTGGACCCGGAAACAGGCAAGACCGAGATCGTGCAGTTCGTCGCGGCCGACGACTTCGGCAACATCATCAATCCGATGATCGTCGAGGGACAGGTGCATGGCGGCATCGCGCAGGGTATCGGCCAGGCACTTCTGGAAGGCGTACATTACGATGAGAGCGGTCAGCTGCTGACGGCGAGCTTCATGGATTACACCATGCCGCGTGCCGACGACCTGCCGTCCTTCCAGCTTTCGCATCAGAACACGCCTTGTCCGAACAATCCCCTGGGCATCAAGGGATGCGGCGAGGCAGGCGCCATCGGCTCGCCGCCGGCGCTGATCAACGCCATTACCGATGCTATCGGCAACAACACGCTGACCATGCCCGCCACCCCGCTCAAGGTGTGGGAAGCGGCACGGGCCACGGCCTGAGACGAGAGGAGGAAAAGAGCATGTACGCAACGAATTACCATCGCGCCTCCTCGGTCGACGAAGCCGTCAAGCTTCTGTCGAATGCCGACGAAGGCAAATATGTCTCCGGTGGCATGACGCTGATCGCCACCATGAAACAGCGTCTGGCATCGCCGAGCGATCTCGTCGATCTCAGGCATATCCCTTCGATCAAGGGGATACGGGTCGATGGCCGCCGGGTCACGATCGGGGCGGCGACCACCCATGCGGAAGTTGCCTCCTCGGCGGCGATTCGTGCGGTCTGTCCGGCGCTCTGCGACCTTGCCGGCATGATCGGCGATCCGCATGTGCGGCATATGGGCACGATCGGGGGCTCCGTCGCCAACAATGATCCGGCGGCGGATTATCCGTCGGCGATGCTGGCGCTCAATGCCACCATCGTCACCGACCGGCGCCAGATCGCGGCCGACGACTTCTTCCGGGGCCTGTTCGAGACGGCGCTGGAGGAGGCGGAGCTGATTACCTCCATCGCCTTCGACGCGCCGGAAAGGGCTGGCTATGCCAAGTTCCCCAACCCGGCCTCGCGCTATGCGATGGCGGGGGTCTTCGTCGCCAAGGGGGCAGGCGGCGTTCGCGTCGCCGTGACCGGCGCGGGCGCGGACGGTGTGTTCCGCCATTCTGGTCTGGAGCAGGCGTTTGCGGCGAACTGGCTCCCGGATGCGGCTACGAGTGTGACCGTGGACTCATCGACGCTGCTGTCCGATCTGCACGCCACGGCCGAATATCGCGCCAATCTGATCAAGGTCATGGCCAAGCGCGCCGTGGCCGCGGCCTAGATTCGCCATGAAAAGCCCGGAGCGGTGGGGTTTACCCTCCGCTCCGGAGAGAGTGTTTCCACCACGGTTTCGATTGTCAATTTGATGTGAATGGCTATTCTTGTCTGGAATTGTTCAAAATTAGGGGCCATTTGCCGCAGCGTGGCGTGAAAGCAATGCAGAGGGGTTGACGTGTGAACCGGCATTCTCGAAAACGGTCGCACGGTACTGGAGCAGATGATGGATTTCGAAGCATTTTTTAAGGGCGAGCTGGACGGTCTTCACAATGAGGGTCGTTATCGGGTCTTCGCAGATCTCGAACGCCGCCGTGGCAATTTCCCCCGCGCTACCCGCTACACGCCCAATGGCCCGCAGGAAGTGACCGTCTGGTGCTCCAACGATTATCTCGGCATGGGCCAGCATCCAAAAGTGATCGAGGCGATGAAGCAAGCGATCGATCACTGTGGCGCGGGTGCGGGAGGCACCCGGAATATTTCTGGCACCAACCACTACCATGTTCTGCTCGAGCAGGAACTCGCCGATCTCCACGGCAAGGAATCCGCGCTGATCTTCACCTCGGGATATATCTCGAACTGGGCAACGCTCGGCACACTCGGTGCGCGCATTCCCGGCCTCATCATCTTCTCGGATGCGCTGAACCACGCATCGATGATCGAAGGCATTCGCTATGCGAAATGCGACAAGGTCATCTGGAAGCATAACGACCTGCATGATCTCGAAGCCAAGCTGAAGGCTGCCGATCCGAAGGCGCCGAAGCTGATCGCGTTTGAATCCGTCTATTCCATGGATGGCGATATCGCCCCCATCAAGGAAATCTGCGATCTCGCCGACAAGTACGGTGCGATGACCTATCTCGATGAAGTGCATGCCGTCGGCATGTACGGCCCGCGTGGCGGCGGCATTGCCGAGCGTGAGGGATTGATGGATCGCCTGACCGTCATCGAAGGTACGCTCGGCAAGGCGTTCGGCGTCATGGGCGGTTATATCGCCGCTTCGACTGCGCTCTGCGATTTCATCCGGTCGTTCGCGTCCGGCTTCATCTTCACAACGTCGCTGCCGCCGGCTCTGGCTGCGGGCGCCGTCGCTTCGATCCAGCACCTGAAGGTCAGCCAGTTCGAACGCATGCGCCATCAGGATCGCGTGCGCAGGCTGCGCGTCCAGCTCGATGCGGCCGGCATCCCACACATGCCGAACCCGAGCCACGTCGTGCCTGTGTTGGTCGGTGATGCGGCCAAGTGCAAGTGGATTTCCGATCTGCTGCTCGACGCTGGCGTCTATGTGCAGCCGATCAACTATCCCACCGTGCCGAAGAAGACCGAGCGCCTGCGCATCACGCCGACGCCGCTGCATTCGGATGGCGATATCGAGCAGCTGGTCGGCGCGCTGCACGCGCTCTGGTCGCGCTGCGCGCTCGCAAGGGCTGTCGCTTAAGAGGCGGCTTCCTCTTTCGGTCGCGACTATTTGACTGACGCGGTCTTTGCCAAAATCGGAATATCATTCATTGCGGAAATGGCGGTGCTGCCTATTTCCGCAATTTTTTTGTGCAATGGTTAGCCACGGCTTCCCAAGGCTAGGCGGCAGGCGAGGCCGGCAAAGACCGTCGCCAGCAGATATTGCGGCAGCTTCGGAACACGTTTGATCGCTGAGAGCTGGCCACGGATATGGCTGCCGAGCATGATGACGGAACCGTTCACCAGGAAACCGATGCCATTCAGGATCGTGGCGAGCAACGCCATCTGAACGACCATCGAGCCGCCACGCGGATCGACGAATTGCGGAAACAGCGCGAGCACGAACAAGGCCATCTTCGGGTTCAGGATATTGGTCGCGAGACCCTCGATGAAGATACGCCGGCCCGAAAGCCGTTTCAGCCCGGCCGAGGGTGCGAAGGCGGAGCCCTGCGACCGGAACGTCTTGACCGCCAGATAGAGCAGATAGGCGCAGCCCGCCCAGCGGACGATCTCATAGGCAATCGGCACGCTCAGGAACAGCCGCGAGAGGCCGAGCGCTGCGGCCATGGCATGACAATAGGTGCCGAGCGCAATGCCGGCATAGGTGAGAAAACCGGCTGAGCGGCCCTGGCTGACGCTGCGCGAGGCAATGAGAAGCATGTCGGGACCGGGCGTGGCAGTGAGCACCAGCGCGGCGGCGGCAAAAAGAATGAGTGTGGAGAAGTCCGGCATCGTGATTCCCTTGAAAGTGAGGCCGGAATTCCTCCTTAGCATCATTATCGGGAATGGCAACACCGGATCAATAGGTAAGAAAATACTTACCTATTGATCTTCTGAAGGCTGACGCTGAACGCTATTGAAGGACATCGCTGCCGGCGCGGCTGTAACGATCAGGATGATTGCCAGGCCCGCAGCTGGGCGAGGGTGGCGGTCGCGCCGCCGCAGGCGATCATCAGCACGCGCTCGAAGCGCGCCAGGCGATCGGCATGGGCATAGGCGACGGCCAGCGCAGCGCCGCAAGCCGGTTCCACGAGGACACGATGATCGTCGAGGAAGCGCAGACAGGCGTCGACGGCCGCCCGGTCATCGACGACGATACTATCGACCGACCGGTTTTGGGTAATTTCAAAGGCACGCTCGGCAACCTTTCGGGCGCCAAGCGATGTCGCGATGCTGGTGATGGCGGGCAATTCCACTGGCTTACCGGCCTTCACCGCGGCTGCGAGCGAGGCGGCACCCTCCGTTTCGGCGGCGATGATCGGTATGGTTTGGAGGCCGTTGCGGTCAAGCCCTTCAGAGACGCCGGCCAGCAGCCCGCCGCCGCCGACCGAAAGGATGACGGCATCGAACTGCAAGCCGGCTCTAACGACCTCATCGATCATCGTCGCGTGGCCCGTCCAAAGCAGCGGATCATCGAAGGGGTGGATGAAGGCCGTTTCCGCGTCGATCGCCTGACGTGCACGTTCGTTTGCCTCCTGCCAGGATGCGCCGTGCACGAAAACCTCGGCTCCCTCCTGGCGGATCAGCGCCTTTGCCCGATCCGAGGTCGTCTCGGGAACGAAGACCGATACGGGGATCGAAAGGCGACGGCCGGCATAGGCGACCGCGATGCCAGCATTGCCGCCGGAAGAGGAGACGAAACGCCGCTTTCCGTTTCTCGCATGATGCTCGCAGGCTGAACCGATGCCGCGAATCTTGAAAGAGCCGGGCGGCTGGAGCGCATCCATTTTCAACCAGATGGAACGCCCCGATGCCTGGCTGAGCGGGCGGGATTCGAGGAGCGGCGTTTCAAGGTGAAGTGGCATGAATCTGTCCGGAGGCTTTGTCGGCGATGAAGTTCAGGCTGCCTTTTCCCGCTGGGCGACGAGCACGGCCGCGCGGCTGCGGGCTTCCTCGTCGGCGGCAAAGACGGCATCCATGCTTTCGGCGCTGCCGGTCGCGATCATCTCGTCCATGACGGCTTCGGCGATATCGGCCATTTCGAGGAAGCCGATGCGCCCATCCACGAAGGCGTGGAAGGCGATTTCCTCGGCCGCATTCATGATTGCGCCCTGCAAGCCGCCACGTTCGAGAGCGGTACGGGCAAGACGCAGCGCCGGGAAGCGGACCTCGTCCGGCGCCTCAAAATCGAGGCGGGCAAGCTTGGCGAAATCCAGGCGGTCGACGCTGAGTTTGGTGCGGGCGGGGTAGGTGAGCGCATAGCCGATGGCGGTGCGCATGTCCGGACAGCCGAGCTGCGCCAGCACCGAGCCGTCGGTATAGCCGACCATGGAATGAATGACGGATTGCGGGTGAACGACGACTTCGATCTGATCCGGCCGCACATTGAAGAGATGCTTGGCTTCGATCATCTCCAGCGCCTTGTTGAACATCGAGGCGCTGCCGATGGAAATCTTGAAGCCCATCGACCAGTTGGGATGGGCGCGGGCGGTCGCCGGCGTCACATTGGCCATCTGCTCGCGCGTCCAGGTGCGGAAGGGGCCGCCCGATGCGGTGATGATGATGCGTTCGACCGCATGCTGCTGATCGTCTTCCAGTGCCTGGAAAATGGCGCTGTGTTCGCTGTCGACCGGGATCAGCCGGCCGCCACCCTCGGCCACGGCACGCACGAAGAGATCGCCGGCGGAGACGAGACATTCCTTGTTGGCAAGCGCGATATCGGCGCCGCGGCGCGCGGCTGCCAGCGTCGGCGCAAGGCCGGCGGTGCCGACGATCGCCGCCATCGCCCAGTCCGAGGGCATGGAGGCGGCTTCGATCAAGGCATTCTTGCCCGCGCCGACAACAATGCCCGATCCTGCGAGCGCATCCTTCAAATCCTGATAGCGCTCTTGCCTGGCGGTGACGGCGAAAGCGGCGCCGCAGGCTTTCGCCTGCGCGGCCAGCAGCTCGATATTGTCATGCCCGGTGATGGCGGCGATATCGAAGGCCTCACGTCCGCCCAGCTGGGCGATGACGTCGAGCGTATTCTGGCCGATGGAGCCGGTCGAACCCAATATCGTCAGGCGACGACGCGCCTTGCTGCCGGTGTTCATTCAGGTATCCGCATTTGCTGCTGTTCCCCATGGCTCTACAGGGGATTGGCGGGAGCGGCAAGTCCGCCGCTATGCAACCTCGGCTCAACCGAAAATGCGCGCGAGAGGCGAAAACACTGATTTGGCGATATTTTTTCGCCTTTTTTGAACCAAATGCGATGTGCTGCGTTTTCCGACCACTCGAATGCGGAGGGTCACGGATGGTTTTTAAGGCGGCAACCTTTCACGGCATGGAACTTTATCTGGAAAACGAGCAGGCGCGGCGCTCGGCGCTGGAATCCGCCGTTGCCAATGCGCTAGCCGTTGCCGGCGGAATCGATGCTTCCGATGTCACTGTGACTGCCGCGGGCCAGGAAATCCGCCTGGATGGCTCGGTCGCGACATATCAGGAGGTGAAGCGGGCAACCGCGGTCGCAGAGTCCATTCCGGGCGTGCGGCTTGTGAGGAACAGGATTGCAGTCGGCTGAGCGCAAGCTTCAGTCCTCGTTTATCCTGCGTCCAGTACGGACTTAACCTGGTTCCATCTTCGGGGGAGACGCATGAAAAAGCTCATGATGGCCGCGGCCTTCGCCAGCATCCTATCGTCCGCCACAAGCGCATCCGCGCAAGATCATCCCACAACATTTCGCGAAATTGCCTCGGACCCGACCGCGAGCGCCGCCTTTAAGGCGATGGCGAAAGGCCACAAGCTGCCGGACTGGATCAACGGAAAGACGGTCGAATCCCCCGGCAACGAGGTCATGTTCGAGGGAGACAAGGTTTATGTCATGAGCGCCTGCAAGCAGCATGATTGCGGCGACGAGCAGATCGCCGTTCTATACGATCCCGGCAAGAAGATCATGTACGGCGTACTTCGGGTCGCCGACCAGAAAACCGTATCCGAAAAGCTGACCTGGATGAACATCGGTCCCGGCAATGAAGCGATCGATGGTCGGACTATCCTCTACGCAGCGCTGACCGGCAGTTTGGGGAACCATCCGGATGCGTTCAATTACCAATAGTTGGAAGATCGTAGAATAACTTCGTTATGTCCGGGGAATCAGATGGATCCGTGCCTTCGCGGCAGAGCACGCCGCCAGCTTTCTCGATAACCCGCTTCGATGCAAGATTATCCTCGTTGCAGATGATGCTTATCTTGACGAAGCCGGCGCGATCCGCGATCGGCAACAGAAGTCGCAGTGCTTGCGTTGCATATCCGCGACCTTGTTTCCAAGGAACGATGGAGTAGCCCACGTGACCCGGCACATGTAAGGGCAATTGCATCGTTCCGGGCAAATAACGAAATGTGATGCAGCCGCAAAAGGCTCCGTCCCAGATCCAGAACGGTTGGATCGTCAGGCGTTGAGGATCCCGGTTCGCTACGGACGTGGCGACGACTTCGCCAGCTGCAAGCCGGGTCAGGAAAGCTTGCCGGTCTTGTCTAAGCGCTCTCAGTTCGGTTTCAACGAACGGCTTGTCTTGCTGACGCCGGGGATCGGGTGACCATCCGCGCATGAGCGCGTGCTCAAAACCCTGTAAATTGAGCAGGCTTGGCTCAACAAGGGACAAATCGTTTGCACTCGTTGAAGCCTGATATTCTTCCAATTTCGCATCCTCTAATCGCAATTATCGGCGATGTGGAGATGATATTCGAAGCTGAACATTACTGTCTTGGTGAAGCGAAATGCAAAATCGTCTCTGCAATCTCGATCATGCGGTCATATGAAGCTGGAAAATGGTGATCTCGACGCGATTCGAACGCGTGACCCTCAGATTAGGAATCTGATGCTCTATCCTGCTGAGCTACGAGACCACTCGGCATGATCCATACAAAAGCAAAGGCCCGAAGCCAAGCCCTTTTGCGTCGTGGAGACAATCTGTCTTGAGCGTTGGCCCCCGCGCGGCCTTGGAGGCTGCGCGGGGTGATTATGCAGCCTCAGGCGTTGAGGCGCTGTTCGGCAAGTCGCACCCAGTAGGAAATGCCGTGGGCGATGGCTTCGTCGTTGAAGTCGTAGGCCGGGTTGTGCAGGCCGGCGCTATCGCCGTTGCCGACGAAGATGAAGGCGCCGGGGCGGGAAAGCAGCATGTAGGAGAAATCCTCGCCGCCCATCATCGGGTCGATATCCGGAATGACATTGCCCGAGCCGGCGATTTCTTCGGCCACCGCGATCGCATGATCGGTCTCGTCGGCATGGTTGAAGGTGACGGGGTAATTGCGCTGGAACTCGATCTCGGCTTCGGCGCCGTGGCTGGCGGCGATGCCGGAGACGATCTGCCTGAAGCGCTGCTCGGCAAGGTCGCGCATCTCGGGGTCGAGCGTGCGCACGGTGCCGGCGAGGCTCGCGTCGTTGGGGATGACGTTATGCGCATTGCCGGCGTTGAATTTGGTGACGGAAACCACCACCGATTTCAGCGGGTCGGCGCTGCGCGAGGCGATGAGCTGCAGGTTAGAGACGATCTGCGCGCCGATGGCGATCGGGTCGATCGTCCTGTGCGGCATGGCGGCATGGCCGCCGACGCCCTTGATCGAGACGGTGAATTCATCGGTCGCGGCCATGATCGCGCCCTTACGGATGGCGAAATGGCCGACGGGCAGGCCCGGCATATTGTGCATGCCGTAGACTTCGGCGATCTGGAAGCGCTCCATCATGCCGTCCTTGACCATGGCGTCGCCGCCGGCGCCGCCTTCTTCGGCCGGCTGGAAGATGACGGCGATGTTGCCGTTGAAATTGCGGTTTTCGGCGAGGTATTTCGCGGCACCCAAGAGCATGGCGGTGTGGCCGTCATGGCCGCAGGCATGCATCTTGCCGGGGGTTTCGGAAGCATAAGGCTTGCCGGTGATTTCGGTGAGCGGCAGGGCATCCATGTCGGCGCGCAGGCCGATCGTGCGCCCTTCGCCCTTGCCGCGGATCAGGCCGACGACGCCGGTGCGGCCGATGCCGGTCACCACCTCGTCGACGCCGAAGGCGCGCAGCTTTTCGGCCACGAAAGCCGCCGTATTCTCCACCGCATAAAGAAGCTCCGGATGCGCATGGATATGGCGGCGCCACTCGGTCACTTCGCCCTGGAGTTCTGCGGCTCTGTTCAAGATCGGCATGCTGATTTTCCTACTGATCAATATCGATTCTGGTTCAACTCACGAATCCGTCGCGCAAGCCCGGCCGTTTTGTCGTGGCCCTTGCGGCGTGCCGCCGGGAAATAAAGTCGTCAATCGCCTTTGCCTTCTCCTAGCCATATAGGTTAAATAGACGAAGCTTTCGAGAAAATTCCGGACTTCTGAAGGATAGATCGTGCCGACGAAGCAGAATCGTTTGTATGCCGCCCTGCGGCTCGTTCCTATGGCCGCAGCAGCATCCATGCTTTTTCTGTCGACCGCCGAGACGGCCGGAGCCAATCCGCATATTCTCGTCGATGTCAGCACGGGCCGCGTCCTCGACCAGCAGGAGGCGTTTCGCCGCTGGTATCCGGCTTCGCTGACCAAGCTGATGACCAGCTACGTCACCTTCCGCGCCCTCCAGTCCGGCCAGATCAAGCTCGATACGCCCGTCGTCATGTCGAAGCTTGCAGCGGCACAGCCACCGGCCAAGATGTACTTCAAGCCCGGGCAGAAGATGACGCTCGACAATGCCTTGAAGATGATGCTGGTCAAATCGGCGAACGATCTTGCCATGGCCGTTGCCGAAACGGTCGGCGGCTCGCAGCAGGGCTTTGTGGCGCGGATGAATGCGGAAGCCGCCCGCCTCGGCATGCGCGACTCGCATTTCATCAATCCGAACGGCCTGCCCGGCAAGGGGCAATATACGACGGCGCGTGACCTTGCCATCCTGAGCGTCGCGCTGCGCCGCGAGTTTCCGCAATATGCGGGCTATTTCTCGCTTGAGGGCTTCACCAACGGCGTCAAGCAGGTGCCGAACATCAACATGCTCATCGGCCGCTTCGACGGCGCCGACGGTATGAAGACCGGCTTCATCTGCGCGGCCGGCTTCAACCAGATTGCCTCGGCCACCCGTAACGGCCGCACGTTGATCTCGGTCGTGCTCGGCACGGACAGCCTGGCGGCGCGCGCCGACGATTCCGCCAATTTCCTGGAAAAGGGGTTCCAGAACCAGCTTTCGACCCGGGACACGCTGGCGACGCTTCGGCCCGACACGCCGCTTTCGGACGATGTTGCCGACGTCACCGCCGACATCTGCAGCACCAAGGGTGCGCAGGCGCGCAGCGAAACCCGCGATCCTTTTGGCCGCACCAAGGTACAGTCGCCCTATATCCATGAAATGGATCATGAGCCCAATTTCGTCTATGCCGGTCTGATCGGCGGTCAGGACATCGCGACGGCCGCGAAGGGCGACAAGGACGATGTGACGGCCAGAGGCGACAAGGCGACGAAGGACAACAAGATCGCGATTTCCGGCGGCGGGGCCAATGTGCCGATCCCCATGCCGCGCCCCACTTTCTAGAGCGATTCAGCTTTTCACGGAGACTCTGAACCGCTCTGTCTCTTTGTTTTCACGCAATTCCGGACGGAAAACCGCTCCGTACTTTTCCTGGAATTGCTCTAGTATCGGATATTGCTCATGAGCGTTTCGCAGCAAAGAGTGCCGGTTGCCATCCTGACCGGCTTTCTCGGTGCGGGTAAATCGACCCTGCTCAACCGCATCCTCAAGGACGAGGCCATGCGCGACGCGGCCGTCATCATCAACGAGTTCGGCGATGTCGGCATCGACCATCTGTTGGTGGAAAGCTCCGGCGATGCCATCATCGAGCTGTCCGATGGCTGCCTGTGCTGCACGGTGCGCGGCGAGCTGGTGGATACGCTGGCAAACCTCATGGATGCGATGCAGACCGGCCGCATCCGGCCGCTGAAGCGCGTCGTCATCGAAACGACCGGGCTCGCCGATCCGGCTCCCGTCATGCAATCGATCATGGGCAATCCGATCATCGCCAACAATTTCGATCTCGATGGCGTCATCACCGTCGTCGACGCCGTCAATGGCCTGCAGACGCTCGACAATCACGAAGAGGCGCGCAAGCAGGTGGCGGTTGCCGACCGGCTGATCGTGTCCAAGACAGGGATTGCCGGCGCCGTGCCGGAAGCGCAGCTGGAGAGCCGTCTTCGGGCGCTCAATCCGCGCGCGCAGATCCTGAACGCCGACAGCGAAGAGGCGGGCCGCGCCGCCATCCTCATCAACGGCCTCTATGATCCGGCGTCCAAGATCACCGATGTCGGCCGCTGGCTGCAGGACGAGCTGGAGGCGGACGACGATCATCACGATCACCATGATGACCACGACCATCATCACCACGATCATGGTGACCATGGTCATAATCATCACCATCACGGGCACCACCACGGCCATCGGCATCAGCACGCTCACGATGTCACTCGCCATGACGGTTCGATCCGGTCCTTCTCGATCGTCGAGACCCAGCCCATCGATCCGATGGCGCTGGAGATGTTCATCGATCTCCTACGTTCGGCGCACGGCGAAAAGCTCCTGCGCATGAAGGCGATCGTTGCCGTGTCCGACCGGCCGGAGCGTCCTGTCGTGCTGCATGGCGTGCAGAACATCTTCCATGCGCCCGAACGATTGCCGGCCTGGCCCGATCCGGAAGACCGGCGCACGCGCATGGTCATCATCACCAAGGACCTGCCTGAGGATTTCGTGAAGGGTCTGTTCGACGCTTTCCTCAACAAGCCGCGCGTCGATACGCCCGACAGGGCGGCGCTGCAGGACAACCCGCTCGCCGTACCGGGGATGAAGTTTTAGTTTTACGCTAATGGGTTCTGGGCAACCCGCTTCGTCCTTTGAGGGCCTTGCGGGCCGCCTCGGGGTGAGGGTGGGAGCGGAGCGCCCCTCGAACCGCGAGGATGACCAAAGTTTAGCCAATCAGCCCTTGCGGATCACAAAGCGATGGCCGCCGTCGGTTTTCTCGCTCACGAGAAGCGCATAGCCTTTTTCATTGCAGAGATGGGGAATGTCGATGACGGCGAGCGGGTCCGTCGTTTCAACGATCAAGGTCGCGCCGCTTGCCATGCCGCGCAGGCGCTTTTCCGTCTTGATCGCCGGATAGGGGCATTTCAGGCCACGCAGATCGTAGGTCTCGGTATCCGGACTATTCACTCTTCGCCCAGAATTTCCAGAAAGGCGGCTTTTTGGCCTCGGTTTGCGCAGTCTCGACGGCGGGCGCTGGCGAATAGGCGAGTGCATCAAGGCCGGGGTTCATCGGGTTTGCCGTTGGGATCGGCACATTCGCTGGAACGTTGGCTGCAACGACCGGACCGGCCGCGGGCTGCTGCGTGGTTGCGACGGGACCGGCCGGCGCAGGTGTCGCTGTCGCCACGCGGATGCTTGCGGTTGCCGGATTGGCCGTCGGGCTGAGGACGGTGCCGCCGCGCGCGACCTGCTGCCCCGACTGGTTGGACATCATCGA
Organism: Martinezella rhizogenes; assembly: GCA_013322215.1. Lineage (GTDB taxonomy): Bacteria > Pseudomonadota > Alphaproteobacteria > Rhizobiales > Rhizobiaceae > Rhizobium > Rhizobium rhizogenes_D. The sequence goes on from JAAMEZ010000022.1 coordinate 216,054, forward strand.
TTCGAGATCGGCGACCTTCATCATCTTGCCGGCGGCAAGGGCGGTGCCTGTGGGGGCATAGGCGATATCGTGGCCCTTGCGCTGCTTGGCGACGACGGCCTTACGCTCCGCTTCGGTCGGGTCGTACCAGGCCATGCCGTCGAACTTCTTCGTCGCCGCGGCATAGTCCGCCTGATACTGCTTGTCATAGGTCGAAAGCGCCGCCTGCAAGGCGGGCGGCGTCGTCATGACCGGGCATTTGCCGCCGGCATTGAACGGGCCGCTGGCCTGCTGGTTGAAGACGTACTTCTTCTCGCAGACTTCGACATCAGGTGGGCGCTTGGTGACCTCGAAATTATCGTAGCCGACCTTCAGCATCTTCCAGAATTCGATATTGGGGCTCAGCCGGTGCTTCCACATGTTCTCCGCCGTCATGCGGAAGGGGAAGGCTTCGAGCTGAACGGCCTTCTGGCCGCCCTTGAAGGCGTCGCGCGCGAAAGCATAGATCTCCAGCACCTGCTGGTCGGTCATCGAATAGCAGCCGGACGACGAGCAGGCGCCATGGATCATCAGATCGGCGCCGGTGCGGCCGTTGGCGGCATCATAGCGGTTCGGAAAGCCGGTGTTGATGGCGAGATAGTATTTCGAATTCGGGTTCAGGTTGGCCGGCGTCAGCATGTAGAAGCCTTCCGGCGCCTGCCGGTCACCTTCCTTCACCTTCGGGCCGAGACGACCGGACCAGGCGCAGATCTTGTAATCCGCGATGACTTCAAAACGGTTGCTCTGGTTCGCCTTCAGGATCTCCATCACGCCTTCTTCCTTGAAGATGCGGATCATGATCGGCGAGTTGCGGTCCATGCCCTTCTTGGTCATGTCAGCAAGGATATGGCTCGGAAGCGGCTGATCGACCTTGTTCTTCACCTTCGTCAAGTCGATCGACGCGGTGTCCAGCGCGTCGTTGCAGCCGGCGAGGGCCAGCGCCATCAGGGATACATAGGCAAGGTGACGGATGCGCATTCTGACTTAGCCCATAAATGCGAAGAGTGGCAGCTCGATCTGTTTCGCCACTCCCCTCGAAGCATGAAACGGAATCATAGACGGCTTATACTTGAAAATTCCTTACCAGCCTATGACGTGCCCGCGGCGCGCCGGCAAGCTTTTCTTTGCCATAACTGCTTCGATAACGGAAATGTGGCCAAGGTTTGGCCTCATTCCCGCTTTCAGCGATCACTTTTTCCGAATGCTGCTTAGAGATTGCGACCGATGTTGAGGAATTTCTGGCGGCGGTCGCTGCGCAATTGTTCGCCCGAACGGCTGGAAAGTTCTGCTAGCGCGTTCGCAATCGTTTCTCCGGCCGAGCTTATCACCGCGTTCGGATCACGATGCGCGCCGCCGACTGGCTCGGAGATGATACCATCGATGACACCGAGGCCTTTCAGATCATCGGCCGTGATCTTCATGTTGGTCGCGGCTTCCTTGGCGCGCGTTGAATCGCGCCACAGGATCGAGGCCGCGCCTTCGGGCGAAATGACGCTATAGATCGAATGTTCGAGCATATAGACGCGGTTGCCGACGGCGATCGCGATGGCGCCGCCGGAGCCACCTTCGCCGATGACGATGGAGATGATCGGCACCTTCACGCCGAGACACATCTCGGTCGAGCGGGCGATCGCTTCGGCCTGGCCGCGCTCTTCAGCGCCGACTCCCGGATAAGCGCCGGCGGTGTCGACCAGCGTGATGACGGGCAACTGGAAGCGGTCGGCCATTTCGAGAATGCGGATCGCCTTACGGTAGCCTTCCGGCCGGGCGCTGCCGAAATTGTGTTTCAGGCGGCTCTTGGTGTCGTTGCCTTTTTCCTGGCCGATGAGAGCGACCGGCTGACCGCGAAAGCGGGCAAAGCCTGCCTGGATGGCGGCGTCTTCTGAGAATTGGCGATCGCCGGCCAGCGGCGTGAATTCCGTAAACAGTGTATTGGCATAGTCGACGAAATGCGGGCGCTGCGGATGACGGGCGACCTGCGTCTTCTGCCAGGCGTTGAGCTTGGAGTAGATGTCGGCCGTCGCCTCGCGGACACGGATTTCAAGCCGCCCGACTTCTTCGGACGTGTCGATGCTTTCGTCTTCGCTCGCCAGTTTCTTGAGCTCGTGAATCTTGCCTTCGAGATCCGAGATGGGTTTTTCGAAGTCCAGATAATTGTGCATGAGGTGCGTTTCCGATCCTTTTGCCCGTTACGAGAGACGGCGGCTTCAGCCTGTATGCCGGTCCTAATCCTGTTTTTTTGCCTGTTTGGCAAGGGGGTGATGCGTTTGGACCAGCTGATGAAGGCGTTCTTCCAGCACATGTGTGTAGATTTGCGTCGTCGAAATGTCCGAATGGCCGAGAAGTTCCTGCACGACGCGCAGGTCCGCGCCATTGGCGAGAAGATGGCTCGCGAAGGCATGGCGCATCACATGCGGCGAAATCATCGAAGGTGTCAGGCCGGCCCGGATGGCGAGGTCCTTGAGATCGCGTGCAAAAACCTGACGTGGCAGGTAGCCTTGCTTGGAGGCGGCGGGGAAAAGCCATGGGCTTTCGGGGGCAGGGTTCTTGGCGTTCGCGGCAATCTCGGCCTGCAGCCGTCCATAGGTCTTCAGCGCCGAAATGGCCGACTGCGACAGCGGCACCAGCCGCTCCTTGTTGCCCTTGCCGCGGATTATCAGGAAGCGGCCTTCCTGATCCAGCACCTTCGCAGGCAGAGAGATGAGCTCGCTTACGCGCATGCCGGTGGCATAGAGCATTTCCAGGAGCACCAGCATGCGCAGGCGCTGCAGTTGATCTGGCCCTTCGACCGCCGCTTCCTCTTCCGCCTGCGTCAGAAGCCTCGTCACCTCATTAACGCCCATCGTCTTCGGAAGGGCGCGGCCCTTCTTGGGGGCATCGAGGATTCCTGTCGGATCGTCGGTACGCAGACCTTCCGCATAAAGGAACTTGTAGAATTGCCGCATGGCGGAGAGCCGGCGTGCCTGGGAGGACGGTTTGAAGCCCTGGCTCGACAGGCTGGAAAGATAGGCGCCCAGATCGCTGGAGCCGGCTTCCGTCAGGCGCACGCCCTGTTCGGACAGGAAGGAATGGAGATCGTCGAGATCACGCTCGTAGGATTGCAGCGTGTTGACGGCGGCGCCTCTCTCGGCGCTCATCATCTCCAGAAAGGCTTCCAGATGCACTCGCCCCAGATCTCTCTTGCCCGCTCGCATGTTCTCGGCTTGCGCGCTCATGGTTTTAGCGAGCCTGTCGTCGGCGGGTTGATGCGCTCGGGGGCGATGCGGATCGTCACATCACGGGGCTGGGGATCGACGAAGAGCACCAGGGCCCACATCGCTCCATATATCGATCCGGCGATGACCGCGCAGATGACAAGGAAGCGAAACAGGGTTGGCATTCGAAAACTCTCCTTCGCCGTTCATTGGCGCGGCGATGCGCAATAATTATGCCCTTCAAGGGTTAGCTGAAGGATATTGCAGACATGTTTACGATAGCGGCGTCTTGACGCTACCGGTGCATTTGACGATACCGTTTCCAAAGAAATTGTGAATGGGCCGATGAGTGAACAAGTCCTGACCCTTGCCGAAAGTCTTAAAGACAGGGCGCGCGCTGCGCTGGGTCAACGCAATCTCGTGTTCGTGGGATTGATGGGAGCAGGAAAATCCTCGATCGGCCGGCCCGTGGCGCAGCAGCTCGGCCTTCCTTTCGTAGATACGGATGTCGAAATCGAGCGCGTGTCGCGCATGACGATCGCCGAACTGTTTGCCGCTTACGGCGAGCTGGAGTTCCGGGCGCTGGAAACGCGCGTCATCAAGCGGCTCCTCAAGGGCGGCCCGCGTGTCGTCTCGACCGGCGGCGGCGCGTTCATCAACGAAAGCACGCGGCTGCATGTCAAGCGCGGCAGCCTCTCCGTCTGGCTGAAGGCCGATCTCGACGTGCTGTGGGACCGGGTGAACAAACGTGACACGCGCCCTCTGCTCAAGACCGAGAATCCGAAACAGACCCTCGAGAACCTGATGAACGCGCGCTATCCAATTTACGCGGAAGCCGATATCACGGTTCTCTCTCGCGATGTGAACAAGGATATCATGGTCAAGGAAGTCCTTGCCGCCATCGCCGAGGGAAAGAAAGCAGAAAGCAAAATACCATGAATGCGATCACACCGGCTTCCGCAGAGCGTCTCGTGCGCGTGCCTCTCGGCGAGCGTGCCTATGACATCCTGATCGGTCCCGGCCTGATCGCGCGTGCAGGCCAAGAGATCGCCGCGCGGCTGAAAGGCCGCAAGGCGGCTGTCATCACCGATGAAAATGTGGCGCCGCTCTATCTTGATGCGTTGGTTGCCAGCCTTGAAGCGGCCGGTATCCAGGCCTCCAGCCTCGTCCTACCCGCCGGTGAAAAGACCAAGAGTTTCGAGCATCTGATCACCGTCTGCGATGCAGTGCTAACCGCGCGCGTCGAGCGCAACGATGCAGTGATCGCGCTTGGCGGCGGCGTTATCGGCGATCTCTCGGGCTTTGCTGCCGGCATCGTGCGCCGCGGCGTTCGTTTCGTCCAGGTTCCGACCTCGCTGCTGTCGCAGGTGGATTCGTCCGTCGGCGGCAAGACCGGCATCAACACCCATCACGGCAAGAACCTCGTCGGCGTCTTCCATCAGCCGGATCTCGTGCTTGCCGATACCGAAGTGCTGAATACGCTGAGCGCGCGCGAATTCCGCGCCGGTTACGCCGAAGTCGCCAAATACGGTCTGATCGACAAGCCCGATTTCTTCGCCTGGCTCGAGGCGAACTGGAGGGACGTCTTCTCGGGTGGCGCTGCCCGTATCGAGGCGATCGCGGCAAGCTGCCAGGCAAAGTCCGATGTCGTCGTTGCCGACGAGCGCGAGAACGGGCCGCGTGCCCTGCTCAATCTCGGCCACACCTTCGGCCATGCGCTGGAAGCGGCCACCGCCTATGACAGCCGCCGGCTGGTGCATGGCGAAGGCGTTGCGATCGGCATGGTGCTCGCGCATGAATTTTCTTCGCGCCTCAATCTCGCAAGCCCTGACGATGCGAAGCGTGTCGAGGCGCATCTGAAGGCCGTGGGTCTGCCGACCCGCATGGGCGAAATTCCCGGCGCGCTGCCGCCGGCCGAAACGCTGATGGATGCGATCGCGCAGGACAAGAAGGTCAAGAGCGGCAAACTCACCTTCATTCTCACGCACGGCATCGGCCAATCCTTCGTTGCCGATGATGTGCCGTCTTCCGAAGTCCTGAGTTTCCTGAAGGAAAAACATCCCTGATGACGGTCGAGGGCACGCTGGCTGTATTGTTGGAATATTGGCCCGAGATCCTCTCGATCGTCGTGCTCGTGCTATTGTCGGCATTCTTCTCCGGTTCGGAAACGGCGCTGACCGCCGTCTCGCGCACGCGCATCCACACGCTCGAAGCCAATGGCGATGAGCAGGCTGGCATCGTGCGGCGCCTGATCGAGCGGCGCGACCGGCTGATCGGCGCTCTCCTCATCGGCAACAATCTCGCAAACATCCTGGCCTCTTCGCTGGCGACCAGCGTCTTCCTCGGGCTGTTTGGCAATTCAGGCGTGGCGCTGGCGACGGCGGCGATGACCGTCATTCTCGTCATCTTCGCCGAAGTGCTGCCGAAGAGCTGGGCGATTTCGACGCCGGATCGCTTCGCGCTCAACGTCGCCGGCACGGTGCGGCTGTTCGTTGCCTTCGTCGGCCCGATCTCGAGTTTCGTCAATGCCATCGTCCGCTGGATCCTCGGTCTGTTCGGTATCAACCTCTCCAGGGAGGTGTCGATGCTGTCGGCGCATGAGGAGCTGCGCGGCGCCGTGGACCTGCTTCACCGCGAGGGTTCGGTGGTCAAGGCCGATCGCGACCGTCTGGGCGGCGTGCTCGATCTCGGCGAACTCGAGCTTTCCGATATCATGGTGCACCGCACGGCGATGCGCGCCATCAATGCCGACGATCCGCCCGAGGTGGTGGTGCGCGCGATCCTCGACAGCCCCTATACGCGCATGCCGCTCTGGCGCGGCACGATCGACAACATCATCGGCGTCGTGCATGCCAAGGACCTGCTGCGGGCGCTGGCAGAGCGCAATGTCGAGCCGGAAAACCTCGATATCGTCAAGATCGCGCAAAAGCCCTGGTTCGTGCCCGACAGCACCAACCTCGAAGACCAGCTCAACGCCTTCCTGCGCCGCAAGCAGCATTTTGCCGTCGTCGTCGACGAATATGGCGAGGTGCAGGGCATCGTCACCCTGGAAGACATTCTGGAGGAGATCGTCGGTGACATCGCCGACGAGCACGATCTCGACATCCAGGGCGTGCGGCAGGAAGCAGACGGCTCGATCGTCGTCGACGGTGTCGTGCCGATTCGCGACTTGAACCGGGCGCTCGACTGGGATCTGCCCGACGAAGAGGCAACGACGATCGCCGGCCTCGTCATCCACGAATCGATGACCATCCCGGAAGAGCGGCAGGCCTTCACCTTCTACGGCAAACGCTTCATCGTCATGAAACGGGAAAAGAACCGCATCACCAAGCTGCGCATCCGGCCCGCCGAGACGGAAGAGGCAAAGCCGGAATAAAGCCGGCTTGCAGGCAGCCTACCAGCGCACCGTCTCTCCCGGAGCAGCCGGTTCCACCGCCAGTGCATGCAGGCCGGCATCCAGTTCCGGCTTCAAAAGCTCGTTGATCGCGCGGTGGCGCGCAAGGCGCGGCATGCCGGAAAACTTGGCGGAAACGATGCGAACTCTTATATGAGTTTCGCCGGTCCCGGTCATGTCGGGCTGGTGACCCGCATGAAGGTGGCTTTCATTGATGACGGCAAGGCGCTCGGGCGCGAAAGCGTCTCGGAGCTTCCGCTCAATGCGGGATTGCAGTGTCGTTTCCATATTCCCGCGTCGACCTCGCTCACGAAAAAAAGGCTCCCACAAAGCCTATAACATTCCTGTTTGTCAATTCTTGTTGTGGGGTATCCAAGGCCCCATAATTAGGACGCCATGAGACTTGATTCAAAATATTTCGATCGCATCCGCACTCGCCGCAAGCGCGCGCAGGAGCCTGAGCAAGGCCCGCCGACATGCCAGTGGGACGGCTGCGACAAACACGGTACGCATCGCGCCCCGGTCGGGCGCAATGCGGAAGGTCAGTTCTTTTTGTTCTGCTTCGAGCACGTCAAGGAATACAACAAGGGCTACAATTATTTCTCCGGCCTCTCGGACGGGGAAATTGCGCGCTACCAGAAGGAAGCCATTACCGGCCATCGTCCGACCTGGACCGTGGGGGTCAACAAGGCTGCCAAGAACAGCCCGCTTCATTCCGATATCCGATCGGGTTCCTATTCCCGCGTCCGCGATCCGTTCGGCTTCGTCAAGGAAGGCGAAGGGCAGGGGCGCGGCCCGCGTTTTCCTCAGCAGCGCAAGCTGAAGACATTGGAAGCGAAAGCGTTCGATACCATGGGCCTTGGCGCCAATGCCTCGGCTCCGGAAATCAAGCGCCGCTACAAGGAATTGGTGAAAATGCACCATCCCGATGCCAATGGCGGTGATCGCGGATCGGAGGAACGTTTTCGCGCGGTAATTCAGGCCTATCAATTATTGAAGCAGAACGGTTTTTGTTAATTCCCGTCCTTGCTCTCCGCCTTCAATCAGGTATGGTCCAAATCGGCTGAGGCTGCGGGCAACCGCGGCAGGGTGCGCATTTGGCTGGCTGCACCTCGGTCAACTTTCCGGACGCGGCGTTTCTTGTCCGGGGACTCTGTTCAAGGATGCTCGCAAGCGATCATGCAATCGCGCCGAGATTTTGCTTTAGTCCCGGAGAAGTATCGCCGCTGTTCCGACCGAACGGATGCGGGCAACAAGCTGCGGCGTTTCGGAAAAATCGGCTGAGTTTGATATGGCAGGGTGAGAGCCACCCGCCCTGGAGACATGATGAGCAAGATTGACCTTGATATTTCCGAAGTTCCCGACACCACCGTTTCGGTCCGTGAAGTTTTCGGCATTGATTCCGATATCCGCGTTCCGGCCTACAGCCAGGGCAGCGCCTATGTGCCGGACCTCGATACGGACTACCTCTTCGACCGCGAGACCACGCTCGCCATTCTCGCCGGCTTCGCTCACAACCGCCGCGTGATGATCTCGGGCTATCACGGCACCGGCAAGTCCTCCCATATCGAGCAGGTCGCCGCGCGCCTCAACTGGCCGTGCGTGCGCATCAACCTCGACAGCCACGTCAGCCGTATCGATCTCGTCGGCAAGGATGCGATCGTCGTCAAGGATGGCCTGCAGGTCACCGAATTCAAGGACGGCATCCTGCCATGGGCCTACCAGCACAATGTCGCGCTCGTCTTCGACGAATACGATGCCGGCCGTCCGGACGTGATGTTCGTCATCCAGCGCGTGCTGGAATCCTCGGGCCGCCTGACGCTGCTCGACCAGAGCCGCGTCATCCGTCCTCACCCGGCCTTCCGCCTGTTTGCGACCGCCAACACCATCGGTCTCGGTGACACGACCGGCCTCTATCATGGCACGCAGCAGATCAACCAGGCGCAGATGGACCGCTGGTCGATCGTGACGACGCTGAACTACCTGCCGCACAACAACGAAGTCGATATCGTGCTGGCAAAGGTGAAGTCCTTCCGTACCGACAAGGGCCGCGACACCGTCTCCAAGATGGTCCGCGTTGCCGACCTGACGCGCGCGGCCTTCATGAATGGCGACCTGTCGACCGTCATGAGCCCGCGTACCGTCATCACCTGGGCCGAGAATGCGGAAATCTTCGGCGATGTCGCCTTTGCCTTCCGCGTCACCTTCCTCAACAAGTGTGACGAGCTGGAGCGGCCGCTGGTCGCCGAGCACTATCAGCGCGCCTTCGGCGTCGAGCTGAAGGAAAGTGCCGCCAACATCGTGCTCGAAGCCTAAGGAAAAGCCGACACATCATGTCAGGTCGCGGAGATAATTCCAAAGCGAAGCCGGGTGCCCCGGTGGACATGGAGCCGTTACGCCGGGCGATCACGGGCTGCGTGCGCTCGATCGCCGGCGATGCCGAGGTTGAAGTGGCATTCGCCAATGAACGCCCGGGGATGACTGGCGAGCGCATCCGCTTGCCGGAGCTTTCGAAGCGGCCGACAGCCCATGAGCTCGCGGTGACCCGCGGGCTTGGCGATTCGATGGCCTTGCGGCTCGCCTGTCACGATGCGCGCGTCCACGCCGTCATGGCGCCTCAGGGCGCGGATGCGCGCAGCATCTTCGATGCCGTCGAGCAGGCACGCGTCGAATCGATCGGCTCGCTGCGCATGAGCGGCGTTGCCGCCAACATCAACTCGATGAACACGGAAAAATACGCCAAGGCGAATTTCTCCGGCATCGAGCGGCAGGAAGATGCGCCGATCGGCGAAGCCATGGCGATGATCGTGCGCGAGAAACTGACCGGCCAGAAGCCGCCGGAAAGCGCCGGCAAGGTGCTGGATCTCTGGCGTCCCTTCATCGAGGAAAAGACCGGCGGCCAGCTCGAAAACCTGCTTTCTGCCATCAATGACCAGCAGAGCTTTGCCCGTGTCGTTCGCAATATTCTGACGGCCATGGAAATGGCTGAGGAATATGGCGACGAGCAATCCGAGCCCGACAGCGAAGAGCAGGCGAGCGAAGAAGACAAGCCGAACGGCGAAGACCAGGATAACGACGACGTCAAGGAAGACGAAGGCTCCGATGCCGCGCCAGCCGAGGACAGCGAAGCTTCCGACGAGCAGATGGAAGACGGCGCGACCGAAGACGGCGGCGAGATCTCCGACGACGACATGAGCGAAGAGGGCGAGGAGGATTCGGAAACGCCGGGTGAAACCCGCCGTCCGAACACGCCTTTCGCCGACTTCAACGAGAAGGTCGACTATCACGTCTATACGGAGGAGTTCGACGAGACCACGACCGCGCAGGAGCTCTGTGACACGGCCGAACTCGAGCGCCTGCGCGCCTTTCTCGACAAGCAGCTTGCGCATCTGCAGGGTGCCGTGGGACGGCTTGCAAACCGTCTGCAGCGTCGCCTGATGGCGCAGCAGAACCGCTCCTGGGACTTCGATCTGGAAGAGGGCTACCTCGATCCGGCACGCCTGCCGCGCCTGATCATCGACCCGATGCAGGCACTGTCCTTCAAGATGGAGCGTGATACGCAGTTCCGCGATACCGTCGTGACGCTGCTGATCGACAATTCCGGCTCGATGCGCGGACGGCCGATCACGGTTGCCGCCTCCTGCGCGGATATTCTGGCGCGTACGCTGGAGCGTTGCGGCGTCAAGGTCGAGATCCTCGGCTTCACCACGAAGGCCTGGAAGGGCGGGCAGGCGCGCGAGAAGTGGCTTGCCAGCGGCAAGCCGCAGACACCGGGCCGTCTGAACGATCTGCGGCACATCATCTACAAGTCCGCGGATGAGCCCTACAGACGGTCTCGCAGCAATCTTGGCCTGATGATGCGCGAAGGCCTGCTCAAGGAGAATATCGACGGCGAGGCGCTGATCTGGGCGCATAATCGCCTGCTCGGTCGCCGCGAGCAGCGCCGCATCCTGATGATGATCTCGGACGGTGCGCCGGTCGATGATTCCACGCTGTCGGTCAATCCGGGCAATTATCTGGAGCGGCATCTGCGCGCTGTCATCGACCAGATCGAAACGCGTTCGCCCGTCGAACTGCTGGCCATCGGTATCGGCCATGACGTCACGCGCTACTATCGTCGTGCCGTCACCATCGTCGATGCCGACGAGCTTGCGGGCGCCATGACCGAACAGCTTGCTTCGCTCTTCGAAGACCAGACGAGCATGCCGCGCTCGCGCATGCGCCGCGCCAGCTGAGCCCGCTGTCGCTCCTTCCGGCATCGGCCTTGCGGCCGGTGCCTTTTCCAGCCGGCGGCACTCCTCCTTCAGGCCGCTGTGGATGCAGGGCATGGGCTGCTTTGATGGCAGCCGTTTTGGCAACGTTGCTTGCCGGCTGCAGCTCCGGCGATGATGGCGATGAGGGCGGTCCGGCAAATATCCGCGCCACTGTGATTTCTACATTGAGGCCGGGCTCGAATGAAACGCTGTTCGGTTCGCTGGAATTCGTCGGCGGCCTTGAGCTCAGTTCCGATAATGCGCTTCTCGGTGCCATCTCCGCCATTCGCTTCCGTTCCGACCAGCAGCATTTCATTTCGGTACTGGATACCGGTCATTGGCTGACAGGAGCGATCGAGCGCGACGATAAGGGCCGGCTGAAGGGTATCAGCGATGCCCGTATCTTGCCGATGATCAATCGTCACGGCGGCACCGACGCCGGCAGGGGTGGTATGGATGCGGAGGGGCTGGCACTCCGGGGCGATCATGTCCTTGTCAGCTACGAGCAATATCATCGCATCGACGCCTATCCCGACCCGGGTTTCGAGATTTCTCCGCCTGACGGCAGCTTGCCTCTCCCGATCCCGAGATTGCAGTTGCGCGCCAATCGTAGCCTCGAGGCGCTGATGATTGCGCCGCAGTCGAGCCCGCTTGCCGGTGGGGCTGTCATCGTTACGGAAGACAGCCGGGATGATGAGGGCAATATGCTTGCCGCCATTCTGGACGGCCCGTTGAGTGGCCGCTTCACCGTCCGGCATCATGGCGAGTTCAGTGTGAGCGATGGCGTCTTTCTGCCCGATGGCGACCTATTGCTGCTGGAGCGGCGCTTCGGGCTGATGCACGGCCTTGGCGTGCGCATCCGCCGTATTGCTGGCGTTGATATTAAGCCAGGCGCCGTTGTGGACGGCAATGTGATTTTTGAAGCCAGCACGCGAGAACAGATCGACAATATGGAAGGCATCGATGTCTTCCGCGCCAGCGATGGCTCGCTGCACCTCATTTTAGTCTCGGACGACAATCACTCGATCCTGCAGCGCAGCCTGATGCTCGAATTTCGCCTGCGCGACGACAATCTCGTCAGCCAGAACTAGACGACGGGCCGGCCGATTTATTCGCTGCGCCGGCATTGAGCAAATGTCGGTCGTGGGCTAAGCGACGCCTTTGCTCCAACAATCGGATTCCTCGACATGTCCGCTCCCGACAAACCTATCGTGCTGGTGCATGGGCTCTTTGGCAGTCTGAGCGACCCCAAGATCCTGGCTGCTTTCGGCAATGCCGATGTTCATGCGCCCGACTTGATCGGCTATGGCCGCAATCGCGAGGCGGACACCAGCAGCCTTTCTCTTCTCGATCAGGCGCGCCATATCGCGGGTTTCATATCTGGCCTCGATGCAGGCAAGGTGCACCTAGTCGGACATTCGGTTGGTGGTGCGGTTTCGATGCTGGTTGCCAGGCATTTCCCCGAACTCATCGAATCGCTGACAAGCGTCGAAGGGAATTTTACGCTGAGGGATGCATTCTGGTCGGGCCAGATTGCCGTGAAACCAGATGAGGAAGTGGCGAGCATCATCTCCGGCTATGAGGCTGACCCCGATGCCTGGATCGCTGGCGCGGGCGTGCAGATCAATGAATGGACGTCATCGCTCGCTAGAAGTTGGCTTGCCAATCAGCCGCCGTCGACGATCAAGGCGCAGGCGAAGGCGGTCGTCGCGGCAACGGGAGAGGCTACCTATCTGGAGGCCGCACGCGGTATTCTGCAATCCGGCATATCAGTCTATCTGATTGCCGGGCGGCGTTCTGCGGAAGGCTGGGATGTTCCCGACTGGGCGAATGCCCTCTGCACGGCGCGGATCAATATTGCCGATACCGGCCATCTAACGATGGCGGAAAGCCCGGATGCCTTCGCATCCGCCGTCCTGACCTGCCTGTCTTATCGGTGAAAAACGTTCTCGGCGCGAGTCGATAGCGATCCGCGCCGGGCATTCGATCATTCAAGCCGTGGGAGCCTGCGACATCGGCTTCAGCATGTTCATCAGCGCGCCATAGGGCAGCAGCATGACGAGCCCGACGGTCACCTTGACCGAGAAGTCGCCGATCGCCCAGGAAATCCAGCGCGGGGCCGAGGTCGAGAAGACGCCGAGGATGGGAGCCCATTCGATCGCGAAGGGATCGTTCGGTCCGAAGAAGACGAAGAAGGGCGCGAAGGCGAATGAGAAGAAGATCAGCGTATCCAGCATCGAGCCGATGAGCGAGCCGAACAGCGGTGCGCGCCACCAGGCCATGCGGCGCAGACGGTTGAAGACCGAGATATCGAGCAGCTGGCCGGCGAGATAGGCCGAACCGGAGGCAATCGCGATGCGCGGCTGTGCCGTATAGAAGGACAGCGCGACGCCGACGACGAAGCCGGCAAAGACAACCTTGCGCGCGGCCTTGGGGCCGAACTGGCGGTTGGTCAGATCGGTGATGAGAAAGGCGACCGGATAGGTGAAGGCGCCCCAGGTGAGGATATCCGCAAGATTGATGCCGGCGAGTGTAGCCTGCAGCGGATACTGCACGAGGATGTTGGAAGCGACGACGACCAGCGTCATCAGCAGAACGTAGATAAGGGTATGACGTATCGTCAGCATTTTTTTATCCTGGGAGATGCCACCAGTTGAAGGAAACCGGACATGGAAAAAGGCCTGTCCGGAGATGATCCGTGCAAGCCTCTTAGCCGGTATGAAATCACGAAGTGCTAGTGCTGCTTAAGCAGCAACGGCAGCTTCAGCAGACTTCTTGACGATCTGGCGACGCAGCAGGCGAGCGCGCATGCTGAGTTCGTTTTCGCTTGCCTTGATAAGGAAAGCGTCCAGACCACCGCGATGCTCAACCGAGCGGAGCGCTGCAGCGGAAACGCGCAGGCGGTAACGCTGGCCGAGAACGTCGGAAATCAGAGTAACCTGGCAGAGGTTCGGCAGGAACCGACGCTTGGTCTTGTTGTTGGCGTGGCTGACATTGTTGCCCACGAGGACGGCCTTGCCGGTCAATTCGCACATGCGGGACATGGTACACCTACTTTTGTTTTTCTCGGCCACTGGATAAGCATTCCGAGCAAAACCCGGCGCGCAATCCAACAGGCCATAATTGGAAAGTTGCGGTTCTATAGTCAGAGCGGCCGGCCGCGTCAAGCCAAACCTTGTGTTTTCCCGCAATTCCGTCAAAAAGCTGCTGTTGTCTGACGCTCGCAGCAGGCAAGCAAAGTGACTATATAACTTGCCTGATCCTCGTTGAAGGCCTTGATCATGGTTCAAATTCGGAAGTGGCTTCTCATTTCAGCTATCGTTGCGTCGGTGCCGTCGCTGGCATTGGCCGACGTGCTGCGGCATGAAACGCGGTATCGCGTTTCGCTGGCCGGCCTGCCGATTGCCCGGGCGGATTTCAAGACCGAAGTCACCGGCAAGCAGTTCACCATTCGCGGCGATATCACCTCTGCGGGCCTTGCCGATCTCGTGACCTCCATCGATGCGCGCACCGATGTGACCGGCGTCGTCAACGACAGCAAGCTGCAGGCGACGCACTACACGCTCTTTTACAAGAGCGGCAAGAGAGAGCGCACCTATGATGTCGCCTATGCCAATGGCAATGTGACGTCGAATACGATCACGCCTGAGCCGAAGCGCCCGGATACCTGGGTTCCTCTTACCGGGGAGGATCTAAAGGCGGTGCTCGATCCGATATCCGGCATGATCTTCCCGATCACGCCGAGCCTGAACCTTTGCAACCAGACGCTGGCTGTCTTCGACGGCGAGATGCGCATGGATCTGAAACTGTCGCCGAAGGGATCGCATCCGTTTTCGACCGATGGCTTCAAGGGCAAGACCATTGCCTGCGCTGTGCGCTTCACGCCGAAGAGCGGATACAAGAGTACGCGCAAGGACTATCTCTATCTCGCCAAAAGCGACAATATGGAGATCTGGTTTGCCAAGGCCGATGCCATGAATGTCTATGCCCCGGTCTACGTCCGCATACCGACGCAATACGGGACTGTCACGATTACGGCTGTAAAATACGGCAGCTAGATTTGATCGCTGCTCACGGAATTGCTTGACGGTTCCCGCTGTTGTTCTTACGCAATTCCAGATGGAAAATTGCTGCGCGTTTTTCCTGAAATTGTCTAGGCGGACCGAAGACGTCTGCAGCAACGAGCTGGGGGCTGCGATGAAGTTTCGGGCGACGCTGACGGGCTTTTCGGCCATTTTGATGTGGTCGTTTCTGGCGCTTCTGACGGTCGCATCCGGCAAGATGCCGCCCTTTCAGCTACTCGCCATCTGCTTTGCCATCGGCAGTATTCCCGGAATCGTCGTCCTTCTGCTGAGGCCCGAGCGCCTGCAGCTTCTGCGTCAGCCGGCCAAGGTCTGGATCACGGGCATTGCCGGGCTGTTCGGCTATCATTTCCTCTATTTCACGGCATTGCGTCATGCGCCGGCGGTGGAGGCTGGGCTGATCGCCTATCTCTGGCCGCTGCTGATCGTCGTCGGCTCGGCATTGCTGCCTGGCGAGCGGCTGCGCTGGTATCACATTGTTGGCGCGCTGATGGGGCTTGCTGGTACGATCCTGATCGTCGGCCGCAACGGTTTTCATTTCGAAGGCGCCTATGCCGTCGGCTATGGGGCGGCCTTCCTCTGCGCCTTCACCTGGTCCGGCTATTCGCTGATCACGCGCCGTTTCGAGGCCGTTTCCACCGACGTCGTCACCATCTTCTGCCTCGTCACGTCGATCCTCTCCCTCTTTTGTCATGTTGGGCTGGAGCAAACCATCTGGCCGGAGAATGCGGCGCAGTGGATCGCCGTCCTGGGCCTTGGCCTCTTTCCGGTCGGAGCCGCCTTCTATGCCTGGGATTACGGCGTCAAGAACGGCGGTATCCAGATTCTCGGCGCGGCGAGCTATGCCGCGCCGTTGCTGTCGACGTTGATCCTGACGCTGTTCGGCTTTGCCGAGCCGAGCTGGGGCATTGCGCTTGCCTGCCTGCTCGTGACAGGCGGCGCGGTGCTTGCCGCCCATCGCATGATCCTGCGCCGGGACGATGCCGTGCGGACGCAGGCGGAAGCGGCGGAGTAGCTCCGCCGCGGTCACGGCTGCTTATTTCTTGAAGACTTCTTGCAAGAAGGCCACGAGTGAGGGTCGCCAGACATCCATCTCATGCTGGAGGTCCGGATATTCGTGATATTCGTGCTTGATCTTTTTCTCGTCGAGCGTCGCCTTCAAGCCGGCGACATCCTTGCCGACGACCTGGTCCTTGCTGCCGACCGTCACCGTGAAGTTGTGCAAGGCCTTGTTGATCTTCTCCGGCTCGTTCAGCACGGCATCGACCGTCTTGTTCGGAACGGTCGTGGTGCTGACGCCGCTGAAGGTCGCGATCCAGCCGAAGGTGTCGAGATGAGAAAGACCCGACACGAGGGCCTGATAGCCGCCCTGAGACAGGCCGGCAACGGCGCGGCCAGCGGTCTCGTTTCGGACCCGATAATGCTTCTTCATGTACGGGATGAGATCTTCGGTCAGTTCGCGATCGGCTGCCTCGGCATTCGCGGGATAGAAATTCGCGCGGCGATCGGCGGCCGGGAAATTCTCCGCGATCGCGTTCGGCACGTCGGTTTCCGTATCGGGGATAACGACGATCATCGGCTCGATCTTCTTCTCGGCCAGGAGATTGTCGAGGATCTGCGGCGCGCGGCCCTGGAGGACCCAGGACCCCACGGTATCGCCGAAGCCGTGATAGAGATAGAGCACGGGCAGCGGCTTGGAGGAATCGGTGTAGCCGGGCGGCGTGTAGACATACATCTGCCGCTCCGAATCGAGCGCCTTGGAGTGCAGGGTCACCAGCCGCAGGTCGCCATGCGGCACGTTGCGGATATCGAGAATGCCGCCAGGCACCAGGATGAGGCTGGTGTTGACCTGCCGTTGCGGCTTGGGCGCGTTGGTGCCGGTGTCGATGCTGCGGAAGCCGTCGACGTTGAAGTAATATTCGTAGAGATTCGGCTTCAAAACCTCCGTCTTGACACTCCATGTGCCATCGTCGCCGCGTTGCATGGCGATGGGATCGCGCGAGCCCAAGGCAACGGAAACCGCTTTTGCCGTCGGAGCATAGAGACGGAAAGTAATCGACCCGTCCTTCTCGACCGAGGTCACGAAGTTTTTCAGCGGCTTTTCGGCCGGCGGCGAAGCCGGTGCATCAAGGGCAAAGACAGGCGCGCTCATGACACAACCTGCTGCGACGAGCAAAGGAAACAACAAACGCACGAAAAAACCTCCTCCAGATGAATCAATTTTCACTCTCCCCGTGTAAAGCTGACACAGCGCGTCGCTTTTTCAAGACTGTCGCTGCGCGCTGTCTGGCCGCATCCCGCGTGATGTCAATGAAAGGCAAAAGAGGTTCAGTCTGAGATCGGCTTCCAGTCTGGCGGTGCCATCTCGAAGCTCGAAAATTCGAAGCCGGGTGCGACCGTGCAGCCGACGAGCGTGAATTCGCCGAGGCTTTCGGCCGATTGCCACCAATTGGCGGGAATGATCGCCTGAGGGCGCTCGCCCTTTGCCAGATCCATTCCGAGCACGAGCCTTTCACTGGTTTTGCCGTCGGCGGAGCGATGCAAAGCGAGAGGCGCGCCGGCATAGTAGTGCCAGACCTCGGCGGCATCGTGCACCCGGTGCCAATGCGAGCGTTCGCCGGCCTCGAGCAGATAGTAGATCGCGGTGGAATGGCCGCGATCGCCGCCGTTGTCGTCGCGGAAAGTCTGCACGTACCACCCGCCTTCCGGATGCCGCTGCATGGAAAGCGTTTCGATGATCTCCTTTGCCTGCATCAGAAATTGTCCTTGCGCTTGCGGATCTCGGCGAAGACCTCGTCGTTGCTGCGGCTTTCCATCAGCAGGTTACGGCGAATCGCGGGATCGGCTGCGCGCAGGAACGGGTTCGTTTCCTTCTCCAGCGCCAGCGTCGTCGGGATGGTGAACTTGCCTTCCGCTCTCAATGCCTCGATATCGGCGGCGCGCGCTTTCAGCCGCTCATTGTCGGGATCGATGGTCAGCGCGAAACGGGCGTTGGAGAGCGTATATTCATGGCCGAAATAGACGGCCGTCTCGTCCGGCAGCACGGCAAGCTTCTGCAGCGAGGCCCACATGTCGGCCGGCGTGCGTTCGAACAGGCGGCCGCAGCCGAGCGCAAACAGGGTATCGGCGGCAAAGAGCAGCTTGTCGTCGGCAAAGTGATAGCAGACGTGGCCGGCAGTGTGGCCGGGCGTTTCGATGACATTGACCGTATGGCCGGCAAACTCGAACGTATCGCCGTCACCGACGGCGCGATCGAGACCGGGAATGGCGACGGCCTCGTTGATCGGGCCGATGATCTCACAGCCGAATTGTTCTTTCAGCGCCAGATTGCCCTCGACGTGATCGGTATGATGATGGGTCGTCAGGATGTGGCTGATCGTCCAGCCGCGCCGATCGGCAGCCTTCAGGACCGCCTCCGCCTCCGGAGCGTCGATCGATGCCGTCAATCCGGTTTCCGGATCGTGGACCAAGACGCCGAAATTATCGGAACGGCAGATAAAAATCTCTAATTCCAATGGTTTCATGATCGAAATCGTCCTTGTCTTTTACGTTGGTGGAGAATGTAAGCCGTTCGGCCTTGAAGTCCAACGCTCGGCTGATAACATTTGTTTCGATGCACGCCGATATTGTCGATCTCCGCCAGTTTTATCATTCCGAGCTCGGTCGCTTGGCGGAGCAGTCGATCGCCATGGCGTTGTCCTCCATCTGGGCGCGGATGCCGGAGGAGCGGCTTGTTGGTCTCGGCTATGCCGTTCCCTATCTCGATCGCTTCCGCGCCGATACCGAGCGCACCTTCGCCTTCATGCCTGCGGGGCAGGGCGCGGTGAACTGGCCGATGGGCTCGGCCTCGTCGACGGCGCTGATCTTCGATGAGGAACTGCCGCTACCTGACAGTTCGATCGACCGCGTGCTGATGGTGCATTCGCTGGAATTCGCCGAAAGCCCGCGCGAGACGCTGAAAGAGCTCTGGCGTGTGCTGGCGCCGGGCGGACGGCTCGTCATCGCCGTGCCGAACCGCCGCGGCGTCTGGGCACGCATGGAGCATACGCCGTTCGGCTCCGGCCGGCCCTATTCGCGTGGCCAGCTCACCTCGCTGCTGCGCGAAACCAATTTCACGCCGGGCGCTACGGCCGAGGCGCTGTTCTTCCCGCCTTCGAAACTGCGCACGGTGCTGCGGCTGCGGCGCGCCTTCGAGCGAGTTGGGCGTACCCTTTGGCCTGCGTTCTCCGGCGTCATCATCGTCGAGGCGCAGAAGCGGCTCTATCAGGGGCTGCCCGTTGCCGTTCGCGCCTCGCGCCGTGTCTTCGTGCCGGTGCTGGCACCGCGCGGCATACCAACGACGCGCGACGGCCGGTGAAGTGATCGGTTGACCGCCGACACTCGACAAAACTGCGTTTCCGCATTAATGCGACGGGGTGTCATAAACCGGAATTTTCCGGTCTTTCCCAAGGTCGATCCCATGAGCATGGAAATGAGCAAGCCCGTCCCGCGTTCTGGCATTCTCGATATAGCCGCCTATGTGCCGGGCAAGGAGCACGCGCCGGGCGTTGCGCGCGTGTTCAAGCTCTCCTCGAACGAGACGCCGCTCGGCGCCAGCCCCAAGGCCATCGAAGCCTTCCGCAGCGCTGCCGAACATCTCGAGCGCTATCCGGACGGACAGGCCAGGGAATTGCGTCAGGCGATCGCCGACGTCCACGGGCTGAATGTGGCCAACATCCTCTGCGGCGCCGGCTCCGACGAGCTGCTCGGCCTGCTCTGCCACACCTATCTCGGTACCGGTGACGAAGGCATCATCACCGAGCACGGCTTCCTGGTCTACAAGATCCAGATCATGGCCGCCGGTGCGACGCCGGTAACGGTCAAGGAAAAGGATTGCACCGTCGATGTCGACGCCATCCTCGCCGCCGTCACGGAGAAGACCAAGATGGTCTTCATTGCCAACCCTGCCAATCCCACCGGAACCTATGTGCCGGTGAGCGAGATCCGCCGCCTGCAGGCGAGTCTGCCGAAGCACGTCATTCTCGTGCTCGACGCGGCCTATGCCGAATATGTCCGCCGCAACGATTACGAGGCGGGCCTTGAGCTCGTTTCGGCAAACCAGAACGTCGTCATGACCCGCACCTTTTCGAAGGTTTACGGTCTTGCCGCACTTCGCATCGGCTGGATGTACGGTCCGGTCGATATCGTCGATGCGATCAACCGCGTGCGTGCCCCGTTCAACATGAACACGGCTGCCATCGCTGCCGGAGCCGCCGCCATTCGCGATCAAGCTTTCACCGAGAAGGCTGTGGCGCACAATACGCTCTGGATCGGGAAGGTAACGGCCGCGCTCGAAGGCCTCGGCCTCAAGGTAACGCCGTCGGTTGCGAATTTCGTGCTGATCCACTTCCCTGACAGCGACGGCAGGCGCGCTGCGGAGGCCGATGATTTCCTGACGAGCCGCGGCTATATCCTGCGCGCCGTCCGGGCCTATGGTTTTCCGAATTCGCTGCGCTTGAGCATTGGCACCGAAGAGGCCAATCTCGGCGTCATCGACGCACTGACCGAATTTATGGGACGTAAGTCATGAGCAGCATCCAGTTCGACCGCATCGCGCTGATCGGTATCGGCCTTATCGGCTCCTCCATCGCCCATGACATCAAGCGCCTCGGCATCGCCAAGGAAGTGGTGATCTCGACGCGCAGCGCCGAGACCCTGAAGCGTGCCGAAGAACTGAAGCTCGGCGACCGTTACACGCCGTCTTCAGCTGAAGCGGTCAAGGATGCCGATCTCATCATCGTCTCGGTGCCTGTGGGAGCCTCGGAGAGCGTCGCCAAGGACATCGCCGCGCATCTGAAGCCGGGCGCAATCGTCACCGACGTCGGCTCCACAAAGGCCTCGGTCATCGCGCAAATGCAGCCGCATATGCCGCCCAACGTGCATTTCATTCCCGGCCATCCGCTGGCGGGTACGGAGAAATCCGGCCCGGATGCGGGCTTTCCGGGGCTGTTCAAAGGGCGCTGGTGCATCTTCACCCCGGTTCCCGGTACCGACGAGGCGGCGATCAAGACGCTTCGCGGTTTTTGGGAGACTCTGGGCTCTCGCGTCGACGAGATGGATCCCGAGCATCACGACAAGGTGCTGGCCATCGTTTCGCATCTGCCGCACCTGATCGCCTATAACATCGTCGGCACCGCCGATGATCTGGAGACGGTGACAGAATCGGAAGTCATCAAATATTCGGCTTCCGGCTTCCGGGACTTCACCCGCCTTGCAGCCTCTGATCCGACCATGTGGCGCGACGTGTGTCTGCATAATCGCGATGCGATCCTGGAGATGCTGTCGCGCTTTTCGGAGGATCTGGCGTCGCTGCAGCGCGCCATCCGCTGGGGGGACGGTGACAAGATCTTCGAACTTTTCACCCGTACGCGCGCCATCCGCCGCTCGATCGTCGAAGCCGGCCAGGATGTCGACGTGCCCGACTTCGGCCGTCACGCGCTGGATGCGAAGGAATAGGCATCCCGACGCAAGCGAGGCGCGCTCATGATCGTCAGACGCGGGCGCTTGGAAGATCTCTCCTGGCTCGTCGAGCACGACGATGCGCGCGAGGCTTGGGTCAATCGCTGCATCGCGTTCGGTGATTATCTCGTGGCCGAGCAGGATGGCGAGCTTATCGGCTTCCTGCGGTTCAGCCGCTTCTGGGGCAAGATACCCTATATGGATATGATCCGCGTGCTGCCGTCGCGCCAGCACGCCGGCGTGGGAACGGCCTTGTTCCACGCCTGGGAAGCCGCCATGATCGACGAGGGTGCCGAGCATCTGATGACATCGAGCGAATGGGCGGAGGCCGAGCCGCAGGCATGGCACCGCCGCAATGGCTTCAAGGCTGCCGGTAGCATCGACCTTCGCATCATCCAGTCGAGCCCGGAGATATTCTTCCTGAAGGATATCTCCGGCACTCGCAAAGAATAGGCTTTCAGATCGGCGGGATCTTGCCGAGCGGGATGAAGCCGCTGAGCGAGAGGCGGCCACGATCGGCGGTGAGATCGACGGAAACCTTGTCGCCGCCATTGGCAAGCGCCTTCAGCATCTTCGTCGCCGTCTTGATGATGCTCTTGGCGGCGGGAAGCGTGGTGGTCAGGCTGTCGCCCCATGGCCCGATCTGGTTGATCTCCAGTTTGAACTGGCCGGACAGAAAACCGTCATCGTCGAAATTGAAGGGGCCGGAAAGCGTCATGATGCGGCCATCACCGATGTCGATAACGGCCTGATGCAGCACGCCGGCGGTGCCGCGAAGCCCCTCGCGGTCGCTGCCATCGAGTAGCCCGGCCTTGCCTGATAGCGTGACGTTGGCGCTCGTCGATGCGGTCGGCAGGGTCTGCGGAAAATCCTTGATCACGGCATTGGCGTTTTCGACGCCGATGGCGAGATCCAGATCGCTGCCATTCTGGTTGGCATGCATCTCCGTGTGGGCAGCGGTGACATTGACGCTCTGGCCGGTGACGGATGAGACGATGCCGGCTTTCAACCCCTCGATGACCGTCTGAGTCTGCGCGACGCCGCGGCCCTTGGCAACGAGGTTCGATTGCAGATCGGTCCATTCGGCCGATACGGTCAGGCCCTCCGTCGTACGCAATTCTGCAGGAGATTTCAGGTTCCAGCTCACATGGTTGGGCTGGAAGACTGGTGCGGAGGCGCTGAGCCGGTCGAAATTGGTGGAGACGCCCCGCGTCTGGTTGTCGACCGTCACCGTGTCGCAAGTCAGGCCGATGGCGAAGGGGAAGCCGTTGAAGGCCATGTTCTCGCATTTGCCGGCAACGCCGGCACTGTTCTGCTGGCCGAGTGCCTTCAGGACATTAGCCCTGACGAAACTGGTCGCGTAGTACCAGCCGCCGGTATAAAGACCGGCCAGGACCACCACCAGCCCCAGAAGGATGAGCCACAGACGCTTGCCTCGACCGGTCGTTACGCTCTGGCTTGACGCTGCCATGTTGTTCTCCAATGGTTGGACTGAAGCTTCACAGTGATTTGGCGTTGGATATGGACGAATTTTGGGTGTTTGGCTACGGATCCCTCATGTGGAATCCGGGCTTTGGTTATGATGAGCGGGCCGAGGCCCTGATTTTTGGTTATCGTCGCTCGCTCTGCGTCCGTTCCTGGGTCCATCGCGGCACGGAAGAAAACCCTGGTCTCGTCTTGGGCCTGGATCGCGGCGGCTCCTGCCGCGGCATAGCTTTTCGCGTGCCAGCCGCCTCCTGGGACGAGGTGCTCGCCTATCTGCGCGAGCGCGAACTCGTCACCAACGTCTACCTGGAAAAGACGCTCCCCATCCGTCTGGCCGATGGGAGACGCGTGACCGCCGTGGCCTATGTCGTCGATCGCAACCACAGGCAATATGCCGGCGCGCTTGACGCGGCCGAGGCGGCGCATGTGGTGGAAGCCGCAATCGGCCGCTCCGGCCCGAACGATGCCTATGTCTTCAATACGCTGACGCATCTGCGCGACATGGGCATCCGCGATCATTGGCTTGAGCAGGTTGCAGACGAAGTGGAGCGGATGCGAAAGGCGTCCTGAGCCCATTGCTTCGCGCCGAAGCTTCTCAGACTGCGGCCGAAACCGGTTTCGCCTTGCCGATTTCAGCCAGACGTTTAGCGGCCGTCGGCGGAACCGGCAGGTTCGGGTTGTTGGCGATCGTCTCGACCAGCAGTTCGTCGCTCGCCCTTTCCGTTTCCTCGATCAGGCGTGCAAAGAAGGCATCGGGGTCCATGCCGGGCTCGATCGGCGGCAGGATGCGAACCTTGATATGGCCGGGATATTTGCGGAAGGTACGGCGTGGCCAGAAAAGGCCGGGATGCATGGCCACGGCGACGACGGGGATGTTGAGGTCGCGATACATGCGGGCGATGCCGTATTTATAGACCGGCTCGGCGCCTGGCGGCCGGCGCGTGCCTTCGGGGTAGATGATGAGCTGGCGGCCGGTGGCGAGTTCTTCGCGTGTGCGCTTCAACACATCGAACATCACTTTGCCGCGCGCGCTGCGATCCACCGGGATCATGCGCTGCTTCCCCGCATACCAGCCGAACAACGGGATCCACATCAGCTCGCGCTTCAGGATATAGACGGGATCATCGAGATAAGGCAGTAGCGCGAAGGTATCCCAGAAGGATTGATGCTTGGGCGCGAAGATGAAGCTGCCCTTTGGGATGTTCTCTAGGCCCTCGACCTCGAAGGTGGTGCCGACGATCTTTTCCATCAGCCAGGTGCTGGATTTCGCCCATGCCTTGGGAATCGCATAGGCGGCCTTGCGCGGCATCAGGAAATAGATCGGCGTCAATACGATCATGCGAATGATCAGATTGGCATAGAAGACTGTATTGAACAGGATCGAACGCAAGATAATCATCGAGGCTTTCCCAACGCACCGGCTTGCACCGGCATCCGAAGGTTTGCCTACACGATTACGGCGTCAATAAAAAGTCGGTGCATGCTTGGTTTTCGCGTCTTCAGGCGCATCCCTCTCTCCGACATTCGCTCTTGGCGCTTGAAGCTTTCGATGTCATGCAAAACCGCTGCACAGTCTGGCGCGGCGAGCCTCAGTCGTCGTCATCGACCGGCTGTCGGGAACGCAGGCCTATCGGCCGCCCGAGGCCGGTCAGGTTGCGGGCGCCGGCAAGGAGGACCTTGGCGTATTCCGAGATCATTGTCCGCAGCGCGTTCGGGTCCGTGAACCAGTTCTTGGTCTTCAGGTCGGAGTTGACGACCGGATAGGGAATGAAATCGGTCGAGGGATCGACATATTTCAGTTCAGCGAGGCTGCGGGGCATATGGTAGTTGTTCGTCACCACGAGAACGCTCTTATAACCCCTGGCGTGAATCCATTTTGCTGCCTCGCGGGCATTGCCGATCGTATCGAGCGCGTCGTAGCCGATGTCGACACAGCAGCTGAACAGGCTGGCGGAACTCTGCGTCAGTTTGCGGATCTGCGTCGGCGTGGTGGTCGGATGTGCGCCCGATATCAGCAGGCGGTTGCCGGCACCGGTGCGCAGCAGCTCCACCGCCTGGTCGATCCGCTGATAACCGCCCGTGAGCACGACGATGGCATCGGCCTTGGGTTCCAGCGGCGGCTTCAAGGTGGTAATCGAATCGGCGAAATGCAGGAAGCCGCCGAAAATGATGGCGACCAAAAAAATGAAGGCGAAGCCGCCCCAGCGCAAAAGACGCCGGAACAGGCTGCGGCGCACGGGTCTGTCGCCGCGGGAGTGCTCCCGCAACGGCTGCGAACTCACGGTCTTGCGAGTCGTCAGATCCATGCTCATGATTCGGTACTATACGCCAATTGCGGCAAGGAACGGGCTGGCAAACGGTAAAAAAACATCACGGAAGCGTCAATTCTGTACGCTATCCGTCCGCCCGGGATCGGAACGGATCAGATCGATCTCGTAGATCGTGCGCATGACGGTGAAGCGTGCCGTCAGTGTCGTCAGCAGCGCGATGATGATCATGGTGGCGAGAATGCCGACATAGCCGAGCGCGCCGACGGAGAAGGTCCCGAACAGTGCCGTCGCCTGATCGGTCTGCGGCGTGGCTATCGTATGGCTCTGCAGGATGCCGGCTGTCGCGAAGAACAGCGCGGCGAGCGCGCTTCCAGCTCCCGACCCTTTGAGGCTGATCTTCAGGAAATGCTTCTGGAACTCGTTGGCGACGAAGGTGCTTTCGGCCCCCACGAAATGCAGCACTTCGACGATATGGCGATTGCCTGACAATGCGCCGCGCGTGGCGAAGACCACCGTCAGGACCATGGCGGTGAAAACAAGCAGCAGGACGCCGGTGCCGATGAGAACGGTGGTGTGCGCCATCGACACGAGCCGGTCGACCCAGGTGCGATGGTCGTCCAGCGTCGCTTGCGGGATCTGCGCCTTGAGCAAGCTGCGCATCGCTTCGAAGTCAGGCGGATGCGTCTCGTCGATGGTGATGATGACGAGGCGCGGGACGGGCAGTTCCTTGATATCGAGGCCGGCGCCGAGCCAGGGCTCGAGAAGGCGGGCTGTCGCTGCCTCATCAACGATCTGGCCCGATTTGGTGCCGACGAAGCTGAGCGCGATATCGCGGGCGCTCGTCAGCGCCTTTTCCATATCGAGATTGTCGTCCGGCTTGATCTGGATGGTGATCTCGCGGGAAATCTGGCTCTCCCAGCTTGCTGCCGTCGAGCGCACCATGCTGACTGCGCCGAGCGTCAGGCAGGCGAGGAAGGCCATGATGGCGATGACGACGATGAGCGCATTGCCCTGAATGTTCGAGGACGGCACGATCGGCCCGGTCGGGCGAACGCGCATCTCCGGACGCTTGCGCTCCACAGGTGCTGCGGGCGTTTGTCGCGCCTGCGGAGCCTTGGCGCTCGGGGCGTTCCTGCGGGGAGGGGGCTCAGTCATAGATATCGAGATGCCCCCCCGATAGAATCATGCGCCTTGCTTCGATCTGATCCATCAGGGCGAGATCGTGCGTGGCAATGACGACGGCGGTGCCGAGACGGTTGAGCTCCAGAAAGAGGTTGAGCAGGCGGCGCGCCATCGGCGGGTCGACATTGCCGGTGGGTTCGTCGGCAAGCAGGATTTCCGGGCGATCGATGAGGGCGCGGGCGATGGCGGCGCGTTGCTTCTCACCGCCAGAGAGCACCGGCGGCAGCACATTTATGCGCTCGCCCAGTCCGACCCATTTCAAGAGCTCCAGGACGTCGGTGCGATAGGAGCTTTCATCCTTGCCGCGCACACGCAGGGGCAGGGCGACGTTTTCATAGGTCGTCAGATGCTCGAGCAGCCGGAAATCCTGGAAGACGATGCCGACACGGCGGCGCAGCAGCGGCAGTTCGTTGCGCGGGATTGAGGATATCTCCCGGTCGAACATGCGGATCAGCCCGCGCGTCGGCTGCAGCGACATGAAGAGCAGGCGCAGCAGCGTCGTCTTGCCGGCGCCGGAAGGGCCGGTCAGGAACTGGAACGATTTCTTCGGTATGTCGAAGCTCAGGTCGCGGAGGATCTCCGGACCCATGCCGTAACGCAAACCGACGTTCTCAAAATGAATCAACGGGCAGTCCAGTCTTCCGCAGGGTTCAATCAGGCGACTTGTTAACCAATGGCATTAACAGCCGGTAAATTTTTCTGGAAAGGCGCCCCATTCATGGCGATCTTTGCGAAGCATTAACCAATAAAATTTACGACTGGGCAGGATTCGTTTCAATGCCCAGATTGGCAATGGGCGTCGAAACCATGTGGATCACCGCAACGGGAGGCCATCATGGGCGCTTTTCGCCACCGTCCACAGCAGACGGGGCTGATTTATGACCTCATTCCGCCCGAACGTGGGGCGGGATCGGGCCAGGTGCATTACGTCATGCCAAAAGCCGATATCGTCGATGCCGAATTCGTGACCGTTTCCGCCGCGCGCGGACGGACAGTGTCGGGCGTCAATATGCGCTATGGCCGGCATGTCCAACCAAAACCGCAGCCGACGACGCGCAAGACTGGCTTTTCGCGCATCCTGTCCGTCCTGCGCGGCATTGAGAAGGTTTTGCAGCAGGCGTCGCGGCGCAGTTTCGTGGCGCTCATCGTTTGCCTCGCAATATTGATCTTCGGTCTTTCCGGCGGCTTTTCCAGTCTCTCGAGCGTACCAGCCGATGCGACGGCCGATCCGCTGCAGTTCTCGCATGTGACACTGACGCCGCGGGATGAGAACGGTCTGCCCGTCTTGAGACTGAACGGCATCATCGAGAATGTCAGCGGCGCCACGCTTTCGGTCCCACAGGTGCGCGCCGATCTTTTCGCCGGAGATCAGCTGGTCAGAAGCATCGTGGTGGATACGCCGGTCGATCGCCTCGGGCCGCATGAAAGCCGCGGATTCTCGACGCGATTGCAGCATCCCGGTGGAAAAACGCCGGATGTCCGGCTTTCCTTCATGCCATAGGGGGTGTGTCCGCGCCGCCGATTGTGCTACGGGCTAGAGCTTGATCGGCGGCCAGGGGCCGCCGCAGCCATGGAGCATGCCAATCAATGCCTGTCGTACGCGGGAAGAATATCGAGCCGCTTTTCACTGCCGAGCAGATCGCCGAGCGCAATCATGCCTTGGCGAAGGAAATCGCCAAGGGGCCGACGAAGGACCTCCTCGTCATCGCCATCCTCAAGGGCTCGTTCATCTTCGCAGCCGATTTGTTGCGCGCCTTGCATGAGACCGGGCTTGCCCCGGAGGTCGAGTTCATCACGCTTTCGAGCTATGGCGCCGGCACGACGTCACAGGGTGTGCGCATCGTCAAGGATATCGATAGCGACGTTAAGGATCGTGATGTCCTGCTGATCGATGACATTCTCGAATCGGGCCGCACGCTGCGCTTTGCCAAAGAGCTGCTCTATGAGCGCGGCGCCCGCAACGTCACGCTGGCTGTCCTGCTCGACAAGAGCGTCAAGCGCCAGGAAGAGCTGGAGGCCGATTATGTCGGCTTCGAATGCCCCGATTATTTCGTGGTCGGCTACGGCATGGATGTCGCCTACGCCTTCCGCGAACTGCCCTTCGTCGGCGTCGTCACGGGCGACGCCGAAGCCTGATCTTAAGTTAATGCAGGCGGCGTGTCCGCCTGTCCCATTCTGCTCCAGTGATGACGAACCATTAACCACGGAGCCTGATCGCCTGCCCGTCGTTTACCTATCGCAAACGGAATTCTGGTGATTTCGGTCGCGGAACATGACGGACCAGGAGCACGGACCATGGCAAAAATTCTGATCACGGAAGACGAAGACTCGCTTCGTACCTTCGTCGCCCGCGCGCTGCGCTTGGACGGTCACGAGACCGAAGAGGCAGCTGACGGCGCGGAAGGTTTGGAAAAGCTGAAAGAGGGCGGCTACGACCTGCTTCTCTCGGATATCCGCATGCCTGTGATGGACGGCATCGAGCTTGCCCATCAGGCGCATTCGACGTGCCCGGGGATGAAGATCCTGCTGATGACGGGCTATGCGGAGCAGCGCGAGCGCGCCGACGACCTTATGGAAAAGATTGTCGACGTCGTCGCCAAGCCCTTCGCGCTGCCGGACATCCGCAAGGCTGTTGCGCGGGCCTTGGCTGCCTGAAATTTGTCGATTGTCGGCGCAGTCGTTTCCTGTGCCGACTTCATCATCATTTGCGGATAGGTCCGAAATCGTCATCCGGATAGTGGATGGTTTCCTCCCCCGGCCTTCTTGAGCCAACGACGATCATCGTCACCGCGGCGGTGGAATGATTGAGCAAATGATGGGCATTCGGTTGCCCCGCCGGAAATCCCACAACATCGCCAGGCCCGAGGATATGGTGACCGTTTTCATCGATCAGCGTCGGGACGTCCGTCAGAACATAAAGGAACTCATCCTCCGCCGTATGCCAGTGACGTGATGATGACATGCTTCCGGGATCGAGCGTGACGAGATTCACGCCGAATTGCGTAATGCCTACGGCCTTGGCCAGCCGAATCTCGTGCTTGCCGCTGAGCCTTGCATCCGCGTCGGCAATACCGGGCAGGCCTGTTGTGACAGGCAGATCCGAAATATTGGCAAGCTTGGTCTCCATGTCATCCCTCTTTGCGAAGCATGAAAGACGGGCCACTTCCATGGCAGGCTGCTTACTGGCCGAGATTCAGCAAACGCTCCAGATAGCGCCGTTCTTCACTCAGCGTGGGATTGTTGCTCAATCGTTCGCGAATGGCATCGAGAATTTCGCGTGCGCGCTGGGCGTCGATGATCTTCGGCACCATGTCCCTATCGGGCGCATCCAAGGGACCATCCCGTAGCCGGCCGAGCGGATCGCGGCCGTTTTGGCCGCCCTGGCCCATCTGTCCCGGCATCTGCCCCTGACCCTGACCTTGTCCCTGCTGCATCTGGGCCATGAGCTGGTTCATCATCTCGCGCGTGCCCTTACGCAGGGCGTCCAGCGCGCGTCCTTGTCCCTGCACGGCGCCTTCGCCATTACCTTCAGAGAGCTGGCCTGACGCGCCCTTCATCTCCTGCTGTGCCTTGCCGTAATTCTGGTTCGGCTTCATGCCCAACGAGCCGAGATCTTTCTGCAGTTCGCCGAGCTGCTTGCCGAGATCCTCCTGCTGCTGGCGCAATTGTTTCAGCGCGTCGCGCAGCTGATCGGCCGTCATGCCGTCGGTGGGGTCCTTGCCCTTCTGACCTTGCTGATTCTGGCCCTGCTGGTTTTGGCCTTGCTGCTGATCCTGGTTGCGTTGGCCCATATCAGGGCGCATCTGGTCATTGAGGCCGGGCATGGGCTGATCCATCATGCCGTCGCCGTCCTCGTTGGAATCGCCGCGCTGCATGCGGTCGCGCATGGCCTGATCGAGCTTGAAAGTCTGATCCATCAGCTTCTGCTGATCGCGCATGATGCGGCCGAGCTTATCCATCTGCTCGCGCATCTTGTCATTGGCCTGGTTCTGCTGTTGCCCCGGCTGCGGCTTGCCGGCCTGCAGGCTGTTCATCAGCTGCTGCAGTTCGGAAAGCATCTGCTGCGCGGCCTGGCGGTCGCCGGAGCGGGCGAGATTCTCGATCTGATCCATCATGCGCTGCAGGTCCTGCTGGCGCAGGATATTGGCGGAACGCTGGTTCGGCTGGGCAGGCATGTTGCGCATGCGCTCGGCCAGCTCCTTCATATAGGCGTCCATCGCCTTGCGCAGCTCGTCGGTGAGCTTCTTGATCTCGGCGTCGGAGGCATTGCGCTGCAGGGCGTCGGAAAGCTTCTGCTGGGCGTCGCGCAGGGCCTTTTCCGCATCGGTCAGCTGGGCGTCTTCCATGCCGAGCGCGATCTGCCAGAGATAATCGGCGGTATCCTTCAGCGAGGCTTCGCTGCTTGCGAGCTTCATGCGCGTCAGCGCCGACTTGATTGCGAGATAATTGCCGAGATCGGGAATGGTCTCTTCCGGGCGGATGGTCAGCGATTTGTTGAGCTCGATCGCTTCCGGCATCTTCCGCGTGTCGAGCGCAAACACCTGGCGTTCTTCGGCCACGGCGGCAGCGAGCGGCTGGCTGAAATTGCGGGACGGCAATACCATCTCGTAGGGTGAACTGCGGCCCGTCTGGCCGGCACCGTCCTTGGCGACAAGGGTGATGCGGACGCGCTTGCCGGCGAGCGGATCCTGCGTCAGATCGTGGGTTGCCAGACCTTTGCCATTGCGGCGGTCGCGACGCGGAAGCTCCAGCTTGTATTCAGGCAGGCCGTATAGGGGTTTGGCAGCCGGATCGGATTCCACCGGCACGATCTCCGCATAGGCTTCCTCGACGCCGTAGTCATCCTTGACCTTGAAGCCGAGTTCCAGAGCGCTGCTGGTCGTCGCATGCGGAATGCCGTCGAAGGTGATCTCCGGCGGCTTGTCGACGACCACATTGAAGGACCAGGACTTGCCGTTGACGGTCAGTTCGCCGCCCTTCTCAAGCTTGAGAACATGCGTGCGGGCAACCATTCCGTCCGCGGCCGGGATATTGCCGGTGCCGTTTGCTGCAGGCGGCACGGCGGGAGGCGTTGCAGGCTTTGCGCCAGCAGGGCCTTGTTTGTCGGCATCAGCGGCCTGTTCGGGAATTTCGACGCCTTTTTCCGCACCAGTCGCCTGGAACAGCACTTTCTCATCCGTCGCAGCACCCGAAACACGTACGGTGAGCTCGGAGAATTGCGGCACGTTCAGGCTGTTGCCGGCATTGTCGACATTGCCGGTCAGATAGACGGGCGCTTCGCCGGTGTAATAGGGCGGGGTAACCCAGGCATCGACGCGGACATCCGGGTTGCTCGATGTCGAGGTTGATGCCGTGAAGGCATCGCTCAGCGAGCCGCCGCTATTGGACATGGAAAAGCTGAAGGCCGTTACCAGCAGCAATGCCGGGACGGCGCGCAATGCGAAGCGGTCGTAGCGCGTGATGTCCGGCCTCGGCAGGCCGGCATCCAGAGCGGCGATGCGCTCGGCCATGCGCGTCTGGTGCTCGCGCCAGAGGGCGCGCGCAAAGGGAGTATCGAGCGCCGGTTCGTCTTCCTGCGCCGTAACGGGCTGGTGAGCGAGACCGTTGCGCTCTTCGAGCAGTCGATCAGCTTCCGCAACACTCGGCCAGCGCAGGCGGCGCAGTGGATAGAGAGAGATGGCGAAGCCGACCGCGAAGACGGCAAGCAGCAGAAAGCGCAGAATATCCGGCGAAATGCGGAAAATGCCGAACCAGGCAACGGACAGGAAAACTGCCAGGATGGATGCCGGCAACAGCAGTCGCGGCAGCAGCTGTTCGCTGACGAGCACCAGCCGGGCAAAGAGACGCTTGACCGCAACCATGCGCGCCAGCGCCGGACGGGTGGCGAAAGCGCCCTTCTTGGGGTTGCTGGGGCTGGTCATCGGTCCGGTCTTCTCCCGATCTGACGTTGATGGCCAGAGCATGATGCCGAAAAATGTAAGCGGCTTTCGGACGATATCATGCTCTACTTCTTTGATTCTAGAGCGGATTCAGATTCTAGATCGATTCGATCCAAAATCATCCGGCTCTAGTCGCCCGTTGGGAATGGCGCGGCGTCCCACACGCTCGCGCACTCGGCGCCCGGCGAGACGCCACTCAATCAAAGATAACATTCTTTGTGGCGAAGACGAGGGCAATGGGCTCGAAAGGCTGTTTTTTAATCGGACTTCGCTGAAACGTGATCGGGCAAAGCAGCTTTTGCAGCCCTGCCCGAAATCATGCATTGAAGTCGATTATCCCTCCAGCCAGGCCGGGATGGAATCCAGGCCGATCAGCTCTTCATAGGTCCCACGCGGGCGGATGACGTGGAATTCACCGCCCTTGACCAGCACTTCCGGAACCAGAAGCCGGCTGTTGTAAGTGCCGGCCTGCACGGCGCCATAGGCACCGGCCGAGCCGACGGCGAGGAGATCACCGGGCTTCGGCAGCGCCATCTCCCGGTCGAGCGCCAGATAATCGCCCGTCTCGCAGACCGGGCCGACGATATCGGCCTTGATGCGCGAGGCATCGGCGGCACTCGTCACGACCGGGCGAATCTCGTGATAGGCTTCGTAAAGTGTCGGGCGGATGAGATCGTTCATGGCGCCATCGACGATGACGAAGCTCTTGTCGCCGCCATCCTTCACATAGATAACCTCGGTAACGAGAATGCCGGCATTGCCGACGATCAGCCGGCCGGGCTCGGTGACGATCTTGCAATTGAGGCCACGGAGCTGGTTTTTGACGATCTCGGCATATGCGTCCGGCAACGGCGGCGGATTGTTGTCGTCGCGATAGGGGATGCCGAGACCGCCGCCGATATCGACGTGATGGATGTCATGGCCGTCGCCACGCAGCGTTTCCACGAGGTCGCGCAGCAGCCTGAAGGCATCGTCGAAGGGCTGTAGCTCGGTGATCTGGCTGCCGATATGCATGTCGATGCCGGTGGCATTGATGCCCGACAGGCTGGCGGCACGGTCATAGACGGCGCGGGCACGCTGCCAGGAAATGCCGAACTTGTTTTCCTTCTTGCCGGTCGAGATCTTCGCATGCGTGCGGGCATCCACATCCGGATTGATGCGGAAGGAGACGGGCGCCACCTTGCCGGCGCGAACGGCACGCTGGTTCAGCACTTCCAGTTCGGGCTCGGATTCGACGTTGAAGCAATAGATGCCGGCTTCCAGAGCCACGTCCATTTCCTGCGCGGTCTTGCCGACGCCGGAGAACATGATGCGGTTTGCCGGGATTCCAGCGGCCAGCGCGCGGCGCAACTCACCGACGGAGACGACGTCGACACCGGCACCGAGGCGACCAAGCGTCTTCAGCACCGCCTGGTTGGAATTGGCCTTCATGGCATAGCAGACCATGGCATCGACATCACCGAAGGCTTCCGCGAAGACGCGATAGTGGCGCTCCAGCGTTGCCGTCGAATAAACGTAGAAGGGGGTACCGACCGCCTTGGCGATCTCGGGAACCGGTACATCCTCGGCGTAGAGGATGCCGTCGCGATACTCAAAATGGTTCACGGTCGCTGCCTAATCAGAGAAGCGGGTCGAGGAAGAACTTCTTGTCCTCCGTACCCGGCTCCTTCGTCGGCTTGGAGACGTCACCGCCTTTGGTCGCATGAGCACTCGGCGGATCGAGAGGGCCTTTGCGGCCACATCCGACGACGGCAAGGCCGACGACCGAAAGCACGACGGTCAGGCGGATGATGTGCGGCATGTTGATCTGCATCGAAATCCTCTTGGGCGACTAGAGCGTGATGCTGAAAAGTGTGAGCGGTTTTCAGACGACATCGTGCTCTACTTCTTTGATTCTAGAGCCGGATGATTTTAGATCGTTTCGACCTAAAATCATCCGGCTCTAGCGCGAAAGTCACTCTTCTTAGCGAAGTTTCCCGCGTTTGTGCACCCTGATTGTTTAAGTGCGTTTTCGTCAGTCTTTTCAGTTGCGAGCGTTCCAGAAGGCGATCTGCTTGCGCACTTCCGAGGGCGCCGTGCCGCCGAAGCTCTTGCGACTGGCAACGGAGGCTTCGACCGTCAGGACATCGAAGATCTTGTCGGTGATATCGGGGTGGATCGCCTGCAGATCTGCGAGCGACAGTTCCGCCAGCTCGCAGGACTTGCTTTCGGCAAGCGCCACGGCGCGGCCCGTCACATGGTGGGCGTCGCGGAAGGGCAGGCCTGCTTCGCGTACCAGCCAATCGGCAAGGTCGGTCGCGGTGGAATAGCCGGAGCCGGCGGCGGCCTTCATGCGGGCGGTGTTGATCGTCATGTCGCGCATCATGCCGGTCATGGCGGCAATGGCGAGTTCCAGGCTTTCGGCTGCGTCGAAGACCTGTTCCTTGTCTTCCTGCATGTCCTTGGAATAGGCGAGCGGCAGGCCCTTCATGATGGTGAGCAGCGCCACCAGCGAACCGTTGATGCGGCCGGTCTTGGCGCGCACGAGTTCGGCGGCATCCGGGTTCTTCTTCTGCGGCATGATCGAGGAGCCGGTGGAGAAGGCGTCGGACAGGCGCACGAAACCGAATTGCGGCGTCGACCAGATGACGATCTCCTCGGCAAGCCGCGACAGATGCATGCCGGCAATCGCGGCGATCGACAGGAATTCGAGGGCGAAATCGCGGTCGGAGACGGTATCGATCGAATTGCGGGTGGGCTCGCGGAAGCCGAGCGCCTTGGCGGTCATGTGGCGATCGATCGGGAAGCCGGTGCCGGCGAGGGCCGCGGCGCCGATCGGCGATTCATCCATATGCTCGATGGCGTGACGTACGCGCGAACGGTCGCGGCCGAACATCTCGACATAGGCCATGCAATGATGGCCGAAGGTAACGGGCTGTGCCGTCTGCAGATGGGTGAAGCCCGGCATGACGGTTTCGGCATGTTCCTCGGCACGGTCGAGGAAGGCCGCGATCAGATCGGTCAGCGCCTGCTCGCACTTCTGCAGCTCTTCCTTCACCCAGAGGCGGAAATCGAGCGCCACCTGGTCGTTGCGCGAGCGGGCGGTATGCAGACGGCCGGCAGCTGGCCCGATCAGGGTCGCAAGCCGCGCCTCGACGTTCATGTGGATGTCTTCAAGGCGGCGGGAGAATTCGAAATTGCCGCTTTCGATCTCTGACAGGATCGTGTTCAACCCGTGAACGATCTTGTCTTTATCCTCGGTTGAAATGATGCCTTGATTGGCGAGCATGCTCGCATGCGCGATTGAGCCGCGGATATCCTGGGCAAACAGCTTCTTGTCGAAATCGATCGAGGCATTTATCTCCTCCATGATCGCCGCGGGGCCGGAAGCGAAACGCCCGCCCCACATCTGGTTGGAGGATTTGGTGTCCGTGCCGTCAGTCATGAGATGCCCACCTGGAGAATGTAATGACAGCAAAGAAGCCGTTCGGTCTGCCGTCCATGAAACTTGTTCTGCTTGCCGCCGTCGCTGGGGTTATTGCCGGCGCGGCAGCGGTATACGTGAAGGAGGCGGGGTATGGCAATGGTATTGGTGAAACCGCCTCTGCCGATCAATGCGGGTCGACCAAGGATCGTGCAGCGGCCCTGAGGCCGTTCACCAAGGGCCAGGTCGCCGCCATGAGCGTGCCGCCGGCACCGATCTCGCTTCAGGGTGTTTCCTTCAAGGGGGGCGACGGGCAGCCGTTGTCGATCAGCAGTTTTGCCGGCAAGACCGTGCTGCTGAACGTGTGGGCGACATGGTGCGTGCCGTGCCGTGAGGAAATGCCGGCATTGAACGCGCTTGAGAAGAGCGTCGGCAGCGACAAGTTCGAAGTGGTTGCCGTCAATATCGATACCGGCGACGATGAAAAGACGAAGGCCTTCCGCACGGAATATGCGATCGACAAGCTCGGCTACTATCGCGACAACACGATGGGCGTGTTCAATGTACTGAAGAAGCAGGGTCTGGCCTTCGGTCTGCCGGTGACGTTGCTCATCGACAACAAAGGCTGCCTGCTGTCGGCGATGAACGGGCCGGCGGTCTGGGACAGCGAGGATGCCAAGAACCTGGTGAAGGCCGCAACAGCGCTGTAACGCGTTCGTTCGCTGGGTCGCCAAGCGTAAGAATTGGAATTGATCGAGGGAAGGTCATCCTCGGGTAAGCCCCAGCTGAGAGGCTGGAATCACCCCAGGCACTTTTTGAAAATCGATCAAGATGAACCAGTCTCCTGCGCATGCTTCAGCCGACGCATCAGCGGCCTCCCATGTCTTGTCTCAAGCTGAGACCCTGACGGGGACCGGTCGGTATGAGGACGCCATCCACCTATTGCTATCGGCCCGCGAGCTTGTCAGCCGTGAACCAGTCATGTGCAACATGCTGGGATTTCTGCTGCTGCAGGCCGGCAGGCCGCAGGATGCGGTCCTGTGGTTCGAAGCGGCGCTTGGCCTCAAGTCCGATTATATTCAGGCGCTATCCGGCCTCGGCACGGCATATCAGAGCAATGGCGATCTTGTCCGGGCACTGCGGTGCTATGACAGAGTGGTTGCTGCGCAGCCGGACGACGCGGCGTCCTGGTACCATCAAGGGTTCGTGCTTCAGGAGCTGGGGCGGTCGGTCGAGGCACTTTCGAGCCTTGATCGGGCGATCTCTCTCAAAAGCGACTTTAGTCCGGCCCTTGCCAAGCGCGGAGAGGTCATCGAGTCGCTGAGCAATATGCCGGAGGCCATGCAGGCGGCCTTGCGCAGCTGCCACCAGTCGCCCGAAGATGTGAGATCGTGGTCGCAACTTGGCGACCTTCTCCAGAAATACCGCGATTTCGACAAGGCGATCGCAGCCTATGACAAGGGATTGTCGCGCTTTCCCGGTGACTTCCGCTGCCTCTGCAACAAGGCGCAGGCGCTGGAGGCGATGGGGCGCTACCGCGAAGCCCTGGCCACGGCCCAACAAGCGCTGCGCGTCGAGCCGAGCGACCGCGATGCGCTGGTGCTTTGCGGCAAGCTCGAACTCAAGTTCGGAAATCCGGCGGCCGCGCATGTTTGTTTTCAAATCGTTGCCGAGATGGGTGTGGTTCGCAATTATCCGGCGGCGAAGAAGCCTGCTAAGTTTCGAGCGCTCCTGCTCTTCTCGCCCGAGGCTGGCAACACACCCTATGAGGATCTGATCAGGGATAGTTGCTTCGATACCGAAGTGCTCTTTGTCTTGCGCAATTATCGCAACGACCCGCAAGACTGCAGCGATCGGGTCGATGTCGTCGTCAATCTCGTTTCGGAAACCGATTTCGGGCTTGATGTCATGGCTTCGGCGATCGATGTCGCCGATTCCCTGCACAGGCCTGTCGTCAATCATCCACGGCTGATGCTGGCGACCGATCGCGAATCCATCTCGCGGCGTCTGACCAGCGTTGCGGATGCGGTCATGCCGGCGACGATCCGGATCGAGGCCAGGGATCTGCGGCGTCGGGTGCGTGATGGCGATACCAGCGCCTTTCCGTTGATCGTACGCCATGCGGGCAAGCATGGCGGCGACATGATGGAGCTGGCTGAGGATGCCGACGCATTGCTGCGCTTTGCCGAAGAGGCCGGAGATCAGACCCTCTATCTGACGAATTTCGTCAACTACAGTTCACCCGATGGGCTGTTTCGCAAATACCGTTTCATCTTCGTCGGAGACCAGATCCTCCCCTATCATCTCGCCATCGGCGATGGCTGGAAGGTGCATCACGCCTCGACGCGCATGGCCAGTGTCGAATGGATGCGCAGGGAGGAAGAGGCGTTTCTCAATGAGCCCGCGCGCGTCTTCGGAGCCAAAGGCATGGCTGCCCTCGATGCCATCCGCCGCCAGATCGGCCTCGACTATTTCGGTATCGACTGTTCGCTCGATGCCGAGGGCAGGGTGGTGATCTTCGAGGTCAACGCGTCAATGCTGATCCACCTCCACAATGTGGGTTTTGAATACAAGACGCCGCATGTGCACAGGATCAAACAGGCGTTCGAGCTGCTTCTGGAGCGGCGAGCGAACGAATACCGTTCATGGATTTCGACAACGGGAGCAACACGGGCGCGGAGCGCATGATCGCACTTCGCCGACCGCGCTTTTCGCAGCGTGATGCTTGACGATTATCGTGTCGGAATCGGGGTTTCGCCGCGGTAGTCGTAGAAGCCACGGCCCGATTTGCGGCCGAGCCAGCCGGCTTCGACATATTTCACCAGCAGCGGGCAGGGGCGGTACTTGGAGTCGGCAAGCCCGTCGTGCAGCACCTGCATGATCGACAGGCAGGTGTCGAGGCCGATGAAATCGGCAAGCTGCAGCGGACCCATCGGGTGGTTGGCGCCGAGCCGCATGGCGGTGTCGATGGCATCGACGGTGCCGACGCCTTCATAGAGCGTATAGATCGCCTCGTTGATCATCGGCAGCAGGATGCGGTTGACGATGAAGGCGGGGAAATCTTCGGCAACGGTGATCGTCTTTTCCAACGACGAGACGTAGGTCTTGGCAGCCGAGAAGGTTGATTCATCGGTGGCGATGCCGCGCACCAGCTCCACGAGCTTCATGACCGGGACCGGGTTCATGAAGTGGATACCCATAAAGCGTTCGGGACGGTCGGTGGCGGAGGCAAGCCGGGTGATCGAAAGCGACGAGGTATTCGTCGCGAGCAGCGCCTCAGGCTTCAGCACCGGACATACCTGCGCATAGATCTTGCGCTTGACGCTTTCATCTTCCGTCGCCGCCTCGATGGCGAGATCGACTTGGGCGAGATCGTTGAGATCAGCCGAGCCGGTAATGCGCGCGAGAGCCGACTTGCGCTCTTCATCGGTCATCTTGCCGGATGCGACCTGGCGGGCGAGATTGCCGTTGATGGTGGCAAGTCCGCTTTCGATGCGATCCTGCGAGAGATCGTAGATATGGACCTTGTAGCCGGCCATGGCGGATACATGGGCAATGCCGCAGCCCATCTGGCCCGCGCCGATAATACCGATCGTCTTCAGCGAACTCATTGCCAACTCCCCGGCGCGCTCCTGGCGATGCGCTTATGCTCTTAACCCAAATTTGCCGGGCCATTTCTAGCCCGGCAAAGATTGATAGACCTATAAAAGACGATTTTCCAGTCTCTCGCAACTGCGAGAAGGCCAGTGGCGCGATCAAAGCGCCTTTTGCAATTCCGGCAGGGCTTCGAAGAGGTCGGCGACGAGGCCATAGTCGGCGATCTGGAAGATCGGGGCTTCCTCGTCCTTGTTGATGGCAACGATGACCTTGCTATCCTTCATGCCGGCCAGATGCTGGATGGCGCCGGAAATGCCGCAGGCGATATAGAGCTGCGGTGCCACCACCTTGCCGGTCTGGCCCACCTGCCAGTCGTTCGGCGCGTAGCCGGCATCGACGGCGGCGCGCGAGGCGCCAACGGCGGCACCGAGCTTGTCGGCAACCGGCAGGATGACTTCCTTGAATTTTTCCGCCGAGCCCAGCGCACGGCCGCCCGAGATGATGATCTTGGCGGAGGTCAGCTCCGGACGATCCGAAGACGACAAGGCATCGCCGACGAAGCTGGAGAGGGCCGGGTCGGCAGCGGCAGACACCG
Source organism: Martinezella rhizogenes (assembly GCA_013322215.1). Lineage (GTDB taxonomy): Bacteria > Pseudomonadota > Alphaproteobacteria > Rhizobiales > Rhizobiaceae > Rhizobium > Rhizobium rhizogenes_D. Next base: position 255,964 of record JAAMEZ010000022.1, read on the forward strand.
TCTCGATCGCAGCCGAGCCGCCTTCGGAAGCAGACGCGAAGGAAGCGGTACGCACGGTAATCACCTTCCTGGCGTCGGTCGACTGTACCGTCTGGATGGCATTGCCGGCATAGATCGGCCGCTTGAAGGTGTCGGCCGAGATGACCTCAATGATCTCCGAGACCTGGGCAACGTCGAGCAGGGCGGCAACGCGCGGCAGCACGTTCTTGCCGACCGAAGTCGCGGCACCGATGATGGTGTCGTAGGAACCGGCCAGCGAAACGATCAGTGCCGCCAGCGGTTCTGCGAGATTGTTGGCAAGGCTGGCATCCTCGGCAACCAATACCTTGGAGACGCCGGAAAGCTTGGCAGCCTGCTCGGCCGCAGCCTTGGCGCCCGCACCGGCAACCAGCACATGGACGTCGCCGCCGATTTTCGTTGCCGCCGTCAGCGCCTTGGCAGTCTGGTCGGAGAGATGGGCATTGTCGTGATCAGCCAGAAGAAGAATGGCCATGATGAAGTCTCCTTTTCCTGGACCTTAGAGAACGCCGGCTTCGGTCTTGAGCTTTTCGACCAGCTCGGCAACCGACTTGACCTTGACGCCCGCCTTGCGGCCCGAGGGCTCTTCCGTCTTCAGCACCTTCAGCCGCGGCTCGGTCGATACGCCGAAATCGGCCGGCGACTTCTTGTCGAGCGGCTTCTTCTTGGCCTTCATGATGTTCGGCAGCGAAGCATAGCGCGGTTCGTTGAGGCGCAGGTCCGAGGTGACGACAGCCGGAAGCTTGACCTCGATCGTCTGCAGGCCGCCATCGACTTCGCGGGTGACCTTGGCGCTACCATCGCCGATCTCGATCTTCGAGGCGAAGGTGGCCTGGGCCGTGCCGAGCAGGGCTGCCAGCATCTGGCCGGTCTGGTTACTGTCGTCATCGATCGCCTGCTTGCCGACGATGATGAGGCCAGGCTGTTCGGCGTCTGCAACACCCTTCAGGATCTTGGCGACAGCGAGCGGCTCGACTTGATCGTCGGTCTCGACCAGGATGGCGCGATCAGCCCCCATGGCGAGCGCCGTTCTCAGCGTCTCTTCAGCCTTGGCTGGTCCGATCGAGACGACCACGACTTCCTCGGCCTTGCCGGCTTCCTTCAGACGCAGCGCCTCTTCGACCGAGATCTCGTCGAACGGGTTCATCGACATCTTCACGTTCGATAGCTCAACGCCAGAACCATCCGGCTTCACGCGGATCTTTACGTTGTAGTCAACGACCCGCTTAACGGGAACCAGTATCTTCATGGAAACCTTCCTTCAACATGACCGCCCGAGAACATGCGCTGCTTAGCGCCATTCCATTTGTCGAATGGCGACATGGATACGCGTTTTTTCCCCAATTACAACGCTTCCAGGCCGCCGAGATGCGAATTGCTTGAAAGGCATAAATAACGTTTACGTCAACGTCAATACATATGCCCGGATGATTGGCGGATGCCGCTATCGATTCTTGCCCGGAACCCAGAGCACGTCGGCGCGGCCACGATCATTGGTATGGCGTGCGGCGACGAAGAGGAAATCGGAGAGCCGGTTGACGTATTTCAGCGCCGCCGGGCTCACCCGCTCGCCCTGCTCACGCGACAGCGCCACCATCAGGCGCTCGGCACGCCTGGCAATGGTGCGGGCGAGGTGCAGATGGGCGGATGCCGCGCTCCCGGCCGGAAGAACGAAGGATCTCAGGGGCTCGAGATCGGCATTCAGCAGATCGATATCGTGTTCGAGGCGCTCGACCTGTTGGTCGATGATGCGCAGGGGTTCATAGGCCAGAGGCTCATCGGTTTCCGGGGTCGAAAGATCGGCGCCGAGATCGAAGAGATCGTTCTGGATGCGCATCAGCATCGCGTCGATCTCGGGCATGTCTGACGTATGCAGCCGGGCGACGCCGATAGCGGAATTGGCTTCATCGACAGTCCCGTAGCTTTCGACGCGCAGGTCGTGCTTCAGGCGCCTCGGGCCGGCGGCAAGGCCGGTGGTGCCGTCATCGCCGGTCTTGGTGTAGATCTTGTTCAGCTTGACCATCGTGTTCCTGTGGTTAGGCCGGGCGGCCGCCGCCCGTCAGCCAAAGCGTCAGCATGATCAGGATGACCGCCACTGCCTGCAGCAGAACACGCAGCTGCATCAGCCGGTTCGAAAGGTTCGGATTGTCGCCTTTCATCATGTTCAGCAGGCCGCGAATGAGAACGATCGCGACGAGGCCCATGACAATGATGGCGGCGGTATAGGTAACGGTCGACATGGCTCCTCCATCCTTGTCTTCAGAGCGGCTCAGCCTCCAACGGAATCTTCGAGCCGCCCCATTTCATGATTGTTCCGCAATCCCGGACGGAAAACCGTTCCGCGCTTTTCCTGGGATTGCTTTAGTCCAGTCGGCGCATCAGACGATAGAAAAGGTTAGCCGGCAATAGCCTTTTCAAGAGCACGCCCTGCTTGGCGGGTGTCGTTACCAGGTAATGCGGGCGCGGATTTCTGACGTTCAAAGCGGATTTTAGCACATCATAGACCGCTTCCGGACCCAATTTATGTTTATTGATCGGTCCTGATCCATCAAGCCGTTTCAGCTGCCTGCGGTATTCCACCGCATGGGGAGAACCTTCGAGGTCGATATGCTCGTTGATCTTGGCGAGTGCATTGGCGGTAAACTTCGTCGCAATCGGGCCGGGCTCGATGAGGCTCACATGGATGCCGCTATCCTGCAGCTCCATTCTGAGCGTGATCGTCAGCCCTTCGAGCGCGAACTTCGACGCAGTATAGGCGCCGCGGAAGCGATAGGGAACCAGTCCCAGAATGGACGAGCAATTGACGATGCGGCCATGGCCCTGCTTTCGCATCAGCGGCAGGATCTGGCGGGTCAGCTCGTGCCAGCCGAAGAAATTCGTCTCGAATTGTTCGCGCAGCACATCGGTCGTCAGATCTTCTACCGCGCCCGGCTGCCCATAGGCGCCATTGTTGAAGAGGGCGTCGATGCGGTCGCCCGTGCGCTCGCGTAACGTCGCTACGGTGGCGGAAATGGTCTCTGACTTTGTATAGTCGAGGAGCAGCGCTTCGATGCCGTCGGCTTCGAGCACGGCGAGATCTTCTTCCTTGCGCACGGTCGCAAAGACGCGCCATCCATCGTCACGCAACGCCCGTGCGCAGTAAGCGCCGATGCCGGAGGAGCAACCAGTGACGAGGATCGTGCGTTGTTCCGTCATGGAAAGATGATTCCTGTACAAACTGAAACTCGTTTCCCATATTCAGGAACCCGATACAATCGACAACCGGCGGTATCAGCCGGAGGAATGCCGACCCCAAGCGGAGATGGAATGCCGACAGCCCTGCGGACGATTTACAAGGTGATCTACGACGCAGTGTTCCATTTCGTCGAGGATGACGGGTTCGCCATGGCAAGCCATGTGGCGCTGTCGACGCTGCTGGCGGTTTTCCCCTTCCTGATCTTCGGCACGGCGCTCGCAAGCTTTCTCGGCGCCAGCCAGTTTTCGTCGACCGCCGTGCATCTGATCTTCGATACCTGGCCCGAAGCCATCGCCAAGCCGCTCGCCGATCAGGTCGTGCAGGTGCTGACCATACCGCGCGGCGGCCTGTTGACGATTTCCGTGCTTGCGGCCGCCTATTTCGCCTCGAACGGCGTCGAGGCGCTGCGCATATCGCTCAACCGCGCCTATCGCGTACCCGAGACCCGGCCCTGGTATTTCAACCGTCTCGCCAGTCTCGGCTATGTGCTGATCGCCGTGCTGATCTTCGCCATTCTGAGCATCCTGCTCGTCGCGGTGCCCTTGGCGCTCAACTACACGCGGCAATGGCTGCCGAAGCTTGCCGATATCTTCGACATCGTCTTCAGCTGGCGGATCTACGGCACGATCTTCCTGCTGCTGGCGGGCCTGATGATCCTGCATCTGTGGCTCGCGGCCGGGCGCCGGCGGGTGTTCGACGTCATCCCCGGCGTGATCCTGACGCTGGTCTTCTGGTCGATCGGCGCGCTGCTCTTTGCCTATTATCTCTCGACCTTTGCCAATTACACGGCCACCTATGCCGGTCTGGCATCTGTCATGATCGTGCTGATCTTCCTCTACATGCTGGCCGTGATCTTCATCATGGGGGCGGAGATCAACGCGGCGCTGATGAAATTTCGCGTACGCCGTCTGCTGTTCGGCAAGGCGGCGAGCCGTCCCGCCGCCGAGGCGCCAGCGGAAAAACAATCTTCCGAATCAAGGGGCGAATCAGAGGCCGATGCGGCGGCGAAGCTCCGCCGGTGAGAGGCCTAGATTGCGCCATTCGGCAATGCCGGTGTCGCCCAGGTTCTTGGACAGTTTCTTTCCATCGCTGCCGAGGAGGAGGCGATGGTGATGATAGAGCGGCTCCGGCAGGACAAGCAGCGTCTGCAGCAGGCGGTGGATTGAAGTTGCGTGGAAAAGATCGAGGCCGCGCACGATGTGGGTGATGCCTTGCACGGCGTCATCGACGACAACGGAAAGATGATAGCTCGAAGGAGCATCGGAGCGCGACAGCACGACATCGCCCCAGGCGGCCGGGTCGGCGGGGATAGTGACGGTTTCGCCGTCGCCGCTTTCCTGCCAATGGAGCGGTGTGCTCGTTGCCTTCAACGCCTTTTCCATGTCGAGACGCCAGGCATGTTTTATGCCCGACGCCAACAGGCGCTGGCGCTCGACATCGCTGCGCTCGCGATCGTCCGCGGGATAGAGCGGCGTGCCGTCCGGGTCGCGCGGCCATGATTTGCCATCCGCCTCGAAAGCAGCGACGCGTGATCTGACTTCGCCGCGCGTCAGAAAGGCGGGATAGACGAGGCCGCGCTCGACGAGCCTCTGCAATGCCTCCTGATAGGCCGGAAAATGTTCGGATTGCCGGCGCACCGGCTCCTGCCAGCTGAGGCTGAGCCAGGAAAGATCGCTATAGATGCCCTGTTCGAAATCGGGTGTGCAGCGCGCCTGATCTATGTCTTCGATGCGCAGCAGGAAATCGCCGCTCGCTTCCGCCGCCATGTCGTGATTGAGGATGGCCGACAGGGCGTGGCCGAGATGCAATGGGCCATTGGGGCTCGGGGCAAAACGGAACTTCGGCTTTTGACGGGGAATCTCGATCATGCTTTCTTCTGCCACGAATTCGAACCGGGGACTACGAGACGTCATGCAGATCATTTGCGACGAACGCGACATCGAAGAGGGGCTGGCTGCGTTATTGGAGCTTGATCCGCGCCTGCGGCAGGTTGCCGCAGAGGCGGGCGCCTTGCCGCTGCGCTTGCGCGAACCGGGCTTCGAGGGGCTTGCCCACATCATCGTGTCGCAGGTGGTCTCCCGCGCCAGCGCCGATGCCATATGGGGTAAGATGATTGCCGGGATGGGGCAGATAACAGCAAAGGGCTATGCAGGGCTGGAGCCGGAGGCCTGGCGGACCTTCGGCCTGTCGCGAATCAAGCATGAGACATTGGCGCGCGTGGCCGCAGCCGTTGCCGGCGGCAGCCTCGATCTACATGCGCTCAGCGCCGAATCACCTGAAAAGGCGCTCGCCGAGCTGACGTCGATCAAGGGAATCGGTCCGTGGACGGCCGAGGTCTATCTGATGTTTTGCGGTGGTCACGCAGATGTGTTTCCGGCCGGCGACGTCGCGCTGCAGGCAGCCGTCGGCATGGCTTTCGGCCATGAAGTCAGGCCCTTGGCCAAGGCAGTTGCCCGGGAAGCCGCGGTTTGGGCGCCCTGGCGTTCGGTCGCAGCCCGGCTTTTCTGGGCTTATTATGCCGTGAAAACACGCCGGGATGCGCTGCCTATAGTTTAATCGGCCGCCTCCCCGAAATTGCCTTTATGCACTGAATTTATTGGACTTCACAATCCTGTAACAACCGGCCTAATATACAAGATGTAGATGCCGAATCGATCAGGAGGGTTCCTTGACGATTGCAGTCTCCCCGCAGTCCTTACCGGCGCTCGTGCTGAACGCCGACTACAGACCGCTGAGTTACTATCCCTTGTCGCTCTGGTCCTGGCAGGACGCGATCAAGGCGGTTTTTCTTGACCGTGTGAACATCATCGCAGAATACGATCAGTGCGTGTCCTCACCGAGCTTCTCGATGCGGCTGCCGAGCGTCGTATGCCTGAAGACATATGTGCAGCCGTCCCGCAATCCCGCCTTCACCCGCTTCAACGTCTTCTTACGCGACAAGTTCGAATGCCAGTATTGCGGCTCCCATGACGACCTGACCTTTGACCACGTCATCCCGCGCGCCCACGGCGGCGAGACGACCTGGGAGAATGTCGTGGCCGCCTGTTCGCCGTGCAATCTACGCAAGGGCAGCAAGCTGCCGAAGCAGGCCGGCATGTTCCCGGCGCAGAAGCCATACCAGCCGACGGTGCAGGACCTGCACAACAACGGCCGCCTGTTCCCGCCGAACTATCTGCACGACAGCTGGCTCGACTATCTCTACTGGGATTCGGAACTGCAGCCGTAAGGGCCTCGTTGGCGACTGTGCACCGGGAGGGTGCGGCACCCCCCTCTGTCCCTTTCGGGACATCTCCCCCACAAGGGGGGAGATTGGTCACTTGTGGTACTTTCCCGATCTAAACTGACATCGCGTCTGCTGTCGCCGAGTTCATTTGTCTTTTGCAGAGGCGCGGCAAACTCCCAACGATCTCCCCTCTCGTGGGGGAGATGTCGTGACAGCGACAGAGGGGGTATCAGAGCCGCCGCATAGGAGGGCGTCGCCCCCCGAAAATCAAGCCGCCTTTTTCGCACCCACAAAGGCTATTGCAGCCAGGATCACGCTGGCGATCACGTTCCAGCCGGCCATCGACAGGCCGAGGATGCGAAGGGCCGCTTCCGTGCAGGAGGGGCCTTTGATGGTGTTCAGCTGGCCGAGTAGGTCGCCGGCGTTCTGCGTGACGCTGCTTGCCGTCGTCGAGCAGGTGGTCGGGCCTTCCCAGAAGTGCCATTCGACGCCGGCGTGGTAGACGCCGATGCCGCCGCCGACAACCATCATCAGGCCGGCGATGATGAGGAGCCCCCGGGTGATCCAGGAGGGCAGGCCGGCAACCGCCGTCAGCACGGCGATGATGGCGACCGGGATGCCGTAATAATAGGGCTGGCGCTGCTCCAGGCAGAGCGCGCAGGGGATATAGCCGCCGATATATTGGAAGCCGAGCGCCGAGCCGATGACGACGATCATGCCGATCGTCAGCAGCAGGCCATAGCCGAGGCCGGCGCGGGGGGAGGGCGAAGTCATGGACATGCTGGGGGCTCCTTGGTCAGCTCGCCAGGGCAAAATGGAAGACGGCATAGAGGGCAATCAGAATGCCGGCGGCGACCATGGTGATCTGGCCGAGGCGCTTTTCGATGAAATGGCGGATCGATTCGCCATAGCGGCGCAAAAGGAAGGCCAGGAAGAAGAAGCGCGCGCCGCGCGCGACGATGGCCGAGATGATGAACAGGCCGAGATCGATATGGGCGACGCCGGAGAGGATCGTCACCACCTTGATCGGCGGCAGATGCGCCAGACCCGATGTGACCAGCAGCAGGAGCACCCATTCATAGGTGATGCCGGCGCTCATCTGATTGAAGGCGTCGAGCTTGCCGTAGAATTCGAGGATCGGCTTGGCAATGGTTTCGAAGGCGTAGTAGCCGAGCGCCCAGCCGGCGATGCCGCCGAGCACGGCGGCAACCGTCGCCGTCAGCGCATAGCGCCAGGCGCGCTCGGGTTTCGCCAGCGACATCGGCAGGAAAAGCACGTCGGCCGGAACGAGAAAGATCGAGCTTTCGACGAAGGCGATAACGGCCAACCAGATTTCCGCCGATTTGCGGCCGGCGAGCGACATGGTCCAGTCGTAAAGTCTACGAAGCATGAGGGCCCCTTTTTGCTGCGTTGCAAACCTTTAGGGGGCAGGAATATGGCTGTAAATGGTCGGGGGCTGACGGAAATGGCGGAAAGGCAAAATTTTTCGTGATGATGTGGGGCTGGCAATACGGCTTATGACGATGACATGTCCTATTGAGTGGCCTATGTCGAAGGTGCAGTTCAGCAGCTCAATCACACGACCGGAAGCGTCCGGACGGCACAATGTTCGGCAGTTATAAGGACGGCCAAACTGCAGCGATCATGCGGCAAACGTTTTCGATATCATTCGTGCGCCTCGTATTGGCGTTAGGAGCAGCAAATATCTCCCCATGTTGTACATCGATCGAGAGGCATAGCCGATTTGATGATACTCGATTGCTGGCTATATTTTGGTCGACATGCAACCTCGCCAGAGTAGCCACGTAAAGGCCCATATTCCTCCTGCGCTCCCGAGCGGCTTCAGTATCTGCATCATCCATCGTCATGCGGAGTACTGCAGCACCTATCTGTTCTTCGGTCCGAACTGATCCAAAAACGAGGAGATCTGCGCGGACAGACACCTCGACACCAGCAATTATTAGCTTTTCTTGATCGCGAGGCGCCGGGTGGAAATCGAGTGTTCCCAACTGATTGTGCATTTGCTGTATAGAATGGAGAACTTCAATCGAATGAGACGCGTCGTCGCGCAAAAGAGGGGAGGTCGCGCTGTCATCCATTCTCTGGCGCAACATCTCTTCCGCTGTAACGAGTGGCCTCCTGTTTCGCGCAGGGTCTATGAGGTATGTACAAATGGGAGCACGAGCATCTTTATAACGAATGATAGGCGGCTTTTGAGGTGTCTTGGCACGACGAAGAATCCCCATCCGGGCGGTGTCAGACGAAACCATATAAAGGGCAAGATCATTTGCTGAAATGCGAGGCTGCGTTCGATTAGACACGGGTATAGGGGCCATGGAAGATATCCTTGCGACTCTCGATCTAGGCCAAGGAAGAAGCCTGCACATAGCGCAACTTTCGCGTCAAACGATAGTTGAAGCTGGTGCTTCGCATCTCGGCTACAACGGCTATTTTCTTTTTGAGACTGTAGAAAATTGTCTATCAAGCGGCATCAATGTACTCTGTAAAGTTGTATCTTTAGATGCGGCGTTTCGGATGGCGGATATTATGGCTTCTCAGATTGCCGCCACATGAGAATGCCTTTTAAGGTGGGCAATCCCTCATCGTGGAAGCCTCCAAAGGCAGGGAGACTGCGTTTTTACTCAATCTCTTTTAGAGAGGTGAGCGGAAAATATGCCTCCTCTTTTTTCCAGGGTGCCTTGTCTTGAATAAACCAATGGCACTTGGCACTTTGGTAGCCGTCGTAGCCATATTCACCAGTTTCCGCCACGGTCATCTTCGGGCCACCGGATTTTAACTGGACGACACTACCTGCTTTGATCTCGTTGTTCACTTCGCGCCCTTTCAAGGTTGTGTATTGATGAAATCAAACAAAACTTTGAGTCGCAAGTCTCTTCTTGCTTATTTCGCAACAAAACCAGAAGTGTACGATACAAAACTACTTTCAGATGGCCGATCTATTTAAAAAGCAGGCTAGAAATGCGAGTCGTTGGCGTTGTTGAAGCTTGTCCTTATTTGCAAGGCTTCTTCAAGCACCCAACCATATCATTCAATTTGAGTGTGTCGCCACCGTTGATTGCAGATCTCCGTCGATGATTATTTCTTGATCAGCCGTTTGGGCCGCAGGGGCTGGTCGAGGGGTGGTTTTCCGCCTCGCTGGAAGAGCTTCTGACTAGGAATGGCAAAAGCACGCTCCATCCCACCAGAAAAACTGAGAAACTTCGTATTTCGATGACTTGGTTAGTCAAATTCTTCCTCGTCGTCATCAAAATCGAAGCTTATTCCTTTTAATTCACATAGCCGACGCTGAATGCTTTCCATATCTTCAAACGAGATCTGACCCGATTTAAGTTTCGTTTCCAGATCGTTGATCTCCCGGACGCGATTTACGAACTCTTGCTGGCCTTCGCCAATACGATAGCCGCCTGTACGATTGATGAACTCCTGCTTGGATCGGCTCACGATTCGCTCCTTCTGCTAGGAGATGCATCATCGGAGCGACGGCGGTAGCAGTCAACATTATGCTGAGTAGATCCCGAGTACTTCAGAAAATATGGAAATAATTATGTGGCCCAGCATAAAGCAAAAAGGTGGGCTATAAGAGGAGCCAAATAGTTACACGAAACTAGGTTATTTAATTGTCAGGCAATCAGTTAAATTTTTGGTGCCCCATGCCGGAGTCGAACCAGCACTTCTTTCGAAACTCGATTTTGAGTCGAGCGCGTCTACCAATTCCGCCAATGGGGCAACGGGGTACTGACGAGGCGGCTGTCTAGCATGTGATCGGCTCGGCGCGCAAGCCGGGTTGGCAGATATTGCGAGTGTTTCCGCAGGGTTGCGGTTTGGCCCATGGCGTGGGTGCGCGCCATGGGCTCTTGTCGCTTGAGGCTCAGTGAGCCATGGCTGGGCCTTTGGTGGTGGAGCCGGACTTTTGCAGCGTGATCGCCAGGATGGCGGCGAGCAGGCAGAAGGCGCCGGCAACGAAGAAGGCGGGGAGGTAGGTGTTGAGTTCGGTGCGCGTCAGGCCGGCGCCATAGGCGGCGGTGGCGGCGCCCAGCTGGTGGCCGGCGAAGACCCAGCCGAAGACCAGGCCGGCCTTTTCGCGGCCAAAGCGGTCGGCGGCGATCTTGACGGTCGGCGGCACGGTGGCGATCCAGTCGAGGCCGTAGAAGACGGCGAAGATCGACAGGCCATAGAAGGTGAAGTCGCTGAAGGGCAGGTAGACCAGCGACAGGCCGCGCAGGCCGTAATACCAGAAGAGCAGCCAGCGATTGTCGAAGCGGTCGGAGAGCCAGCCGGAGCCGATCGTGCCGAAGAAGTCGAAGATGCCCATGACGGCAAGGACGCTGGCGGCCGCGACAGGCACGATGCCGAAATCGCCGCAAAGCGTGACGAAATGCGTCTGGATCAGGCCGTTGGTCGACAGGCCGCAGATGAAGAAGGTGGCAAACAGGATCCAGAAGGTCGAGGTGGTGGAGACCTCCCGCAGGATCGCGATCGGCGAGGCAAGCGCTGCCTTCAGGTTCCTGGTGGCGGCCGGCGGCGGGGTGATGTGGATCTCGCCGACGAGCGGCAGGTTGACGTCCGAGGGGCGGTCGCGCATCAGGAGCAGCACGACGAGGGCCGCAACGACGATCATGCCGCAGACGAAAAGCACCGTGGTGCGCCAGCCGTAGCGCGTCGTCAGCTCCGCCATCAGCGGCAGGAAGACGAGCTGTCCGGTCGCGGAACTTGCCGAGAGCATGCCGATGACGAGGCCGCGATGCTTGGTGAACCAGCGCGTCGAGACGGTCGCCGCCAGCACCATGGCGGTGAGGCCGGTGCCGAAGCCGATGATGATGCCCCAGCACAAAAGCAGCTGCCAGACTTGCGTCATATAAAGCGAGCCGATGAAGCCGATGCTGATGGTCGCCAGCGCGAAGACGATGACCTTGCGCACGCCGAAATGGTTCATGAAGGCGGCGGCAAAGGGACCCATCAGGCCGAACAGCAGCAGGCGCACGGCAAGTGCTGACGAGATGGAGGAGGTGCTCCAGCCGAACTCGTCCTCCAGCGGCTTGATGAGCACGCCGGGCGCACCCATGGCGCCGGCCGTGACCAGCATGGTGAGGAAGGTGGCGGCGACGACGACCCATCCGTAATGGATGTTGCGCCGGGCGAGCGTCGAAGCAAGAGCAGTGGAAACCATGAGCTGCGTTCCAATCAAGGTGGGTATCTTGGCGTCAGGATCGGGGCTTGCGAAAGCGTGCGATCGCGGACGATGGGGGTATCGTATCCGCTTCTAGCGCTCTGCCGTTCTCCTGGCTTGAACGTTTGTGTAAAGGCATTTACATGATTGTTATCATATTTGTTGCGTATTGATGATGGTCATCATATAAATTGTCAATACAGATTTATTGATGCTCTGATGGAGTTTATTGATGAGAGTGAGCCGGGAAAAATTCGCCGAGAATCGCGAGAAGATCCTTGCCGTGGCAGGGGAGCTCTTTCGCGAGAAGGGTTTTGACGGCATCGGCGTCGCCGACATCATGAAGGCGGCCGGGCTGACGCATGGCGGCTTCTACGGCCATTTCGATTCGAAGGACGAGCTTGCCTGCGAGGCGAGCAAGGCTTTGGTGGCCCGCTCGCTGGAGCGCTGGAAGCAGGTGGCGTCAAGCTCGCCCGATCAGCCGCTGGAAGCGCTGCTTGCCCATTATCTCTCGCACCGCAATGTGGTGGAACATGCGACCGGCTGCGTCTTTGCGGCGCTGACGCAGGAGGTCAGCCGCCATGGTCCGGAGATGCAGTCCACCTTCACCGGCGGGCTGCTGGGGCTGGTCGAAGTGCTTGAGGAGATCGTGCCCGGCGAAACGCCGGAGGATCGCCGGCGCAAGGCTTTTGCGAGCCTTTCCGCCATGGTCGGCGCCGTTATCCTGGCACGGGCAATGGACAGTTCCGAACTGTCGCAGGAATTCCTGTCGGCGACCCGGCAGGAGCTGTCGCCCCAGCCGGATCAAAGCAACGGCTAATCCCGATCTAGTCGCGAAAGGCGAGTAGCCCGTTCGCCTCGACGATTTCCTTGAACTTGCCGTCAGGCGCGACCGCCAGCAGCTCGGCGCGCAGCGCCGCCTCGAAATCGGCCGCCTTGTCGCCGAGTGCCTGCGGCGAGGTCGACGACATCGAGAAGATGCGGCCGACGATCTCTTCGATATCCCGTTCATATTCCGAGACGATGCCGATCCGTTCCAGATTGCGGAAAGGGGAAGCGAGCAGCATGGCTTCATGCGGCGCCCATTCCTTGCTCCTGCGCATCTGCCGCTCCGCGCTGCGCTCGGGCGAATAGGTTTCCATCAGCGGCTCGAGAATGCCGCGCCAATTCGGCTCCGCCAGAACGCCTTTGTCGTGGAAGAGGACGACGGCACCGCCGGGCTCGATCAGTCTATCAAGCGCTTGAAGCGTGGCCGGCCTGTCCATCCAGTGGAAGGAGCGGCCCATGACGCAGAGGTGCAGGCGGCCGATATCGGGGCCGAGATCATAGGAAGAGCCCTGACGGACATTGATATCGACGCCGGCCATCTTCGCACCGGCCTCGACTTCGGCGAGCATTTCCGGCTCCGGGTCCATGGCGGTGACCGCGGCACCCCGCAGCCGCGCGAAGGCGATGCCGAGCTGACCGGGGCCGCAGCCGAGATCGAGCACATGGTCGCCGGGCTTCAGGCCGCTGCGCTCGGCAACGCGTGTAATCAGCCTGTCCGGGTAGGGGATGCGATAGCGCAGGTAATAGGCCGCGGTCGATTGAAAGCGCCGCGCTTCGAAGGGGACTGTGATCATTGGATATCATCCTCGGGTAGGCAATCATGACCTGTTAAGCCTCAACTGTGACCCGTTCGTGAAGTCACTTTTGCGCGATTTGCCGCGGCCTGCATGGCAAGCCCCATTGGGCTCTGGAGCGTAGAACTGCCCCTCAGGGCAAGCGCAGCTTCATCAGCCTTGCCCGACGCCCCCCAAATCCTCGATCACTTGAACCCGGCCACCCCATGCGGGACATAAGGGCTCTCCAGCGCCTCGATTTCCTCCGGCGTCAACTTGACTTCCAAGGAGGCGACGGCATCGGCAATGTGTCCGGGCTTGGAGGCGCCGACGATCGGGGCGGTGACGGCGCTCTTCTGCAGGATCCAGGCGGTCGCCACCTGCGCGCGCGGGATGCCGCGGGCCTTGGCGATCGCGCCGACGGCATCGACGATCTTGCGGTCGGCTTCGAGTGCCTGCGTGTAGAGCGTCTTGCCGAATTCATCCGACTGCGTGCGGGCCGTCGCCTCATCCCAATCGCGCGTCAGGCGGCCGCGGGCAAGCGGGCTCCAGGGGATGACGGCGATCTTCTGGTCCTCGCAGAAGGGCAGCATTTCGCGCTCTTCTTCGCGGTAGAGCAGGTTCAGATGGTCCTGCATGCTGACGAACTCGGTCCAGCCGTTTAGGCGCGAGGTATAGATCGCCTTGGCGAATTGCCAGGCATACATGGAGGAGGCGCCGATATAGCGCGCCTTGCCGGCCTTGACGACATCATGCAGCGCTTCCAGCGTTTCCTCGATCGGGGTCGTGTAGTCCCAGCGATGGATCTGGTAGAGGTCGACATAGTCGGTGCCGAGGCGGCGCAGGCTGTTGTCGATCTCGTCGAAGATCGCCTTGCGCGAAAGTCCCGCGCCATTCGGGCCGGGGCGCATGCGGTTGAAGACCTTGGTGGCCAGCACGATGTCGTCGCGCTTGGCGAAATCCTTGATGGCGCGGCCGACGATCTCCTCCGAGGAGCCGTTGGAATAGGTGTTGGCCGTGTCGAGGAAGTTGATGCCGGCCTCGATCGCCTGGCGCAGCAGCGGCCGGCTGTCCTCCTCCTTCAGCGACCAGGCATGCGTGCCCTTGTTGGGATCGCCATAGGTCATGCAACCCAGGCAGATGCGTGAGACTTCAAGACCGGTCCTGCCGAGCTTTACGTATTCCATCGCTATTCTCCGTCCATTTGATTATCCGGTGCAAGGAAATCCGCCGTCGGGAGGGCGGCGGAATGCGTGCGTCACCAAAGAAAATCGGCGGGTCAAGCTTGCCGCCGGTCGGTGCGTCAGTTCGTGAAGAGCTTCGAAGTATTCTTCAATAAATAAGGCAATTCGCCCGGCAGAGAAGATGGCAATCTCAAATGTTTCCTTGAACCCCAGGGGCGACAGGTGTTAGCTGCACCGCACAATTTTCTGGAACTGCGCATGAAATTGCCCCTGCGTGATACTTATGAAGCCCTCTATCGCGACTTTCGTTGGGAGATTCCGGCGAAATTCAACATGGGACATGCTGTTTGCGATGCCTGGGCCGAAAGTGAGCCGGATCGGGTCTGCCTCCAGCATTTCAATCCGGACGGCAATCACTTTTCCATGACCTACGGAGAGTTGCGGGATCGCTCCGCTTCTTTCGCCAATGCGCTTGTCGCGCTCGGGGTGCGTAAAGGCGATCGGGTGGCGCTCCTGCTGCCGCAGAGTTTCGAGACAGTCGTCGCACATGTGGCGATCTACAAGATGGGCGCGATCGCCCTGCCATTGGCGCTGCTCTTCGGCGCTGAAGCGCTGGAATACCGGCTGCAGGCGTCCGGTGCATCGGCAATCGTCACCAACCGGTTCGGCCTCGAGCGGCTGCGTCCGATCCGGGAGCGATTGCCGGAGCTGGCGCAGGTGATCAGCATCGATGGCGCCGAAGAGGGCGTTGCCGGCTTTGCCGATCTGGTGGCGGCGCATCCACCGTTGTTCGCGATTGCCGATACAGGCCCGGACGATCCGGCATTGATGATCTTCACCTCGGGCACGACCGGGCCGCCCAAGGGGGCGCTGCACGGCCATCGCGTTCTGCCGGGGCATATTCCGGGCATGCAGTTTGCCCATGAGGGCTTCCCGCAGGTTGGCGACCGGCTCTGGACGCCGTCGGACTGGGCCTGGGCCGGCGGTCTCCTGAACGCGCTGCTGCCGAGCCTGATGCTCGGCGTTCCCGTCGTTTCCTCGCCGGCGCAGAAGTTCGATCCGCATATGGCCTTCCGCATCATGGCCGAAATGGGAGTGCGCAACGCCTTTATCCCGCCGACAGCACTGCGGCTGTTGAAAGCCGTGGATAATCCGCGGGCGCAATACGATCTCAAACTGCGCACCATCGGTTCGGCAGGCGAGGCGCTCGGCCGCGAAACCTTCGAATGGGCGCGATCGGCGCTTGGCGTCAGCGTTAACGAGTTCTTCGGCCAGACCGAGTGCAATTTCGTCCTTTCCTCGAGCGAAGCCTTTGGCGTCAGCCGTGGCGGGGCGACCGGCAAGCCCGTCCCCGGCCATCGCGTCGCGGTCGTCGATGCAGATGGTATCGAGGTTCCCGTGGGCGAGACGGGGCAGATCGCGATCAAGCGGCCCGATCCGGTGATGTTCCTCGGCTACTGGCAGAACGAGGCAGCGACGGAGGCGAAATTCGCCAATGACTGGCTGCTGACCGGCGATATCGGCCGGCAGGATGCGGATGACTACATTTCCTTCGTCGGCCGCGACGACGATGTCATCACCTCGGCGGGCTATCGCATCGGGCCGAGCGAGATCGAGGATTGCCTCGGCGGCCATCCCGCCGTGCAGCTGGCTGCGGCTGTTGGTAAGCCGGATGCGGTGCGGACGGAGATCGTCAAGGCCTATGTCGTGCTCGTGCCCGGTCGCGAGCCGAGTGAAGTATTGGCAGCCGAAATTCGCGATTGGGTGAAGACGCGGCTTTCCATGCACGAATATCCGCGCGAGATCGAATTCGTCGACGCGCTGCCGCTGACCACTTCGGGCAAGGTGATCCGCCGCCTGCTGCGTGAGCGGGCCATCGCTGAGGTCAGCGCTTCGTAAGCGACAGGATCTTTTCGCGCAGCAGCTTCGCCATGTTGCGGGTGCTGCGATACATGTGGAGCTGCGTGGTCACCTGACGGACGTCGCGGTCGCCGTTCGGCGTTAGGCCGATGATGAGCGTGCCCATATCCTCGCGTTCATGCCAGAAGCGGCTCATGATCGGATGATCCGGCACGGCGCAGGAATCGGAGCGGACGACGTTGGCGTCGTCGAGATGCCATTCTGTCAGCTCACCCATCAGCAGCTTGCCCGGCGAATAGCGGGCATAGGCTTCGTCATAGGCGGTCTTCCACGTATAGGCCTCGCCGCCCATGATCAGCACGATCATCGAGGCGATGGCCTTGCCGTTGAGATCGATGGAGTGGATACGCACCGCGTCGATGGCCGCAAGGTTGGAAATCGCCTCGCGGGCAAAGGCGGCATGATGACGATCGGTGACCAGCGCCGAGCGCTTCTTGCCCTTCCAGCCGCTTGCTTCCAACGCCAGGAATTCTTCCATGCGCAGATGAATATCGCGGGGTTGACGCGCGACGCTGTAGGTGACCTCGCCCTGGTTTTCCAGCAGCCGCCATTGCCGGCGCATTTCACGCAAGTGGGCGTTGGAAATCGTGCGCTTGAGATAGGTAAGCGCGTCGTCGTTGCTTTGAAGCATTGGCCGCCGGAACGAATTGGCGACGGCGATCGGCAGATTTCGGCCGATGGCGATGACCTTGGCCATCTGAACGAAGTTCCCGTTCAGGCGCACGTCCGGCAGCACGAGCGTCGTCGGCAGATGCAGTTCCGGCCGGGAGAGCGCGTCGAAGAGATTGTCGAGCGTTTCGCCGGCATCCTCGGCGTCGAGCAGCGGCGTGCCGAGCGGGCCGAAGGAGTTCGACCAGACACGGACGATCGATGGCCCAATCGCAAAGCCGGGCTTGTCGACGGTAAAGGGCATCAACAGACGCATGCGGCTGCGCGTGCTGCTGATATCGCGCATCAGCGCCAGCCGCACTTGCCGATCCTCAAGGCGCGGCATGGCGGGCGCGAGGAAGCGGCCGGAGAAAAAGACGTTCGGCTCCATGGCGCGGTTGGACAGGAAGTCCAGCTCGTCCTGCAACTCATAGCCGAGCTTGCCGGGATAGAGGCAGAATTCGCGGCCGGCGCGGCCGACCTCGACGCGGGCCTCGGCTTTCGGCGTTTCGAAGTGCAGCGCTGCGAGCGTGTGGGTCAGGGCGTTCACTTGGCTGTCGGTGGTTTCGGTGTAGGGGGGACGTGCCATGATCAGAAGACCCTCGCTGCCGATGACGCCGGCGGGCGCCGGATGAGGGCGAATAGAGTGATGCCGAGCGCGCGACGGACGGCGATATGCAGGAGCAGAGCTTCGATCGCCATGGCGGTGGCGCCGGCAATCGCCGCACCTTCGATGCCGAGATGCGGGATGAGCGCGACGTTGAGACCGACATTGGCAACGAGCGCCACAGCATAGAGATAGACGCAGAGCATCTGCTTGTCCGCCATGGTCAGGAGCACTTCGGCAGGGCCGACGAGCGCTCTTGCGAGGATGCCGGCAAGCAGGATCGCCATCACGATCTGGCCCTCGGTGAAGGCGGCGCCGAACAGCGAAAGGAGGAGCTGCCCGGCTGCCAGCACCACAAGGCCGACGGCAAGCGCAGGAAAGAAGGACCAGCGTGTCGCTTCGGTCGCGAAGGCTGCGAGCTTGCTGCGATCGCCCTCGGCCAGGATGGCGGCAAAGCGCGGCCCGATGGCTGCCCTCACGGCGAAGGAGACGAAGAGTACCAGAGCCATCGTCTTGGCGGCGGCGAAATAGACGGCGACCTCATCCGGATCGAGGAAAAGGCCGACGACGATGACGTCCGAATTGGTGAGTAGATAGCCGACGCCTTCGACCAGGAAGATTGGCAGGGCGACGGCCGTCCAAGCGCTGAATTCAATGGCTTTCGGGCCGCTTGCGTAGTGGTGGCGCAGGCGGAACGTCACTGCGAGATATTGCAGCACGACACTGGTGAAGGCGCCGGCCAAGGCTGCCGCCATGGCGGTGACGGCATCACGCGGAGCGCCGGCGAGGATCGCGGCCACCATGAAGAGCAATATCAGCGTCGGGCGGATGAGAAAGGTCGGGCTGAGAGCCATGATCGGCCAGTGCTTGGCGCGAGCTGTGCCGTCCAGAACGTCACCGAGCGCGATCATCGGCACGGCAATCAGGCCGAAGAAGATCGGCATGACATAATAGTGCTCGACCATATCGCGGAAGGCAAAAAGCAGCAGCGCGCCGATCAGCGCCAGCGTGCCCGAGACGGCAACCACGAACAGGCGCGCGGTGGCGTTCAAGCCGCGAATAGCGTCGTGATTGCCGCTGGCATCATACTGCGGCAGGAAGCGGATGATGGCGGTCGGGAAGCCGAGGCAGGCGAGGTTGCCGAACAGGATCATCAGCACCCAGACGAAAACGAAGATGCCGTATTCGAAGCGGCCCATCAGGCGGGCAACGATGATCTGCGAGAGGAAGGCGAGGGCGGCGCCCGCGACGCGGATGACGAAGGCTGTAAGCGCCATCCGCTGCGAGGCGGCTTTCTCGTCCTGACCTGCAAGAAGAGCGCCGATCTTGCGCAGATACGGCGATAGAGCAGCCCGCAATGCGGACGGCAACATTCTTTCCGCTGTTTGAAAGACCGCCATGATCGATACGCAATACTTTAAGTATGATCCCAAACTCGCGTTAGTCTTGGCAGAGGAGAGTTAAGAATCGGTTCTTTCGATACCTAAAAGTCAGGTTTGTGCATGCGATCGGTTGTCCGTCGAGTGTGCGCAAAAGCAACTGCTGGGTGCGATTGGTTCATGGCCGTTCCAGTGGGGCGGGCGATGCAGGAAACGGGTGGCGGATGCGAGGCTCGCATGTAGGATCGGTCAGCTGCCGGAGGAGGGTTTCATGCTCACGCTTTACGATTATCTGCCGTCTCAGAATGGCTGGAAGGCCCGGGTTCTGTTCGGGTTGCTCGATATTCCCTACCGGACCCGCCTGGTGTCCATCTTCGAGGGTGAGGGGCGCACGGACGCCTTTCTCGATCTCAATCCGGCAGGCGGCATCCCCGTTCTCGAACTGGAGGATGGGCGCACCATCGCCGAATCCAACGCAATTCTGGCTTACGTCGCGGACGGCACGCAATTTTTTCCGGCGGAACGCTATCAGCATGCCAAGGTCATGCAATGGCTGTTCTTCGAGCAATATCATATCGAGCCCGTCATCGGCACGTTGCGCTTCTGGACGCTGACGGGGCGGCTTGAGCTCAATGCCGTCATGGCCGAAGCCAAACGCGCGGCCGGGCTTCGAGCGCTTGCCGCGCTGGAGCGCGGACTGAAGAACACGCCGTTTCTTGTCGGTGGGGAGTTTTCGATCGCTGATATAGCCGTTTATGCCTATGCCCATAGGGCGACGGATTGTGGCTTCGCTCTTGCCGACTACCCAGCGCTTACGGCTTGGTTCGATCGGGTGCTTGACGTCATCGGGCCAAATTACCCGATCCATCTCTACAGCGAAGACCCGCGTACTGCCGTCTGAACGCGGCTGGAGTTTGCATCGTTGGCCAGCAGCGAGCCTCATTCCAGGGCTTACAAACAAAAATGCCGCCCGAAGGCGGCATTCTGGTCATTGCTATCGGTTTGCTAGACTCAGACGACTTCGGTGCTTTCGAAGGCGCCATGGCAGTGCTTGTACTTCTTGCCGGAGCCGCAGGGGCAGGCCTCGTTGCGGCCGACGCGGCCCCACGTGGCCGGGTTCTGCGGATCGCGGTTCTCTGGCGAAACGAAGCTTTCGCTCGCGAGCGCGAACGGGGAGAATTCGTCCTCGCCTGTCGTCGCGTCGATATGGCGGGCCTGCATCGGCGGTGTTTCCGGTTCGGCCGGCTGCTGCACGAGCTCGACGCGCGAAAGCTGGGCTGTGACGGCCTGGCGAAGGTTGTTCAGCAGCGCCTGGAACAGCTCGAAAGCCTCGGCCTTGTATTCCTGCAGCGGATCGCGCTGGGCGTAGCCGCGGAAGCCGATGACCGAGCGCAGGTGGTCGAGGTTGACGATGTGCTCGCGCCAGAGATTGTCCAGCGTCTGCAGCACGATGGAACGCTCGACATAGGTCATG
The DNA here is from genome assembly GCA_013322215.1 of Martinezella rhizogenes. Lineage (GTDB taxonomy): Bacteria > Pseudomonadota > Alphaproteobacteria > Rhizobiales > Rhizobiaceae > Rhizobium > Rhizobium rhizogenes_D. The sequence goes on from JAAMEZ010000022.1 coordinate 276,441, forward strand.
ATCTCGGGGCCGAAGCGTTCTGCCTTTTCGGCCGCTGCCTTTTCGGCGGCTTCCGTCAGGCGGGCGCGGATGTCATCTTCGGCGATGCCTTCTTCCTTGACCCAGTCATGAACAGGCATGTCGAGATCGAAGAAGTTGGCGACACCAGTCTTCAGGCCATCGGCATCCCATTGTTCGGCATAGGCGCGCTCGGGAATATGTCTGGCGACGAGGTCCTCGATGACGTCGTGGCGCATGTCGCCGACGAATTCGGAGAGGTCCTTCGATTCCATCAACTCAACGCGCTGGTCGAAGATGACCTTGCGCTGATCGTTCAGCACGTCGTCGTACTTCAGAACGTTCTTGCGGATGTCGAAGTTGCGGGCTTCGACCTTCTTCTGGGCGCGTTCCACCGCCTTGTTGATCCAGGGATGGACGATCGCTTCGCCTTCCTTGAGGCCGAGCTTCTGCAGCATGCCGTCCATGCGGTCGGAGCCGAAGATGCGCATCAGGTCGTCCTGGAGCGACAGGTAGAATTTCGAGCGGCCGGGGTCGCCCTGACGGCCGGAGCGGCCGCGCAGCTGGTTGTCGATGCGGCGGCTTTCATGGCGCTCGGATGCGATGACGTAGAGACCGCCAGCGGTGATCGATTGCTGCTTGAGTTCCTTGATCTCTTCGGCGATGCGGGCAATGGCCGCGTCGCGCTCCGGACCCTGCTCCATTTCGTGCAGGTCGCGCTCGACCCGCATTTCCAGATTGCCACCGAGCTGGATGTCGGTGCCGCGGCCGGCCATGTTGGTAGCGATCGTCACCGCGCCGGGAACGCCGGCCTGGGCGACGATGTAGGCTTCCTGCTCATGGTAGCGCGCATTCAGAACCTGGAAGTTGCTGAAGCCTCGCTTGCGCATGAGATCGGCGAGAAGTTCGGACTTCTCGATCGACGTCGTGCCGACCAGCACGGGCTGGCCGCGCTTGTGGGCGTCGAGAATCTCGTTGATGATGGCGTTATACTTCTCGGCATGCGTACGATAGACCTCGTCGTCCTCGTCAACACGCTGGATCGGCAGGTTGGTCGGCACTTCGATCACGTCGAGGCCGTAGATGTTGCCGAATTCTTCCGCTTCCGTCGACGCCGTACCGGTCATGCCGGCGAGCTTGTCGTACATGCGGAAATAGTTCTGGAAGGTGATCTGCGCCAGCGTCTGGTTTTCCGGCTGGATCTGCACATGTTCCTTGGCTTCGAGCGCCTGGTGCTGACCGTCCGAATAGCGGCGGCCCGGCATCATGCGGCCGGTGAATTCGTCGATGATGACGACTTCACCGTTGCGGACGATATAGTCCTTGTCGCGCTGGAACAGCTTGTGCGCCTTCAGCGCATTGTTGATGTGGTGGACGATCGCGACGTTCTCGACGTCGTAGAGCGATTCACCCTTCAACAGGCCGGCTTCGCGCAGCATGTTTTCCAGCTTCTCGGTGCCGTCTTCGGAAAAGTTGGCCGAGCGCTGCTTTTCATCGATTTCGTAGTCTTCCTTCGCCAGGCGGGGAATGAAGGCGTCGATGGTGATGTAGAGATCGGAGCGGTCGTCGAGCGGACCGGAGATGATCAGCGGCGTGCGCGCCTCGTCGACAAGGATCGAGTCCACTTCGTCGACGATCGCAAAATTGTGGCCGCGCTGAACCATCTGTGCGCGCTCATATTTCATGTTGTCGCGCAGATAGTCGAAGCCGAGTTCGTTATTGGTGGCGTAGGTGATGTCGCAGGCATAGGCGTCGTGGCGCTGTTCGTCCGACAGGCCGTGAACGATGACGCCCGTCGTCAGGCCGAGGAAGCCGTAGAGGCGGCTCATCGTGCCGCTGTCGCGCTGAGCCAGGTAATCGTTGACCGTAACGACATGCACGCCCTTGCCGGCCAGCGCGTTCAGATAGACCGGCAGGGTTGCGACGAGGGTCTTGCCTTCACCGGTCTTCATTTCGGCGATGGCATTGGAATGAAGGATCATGCCGCCGATGAGCTGAACGTCAAAAGGTCGCATGCCGAGAACGCGGCGCGAGGCCTCGCGTGCCACAGCAAAGGCTGGCACGAGGATATCGTCCAGCGTCTTGCCATCCGCGAGCTGCTGGCGGAACTCAACCGTCTTGGCGGCCAGAGCTTCATCGGACAGCGCGCGCATCTGCTGCTCGAGCGCATTGATTGCGGCTACTTGCGGCTGGAACGATTTGACCCTGCGGTCGTTGGACGAGCCGAACAACTTGCGGGCAATTCCACCTAGGCTGACCATGTGACTGGTCCTTTCTGAGATTTCATCCTGCCGTTTCCTGCTTTATCCTTTCCCGAAAAAAACGGGAGTATAGCACAAAACGGCCGGAAACTGTTCTGGACGCGAGGTTGCGTGACAGATAAGAGGGGGGTCGATTGATGTCAACGGGATTTGGCCGATACAGAAAGGCCACATTCTCCTGCTGAAGGCTTTTTTACGCCGGATTTCACATCTGTCGAGCCGGTCGAGACCACCGAAGGGTTATTTTATGTTGAAGTATAACAAACTTGCTGCGGTTGCTTTCGCAACAATCGTTACCTTCCAGGCTCCGGTCTTTGCGGCCGATGCCAAGGACCCCGTTGTCGCCAAGGTCGGCGATGTCGAAATCCATCAGTCCGAACTCGATCTGGCGATCGCCAATCTCGATCCGCAGCTCGGCCAGCTTCCGGATGACCAGAAGAAGGTCGCAGCACTTTCGGCTTCGGTCGATGTGAAGCTGCTGTCGCAGAAGGCTGCCGCCGAGAAGCTTGACCAGACGCCGGACTTCCAGGCTCACATGGCCTATCTGCGTGACCGCGAGCTGCACAATGCCTACTTCAAGGCGCATGTCGCCGACTCCATCAAGGACGACGAAGTCAAGGCTCGCTACGACAAGGAAGTCGCAGCCCTGCCGAAGCAGGAAGAAGTTCATGCCCGCCACATCCTCGTAAAGACCGAGGATGAAGCCAAGGCGATCATCAAGGAACTCGATGCCGGCAAGGATTTCGCCGAACTTGCCAAGGAAAAGTCGACCGATCCGAACAAGGCCGACGGCGGCGATCTCGGCTATTTCGGCCATGGCCGCATGGTCAAGGAATTCGAGGACGCAGCCTTCGCCCTCCCGGTCGGCACCTACACGAAGACGCCGGTCAAGACCGATTTCGGCTGGCATGTCATCAAGGTGGAAGACAAGCGCAATGCTCCTCCTCCGCCGTTCGACCAGGTCAAGGACCAGGTTCGTCAGCTCGTCATGCGCGACAAGTATCTTGAGCTGCTGAACAAGGCCAAGCAGGATACCAAGGTCGTCATCAGCGATCCGGCTCTCAGCAAGGCCTATGACGATGCGCAGAAGCAGCAGGACGCAGCACCGGCCGACGACGCCGTTGCGCCTGCCGATGGTGCGGCAGCGCCCGACGCTCAGCCGCAGCAGTAATTGAAAGCAGTCAAACAATCAGGGCCCGGGTTTTCCGGGCCCTTCACTGTCAGGTGGGTCTCATGTCCGGTTCCGTTTCTCCGCTCGCTCCTAAAACCTTTACTGCCATGCCCGCCCTTCGCGGTGTGCGTATGACCACGGCATCCGCCGGCATCAAGTACAAGAACCGGACCGATGTCCTGCTGATGGTCTTCGACAAGCCTGCGGCCGTTGCCGGTGTTTTCACCCGTTCGAAGTGCCCTTCGGCTCCCGTCGATTTCTGCCGGAAGAATCTGGCCCACGGCAGCGCCCGTGCCGTGGTCGTCAATTCCGGCAATGCCAATGCCTTTACTGGCCTGAAGGGTCGCCAGGCGACGGAACTGACCGCCAAGTCCGCGGCTGTGGCTGTCGGCTGCGGTGAAAACGAAGTTTACCTCGCCTCGACAGGCGTTATCGGCGAACCGCTTGATGCCACCAAGTTTGCCGGCGTGCTCGACACGATGGCCAAGGATGCGGTCAACGATTTTTGGTTCGAGGCCGCCAAGGCAATCATGACCACGGATACCTATCCGAAGGTCGCGACCCGCACCGCCGAGATCGGCGGTGTCAAGGTCACCATCAACGGCATTGCCAAGGGTGCCGGCATGATCGCGCCCGACATGGCGACGATGCTCTCCTTCGTTGTTACCGATGCCGATATTTCCTCTGCCGCGCTGCAGACGCTGCTGTCCGAGGGTGTCGGCCCGAGCTTCAACTCCATGACCGTCGACAGCGACACGTCGACTTCGGATACGCTGATGCTGTTTGCTACCGGTGCCGCCGCGGCTGACGGGCAAGCGCATATCGACCGCGCCGACGATCCGAAGCTTGCCGGCTTCCGCGCAGCGCTCAACGAGCTCTTGAAGGATCTCGCCATCCAGGTCGTTCGTGATGGTGAAGGCGCGACCAAGATGCTCGAAATCACTGTGACCGGCGCTGAAAGCGATGCCGCCGCCAAGCGCATCGCCCTTTCGATCGCCAATTCGCCGCTGGTCAAGACCGCGGCCGCCGGCGAAGACGCCAATTGGGGCCGCGTCGTCATGGCCGTCGGCAAGGCCGGCGAAATGGCGGATCGCGACAAGCTTGCCATTTGGTTCGGCGCTGTCCGAGTCGCCGTTGACGGCGAGCGCGACGCTTCCTACTCGGAAGAAGCCGCCTCGAATGTCATGAAGCGGCAGGATATTCCCGTGAAGGTCGATCTCGGCCTCGGCAATGGTCGCGCAACGGTCTGGACCTGCGACCTCACCAAGGAATATGTTGCCATCAATGGCGACTACCGGAGCTGATATTCTGCTGATGCATGCGCAGTCCACAATAAACAAGCTGCCCCTGGTGCGCAGGCTCGAAGCCGTTGGCTTCCGGGCCTGGCCTGCATCGTCGGTGCAATATGATGGCAGCTGGCAGATCCGGCTGACAGCGGGTCATCCGTCGAAGCGGCTGAATTCTGTCGTGCCGCTCGATCCCTCCGATCATCGCGATCTCGAAATTCGGCTGGCAAAAGCGCAGCGCAAGTTCGAGGCGTATGGGAGGCCGATGGTCGTGCGCGAGACGCCGCTCGCCTCGCGGAAGCTCATCGAGCTCCTGCGGGAGCACGGCTGGACATGCTTCGACGAGACAATCGTCATGACCGCCAATCTCGTCGATCTCGAACTGCCTGACATGCTGGATCATCTGCCGAGCCACGATGTCGGCCGCTTTGTGGATGCAAGCCTCATCGTCGATGAAGCGGACCCCGCCTTGAAGCCGGCACTGGCCGAGGTGGTGAGCGGCATCAAGCCGCTATCGGGCCTCTTCGTCATCGAGGATGCCGAAGCCGGTCCTTTGGCAACGACGCTTTGTGTACAAGACAATGATCTTGCCGGCGTCATGTCTGTTGCCGTCTCGCCGCAGCATCGGCGCAAGGGGCTGGGTGTCGAAATCCTGACCTCTGCCCTGCGCTGGGCCCGTATGCGCAGTGCCAAGACCGCCTGGCTTCAGGTCAGCGCCGACAATGCTCCGGCTTTGGCGCTCTATGCCCGCTTCGGTTTCCGCGAAGCCTATCGTTATTGCTATTGGCAACCGCCGAGGGCTGCATGAGCGAGGCTGGCCGCAAGATCGTTCTCGTTGCCGCCTGTGCGCTTATCGACACGGATGGCCGCATCCTGTTGGCGCAGCGTCCCGAAGGGAAATCGCTTGCCGGCCTTTGGGAATTTCCCGGCGGCAAGGTCGAGGCCGGCGAAACGCCGGAGGAGACCCTGGTGCGCGAGCTTCAGGAAGAACTCGGCATTCAAACGAAGATTGCCTGTCTGGCGCCGCTGACCTTTGCCAGCCACACCTATGAAACCTTCCATCTGCTGATGCCGCTCTATATCTGCCGGCGTTACGAGGGAATCCCCCATGGCCGGGAAGGGCAGGCGCTCAAATGGGTGCGGCCGCAAGCTTTGCGTGACTATCCGATGCCGCCGGCCGACGAGCCGCTGATCCCGTTTTTGCAGGATTTGCTTTAGGATCATCGGTCATTCAGGCCGCGGACGATTACGCTTCTTGCCGAAATGCGTTCAATCTCAGATATCCTTGAATCGGAAGTTCGACTTTGTGAGCTGATCGAGGCTGTTCGCCTCCGAGGCTTTGGGCGTGTGATCGGGCTTGGGCATTTTGCGGATCAGCTCCGTCAGCATTTCCGACTGTGTGGCCGAATCCCGGCGGATTGCCTCCAGGTGTTCGAGCATCAATCCAAAGGCAAAAATCGCGGCGCCCCAAAATGCATATAGAAGTGCGGTGACCAGTGCGGCGAAAAAGCCGCTGATGCCTCCGATGACGAGTATCGAAATAGCTGCAACGACCGCGAGAGCTATAACGAGGCCGCCGACGACTTTAAACAACCCTGCCATACATTAGCCTCTCCGCAACTAAAGGTTATATCTACTATAGAATACAAACCCTTGCGAGCGTGCGTCAATTACAATTTATTGGCGTATATCGAATTTGATTATTTTATTACGTGTGAACCCCAAAAGGGATTTGACGTCCGACGATGCGCCAGATCTCTTTTACGTCTGCGCCGCGTATGTTCAGCACGTCCAAGGACGGCACATGGCAAATATGGTTAACGAAAATTAGCCATTTGAAATCAGCTGCATAAGCCGAATCACGCACTGTCCCAGAATTTTACGTCTCATTAATTTGCATGTGGATATTAAGGGATCGTTTATGACCTTCTGGCATTCAATTCTCTCAATCAAGCGGGTTGTTGGGTGCGTTAAAGAAGGCTTGACATAATGGACGACGATTTCTGGAAAGCTGTTCAGGAAAAAGAGCAGTCCTATTCCACGTCGCGCAGGACGGGCGCGTTGAATATCGCTCTGCTGTTCGGTACGGCGGCGGTCGCGCTTTCGCTTATTCTCACGCCGATGCTCTCCGACAAATCGAAGTCGCGCGTGCTTGCAAGCGCGCCGGATATTGACAATATTACGACGGGTTCGATCCCGCAGACGGAAAACGGCAAGCGTTATACGATCCGCCGCAGCGTTCTGCAGCAGGAACCGGGTTCGGTCTGCATCGTCCAGGGTTATGGTGCCGACAGCGGCTGCCAATAGTGCATGAGCATAGCCTGCCGGATGCCATGACGAGCATCGGATTCATCTGTTGTCCAATGCTGGGAGCCTCGAGCTTATGCGTTCCGTTCGGCGTATTTTCACCGACAAGACCGGTGCCACGGTCATCGAATATGGCCTCATCGCCGCCTTGATGTCGGCTGCAATCATCAGTGGTGTCGGTGCCTTTAGCGGCAGCCTCTCAAGCACATTCAATATTCTGTCCAATACGATCCAGAATTCCGCCGCCTCCCAGAACAACTGACGCGGCTCGCAAACCTCTGGCTATTGCTTCAGCTTGTGCTCTTCGACCTTGAGCGCATCGGCCAATCGCGCCTTGGCGGAACCCGGTTGTAACGGCTTCTGCTGGCTTTCATGTGGCGTCCAGCCTGAAACATAGATGATCGAGAATGTCGCCCTGATCCGCCCGTCTGGATCGGAATAGCGTTCGGCATAGAGTTCGGCGGCGCGCAGGAAGAAGGCACGCGTCAGCGGCTTGCGGCTGCGATCGACCAGCGGGTTGGTCATCCCCATGGCGCGCAGATCGCGCATCAGGGCAAAGAGATTGTCGTAGCGCACGGTGTAGTTTTCGGCGTCGATGACGGGCAGGGTAAAGCCGGCACGCTGAAGGAGACCGCCGACATCGCGGACATCGGCAAAGGGAATGACACGCGGGCTGGCACCGCCGGTCAGCTCGATTTCCGTCGCGAGCAATACATCGCGCAGTTCCTGCAGGGTTCCGGAGCCTGGGATCGCCGCCAGGAAAAGCCCGTCGGCCTTCAGCGCGCGACGGATCTGGATGAAGACACCGGGCGTGTCGTTGGTGACATGCAGGCTGAGCGGCGACAGCACGAGATTGACCGATTCCGCCTCCAGGGGCAGTTCCTCCGGCGACGACTGGATGAGGGTCTCGCCGGGAGCGGCAAAGCCGATCTCGCTTTCGATCCGTCTCAAATGGCCGATCTTGCCCGTTGCCAGAGCCAGCTGCGCGGCAATGCCGGTCGCGCCATGCAGCTCGACGGCCTCGTCGAAATGGCGTTCGGTGACACCAAGCCGTTCCGCCAGTTCGCCGGCGGCAATATCGAGCAGAAAGGCCGATTTCGGATCGCCTTGTCTCAAGGCCCGGCGCTTGCGGGCTGCAAGTAGCGATTGGTCGAACACGATTTCCATGGTGGTTTCCTGCGATATCATCAGTTCGGCGGGGCGTGCCGGGCACGCGGGTTTTCCCTCGCGCAATTCCGGACGGAAAACCGCTATACACTTTTCCTGGAATTGCTAGTCTCAATCATATGGGGATGATGGGACGCGAAACCACCTTGTCGATGCTGGGTGCCGGGCTGAAAAGGCCCTTCGTGGCGCTTGTGGATCTCGTCTATCCGCCTGCCTGCCCGGGATGCGGCGTTTCTGTGGGCGCGCATCGCGGTCTTTGTCCGGCGTGCTGGTCCGGTATTCGCTTCATCGAACGGCCCTACTGCGAGGTTCTTGGCAGTCCGTTTTCCCATGATCTTGGTGCGGGAATTCTGAGTGCCGAGGCGATTGCCGAACCGCCCGTCTTCGACCGTTTACGGTCGGCTGCCGTTCACGACGGCATCGTGCGGGATCTTGTTCTCAGCCTGAAATATCGCGATCGCACCGATCTCGCGCCGATGATGGCAGGCTGGATGCTGCGCGCCAGCGACGGGGCGATTGCGGGTTGCGATGCGATCATTCCCGTGCCGCTGCACCGCGCGCGGCTGTTTGCGCGCAAGTATAACCAGGCGGCCGAGCTCGCACGCCACATCGCCCGCCTTTCGGATAAGCCGCTGCTGGCTGCAACGCTGCTGCGTGTCAAGCGCACGAGCCAGCAGGTGGGCCTCGGGGCCAAGGCGCGGCAGGATAATGTGCGCGGCGCGTTCGCCGTCTCCGAGCACCGGGGCGCCGATATATTCGGGCGGCGCATCGTTCTGGTCGATGATGTCTATACCACCGGCGCCACGGTTGCGGCGGCGACACGTGCGCTGAAGAAAGCAGGCGCGGCCGATGTCACGGTTTTGACCTTTGCAAGGGTCGTCGGTCATCTTATATGACACTAGAGGCGGATGATTTTAGGTCGAAACGACCAAAAATCTGAATCCGCCCTAGAATCAAATAAGTAGAGCATGATGTCGTCCGAAAACCGCAGACACTTTTCGGCATCATGCTCTAAATCTAGGCTTTTCCGGAGTGGATCATGGCATCCGTCGTTATCTATACGCGTGAATTCTGCGGCTATTGCGCCCGCGCGAAGTCGCTGCTTGAATCCAAGGGCGTCGATTATGTCGAACACAATGCGACCTATTCGCCTGAGATGCGGCAGGAAATGATCGCCAAGGCGAATGGTGCCTCGACCTTCCCGCAGATCTTCATCAATGGCGAGCACGTCGGCGGCTGTGATGATATCCATGCGCTCGACCGGGCCGGCAAGCTCGACCCGATGCTGGCTGCCTGACCTGTTCTTGACGAGGGAGAAACCGATGAGCTTCAAGGCTGCTGCCATCCAGATGTGTTCCGGCGTCGATCCGGTGAAGAACGCGGCTGATATGGCGCGTCTGGTGCGCGATGCCGCCTCCAAGGGTGCTGTCTATGTGCAGACGCCCGAGATGACCGGCGCGGTGCAGAAGGATCGGCCCGCCATGCGCGCCGTGCTGCGCGACGAGCCGAACGACCTCATCGTCAAGACGGCGTCCGAGCTCGCGAAGGAACTCGGCATCCATCTGCATATCGGCTCGACGGCCATTGCGCTCGATGACGGCAAGATCGCCAATCGCGGCTTTCTCTTCGGTCCCGACGGCAAGCTCATCAATCGCTACGACAAGATCCATATGTTCGACGTCGATCTCGACAATGGCGAGAGCTGGCGCGAGAGCGCCGTCTACCGTCCCGGCTCGGAAGCACGCATCGCGTCGCTGCCTTTCGCCGAGCTCGGCTTTTCCATCTGCTACGACGTGCGTTTTCCGCAGCTCTTCCGCGCCCAGGCCGTTGCCGGCGCCGAGGTGATGACGGTGCCCGCCGCTTTCACCAAGCAGACCGGTGAGGCGCATTGGGAAATCCTGCTGCGCGCCCGCGCCATCGAAAACGGCATGTTCGTCATCGCCGCCGCGCAGGCCGGCAAGCATGAGGACGGCCGCGAGACCTTTGGCCATTCGATGATTATCGATCCCTGGGGCAAGGTGCTGGCATCCGCCGGCGGCACGGGCGAGGCCGTCGTCATCGCCGAGATCGATGTGGCCGCGGTGAAATCCGCCCATGACAAGATACCGAACCTGAAGAATGCGCGTGAGTTTTCGCTGGAGAAGATCACGACGCCGGCGGCTGGAGGCGTCGCTGCTTGATCCATTATTCGCTTCACTGTGACAATGCCCATGAGTTCGAGGGCTGGTTTTCCGAAAGTGCCGATTTCGACCGCCAGGTCGCAAGCGGTTTCCTCGCCTGTCCCGTCTGCAATTCGGCTGCAATTTCCAAGCTGCTAATGGCGCCTTCGGTTTCGACGGCGCGCAAGAGGGACGAGATGCAGACGGTTGCCATGAATACGGCGCGCAAAGAGGCAATGACCAAACTCAAGGAAGCGGTCGACGCCATCAAGGCCAATGCGGAGGATGTCGGCGCGAAGTTTCCCGAGGAAGCCCGCAAGATCCATTATGGCGAGGCGGATGCGCGCGGGATCATCGGCAAGGCGACGCCGGACGAAGCGCAGGCGCTTGTCGAAGAGGGCATCGAGATCGCCGCCATCCCCGTGCTGCCAGACGATATCAACTGATGCCGGCAAGTGCTGGCAAGCATCTCGCCATGTATAATTTCGGGCTGCATGTCGCGGCCTATGAAAGCCCTGCCGTCGAGGGATTTCGCTTGCGGGAAGCGGCGAATTTCGAGGCAGCTGCCCGCGCGCATGGCTTTATCGGTCGATCAGGCTATGCTGGCGAGCCAGATACCCTTTGCTGGGGTGAGCAGGTCTTTCCGCGTTTCATCGAGGGCAGCGGCTTTCGGACCGCGCCGTCATCGCTGTCGCTCTGGGCCGATATCGAATCGCTGATGGCATTCACCTATAGCGGCGTACATGCCGACGCCCTGAAGGGCGCGCGGCATTGGAACGTCAGGCAGAACTGGCCGCCGCTCGTCCTTTGGTGGATCGATGCCGGGACCATTCCGGAATGGAAGGATGGCGTCGAGCGCTTTGAACATCTGCACGATCACGGTGCCAGCCCGGTCGCCTTCTCGTTCAAGCAGCCCTATGGACCTGATGGCCGACCTCAGGAGATCGACCGCCTTCGTATCAAGGAGATCGTTGCTCGCAACGCCGTGGGCCAGAGCGAATTGCTGGCACATGTGCTAACGCTGAAAGTCTGAGGCAAGTTCGCCGAAGTGCGATCAGCTCAAGCTCGCTCGCTTCGCCAACAGCATGTAGTTGACGTCCATATCTTTCGAGAGATTCCAGCGATCCTGCAGCGGCGAATAGAAGACGCCGGTGCGGGCGATGATGTCGAGGCCGCTCGCGGCGAGCGGCTTCTCGATCTCTTCCGGGCGCACCAGCTTTTCATATTGATGGGTGCCGCGCGGCAGCCAGCGCAGCACGTTTTCTGCGGCGAAGATGGCAAGGGCCGCCGCCTTCATGGTGCGGTTGATGGTCGCAACGAACATCAGGCCGCCGGGGCGAACCATTTTCGCGCAGGTCGACAGGAAGAATTCGACGTCGGCAACGTGTTCGACCACTTCCATATTCAGCACGATATCGAAGGTCTCGCCAGCCTCGGCCAGCTGTTCGGCGGTAACAGCACGGTAATCGACGGGAACGCCGGAGGCCTTTGCGTGCGTCGAGGCGATGCCGATGTTTTTTTCGGAAGGGTCGGCGCCGATGACGGTGGCGCCCATGCGGGCCACCGGCTCTGACAGCAGGCCGCCGCCGCAGCCGATGTCGAGCACCCGCAGGCCCTCCAGTGGCCGGCTGCTCTTCGGGTCGCGATCAAAATTCTCGCAGGCGCGGTCGCGGATATAGGCCAGACGAACGGGATTGAATTTGTGAAGCGGTTTGAACTTGCCGGTTGGGCTCCACCACTCGGCCGCCATGGCGGAAAAACGGTCCACTTCGCTCTGGTCGATCGTGCTCTTTGCCGTTTCGTTCATGGCTCACTCCGTGATTTGCGTCATTCCGTGGTTTGGATGACCGCAAGCAAATAATTCTTACCCGAAGGGTGAAGTCGGACGATCGATGCGTGATGTCAAGGGCCTGCGACCTTCGATCAGCTGTGGGGTATCTCGATCGCGAGGCGCGAATTGCCATGCGGAGGTTGACATGGAGGTATCTTATGGCCGATCAATCGCCGGGCTGTGAAATGGGCTTTCGGAACCGGGATCGATTGCGATCGACTGGCTTGTAGAGGAGTTCCTCATGAGACCACTCCGTCTCGCGACGACCGTCGTCATGTGCTGGCTTGCGGCCGGCCATGCAAATGCCGGGGACGGCAAGGGGTTTCGCCTGACGATCGACGGGGTCAGCGTCGGCATCAATCCCGGCGATGCGCTCGAGGTCACCATGAAGGACGGCCGCAAGGTTCCGGTGGAGCTGCAACGCAGCGAAACGGTGACCTTCACCGGCGGCAAATTCTCCTTCGATCATGACGGCAAATTTACGGTCGCAAAGACGGATCTGGGCGACGGCGTGCAGCAATATGCGCTGATGACGCCGATCGGCACCGGCATCATCATCCAGGTCTATAAGGGCCTCAACCCTTCCAGCTATACCGATGTCGTACTGCAGCAGATGGTGCAGGAGAGCATCAATGGCGGCGCGAAGATCAGCAAACGGCCAACCGAGCGCACATTGCCGAGCGGCAGCGTGCTGAAGGGCGTGAAAGCCGAGACGAAGACGGACGACGACGTCATGGAGTATGAGATCGTCGCGACCGGTCGGCCGGAAGGCGGCGTGCTCGTCGCCACGTTCCTCAACAAAGAAAACATCCCCAAGGAAGGGGGCGTTCTCGACAAGCTCTGGGCGACCTTAAAAGTGGATTTTTAGAGTAAAGTTTTCGTCGCCTCTGGCGTCCGATGCTATTGCACCTGCCCGACAAACTCGCTAAGAGACGGCCCCATTGAGATCACGCTTTTCCGGCTACCGAACCGGGAGGGCGATTTTGCATGTCGGGCTATCCGCATTCGGCCGCCCGGCGCAGGGTACTGGTAGAGGCACATGGCACGCATCGTGATGAAATTCGGCGGAACCTCCGTCGCGGATCTGGACCGTATCAAGAACGTCGCACGCCATGTGAAACGTGAGGTCGATGCCGGTCACGAAGTGGCAGTCGTCGTTTCCGCCATGTCCGGCAAGACCAACGAGCTGGTCGGCTGGGTTCAGAACATGCCCAAAGTCGCCGGCGCCGAACACTCGATCTATGATGCGCGCGAATATGACGCCGTGGTTGCTTCGGGCGAGCAGGTCACGTCAGGCCTTTTGGCGATCGCGCTACAGGCGATGGGCATCAATGCCCGCTCCTGGCAGGGCTGGCAGATCCCGATCCGCACCGATAACGCCCATGGCGCGGCCCGCATTCTCGACATCGACGGCGAGGACATGATCCGCCGCATGAAGGAAGGCCAGGTGGCCGTTGTTGCCGGCTTCCAGGGTCTCGGCCCCGACAATCGCCTTGCGACGCTCGGCCGCGGCGGTTCCGATACCTCGGCCGTTGCGATCGCCGCCGCCGTCAAGGCTGACCGTTGCGATATCTATACCGATGTCGACGGCGTCTATACGACCGATCCGCGCATCGAGCCCAAGGCACGTCGCCTGAAAAAGATCGCCTTCGAGGAAATGCTCGAAATGGCCTCCCTCGGCGCCAAGGTGCTGCAGGTGCGCTCGGTCGAGCTTGCCATGGTGTTCAAGGTCCGCACCTTCGTGCGTTCGTCTTTCGAGGATCCCGATGCTCCGGGCATGGGCGATCTGCTTAACCCGCCCGGAACGCTGATTTGTGACGAGGATGAAATCGTGGAACAGGAAGTAGTCACCGGCATTGCCTATGCCAAGGATGAGGCCCAGATCTCGCTGCGTCGTCTTGCCGACCGGCCGGGTGTCTCCGCCGCGATCTTCGGGCCGCTGGCCGAAAACCACATCAATGTCGACATGATCGTCCAGAACATTTCCGAGGACGGCTCCAAGACCGACATGACCTTCACGGTTCCCTCCGGCGATGTCGACAAGGCGCTGCGCGTTCTCGGCGAAAACAAGGAAAAGATCGGTTACGACGTCGTCCAGAGCGAATCAGGTCTGGTCAAGGTGTCGGTCATCGGCATCGGCATGCGCTCGCATGCAGGCGTGGCCGCGACCGCTTTCCGGGCACTTGCCGAAAAAGGCATCAACATCAAGGCCATTACGACGTCAGAAATCAAGATTTCCATCCTGATTGACGGTCCTTATGCAGAACTGGCAGTCAGGACTTTGCATTCCTGCTACGGTCTGGATAAGAGTTGATTCAGGACTGTTGACGAGGGACCGTGACGGAGGCGAGTTTCGGCCGGCCCTGACGTGGGCAAGACAGGCATGAGATCTTGATTCGGGAGCTAGTGGCGCAATGAGAGACCTATCCGGCGGTCCACGCGTTCTGCTCAAGCGGCTACGCGAATTGATGGCGGAGCCGCTGGAGCCGCAGGAGCGCCTTGACCGGATCGTCCGCCAGATCGCCAGCAATATGGTCGCCGAGGTGTGCTCGGTCTATGTGCTGCGCGCCGACGGTGTCCTGGAACTTTACGCCACCGAGGGCCTGAACAAAGAGGCCGTCCACCTCTCGCAATTGAAGATGGGGCAAGGTCTCGTCGGCACGATCGCCGCATCCGCCCAACCGCTCAATCTTTCGGACGCGCAATCGCATCCGGCCTTCCGCTACCTGCCGGAAACCGGCGAAGAGATTTATCATTCCTTCCTCGGCGTGCCGATCCTGCGTACCGGCCGGTCGCTCGGCGTTCTCGTCGTCCAGAACAAGGCGAGCCGCAACTACCGCGAGGAAGAGCTGGAGGCGCTCGAGACGACGGCCATGGTGCTGGCCGAGATGATCGCCACCGGCGAGCTGAAGAAGATCACCAAGCCTGGCCTGGAACTCGATCTTACCCGCTCCGTGACTATCGACGGCGACACTTACAATGAAGGTATCGGCCTGGGCTATGTCGTGCTGCACGAGCCGCGCATCGTCGTCACCAATCTGTTGAACGAGGATGCCGACAAGGAAATCGGCCGTCTTGCCGAAGCGCTCGGCTCGCTGCGCATTTCGATCGACGACATGCTGTCGCGCCGCGACGTTTCCATGGAAGGCGAGCATCGTGAGGTGCTTGAAACCTACCGCATGTTCGCGCACGACCAGGGCTGGGTGCGCAAGCTCGAGGAAGCCGTCCGCAACGGCCTGACCGCTGAAGCCGCGGTTGAAAAGGTGCAGAGCGACACGAAGGCGCGCATGATGCGCCTCACCGATCCCTATCTGCGCGAGCGCATGCACGATTTCGAAGATCTGGCGAACCGGCTACTCCGGCAGCTTATCGGTAATTCGGGCCGCACCAGCGCCGAAGGTTTCCCAGGCGATGCCATCATCTTCGCGCGCGCCATGGGTGCGGCAGAGCTGCTCGACTATCCGCGTGCCAATATTCGCGGTCTTGTGCTGGAAGAGGGTGCGGTCACGAGCCACGTCGTCATCGTGGCGCGTGCCATGGGCATTCCGGTCGTCGGACAGGCGGTAGGCGTTGTTGCGCTGGCGGAAAATGGCGATCCTGTCATCATCGACGGCGATGGCGGTCACGTGCATCTGCGGCCGATGGCAGATCATCAACGCTCTTATGAAGAGAAGGTGCGGTTCCGCGCTCGTCGGCAGGAGCAGTTCCGTGCGTTGCGCTCCGTTGAGCCGGTTACCAAGGACGGGCAGCGCATTTCTCTGCTGATGAATGCAGGTCTCTTGGTCGACCTGCCGCAGCTCTCCGAATCCGGCGCCGAGGGTATCGGTCTGTTCCGCACCGAGCTGCAGTTCATGATCGCCTCGACCATGCCGAAGGCGGAAGAACAGGAAGTCTTCTATCGCAATGTGATGAAGCAGGCGGGCGGGCGCGTCGTTACCTTCCGCACGCTCGACATCGGCGGCGACAAGGTCGTACCCTATTTCCGTGCGCATGAGGAAGAGAACCCGGCGCTCGGCTGGCGCGCCATCCGTCTCTCGCTCGACCGGCCGGGTCTGCTGCGCACGCAGCTGAGAGCCATGCTGAAGGCTGCAGCCGACAACGAATTGAAGATGATGGTGCCGATGGTCACGGAAGTCTCCGAGATCAGGGCGGTGCGCGAGCTCCTGCAGAAGGAAGTGCAGCATCTTTCACGCTTCGGGCACGGCCTGCCGCGCAAGCTGCAATTTGGCGCCATGCTTGAGGTGCCGGCGCTCCTGTGGCAGCTGGACGAGCTGATGGCGGAAGTCGATTTCGTCTCCGTCGGTTCCAACGACCTGTTCCAGTTTTCGATGGCGGTCGATCGCGGCAATGCCCGCGTTTCGGATCGCTTCGACCCACTCGAACGTCCGTTCCTGCGTATCCTGCGTGATATCGTGCGCGCCGGCGAGCGCAACAAGACGCCGGTAACTCTTTGCGGCGAACTGGCCGGCAAGACGATTTCGGCCATGGCCCTGCTCGGCATCGGCTTCCGTGCAGTGTCCATGTCGCCGGCCTCGATCGGTCCGGTCAAGGCGATGCTGCTCGGGCTCGACCTCAAGGCCCTGTCTGATGTCATGGAGGCAGCGCTCGATGACAAGCAGCCGACGACGTCCATGCGGGATATCCTTGCGCGCTTTGCCGAGAGCCACAATATTCCGCTTTAGCGTGCGATCCTGAAAGACACGAAGCGGTTTGCGGGCAGGATCATGCGCATCACATCAAAGCAGAGATAATAAGAAGAATTGGAGTTAAGGGTGGCGAAGCTCCCCGTTGAAAAAATGCGCGAATTGGAACGCCGCTTCGGCGAGATCGAAGCGCGCATGTCCGCCGGCCCGGCCGCGGATGTCTATGTGAAGCTTGCTTCCGAATATTCCGAATTGCAGCCGGTCGTCGTCAAGATCCGCGACTATGAACGTGTTCTCACCGAGGCTGCAGATCTCGAAACCATGCTCGCCGACAAGTCGGTCGACCGTGAAATGCGAGATCTGGCCGAAATGGAGCTGCCCGAGGTCAAGGAGCGCATCGAGACGCTGGAAAAGGATATCCAGATCGAGCTTCTGCCGAAGGATGCGGCCGACGAGAAGAGCGCGATCCTCGAAATCCGCGCCGGTACCGGCGGCTCCGAGGCGGCGCTTTTCGCGGGCGACCTTTTCCGCATGTATGAGCGTTTTGCCGCCAGCAACGGCTGGAAAGTGGAAGTGCTTTCCGCCAGCGACGGCGAAGCGGGCGGCTTCAAGGAAATCATCGCCACGATCAGCGGCAAGGGCGTGTTCTCCAGGCTGAAATTCGAATCCGGCGTGCACCGTGTGCAGCGCGTGCCGGAAACCGAGGCGAGCGGGCGCATCCATACCTCGGCGGCAACCGTCGCGGTGCTGCCGGAAGCCGAGGAAATCGATATCGAGATCCGGCCCGAGGATATTCGTATCGACACCATGCGTTCTTCCGGCGCTGGCGGCCAGCACGTCAACACGACGGACTCGGCCGTGCGCATCACGCATCTCCCCTCCGGCATCGTGGTGACGAGCTCGGAAAAATCGCAGCATCAGAACCGTGCGAAGGCTATGCAGGTCTTGCGCTCGCGCCTGTTCGACATGGAGCGCCAGCGCGCCGACAGTGAACGCTCCGCCGATCGCAAGAGCCAGGTCGGCTCGGGTGACCGCTCCGAACGTATCCGTACCTATAATTTCCCGCAGGGACGCGTCACCGATCACCGTATCAACCTGACGCTCTATAAGCTCGACCGGATGATGGTCGGCGAGATCGACGAAGTGGTCGATGCGCTGCTGGCGGATTACCAGGCGAGCCAGCTCGCCCAGCTCGGCGAACAGGCGTGAGCGGCGGGCAGCGGCCGACCATATCCGGGCTCCTGCAGGAGGTGCGCGCCCGCTTCGCCGAGGCCGATCTCGATGATCCCGCTACGGAAGCCCGCATTCTTGTCGGCGGCCTTCTGCATCTTTCCGCCACCGGGCTCGTGACACATGGCTCCGAGCCTGTGTCTGAGGGTGATGCCGCGGCGGTACGCGCGGCGATCGCCCGCCGGCTCAAACATGAGCCGGTCTATCGCATTCTCGGCGAGCGGGAGTTTTATGGACTTTCCCTCAAGCTTTCGGCAGCGACGCTCGAACCGCGGCCCGATACGGAAATTCTTGTCGATACGATGTTGCCGCACCTGCGGCGTCTTGAATCCAAAGTCGGCAATGTCCATATACTCGATATCGGAACGGGAACCGGGGCCATTTGTTTGGCTCTGCTTCATGAATGCCCCGGAGCGACGGGTGTAGGTTCCGATATTTCCGGCGAGGCGCTGGAAACCGCTCGCGGGAACGCTGAGCGAAATGGCCTGGCGGCGCGGTTCGGGACTGCGCAAGGAAGCTGGTTTGAAGCCATCCACGGATGTTTTCATGTGATTGTCTCAAATCCGCCCTATATTGCGTCTAGTGTCATTTCCACTCTCGCTCCAGAAGTAAAGGATTTCGATCCTCCCGCGGCCCTTGACGGGGGCCTTGATGGGCTGGATGCATACAGGGCGATCGCAAAGGATGCGGCTCGATTTCTATATCCGAATGGTATGATTGGTGTGGAGATCGGCTACGATCAGCGTGAAACGGTGACTTCGGTTTTTGAAGGAGCAGGATTTTCCCTTGTCGAGGCGGTTCGTGACTACGGCCAGAACGACCGGGTTCTTGTGTTTGAATTTCAACATTAACGTCACATTTTGCAGCGGATTTGTGGGACCCTTGTTGTTATCGCAAAGAAAAAGCTTGGATTTCCTGAGGAAGCAATATAGGTTGCGCTCACGCGTTGGGCGGCTGGGAATGAGCGAGACGATTCGCTTATCTTGGACAGCCTCGGGGAACCGCTCTTTGGTAAGAGTGTCAAAGGTTGAAGATAACCCAATGCGTGATCAGTTTAATCTGACGTAGTCGAGCGGCAGACCGGCGCCAAAGCGCAGTTTGCTTGCGGCACGAAAGCCCTGGTTTGGAAGTGTCCGAACTGCGGCGGCAGGTGTCGTGTATGATTTTATCCCAACGAAGAGAATTCAGGTGAAGGATCTATGAGGCCAGGACAGCAGAACAAGCGCGGTCGGGGGCGTGGTAATAACAACAACGGCGGCGGCGGCGGAAATAACAACAACAATTTCAACCGCAAGGGCTCGAACCCGCTGACCAGGACTTACGACAGCTCCGGTCCCGATGTGAAAATCCGCGGAACCGCACAGCATATCGCCGAGAAGTACGCGGCCTTGGCTCGCGATGCTCAAAGCTCTGGCGACCGCGTCATGGCAGAAAATTACCTGCAGCATGCCGAACACTATAATCGGATCATTGCCAGCGCGCAGGCGCAGATGCAGGAACGCTACCAGCGCGACGATCATCACAACTACAATGACCGCGATAATGCCGAGCGTGACATCGACGATATGGATGCGCAGGAGATCGACGATCAGCCGCAGATGGCTCAGCCGTCGGCGCGCCCGCAGCATGCTGCTCCGGCCGTTGCCGCGGCGCCTGCTCACGAGCCCGAAGCCATCAACGGTACTGGCCCGCAGCCGGTGATCGAAGGCATTCCGGCCGAAGTGGCGATAGAAGAAGAAACTCCGGCAGTTGCCGCCACCGAGCGCCAGCCGCGCCGTCGCAATGCGGGCGGCAATCGTCCGCGCCGCCAGCCGCGCCGTAGCGCCGCAGCCGAGGGCGAAGACCAGGGTGAAACCGGGTCGAGCGAAGCTCCGGCTATGGCGGATGCGGCCTCGGAATAAGGCTTGTACGCCTTCTGGCGCAGCGGGCAGAAAGTCAAAACGGCAACGGCAGTGCGACATGCGCTGCCGTTGCCGTTTTGCTATGATGGGCGCATGATAAAGAGTGGAATGGTCGCATGATCGCTGTCTTGACCGCGGTCTGAAGGCTATTGGGCAACCGAGAGGGAAATGTTCGATGCCATCGACCAATGAAGTTGGTTGTCGTTTCTGTCAGGGGAACGATCTGCTCAGCGATGCGCCGTTGGGTGGGAATCGTGCATTCTATATGCTTGGAAGCATCGATCCGGAGATGCCGCACGCCGTGATGATCATCCTACGTCGGCACGCGGAAGATCCTTTCGACATATGGCCTGATGAATGGGCCGAGCTTGCCGAAATGCTTGTCGTGGCCAAGGCCCATCTCGCATCCTGTAATCCTGACGGCTTTACCCTTGGCTGGAATGTTGGTGCGGCTGCGGGTCAGCATGTGTTTCACGTCCATCTGCATGTGGTCGCCCGCTTCGCCGGCGAGCGCAATGCAGGCAAAGGAATTCGAGCCGTCATCCGCGGCTGAGGCGGGGGTGACTTCGAGGTTGCCGGCAGTGGGGCGGAGTGTTCGGCCGGGCAAAATCTCGCGCTTTTTTCACATCTTGCACCCTTTAAACTTTTCAAATCTCCTCCCATATTCTCTCCAGTTGTCTTGCCGCAAATCTCAACGGCGGAAAGGCGGGGCCTGCCTCTTGAGGGGGCTCAATCTCAATCATCGATCTGTGCCTTTCTGGGCAGAGCGATTCATGGAGGTCTCATATGAATATTGAAAAATACTCCGAGCGGGTGCGCGGTTTCCTGCAATCCGCCCAAACCTATGCGCTTGCGCAGGGTAATCAGCAATTTGCTCCCGAACATGTGCTGAAGGTGCTTCTGGACGACGATCAGGGCATGGCTGCCTCGTTGATCGAGCGTGCCGGTGGTGACGCCAAGGCTGCCCGCCTTGCCAATGATGCCGCACTTGCCAAGCTGCCGAAGGTTTCCGGCGGCGACGGTCAGGTCTATCTCTCGCAGCCGCTCGCCAAGGTCTTTACCGCAGCTGAAGAGGCAGCAAAGAAGGCCGGCGACAGCTTCGTTACCGTCGAGCGTCTGCTGCAGGCCTTGGCGATCGAGCCTACGGCTTCGACGTCGGCAACCCTGAAGAAGGCCGGCATCACGCCCGTTGCCCTCAACCAGGTCATCAACGATATCCGCAAGGGCCGCACCGCCGACTCTTCCAACGCGGAGCAGGGTTTCGATTCCTTGAAGAAATACGCCCGTGACCTCACTGCCGAGGCGCGCGAAGGCAAACTCGACCCGGTGATCGGCCGCGACGACGAAATCCGGCGCACGATCCAGGTTCTGTCCCGCCGCACCAAGAACAATCCCGTGCTCATCGGCGAGCCCGGCGTCGGCAAGACGGCTATCGTCGAAGGCCTGGCGCTGCGCATCGTCAATGGCGACGTGCCGGAATCGCTGAAGGATAAGAAGCTCATGGCGCTTGACATGGGCGCTTTGATTGCCGGTGCGAAGTTTCGCGGCGAATTCGAAGAGCGGCTGAAGGCCGTGCTTAACGAAGTGCAGTCGGAAAACGGCGAAATCATCCTGTTCATCGATGAGATGCACACACTCGTCGGTGCCGGCAAGGCCGATGGCGCCATGGATGCGTCCAATCTTTTGAAGCCGGCCCTTGCCCGCGGCGAACTGCACTGCGTCGGTGCGACCACGCTCGATGAGTACCGCAAGCATGTCGAGAAGGATCCGGCCCTTGCCCGCCGCTTCCAGCCTGTCATGGTCGAGGAGCCGACGGTCGAAGACACGATCTCGATCCTGCGCGGCTTGAAGGAAAAATACGAACAGCATCACAAGGTGCGCATCGCCGATGCCGCGCTGGTGGCGGCTGCAACCTTGTCGAACCGCTACATCACCGACCGCTTCCTGCCGGACAAAGCTATCGACCTGATGGACGAAGCCGCAGCGCGTCTGCGCATGCAGGTGGATTCCAAGCCGGAAGAGCTCGACGAACTCGATCGTCGTATCATCCAGCTGAAGATCGAGCGTGAGGCGCTGAAGAAGGAAACCGACCAGGCTTCCGCCGACCGGCTGAAGCGGCTGGAGACGGATCTCACTTCCCTGGAAGAAGAAGCCGATGCGCTGACCGCGCGCTGGCAGGCTGAAAAGCAGAAGCTCGGTCTTGCCGCCGATCTGAAAAAGCAGCTTGATGACGCCCGCAACGAACTCGCCATTGCCCAGCGCAAGGGTGAGTTCCAGCGTGCCGGTGAGCTCGCCTATGGCGTGATCCCCAATCTGGAGAAGGAACTCCACGCTGCGGAAGAGCAGGATAGTGCCCGCGATTCCATGGTGCAGGAAGTGGTGACCGCCGACAACATCGCCCAGGTCGTTTCCCGCTGGACCGGGATTCCCGTGGACAAGATGCTGGAAGGCGAGCGCGACAAGCTGCTCCGTATGGAAGACGATCTGGCAAAGTGGGTCGTCGGTCAGGGTGACGCCGTTCAGGCTGTCTCCCGTGCTGTCCGCCGTTCGCGCGCGGGCTTGCAGGATCCGAACCGGCCGATCGGCTCGTTCATCTTCCTCGGCCCGACCGGCGTCGGCAAGACGGAGTTGACGAAGGCGCTTGCCCGCTTCCTCTTCGACGACGACACCGCGATGGTTCGTATCGACATGTCTGAGTACATGGAGAAGCACTCCGTGGCCCGACTGATCGGTGCTCCCCCCGGCTATGTCGGCTATGAGGAAGGCGGCGCTCTGACCGAAGCCGTCCGTCGCCGGCCTTATCAGGTCGTGCTGTTCGACGAGATCGAGAAGGCGCACCCCGATGTCTTCAACATCCTGCTCCAGGTTCTGGACGACGGACGGTTGACGGACGGGCAGGGCCGTACCGTCGACTTCCGCAACACGATGATCATCATGACCTCCAATCTGGGGGCTGAATATCTGACCCAGCTGAAGGATGGCGATGACAGCGACCTGGTGCGCGAGCAGGTGATGGACGTGGTCCGGTCGCATTTCCGACCGGAGTTCCTGAACCGTGTCGACGAGATCATTCTGTTCCACCGCCTGAAGCGCGAAGAGATGGGCGCGATCGTCGATATCCAGCTGGAACGGCTGCTGAAGCTGCTGTCGGAGCGAAAGATCGCGCTCGAACTCGATGACGATGCCCGCCATTGGCTGGCCAACAAGGGTTACGATCCGGTCTACGGTGCACGGCCGCTGAAGCGGGTGATCCAGAAATATGTCCAGGATCCGCTCGCCGAGCAGATCCTGTCCGGGCAGATTCCGGATGGCTCGGTCGTCAAGGTCACCAGCGGTTCCGACCGGCTGTTGTTCCGTGCGCGCCAGGCCGTGAACGAAGCGGCCTAAACGGGACTGGATGAACAAACACAGATGGCGGTCTTCGGGCCGCCATTTTGCTGTTGGCCATAGTGGCGAGAGGCCAGCACGAAATTGGCCGGTCGGCGGAGATTATTTGCTGGCGATCTGCTTCGACTTGTCGTCGGTGAGCAGCGTATCGATGCGTTTGCGCTCTTCCTGGAACTTGGCGAGCGCATCGCCTTCCAGCGATTTGCCGCCAGGAAGGCGGATGCGCAACGGATCGACCTTCGTGCCGTTGACGATCAGCTCATAGTGCAGGTGAGGGCCAGTCGCGAGACCTGTCGAGCCGATAAAGCCGATCACCTGTCCTTGCACCACCTTCGCGCCAGGGACGACGCCTTTGGCGATGGCGCTCTGGTGATTGTAGGAGGAGACATAGCCATTGGCATGGCGGATCAGCGTCTGGTTGCCGAAGCCGCCCGAATCCCAGCCGGCTTTTTCGACGATGCCGTTGCCGGCCGCGATGATCGGCGTGCCGCGCGGGGCTGCCCAGTCGACGCCAGTATGCATGCGGGCAAAACCGAGGATGGGGTGACGACGCATGCCGAAGCCGGATTTGAAGATGCCCGTGGGAACGGGGTTGCGCAGCAGGAACTGCCGGATGCTCTTGCCGGCTTCGTCGAAGTAATCGATCGAATGATCGGTCGGGTCCTCGAAGCGATAGAAGCGGGTGACGTTGTCGCCGAACCTGGCGTTGACGTAGAGCAGTTCCGAATCGGCCGTCGCCTGTCCCTTGTCGTCGGTGACCGAGAAGAAGGCCTCCAGCGAATCCGTCGGCTTCAGCTGTGCCTGGAAATCGACGTTGCTCGCGAGCAGCTTGACGATCTGCGCCACCATCTCCTTGGTCATGCCGTAGGAGAGGGCGGCGCGATAGATGCCATCATAGACGCTCGGCAGATCGCGCCCAGCCGCCGTGACCGGGGCGTCGTTGTCGAAAGCCGTTGATATGGCGTCGAGCATCGGCGGTGCATTGCCGGCAATGAATTCGCCGTGATCGTTCTGCGCGATGGTCAGCAGATGTTTCGTGCCGCGATAAATGCTGGCGCGGATGATTTTGGCCTGCTCGCCCTTCTGCAGGATGCCAATGCGCAGTACGTCACCGGCGGAGACGTCGGCCGAGCCGAAAAGCGGCTGGATCTTGGCCGCCACATCATCCGCGTCGGCCTTAAGATAGCCGGCGCCGGTCAGCGCGGTGGCAATCGGCATGTTTTCGCGGACGGGAATGATGTCGTCGGCAAATTCTTCCGTCTGCGCAGTCACGGCTTCCGGGGCGGAAACGGACATGTTTTCTTCGACGATACGGGCTGCGAGGCCCGCCGTCAGGTCGACATCGGAATCATCATTGGCGAAGCGACGCGGGTCGACATAGTAGAGCGCCGAAAGCTGGGTATTGCCATCAGCGAGCACCGAACCGTTGGAACGGACATTCTCTTCGACCTCATCAAGCGACATGGAGCCAGCGAGCTGGAATGGAATGTCCTTGGTGGGAAAGGGGATCGTTTTCAGGCTGACTTCGGATTCGACGTCCGATCCGTAGATGGCGCCGGTCTTGTTGGCGGGCTGCGGTATGTTTTCGTCGGCGGAAAAGATCGCCAGCGGGTCGAAGGGCGGGTAGCTCTCATTGGCGATGCGATTGGTGGCGAGCGCGATCTTCACATGGGCGAAGGGTTGGCGGCGCACCACTTCCTTGTCGCCATCGCGCACAACGGTCGAGACTTCGAGAATATTGCGGTCGGACGGCTTCGAAGCGATCGCGGTGGAAATCAGCCGGCTGCCGCGGGTGACCTGATTGTCGGTGGCACTATGACTGTCGACTGTCGCATAGGCTTCAGCGGGGATGGCCAACTGCTGCCGGCCGTCGAGTGCGGCAAACAATGCCACTCCCATCAGGATGCTCGAGGTAACGCCGGTCAGGAAGGTGCCGGAAAGCCAACGGAGAGAAACCTCGCGCCGATCCGGCGCCCGCCTGCCATCGGCCAGGATCGGCGGCTCGTTACCGAGCGATCGGAGCATCATCTTGTCCGTCATCATGCCGATCGTGATCCGCTTCCTTCATGCAAGCCGCAGGCTGGGGGCGAAGATGTGCATATTTATGACAGGGGTGTCAAATCAACCGGTCGCTTTTGCGGCGAGTCATATGCTGTTTCCCATAAAATGGCTGGGGCGATGATGAGGGCGGGGACTTAGAAATGCGGCTTTGCAGCTTGTTCTGCCATCATCCGGCCGGCCAGAGCGCTTTATCGAGGATACCTGTGGGTGTTTTGGCGGTTTATTTGCGCTGATCACAGGGGTGTTCACAAAACTCACATAAGAATCAATCAGTTATTTGTTTTTTGATTTTTTTCAAAATCGGCCTGTTGACTTGGTTCGGAGGTAGGGTCTATAAGCCCGATCACTGACGAGGGCGGCGGCGCTGCTGGCGACGAAGTCCTTCGCTCTAGTGTTTCCTAGAT
>JAAMEZ010000027.1 GCA_013322215.1 Martinezella rhizogenes
AGTGGTGCTCGAGCTGGCGCGCAAGGGGCATCAGTCCATTCACGCCGTCGAACTGCCGTTGACGTCTCTGGCCGAGGATGCAGAGCGTACGCGTAAAATGGTGGCCCAACAGAAAGGGCCTGTCTTGCTCGTAGGCCATTCCTACGGCGGCGCGGTCATAACGGAAGTCGGAGATCAGCCGAATGTGGCGGGGCTTGTCTATATCGCCGCCTTTGCGCCCGATGCCGGTGAAAGTCCGGGCGGCATCACTCAGCAGCACCCTCCCGCGGCAATGGCCAATATCGAGCCGGACAGCGATGGCTACCTCTGGCTCAAGGCCGATAGGCTCCATGAAAGCTTCTGCCAGGATATGACGCCCGAAGAGGGTTTCGTTATGGCGGCAACCCAAAAGGCGCCGCTGGCCAGTACCTTTGGAGATGCCGTCACCACCCCGGCCTGGAAGAAGAAGCCGTCCTGGTATCAAATATCCAGCGAAGACCGGATGATTGCGCCTGAAAATCAAGTGGCGATGTCGGCGCGCCTGAATGCCCGGAAGGTCATTACCTTAAAGGCAAGTCATGCGTCGCTTATGTCGAAATCTGTCGAGGTCGCGGCTCTTATCGATGAGGCAGCCAGCGACTTGGCCTAATTGGAGCAATAGGCTTTTGCGAGAATCGTGA
>JAAMEZ010000053.1 GCA_013322215.1 Martinezella rhizogenes
CCGACACCGCCCGGAACCGGCGTGATGGCGGCGGCGACTTCGGAGACTTCGCCATAGGCGACATCGCCCACCAGCCGGCTCTTGCCCTCGCCCCGCTCCGGTGCGTCGATGCGGTTGATGCCGACATCGATGACGGTCGCACCCGGCTTGATCCAATCCGCCTTGACCATCTCAGGCCGGCCGACGGCCGCCACCAGAATATCGGCACCCCTTGCGACAGCGGCGAGATCCTTCGTGCGCGAATGCGCCGTCGTGACCGTCGCATTGGCAGAAAGCAGCAATTGCGCCATCGGCTTGCCGAACAGGTTCGAGCGGCCGATGACCACGGCGTTCAGACCCGACAGGTCGTCGCCATGGATGGAGCGCACCAAAAGCATGGCGCCGGCCGGCGTGCACGAGATCAGCCCGGTTTCGAGATCGCCGGTTGCCAGCTTGCCGGCATTGACGACATGCAACCCGTCGACATCCTTCTCCGGCTTGATCGACTGGATGATCGCATCGGAATTAAGATGCTTCGGCAGCGGCAGCTGCACGAGAATGCCGTGGATGGACGGATCGTCATTCAGCGAGGCCACGAGCTTTGCCAATTCTTCCTGCGTCGTCTCGGCCGGCAGCGTGTGCTGGATGGAGTTGAAGCCGCATTCCCTGGCCAT
>JAAMEZ010000002.1 GCA_013322215.1 Martinezella rhizogenes
TCCCTGAAAAGCTGAAGGCTGCTGATCTTTGCGGGGCCGTTCGGGGTCTCGATATCGTCGCGAAGGCCGATCGTGCCCGACGCCAGGTGGAGATAGGCGAGCTTCTCGCCGCCCCATCCGCGCTCGATCTTGAAGATTGTCCCGGAAACCGGGCCACCAGGGTTGGGCTGCCGGCTGGGCAACAGGGTCTCGATCGCCGAGATCAGGGCGGGGATGCCAAGGCCCCGCGTCGCCGCACCGGCAAATGCCGGATGGATCAAAGACTTCGCCACCTGATCGACAAGGGCTTGTTCCAGCCTCTGCCGTGTCAGGCGCTCGGCAGCCAGAATATAGTCTTCCAGCAATGCTTCGTCATTCGCAGCAAGTGTTTCGCAGAGGCGCGAAAAATGGGGATCGCGTTTGATATCGGCGGCTTCCACCGTGGCGAGCCTGTTGCCGGCATCGCGGATGATCGACAGCGCAACGGGGCGAACCGCCAGCTGGGACGCAATATCTTCGAGAACCTCATCGTAACGCGCGCCGAGGCGGTCGATCTTATTGATAAAGAACAGGAAGGGTATGCCGAGGCGGCGCAATGCCTTAACGAGCACGCGGGTCTGCGGCTGCACGCCCTCGACTGCCGATACGACAACCACAGCCGCGTCGAGCAATTGTAAAACCCGTTCGATCTCGGCAATGAAGTCCGGATGGCCGGGCGTATCGATGAGGTTCACCACGACATCGCCGATGGTGAAGGAAACCACCGCCGCAGCGATGGTGATGCCGCGTTGTCTTTCGAGTGCGAGACTGTCGGTCTGTGTGCTACCGGCATCGACGCTGCCGAGTTTGTCGATTATGCCGGTGTCGAAAAGGAGTCGTTCCGTAAGGCTAGTCTTGCCCGCGTCTACATGGGCGAGGATGCCTAGATTCAATATGCGCATGGTTCATCATCTTCTCAGAATTTCGGATGTGATTTTCGTGAGAAGTGAGTCGGCGCATTGGGTCCTCCACGCATATTCGATATCGGCATGCCCATCCCTTGAGAGAGGCGGGCACTCTTTTTTACAGGCGTTTCGCGGAATCCGTCAAGTTTCGTCCGGCTTCCACTTAGGGCCTGACTCTGCGCATGGCTTTTCCGAGGGCTGGATGATGATTGCCCAAAACAAAACCGGCCACGTCAGGCGCGGCCGGTTTAAATTCATTGCGGATTGTCTGAGGCTCAGCTGCCGCCGAATGCGGTCTGCAGCAGGGTCAGCTGCGCCTTGACGCTGTTCTGATTGTCCGGAACGATGGCAGCTTCCGTCGGGCGGTAGATCTCGCGGTCGAGGATGGCGACGCGATTCTG
Source organism: Martinezella rhizogenes (assembly GCA_013322215.1). GTDB lineage: Bacteria > Pseudomonadota > Alphaproteobacteria > Rhizobiales > Rhizobiaceae > Rhizobium > Rhizobium rhizogenes_D. The sequence continues at coordinate 1,325 of JAAMEZ010000002.1, forward strand.
CAAGCGCAGCGAGCGCTCGACGAGGTCACGGAAGGATTCCGGCAGATCGTTCCAGCCCGGCGCGTTGCGGTCGACGTTGAAGCCGTCGAGGCGGACCTTGTTCTTTTCGGCCAAGACCTGATCGCGGGACATTTCGCCGTTGTTGACGGCGCGCTGCAGCAGCAGCCAAGAGGCCATCTGCATGAGGCGGGTGGTCAGCCGCATGGATTCTGCCGCGTAGAGTACGGAGGCCATGCGCGGCAGAACCTTGGAAGCAGCGCGGCCCTGGCCATCGAGATAGCCGGCGGTTTCCTCGACCAGCGACATGCCTTCAGAATAGAGTGCCCTGAACTGTGCCGATGATGCGGCGTGGCCAGCAAAGCTGATCGTGTTCAACCCAAGTTCCGACATCGAATAAATCCCTGCTTCACGCAACACTTTTGTTCAGGAAAAGCCGGTCAAGTCCCTAAGAGCTTTCGGCATCCGCTTTTATGACTTTAAGATGGTTGTTTTAACTGAAATTCGCAAGGCGATTCTTAAGAAAGGGTTAATCTCCACAGTTTCGGCGAGGTCCGTGATACAGGACAAAAAAGAAGAGCCGCAAAAGCGGCTCTCAAGGTAAAACAGGGAGAAAAATCAGACCAATTCGCCAAGTGGAGGAACTGTCTGAGTCCAGAGCGAATCTGGATGGTCATAGTAATATGTCGTAAAGCTTAATATTCAGTTGAGCATGCCTTAATACTGGACTGCACCGCACAGATTTTGTGCTGCGGCCACGCCTCCCAACGCAGAGCTTCAGAAGCGGAAAAGGCTATCCGCCGCCTTGCGGCCGGAGGCCTTGGTGGCGATTTCCTCTTCCAGCCGAGCGACCTCGCTCTGGAGCAATGCTACGCGGCTTTTCAGCTCGTCCACCGACAGTAGCGACAGATCACTGCCGATCTCGTGGGCGGACGGCTGCTTGGGACGATCATCGTCGAAAATGCTCATTTCGGCTCCTCCTTTCCCTTATCAAGGGGATCAGGTGCCGTAATTTACAGTTATATCGTCCTTTTTTGAAGTCTCGCTTCGCGCGAGCGCCATGCTCTCCGGGGTGATCATCTGCGCATTGGCGGAGGGCATGGTCGTGTAGGAATCGCGATCGCCCGCTGGCTTGGCCGCGCGGCGGCGGCTGCGGAAGATCGAATAGGACGTAATCAGCACATGGGCGATGGCGGTGACGAAGAACAGCGAGTAGGGGCCGATGGAAGACATGACCGGGCCGCTCAGCGTCGGGCCGATGATCGTGCCGATGCCGTAGAGCAGCAGCAGGCCGCCCGACACCTTGACGAAATCCTCCGGCGCGGCGAAGTCGTTGGCATGGGCGACGGCGATTGGATAGAGCGTGTTGGCGACCGCGCCATAGACGACGACCATGCCGATGAGGAAGAAGGGGCTGCCGGGCTTCAGAAGGAAGAGCAGAATGCCATCGATCGCGGCGATTGCGGCCATGCCGGCCAACACGTAGCGGCGGTCGATACGATCGGATAGCCGACCGGCCGGCAGCTGCATGACGGCGCCGGCAAAGATGGTCAAGCTCATCATCAGCGCGATATCGCTCTCGGAAAGGCCCGCATTGGCGCCGAAGACGGCGCCGAGCGTGCCGTATGCGCCGTTGGCGATGCCGACGAGCAGGATGCCGATCGAGGCAACCGGCGAATTGCGGTAGAGTGCCTTCAGGTCGAGACTGACCGCCTTCAGTGGCTGCGGGGATGCGGCCGTCGATAGCGTGGTCGGCAGCATGGCGACACAATAGCAGATGCCGCACATCATGAAGAGGATGGGCGTGTGGATATCGGCGAAGGGCACCATCATCTGGCCGGCGACGGCGCCGATGAGGGTGATGCCGATATAGAGGGAGAAGATCGCGCCGCGGCTTTCATTGGTGGCGCGTTCGTTGAGCCAGCTCTCGATGATCATCGAGGTGCCGGCGGTGCAGAAGCCGGTCACGGCACGCAGCACCACCCACCAGGTCGCATCGACGACTATGCCTGTCAAAAGCGCGATGATGGCGATGACCGAGATGAAGCCCGAGAAAGCGCGGACATGGCCGATACGCCTGACGAGCTTCGGGGCCGTCAGGCAGCCGAGCACGAAACCGGTCGCCCAGGTGGTGCCGAGCAGGCCGAGCGTCGTCGTCGCATAGCCTTCGGCCGTGCCGCGCACCGGCAGCAGCAGGCTGTGCAGGCCGTTGCCCGTAAACAGGAATAGCGTGCCGAACAGCAGAGCGAGTACCGGCAATATATTTCTTTTCATGCTCCCCACCTTCATGCGGCTCCATTTTTAGGAGCCGATAAGACAGGATCCCGCCCTGCCTGTTTTCGCTATTGATTGTGTCCCGGATTGCCGCTATCGGCCTGTAGAAACAGTCTGTTGGCGCGGAAAAATGTCCGTCCTATGACGATTAGAGCATGATCGCGAAAGCCGTGCAGCGGTTTTTGGTCGCGGCTGCCCTCACTCTTGCATAAACGGGGGAAAAATAGCGTGACAAAAGCCATAGCGCTGCTGCTCCTGCTTGCCATGGCGGTGCATATCATCAAGCCTTTGGGGCTGCCGGGCCTAAAGCGCAGGGCAGATTTCTGGAAGATCGCGATCTTCGCCTTTGCGATCTGGACGGTGGCGCTGCTGATCAACGAGGCGTTTTAGAGCATTTCAGGCCGGGATTCGGGCTCCTGGCCAATCGCACGCCGCTCCCTTAGAGCAGGATCTCGCCGCGCATGACCGAGACGCAGCTGCCCGACAGCAAGACTTCATTTACCGTGCCGGCAGATTTCCTGGCATCAACGCCGATGACGCTGCGTCTTCCCATCTCCACGCCCTGCTCGATGGTGATTTTTATTTCCGCATCCCGTGCCGGCAGCAAGGAAGTCAGATAGGCGCCGATCGCGGCAGAGGCGCTGCCGGTCGCCGGGTCTTCCGTCACATTGTCGAGCGGGGCAAACATGCGGGCGCGGATAGCCCACGGGTTTTCGTGGGAGCGCACGTAGAGAAAGAGCGAGAAGCCGGTCTTGTCTTCTTTGTGCCGCGCGGCCGCTTCGGCAAAAATGGCGGCATTCGGCCATGCCTTGCCGAGCGTTTCGAGGCTGTCCAGCTCCGCAAAGGCGAAAGGCAGGCCGACGGATGCGAAGGTTGGCGCATGGGTTGCGTGGCGGATCGATTGCGGATCGATCTGCACGCAAGCGGCAATCAGCTCGTCGGCAATGGTCTCGCCGATCGTAAGCCTGCCCGGTGCGCGGATGCTTGCGCCGGAGACGCCGCCACTGTCGCGCAACAAAGTGACCTCCACGAGCCCGGCTTCCTCTTTGAAGATCAGCCTGTCGCCTGTCGGTTTTCCGAAGATCGCTTGCTGCTGGCCGAGAACGAAAGCGGTGCCGACATTGGGATGACCGGCAAAGGGGATTTCGGCCGTGGGCGTGAAGATGCGGACCCGCGCGGTGTGATCGGGGTTTTCAGGCGGTAGCACGAAGGTTGTTTCCGAATAGCAGAATTCAGTTGCAATCTTCTGCATGGCGTCGCTGCTGAGACCGCGGGCATCAGGGATGACAGCCAGGGGATTGCCGACGAAGCGTTCGGATGTGAAGACGTCAACGGTGACGTAAGCGACGGCGTTCATGGCGGCTCCCGGCAGCTTTGATGGAACTGCCAGGATTTAGCCGTTGCTCGGCCAGGCCTGAAAGCTTGAACTTGTGCCCCTGACAAGTTTATCGACGACCTTTACCCCCCGCCTTGCGAGTTTGCGGCCTTCATGGCGATCGCTTCAATTGCTCTGGAACTGCTTGAGCACGCTGGACCAGAGTTCGACCAGCTCGGCGCTGCCGGCATCGCCAGGCTTCGCACGTACCGCAGTGTGTACGAGGACCAGATGCGTCGTTGGATCGACGAGGATGCGCTGGCCTGCTCGGCCATCCAGAAAAAACGTTCGGCGCGGACCGGGCATCAGCCAGGTCTGATAGCCATAGCCCCAGGGGTTCGTCTCGTGATTGACCGCGAGGAACGAGCCTTGCTTGACCGGTTGCGTCGCGTCGAGCAGCCATTGGCGCGGGATGATCTGCCGGCCGTTCAAGGCGCCGTCATGTGCGAGCAGCATGCCAAAGCGGGCATAGTCGCGAAGCGTCGCGCTGAAGCAGCAGTAGCCGACTTCCTGGCCTGTTCTGTCAACCTGCCAGTTCGCGCTGGCTTCCGCACCCATCGGCTGCCATATGCGGGTCTGGAGATAATCCGCCATGCTCATATGGGTGGCGTGGGTCAGGACGAGGCTCAGCCCTTCGGTGTCGAGATTGCTGTAATGCCAGACCGTATCGGGAGGAGCGACCCGCTTGTTGAAGCGCGATACGGCCGTAATGGGGTCAAGCTTTTCCGGACCGAGCAATGAGTTGCTGAGATGAACGTTGTCGTCGGGATTGCCGAAGTTCTCGGTGAAGGCAATGCCGGAGGCCATGTGCAGCAACGCGCGGATCGGCGTGCCGCCCATCTCTGTGCCTTTAAGCTCCGGCACATAGGTCTCAACCGTATCGTCGATCGAATGAATGGCGCCTTCGGAAATAGCGATCCCGATCATCATGCCGGTCAATGTCTTCGCCATGGATTGCGAGACAAGGCGGTCGCGATCGGTGCGGCCATATTGATAATGTTCGAACAGGATCGTGTCGTTGTGGGCAATCAGCAATCCCGTGGTGGGATTGGTGTCGAGATATTTCGACAAGGAGGCAGTTTCGGTGCCGAACGTGAACTTGACCGAAATCTCGGAGGGCGCGCGCAGCAACGGCAGTGGATGTTCGGCCGCAGCGATCGTGTGCGTCGGGGCCAGCTGATCGGCATGGCTGAAGTTGCCGATCATGTTTTGCTGCTTGCCCATTGGTGGGCTTAGTGATGGGCCTGTGGGATAACCGAGTTTTTCACCATAAGCTTCGGCGTCCGGTCCGGTCGGAGAGAAGACGGGAACGGCTGCGTGCAACTGTTGGGCGTGAATTATGCCTGATTGAGCAACTAAGAATACAGTAAGAACGGCAACAAAACTGCGCCAGGCAAGCATATGGCAACCCCTCTATTAGGCCCCTTTATTATTAGCGGGACAACCTAGTGCCGTGCTTTCGTAACATCTGTTTGACATGGTCTCATTTCCGATATCACAGCAAACCTATTCTTGTCATTGTGGCAAATGTGACTTGCTCTGTCCTGAACGCTTGGTTGGCTATTGCAGGAAAGCAAAAGAGCCCCGGTCAGATCGCGACCGAGGCTCTTTTGCTTTTGAAGTGCTGGCTGATTTACTTGCTGGCCTGCAGAACGGCCACGCCCGGCAGGACCTTGCCTTCCATCCATTCGAGGAAGGCGCCGCCGGCCGTCGAGACATAGGTGAAGTCGTCGGCAACGCCGGCGTGATTGAGCGCCGAAACCGTATCGCCGCCGCCGGCGACCGAGGTCAGCTTGCCGGCCTTGGTGCATTCGGCGGCATATTTGGCGACTGCAACGGTCGCGGCGTCAAAAGGCGTGATCTCGAAGGCGCCGAGCGGGCCGTTCCAGACCAGCGTGGTGGCACGGCCGATCCAGTTCTTGACGGCTTCGACCGACTTGGGGCCAACGTCGAGTACCATGGCATCGGCGGGGATGGCTTCGATCGCGACAACTTCGTTGTCGGCACCGGCCTTGAATTCGCGGGCGACGACGCCGTCTTCCGGCAGCACGATCGCGCAGCCGGAGGCGGCGGCTTCGATCATGATCTGCTTAGCGGTATCGGCGAGATCATGCTCGCAGAGCGATTTGCCGACATTGGTGCCGCGGGCGGCGATAAATGTATTGGCCATGCCGCCACCGATGACAAGCGCATCGACCTTCTTCACGAGGTTCATCAAGAGATCGATCTTGGTGGAGACCTTGGCGCCGCCGACGATGGCAACAACCGGACGGACCGGATTGCCGAGGCCTTTTTCCAAAGCTTCAAGCTCGGCCTGCATCGTGCGGCCCGCATAGGCCGGCAGCAGCTGGGCGAGGCCCTCGGTCGAGGAATGAGCGCGATGGGCAGCCGAGAAGGCATCGTTGACGTAGATATCGCCGTTGGCGGCGAGCTGCTTGGTGAAGGCTGCGTCGTTCTTTTCCTCTTCCTTGTGGAAGCGGGTGTTTTCAAGCAGCAGGATGTCGCCATTGTTCATCTTGGCAACCGCGTCGGCTGCCGGGGCGCCAATGCAATCGGAGGCGAAGAGAACGGCATGATCGAGAACTTCCTCGACGGTCGGCACGATCAGGCCGAGGGAAAGGTCCGGGGAGGGGCCGTCCTTCGGGCGGCCGAAATGGGCAAGCAGGATGACCTTGGCGCCCTTTTCGGACAGCTCGAGAATCGTCGGGGCGACACGCTCGATGCGGGTCGCATCGGTGACCTTGCCATCCTTGACCGGCACGTTGAGGTCGACGCGCACGAGCACGCGCTTGCCGGTGATGTCGGTGAGATTATCGAGAGTTTTGAAGGCTGCCATGGGAGGATCCAATATTGTTGGTGGCGAAAAGCGCGCCGACCATACTACGGATGATCGGAGACGCAAGAACCGTTCAGCGTTTCATGGAATCGTTGAACGGTTCTATCTTCTTGGTTTTTCGCAATTCCGAGCGGAAAACCGCTGCGCAGTTTTCCTGGAATTGCTCAAGGCGCTCAGACGTCGTTTTTGCCTGCAGTCGAATCGTCTGAAACAGCTTCATGCGCGCGCTCGCGGCGCTTCTGCAGATAGGCGTGGATGCTCTTCAGAATATCATGGAGATTGATGAAGATCGGCATGATGACGGGCGGCTCCACCGCTTCCAGCGACATGCCGACAGATTGGATATGGTCGTTCTCGTCGAGATCGCGAACGATGAGGATGATCTCGCCCAGACGAACGCGGTCGGCGTAGTCGGCCTTGCCACCCAGGCGATGGCGCATGAGCTCGGCGATGGTGAGACCTTTCTCCTGTTCGCTGAGGAGCCCCGGCCCATAAGCGGCATCGAGGTCCGCGGCTGGGCGCAGCGGTGAAATCGAGAACGCGCCGAAGAATTCGGCATCGTCCGGATCGACCGGCGCGCGGCTGGCGAAGAGGCGGTCGAGCAGGCGCGAATAGTTGGGCGAGACGAAAAGATAGACGATATCGTTTTCGCGCAGGCGGCCGGCATATTGATAGCGCATGGATTTGCCGTCGCGAACGATGAGCGATGGCGTCGCCCAGCGGGGGATGCGTTCGCCGCGAAGGACCGGGCTGTCTTTCACGACACGGTAGGAGAGGAGCTCATGGTTGACGGTGCCGGGCAGATCGACCTCGACCTTGTCGATTGCTCCCATGCGCGGGGGAACGATGAGGCCAAGCCGGCGTGCCATCGGCTTGATGGTCCAGCCTTGCACGAGCAGAGAGACCAGCACGACGATGAAGGCGACGTTGAAATAGGTCTGGCCGGCCTGCAGGCCGCCGAGGATCGGCATGATTGCCAGAAGAATGGAGACTGCGCCGCGCAGGCCGACCCAGGCGACGAAGCCGGTCTCACGCTGGGTATAATCGAAGGGCAGCAGGCAGAGCCATACTGCGATCGGACGGGCGATGAAGATCAGGAACAGCGCCAGCGCCACGGCGGGGATCGCGATCGCTGGAAATTCGGACGGGGTCGCAAGCAGGCCGAGGACGAGGAACATGATGATCTGTGCCAGCCAGGTCATGCCGTCCTGGAAGCGCTTGATCGAGGCGGATGCCGGCAGGCGTCGATTGCCGGCGTAGATGCCGGCAACGTAGACGGCCAGGAAGCCGCTGCCGCCGACGGCGCCGGTAAACGAGAATACGAGGAGCGCCAGCGCCAGCACGAAGATCGGCGTCAGGCCGCGATCCGTCTCCAGGCGGCTGACGATGAGGACGATCATCATGCCGCCAAGCAGGCCGAGAATGACGCCCAGTCCCATCTGCTGGACAAAGGTGGCGAGCATGGCGAGGTTGATGCCGGCATAGCCTTCGCCGCTCGCCAATAGCTCGACCAGAGCGAGGGTCAGGAAGATCGCCATCGGGTCGTTGGTGCCGGATTCGACTTCCAGCGTCGAGCGCACTTTGTCACGGATATTGATGCCGCCGATGCGCAGCAGGAAGAAGACGGCGGCCGCATCCGTCGAGGCGACGATGGAGCCGAGCAGCAGGCCCTGCAGCCAGGTGAAGCCGAGCAGCCAGGTGGCGGCGAGGCCGAACAATGCGGCTGTTACGATAACGCCGACGGAGGCTATGGTCAGCGCGGGCGCCGCAGCAAGCTTGAAGGCCTGGATCGGCGTGCCATAGCCGGAATCAAACAGGATGATGGCAAGCGCCAGCGAGCCGAGAATATAGGCAAGATAATTGTTGGAGAATTCGATGCCGAGCCCGTCGGTGCCGGCGGCAAGTCCGATCATGAGGAAGAGCAGCAGCAGGGGTGCGCCGAAGCGGAAAGCAAGGAGGCTGGAGAAAGCTGCAATAAGAATAAGAACCGTGCTGATCAGCACGATGACGTAAAATGCCTCCACCTTTTCTTCCCCTTTTTCCGTGCGCCGCTGCTGGGGCCAAAAGCCCGGAATGCCGGAGGTCTCCCCAGTTTCCATCATGTTGCCGTGCCTGGCAAATTGGCAAACACGGAAATCGTTCGGAGGAGAGTTCATGGATCGAAACTCTTTCCGACGACTGCATCGTCATGGTGTGATGCGCCTTGCCAGAACGGCAAAGCGGCCCGGAATGCCCTGGGAGACGTCCAGCTTCGAAATTTACTGGTAAATCTGGACCATAGCAGGGCAGAGAGGTGAAAAAATCGAAATGTTTTTAAGAGGATGCGCGAGCGTGCCTTGCCGGCCGCTCAGACGGCGACACGCCTGAAATAGATCGGATAATCGATTACCAGCCCATCCTCGTCGACCGGAAGATCGACGGTGAAATCCCTGTCTTCGGCCGCGTATCGATAAAGTTTCTCCGGCATGATGCAGGTATAGTGCTGACCGTCGCGCACCGGTTCGAAGGTGTCGAACGGGATATAGAGCATTGAAAGCTTGGCGGTCCCGCTTTCACGCGTCAACTCCAGCCGGCGGATCGGCAGGCTGTTGGTGAAGGGCGAACCGTAGAGGTCGATATCGATGCAGCCGTCGAATTGCGGCAGCGTCACGCCATGCTCGGTGCGCCAATGTCCCTTGCCGTCCGAAATCAGCGCCAGGCGCCGGCCATCGGTGGTTTCGACGGAGAAGGAAAGAACGGCCCAATCGGCGGCGCAGTCGATGCGGTAGGAGACGCCGTAGGGCGTGCCGCCGCGGCCACCAATGATAATGCCGGCGGCGCGGATGACCGCAGCGCCGGCATTGTTGATAGGAGCGATCGTGAGGTGCTCCAGCCCGTCTCCTTCCATGGGACGCCAGCGGACTGTCGTCGGAAGGAGCGGGCGGAAGGCCATGATCAGATCAGCTTTGCGAAGGCTACAGCCGTGTCCGACATGCGGCTGGAGAAGCCCCACTCGTTGTCGTACCAGGACAGGACGCGCACGAAGTTGCCTTCCATGACCTTGGTCTGGTCGGTCGCGAAGATCGACGAGTGGCTGTCATGGTTGAAGTCGCGGGAAACCAGCGGCTCGTCGGTGTAGCCGAGGATGCCCTTCAGCTTGCCGTTCGAAGCAGCCTTGATGGCTTCGTTGATTTCGCCGACCGTCGTTGCCTTCTTGGACACGAACTTGAAGTCGACAACCGAGACGTTCGGCGTGGGAACGCGGATCGACGTGCCATCGAGCTTGCCCTTCAGGTGCGGCAGCACGAGACCAACGGCCTTTGCGGCGCCCGTCGAGGTCGGGATCATGGACAGGGCTGCGGCACGGGCGCGGTACAGGTCCTTGTGCATGGTATCGAGCGTCGGCTGGTCGCCGGTGTAGGAGTGGATGGTCGTCATGAAGCCGTGGTCGATGCCGACGGCGTCGTCGAGAACCTTCACGACCGGCACCAGGCAGTTTGTGGTGCAGGACGCGTTGGAGATGACCAGGTGCTCCTTGGTGAGCTGGTCGTGGTTGACGCCGAAAACGACAGTCAGATCGGCGCCGTCGGCAGGAGCCGAAACGATGACGCGCTTTGCACCGGCCGTCAGGTGAGCGGCGGCCTTGTCGCGGGCAGTAAAGATGCCCGTGCATTCCATCGCGATGTCGACGCCGAGATCGCGGTGCGGCAGGGTTGCCGGGTCCTTGATCGCCGTGACCTTGATCGGCTTGCCGCCGCCAACGATGATCGTGTCGCCTTCGACCTTCACTTCGGCGGGGAACTTGCCGTGGATGGAATCGTAACGCAACAGGTGGGCATTGGTCTCGACCGGGCCGAGGTCGTTGATGGCAACGACTTCGATGTCGGTGCGGCCGGACTCGACGATTGCGCGCAGGACGTTACGGCCGATACGGCCAAAGCCGTTGATGGCTACTTTTACAGTCATGAATGTCACTCCCTTTCATTCAGGGTGTTTATCTATTGGATTTGAGAGCGCTTGTCAGCGCCCTCAGGAAAGCTTTGCCTCAGCGGCGGCGACAACGGCTTCCGTGGTGATGCCGAAGTGCTTGTAGACATCCTTGTACGGAGCGGAAGCGCCGAAGCCCTTCATGCCGATGAAGGCGCCTTCCGGTCCGATGAAGGCATCCCAGCCCTCGCGAACGCCGGCTTCGACAGCAACCTTGACCGGCGAGTTGCCGATGACTTCCTTGCGGTAGGCGTCCGGCTGCTCGAAGAAGAGCTCGGTGCAGGGAACGGAAACGACGCGCGTGGAGATGCCCTTGCCTTCGAGAACGGTGCGGGCGGCAACGGCGAGTTCGACTTCGGAGCCCGAAGCGAAGATCGTCACCTTGGCATCGGCATTGCCGGCCAGCGTGTAGGCGCCGAGTTCGCAGAGGTTCTTCTCGCTGTACTCGGTACGAGCGGCCAGCAGGTTCTGACGGGTCAGAGCAAGGCCGGACGGACGGTTGGTCGTCTTGATGGCGATCTGCCAGCATTCGGCCGTTTCCGTGGCGTCCGCCGGGCGGAAGAGCTGGAAGTTCGGGATGGCGCGCAGGCTTGCGACCTGCTCGACCGGCTGGTGGGTCGGGCCGTCTTCGCCGACGCCGATGGAATCATGCGTCAGGACGTGGATGGCGCGGATGCCCATCAGAGCGGCGAGGCGCAGTGGCGGACGGCAATAATCCGAGAAGATCAGGAAGCCGCCGCTATAGGGGATGAGACCGCCATGGAGCGCGATGCCGTTCATGGCAGCGGCCATGCCGTGTTCGCGGATGCCCCAGTGCATGTAGCGGCCGGAGAAATCGGTCGGGGTGATCGACTTCATCTGGCTGGTCTTGGTGTTGTTCGACGGCGTCAGGTCGGCGGAGCCGCCGAGCGTTTCCGGGATGAAGCCGTTGATGACTTCGAGAGCATCTTCCGATGCCTTGCGGGTTGCGACCGTCGGCTTGGTTTCGGCGAGCTTCTTCTTGTACTCGCTGATGGCGGCGTCGAATCCGGCAGGCAGCTTGTGATCGAAGCGGCGGGTGAACTCGGCCTTCTTGGCAGCGTCGGTTGCGGCGAGGCGGCCTTCCCAGGCTTCGCGAGTGCCGATGGAGCGTTCGCCGGCAGCACGCCATTCACCGAGGACGTCGTTCGGGATGACGAAGGGTTCGTAAGGCCAGTTCAGCGCAACGCGGGTCGCGGCAATTTCCTCGGCGCCAAGCGGCGAGCCGTGGACCTTGTGCGTGCCCTGCTTGTTCGGAGCGCCGAAGCCGATGATCGTCTTGCAGGCGATGAGCGTCGGGCGGTCGGACTTGTGAGCGGCTTCGATGGCAGCGCTGATAGCGGCCTGGTCGTGACCGTCGACTTCGATCGTGTTCCAGTGAACGGCCTTGAAGCGCATGATCTGGTCGGTCGAATCCGAGAGCGAGACGGCGCCGTCGATGGTGATAGAGTTGTTGTCCCAGAACAGGATCAGCTTGTTGAGCTTGAGGTGGCCGGCAAGCGCGATCGCCTCATGGCTGATGCCTTCCATCAGGCAGCCGTCGCCGCACATGGCGTAGGTGTAGTGATCCTGCAGCTCGGCGCCGAATTCTTCGCGCAGCTTACGCTCGGCGATCGCCATGCCGACGGCATTGGCAATGCCCTGGCCGAGCGGACCGGTGGTGGTTTCGATGCCGGTGGCGTGACCATATTCCGGATGGCCTGCGGTCTTGGAGCCGAGCTGGCGGAAGCGCTGGAGCTCTTCAACCGTCATGTCCGGATAGCCGGTCAGATAGAGGACCGAGTAAAGCAGCATCGAGCCGTGGCCGGCCGACAGGACGAAACGGTCACGGTCCGGCCAGAGCGGGTTCTTCGGGTCGAAGCGCAGATATTTGCTAAAGAGAACGGTGGCGACATCAGCCATCCCCATCGGCAAACCGGGGTGACCGGAATTGGCCTTCTCGACAGCATCCATGGCAAGGAAACGGATCGCATTCGCCATCCGGTCGTGTTGTTCGCGAGAGTTCATGGGTTTTTCCGCAGTGTTCCGGGTTCGGGGGGATGGCCACACGCCTGGGACGGAGGGCCATCGGTTGAAAGGCGGGTGAAGGGGAAGCGCTCTTCCGAACGCCATTTTCAACGTCGCCTCAGGCGGTCGAGACATAGCAGTTGGGGCGAGCAAGTCAATAAATCGAGGACCCAATCCGACCCTCTTGGGGCAATTTTTTGACATTTGCCCGTTCACTTTTACAAAAGACGACAATCATGCGACAAGGCCTGTGTAGACGGCAAAGGTGGCATTCATCCACAGAATAGGGGGGCTGCCACATGACAGCCTTTATTGACGTGCTGTTGCCGAGTTGAATATTGTTGCGAAATCAGACAAGTGGCCGGATGTTTTGATTCGGGCCTTGCGCGGAGATGCGAAGGGTATGACACCTTCAGGCAAAACGGTGGACGCGGCGCTCGCCCAATTGCGCCAGGCGCTTTCGACTTTGGAAAGCGCGGTTGATGGACGGTTCGAGCGGGAACGGGCGCAGAGCGATATAGAAGGCGAGGTCCGCAGGGTTCACGCCGATCGGTCCCGCCTTGCCCAGGAATTGGATCAGGCCGAGTTCCGTGCGAACCGGCTCGAGGAGGTCAATCGTGAAGTGTCGCGCCGGCTTGTCACGGCGATGGAAACCATAAGAGCCGTGCTGGACCGCTGATCCCTCGGGAGGCAGCCGTCGCAGCGCGGCAATGATCGGAAAGTCGAATGGCACAAGTAACGGTAACGATCGACGGCAAAGCATATCGGATGGCCTGCGAAGAGGGCCAGGAAGACCATCTGACGGATCTTGCCAATCGCTTCGACCGTTATGTCATGCATCTGAAGAGTCAGTTCGGCGAAATCGGCGATCTGCGGGTGACCGTCATGGCCGGCATCATGATCATGGACGAGGTGAGCGAATTGACGCGGCGCGTGTCTTCGCTGGAAGCCGAACTGGAAACTCTCACCAGCAACCGCGATACGACCGTGGCGGCCAATGCGCGGGCCGAGGAGACGCTGGCAAGCGTCATCGATGAGGTGACGACGCGTATTCACGGAATCACCGAAAAGCTTCTGGAACGGCCGGGCGTGGAGCAGGCTTGAGTTTATTTCTGCGGATGCCGGCCGCCGACCTCTGGTACAAGACCCGAAACCTCTTTATATAGTTCAGGCGGTCTGCGCTTCCCGACAGGAACCACAATCCCTGGGGCCATACTCGATCCAAAGGGAGCTGTCCCTGACCAGGCCCGTGGGCCTGGACACACGGTGCCCACCTACGTTTGTAGGCACCCAGGATCGTAAACATCCATCGGTCGTCGTGGATCGCTCTTAAATCTTCCCAGCCGATGGCCAAGGAAGGCGCCGCGCAGTTCTTCCGCCGCGCTGACGCCACTCCTCCTCCCCTTAACTTTTCTATCGCAGGTAAGCACCGCGTTCGAGTTCGGCGCGGTTGGTCGCGCTGCGCAGCCGCAGCAGATCCTTGCGGGCGATAAGACCCACGAGGCGGCCGGTCTGCGGTTCGACGACAGGAACACGTCCCGTATCGGCATGGATCATGATGTCGGCGACGCGGCCGACCGTATCCTCCGCATGCGCGACCGGGAGCGACGTATCCGAGATCACATCATAGAGCGACTGATCCATGAGCTCCGGTTCGCTCTGCCAGCGCAGGGCGTCGGCGCGCGAGATCATGCCGACGAGGCGGTCATTCTCTCCGACGACGGGATAGAAACGATGCGCATCCGGCCGCTCCGTCATCTGGGCCAGCGCTTCCGACAGGCGCATGGATGCGGGCAGCGTGTCCACCTTGGCGATCATGATGTCGCGGGCACGCGTCAGCTCGAACGGATCTATGCCGTATTCGCGGGTGATGTGCTGGCCGCGGCGGGCAATCTTTTCCGTCAGAATTGATCGTTTCAACAGCAGGACGGTGACGGCATAGGCCGCGACCGTTGCCGCAAGCAGGGGCACCAGCGCGCTCGTATCTCCGGTCAGCTCGACGGCGAAGAAGGTACCCGTCAGCGGAGCACGCATCGTTCCCCCCATCATCGCCGCCATGCCGAGCATCGCCCAGAAGCCAGGATCGCCAGGCAAAACAAGGCCTACAAGCCAGCCGAGTGCGCCTCCGAGGATCAGCAGCGGCGCCAGGACGCCGCCTGATGTGCCCGAGGACAGTGCCACCAGCCAGATGCCCGCCTTGACCAACAGGATTGCCAGAACGGCCCCGACGGCGATGCGGCTATGCAGGAGATCGGCGATGATGTCGTAGCCGACGCCCAGCGCGCGCGGCTCGATCAGGCCGCCAAGCCCGACGATAAGGCCGCCGAGTGCCGGCCACCACATCCAGTGGATCGGCAGCTTCTCGAAGGCATCCTCGATCTTGTAGAGCAGCGTCGTCAACAGGCCGGATTGCAGGCCGGAGACAATGCCGAGGCCGGCGGCGAGCACGATACCCCACCAGGAGAGCGACATATCGAAATGCGCAGGGAAGAGCGCGCCGCTGCCGATCAGGAACGGACGCCAGACGACAGAAACGCAGGCCGCGACCGCGACCGGGATGAAGCTGCGCGGCTTCCATTCGAAGAGCAGCAATTCAACGGCAAGCATGACGGCCGCGATCGGCGTGCCGAACACCGCCGTCATGCCAGCCGCAGCGCCGGCAACGAGCAGGGTCTTTCTCTCGGCGGCACTCATATGAAAGAACTGCGCAAAGAGCGAACCGATGGCGCCGCCCGTCATGATGATGGGACCTTCCGCACCGAAGGGGCCGCCGGAGCCGATCGAGATCGCCGACGACAGGGGCTTCAACACCGCCACCTTCGGTGACATGCGGCTGCCGCCGATCAGGATCGCCTCGATGGCTTCGGGAATGCCGTGGCCGCGAATTTTCTCAGAGCCGTAACGCGCCATCAAGCCGATGACGAGACCGCCGAGAATGGGAGCGGCGACCATCCAGGGCGAGCGCGCCACCATGGCGAAGGACAGCGGCTCGGTGCTGATCTTGAACAGCCAGACGGCATTGCTGACGAGCGCGATAAGATTGATGAGCACCCAGGCGGCGAATGCGCCGCCGGTGCCGACGACGAGCGCCATGGCAATCAGCACCAGGACGCGTTTGTCCGTGGTGAAATCGCCATTGTCCTTGCGGGAGGCCCCGCCGGAGAAATCGTGGCTGTGACTTTGTGAGGTGGGTATGTCCTGCATGGGAGGCCTTCTGTGCTAAGCGCGCGCGGCCGTCCTTCAGCCGCTCCCCGCTTCGAGATGGCAAATATATCGTAATGCGATATAAATCAACTGAAGCGCATCGCGATCTGCAAGATTCGTTTTCGGCACTATAGTTCCTTGATCTGGAGCACGGTGTTGCCGCAAAACCGCTGAAGATTTTGCGCGACTTGCTTTAGGACCGCGAACCGCGGCAATGAGGATTATTTGATGGTGCGACGTTTAAACAAAACCCTTTCTCAGGCGGATTACGAGGCGCTGGCGACCTTGCGCTACACGCTGCGCAAATTCATGGATTTCAGCACCTCGGCCGCGCAGGAGGCGGGCCTGCCGCCACAGCAGCATCAGGCGCTGCTGGCCATCAAGGGTAACGGCGCCGGAGAGGCGATGACGATCGGTATGCTGGCGGAAAAGCTGCTGATTGCTCCTCATACGGCGACGGAGCTTGTGGGACGGCTGATCGATGGCGGCTATGTCACCCGCCACCCCGATCCGACGGACAAACGCCGCCAGACGCTGCAATTGACGGAGAAATCCGAAGAGGTTCTTCAAACGCTGAGCTCGATCCATCTGGTCGAAATCCGTGAAATGGCTCCCAGGCTGATCGAGATCCTCACGCAGCTTCAGGCGGATGTCCGCAATAGTTGAGGGTGCCATCGCTCCGGCCGGCCGGCGATGGCGCGTTTTCGCGATCTGAAGAAAAGCGCAAAGCCTCCGGAGATCATTGACCGAGGCGGATGCCGCCATCGCAGATCAGCGTATGACCGCTGGTGAAGCCGTTGCCGATCAGAAAAGCGATGGCTTCGGCGATCTCCCGTGGGTCGCCGACGCGGCCGACCGGCGTGCGTGCTGCGAAGTTGGCGAAGGTCGGCTCTTTCTGCTCTTCGCTTAGGAAATCCCACCAGGGGGTGTCGACGACACCGGGCGAAACGCAGTTCACTCGGATGGGCTTGAGTTCGACGGCGAGGATCGGTGCCAATGCGGCAATGGCGGCATTGATGGCTCCAAGCCCGGCGGTTCCCGGCATGGCCGCCTGTGCCGAGACGGCGGAGACGAAGGTGATGCTGCCCTGCTTCGAAAGATGGGGAAGGCAAGCTTGGGCACAGGCGAAATGTGCCATGGTCTTCTGCTCGAAGCCTTTCCTGACATCGGCGAGGTCGACGGTGGCAAAGGGACCGGCGCCATTGCCGCCGCCCAAGGCCAGGACGAGATGGTCGAGCGGGCCGATTGCCTGGAAGGCTTCGGTAAGGCCCGTGAAGTCGGCGGCATCCATGGCGACGGGGGTAAGCTCGCCGTTCAGGCTTTGCGTGGCAGCCTGGAGCTTCGCAGCGTCGCGACCTGTGATCGTGACCCGGTTCCTTTTTCGAGAAGATGGGCGGCGGTCGCAAGGCCGATGCCGGAGGAGCCGCCGATAATAACGACATGCTGAGACGACATGGGTGTCTCCTTTCTGGAGGTAGGGGAGTGGTCAGGGGTATGGTTCAGCCGAGGCCGGCAAGGCTCTGGCTGAGTATTCGCAGACGCTGTCGCGCGGTTGCGTCATAGGCCTGGGCGGCAGCGCGTGATGGGCGCAGCCCGTCGTAATAGAGGCCGGTGTGCCCTTCCAGGGCGGTGCCGGCCGCCAGATTGAGGATGGCATCGGCACCTTGCTCGACGGAGCTTATGGGGGTGACGCCTGCCTGGCGCACCATGGTCGTGTCCATATAGGTTGCCGGGTGCAGGCAGTTGGCAGTGACGCCGGAGCCGGCAAGCTCCTCTGCGAGATCGAAGGTGAACATGATCTGCGCCAGCTTGCTCTGGCAATAGGCGCGCACACCGCTATAGCCGCGTGTCAGCATGACGTCGGAGAAGTCGATTGCCTGCTGTCCAGCCGAAGACACGTTGACGATGCGGGCGGGAGTGCTTGCCTTCAACAGGGGCAGCAGGCGGCGCGTCAGTAGGAAGCCGGCGAGATAATTCACGGCAAAGCGCAGCTCGTATCCGTCTTGGCTCACCTGTCGCCCGCCGCCGCCATTGGTGCCGATGCCGGCATTGTTGATCAGAACGTCGAGGTGGTCGTAATCATGCTCGATGGCGTCGGCCAGAGTGCGGACCTCATCCAGCGAAGAAAGGTCGGCAAGATGGAAGGTTGCTTTCCCGCCTTTGTCCCGGATGCGGGAGATCAGCTCTTCGGCGCGGGCCTTGTTGCGGCCGTGAATGAGCACTGTCGCACCTGCTGCTGCCAGTCGTTCCGCGACCCGGCGCCCGACACCATCCGTCGAGCCTGTAATCAGGACCGTCTTGCCGCTCATATCCATAGCTACCGCCTTCTTGTTGTCTGCATGACGATCTTTGGCAGCTTGCAGGCGCGGCAAACAGTTCTGACTTTATCCTAGTATTGATCCTGCTATGTTAAGCCATGACGATCAATCAGAGCCAGACCATTCTCGAAGCCAGACGTCGCGAGTTCGGCGTCTTCCTGCGCTCCCGTCGTGAAAAACTGACGCCTGCGGGTGTTGGACTTCCGGAGGGGTTTCGGCGGCGCACTCCGGGGCTCAGGCGCGAGGAAGTGGCGCTTCTCGCCGATGTCGGCACCACCTGGTACACATGGCTGGAACAGGGCCGGGATGTCCGCCCCTCCGCGGAGGTTCTATCGGCGCTGGCCGACGCGCTACGCCTCGATCCGGCCGAGCGGCGGCATCTCTTTACGCTGAGTGATCGGCCGTCTGCGGAAGCTCCTTCGCGCGGTCCTGAGGATGTACCAGACGCTCTGCGGCGCATGCTTGCAAGTCTTAAGGGCCAACCGGCCTATGTTCTCGGCCGGCGTTGGGATGTGCTGGCATGGAATGCGGCAGCGGTCGCACTTTTCGGCGATTACGCCCTGCTGCAGGGCGATGCGCGCAACAGCGTCCATCGGGTGTTTACCGACCCTGCTCATCGACAGCTTCTTGTCGATTGGGAGATCGTTGCGGCGAATTCGCTGGCGATGTTTCGCGCCGACAGCGCCCGTTACGCCGGCGATCCCGATTTCGAGCGGCTGATCGCCACATTGACGCAGGCGAGCCCCGAATTTCGCGCGTGGTGGCCGAGGCAGGATGTGCTGCGGCCGCTGACCGGTCACAAGCGTCTGCGCCATCCGGAAGGCGGGTTGATGACATTCGAATATACCGCGCTTGCCGTCATGGATCGTGCCGACATGAAGCTGGTGGTCTATACGCCGCTCGACGAGGACGGGACGAACGACCGGCTGAAGCGATTGTTGAGCCGAACTGGCACAGCCTAAATCCGGCCTCCGCCGGCCGCAGTCATCCCTTTCCTACTAATCCTCCAGATCTTTTTTCAACTGATCGAGGATGGAGAGGGCGTGGCCGGCATAGGCGCTGATCCAGCGATCATGGATCTGTTTGATCGGCAGGCTGTTCAGATGGTTCCAGCGCTCGCGTCCTTCCTTTTGGGCGATCACGAGATCGGCTTCCTCCAGCACTTTCAGATGCTGCATCACGGTGCAGCGGTCCATATCCGTGAATGCCTCGCAGAGCATGCCCGTCGTACGCGGTGCGCTCTTGAGCATGTCGAGGATTTCGCGCCGGCGACGATGCGCAAGGGCCTTGAAAATCAGGTCGCTATCCGATTCGTTTGACATGTTATATTTTTATAACATAATGAGACCGCTCGCAATGGAGCGATAGCCACAAACGGACAACGGAGGAGATGCCATGACATTGAATGTTCGGATTTCAGGACGGATCGGCCGCCAGGTCAGTGAAGTCTTCGATGCGGTCGTCAATCCGAAGAAGCTTTCGAGCTATTTCACGACAGTCGGCGGCGCCAGCGCCCCGCTTGTGGCGGGAACGACGGTCATCTGGTGGAAGAATGCCCCCGTCGAGGTGAATGAGGTGGAAGCCAACAAGCGGATCGTCTTTCACTGGGAAGGCGGCACCGGTGAGGATGGCATCCGCTATAGGACGAAGGTCGAGATGACGTTCGATGCCCTGGACGATGGCGGTACGCTCGTCATCATCGAGGAAACGGGCTGGCGCGAAGACGAGGCGGGCCGCCGCGGCACCTATCTGAACTGCGAGGGCTGGACGCAGATGCTCTGCTGCATGAAGGCTTTCGTCGAATACGGGATCAATCTGCGCGAAGGATTCTTCCTGAGCGAGATGCGGGGCGAGCCGGCGGAGGCGCCGGATCGCTGAGTTCCGGCAAAGACGCATCGGGAGTCATCAAACCCTTCCCCCTGCATTGGCTTTCAGCTTGAGGCCCGGCGCTGATTTTGGCGCCGGGCCAATCCGTTTGCTTGTCGACCAGCTGCTCGTTCTACCTATCTCGACTGGTTCAGCGCGATCTTATCAAGAGGACAGGTTGACGGCACAATATGGATATCTATCTCACGTTGTAGTACGCTTCCGACAATCGGGAGCGAGGCTGAGCTTCGGCCTTCGAAAACTGGCTGGCTGAGTTTGCCCGAAGAATTGTGATTCATGCCGGCTGCTCGGCCGCGAAGATGTGTTCGCATGAAGGAATGACTGGACAGATGACCAGTTGGCGAATTCCTGATACAGGCTGCCTTCGGGATGGGATGGGAAGATCACTTTTGTGTGTGGATAAGCTCAAAAGCCGGGTGAATGACAAAATCCTTTAAATAATAACAGATTCATTGCTGGCAGGACGGGGCCTGCGCCAAAATTGCCAAAATTCAGAATGATGGGAGCGCGCGTCACAACGGGCTTGTCGAAAGAAGTGTATACGGCAACTCGAAGACGCGTCGTCGATGTTACTGAATATCCGAACAGTCGGAACCGGCGAAGATCACTATAAACAGGTAGAGTATGTCGAGCCCAATCGATCTGGAAAATGCCGATGAGGAATTGGAAGAGCGTGGCGGTGTCGTCGGTCTGTTGAACCGCTACCGGGCGCTGATCGTCGCTCTTCTCACCGTCGCCGTCTTCTGCATCGCTGCTTACGCGATCTACGACCTGACCACAGAAGTGCGTTATGACGACGTCGTGCACGCCTTGACGACGACGAAGATCTCCTCGGTGCTGCTTGCGCTGCTGTTTACCGGGCTGAGCTTCGCTTCCCTGATCTTCTATGACCAGAATGCACTCGAATATATCGGCAAGCGGCTGCCGTTTCCGCATGTGGCACTGACCTCCTTCAGCGCCTATGCAGTCGGCAACACGGCCGGCTTCGGCGCGCTCAGCGCCGGTGCGATCCGCTACCGCGCCTATACCCGGCTCGGACTGTCGCCCGACGACATCACCCGCGTCATCGCTTTCGTCACGCTCGCCTTCGGTCTCGGCCTGGCCGCCGTCGGCGCTATCGCGCTTCTGGTCATCGCCGACGAGATCGGCCCGCTGATCGGCGTCGATGGCTTGTGGCTGCGGCTGATCGCCATCGTCATTCTCGCGGCGCTCGCTTTCGTCGTCTATGCCGGCCGCAACGGCCGCGAGGTGCGCATCGGGCCGGTCGAAGTTCGGCTGCCGGATTCGCGCACTTGGTCGCGACAGTTCCTCGTCACCGCATTCGATATCGCAGCCTCGGCCTCCGTGCTCTATGTACTGCTGCCGGAAACCTCGATCGGATGGCCGGGCTTCTTCGCCATCTATGCCATCGCTGTCGGCCTCGGTGTGCTCAGCCACGTTCCAGCCGGCTTCGGCGTCTTCGAGACGATCATCATCGCCTGGCTCGGCAGTTCGGTGAACGAAGACGCCGTTCTGAGCTCTCTGGTCCTCTATCGCGTCATCTACAACGTCATCCCGCTCGTCATCGCGATCGCCGCGATCTCGGTGGCGGAGCTGCGCCGTTTCGTCGATCATCCGGTGGCTTCCAGCATGCGCCGCATCGGCGCCCGTGTCATGCCGCAGCTGCTTTCGGCCTTTGCGCTATTGCTCGGCATGATGCTGGTCTTCTCGAGCGTCACGCCGACGCCGGATCAAAACCTGATCGTGCTGTCCGACTATCTGCCGCTATCGCTGGTCGAAAGTGCACATTTTCTCTCCAGCCTTCTCGGGCTGGCGATCATCGTAGCTGCGCGTGGTCTCAGCCAGCGCCTCGATGGCGCCTGGTGGGTATCGAGTTTTTCGGCGCTGCTTGCCCTGTTCCTGTCGCTGCTGAAGGCCATCGCCATCGTCGAGGCGGGACTGCTGGCCTTCTTCGTCTTCAGCCTTGTCGTCAGCCGCCGCCTGTTCAAGCGACCGGCCTCGCTGCTCAATCAGACGCTGACGGCCGGATGGCTGACGGCCATTGCCGTCGTCTGCATCGGCGCGATCGTGGTGCTGTTCTTCGTCTATCGCGATGTCGGATACAGCAATCAGCTCTGGTGGCAATTCGAATTCGCCGACGAGGCGCCGCGCGGGCTTCGCGCGGCCCTCGGCATTTCCATCCTATCCTCGGCGATCGCGATCTTCAGCCTTCTGCGCCCGGCGACGAAACGCCTGGAGCCCGTCACCGACGATGCGGTGACCCGTGCCGTCGAAATCGTCCGCAAGCAAGGCGTGGCCGACGCCAATCTGGTGCGCATGGGCGACAAGAACATCATGTTCTCGGAAAAGGGCGATGCCTTCATCATGTACGGCAAGCAGGGCCGCTCGTGGATCGCGTTGTTCGACCCCGTCGGCCCGCGTCAGGCGCTGCCGGATCTGATCTGGCGTTTCGTCGAGGCTGCACGTGCGGCGGGTTGCCGCTCGGTGTTCTACCAGATCTCGCCCGCACTTCTGTCCTATTGTGCCGATGCCGGCCTGCGTGCCTACAAGCTCGGCGAGCTCGCCGTGGTCAATCTTGCCAATTTCGAGCTCAAGGGCGGCAAATGGGCCAACCTTAGACAGACGGCCAGCCGCGCGGTTCGCGATGGACTAGAATTTGCCGTTATCGAACCTCAAGATATACCTGAAGTCATGGATCAGCTTGCCCATGTGTCCGACACGTGGCTTGCCGATCACAATGCCAAGGAAAAGAGCTTCTCGCTTGGCGCGTTCGATCCGGACTACGTGTGCTCGCAGCCGATCGGCGTGTTGAAAAAGGATGGTAATATCGTCGCTTTTGCGAATATCCTGATGACGGAGACCAAGGAGGAGGGGTCCGTCGACCTGATGCGTTTTTCGCCCGATGCCCCGAAGGGTTCGATGGATTTCCTGTTCGTGCAGATCCTCGAATACCTCAAGGGCCAGGGCTTTCAGCGTTTCAACCTCGGCATGGCGCCGCTATCGGGCATGTCGAGACGGGAATCGGCGCCGGTTTGGGACAGGGTCGGGGGGACTGTCTTCGAGCATGGCGAGCGTTTCTATAACTTCAAAGGGCTTCGTGCCTTCAAATCCAAGTTCCATCCCGAATGGCAGCCGCGCTATCTGGCTGTTTCGGGAGGTGTAAGTCCAATGATCGCGTTGATGGATGCCACATTCCTCATCGGGGGCGGACTTAAGGGGGTCGTGAGGAAATGATCTTGAAATACGCAATGTCATTGGCTTTCGCATGCATGGTGTCGATGGGCCTGCTGGTGTCGGGTCCGGCACGGGCGGAAGCCGACGACGCCAAATATGATCTGGGCATGATCCCGGCGCCGCATATCATGCGCCCGCAGGGCAAGGTTTCGAACGAAGTCGTGCTGATTTCCGATCTCGCCGGCTGGGGTGACAAGGAAAAAGCAGTTGCCGACAAGCTGGTCGCCAACGGTTCGCTCGTGATCGGCATCGATTATCCGTCCTTGCTGGCTTCGCTCAACAAATACGACGTCAGCCAGAATGACGGCTGCATCTATATCGTTTCCGATCTGGAATCGCTCAGCCAGCAGGTGCAGCGCTCCTTTGCCGACAGCACCTATCAATTGCCTATCATCGCCGGTGTCGGCGCCGGCGGTGCCATGGCGCTGACGATCGCTGCCCAGACCCCGGATGCGACGGTCGCGGGCACGCTGGCTGTCGATCCGACCGCCGGTATCGGCCTGAAGCAGGAACTCTGCACGCCGGCCGAGAAGAAGACCGATGGCGACATGGTGTCCTTCGGTCTGCAGGAAGGTGCCTTGCCGAACCCGATCCTGGTGACCTTCACGGCCAATGCGCCGAAGGACGGACGCGACCATGTCGAGGAGATCCAGAAGGACCATCCCGAAGTTCAGACCACGGATTCGGATAATGCCGACACCTATGCGACGCTTGAGGCATCGCTCGCCGATCTGATGAAGGCGATCGACAGCTCCAAGTCGCCGCTTGGGCTGCCCGTCGACGTCATGGAGACGACGCCGACCGAGGATACGCTTGCGATCGTCTATTCGGGCGACGGCGGCTGGCGCGACATTGATAAGGAAGTCGGCAGCTATCTGCAGGACCAGGGCATTCCTGTCGTGGGCGTCGATACCCTGCATT
The DNA here is from genome assembly GCA_013322215.1 of Martinezella rhizogenes. GTDB lineage: Bacteria > Pseudomonadota > Alphaproteobacteria > Rhizobiales > Rhizobiaceae > Rhizobium > Rhizobium rhizogenes_D. The sequence continues at coordinate 25,362 of JAAMEZ010000002.1, forward strand.
ATTTCTGGACCGAGAAGGACCCGCAGCAGACTGCGAACGACCTTGGCCGGATCATCGACTTCTACACCAAGCGCTTCAAGGTCAAGCATGTGGTGCTGGTTGGCTATTCCTTCGGCGCAGATGTGCTGCCGGCGAGCTACAATCGCCTGCCGCAGTCTGAAAAAGACAAGATCGTGCAGATGTCGCTGCTGTCGCTGTCGCAGAAGGTCGACTACGTAATTTCGGTCATGGGCTGGCTCGGTGCTTCGAGCGAGGGCAAGGGCGGCAACCCCGTCAATGACCTCAAGTCGATCAATCCGAAGATGGTGCAATGCGTTTATGGCAAGGACGACGACGAGGATGTCGCATGCCCGCTGTTGAAGGGCACGGGAGCCGAAGTCATTGCCATGGATGGCGGCCATCATTTCGACGACGACTATGAGGCGTTGGCGAACCACATCATCAATGGTCTGAAGAGCCGCCTCGGCGAATAATAGCAGGTGACGCGCGGCACGTTGCTGCCGCGCGTCACTCGCCCTTGCCATCGGCGCAATGTCTTTTCCCCGCAGTCAAACTCAGCATTCGTTTGCTTCTTGCCGCGGCTGCCGCTAGTCGGGGGAGGGCTCGCATCGTGAGGCCGCGTTTTGCGGCTGATCACCGTCTATCCAGAAAGGTTCTTCCTTGTCCGCTGCATCGTCTTCCGCCTTCACCAAGACCTATTCCGGTTTCCTGTTCGACATGGATGGCACGATCATCAATTCGATCGCCGCCGCCGAACGTGTCTGGGGTAACTGGGCGCGCGCTCAAGGACTTGATGTCGAGAAGTTCATGCCGACCATGCACGGCAAGCGCGGCGTCGATACGATTGGCCAGTTGAATCTGCCTGGCGTCGATCCGGTCGCGGAGGCGCTGAAGATCACCGAGGCTGAGATTGCCGATGTCGAGGGTGTCGTCGCACTGCCGGGCGCTGTCGATTTCCTGGCTTCCCTGCCGCCGGAGCGCTGGGCGATCGTTACCTCGTCGCCCTATCGGCTGGCGCTGGCGCGGCTGGATGCTGCCGGGATCCCCGTGCCGCGCTTCATCGTTACGGCCGAGGACGTGAAGGTCGGCAAGCCCGATCCGCAGGGTTATATCCTCGGCGCGCAGCGCCTTGGTCTCAGCCCATCGGAATGCCTGGTGTTTGAAGACGTCATGGCCGGCGTCAAGGCGGGCGAGGCGGCCGGTGCCGATGTGGTGGTCATCACCGCGACGCATTCGCATCCGGTCGAGACCAATCACACGACGCTGCATAATTATGAAAACGTTCGCGCTCATGTGGATGGCAACGGAAAATTGTCGATCATCCGCAAAGGCTGATGGAGCCGGCTCCTTTCTGCGACGATCATATGTCGCTTTCGCGCTTTGCAATGGGCTGCCGGCTCATTATGTTTTCGTGATCTTATAAATTTCGCGAAGAGCAGATGACCCCCAAAGAGCTGAAAGCCCGATATCGCAATGAATGCCTGGCGGCGCGCGATGCCATTCCGGCGGTAGACCGCATCGAAAAGGGCCTCGCCATGGTCACACATGGCGGCGATACCATCGATATCAGGCCGGGAGACACCGTCTCCGGCTTCCTGCCGATCCGCTCCGAAGTGGATATAAGGCCGTTGATGGCGCGGCTGCGGGAGCGGGGTGCAAGGCTTTGCGTGCCCATCATCCTCGATCGCAGCACGATCGTCTTCCGGGAACTCGTCGCGGGGGCGCCATTGGTTCCAGTCGGATTTGGGACTTCTGGCCCGGGGCCTGATGCGGCAGTGCTCGATCCCGATATCATGCTCGTGCCGCTTTCGGCCTTCGATAGAAGTGGCCATCGCATCGGCTACGGCGCCGGGCACTACGACCGCGCGATCGAGCGGCTGCATCAAAAAGGCTTGAATCCGCGGCTGATCGGCATTGCATTCGATTGCCAAGAAGTGCCATCAGTACCCGCTGAGCCGCATGATGTCCGTCTTGACGCGATTTTGACCGAGAGCGGACTCAATTTCGTTTCGGAAGTGATTGGATAGCGAATGCGGCTGCTTTTTTTGGGTGACATGGTCGGCAAGACGGGACGAACCGCAGTGTGGGAACGCCTGCCGGGGTTGGTATCCGACCTGAAGCTCGATTTCGTCATCGTCAACGGCGAGAATGCCGCTGGCGGCTTCGGCATCACCGAGGACATCTTCCTCGAAACGATCAATGCCGGCGCAGACGTCGTGACGACGGGCAACCATGTGTGGGACCAGAAAGAAGCCGTCGTTTTCTGCGAGCGCCACGACCAGTTCCTGCGCCCGGCCAACTATCCCGCCGGCACGCCCGGCCGCGGCTCCGGCCTCTATTATGCACGCAACGGCGCCCGCGTCCTCGTTGCCAACATCATGGGTCGCGTCTTCATGCATCCGGAGCTGGACGATCCCTTCAAGTCGGCAGAGGCCATTCTCGATGCCTGCCCGCTGAAGGAACAAGCCGATGCGATCGTCTTCGATTTTCATGCGGAAGCGACGAGCGAAAAGCAGTGCTTCGGTCATTTCGTCGATGGCCGCGCGAGCTTTGTCGTCGGCACGCATACGCATGTGCCGACCGCCGACGCGCAGATCCTGAACGGCGGCACGGCCTATATGTCGGATGCCGGCATGTGCGGCGATTATGATTCCTCGCTCGGCATGGAGAAGGAGGAGCCATTGAACCGCTTTATCTCGAAGATGCCGAAGGGGCGTTTCGAGGCGGCTTCGGGGCCTGCCACCATCTGCGGCGTCGGCGTCGAGATTTCCGACGCGACGGGCCTAGCCGAAAAGATCGCACCGCTACGGCTCGGACCGCGCCTTGCGGAAACCATTCCGGACTTCTGGCGCTGACCGCTGCCTGATAATTCAGCATCACCATATGATGACGCGATTGTGAGCAATCGTGCCTGATTGTCGCTGGACCTGTTTCGGGTCATGCCGCATCCTTCCGCCACTATCGGGCTTGAGGGGATGGCATGTTACAGCGATTTCCTGTCTTTGCCGTGTTTTTCCTATCGCTGATCTTCTGCTGGAGCACGGCAAATGCCCAGCAAAAGCCTATGCGCCCGCAGCCCAGCCAATGCCAGGCGATTGCGCAATCTCTGCCAAAGGCGACATTCGCCAGCTTTTCTCCTCCCGGTCCGACGCTTGCCAATGACCCTGGCAATGGCCCCAATAGCGGCGACGTGAAGATCACCTTCCTCGGTCACGCGACGCTCTTCATCGAGACGCCTGGCGGCGTTTCCATCGCCACGGATTATAGCGGCGCCTATCCGCCGCCCTATACGCCCGAAGTCGTGACGATGAACAAAGCGCATCCGAGCCACTATACGCTGACACCCGATCCGGCGATCAAATATGTGTTGCATGGCTGGAGCGATACGCCCGGCGAGCCGGCAAAGATCCGCATGACCGTCGGCGATACGCTGATCCGCAATGTCGTCACCGACATTCGCTCCTGGGGCGGCGGCATCGAGCCCAATGGCAATTCGATCTTCATCTTCGAGGTGGCAGGCCTCTGTATCGGCCATCTCGGACACCTGCATTTCGAGCTCACCGACCAGCAATATGCCGAGATCGGCAGGCTCGATGTCGTGATGGTGCCGGTGGACGGCGGTCTGACCATGGGAGCCGACAGCATGAGCCGCGTGGTCAAGCGGCTGCGTTCGTCTCTGATCCTGCCCATGCATCGGTGGGGGCCGCCGGTCGATCAGTTTCTCGCCCTGTTCGGCCCCGATTTCGACGTCGCCTATGCGCCGACGCCCAGCGTCACGGTGTCGCTGAAGACCTTGCCGCGCAAGCCGCTGATCTATGTGCTCAAGGGGCTTTGATCGTCAGGACGGTCTCTACGATCATCCTGATATGCGGCGTACTCCATCCCCATTATCCGGCTTTTTACTTGAATGAGGGCGGCTTCGCTCTTATAAGGCAGCCATTCCCAACAAAAGACGTGAACAGGGGTGCCATGGCTGGCCATTCACAGTTTAAAAACATCATGCACCGCAAGGGTCGACAGGACTCCGTGCGTTCGAAAATGTTCTCGAAGCTGGCGCGCGAAATCACCGTCGCTGCCAAATCGGGCCTGCCCGACCCGACGATGAACGCGAGCCTGCGTCTGGCGATTCAGAACGCCAAGGCCCAGTCGATGCCGAAGGACAATATCGATCGCGCCATCAAGAAAGCGTCCGGCGCCGACACCGAGAATTACGACGCGATCCGCTATGAGGGTTATGGCCCGGGCGGCACGGCGATCATCGTCGAAGCGCTGACCGACAACCGCAACCGCACGGCTTCCAACGTCCGCTCGATCTTCACCAAGGCCGGCGGTGCGCTGGGTGAAACCGGTTCGGTGTCCTTCTCCTTCGATCACGTCGGCGAAATCACCTACAAGCCGACTGTTGGCGATGCCGACAAGGTCATGGAAGCGGCGATCGAAGCCGGTGCAGACGATGTCGAAAGCGATGAGGAAGGTCATTGGATCATCTGCGCTTTCGAATCCCTCGGCGAAGTCGCCAAGGCGCTCGAAGCGACGCTCGGCGAAGCCGAAACCGTCAAGGCGATTTGGCGTGCGCAGAACAATGTGCCGGTCGACGAAGAAAAGGCTCAGTCGCTGATGAAGCTCATCGAGAGCCTTGAAGACGATGACGATGTTCAGAATGTCTATTCGAACTTCGAAGTCTCCGAAGAAGTGCTGGCCAAGCTCTCGGCCTGATCCTTTGCAATTATTCAAGAAAGCCGGCCGCAGAGATGCAGTCGGCTTTCTGCGTTATGGGTTTGCCGCGCGGGTGAAATCGTCGCGGAAGGCGGAAAGATCCGGCGCTGCGACGTCGGAGACGGCCCAGAAGACCAGCCCGTCCGCACGCCATTCGACGAAATTGTAGCCATCTTTCTCGGCATTGCCGTGGGTTTCGGATGTGCCCGGCCAGATGAAGAGATTGATGACATGTCCGTGCCGGCGATAGACCAGCGCCGCCACCACCCGGCCATCAAGATAATCCACCCTGCCGCCGACCAAGGGGAAGCCCTGTGTCGCCAGATCGACTACGGGCGGCGAGAAATCAATCTTGCCGTTGAACCATGGCTTGACAGTATGCTGGTCCGAGGTCAGCACATCGGTCAGATGGTCGGCGAGCATTGAGCGGACATGGCTGGCAAGAAGCTGATCCTCGATCGTCTGGCTCTGCTGCGGCACGTTCAGCACCAGCATGAGGCTTGCGGCAAGGACGGCAAGCGACGGCACGAAGCTCCATTCGCGCACCAATCGCCAAGCGCGCTGCCATGGGTTTTCAGCATGCCGGGTTGCCACGGTGGCGCGCGTCATCATTGCCTGTTCGAGCGAAAGCGCTGATTGTACGCGGGCATGGACGGCTTCCGGTGCTTGCCATTTCACGCCTTCGCGCGCGGACAGGCGCTTGACCATCAGCGCGTTCTCCATCTCGCCAGCGCATTCCCGGCAAGTGGCCAAGTGCGCCTCGAAGCGGGCCGCATTGGCTGCATCCAGCTCGCCATCGATGAAGCCGTGCAGCAGATCGTTCCATTCGCGGTGTTCATTGTGCTCTCCGCCACTCATCGTGTCGCCTCTCGTCCTTCGAGGCTGCGCCAGACATCGCCGAAATCACGGCGTGCGCGGGCAAGGCGCGACATGACAGTGCCGATCGGCGCGTCGATGATCTCGGCGATTTCCTTGTAGGAGAGATTCTCGAGTTCGCGCAGGACCAGGACTTCGCGCATGGCATCGGGCAGCTGGTTGATGACCTCGCGTACCCGCTGTGTTTCCGACTTGCGGATGAAGGCTGCTTCCGGCGTATCCTCTTCGGAGGCGGGATCGGTGGAGGGCGAGCCTTCGTCCGAATCCCTTTCGTCGGTCATCGGCTGCTCGTAACGGGTCTTGCGCCGGCCCTCCTGCAGCCAGGCATGATAGCAGTTGCGGACGATGGTGAAGGTCCAGGCGCGGGCATCGCCATCGCGAAAGCCGCCAAAGCCGCGATAGGCGCGCAGATATGCCTCCTGCACGATATCCTGGGCAGCATCGGCATCGCGGCTGAGAAAGCGCGCGAAATTATACGCGGCGTCCAGATGCGGGATGATCGTGCGCTGGAAGCGTCGCATGGTCTCATCGGGGGATGAGATCGCGCGCTGCGAAGGAGCGGCATGCGACGATGGTTCTGCCATCGCCGTAAGGACGGTGTGTTTGATCGTTTTCGGTCCCGCAAGGAAAGCGCGCAGGCGGCTTAGAAGCCACCCCAGCTTGCCAAGCGCGGTGTCTTGCGGCGGGCGCCAGCTCCATGTCGGGAACTCGTCGCCAAGCGTCATCGAAGTCATAAGCCGGGCGTCTGTCATCATGATCCCCGCAAAACGCCGATGCCGACTGTAAGCCTCGCATACGGTGCTTGCAATGTTACCTGAGATGCTAGATCGCGCTCGCGTGGGTTTTATTCCCGATCGGATGCAAAAAATCTGAGATACCGAATGCGAACGCCTGCCGCCACGTCGGGTCGATGGGTCTGCATAAAAATAACTTCATATATCTCAATGGCTTGTAAGAATTCTTAGCGTGGCGAGGAATAAGCGCCCATCACCGTCGATCTTCTTCCTCAGTGGACGGTCGCGATTTGAAGCGTCCTCCGCCTGGCTCGAAAGCCATAACCCTGAGGAGATATTGCGATGTTTGATATGACCCGCCGCGCCGTTCTCGGCACGGCCGCAGCTGCGGCAGCCTTCGGGCTGTCGTCGAAGCTCGAATTCATCCCGCAAGCCTTTGCTGCAACGCCGCTGGAGCCGACGGTCGGCTTCTACAAATACAAGGTCGGTTCGATCGAGGTCACGGCCATTTATGACGGCATCTGGCGCAAGCCGCACGATCCGGCCTTCATCAAGAATGCTTCCGTTGAAGACACCAAGGACGCGCTCTCCAAGGCCGGCCTGACGACGGATTTCATGCCCATTCCGCTGACCGTCGTCGTTCTCGACATCGGCGGGCGGAAGATCATGATGGATGCCGGCTCGGGTGTCGGGCAATGGCAGACCAATGCCACGCATCTGCCGGCCAACATGGCGGCCGCCGGCATCGACTACAAGAAGATCGATACGATCATGATTTCGCATTTCCATCCGGACCACGTCTGGGGCCTGATGGAAAAGGGAACGAACGCTGCGGTCTTTCCGAATGCCGAGCTGATCGTCAACGCGGCCGAATACAATTGGTGGACCGACCCTGGCCGTGTCGACAAGCTGGCGGAGGGCCGTAAGGAAGCCGGCCGGCGCATCGCTTCCGTCTTCCCGACATGGAAGAACTGGAAGCTGGTCGAGGATAATGCCGAAGTGGCGCCTGGCGTGCACATGTTGGCCGCTTACGGTCATACGCCCGGTCATTCCGTCTTTCTCATCGATGGCGGCAGTGAGCAGCTGATGGTTTCGGCCGACATCATGTATGTGCCGGCGCTGCTGGCACCCCATCCCGAATGGGAAGGCGCCTACGACCAGGACGGCCCGATGGCCGTCGCCACCCGCCGAAGGCTGATCGATCGCGTGATTGCCGACAAGATCAGGATCTGCGGCTCGCATTTCCCATTCCCGGGCTCTGGCACCTTCGTCAAGGACGGCAATGCCTACGGCTTCACCCCCACAATCCAGGCCTGAGCGGCCAAAACAGGAGCAAATACCATGTTCAGACATGCCATTTTCGGGATCGCCGGCCTTTGCGCCGTCGCCATCCTGCCCGCTGCCACGGCAGGCGTCGCCTTTGCCGTCGACAATATGGAATCGACCGATGCGCCTGATCTCACCTCGGTCCGCGCCAAGATCGATGCGAAGGACTATGCCGGCGCGCTCGCCGAACTTCGCGACATCGCCGAGGAACACCAGCAGGCCGATGTCTACAACCTGATGGGCTTCACCCTGCGCAAGACCGGCGATTTCAAGACGTCGCTGACCTACTACACCAAGGCGCTCGAACTGCAGCCGGATCACAAGGGCGCGCATGAATATCTCGGCGAACTCTATGTCGAGACCGGCGATATGCCCAAGGCCCGCGAGCAGCTTGCGACGCTGACCAAGCTTTGCCCGGCGGGATGCGAAGAGCTTGAAGATCTCACCAAGGCGATCACCGCCAAGGGAACCAACTAGTCCGCGGCCTCTACGGAGTCGGCGGCATTCCACCCGACCAAGTCGTGGGATGCCGCCGGGCAGGATCGGAAACTGCGCGGATATCGACGGGAAGTAGACAAGCCATGGAATTCGAAGAGGAAAGCACTGTTCTTGTGAATATGGCCGACATGGCACTGCTATTCGGTCGCGTGCTGCTGTCGCTGCTCTTCCTGGAGGAGGGTATCGAACTTGCCAGCAATCTCGGCACTGCATTGGAGGCGATGGCCCGGCTCGGCGTCTCCGCCCCCATTGCGATTGCCACCATCGTGCTGCAGCTTGGCGCCGGCCTTGCCATTGCGCTCGGGCTGATGACTCGGCTGGCGGCGTTTGGCCTCGGCCTGTTCTGCGTGCTGACAGCACTGCTCTTTCACACCAACTTCGCCAGCCATAACGAACTGCTGCATTTCGAAAAAGATCTGGCGATCGCGGGCGGCATGTTCGCCCTCATCGTGGCTGGCGCCGGCAAGCTGTCGCTCGACATGCTCATCCGGCGTCACTGGAACACGAGGCTCGTGGCATGACCCCGTCGGCCGTTCGGTGAACTGCATATGCCAGATCGGCTCACCGCATAGGCTTCCGTCTTCGAGAATCAGGAGACCTTCTTGAAGCTCGGAAGCGTCGCGAAGAGTTCCACCGACTTCAGTCGTGCCTCGATATCGTGGATCGGCATGGAAATGATGACTTCATCGGCCTCGGTATCCTTGATGAATTGCGAAAGCTTCGCCTCCGCCGTTGCCGGCGAGCCGACCACGGCGTAGCGCAGCGTATTTTCCACATTCAGCTTTTCCATCGGCGTCCAGAAATCGTCCATGTCGCTGCGCGGGCGAGGGAAGGCGCCGCGCACGTTGCGACGGAGATTGACGAATTGCTGCTGTGCCGAGGTGAAGTGATATTGCGCCTCTTCATCCGTATCCGCGACCGCTCCCATGACGCCGACCATGACATGGGGTTTGTCGAGTGTGGCCGAAGGCGTGAAGCGTTCGCGGTAGATGGCGATCGCATCCATCAAAGCTTCCGGCGCGAAATGCGAGGCGAAGGCATAGGGCAGGCCGAGCATGGCGGCGAGGTGGGCGCTGTAGAGGCTGGAGCCGAGCAACCAGATCGGCACATTGGCGCCATGGCCCGGAACTGCGAGGATGATCTGACCCTCGTCGGCGGGGCTGAAGAGATGCTGTAGCTCGACGATATCCTGCGGAAAGTTTTGCGCGCCGGCCTCGATATTGCGGCGCAGGGCCTGCGCGGTGCGCATGTCCGTGCCGGGCGCGCGGCCGAGGCCGAGATCGACGCGGCCGGGAAACAAGGCTTCCAGCGTGCCGAACTGCTCGGCAATGACAAGCGGCGAATGGTTCGGCAGCATGACGCCGCCCGATCCGATGCGGATGCGCGAGGTTGCGGCGCCGATATGGCCGATGACGACTGATGTCGCGGCACTGGCAACGCCCGGCATGCCGTGATGTTCGGCAAGCCAGAATCTGTTGTAGCCAAGCTCTTCCGCTTTCTGTGCCATGCGCTTCGAACTGTCGAAGGACTGGCGGATGGTGCTGCCTTCGGCAACGGGCGAAAGATCAAGGATGGAAAAGGGAACCATGGCAAGAAACCTGCGTGGTTGAAGGAAGGGTTGCCCCCACATGTAGGAGCGCTGCGCGCCTATTCCAAACCCTACCGCCGCAATTTCGTCACGACGTTTTCAGCGCGCCTCCAGCGATCCATTCTGTGTCTTGTTTTTGTTTTGTTCACATTTTGCTGGCACATGTCAGGCCTGAAAGATAGGTTGGCTTATGCAGAATACGATTCGCATCATCGGCATCGATCCGGGCCTGCGCCGCACCGGTTGGGGTATCATCGATACGCTTGGCAACTCCCTGCGTTTCGTCGCATCGGGAACCGTGACGTCGGATGGCGACATGGATCTCGCATCCCGTCTCTGTCAGCTGCATGACGGGCTTGCCGAGGTCGTTCACAGCTATCAGCCCGATGAGGCTGCCGTCGAGCAGACCTTCGTCAACAAGGATGCGGTGGCAACCCTGAAGCTCGGACAGGCGCGTGGCGTTGTCATGCTGGTTCCGGCACGCGCCGGCCTGCCGGTGTCGGAATATGCGCCGAATGCGGTCAAAAAGGCTGTCATCGGCGTCGGCCACGGCGAAAAGCAGCAGATCCACATGATGCTGAAGATCCTGATGCCCAAGGTCGAGTTCAAGGGCAGTGACGCCGCCGACGCGCTCGCCATCGCCATATGCCATGCCCATAACCGCGGCGCCAGCCGGTTGCGTCAAGCAGCACTGGCCGGATAGTTTGTTCTTGACTTGTTCTTGTGGTAATGATAATTCTTACTTCAAGTTTGGAGAGTAAGAATGCGCGTGACATCCAAAGGGCAAGTGACCATCCCCCGCGATCTGCGCGAGTTGGCTGGCATAGAGCTCAACAGCGAGGTCATATTTTCCATCGAGGATGGAAAGCTGATGGTTTCGCCCAAGAACGGCAAGCGGGACATCGAGGATCGGCAGCGGCTCGATCGGTTCATGGCCACGCTCAAACGCCTGGAAGGCACCGGCGATCAGGATATCGACGCCGAAGCGCTGATGTCGATGACGCGTGACCGGTAATCATGGTCACCATCGTCGACACGAATGTGCTGGTTGATCTGGCGATATCCGGGTCAGCTTGGCACGATTGGTCCAGCGGGCAGGTGTTCTCCGCTTTCAAGCGAGGAGCAGTCGTTATCAACCCCATCATCTATGCGGAATTCTCGGTGCGTTATGGCAGCATGGATCAGGTGGACGAGCTGCTGCCGCGAAGCGAATTCCGCCGTGAAAGCCTGCCTTGGTCTGCGGCTTTCGCCGCAGCGGCGGCTTTCAGGGTTTATCGCCAGGCTGGTGGTGGGAGAGAGCGCATTCTTCCGGATTTTCTGATCGGCGCGCACGCCGCTGTGCGTGGCTATTCCATATTGACGCGCGATCCGAAGGGCTATCGCTCCTACTTTCCTTCGCTCGACCTCATCTCTCCCGAAACCCATCCCTGACGGACCTCATCCATGATCGGCAAGCTGAAAGGCACAATCGAAGAGATCGGCGAAGACTATGTGCTCGTGGATGTGCATGGCGTCTGCTACGTCGCTTATTGCTCGGCGCGGACGCTGTCGAAGCTCGGCTCCGTCGGCGAGGCCTGCATTCTCTTCATCGAGACCTATGTCCGTGAAGATCAGATCCGGCTCTTCGGCTTCATGACGGCGTTGGAACGTGAGTGGTTCAATATCGTTCAGACGGTTCAGGGTGTGGGCGCGAAGGTGGCGTTGGCGCTGCTGTCGACGCTGACGCCGGCCGAGCTTGCCAACGCGATCGCCTTGCAGGATCGCGCCGCCGTTTCGCGGGCGCCGGGTGTCGGCCCGAAGGTGGCCATGCGCATCGTGACGGAACTCAAGAACAAGGCGCCGGCCTTTGCCGGTGATGCGGCCAATATCGGGCTCAAGCAGGAGCTCGGCGAAGGCGTTGCCGCAGCGCCGGTTGCCGATGCCGTTTCGGCGCTCACCAATCTCGGCTACTCCCGCGATCAGGCTGCCAATGCCGTTGCTGCGGCGATGAAGGCGGCCGGCGAGGGCGCCGACAGCGCCAAGCTGATCCGTCTGGGCTTGAAGGAACTCTCGCGGTGAGGCTTTGCACCTTCCGCAATCCTTACTATTGTCGCACAGTCGAGAGATCGAGCTTCGATGTTCCTTCGTCACAGAGTATTTTTGATGCGGCGGATATGATAGCGCCTTTGGCGTGGGAGCCGCAAAACGCATACCGGGAATGGAACCTCTGACATGAGTGAAGCCGCACGTCTGATATCGCCGGAAAAGCGGGGCGAAGACATCGATGTGACGCTCAGGCCGCAATCGCTGGACGAATTTACCGGCCAGGCGGAGGCGCGCGCCAACCTGAAGATCTTCATCGAGGCGGCCAAGGGACGCGGCGAGGCGCTGGATCATGTGCTGTTTGTCGGCCCGCCCGGCCTCGGCAAGACGACGCTGGCGCAGATCATGGCGAAGGAGCTCGGCGTCAATTTCCGCTCCACGTCTGGTCCCGTCATCGCCAAGGCGGGCGATCTTGCGGCGCTGCTGACCAATCTCGAAGAGCGCGACGTGCTCTTCATCGACGAAATTCACCGCCTCAACCCGGCCGTCGAGGAAATCCTCTATCCGGCGATGGAGGATTTCCAGCTCGATCTCATCATCGGCGAAGGCCCTGCCGCCCGTTCGGTGAAGATCGATCTCGCCAAGTTCACGCTGGTTGCCGCCACGACCCGCCTCGGTCTGCTGACGACGCCGCTGCGCGATCGTTTCGGCATCCCGGTTCGCTTAAGTTTCTATACGGTCGAAGAGCTGGAACTGATCGTCCGTCGCGGCGCGAGGCTGATGGGCCTCGGCATGACCGACGAGGGCGCGCGCGAAATTGCGCGCCGCGCCCGCGGTACGCCACGCATTGCCGGCCGCCTGCTGCGCCGCGTGCGCGATTTCGCCGAAGTCGCGAAGGCGGAAGCCGTGACGCGAGAGGTTGCCGACGAGGCGCTGACGCGCCTTCTCGTCGACAATGTTGGCTTCGACCAGCTCGACAAGCGCTATCTGAATATGATTGCAGTCAATTTCGGTGGCGGGCCTGTCGGCATCGAAACCATTGCCGCCGGCCTTTCCGAGCCGCGGGACGCGATCGAAGACATTATCGAGCCCTATATGATTCAACAGGGCTTCATCCAACGCACACCGCGCGGCCGTGTTTTGACCGCGATTGCCTGGAAACATCTCGGCATGCAGCCGCCCAAGGATCTGGAGGCCGCGCAGTTCGGGTTGTTCCGGGAGGAAGATTGAATGCTCGGCCGTCGTGCCTTTTTGAAGCTTTTCGGCGGCAGCGTTTTCGGTTTGATGGCTCTCGGGGGATATGCCCTCGGATATGAGCCGGTCGTTCGTCTGAATGTCACCCGCTATGCGTTGAACCCGCCGGGATGGGCGCCGGGGCTCAAGCTCAAGATTGTCGCGCTTGCCGACTTCCATGCCTGCGAGCCGTGGATGAACCGCGAGCGTATTGCTTCGATCTGCGCCCGCGCCAACGAGCTTGGCGGCGATATCATCATTCTGCTCGGCGATTATACCTCGGGGACGGATCTGATTACTGCCCGCGTCGATCATCGCATCTGGGCGGCGGAGCTGGCGAAGCTGAAGGCGCCGCTCGGCGTCCACGCCATCATCGGCAATCACGACTGGTGGCATGATTCCGCGGCACAAAGAACCGGCCACGGACCGACCTTCAGCCATCGGGCGTTGTCGGCCGTCGGCATCGAGGTCTATTCCAACCGCGCGGCGCGTCTGGAAAAGGACGGGCAGGGGTTCTGGCTCGCGGGTGTCGAGGATCAACTCGCCTTGCGTCGGAGCATGCGATGGAAGCGTCCCTTCACGAGGGGGCTCGACGATCTCGGCGGCACGCTGGCGCAGGTCCGCGACGACGCGCCGGTCATCCTTCTCGCCCATGAGCCCGATATCTTTCCCGCCGTGCCGTCACGGGTGTCGCTCACCCTGTCGGGGCACACCCATGGCGGGCAGGTCAGGATTTTCGGCTGGTCGCCCTATTCGCCCTCGCGCTATGGTGACAGATATGTCTACGGCCATATGGTGGAGGAAGAGCGCCATATCATCGTTTCCGGCGGTCTCGGCTGCTCCATTGCGCCGGTGCGCTTCGGTGTGCCGCCCGAGATCGTCGTGATCGATGTAGGATAGGGGATCATGTCGAAACGCAAGCTCATCAGATTGAATGCGGGCAATTCGCGATTCCAGATGCGTGTTGCAGGCCTTGGATTTCGGAATGGATATGTGCTCGTGCATCGCGCCGTGCATGAGAATTTCTGGACCTTTCCCGGCGGTCGGGCGGAGATCGGCGAGACCTCCGAAGAGACCCTGCGGCGGGAGATGATGGAGGAGATTGGTGTCGATGTTACGATCGGTCGCCTGCTCTGGTCGGTCGAGAATTTCTTCCATTACGAGGAGATGGATTGGCATGAACTCGGCCTCTACTACCTGATGGATATTCCAGCCGACTTTCCTTTCGATCCCGATGGGATCGTGCATCGCGTCCAGGATGGCGACAACGATCTGGAGTTCAAATGGGTGCGGGCGACGCGGGAAGCGCTGGTTGCGCTCGATATCCCGCCCTATTTCATCGCCGAGGAAATCGAGAATCTGCCGGCAACCTCGCGCCATCTCGTCTGGCGGGACGGTGATCTCGATAAGGCGTAGGGGGATTTGATGGCCGCTTTTGATCCGGTTCGCAGCTTTCGCAAGCTTGCCTATAACAACGCGTTGGCGAATGTCAGGCTCTATCAGGCCTGTGCGGCGCTCAAGCCTGGCGAATTCGAGGCACAGCGGGTCAGCTTCTTTCCGTCGATCAAGGCGACCCTCAATCATATCCTGACGGTCGACTGGTTCTATGTCGATGCGCTGGAAGGCGGCACTCTGGGACTGAAGGCCTTCGATGTCGAAGAGCCCTATGACCGGCTGGATGAATTGAGCCGGGAACAGGCGGATGTCGATCGCCGCCTGGTGGCCTTCTGCGAAAACGTGACGCCGGAGACGGCCGTGGGGATCATCGATATCCAACGCAGCGGCCGCGTCCAGCGCGAGAGGGCGGACGATGTGCTGAACCATCTGTTCCAGCATCAGACGCATCACCGTGGTCAGGTGCATGCCATGTTGGCCGGAACAAGCGTCGCGCCGCCGCAGCTGGATGAGTTCGTCGTTTCCGACGATGCGCGCTTCAGGGGCAAGGAATTGGCGGCGCTCGGTTGGGACGAGGCGAAATTGATGCGCTAACTCGCGCGGCGTCGATCAGCCAGTGTCTCTATCGTTTGCCTGAGCAGAGGCTTTCCGCCGCCTTGCCATCCCAGGGCCTGGATCTTTGCCGTATCCATGGCGTTGACAGCCCCGTGCGGCGCAGGTGCGGGCAGGGCATGGGGACAGTGTATCGCCTTTTGAAGATGTCCGAGGATCTCGTGCGTATCCGTCAGAATATCCGAAAGGTTGAAAACCTCGCGGTCGATGCGGCCCGTATCCGTTTCCAGCAGAAGACGAACTGCCCGGCCGAGGTCGCGGCCGTGAACTTCCGTTCCGGCGCGGGACGGAACCGGCCTGCCGTTCAGATAGTCGTCGAACAGCTCGTCCCATTTATTGGGCCGCAGGTCACCATAGACGCCCGTCGCTCTCAGGCTCACGGTCGCAAAGCCGGGCACTGACAAGGAAAACAGTGCGTGCTCCGCGTCGCGCTTCACCTCGCCATAGAGCGTGGTCGGCGTTGGTTTGGTCGCCTCGGTCAACGCCTCTCCAGCACCCCCATCGCCATAGACGGCGCGTGAGGAGAGAAAGATGCAACGCCGTATGCCGGCCCTTCTCGCGGTTTCGAACAGCTTGACCGTGCCGTCGAGATTGAGGCGGCGAAAACCGTCCGGATCTTCGCCTTCGCCGCCGCGATATTTGCCGGCGACATGGCTGAAGGCCGCGTGCACGAAGAAATAGGCGTCGTCGAAAGCGCAGCTTTGGTTTTCCGCCGGGTCGAGGCTCAGGGGCACGAAGGAAGTTGGTAGCGGGAAGACGCCTGATGGAGGCAGGTTGCGTCCGCCGATCGCAACCTTGTATCCGGCAGATAACAGCTCCTCGGCGATGTATCGACCGACAAGGCCCGTTCCGCCTGATATGAGGACTTTCATGCCGCGGCTCGCGGATTTGCGAGCGTGGCGATATCGGGCATATTCCGGCCGGCATGGAAGCTATGCCATAGCTCGATCAGCGGCCTCAGCTGCTCGGCCTTGGGATGGTTTTCCTCCCAGGGCTTTTCATACTGATAGTGCAGGATTGAGACACTGTTCCAATTCCAGAGCTCGGGCATGCTGAACCAGATATATTGCAGCATGTTCATGAACACGGGCAGTCCGTGCCAATCCGGGAAAAAAGCCTCGAGGAAGGTCTGATCGGTGCGGCGCCAGAAGACGTCGGGGCGGTCGAGCCGCTCCAGCATGTGCTGAAAAGTCGCAAGCGACGGCTTGGCGACGAAGACGCCGGAATTCAGCCGGTGGAAATCGGCAAGGCTCTCGTAGACGTTCGGTGCCGCTGAAAATTCCGGATAGTCGAACAGCCGGTCGACATTGCGCAGCACCAACGCATCCGCATCGATGAAGACGCAGGTGTCGTATTCGATCAGCTGCCAAAGCCGGAGCTTGCAGAAATTGTCGAGCGGTGTGTGGAAGGAGGGCTTGCGGCCCTTGGCAAAGGGAGCGGCGGCATGAAGGTTGCCGCGCGCATGCCGCTCGTTGAAGGCATCCGACAAGGGAAGGTGCTCGACTTCGACCAGCCGGCAGTCGAGTGTCGCCAATGGGGCAAGGTCGTTTTCGCCGACCCCTTCCGTATGCAGCACGACGATATCGGCCTTGGTGCCGCTAAGAGCGATCGAGCGCGCCAGCGCCAGCGCCCCCATGGCATAATCGGCATTCGTGACGAGCGTCACGAATGCCTGCCTGGCGCGGGGCCGTGTTTGCGCACGCAGTCCCTGCAGCATTTCGCTTCCCGGCATCATGACACGGATTTCAACCTCTTGCCCTCGGGATCGTGATTGACCGTCGCGGCGAGATCCTTGGTCCAGGCGGAGACGGCCGGAACGCGCGAGCGATCGACGCGATAGGCATATTTCTTGGCGACATCGACGATTTCACCGAGGAGGCCCGCCTGCAGCGTAATCGGTGCCAGGCCGAGATCGAGGAACTTGTCGTTCTTGACGATCAGCTCGTTCTCCGGAGCTTCCTTGCGCGGGTTGGGCAGGCGGACGACTTCCGCGCCGCTCATCTTGGCGATCATATCGGCAAGATCGCGCACGCGATGCGTTTCCGTCATCTGGTTGAAGATTTCGACACGGGCGCCGCGGGCTGGTGGGTTCTTCAGGGCCAGCTCGATGCAGCGCACGGAATCCTGGATATGGATGAAGGCGCGGGTCTGGCCGCCGGTGCCATGCACGGTCAAGGGATAGCCGATCGCCGCCTGGATGAGGAAGCGGTTGAGCACTGTGCCGTAATCGCCGTCGTAGTCGAACCGGTTGATCAATTGTTCGTGTCTTCGTGTCTGCTCCGTATGCGTGCCCCAGACGATGCCCTGATGCAGGTCGGTGATCCTCAGCCCGTCATTCTTGGCGTAGAACTGGAAGAGCAGCTGATCGAGGCATTTCGTCATGTGGTAGATCGAGCCGGGATTGGCGGGGTAGAGGATTTCCTGGCTGACGGTACGGCCGTCCGTCGTATCGATGCCAACGGGCAGGTAGCCCTCTGGAATCGCTGCGCCGATCGTCGAATAGCCGTAGACGCCCATGGTGCCGAGATGCACGAGATGCGCATCGAGATTGAGATCTACCAGCGCGTTCAGAAGGTTGTGCGTGGCGTTGACGTTGTTGTTGACCGTGTAGTTCTTGTGACGGTCGCTCTTCATAGAATAGGGGGCGGCGCGCTGCTCGGCGAAATGCACGATGGCATCGGGGCGATGCTCGGCCAGCCACTTCTTCAGGAGCTCATAGTCCTTGGCGAGATCGATGAGGTTGAAATGGATGCGGCGGCCGGTTTCGGCGTGCCAGATGCGGGTGCGTTCCTGAATTGAATCCATCGGTGTCAGCGACTGGACGCCGAGTTCCGTATCGATCCAGCGGCGGGAGAGATTATCGAGGATATGGACCTCATGACCAGCGTCGGAGAGATGTAGCGAGGTTGGCCAACCGATGAATCCGTCGCCGCCCATAACCGCTATTTTCATGAGATTTTTCCTTCTGCGCCGATCCGCTAGCCGGCACCATTCCGGATAGTCGGAGTTTATGACAATTGTTCAAAGCTTGCTTGATGGCAGAACTTCGGCCAAAGAGGTGCCGGACATTCAAGGAGATGCGGCAACGATGAACAGCCCCTTTCTGATAGCTGGGGAACTGGAAGCCGGAAGCCACCGGCTGGTGCAGCGAGTCTACTATGAGGATACGGATTTTTCCGGCCTCGTCTATCACGCGCGCTACCTGCATTTCCTCGAGCGCGGGCGCACCGATTACCTGCGTTGTCTCGGCGTGGAGCAGCGCGAACTCTTGAATGCTGATGAAGAAGGGCTGGTTTTCGTCGTTCACCGCATGGAGATAGACTTCAAGGGACCGGCGCGCATGGATGACGTGCTGACGATCCGCACCGCCACCGAAAAGGCTGGTGGTGCCAAGATGGTATTGTCTCAGGAGATCCGGCGCGACGATACCTTGCTAATCGCAGCCAAGGTCATCATTGCCGTCATCAATGCCAAGGGGCGTCCTCGTCGACTGCCGGAAAAGCTCGCCGCGCAGATGCTTGCGGCGTCGGAAAGTGCTGGTTGAGCTCAAGTTTGGCTTGCTCGCGGTGAAACGGTTGCATCCAAGGTAACGTGACTGACAACAGGCTGCTTGCAATAACTTGAGTTTTATGTGAAGGAATTCGCCGCGCAAGATTTGTTAGCGTTTGCCGCCGGTTTCGTCCGGTCAGTTCTTCCCTGGAGCCAGAATAACCTTCGCCGCCGTTAAATCCTTCATGTTTCGACGCTAACATTCTTTTAACCATAATAGTGTCTTACTGGTTATGTCGGAGTTTGTGCGGTGCACGCCTTCCTTTGACCAAATTTGACGGCAAGAAGGCAGTTGTAAGCTTGGAAGGCTTGACCAGGGCGTTCAGCGGCGGCTGCCAAACAATTCTTGTGAGATCACTTTTAGCCGCCCGGTCTAGCGCCGGGCGTTTGGATTCGGGGATTTTGGATCAATGGAACAAGTAGCATTGGCAGCGGCCACCACACCAGACATCACCCTCTGGTCGCTCTTCATGCAGGCGGGCCTGGTGGTCAAGCTCGTCATGATCGGCCTGCTGGCAGCGTCCGTATGGACCTGGGCGATCGTCATCGACAAATATCTGAGCTACGCGCGGGCACGCCGGCAGTTCGATCACTTCGAACAGGTTTTCTGGTCCGGCCAGTCGCTCGAAGAACTCTACCGCACGCTTTCGGAGCGCAACAATACAGGCTTGAGCGCCATCTTCGTCGCGGCCATGCGCGAATGGAAGAAATCCTTCGAGCGCGGCGCCCGTTCGCCGATCGGCCTGCAGATGCGTATCGACCGCGCCATGGACGTGACGCTGGCGCGCGAATCGGAGCATCTGATCGCCCGTCTCGGATCGCTTGCCACCATCGGTTCCGCCGGCCCGTTCATCGGTCTCTTCGGTACCGTCGTCGGTATCATGACCTCGTTCCAGGCGATCGCCGGTTCGAAGTCGACCAACCTTGCGGTTGTTGCGCCGGGTATCGCCGAAGCGCTGCTCGCAACTGCCATCGGTCTGGTTGCCGCTATTCCCGCGGTTATCGCCTACAACAAGTTCTCGGCCGATGCCGGCAAGCTCTCGGGTCGCATGGAAGGTTTCGCGGATGAATTCTCCGCCATCCTTTCGCGCCAGATCGATGAGAAGCTGCAGCCGCGTCAGGCAGCGCAGTAAGTCGCGGACAGAACCGGAGTAATTCATATGGCAATGTCTGTTGGAGGCAAGGGTGGCGGCGGTGGCCGCCGGGGCGGTCGTCGCGGCGGAGGCCGGGGTGGCCCGATCGCCGATATTAACGTGACGCCGCTGGTTGACGTCATGCTCGTGCTGCTTATCATCTTCATGGTGGCGGCGCCGATGATGACGTCGGGCGTGCCGATCGACCTGCCGCAAACGCAGGCCGGCGCACTGAACGCCCAGACCCAGCCGATCACCATCTCGATCAAGGCCGATGGCCAGGTGTTCATGCAGGAAACGCAGATCGACGTCGCCGAAATCGCCGCGAAGCTGCAGGCGATCGCGACCACGGGCTACAACGAACGCATTTTCGTGCGTGGCGACGGCAAGGCGCCTTACGGCGTGATTGCCGACGTCATGTCGCGTATCCAGGAAGCCGGTTACAAGAATATCGGCCTGGTTACGCAGCAGATAACGGACCACTGACGAACCGACATGAAGCGCAGTCTCGCCACTTCTGCTGTCATTCACATCCTGGTGCTGATCGGCGCCATGGTGACGCTGAGTGCGCCGGCGCCGCTTGAGACGCCGGAAAGCACGGCGATGGATGTCGATATCGTGACGGCGGATCAGCTGCAGCAGGGCGAGAAGAAGGCGCCGGTCACAGATCACGCCGCGCGCAAGCCGACGACCAAGCAGGACCAGGTCGCCAACGCCCAGAATACCGGCGAGAACAAGGTGGATATCAAGAACCCGGTCGTACCGACGCAACGGCCGGAGAGCGAGACTGCGGCCCTGGCGCCGAAGAAGGTGGATGCGCCCGTTCCGCAGGACGATCCGAGGCCGAACGACGTCAAGACGATCGAGCAGAAGGAAACGGAAGCCGCCCCCAAGGAAGTGGCCGCCATTCCGCAGCAAAAACCTGACGTGACGCCGACCCCGAAGCCGGATCCCACGCCGCCGACCCCGAAGGCTGATGCAACGCCGACCCCGCCGACGCCGCAGCCGACGGAACAAGCCGAAATTCAGCTGCCAAACAACGTCCCCGTCCCGGATGTGAAGCCGCAGCCGACGCCGCCGAAGGCTGCCGAGCAGAAGCCGGAGGTCAAGCCGACGCCGAAGCCGGATGTGAAGGTTGCCGACGCAAAGCCGACGGACAAGACGACGACGCAAAGCACGAGCAAGACCACATCGGCTGACGACGGCAAGAAGGACGCTGACAAGAAGCGTCAGACCCCTAAGGCCTCCAGCAAGGGCCTCGACGATGGTCTTGCCGATCAGATCAACGATCTTCTCAACAACACCTCGTCGAAGGGCGGTGCGAAGCGCTCGTCGCAGCAGGCTTCCGCAGGCGCCGATACCCAGGTCGCGTCGCTTGGCGGCAAGAAGTCGCTTGGCGCCGGCAAGCTCAGCCAGAGCCAACAGGACGGTCTGCGCGATCTGATCCAGAAATACTGGAACCTCCCGCCTGGTCTTGAAGGCGCCGGCGACGTGCGAATCAAGGTGCACTTCAAGCTCGATAAATCCGGGCAGATCGTCGGTCAGCCGGAAGCGACGACGAACGGTGGACCGGCTTCAACACAAGGTGCCATGCAATCCGCCGCTGTACGCGCGGTCCTTCGCGCGCAATCGGAGTTTATGACGATTCTTCCGGCGGACAAATATGAGGATTGGCAGGAAGTCGTCGTCAATTTCAGCGCAGCGGATCTGGGGATGTGATGCGGGGAACGCGGCTTTTGACAAATCACTGTCCCCATCTCGGCATGAGCTTGATTGTGGCCTTGGGGATGATGTTGGTTGGTTCCGTGTCGGTGCAGGCTGCAAGCGCTAAGCAGCAGCCTGGAAACTCGACGGGGGACCACATCCGCGAGGACGTCACGAAGAATTGGAATATCCCTGCTGATATGGAGGGATCGAAACATGTCCACGTCCAGCTGCATCTCAAGCTAAGCCGAAGCGGAGAAATCGTGGGCGAGCCGAAGGTTACCGTGACCGGCGGCCCCAAGGCAACGCGACAAGCCATGGCGGCAAGCGCGATGCGAGCTGTGCTTCGGGCTGCCCCGTTCAAGAACTTGCCAATAGATCAATATGATGACTGGAAAGAAGTCGTAGTCAACTTCAATGCCAGCGATCCGGCGAATTAATGCTGAAAGGCTTGATACATATGATCAGAAAATCCTTCGTCCGCCTCCTGGTGGTGCTAGCAGGCCTGATGGCTGTGGCATCCACTCCGGCCTATGCCGTGGTCGAGCTCAACATCAACAAGGGCAATGTCCAGCCCATGCCGATCGCGATCACCGACCTTCTGTCGAATGATACGCTCGGTCCGCAGATTTCGAGCGTGATCTCCGCCGACCTGCAGCGTTCCGGACTGTTCGCTCCGATCAACAAACAGGCCTTCATCGAGAAGATCACCAATCCGGACTCGACCCCGCGCTTCCCGGACTGGACGTCGATCAACGCGCAGGCGCTGGTAACCGGCCGCGTGACGCAGGAAGGCGGCCGCCTTCGCGCTGAGTTCCGCCTCTGGGATACGTTCGGCAACAGCCAGATGATCGGCCAGCAATTCTATGCCCAGCCGGATAACTGGCGTCGTGTCGCGCACATCATTGCCGACGCGATCTACGAGAAGATCACCGGCGAAAAGGGTTATTTCGATACCCGTGTCGTCTTCGTTGCCGAAAGCGGCCCGAAGACGGCCCGCAAGACGCAGCTCGGCATCATGGACCAGGACGGCGCCAACGTGCGCATGCTGACCGACGGCAGCGATCTCGTGCTGACGCCGCGCTTCTCGCCGAACCGGCAGGAAGTGACCTACATGTCTTTCGCCAACCAGCAGCCGCGCGTCTATCTGCTGCAGCTGCAGACCGGCCAGCGCGAGCTGGTCGGCAATTTCCCCGGCATGACCTTCTCGCCGCGCTTCTCGCCGGACGGGCAGCGCGTGATCATGAGCCTTCAGCAGGAAGGCAACGCCAACATCTACACGATGGACCTGCGCTCGCGCACCACGACGCGCCTGACCTCGACGGCCGCGATCGACACCTCGCCGTCCTATTCGCCCGATGGCACGCAGGTTGCTTTCGAAAGCGACCGCGGTGGTCAGCCGCAGATCTATGTCATGAATGCCGACGGCTCGAACCAGCGTCGCATCTCGTTCGGCAACGGCTCCTATTCCACGCCGGTCTGGTCGCCGCGCGGCGATCTGATCGCCTTCACCAAGCGTGCCGGCGGCAATTTCTCCATCGGTGTCATGAAGCCGGACGGTTCTGGCGAGCGGATCCTGACCTCCGGCTCTTATAGCGAGGGACCGACCTGGGCGCCGAACGGCCGTGTCATCATGTTCTTCCGCGCCCCGTCCGGTGCGAGCGGACCGCAAATTTATTCGATCGACCTGACCGGCTATAACGAGCAGAAGATCCCGACGCCGGGCTTCGCTTCGGACCCCGCATGGTCGCCGCTCCTCGAGTAATGTGGGGCTCGCCACTTTATCGCCGCAAAGTCCTGTGACTGGACCGGTTGGCGACAATTTTAGGACATCATTAACCATACTTGTTGGAATCGGATTAACCGAACCCGGTTACAGTCTGGCAACCCTGATAGAGACTTATAGGAGAGACCGGCCATGAGCCGTACCGCAATCCAGGCCGTTGGCCACATGCAGAACCTCGCACGCAACCCGATCATGATCGCGCTTTTCGTCGGCCTTTCTCTGGCTGGCTGCGCTTCCAAGAAGGGTCTGCCGAACGATGCCAACGGTCTTGGCCTGAACGGTGCCGGCAATGCTACTCCGGGCTCGCCGCAGGACTTCACGGTCAATGTCGGCGACCGCGTTTTCTTCGTTGTTGACAGTTCCTCCATCAGCTCCGAGGCAGCGCAGACGCTCGATCGTCAGGCTCAGTGGCTTGCTCGCTATCCGAACTATTCCATCACGGTCGAAGGTCATGCCGACGAGACCGGCACTCGCGAATATAACCTCGCTCTCGGCGCGCGCCGCGCAGCAGCAGCGAAAAGCTACCTCGCTTCGCGCGGCGTTCCGGCGAACCGCATGAAGACGATTTCCTACGGCAAGGAACGCCCGGTCGCTACCTGCGACAACGAGTCCTGCTGGTCGCAGAACCGCCGCGCTGTCACCGTGCTCAACGGCGCCGGCTCCTGATAGTCGAAAGACCAATCGAAATACAAAAGGCGGCCTTCTGGCCGCCTTTACTTTTTTGACCACACTTTGGCCGAACTCCGTTGCTTTTTGAGAGCAATTGTAAAAATCTCCTGTTCGAGCCCTCAGGCCCGAAGAATCAGTAGGACAGGAAGATCCATATGAGAAAACTTGTCGTGGCGAGCATGCTTTGTCTCGCTGCCGTTGTGGGTAGCGAGCGCGATGCTTCTGCCTTGTCGTTGTTTGGAATCCATCTCGGAGGCCGCGAGGCTTCCGCGCAATCGACTTCCGGCAATCCTCAAAGACAAGCACAATACGGCCAGGCGCCGGTCATCAACGTTCAAAACAGCGATGCCGAAGTCCGCCTGCAGCAGCTCGAAGACCAGATGCGCCAGCTGAACGGCCGCGTCGAGGAAATGAGCTATCAGCTGCTTCAGATGCAGGAGACGATCCGCAAGGCGCAGGAAGACAACGAATTCCGCTTCCAGCAGCTTGAAAAGCGCGGCGGCGGTGCCGCCGCGCCGGCTGCCGGGGGCACGATGAAGAAGAGCGAGGCCGATGTGCCCGCGCAGAGCGGCGGTGGTCAGCAGGATGATGTTGCCGGCGTCATCAGTAATTCGCAGAATGGCAGCGCCGCTGCGCCGCGCAACAACAGCGCAGGCAAGCCACCGAGCGAACTCGGCTCGATTCAGTTCGATCAGGGCGGCGACCAGATTGGCTCCTCCATGACGGGGGCCAACAATGGTTCGGGTGCGCCGCCGAGCGCGGGCTCTAGCTCCGGCTCGCAGACGGCTTCGCTCGGCAGCGAGAACGACCAATACAAGGCTGCCTATGGGCACGTCCTGTCCGGCGACTATGGTGTCGCCGAACAGGAGTTCCGCCAGTATCTCGACAGCTATCCGAGCAGCTCGCGGGCTGCGGATGCGAATTTCTGGCTCGGCGAAGCGCTCTATTCGCAGGGTAAGTACAACGAGGCCGCCAAGACCTTCCTGAATGCGCATCAGAAATATAGCACGTCAGAAAAGGCGCCCGAAATGCTCCTGAAGCTCGGGATGTCGCTTGCGGCACTCGACAATAAGGATACGGCCTGCGCCACGCTTCGCGAGGTGGGCAAGCGTTATCCGAAGGCCTCCAAGGCTGTGACTGGCAAGGTTGCCAGCGAAGAGAAGCGGCTTGCCTGCTGATTGCTATGTCCATTGATGCTGTGACCGGCGGCGCCACAGCCATTACGCCTGAAGCCGCAACAAGCGAATTTCTGCACTCTCTAGCGAAGCCTGCTCATATTCTCGTCGCCGTTTCGGGCGGCAGTGATTCTACCGGGCTTCTGATTGCCCTTGCCGAGCGGCTGAAATCTCATCCTCACGAAGGTATTACCCTTACCGCAGCAACCATCGATCATGGATTGCGCGCTGCAGCAGCGGACGAAGCGCGGCAAGTCGCCGCATTCTGCGCCTCGCGCGGGATTTCCCATTTTGTCCGCCGCTGGGAGGGGGAGAAGCCCAAGACCGGCATCATGGCCGCGGCGCGCGAGGCGCGCTACGCGCTGCTTGCGGACCTGGCCTCCGACATTTCGGCCGATGTGATCGTAACAGCCCATACGCTTGGCGATCAGCGTGAGACGATGGTCATGCGCAGCGCACGCCGCGGGCAGGGCGGTTATGGCACAGGCATTGCCGATGCGGTTTTGTTCGATCGGCGCATCTGGATTATCAGGCCGTTTCTCGCTTGCCGGCGGGAGGATATCAGGGCCTTTCTCAAGGGGTACGGCGTTTCCTGGTTCGACGACCCGAGCAACGAAGACATGAAATACGAGCGGGTACGCACCCGCATGGACCTTACGGGGGAGGCGGCGACCGAACCGCTGGCAGATGGTGGCGCCGATCGGGCCGCGCTTTCCAGGCGAGCGGCCGCATGGTTGGACGAGCATGTCGCAATCCACGCGCATGCGCTCTGCGTCATCGATCGATCCGCTCTCTCGGCGGATGAGGCGGTCGTTTCCTATGCCCTGTCTTATTTAGCCGCAGTCTTCGGGGGCAGACCCTATGCACCGGGCCGCGCGCAGATGGAACGCGTTCTCGAATTTGTGAACGGGGCTAATCCGGGCCGGCGCACGGCCGGAGGGGTGGTCTTCGACCTGCGCCGCGACGCGCTCTACCTTATGCGGGAAAACCGCAACATCGCTCCAATTTCCGTCTTTCCTGGCGAGAGAGGCAATTGGGATGGCCGCTTTGAAATAGAGAATTCCGGATCGACGGCGGTCTGCATCGGCGCCTATGGAGCGGAAAATGCGACGGTTTTTCCGAAGGTTCTGCCAAAAGGTGTAGTGCAGCGTGCTCGGGCAGCGATGCCACTGATTGTGGCGCAGGATGGCGCAGAGACGGCAAAGGTTGGGCTTCTGCCCCATCTTGCGCCCTTCGACCGCTTTTTGACACGATTCGATCTCACATTCGCCGATCACCTATCAGTCGCTTTTGGACGTGAAGCCTATAGGCGGCTGCCGCTTTCGGCCCTATAGACGGAAAAAACATGCGGCGATGCGGTTTGCCTTGGCAAGGGCTTGGCGCAACCCTATGTTAGGGATCAAGTAATGCCGTCGCTTAAGCGGCGGAAGTTTCAGTGCTGGGGAGTTCGATGAACCCTAATTTTCGTAATTTCGCTCTGTGGGCAATCATAGCTCTGCTGTTGATTGCCCTGTTCAGCATGTTTCAGAACGCGCCGGCACAAACAGGCTCCAGGGAAATACCGTATTCGCAGTTCCTTCGGGAAGTTGATTCCGGCCGTGTTCGTGACGTGACCGTCACGGGCAACCGCGTTGTCGGCAGCTATGTCGAAAACGGCACGCCCTTCCAGACCTACGCTCCGGTCATCGATGACAGCCTGCTTGAACGCCTGCAGACCAAGAACGTCAACATCGTCGCCCGTCCGGAATCGGATGGCTCTTCGAGCTTCCTGAGCTATCTCGGCACGCTGCTGCCGATGCTCCTGATCCTCGGTGTCTGGCTGTTCTTCATGCGTCAGATGCAGGGCGGCTCGCGCGGCGCCATGGGCTTCGGCAAGTCGAAGGCAAAGCTTTTGACGGAGGCGCATGGCCGCGTCACTTTCGATGATGTCGCCGGTGTCGACGAAGCCAAGCAGGACTTGGAAGAGATCGTAGAGTTCCTGCGCGATCCGCAGAAGTTCCAGCGTCTCGGCGGTCGTATCCCGCGCGGCGTCCTGCTTGTCGGACCTCCCGGTACCGGTAAGACGCTGCTCGCCCGCGCTATCGCCGGCGAAGCCAATGTGCCGTTCTTCACCATTTCCGGTTCCGATTTCGTCGAAATGTTCGTCGGTGTCGGTGCAAGCCGCGTCCGTGACATGTTCGAGCAAGCCAAGAAGAATGCGCCCTGCATCATCTTCATCGATGAAATCGACGCCGTCGGCCGCCATCGTGGCGCCGGTCTCGGCGGTGGTAACGACGAGCGCGAGCAGACCCTCAACCAGCTGCTCGTTGAAATGGACGGCTTCGAGGCCAATGAAGGCATCATCCTGATCGCCGCGACCAACCGTCCCGACGTCCTTGATCCCGCGCTGCTGCGTCCGGGTCGTTTCGACCGTCAGGTCGTGGTTCCGAACCCGGATATCGTCGGCCGCGAGCGCATCCTCAAGGTTCATGCCCGCAATGTGCCGCTGGCTCCGAACGTCGACCTCAAGACGCTTGCGCGCGGCACGCCCGGCTTCTCCGGTGCCGACCTCATGAACCTCGTCAACGAAGCTGCCCTCATGGCCGCCCGCCGCAACAAGCGCCTGGTGACGATGCAGGAATTCGAAGACGCCAAGGACAAGATCATGATGGGCGCCGAGCGCCGTTCTTCGGCCATGACCGAAGCGGAAAAGAAGCTCACCGCCTATCACGAGGCTGGCCACGCGATAACGGCACTCAAGGTTGCTGTCGCCGATCCGCTGCACAAGGCGACGATCATTCCACGCGGCCGTGCGCTCGGCATGGTCATGCAGTTGCCGGAAGGTGACCGTTACTCCATGAGCTATACGTGGATGGTGTCGCGCCTCTGCATCATGATGGGCGGCCGCGTTGCGGAAGAACTGACTTTTGGCAAGGAAAACATCACCTCGGGCGCATCTTCGGATATCGAGCAGGCCACCAAGCTTGCCCGCGCCATGGTCACGCAATGGGGCTTCTCCGACCAGCTTGGTCAGGTAGCCTATGGCGAGAACCAACAGGAAGTGTTCCTTGGCCACTCGGTTTCTCAGTCGAAGAACGTGTCCGAAGCGACGGCCCAGACGATCGACAATGAAGTCCGCCGTCTGATCGACCAGGCTTACAAGCAGGCGAAGGATATCCTTACGGAACATCACGATGGCTTCGTGGCGATCGCCGAAGGCTTGCTCGAATACGAGACGCTGACAGGCGACGAGATCAAGGCCCTCCTTCGTGGCGAGAAGCCTGCACGCGATCTTGGCGACGATACGCCTCCGAGCCGTGGCTCCGCCGTGCCGAAGACCGGCACGAAGCGGGACGATTCGCTCGGTGCCAAGGGCGATGAACCTGAAGGCGGTTTCGAACCGCAGCCGCGCTAAGCGCGAGGCGTTCAAACCTCGGTTAGAGGCCAGCCACCTGTCTCAGGTGGCTGGCCTTTTGTTTAAGGGACGACAGAAGGAGGTAACGCTTCTGATGCTGATCGGCGCCTATGGCAACCGCCGGGTCGGGCAAAGTAATGCGGACGCAGTAGGCTGTGAATTGGACTATTGTCGGTCTCGACCTGGTGCAGTTTTTTAGTGCTTATTAATGGTAACGCGTTGTAATAGGCGTTCTCGGTAATTTAAGTGCCGAGTTTTACAATCTGTGGCATGAGCCACAAGCATCGATGTTTGCAGTGTCGCTTGCTTTGGGGCGGCGATATCGATGCCGCTGCAGTCCTGATGAGGATGCGGCAACGACAGGAGTGCATATGAAACGTCGTTATTTCGGAACTGACGGAATCCGCGGTCAATCCAATATCTATCCGATGACGCCGGATCTTGCCATGCGCGTGGGTATCGCTGCCGGCACGATCTTCCATCGAGGCAGTCATCGTCACCGCGTCGTTATCGGCAAGGACACGCGCCTGTCCGGCTATATGCTGGAAAATGCCATGGTGGCGGGTTTTACCGCGGCCGGCGTCGATGCTTTCGTTCTCGGCCCGATCCCGACACCGGCGGTGGCCATGCTCACGCGCTCGCTGCGCGCCGATATCGGCGTCATGATTTCGGCCTCGCACAATCCCTATCAGGACAATGGTATCAAGCTTTTCGGCCCGGATGGTTACAAGCTCTCCGACGATCTGGAAATGAAGATCGAGGACATGCTCGACAAGGACATGTCGGAACATCTTGCCAGGTCGGAAGATATCGGCCGTGCCAAGCGTATCGATGGTGTGCATGACCGCTACATCGAACATGCCAAACGCACACTGCCGCGCGACGTGACGCTGCAGGGGCTGCGGATCGCCATCGACTGCGCCAATGGTGCCGCCTACAAGGTCGCTCCGGCCGCCCTTTGGGAGCTTGGCGCCGATGTCGTGACCATCGGCAATGAGCCGAACGGCACGAATATCAATCTGAATTGCGGCTCCACCAGTCCCGTCGCCCTGCAGAAGAAGGTGGACGAAGTGCGGGCTGATATCGGCATTGCACTGGATGGCGATGCCGACCGTGTCATCATCGTCGATGAAACCGGCACGATCATCGACGGCGATCAGCTGATGGCTGTCATTGCCGAAAGCTGGGCCGAGAGCCAGACGCTGCGCGGCAATGGTATTGTTGCAACCGTCATGTCCAATCTTGGCCTGGAACGCTTCCTCGACGATCGTGGCATGTCGCTTGCGCGCACGGCCGTCGGTGACCGCTATGTCGTCGAGCATATGCGCCAGCATAATTACAATGTCGGCGGTGAGCAGTCCGGCCATATCGTGCTGTCCGACTATGGCACGACGGGGGACGGCCTCGTGGCGGCTCTGCAGATCCTTGCCGCGGTGAAGCGCACGGGAAAGCCGGTCAGCGAAGTCTGTCGTCGTTTCGAACCGGTACCTCAGTTGCTGCGCAATGTCCGCATTTCCGGCGGCAAGCCGCTGGAGGATATTCAGGTGCGCCAGGCAATTGCCGATGCGGAAAGCGAGCTTTCCCGTAACGGTCGCCTGGTCATCCGTCCGTCCGGCACGGAGCCCTTAATCCGCGTCATGGCGGAAGGCGATGATCGCGGTCAGATCGAGCGTATCGTCGGCGGATTGATCGACGTGATTTCGAGCGTGCGTTCGGCTGCCTGAGCGAACGCAAGAAGTAATTCCGGAATAATACTATGGCCGCCTCATCGAGGCGGCCATAGTATTTTCAGTTTAGGAATGATGGTCAGCCTACTGGAACATTTCCCCGGGATAGGCGCCCCAGAGCTTGTCCTGCCTGACATAGCCTCTGGCGGAGTGCTCCCTGACCGAAACACGACACCACATTCCGGTGCAGGATTGTAGCGAAACCAGTACGCGTGGTTGCAATTCTGCGATTAGCCTGGCGGCGAGATTCGGATCGGTGCGCAGCATGGCATTCTTCGTCAGCCAGGGGGCGATTACGGCCGTACGTGTTCCGGAGAGGAGGGCGCTGTGCATCCAGCCAGTCACTCCGGTATCATCGCGGACCTGTCGCCAATGGCCGTATTCGTCGATGATTTCCAAGGGAAGACCCGGCTTCGTATAGATCCACTTCGTGGCATAGATCGTCGACGGCCCGACGCGCATGCGAGCCTTATGGGCTCGGAGCGAAACGTAGCGCGGGATCGGTAAGCCTGTCTCGCGCCCCTTGTTCCACGCAGTGGCCGCGGCCGCTACCGGCTTGACCGGCATCGCGCCTGCCAGGGCGGCGGAGCTCAGGAAGATAAGAGCAAAGCCCAGGCCGGCCAATATTTTTCGACGGTAAGTCAACGACTTCCTCCTGAGTTATCTCCCGGCCGAAGCACTGTAATGGTTCGATTCTTGCCAATTGGTTTAGAGAGCCGGACTTCGGTTTATGCCCCGACACAGCGTTCTTATGAGGAAATAAAGGAGGCGGGTGGTCGTATCCCTTTCTCTTTATTTAAGAATCAACATTCTCTAATATATAAAATAAAGTATAATTGCTGAATAAACAGGGTAAATATTCGTAGTTAATCAGGTTTTAACTCCTTTTCATCATTATCCCTGCCATGTCTTTTCAATTGGCAAGCATTTGCTGCGCCAAGGGCAAGAAATTTGGAGCCAAAGCCATGATGAAAACCCTGATAGGGGCACTTGCCACTTTGCTTGTCGGCACGTCGGCCTTTTCTGCTGATCTTTATACACCGGAACCGGTTCAGCCGGCGCCGGAAGTGACTGTCGCCCAATCCAGCGGTTGGTATCTGCGCGGCGATGTCGGCTATGCCTTCACGAACCTGCGCGGCGCCAACTACTTCCAGGGTTCCAATTCTAGCCTGGTCGATTTCAACAGCGCCAAGCTCGATGGCAATGTGACGCTTGGCGGCGGTGTCGGTTACCAGATCAACAATTATCTGCGCACGGACTTGACGCTCGACTATCTCTTCAAGTCAGACTTCAAGGGTTCCACGAAGGGCGATTGCGGTGCCTGCGGTCCGGGCTTTACGCCGACTGCGGCGACCTCGCGCGATCTCGCTTCCCTGACGGCCTATAGCTTGCTTGCCAACGCCTATGTCGATCTTGGCACCTACGGCATCTTCACCCCCTATGTCGGTGGCGGTCTCGGCGGCACCTATGTCAAATGGAGCAATCTGAAGAACACGTCCTGCTCTGATGCGAACCCGGACTCGTGCGACGGAACGGTCACTCATAATGGCCGCGGCAGCTGGCGCTTCACCTATGCGCTGATGGCCGGTACGTCCATCGACCTGAGCTGCAATCTCAAGGCTGACGTCGGCTATCGTTATCGCCACGTCCAGGGCGGCGACATGTTCGGCTACAATGAGAACGGTGGTCCAGGCTACGACAAGGGCCTGAACCTGCATGAAGCCCGCATCGGTGCCCGCTACACCTTTGGCGGCTGCCAGACCGCAAGCTATATGCCGCCGGCCGATATCCCGGTCCAGCAGCCTGTCTACAAGTAAGCAATATCCATTCCGGAGTATTAGAAAGCCGCCCGGTTTCTTCCGGGCGGCTTTTTCTTTTTCCCATCCCGTTAAGTAATTCTCCGCCACCTTAAAGCTTCGTTAACCATGAATTCCCTATGGTTAATGAAATGAAAATGGCGGCTTTCCGGCCTGGGACTCTCTTTTGAGGGATATTGCAAGGAAGCGCAGGCCAGCCGGTTCGACGCGCGGGCGTCAGCCCGAGGATGGAAGGCGAGGGGTAATGATCCGTTTTGACGCTTTGGCGCTGGCCGCAGCGATGGCGAGCGCATCGGCGGGTATTGCCTTTGCGGCCGATGCGACACTGCCGGAAATCAAGATGCCGGAGGTCAGCGTCAAGGATGCCAAAGGATGGTATGTGCGCGGCGATGTCGGCTATGCGGTCAACGCCAGCCGTACGGATACGAGGTTTCGCGCCTATGATCCCGCCAGCAGCGATTACAGCTCGAACAGCTTTGATTCGACTCGCTTCGGCGGTGATTTTTCCGGCGGCCTCGGCGTCGGCTATCAATTCAACGATCTGTTTCGCGCCGACGTCACCGGCGATTTCTTTAGCGGCGATTTCAATGGCCGCATTTCGAGCGCTTCATCTTGTTCCGGTGGGGCCAGCGGCACGGGATGCTCAACGAAGGCACATTCTTCCTTCAGGGCCGGCAGCTTGATGGTCAACGGCTATGTCGATCTCGGAACGCTTGCGGGTTTCACGCCCTATGTCGGCGCCGGTCTTGGCGCCACGCGGGTTTCCTGGAGCAGCGTCAATGCCATTGGCTCCTGTCTCGACGGGGCATCGGGTTGCGGTGGCGTTGCGTCGGTCAGTGCTCGGTATCCTGGCGACAGCGACTGGCGCATGACTTATGCCTTGATGGCCGGTGTCGCCTATGAGGTTGCACCGAATATCAAGGTCGATCTCGGCTATCGCTTCTCCCATATCGCCGGCGGCGACATGTTCGGCGATTCGTCGGCCAGCGCCGGCGGCACCACGGGCCGCGACGGCGCGTTGTCGCGTCACGAAATTCGTGTCGGTCTGCGGATCACCACCTGGTAAGGCTTGACGCCTACGGCGTCGTCAGCACGTAGGCGATGCGCCGAAAGAAATCCAG
The DNA here is from genome assembly GCA_013322215.1 of Martinezella rhizogenes. GTDB lineage: Bacteria > Pseudomonadota > Alphaproteobacteria > Rhizobiales > Rhizobiaceae > Rhizobium > Rhizobium rhizogenes_D. The sequence goes on from JAAMEZ010000002.1 coordinate 58,437, forward strand.
GGTTCGGAAGATGTGGGCGGGTATGCGTCGCAGCGCAGATGACTTCGCAGCGCGGTAATCGCGGCGCCAGCCGATCATGGTTGTTCTCTGCAGCCGGCTGAAACCGGCAATATTCGTGCGCGTGCTGACAATGGATATTTGCATGTCCCAGCCGCGCTCTACGGCGACATCCCAAGGCAGCGACATGACCGCCAGCGATCGTACGATCTTTTCTGCGGTTTCACGCGTGACGAGATAGCAAGCCGTCGAGCCCTGCGGGCCGAACAGGCAGCGACCGACAATGTCTCCCTTCGTACTGCGCGTCAGGGCGCGGAAGCCATTCCAGCGGTGATTGACGAGTTTGATCAGGCCGGCGGCGGGTGCGGCTTCCTTCGCCGCTATGGCGCGGGCTAGGAACTCGGTGTCCAGAGCAACATCGTCCTCGATGATGATGGCCATCTGGTCGCCGCTTGCCAGAAACCGCTGCAGCGCCAACAGGTGGCTGCGGTAGCAGCCATACTCACCGGGCAGAATGGTGCGGCCGTGCCGGCGCTGGAAGCGATCGTGATCCACGTCGATCCATTGATCGCGCGGAATGAGAGCGCCGTCGACGCCGTCGACGCGCTCGAATCGGAAGCCGAGCTCATCACTTTGCCGCTGGATTTCCGCGAGCCGTTCCGCTGCGCGGTCGATATTGATGAGATAGACCTGCATGGTCTGTGCAGGTGTGAAAGAGGTTTCGGCTAGTGCAATTAAAGACATCGAGCACACTTATCATTTCCATCAGCGCAAATCAGCAGGCGCCGAGCCTTATATGTTTACGCATCGGCACAGAAACCAGCTTTTGTGAGGCTAATTTTGGCCTAGTTCCATTGCGCGTGCCTTGCATCCCATCAAAATTTCCGCACGAATTCGTGATGAAGGACCAGCCGCAATTTTTGCTATTGCGCTCTTCGGAGGCTTCCAATATATCCGGCGGCGGGACACCCTTCCCCAACGAAGGGCTTTCTATCTGAGAGGATAGCATCATGACTAAGCTCGCCAAGCCGGACATCCGTCCGAATAATACCCATTTCTCTTCTGGTCCATGCTCGAAGCGTCCCGGTTGGACGCTTAACGCTCTTTCTGACGCCGCTCTTGGCCGCTCGCACCGCGCGAAGGTCGGCAAGGCAAAGCTGAAGCAGGCCATCGATCTTACCCGCGAAATTCTGGAAGTGCCGGCGGATTACCGCATCGGCATCGTGCCGGCTTCCGACACTGGCGCCGTTGAAATGGCGCTTTGGTCGCTGCTCGGCGAGCGTGGCGTTGACATGGTCGCCTGGGAAAGCTTCGGTGCCGGTTGGGTGACTGATGTCGTCAAGCAGCTGAAGCTCAAGGACGTCCGCAAGCTTGAAGCCGGCTACGGCGAGCTGCCGGATCTTTCCGCTGTGGATTTCGACCGCGACGTGGTTTTCACCTGGAACGGCACGACCTCGGGTGTCCGCGTTCCGAATGGCGATTTCATCCCGGCCGACCGCAAGGGCCTGACGATCTGTGACGCCACCTCGGCTGCATTTGCTCAGAACCTCGATTTTGCCAAGCTCGACGTCGTCACCTTCTCCTGGCAGAAGGTTCTGGGCGGCGAGGGCGCACATGGCGTCATCATCCTGTCGCCGCGCGCCGTCGAGCGTTTGACCACCTATCAGCCAGCCTGGCCGCTGCCGAAGATCTTCCGCATGACCAGCGGCGGCAAGCTCATCGAAGGCATCTTCACCGGCGAGACGATCAACACGCCTTCGATGCTCTGCGTCGAGGACTATATCGACGCCCTCCTCTGGGCGAAGGATCTCGGCGGCCTGAAGGCGCTGATCGGCCGGGCCGATGCCAACGCCAAGGTCATTCACGACTTCGTTGCCGCAAACGACTGGATCGCCAATCTCGCCGTCAAGGCAGAGACGGAATCCAACACCTCCGTCTGCCTGAAGATCGTCGACAAGGATGTCGTCGCTCTCGATGCCGATGGTCAGGCGAATTTCGCCAAGGGTCTGGTCGCACTCCTCGAAAAGGAAGGCGTCGCTTACGATGTCGGCCATTATCGCGACGCACCCTCGGGCCTGCGCATCTGGGCAGGTGCGACTATCGAAGCTTCCGACATGCAGAGGCTGATGCCCTGGCTCGCCTGGGCGTTCGAAACGCAGAAGGCGACGCTCTCCCAGGCCGCTGCCTGAGGTTTGAAGCGTTCATGGCTCCGCCACGATAGGCGGAGCCCAGCATCCCGAAATTCTCGTTGTATTCATGCAATTCCCTACGGAAAACGGTTTCGCATTTTCGTGGAATTGCTCGTCTTAGCTGACCCATTTCAGGAGGCCTCCATGGCACCTCGCGTTCTCGTATCCGACGAACTGTCGGAAACCGCCGTCCAGATCTTCCGCGATCGCGGCGTTGAAGTCGATTTCCAGCCGCAGCTTGGCAAGGACAAGGACAAGCTGTTCGAAATCATCGGCCGATATGATGGTCTTGCCATACGTTCCGCCACCAAGGTGACGGAAAAGATCATCGAAGCGGCCAAGAACCTCAAGGTCGTCGGCCGCGCTGGCATCGGCGTCGACAATGTCGACATTCCGGCCGCCTCGCGCCGCGGTATCATCGTCATGAACACGCCGTTCGGCAACTCGATCACCACAGCCGAACACGCGATTGCGCTGATGTTTGCCGTTGCCCGTCAGCTTCCCGCCGCCGATAGCTCTACCCAGGCCGGCAAGTGGGAAAAGTCGAAGTTCATGGGTGTCGAGATCACCGGCAAGACGCTCGGCATCATCGGTGCCGGCAACATCGGCTCCATCGTGATCGCCCGCGCCCTCGGCCTGAAGATGCATGTCCTGGCCTACGACCCGTTCCTCTCGAAGGAGCGCGCGGAGGAAATGGGTGTCACCAAGGTCGAGCTCGATGAGCTCTTCGCCGGCGCCGACTTCATCACGCTGCACGTGCCGCTGACCGACAAGACCCGCAACATCATCGACGCCTCTGCGATCGCCAAGATGAAGCAGGGAGTGCGCATCATCAACTGCGCCCGCGGCGGACTGGTCGATGAGGCAGCCCTTGCTGCCGCCATCAAATCCGGTCATGTCGCTGGCGCCGCCTTCGACGTCTTCGAAGTCGAGCCCGCCAAGGAAAGCCCGCTCTTCGGCCTACCGAACGTCGTCTGTACGCCGCATCTCGGCGCCTCCACGACCGAAGCGCAAGAGAACGTCGCTCTGCAGGTCGCCGAGCAAATGGCTGATTACCTCGTCAAGGGTGCCGTCTCGAACGCCATCAACATGCCGTCGATCACCGCTGAGGAAGCGCCGATCCTGAAGCCGTTCATCAAGCTTGCCGATGTTCTCGGCGCTTTCGTCGGCCAGGTTACGGAAGAGCCGATCAAGGAAATCGAGATCCTTTATGATGGCGTGACCGCTGGCATGAACACAAAGGCTCTGACGAGCGCGCTGCTCGCCGGCCTAATCCGCAATCAGGTTGCCGACGTCAACATGGTTTCGGCGCCGATCATGATCAAGGAAAAGGGCATCGTGCTCGCCGAAGTCAAGCGCGACAAGACCGGCGTCTATGATGGCTATATCAAGCTGACCGTCACCACCGACAGTATGACGCGCTCGGTCGCCGGCACCGTTTTCTCGGACGGCAAGCCGCGTTTCATCCAGATCAAGGGCATCAACCTCGATGCCGATGTCGGCAACCACATGGTCTATATCGCCAATACCGACGTTCCCGGCATGATCGGCTTCATCGGCACGACGCTCGGCTCCGCTGGCGTCAACATCGCGAACTTCCAGCTCGGCCGCGATAAGCAGGGCGGCGATGCCATCGCACTTCTCTATGTCGATGGCCCGATCAGCGATGACGTACTTGCCAAGCTGACGGCGCATCAGGCGATCCGTCAGGCCAAGCCGCTGGTGTTCAACGTCGACTAAGCCTGCCCGCCCCTTGAAGGGCGGCAGTCACAGAGTTCGCTCCTCCCAAGAGCCAATCCGAAAGCCCGGCGCGACATGAGTTGCGCCGGGCTTTCTTCACGGTTGTGAGGGTTGTGGATAAGCTTAGCCCGCACACTATCGGGGGCGACGAAACGCGCCTATCTCTTGTGATATGGAGGCTTTGCGGAAGAACATTCTCGGGGAAGGGATGGGTACGCCGATCGAATGGCTGGCAAAGCCGGTCTCGGTGGCGATCGTTCTTTTTGCACGGGCTATAACCGCAGTCAGGGCGATCTGGCCCGAGAGCGGCATGCGCACCCGCCGTTGCGTCTATTTCACCAACCATTCCAGCCATGGCGATTTCATCCTGATCTGGACCGTCCTGCCGCCGCGTTTGCGCCGGCGTGTCCGGCCGGTGGCTGGCGCCGACTATTGGCTGAAATCGCCACTGAACAGCTTCATCGGCCGGGATGTTTTCAACGCCGTGCTGATCGAGCGGGATCGCGAGGCGCGCAAGGAGGATCCGGTCACGCAGATGGCGCAGGCGCTCGATGCCGGCTCGTCCCTGATCCTGTTTCCGGAAGGCACCCGCAATTTGACCGAGCAGCCGCTGCAGCCTTTCAAGAGCGGGCTTTTTCACCTTGCCCAGGCGCGCCCGGATATCGACCTCGTTCCCGTCTGGATCGATAACCTCAACCGCGTCATGCCCAAGGGTGAATTCGTGCCCATTCCGCTGATCTGCACGGTCACCTTCGGCGAGGCACTGCATATCGGCGAGACCGAGGAGAAGGCGGCTTTCCTGGCGCGAGCCGAGGCAGCACTGCGGGCGCTTGCGCCCAGGCGGGCAGGAGACTGAGCATGGGAGCAGCCAGCGCCGATCTGATCCACCTCGTCCTCGGCATTTTCGGCGTCCTGATCGTTGCCTCGATCATCGGCTACGTGCTGCAGCAGCGCCTGTCGCCTGATGGATCGAATGCCGCCATCGAAAACCTGAATGCGCGCATCAAGGCCTGGTGGGTGATGGTGGTGCTGATCGGCATCGCCTTCATTGCCGGGCGCGTCGGCGTCATCCTGCTTTTCGCCTTCTGCTCCTTTGCGGCGCTGCGCGAGTTCGTGACGCTGATCAACACGAAACGGGCGGACCATTGGGCACTTGCCGCGGCCTTCTTCGTGGCGCTGCCGGTGCAGTATTACCTGCTTTGGGCCGAGCAATACGGTATCTATTCGATTTTTATTCCCGTTTACGCCTTCCTCTTCATGCCGATCATCGCGGTTCTGCGTGGCGATACCGAGCGCTTTCTGGTGCGTATCGCCGAGGTGCAATGGGCTTTGATGATCTGCGTCTTCTGCGCCTCGCATGTGCCGGCGCTGCTCACTTTGCATATTCCCGGCTATGAAGGCCGCAACGTGCTGCTGATCGCCTTTCTGGTGATCGTCGTTCAGCTCAGCGACGTCCTGCAATATGTCTGGGGCAAGCTTTTCGGGAAAACGAAGATCGCACCGCGGCTGTCGCCATCGAAAACGGTGGAGGGCTTCGTCGGCGGCGTCATCAGCGCCTCCTTGATCGGGGCAGCGCTCTGGTGGGTGACGCCGTTCACGCCGCTGCAGGCGGGACTTCTCGCCTTCGTCATCACGATCATGGGCTTCTTCGGCGGGCTCGTCATGTCGGCGATCAAACGGGATCGCGGCGTCAAGGATTGGGGCCATCTGATCGAGGGGCATGGCGGGCTGATCGACCGTCTGGACTCGGTCGTCTTCTCCGCGCCGATCTTCTTCCATCTCGTGCGTTTCTGGTGGTCGATGTCATGAGCGGAAAGCTGAAAGCGCTTGCCGGCAGCAGCATCGTGCACGTGCTTTTCGCCTTCCTTGCCATGGGCGGCTGGGCCGTCTTCGCCAATCGCATGCACCCGATGCCGCGGCCCTTGATATCAGGCTTCGTGCAGGGCGTGCTTTCGGGCTGCCTGACACTGTTCCTGAAATCGGTAGTCGAGGCTCTGTCCACGCGGTTCGGCGGCCTTACGCGCCTATGGGCGCCGCCGCTGATCGCCTGTCTGGGCTCGGCGACTATTCTGGTCGTCATCCATGCGTTGAGTGGCACGCCGGAGATCTTGAAGACCATCGTCGTGCCGTTGCTGGTCTCCTCCAGCTACGCGGCGGTCTATAACTACTCGATATCGGGCGGAAGGCTGCGAAATCATGAGAGGTGAGGAGCGATGACAGGCGGGGGCCAGGCAGGCAAGGAAACCGGCGACAGGCGGCCGCTGGCGAGCCGCAACACGCGATGGGCGGGGACGTTGGCGCGGCGCATGACCGCGCTTTCGGTGACGCCGAACCAGATATCGCAGGCAAGCATGGCCATGGCGGCGCTGGCGGGAGCATCCTTCTGGCTTTCCGGTGCCGCCGGCGGTGTCGGGACTCGCGTCGCGTTACTGATCCTTGCCGCCTTGTTCTGCCAACTCCGCCTGCTTTGCAACCTGCTCGACGGCATGGTCGCCGTCGAGGGCGGGAAGGGCGAGGCCGACGGGCCGTTCTGGAACGAGTTTCCGGACCGCGTCGCCGATATCCTCATTTTTGCCGGCGTCGGCTATGGCATCGCAATGCCCGGGCTTGGCTGGGCCGCCGCCGCCTTTGCCGTGCTGACCGCCTATGTCCGCGAACTCGGACGCGCCACCGGCAACCCGAGCGATTTCAGCGGCCCGATGGCCAAGCAGCATCGCATGGCGGTCGCCACGGCTGCCGCGCTCCTCTCCATCATCGAGGCTTTCTGGAGTGACAGCAGCTGGGTTTTGACGATCGCGCTCTGGATCGTCGCCATCGGGTCGGCGATGACCGTATTGCGGCGAAGCCGTAATCTGATCCGGCATTTGAAGGCCAAGGGGTGATTCGCGATTTCGCCCACCCCTTGCATGGGGTGGCAATCCTTTCTATATCCGTCCACAATTGAGGCTGACCGCAAAGAGCGGTGATGCCCCGCATGATGAAAATTCGCCGTTTTTGCATGGCATCCGGCGGCGAGAAGCATGATCCCGAAAAGTGTGCAGCGGTTTTTGGATCAGATCATGCGAAATCAAATAACGAGAGCGTGACGACTTCTCGAAGAAAAGTCATCCCGTTCGGCAGCATCGAAGATTGTTCAAGACTGGCGGCAACGACCGTGAATACACTGGATTTTGACAAGAGGCCGGAAGATACCCGCGTCGTCGTCGCCATGTCGGGCGGTGTCGACAGCTCCGTTGTCGCCGGCATTTTGAAGCGGCAGGGCTATGATGTGCTCGGCATCACGCTGCAGCTCTATGACCATGGCGCGGCCGTGCATCGTGCTGGCTCCTGTTGCGCCGGCCAGGATATCGACGATGCGCGCCGCGTCTGTGAGACGCTCGGCATCCCGCATTATGTGCTTGATTACGAAAAGCGTTTCCGCGAAACGGTAATCAATCCCTTCGCCGAAAGCTATGTCGCTGGCGAAACGCCTATCCCCTGCGTAGCCTGCAACCAGACCGTCAAGTTCGCCGATCTACTGCTGACGGCCAAGGAACTGGGCGCCGATGCGCTGGCGACCGGCCATTACATCCGCTCGCGTCCGAATCCATCCGCTGAGCATCCGCACCGCCGCGCGCTCTATCGCCCGGCCGATGCCGATCGCGACCAGAGCTACTTCCTCTTTGCGACGACACAGGAGCAGATCGATTATCTGCGCTTTCCGCTTGGCGGCATGCCGAAGGCCGAGACCCGTGCGCTTGCCGAAGAGATGGGCCTCGTCGTCGCTAAGAAGGCCGACAGCCAGGACATCTGTTTCGTGCCGCAGGGCAAATATTCCGACGTGATCGCCAAGCTGAAGCCGAATGCCGCGCTTGCCGGCGAGATCGTCCATCTCGATGGCCGCGTGCTTGGTCAGCACGAAGGCATCCTGCATTATACGATCGGCCAGCGCCGCGGCATCGGTGTCGCGACTGGCGAGCCGCTCTACGTCGTCTATCTCGACGCCCGCTCGCGCCGCGTCATCGTCGGCCCGAAGGAGGCGCTGGAAACGCATCGCGTCTATCTGCGCGATGTGAACTGGCTCGGCGACAAGCCGCTCGCGCAGGCGGCTTCCGGCGAGGGCTTTGCCTGTTTCGCCAAGGTTCGCTCCACCCGCGCGCCGTCCCCGGCCGTGCTGCATGCTGACGCCAGCGGCATCTATGTCGATCTCACGGTCGGCGAGGCCGGTGTCGCGCCTGGCCAGGCCTGCGCGCTCTATTCGGCACCCGGCGACGACGCCCGCGTCTACGGCGGCGGCTTCATCGAACGCTCGGAACGCGAGCCGATGGCAGAGGCTTCCCTGAAGGCGCTGCTGGCAAGCCCGGTCGCTGCTTGAGGGCAGGCGGCACCGGCGCCAGGAGAAAGCACTGATTTTTCCAAATCATCCGCTTGACACCAAGCCGAACCGCACCTTATAAGCCGCTCAACCGACGGGCTAGCGCTTTCGAGCGACGGTTCGTTTGACCTTTGCATTTGATGTTCAACATCAAGTGTGGCATGGCGGAGTAGCTCAGTAGGTCAGAGCAGAGGAATCATAATCCTTGTGTCGGGGGTTCAAATCCCTCCTCCGCTACCATTTTCCAAATAAAATCAGATATTTATCCTATTTCCAGGATAGGTTTCAGAGTATTTTCCGTTGTGCTTTGTTGCGCACTATTTCCGTTGATTTTCACGCCTTTCGTCTTCATCTCCCGAAAGACGCTGCACATCAGAAGCTCTTAGCGATCTGCATGGGCGCACTGGTCCGTGGGGAGCGCGGAAGGTCGGCCGCTTCAGACAATTGAGAAGGCTAATTCAGGAACCTGCTGCGCCAATCCCCTTGGGGCCGTCGAGACGGGCTACGTCGTCATCCAGGGTCCGTACTGCCGCTGCCAAGGTTGCCAGTGCCGACATCATGAGGGCATGGTCTTGGCCTTCCTGGGATTGCGACTGGGATAGAGCAAGAGCTCGATCATGAAGCTGTTGGCTGATTGTATCAAGCTGATCGATAGTGTCTTGGTTCATAGCCGTCTCCTTCACAGACCAATTCGGCAGCGCCGTATGGTTGGGAATGCACGGTGCGGCTTATTTGTTCCGGGTGAAGCTGATCGACAGGGCGGTGACTACGATCCGGGATATCACCGACAATTCCATATCGAGCAGGCCATATCGAGCAGGTTTAACTGGTCGCTCTTCCGGTATCCATGTTTTGCAAGGCGACCACGGGCGTTGGTCGGCAAAGGATGGCCCTCACACAAACTCGACACCCATGCTGTTGATCTTGCGCCAACGCACGGCGCAGGCCAGTAGCCTGTCGTCAGAAAGTTGCAGATTGAAGGCGTTTGGCGCCGCGAGCGGGTTTTCGAGCTGGATCATGGCGCCGGTATCGGACAGGTTTCGGACGAGGCAATCGAAGACCGAATGGCCGTCGTTAAATATGATTTTCGCGCCGAGAAGCGTTCGCTTTCGAGTGGCCACTCGGCCTTCGGGTGAGAATGCCGTCATTGCGTTGGCTCCCTGATCTGTATTTTTACTAATATGCCATGTTCTAATATCGAAGACGTTAATGGGAAGCTGCGAATTGAGCGCTTTTCGCTTAATGGGACGATGAAGAGAACGATAGGCATCGGCGCAATGCCAGCCCGGTGGCATCGGCCTGCTCCAGGCCACCGGCGAACAAGTTGCCGTCAATTGCGTTGTATTTTCAAACAGCCAATGGAAATCCATGCAACATGTCTTGCAAGACGAAACACGCTCTGGCACCGTATCGCCGTAGGGGATCGGGATTTTCAATGAGACTGTTTTTGGCGGCGGCCACCATGCTGGTGATCGCCAATTCCGCAATGGCTGCAGACGATGCCGTGAGCAATGCGTTCCGGGTCTGCAAGATGATTGACAATACCGGCTTGTTTACCGCGCCGTGTCAGGTTTCCAGCCGGAGATACGCCGTCATGGCGACAATAGATCTGCCGAGCGCGGATGCCAGAAAGGCCTGCGCGCAGATTACCGGTGTGGTTTCGTCAAAGGGGCTTCATTTCCCCGGCGGAGAATGGACCGTGCAGATCAAGTCACCGACCAGCGGCGACAAGTCCATCGCATTTTGCAGATTGCCGAAATAGGGCAAATCCAGGAAAACTGCGTAGTGGTTTTCTGTCGGGAACTTATGGAAAACAAAAGGATAGAGCGTTTCGCGATTCGAAGAAAAGCGGAAATGCTCTAACACCATCAAGCCGAGGCGTTCAGTTCCTCTTCGGCATAGGCAAGCTGCAATTCCATCTGGACCGCATGCATGAAGAGGCCGGCTTGCCGCGAGATTTCGTCGTCTTCCATTCCCTGTTCGCGCAAGGCGTTGGCAAAGATTGCCATTTCCGAACGCCAGAAGCGATTTGCCGCCTCGCCATGTAGCTGCTGAAGGGCTGTGGCACACCGCCTGACATCACTGGTACGCCTGTCGGCCGGGAATGGTAAAAGCGACATATTCTCTCCGTCATCGGCAGGGCGAATCGCCTACCTCTGTTGGCAAGATCGCCGGCACTCGTTCATAAAAAGTGAATAATGTCAGAGAGATCCCGCCTGTGGCGGGAAGGGAGGGGAATTTCACTGCATTACGGAGATGCCTGCTTCCTTTGCGGCCTTGATCAAGGCTTCTCTCACGGCCTCCGGCGGGACGGCGCCAAGCATCGCTTCGAGGCAAATCCGCACTGCCGCGACATAATCTTCACCATTTTCCACCGGCCAACGTTCGAGCAGCAGCTCTGCAACCTGGTGCACCGAATTGACGCGACGGGTTCCGCCGTTCTCTCCCATGACAAGCGTGACAGCTGGAAATGGTCGTAAAGTGTTTCGTTTCAAAACGCATTACCTCCGAAACGTTCATGCTTCGGTAACACTGCAAGAAGCGTTCCGGATCGAACGCTCTCCGACCGATGTCATTGAAGCTTGTTTCGCTTCCTTCCGCTTGATGAGCAAATTCGGGCCGTAAATTCCCGCAATAGTTGCTTTAAGGCGAACTATTACACATTTCCCGCAAAACTGGATGCGTCTTGGGAGAGCTGCGGACGCGCAAGTGCGATGGCTTCGACGGCCCTATGCCGACCGAGTTTCATGACAATGACGTCGCTCCCAGCTCTCCTGAATAGACGCCCGCAATGAAGGCGCGTGCGAGCACGGAAGTTTGGCGTACTTCAACAGGAGTCGACAGCAGGTTCAGTATCGCAAGGGCGATCTAGTCGAGTACACTGGCCTCGATACACGCCTCGATGAACACCTTCCTGGCGTATTCGCAAAGGAAGGGATCCGTCTCGGCTTCGAGGCAGAGGCTTCGGGCCGAATCGTATTTTTCGCCTCTGACGGCCGGCCAGCGGAAAACGAGGTGATTGTGGGCTTCTTTCGGGCTTCGGATTGCTTCGGGGATGCCATATCCGATACGCAGAAATACGGGCTCAGGCCAACGACTTGCGCCGGCACTAAAGGTCATGTTCATTTTTGATGATGCTCCGACATTGCGGCTGAAACTCCTGCCAAGGCAAAAAGTTTCGCAATTTCCGGAAAATCGGTCCTCACCACTCTGCGGGAGCGGCGCTGCGCCAAACAGCGCGGGCAGCCTGTGAGGCTATATGGCAATCAACAGGAGAAAGACTGCAATGAGTGCCAAGCCTGCGAAAACGGTGCGCAGCCCGTCTCGGAACAGGACAGCATATCCTACTGGACCACCGGCATCTCGAGGGGGACGCCAGCCTCCGACGCCGCGGCGACGAAGCTGTTACGGGCCTCGAGCGGTTGTCCCTGGCCTCTTTCGACGTCGGCGCAAACCTGCAGAGCCATCATGAAAGCCTTGCCCTCCGCGACAGGCCATGCGTTCAGCAGCATGTCCAGCGCTTCTTTCGTGTTCGCGACCGTATAGACTTTTCCGGTGCGCTTGCAGATGACCATGATGGGATAATTCCAGTCTTTATTATTCATGGCAGAAGGCTCCGATCCGACGCCGCCGAAATTAACGCTACGGTGTGCGGAATCTCAAGTTAATTTCAAGACGATATCTGGAGCAGTTCGGAACTGTTTCAATTGTCGGGAAAACAATTCGAGCGCCGGCGTGATCAATTTTCGAGTCAAAACTTTCGATGGCATGTTTTTCACAGAAAATCATTGCGCGGAGATTACTTGCATGGAGCAATGAGATCATAAAAGACTTGTCGCACAGCGTGGCCGACGGGAGAGGCTGATGGGAAGTTTTGCCGAAATCAAGGAGCGGGCCGAGAAGCGCAAGGGAGGCGCCGACGGGCTAAGGGCGCTGATGCCCAAGGCACCGAACCATGAGACCCTGCCTGCTCTGTCCGATGATCGAATCTTGTCGGAGATGACGCGCTACATTTTCTACGCAGGTTTCGTGCGTAATGTGATCGATTCGAAATGGGCTGGTTTCGAAGCGGCATTCTCTGGTTTCGATCCTGCCTTTCTCAATCTGGCGTCAGATGATTACTGGCATGATCTGACCTCGGACCCACGGGTCATCCGCAATGGTGCCAAGATCATGTCGGTACGGGCCAACGCGCAGTTCATCCGCGCGATTGCCGACGAGCATGGCAGCGCCGGCCGTTTCTTTGCCGATTGGCCGCTTATGGATCAGATCGGCTTGCTTGCCGTTCTGGACAAGCGGGCGAACCGGCTAGGCGGGATGACCGGGCAATATCTCCTGCGGGCGATCGGCCGCGATAGCTTCGTCATGAGCCATGACGTTCTCGTCTGCCTACGGCTTGCCGGCCTCCCTATCTCGGAAAATAAGCCCACCAAGAAAGATCTCCGGTTGATACAGGATCAGTTCAATGCCTGGCATGCAGAGACGGGTCTGCCGCTCACCTATCTCTCGCGCATCTGCGCCTTCTCCGTCGGAATGCCGGGGGAAGAGGGCGAGGTCTGATTGATCTCATCCATCGGATGATATTGGATCGCGTCCCGATAGAGGGAGAAACAGAAATGACGACCGACAACAGACCCTTGGCGATCAGCGCACCGGAGCCGCGCTCGCTCGAGCTTATCTTTGCCGAGGACGCACTGTCGCTGCTTCATTCGAAATACCGCATCGTCGAGGCGGACCCGGAGAATATTGCCGGACTGGGCAACGAGATGCTCGCTGAGGCGCGCTATATCATCGGACAGCCGCCCCTGTCGAAGGAGACGCTCGACCGTATGCCACAGCTGCGCTGCGTCCTGAATGTCGAGAGCAATCTCATCAACAACATGCCCTATGAGGTTCTTTTCGAGCGCGGCATCCACGTCGTCACTACGGGCCTCGTCTTTGCCGAGCCGGTCGCCGAGATCGGTCTTGGGTTTGCCCTGAGCCTGGCGCGTGGGATCGCCGATGCCGATCTGGACTTTCGCGAGGGCAGGGAGCTTTGGGGCGGTGACGGCAATGCCAGCGCGCGGCTACTTTCAGGTAGCGATATCGGCATTGTCGGCTTCGGTGATCTCGGCAAGGCGTTGAACCGTGTGCTTTCCGGCTTCCGCGCCAACATCAAGGTGTTCGATCCCTGGATGCCGCCATCGATCCTCAGGGAGCATGGCGTGCAGCCCGCCGGCTTGGACGAGGTCTTGTCCGGCAGTGATTTCGTCTTCGTGGTCGCGTCGGTCACAAGCGAGAACAAGGGCTTTCTCGGCGCTGAGGCCTTTGCAAAGATGCGCAAGGGTGCGGCTTTCATTCTGCTCAGTCGCGCCGATGTCGTCGATTTCGATGCGCTGATGGCGGCGGTCGCCTCCGGCCATATCGTGGCGGCGAGCGATGTCTATCCCGAGGAGCCGCTCGGCAGGGATCATCCGGTACGCAAGCTCAAGGGTTTCTTGCGTTCGGCGCATCGCGCCGGCGCACTCGACAGCGCCTTCAAGAAGATGGGTGAAATGGTGCTGGAGGATATGGATCTGATGGATCGCGGCCTGCCGCCAATGCGCTGCAAGCGTGCCGAGCGAGAAACGGTGTCGCGCATGCGCTCGAAGCCGGTTACGCGCAATTGATCATTGTTCTCCATGCCCGGCGCCATGTCTCCCCGGCGCCGGGAATGAGTTTGTTTTGGTGGAACTAGCGGCGATCAAGCCGGGTGGCCAGGCGATCGCCCAGCCACTGCATACCCCAGACCAGAATGATCAGGATGATGACGACGGCGATCATGATGCTCGTCTCGTAGCGTTGGTAGCCATAGCGGATCGCAAGGTCGCCAAGGCCGCCGCCGCCGATCGTGCCGGCCATGGCGGAAGCGCCGATCAGCGTCACCATGGTTACGGTGAAGCCGGCGACGATGCCGGGCATGGCTTCGGGTATCAGTACCTCACGGATGATGGTCCAGCGATTGCCGCCCATGGCGCGCACCGCATCGATCAGGCCGCGATCGACGTCGCGCAGCGAGACTTCCGCGACACGCGCGTAATAGGGAATGGCGGCGATGGTCAGCGGCACGATTGCGGCCGTCGTGCCGAGCGCCGTGCCGACGATCAGGCGCGTCAGCGGAATCAAGGCGATCAGCAGGATGATGAAGGGCACGGCGCGGAAGCCATCGACCAATATGCCGAGAACGCGGTTGATCGCACCCTGTTCGGCAATGCCGCCGCGGCTGGTGACGACGAGCGCGAGGCCAAGCGGCAGGCCGATGATGAGGGAAAGAAGGCCGGATGCACCCGTCATCCAGATCGTTTGCCAGAAGGAGCGCCAAAGCAGGCCGAGGATTACGTCAGTTGTCATAGCCTAGAACCTCCACCCGGGCGGAACGGGCTTTCAAAAAGTCACTGACCTGCGTCGGCAAGGTCGCATTGTGCGTCGGCACCGCCACGAAGAAACGGGCGACGGGCTGGTTCTGGATATGGTCGATGCCACCGTGAACCAGCCGGAAGGAGCGGGGAAGGGCGGCCGAAAGCTCGGCAAAGAGCGCTCCTTGCGCGGCAGGGCCGGCTAGATCGACGCTGAGGATGGCTTCAGTTCCTGATGTTGGTGAAAGGCGGGCGGCGATATGCTCGGGAAGCTGCGGGCGGGCGCCGCTGAGCAGGCTTGCGGCGATCTCCGTTTGCGGATTGGCGAACACGGTCCATACCGAACCTTCTTCGACGATCCGGCCGGCGTCGATGACCGCGACACGATCGGCGATCGAGCGGATCACTTCCATCTCATGGGTGATGAGCAGGATCGTCAGGCCGAGCTTGCGGTTGATGTCCTTCAACAGTGCCAGGATGGATCGGGTGGTTTCCGGGTCGAGCGCCGATGTCGCTTCGTCCGAAAGGAGAATGGCAGGCCGGGCGGCGAGGGCGCGGGCAATGCCGACGCGCTGCTTCTGACCGCCTGAAAGCGCCGATGGATAGGCTTTTGCCTTGTCGGCGAGGCCGACAAGTTCGAGCAGTTCGCGAGCGCGCTGCAATCGTTCCTGCTTGGAGACGCCTTCTATCTTCAGTGGAAGCGCTATGTTTTCCTCGACAGTTCTCGAGGACAGCAAATTGAAATGCTGAAAGACCATGCCGATGCGGCGGCGCAGCGGCTGCAGCTCCTTTTCCGAAAGGCGGGCGATATCGCGGCCCTCGATGTGGATCTCGCCGCTATCGGCACGTTCCAGCCCGTTCAGGCAGCGGATCAGCGTCGATTTGCCGGCGCCGCTGCGGCCGATGATGCCAACGATCTCGCCGCGTCGTGCAGTCAGCGATATGCCGTCCAGGGCCGGCGTCGCGCCAAACCTGCGGCGGACATTGATCAGGCGGACGATCTCGTCGCCCGTCGATCGCTCAGGAGGCGCCTGTCCGTCGATTGATGTGGCAGGGGTGAAAGAATTCATTCTCTGTCTCTTTTTGTAAAAGCGGCCTTTGAGTTTGCTGAGGCCATTATACCCCCCTCTATCCCTTTCGGGACATCTCCCCCACAGGGGGAGATTGGTAATGTTTGGCAAGCCATCACCAGGAGGCACAGATTGCATACGCGGATGCTTCGCTGATTTGTTTTGCGGCGCGGGCGGCATACTCCCCACGATCTCCCCCTTGGCGGAGATGTCGCGAAAGCGACAGAGAGGGGTGCGCACTCTCCACGAACTTCTCAGCCAACGTGGTCGCATCCTTCATGGAAAAACGCCGAAGGCGGCCCGGGCAAGATGCCCCGACCGCCCGCCGTTCAGCGCTGTCCCCCGCGCCGTCCTGATATCAATAGGCGCTCTGGCCAGTCCCCTTGTAGACTTTGTCGAATTCCGCCTTGACGGTATCGTTCTGGTAGGAGGCGACCAGCGTCTTGACCCAGGCTTCGTTCTCGCTGCCCTGCTTGACGGCGATGAAGTTGCGGTACGGGTTGCCTTCGGTCTGTTCCTGCGCGATGCGGTCTTGCACCGAGAGCCCCGCTTTCAGCGCCCAGTCGGTGTTGACGACGGCTGCATCGAGATCGTCGATCGAGCGGCCGACGATGCCGGCATCCAGTTCCTTGATGTCGACGTTCTTCGGGTTTTCCGCGATATCGGCGACCGTGGCGAGGATGCCGGTGCCATCCTTGAGCTTGATGATGCCTTCATGCTGCAGAACGAGAAGCGCGCGGCCCTCGTTGGAAGGGTCGTTCGGCACGCCGATGGCAGCGCCCTTGGGAAGCTCGGCCACGGTCTTGTACTTCTTCGTGTAGAGGCCGATCGGCCAGATACCCGTATAGCCGGCAACGACGATGTGGTAGCCGTGCTGCTTGATCTGGTTGTCGAGGTAGGGCTTGTGCTGGAAGGCATTGGCGTCGATTTCGCCGCGCTCCAGAGCTTCGTTCGGCTGGGTATAGTCGTTGAAGACGACCGGCTCGACCGTCAGGCCCTTCTTGGCGGCTTCAGCAACCACGACGCGCCAGACATCCTCGTCCTCGCCGCTCATGATGCCGACCTTGATCGTCTTGTTTGCGGCGAAAGATGGCGTGGCGGTTGCCGTCAAGCCGAATACGGCGACAGCGGAGGCAAGGATGGCGGCAAGGCCGGCGCGGCGGGAAAGGCGCAGCGCGTCGAAACCTTTAGAAAGCTTTTCAGTCATGGGAAATCCTGTTCCAGATGGTCGAGATCGTTCTCTCGTTGACCGTGGGATCATCTCAGACGTGCGCTCTATCCGCGAAGCAGGATCATGCGTTGTGCACTGCGGTTCTGAAAAACTCTTTTCAGTGCAGCGCAAAAGAGCAAACTAATTTTCTATAAATACAGTAGATTATTTATGTGGCAAAATAGGCATCTGCATAAAAAATAGACAGATTAGCGGTGAATCGGATCTTTCCAGAGAACCTCTTCCGGCTTTTCCACCGGTTCGATGTCGAGATTGACGACAACCGGCTCCTGGCCGGAGCGGACAAGCACGCATTCCAGCGTCTCGTCGCGGCTGGCATTGATCTCCTGATGCGGCACATAGGGTGGTACGAAGATGAAGTCGCCGGGGCCGGCTTCGGCGACGAATTCCAGGTTGTCGCCCCAGCGCATCCGCGCCCTGCCTTTGACGACATAGATGATGCTTTCGAGATCGCCGTGGTGGTGAGCGCCGGTCTTGGCATTGGCGTGGATGGTCACGGTTCCCGCCCAGATCTTTTCAGCGCCGGCGCGGGCATGGTTGATCGCGGTTGCGCGGTTCATGCCGGGGGTCTGAGCCGTATTCGGGTCGAGGGCATTGCCCGGGATGATCTTGATGCCATGCTCGCGCCAATCGACGTGTTGGTGGCCGTGATCGTGGCCGTCCTGATGCTCGTGTTCATGGTCGCCGCACATGGTAGTCCTTTCGGAGCTGGAGGGAGATTCGCATGTCTTCCACAGATGCGCTGTCATTTCACTCTACGCGAAGTCATTCAAAAATAAAGAGAATTACAGAAAATTTGCAAAGAGGCTTTTCAAGTCGAGATTAATCTATAGACTTGATCAAGTTACATGACCGGTGGGAACATTTCGTGTGCGTCCCGCGTTGCGCCGGTCACAAGATGGTTTGCCGCGCCATACCCCCCGATTTCGGGCGCGCCAAACTGAAGAAGCAGCGCTTGGGTCTCGGAGGAGAGACCATCGACTTTCATATATGCGCCGGACTTCCAATTGAAAGGAGACAGACATGTCGAATGCCTTGCCGCCCCTTCATGAGGGTCATGCCCCCATCACCCTGCAGCAGCTCTTCCGCGAGGCGCTCTACGCCTTCGAGGAATGGGACAGCGAAGTAACCGAACCGATCGTGACGTTCGAGGGACGTATTCACCCCATCAGCGTCGTGTTCGAAACCATGCGCGAATGCACTGATATCGTGCCCAATAACATCGTTTCGGCCGTGACCGAGCGGCTGACCAAGCCCTGGGAGGGCGAGGGTCCGCTTGACACGATGACCTTTTCGACGGCCGCCCGCGTGATGGGCGTTCTGGTCCGCAAAAGGCTCCTGGCCGTGAACAATGGCGTCAACGTCGCTGCCATTGCGGCAGATACACAGGCGGCGGAAACGTCGGATCGCTAATAGCGAAGATTGTTTATGGAAGGCCCGCTGGCACGCACCAGCGGGCCTTTTGGCATTTTATCGATTGCCTACGTCGAATTCGGGATCGACGGGAATCTGCATCGCCGTTACGAGGTGATTGGTCTGTCCGGCCAGTCCGATAACCGCCAGCAGCTCCCCATGCTGGGCGTCAGTCATGCCCTTCGCCCTGGCGGCCGCCGTGTGCGAATGGACGCAATAGGTGCAGCCATTGGCCGAGGAGACGGCTATGTAGATCATTTCGCGTACGAGCGGATCAAGTGCGCCTTCTCCCACCATGACCGCTTTCAGGCCTTCCCAGGTGCGTTTGAGCAATGCGGGATCGTTGGCGAGGCCGCGCCAGAAATTGTTGACGAAATCGGATTTTCTCACCGCGCGAATGTCGTCGAACACGGCCTTGACCGGCGGGATCGCCTCCGCTTCTGCATCATCGAGCAATTTGACCGTCGCCATTTCCTCTCTCCTTCCTTTCAGCAATTCTCATCTCTCCTTCCTTTCAGCAATTCTCATTATGTGGAACCATAATGCATTTCCTGCTGAGATGGGCGGGCGGAGCTTCCATTATCCTCCCTCTTTTCGTTTGCAAAAATCATCCATATGTGAAAATACTATTTACATAAGAAGAGTGAGGCTGGTGCGGAAACCGATGATGAGGATGATCCTCGAGGCGGAGAGGTGCTTTTGGCCGGGGTGAAGGCAGGGAGTGGGAGTATCGATGGCGCTGAAGAAGGACTTGCCGCTGGCCGGGCTTGTCATCGTCGACATGAGCCAGTTCCTGTCGGGTCCCTATTGCTCGCTGCGCCTGATGGATCTGGGCGCCAGGGTCATCAAGATCGAGCGCCCCGGCGGCGGCGATCTCTCGCGCGGGCTTTATCTCAGCGATGATGAGAGCGGTGATTCCACGATCTTTCACGCGATCAACCGCTCCAAGGAGAGCTTGGCGATCGACCTGAAGAACGAGCGCGATATGAGCGCGCTGCGCAAGCTGATTTCCAAGGCCGATGTGCTCATCCAGAATTTTCGTCCCGGTGTGATCGAGCGGCTGGAGCTGGATTACGAAGCGGCCCGCAAGCTCAATTCGCGCCTCGTCTATTGCTCGATTAGCGGCTACGGCGAAGAGGGGCCTTGGGTCTCGCGGCCGGGCCAGGATCTTCTCGCACAATCGCGATCCGGCGTCATGTGGCTGAACGGCGACGAAGGGCAGGGGCCAGTGCCTTTCGGCCTTGCGATCGGCGATATGCTGGCGGGCGCGGCTGCAGCCCAGGGCATTCTTGCGGCATTGGTGCGGCGCGGCGTAACCGGCGAGGGAGGGCTGGTGGAGACCAGCCTGCTCGAGGCTCTGGTCGATCTGCAGGTCGAAGTGCTGAGCGTGCACATGAACAGCGGCAATAAGCTGCCCGAGCGCTCGCATGTCCGCAGCGCTCATGCCTATCTTTCCGCCCCCTATGGCGTCTATCCCGCCGCAGATGGCTATCTTGCCATCGCCATGACGCCGATTTCCAAACTTGCCGATCTGCTCGACATGGATGAACTGGCGCCCTATCGCGATCATGAGAAAAGCTGGTTCACGTCGCGCGACGAGATCAAGGCGCTGATCGCGGCGCGCATTGCCACCCGCAATGTCGACGACTGGCTTGCGATCCTCGAACCTGCCGATATCTGGTGCGCACGCGTGCTGAACTGGCCGGAACTTCTAGGCAGCGAAGGCTTCCGTGTTCTCGACATGTTGCAGACGGTCGGGCGCGGTGATGGCGTCAGCCTGCATACCACCCGCTCGCCCATCCGCATCGATGGGCAGCGGCCGAAATTCGAGCGTGCGGCCCCGCACGTTGGCGAGCATAATGCGGCACTCTGGGAGGAGTTCGACCTTGGCTGAAGGGGTCGAGAGGTCGCCGATGGATCTAGAAGGAGTTTTCCAATGACGCGCATCACCAATCTTCGCGTTTTCGATTTGCGCTTCCCGACATCGCAGAGCCTCGACGGTTCGGACGCGATGAATCCGGATCCGGACTATTCGGCAGCCTATGTTATTCTCGATACCGACAGACCGGGCCTCACCGGTCACGGCCTGACCTTCACCATCGGCCGCGGCAACGACATCTGCTGCATGGCGATCGAAGCGATGCGGCATCTGGTGGTCGGCACGGAGCTTGCGACTGTTCTGGAAAACCCCGGCAAATACTGGCGGCATCTGACCAGCGACAGCCAACTGCGCTGGATCGGCCCGGAAAAGGGCGCGATGCATCTGGCAACCGGCGCCGTCGTCAATGCCGTCTGGGATCTGCTGGCCAAGGAAGCCGGCAAGCCGGTCTGGCGGCTGGTGGCTGAGATGGACGCCGAGCAGATCGCCGATATCGTCGACTATCGCTACCTGACTGACGTTCTCACCCGCGACGAGGCCGTTGCTATTCTGAAGAAGGCGGAGGCCGGCAAGGCGGACCGCATCGCCACGCTCGAGCGCGAGGGCTATGCCTGCTATACGACGTCTGCCGGCTGGCTCGGCTATGACGACGCCAAGCTGCGTCGCCTGTGCCAGGAGGCGATCGACGCCGGCTTCAACCATGTGAAGATGAAGGTCGGCCGCGATCTCGAAGACGATATCCGTCGCCTGACGATTGCCCGCGAGGTCATCGGCCCCGACCGCTACCTGATGATCGATGCCAACCAGGTCTGGGAAGTCAATCAGGCGATCGACTGGGTGAAGAAGCTCGCCTTCGCCAAACCCTTCTTCATCGAAGAGCCAACCAGCCCGGATGATGTCGCCGGACACCGCAAGATCCGTCAGGCCATCGGCCCGGTGAAGGTTGCGACCGGCGAGATGTGCCAGAACCGCATCATGTTCAAGCAGTTCATCGCCGAGGGCGCGATCGACATCGTGCAGATCGATTCCTGCCGCATGGGTGGCCTCAACGAAGTGCTGGCGGTGCTGCTGATCGCCGCCAAGTATGGGTTGCCGGTCTGGCCGCATGCCGGCGGTGTCGGTCTTTGCGAATATGTGCAGCACCTGTCGATGATCGACTATATCGCCGTATCCGGCACCAAGGATGGCCGCGTCATCGAATATGTCGATCACCTGCACGAGCATTTCATCGACCCCTGCATCATCCGCGACGCAGCCTACATACCGCCGGGCCTGCCGGGCTTCTCGATCGAGATGAAGCCGGAATCGATCGCGGAATATACGTTCAAGGGTTGATCTGAAACCCGGATCGGCCGCTTTATTCCTTGGCAGAAGCTGTGCAATATCTGCGCAATTCTGCCAGGGAATCGATCGATGCGAGTGACTTTTACTGTCGTCCTGATGCTTCTGTCATTCCTTGACTATGGAAACGCCCGGGCCGGCGGGAGGGAGCAATTCACCGTTGCGGCAGCTGGCGTCAATGTTCTGATCGAAGGTTTTGCCAGTACGTCAGATAGGTCACGTCCGGCCGTCATCATTCTGAGCGGCAGCAAAGGTTTTGCCTCGCCCGCCTATGATGGCCTTGGGCGCAGCTTCAATGCAGCTGGTATCGACGCTTATCTTGTTCACCTGCTTTCACCCGTCGATGAGCAGGCTATTGTCCGTGCGGGCAGCGCCAGCGCCCGTATCGCCTATTATGCGACGCGTCGACCAGACTGGATCGCGACGGTTCACAACGTGATTTCCCATCTCAATAGCCAACCGTACCATGCCCGTCGGGTCGGCGTGCTCGGCATATCGCTTGGAGCGCAAACCGCTGCTGCCGCTTCGGCTGATACCACCGACATCAGCGCGCTCGTGCTTGTCGATGGTGCATTCCCGGAGGGCTATTCGAAGCAAGTAAGCTCCTTGCCGCCGCTGTTCATCGTTTGGGGCGATGCCGACCGCACTTTTCCCGTCTCGACCGCACAAAAGTTGCGCCAGATGGCCCAAGGTTTGGGTGGGTCTGTCAGCCTTGATCTCCACAAAGGCGGTGCGCACGATTTCTTTCTGAAGCCGGGTGCGCAAGCGACGGCGGCTCAACGGGGTGTTCTCGATTTCTTTGTATCGCAGCTGTCGAAGTAACCTTAGCGGAAGTTGCAAGGCGCCCGTCCGTGAAAGGTTGCGACGAGCGGATGGAACGCAGCGGATGCGCTTTGGTTATGCAAGCCGATACGGTTGAAGCGCTCAACTCGAGCGCTTCAACCATGCCTGAATGACCGGTGCATCGGCATCGTCAAACTCGTGACCGCCGGGAACGGTTGCAAGTTCGACCTTTGCGCCGCCACCACGCAGGCGTTCGGCGAGAGGTTGAGCGTATGGCCCGTACAAATCCTTTTCGCCCGCGACCACCAGCACCTCGGCATTGGACATATCAGCCACCGGCGGATTTTCGAGCACGGCCATCGAGCGCAGCAGCACCGCGCGGCGGATGAGGTGCGGGTGGAGCGACAGCATGGCGTTCAGCAGGTTGGCGCCGTTCGAATAGCCGATATAAACGATGCGGTCCGGGTCGAGCCCGTAGGCATGGATCGCGCCATCGATGAAAGTGGCAAAGGCTTCCGCCTCGCTGGCGATGTCGGCCTGATCGAACGTCATCGGCCCATTGCGACGGAACCAGCGTGGTGCACCTTCCTCGAGCGCGCGGCCGCGTACCGAAAGCAGCGTTGCGTCGGGGTCGATCGCGTGGCCAAGCGGCAGCATCGTCGTTTCGTTGGCGCCTGAGCCGTGCAGCAGAATGAAGACATTGCCGTTCGGCTGCTCAGGCGTGAAGAAGCGATGGATGAAGGGCAGATCGCGATAGATGACGCGTGGTTCGCCGGGCATGGAGAACTGCGGCAGGATCACGTTCAGCTCAGCTAAGAGCTTCGGACTGTCGCCGGGTGCAAAGAGGCGCGTGCCAAGCGTTGCCTCGTCCTCGTCGATCAGCATGCCCGGTGCATCCGTCGCAAGTTCGAACAGGATGCGGCCGGGCTCGCGGACGTAGAGCGAGCGGAAATACTTGCGGTCATGCATCGCCGTCGGCCCGGAATTGATCGCCTGCAGTGCTGTGCGGACCGATTGTAATTCGCCGTCGTCCGTGGCGCGAAAGGCAACGTGGTCGACCGTGCCCGTGCCCGGGGCGCTTGCCCAGAAGCCGCGAGCATCGCGGATATCGAGGATATCGCCCGGCTCCGAGACGAGACGGCTGATCGCGCCGCTGGTGGCAAGCGGCCGGTAGTCGAAATGATCGACCAGCATGGCCTGCGTCTCCTCGGGCGTTTCGCTGAACAGCGTTGCGCCGCGGATACGCCGGATCGCATGTTCCTGCGAAATGGTATCGCTCGTCCACGGAGCTGTCGCCTGCAGAGCATTCGTGCCCACGAGCTTGACGATGACGCCGTCGGGGTCCTTCAGCCGCAGGACAGGTTCACCGAATTCTTCGGAGGGACCTTCCGGCTTGAGGCCGGCGCTCAGGGCGCGTGTCAGCCAGAAGCCGATGCTTGCGGGATCGATGGCAAGCGAGATTTCGCCGATCTGGCCGACGCCGGCGCGGCCGGGCGAACCGTCCTCCCACACGAGAAAGGTAACGAGCGAGCCGGGCGAGCCTGTGGCGTCGCCATAGATCAGATGAAGCTGTGTGGCGTCCTCGAAGCCGCCGGTGCGCTTGACGAGGCGCAGGCCGAGAAAGCCGACGTAGAAATCGACATTCGCCTGGACCTTGCGGGTGATCAGCGTGATGTGATGGATGCCAGCGACCATGGGATGCTCCAGACTGTCATTTCGTTCTGGTCGCTATTTAGGTCATGGGCATTGTTCAATGCAATGCGCCGTCCGTGGAGGCACTGTTCACAAAAGCTGCTATTGCCTGGATCGGCGAGCGGCGAGCAATCAATGCTCGCCGAGGCTGTCTTCCGGCGATTTGCGGCGGTGGCCGCTGATTTCGGAGCCGGCGGTGCGCGAGAAGCTGGCGTTCCAGATCACCGCAAGCAGCGCGATGGCTGTCACGACGATGAAGGCAACGGAGAAATCGACCATTTCGGCCTTGCTCTCTCCGCGGAGTTGCATCGAGCCATGCAGGGCAAGCGCCGCGACGCAGATGCCGAGGGACAGCATCAGCTGCTGGAAGGTCGAGTAGAAGCTCGTCGCAATGCTCATGCGGTCGCGCTCGATCTCGTCATAGGCGATCGTGTTGTAGGCCGTGAACTGGAACGACATGAAGAAGCCGCAGAAGAACAGGATCACGAAGATGACGGGCAGCGGCCAATCCGGCTTGAAAAGGGCGCACATGCCGTAGCCGAGCGTGCCGATCAGGCCGAAGACGATCAACGCCGTGCGGAAACCGAGCGTCCGAAGGATGCGGACCTGCAGCGGCTTCATGACCATGGAGCCGAGCGCGGTCGCAATGGCGATCTGGCCGGCGGCGGCAGCCGAGAGGCCGAAACCGAGCTGCAGCATCAGCGGGATCAGGAAGGGGTGGGCACCCTGGCTGATGCGCGTCAGCGAGCCGGCGATGACCGAGGTGCGGAAGGTCGGCACCTTCATCAAAGAGAAATCCATGATCGGCGAGGGATGCTTGCGGGCATGGCGCAGATACGCGATGCCGAAGAGCAGGCCGATGGAGATCAGGAAGACGGCGAGATAACCTTCGCCCTCGCGGCTCGACATTTCAAAGCCGAAGAGCAGCGATCCCAGCGAAATGCCCGAGAGGATGAAGCCCGAGAGGTCGAAGCGGCCGGTGCGCGGGCCTTTTACCTCTTCGATGAACATGCTTACGAGGATGAAGCCGACAATGCCGATCGGCACGTTGATGTAGAAGATCCAGCGCCAATCGAGATAGGTGACGAACATGCCGCCGACCGGAGGGCCGAGGATAGGCCCGACGAGTGCGGGGATCAGCAGCCAGGACATGGCGTTGACCATGTCTTTGCGGGCGACGCTGCGCATCAGCACAAGACGACCGATCGGCAACATCATGGCGCCGCCAAGACCTTGTAAAAGCCGTGCTAGGACGAGGAAGAACAGGTTCGGCGCCTGCGCGCAGAGAAGCGAGCCGACAACGAAAACCGCAATCGCGGAGCGGAAGACGGTGCGCGACCCGAAACGATCGGCAATGGCGCCGCTGGCGGGAATGAAGATTGCGAGGCTGAGGAGGTAGGATGTCAGCGAGATACTCATGGCCGGCGCGCTGACGCCGAAGTCTCTTGCCATGGTCGGAAGGGCTGTTGCGAGCACGGTCGCGTCGAGCTGTTCCATGAACATCGCACTTGCTACGATAAGTGCTACTACACGAAAATTCGGTGCGGCCCGCCGGGTGGGGGCGGCCTGGAATATCTGATCCGACATTGTCGGGAATCGCTCTCGATGGTGCGGAGGGGTCCTAAGACAGAACCGCAAGTCTGGTCATGGCGCGAAGGCCTATTTGAACGGCGGTTTGTATACTCCTGCTTGCGCGCGATTGCTATATCAGAAATCGCAAATCCTATTGATGGGATGAAAAAAATGACGCACATGCAGGGGCAAACGGCATCAAATGAACGTGAGGTGAATGAAGAGGCGCGATATCGCGCCGAAATGCTCACGCTTGGTTTTTTCGCGTAAGATAATGTGCTCGTTTGGCTGGCTGCCATAGGCAAAAAGACCGGTGCCAATTGGTGGTAGCACCGGTCCGAGTCGTCGTTTTCAGCAGGTGTCGAAGGATCAGTAGCCTTCGGCAAGCCCCGAGCCGGCGCGGCTGTCTATGGCGCCGTTGTAGCGGGCACCACCGCCCTTGGCGATGTCGCCGAGGCTCTTGCCGCCGACGAGGATGCCGGCTGCCTGACCCCAGATCGGCCAGCTATTGTCGACCTGAACCGTGTAGCCCATGCCGGTCAAAAGCTTGATCGTATCGGGCGAGAGCGCACGCGGCTCCATATAGACCTTGTCCGGCAGCCATTGATGATGGATGCGCGGGGCGTCGATCGCTTCCTGAATGTTCATGCCGAAATCGATGACGTTGATGATCGCCTCGAGCGTGATGGTGATGATGCGCGAGCCGCCGGGGCTGCCGATCACCATGAAGGGCTTGCCATCCTTGGCGATGATCGTCGGGCTCATGGATGACAGCGGTGTCTTCTTCGGCTGGATGGCATTGGCTTCACCCTGCACCAGGCCGTAAAGATTGGGCACGCCGGGCTTGGAGGTGAAGTCGTCCATCTCGTTGTTCAGGAGTATGCCGGTGCCCGGCGCGACGACGCCGGCGCCGAAGGAGCCGTTCAGCGTATAGGTGACGGCGACGGCATTGCCGTCATTGTCGATGATCGAATAATGCGTCGTCTCATGGCTTTCGCCGAGACCCTTCGGCATCAGATCCTTGGAAACGCCAGCCTTGTAGGGCGAGATGCTGTCGCGGATCTTCTGGGCATAGGCCTTGTCCAGCAGCTTGCTGACGGGATTGTCGACGAAATCGGGGTCGCCAAGCGCCGAGTTGCGGTCGACATAGGCGTAGCGCATGGCTTCGACCATATAGTGGACCGTGTCGGCAGAGGCGTAACCAGTATAGGAGAGCGGATAGCCTTCCAGCACGTCGAGGATTTCGCAGATGATGACGCCGCCGGAGGAGGGCGGTGGCGAGGAAATGATCTCATAGCCGCGATAGTTGCATTTCACGGGATCGAGTTCGCGAACCTTATACTGCTCGAAATCCTGGTTTGCGAGAATGCCGCCCTTGTCCTGGCTTGCCTTGACGATGGCGTTGGCGACCGGCCCCTTGTAGAAGCCGTCAGGCCCCTGATCGGAAATGCCTGATAGGGCGTTGGCGAGATCCGGCTGTATCAGCTTGTCGCCCGTCGCGAAGGGTTTTCCGTCCGACTTTGTGAAGATCGCCGCGGTGGCCGGATCGCGCGACAGCCACGCCTTGCCCTCGTTCAGTTCGGCGGCATCGGCCTGGTTCAGCGTGAAGCCTTCCTTGGCGTAGCGAATGGCCGGTGCCATCAGATCCTGGCGGGATTTCGTGCCGTATTTCTCGCGGGCGGTCTCGAAACCCATGACAGAGCCAGGAACGCCGACGGCGAGATAGCCGTCCGTGCTCGCGCCTTTGACGATATTGCCCTTGTCGTCGAGATACATGCCCTTGGTGGCCGCCAGCGGGGCGCGCTCGCGGAAATCCAGGAAGTCCGTCTTGCCGTCGCGCATGCGGATGGTCATGAAGCCGCCGCCGCCGATATTGCCGGCGGTCGGATAGACCACAGCCAGTGCATAGCCGACCGCAACGGCGGCATCGACGGCATTGCCGCCATTCTTCAGCACTTCGACGCCGACATCGGTGGCGAGATGCTGAGCGGTGACCACCATGCCATGTTCCGCTTCGACCGGTGGCGGCGCGGCGGCTCTGGCCGTGACGGAAAAGAGAGCGAATGTGACAAGGGTTACCGACGAAATCGCCCGTTGGCGGAATTGGTGCATGATGAATATGCCTCCATTATTATCTTGGTGAAAAATCGCCCACGGATGACATGGTGTCACGCGCGAAAATGGCGATATCCGTTGTCACAATTTTTTTAATTGAGCGATGCCGGCATGGGTCGGAATCCGGCTCACTATGTCTTCCCTGCACTACTGCGGATAAATTCGGTCTTCCGACCCTGCGGAAGTATGCTTCGCACTTGCAATATTTCTTTTATTAGTTGAGCCTATTTTAGATTGTTGCTTGTCGAGGCGAGTATTGCGTGGAGGGTAATCATGGCCGTGACGAAGCTCGAGCAATGGAAGAGCGAGCGCAGGAGTAAGACCAGGCCGTTCATCGTCGGCGAAAGGACGCATGTGGTCGAAATCGAATGCGACCATTGCAGCCGGCATTTCCTCCGGTGGGCGTCGACTGCAGCCGCCTATTGGCGCTGCGACGATTGCTCCGCCATCGTCTAGGCCACCGGTTCCGGTCGCTATGCGATCAAGATTGCGCGGAAGTCGTTGACGTTCGTTCCCGTCGGGCCAGGGACGAAGAGATCGCCGATCGCGTTGAAAACCGTCCAGGCATCATTGTTTGCGAGCATCTCGGCTGGCACCAAACCCGCCTCGCGTAGCCGCGCCACCGTGCCGGCATCGGCAAAGGCGCCGGCATTGTCCTCGCTGCCGTCGATGCCATCAGTGTCGGCTGCCATCGCGTGAATGCCGGCATGGCCGTCTATGTCGATCGCCAGCGACAGAAGGAATTCCGAGTTTCGGCCACCCTTGCCTTTGCCCTTCAGCGTCACCGTCGTTTCGCCACCGGAAAGCAGCACGATCGGCTTGGCGAAGGGGCGGTTGCGATGAAGCACTTCGCGGGCGATGGCGGCGTGCACATGGGCGGCCTCGCGGGCTTCTCCTTCGATAGCATCGGAGAGGATAGCCACTTCAATGCCGGCCGCTCGTGCAACCTCGGCCGCAGCTTCGAGAGAGACGCCGGCGGATGCGATGAGATGCACTTCATTGCCGGCAAAACGCGGATCGTCCGGGCGCGGGGCATCGGCTTCCGCTTTCTCGATATGGGCGAGAACGGTCGCAGGCAGTTCGATGCGGTAGAGGCGGATGAGATCAAGCGCTTCTGCGCGCGTGCCGACGCCGGGTACGGTCGGGCCGGACGCCACCAAGGCTGGATCGTCGCCGGGGATATCCGAAACGACGAGGGAAACGACCTTGGCGGGGTGGGCTGCTGCCGCGAGCCGGCCGCCCTTGATGGTCGACAGATGCTTGCGAATAACATTCATCGCCGAGATCGGTGCGCCGGAGGCGAGCAGCGCCTTGTTGACGGCGATCTCGTCGGCGAGGCTCAACATGCCGGCCGGCGAGGGCAGCAGAGCCGAGCCTCCGCCTGATATCAGGGCGATCACCAGATCATCTTCTGTCAGGCCCTCGACGAGTTTCAGCAATCGACGGGAGGCGATGAGGCCAGCTTCATCGGGCACCGGATGGGCGGCTTCGATGATCTCGATCTGGCGGCAGGGGGCGGAAAAGCCGTATCGCGTCACCACCAGGCCTTCCAGCGGACCATCCCAGCATTGTTCCAGCGCGGCCGCCATCTGAGCCGAACCCTTGCCGGCACCGATGACGATCGTCCGGCCCTTCGGCTTTTTCGGCAGATGCGCCCGGATGCCGGTCAGCGGATCGGCGGCGCGAACGGCGGCATCGAATAGCGAGGTCAGGAAGGCGCGGGGATCGGAAACAGTCATGTCGAATTGCCTGTCTGCTAGAACGTTTGTACGCAATTCCGGACGGAAAACCGCTGCGCACTTTTCCTGGAACTGCTCTAAGAGCCTGTAACCATTTGGTGGCTTAACTGGTTTGAAGACGCAAGGGGTGGGAACTGCAATTGTGTCCTGCGCGATGAATCCCTATGTAGAGGAAAAGGGTTTCCCGCTTTTATTTCAAGGATTTTCGATATGGCCGAACTGAAAGTGAAGACGAGGCAGACGGGCGCAACCGCTACGGTCGGCCGCACCGGCTTTCCGCATGTGACCTCAGTGACGGGCGGCGAGATCGATATCGTCACCTCGCCGTCGCAGCCCGGTTTCAACCCGCTCGATCTGCTTTATTCCTCGCTGTCCGCTTGCCTGGTCTTAAGTGCCCGCATGGCGGCGAGCAGCCTTGGCGTGCTCGACAAGCTCACGGAAGTCACCGCCGTCGTGACGGGCGAAAAGGCCACCGAGGGCCTCTCCCGCGTCGAGAAATTCAACATTGCCTTCATCATCAAGGGCGATTTCGGCGATGAGGTCCGCAACGCCATCGCACACGCCGCCGAAGATGAAATCTGCACCGTGAGCAACACGATCCGCGGCAATCCGCAGTTTTCGACTGTCATTTCGGGGTAAATCGCAAAAGCCCCTCATCCGCCCTGTCGAGCACCTTCTCCCCGTGTTGACGGGGAGAAGGTGATGGCAGCACCGTCACTGTTTCCTTTCTCGCGCTGAGTTGGGCGAGGGTACGCGTTCATTCCTGGGTGTGGGGGCGAAGGGCTAGGTGAGATCGCTCCCTCTCCCCGTCATAACGAGGAGAGGGCTGGGGTGAGGGGCCTTTCACTATTTCGAAGGAAACTCAAATCCCTCAAGATAAGGCCCAAGCTCAGGATCGATATCCACCTTCACGGCATTGTTGTAGATCGCCGTCGCGATCATGATCCCCGCGAAAGCCACGAGATTGGCAAGCGTCGGCTCGTCGTAGCGGGCTTTTAGCCGTGCCCAGACGTCTTCAGGAATCGCGTTGGAATCCCTGACGATCGCCTTGCCGAATTCGATCAGCAGGACTTCATCCTCCGTCGGTATAATCGTTTCCGGCGTCAGGCCGGCATTGATCAGCGCCCGCCGAAAGAAACCGACGGGGATAATCGAGCGGCATTCGATCGCGATGGCATGGCAAAGCAGCCAGACGGCGCGATCGTCCAGAGCCGGGCGCAGCTCTTCGCGCAGGGGAAACCATTCGGCATAGATGCGATGCGCCACCGGCGAATGCAGCAGTGTCCGCTTCATGTTGGTCATACGGCCACGCAGCTGTATTTCGCGGTCATGTTCGGCGCGCACGGCGTCGGAAGCGGTTTCGTAATCGATCGGCGTGATGTGGCTCATGTCAGTCTCTTAATGCTGGGGGTCTTTCACTGCGCTGCTGCAGCCGTTGCCTTGAAGAAGCGGTTTTCCGGGCGCGGTAGGCCGAGATGTTCGCGCAATGTGGTGCCTTCG
The DNA here is from genome assembly GCA_013322215.1 of Martinezella rhizogenes. Classification (GTDB taxonomy): domain Bacteria; phylum Pseudomonadota; class Alphaproteobacteria; order Rhizobiales; family Rhizobiaceae; genus Rhizobium; species Rhizobium rhizogenes_D. Next base: position 89,426 of record JAAMEZ010000002.1, read on the forward strand.
TATTCGCGGCGGAAGGTGCCGCGGCGCTGAAGCTCTGGAACAAGACGGGTCGTCACGTCAAGCAGGCCTTGCGGCAGGAAGGGGAAGACGACGTTGAAACCGTCGGAGCCTTCCTCATGCAGCCATTGCTCCATCTCGTCGGCAATGCTCTCAGGCGTGCCGACGAAGGCGAGGCCGGCATAGCCGCCGAGACGCTGGGCAAGCTGGCGTACGGTGAGCTTTTCAGCTTCCGCAAGGGCGATGACGCGTTCACGGCCGCTCTTGCTGGCATTGGTTTCCGGGATATCCGGCAGAGGGCCGTCCGGATCGAATTTAGAAGCATCGTGTCCCAGCGCGATCGATAGGGATGCGATGGCGCTGTCGTAATGGACGAGGCTATCGAGCTTTGCGCGTTTCGCCTTCGCCTCTTCGATCGTATCGCCGACGACGATGAAGGCGGCGGGCAGGATCTTCAGGTGATCCGGGTCGCGGCCGATCGCCTTCATCCGTCCCTTGATATCGGCGAAAATCGACTTGCCGTCGGCGAGATTGCGGGGAGCTGCGAAGACCGCCTCCGCCGTTTCGGCGGCGAGCTGGCGACCGGCGTCGGATTGTCCGGCCTGCACGATGACGGGCCAGCCCTGTGGTGGGCGTGCGATGTTGAGCGGGCCGCGAACGCTCAGTTCCTCGCCCTTGTGCCCAAGGACATGCATCCGCTCCGGATCGAAGAAGATGCCGCTTTCGGCGTCGTGAAGGAAAGCATCGTCGGCGAAGCTGTCCCAGAGGCCGGTGACGACATCATAGAATTCGCGGGCGCGATGGTAGCGCTCGCCATGTTCCATATGCTCTTCAAGGCCGAAGTTGAGGGCGGCATCGGGATTGGAGGTGGTGACGATATTCCAGCCGGCGCGTCCGCCGCTGATGTGATCGAGTGAGGCGAAACGCCGGGCGATGTGATAGGGCAGGTCGAAAGTCGTGGAGGCGGTGGCGACGAGGCCGATCCTATCGGTGACGGCGGCGAGTGCCGAAAGCAGGGTGAACGGTTCGAATGAGGTGACGGTGTGGCTGCGCTTCAGCGCCTCGATCGGCATGTTGAGAACCGCCAGGTGATCGGCCATGAAGAAGGCGTCGAATTTCGCCTTTTCCAGCTCCTGGGCGAAGCTCTTGATATGCTGGAAATTGAAGTTTGCGTCCGGATAGGCGCCGGGATAACGCCAGGCGCCGGTATGCAGACTGACGGGACGCATGAAGGCCCCGAGCTTCAATTGCTTCTGTTCGGTCATCGGCTCTCTCTCGAAAATCGCTGGGCTGTCATGACATCGAAACGGCATCGCCCGTAAGCTAATGCACTACGACGTAGGCGCGCTCACCGCGCAATCAAAGAGCCGATTTCATTTATTTGATCGCTTTCGCGGAATATTCATCCGGTCTCGGTTTCGGCGCTGTCCCGTTCGGCGAAAACCTTGGCGAGCCAATCTATGAACACCCGAACTCGCGGCGAAAGCTGGCGGCTGCGCGGATAGAGCATGGAGACGGGCGTTCGCGTCGGCGGATAGCCCTGAAGGATATGCAGCAGCTCGCCCGATCGCAATGCTTCCTCGGCGTGATAGCGCGGGACCTGGATTAGCCCGAGGCCGAGTTTGGCGGCGGCGAAATAGCTCTCGGCCGCATTGACGGAGATGGTCGCCGGCAGGGTGATCTCGCGCACCGCGCCATGGATCTGGAATTCCAGCGGTAATAACCCACCGGTCGCCGACGAGCGGAAGCCGATCATGCGGTGGCCATCAAGTCTATCCGGATGGGCCGGCATCCCGAAACGCTCGACATAGGCTGGCGCCGCAAGCGTGACCTCTTCCAGCATCGCGACGCGGCGGCCGATCATGTCGCTATCCTGCAGCGTGCCGACGCGCAGCACGCAGTCGATCCCCTCGCGGATTAGATCGACGAACCGGTCGCCTTCGGTAATTTGCAGTTCGATATCGGGATAGGTTTCGAGGAAGGAGGGCAGGTTCGGCAGGACGAAGTGCCGGGCGAGCGTTCCATGCACATCGACACGGAGTACCCCCTTCGGCTTTGCACCCGCAAAGGCGCCTTCGGCATCTTCGATATCGGAGAGGATGCGCAGGCAGCGCTGGTAATAGGCTTCGCCATCGAGGGTCGGGCTGACATGCCGCGTCGTGCGCTGCAGCAGGCGCACGCCAAGCCGAGCCTCAAGCTGCTTGATCGCATCCGTCACCGTCGAACGTGGCAAGCCGGTATCTTCGGCCGCCAGTGTGAAGCTGCGCCGCTCGACGACCCGGCAAAACACCCGCATGGCATCGAATCTGTCCATATTATTTGTTCGCAAATTTCGGATAGTGATGCCGATTAATGGCTGATTATCCGCCACGTGAAAAGGGACATCTTCTCCTCATCGAAACGCGCTGCGGCGCAAAGTAATGAAGGATGATAAAAATGAGCAGCAATTTCAATAAGGTAGTGATTGTCACCGGCGCATCCCGCGGCATCGGCGCCGCGATCGCCGAGCGTCTGGCCGAGGATGGCTTCACCGTCGTCATCAACTATTCCGGCAGCGAGGCCGCCGCCGAGGAACTGGCCCGGAAGATCGGGGAAAAGGGTGGCAAGGCGCTGACCGCGAAAGCCGATGTTTCCGATGTCGAAGCCGTGCGCCGCATGTTCGATGCGGCCGAGGCAGCTTTTGGCGGTGTCGATGTCCTCGTCAACAATGCCGGCATCATGCAGCTTGCCAAGATCGCCGATGCCGACGACGCGCATTTCGATCGCCATATCGCCATCAACCTCAAGGGCACCTTCAATACGCTGCGCGAAGCCGGCAAGCGGCTGCGCGATGGCGGCCGTATCGTCAACTTCTCGACCAGCATCGTTGGCCTCAAGCTGGAAACCTACGGCGTCTATGCGGCAACGAAGGCCGGCGTCGAGGCGCTGACCGGCATCATGGCGAAGGAACTGCGCGGCCGCTCGATCACGGTCAATGCGGTCGCTCCCGGCCCGACGGCCACGGATCTCTTCCTGAATGGCAAGAGCGATGAACTCATCGACCGCATGGCCAAGATGAACCCGCTGGAACGCCTGGGCACGCCTCAGGATATCGCCGCCGCCGTCTCCTTCCTTGTCGGCCCCGATGGCGGCTGGATCAACGGTCAGACGCTGCGCGCCAATGGCGGCATGATCTGAGCCAACGAGGCGGCGGGACGTCTCCATCCCTATCGATCGTCAACGACAGCCAACCCAGTAAAGGAACAGGATCATGGGCAAGCAAGTCATCGTCATCACAGGCGCATCGAGCGGCTTCGGCGCTCTGACGGCACGCGCTCTCGCCAAGGTAGGCCATACGGTCTATGCGGGCATCCGCGAAACGCAAGGACGCAATGTCGCGCAGGTCGCGGCGGCAGCGGCATTCGCCAAGGACAATGGCGTCGATCTCAGAACCGTCGAGCTCGATGTCGCATCGGACGCTTCGGTGGAAGCCGGCATTGCCGCCGTCGTCGCCGAGCAGGGCCATATTGACACCATCATTCACAATGCCGGCCATATGTCCTTCGGCCCGGCAGAAGCCTTTACGCCGGAGCAGTTCGCTGAACTCTACGACATCAACGTGCTCAGCACCCAGCGCGTCAATCGCGCCATGCTGCCTTATATGCGCAAGGAAGGGAAGGGTCTGGTGGTGTGGGTCTCCTCGTCCAGCACGCGTGGCGGCACGCCGCCCTATCTCTCGCCTTACTTCGCTGCCAAGGCCGCCATGGACTCGCTTGCCGTCTCCTATGCGTCAGAACTGACACGCTGGGGCATCGAGACCGTGATCATCGTGCCCGGTGCCTTCACCAAGGGCACCAACCACTTTGCCCATTCCGGCTCGCCGGCCGACAAGGCTCGTGCCGCGGAATATGACAACGGTCCCTATGCCGGCGTTCCCGACCAGGCGCTGAAGGGGCTGGCCTCGCTGGAGCCGGCCGATGCCGATGCCGCTTCGGTCGCGACCGCAATCGTCGAGGTCGTCGACATGCCGTTTGGCACACGGCCCTTCCGTACCCATATAGATCCTTCAGAGGATGGTGCCGAGATCGTCAACGGTGTTGCCGACCGGGTTCGGGCAGAACTCTTCCGGCGTATCGGTCTGGAGGATCTGCTGAAGCCGCACGCAAAGGCCTGAGGCTCGCGATCATCCCTCGAACGTGTCAAATCGCCGCTTCTGTGCCACAGAAGCGGCGATCTGTTGCGTACATCAGGGCTATTTTGCGTTGTACAGCATTCCAAGCCTTAGATTTTCGTACTAAAGCGATTCCTTCAGAGGGTCGGGAGATATCCATGGACGCGAAGGACATTGGCGAAATTGCCAGCTGGCTCATGCAGGCTGGCCTCAAGGGTATGGCGGAGGCCGACATCCTGGCCGGTTTCTGCGAGCAGTGCCGTCTGCATGGCCTGAACCTCGATCGCGCCATGGCGCTGATGGATACGCTACACCCGGTCTATGAAGGCCGCGCCTTCCGTTGGGACGGCAATCAGGTGATCGAACGCGAGTTCGAATATGGTCCGTCGCATCAGGGGATCGCTTCCGAAAACTGGCAGCGTTCCGCTTTCTATCACATGTTGACGACGGGCGGGGACGAGGTGCGCCGGCGCATCGGCTTCGGTGAGCCAACGGATTTCTACGGGCTCGATACGCTGCTGGCCGATGGGCACACCGACTACATCGCCATGATCCACCGTTTCGAAGAGGGCGGCACGATCGGCGAGATGGATTGCTTCTATTCCAACTTCGCCACCGCACATGAGGTCGGCTTTCCGGAGGAAGATCTGCGCGTGCTGCGCAAGCTGACGCCGGCGCTGGCCTTGGCGATCAAATGCACCGGCATGAGCCGCATCGCCCGCACTATCGCCGAGGTCTATCTCGGTGAGGATGCTGCCCGGCATGTGCTCGAAGGCAAGATCACCCGAGGCAAGACGGAGCGGATTTCGGCCGCCCTCTGGTTTTCCGATCTCGCCAACTACACGCGCATCTCGGATACGGCGGAACCGGATGAAATCATCCCGATGCTGAACGCCTATGCCGATGCGGTCATCTCGTCGATCCACGAGGCGGGCGGCAACGTGCTGAAGCTTATCGGCGACGGGACGCTAGCGATCTTCAAGGCGAGAAATTCGGCCGATGCCTGTGCTGCCGCGCTGATGGCGGAATCGCTGCTGCGCCAGCGGCTGCGCGACCTCAATTCACAGCGGCAGATCGAGGGCCGGCCTGTTACCGACGTCTATCTCGGCCTGCATATCGGCGATGTCTTCTACGGGAATATCGGCAGCATGGACCGGCTGGACTTCACTGTCATCGGCCCGGCCGTCAACGAAGTCAGCCGCATCGCCTCGATGTGCCGGTCTGCTGACCGCAACATCCTGATGTCGTCGAATTTCATCGAGGCGCTATCGGGCCAGCAGAGCAACGACCTCGTTTCCGTCGGCCGTTACGCGCTTCGTGGCGTCAAGCGGCCGCAGGAACTGTTCACGCTGCTGTCTTCGGCGGCCTGACCGTCTGCGTGCCTTGTTTTCAGCGGCGACCGGCGGCAAACATCGGGCCGCCCCTGCTGGCGGGAAAGCCGTAGCCATTGATCATGACGAGGTCGATATCGCTCGCGCGGGCGGCGATGCCTTCTGAGAGCAATGCCTCGCCTTCGCTCGTCATGGCCTGCAGGAGGCGAGAGACGATATCATCTGCCGGAAAATGCTTCGGCGTGATGTTCTTTTCGGCGCGGGCGATTTCGATGATGTCAGTCACCACCGGATCGACGGTGCGCTTGCCATCGGGATAGGCATACCAGCCGAGGCCGGTCTTCTGGCCGAAGCGGCCGGCTTCGCAGAGCCGGTCGGCGATGACGACGTAGCGCTCCGCCGGATCACGGGTTGCGGCCTGCCGCTTGCGGCGCGCCCAGGCGATTTCCAGCCCTGCCATGTCGAAGACGGCGAAAGGCCCCATTGGAAAGCCGTAGGCCTCCAGGGCCGCGTCGATCTCCTGCGGCGAGGCGCCATCCTCGACCATGTATTCGGCTTCGCGGCGATAGGCGGAAAAGATGCGGTTACCGATGAAGCCTTCGGTAACACCCGAGACGGCAGGCAGCTTGCCGAGCCGTTTTGCAAGGGCAAGGGCCGTCGCCAGCACATCCGGCGCGGTCTCCTTGCAATTCACCACTTCCAAGAGCCGCATGATGTGGGCCGGCGAGAAGAAGTGCAGCCCCACGATCCGCTCCGGCAGCCTGGTGGCAGCGGCAATTACGTCTGGATCGAGATAGCTCGTATTGGTCGCAAGGATTGTCTGAGGGCGAACGATCGTATCGAGGCGCTGGAAAAGTTCGGTCTTGACGGTGAGATCGTCAAACACCGCTTCGATGACGATGTCGGCCTGTGCCAGCTGTTGCATGTCTGCTGTTACCGTCAACCGGCTGACGCGGTCCCCGCGGCCCGCCGCATCGAGGCGGCCGGATTGCACGGCCTTGTCGAGGAGGCCGATAATGCGTGCGCGCCCCTTTTCCGCGGCCTCGGCACTCTGCTCGACGCCGACGACGCGGTAGCCGCCATTGAGGGCCGAGACAGCGATGCCTGATCCCATCAGTCCGGTGCCGACGATGCCGACGGTTTCGATCTTGCGTGGGGCTGCGGCCTCCAGTCCCTCGACCTTGCCGGCGGCGCGTTCCGCGAAGAAGACGTGGCGCAATGCTGCGGCCTCTTCGCTGTCGCGAAGCGCGATGAAGGTGCGGCGTTCCTCGGCCAGTCCATCCGATAGAGAGGCGGTTGCCGCCAGTCGCACGAGGCGGACGGCCTCGACAGGCGCATGCTGGCCGCGTGCTTTACGCAACGCGTCTGCCGCCGCCTTGTCGATGGCTTCGGCGGATTCTGCGGGAGCTGCCAGCAATCCGGTGCGGCGCATGGGGGAAGCGATGGCGGCGCTGGCCTCTGTGACCAGCTCACTTTTGGCTATCTCGTCAACAATGCCGAGCTTGAGGGCTTCGGCAGCCGAAACGATGCGGCCATTGGCGATCATGTCGATGGCGGCGGCGACGCCTATGAGCCGCGGCAGGCGCTGCGTGCCGCCGGCGCCGGGCACGATGCCCAGTTTGACTTCCGGCAGTCCAAGCTTCGCGGCCGGCGAGGCAAGGCGACGGTGGCAGGCGAGCGCCACTTCCAGGCCGCCGCCGAGCGCGACACCATTGATCGCGGCGACAACCGGTTTGGCAAAGGCTTCGATGCGGGAGATAACATCAGGTAGATGCGGCTCGACCGGCGGCGTGCCGAATTCCTTGATGTCGGCACCACCGATGAAGCTGTTGCCCGCGCCGGTCAGTACTATGCCGACGACTGTGCCATCTTTCTCGGCATGATCGAACGCGGCCATCAGGCCGGCCCGGACATCGGCGGACAATGCGTTGACCGGCGCGTTGTCTATGGTGACGACGAGGACACCATCGGTCAGCACCGCCGAAATAGTGTCTGAAAAGCGCAATGCCGACATGATCTTGACCGCCTGTGCGATGTTATTCCGGGATGACGGCCGTCGCCTGGATCTCGATCTTCGCACGATCCTCGACGAGGGCGACGACCTGCACCGCGGCCATGGCCGGGAAGTGCCGGCCGATGATCTCGCGATAGGCCTGGCCGAGACCCTTCAGATTGCCGAGATATTCCTGCTTGTCGGTGAAATACCAGGTCATCGAGGTGATGTGCTTCGGCTCGGCGCCACCTTCGGCAAGGATGGCGACGACATTCTTCAGCGTCTGGCGCACCTGCTCGACGAAATCGTCGCTTTCGAACTCGCAGGCGGCATTCCAGCCGATCTGACCGCCAACGAACACCGTGCGGCCCGTCGCCGCTACGCCATTGGCATAGCCGATCGGCTTGGCCCAGCCTTCAGGTTGCAGGATGGTGTGCATCGGTCGTCTCCAGATGAGAGGTCAGCGCGGCGCGGAGATCATCCGGCCATTCAATGGATGTATGCGTATCGAGTGAGGTGGCGACGACACGGTGTTTGGCCGTCCACAGGACATGGCCGTTTGCCGAGACCTGATGCTGCAGATCGAGCGAGGACCGGCCGATGCCGTGGACTGAAAGCACGAACTCGAGGTCATCGCCCTGCAGGCCCGGCTTCACGAAGGTCAGGTCGAGCCGGACGGTGGGGACACCGATGCGGCTGTTATCAATGAGCCTTCGCCAGGAAAAGCCGATCGAGGCGAAATAATCTTCCAGCACCCCGACGAGAATGTTCAGATACGACGGGAAATAAGCGATCCCAGAGGGATCGCAATCTCCGAAACGTAGAGGTCTGGTGGTTTTGAACGCCAAGGCGGGCCTCAGTTCGAAAAGGCGGCGATGCCGGTGATGGCGCGGCCGAGAATGAGGGCGTGGATGTCGTGCGTGCCCTCATAGGTGTTGACCACTTCGAGGTTGACGAGATGGCGCGCGATGCCGAACTCATCCGAGATGCCGTTGCCGCCAAGCATGTCGCGGGCAGCGCGGGCGATATCCAGCGCCTTGCCGCAGCTGTTGCGCTTGAGGATGGAGGTGAGTTCGACAGGCGGATGGCCCTCTTCCTTCATGCGTCCGAGACGCAGGCAACCCTGCAGGCCGAGCGTGATCTCCGTCACCATGTCGGCAAGCTTCTTCTGGATCAGCTGGTTGGCGGCGAGGGGACGGCCGAACTGCTTGCGGTCAAGCACATATTGACGTGCCTTGGCGTAGCAATCCTCGGCGGCGCCGAGCGCACCCCAGGCAATGCCGAAGCGTGCGGAGTTGAGGCAGGTGAAGGGACCCTTGAGGCCGGATACGTTCGGCATCAGGTTTTCTTCCGGCACGAAGACATTGTCCATCACGACTTCGCCCGTTATGGAGGCGCGCAGGCCCACCTTGCCGTGGATGGCAGGGGCCGAGAGGCCCTTCCAGCCCTTCTCGAGGATGAAGCCGCGGATGAGGCCATCCTCGGTCTTGGCCCAGACGACGAAGACATCGGCAATCGGCGCATTCGAGATCCAGGTCTTGGCGCCGGTCAGGCTGTAGCCGCCATCGACCTTCTTTGCGCGGGTGACCATCGAGCCGGGATCGGAGCCGTGGTTTGGCTCGGTGAGGCCGAAGCAGCCGATCCATTCGCCGGTCGCGAGCTTCGGCAGGTACTTCTGCTTCTGTGCTTCCGAGCCGAAGGTCTCGATCGGTACCATGACGAGCGAGGACTGCACGCTCATCATCGAGCGGTAGCCGCTATCGACGCGTTCGACTTCGCGGGCAATCAGGCCATAGGCGACGTAGCTGAGGCCGGCGCCGCCATATTCCGGGGAAATCGTCGGGCCTAGCAGGCCGAGTTCACCCATTTCGCGGAAGATCGCCGGATCGGTCTTTTCGTGGCGGAAGGCTTCGAGGACGCGGGGGGCGAGCTTTTCCTGGGCGTAGGAATGCGCGGTATCCAGTACCATGCGTTCGTCGTCGCTCAGCTGCTCGGTTAACCGGAATGGGTCTGCCCAGTCAAAAATCTCGCGGCTCATGTGCATATCTCCCATTAATTGGTCTTCAGAAGTTCGCGCGCGACAATGAGTTTTTGAACTTCGGTCGCACCTTCATAGATGCGAAGCGCGCGGATCTCCCGATAGAGTTTTTCCGTTATCTCGCCCGATTTCACGCCGCGTCCGCCAAAGAGCTGGACGGCACGGTCGATGACGCTTTGCGCGGTTTCCGTCGCCGTCATCTTGGCCATGGCTGCTTCGCGCGTCGTCGGCAAGCGCTGCACGTCTCGACGCCAGGCCGCCCGATAGGTGAGCAATGCCGCCGCGTCGATGCCGGTCGCCATATCGCCGAGGGCGGCCTGCGTCAACTGAAGGTCGGCAAGGGCGGCGCCGAACATCGGCCGCGTTCGCGCATGAGCCACCGATTCATCGAGCGCTCGGCGGGCAAAGCCGAGGCCGGCGGCGGCGACCGAGGCGCGGAAGATATCAAGCGTGCGCATGGCGATCTTGAAGCCTTCGCCCGCTGTACCGAGACGGCGCGAAGCGGGAATACGGCAATTGTCGAAACGGATCGTCGCCAGCGGATGCGGCGCGATGACCTCGATGCGCTCGGCAATCGAGAAGCCGGGATCGTCGGCAAAGACGACGAAGGCCGAGATGCCACGGGTTCCCGGCGCTTCGCCGGTGCGCGCAAAGACGGTGTAGATATCGGCAATACCGCCATTGGAAATCCAGGTCTTTTCGCCGTCGAGAACATAGTGATCGCCATCGAGACGGGCGGCGCAGCTCATCGCGGCGACATCGGAGCCGGCATCTTTTTCCGACAGTGCGAAGGCGGCAAGCCAGTCACCCGAGCGCACCTTGGGTAGAACGGCCGAGCGCAATTCGGGCGAGCCGGACAAGCCGATGGCGCCGGTGCCGAGCCCCTGCATGGCAAAGGCGAAATCGGCAAGGCCGTCATGCCAGGCGAGCGTTTCACGGGCGAGGCACACCATGCGAGAATCGATCAGTGGTTCGCTATCTGACGAACCGGTTGCTGCGGTCAGAAGCCCGGCGTCGCCAAGCGCCTTGACCAGATTCCGACATGCGCCATCGACATCGGTGTGATCGATCGAAGCCATGACGCCGGACTTTGCGAAGGCATCGACCTCGGCGGCGAAACGGTGATGACGCTCCTCAAAGAAGGGCCAATCCAGATGATCGCGTGTCGGGCCGGGGAGGCTGCTTGCCGTGGACATCCCTCAGTCTCCCTGGAATTCCGGCCGGCGCTTGGCGGCGAAAGCTTCGAAGGCGCGGCGGAAATCCTGCGTCGCCATGCAGATCGCTTGCGCCTGCGCCTCGGATTCGATCATTTCTTCAATGCCCATCGCCCATTCCTGGTTCAGCATGGTCTTGGTCATGCTATGCGCGAACCAGGGGCCGTCGGCGAGCGAACGGGCGAGCTTGACTGCTTCGCCCTCAAGGTCGGCACTGGCGTGCAGGCCATTATAGAAGCCCCAGGCCTGTCCTTCCGCCGATGTCATCGAGCGGCCGGTGAAGAGAAGTTCGGCGGCACGGCCCTGGCCGATGATGCGGGGCAGGATGCCGCAAGCGCCCATATCGGCACCGGCGAGGCCAACGCGGGTGAAGAGGAAGGCCGTCTTGGCCTCGGGCGTCGCGAGCCTCAGATCGGAGGCCATAGCGAGGATGGCGCCGGCGCCTGCGCAGATGCCGTCGACCGCCGTGATGATCGGCTGTGGGCACTTGCGCATTGCCTTGACGAGATCGCCCGTCATGCGGGTGAAGGCCAGAAGCTCGGGCATCGCCATGCGCGTCAGCGGCTCGATGATTTCGAAGACATCGCCGCCGGAGGAGAAGTTGCCGCCGGCGCCGGTCAGCACGATGGCGCGGATATCCGACGCATAGGCGAGATCGCGGAAGAGATCGCGCAGCTCGGCATAGCTGTCGAACGTCAGTGGGTTCTTACGCTCGGGGCGATTCAAGCAAATGGTGGCGACACGGCCATCTTCGCTGACATCCCAGAGGAAGTGCTCAGGCTTATAATCCTTGAAGGGCTTCAGGTGTCCCTTCATTGTCATGTCCCGATCGCTCATCGCCTTCAAATCTCCCCACCGGCAACCGCAATTGCCTGTCCATTGATCGATGCTGCGGCTGGTGATGCCAGCCATAGCACGGTGTCGGCAACCTCTTCCGGCTTGATAAGCCGTCCCTGCGGATTGGATTTCGTGAACTCGCCAAGCGCCTGCTCGGCGGTGCGTCCGGTCTTGGCGACGATCGTCTCGATCGAGCGCTGAATGATCGGCGTATCGGTAAAGCCGGGGCAGACAGCATTGACGGTGATGCCGGTTTTCGCCAGCTCCAGCGCCAATGAGCGGGTGAGGCCGACGACGCCGTGCTTGGCGGCGACGTAAGCCGAGACGTAGCCGTAACCCTTCAGGCCAGCCGTCGAGGCGATGTTGATGATGCGCGCGCCGTGGCCACGAGCCTTTAAGTCGGGAAGGGCTGCCTGCGTCACCACGAAAACACCCGTCAGGTCAACCGAGAGGACGTGGTTCCAGGCCTCGAGGCTCGTCTTCTCGAAAGGTGCGCTCGGCGCCTCGCCGGCATTGTTGACGAGGATATCGACCGGGCCGAACTTCTCACGCGACTCGGTAAGGCCTCGGGCAACAGCTTCGGGGCTGGTGACATCGAAGCCATCGACGACGAAAGCGTCGGCGCCGATTTCGGCGGCAACTGCTTCCAGCGGCTCCCTACGGCGACCGGAAAGGCTGACGCGTGCGCCATCGGCGGCAAGCGCCCTGGCGATCGCGGCGCCGATGCCGCTGCCGGCCCCGGTGACGAGGGCGTGGCGGCCGGCGAGTTTGCCCGAAGTCGTCATCTCATCCTCATTTCGCTGTTGCTGCCGTGGCCGCACGGGCGAGGTTGGTTTCATACTGAGTCTTGCCGGAAAGATATTGCTTCGGCCAGGGAATGGAAGTCATGCCGATCTTGGCGGCTTCATGCAGCGACCAGGCTGGGTCCGCCAGATGCGGACGGGCGACGGCGCAGAGATCGGCTCGGCCGGCGGCGATGATCGAATTGGCATGGTCGGCTTCCGAGATTGCGCCGACGGCGATCGTCGGGATGCCGATTTCGTTGCGGATCTTGTCGGAGAAGGGCGTCTGGAACAGGCGGCCGTAGACCGGCTTTTCCTGTTTCGAAACCTGGCCCGAAGAGCAGTCGATCAGGTCAGCACCGGCTTCCTTGAACATGCGCGCGAAGATCGCCGCATCTTCCGGCGTGTTGCCGCCATCGGTCCAGTCATGGCAGGACAAGCGGATCGAGATCGGCTTGTCTGCCGGCCAGATGGCGCGGATCGCTTGGAAGATTTCAAGGGGGTAGCGGGCGCGGTTTTCATGGCTGCCACCATACTCGTCGTCACGCAGATTGGTCAGCGGCGACAGGAAGCTCGACAGCAGATAACCGTGGGCACAATGGAGTTCCAACCAGTCGGCGCCGGTCTCGACCGCCAGTTCCGTCGAACGGATGAAGTCGGCCTTGACGCGGTCCATATCGGCGCGACCCATGGCCTTCGGCACCTGGCTATTCCTGAGGTAGGGAACTGATGATGCCGAGATCAGCGGCCACTCGCCTTCGGCCAGCGGCTGGTCGATGCCTTCCCAGGCGAGCTTCGTCGCGCCCTTACGTCCGGCATGACCGAGCTGGATGCCGACCTTGGCGGCACTGCTCGTATGAACGAAGTCGACGAGCCGTTTCCACTGCGCAGCCTGTTCTTCATTCCAGAGGCCGAGGCAGCCGGGCGTGATGCGCGCATCCGGCGTGACGCAGGTCATCTCAGCGAAGATCAGGCCGGCGCCGCCGAGCGCGCGTGAGCCGAGATGGATGATGTGGAAGTCGTTCATCACGCCATCCGTGGCCGAATACATGGCCATGGGCGAGACGACGATGCGGTTGACAAGCTGAACGTCGCGGAGGCGATAGGGCGTGAACATCGGCGGTAGGCAGCGATCATTGCCGACGGCGAGGCCGGATTTCTCGGCGAACCAGCGTTCATAGCCCTCGAGCCAGGTCTTGTCGCGCAGCCGCAGATTTTCGTGGCTGATGCGCTGCGAGCGGGTCAGCATCGAATACATGAATTGCGGCGGCTCGAGCGTATCGGCATAGCGGCGGTCGACGACTTCGAACCATTCCATCGCATTGCGGGCGGCATTCTGGATGCGGGCGACGTCGACGCGGCGGATTTCCTCATAGGTTTCAAGGACGGCCGGTATTTTATCCTTCTCGTGCCCGTGGGTCTGGAACTGGCGGGCCAACTCGATGGCGTCGTCGATGGCGAGTTTGGTGCCGGAGCCGATGGCGAAATGCGCGGTATGGGCGGCGTCGCCCATCAGCACGACATGGGAATTGCCGTTGAAATGGCTCCACTTGCCGCAGATCAGGCGGTTGAAGTTCAGCCAGGCCGAACCACGGATATGGCGGGCATTGGTCATCAGCGAAGCGCCTTCCAGCACTTCGGAGAACAGGTTTTCACAGAAGGCGATGGAGCCGTCCTGATCCATCTTGTCGAGGCCATGGGCAAGATAGGCCTCCTCCGTCGTCTCGACGATAAAGGTCGAGGTCTTGTCGTCGAATTTATAGATATGGGCCTGGAACCAGCCATGATCGGTGCGGCGGAAATCGAAGGTGAAGGCGTCGAACAGCTTGTTGGTGCCGAGCCAGATATAGCGGTTCGGCCGGGTGATCATGTCCGGCTGAAAAACCTCCGGATAATGATTGCGTATCCTTGAGTTGAGACCGTCCGAGCCAATAATCAGATCCGCGTCCGGGTAGTCGAGATCGGAATTGACGTCCGTCTCGAAGATCAATTCCACGTCCAGCGCCTCACAGCGCTTCTGCAGGATGTTCAGAAGCTTCTTGCGGCCGATGCCGACGAAGCCGTGGCCCGAGGTGCGCTGACGGGTGCCCTTGAACAGGACCTCGATATCGTCCCAATGATTGAAGGCATCCTCGATTTCGGCAGCGCTTTCCGGGTCCCATTCGCGCATCGAAACCATGGTCGCATCGGAGAAGACCACGCCCCAGCCGAAGGTGTCATAGGGGCGGTTGCGCTCGACGACGCGGATGGAATGTTCGGGATGGAGCTTCTTCATCAGAAGCGCGAAGTAGAGCCCTGCGGGGCCGCCGCCGATACAGACGATGCGCATCGCTTTTCCCTCCTCGTTCGGCCAGAGCGGGCCTCAAAATCATTTAAGTTTAAAATATCTCGTCGCGGCCATACGTCAAGGCTTTTCATGCCCGGCGCAGTTACCCAATCAGAACTAAAATAACCCGAGAATCGAAAATAGCTCTTTGGAATCAAATGGAAGTCAAAAATATTTTAGGCTTAAAATTTCTTGCTTGAACAATTCAATCTTCAGTGCGATCTTTTTTAGCACGCTACACAGGCTGCAGGGGAAAGCGGCGATCGTGGCGATTTGATCGAGAAGAATGCGGGAGCAAGACAATGCTGGGACCGACCGGTCACACCGATACATTCACGCGAGACAATCTGCCGCCTTTCGACGAATGGCCTGAGCTGCGGATGGAGGGTTTCGACTATCCGGAATGGCTGAATGCGGGTTTCGAACTCAGCGACCGGATGGTGGAAAAGGGTTTTGGCGATAATGTAGCGCTGATCGGCAATGGCCGCCGCCGCACTTACAAGGAGCTGGCGGACTGGACCAATCGCATCGCGCATGCGCTTGTCGAGAATTTCGGCCTCAAGCCCGGCAACCGCGTTCTCATCCGCTCCGGCAACAACCCGGCCATGATCGCCTGCTGGCTGGCGGTGACGAAGGTCGGCGCCGTTGCCGTCAACACCATGCCCATGCTGCGGGCAGGCGAACTCTCCAAGGTTATAGACAAGGCGGAAATCTCGTTTGCGCTCTGCGATACAAGGCTGCTGGAGGAACTCGTTACCGCAGCCAAGGACAGCCGCTTCCTGAAGCAGGTCGTCGGCTTCGATGGCACCGCCAACCACGATGCCGAGCTCGACCGCATTGCGCTCAACAAGTCCGTTCGTTTTGAGGCGGTCAAAACCGGTCGTGACGACGTGGCGCTCCTCGGCTTCACATCGGGCTCGACGGGTGTGCCGAAGGCGACGATGCATTTCCATCGGGATATCCTGATTATCGCCGACGCCTATGCCAAGGAAGTGCTGCAGGTGATGCCGGATGATGTCTTCATCGGCTCGCCGCCGATTGCTTTCACCTTCGGGCTTGGTGGTCTGGTCATCTTCCCCTTGCGCTTCGGCGCATCGACGGCGCTGCTCGAAAATGCCTCGCCGAAGAACATGGTCGAGATCATCCAGGAATATGGTGCGACCATCAGCTTCACCGCGCCGACGGCCTATCGCGCCATGCTGGCGGCGATGGAGGAGGGGGCGGATCTTTCCTCGCTTCGCATCGCGGTTTCAGCCGGCGAGACGCTGCCCGGGCCGATCTTCGAAGAATGGACACGCAAGACCGGCAAGCCGATCCTCGACGGCATCGGCTCGACCGAGATGCTGCATATCTTCATCTCCAACCGTCTTTCCGATGCCAAACCGAATTGCACGGGCAAGCCGCTGACGGGCTATGAAGCCCGTGTCGTCGATGACGAGATGAACGAGGCTCCCAGCGGGACGATCGGCAAGCTCGTCGTTCGCGGACCGATCGGCTGCCGCTATCTCGCCGATCACAGGCAGGCCGATTATGTCCGCGATGGCTGGAACCTGACGGGCGACAGTTTCATTCAGGACGAGGATGGCTATTTCCATTTCGCCGCCCGTTCCGACAACATCATCCTTTCGGCCGGCTACAATATTGCCGGGCCGGAAGTGGAAGCAGCCCTTCTCTCCCATGCCGACGTGCTGGAATGCGCCGTCATCGGCAAGCCGGACGAAGAGCGGGGCCATATCGTGCAGGCGCATGTGGTGCTGGCTGCTGGCGTCACCGGATCGGACCTGCTGGTCAAGGCCTTGCAGGACCACGTGAAGGCCGTGATTGCACCCTATAAATATCCGCGCTCCATCGTTTTCGTCGAAGCTCTGCCGAAGACGGAATCGGGCAAGATACAACGCTTCCGCCTCAAATAGCTGAAACGCCGGGTTAGGCGGCATCCTCCTGTCCCGTATCGCGCCCGAGCCAGTTCGGGTCGATCTCAGGCAGAGGAATGGCGTCCAGCAGCATGCGCGTATAGGCAGAGGCGGGTGCGGTGAAGACGCGCTCGCAATCGCCTTCCTCTTCGACGCGGCCGTGACGCAGGACGTAGACGCGGTCGCAGACGGCGCGGATGACCGAGAGATCGTGGCTGATGAAGGCCATGGAGAGGCCGAGATCGCGCGAAAGCTCTTTCAAGAGATTAAGCACCTGCGCCTGGGTCGACACGTCGAGGCCGGAAACGATCTCGTCGGCAAGCACGAAATCCGGCTTCAGCAGGGCAGCCCGGGCGATGCCGATACGCTGGCGCTGGCCGCCCGAGAGTTCATGTGGGTTGCGATCGAGGCAGGCCTGCGGCAGCGTCACCCGCTCGAGGATTTCTGCGACACGTTTCTCTGCGTCTTTCCGATCAGAAGCAAGTTTGTGGAGCAGCAACGGCTCGACGAGGATGCGGCGGATGGTATGGCGCGGATTGAGCGACGCCATCGGGTCCTGGAAGATCATCTGCATGCGGCGACGCAAGGGTCGCATGTCTGCATTCGGCAGGCTGGTGATGTCCCTGCCGTCGAAATGGATAGTGCCCGCATTTACGTCGATCAGCCGCAACAAGGCACGGCCGAGGGTCGTCTTGCCCGAGCCGCTCTCACCGACGATGCCGATGGTTTCACCGCGGCGGATATCGATGTCGACGCCATGCAGGACCTTAATGCCTTGGCCTGGCGGTCCGAAAAGATGCGGCTTGGCGCCATAGGTGACTTCGATGCCTCTGGCCGAGAGGAGATTATCGGAAACGCTCATCGGCCGCCCTCCGAAATGCCGATTTCGCGGCGTAGTTGATCGAAGACTGCCTGCGGAACCGGCGTCAGGCCGGCATCCGGCCGGTCGTAGCGCGGGCCGGCGGCAACAAGTGATTTCGTGTAGATATGCTGCGGGCGACCAAGCACCTCGCTCGTGCGCCCCTCTTCGATGACCTTGCCGGCGTAGAGCAGGGTTACGCTGTCGCAAATCTGGGCGACGACGCCGAGATCATGCGTGACGAAGATCACGGCGGTGCCGTGCGCTTCCTGCAGGCCGCGGATCAGCCGCAGGATCTGCTTCTGCACGGTGACGTCTAGCGCCGTGGTAGGCTCGTCGGCGACAACCATTTTCGGCTCGAGTGCGAAGGCGGCGGCAATCAGGATGCGCTGGCGCATGCCGCCGGACAGCTCATGCGGATAGGCGCGCAACACGCGCTCGGGATCGCGGATATGCACTTCTTCCAGCAGCTTCAGCGCCCGCCGCCGAGCATCGCCTGATGACATGCCCCGTTTCAGCCGCAGGCCGTCGGTCAGCTGCGCCTCGATGCGGCGTCCTGGATTGAGGGCGGTTTGCGGATCCTGCGGAATCAGCGAGATATCGCTGCCCATGATGCCGCGCAACTCCTTGGCTGAGAGAGTGAGGAGATCGCGGTTTTCGAACAGGATCGATCCGCGCGTGATGCGGACGCTGCGCGGCAGGATGTCGAGCAGCGCCTTGGCGATAGTCGATTTTCCGGCGCCGCTTTCGCCGACGAGCCCGCGCACTTCGCCGCGTTCAAGTGCCAGAGAAACGTCGCGCAGGATCGGTGCGCCGCCGTCGCGGTCGGATATGGCGCTGAGGCCGGCAATGGAGAGAAGCGGAGGTGTCATCGGCGCATCACCGGATCGAGGGCGCGGCGCAGGCCGTCACCGAGTTGATTGAAGGCAAGCACCGTTGCGAAGAGCGCGATCAGTGGCACGACCAGCACCCACCAGCCTTGGTAGATCATCTGTCGCCCCTCTGCGATCATCCCGCCCCAGGTTGGCGTGTCGGAGGCAACCGACAGGCCGACGAAGGACAGGATGGCCTCGACGATGACGGCGATGCCCATTTCCAGGCTGACGAGTGCGATGAGCACAGGCGTCACATTGGGCAGGATTTCGCTGAAGAGAATTCTGGCCCGCGAAAAGCCGATCGTGTGAGCTGCCGTGACATAGTCCATGCGCGCCTGCGCCTGCGTTTCCGAGCGCACGACGCGACAGAAGCGTGTCCAATCGATGATGACGATAGCGGCGATGACCGAGTGTACGCCGGAGCCGAAGACGGCGACCAGCAGGATCGACAGCAGCACGGGCGGGAAAGCCATCCAGATATCGACAAGGCGGGAGATCATCTTGTCGATCCATCCGCCATACCAGCCGGCGAGAAGACCGAGGAGCGTGCCGATAAACGCTGCAAGCCCGGCTGCGACGAAGGCGACCGTGAGGGCGATGCGCGTGCCGAAGATGGCGCGGGAGAGCACGTCGCGGCCGAGATCGTCCGTGCCCAGCAGGAAGCCGGGATCGGACCCCTCGATCCATACCGGCGGCAGGGTGCCGGACATCAGATCCTGCTCCAGCGGATCTTTAGGCGCGATGTAAGGCGCAAAGATCGCGAGCACGAGGAGGATGAGAATGAAGCCGCCGCCGAAGATCACCTTCGGCTCGGACAGCAGCGCCCGGATGCGTTTCGCCATTCTGGAGGGCGAGCGCGGCATGGCGGGCGAGGTGACGTCAGCCATGGGCGAGCCTCGGATTGAAGGCCGCGACCAGAAGATCGACCGCCAGATTGACGAGAATGAAGAGAGCGCCGAAGACCAACACCAGCCCCTGGATCAGCGGCAGGTCGCGGTTGATGACGGCATCGATCGCCATATTGCCGATGCCGGGATAGGCGAAGATGCGCTCGACGATGACGGTGCCGCCGATGAGGAAGGTAAATTGCACGCCGGTCAACGCGATGGTCGGACCGACGGCATTGCGCAGCG
This sequence comes from Martinezella rhizogenes, assembly GCA_013322215.1. Taxonomy (GTDB): domain Bacteria; phylum Pseudomonadota; class Alphaproteobacteria; order Rhizobiales; family Rhizobiaceae; genus Rhizobium; species Rhizobium rhizogenes_D. The sequence continues at coordinate 108,874 of JAAMEZ010000002.1, forward strand.
CTTCCTGCAGCACCAGCCGCAGCTCGGACATGCCCTTCAGCCTGGCGAGCAGGATATAGTCCTGCACCATGGCCTCGGAGAGTGCGGCTTTCAGCACGCGGGCGATGATGGCAGCCAGCGGCAGGCCAAGCGCCAGGACCGGCATGACCATATGCGCGCAGATATCGGCGAAGATATTGAAGCGAAGCGTCACCAGGCTTTCGAGGAGATAGAAAGGGGTCGCAAACTGTGCGTCGATGCTCGGATCGATGCGGCCGGAAAGAGGGAAAAGGGGAAAGAGCACCCCGAGGACGAGAACCAGCGCGAGAGCCCAGACGAAATCCGGCACGGCAAGGAAAAGGCCGTTGAGGCTGTCGATCACGGGCTCGAAAATCGTGCGGCGGGCAAGGGTGCCGACGATGGCGACAGCGCCGCCGAGAAGAACCGCCAGCGCCAATGCTGCGAAGGCCAGTTCCAGCGTTGCGGGGAGACGCTCGCCGAGCAGGGACAGCACATCGCGTTTCAGAGAGATCGATGTCCCGAAATCACCCGTCAGAACTGCTTTCAGCCACAGCCAGAATTGCGTGGTCAGACTGGCATCGAGGCCATAATGGGCGCGGAGTGCTGCGATATCAGCTGGGCTTGCACCCGGCGAGATCATCATCGCGATCGGATCGCCCGGCACGACGCGCAGCAGGACGAAGACGATCACCGCTACTCCGAAGAGTGTGATTGCGGCCATGATCAGCCGGTTGAGAATGGAGACTGCTATCATGCGTTATGAGTTCCGATCGCACGGCTATGGCGCTGAAGAGTCTTAAGTCCCTCATCCGCCCTCCTGAGCGCGTGTCGAAGGGCTGGCACCTTCTCCCCGCTTTGGCGAGGAGAAGGGGATAGACGCACCCATAGCCTTCCTTCCGACTACCGTCTCAGACGAGGATGTAGAGGTCGTCCCCTCTCCCCGCTCCTTCGACAAGCTCAGGACGGGGAGAGGGGTAGCCACATAATCAAAGCCCGACGCATCAAGCCTTCGACACGAGCGTCGGCTGCAGGGCGCCGGAGACGTTCGGCGTGACCTTCAAGCTCGATTTGTAGACGATCGGCTGGGCATATTGCAGCAGCGGGATCACATAGCCTTGTTCGGCGATGTATTTGATCGCAGCCTTCCAGCCGGCAATGCGCTTCGTCTCGTCCTTTTCCACCCAGAGCGGTCCCAGCATGTCATCGACATCCTTGGTCTTCCAGGCCGAGTGCGGCGAGGGGCCGAACATGGCAAAGCCGGTCGAGGTCGTCGGATCGCCGATGGCGTTGCCCCAGTTATAGAAGGCGGCCGGCCCGAGCTGGTGGGCGGCGCGCAACTCGTAGTGCTTGGCGATTTCGTAGACTTCGATTTCAGCCTGGATGCCGACCTTGCGCCACATGCCGACGATCGCCTGGATCATCTCGTAATCCTTCGGCTTGAAGCCTCGGGTCGTCTTGATACCGAATTTGACTGGCTTTTCAGGCGAATAGCCGCTGGCCGCCAGAAGCTTCTTCGCCTGTTCCGGATCGTAAGGGATTTCGACGGAGGCGTCGTAGGCTTCGTATTCCGGCGCTTCCAGTGTCGAAAGCGGATTGCCGTAGCCGCGCAGGAGCCGCTTGATGATCGCGTCCTTGTCGATCGCCATGTTGGCGGCCAGGCGGACATTCTTGTCGAGCATCGGATCGACGTTGCTGATGAAGATCATGCCGATGTCGGAGATCGGGGTGGCGACGCCGGCCAGGCCGGATTTTTTCTTCAACCGGTCGAAATCCTCATAGGGGATTTCCAGCGTCACGTCGGATGAGCCGGATTCGATTTCCGCGACACGGCTCGTCGTATCCGGCACGAACTTGAAGATGACAGTGTCGAAGGCAGGCTTGCCGCCGAAATAGTTGGGGTTTGCCTTCAGGCGCAGATAGGAGTTGCCCTCATAGGCATCCACCATATAGGGGCCAGTGCCGATCGGCTTCTTCTCGAAGCCCTGCGCGCCCACCTTGGTGTAATAGTCCTTCGGCAGGATATAGCCGGTGAGGAATGCCATCCATTTGAAATAAGTCGGCTCGAAACGGACGACATCGCCGGTGATGCGGTTGCCTTCCACCTTGTAATTATTGGCCGTCGACCAGATGAACTGGATCGGGTTGCCGGTGTCCTGCTTGGCGGCGCGCTCCAGCGACCAGACGACATCATCAGGCGTGAACTTGGAGCCGTCGTGCCAGGTCACGCCTTCGCGAACATCCATCCAGACCTTGGTCTTGTCATCGTTCCAGCCCCAGGCGGTCAGCAGGCCGGGCTGGAATTTCAGATCCGGTCCCTGGCCGATATACTGGTCGAAGATCGAGCGGTAGATCGCCTGGATCGTCGGGTTGACGGCAGACGGGCCGGTCGTCGGGTCGAAGGATGGCAGGTTGACGTTGAATGCGATGGTCAGCGTGCCGGCTTCTGCTGCTTCCACAGGCGTTCTGCCGGCTAGAATCCCAGTAATGAATGCTGCTGCGCCGAGGCTCAGGGCCTCGCGCCGAGTAAGCGTTGTCATGGTCACTCCGTTCCCCTGTTAAGCGACAGAAAAGCATGACGCCCGACTGCCGCTGGCGATTTATTGTCGGAATGTTTTAATCTTAAAATACGTCTTTCAGAGCGGCAAGCGCTTTCTCTGGTGCTTTCAAAGAATCCGGCATCTATTTTGCGCCTAAATTCCATGCGTGTGCATATATCTATGTTGCTGGCTGCCGTTCGAAGCTTCTGATCTCGGAAAACGGATGCGCTGGCACCACCGTGGATCGGCAATCCATTCAGCTGCATCTCATATTTGTTCGTTGACAGTTCAAGGAAGTTCAAAATATGATTTTGCAAATGATTTAAAACAAGCCCACAAGGGTAAAGGGGTAACGTCATGGCCGAGCGATCGTTTGCGCGCGAGGTCGAGGATCTGAAGCTCGGGGAAGGTGATATCTTCCGCGGCGAGGGTATTCTCGCGATCACCAAGGCACTTCTGCAGTCCGGTGTTTCCTATGTCGGCGGCTATCAGGGCTCGCCGATCTCACATCTCATGGACGTGCTGGCCGACGCCAAGGACGTGATGCAGGATCTGGGGGTTCACTTCGAGACGTCGGCCTCGGAGGCGGCTGCGGCCGCCATGCTGTCTGCCTCCGTCATGTATCCGGTGCGCGGCGCCGTCACCTGGAAATCGACGGCCGGCACCAATGTCGCCTCGGATGCGCTTTCCAACCTGTCTTCGAGCGGGGTGACGGGCGGCGCGCTCATCATCATCGGCGAGGATTACGGCGAAGGCTCCTCGATCATGCAGGAGCGCAGCCACGCCTATGCGATGAAATCGCAGATGTGGCTGCTCAATCCGCGCCCGAACCTGCCGTCGATCGTGCAGGCGGTCGAGGAAGGGTTCGAGCTTTCGGAAGTATCGAACACGCCCGTCATGCTGCAGGTCGGCATCCGCAGCTGTCATGTGCATGGCCAGTTCGTCGCCAAGGACAACAAGCGGCCGGCCTATACGCTGAAGCAGGCGCTTGAAAATCCGGTTCGCGACGTCAACCGCATCGTGCTGCCGCCGGCCTCCTTCATGCACGAGAAGGAAAAACTGGAGAAGCGCTGGCCTGCTGCCGTCGATTTCATCAAGAGGCGTCGGCTCAACGAGTATTTCGGCCCCTCGGAAGGCGATGTCGGCATCATCCTGCTTGGCGGCATGTATAACGGCGTGCTGCGCGCGCTGCAGCAGCTCGGGCTTGCTGATGTCTACGGCAACTCGGCCGTACCGCTTTACGTCCTCAACGTCGCCTATCCGCTTGTTGATGACCAGATCGCCGAATTCTGCGCCAACAAGAAGGCGGTACTGATGGTGGAGGAGGGGGCGCCGGAATATATCGAGCAGTCCCTGAACACCATCCTGCGCCGCCGCGATATCCAGACCAGGGTCGTGGGCAAGGACGTGCTGCCGATGGGTGGCGAATATACAGCACCTGTGCTCATGAAGGGCATCAAGAATTTCCTGGAAATCCATCAGCGCGTATTGCTCGGCAACCAGCCGCCGCTGCCGGACCCGACGCCGGTCCTCAACGATCCCAAGATCAAGGCGTTGGCCGAAGTGGTGCCGCCGCGGCCGCCCGGCTTCTGCATCGGCTGTCCCGAGCGGCCGATTTTCGCCGCCATGAAGATGGTGGAAAGCGAGCTCGGTCAGCATCACATCTCCGGCGATATCGGCTGTCACCTCTTCTCTATCCTGCCGCCTTTCAATATCGGCAGCACGACGATGGGTTATGGGCTTGGGCCGGCCGCCGCCTCGGCTTTCAACGTTGCGGCCGACAAGCGCGTGATCTCGGTCATGGGCGATGGCGGCTTCTGGCACAATGGCCTTGCGACGTCAGTCGGCAATGCCGTCTTCAACAAGCAGGATGGGGTGATCCTCGTCGTCGACAACTATTATTCGGCGGCGACCGGCGGGCAGGACATACCGTCCTCGCGTGCGCTGAACCCGCGCCGCAAGACCAACAATTCCATCGTCAATGCCGTCAAGGGGATCGGCGCGACCTGGGTGCGCCAGATCGACAGGACATATGATGTCGCCAAGATGCGCGATACGCTGCGCGAGGCTTTGACCTCGAAGGAGCCGGGGCCGAAAATCATCGTCGCTTCCTCGGAATGCATGCTTAACAAGCAGCGCCGCGTGAAGCCGCAATTCGCCAAGGCGGTCAAGGACGGCAAGCGCATGGTCAAGGAGCGCTTCGGCGTCGACGAGGATGTCTGCACCGGCGATCATGCCTGCATCCGTCTTTCCGGCTGTCCCTCGCTCTCGGTCAAGCATACCGACGACCCGCTGAAGGACGATCCGGTGGCGGCGATCGACAATAATTGCGTGGGATGCGGCAATTGCGGCGAGGTTTCCGAGGCGGCGGTGCTCTGTCCCTCCTTCTATCGTGCCGACATCATCCACAATCCGACGGGTTGGGATCGCTTCGTCGCCCGCATGCGCTCCAGTATTATCGGCTGGTTGCAGGCGCGTCGCCGCGCCGGCCGCATCGTCTTTTCAGATTGAGAGGGCGATATGAACGAGCATGTGAGCATGAGTGATCTCGGTACCAGCAGACTTTCCACGGACAAGCCGCTGTCGCTTGCCATCCTCGCCATGGGCGGGCAGGGCGGCGGCGTGCTCGCCGACTGGATCGTCGGTCTTGCCGAGGCTGAAGGCTGGATGGCGCAGACGACATCCGTGCCTGGTGTTGCCCAGCGAACGGGCGCGACGATCTACTATATCGAGATGCTGCCGGCTCGCGACGGGCACGAGCCGATCTTTTCGCTGATGCCGACGCCTGGCGATGTCGATGTCGTCATGGCCGCCGAGTTGATGGAGGCTGGCCGCTCGGTGCTGCGCGGTCTCGTCACGCCGGACAAGACGCTGCTGATTGCCTCCACGCACCGCTCCTTTGCCGTTGCGGAAAAAGAAAAGCCGGGCGACGGCATCGGCAATGCCGAGGTGGTGGTCGATGCCACGGATTTCGCCGCCAAGCGCACCATCGCCTTCGATATGGAAACGATGGCCATCAAGAATGGCAGCGTGATTTCGGCCTCCATGTTCGGCGCTTTGGCCGGTTCGGGTGCACTGCCGTTTGCAAAGCAAGCGTTCGAGGCGATGATCCGCGCCGGCGGCAAGGGCATCGAGCCGAGCCTCAAGGCTTTCAATGCCGCCTTCGACAGGGTCAAGGAAAAGCCGCGCGATGCCGTCTCGGCAACGCCGCCCAAGCATTTCGATGCCCTTCCGGAGACGGCTGGCCATCCGGCGCTCGATCGGCTGGTCAATCGCATCCGCGCCGAATTTCCGGAGGTTGCTTGGCCGTTATTGTTTGCCGGCGTCAAGAAGCTGACTGATTATCAGGATCCAGCCTATGCCGATGAGTATCTGAGCCGCGTCGCGGCACTGCATGCGCTGGATCGCAAGGCCGGCGGCGCGAACAAGGATTGCGCTTTCACCGTGCAGGCGGCGAAATATGTCGCAGTCGCCATGGCCTATGACGACGTCATTCGCGTCGCCGATCTGAAGGTACGCGGCTCGCGCTTCGAGCGCGTGCGCAAGGAGGTCGGCGCCAAGGACGACCAGATCGTCTACATGACCGAATACATGCATCCGCGCATGGATGAAGTCTGCGGCACCATGCCGAAGGGCATGGGCCTTTGGATCGAAAACCGGCCGCGCCTGTTTGCCCGGCTCGACCGCTTCATCAACAAGGGAAGGCGCGTTCAGACCGGCACACTGTTCTGGTTCCTCGGCCTCTACATGGTCTCGGCACTGCGCCGCATCCGTCGCGGCACGCTGCGGCACGCACGCGAGGTGGAGCATCGCGAGGCCTGGCTGACAGCGGCATGCAATTTGCTGACGGTGAATTACGATCTCGCCGTCGAGGTGCTCGGCAACCGCCGCCTCGTCAAAGGCTATTCCGATACGCATGCGCGCGGGCTTTCCAAGTTCGATCGTGTCATGTCGGCGTTGCCGATGTTGCGAGACCGCGAGGATGGGGCCGCCTGGATGCGGCGGCTGCGGCAGGCCGCGCTTCTGGACGAAAAGGGTGCGGCGCTCGACGGCGCGCTGAAAACGGTCGCAACGCTCTGACCCGACCGGGCAACCACCGGACGGGGCGGTCCTTCCGCCCCGTACCTCTGCGGAACGCAGACAATGTCGGCCAAGACCGATAATTTCCAAAAGGGAACAGTCGCATGGATAACATTCGAAGTGACGCGGCGAAGGACCTTTCGAGTCCTCGCGGCGTAGAGATCTCGCATGCCAAAAGCCTTGTCGTCGTGCTCATCTGCTGGCTGGCGATCTTTGCAGAGGGCTATGATGTCGGCGTTCTCGGCGCCATTCTGCCGGCGCTGTCCACGGACAATGTCTGGCACCTCACGCCGCTTCAGCTCGGCGCGATGGGCAGTTACACCGTCTTCGGCATGCTTGTCGGCGGCATCGTCGTCGGCACGCTCAGCGAGCTTTATGGTCGCAAGCCGATGTTTCTCGCCTGCCTTTCGTTGTTTGCCGTCTGCACGGCTGTCACCGCATGGTCTCCGACCCCGACATGGTTCGGCGTCAGTCGTTTTGCCGCCGGTCTTGGCCTCGGCGGCATCATTCCTCTGGCGGCGGCACTGACCATCGAATATTCGCCGACCGCGAAGAAGAATCTCAATTACGGCATCATGTATTCCGGCTATTCGCTCGGCCTGTTCGCCGCCGCGCTCGTCGGCAGATGGCTGCTGCCGGACTATGGATGGCGGCCGGTCGTCCTCGTCGGCGCGCTGCCTGTGCTGTTCGTGCCCATCATGGCGTCGCTGCTACCCGAGTCGCTTGATTTCCTCGTCGCGAAGGGGCGCAGCGAGAATGCGAAGCGGCTTGCTGCCCGGCTTGGCGTTCCCGTCCCTGCGGGAAGCGCGCCCAGGGAAACCGGCCTCGGCTGGCGCGCAGTGTTGGGTGAGATCTTTTCGCCGAGAAACGCCTTTGCCACCGCCTGCTTCTGGATCGCATTGTTCATGGGGCTGCTCCTGGTTTATGGGCTGGCCCAGTGGCTGCCGCAGATCATGCGCAAGAGCGGCTATGATCTGGGTGACAGCCTGCTGTTTCTGGCGGTCTTCAGCTTCACCTCGGCGATTGGCGGCATCGTGCTCGGTCAGTGGGCTGATCGTTTCGGCGTGCGGCTGACTGTGACGCTGTCCTATCTGCTAGGCGCCGTCGGCATCGCGCTTCTCGCCTTCAAGGGATCCATCTGGCTGAACTATACGGTCGTCGCCATTGCCGGTTTCGGTACGGTCTCGGCATCGCTGATCCTCACCGGCTATCTTGCCGCTTACCTGCAGCCTTTCGTGCGAGCGGCCGGCACCGGCTGGGCGCTGAGCTTTTCGCGCATCGGCGCGCTATCCGGCCCGCTGATGGGCGGATACATCGCCAGCCTCAATGTCGGCCCGGAATGGAATTTTTACGTGTTCGCGATCGTTGCCGCGATCGCCGCACTGGCGACGTCGCTCATTCCGAACAGGCGATAATTCGATCGAGAGGAGTGCCGTTTGGGCCGGCTCAAATCTCGTGCTTGCGGATGTTGTGCAGCACTTTATGCAGGGTCGAGATGAAGGTGCGATATTCGGCTTCATCGACACCGTCGAACATCTGCAGGAACAGGTCGTACATGGTCGGCCAGACCTTTTCGAAGGCCGCACGGCCTTCCTCGGTGATCGAGACATCGCGTATGCGCATGTCTTCGGCGCGAGGCTGGCGGCGGATATAGCCCTGCTGTTCGAGGGAGTCCAAGGTGCGGCTCATCGTCGATTGCTCGGTGACGGCAAAGACGGAGAGCTCGTTGATGGTGACGCTGGAGGAGACGCTGAGGACGGCGAGCGCACGCATTTTGGCGGTCGTCATATCGTATTCGCGCAGCTCTTCAGAAAGATTGGCGTTCCAGCGCGCCATCAGCCGGTTCATGAGATAGGGCGCGAAGTGATTGAGGCCGATTTCGCCCATGGTCGGGCGCTTTGCGTTCTCATCCCGCTTGCGCCTCAAAACGGTGCCTGAAAACCGTTCCTCCATCGACGATACTCCTCCGGAAACGTTTTACTTCAGCGACGATGCGAGCAGGAAGCCGGAGCCCCCACCAAGGCCTGGACCGGGATGCGCCGAAGCGCCGATGTGGTAGAGGCCCGATATGTGGGTGCGGTGGTTAACAGATGACTTGAATGGACGCCAGATGAAAAACTGGTCGAGGCCGCAATAGCCGCCATATGGATCGCCGCCGACGAGGTTCATGTTCATCGCTTCGAGATCACCCGGCGAATAGGCGCGACGTGCGAGCTTTATGCTCGCAAAATTCTCGATGTGGCTCGCAAGCAGCGCTTCGATACGGTCGGCGTAGAGCTCGCGCACATCTTCCGTCCAGCGGCCATCCTCCGGCGTTGCGATTTGGCCTGCGGCATCGCCCTTGATATGGCGCGGCGCTTCTGGCAACTGCAGCCAGAGGATCGATTTTCCGTCCGGCGCGCGGCTGGGATCGAGCGCGACGGGCTGGCCGACGCAGACGGTGGGCTCGGCTGGCAACAGCCCACGTTCGCATTCGTTGGCGGCGCGCGATACGCCGTCGAGGCCGGGTGTCAGGTGCAACAGCGCCACTTTGCCGAGTTCGGTATTGGCCTTCCAGCGCGGCGGCTCGGAAAGCGCGTAGTGTATCTGCATGTCACCCTTGCCATAGCGATAGCTGGCAACGCCCGATTTGACCTCCGGCGGCAGCGGATCCGGCCAATCCTTCATCAGCCGTTCGTAAAGCTGGTTGGGGGTTGTCGAGCAGATTACCCCGGCCTTCGCCTTCAACGTTTCGCCATTTGCAAGACGCACGCCATCGGCACTGCGATTGTGGTCTGGAATGATGGCCGCGACATCGGCATTCACACGAATTTCACCGCCATTGTCGGAAATCAGTCGTTCGAAGGCCGTCAGCAGTTTGTCGGCACCGCCCTTGACGATCGGCGCGCCGCCCAGCTCCAGCGCAAAGCCGATCACCTTCAGCATTTCGGCGGAATAGGCGCTTTCGGGGCCGAGGCCGCAATGAAGCACCCAGGGCGCCCAAAGCGCGTGAATATCGTCGGATCTGTAACTGGTTTCGAGATAGCCGCGTGCCGGCGTCAGGGCGTCGCCAAACCAGGCAGCGAGTTTGCGCAACCCGCGGTTCCAGCCCTGTTTTGCAACGCTCTTCAGGGTCGAACCCGACCATAGCGCGCCGCCGAGCAGGGAAAACAGGAATGGCGCATCGGCGGCCAGCGCTTCCATCTCACGCGAGAAGGTCTGCCCGTCGCCGAGCGACAGTTCGTCGAAGGTAGCGATATTTCGCCGCCGGTCCTTGGAGAAGATCACATGCGAACCGTTGGGCCGCAGCACGCCTGTCGGAAGGTCGGTATGGGCGAACTCCAGGCCCCGTGCCTCAAGATCCTTGCCGATGGCGCCATAGGCCGGCGAGGTGAGAAACAGCACCATGGTCGTCGCCATGACGTCGTGAATGAAGCCAGGCTCGGTGATCTCCTCGGTGCGAAGACAACCGCCTATGCGGTCGTTGCGCTCGAGAACGAGCACCTTGTGACCCTTCTTGCCGAGCTTCGCGGCGGCGACAAGCGCATTTATGCCGCTGCCGACGATGATGTAGTCATGATCGCCCATTGCTGCCGCCCTCATTGGCAAGATGAACGGAAAGGAGGAGCCCGCCCTCAGGCTCCTGCCTCTCCAGCCTGTCATGCAATCAATGCCAGTGCGCGAACCGGCGAACCGGTGCCCTTGACGAACTTCAGCGGAGCGGCGATCAGGACGGCGCCCTTGGCCGGAAGCTGATCGAGGTTCGAGAGGCTCGCTAGGCCATAGCGATTGGCCTTGTGCATGAGGTTGTGCGCCGGGAAAGGCGGGTTCATGCCGCCAGCGGAACCGGCATCTGTGCCGATCGTTTCCGAACCCCAGCCGATGATGCCCTTGGTGAGCAGATATTCGATCGCCTCGGCCGTCGGGCCGGGAGAATGCGGGCCGTTCTCATCGGCATTCAGGAAGGTTTCGGTCGAGCCGTTGCGCTTGTACCAGTCGGTGCGTAGCAGCACCCAGCTGCCGGGCTCGATCGCGCCGTGCTGGGCTTCCCATTCCTTGATGCTGTCGACCGTCAGCAGATAGTCGGGATTTGCCGCGGCTTCCTTCGAGCGGTCGATGACATTGACCGGCGCCACGAAGTTTTGCGGCGGGATGGTGTCGGTCGTGTTGTTCGGGTTGTCCTTGCCGGTGATCCAATGGCAGGGCGCATCGAAATGCGTGCCGGTGTGCTCGCCGAGTTCCAGCCAGTTCCAGGCCCAGAACGGGCCATCCTGGTTATATTCGGAGATCGTATGGACCTTGACGTTGGGCGTGTTCTTGCCGAACTGTGGCGGCAGGTAGAGCACCGGCGTATCCGGGCCGAGCGGCGCGGTTAGATCGACGACCTTGACGGAGCCCGAAAGCAGGGCCGAGGCGAGGCTGGCGAGTGTGGTAGCGGTCATATTTTTGAGTTCCCCTTGTTGTCGCGTGATCCCATGCAAAGAGCCTTTTTGCGGGTCTTTTGTTCAGGACCAGGCATGAAGTCGGTATCGCCAGGCGCGGGGTGCCTTTCCTCCTGGCACCGGCTCCGCGCGGCGGCGGAATGAAGGGAGCCTATGTCACAATATATGATATTGCAAGCATTCTGACATACTTCCGAAGGGCAAAATGGGTACGTCTTCCAGTGATAACAGGGCGCGCGTAAGTGGCTGAAAATAAAGAAATAATCTCAATGAAATTTGGTAGGAACCCATTTTGGGTTGCGCTTCTCTGCGGCTATTCGTGCCAATAGGTGCTTGAAGCTTAAAGCTCAAGATGTATGCATGTGACAATAATAATAACCGACGAAAGAGGGGCAAGCGATGAGCTATGATGCGATCATAGTGGGAGCCGGTCACAATGGCCTGGCGGCGGCGGTGCATTTGGCCGCCAAGGGCTGGAAAGTCGCCGTCATCGAGGGCAATGCGGAGCCTGGCGGTGCAGTTAAAACCCGTGAGGTGACGCTGCCCGGTTTTCGGCACGATCTCTGCGCGATGAACCTCTCCATGTTCGCCGGCTCGGCCTTTTTTGCGCAGTATAAGAACGAGCTGCAGGCCGAGGGGCTGGGCTTCGTGCCGGCTGCGGATTGCTTCGCCAGCGTCTTCCGTGACAACACCTATCTCGGCGTCAGCACCGATCTGGAAAAGACCGCCGGCGCGATCGCCGATATCTTCCCGCAGGATGCCGCTGCCTGGCGTCATATGCTCTCGCAGTTCGGTGCGGATGCCCCGCATATCTTCGGTCTGCTCGGCTCGCCTATGCCTTCCATGGCCGCCGCCAAGGTCGTCTGGAAAGCCTGGCGGGAGAAGGGGATGGGCTGGGTCTACGACACGGCGCGCATGCTCTTTGCCTCGCCTCGCGATTTTCTTGATGCCCGCTTTCAGAACACCAAGCTCAAGACGATGATGGCCGCCTGGGGGCTGCATCTCGATTTTGCCCCCGATGTCGCCGGCGGTGCGCTGTTTCCCTATCTCGAATCCATGGCCAATCAGGCCTTCGGCATGGTGATCGGCAAGGGTGGGGCCGATACCATCATCAACTCGATGGCGGCCGTGCTGAAAAGCAAGGGCGGCGAGCTGATGCTCGGCACGCGCGTCGACAAGATCGTCACGTCGGGCGGCAAGGCGACGGGCGTGGTCCTTGCCGATGGCCGCCGCTATGAGGCAAAGCGCGCCGTCATCGCCAATGTCCACCCGCAGATTCTGTTCGGCGAGTTGCTGGATCAGGCCCCGGCGCGCCGGGAGTTCGACGGCAAGGTCAAGCGCTTTCGCGCCGGACCCGGCACGATGATGATCCATCTGGCGCTGTCGAGCCTTCCGGACTGGGCGGCGGGCAAGGCACTGCAGAATTTCGCCTATGTGCATATCGCGCCCGATCTCGAGATGATGTCGCGTGTCTATGCCGAGGCGATGGGCGGCCTGCTGCCGGTCGAGCCTGCCTTGGTGGTCGGGCAGCCGACGGCGATCGATCCGTCGCGCGCGCCGGCCGGCCAGCATGTGCTCTGGATACAGGTGCGTGTCCTGCCGGCGGAATTCCATGGCGATGCCGCAGGCCAGATCACGGGTACGAGCTGGGACGAGATCAAGGATGCCTATGCCGAGCGCGTCCTCGATATCGTCGAGCGCTATGCGCCGGGCTTGCGTGGCAAGATACTGGGCCGCTCGGTCTTTTCGCCGGTCGATCTCGAACGCGAGAATCCGAATCTTGTCGGCGGCGATAACCTTTCGGGCAGCCATCATCTCGACCAGAATTTCCTGTTCCGCCCCGTTGCAGGCTATTCGCGATACAAGACGCCGGTGGCATCGCTCTATATGTGCGGTGCCTCGACATGGCCGGGCGCGGGGACGGGTGCCGGTTCCGGTTTCATGTTGGGGAAAATGCTGGCCAAGTGACGGTCACATGACTTGACGCTCGAACCTTTGACATTTCAAATATCGTTCCCTAGATCGCTTAGATTGATGATGCGGAACGATAGGCCGAGGCGACGTCATGACAGAGTCCGAGAGTGCAACCGTTGATCTGGAGATCATTGTTCAGGGAGCGCAGGAAGGCAAAAAGCTCGAATTGCGGCTCTGGCTGCGCATGCTGTCGACAACCAAGCTGATCTCGCAGGAAATCCGCCGTCGGCTGCGCAACGAGTTCGGCGCAACCCTGCCGCAATTCGACCTGATGGCGCAGCTCTATCGCGAACGCGAGGGACTGCGGCTCGGAGAGCTATCGAAGCGCACCATGGTCACCAACGGCAATGTCACCGGGCTTGTCGAACGGCTGGAAGCGGACGGCCTCGTGCTGCGCGTGACGCCCGACGGGGACCGGCGGGTGACGGTCGCGAAGCTGACGGAGAAGGGTGAGACGTCGTTCAGCGCCATGGCTGCGGCCCATGAAGGCTGGCTGCGCGACATGATGGCGGATGTCGATCCCGCCATCGTCAGCGAGCTGTGGCGGGATATCGGCGCGGTGAAGTCATCGGTGAGCAACCATCTTTCAGGCAGCGATTTCGATTGATCTAAAGCATGTCGCGCAAAAGTGTATAGCGGTTTTGCGGTAACGACAGGCTTCAACGAGGACCTATCTGGCGCGCTCGTTCTTGAACTTCTTCTCGAGCACGCTGACGAGGCGCACCATCGGCCAGAGCAGGATGATGTAGATCAGCGCGGCCATGATGAGCGGCGAGGGATTGGCGTAGAAGCCCTGAGCATTCTGTCCCTCTTTCAACAGTTCGGGCAGCGCCACGGTCGAGGCGAGCGACGTATCCTTGAACATCGACACGCAGTTGCTCGTCGTCGGCGGAATGACGATACGGACCGCCTGCGGCAGAACGACCTTATAGAGCGTAATCAGGAACGGAATGCCGAGGGCTGCGGCGGCCTCGAACTGGCCACGCGGCACGCTTTCGATGCCCGAGCGAAAGACCTCGGCCGAATAGGCGGCAAGCACGATCGAGAAGCCGAGGATCGCCGACCACCAGGCCGAAAAGCTGATGCCGACGAAGGGCAGCGCGTAATAGATCAGGATCAGCACGACCAGCATGGGCATGGCGCGCATGATGTCGATATAGGCGATCATCAGAAGCTGCAGCGGCTTCGGGGCATAGAGGCGAATCAGGCTAACGACGAGGCCGCTGGTCACGCCGATCAGGATGCTGACCACGCCGAGTGCGATAGTCATCCAAAGCCCGCGCAGGAGCTGCGGGAAAGCCGAGATCATGACGTCGGAATTGAGGAAGGTATCGACGAAAGACATTGGCGCTCCCGTGTGCAGGACGAAGATGAGATTTGCTTACATTTACGCCGGCCGTGGTGGCCGGCGTAAAGTCATATCGAGGATGATCTTTTGATCACGCCTTGGGGATTGGCAATTCGGTGACGGTGGAGGAGCCTGCCGGTGCCTTGCCGCCGAACCACTTCTCGTGGATCTTTTCGAGCGTGCCGTCCTTCTTCATCGCAGTGATGGCATCGTTGATCTTGGCGACGAGCGGCGAATCCTTGGTCATCATCAGGCCGTACTGCTCTCCGGTCTTGATGCGATCCTTGATGGCGAAGCCCTTGGTCTTGACGAAGAGATACTGCATGCCGGGGATGTCGCTGACGACGGCGTCGATGCGGCCGGCGCCGAGATCGAGGAACATATCCTGCTGCGAATTGTAGCCCTTGACGTCGGCAAAGCCTTGTGCGGCCTTGTTATCGTTGACCCATTTCTCACCCGTCGAGCCGGAGAGGACGCCGACGGTCTTGCCCTTGAGATCGGCGAGCGTCTTGATCGAGCTGCCTTCCTTGGTGGCGACACCCATGTCGGAGTCGTAATAGGGCTGCGTGAAAGACTGCGACTTCAGTCGTTCCGGTGTGATCGTGATGGACGAGATCGCCACGTCGATGCGCTTGGAGCTGGTTGCCGCGAACAGGGCCTGAAAGCCGTAGTCGGCGATGTTGGTCGTCATGCCGGCGCGCTTGGCCGCTTCGTTGACGATATCGACCTCGAAGCCTTCGAAGCCGCCATTGGCGGTCTTGTATTCGAAGGGCGGGTTGTTCGGATACGAGCCGACATTCAAGACATCGGCGGCATAGGCAAAGTGGCTTCCGCCGGCCAGGCCGACGGCGGTCGCAAGGACCAGCAGACTGCGACGAGTAATGGGCATTTTCTTGGTCTCCCTCTGGTTATGGCTGCGGGCTTTTCCTCTCACCCACGGTATTCCCCGTCCGCCCGCTCGGGCGGCCGTATCATGTCATCGCGTTGACCATGCGATCGAGCGCGATGCGCATCTGCTCGGTTTCGCGGAAGGTGCACATGCGCAGGAAGGCTCGGGACGCATCGCCGAAGTGATATCCAGGCGCCAGGCCGACGCGGGCCGTTTCGAGGATGCGCTCGCAGAGCGCCGTCGCATCCGGTTCGCCCTGTAGCGCGAAGAAGGCGTACATGCCGCCGCGCGGCTTCTCCGGCAGGATCATGCCCTGTATCTTCGGCAGCTTCTCATAGGCCAGATCGAGGCCGGCCTTGATGCGTCCGCGGATTTCCGAAACCAACGGCTCGCCTTCACGCAGAGCGGCGGCGGCACCGGCCTGAACCATGGCCGAGGTGCCGCTGTTGATATATTGCGTCGTGGCGCCGAGCTGGTCGGCAATGGCAGACGGGTGCGTCAGCCAGCCGACGCGCCAGCCGGTCATCGCCCAGGCCTTGGAAAAGCTGTTGATCGCGATCACACGATCGCCATCCTCGGCCACCTGCAGGATCGACGGGGCGATGTCGCCGTCGAAATAGAGGCGGGCATAGACCTCGTCGGAGATGATCCAGATGCCGGTGCGGCGGCTGAAATCCAAGAGCGCCTGCATTTCTTCGCGCGTGGCTGTCCAGCCAGTCGGATTGGAAGGAGTCGAGAGGAAGATGGCGCGGGTGCGGGCATCGCAACGGGCAAAAAGCTTGTCGAGGTCGAGGCGCCAGTCGGTATCGAAATCGAGCGACACGGCGCGGGGCTCGCCGCCGATCAGGTGGATGGCGTTGTGGATGTTCGGCCATTGTGGCGCGACATAGACGACGTTGGTGCCGACATCGACGAGCAGTTCGAGCGCCATATAGAGCGCCTGCATGCCACCGGGCGCGACCGTCGTGCGCTCGATCGGGATGGGGCGGCCGTGCCAGTGCGTCTGATAGTCCGACAGGGCTTCGTTCAGCGTCGCGAGCCCCCGCATATTCGGAACGTAGAAGGTGGCGCCGTCGTCGAGCGTCTTCTTAGCAGCATCGCGGATGAACTCCGGCGTCACGATATCGCCTTCGCCGAACCAGAGCGGAATGACGCCGCCAAGTTCGCGGGCGCGTTTGGCCAGGACGGCGATGTTGTCGGTGCGCATGTCGCGGATCTGAGCGCGAATGCCTTCGAGGGCATCGCGGCTTGATATCGCGTTCGGCAGGTTATGCTGCGGTAGAAGAGACAAGGAATTTCCCCTGGGAATTCGGTATTGAAGGGTTCAAACGGCCGCGGCAGCTTTCACTTGAGCAACCCCTCAATTTCGAATGGTTATCCAAAAACAACTGCATTTCAAGGACAAATTTTAAGCTTAAAAAGTCTACCTTCCTGCTCGGTTTTCCGTTGCCCTTCCATGCGGTAACTCTCTGATAAAAATCAGCTTTATTTCTTCGCTCCGCCATGTTTTCCCGCTCTTGCGGCATCGACGCCGGCAGCCAGGCTTGCACCGAGAAACATTGTGTCGCTTGCCAGCATGAAGAAGCTTATGCCAGCTTCCGACCATGCGCCGATATCGTCCGCCGAAGGGCGGAAGATGCCGACCGCTCGGCCGGCAGACAGGGCGGTCTTTGTGATTGTGTTGATCGCCGCATCGAGCCTGTCCTTGCCCGCGGGACCCATAGCATCGATCGAGACGGAGAGATCGCCGGGGCCGATGAAGATCAGGTCGACGCCATCGACGGCCGCGATCTCGGCGATATTGGCAAGCCCCTCGGCCGTTTCGACCTGGATGGCAAGCACGAGTTCGGCGTTGGCCTTGGCGAGGTAATCCGGAATGCGGTAACCATAAGCGGCCGCACGACCCGGACCGACGCCGCGCGCGCCGAGCGGGGGATAGCGCGTGGCCTTGACGGTGGCGCGAGCCTGCTCCGCCGTCGAAACGCGGGGCACGAGAACACCTGCGGCACCCGCATCCAGAACGGCCGCGATATCTTCAGCCGCATGGCCGGGTACGCGGACCATCGCGGGAACGCGATGGACGTCGGCTGCGCGGATCAGATCCTCGATGCGCTCGCGGCTGATCTGCGAATGCTCCCAGTCGATGCAGAGGAAATCGACGCCGGAGGCTGCCGTGACTTCGATGGCGACAGGATGCGGAATGGCCGCAAACGTGCCGACGAGCAGCTTCTGTTCCATACAGTTCCGGCGGAAATCGCTCATCGGCATCCTCATATTTCAGCGGTCCTCCCCACGAGGGATAGGCCGAAAAGACACAGGGCAATCTGCCCCGAATTTCGGGGCAGCTTCCGTGCCGATCTGGCACCGGCACGGAGGCATTGCGGTGGCGGAGTTGTTCGGGCGCCGCCACCGCTCACAGGCACGGCTTACTTGCGCCGCGCCATGATCTCGGTCAGGACCGCGTCGAACCGGGCGATCTCCTCGACCTTGTTATAATGCACCAGCGACACGCGGATGGCACCTGTTTCCATGGAAAGACCCAGGCGCTTCATCAGGCGCGGTGCGAACATGTGGCCGTCGCGCAGGCCGATGCGCTGCTTGCCCATCTCATCGGCAAATTCCTGCGGCGTGATGCCTGGCATGTTGAAGCAGATCGTGGGAACGCGCTGCTCAAGGCGGCTCTCGTCGGAGATGCCGTAGATCACCGCGCCGTGACGCTTGAGCACCGCGATCATCTCGCGCGAAAGCATCAGTTCGTACCGGCGGATCGCGCCCATGGCGGCGGCGAGCGCCTCACGGCGGCTATGGTTGCCATCAGTCAGGAAACGGCGGCCGAGACCTTCCAGATATTTGACCGCGGCATTCATTCCGGCGACGTTCTCATAGGTGAAGGTGCCGACCTCGATCTTGTAGGGCGGCACGTCCGGAATGAAATCCTCCTTGAATGTGGGAAGCTTGACCAGCGCGTCATAGCGGCCCCACAGGAAGCCCATATGCGGCGAGAAATTCTTGTAGCCGGAGCAGACGAGGTAGTCGCAGCCCCAGGCCTGCACGTCGATCAGGCCATGCGGGCCGTAGTGGACGCAATCGAGGAAGGTTTCGGCGCCGGCCGCCTGCGCCAGTTTGCAGACGGCGGCGACATCGACGATCGTGCCGATGGAATGGGCCGTCACGGTGCAGGCGACGAGTCGGGTCTTGTCGTTGAGCAGCGGCTTCAGATCTTCCACATGCAGCGTGCCGTCCTCGCGTATGCGCCACCAGACGATCTTGGCGCCATCGGCTTCCAGCGCCATCCAGGTGGCGATGTTGGCGTCGTGATCCATGTCGGTGACGACGATTTCGTTGCGATTGCCGAGCAGCTTGGCAATGCCGAGGCTCACAAGCCGAATGAAGGATGTGGCGTTCTGGCCGAAGGAGATTTCTTCCGGGCGATAGGCATTAACAAGCATGGCGACGCTTTCGCGCGCTTCTTCCAGATTGCGGTCGACGCCCTGGCTATGCTGGTATTTCGCCATACGCTGGACGTTGAAATCGATCAGGTGGTTGGCAACCGCATCGACCACCGTCTGGGGCACCTGTGCGCCGCCCGCATTGTCGAGAAAGATGAAATCGCCGGCCTTCTGGATGGCCGGGAACATGGCGCGGACCTCGTCGACCGGAAAGCTGTTGTGACCGACGAATTGCGATGCGGAAGCGGCGGAGCTCATGGGGATCTCGCTCTGGATGTTGGGATTGAAACCTCTATTTTGATCATTTGATCACAAAATACTTTAAGGTTCAATCAAATTTCTCGCTCTCTTTTTTGGGTTTAGCGGCGGGCCGAGCCCTTGCGCGGCTCGTCCTGCGTGGCCGGACAATAATCCCGCAGGATCTCGTGGGTGCGTTTGATATCGGCGACGACGCCGTCTCGGGCTGCGGTGAAGTCGCCGGCTTTCAAGGCCTTGACGATGGCAACATGCTCGCCGGCGGGGTCGAGCTCGCCGCTGCGCATCAAAGGCTCGACAGATGCGGAGAGCATGCGCATGTAGGGGCCGAAGCGCAGCCACAAGGTCTCTATGAGCTGCAGCAGCACCTCGGAGCCGGAGGCGCGGTAGATGGTGAAATGGAACTGCTGGTTCTTGGCCATCAGGTCGTAGACGTTGGCGCCGAGGCCGATCACATGCTGCTCGCCGGCGATGCGCTCAAGTGTCTCAATGTCTGTCGGGGTGAGGTTCGGTATGCCGAGTTCGGCGGCCAGGCCTTCGACGGCGATGCGGGCGCGGCAGAGATCGTCCAGGCGGCCGAGGGTGACGATCGGAATGCGGGCCGAGCCGTTTGCCGCGACTTCGAGCGCATTTTCGGCCGCCAGCCGCCGCAAGGCCTCACGCACAGGCATGTTGCTGGTTCCGAAGGTTTCGGCGAGCGAGGCGATGGTCAGTGTCTGGCCGGGATCGAAATTGCCGGCCATGAGCGCGTTTCTGAGCTGCTGATAGACGCTCTCCTGGATCGTCGTTCTGGAGGACACCGGTTCCAGGGCTATGCGCACGCTCGCTTCCTTTTCGCTTCGCAGGATTCGTTCATGGTAGAACGAAGGGCGGGCGAAAGGAAAGAGGGCTCCCGGATCGGGTGGTCAGGCCTCCTCGGGCTGCCAGCCTGCCTCATCGACCGGCTTGTTCTTCGCCGGAGCCTTGCGTAAGCCAAGGACGACACCGATGAGTGCGAGCGCGCCGCCGATCGCATGATAGAAATGCAGCTGTTCTCCGAGAAGCGCCCAGGCCAGAGCCGCAACGATGATCGGCAGAAGATTGATCAGCAGCGAGGTGCGGCTGGCTCCAAGCTTGTGGATGCCGATCATCCAGCAGAAAGGGGCGACCAGCGAAGTCGGGATCGCGGCATAGAGGATCAGCGGCAGGTTTGTCGTCGTAATCGGCGAGATATCGCCCATCAGGAAGATCGGGATCAGCAAAAGGGTCGAAAAGCCGATCTGCCAGAAGAGCTGCTGCCACATCGAAAGCGGCATTGCCCAGCGCCTTAGCATGACACCGTAGAGCGCATTCGAGAGAACAGCGACGATCATCAGGCCGTCGCCGATGTGGAAGCCGCCGTTGACCAGCCGCATGGGGTTACCTTGCGAGGTCAGATAGATGAGCCCGATCAAAGAGATGGCGCCACCTGCAATGCTTGCTGCGGTCAATTTTTCAGAGGCCAGCAGGCTTGCGAAAAACGTCGACAGTAACGGCATAAGGGCAAGCATGACGCCCATGTTGACGGCGGAGGTGGTCTTGGCTGCCTCATAGGCGAGGCTCTGATAGATCACCATGCCGAGCGCGCCGAGAATAGCGAGTTTCAGCCAGTGCTGCCGAAGCAGGGCGCGGTTGCGCCACGCCTCCCGGCCGACGAAGGGCAGGAGCACTAGGAAGGCGAGCAGCCAGCGATAGAAGGAGATGGAGCCCGGCGAAATCACGCCGGCGGATGCCTTGGTGACGACGGTATTGCCCGACCAGATCAGCACCGTCAGCAGCGGCGCAAGTCCGGCCGCGCTGATTATGGATGCGGAAGCGTTCGGCTGAGTGCTCATATGAATGGTCTCTCGTCGTCTTCTGACTTGGGGCGAAACGAAGGAGGGCGGATAGGGTTTGCCATCCCAGAGACTTTGTACTACCTGTCCGAATTCTGGTATATAGCGAGAATAAGACAAGCAGTAGCGAAATGAGGACATGTCCAGCAGGCCTCCGCGCATCGAGGGCGATCCGCCGAACCCGGTTTCCTTCCGCACCGAGAATTATAGAGCGGGCACGGTTTTCCCCAAAAAGAGCCAGCCCTGGGGCGAGCTCAATTATGCGATTACCGGCGTTGCCGATTTCGACATCGAGGGCGTGCGCTATCTGTCGCCGCCGCATTACGCCATCTGGCTGCCGCCGGAGACGATGCACGGCGCCGCGATCCAGCACGATCTGCGCTATGCGACCGTCTATGTCGAACGCGCTCTTTGCGCGAACCTGCCGTCCAAGCCTTCTACGCTCAGCATTAGTCCGCTGCTGAAGGCGATCCTGGCGGATTTCGCGGCGCGCGACGTCACCATGCCGGAAACGGCGGAGGACCTGCGGCTCGCGCAGGTTCTGGTCGATCAGATTCGACTGGCGCCGCGCTGCGAGAGCTATTTGCCGATTTCCGACGATCCGTTGCTCGGCCCGGTGCTCAATGCCCTGCAGTCCGCCCCCGGCGACCGACATTCTCTTGCGGAGTGGGCACGCAGAATGGGGACGACGGAACGTACGCTGTCGCGCCGGTGTCAGGACGATCTAGGCCTTTCCTTCAACGAGTGGCGACAGCGATTGAAGCTCGTTGCCGCGCTGTCGATGGTCGAGGCCGGCGAGCCTGTACACCGGATCGCAACGCAGCTGGGCTACAGCAACGCATCGGCCTTCATCGCCATGTTCCGCCGGATGACCGGCACGAGCCCGACGCAGATGCGATAGATCTTAGCGCATTTCCAGGAAAGTGCGCGGCGGTTTTCCGTTCGGAATGCGCGAGGAAATAAGAAGATAGAGCGTTTTCGCGATCCGGAGAACAGCGGAAATACTCTACGGCTCGATCAAAACGATCTCCAGCTTGCGCAGTTCTTCCGGATCGGCCATCGCATCGATGACAGTAATCATGCCATCTGCATTGAGGGTGCAGCGAAGGGCGATACGCAGCTGCCCGCCGATAACAACGATGGCACCGACTGCGCCGTTGATGACCGCCAGCCGGGCTCCCCGTGCGCGGCCCTGGAAGGTCTTGGCAACGTCGGCGCGCCCGCGGATTTCGCCGGCAGATCCCATGCTGGCCGCAACCGCATCCGGCCGGAAGACGGCTTCGGGGTCGAGGACGGCGAGCAGCGCCTGCAGGTCGCCGTCGCGCGAGGCGGTGAAAAAGGCGTCAATGACGTGGCGCTGGCGGGTGAGATCGGCCTCCGTCGTCGCTGGCGTGTCTTGCACTCGGCGGCGGGCACGGCTCGCGAGCTGGCGCGTCGCGACCGTAGTGCGTCCCAGAATCGGGGCGATATCGTCGAAGGACAAGTCGAACATATCGTGCAAGACAAAAGCAAGCCGTTCGGCCGGATTGAGCTTTTCCAGGACCACCAGCAGGGCGAGGCCGATGGAGTCCGCCAGCAGAGCGTCCTGTTCCGGGTCGGTGCCATTGCCGGCCTCATGCACCACCATGGGCTCGGGAACATGGATGGTCAGTGGCTCCTCGCGGCGGGATTTGCGCGACCGCAGCAGATCGAGGCAGATGCGGGCCGTCACCGTCGTTAGCCAGCCGCTCAGATTTTCGACGTCGGACGTATCGCTCCTCATCAGGCGCAGCCACGTCTCCTGCACCGCATCTTCCGCCTCCGTGCGCGAGCCGAGCATGCGATAGGCGACGGCGCGCAGATGCGGCCGGTTCGCCTCGAATTTCTCTGCCTGCCATTTTTTTTCGTCCATCGGTCACATCTCCTCATCCTGCTCCGTCAAACCCATGACGAACGAAATCCGGCCGGTGTGACATCGGATCGGCAGGAAAGTGCATCGTCGGGAGATGAGCCGCAACAGGCTCTCGCAACAAGAGGAAAGAAACATGCAAGCTCGTATGAAGAACCCCGCCCTTGTCCTGCCCGAAACCCTGCAGGCTCTTTTGGCTGTCAGCAATTCGATTAAGGATCGCGGCCTCTCGGAAAATACCATGGACCTCGTGCATCTGCGCGTGAGCCAGATCAATGGCTGCAGCGTCTGCACCGACATGGGCTTTCGCAAGCTGCAGAAAGCCGGTGAGACGGTGGAACGCATCGTCGGTGTCTCCGCCTGGCGGGAGATGCCCTATTTTTCCGATGCCGAACGCGCCGCTCTGGCGCTCGGGGAAGCCATCACCCGGCTCGCCGACCGACCAGACGCCGTCACCGACGAGATCTGGAACGAGGCCACGCGGCACTACGACGAGAAGGCACTCTCTGCCCTCATTGTTGCGATCGCGATCGACAATGTCTGGAACCGGCTGAACTCGACGGTTCGTCAGCCGGCGGGTGCTTCCTGGAACTGATTGTCCGCAACTGGCGCCACCTTCTTCCGAGAGGGAAGAAGGTGGTCTGCTTTTTCAAGCTTCGCCGACCCGCGAGGTTGCCAGCAGCTTCGCCAGCCAGTCGACGAAAACGCGTACCTTGTTGCTCAGGTGCCGGTTGGGTGGATAGACGATGTGCATGGGCAGCGTCGGCCGTGTCCAACTGGAGAGGACGGGCACGAGATCGCCCTTGGCAAGGGCATCCCGCGCCATGAAGCTTGGAACTTGCGCGATGCCGAGGCCGGTCATGGCTGCTTGCAGATAGCTGCGGCTGTCATTGACCGAGAGGATGTAGCGCGGGGTAATTTCCAGCGACTCGTTGCCGTGTTCGAACAGGAAAGGAATCGTTCGGCCGGTTTGCGCGCGGAAATAGCTGACCGCGTAGTGACTGGTTTCCAGCTCTTCCGGCCGCTCGGGGATGCCGTGCTTCTCGATATAGAGCGGAGCCGCGCAGGTGACGAGATGGATCTCGCCGACGCGACGGGCGATCAGCGACTGGTCGCTCGGCATGCCGGCGCGCAGCGCGCAGTCGACATTCTCGGCGAGATAGTCGACCAGCCGGTCGCCAACGCCGAGG
The DNA here is from genome assembly GCA_013322215.1 of Martinezella rhizogenes. Lineage (GTDB taxonomy): Bacteria > Pseudomonadota > Alphaproteobacteria > Rhizobiales > Rhizobiaceae > Rhizobium > Rhizobium rhizogenes_D. Next base: position 132,758 of record JAAMEZ010000002.1, read on the forward strand.
TCGATATGGATGTCGGGATAGCGCTGATGGAAATCGCAAAGCGCCGGCATGACGATCTTCTCGGCAAAGGCGCCGGCCATTTCGACACGCAGCCGACCGCTCGGCAGGCTCTGCGAATTGCTGATGCTGCCGTCCAGTTCCTCGATTTCAGAGAGGATCTGAATGGCGCGCTCATAATAGAGGGCACCATCCGTCGTCACCATGACGCGGCGGGTGGTGCGATTGAGGAGCTTGGCATGCAGATGCGCCTCGAGCGACTGGATGAGCGTCGTCACCGTCGCCTTCGGCATGGAGAGGGCTGCTGCGGCGCGGGTAAAGTTACCCGTCTCCACCACGCGCGCGAATGCCCGCATTGCTGATAACTGGTCCATTCCATGATGTCCCTCGACCTTGATGAAAAGAGGTCGATTGTTTGTAATCGTGAATAGTCTGATCGAATATAGGCTACTTATTCTCAGAGCGGAATAACAATATGTTGTTTCGTAAGTTGTTGCAATGCGGCACGGGGGCGCTGAACGGCATAATCGGGAATATGGTTGCAAAGCACGTCAAACGGCTTTTGGATTGGGTCATATTCGCTGAAACAAACAGGGATTTGGGTCGATGAGTGCGCCGTGGAAAGATGTTGTGCTGGAAAACGTGCCTACGGGGCCGGTGGCAGCTCGGATCTACAACGGTGAAGGTTTGAAGAAGGCGGCACCCCTCGTGCTTTATCTGCACGGCGGCGCCTTTCTCGATACTGATCATGCGACCAACAGACCGGTGGCGGCAAGCCTCGCAGAGGCCGGGGCCATCGTGGTTGCGGCGGATTATACGAGCTGCAATCAGAATGCTTTTCCGAAGGTGCTGGAATGCGCCTACGGGCTTCTCGCTTACCTCAGCAACAAGCGGAACATGCTTGCGCTGGGTGGAGCGAAAAAATCGCTGCTGTTTGTCGCCGGAGAGGAATCGGGTGGCAATGTTGCAGCGGGCGTCGCTTTAAAGGCGCGCGATCAGATACCCGGTTCGTTGGACGGACAGGTGCTGATTTCGCCTTTACTCGATCCATTCATGGGATCGAAATCTTTCCTCCAGGCGGAGGAAAGCGGCATGCGCGAGCGCTGGACAGAGGGTTGGAACCGATACCTGGGTTTCCTGGGCGGTGTCTGTCACCCTTATGCAGCGCCTCGATACTGTTCGCGGCTTTCGGGCCTCGCGCCGGCATTGGTGCTCACGGCCGAGGACGACCCGCTCCGCGACGAGAGCATGGAATACGGCAGTCGGCTGAAAGCGGCTGGCGTCCGTGTTCGCCAGCAAGTCCTCCCCGCCGGGACAGGCTGGCCCACTCTCTACGGCGGGCAGTCGAAGGACAGGGCTTCATGGCAGCAGGATATCTGCTGTTGTTTCAAGGGTTTTGTCGAAGACGTGCAGGCTTGATCGACTAAGAAATCCAGTCCGCAAGGGTTAAATGCGGGATTGGACTGACGTCGAAGGCATGAGACCGAAGCGATGGTCACGCGGATGCGCGGTGCTTCGGCCCCTGATTTTATAGAGACGACAGGAATTTGCGGTCCCGTGTCCCAAGACGGGGCCAAAGGAGAGACTAACATGAAGTCCAACGGTAAGAGCTGGGCCCTGTGGGGCGCCGGCATGGGTGTTGCTGCGGCTGTTGCAGGCGCGGCTTTCTATCTGGAGCTGCCGCGCGGCGCTCAGGCAACCGAGGCGGCGAGCCAGGCGGCACCGCCGGCTGTCCCCGTTACGGTTGCCGCCGTCGAGCCGCGCGACATCACGTCCTGGCAGGAGTTTTCCGGCCGGCTCGAGGCCATTGACCGCGTCGAGATCCGGCCGCGCGTGGCTGGTGCAATCCAGTCCGTGCATTTCCGCGAAGGCGCCCTAGTCAAGCAGGGCGACCTGCTTGTCACGATCGATCCCGCTCCCTATGAGGCGGCCGTCGCCCAGGCACAGGCGCAGGTTGGCGCGGCGAAGGCCACTCTTAATCTGACCAAAGTCGAGGTCGATCGCGGCCAGAAGCTCTTCGACAACAAGACGATCTCGCAGAGCGATATGGACACACGCGCCAGCAATTACGCTGCGGCGGAAGCCAATCTGAAGGCGGCGCAAGCAACCTTGCAGACGGCGCAGTTAAATCTCGACTATACGCAGGTCCGCGCCCCGATTGCCGGTCGCGTCGGTAAAATCGCTGTAACTGTAGGTAACCTTGTTGCCGCGGGCGCGTCCTCTTCAGCATTGACGACGCTCGTTTCGGTCGATCCGATCTATGCCAGCTTCAGTGCCAACGAACAGACCGTAACGCAAGCTCTCTCCGAACTGCCGGCAACCGGCGGCGCGGTTCCGCCGGTCGAGCAGATTCCGGTACAGATCGGCACGGCAAGCGATAATGGCACGCCCATCAAGGGCAAACTGCAACTGATCGACAATGAAGTCGATGCGGCCAGCGGCACCGTCAGCGTTCGCGCCGTGTTCGACAATCCCGGTGGCCGCCTCATCCCCGGCCAGTTCGTGCGGGTCCGCATGGGCCAACCGAAGGCCGAGACCAAGCTCGTCATCAGCGACCGCGCAGTCGGCACCGACCAGGACAAGAAGTTCGTCTTCGTGGTTGATGGCGACAACAAGGTCAATTACCGGCAGGTCCAACTCGGTTCGCTGGCCGATGGCGAGCGCGTGATCGAGGACGGCCTGAAAGTCGGCGAAAAGGTCGTTGTCAACGGGCTGCAACGCATCCGTCCCGGTGCGGTCGTCGCACCGCAGTTGGCAGAGAAGGTCGCGACCGCTCAGTAAGACTTTGCCTTCTGCCCGTGGGGAGAAGGCCGACATCCGAATTCACATGATCCGCCGGCGGCTCCTAGCTCGCCGGGCAGGGATTTTGCATCCGCTTTCACCCCGTAGAGGGCTTTGATATGAACATCTCCAGATTCTTTGTCGACCGCCCGGTCTTTGCCGGTGTTCTTTCGGTCCTCATCGTGGTCGCCGGCCTGATCGGCCTCAGGGCGCTGCCGATCTCCGAATATCCGGAGGTCGTGCCGCCGTCGATTGTCGTGCGCGCCACCTATCCTGGCGCCAACCCGACCGTTATTGCGGAAACGGTGGCGACGCCGCTCGAAGAGCAGATCAACGGCGTCGAGGGCATGCTCTACATGTCCAGCCAGGCAACGTCCGACGGCGTTCTCAACGTGACGGTAACCTTCAAGCTCGGTACCGATCCCGACAAGGCGCAGCAGCTCGTGCAAAACCGGGTTTCGCAGGCTGAGCCGCGCCTGCCCACCGAAGTGCGTGCCCTCGGCATCACGACCGTCAAGAGCTCGCCCGATTTCATCATGGTCGTCAACCTCGTCTCGGACGGGGCCGACCACGACATCACCTATCTGCGAAACTACGCAACCCTGAACGTCAAGGATCGGCTCGCCCGCATCGAAGGCGTCGGGCAGGTGCAGGTCTTCGGCGCCGGCGACTATTCCATGCGCGTCTGGATCGATCCGCAGAAGGCGGCCGAGCACAATCTTGCCGCCAGCGACATCAGCAATGCGATCAGCTCGCAGAACGTCCAGGCTGCGGCCGGCATCATCGGTGCCTCGCCCAGCCGGCCGGGCGTGGATATGCAGCTCAACGTCAATGCTCAGGGCCGCCTGCGCACACCCGAGGAGTTCGGCAACATCATCGTCAAGACGGGGGCCAATAGCGAGATCACTCGCCTTCGCGACGTCGCTCGCGTCGAACTGGGTGCGGAAGACTATACGCTGCGTTCGCTGCTCGACGGCAAGCCGGCCGTCGCCGTTGCGGTTCTCCAGGCACCCGGTTCGAATGCGATCGAGATCGCGAACAATGTGCGCTCGACCATGAACGAGCTGCAGAAGGCCATGCCGGCGGGCGTCAAGTACGATATCGTCTACGATACGACAAAATTCGTCCGCGCCTCGATCGAGAAGGTGATCGACACGCTGCTCGAAGCCATCGCGCTAGTCGTCCTCGTCGTCATCCTGTTCCTGCAGACATGGCGCGCCTCGATCATCCCGCTGATCGCCGTTCCGGTGTCGATCATCGGCACCTTTGCGGTGATGTACGTCTTCGGATTCTCGATCAATGCACTCAGTCTGTTCGGCCTGGTGCTGGCGATCGGTATCGTCGTGGACGACGCGATCGTGGTCGTGGAAAACGTCGAACGCAATATCGAGAACGGGCTCAGTCCGCGCGACGCCACCTACAAGGCCATGAAGGAAGTCTCCGGTCCGATCATCGCGATCGCGCTGGTGCTCGTCGCGGTCTTCGTGCCGCTCGCCTTCATCTCCGGCTTGTCCGGCCAGTTCTACCGCCAATTCGCGCTGACGATCGCCATCTCGACCGTCATCTCGGCCTTCAACTCGCTTACCCTGTCTCCGGCACTGGCATCCCTGCTCCTGAAGGGTCATCATGCGCCGAAGGATCGGTTGACGCGGGTCATGGACGCGGTCTTCGGCTGGTTCTTCCGTGGTTTCAACCGGGCGTTCGGAGCCGGTTCGAAATACTACGGCAAGGGCGTCGGCGGCCTGCTGTCGCGCAAGAGCATCGTAATGGTGATCTATCTCGCGCTGGTGGGAGCGACCTATAGCCTGTTCACAACGGTTCCAGGCGGTTTCGTGCCGTCACAGGACAAGCAGTATCTGATCGGCTTCGCACAGTTGCCGGATGCCGCAAGCCTCGACCGCACGGAAGACGTGATTAAGCGCATGACTGATATCGCGCTGAAGCAGCCGGGCGTCGCCAATGCGATCGCCTTCCCGGGCCTGTCGATTAACGGCTTCACCAATTCCTCGAATGCCGGTATCGTTTTCGTCACGCTGAAGGACTTTGATGAGCGCAAGACGCCCGACCTTTCGGGCGGGGCGATTGCCATGGCGCTGAACCACAAGTTCGGTGCCATCCAGGATGCCTTCATCGCCATGTTCCCGCCGCCGCCAGTCAACGGTCTCGGCACGACAGGCGGCTTCAAGCTGCAGATCGAGGATCGCGCCGGCCTCGGCAACCAGACGCTCGACCAGGCGGCCAAGGCAGTGATCGCCAAGGCCTACCAGACACCGGAACTCGCCGGCATCTTCTCGAGCTTCCAGATCAACGTGCCGCAGCTTTTCGCCGATCTCGACCGCGCCAAGGCCGAGCAACTCGGGGTCTCCGTCACCGACGTCTTCCAGACGCTGCAGATCTATCTCGGTTCGCTCTATGTGAACGACTTCAACGCCTTCGGCCGCACCTACAGCGTCCGCGTGCAGGCCGATGCCAAGTTCCGCGCCCAGCCGGAAGATATCGGCCAGTTGAAGGTTCGTTCGGCATCGGGTCAGATGATCCCGCTTTCGGCTCTGCTGAAGGTCGATGCCACCACCGGTCCAGAGCGTACGAACCGCTATAACGGCTTCCTTGCCGCCGACATCAATGGCGGCCCGGCGCCCGGCTTCTCGTCGGGTCAGGCACAAGCGGCGATCGAGAAGATTCTGCATGAGACGTTGCCCGCCGGCATAGACTTCGAGTGGACGGATTTGACCTACCAGCAGATTCTGGCTGGCAATTCCAGCATCGTCGTCTTCCCGCTGGCGCTGCTGCTGGTCTTCCTGGTGCTGGCCGCCCAATATGAGAGCCTGACCTTGCCGCTCGCCATCGTCATGATCGTGCCGATGGGTGTATTGGCAGCGCTGACCGGCGTTTGGCTCACGGGTGGGGACAACAACATCTTCACCCAGATTGGTCTGGTGGTGTTGGTGGGCTTGTCGGCGAAGAACGCGATCCTGATCGTGGAATTCGCTCGCGAGCTGGAGTTCGAAGGCCGCACGCCGGTTCAGGCAGCGATAGAGGCCAGCCGCCTGCGTCTGCGTCCGATCCTGATGACTTCCATGGCCTTCATCATGGGTGTCGTGCCGCTGGTCACCTCGACCGGCGCTGGTGCCGAGATGCGCGCCGCCATGGGTATCGCGGTGTTCTCGGGCATGATCGGCGTCACCTTCTTCGGCATCTTCATGACGCCGGTGTTCTACGTGCTGATCCGCCGCGTCACGGGCAACCGTCCGCTGAAGCAGCACCCGCACAACGACAACGAACATTCGGCGGAGATACTCCCGATCGCCGCCGAATAGGGGCCGTGCCGACAGTACTCCAGTGCTCGACAGGCCATGGGCGGGACCGAAAGGTCCCGCCTTTTCCTTATTCGGCCTTTGAAGAATCTGCCGCAAGCACGCCGATTTCCTTTGCATGCTGGCACCATAGGTTTATCAAGCTCTTGGACGATTTGATTGACGTACATCGGGCGTGAGGAGTGGCCCGTTGGCGCAAGGGCCGAAAGAGCGATAGCATGCAGATGCAAGGCCCGTGCGTTCCATTCGGAGGATAGGCTATGAGCGGCAGGAAGATCGCTTTTCTCGGTACGGGATTGATGGGAGCGCCGATGGCACGGCGGCTGCTGGCCGCCGGTTTTGCCGTGACGGTCTGGAACCGCGACCGGAGCAAGGCGGAACCTCTGGCCGCCGATGGCGCGACCGTTGCGGATACCGCGGTGGAGGCGGCGCGGGGAGCCGAGGTGGTTTTCACCATGCTCACCAATGGCGGTGCCGTTGGTGAAGTCCTGTTCGGCAGCGGTGTGGCCGACGTGCTGGAATCTGGAACGGTTGTTATCGACAACAGCTCGATATCGCCGGCCGTTGCCCGCGAACATGCCTTCAAACTCGCCGAGCGCGGCATCCGTCATATCGATGCGCCGGTCTCCGGCGGCGTGGTCGGGGCGGCTGCCGGAACGCTCGCAATCATGGCGGGCGGCGATGCCGGCGTCATCGACAGTGTTCGCGATATCATGGCGCCGCTCGGGCGCGTAACCCGTGTCGGCCCAAGCGGGACAGGCCAGCTCGCAAAACTCGGCAATCAGCAGATTGTTGCGGTGACCATCGGTGCCGTCGCGGAAGCGATGCTACTGGTCGAGGCCGGCGGGGGCTCGCGCGAAGCGTTTCGTGACGCCATTCGCGGCGGCTTTGCCGAAAGCCGGATTCTGGAGCTGCATGGCCAGCGCATGATCGAACGCAATTTCGAGCCGGGCGGAACCGCCCGCAACCAATTGAAGGATCTCGATACGGTGCTGGCGGCGGCGCAGAACCTGTCACTTCATCTGCCGTTGACCGAGGTCGTTCGGGCCGAGTTTGCCGAATTCGTGGAGAATGGCGGCGGCGAGCAGGATCACAGCGGTCTGCTGCAGCATCTGGAAGACAAGAATGCCCAAGGAAAGGCGTGAGGAAGAGATGAGCGACAAGGGTGCATCCAAGCGTCGTCTGCGTTCGCAGGACTGGTTCGACAATCCGGATCATATCGATATGACGGCGCTGTATCTTGAGCGCTTCATGAACTACGGCATTACCCCGGAGGAGCTGCGGTCCGGCAAGCCGATCATCGGCATCGCCCAGAGCGGTAGCGATCTCACGCCCTGCAATCGCCATCACCTCGATCTCGCCAAGCGGGTGCGTGACGGCATTCGCGATGCTGGCGGCATTCCGATCGAGTTTCCGACGCATCCGATCTTCGAAAACTGCAAGCGCCCGACGGCAGCACTTGACCGCAATCTTGCCTATCTCGGCCTTGTGGAAGTGCTCTACGGCTATCCGCTAGATGGTGTCGTGCTGACGACCGGCTGCGACAAGACCACGCCGTCGGCGCTGATGGCGGCTTCCACGGTCAATATTCCGGCAATCGTTCTGTCAGGCGGCCCGATGCTCGATGGCTGGCATGAAGGCGAGCTTGCCGGCTCCGGAACGGTGATCTGGCGCTCGCGCCGCAAGCTCGCGGCTGGCGAGATCGACGAGGAAGAATTCATGGAGGCGTCGCTCGCCTCGGCGCCCTCGATCGGTCATTGCAACACCATGGGAACGGCTTCGACGATGAATGCCATGGCCGAAGCGCTCGGCATGTCGCTGACCGGCTGTGCCGCCATTCCCGGCGCCTATCGCGAGCGCGGGCAGATGGCCTACCGCACCGGACGGCGGGCGGTCGAACTGGTTCTTGCCGATATCAAGCCTTCTGACGTGCTGACGCGCGAGGCCTTCCTCAATGCTATCAAGGTCAATTCCGCCATCGGCGGTTCGACCAATGCGCAGCCGCATCTGGCCGCCATGGCCAAACATGCCGGCGTCGAGCTTTATCCCGATGACTGGCAGATGCATGGCTTCGACATTCCGCTGCTTGCCAATGTGCAGCCGGCGGGTGCCTATCTCGGCGAGCGCTTCCATCGTGCCGGCGGCGTTCCGGCCATCATGTGGGAGCTGCTGCATGCCGGCAAGCTGGATGGCAGCTGTCCGACGGTGACGGGCAGGACGATGGCGGAGAATTTGAAGGACAGAGAAGCGACCGACCGCGAGGTCATCCGCCCTTTTGCAGAGCCGCTGAAGGAGCGTGCCGGCTTCTTGGTGCTGAAGGGCAATCTGTTCGACTTCGCCATCATGAAGATGAGCGTTGTCTCCGAGGAGTTCCGCAGCCGCTACCTGCAGGAGCCGGGCCACGAAGGTGTGTTCGAGGGCAGGGCGGTGGTCTTCGACGGCTCCGAGGATTATCACAAACGCATCAACGATCCAGATCTCAGCATCGACGAAAAAACCATTCTCGCCATCCGCGGCGCCGGACCGATCGGCTGGCCGGGATCGGCCGAAGTCGTTAACATGCAGCCGCCGGATCATCTTCTTAAAAGAGGCATCAAGAGCCTGCCGACGATCGGCGATGGCCGTCAGTCGGGCACGGCCGACAGTCCCTCCATTTTGAATGCCTCGCCGGAAAGTGCTGCGGGCGGCGGGCTTGCCTGGCTCAGGACTGGCGATATCATCCGCATTGATTTCAATCAGGGACGCTGCGACATGCTGGTGGACGAGGCAGAGATCGCGCGTCGCAAGGGCGACGGCATCCCGGCGGTGCCGCCGGATGCGACGCCGTGGCAGCGCATCTATCGCCGTTCGGTCACGCAGCTTTCCGACGGAGCCGTGCTGGATGGCGCCGCCGATTTCCGCGGCATCGCCGCCAATCCGCCGAGGCACAATCATTGACAGGCGTCGGCCGCCGGCAAGGATTGGAGCTCTGCTGTTAATTTGGGTAGCTTGCGCAGCCATTAAAGTTCGCGAAAGGGAGTAGTGCAACTATAATTGGCTGCGATTAGTTAGTCTCTTCAGTTTCCGAAGGGGGTGGTGCTCTTTGGCAGGGACGACATCAGGACGAAGCGAAGAAGAGTTCCAGGACCTTTTGAGGAGGCTGGAGCTGGCGCTGGAGGCGTCTCAAATCGGTGTCTGGCAGCATAATGTCAACGAGCAGGAACTGCTTTGGGACTCGCAGATGCACAAGCTCTACGGGACCGGGCTTCATGAGCGCAGGGTTTCCTCCGACGTCTGGATGAATGCGCTGCATCCCGAGGATATCGAAGGGGCTATCCACGACTTCGATATCGCGCTGGCCAGGAAGGGTTTCTACAATTCCCAGTTCCGCATCATCCTGCCGGGAGGCGAGGTACGCCATCTGCGTTCGCGCGCGCATTATTATGAGGATGCCGAAGGGGCGCCTTCCTTCATCGGCGCGGAATGGGACGTCACCGCTGACGTCCTGCTCAATCGCGAGTTAACCGGCCAAAAAGCCATCGCTGAAGCCCGCGCCGTTGCATTGGAGCACAGTCGTGCGCGCATAGAGCATGCCGCCGACCACGATTATCTCACAGGCCTTCCAAATCGCCGCTATTTCGACCGGCGTCTGGCCGAGTTGCACAACGATGCATCTGTCGGGACCTTGGCGATCCTCCATATCGATCTCGATGGGTTCAAGGAGATCAACGACAAATGGGGCCATGCGGCTGGTGATGCCACGCTGCAGAGCGCAGCCGCCCGCATTTCCGGAGCGATAACCGCCAACGACATCGTCGCCCGCATCGGCGGCGACGAGTTTGTGGCCGTGCTGGTCAATATCGGCAGTGTCGAAAGGCTTCAGGCCATCGCCGACGATATTTTATCGCGATTGCGCCGCGAAGTGCGTTTCGGCAACGAGATGCTGAAGATCGGCGCGTCCATCGGTGTGGCGATAGGTGAGACGAGCGGCGCAGGCAATCTGTTGGCAGAATCCGATGTCGCCCTTTTTCAAGCCAAGAAACTCGGTCGCAACCGGGTGGAGTTCTTCACGCCGCAGCTCCAGTCCGATCTGCATGCAGAACGCCGTCTGGCCGACGAGTTGCGATTGGCGCCGGTGCTGCGGCAGATCGAGCCCTTCTATCAGATTCAGGTGGATGCGCAGAGCCGCCGCATCGTCGGATTGGAGGCGCTGGCACGCTGGCGGCATCCGGGAAGGGGATTGCTGAGCCCCGTGGCCTTCCTCAAGGTCGCCGATGAATATGGATTTACCGCGGAGATCGATGCGGCCGTGCTGAAGCGCGCACTGGCGGATCGGGCAGCCTGGGTTTCGCAGGGCCTTTCACCGCCGCGTATTGCCGTGAATATCTCCGGTCGCCGGCTTGCCGATCCCGACCTGATCGACGGTTTGAAGGCGCTCAGAATACCGCGCCACGCTATCGCCTTCGAGCTGGTGGAGACCATCTTTCTGGATGAGCCCGATGAGGCCGTGCTTGCCAATATCGCAGGCATCAAGGAGATGGGAATCGATATCGAGATCGACGATTTCGGCTCTGGTCATGCTTCGCTGATCGGCCTCGTCAAGCTGAAACCGAAGCGGCTGAAGATAGACCGGCAGCTGGTCACCGCCGTAACGGTGTCTGAGGAGCAGCGTCGTCTTGTCGGCTCCATTATCGAAATCGCACGCACATTGAATGTCGAGGTGGTCGCCGAAGGGGTCGAGACCGAGGATCATGCGCGCGTTCTGGCTGAAGTCGGCTGCGACGAGCTTCAGGGCTATGCTATCGGCTATCCTTCTTGCGAAAGCGAGACAGCGGCTTTGCTGAAATCAGCCGAGGCATCGAGCCTGAGCTGATCTTCCGCCAATCTTGTGGCGTATGCTACTGAATCTGCAGGGCGAGGATCAGACCATAGCTGATGGCGCCCAGCGTCAACAGCGATAGCGTCGCTGCCGCGATCACCCGACCGCCGGCATGGGCGACGGAGCGGATGTTGACCGACAGGCCAAGCGCTGCCATGGCGATGACGGTCAAAATGCCGGAAACAGTTTCCATCGGTGTCACCAGCGCATCCGGGATCAGCCCGAAGGAGCGTAGCGCCATCAACCCCAGGAAGCCGCAGATGAACCAGGGGACCAGCGAATGGTGGTGGCCGCTGCGTCCATCCGTTCCTGCCGCCTCTGTCTTGGTGATGATGCCGAGTAGGAAGATGACCGGACCCAGCATCAGGACGCGGACGAGCTTGACGAGCGTGCCGGTCTGGACAGCGAGCAGGCCGACTGGCGCGGTCGCTGCCAATACTTGCGGTACGGCATAGACTGTCAATCCGGCGAGGGTTCCGTATTGCGGCACACTCATGCCGAAGTGGAAGTAGAAAAGCGGCAGCAGGAACACGGCGGCGATGCCAAGCACAGCGGTGAAGGCGAGTGCTGCGGCGATCTCCTGCGAGTCGGCCTCGATAACGGGTGCAACAGCTACGATCGCCGAATTGCCGCATATCGAGTTGCCGCAGGCGATCAGCGTTGCGAGCTTCGGCGGCAGGCCGAGCGCCCGGCCGATGAGATAGGTGGCGGCGATGGACAGCACGACAAGGATGGCGATGCCGGCGATCAGCCAGACGCCGGCGCCGCGGATTGCCGAAAGGCTGATGGAGGCGCCGAGAAGGACGATGGCGATTTCCAGAAGAAACTTGGCGCTGAAATCGATGCCCGGCTTCATCGCCGGCTTCAGCGGCTTGATCGTGCAGACGGCGATGCCGAGCGCGATGGCAAGCACCAGGCTTTCGATCCAACGGCCACCGAGGAGACTGGTTTCAACATGCTCCGCGGCATAGGCCAGAAGGGCCACGGCCGAGGTGAGTGCAAGGCCGGGAAGGATGGTGTTTGCGCGTTGAGCAAGGGACATGGCGTGCCGTCATTCGTTTCTTGTAATTTGGTGACGGCTGGAAAGTCTCATCTGCCGATGTCGACATCCATCGAATATTATCCTATGTTTTGTTCGATAAATTAGAATGATTTCCCATGACCTTTGAACAACTCGCCATTTTCGTCGCCGTTGCGGAGCGAGAGCATCTGACCAATGCTGCCGAAGCGATCCATCTGACTCCCTCCGCCGTCAGCTCGGCGATCAAGAACCTCGAAGCTTATTACGGCGTCGAACTTTTCCATCGCGTCGGGCGGCGCATCGAGCTGACGGAGACGGGCCGGTCCTTTCTCGGTGAAGCCAAGGCGACGCTGGCGCGCGTGCGATCCGCCGAACTCATGCTCTCGGAATTGGGCGGGCTGCAGCGCGGCCGGCTCAGCCTCTATGCCAGCCAGACAATCGCCAGTTACTGGCTGCCGCCCCTGCTGATGCGGTTCCATCGCGATTATCCCGGCATCGAGCTGGATCTGACGATCGGCAATACCCGCACCGTCACCGAGGCTGTCATTGATGGTGCGGCCGAACTGGGTTTCATTGAGGGTGAAGTGGATGCGCCGGCGCTGTCGATGAAGGTCGTGGCACAGGACGCGCTCGTCATCGTCGTGCCCCCGCTTCACCCCTGGGCAGATGGTCGGCAGCTGACTGCCGCCGACCTTGCTACCGGCACATCCTGGGTGATGCGAGAGGAGGGTTCTGGCACGCGTTCGGAATTCGAAAATGCGGTCGCGAGGCTCGGGGCTTTGCCGCGCGATCTTGAGGTGGCGCTTGTCCTCCCCTCGAATGAAGCCGTGCTGTCCGCAGTCTGCACCGGGCAAAGTGCCGCTGCCATTTCCAGTGCCGCAGCAAGAGCCTATTTGGGGCAGGGGCTGCTGGTTCAGGCAATATTCGATCTACCCGCCCGCAGTTTCCGGCTACTACGGCACAAGGAGCGCCATGCGAGCAAGGCCGCCCAGACGCTTGAGGCGATGTGCAAGGGCTGACGCCAGTTTGGTCAATTTATTCCTTAACGCTTTGCGGACGGAAAACCGCTGCGCGCTTTTCCTGAAAATGCTCTATCGCCGCTCCCCACCTTGCCGGTTGGCGATGACGAGCTCGATCTCGTTGCGTTCCAGCATGGCGCGAATGTCTGATGGCGGGGCGTCGTCTGTAACCAGCGTGTCGTAGGTTGCGGGTTCGCTGAGGACGATGGGTGCGGTGCGGCCGAACTTGGCGCTGTCGGCGACGACGATGCGGTTTTCGGCGCGGCTTGCCGCTTCCCGTGAATATTCCGCTTCTTCGAGATCGTGCAGCATGAAGCCCGAGGTCGCGTTGATGGCGCCGACGGAAAGGATGGCGTGGCGCACGTTGAAGCGACGCAGGAAATTGGCAGCTTCCATACCGAAGGTGCCGCCGTCGTGACCGCGCAGTTCGCCACCCGCAAAGAACACGCGGTTGCCATTACGGGTCGCAAGCGCATGGGCGACGGCGACGGCATTGGTGACGACGAAAAGGTTCTGATGCTTCTGCAGCGCGACGGCAATGAAGGCGGTGGTCGAGCCGACGTCGAGGAAGAGCGCATCGCCATCCTCGATCATCGAGGCGACTGTGGCGGCGATCATCCGCTTGGCTTCGGCATTCTCGTTCATCCGCAGATGCAGCGGCGGCTCGTTCATGGAATCCTTGATGTGGACTCCGCCATGCACCTTGGTCACCAAGCCGTTGGCTTCCAGGCTGCGGATGTTGCGGCGGATGGTTTCCTCGGAAACGCCCAGCCGCTCGGCCAGGAACTGGATGCGGCTCGCACCGCCGGCCAGGCGCAATTCTTCCAGTATCTCGCGCTCGCGATGATTGGCGTGCAGCGGTGGTTGGGATATGCCCGACATGGTCCCTGATCCTGTTGTGGGTATTGATCCCAAACTTCCGTGGCTCCCGACTGGCTAGTCCTGTTGCCGCCGGAGGCCATAATCCGCGCAACCTTTGTCCGGTTGCCTCGCGCCTGAGTTTTTAAGACAAATCTCACCTACGGTGAAGCGCAGTCTTTAGGATATCCATAGCTCATCCAATTGGAGATGGTCGCTCGATTCCAACAAAAAACCAAATATTCGTTTCATTTTGTGGGGTGGTTCTTGACAGCTTTGTTTTTGTGGGGAACCCTCCGCATTTAAAGGATGCTCAGCAGCAGGACCGGAGGGGGAATGACTGCGACGGCGGAAGACAGGATACATTCTCTCAACATCTGGCGCGGGCCGATCGACATCGAACCGCTCGTGGGCGGCATTACCAATCGCAACTATCTGGTCGGCCATGACGGTCGACGCTTCGTCGTGCGGCTGGGGTCGGACATTCCCGTTCACCACATCAGCCGCGCCAACGAGGTGGCGGCGAGCAGGGCTGCGCATGCAGCCGGTCTTTCGCCTGCTGTAATCCATCATGAGCCGGGCATACTGGTGCTCGACTATATCGATGCCAAGCCGCTGTCTGCCGAGGATGTAAGTCACCCCTCATTCGTGGCGCGGGTCGTTTCGCTCGTTCGCTCCTGCCATCGCGATGTAGCGAGGCACTTTCGCGGGCCGGCGGCGATTTTCTGGGTCTTCCATGTAGTCAGGGATTACGCGGCTGTGCTGGAGGCTGGTGGCAGTCGGCATAAGGCGCTTTTGCCTTCCTTTCTGGAGATTGCCGAACGTCTTGAAGGCGCAGCCGGCCCTTTCGAGATCGCCTTCGGCCACAATGATCTGCTGGCGGCGAATTTCCTCGATGACGGCAAGCGGCTGTGGTTGATCGATTGGGATTATGCCGGCTTCAACACGCCGCTTTTCGATCTCGGCGGCCTTGCCTCCAACAATGAATTCTCGGAAGTGCAGGAAGAGGCGATGCTGGAGGCCTATTTCGAGGCCGGCGTCAGCGAAGATCTGCGCCGGCGCTATCGGGCGATGAAATGCGCTTCGCTTCTGCGCGAGACGATGTGGAGCATGGTTTCGGAAATCCATTCCGACATCGAATTCGATTATTCTTCCTATACAGCTGAAAATCTGCGGCGGTTTGAGAGCGCCTGGCAGGGTTTTTGCAATTCTTGAGGTGACGTGATGAAGGAACTGCCTGCTACCGCAAAAACCGTCGTCATCGGCGGCGGCATCATCGGCTGCTCGACCGCTTATCATCTCGGCAAGCTTGGCTTTACCGATACCGTGCTTCTGGAGCGCAAGAAGCTGACCTCGGGCACGACGTTCCACGCCGCCGGTCTCGTCGGCCAACTGCGCACCAGCGCCAATATCACGCAGATGCTTGGTTACTCCGTCGATCTCTACAAGAAGCTCGAGGCGGAGACGGGGCTTGCCACCGGCTGGAAGATGAATGGCGGCCTGCGTCTTGCCTGCAACGAGGAGCGCTGGACAGAGGTGAAGCGGCAGGCGACGACCGCACAATCTTTCGGCCTGCAGATGCATCTGCTGACGCCCAAGGAGGCTTTCGATCTCTGGCCGCTGATGGATGTCGACGACCTCGTCGGTGCCGCGTTCCTGCCGACCGACGGGCAGGCCAATCCCGCCGATATCACTCAGGCGCTCGCCAAGGGCGCCCGTATGAGCGGCGTGTCGATCTTCGAGGATACCGAAGTTCTCGATCTGGAGATCGACAAGGGCCGTATTCGCGCCGTCATCACCGAGAAAGGCCGTATCGAATGCGAGCGCGTCGTCGTCTGTGCGGGGCAGTGGACGCGGACCTTCGCCGCCCGTTTCGGGGTCAACGTGCCGCTTGTCTCGGTGGAGCACCAGTATCTCATCACCGAATCCTTCGGTGTGCCCTCCAACCTGCCGACGCTGCGCGATCCGGACCGACTGACCTATTACAAGGAGGAGGTCGGCGGGCTGGTCATGGGCGGCTACGAGCCTAATCCCATTCCGTGGGCGCTCGATGGCATCCCTAAGGATTTCCATTACACGCTGCTCGACAGCAATTTCGATCATTTCGAGCAGATCATGGAGCAGGCGCTGGTGCGCGTGCCGGCGCTGCAGACGGCCGGCGTCAAGCAGCTGCTTTGCGGGCCAGAGAGCTTTACGCCCGACGGCAATTTCATTCTCGGTGAGGCACCGGAACTGAAGAATTTCTTCGTCGGCGCCGGCTTCAACGCTTTCGGTATCGCCTCTGCCGGCGGTGCCGGCATGGCGCTTGCCGAGTGGGTTGCCAAGGGCGAGCCGCCTTACGATCTTTGGCCCGTCGATATCAGGCGCTTCGGCCGTCCGCATTTCGACACCGACTGGGTGCGCACCCGCACGCTGGAGGCCTATGGCAAGCATTACACCATGGCATGGCCCTTCGAAGAGCATTCCAGCGGCCGGCCCTGCCGCAAGTCGCCGCTTTACGATCGGCTGAAAGCGCAGGGCGCCTGCTTCGGCGAAAAGCTCGGTTGGGAGCGGCCGAACTGGTTTGCCGATCTCTTCGCCGGCGAGGAGCCAAAGGACGTCTACACTTACGGCCGGCAGAACTGGTTCGATGCCGTCGGACGGGAACATAAAGCCGTTCGTGAGGCGGCTGTTATCTTCGACCAGACCTCCTTTGCCAAATTCGTGCTGAAGGGCAGGGATGCCGAGGCGGCTATCTCGTGGATCGCCGCTAATGATGTGGCAAAGCCCGTCGGTGCTTTGACCTATACCCAGATGTTGAACGACCGGGGCGGCATCGAATGCGATGTCACCGTTGCCCGCATCGCCGAAAACGAATTCTACATCACCACGGGCACGGGCTTTGCCACGCATGATTTCGACTGGATCGCCCGCAATATTCCGTCCGAGATGCATGCGGAGCTGGTGGATGTCACCTCCGCCTATTCCGTACTGTCGCTGATGGGGCCGAAGGCGCGCGTGATCTTGCAGGCCGTGACCTCGGCCGATGTTTCGAATGCGGCATTCCCCTTCGGCAAGGTGAAGACCGTCGGTATCGCCGGTTGCCCGGTGCGGGCGCTGCGCATCACCTATGTCGGCGAGCTTGGCTATGAGTTGCATGTGCCGGTGGAATATGCCGCGACCGTCTATGACGTGCTGATGGCCGCCGGCCGCGAGCACGGCCTCGTGAATGCGGGCTATCGCGCCATCGAAAGCTGCCGTCTGGAGAAGGGTTATCGAGCCTGGGGTTCGGATATCGGGCCGGACCATACGCCGGTCGAGGCCGGGCTTGCCTGGGCGGTAAAGACGAAGAAGGATATCGCCTTCTGCGGCAGGGAGGCGATCGAGCGCCAGCTGGCCTCAGGCGTGAAGAAGATGCTCGCCTGCTTCGTGCCCGACGATCCAGAGATCGTGCTTCTCGGTCGGGAGACGATCTATCGCGATGGGCAGCGCGTCGGCTGGCTGTCGAGCGGCGGCTACGGCTACACGATCGGCAAGGCGATCGGCTATGGTTATGTCCGAGACCCCAACGGCGTCACGGAGGATTTTGTGCTGTCCGGCCGCTATGAGCTCGATGTCGCGCAGAGCCGCGTGCCGTGCCAGGTGTCGCTGAAGCCGCTTTACGATCCACAGATGGTGCGGATCAAGGGGTGATTGCGGAAGGTGCGAAGAAGTTGCTGCTTCATTGTTGTTCCGGCGTGTTCCCGCCGTGGAATTTGCCGAAGTGACGTGCGGCAAACAAGGCGAGTGCAAGCGCGCCGAGGCCAATGGCGAGCGCATCCAATCCGTTGTTCCAATTCAATGAGCCCGGCCGGACGAGAAGCAGGTACGCGACCACGAGATTGGCGAATCCCCACAACACATTGACGGTCGATGAGGAAAGTCCCACGCCACACGGTTTGGCGAAAGGTGATTGAAACGGTCTGCCGAGAACGCCGCTCACCAGATGCGGAACCGCGTTCATGAGAAAGCCGCCGCCGCCGAACAGAAGCAGATAGTGGAGCAAATTCATGTTGAAGGTTCCGCTTGGCAAGTTCGTGGGTGATAGTCTTGGTTACGGCGATGTGGAGCTGTCCCAGACAATATCCGGCAGGAGGTCTTCGTTCGCTTGCAGAAACGGCCTTAGGCGGCTGGGCTCTGCGCGACTGGCTCGATCGGCAGATCGGTGCCGGAAACATCAGCGCCGGGACCCATGACAACGATGCCTTCACCGGCGATCCGCCCCGCAAGCTGACCGTTGAAAACGAGATTCCCGTCATTGACGACGTTGCGACCGATCCGGCCGGAAACGACGGCGTTCCCCCCGGCTTCAATAATCAATCCGCCGAGCAGGCCACCGGATGCAATCAGTTTCCCACCTGGTTTGACATGGGTAACTCCGGTGACGGTGTTGCCGACAATCATAATCTTGGTCACAACCAGGTCACCAATATGCTGGCCCATTTCAGCTACTCCCTCGACGTTATCGAACAGATAGTCAGCGGAGCTTACGGTTTTTCATGGCTCTCGCAATGGGTTTGATTGGCCGTCATCGCAAGTAAGCTTGCCAAATCAAGCGCAGCCTCAGATCGACTCGAATGTTTCTGCGCCTATTGTCTCGTTGGCAAATCCCAGGCCTGATAAAGGCCATTGAGAGCCTCCGCCGTATGGCATTCTACCGTTGGCAACTCGGATTCCTGCAGGATTTTCGCGTATTTGACGCCGCTGTTGCGGGTCTTCACGAGTATCCAGTGGATCATCTCCCATTTGATGCTGTCTTTGGCGCCTTCGAGATGGCCTGCGCGGTTCGCGCTGTTGATGAGCGTGCGCTTGAGATAGCGCGAAAAGCGTAGCCAGTGATTGGAGCTGATGAGGATCGCTCCGGTGGCTCGGGCAAAGCGCTGCGGCATGAGGCGCGTATAATTGCCTTCCATAATCCACTGCTCGCCAAGAATGGCCGCATCGTGCAGCGCGGCGAATTCTGCTTCGGGACGCTGCTTCCAATCGGTGTTAGGCAGATGATGAAGCTGATCGAGATGGATCGTTGGAAAGCCAAGCTTTTTGGAGAGCGCAACCGCAAGGGTTGACTTGCCAGCATTGGAAGGGCCGAGCACGACGATGCGCTCGCCAAGGGAATGCAAGGGAAGCATGGGGCACCGGTCGAAAAATTGGGATGGCCTCCAATGGCTGAACTAAGTGCGGTTGTCAACGATCTGCAACCTTGTCGCTGCTATTGGTAGCAATCGTCGAGTACGATCAAACCCAAGCCGGTTCGTCCGCCAGGAATTGTGATCTCGCCATTTCCTGACCACATCGCCGCACTCCCGCAGTCGACATGCCGACAACAGGCCGAGTAGGGAGACGATGGCGGAAGCGGGCGGCACGCTGGAGAAGGGCTGGAAAGAGGCGCTGCCTGGCGTCAGGCTCCAGCGTTTGTCTCTGTACTGAGGGTGATCTCGTGGATGTCCTTGATCGAGGCAATCCTGCGCTCTATGAATTTTCTCAGATGTTGCAGTGAGGCGAGGATGCGGTGAGAAGCTTTTTCGATGCCGCCAGGCTGTTGCTTGCCGATCTGGCCTCCAGTCTGTTGTTCGTCATTCTGCTGTCGTTGACGCACAATGCCACGCTTTCGACCTGTCTGGCGATTGCGCTTGGTCTTCTCCAGATCGGAATTCAGTTCATTCGCGGCAAGCCTATCGAGGTCATGGAGTGGCTCAGTCTTTTTCTGGTCATTGCGGCCGGCATGGCGACACTGCTGACGAATGATCCACGTTTCGTGCTGTTCAAGCCGAGCGTGATCTATGCGATCATCGGTGTAGTGATGCTGAAGCCGGGCTGGATGAACCGCTATCTGCCGGCGATTGCACGCACGGTCGCGCCCGATGTTGCCACTTATGTGGGTTTTGCCTGGGCCAGCCTGATGTTCCTGTCCGCTGCGCTCAATGCGCTCATTGCAATTGCGTTTACCCTATCCACATGGGCGGTCGTCATGCCGGCCTTCGGTATCGGCAGTAAAGTGGTGCTGATGCTGGCCGGGTTTGCTACGATCCGTTTCACGGTGCGGCGACGCGTGCGCGCCATGCCCGAGGCCGAACGGGACGCTTTGTTGATATCGACGGGAGAGAAGGCACAATCGCAGCCGCTGGCGACGTCAGCCGCCGGAAAGCTGTGATCTGCCTACGGCAGCGGAAGTCCTTTCCTTGACACGTCGGTACTTTCGTCCTCAATCGGCATGCTGACAACTGACGGAGGCGAAGGACGATGGCGGAGGCGAACATCAAGCTTGAGGAAAGCTGGAAAGAGGCGCTGTCTCCGGAGTTCGAGAGTCCCTACATGCAGCAGCTCAAGGTGTTTCTCGTCGAGGAAAAGCAGCGTGGCAAGGTGATCTTCCCGCGCGGTAGCGAATATTTTCGGGCGCTGGATCTGACGCCCTTGGATGAGGTGCAGGTCGTCATCCTCGGGCAAGACCCTTATCACGGTTTCGGACAGGCGCATGGGCTCTGCTTCAGCGTGCGCCCCGGTGTGCGCATTCCGCCGTCACTGGTCAATATCTACAAGGAGCTGGAAACCGATCTCGGCATTCCGCCGGCGCGCCACGGCTTTCTGGAAAGCTGGGCGAAGCAGGGCGTGCTCCTGCTCAACAGCGTGCTGACGGTCGAGGAATCGCAGGCCGCATCGCATCAGGGCAAGGGCTGGGAGCGTTTCACCGACGCGGTCATCCGCAGGGTCAACGACGAATGCGATGGCGTCGTCTTCATGCTCTGGGGCTCATATGCGCAGAAGAAAGCTGCCTTCGTCGATACCGAGCGCCATCTGGTGCTGAAATCCGTCCATCCTTCGCCGCTGTCGGCGCACAATGGCTTCTTCGGCTGCCGGCATTTTTCCAAGGCCAATGCCTATCTCGCCGAGCACGGTCGAGAGCCGATCGACTGGGCTTTGCCGAGCAATCCTGAGGCTCAATAAGCATTTTTCTTTAAGTTCGGCGATGTATCAGTGAACGACTCGAGTTTATCGTTCACTCTTTGAAGACAATCCGTTTGGCTATCGGGGGCTATCGGAACACCGCCTGTGAGACCATCTTCTGCCCATGAGAAACGCCTGCCGGTGCAGGCGAGACAAGGGGTTTAAGATGCTTAACCAGATCAAAGGTCTTCACCACGTTACCTCGATGGCGGAAGACGCCCGCACCAACAACAAGTTCTTCACGGATACGCTCGGCCTTCGCCGCGTGAAGAAGACCGTGAATTTCGACGCTCCCGATGTCTATCACCTCTATTATGGTGACGAGGTCGGCACGCCCGGCACGATCATGACCTACTTCCCGTTCCCGAAGATGGCGCGTGGCCGGCCGGGTACCGGCGAAGTCGGCAATACCGTCTACTCCGTTCCGGAAGGCGCCATCGGCTACTGGACCGAGCGGCTCGGCCAGCATGGCGTCGAGGGCCTGAAGGCCGATGAATCCTTCGGCCAGAAGCGCCTGCATTTTGCCGGTCCGGATGGCGATGGTTTCGCGCTCGTCGAGGTCAAGGATGACAAGCGGCAGCCCTGGACGCATAACGGCGTCGATGCCGAGCATGCGATCAGGGGCTTCCATTCCGTCGCCATGCGGCTCAGGGATGAGGGCGCCACGGCCGAACTGCTGAAATACATGGGCTACGAAGTGGTCGATACGCATGAAGGCGTCAAGCGGCTTGCCATTCCCGGCGGCAACGGTGCCGATTATGTCGACCTCGAGACCATGCCGAACATCAACCGGGCGCTTCCGGGTGCCGGCTCCGTCCACCATGTCGCCTTTGCCGTCGAGAATCGCGCAAAGCAGCTCGAAGTGCGCAAGGCGCTGATGGATACGGGCTATCAGGTCACTCCGGTCATCGACCGTGACTACTTCTGGGCGATCTACTTCCGCACGCCGGGCGGCGTGCTGTTCGAAGTCGCCACCAATGAACCCGGCTTCAACCGCGACGAGGATACGGCTCATCTCGGTGAAGCGCTGAAACTGCCCGAACAGCATGCGCATCTGCGTGGGCTGATCGAGCAGCATCTCGAACCGCTGGAAGGCTAATCGAGGAGATAACATCATGATGGATACGAGTTATGTGCACCGGCTGAAGGCCGGTGCACCCGGAAAGCCTATCTTCTTCACCTTCCACGGCACAGGCGGCGATGAGAACCAGTTCTTCGATTTCGCTGCCCGGATGCTGCCCGAGGCGACGATCGTCTCGCCGCGCGGCGATGTCTCGGAACATGGCGCGGCGCGTTTCTTTCGCCGCACCGGCGAGGGCGTCTACGACATGGCCGACCTTGCCCGTGCCACGGAAAAGATGGCGGCCTATGTCTCGGAACTGGCGGCTGAGTACAGCGCATCGCAGGTGCTTGGCCTCGGCTTTTCCAACGGTGCGAATATTCTCGCCAATGTTCTGATCGAGCATGGGGATCTCTTCGATGGCGCCGTATTGATGCATCCGCTGATCCCGTTCCAGCCGAAGGACAATACGAGGCTGGAGGGCAAGCGGGTGCTGATCACGGCAGGCGAGCGTGACCCGATCGCGCCCGCTCCAGTCACGAAGGCGCTGGCCGATTATTTTACCAGGCAGGATGCTGAGGTCACGCTCGAATGGCATTCGGGCGGCCACGACATCAGGCCCAACGAGATCGAAGCAATCCGCGCTTTCCTTGCGCCTTACGCCTAGGACCTGCGCAAAACACCGGGCCGCGCGGCAGAAGACCTCTGATGCGCGGCCTGCTATTTGCCGATTAGACGTATCATCGCTTTTGCTTGCGAGGCGGCCGAGAGTTTTCCCTTTTGGTCGATATAATCGGTTCCGCAGAAGCGGTTGAGATTGGCGAAATCCATGCTGTCCGGTTGCGCATGTCTTGCTTCGGCAATGACCATGCGCCAGGCGCAGCCGAGCATTTTGTCGGGCTGGATTGCCTGATCGCAGCCTGTGCTCAGGCATAGAGCGACATGTTTCTGTGCTCGGTATCCGCCTGCTATGGCTTCTTCGTAATCGGCCTTCCAGCTATCGCGGGTGTGTTCGCAGCGGGCGGGATTGCTGCTCTGGCTGCATTGCACAGTCTTGTCGACATAGGTTTGCGCCGGCGGCCAAAGCGGACCGTCGACCAGGCTGACGCAGCCGCACGCAAACAAGGTGGCTGACAGCAGACGCAATTGATTCTCCTTCGACGAAGCCGCCAGAACCGTAGAGCGATCGCAAATATGTGCAAGATCAATATGATCTTGCCAACAGCGACGGGGAGACGGTACCCCTTGATTGCTTGCAGCAACGTGTAGCGTGACCTTCCTGCAACCCTTGCCATCTTCCGGCATCCGCGACGCGCAACGGCGCAAGCTTTGCTTGTGGCCATCAATGCCGCCCGCTAATGCTCTGCCGCTATAGGGCGGGGGATTTCATCGTGACGCTGGCGGAACAGCAACAATACAGGCTCGGCGTGATTTATGTGGCGCTTTCGGCGCTCGCCTGGTCGACGTCCGGTCTCTTTGTGCGTGCAATCCATGCCGATCTGATGACTATCCTGTTCTGCCGCGGAATCGTCTCCGGTCTCGGCGTGTTCGCGCTGTTTTTCTATATCGAGCGCCGCAACGCCTTTCGCGTCCTGAGGTCCATGCGCGGGCCCTCATTGGCGGCGACGATCTTTTCCACCGCCTCGATGATCAGCGGCATCGGTTCGATCTATTATACGTCGGTTGCGGATGCCATGGTCATCTATGCGACCGTGCCTTTCGTCACGGCCGGTGTCGCCTTTCTCTTCATCGGCGAGCGTCCCAATATGAGGACGCTGGTTGCCAGCGGCATCGCCTTCATCGGCGTGCTCGTCATGCTTTCCGGGCATGGGAATGACGGCGGCAGCTGGCTCGGTAAGGGGCTTGCCGCCATCATGACGCTGACGGTCGCCGGCCTTGCCGTCGTCATGCGCCAGCATCGCAATGTGCCGATGCTGCCGGCCATGGCGCTTTCCGCCTGGCTGTGTTCCTTCATTACCTTCTGGTTTGCCTCGCCGCTTTCGATCTCCGGTCAGGATCTCGGCCTGATCATCGCTTTCGGTATTATCCAGAACGCCATGGGCCTCAGCCTCTACACCTTCGGGTCGCGGCTGGTGCCGGCCTCGGATGCGGCTCTGCTGACCGCGCTTGAAGTACCGCTGACGCCGCTCTGGGTCTGGATGGTCTTTGCCGAGCGCCCTTCGACGGCGACACTCGTTGGCGGTCCGATCGTGCTTGCCGCGCTGTTCGGACATATCCTGCTGGAAGTACGGCGAAATCGCGCGGTGACATCGACACGGGCGCACTGACCGTCTTGCCCCTTTCATCTCAAAATGCTGAAATCGGCTCAGTCATCAGGAGTCGGAATCGATGAAAAAGGTCTTCAATCCCGCATCCGTCCGCCGCCCTTTCGGCAATTACAATCATGGCCTGCTGGTGCCGCCGAGCGCCAGCCTTCTGGTTACCTCCGGGCAGCTCGGGATCGGTCTTGACGACCGTATCCCGCATGATGTCACGGCCCAGGCGGAGCTGTGCTTCCAGGCAATCAATGCCATCCTTGACGATGCCGGCATGAGCTTTGCCGATGTCATCCGCATCGCCGGGTTCGTCACCACGCGCGAGGATTTTCCCGCCTATATGGCCGTGCGGGACCGCTATATTCAGGATCCTAAACCGGTTTCTACACTGCTGATCGTCGGCGGGTTTACCCGGTCCGAGTTTTTGGTCGAGGTCGAGGTCACGGCGGCGAAGGTGATGTGATGACGAGCGGTCATCCCGAGCATTCGGCCGATCCGTCCATGCCCCGCATTCTGGGGCTTTACGAGACGCATCTGACGGTCGCTGATCTCCAGCGCTCGATCGCATTCTATCGCGACGTCCTGAAGCTGGAGGTCGCGACCGTCATCGAGAACAGGAATGTCGCTTTCCTGTGGATCGACGATAAAAGGATGGGCATGCTCGGTCTCTGGGAAACAGGCAGCGCTCCGCTTAGAATGCGTCTCCACATCGCGTTCAGAATCTCTCTCGACGATGTCCTTCGCTCCGCCGTCACTTTGAAGGCCCATGGCGTTCAGCCGAAGGGCTTCAATGGCGAGCCGCTCGATGAGCCGGTCGTTATCGGTTGGATGCCAGCCATCTCGCAGTATTTTTCCGACCCCGACGGGCACTCGATCGAGTTCATCCATGTGCTTGAGGATGAGGCTGATCCGGGTTTCGGTGTGAAGCCATACTCGCAATGGCTGTCGCGGCCGAAGCCGGCAGTTTGATCGGCACCGGCCGAACCCCTGGTAACCGGCTCTTCGCCGGTCTCCTTATCGTCTATGCGGGGGATACGAGCAAATACCGCCGATACGGCCAATCGCAGGCCGTGCAGAGGCAGGGAAGACGAGCATGACACAGAATATCTACGACGATCCGGGTTTCTTCGAAGGCTATAGCCGCCTGCAGCGTTCCATCGACGGGCTGGCGGGTGCGGCCGAGTGGCCGGCGATCCGTGCCTTGATGCCTGCCATGAAGGGTCTCGATGTCGTCGATCTCGGTTGCGGTTTTGGCTGGTTCTGCCGTTGGGCGGCCGAGCAGGGGGCGGCCAGCGTGTTGGGGCTGGATGTCTCGGAGAAAATGCTGGAACGTGCCCGCGCGGAGACGACGGATGCGCGTGTTCGCTATGATCTAGCCGATCTGGAGAGGCTCCAGCTTCCCAAGGCCGGTTTCGATCTCGTCTACAGTTCGCTCGCCTTCCACTATATCGAGGGTTTTGCCGGATTGCTGGCGACGATCCGTCAGGCACTGAAGCCCGGCGGCCGGCTGATCTTTTCGATCGAGCATCCGATCTACATGGCGCCACGGCAACCGGCATGGCTCGATGATGCCGAGGGAGGTCATATCTGGCCGCTCAGCGCCTATCAGATCGAAGGGCCGCGGGTGACGAACTGGCTCGCTGAGGGCGTCATCAAGCAGCACCGCACCATGGGCACGACACTCAACCTCCTGATCGGGTCCGGCTTTACTATCGCCCATGTCGAGGAATGGTCTCCAAGCGATGAGGATCTCGCCGCTCATCCGGATTGGGCGATTGAGCGCGAACGGCCGATGTTCCTCCTGATCTCCACCCGGACCTGACGTGTGCTTCAGCATGTCGTGGCCGCTTCGAATCGGGGGACGGTCTATTTTTCTTTTTGT
Organism: Martinezella rhizogenes; assembly: GCA_013322215.1. Classification (GTDB taxonomy): domain Bacteria; phylum Pseudomonadota; class Alphaproteobacteria; order Rhizobiales; family Rhizobiaceae; genus Rhizobium; species Rhizobium rhizogenes_D. Next base: position 158,784 of record JAAMEZ010000002.1, read on the forward strand.
TGATAGATTTTATAGAAAATTAATTGCTCGCGAAGGACCACTTCCGCAAAATGTCGTTTCTTGAGGCGCATCCTCCCCGTCGATAGTGTGGGTTGACCGGCGCGAGTTAGGGGACAGTGCGATGAACATGAAAACCTCCGTGGCAATCGAGAAGGCGGTGCCCGTCGCCGATCCCGATATTGCGCGCACCGAGTTTCGCAATGCGATGGCGCGCATGGCGGCGGCGGTGAATATCGTCACGACCAATGGCCCGGCCGGACTTGCCGGCTTTGCCGCGACCGCCGTCTGCAGCGTCACCGACAGCCCGCCGACCTTGCTCGTCTGTCTCAATCGAGGCGCTTCCGTTCATCCCGCCGTTACGCAAAACGGGGTGCTCTGCGTCAACGTACTGTCGGAGGCGCATCAGGATCTGTCGCGGCTTTTCGGCGGCAAGACCCCGGTTGCGGAGCGCTTTGCTGCTGCCGCATGGTCGGAGCTGTCGACTGGCGCGCCGGCGCTTGAAGATGCTCTCGTCTCGTTCGATTGCCGCATTGTCCGACAGGCCGATGGCGGGACGCACGATATCCTGTTCTGCGAGGTCGACGCGATCCGCCAACGCAACAGCGGCCAGGGGCTCATCTATTTCGACCGGGCCTATCATCCTGCGGGCCAGGCCGAGTAAGCCGGCTTTCCCGTCGTTTCACGCCAGAAGGTTCTCGATCGCCTTTATGACCAGGGCTGGGTGTTCGCGATGCGGAGAATGGCCGGTATCCGGGAGGATATAGACCGATCCGCGCTCCGCAGCGATACGGTGTGGATGGGCTTCGGAGCCATACTCGTCACGCTGCCCGTGAATGGCAAGTACCGGGCAATGCAGCTTTTCAAGGGCCGGATCGAGAGTCCACTCGGCGCGTTCGGGAGCAAGCCAGGTGTCGATCCACGCATGCAACACCCAATCGGTCTTGCTGCCGTGATATTTGGCAAGCCGGGCGAAGGTCTCCGCCGACGCGAATTCCCCTTGTGCAGCTCTGATGCCCTCCAGGGTCCTCTCCTCGACGAAAGCCTGGGCGGCAATTGTGATGACCGCCTGGCAGCGCTCGCCAAAGCGCGCTGCCGTTTCGACCGCCATGCCGCCGCCGACGCTGTGCCCGCAGGCGACGAACTCTCGAATGGAGAATTGCTGGCACAGCAACGGCACGACCTGCTCGGCCTCTAGCGCGATGAAGTTCTGCTGCAAAATGTCCTTGCGGGCATCGGACCGGCCGAAGCCCAGTCGATCATAGGCGATCACGCGGCGATTAAGGGAATGCGCGAGTTGCCTCGGAAAATCCCTCCAGAGCGTGACGCATCCGAGTGAGTCATGAAACAGGATGATCGGGTGCCCAGTGGTCGGGGCGCGTGGTGTCCATGAGGCGGCGTAGAGACGTCCGGCAGGGCTCTCTATCCAATGTTCCTCTTCCACGAATTCTGTCATTTCTCACTCCACCTAAAGAGTGCCGGTGTCAGGCCAGCATGTGTCGAAGGATGCCCGCCGCAGCAATAGCGATTACCACGGTCGGCAGCACGGGCAATCGGGTTGCCGCCAACATTGTAACGAAAAGGGCGATGAGATCTGCCGGCCGCCCGGTGACGAAGTCCGGTGCGATGACCGTAATCAGGACGCAGCCCGGGGCGTTCTCCATGACGGTCCGCAAACGAGGGCTGAGGGTCCGGTTGCGCAGGAAGAGATACCCTCCGACACGCGTAAGGTACGTGACCATCGCCATGCAGACGATGGCGCTGACATATAAAGGATCAAGCATCGGTTCGCGCCAACAGAAATGCAGAGAAGACACCGGAGAGTGCTCCGGCTGGAACATACCACGCCCCCGGAAGTACGAGGTATGTGGTCGCCGCAACCAACAGGCTGACCAGCCAGGGAAGGGCAGCCCTGGTGCCTTTCCACATCCCGGCAAGCATCACGAGAAATACGGCGGGGAAAGCCATATCAAACCCGTATCGCGTGACATCGCCGAGAACGGGGCCTACGAGTGCGCCTATGGTCGTGAAGATGATCCAGCTGAAATAGAGGCCGAGAGCAACGCCGAAGAAATAGCCAAGGCTCAAGCTCCCGCCGGATTTCTTCGCATCGGCCAGGCCTATTGCCCAGCTCTCATCGCACATGAAAAACAAAGCCGTCAGCGCTTTTCTCTTCGAGAAGTGGCGGATGAAGGGGGCGAGCGCCGCGCCCATCAGGAGATGGCGGCTATTGATCAGGAATGTAATCGCGACAATCAGCAGGATGTGCGGGGGAGACGTCCACAGCTCGACGGCCGCGAATTCCGATCCGCCGCCGAAGTTCAATCCCGTCATCAGGGGCACCTCCGCGGCGCTGAAGCCTTTGGCGGCCGCCTGTGCCCCGAGCACGAGTGCGAAAGGCACGAAGCCCAACATCACCGGTATCGAATCCCTGAAGCCTCGCCATCCTTCCGAGCGCCCTTGCGATCGGATACTGGCATCACCGGAAGCATAGTCCGTCACCTGCAAAACCTTCTGATCTCGAAATGTTGTCGCCTTTGGTATTGGCGGCGTTGAAGGGCGGACAATAGCGCAGTAACCCGCGATTTTGGTTGCGTTTTACTGTCAAAATTCTCAAAGATTGGCATGGCATGCCAACAATAGTGAATTTCGTAGCGGAGAAGTCCAAGTGAAGCTTGATTCCCTTGATCGTGCCATACTGCGCGTTCTGCAGCAGGATGGCAAAATCCAGAACACCGAGCTTGCTGCCAAGGTGGGCTTGTCTCCCTCTCCCTGTTTGAGGCGGGTCAAACTGCTGGAAGAGGCGGGTATCATCAAACAGTACGTTGCCATCCTCGATGCCGCGAAGCTCGATATGGGCTTCACCGTTTTTGTTCGCATATGGCTTTCCAGCCAGGACGAGGAGACGACGACGGCCTTCTATGAGGCGGCGGAAAAGCTGCCGCAGGTGGTCGAGTGCCATCTGATGGCGGGCGACTGCGATTTTCTTCTACGGGTCGTCGCGCCGGATCTGGAGGGATATAGGCGGTTCCAGATGGAACATCTCGGCCGCATCAAAGGGGTCAGGAACATCAAGACCGAAATTCCGATGCAGAAGATCAAGCAATCATGGCAAGTGCCGATTTGATGGCGATGCCCTGTTCAGTGCAGGGAGACGCCCTTGGCGGCATTTCTCAGTAATTTTCCTGATACCACTCGACAAAGCGCTTTACGCCTTCGTCAACTTCGATCTGCGGTTTGAAGCCGGTCAGCGCCACCAAGAGGTCCGGAACGGCATAGGTGTTGTGGACGTCGCCGGGCTGCATCGGCAGCATCTTGCGGATCGCCTTCTTGCCGAGCATCGTCTCGATGGTCTCGACGAAGGTCATGAGCCCGACGGGCTGGCCGCCGCCGATGTTGACCACCCGGAAGGGGGCGTTTTTCGACAGCGTATCGATGACCGTCTCCGATACGATGCGGTTTTCCTCCGACGGCACGACACCGATGAGGCGGACGATGCCTTCGACGAGATCGTCGATATAGGTGAAATCGCGGCTCATCTTGCCTTCGCCGTAGATTTCGATCGGCCTGTCATTGCGGATGGCGTCCACGAACTTGAAGAGAGCCATGTCCGGGCGGCCCCAGGGGCCGTAGACCGTGAAGAAGCGGAAGGCAGTCGTCGGCACATTGAAGAGATGGGCGTAGCTGTGGGCCATCAACTCCATGCTCTTCTTGGTGGCCGCATAGATCGTCATCTGCTCGTCGGCCTTGTCGCTTTCGGCAAAGGGGATCTTTTCGTTGGCGCCATAAACCGAGGAGGTCGATGCCAGAAGCAGATGTTTCGGCTGCAGGTTTCTCGCCAGTTCCAGGATGTTGAACGAGCCGACGAGGTTGGAATCGACGTAAGAACGCGGATTTTCGAGGCTATAGCGCACACCGGCCTGGGCGGCGAGGTGGACGATCACGTCGGGTTCGGCAAGTTCGGCCGCATGATCCAGCGCTGCCTTGTCCTCCAGCATGCCTGTCACGGCCTTGAAGCCGTTGGAGCGCGCGAGGATGGCGGTACGTTTCTCCTTGAGCTTGACGTCGTAATAGGGCGTCATGCCGTCAAAGCCGACCACAAAATGACCCTCGTCGAGCAGCCGCTTGGCAAGGTGGAATCCGATGAAGCCGGCGGTGCCGGTGATGAGGTAACGCATTGATCGGCCTTTGCTTAAAGCATTTCCAGGAAAAGTGCGCAGCGGTTTTCCATTCGGAATGCGTAGACGCCCTAAAGTGTGTCGTCGCTCGAGGGTCTGCCGACGCTGGTATAGGCAAAGCCGTGCTTTGTGACCTCGTCATGGCGATAGATGTTTCTGAGGTCGACGAGGACTGGCGCCTTCATGACGGACTTCAGCCGGGCAAAGTCGAGTGCGCGGAATTGGTTCCATTCTGTCACGATGACGAGCGCGTCGGCGTCGCGGGCAGCGCCATAGGCATCCTCGGCATAGGCGATGTTGTCGATCACCAGACGGGCATTCTCCATGCCTTCCGGATCGTAGCCCGTCACGGTGGCGCCGGCATCCTGCAGCGTCTGAATGATGGAGATTGCCGGGCTGTCGCGCATGTCGTCGGTGTTTGGCTTGAAGGTCAGGCCGAGGACTGCGACCGACTTGCCTCGGATATCGCCGCCCATGGCCGTGACTACCTTGCGGCCCATGGCGCGCTTGCGGTTGTCGTTGATCGACACGGTCGTTTCGATCAGGCGCACGGGGCTGTCGTAATCCTGCGCCGTCTTGGCGAGCGCCAGCGTGTCCTTCGGGAAACAGGAGCCGCCGTAGCCGGGACCCGCATGCAGGAACTTTGAGCCAATGCGGCCGTCGAGGCCGATGCCGCGCGAGACCTCCTGCACATTGGCGCCGACCTTCTCGCAGAGATCGGCCATCTCGTTGATGAAGGTGATCTTCATGGCGAGGAAGGCGTTGGCGGCGTATTTGATGAGTTCGGACGTCCGGCGGGAGGTAAAGAGCAGCGGCGCCTGGTTGAGGTAGAGCGGCCGGTAGACTTCGGTCATGACGCCGCGGGCGCGTTCGTCGTTGAGGCCGATGACGATGCGGTCAGGACGCTTGAAGTCCTCGATGGCGGCGCCTTCGCGCAGGAATTCTGGGTTGGAGACGATGGCGACATCGGCATCCGGATTGGTTTCACGCACGATGCGTTCGACCTCGTCACCAGTGCCGACAGGCACGGTCGACTTGGTCACGATGACGGTGAAGCCCTTGACGTGCTCCGCAATTTCGCGAGCGGCGGCATAGACGTAGGAGAGGTCGGCATGGCCGTCGCCGCGGCGTGAAGGCGTGCCGACGGCGATGAAGACGACGTCGCTTGTGGCAACGCTGGCCTCTACTTCCGTAGTAAAGGAGAGGCGGCCGGCGCGGACATTGTCTGCAACGAGCTGCTCGAGGCCCGGTTCGAAGATCGGTATTTCGCCGCGCCGCAGCGCTTCGATCTTGCTCGTGTCCTTGTCGACGCAAATGACATCATGGCCGAAATCGGCAAAGCAAACACCCGATACGAGCCCCACATAACCCGAGCCGATCATCGTGATGCGCATGAAATTTCAATCCTTTTGCTGGCGCCGGGCTTCGCGTCGAAACGCAAAGGCGGCATGGGCGATCGTCTGCGCTTATACACAGGATCGCGGGTGACGCCTATATGCGATGCCCGGTTTAGGAGAATTGCGACAGAAGTGTCACAAAAGCTTGTTTGTTTTCCTGTTGTGCTATTCGCGCGTTTGCCTCTTTTCTCAAGTGAAACGAAGCCTTTGTACTTTAAGCTTATGATTGCCTATTGCTTGTGATTGGTAGCATGTTGCCACATAATGAATTGGGCGCGGTCGCTTTGCGGGGCGACGGTGTAGTGGGCGGTTCGGGACTATTGCATGAAATCGACTTTTGCCGTGCGGACAATGCGGGCTGGCGAGCTGGAGCTTGCTCTGGAATGGGCTCGGCAAGAGGGCTGGAATCCCGGTATTGACGATGCGCTTGCCTTCTGGGAGGCGGACCCGTCCGGCTTTCTGATCGGCGCCATCGGCGAGGTGCCTATCGGCTGTATCTCTGTCGTCCGCTATGGCGAGGCTTTCGCTTTTCTTGGCCTTTACATGCTTCACCCCGAGTATCGTGGGCGGGGATATGGCAAGCAGCTTTGGAACAAGGGCATGATGCTTGCCGGCAATCGCACCGTCGGGCTGGATGGCGTCGTCGCGCAACAGGAAAACTACCGGCGGCACGGTTTCGAGACGGCCTATCGGACGCTGCGGTATGGCGGCATCCCCAAAGTGCCCGAGGTGGATGAACAGCAGGCAAAGCAGGTGGTGCCGGTTGCTGATGGCAAGCTCGATGGGCTGGTGCACTATGATGCGGAAATCTTCCCTGGCCTGCGTCATTCCTTCATCCGGGCCTGGTGCGGTGCTCCCGAAAGGCGCGCATCCTTCATCGTTGGCGGTGGCAGCAGGGTTCGCGGCTATGGCACGATCCGCCGCTGTTTCGAGGGTTACAAGATCGGTCCGCTGTTCGCCAACAAGCCGGAGGTCGCGCTTGCGTTGATGAGCAAGCTGCTGGCAAAGACCAAGGGCGCTCCGGTCTATCTGGATGTACCGGTCGATAATGTCCAGGCAATCAGGCTCGCGGAGAATTGCGGTCTGTTACCGGTCTTCGAGACGGCGCGCATGTATCGCGGCCAGGCGCCGGCAATCCCGCTCGATCGTGTGTTCGGCGTCACGACGCTGGAACTCGGATAGCGGCTCCCGCGCCGGCATCTACGGCTTTCGCGGATATTAACCTTAACAGATGATTACCGGATCAGTTGGAGGTTAACTCAGCCTTGGCGGGCTGCATATTCAGTATAGCTGTTGTATAGATCATTGGGGGCGCCAAGGGGGAATTGAACAATGAATGTTCATTTTCTTGTTGGAGTCCGGCTATGCATGTCATGGAAAGTATTAACCGGCAGACCTGGCGTAATCCCTGGGCCTTGCGCGACTATCGCCGCAGCAGCGGCTATCTCAATGAAGGCGAGCGCACCGCCTTTACTATCGCTGCCCCGCAGACGGGCAGGGGGCGCATTCTCGATATCGGTGTCGGCGGGGGCCGCACCGCCCAACTCTTGCGTGGCTTCGCAAGCGATTACATCGGCGTTGACTACACGCCGGAGATGGTCGAGCTTTGCCGAAAGAACCATCCAGACCTTCGTTTCGAGCATATGGACGCTCGCGATCTCTCAGCATTTCGAGATGCCAGCTTCGATATGATCGTCTTCAGCTACAACGGCATCGATTCCGTCGATGCGGCGGGGAGGCTAACCATCCTGAACGAGGTGGCGCGCGTTCTTGTTTCGGGCGGTGCTTTCGTCTTTTCGACCTTCCACCGCGGCTGGGGTGGCTTCGATCACCGCGTCGACTATCGCCGGCTGGAATGGACGTCCAATCCGGTGCGGCTCGGGCTGCGAACCCTGCGCTATGTCGAAGGCCGCATTTCCGGCACGCTGCGCCAGCGTCGGCTAAGGCCGCTCGAGGAGCGAGATGGCGAACATGCGATCCTGCTGCATGGCGCTCATGATTTCGGCGTCATGGTCTATGCGACGACGCCGGCGCAGGTGCAGTCGCAGCTTGCCGACGCGGGCTTTGCCATGCCGGTGCTGCTGCTTGATCTCGATGGCAAGTCGATCGGTGCGGTGGCATCGGCCGAACACGAATATTTCCACGTCGTCGCCCACAAGCCGGGCCTTTGACAGGGACGGGCATCGGTCGGATAAGGGCAACCAAGAGGCTCTGTCCGGCCGATAGCCGGGAAAATTCCTGTTGGAGGTGCTGATTCGTCATGCAAAAAGCCGAATCTCCTGAGACAACAGGGTCGCTTTCCCAAAAACAAAGCTTTATAGATGCGCGGGTTTGAGCAAGGCGCGCCGCCGCGCGCAGGAAGCGGGAATGGATAAATGACGAATGTTGTAGTGATCGGCTCGCAATGGGGTGACGAAGGCAAAGGCAAGATTGTCGACTGGCTTTCGGAACGCGCCGATGTGATTGTACGCTTTCAGGGCGGCCATAATGCCGGTCATACGCTTGTCGTCGATGGCGTCAGCTACAAACTCGCGCTGCTGCCTTCCGGCCTCGTGCGCGGCAAGCTCAGCGTCATCGGCAACGGCGTCGTCGTCGATCCCCATCACTTCGTCGCCGAAGTGGAAAAGCTGCGCGCCCAGGGCATTGCCGTCACGCCTGATGTTCTGCGCATCGCCGAGAATGCGCCGCTGATCCTGTCGCTCCATCGCGATCTGGATGCCATGCGCGAAGATGCTGCTTCCAACAGCGGCACCAAGATCGGCACGACACGCCGCGGTATCGGCCCGGCCTATGAAGACAAGGTCGGCCGCCGCGCCATCCGCGTCATCGACCTTGCCGAGCCGGAAACGCTGCCGGCCAAGATCGACCGGCTGCTGACGCATCACAATGCACTGCGCCGCGGCATGGGCGTCGATGAAATCTCCTTCGATGCCCTGCACACCGAGCTGAGCTCTGTTGCAGAGCATATTCTTCCCTATATCGATCAGGTCTGGCGCCTGCTCGACGAGCAGCGCAAGGCCGGCGCCCGCATCCTTTTCGAAGGTGCGCAGGGTGCGCTGCTGGACAACGACCACGGCACCTATCCCTTCGTGACCTCCTCGAACACAGTTGCCGGCCAGGCCGCAGCCGGCTCTGGCCTCGGCCCAACGGCTCTCGGCTATGTGCTCGGCATCACCAAGGCCTACACGACCCGCGTCGGCGAAGGCCCGTTCCCGTGCGAGCTGCATGACGAAATTGGCAAGCACCTGTCGACCGTCGGCCGCGAAGTGGGTGTCAATACTGGCCGTCCACGCCGCTGCGGCTGGTTCGACGCCGTGCTGGTACGCCAGACGGTAAAGACCTCCGGCATTACGGGTATCGCACTCACCAAGCTCGACGTTCTCGACGGCTTGGACGAGCTGAAGATCTGCGTCGGCTACAAGCTCGACGGCAAGGAAATCGACTACCTGCCGGCAAGCCAGGCAGCGCAGGCCCGCGTCGAGCCGATCTACATCACGCTCGAGGGCTGGAAGGAATCGACCGTCGGCGCCCGTAAGTGGGCCGATCTGCCGGCACAGGCGATCAAGTATGTGCGTCAGGTAGAAGAGCTGATCGGCGCGCCGGTGGCGTTGCTTTCGACCAGCCCGGAGCGCGAGGACACCATACTTGTGACTGACCCTTTTGAGGGCTAAAGTTGCGTATCTATGACGAATCCCGGCCCGGCTGCACACCGGGCATCATGAGAAAGTACTGATGGCGGATTTTGTAGCAGTTATTCGACGGGCCGTTGACGGCCTGACGGACAATACTCCCGAGATGCGGGTCAAGGTTTACGATAGAGCTCGTGGTGCCGTGCAACGGCAGCTTGAGAGCATGAAGCCGCGCCCGCCCGAGGAAATGCTGCGCCGCCAGCTCGACAAGCTTGAGGCCGCGATCGTGGAGGTCGAGGCCGAACATGCCGAGGCCCTGCCGGGCGGTGAGGAGCCAGCGGTTGCCGAAGCGCCGGTGCCGCCTGAGGAGGTTGCTCCCGAACCCGTTCAGGACCATCACGCGGCCGAGGATGTGCATCCAGAGCCGCATGCGGAAGAGCCTGCACCAGCTCCGGCCGAAGCGCATGCTCATGAAGAACCCGGCGTCGCGCAAGCCGACCACGAGCAACATGCCTATGAGGAGCCGGCTGCACATGTCGAGCCGGATCATGCGCATGAGCATCAGCCGGCAGAGGAATGGCGCGAACCGCATCACGAAGAAGAGCCCCATGCTCCGGTTGCGGAACATGCCACCGTCGAACATCACGCCGAAGTTCACGAGGAGCCGACCCCCGAGCCGGTTTATCATGAAGAGCCGAAGGGCCATGGGAACGAGCCGCAGCACCATGTGGAAGAGGCGCCGGCAGTCGTTGCCGAGCCTGCGCCCGTGCAACCTGTGCCGCCGAAACCGGCCGACGATGTCATAAGCCAGGTCGAGCAGATTTGGGCCGAAGTCGATGCGCCGTCCTCCCATGTCGCACCCGAGCCGGCCGCCTCGCATGACAACGAGCCGGTTATGCCGGCCGCGGCTTTTGCGGAGGCACCCTTCGGCCAACCCGTCGAGGGACCTGTCAACGCTAAGGCGGCAGCCACCAACACGGGCTTTGCCTGGGACGCAGATGTCTTCGAGGAAATGCAGCCTGCACCGGCTGCTTCCAAGCCGGCACAGCAGCCTGCTCGGCAAATGCCGGAGAATGCCTTTGACGATGTCGATCTCTTTGCGGATGTGCATCCGTCCAGGAAGCCGGCGTCCGAGGTGGATGCAGCCAATGATGGCTGGCGCGAGCTCAAGGAGCTTGCGGGTTTCGACAAGCGCGCTGAAGACGAACGAGGCGGCGGCCCTGCTGTTCCGCCCGATCTCGACCAGGCGATGGCGGCGAAGCTGCAGGGCCGCAGCTTCCGCATGGAGCCGAAGCGCCGTCGTATCAATGTCACCGGCATCATCGTCACGCTCGTCGGCCTTGCGGTCGTCGGAGGCGGCGGCTACGCAGCCTGGCTGAACCGCGATGCGCTCAACAACATGGTGACGAAGCTCGTCAGCTCCGCTCCGAAGAATGCGACGACACCTGCGGCTTCGGATACGGCAAGCAGCAATCCCCCCCCGAGCAACGGCAATGCCGCAGCTCCTGCCCAGCAGGCGGCTGCACCGCAGCAGACCAACACGGCCGCTCAGCAGCCGGCAGGCGCCGGCAACACGGATGTCGCGGCATCGGGTAGCGACCCGAATACGGTCAATACGAAGTTCACGCAGCGTCTTCTGGCCAACGGCACGGAAGAGGATGAAGGGCCGGCTCCGAACGGGCAGCCCGGCGTCGTGGAAGGCAAGTCCGTAGCCGAACAGAACGTTGCCTCTGCGGCACCCGCCGCCACAGCAACGCCGCCGGCCGCCAACAATGCCGGTGCAGCCGCTCCGCAGACTCAGGCGCCCGCCACCGCCGCGCCGAATACGCCATCTGCCTCGACGGATCAGCAGGCACCCGCTGCCAACCAGCAGCAACAGTCCGCCGCCAACCAACCGCCACCCGTGACACAGCAGTCAGCTCCGGCGACCGACGGGCAGAAAGTTTTCCTCTATGAGGAGCGCCTCGGACAGACGTCGCCCACGGCTTTCCAGGGCACGGTCACCTGGTCGCTTCAGGAAGGCAAGGGGCCTGACGGCCGGCCGGAGCCTTCGGTGCAGGGTCTCATCACCGTCCCGGATCGTGGCCTGACGGCGACGATCACGGTCTCGCGGAATTCGGACTCCTCGCTGCCCGCCAGCCATCTGATCGAGCTTGCCTTCCAGGTGCCGCCGAATTTCGAAGGTGGTGCGATCGACAACGTCCAGCGCGTCGCGCTGAAGGCGACCGAGCAGGATCGCGGCGATGCGTTGATCGCGGTTCCGGCCAAGGTGACTGACGATGTCTACATGGTCGCGCTCAACGATTTCCCGGATGCGCGCAAGACCAATCTCGATCTTTTGAAGAATCGCAACTGGATCGATATCCCGGTCGTCTATCGCAACGGCCGTCGCGCCTTGCTGACCATGGAAAAGGGGCCGACCGGCACGGATGCCTTCAACAAGGCGATTTCGGAGTGGCAGGCGCTTGGCGGCGTTGCGTCGAGCGGCCAGTAAGCCAACCGGACATCAATGGATATGGAAAAGGCGGGCTTTCGGCCCGCCTTTCTTTTATCGGTCAAAATCTTTTGTGAAGGAAACGTTACGCAGTCGCTTCGACAACGCGCAGTGCCTTGGCGCGTTCCAGCGCATCCTTCTGGACGGCTTCCTGCACCTTTTCGAAGGCGCGAACCTCGATCTGGCGCACGCGTTCGCGGCTGATGTCGAACTCGGACGACAGGTCCTCCAGCGTCACCGGTTCTTCGGCAAGGCGGCGTGCCTCGAAGATGCGGCGTTCACGGTCGTTCAGGACACCCATGGCGCGCGCCAGCATGCGGCGGCGCGTGTCGAGCTCGTCCTGTTCGATCAGCACGTCTTCCTGGCTGTCGTGGTCATCGACAAGCCAATCCTGCCACTGGCCGGAATCACCTTCGGAAGCCTTGATCGGCGCGTTCAGCGAAGCGTCGCCGGACAGGCGGCGGTTCATCGAAACGACTTCCTCCTCGGAGACGTTCAGCTTGGTGGCGATCTCGGTGACGTGTTCCGGCTTCAGGTCACCGTCGTCGATGGCCTGGATGCGGCCCTTCAGGCGGCGCAGGTTGAAGAACAGGCGCTTCTGGTTGGCCGTCGTGCCCATCTTCACCAGCGACCACGAGCGCAGGATATATTCCTGGATCGAGGCCTTGATCCACCACATGGCGTATGTTGCTAAACGGAAGCCGCGCTCCGGGTCGAACTTCTTGACGGCCTGCATCAGGCCGACATTGCCTTCCGACACGACTTCGCCGATCGGCAGGCCATAGCCGCGATAGCCCATGGCGATCTTCGCCACGAGGCGCAGATGGCTGGTGACGAGCTTATGCGCAGCCTGACGGTCGGCATGTTCCGCATAGCGCTTGGCGAGCATGTACTCTTCCTGCGGTTCCAGCATCGGGAACTTGCGGATCTCGTCGAGATAACGATTGAGGCCGGCTTCTCCGGCTGCGATGGACGGTAAGGTATTACGGGCCATGATTGTGCACCCTCCTATTCGAGATTTGGTTCCTTCTGGGGGCGTATTTTGCGCGCCTTCTGCGAAGCGGACCAAGGCGTACGGGTCCGGGGACCCCGCACTGAACCAATGTAAAGATAAGTACGGCGAAACGGTGATTCAAGGAGGTGGTCACGCAAGTGTTATAGCAGCGTGACCGAAGGTCTCGCCGTGACATCGCCCTTGGGGTTATCCTCCCGAATAGTCCGATGCCACGTGGCATGACCACATCGACCTCCCAAACGCGGTCGCGTTTCCGGTCAGCACAGGCGCTCGGACTTCGGTCCTTCATGTCAGTATTATAGGGCAGCAGGTCGCAGGCGTCCAGCTATGGCGCTGTGACGCCTGTCGTCTATCCCCTCAGCGCCTCGACCAGCTCTTCCATATCGTCAGGCAGCGGCGCCTCGAAATGCATGACCTCGCCGGTGCGCGGATGTTCGAATTGCAGCATGTAGGCATGGAGCGCCTGGCGCGTGAAGCGATGGACGGCCTGCTTTGCAGCGTCCGGCAGGAGATTGGCCTTGGTCTTGAAGCCGCCGCCATAGACGGCGTCGCCGAGCAGCGGGTGGCCGATATGGGCCATGTGCACGCGGATCTGGTGCGTGCGGCCGGTTTCGAGGTGACATTCGATCAGCGAGGCAAGCGCGATCGCGTCCTGTCCTTCGTGAAAGCGCTCAAGCACCTCGTAGTGCGTGATGGCTTCATCGGCATCGTTTGAATCCGGGCGCTTCACCGCGCGACGCGTGCGGTCGCTGCTCGAGCGACCGAGAGGCGCGTCGATCGTGCCGACGAGCTGGCGGGGGCGACCCCAGACGATTGCCTGATAGGCACGCTCCAGGGAAGTCGTGCGGCCATGATCGGCAAATTGCTGCGAGAGATGCCGGTGGGCGACATCGTTCTTGGCGACGACCATGACGCCGGTCGTATCCTTGTCCAGACGGTGAACGATCCCCGGCCGGCGTACGCCACCGATGCCGGAAAGGCTATCGCCGCAATGGTGGATCAACGCATTGACCAGCGTGCCCGTCCAATTGCCGGCGGCGGGATGAACGACTAGTCCGGCGGGCTTGGAGATGACGATGACGTCCTCGTCCTCGTAAAGCACGTCGAGCGGGATATCCTCGCCTTGTGGCGTCGGATCTTCCGGCTCGGGCAGGGTGATCTCATAGACGTCGCCGGGACGCACCTTGCGCTTGGCATCCGTCACCGGGGTGCCGTTGAGTGTGACGGCGCCGTCCTTGATGAGGCCCTGCACGCGGCTGCGGGAAAATTCCTCGCCAATCTCGGCCGTCAGCCATGAATCGAGCCGTCCTTCGGCAGTTTCATCGGCGGTTAGGACTTTTCTATTGCTCGCGGCTTCTTTAAAGGGGTCGCTCAAACATATTTCTCCGGCGCACAAAGCGCTCTTCAGGAAGCAAGGACGCATCGATGACGAATCTCGAGCCAGACGATCAAGAGGAAAAGCCCCTCGATCCGGCCCTGGAGAAAGTCCGACGCAAGATGATCCGCCTGCAGATCGTCTCTGCGGCTGTCATGGTGGTGAGCCTTATGGCTGTCTTCGGCGCCGTTGTCTACAAGACGATGAAGCCGGCGACCAAGCCCGCAGGGCAGGCGGCTTCCGGCATCCCCTCCGATGCTCCTGTTGCCGTCACGGCTCTGCTGCCGGCTGGCTTTACTGTCCAGTCCACGGCGCTGTCGGGCAATCAGGTGTTGTTCTACGGTACGCTTGCCAGCGGCCAGCGCCAGGCGATCGTCTTCGACTACAGCGTCGGCCGCATCGTGTCGACCATATCGCTGTCGAACTGACGGCCCGACGATGACGAGCGCGCGGCTCATCGAGATCACACATCCCGACGATCCGCGCATCGCCGAGTTCCGGGATATCCGCGAACGCGATCTTACGGGCCGCGACAGCCGCTTCATAGCGGAAGGGACCGTCGTGCTGCGGCTTCTGGCCGGCGCGCATGCGGCGGCTGGGGATTTCGTTGCTGAGAAAGTGCTGCTGCTCAAAAACCGGGTTGCCGGCTTGAGTGACATTATCGACACTTTCCCATCGGATGTCCCGATCTATGTCGCCGACGCCGAGGTGCTCGACGGCATTGTCGGCTTCCATCTCCATCGCGGTGTTCTGGCCTTGGGGCGCAGAACAGCAGAAGACGGGGTGAGCAGCCTTCTCGACCGTCTCCCGAAGCAGGCGCTCGTGCTCGCCGGCTGCGGCATTTCCAATCACGACAATATGGGCTCGATGTTCCGCAATGCAGCGGCCTTCGGTGCGGCTGCGGTGCTGCTGGACGAAAGCTGCTGCGATCCGCTTTATCGCAAGGCGCTGCGGGTTTCGGTCGGTTCGATCCTGACCGTGCCCTATCGCCGGCAATCAAGCGGCGTCCAGCTGCTTGCGGCGCTTGCCCAGCGCGGCTTTGCGATCTGGAGCCTGTCGCCGCGGGGGAGGGTCGACATTCGCGATGTGCCGGCTTCAGAGCGCATGGCGCTCGTGGTCGGCACGGAAGGGGATGGCCTGCCCGAAAGCATTCTTTCCGCCTTCGGCAGTGTGCGGATTCCGCAGGCGCCGGGATTGGACAGCCTCAATGTCGCGACGGCGAGCGGCATCGCCCTTTTCGAGATGGCCGTGAAAAACGGGCGCATCTGAGCAGGTTGAACCTCAGCGCCTAGGGATGCTTCGGCAGTATGGCGACGACGCGGTCGGCAAGGCTGATGCGTGCGCCCGGTTCAGCGGGATTTCGATCCTTCGGCAGCAGGCCGAAGATCGGCGAGCCGTCTCCTTCCTTGAGCGCCGTCAGCGCCACCATGTTGGCGGCGATCTTGGCGATCTCCTCGCGCATGGCATCGTCTTGCGCTGGCGTACGGGCCTTCAGCAGGCGGTCCGACAGGGCTGCTGCCCGATTGCGAACCTCTTCCGTCATTTGAGCGATTTCGTCTTCCACTGTTCGTTCCGGTTTCGCCGCCTGCGCCGGCTCGGTTATGGCCCCTTGCTCATCAGCGCTGCCCGCAATTATCGATGCGGCAGCAAGCTTCGGCGTTCTTGCCGGCTTTTTCGGCGGCGTCAGGCCGGCGGCACGCAGAGCCTTGCCGGCTTCTTTCGATTCCTTGACAGCGGCCTCCAGCCGCTCCCTGAGGCGAACGACATCCTGGGCGTGGCGTTCGATCGCGGTTTCCTTGTCGGCACTGCCGGCGATCTCGCGGTTAAGGCGTTCCTCGAGCCGCTTGTTCTTGTCGTTTTCCTGCCGCAGCGATTGTTCGGCATCGGCGGCGCGCAGGCTTGTCGCGTTCAGATCCCGGCGCAGCGTATCCCGCTCGTCCCGCAATGTGTTGATGCGCAGCTTCAGGCTCTCAATCTCGGTTTCGCGCGTTGCGAGATCGATCTTGAGATTGTCGGCGTCGGCGCCCATTTTCGTCATCCGTTTGCGCAAGCCGTCGATATCGGCTTCCTTCTCGGCGCTGGCCTGCTCGGCGGTATGGATGCTCGATTTCAGCTGGCTGATATAACTTTCTTCATGGCGCAGGCGTGAGCGCAGTTCGCCCGCTTCCACCTCCAGATCGTCGATGCGCGTCTGCAGTTCCGCGCTTCCGGCTGAGAGCCGGCTCGCTTCCTGCTGAAGCTTGCCGTTCTGGATCTGCAGCGCGACGGTCTTGTCGCGCTCCTGCGTCAGGGCATGTTCGGTCCGGGCGTTTTCGGCGGCGAAGAGGGCACGCGCCATGTCTTTCTGCGCACGCACTTCCTGCGGGCTCAAGGGCATGGTCGCCTTCAGGCGTTTCTCGGTGAACCAGACGATGCGACGATGGATTGCCGGCGCGATGAGAAAGACCAGTAGAGCGGCCGTCAGAAAGCCCAATCCGAACAAGAGAGCAAATTGAATCACGGCGCAGCCAGTATCCTGGAGTTATGTTCGATCTTGGTAAAATGATTAATCATGGGTTAGCCATGCGGGCAAGCGTTTAACGCGGATATGGTTTATCGGCGGGGAGACGAATTTACGGAAAGAAAAGGCCCGCGATCCGGCGGGCCAAGTCTGCGCTGCTTGGGAGACGATATAATCAGCAGGATCAGAAGGGATTCCAGGTCGGGTTCGGCGTGACCTTCAGATAACCCATGTTGATGCCGAGGCGTGCGCCGAGGCCGGTGCGGATCGGAACGAGCACGATATTGTTGTTCTTCAGGACCGTCATGCCGAAGCCTGCGACCACGAAGGCCTGGCCACTGACGCCGCCGAAGCGGGTATAGACGCTGTTGATGCTCGGCAGATCATAGACCAGCATCATGACGCGGGTGCCCTGGCCACCGTAGTCGAAGCCCAGCGAAGGTCCCTGCCAGTAGAGCGGATGCTCGCCGGCATTCTTGGTGTTGAGCTGACCTTCGCCATAGGTCAGGCCTGCCAGGAACGCGCCGGAGCCTTCCTGGCCGAGGATATAGCCGTTCGGCAGGCCATATTGCTGGAACGCCCGCTCGATCACCTTGGCAAGGCCGCCGCTGGTGGAGCCGAAGAAGGAGTGGCCGGCATCGACGATTTCCTGCGCCGAATATTGATTGGTGGGCGCGGCAGAGGCCTGACGGACCGGCAAGGCGAAGCTCACGAATGCGACAATGGCCAGGATCAGGCCGAGGCCGAGCGTCCTGGTGCCGGGGCTTGGCATTCTCTTGAGGAGTTCATAGCGCATGAAAGTCATCCGTTCATCATGGTCGGTGCAACAGAGATGAGCGATCGACGCATTCGCCTTGAATGCGTCAAGCATGGCACATCCCCATTTTCAGACCATTCCGCCCATCTATCGCAGTCCGAATCGCGTGCGAAAAAGTCTGATGGTGATGAATGCATTTTGCGTTGATGGTCTTAACAATCGGTTTACCAAATATGGTGTCATTATGGCGCGCGGTACACTGGCTGCGAAACCCTCGGGCAACCTTACCGTGGCAAGGTGGAACTACTCACTTTGCCCTGTCAGCATTCAGGAGACAATGAATGTCGAAAAATCCCAATCTCACTCTGACCGGTCCGGATCTGGCCGCGCTGCTGTGCAGCCGCGTCTGCCATGACGTGATCTCGCCGGTCGGGGCGATCAATAATGGCCTGGAGCTGCTCGACGAGGGTGGTGCCGATGCCGACGCGATGGACTTGATCCGCACGAGTGCGCTCAACGCTTCCGTCCGCCTGAAATTCGCGCGCCTTGCTTTCGGCGCATCCGGTTCGGTCGGTGCTTCGATCGACACCGGCGAAGCGGAACGTGCTGCCAAGGATTTCGCCGCGGCCGAAAAGAAGACCGAGGTCAGCTGGGTTGGGCCGCGCGCCATCATCGCCAAGAACCGCGTGAAGCTGCTGCTCAATCTCTTCCTCGTTGCTTATGGCGCCATCCCGCGCGGCGGCAATATCGAAGTGACGCTCGAAAATCCGGAATTCGATGCGAAGTTCACGATCACCGCCAAGGGGCGGCTGATGCGTATACCGCCGAAATTCGCCGAGATTTGCTCCGGCACGCTGGAGGAAGCCGTCGACGCTCATTCGATCCAGCCTTACTACACGGTGCTTCTGGCCGACGAGAGTGGCATGGAGCTTTCCTATACCGCGACGCCGGAAGAACTGACTTTCGTGGCGAGCATGGCTGCTCAAGCTGCTCAATAAGCGAATCGATCCGCTCGCATTCTTGCCCGCAGTCGACCGTCGGCTGCGGGTTTATTTTTTCGTGTATCGAAAATTCGGTGCAATCTTGGGGTTGTCCGCTCAATTGATAATGTAGCGGTAACGAATCCTTAGCTTGCTGCTCCTATCGTTTCAATTTGAAGCCGACGTCGGAGGATGACGGCTGATGCCAGGGAGCTCACACATGCAGCGGTTCATGATAACGGATACATCGGATGTCGTACGCAAGGTCGGCAAACGGATCCTGTCCGAGCTGGATTTTCTCGTGAGCGAAGCCGGCGACGCCCGCGAAGCGTTGATGCGCTGCCAGGCCGAAATTCCGGACTATCTGATCGTCGATGCCGGCATGGAAGGGGCGCTCGAGCTCATCACCAGCATTCGCGCCATGCCGAATGGCAAGAACGTGAAGATCTATTATTGCGTTGTCGAGGCCGATCTTCGCAAGCTGATGGCCGGAAAACGCGCGGGCGCCACGGATTTTCTGCTGAAGCCCTTCGATCGCAAGATCCTGACCGCCATCTTCGGAAATCGCGCCGCGGCCGCCTGATTTCAGCGAGACATATCGGACGAGGATAGCCGCCCTTTCGAGGCGGCTATTATTTTGCGCTTCATTTTGAGGCCAATAAAAAATCCCGCCTCAAGAGGCGGGATTTCTGTATGCCGGCGGTAACGACGGGGAGGCGGCTCAGGCGCTTTCGGCGAAATCGTTGCTATCGGGCTCGCGCAGCACGTAGCCGCGGCCCCAGACGGTTTCGATGTAGTTGGCGCCGCCGGCAGCATTTGCCAGCTTCTTGCGGAGTTTGCAGATGAAGACGTCGATGATCTTCAGTTCCGGCTCGTCCATGCCGCCATAGAGATGGTTGAGGAACATTTCCTTGGTGAGCGTCGTGCCCTTGCGCAGCGAGAGCAGCTCCAGCATCTGATATTCCTTGCCGGTCAGATGCACGCGCTGGCCGCCGACTTCGACGGTCTTGGCGTCGAGGTTGACGATGAGTTCGCCGGTCATGATGACAGACTGGGCATGGCCCTTGGAACGGCGGACGATGGCATGAATACGGGCGACCAGCTCATCCTTATGGAAAGGCTTAGTCATATAGTCGTCGGCGCCGAAGCCGAGGCCGCGAACCTTGTCCTCGATGCCGGCCATGCCGGAGAGGATGAGGATCGGTGTCTTGACCTTCGAAAGGCGCAGCGTGCGCAGCACTTCGTAGCCAGACATATCGGGAAGATTGAGATCGAGAAGGATGATGTCGTAGTCGTAAAGCTTGCCGAGATCGACGCCTTCTTCACCGAGATCGGTGGTGTAGACGTTGAAACTTTCGGATTTGAGCATCAGCTCGATGCTCTGCGCTGTCGCGCTATCGTCTTCAATGAGTAGAACCCGCATAATTGTCCCCTTTACCGCCGCCGAAAGGTCGTCAGCCCCTTAACGCGATACCGATCAAATCACTGCTTGATTTGGAAGCTGCCATGTAATGGTTAACAAATTCTGATTCACTCTGGCAAGTCGTATCGAATTTATTAAATAATTTTTCCATTGCACTGTTTTCCAACGACAATCAGTAAAATCGACTCCTAAAGTATTGCATTAACAACCAACGCCAAGTGATTCATCCGACTCACCAATGCCGATATGCCGAATTCCGACCACAACATTTACCGAGCCTTAAATCATTGCGCCTATCATTAACGATGCCCGTAAACGAAAGGTTACCAGCGGTAGGCTTTTATTAAGATCGCTGGAAATTTTTTTAACCAAGCCGTCTCAAAGCGGTTCGGCGGGCGCGAATATCGAGAGCCGGGGTCTCGCATCACGGGAGTAATGCGTATGAAGTCACGTGAGAGCCTTGTTCGCCTGAAAGAGTTTCAGGTGAACGAAAAACGCCGTCAGCTGCAGCAACTGCAGATGATGATGGCGGAGTTTGACCGCATGACGAAGGAACTGGAAAGCCAGATCGTCGTCGAAGAGAAGAAGTCCGGCATTTCCGATCCGAGCCACTTTGCCTACCCGACCTTTGCCAAGGCTGCCCGCCAGCGTGCGGACAATCTGCAGGTGTCGATCCGGGAGCTGCAGGTTCAGGAAGAAGCGCTGGAAAATTCGCTCGAGGAAATGCAGGCCGAATATGCCAAGGCCGCTGCGCTCGAAGAGCGTGATGGTTTGGGTCCGGCACGGGCCCGCGCCTGAGATCGCAATTCCGTCTCCTCCTTCGGATCAAGCATTATTGCGTTCCGGTACGGGGTCCATCTTCGGAATGCGAGGGGTATGATGGAAGCGCATGAAAGCTGCGCATGACTGGCCGTGACGGGGCCGGCCATGCGCAGCTTTTGCGTTTTCGAAGATCAATCCGACCGAATGGACGGATTGCTGTGCCCGATTCATGTCGGTGAGCTGCGCGAAAGCGCTCTGTCCTGTCGATGCTAGAGATTGACGACGTCGCGCCAGTCATCATGACGTTGCGCTTGGGCCTTGAAGAAGGGGCAGAGCGGGATGATCTTCCAGCCGCCATGCCGCGCCTCCTCGACGGCGTGAAGCGCCAGAGCCTGGCCAACCCCCTTGCCGCGCAAGGCGTCCGGCACGCCGGTATGATCGATAATGATCAGCTTCGGGGATGTGCGGGAAAAGGTCATCTCCGCCTCGTGGCCCTCGACCATTGCGACGTAACGGCCGCCGGATGCGTTGTTTTCGTTGCGGATATCCATGATTTTCTCCCTTGTCGCGTCTGATGCAACAAGGATTGCATGTGCTTCGACGTCTGCCAACCGCCGAGATTGTTAACGGATCGTCTCCGTTTAAGCTGGTGCCAGAAATACGGACCGGCCAAGCTGCTAGGCGGCTGGGCGCTGAGAACGCCCCTGCTTCTGGGCCTGCACCAATAAGTCCATTCTTGAAACGTCGTCGGAATGTGACATCGCATCTTCGAGATGCGCTGCTCCAAATAATTCGGGCCTCTTTTTAGAAAAGAGGCCCGAACACAAAGTCGAATTAAGGTGGTGCTGTCGCTGCTGTCAGTGGCGATACTGCTGTATGCGGGTCGTCCGGAGGCCAGCCAGGCCATGGGTATTGATGGACGACTGCCAGGAGAGGAACTCTTCGACGGTCAACGTATAACGTTCGCAGGCTTCTTCCAAGCTGAGCAGACCACCACGCACGGCGGCGACAACCTCAGCTTTACGACGAATGACCCAGCGGCGCGTATTCGGCGGCGGAAGGTCTGCTATCGTCAGCGGGCTGCCATCGGGGCCGATGACATACTTCACTCGGGGACGTATCATTTCGGTCATTGGACTCTCTACACACACTCAAGACCACGTGTGGCACTCTAGCTCGCCACATTTAAAAATTGCCTAAGCACATGGTAAGACTTTGCTAAGAATTTTAATGAATGTGGCGGAGGGCTGATTTGCGTATGTCCTGCCTGAGCAAAATGCCCAAAAGCCCCTGTTATTTCAGGGTAAATCGCATTCATTCTATGATTTTTCGTCAGTAAAAACTGACGTTTCCGGGCCGAAATCTCAGGGGACGGTATACTGCTCTCAGACTCGGGAGCAGGCGCAAAAATTGTTTTTTACTTGCAAAAATAAACTTACGCCGACACGCCGTGCTTCTGTCCGCCCCAGCAGATGAAGTGCGGATTGGCGAAGTCGGCGTCCTCACTCTGGTCGGTCTTGCCATAGGTCAGAAGGCCACCTTCGACCGTGACCGTCTTGCCGCCCGCCGCCCGCAGCACGGCATCGCCGGCTGCCGTATCCCATTCCATGGTGCGGCCGAAACGTGGATAAACATCGGCCTTGCCCTCGGCGAGCAGACAGAACTTCAGCGACGAACCGATCGATGTGCAGCCGGAGACCGCATTGTCGGTGAGAAAGCCTTCGGTTTTCGCATTGCTGTTGCAGCGGCTGGCAAGCGCCGTCAACTTGGCCGGAGGTTCGCGCACGGCGATGGTCAGGCGGTCGGCAACGGAAAATTGCTCGTCGACGATCAGCTTGCGGGCTCTGCCGGGCTCGCCGGTAAAGGCGACACCGAGCGCCGGTGCGTAGACGATGCCGATCAGGGGGATGCCGTCCTCGACGTAGGCGATGTTGACGGTGAACTCGTCGCGGTGCTCGATGAATTCTCGGGTACCATCGAGCGGGTCGACCAGAAAGAAGGCGCGGCCTCGCACATCGGGAATCTTGCCAGCGGAAACCTGCTCCTCGGCAATGGCCGGGATATGGGGAAAATCGCGTTCGAGGTGCCTGAGAATGATGTGTTCGGCGCGCTCGTCGGCCAGCGTGACGGGGCTCATATCCTGCTTCAGGGCAACCGCGTAGCCGGCACGGTAGACCTCCAGAATGGCCTTTCCTGCGTCAAGCGCCGCCTTTTCAAATGTTGCAAGCATTTGCGTCTTCGTCTTCCGCGCGCTGTCCGCGCCTGAACTCTCCGGACATTATATATAGGAAGTTGCGATTGCGAAGTTTAGACTTCCGATGCCCCGGCTTTCTTCGCCTTAACGCTTGAGCGAGGGTTTAGCAACAGAGCTTTGTCCGACTTTCCAGGCAGGCTGGATTCTCGGCGGTCCGGCGACATATTTGTGAGGGCAAGCGTCGCTTGTCACTGCGCATTCGGAAAAGATCATGTTCTGTTTGCGAAGCTTTTTCGCTCTTTCGGGACTTGTCGTTTTTATTGCATGTGCGAATGTGCCGCCGGGTAGTATCGGGATGAATGCATGCGGTATTCGGCATATCAGCTTCTAAAACAGGCGTTTTCGGGCAATCGTCATTGGCAGCCGGTGTGGCGGACGCCGGAGCCGAAGCCACATTACGACGTCATTATCGTCGGCGGTGGCGGACATGGCCTCGCAACGGCCTACTATCTCGCCAAGGAATTCGGCCTCACCAATGTCGCCGTGCTGGAAAAGAGCTATATCGGCTCCGGCAATGTCGGCCGCAACACGACGATTATCCGTTCCAACTACCTGCTGCCCGGCAACGAGCCATTCTACGAGTTTTCGATGAAGCTCTGGGAAGGGCTGGAGCAGGATTTCAACTATAATGCCATGGTATCCCAGCGCGGCATCGTCAATCTGTTCCATTCCGATGGCCAGCGCGATGCTTATGCGCGGCGCGGCAATGCGATGCGCATGCACGGCGTCGATGCCGAGCTTCTGAACCGCGAGCAGGTTCGGCGGATGATGCCTTACCTGAATTTCGACCATGCCCGCTTTCCGATCCTTGGCGGCCTCCTGCAGCGGCGCGGCGGCACGGCCCGGCACGATGCGGTCGCCTGGGGCTATGCGCGCGGCGCCGACAGCCGCGGGGTCGATCTGATCCAGCAATGCGAGGTGATCGGCATCCGCCGGGATGAGGGCGGTGCTGTGACGGGCGTCGAGACCAATCGCGGCTTCATCGGCTGCAACAAACTGGCGCTTGCGGCTGCCGGCCACACGTCGATCCTCGGCAACATGGCCGATCTTGAGCTGCCGATCGAAACGCACGTCCTGCAGGCGTTCGTGTCCGAGGGGTTGAAACCCGTTATCGACAACGTCATCACCTATGGCGCGGGACACTTCTATATCTCGCAGTCCGACAAGGGCGGTTTGGTGTTCGGCGCCGATATCGACTACTACAGCTCCTATGCCCAGCGCGGTAATCTCGCCACCGTCGAGCACACGATGGAGGAGGGGGTGGCGCTCATTCCCGGCCTGTCGCGCGTGCGCGTGCTGCGCACCTGGGGCGGCGTCATGGATATGAGCATGGACGGCTCGCCGATCATCGATCGCACCCCCATCGAAAACCTTTATCTGAACTGCGGCTGGAACTATGGCGGCTTCAAAGCGACGCCGGCCTCGGGCTTCTGCTTCGCGCATCTGATTGCCAAGAACGAGAGCCACGATGTCAGTCGCCTCCTGCGTCTCGACCGCTTCGAGCGCGGCTTTGCGATCGACGAAGGCGGCAAGGGTCCGCAGCCGAACCTGCATTGAGGGCACAATACCAATGGCAAGCTTGATCAACTGCCCGCATTGCGGCGTGCGACCCAAGGAAGAATTCTCCATTCGCGGCGCCTCCGTCGTCCGCCCGGCGCCGACCGCGCCGGACGAGGACTGGAACCGTTACGTCTTCATCCGCGACAATGAACGCGGCCGTATTGAGGAATATTGGCATCACAGCGCCGGGTGTCGCCGCTGGCTGGTCGTCGAGCGCAGCAATGTCACCCATGAGGTCTTTTCCGTTACCGACGCCGAGGACAAGGCGAAGGAGGCGGCACGATGACGGCCTATCGTCTGTCGACCGGCGGTCTCGTCAATCGCAGCCGGCCGCTTTCCTTCCAGTTCGACGGCAAGGAGATGAAGGGACTGGAGGGTGATACGCTCGCCGCCGCTCTGCTCGCCAACGACCAGCTGCTGGTCGGGCGCAGCTTCAAATATCATCGGCCGCGCGGCATCCTGACAGCTGGGTCGGCGGAGCCCAACGCGCTCGTCACCATCGGCAAGGATGGCCGCACCGAGCCGAATACGCGCGCCACCGTCGCCGAGCTCTATCAGGGCATGGCGGCCGTGAGCCAGAACCGCTGGCCGTCGCTGAAGCACGACTTCGGCTCGGTCAACAGCCTGTTGTCGCCGTTCCTCGGGGCGGGCTTCTACTACAAGACCTTCATGTGGCCGGCCGCCTTCTGGGAGAAGGTTTATGAGCCGATCATCCGGCGCGCTGCCGGCCTCGGCAAGGCCGTCATGCAGGCCGATCCGGACCGCTATGAGAAGGTTTGGGCACATTGCGACCTGCTTGTCATCGGTTCCGGTCCGGCGGGCCTGATGGCGGCTCTGACCGCTGCCCGCGCCGGCTTGCGCGTCGTGCTGGCGGATGAAGGTTTCCGTCTCGGCGGCTCACTGCTTTCGGAAAGACTGACGATCGGCGGCGCTGCCGCTGACGTCTTCGTTCAGGCGACATTGGAGGAGCTGCAGAGCTTCGAGAATGTGACCCTGATGCCCCGTACCACCGTGTTCGGCTGGTATGATGGCAATGTTTTTGGCGCCGTCGAGAAGGTGCAGAAGCATGTGGCGATGCCATCGCCGGATCTTCCCGTGGAGCGTCTCTGGCGCATCGCCGCCAAGCGCGCCATTCTTGCCTCCGGTGCCGAAGAGCGGCCGCTGGTGTTCGGCGGCAATGATCGTCCGGGCGTGATGATGGCCGGCGCCATGCGCAGCTACCTTAACCGTTATGGCGTCGTTGCCGGGCAGAAGGTTGCCGTCTTCACCAATGGCGGCTCGGGCTATCGCACTGCGGCCGACCTCGCCGCCGCAGGCGTCGAGATTTCGGCGATCCTCGATACGCGCGTCGCATCGGCCGACGCTGCTCCCCAGGGTGTCCGCGTCGTGCATGGAGCAAGCGTGCATGCGACCAAGGGTAAGCATCGCATCAGCGGTGTCATTGCCGATCGCGGCGGACTTGATGAGTTGATTGTCTGCGATGCGCTGGCCATGTCGGGTGGTTGGTCGCCGATCATCCATCTTGCCTGCCAGCGCGGCGCCAAGCCGATCTGGTCGGACGAAAAGCAGGCGTTCATGGCGCCGATCATCGGCGGCGAGCTGGAGATTGCCGGCTCGGCGGGTGGTATCGAGAGCGTTTCAGGCTGCCTTGCCGATGGTGCGGAAAAGGCACGGCTGGTCATCGAAAGCCTCGGCCGCGCGGCGGATGCTGCCGATCTGCCCGAAGTCGAAGGAGACTATGATCCGTCTTTTGCGGTGATCTGGCATGTGCCGGGCGCGAAGGACAAGGCATTCGTCGACTTCCAGAACGACGTCCATGCCAAGGATCTGGGCCTCGCCCTGCGCGAGGGCTTCGGCCATGTGGAACATGCCAAGCGCTATACGACGAGCGGCATGGCGACGGATCAGGGAAAGCTCGGCAATGTCAACGCCGCCGGCATTATCGCCGGCATGCGCGGCGTCAGCCCGGCTGCCGTCGGCACGACAACATTCAGGCCGTTCTATACGCCGGTTTCCTTCGGCGCGCTGGCGGGTACTGCGCGCGACAAGCACGCGCAGCCGGTCAGGGAGTCGCCGTTGCATGGTTGGGCCAAGAAGAATGGTGCCGCCTTCGTCGAGGCCGGTCTCTGGTATCGTTCGTCCTGGTTTGCCCGACCGGGCGAGAAGGGCTGGCGCGACAGTGTTGACCGCGAGGTGCTGAACGTCCGCAACAATGTCGGCATCTGCGACGTGTCGACGCTCGGCAAGATCGAGATTTTCGGCAAGGATGCGGCGGAGTTCCTCAACCGCCTATATTCCAACGCTTTTCTGAAACTGCCGATCGGCAAGGCACGCTATGGCCTGATGCTGCGCGAAGACGGCATGGTTTTCGACGACGGCACGACGAGCCGGCTGACACCAGACCATTTCTTCATGACGACCACGACGGCAATGGCCGGCGAGGTGATGACGCATATGGAATTCTCAGCGCAGACGCTTTGGCCGCAGCTCGACGTTCGTTTCGTCTCCTCGTCCGATCAATGGGCGCAGATGGCGATTGCCGGCCCAAAGGCACGGCTGGTGCTGGAGCAGATTGTCGAGGATGATATTTCCGACGCCTTCTTCCCGTTCCTCGCCGCCGCCGAAGTGCTGTTGAAGGGTGGGCTTAGGGCGCGTCTGTTCCGCATCTCCTTCTCGGGCGAACTGGCCTATGAGTTGGCGGTGCCGGCCGGCTATGGCGAGGCGGTTGCGGATGCGATCATGGAGGCGGGCAAAGCGCACGGCATCTGCCCTTACGGCGTCGAAGCGCTCAACGTGCTGCGTATCGAGAAGGGGCATGTCACTCATAGCGAGCTCGATGGGCGTGCGACGCCCGACGATGTCGGGCTTGGCCGCATGCTGTCGACGCAGAAGCATGATTTCATCGGCAAGAGGCTGTCGACACGCTTCGGTCTGACCGCCGCCGACCGCGGCCAGCTTGTGGGCCTGAAGCCGATCGACACCGCGAAAGAGTTCCATGCCGGCGCGCATATTTTGAAGGAGGGCGCCCGACCCTCGACCGTGAACGATCAGGGCCATGTTTCCTCGGTCTGCTTCTCGCCCACTCTCGGCCATTCGATCGCGCTGGCTTTCCTGAAGTCGGGCCGGGAGCGCATCGGCGAGCGCGTGACAGTCTGGGACGGATTGCGCGGCGAGGAAGTGGCGGCAGAGGTCTGCAGCCCGGTCTTCATCGATCCGGACAACAAGAAGCTTCAGGGATGAGGGATCGATGAGCGTCGCTTTTCAGAACAGGCATGTGCTGGAAGATCATATTTCCGGCTTCGAGGCTGCAGCCAATCCGAATCATCTCGCGGTGGTGCGCCGCCCGGCCATCTTCTCCGTGCTTGGCAGGGCGGGAGATCAGGACGGCGTTTTGGCAAGCCTGAAGGCGTTGAAGGACGTATCGGTTCGCGATGCCGGACCTAGAGAATGGTTCGTGGTATCGGAGACGCTCGGCGCCGATAGTATGGCGCGGGATCTCTTCACGCTCGATCCGGCTCGTGCCTCCTTCTTCGAGCAAAGTGACGGGCGCGTACTGCTCCACATTTCCGGCCCCAACGTCCCTCGCATCCTCGCCAAATGCGTCGCCGTCGATTTGCATCCGCAGGTTTTTGCCGAGGGCCATTCGGCCAATATGCTCTGCTGTCATGTCAGCGCCAATGTTGCGCGCACTGGCCCCGATCGCTTCGAAATCATCGTGCCGCGTTCCTATGCCGGCAGCGTGTTCGAAGAGATCATGGAGATGGGCCGCGAGTTCGCGCTTACGGCGGGCTTCACCGACTGAAAAGCCTTATGTTGCCTGATGTCGAATGCCTTGCTGGCCAGCTTGCGCATGTGATGGCCGATGGCGCGATCCGAACAATTGCGATGGCGCAAACAGGCATATCGGTTTCGCAGTTCGGGCTATTTGGCCTATCGGATAGTCTCTAGGTTTCCTCTCAAATACGGCCGGTCGCACGGGAAGACACCCGACGGCTTCGTGCCGAAAACAGGGGATTCCCAGATGAAAAGCCATGCCAAGGTCGTCGTCATCGGTGGCGGTGTCGTCGGATGTTCGGTGCTCTATCACCTGACGAAATTCGGCTGGAAGGATGTGGTGCTGCTCGAGCGCTCCGAACTGACATCCGGCTCGACCTGGCATGCCGCCGGCGGCATGCATACGATCAACGGCGATCCAAACGTTGCCAAGCTACAGAAATATACGGTCGAGCTCTACAAGGAGATCGAGGAATATTCCGGCCAGGACATCGGTCTGCACCTGACCTCCGGCCTGATGCTGGCCGCCACGCCGCAGCGCTTCGACTGGTTGAAGTCCATTCTCGCCAAGGGCCGCTACAATGGCCTTGAAGCGACGCTGCTGACGCCGAAGGAAGCGCATGAGATGATGCCGCTTCTCGACCCCGATCAGTTCGTTGGCGCGCTTTACGATCCCGTCGAAGGCCATCTCGACCCCTATGGCACCACACATGCCTATGCCCGTTCGGCCAAGAAGAACGGTGCCGAGATCTACCTGCATACCAAGGTGGAAGAGCTGGTGCAGCGCGAGGATGGCTCCTGGCGCGTCATCACCAACCAGGGCGAGATCATCGCCGAGCATGTGGTCAACGCCGCCGGCCTCTGGGCGCGCGAAGTCGGCCGCATGGTGGGGCTCGAGCTGCCGGTGCTCGCCATGGAGCATATGTACCTCATTACCGAGGACATGCCCGAGGTCATCGACTTCAACAAGACGACAGGCAAGGAGCTGATGCACTGCGTCGACTTCGACGGCGAGATCTATCTGCGCCAGGAGCGGCAGGGCATGCTGATGGGCACCTATGAAAAGGCATGTCGCCCATGGTCGCCGGTGACGACGCCCTGGGATTTCGGCCACGAGTTGCTGGCCGAGGATATCGAGCGCATCACGCCGGAGCTGGAAGTCGGCTTCCGCCATTTCCCGGCCTTCAACAATGCCGGTATCAAGCGGATCATCAACGGCCCGTTCACCTTCTCGCCGGATGGTAATCCGCTTGTCGGCCCGGTGCGCGGGCTTCGCAATTACTGGTCGGCCTGCGCCGTCATGGCCGGCTTCAGCCAGGGCGGCGGCGTCGGTCTCGCGCTCGCCAACTGGATGATCTACGGCGATCCGGGCTTCGACGTCTTCGCCATGGACGTTTCCCGCTATGGCGACTACGCGACGCTCGCCTATACGAATGCCAAGGTGCGCGAGAACTATGCCCGCCGCTTCTCGATCCGCTATCCGAACGAGGAGCTGCCGGCCGCGCGCCCGCTGCTGACGACACCGATCTACGACAAGTTGAAGGAGGCCGGCGGCGTCTTCGGTGCTTACTACGGTCTCGAACAGGCATTGTGGTTCGCGCCGAAGGGTGAGGTCGATCAATTCTCCTGGCGCCGTTCCAACGATTTCGATGTCGTCGGCGCCGAAGCCAAGGCAGTGCGCGAGAGCGTCGGCCTGATGGAGACCTCGGGCTTTGCCAAATATTCGGTCAAGGGACCGGGCGCCGAAGCCTTCCTCGACAGGCTACTGACCTGCCGTATCCCGGCCGTGGGTCGCATGACGCTGGCGCCGATGTTGAAGCATGACGGCAAGCTGATCGGCGATTTCACGCTGGCGAAGCTCGGTGAGGGGGATTTCCTTCTCATCGGCTCCGGCATTGCCGAAGCCTATCATATGCGCTGGTTCGAAAGCCTGTTGCCGAAGGATGGTTCGGTCGAGCTGAAAGCACTCGGTCTTTCGCTGCTCGGCCTCTCGATTGCTGGTCCGAACGCCCGCAAGCTGCTGCAGAAGCTGACCCATCAGGATCTCTCGACTGCCGTGTTCCCCTTCATGTCGATCCGCCGCATGGATATCGGCATGGCGCCCGCGATTGTCGGCCGCGTCTCCTATACGGGCGATCTCGGCTATGAGATCTGGATGAAGCCGGAGCATCAGCGTTATATCTTCGACCTTCTGATGCAGGAAGGCGCCGAGTTCGATATCCGCCTCTTCGGGCTGAGAGCGCTGAATGCGCTGCGCCTCGACAAGTCCTATGGCAGCTGGGCACGCGAATACCGGCCGCTCTACGGGCCGTTCGAGGCCGGTCTCAACCGATTCGTGGCGCTGTCCAAGGAAGCTGATTTCATCGGCAAGGCGGCTGCCGCCAAAGAGAAGGCGGAGGGTGGCACCTTGCGGCTGCGCACCTTCATCCTTTCGGCGGGGGATGCCGACGTCATCGGCGACGAGCCGATCTATCACAATGGCGCGGTTTGCGGCTGGGTGACGTCGGGTGGCTATGCGCACGGCTCCGGCCTTTCGGTCGCCGTCGGTTATGTGCCGAAGGAAATCGCCGACGAGACGCAGGGATGGTCGATCGAATTGCTCGGCGAACTCTTGCCGGCAAAGCTGCAGGCCGAGCCGCTGTTCGATGCGGATGGCGCCAGGATGCGCGCGTAAAGTCGCGGTTCAGACGACTATTATGGCGGGCCTGACGAGGTCCGCCTCTGACAAAAGCTCTTCAAAGCGCACGCGTCGCTTGACGGTTTTGGCTAATTTTGAGCCACGACCTGCCGCTTTCGTGTCATTTTTGGTCGGATTCGCATCAGCGCACGGCGATTTGAAAAGAATTTGTCAATTTCTCGCCTTTTTGGCTTCACATTTCCTTCGAAACCAGTATGGAATCGCGGCCATAGGCCTCTAGAAGGAACCTAAAAAAGTAATAAGAGATGTGGTCGTATGACGCCGCATCCAGGGGAAATGACATATGGATTATTTTATCCAGCAGCTCTTAAACGGGCTGACTCTCGGGTCGATCTACGGCCTGATCGCCATTGGTTATACCATGGTTTACGGCATCATCGGCATGATCAACTTTGCCCACGGTGACGTTTTCATGCTCGGCGGTTTCGCTGCTCTCATCACCTATCTGGTTCTCGTTTCGCTCTTCGCCGGCCTGCCGGTTGCGATCATGCTGCTTGTCATGCTGATTGTCGCCATGCTGATGACGAGCCTATGGAATTGGGTGATCGAGCGGGTGGCTTATCGGCCGCTGCGCGGTTCGTTCCGCCTTGCGCCGCTGATCACGGCGATCGGCATGTCGATCGTTCTGTCGAATTTCATCCAGGTCGCACAGGGTCCGCGTAACAAGCCGATCCCGACGCTTGTGGGTGATGTCTACAATTTCGGCGGCGTCTCGCTGTCCCTGAAGCAGATCATCATCTTCGTCGTCACCGTCGTGCTGCTTGCCGCCTTCTGGTACATCGTCAACAAGACGGCGCTTGGGCGCGCCCAGCGGGCCACTGAACAGGACCGCAAGATGGCGGCGCTGCTCGGCATCAATGTCGACCGTACCATCTCCATCACCTTCATCATGGGTGCGGCGCTCGCTGCGGTCGCCGGCACGATGTATCTGATGTATTATGGCGTCGCCAACTTCACGGACGGCTTCGTGCCGGGTGTCAAGGCCTTCACGGCGGCCGTTCTGGGCGGCATCGGCTCGCTTCCGGGCGCTGTTCTCGGTGGTCTGATGATCGGCTTCATCGAGTCGTTCTGGTCTGGCAATTTTCCCATCGCGTATAAGGATGTCGCCACATACGGTATCCTAGCCTACGTGCTGATCTTCAAGCCGACGGGTATTCTCGGCCGGCCGGAAGTCGAAAAGGTATAACGCCATGGCAAATTCAAACTTCGTTGCAGGCAAGACCGCACCCGGCCTTGTCCAGAAAGGGATTACGGACGCCCTCTGGGCCGCGATCATCGCCTTCGGCATGTTCGTCCTCTATATCGGTCTCAAGACCGATCAGAACATGGACAACAAGCTGATCATCGTGCAGCGCTGGGGCCTTCTGGCGACGATCGTGGCAATCGCCGCCGTCGGCCGCTTTATCATGACGGTCTTCGTTCAGCCTTATCTGGCGGCGCGAAAGGCGGCCAAGGCCAAGGTCGTGCAGGTGGAGGGCGAGCCCAGCTTCGCCTCCAGACACTTCAACAAGATCGCCCTTGTGCTTCTGCTCATCTATCCGATAGCGGCGGTGGTGCTCCTCGGCCCGCAGGGATCGCTGACCTATGTCGACAATTTCGGCATCCAGATCCTCATCTACGTGATGCTCGCATGGGGTCTGAACATCGTCGTCGGTCTCGCCGGTCTGCTTGACCTGGGATATGTCGCCTTCTATGCGGTCGGCGCCTATTCCTATGCGCTGTTGTCGATGCATTTCGGCCTGTCCTTCTGGCTGCTTCTGCCGATATCTGGCATTCTGGCAGCGCTTTGGGGCATGATCCTCGGCTTTCCGGTCCTGCGCCTGCGGGGTGACTATCTGGCGATCGTGACGCTGGCCTTCGGGGAAATCATCCGTATCGTGCTGACCAACTGGACCGATGTGACGCAGGGAAGCTTCGGCATCTCCAACATCACCAAGGCGTCGCTCTTCGGCATCTATACCTTCGATATGAAGGATCCGCACAACTTCGTCCGCAGCTTCGGTCTGCCGATCTCGTCTGCTTGGTACAAGATCTTCCTGTTCTACGTCATCCTGTTGCTCTGCATGCTGACCGCCTATGTGACGATCCGCCTGCGTCGGATGCCGATCGGACGTGCGTGGGAAGCGCTGCGCGAGGATGAAATCGCTTGCCGCTCGCTCGGCATCAATACGGTGACGACGAAGCTCACGGCTTTTGCCACCGGCGCGATGTTCGGCGGCTTCGCAGGGTCGTTCTTCGCGGCACGTCAGGGTTTCGTCTCGCCGGAATCCTTCGTCTTCCTCGAATCCGCCGTGATCCTTGCCATCGTCGTTCTCGGCGGCATGGGATCGCTGAAGGGCATCGCGATTGCCGCGATCGCCATGGTCGGCGGCACCGAGCTGCTGCGCGACATGGATTTCCTCAAGCTGATCTTCGGGCCGGACTTCACCCCGGAACTCTACCGCATGCTGATCTTCGGCCTTGCCATGGTGGTCGTGATGATCTTCAAGCCGCGCGGCTTTGTCGGCACGCGTGAGCCAACCGCCTTCCTCAAGGAGCGAAAAGCGATCTCCGGCAGCTTTACCAAGGAGGGCCACGGCTGATGAACGCTGTGACCACAACCCCCGACGACATTCTGCTGAAGGTCGATCACCTGTCGATGAAGTTCGGCGGCCTGATGGCGATCAACGACTTCTCGTTCGAAGCGAAGCGCGGCGACATCACGGCGCTGATCGGCCCGAATGGCGCCGGCAAGACCACGGTGTTCAACTGCATCACCGGCTTCTACAAACCGACGATGGGTATGATCACGCTCAACCAGAAGGCCGGCAAGGAATACCTCCTGGAGCGGCTTCCGGATTTCCGGATCACGCGCGAAGCCAAGGTGGCGCGTACCTTCCAGAACATCCGCCTGTTTTCGGGCCTCACCGTGCTCGAAAACCTGCTGGTCGCGCAGCACAACAAGCTGATGCGTGCCTCCGGCTATACGATCCTCGGTCTGCTCGGCATCGGCCGCTATCGTTCTGAGGCGAAGAATGCGATCGAGTTGGCGCGTTTCTGGCTGGAAAAGGCTGATCTGATCGATCGCGCCGACGATCCCGCAGGCGACCTTCCTTACGGAGCGCAACGTCGCCTGGAAATCGCCCGCGCCATGTGCACGGGTCCGGAACTTCTTTGCCTGGACGAGCCGGCGGCCGGTCTCAATCCTCGCGAGTCTCTGGTCCTGAACGAATTCCTACGCAGCATCCGCAAGGACACCGGCACATCGATCCTGCTGATCGAACACGACATGTCCGTGGTCATGGAAATTTCCGACCATGTCATCGTGCTCGAATATGGGCAGAAGATTGCCGACGGCACGCCGGATGAGGTCAAGAACGACCCTCGAGTGATCGCCGCCTATCTGGGCGTCGAAGATGAGGAAGTGGAAGAGGTGATTGCCGAAGTCGAACACCTCCAAGAGGGTGAACATTGATGGCGGCGCAACCACTTCTGAAAGTCGCGGGTGTCGAAACCTATTACGGCAATATCCGCGCTCTTGCCGGCGTCGACATCGAAGTCAACAGCGGCGAGATCGTCAGCCTGATCGGCGCCAACGGTGCCGGCAAATCGACGCTGATGATGACGATCTGCGGCAGCCCGCAGGCGCGCACCGGCTCGGTCACCTTCGACGGTCGCGATATCACGCGCATGCCGACGCATGAGATTGCCCGGCTTCGCATCGCGCAGTCGCCGGAGGGGCGGCGCATCTTCCCGCGCATGACGGTCTACGAAAACCTGCAGATGGGGGCGAGCCTCGACAAGCTCAAATACTTCAGCGAGGACGTCGAGAAGATCTTCACGCTCTTCCCGCGCTTGAAGGAGCGACAGTCGCAGCGCGGCGGTACGCTTTCGGGCGGCGAGCAGCAGATGCTGTCGATCGGCCGTGCGCTGATGGCACGCCCCAAGCTGTTGCTTCTCGACGAGCCGTCGCTCGGTCTGGCGCCGCTGATCGTCAAAGGCATTTTCGAAGCCATCAAGGTCCTGAACCAGACTCAGGGGCTGACCGTGTTCCTCGTCGAGCAGAACGCCTTTGCGGCGCTGAAGCTTTCAGACCGCGCCTATGTGATGGTCAACGGCCGGGTGACGATGAGCGGTTCGGGCAAGGAACTGCTCGCCAATCCGGAAGTGCGCGCCGCCTATCTCGAAGGCGGACATCATTGAGTTTCGTTTCGCGGAGAATTTGAGATGCAGGGACTTCTCTTCGACAGCGATACCGGCGGCCGCATGGTCATCCGCGCTGTTATCGTCATCCTGGGTTTCTGGACCGCATGGCGCGCCGGCCGCGCCGTCGCGTCCAACTGGGAAACCTATCCGCTTGTCGTCATCTACAGCTTTCTGATCGGCCTTGGCCTGCAGTTTCTGCATCATGCGCTGTTCAGCGGCCCGGTGTTCGACGTCACTATCTACATCATCGACGTCGTACTTCTGCTCGTCTTTGCGACGGCGGGGTACAGGTATCGGCGTACCGATCAGATGGTGAATAATTATTACTGGCTCTATGAAAAGACCTCGGCCTTTTCTTGGAAGAAGAAGAATTGACAGTGCGCCTAAACTAGGCACAGTCTGCGTACAACCAAGAGCGTCACCCAGCCCATAAAAAACAGACGGGAACGGGCCGGGTCATGCTTCCAGAGTTCGGAATGCAAGCGTTACCGGCGTGATGATTGGTGGGTATCGCGCAGGGCAGATCAAACGGAACCCGCTTAAAAATTGGGAGTAATAATATGAAGAAGTATCTTCTGTCGGCGGTGGCTTTGTCGGCGATGATCGCTTTCGGCGGCGTTGCGAAGGCAGACATCATTGTTGGCGTTGGCGGTCCGTTGACGGGCCCGAATGCTGCGTTTGGCGCGCAGCTTCAGAAGGGTGCAGAGCAGGCCGCTGCCGATATCAATGCAGCCGGCGGCATCAACGGGGAAAAGATCAAGATCGAACTCGGCGACGACGTCTCCGACGCCAAGCAGGGTGTTTCGGTTGCCAACAAGTTCGTCGCTGACGGCGTCAAGTTCGTTGTCGGTCACTTCAACTCGGGCGTTTCCATTCCGGCTTCGGAAGTCTACGCTGAAAACGGCATCCTGCAGATCACTCCCGCTTCGACCAACCCGCAATTCACCGAACGCGGCCTGTGGAACACCTTCCGTACTTGCGGTCGTGACGACCAGCAGGGCGAGGTTGCCGGCAAGTATATCGCCGACAATTTCAAGGGCGCCAAGGTTGCCGTCGTTCATGACAAGACCCCGTATGGTCAGGGCCTGGCTGACGAAACCAAGAAGAACCTCAACGCCGACGGCGTGAAGGAAGTTCTTTATGAAGGCATCACCCCCGGCGACAAGGACTACTCGGCCCTCATCGCCAAGATGAAGCAGGCTGGCGTCGACTTCGTATACTACGGCGGTCTGCATACCGAAGCCGGCCTCATCATGCGTCAGATGGCCGACCAGGGCGTGAAGGCTCACTTCATGTCGGGTGACGGTATCGTCTCGAACGAGCTGGCCTCGATCGCTGGCGATGCCGTTGACGGCACGCTGATGACCTTCGCTCCGGACCCGCGCAAGAACCCGGCTTCCGCCGATCTCGTCGCGAAGTTCCGCGCTGCCGGCTACGAGCCGGAAGGCTACACGCTCTACTCCTACTCGGCTCTGCAGGTTATCGCTGCCGCCGCCAAGGCTGCGGGTTCCAACGATCCGATGGCAGTTGCCGACGCGATCAAGGCAAAGGGTCCGTTCAAGACCGCTATCGGCGACCTCGGCTTCAATGCCAAGGGCGACATCACCCGCCCGGACTACGTCATGTACAAGTGGTCCAAGGGTTCCGACGGCAAGTACAACTACGCCGAAATCGCGAAGTAAGCTTTGCGATGCCGGTTTTCCGGCATAGGCAAGATCTGGAAAGCCCGGCCATTGGCCGGGCTTTTTCACATTCGCGATATCGGTTCGCCATTTCCTTCATGCCGAAGCTGCTTTAAGTCTGCCCCCGTATCGGCAGGAGGATCACAGTATGAGCAAACCCCGTATTCTCGTGACCCGGCGCTGGCCGTCAGCGGTCGAGGCGGTGCTTTCGGAGCGTTTCGACACCACTCTGAACCAGGATGACGAGGCGCTCGATGCCGGGCAGCTGCGCGAGGCGCTGCTTACCCATGATGCTGTTCTGCCGACCGTTTCCGACAAGCTTCCGGCCCCGCTTTTCGAGGGAGAGGCGATCCGGACGAAGATCCTCGGCAATTTCGGCGTCGGCTTCAATCACATCGATATCAAGGCTGCCAAGGAAAAGGGCGTAGTCGTCACCAACACGCCAGGCGTGCTGACGGACTGCACGGCCGATATCGCCATGCTGCTGCTTCTTTCTGTTGCCCGGCGTGGCGGCGAAGGCGAGCGCGAAGTCAGGGCCGGCGGCTGGAGCGGCTGGCGACCAACGCATCTGGTCGGTACCAAAGTGACGGGCAAGACCGTCGGCATCATCGGCTTCGGCCGTATCGGTCGTGCCTTCGCGCAACGTTGCCATTTCGGTTTCGGCATGGATGTCGTTTTCTACAACCGCTCCGCCATCGATCCCATGGAGGCCGCACGCTATGGCGCCGTGCAACTGCAGACGGTCGAGGATGTTTTGGACGTCTCCGATTTCGTCTCCCTGCATTGCCCCGGCGGCGCCGAGAACCGCCATCTGATGAATGCGGACCGCCTTGCCGCCATGAAGCCCGGCGCCTTCCTGATCAATACCGCAAGGGGCGATGTCGTCGACGAGACGGCGCTGATTGCGGCGTTGGAGCAGGGAACGATCCGCGGCGCCGGCCTCGATGTCTATGAAGCGGAGCCGCATATTCCGGAGCGGCTGCGGGAAATGGACAATGTCGTGCTCCTGCCGCATCTCGGCAGCGCCACGGAAGAAACGCGCACGGCCATGGGCATGAAGGTCGTCGACAATATCACTGCTTTTTTTGCCGGAAGGGAGCCGCCGGACCGCGTGGTCTAGGTGGGACGGCGGCGATACAACATTGCCCGAGAGGTCGCGCGTCCATAAGGTGACGGCGCCAACCACCTGAAGTGCTGTCATGCATGCCGCTTTCCGGCAAGGAGGAACAGTGTCTGAGAATGACTATGATGCCTTCGCAGCCGCCTATCAGGCCGACAACGAGAACAATGCCTGGAATGCCTATTATGAGCGGCCCGCAATTCTCTCGCTTGCCGGCGACGTTGCCGGACTTCGCGTCCTCGATGCGGGTTGCGGAGGCGGTGCTCATGCGGCAGCTCTGGTCGATCGAGGAGCGATCCTGACCGGTGTCGATGCGAGCGCGGGCTTGCTCGAAATCGCAAGGCGTCGCCTGGAAGGGCGGGCGCGATTGTTGCTGGCTGATTTGAACGAGCGGTTGCCTTTCGAAGACGGCGCGTTCGATTTGGTCATGGCCTCACTGGTCATGCATTACCTGCACGATTGGTCGCGGCCTCTTTCGGAATTCCGACGCGTCTTGTCCGATGGCGGTCGTCTGATTTTTTCGACGCATCACCCGTTCATGGATCATGATCCGGCCAGCGGTGAGAGCTATTTCGAGACCTATAATTTCAGCGAGACGTGGCATCGCGGCGGCAAGGACATCACCATGCGGTTCTGGCACCGGCCGCTCCACGCCATGTTCGATGCGTTGAAATCGGCTGGATTTCGGATCGATGTCGTGAGTGAGCCGCAGCCGGACGCGAGGGTCAGCACTCTTTTCCCGGACGCATTCAAGAGCCTGACGACCAAGCCACGCTTCCTCTTCTTCACGGCAGTGAAGGGATAGTGCGACTCTTTCGGCAGCGGTGACGATCATTGCCTTTCTTTTCGGCGTTTGACGAAAAATGCGGCTGACGCGATCGGCATCGGGCCGATATTGCGGGAGATAGCATAAGGCACAGGAATTGCTTGCATTTATTCCTTGCCGGGCTTCAATGGCCGGGCTTTGGCATGATGTGATATGTGGAGAAGCTGATGGCAATGACGGCGGCAAGCACAAGACCGCAGAGGGCGCGGGGTCGCGGCCATCTTGCGGCCAAGTCGCTTGGCGGCCGCACGCGCCTTGCCGAGCTCTTCCAGGAGGGGGCGGCGAAGATCAGGCTGCCGGAAACCTTCGATCATTCCATGGAGGCCGTCATCATCAACACTGCCGGCGGTCTGACCGGCGGCGACCGGATGGACTGGAGCATTGTCGCCGCGCCGGGCACGCGCATCGATGTGACGACGCAGGCCTGCGAAAAGATCTATAAGGCGTCGACTGGCACGGCCGAGGTTGAAACCTCGATCAGAGTCGGTAGCGGCGCTCGGGTCGATTGGCTGCCGCAGGAGACCATCCTGTTCGACCGCGCCTCGCTTTCGCGTGCGTTGACTGTCGAGCTTGACGATAGGGCCGAATTCCTTGCCGTCGAGGCGATCCTGCTCGGGCGGAAAGCCATGGGCGAAGCGATGGAGCAGGGACTATTTCGCGACCGCTGGCGCATTCGCCGTGGCGGGCGGCTTGTTCACGCCGAGGAGCTGCGGCTGGATGGCGATGTGGCCGCCTTGACGGCGAAAATGGCGGTGCTTGGAGGGCAGGTGGCCTTTGCGACCTTGCTCTATGTCGGCCCGCTGGCCGAAACCTATCTTGGCCGGATCAGGCCGCTTCTTGAAACCCATATGGGAGGCGCCAGCCACTGGGGCGAGAAGCTCGTCGTGCGGCTTGTCGCTGCTGATGGTTTCGCGCTCAGAAAAATCCTCATTCCGATCATTTCCGCCTTGCGCAATGGAGCGCCTGTGCCGAAAGTCTGGAACCTATAGTCCCTGGAGCTGGATGATTTTAGGTCTGCTTGACCTAAAATCATGCAGCTCCAAAATCAAAGAAGTAGAGCATGATGCCGAAAAGCGCTCACACCTTTCGGCATCATGCTCTGACAACAGCAATCACATAGGTAGGCGATGAACCTCACTCCGAGAGAAAAAGACAAGCTG
Organism: Martinezella rhizogenes; assembly: GCA_013322215.1. Taxonomy (GTDB): domain Bacteria; phylum Pseudomonadota; class Alphaproteobacteria; order Rhizobiales; family Rhizobiaceae; genus Rhizobium; species Rhizobium rhizogenes_D. The sequence goes on from JAAMEZ010000002.1 coordinate 198,550, forward strand.
CTGATTTCCATGGCGGCGATGGTGGCGCGGCGGCGGCTGGAGCGCGGCGTCAAGCTCAATCATCCCGAAGCCATCGCGCTGATCACGGATTTCGTGGTCGAAGGCGCGCGGGACGGACGGCCGGTCGCCGAACTGATGGAGGCCGGCGCCCATGTCATCACCCGCGATCAGGTGATGGAAGGCATTGCCGAGATGATCCATGATGTTCAGGTCGAGGCGACGTTTCCCGACGGCACCAAGCTTGTGACCGTCCACGAACCCATCCGGTGAGGTTGCCATGCTGGAGCTGAGGCCCAATTGCGAATGCTGCGACAGGAATTTGCCGCCGCAGAGCAAGGAAGCGATGATCTGCACTTTCGAGTGCACCTTTTGCGCCGATTGTGTCGACAGCGTATTGGGCGGCGCTTGTCCGAATCGCGGCGGCGACTTCGTCCAGCGTCCCATCCGCCCGATAGCCTTGCTCGTCAAATATCCCGCTTCGACCAAGCGTGTTCTAAAAGCAGAGGGATGCGCGCCCGTCCGGGCCGCATGAGGAGAAAACCATGATCCCAGGCGAAATCATCGCTGCGAGCGGCGACATCGAACTCAATGCCGGAGCGCCGACCGTGACGCTCGAAGTTTCCAATACCGGTGACAGGCCGGTGCAGGTCGGCAGCCATTATCATTTTGCCGAAACCAATGCCGGGCTTTCCTTCGACCGCGACCAGGCGAGGGGCATGCGGCTCGATATTCCCGCTGGAACCGCCGTGCGTTTCGAGCCGGGTCAGACACGCTCGGTGACGCTGATCCCGCTATCGGGCAAGCGCGAAGTCTACGGCTTCCGTCAGCAGGTCATGGGCAAGCTATAGCTTTGGGGGGATTTGACGTTGATTAAAATGCTTGCGCCCGCTGCAGCTCTTGCTGCGGCCCTGATTTGTGGTCCTGCCTTTGCGCAGAACAATCCGGATGAACCGAAGGTCGATTGCGCCAAAGCAGAGGCGCAGACGGATCTGAATATTTGCGCTGCGCTCGATTTCGACACGGCCGACAAGGCGCTGAACGCGCAATACAAGAAGACGCGTGCCGCGATGGTCGCCATCGACGCGGATCTGGACGACGACATGAAGGGCGCCGAAAAGGCGCTCATCAAGGCGCAGCGTGCCTGGGTGGACTATCGCGACGGCGAGTGCGAGGCACAGGGATTTCAGGCGCGAGGCGGCTCGATGGAGCCCATGCTCGTTTCCGGCTGCAAAGCGGATCTGACCAAGAAGCGCACCAAGGAGCTGAAAGACCTCGCCGATGGACCGGAGGGTGATCAGTGATTTCCAGGCGTAGCGTGATGATCGTCGGCAATGGCGAGGTTGCGGCAGGCGCCGCAGCTGTCATCGATGCTGCTGATCTTGTGATCCGTTTCAACGATTGCCGCTCGATGGGGGCCGGCGGCAGCCGGACCGATGTCGTTGCGGTGTGCAACACAGGCCGGCCGGCGCGCGCCATGCTCGGCTCGGCCGAGTGGCGCAAGAGCCCTGCCGTTGCTTCCGCGTCGGAAATCTGGAGCGTGCGCGATCCGATCAAATTCGAGGCGCTGCGAGCACCGCTGGCGATCTCGCATCCTGAACTCGACGATTTCTGCGACGATTATACCGACCAGTTCACCGCCTTCTGTCAGGCAACCGGCAAGCGACATGTCGTGATCGGTCAATCCATTCACGAAGGTGTCGATGCGGCGCTCGCAGAGCATGATCCCGGCTCCTACGTGGTACCGAGCAGCGGCCTGATCGTGATCGCCGAAGTGATGGCACGTTATCCAGACGACGATATCGCCATTACCGGCTTCAGCCACACGGGCTGGGAAGAGCATCCCTTTGCCGCCGAGAAGCGGCTGGTGGACGCCTACATATCCCTCGGCCGCCTGCGGCGACTTACCGATACGAACCTCCTCTCTGCCTCCCAAGGAGATTGATTGATGCCCTACAGGATTTCCCGCGCCGCCTATGCCAGCATGTTCGGACCGACCGTCGGCGACAAGGTGCGTCTGGCCGATACCGAATTGTTCATCGAGGTGGAGAAGGATTTCACCACCTATGGCGAGGAGGTGAAGTTCGGCGGCGGCAAGGTCATCCGCGACGGCATGGGGCAGAGCCAGGTGACCCGGGCAAACGGTGCCGTCGATACCGTCATCACCAATGTGCTGATCCTCGACCATTGGGGGATCGTCAAGGCGGATATCGGCTTGAAGGACGGCCGCATTGTCGCGATCGGCAAGGCCGGCAATCCGGACATGCAGCCCGGTGTCAACATCATCGTCGGACCCGGCACGGAGGCAATCGCCGGCGAGGGCAAGATCGTGACTGCCGGCGGCATGGACAGCCACATCCATTTCATCTGCCCGCAGCAGATCGAGGAAGCCCTGATGTCGGGCGTCACCACCATGCTTGGCGGCGGCACCGGGCCGGCGCACGGAACGCTGGCAACGACCTGCACGCCGGGGCCTTGGCATCTGGCGCGCATGATCGAATCCTTCGACGCTTTTCCGATGAATATCGGCCTGTCCGCCAAGGGCAATGCATCCGTGCCTGCCGCCCTGGAGGAAATGGTGCTCGGCGGAGCCTGTGCGCTCAAGCTGCATGAGGATTGGGGCACGACGCCGGCCGCGATCGACTGCTGCCTCAGCGTTGCCGACGAATACGACGTGCAGGTGATGATCCACACGGATACGTTGAATGAAAGCGGTTTCGTGGAGGATACGATCGGTGCCATCAAAGGTCGCACAATCCACGCCTTCCACACGGAAGGAGCGGGCGGCGGTCACGCGCCTGACATCATCAAGATCTGCGGCCAGTCGAACGTCATCCCTTCTTCGACCAATCCGACGCGACCCTATACGGTTAATACGATCGCCGAGCATTTGGACATGCTGATGGTCTGCCATCATCTGTCGCCGTCGATTCCCGAGGATATCGCCTTTGCCGAAAGCCGTATCCGCAAGGAGACGATCGCAGCCGAGGATATTCTTCACGATATCGGCGCCTTCTCGATCATTTCGTCCGACAGCCAGGCCATGGGCCGTGTCGGTGAAGTGGCGATCCGCACCTGGCAGACCGCCGACAAGATGAAGCGCCAGCGCGGCCGCCTGGCGCAGGAGACGGGCGACAACGACAATTTCCGTGCGAAACGCTATATCGCAAAATATACGATCAACCCGGCGATCGCGCACGGCGTCAGCCATGAGGTCGGCTCGATCGAGGTTGGCAAGCGTGCCGATCTGGTACTCTGGAATCCGGCCTTCTTCGGCGTGAAGCCGGAGATGGTTCTGCTCGGCGGCTCCATTGCGGCTGCTCCCATGGGCGACCCGAATGCCTCCATCCCGACGCCGCAGCCGATGCACTACCGGCCGATGTTCGGTGCCTATGGCAAAAACCGGACGAATTCCTCCGTAACCTTCGTTTCGCAGGCGGCTTTCGATGCCGGGCTTGCCGGCAAGCTTGGGGTCGCAAAGACGCTGCTGCCTGTCAGGAACACCCGCGGCGGCATCTCCAAGGCATCGATGATCCACAACAGCCTGACGCCGCATATCGAGGTGGACCCGGAAACCTACGAAGTGCGGGCCGATGGCGAGCTTCTGACCTGCGAGCCGGCAACCGTGCTGCCGATGGCACAGCGCTATTTCCTCTTCTGAGGATATTTCAGTCATCGATTATTGGCAGATATGAAAACCCTGGTTTCCCGGGGTTTTCCGTATGCTGCACGCTGGACGCAACAATATCAATGACATGACGCGTCGGTGCTCCCACCACCCATTTCTATCGGCAGGCCGGATTTTGTGCATGCATTTCCCCGGCTGTTCACAACTTGGGAAATGCACCACATTTTAATCATTCCGTTAAAGACCTGGAAGCGTCTTAGCCCCTATCTCACATGACTGAAATGATGGGCTGAGGAAGGTGAATCGCATGAAGCAATGGATTTCGCTGCAGGCCGAGCTCGGTAATTTTCAGCAGCGACGTGCGATTTTTATTTTCGCGCTTAAGATGAGTTTCGTTGCGGTCATCATGTCGCTGGGAATCATCCTGGTGCTGCTTTTTGTGCTGCAATGGCTCGATCTTCTGCCGCTGCCGATCTTCGAGGCGTTGCGCTTTGGTGTTCTGCTGGCATGGATTATCGGAGGCACCGTATCCGGCGCGCTCGCGGTGCTGGCAGGCTTTTCCATCCATAGGCTCGCGGTCTCCCGCGCTGAATTCGAGCGGTTGAGCCGCACCGACATGCTGTCCGGCCTGCTCAATCGCCGTGCCTTTACCGAGGCGTTGAATATGGCCGGAGACGGTGCTTCGCTGGCGATTTTCGATCTGGATCGATTCAAGACGATCAACGATCGTTTCGGGCATGCATCTGGCGACGCGGTAATCGTTGCGGTGTCGCGGTTATTTTCCGATACCTTCACCGGAGAAGACGTGATTGCACGGCTCGGCGGTGAGGAATTTGGCGTCATCATCCACGGCGGAGATACGGCCGAGCGCATCGCACGCGTTGAGGAGATCAAGGAGCAGATTGCCGAACATCCGATCGCCATTGAAGGCGGATCGGTGAAGATCACCATCTCCGCCGGGATTGCCGATATCGGCAAGGATCGCAAGACGGAGACCGTCTATGCCGCCGCCGACAAGGCGCTTTATCTTGCCAAGACGCTCGGCCGCAACCGCGTTATGCACGAGCGCGAGCGTCTGTCGCAGGTCTGGCATCGCTGTGCCACCGAGCAGGAGCAGGAGGCGACGACGGATGTCAGGGAGCTGCAACGCTACGTGCAGCGGATGTGAGGCGCCCGCGCGTCATTGATGCTTGCGCGGGAGGCGACTATTTTGCATGGTCCGATAAAGTATTAAACTGGAACAGTCATGCTACGCGTCACCTCCTATCTGCCGGCCGGCACCCCTTCCTCCAATCCGATCGATCGTGTCGTGCTGCCGCATGATCTCAGGCATCTGCGCCGCAAGCTGCTGCATCTCGAAAACGGAGAGATGGTCATGCTCGATCTCAAGGAGCCGGTGCTGTTTGCGAGCGGCGATCTGCTGGTGCGCGAGGATGGCGAGCTGATCGAGATCGTTGCCGCCGACGAGAAGCTTTTCGAGATCCGCCCGCGCGATCGCAGGCATCTGATCGAGCTTGCCTGGCATCTGGGCAACCGGCATCTTTCGGCTCAGATCGAGGAGGAACGTATCCTGATCCTGCGCGATCACGTGATCCGCGCCATGCTCGAGGGACTGGGGGCTGTCGTGACCGAGGTCAGCGAGCCCTTCCAGCCCGCTCGCGGCGCCTATCACTCCCATGGCGGCCATTCGCATGGCCACGACCACAATCATGGTCACGGGCATGACCACCACAACCACTCGCACGATTGAACCCTGATGATTGATAGGGCGGTTTCGGACGATGGCGACCTGCAGGCGCTGCTGCGGCTGATGGCTTGGCTGTCGCCGGCGTTTCCGGTGGGATCTTTTGCCTATTCCGGCGGCTTGGAGCGTGCGGTGCATGATGGCCTGGTACGCGACAGCGCCGGCCTCGGCGATTGGATTGCCGTTCTCATCCAGCATGGCTCTACATGGAATGATGCGGTGCTGCTGGTCGAGGCGCATCGTGCGGCTGCGGATAGGCTGCGGCTTGCGGCGGTTGCGGAACTTGCCGAAGCATTGGCCGGCTCGAAGGAACGGCATAACGAGACCATGCTGCTTGGCGATGCCTTTCTCTCGGCCGCGGCTGCGTGGCCCAACGATATCTTTTCCATGCTCCCGACAAAGACCGCCTATCCGGTTGCGGTCGGCGCAATTGCCGGCGCACATGGTATTTCCGCGGAAAAGGCTGTAGCCGCCTTTCTGCATGCCTCGGCCTCGCAGATGGTATCATCCGGCATCCGCCTTGGCGTCAGCGGGCAAAAGGATGGTGTTGCTATCCTTGCACGGCTCGAGGAGCTCTTCGCCGCTGTGGCGCGACGGGCGGCGCAATCCAGTCTCGACGATCTCGGAGCGGCTGCCGTGCAGGCAGATATTGCCAGCCTGCGCCACGAGACCCAGGGCACGCGGCTCTTTCGGTCATGATGAGTGCCACCTGGAAAATACTGAAATTGAAGCATCGTCTACGTCATTCGCCGCTGTGCGACCGCCCGACGCTTGGCTATGCTGTTGCTTTATCGGAGTTGCGAGCATGAAATCGAGACATGGACCCTTGCGCGTCGGCATCGGCGGCCCGGTCGGTTCCGGCAAGACGGCGTTGACGGAGAAGCTGTGCAAGGCGATGCGCGACGACTATTCCGTCGCCGTCGTCACCAACGACATTTACACGACCGAAGATGCGGAAGCGCTGGTGCGCATGCAGGCATTGCCGTCGGATCGCATCGTCGGCGTCGAAACGGGCGGATGCCCGCACACCGCGATCCGCGAGGATGCGACGATCAATCTGCAGGCCATTGCCGGTCTGAGCGAGCGGCTTCCTGATCTCGACGTCGTCTTCATCGAATCCGGCGGCGACAATCTGGCCGCAACCTTTTCGCCCGATCTTGCCGATATCACCATCTACGTGATTTCGGTGTGCCAGGGAGAGGAAATTCCGCGCAAGGGCGGCCCCGGCATCACCAAATCCGACCTTCTTGTCATCAACAAGAAGGATCTGGCGCCCTTCGTCGAGGTCGATCTCGATGTGATGGACCGCGATGCCAACCGCATGCGCCAGGCGCGTCCCTTCGTCTTTTCCGACATGAAGCGGGGCGAGGGCGTCAATAAGATCGTCGATTTCCTAAAGGAACAGGGCGGCCTTTGAGCCGCCCCGTCATTATCTCCATATCCGCTGAGACTGGTCTACTCCGCCGCGAAGGGCGGCAGCTTTAGGACGTTCGTGCCCACGGACCTGCTTCTGCCATCCTTGTTCTCGATGGCCTCGAGCCGCTCTTCCAGGCTGGTGAGCGATTGCCGGTTTTCGTTGACGGCGACGGCCAGGCCTTCCTTGGTCACCACTTCGTCATCCGCATCCTTCCTGCCGACAAGCCTGCCGAAGAGGTAGCCGAGCAGGCGGGACAGATCGTCCATGATCAGGAAGAAGGACGGCACGACCACCAGGCTGAGCACGGTGGAAACGATGATGCCGCCGATCACCGCAATTGCCATCGGTGCGCGGAACGAACCGCCTTCGCCGACACCGAGAGCCGATGGCAGCATGCCGGCCGACATGGCGATCGAGGTCATGATGATCGGGCGGGCACGCTTGCGGCCGGCTTCGACGACTGCCTCCAGCCTCGGCATGCCCTGATGCATCATTTCGATGGCGAAATCGACGAGAAGGATGGCGTTCTTCGTCACGATGCCCATCAGCATGAGAATGCCGATCATGACGGGCATGGAAAGCGCATTGCCGGTCATGATCAAGGCCAATGCCACGCCGCCGATCGCCAAGGGCAGCGACAGCAGAATGGTGAAGGGCTGGATCACGTCCTTGAACAGCAGGATCAGCACGGTCAGGACGAGCATCAGGCCGAGCAGCATGGCGTTGCCGAAGCTCTGCTCCATTTCCTTCTGGACCTTGGTATCGCCGCTTTCGGCCAGATGCACGGTTGCCGGGATCTTGGCGTTGCCGACGATCTCGAGGAAGTGGTCGGACGCCGTATCCAGCGCCACGCCCTGCGGCAGGTCAGCGCCGATGGCGACGACGCGGAAGCGGTTGTTGCGCTTGATCGAGGACAGGCCTTCCGAATAGTCGATATCGGCAACGCTCGACAACGGCACTGTCGTTCCCGTTGACGTCTTGATGCGCAGGGCGCGGATCGCCGCCAGATCGCGGCGCATGCCGAGCGAAGCCTGAACACGGATCGGAATTTGGCGATCGTCGAGCGAGATCTTCGCGAGCGAGGCGTCGATATCGCCGATGGTCGCCACGCGGATCGTGTCGGAAATCATCTGCGGCGTGATGCCGAGGCGCGCCGCCTCGTCCTTGCGCGGATAGATCTGCAGCTCAGGACGGGGCAGGGCACCGTCGGCGCTGACATTGGCGAGCGCCGGATCGGTGCGCAGCTTGGCTTCCAGAATGCCGACCGCCTGGTTCAGATCCTTCTCGCTGCGCGAGAGGAAGTTATAGGTCAAGTCGCGGTCGCCACGGTCGTTCAGCTTGGTTATGCGGACGTCGGGGATCGAACGAAGCTTGGCAAAGACTTCCTTTTCGATATCCCATTGCGGGCGCACGCGGCCATGGACCGTGACCTTCGGCAGGTGGGGGCCAATGACGGGCAGCGAACCCAGCACATCGTTCACCAACTTCTTCGCCAGCGACTGGTCGAGTTTGCCGAGCGTCAGCGTCACTGTTGCGCGGCGCAGCTCCAGATCGCCCTTCGGCGAAGCGCCGCCGAGCACGAAGACGCTTTCGACCCCGTCTATGCCTTTCACACGGCGATAGATCTCGTTGGTTGCCTGTTCCGTGTCGTCAAGCCGGGCGTTCGGCGGCAGTTCCGCCGACAGCACGATACGCGAGGCGTCTTCCGGCGGGATGAAACTGCCGGGAACGAACATGATGAGAGCGAAGACCGAAGCGACCGAGAAGGCGAAGGCGGCAAGCAGCGTCGGGTAGCGCGTGTACCAGCGCTTCGTCGTCAGCCGCACCAGCCAGCTATAGCCGCGCATGAAGCGGCCGTCATTGTCGTGATGGTCGTCGACACCATCTTCGGCGCGCATCAGATAGGCGGCCATCATGGGTGTGATCAGACGCGCCACCAGCAGCGAGAAGAACACCGAGAAGGCGACCGTCAGGCCGAACTGGATAAAGTATTGGCCCGGGATGCCCGGCATGAAGGAGACGGGCACGAAGACTGCGATGATGGTGAAGGTCGTTGCGATAACGGCAAGGCCGATCTCATCGGCAGCGTCGATGGCGGCGCGATAGGGCGTTTTGCCCATCTTGATGTGGCGGGCGATGTTCTCGATTTCGACAATGGCGTCGTCGACGAGAATGCCTGTTGCCAGCGTCAATGCCAGGAAGCTGACAAGATTCAGCGAGAAGCCGATCTGGTTCATGATCCAGAATGTCGGGATCGCGGAGAGCGGCAGAGCAACCGCCGATATCAGCGTCGCCCGCCAGTTCCGCAGGAACAGGAAGACGACGATGACGGCCAGTATGGCGCCTTCGATCAGCGTGTGCATCGCGGATTCGTAGTTGCCATAGGTGTAGTAGACGGAGTCGTCGATCATCTCGATCGAGACGTTCGGATTCTCGGCGCGAACCTTGTCGAGCGTGTCTGCCACCGTCTTGGCGACGCTCACCTCGCTGGCGCCCTTGGCGCGGAATACGCCGAAGGTGACGACGGGCGCGCTGTTGAACCGCGAGAACGACTTCGGTTCCTGATAGGTGTCCTTGATGGCACCGAGGTCTGAGAGCTTGACGAAGCGGCCGTTGGTCAGCGCAATCGTCGTATCGGCGAGCTGGGCGACATTACGGGCGTCGCCGAGCACACGGATCGCCTGCTCGCTGCCGGCAACCTGGCCGCGGCCGGAGCCGAGGTCGATGTTAGTGCTGCGAAGCTGCTGGCTCACCGAAAGCGCGGTGATGCCATAGGCGTTCAGCTTGTTGGGATCGAGCTCGATGCGCACTTCGCGATCGGCGCCGCCATAGCGGTCGACGCGGCCGATACCCGGCTTGCCCTGCAGCGCGCGCTTGACCGTATCGTCCACGTACCAGGACAGCTCTTCGAGCGTCATGTTCGGCGAGGACACCGCGAAACTCTGGATCGCCTGGCCGACGACATCGACCTTGGAGACGATGGGCTCATCAATGGTCGACGGCAGGTTGCCGCGGATGCGGTCGATGGCATCCTTGGTATCCTGAACAGCCTGCTCGGTCGGCACCTCCAGTCGGAAGACGACGACGGTCTGCGATTGGCCGTCGGTGATGGTCGATTGTATCTCGTCGATGCCGTTGATGCTGGCAACGGCGTCTTCGATCTCCTTCGTCACCTGCATTTCGAGCTCGGCCGGCGAGGCGCCGCTCTGTGTCACGGTGACGTTGACGATGGGCACGTCGATGTTCGGGAAGCGGGTGATGGGCAGATTGAAGAAGGCGTGCGCGCCCACCACCATCAGCAGAAAGAAGCCGAGGAGCGGGGCGACCGGATTTCGGATGGACCAGGCGGAGAAGTTCATCTTGCCGTCTCGCTCAGTTGGAGGCTTGCGACGCGTCGCGCACGGGCGTGATGTGATCGCCGTCGCGAACATAGGCACCAGCTTTGGCCACGACTTCGTCACCGGCTTTCAGGCCCTTGACGATCTCGACATAGCCTGCGTCCTGAATGCCGGTCTCGACAGTCACGAACTTGACCACGCCATTTTCGACCTTGCGGGCGGAAGAACCGTTTTCCTCGCTGTTGACTGCCGTCAGCGGCAGCGCGACGCCATCTTCCTGACGAATGATGATCTCGGCGCTGCCATACATGCCGGCGCGAGCCTTCTCGCCGTCGTCGATCGTGATATGCACCGCACCGAGGCGGGTGACGGGATCGACGATCGGGGCAACAAGACGAACGGTTCCGGCAAGCTTTTCGCGGCTGCCGGAAAGCGCGATCAAGGCCTTCTGCCCGGTCGAGATCCTGGTGATGTCACTCTCGGAGACATCGACCACGAGCTCGAGCTGGCTGTCGCGGATGATGGTGAAAAGCGGGTCGCCATTGCCGTTGGCTATGGCGCCGACGCGAGCATTACGCGAGGCGACGGTGCCGGCGACCGGGGTCTTGATGCCGGTGCGGGCGAGCTTCAGGTCCGTGTCGGCGATCTGGCTATCGGTGACTTTCAGGTCGGCCTCGGCAACGGCGATTGCCTGCTCGGCGGAAACCACGCGCGCCTTGTTGGCGGCGGCCGAAGCATTGGCCTGCTCCACCGAGGAGGTCGACATCGTGCCCTTGGCGCCCATCGCAACGGCGCGGACGCGCTGCAATTCGGCCTCTTCCGCATTGGCGCGGGCTTCGGTGAGTTGTGCGTGCAGCTGCGCAAGGCTTGCCTCGCCCTTGGCCCGCGTCGCCTGCATCTGGCTCTTTTGCAGGATCAGCGCGTCATCGTTCAGCGTGGCGAGCGTGCTGTCGGCTTCGACCTTGTCGCCGACATCGGCATTCAGCGAGCGGATCGAGAGACCGTCCACCTGCGGCTGGATATAAACTTCTTCGACGGCCTTCACCGTGCCGGTCGCGACGACTTTGTCGGTCAGGTGGCGCATCGTGGCTGTGGTGATGACGATTGCAGGCAGGTTCTGTTTCGGCGTGGTGACGGCGGGCTGCTCTGCCAAGGCGGCGGGTGCGGCCAGCAGGGAAAGCAGGATGGCAGTCGTGCTCAGAAGTCTAAACGGCGTGAGGGCCATGCGTGCGGTTCCAGTTCGGCCTTTGGTCAAAGGGATTTCGCTACTTTCCGTCGCGAACACGGGGGATCACTGCATGCGAGCCGGCTTCCCCGGCGGATCTATATCCGTCATGCCTGCAGGTTCCTCATCCTAAAATCGCCCCTGTAGATGGGAGCGGTTTTCAATTTTCGCAAGATCACGAGAAAATGATTTCGCGGGTATTCCTACCGCTCGCAACCTTGCGAAGCAATCACGGCATTGTGATGTCTGCATTCGAATAGTTGATGGTCGACGGCTTTTCAGGCAATTGCCGCGAGAAAGCCAGCCTTTTGTTGCTGCTGTTACAAAATGAAAAAAACGCACGGGACCGGAAGCCCCGCACGTTTCCATGATTTGACGTGCCCTGAGACTATTTCAGAGCGGCGTCGGTGATTTCGTGCGTGTAGGCGCCAGTCGGCTTCTTGTTGATGATCTTCTGATCGAGCAAGGCTTCGACCGTACGGTCATAGGTCTTCATGTCGAGCTTGCCGTTGCCGATCAGCTTGGCGACTTCGCCTGCCATGCGCTTCTGGTGGTTTTCATCCTGGCCGCCATTGTCCATGACGATTTCGGCGGCTTCATCCGGATGCTCGACGGCATATTTCCAGCCCTTCAGCGAAGCACGGACGAACTTCACCATATCGGCCTTGAACTTCGCATCCTTCAGCTTGTCTTCCTTGACGTAGAGGCCGTCTTCCAGAAGGTCGTTGCCGAGCTTGGTGTAGTTGAAGACGGTCAGGTCTTCGGCCTTGAAGCCGGCATCGATCGCCTGCCAGTACTCGTTATAGGTCATGACGGAAATGCAGTCGGCCTGCTTCTGGACGAGGGGCTGCACGTCGAAGCTCTGCTTCAGAACGTTGACGCCATCCTTGCCGCCGTCGGTCTTCAGGCCGAGCTTATGCATCCAGGCGAAGAAGGGATATTCGTTGCCATAGAACCAGACGCCGAGGGTGTGACCCTTGAAATCCTTCTCCGTCTTGACCGGGCCGTCCTTCGGGCAGATCAGCTCCAGACCGGATTTTTCGAAGGGCTGGGCGATGTTGATGAGCGGCACGCCCTTTTCGCGGGCAACCAGCGCACCGCCCATCCAGTCGACGATCACGTCGGCGCCGCCGCCGGCGATTACCTGCTCCGGAGCGATATCAGGCCCGCCCGCCTTGATATCGACATCGAGGCCTTCTTCCTTATAGAAGCCCTTGTCCTTGGCGACGAAGTAGCCGCCGAACTGAGCCTGGGCCACCCATTTCAGCTGCAGGGTCACCTTGTCCGCCGCCATCGCGGCCTGGGTGGCGGCAAGCGTCATGGCGCTTGCCATCAATGCAAACATTATTTTTTTCATATCTTCACCCTTTTCCCTCTGGAGTTATGCCTCGATCCCTTGGAAGGGATCCTGGATTACGTCTGCCCACCGCGGATAGACGGATGCCAGAACGTCACCATTCGTTCGATGATGGCGACGATACCGTAGAAAACGGAACCTGCAACCGCGGCAACCGCGATCTCGGCCCAGACCATGTCGAGGTTCAACCGACCGTTTTCGGTTGAAATGCGAAAGCCCATGCCCGACATGGGCGTGCCGAAGAACTCCGCCACGATGGCACCAATCATCGCCAGGGTCGAGTTGATCTTCAGCGCATTGAAAATAAAGGGAGCGGCAGCCGGCAGACGCAGCTTGAAGAGCGTCTGCCAATAGCTCGATGCGTAGGTGCGCATCAGGTCGCGTTCCATGTTGCCGGCGGCGGCAAGGCCAGTCACCGTGTTCACCAGCATCGGGAAGAAGGTCATGATGACGACGACGGCGGCCTTGGATTGCCAGTCGAATCCGAACCACATAACCATGATCGGCGCGACGCCGATGATCGGCAGGGCCGAGACGAAATTACCGATCGGCAGCAGGCCGCGGCGCAGGAAGGCGAAGCGGTCGGCCAGAATGGCGACGATGAAACCGCTGGCGCAGCCAATGATGTAGCCGATGAGGACAGCGGTGAGGATCGTCTGGCGCACATCGATCCAGAGCGTCGGCAAGGAGTTGGCGATCCGGGCGCCGATGGCGCTCGGCGGCGGCAGCAGAACCAGGGAAACGCCGGCGCCGCGGGTGACCGCTTCCCAGATGATCAATATCCATATCCCGAAAATCGCCGGGATCAGCAGCCGCAGCGTATAGTTGCCGGCGGTCGAGTGCGAGCGCATCGATGACAGGACGGAAACGCAGCGCCAGGCCAGCAACCAGGCGGCGGCGATCAGAATGAAGAAGGACGCTTGCGCCTTGCCTTCATTGCCGGAAATTCCCGCAAGCAACAGCCATGCCGCCGCATGCGCGCCGAAGAAGAGGGTCGCAGCACTCAGCTCCTCGGAGAGACGCATGAAGGAGAGGGCAGCGGCAGCGGCTATGAGAACGAATATGACGAAGTTCGTGCCGCTGCTGACGGGTGCCGCGGCATCGGCTGCAAGCAGCGGCAATGCGGGGATCGCCAAAAGACAGAGAAGAATGGCAAGGACGCCCTGCCAGGAGAAATGAAAGGATCTCATGCCGTTCTGCCTCCCATCGAGCGCTCGACGATGCGGGCGGCGACGCTGACGATACCGACGAGAATTGCCGCGAGGACGGAGCCGGCGACCAGCGCTGCCCATATGTCGATCGTCTGGCTGTAATAGGAGCCTGCCAAGAGCTTTGCGCCGATGCCGGCGACCGCGCCCGTCGGCAGCTCGCCGACGATCGTTCCGACGAGACTTGCGGCGATTGCGACCTTCATCGAGGTGAAGAGGAAGGGGATCGAGGCCGGCACGCGCAGCTTCCAGAAGGTTTGCCAGCTGCTGGCATTATAGGTGCGCATCAGGTCGAGATGCATGATCTCCGGCGAGCGCAGGCCCTTCGTCATGCCGACGGTGACCGGGAAGAACGACAGATAGGTGGAAATCAGCGCCTTGGGGATCAGCCCGTCTATCCCAAGCGCACTGAAGACGACGATGATCGTCGGCGCTATGGCCAGGATCGGGATCGTTTGCGACGCGATGATCCAGGGCATCAGGCTGCGGTCGAGCGCGACGAGATGAACGATGCCCACTGCGAAGAGTACGCCGAGGATTGTGCCGAAAGCAAAGCCAAGAGCCGTCGGAGCCAGCGTCACCCAAGCGTTGTACACCAGACTGCGATTGCTTGTGGGCACCCGCAAGAAGGTGTTTTCGAAAACATTCTGCGCAACCTGATGTGGCGCAGGCAGGGTCGGCTTCGGCTGTGACAGCGTCTTGCCGATGAATTCCACCGTCGTCGGGCTGACATTGCCGCGCCGATCCATATCGCGCTGGAACGGTGCGTTGAGGATGACGGCGAAGACGTACCAGAGCAGGATGATCGCCAGCACGATCGTCGTGATCGGCAGGAACTTGTGCTTGAAGAACTGTTCCTTCTCCATGCTCATGCCCTTCCTTGCGTTGGAAGCAGCATGAGGATCATGGCGACGATGCCAAGGCCTACGCCGGCAAGCTGCTGCAGGCTCAGCCGCTCACCAAAGACGATGAAGGCGATGACGTTGACGACGACGAGCTGCGCGATGGAGGAGGCAGAGATCGCCAGGCCAAGCCCGCCCTCGCGCATCAGCCGCACCATCATCAGATTGCCGACGCAATAGAGCGCGAGCGACAGGATCAGCACCAACATGTTGTTGTTGGCGATGTAGGCGCGCGAGGCGGTTGCACCGCTGATGAAGATCGCCATCGCGCCAACGAGCCACAGGAGGAATTGCGGGTTCATGGCCTAATCCTATTCCTCGTAGCTGTGTCCGGCCCGCAAGCCTTCCCGGACGCGGTGGGCGATTTCGAGAAATTCCGGTGTTTCGCGAATGCCGAGCGGCCGCTCCGCCGGAAGCGTCGATTCGATGACATCGGTGACGCGGCCCGGCCGCGGCGACATGACCACGATCTTGGTGGAGAGGTAGACCGCTTCCGGTATGGAGTGGGTGACGAAGCAGATGGTCTTGTTCGTCTGCTTCCACAGCTTCAGAAGCTGTTCGTTCAAGTGGTCGCGGACGATTTCGTCAAGCGCGCCGAAGGGCTCGTCCATCAGCAGCAGATCGGCATCGAAGGCTAGCGCGCGGGCGATCGAGGCACGCTGCTGCATGCCGCCGGACAGCTGCCAGGGAAACTTATGTTCGAAGCCATTGAGATTGACGAGTTCCAGCGTCCGGGCGATGCGCTTGGCCTGCTCATCCCGGTCATAGCCCATGATCTCAAGTGGCAGGGCGATGTTTTTCTCGATCGTACGCCAGGGATAGAGGGCTGCGGCCTGAAAGACATAGCCGTAGGCACGAGCCTTGCGGGCATCTTCCGGCGACATGCCATTGACGCTGATATCGCCCGATGTCTTGCGCTCGAGATCGGCGATGACGCGCAGGAACGTGGTCTTGCCGCAGCCGGAAGGGCCGATGAAGGAGACGAAATCGCCCTTGCGAACATCGAGATCGACATTGCTCAGCGCATGCACCGGCCCGTCGTTCGTATTGTAGGTGAGACAGAGATTCCGCGCGGAGACGACGGAGGAAGCGGATAACGTCATTAACACCTACCAGTCCTGTTTTCGCCGCATGGTTGGGGCGGATTGCGTGTTATCCTGTTTGGCATTGCCGCAGTCCGGAAAGGCGAGGGCGCCTTGTGGCTGCTGGACCGAGGGGAGCAATGCCATGAGTGTCTCATCGAAGCCCACCTGCCGTATCGTGCGGCTCGGCGGCACCTATGCCGGAAAACAGGGCTTCAGCTATTTCGAAGGGATTGCCGCCGAGACAGTGGGCTCGACGGGGATTTGCATGCATCTTTTGACCATCCCGCCGGGCGGTCGTGCCAAAGCGCATCTTCACGCCTCGCATGAGACAGCGATCTACGCGATTTCGGGTGAGACGCATTGCTGGTTCGGAGACATGCTGGAAGAGCATGTCATCGTTCGCGAGGGCGAGATGTTCTATATTCCGGCCGGCGTTCCGCATCTTCCGGCGAATCTCAGCGACCGGCCGGCGACAGCGGTCATCGCCCGCACCGACCCGAACGAGCAGGAAAGCGTGGTCCTGCTGCCGGATCTGGAGCGGTATGTGCCGCGCTAGAGCCGTTTCGCTTTTCTTCGAATCGCGAAAATGCTCTATCCCTTTGTTTTTACGCAATTCCGGACGGAAAACCGCTACGCACTTTTCCTGGAATTGCTCTAGGCGGCCGATGAGCCGAAGCGCCGTGCCCAAGCGTCATACCCCGCTGGCGGGGATGCCGCTGCGCTGCACCTTGCGCGGCGCTGTGACTTCTTTCCAGGTGGAAAGTGCCCGGTTGACGGCGGTGAAGGGGTCGCGCTTGACGAACTCGCCGTGGCCCTCCCTGGTCTTGACCGTGCCTTCCTCGATGGCGACGATGCCGCGCGTCAGCGTATAGCGCGGCAGGCCTGTCACTTCCTTGCCCTCGAAGACGTTGTAGTCGATCGCCGACTGCTGCACCTTGGCGGTGATGGTTTTCGAGCGCTTCGGGTCCCAGACGACGATATCGGCGTCGGCGCCGACGAGGATCGCGCCCTTCTTCGGATAGACGTTGAGGATTTTGGCGATGTTGGTCGAGGTGACGGCGACGAATTCGTTCATCGTCAGGCGGCCGGTGTTAACGCCGTAAGTCCAGAGCATCGGCATGCGATCCTCAAGGCCGCCGGTGCCGTTCGGGATCTTGGTGAAGTCGTTGAGGCCGAAGCGCTTCTGCTCGGTTGTAAACGCGCAGTGGTCGGTTGCGACCACCTGTAGCGAGCCGGAGGCAAGACCGGCCCAGAGGCTGTCCTGATGCTGCTTGTTGCGGAAGGGCGGCGACATGACGCGGCGGGCAGCATGATCCCAATCCGCATTGGCATATTCGCTTTCGTCAAGCGTGAGGTGCTGGATCAGCGGTTCGCCATAGACGCGCATGCCCTTCTGGCGGGCGCGGCGGATGGCTTCGTGGGCCTGCTCGCAGGAGGTATGGACGATATAGACCGGCGAACCCGCCATATCGGCGATCATGATGGCGCGGTTCGTTGCCTCGCCCTCGACTTCTGCCGGGCGGGAATAGGCATGCGCTTCCGGCCCATTATTGCCTTCGGCCAAAAGCTTTGCCTGCATCTGCGCGACCACATCACCGTTTTCGGCATGGACGAGCGGCAAGGCGCCGAGCTCGGCGCAGCGCTGGAAGGAGGAGAACATTTCGTCGTCATCCACCATCAGCGCGCCCTTATAGGCCATGAAGTGCTTGAAGGTGTTGATGCCCTTGTCGCGGACGATGGCTTCCATCTCGTTGAAAACCTGTTCGCCCCACCAGGTGATCGCCATGTGGAAGGAATAGTCGCAGGTCGCGCGGGTGGACTTGTTGTCCCACATATCAAGCGCTTCGAGCAGCGACTGGCCGGGCGAGGGGAGCGCGAAATCCACCACCATCGTGGTGCCGCCGGCAAGGGCTGCGCGGGTGCCGCTCTCGAAGTCGTCGGAGGAATAGGTCCCCATGAACGGCATTTCGAGATGCGTATGCGGATCGATACCGCCAGGCATGACGTAGCAGCCTGAGGCATCCAGCACTTCGTTGCCTGACAGATTCTGCCCGATTTCGACGATCTTGCCGCCTTCGACCTTGACGTCTGCCTTATAGGTCAGATCGGCCGTGACGATGGTTCCACCCTTGATGACTGTGCTCATGGTGCATGCTCCAGATGTGTGAAGTTCCGATGCTGGGAATCGCGGCCGTCAGGCCACGATCTCTGCCGTCTCGACGACTGCGTGGAACAGCACATCCGCACCGGCGGCTGCCCATTCCTTGGAGATTTCTTCCGCCTCGTTGTGCGAGAGGCCGCCGACGCAGGGACACATGACCATCGTGGCAGGGGCGACCTTGGCGGCCCAGCAGGCATCATGACCGGCGCCGGAGATGATATTCATGTGGCTGTAGCCGAGCCTTTCGGCGGCATCGCGCACTGACGTGACGAGCTTGGGATCGAAGGTCACCGGCTCGAAATGGCCGATGGCTTCCACCGAGCAGCCGACGCCGAGGCCATCACAAATCTTTTTCGCTTCAGCTTCGATCTTGGCGCGCATGCGGTCGAGCTTTTCCTTGTCCGGCGTGCGGATGTCGACGGTGAAGACGACCTTGCCCGGCAGGACATTGCGGGAGTTCGGCGAAAAGAAGACCTGACCGACACCGCCGACAGCGCCCGGCTGGTTTTCCATCGCCACACTCTGCACCATCTCGACGATCCGCGACATAGCGAGGCCGGCATTGACGCGCATATCCATCGGCGTCGAGCCGGTATGCGCCTCCTTGCCGGTCAGCGTGAACTCCAGCCACCACAGGCCCTGACAGTGCGTGACGACGCCGATGGTCTTCTCGGCAGCTTCGAGGATCGGGCCTTGTTCGATATGATATTCGAAATAGGCGTGCATCTTGCGGGCACCGACTTCCTCGTCGCCGAGCCAGCCGATGCGCTTCAACTCGTCACCATAGGTCTTGCCTTCCGGATCCTTGCGGCCATAGGCATAGTCCAGCGTGTGCACGCCGGCAAAGACGCCGGATGCCAGCATGGCAGGCGCAAAGCGTGCGCCTTCCTCATTCGCCCAATTGGTAACGACGATCGGATGCTTGGTCTTGATGCCGAGGTCGTTCATCGTACGGACGACTTCCAGCGCTGCGAGCACGCCGAGCACGCCGTCGTATTTGCCGCCGGTCGGCTGGGTATCGAGATGCGAGCCGACATAGACGGGCAGCGCGTTCGGGTCGGTGCCGGCGCGGGTCGCGAACATCGTGCCCATCTTGTCGACGCCGACGGTCATGCCCGCCTTGTCGCACCAGGTCTTGAAAAGGCTGCGTCCTTCGGCGTCGGCATCGGTCAGCGTCTGACGATTGTTACCGCCGGCAATGCCGGGGCCGATTTTCGCCATGTCCATCAGCGTATCCCAAAGGCGATCGCCATTGATACGCATGTTTTCTCCTGGCGCTGCCACCATGATGCAATCCTCACCTGTTTGTCCTGGGGCATGCAAGGCGCATGCCCGAAATCGTTCCCGTTGGTCTTATTCCAAATTTCCGAGCGCCGTCTTGTTTTTCTTGCCCGGAAAATCGCCAGTTGCCTTTAAGAAACATCTGAAGGATAATTTGACCGATTGGTAAACATTACAACTTCCGTGGCGCGGCTCAAGACGAAAAGCACGAAAATTTCCGATAAAATTTCAGGCGATTGCCTAAAATCGATGCATCGACAGGTGAATGAGGGAACGGCCGAAAGGCTTGGATTTCAAGGAGAAACAGAGCACACATGGCCATCCCCAGAGCCGCCAGGACGCAGCGCCGCACCCGTATCCAGGAAGAGAAAGAGGAAATCATACTGGAAGCCGCGCTGGACGTGTTTTCCGTCAGCGGCTTCCGCGGTTCTACTATCGACCAGATCGCTGAAGTCGCCGGTATGTCGAAGCCCAATCTGCTCTATTATTTCCGCACCAAAGAGGCGATGCACCGGGCCTTGATCGACCGCGTGCTGTTTACCTGGCTGGAGCCGCTTCGTGCCTTCGATGCCAACGGCAATCCGGAAAGCGAGATCCGCTCCTATATTCGCCGCAAGCTCGAAATGGCCCGTGATTTTCCGCGCGAAAGCCGGCTCTTTGCCAATGAGATGCTGCAGGGCGCACCGCATGTGGAAGACGAGCTGCGCGGACCGCTGAAGAGCCTTGTCGACGAGAAGGTGGAGGTTATCCGTGCCTGGGCTCAGGCCGGCAAGATTGCCAAATGCGATCCCTATCACCTGATCTTCTCGATCTGGTCGACCACGCAGCACTATGCGGATTTTGACGTGCAGGTGCGCGCCGTGCTCGGCGACGAGCATTCGGGCGAGGGGCGTTTCGAGGATGCCGCCCGCTATCTCGAGCAGCTTTTCGTCGATGGGCTGCGCATTCGTCATAGCTGAACGGCAGCGCAATTCAAAAATTGCGCTGCGCCTGGAGATGATGGACGTCAGCCCCGTTCCCTAAAAGTAGTAATCTCGTTCGATGCCATCATAGCGGCCCGACGTCAGGCAGCAGTTCTTGAAATCGCCTCCGGGAACCGCAGGGACAGGGATCGTTACGGCCGAGTTTTTCGATCAGTTCGACATCGCCATGGACGAATTGCGGACCGGCTTTGACCCGAGTTTCCGATGGGAAAGACTTGCGCCGTTTGGACGTGACCTCAAAAGCTCACGTCGTGGAGGGTTTTGGACTTGCGTGACATGGTCGCCTCCTCTGAGTTGCTTGTTCCTGCGATGGTTCGCAGTGCATGTCCTATAACTTGATTTCCATGCTTTTGCGAGGTGCTTGGCGCATCGGCTAAAAAGAAGACGGCCGCAGCAAGCTGCGACCGCCTTTTGAATGCTTGCGGATTTTGTCGTTATTATTCCGCAGCCTGCCGCGCCATCGGGTTGTTCGGATGGGTCGTCCAGTTGGCGTAGTTCGGATCGACAACCTTGCCGGTGCGCTTGTCGAGCGAACCTGCCGGAAGCTCTTCCATGGTAATGCAGTTCTCGACCGGACAGACGTTGACGCAGAGATTGCAGCCGACGCATTCCTCTTCCATCACCTCGAAGCGCCTGACGCCATCAACAAAGTTGGTGATTGCCTGGTGCGAGGTGTCCTCGCAGGCGATATGACAGCGGCCGCACTGGATACAGGCATCCTGGTCGATCTTCGCCTTGGCGATGTAGTTGAGGTTCAGATACTGCCAGTCGGAGACGTTCGGAACGGCGCGGCCGGTGATGTCATCCAGGCTGCGGTGGCCCTTTTCGTCCATCCAGTCGGAAAGACCGGTAATCATCTCTTCGACAATCTTGAAGCCGTAGGTCATCGCCGCCGTGCAGACCTGCACGTTGCCGGCGCCGAGCACCAGGAATTCGGCCGCATCGCGCCATGTCGTGATGCCGCCGATGCCGGAGATCGGCAGGCCATAGGTTTCCGGATCGCGGGCGATTTCGGCCACCATGTTGAGCGCGATCGGCTTGACTGCCGGGCCGCAATAGCCGCCATGGCTGCCCTTGCCGCCGACCGTCGGGTTCGGCGCGAAGTTGTCGAGATCGACCGAGACGATCGAGTTGATCGTGTTGATCAGCGAGACGGCATCGGTCCCGCCGGCCTTGGCGGCGCGGGCGGGCTTGCGGATATCGGTGATATTCGGTGTCAGCTTGGTGATGACGGGCATGCGGGTGTATTGCTTGCACCAGCGCACGACCATTTCGATATATTCCGGCACCTGTCCGACGGCGGAGCCCATGCCGCGCTCGGACATGCCGTGCGGACAGCCGAAGTTGAGTTCGATGCCGTCGGCGCCGGTTTCTTCGACCAGCGGCAGGATTGCCTTCCAAGCCTGTTCCTCACAGGGCACCATGATCGACGCGATGAGCGCGCGATCCGGCCAGTTCATCTTCACCTGCTTCATTTCGCGCAGGTTGGTGTAGAGGTCGCGGTCGGTAATCAGCTCGATGTTGTTGAGACCGAGCAGACGGCGGTCGGCGCCCCAGATCGCGCCGTAGCGCGGGCCGTTGACGTTGACAACAGGCGGGCCTTCCTCGCCGAGCGTCTTCCAGACCACGCCGCCCCAGCCTGCCTTGAAGGCGCGCTCGACGTTGTAGGCCTTGTCGGTCGGCGGTGCGGAGGCCAGCCAGAACGGGTTCGGGGACTTGATGCCAACGAAATTATTGCGGAGATCTGCCATGTCGGTTCTCCTTTCAGGCGACTGCAGCGGCCGACTTGGCGGCAGCGAGCGCACGGTTGATGGATTCGGCCGCGTCGCGACCCTGTGCCACGGCCGAGACCGTCAGGTCATCGCCGCCAAGCACGCAGTCGCCGCCGGCCCATACGCCTTCGATCGAGGTCCGGCCTTCGCCGTCGATGAAGATGCGGCCGGCTTCCATGCGCAGTGCGCCGAGGCCTGAGGCTTCGAACGTCTGGCCGATTGCCTTGAAAATCTGGTCGGCGGCAATGACGCCGACATCACCGGTAGCGGTGAGCTTGCCGTCGCGCAGTTCAGTATATTCGACTTCGATGCCGGCAACCTTGCCGTCCTTGTCGAGGATGCGCTTCGGGGCGAGCCAGTGGCGGATGATGACGCCCTTGGAGGCGGCAAGATCCTGCTCGAATTCCGAGGCGTTCATGTGTTCCTTGCCGCGGCGATAACAGATCGTCACTTCTTCAGCGCCGAGCAGCTTGGCCTGTACGGCCGCATCGATCGCGGTCATGCCGCCGCCGAGAACGACGACGCGCCGGCCGATGGCGATATCGGCCTTGCTGCCGGCCTGACGAAGCTCGGCGATATAGGCGACGGCATCGGCGACGCCATCGAGGTCTTCGCCTTCGGCGCGCAGCGCATTGACGCCGGCAAGGCCGAGACCGAGGAAGACGGCGTCATATTGTTGGGAGAGGTCGGAAAGGCTGAAATCGCGGCCGAGCGCCTGGCCGTTCTTCACCTCGATGCCGCCGATGGCGAGCACGTAATCGACTTCCTTCTGGGCGAAGTCATCGACCGCCTTGTAGGTGGCGATACCGTATTCGTTCAGGCCGCCGGCCTTTTCGCGGGCGTCGAAGATGGTGACGTCATGGCCGTTGACCGCGAGGCGGTGGGCGCAGGCGAGGCCGGCCGGGCCGGCACCGATGACGGCGATCTTCTTGCCGGTGGAAGCGGCGCGCGAATAGAATTGCTTGTTTTCTGCCATCGCCGCATCGGTCGCGTAGCGCTGCAGCCGGCCGATCTCGACCGGGCGCTCTTCGGCCGTGTTGCGCACGCACGCCTGTTCGCAGAGCTGTTCGGTGGGACAGACGCGGGCGCACATTCCGCCGAGGATGTTCTGATCGAAGATCGTCTTCGCCGAGCCGATGGGATTACCCGTCGAGATCTGACGGATAAACATCGGAATGTCGATGGAGGTGGGACAGGCCGTCATGCACGGCGCGTCGTAGCAGAAATAACAGCGGTCGGATGCGACCAGCGCCTCGTGTTTGTTGAGGCGCGGATGAAGATCGGAAAAGTTTGCATCATATTCGGCCGGGGTGAGCCTGCCTTTATGAATCCCAGTTTCCAGTCGTCCCATTGAAGTTCCCTCTTATAGTAAACGGCTAGTACTGGAACGGTAACTCAGCTTAAAAAATTTATCAAACGGTAAAATTTTGATCGCAAAGCGTGCCTCGATACGCCCTCCTGCTAGCGAATGGGAACGTTTTCGATCACTGGATCTTACGATTTAAGCTCATGATTTAGATAGCTTTTCTTCTTTTTCGGAGGAGGCCCGCAAGAGCTTTGGGTCTCGCAATGACTGCGGGCGTCCGCCTGTGATCCGAGGACAGTCATGCCTGCGGTTGCGCTGAAATGTGAAAAGCTGATGAATTTTTTTAGGTCTGAGTGGAACCAAGGCTCCGCAGCATCGTTATGCCCGTGTCCTGATGATGATCGCATCTTCTGATGCACGCCCAATACGTCTCAGGACTCTACTCACGGTCCCCTCCCGATGAGTGCAAAGCAGCCAGTGCGCCGCCCTCGCACTGGCTGTTTTATTTTGCCCCTGCCGTCCGCTTCAGCGGCGCCTCAGGATTTCATATTCAGTTTCGGGAATGGTGAGGCGATAGCCGATGCTGCCGTCATCAATGGCGAAGTCGGCGCGGCCGTTCATAGAGGTCGGCACAACGCGCTCGAGCACCGTACGGCTGAAGCTATTATCCTCGAATTCATGATCAGTGGGCGCGTAGAAACGCTCGGACCAGGCGACCTCGATCGCCTTCTTGCCGTCGAGCTCGGCTTCCTTGCAATTCAGCGTGATGCTCGTGGCGCCCGTCGAGATGGCGCCATGTGATGCGGAGTTGACGATGAGCTCATGCAAGGCAAGCCCCAGATGCACTGCAGCATTGGGCGTCAGATGCGCATTGATGCCATAGATCGGCATAGGCACGCCCGCATCGGGCCAATAGGGGGCGAACTGTTTTTCCGCTAGTTCGAACAAATATGCGCCGCGCCAGCTGGAATCGGTGATGAGATCCTGCGAATTCGACAGGGATTGCAGGCGGCCACGAAATTTGATGAGGAAATTATCGACGGAAAGCGTGTGGCGGGCAGTCTGCGTGGCGATACCCTGAATGATGGCGAGCAGGTTCTTGGAGCGATGCGACAGTTCGCGCAGCAGCGACTTCAGCACTTTTTCGCGGTGGCGGCTCTCGGTGATTTCGGAGATGACGGACAGCACGCCCTGCGGCTTGCGCCCGCCGATGCGTTCCATTTTCAGCTCGTAGACACGTGTGCCATCGCCACTGCTGATCTCAACCTCGGCGGTCGCTGGCTTGCCGCTTTCGAGCACGCCCCGCTTCAAACGCAAAAGGTGCTCGCCATCCTTTTCTCCAAAGAGATGCGAGTCATTGCCGCCTATGACGACAGACGACTGCAGATGGTCCGGCAGATTGTCGGCATAACGGATCGAAAGATTTACATCCTGGAACAGGATGGACACACTGGCGCTCGCAAGCGCCCGCTCCATCAGAGCGGCTTTGCCTTCCAAACTCAAAGGCGCGCCGGGTAATGGTTCAGACGTATTCACCGGCTTGCCTTTCACACGCAATTCGAGAACCCCGCCGATAGGGCATTCTCACTCGTAACAACTTGAACCGACCTATAGAATCGCCCCGGATAACAGTCGGTAAACCGGCCGTTTCGAACACAAACGCCCGGTTATGGTCTTTGTTCCGCCGTAAGGTTTTCACTTGGATCAGGCGGCCACCTTTGTGGTTTCGTTAAAGAAGAGGGCCTGGCTGATGAGGGCCTTCACCATGTCTGGATTGAAAGGCTTCGTCACGAGGAAGGTCGGTTCCGGCCGCTCGCCGGTCAACAGCCGCTCCGGGAAGGCGGTGATGAAGATCACCGGGATGCTGGCGGTCTTGAGGATATCGTTGACGGCATCGATGCCCGAGCTGCCGTCTGCGAGCTGAATGTCGGCAAGCACCATGCTCGGCTTTGTCGCATTGTAGAGCGCGACCGCTTCGGAATGGGTGCGCGCGATGCCGGTGACGCGATGGCCGAGGCTTTCCACCATCTGCTCGATATCCATCGCGATAAGCGGCTCATCCTCAATGATCATGATATCGGTTGCCACCTGGCGCGAGATTTCCTGGGAGGCGGTATCGAGCAGGTGCATGGCATCGCTTTCAGAGACGTCGAGGATATCGGCGATTTCCCCGAGGCGGAAACTTTCGACCGATGCAAGCAGGAAGGCCTGACGGGCAAGCGGGGAGACCTTGGAGAGGTTCACGGACGCGCGCTGTTCCCAGGCGAAGGGAGAAGCCGGCTCGGGAATCTGAAGTGTCACGGAACCGAACAGCTTCGTGAACAGTTTATAGAGGGCGACACGGTCGCTGTCCGTGTCCGGAAAGATGGAGATGTCAGCGATGATGGCTTCCAAAACCGCAGCAACATAGGCGTCCCCCGACGTCTGCGTTCCGGTCAAAGCACGTGAATAACGCCGCAAATACGGAAGATGCGGCGCAATGCGTGTGGAAAGTGTCATCAATGGCTCCCGCCTTTATCAAATTCTAATTAAATACAGCCCAGAGGCCGCAATGACTAACAAACGTCAATTGAGTAAAAAAGTTCCTCTTTGTCGGAACTTTTTTTAGGCAGTCGCATTACAATGCTTACAATCGGTCGACCTCAACCTTTACGATTCGTTAGGCAACTGTTTTGAGTGAGGTCAACCGCTCTCCCGGACGGGGAGGCAAGGGCGCGCCTTATTGATGAACGCGAGACAATTGAGAAGCGAGCAGGCCAAATGACTATCCAGAATCACGAGGATGCAGACAAGAAAACTTCTGATCTGCGCGCGATGGATATCCTCGACCCCAACAATCAGATCGGTAACCGATTGCGCTCGTTCTATGCCGCCGTGCAGGACGAGGTCATTCCCGATCGCTTTCTCGACCTTTTAGAGAAGCTCGATCAGGCGGAGAGCTTGGCCTCGGCAAAGGTCTCCGAATAGGAGGTGCGCGCCATGGAAACGCAAACGAGCTTCAAGCGCGAACTTCTCGCCGCACTGCCGAGCCTCCGAGCTTTTGCCATTTCGCTGACCGGTCGCCACGATCGGGCGGATGATCTTGTCCAGGATACGATCATGAAGGCCTGGGCGAAGCAGGACCATTTCGAGATGGGCACGAATATGAAGGCCTGGCTCTTCACCATCCTGCGCAACGAGCTCTATAGCCAGATGCGCAAGAGCGGCCGCGAGGTGCAGGACAGCGACGGCGTATTTACCGAATCGATGGCGACGCATCCCTCGCAATATGGCGCCGTCGACCTGCAGGATTTCCGCAAGGCGCTGGATCAGCTGCCGCCGGATCAGCGCGAAGCGATCATCCTGGTGGGCGCTTCCGGCTTTTCCTACGAGGAAGCCGCGGAGATTTGCGGCTGCGCAGTCGGCACCATCAAGAGCCGTGTCAATCGTGCGCGCCAGCGGCTGCAGGAATTGCTGGATATTTCCGGCGAGGCGGATTTCGGCCCGGATGCCACTTCGGCGCCACTGACCTCCAAGGCATTTGCCTTTTGACAAAAAGGCCCGGTCTTCCGACCGGGCCGCTTCATATCAGGACCAATTCACTCAGTTTCCATGCCGCCGGTCGTTTCCGACTTTCGGGAAAGGCGGTCAATCGTCTTCGTCGCGCGTTCCAAACAGGTTGCCGAAGACGAGTGCGGCGGCAATTGCCGCAGTCATCAGCGGCTGTTTACGAACCAGGCCTAGAACTGCTGCTGCCACGGACTCCATAGCTAGCCGCCGCTCGCGGGCTCGCCGTTTCTCCTGCTGATTGATGATGGCCATGATGACAAGCACGATCAGCCCGAGCAGCAAGGCGCCTGCTGCAATCAGCAGCGCCGAAACCGCCGCGCCATAGATTGTCGCAAGCCAGATGGCTGCGGCTACAAGCGCGAAGCCATAGGCTGTCAGCAGGAGAAGAGCAGCGATGGCAATGAAAATACCGTTGCGCTTGGTTCGCGCAACGGTACGGTTGAATGTGCCCGACAGAAGCAGGCCGAGGATCGGAGCGATCATCCCGCCATCCTAGCGGCGAGACAGAAGCAGAGCAACGGCAAGGCCGAATGCAGCCGCCGCGCCGATGGTGGCGACGGGATGCTGACGTACGGTCCTGCGGACCTCGCGCGAGCCTCTGGTGTAGCCGCGCTGCAGATCGCGCAGCAGCTCCTCGCCGCGAACGGTCAGATCGTCAAATCCGGATTCGGCATTTGCACGCAGCTTCTTGCCTTGCTTGGCACCGCTTTCGCCGATCAGTTTGGCGAAAGCTGCAACTTCTTCCCGCAGCGATTCAATCTGATCCTCGATGCTTACCTCGACATCGTGCAGGCTGCTGCCATTGCGCTTGCCGCGCGCCGAATGGAGAATGGATGTAGCCATGTTCAGCTCCCTTTCGCTTTGCTTGGGCGCCCGGGGCGCCTGTCATCCGCGATGATCGGAGGTCATCCGACACACCAAGAGATACAGCGTTCGGAACATTGGTTCCGATCACCTGCTCTCAACGCGCGGATGCAACAAAAGGTTCCGGACGCTGCCGGATCGGGGATGCTCAGCTGGTGAGCGCGCTGTGGGCGAGGACGAAGGGCGCGCCATCGGCGGGAGTGCGATTGACCCGCAAATTGCAGCCGAACACGTCCTGAAGATGCTGATCCGTCAGCACGTCCCTGACCAGGCCCTTGGCTTGCAATCGGCCGTTTTTCAGCAGGATCATCCGATCGGCGAAAAGCGCGGTCAGGTTGAGATCGTGCATGACGGCAATGACGCCGCCGCCGCGCCGGCAAAAGCGCCGGGCAAGCGTCATGATGGTGAGCTGGTGGCTGATATCGAGGCTGGAGACCGGCTCGTCGAGAAGCAGCCAGCAGGGCTTGCCGTCGATGACGGGCTCGGGAATCTGGCAGAGCACGCGCGCGAGCTGGACGCGCTGCTGTTCGCCACCGGAGAGCTCCTGGTAGAAGCGGCCCTCGAAGCCGCCGAGATCGACGGCGGTAAGTGCCTCCGTCGCGGTGCGGTCGGCCTGCTCCGGATGGCGGTTGCGACCGCTGGTGAGACCCATGCGAACGATTTCGCGGACGGTGAAGGGGAAAGATATAGAGCTTGCCTGCGGCAGGACACCGCGCATTTCGGCAAGCTGCCAGGGTACCAGACTGCCGATTTCGGCGCCGTTCATATACACGGAGCCGCGATAGGCCAGTTCGCCCGATACGGCTTTCATCGTGCTGGTCTTGCCGGAGCCATTCGGTCCGCAGATTGCCGTCAGCGTTCCGGCCTCGGCGGTGAATGAGACATCCTCTACGACCGGCTTGCCGGCAAGCCGGACACTCAGATTGGAGACATCGATCATTCCGGGCTCACAGGCTGAGGCGTAAGCGCTGCCGCAGCAGCATCCACAGGAAGAACGGACCGCCGACGCCGGCAGTCAGAATTCCGATCGGCAGTTCGGCCGGGGAAACGATGGTGCGGGCAACGACATCGGCGATGACAAGCAGGGAGCCGCCGAGCAGTGCCGAGGCGGGCAGGAGGAAGCGATGGTCGGGGCCGATCACCATGCGCAGGATATGCGGCACGACGATGCCGACAAAGCCGATGCCGCCGCTGACGGCGACCGAGGCGCCAACTGCCGCCGCAACGCTGATGATGGCGATATTCTTCAGCCGCTGCACTGATATCCCCATGTGGAAGGCGGTCGCCTCACCGAGTGTCAAGGCGTTCAGCCCGCGCGCCATGAAGGGAAGGGGCAGCAGCGAAAGGATGATGATCGGGCCGGCGCCCGCGACCTTGCCCCAGGTGGAGCCTGCCAGCGAGCCCATGCTCCAGAAGGTCAGGTCGCGCAATTGCCGATCGTCGGCCATGTAGATGAGGATCCCGGTCGCAGCGAGGGCAAGCGAACCGAGCGCGATGCCGGCCAGCAGCATGGTTGCTATGGATGTCTGCCCGTACCGGGTCGCGATCTTGTAAAGCAGTATCGTCGTCGCCAGACCGCCGATGAAGGCGGCGACGGGCAGAGCGAAGATGCCGAGGACATACGCTGCGGGGGCAAGCATGCCGCCGCCGAGGACGATCATGGAGACCGCGCCGAGGCTCGAGCCGGCGGAGACGCCGATCAGGCCGGGATCGGCGAGCGGATTGCGGAAGAGGCCCTGCATGACCGCACCCGAAACTGCAAGCCCGCCGCCGATCAGGAAGCCGAGAACGGCGCGGGGCAGGCGGATATCGAAAATGACGATGCGGTCGCGGATGCTGAGGGTGCCTTCCGCGCCGCCGCTCACCATGCCCGCTATCACGTCGATGACCGAAGCATTCGACGCGCCCGTCGTGATCGAGAAGAGAAAGGCGACTGCCGAAACCAAGACGAGACCGACGATGACGAGGATCGCAAGTGCGGTGCGATCCCCTTGGCGACGGCGTGCCGTGGTTTGCGACATCTGCTTCAGCCCTGCCATGGCATCGTTGAATGCCACGTCAGCCTCCGTAGATTGCCGCGTTCAACTCGCGAATGGCGCTGGCCGTGCGTGGTCCAAAGCCGAGCAGATGCAGGCCGTCCATGCGCACGATCGCCTTGTGGCTCGCGGCCGGCGTCAGCGAAATGGCCGGTTGCTTGAGCAGGTCCTCGTTCGACATCGACAGCGGCCCTTCGCGATCCATGATCAGGATGACGTCGGGCTTGGCTTCGATGATCGCTTCGTCCGTCAGGGACTTGTAGCCGGAAAAGCCATTGATCGCGTTGATGGCGCCGGTAAGCTTGATGATGCCATCGGCGGCCGTATTGGTGCCTGAGGCCATGATCTTGCCATTCTGGTTGCTCAGTACGAAGAGCACGCGCTTGCGCTCGGCCTCCGGGCGCTTGGCGGAATCATTGATGGCCGCGTCGAGATCGGCCGCGACCTTGTCCTCCAAGGCCTTGGCCTTATCCGGCACGCCAAGCAGCGCGCCGACGATTTCGATCTTCTTTAGGATGCCGTCGCGATCATAGGTTTGTGGCACTGTCTCAAAAGGCAGGCTGGCATTGCGCAGCACAGCCAGAGCTTCCGGCGGGCCGGAGCCTTCGACGGCGATGATGGCGGTCGGATTGACGGCCAGGATGCCTTCCGGCGATAGCGCGCGCATATAGCCGACATCGGGAAGCTTGGTCGCTTCCTTTGGATAGAGGCTGGTGGAGTCACGGGCGATGAGTCGCTTTTCCTCGCCGAGTGCATAGACGATTTCGGTCACATCGCCGCCGATGGAGACGAGGCGCGAGGTATCTGGCGTCTTGGCAGTTTCGGCGGCGTGCGCGTGGCGCACGAAGCTGCCAAGGCCGGCGATCGGATTGGTCGGAACGAGCGGAAGGGCCATCACCACCATGGTCAGGGCGACTTCCCAAGGCCTGATGCGCTTGAAGTTATTGAACATCGTCATGGGCCATCTCTTATGCAGCGACGCTGGTGCCGGCTCTCGTCAGGTTTTCCATGATGGCGCGCCAATCGGGGCGCTCATCGAAGCCTTCCTTCCGCTTGCCGAAGAATTGGATGATCATTTCGCCCCTGGCGTTATAGGCCTCGAGCGAGGTGACGTGGCCGTCCTTGGTCGGCTTGCGCACAACCCATGCCTCGGCGATGTGGTCCTGACGCAGGTGCAGATGGAAGGTCGGGTCCATGACGTTGATCCAGGGACCCATGGTCTGCACGTTGAAGATCGGGCCGGAGTGGATCTGCACCGTGCCTTCATTGGCGACGAAGCACATGATCGGCAAGCCTTCGCGGACGCAGGCGTGCATCATCTCGGCGACAGCGCCGCCATCCAGCTTCCATGCGTAATCGTCGCCGACGGTGCGGATCGCGTCCTGACGGCCGATCTTCAGCTTTTTCAGCATGCCGAAGAATTCGTGCGTGTCGGTCATGCGGCTCCAGTGGTTGCGCAATTCGTCGCGGCTGACATCGCCATCGGTGGCGCCGTTGTCATATCCCGAGCGATCCTCGACGAATTCCTGCGACTGGTCGTCGATCCGCAGCTCGGCGACCATGGCATGATAGGCCTCGACGTTCGAGGCAGGGCGCAGGTGCACTTTGTGGACGGCATCGCCGGCCTTGTCGAAGAACTGCAGGCTCAGCCTCTTCTGATCGCCGTCGGTCTTGGTGACGGCAAAGCCATGAACCCAGCGCTTCGGGAAGATGCGCAGGTCGATGTTGTCGCCAAGCACGATCGCCGCCTGCGCGCCGAATTTCATGTTCTCATAGACGCCGATCTTTTCATGCACGGCGCTTTCGTTGCGCGACAGGGCCATGATCTCGCCGAGCGAGGCGATCCGGTCGAGAAAACGCTCGACGTTGGCGTCGATACGGATGGCCGAAATACCGACTTCGGCAGCGACGAGAGCCGCTTCGGAAATATTGAGGCGGGCCGCGATGTCGCGCTCGCGCATCTTCGGGTTCTCGGCGCGGAAAGCGCGGATTTCGGCGGGGGTCGGTCGGGTCGTCTCAGTCATCTGTCATGCCTATTTGTTGAGTATCAGCTTGCCTTGGCGCGTAATCTTCAAGCGGTAGATAACGCCCTCATGCTTGATCATGATTTCGGTCTGGCCCCGGAAAATATCCGTGCTGTCGACAATTCTTACCTGCGGTGCAGCCGTGTATTGCTCCGGCGGCGTTGGGGTCTTCTCAGCAATCATCCTGTTTAGTTTTGCCTGAAAATTCATCGGGGGCCGAACCGTTGTGCGGCCAAATTTATCTTGACTCTCATACTCATGGTTTCATAAAGACGCAATAGGAGACCTATAAAGTCAAGTTTAAAAATTTCGACGGTATACGCCACCACCTTTGGCTGGGAAAGCGCACGTCAAAACATATTCAGGAGACAAGTCGATGCTGACGAAAACGATCTTGGCGCTCGCCGCTTCGGGGCTGTTTGCTACGGCATCTTGTGTTCCTGCCGTTGCCCAGGATGCGAATGCGACAGCCGCGCCTGCCTCAGCGGCTCCGGTCGCCGCACACAAGCTGAATGTCGAGCTCAACGCCCTGGCCCCGTCCCAGAAGGGATGCATGATGACCTTCGTTGCCGAAAACGACATGGCGACGCCGATCAACAAGATCTCCTTCGAGCTTGCCTTCTTCAACGACAAGAACGCCGTCGATCGCGTCACCGTTCTCGATTTCCGCGACCTGCCGCTCGGCAAGAAGCGGGTGCGGCAATTCGACATGCCGGGTGTCAAGTGCGAAACGGTCTCCCGCATCATCATCAACGATACGCCGGTCTGCGACGGCCCGGCAGCGGGCGAGTGCAAGGCCGCGTTGACGACCCGCTCGCAGATCTCAGTTCCTTTCGAGGGCTGATGTGATGGCAATGCGCTCGGCGAAAGTTTCCATCGAACGCCGCGCAGATGGCGTCATGAATGACAACTATCCGAGCGTACTGCCCGGCCACGAACTGACCGGCCTCGAGGGTGTCCCGCGACCGCCGGCGGGTGAGACTGTGATGCATTACAGTCGGTTTACCGAGATCAGTTCTTTTCCGGATCATCCAGCGGAGCCTGTCGCCGCCGAGGCAACCGAGCCGTTGCCCATGGATGCGCTCCCCGAAAGGTCGTATCGGGCCGTTTCGGGTCATGGAACGCCGCTTCTCTTTTCTGGCCTGGGCTCATGCCTGTTCCATGCCGCTGTCGTTGCAGCATTGTTGTTCACTTTCGTTGCTACGCCACAAGATGCACAGGAAGAGGCCGGCGATACCGTCAGCGTTATCATGATCGGCAATTCCGATACCGATCAGATGGCTGTGGGTGAGGAAACCCCGCAGACTGAGCCAGAACAGGTGACCGCCGAAGCCGTGCAGCCGCAGACGGTGCAACCGACCGAAATTACGCCCGAACAAGCACAGCCGCCGCAGCCGGATGTCGTCCAGCCGCAGGAAGTGGAAACGCAGCAGGTGCAAACTGCGGAACCTGTCCAGCCTGTCGAGCAGACACAGCCCACGGTTGTCGCACCCGAGCAGCCGCAGATTTTGGCGACACAGGCGCCGGCCGAGACGACCGTCGTCCAGCAGGCCGAACCGGTGCAGCCCGTGGAGAACGAGGTCGCCGAAGCTCAGCCGACAGAGCCCCCACCGGAGGTCGTGGCGCCGGTCGAGAAGCCGAAGCCGGTTGAGCGGCGGAAGGAAGTCAAGAAGCCTGTCGCAAAGGTCGCGAAGGTAAAGTCTGGATCACGCGGCGAAAGCCAGGAGAATTCGAAGAAGGGCTCTGTCGACGGGACCGAAACGGCGCAATCCGATAATAATTCACAGGCTAATGCTCGTCGGACCGGTGCAGGTAGTGCTGCCGTCGCCAATTATCCGGGCAAGGTGCAGTCGCGTATCCGGCGGGCTGTGCGTCTCTCATCCAAATACGAACCTGGCATTACCGTGCGTGTGCGCCTCACCATTGGTTCGAGCGGGGATCTGACCTCCCTGTCTATTGCGCGGAGTTCAGGTTTTCCGGAGTTGGACGAAGCAGTCACGAGCGGTATCCGCCGGGCAGCACCGTTTCCGCCGTTGCCTCCGGAATGGGGTAAGCCGAGTTGGTCTTTTACTCAAGAAGTGCAAGTGACCGGGCGATAGGTCTTGCGGGCAGTCGGTCGAGGGTCACTTCAGATACCGTTTGCCGGCTCTGGAAGGGGCAAATGCCAAACATCTGTCGGGTGTTTTAAAATATGATAAAAATTCTCAACTTTATACTTTACTCCAAAACTCATGTTTACTAAAGTTGCCTCGCGCTCGATGGAATCGAGTGCGCAAGAGCAACCAGCAAATGGGTGATGCATGGCGCGTAAGGGGAAGAAGGATTTTGGCCGCGAGAGCCGCGAAGCGCAGACAACGGCGCAGGTTTCCGGCAAATCCACTCTCGATGTGCGCAGCTTCCTCTATGTGGGCGGTCGCGATTGCCAGGTGGCGCATCTGCGCCAGATCGCCAGTAATTTTGGCGCCGAACTGATCCATCACGATGGCGGTCTGCGCGAGGCGGTTTCGCGCATCGATACCGTTTTGCCATCGGTCGATTGCGTCTTCTGCCCGATCGATTGCATCAGCCATGATGCGTGCCTGCGGGTGAAGACGGGCTGTAAGAAGTTTGGCAAGGCCTTCATTCCCTTGCGCAATGGCAGCAAGTCCAGCCTCGAGCGGGCGCTGCAGACCATGAAAGAACGAGACGCTTCAAGATGATCGATAGTGGCCCTGACGGGTTTATGCTGATCGGCCTGCACAAGCTGGCCGCACAGAATGGCGATGGGCTCGTGCCCGAACTCTACGAATTGCTGATGCGCCGCGCCGAAGAGCAGCGACGCGCGGCGAATGTCGCGACATTTCCTGCCTGGAAGACGCGGCAGCCTGGAGAGGCGCCGGATCAACCCTTGGACGAAGCAAGCCGCGATGGCGTGAATGTCATTGCCTTTGCGCCTGACGTGGATAAGACTGTCACCCGCCGCAAGAAGGTCTGATCGTCGAACGAGGTTGCCATGTACATCGCCATGAACCGCTTCAAGGTCGTCATCGGTTTGGAGGGCGAATTCGAAGAGGTGTGGAGAGGGCGGGACTCACGGCTGTCGGACGTGCCCGGCTTTCTCGAGTTCCGACTGTTGCGCGGCAAGGCGAATGTCGAGGAGGGCTATACGCTGTTTTCCTCGCACACGATCTGGCACAGCGAAGATGCTTTCATCGACTGGACGAAATCCGAGCATTTTCGCGCGGCGCATCGCAATGCCGGCGACAACAAGCGGCTCTATTGGGGGCCGCCGCAATTCGAAGGCTTTGCGGTCGTTCCCGGCATTTGAGCCGGGATTGTCACCGATATAAGTGCCCCTGAGGGCTGGCGTCACGCCTTTGCCGGGCTCGTCCTGAAGAAGGCGCCGAGCGCTATCACGGCCCAGCCGGCGATCATGCCCATTCCGCCTGTCGGGGCGGCCATCGGAAACAGCGAGCTTCCGCCGAAATGCCTGCTGATGAGATCGCCGGCGAAAATCAGCGTTCCCAATCCCAATAGGACGGCAGCGATCGGCGCAATGCGGATGCGGTCGTAGCCGGCGTAGAGTGCCAAGAGGGCAGGGGCGTGGGCGAGGCTCATGGTCGAGGCCGCGCCGAGGAAATGCGTGTCGCCGCCATGGGTCGCGGCCGCGGCTAGCGCAACGCCACTGGCGCCGAGGATTCCAGCGATAAACAGGGTGGCCGGACGGATTATGGTGCCGATGGTCATATCTTCCTCATTCCCTGTTTTGCATGTGAAAGGCCAGACGTTCGACCGGCTCCCAGATGATGGCCCGCAGTTTTTCGTTCTCGATGGTTTCGTCCATGGCGCGGCGGAAGCATAGCAGCCATTCGTCGCGCTCTTTCGGGCCGATGGCGGCAACGAAGTGACGGCTGCGTAGGCGCGGATGGCCGCGCTTCTCGATATAGAGCTGCGGCCCGCCGAGATAGCCGGTCAGATATTCGTAGAATTTCTCCTGCGAACCTTCGAGGCTTGGCGGGTGCACGGCGCGGCAATTGGCTGCTTCAGGCAAAGTATCCATCAGCTCGTAAAAGCGTGATGTCAGCGCTCGCACGGTTCGGTCGCCGCCGATCGCTTCGTAAAGTGTGATGGTTTCTTCGCTCAAGCCCCAGCCCCTGTTTGCGATGTCCTACATGGCAACTCACGGGCGATGCCGCAACCGTCGGAATGGCCGGTGCGGCGTTTCGGCGCTGCTTTATTTCGTGGTTGTCAGCTGGAACGCGTCGCTTTCGCCGGGGATGAGCTCGAGCGGCCACACCGTTTGGCGCGACTTCCTGGGATATTCATGGCTATAAGCGGGCATGCTGGAGAGCAGGATTTCCGCCAGTTCGACGCCAAGGTCGTGCAGCGACGTGCGGAAACAGGTCAGCGCCGGTTGCAGGAATTTGGCGCGCGGCGCCTCGCGAAAGCTGACGACGGCTATGTCGCGGCCTGGAATGATGCCGGATTCCATCACGCGCCGATAAAGGCCGATCGCCATCAATTCGTAGATCAGGATCACGGCCGTCGGTCTGTCTTCGAGGCGCAACAACTCGTCTGCGACCTGATAGCCGCCCTGCTCGCTCGATTTGGCGCGAATGACGAGGGCGGGATCGTAGGCGATGCCGTGTCGTTCCAGCGCCCGGCGATAGCCCTCCACGAAGATGACGCCGAGATTGATGTCGCTCGCTGGCGCGCTGATGGCGATGCGGCGATGCCCATGCGCCACGAGCCGATCGACGGCGCAATTGACGACGCCGTCGAAATCCAGATCGGCCCAAGGGTGCTGCGCGCCCGAAAGGCTACGGCCAAGCGCTGCGAAGGGGATCTTCGCCTTGGCGAGCAGATCGAAGCGTTTGTCGACGCGCTGCGTCTCCGAAATGATCATCGCATCGGCGATGCGCCGCGCCACCATGCGCTTCAGATACTCATAAGGGTCTTCCTCATGCGGGCAGGGGAGCATGATCAGATCGAGATTGTGGCGTGAGAACACGCTCTGCAGCCCACCTGTCACGGTCAGAAAGAAATTGTCGCTGTTTTCAACCGTTTCCCTGCTGGACTGGATCATCAGGCCGATGACATTCGTCGTGCCCTGCCGCAGGCTGCGTCCCGATTGGTTCGCGACATAGCCCAATTGTTCGGCGGCGGCGAGCACGCGCTTGCGGGTCTCCTCGTTGACATCAGGCTTGCCGTTCAACGCGCGTGATACTGTGCCGATCGAGATATCGAGATGCTCGGCAAGCTGACGAATTCCCTTCATCGGCCGCGGTTTTCCTCCATGCGCCATTTTCCGTAGTCCTCCTCTATTGACACAGGAAAATCTTTTCGCATAGTATCGTAAACGTTTACGGAGCGCGTGTCATGAGGGGTAATGCACCGCCCGCTGGAGGACATCGTGAAATTTAATGCCATTTTGTGCGGGTGCGGAGCTATGTCCAAAGGCTGGCTCAGGGCCATCGCCTCGACGCCGGCACTTGCCGAATCCATTCAGATTGTCGGTTTGGTCGATCTCAATCGGGCGACCGCTGAAAATCTTGCGAAAGAGTTTTCTCTCGAACATGCCGTCATCGGCTCCGATCTTGCAGAGGTCATCGCTGCGACCAAGGCGGATCTGGTCTTCGATGTCGTCATTCCGGCTGCGCGCTTCGGCGTGGTTTCGACGGCTTTGAAAGCCGGTTGCCATGTCTTGAGCGAAAAGCCGATGGCGACGTCCCTGGCTGAAGGTGCGGAGCTGATCCGCCTTGCCGCCGAGGCGGGCAAGGTGCATGCCATCATCCAGAACCGCCGCTATATCTCCGGCATCCGTCGTCTGCGACGCCTGGTGGAGGAGGGAGCGATCGGCGAGCTGACGGGCGTCCATTGCGATTTCTTCCTCGGCCCGCATTTCGGCGGCTTCCGCGAGGACATGGACAATGTGCTGCTGCTCGACATGGCGATCCATACATTCGATGCCGCCCGCTTCGTGTCCGGCAAGGTGCCGCTTTCGGTCTATTGCGTCGAAAAGAACCCAGTCGGCTCCTGGTACAAGCATGGTGCATCTGCCCATGCGCTCTTCGATTTTTCCGACGATGTCGTTTTCAGCTATCGCGGTTCCTGGTGCGCCGAGGGCCGGCGCACGAGCTGGGAAAGCCAATGGCGGCTGACCGGCAGCAAGGGCATGCTGACCTGGGACGGCGAAGAGAATTTCGAAGCGGCCGTTGCCGGCAACGAGCCGGGGCTGCTGCATGGCTTCACGCCACTCGAGGTTCCCGGGCCGAGGCACGAGGAAGAGACGCACGGCCATGCCAGCGTCATTGCTTCCTTCATCGAAGCGATCAAGACGGGCAAGACGCCGGAGACCGCAAGCCAAGACAATATTCGCAGCCTCGCCATGGTTTTAGGCGCGATCGAGAGCGCCAAGACGGGCCGGCGCGTCGATATTTCAGCACAAGGACAGTGACATCATGACAAATCCGGCAAAGGCCATCCGCATCGGCACGATGATCAGAGCGACGAACGAAGACGCCGCCAAGGGCATCGCCAAGATCGCCGATCTGGGCTTCGAAAGCTTCGAGCCGTTCTTCTGGCAGACCACCAACGGCCAGAATCTGGCGGAACTCGGCAAGCGCTGCCGCGACGCCATCGGCGATCGCGATATCACCATCTCGACCCTCGGCATGTTCGGCAATCCCCTTGAAGAGCGTGAGATGGATCTGCAGACGCTGCAGGGCTGGAAGGACTGCATCGACAACGCCCATCATTTCGGCGCCACCTGTGTCGCCGGCTTCACCGGCCGTATCCGCAACCAGCCGCTTACCGACAGCCTGCCGCGCTACAAGCAGGTCTGGAGCGAGCTTGCCAAGCGTGCTGCCGACAAGGGCATCAAGATCGCCTTCGAAAATTGCGCCATGGATGGCAACTGGGCGACTGGCGACTGGAACATCGCGCACAACCCGGACGCCTGGGAGCTGATGTTCAACGAGACCCCGGACGACAATCTCGGCCTTGAGTGGGAGCCGTGCCATCAGATGGTTTATCTGATCGAGCCGCTGCCGCAGATCCGCAAATGGGCGAAAAAGATTTTTCACGTCCACGGCAAGGATGCGACGATCCGCTGGGATGTCATCAAGGAGCATGGCATCTTCGGCAAGGAGAAGTTCGTGTTCATGCGCACGCCGGGCTTCGGCGACAGCAACTGGACCGACATCATTTCCGAGCTGCGGCTTGCCGGCTGGTCCGGTTCCATCGACATCGAGGGCTGGCATGACCCGGTCTATCGCGATGCGCTCGAAATGACTGGCCAGGTTCACGGCCTGAACTATCTCAAGAGAAGCCGGGGCGGTGAATTCGTCGAGTAACGCACGCATTTGCGAATCTGCATCGATTTAGGAGGCAAGTTGTGCGTTAATGAAGTGCCCGGAGCGGCTGACGTTTCGGGCAGGACGGGTACCCAAACGGAGGAACTGCCGAGCGTCCGCTCCTTGTCCCATGCGACAGGCGGGCGCTTGGTGCAGGTAAGAGGAAAACGCCGGTGGCAGCGCGGGCCATGTCATCGGATAGATACCGTCACGGTTCGCATGGTGGAGGAGAACATATGAGTATTTTTTCGAAGCTGGCGATAACAGCCGGCATGTCGCTTCTGTTGGCTGCCGGTGTAGCGCAAGCCCAGAACAAGACATTTAACGTCTGGTGGTACGAACTGCCCGACACGCCTCAGGCCGTGGCCTGGACGAAGGCACTCGGCGTATTCAAGACCAAGCATCCCGATGTAACAGTCAATTTCGAACAGAAGACCTTCGATCAATTGCAGAAGGCCGGCAGTCTCATTCTCAATTCCGATCAGGCTCCCGATGTACTCGAATACAACAAGGGCAACGCCACGGCAGGCCTCGTCGCGTCACAGGGCCTGCTGACGCCGCTCGACGACCAGTTCAAGGCACGCGGTTGGGACAAGGTCCTCAACGAAACGAACACGCAGCTCAGCAAATATGACGCCAACGGCGTCTATGGCTCGGGTCCGATCATCGGTATTCCGGCTCTCGGCGAGTTCGTCTCGGTCTTCTACAACATCGACATGTTTCAGGCCGACGGCTTGAAGGTGCCGACGACGTTGGCTGAGTTC
This sequence comes from Martinezella rhizogenes, assembly GCA_013322215.1. Lineage (GTDB taxonomy): Bacteria > Pseudomonadota > Alphaproteobacteria > Rhizobiales > Rhizobiaceae > Rhizobium > Rhizobium rhizogenes_D. The sequence continues at coordinate 238,525 of JAAMEZ010000002.1, forward strand.
GAGGCGACTCTTGACCACTTCAAGCAGAAGGGCATTACGCCGCTTGCCTACGGCACGGTGGATTCGAACGCGCAGCATTTGCTTTATACGCTCGCGCTCACTCAGGCAGACGACACCTGGGTCAAGAATTATCAGGGCCTCAAGGCGCCGCTCGACACCAAGCCCTTCCTGTTCGCCGCTCAGAAGATCGCCGACTGGGTAAGCAAGGGTTACATCTCCAAGGATTCGACGGGCCTCAAGGGCACCGACGCCGCCAACGTCTTCTCTTCCGGCAAGGCGCCGATGTTCGTCAGCGGCACCTGGAACAACGGCAATTTTGCCAACACCATCAAGACGTTCAAATGGAGCCAGTTCCTTTTCCCGACGCCGAAGTACACAGTCGGCTCGACTGGCAGCATGTTCATGGTGCCGAAGAGCGCCAAGAACAAGGACCTTGCCTATGAGTTCATCGATCTGGTGCTCAGCAAGGAAAACCAGAACGAACAGGCAAATCTTGGCGGTGTGGCCATTGATGCAGATCCGGCTGCCATCACCGATGAGGTCGGCAAGCGCAACGTCGAGCTCTTCAAGCAGATTTCCGGCAAGGGTGGCCTCGGCTTCTACCCGGACTGGCCGGTGCCTGGTTATTACGAACTCCTGATCCAGGCGACCACCGGCCTGGTGAACGGCTCCACGACGCCTGATCAATTGGCTGCCCGGCTGAAGAAGGCCTACGACGACGTGCAGGCAGCCCAGTAACCCATCGGCGACAATCACAACGGCGGGACGGCTCTAAACGCCGCCTCGCCGTATCGGACTGGAGGAATTCGATGGATAAGTCGAGGAGCGCCGGCAGGGCGGGATACTATTTCTACATGATCCCCGGCATGCTGGGGTTTGCCGTCATAGTGCTCATTCCGCTGATCGCCAATTTTGCGATCAGCTTCACGACATGGAAGGGCGGCGTCATCCCACCCCGTTATGTCGGTTTTGATAATTATGAGAGGCTGCTGCAGGATGCCGCCTTCTGGGGCTCCATCCAGCATACGCTGCTGTTCATCATCTCGATGACGATCGTGCCCATTCTTTTGGGGTTGGTGCTGGCGGCAGTGCTGTTCGACTATATCAGCGCGCAGTTCAGCGAGACATGGTCGAGCTTTTTTCGCGCAGGCTTCTACCTGCCGCAGATCCTGCCGCTGACCGCAGCCGGCGTCCTTTGGGGATGGATACTCAACCCGATCGGCATCATCAATGCGGTGCTGAAGGCGATCGGCCTCGATTTCATGGCGAAGAACTGGCTGGGAGATGCGAGCTATGCGCTCTGGGCGGTTTCGGCCGTCATTGTCTGGGTGCAGGTCGGCTATTGCCTGGTGGTCTTCATGTCCGGATTGGCGCGCGTCGATCCTTCGCTCTATGAGGCCGCCGAGCTCGACAATGCGAGCTGGTTCGGCCGTTTCCGCTCCATTACGATCCCCATGCTCATGCCTGAGATTTTCGTGGTTGCGCTGACGACGCTGATTGCGGCGCTGAAAGTCTTCGCGCCGATCTACGTGCTGACCTCAGGCGGCCCGGACAATGCGACGACGGTGCCGTCCTATCTGTCCTATTATCATTTCTTCACGACGAACCGCGTCGGCTATGCGGCAGCGATTGCGACCCTGCAGACGATCATGACCATCATACTCGGTGTGGTTTTCCTGCGCATGCAATCGAGACAAACCGAGGGAGGGCACTGATATGGCGGTCACATCTTCGATTTCCGCTTCGGTCGCCTCGGCGGATCATCGCCAAAAGAGAGGGTTTGGCCGCTGGGTCGTTTTGGCCATCCTGATCGTTTTCCTTGCTGGGACGCTGTTTCCGTTCTTCCTGGCGGCGTTCAACGCCATCAAGACACCGACCGACTATGCCGCCAATGGTCCGCTTGCCTTCCCGCAGACGTTCGACCTGACGGCGCTCAAGAATTTCTGGGTGACGGTCAATTTTCCGCTCAAGCTCTTCAACAGCATCCTCATCAGCGGATGTACGGCGATTCTGGCCGTCGTTCTCAGCCTCCTCAATGCCTATGCCATCGGCATCGGCCGGGTGCGCGGTGGACAGGCCATGCTGGTAATCCTGCTGATTTCCATCATGGCGCCGCAGGAGGCGCTGGTCTATCCGCTCTATTACATGGCCAAGCAGGTCGGCCTGTTCGACTCGATGCTGTCGGTGATCCTGATCATCGGCGTCCTGCATACGGCTTTCGGCACCTACCTTCTTTCGTCCGTCATGTCGACATTCCCGCGCGAGATCATCGAAGCGGCGCAGATCGACAATGCCAGCCGCTGGCAGATCCTCTGGATGGTCATCGTGCCGGTGCTCAGGCCGACGCTTGCGGTACTTGCGACCTTCTTCTTCATCTGGACCTGGAACGAGTTCCTGATTCCTCTGGTGTTCCTGGTCTCCAACAACAACCAGACGGTCTCCGTCGCCATGGGCGTGCTGTCGGGCGCCAATACGCAGGAGCCGACCGCGATTGCGGCAGCCTCGTTGCTCGGTATCCTGCCGACAGTGATCTTCTTCCTGATTTTCCAACGGACCCTGACGCGCGGCGTTGCGGTAGGTGCCGTCAAATAACCAATGCGGAAGTCCCGTTCCGGCGATAACAGCCGGCGGGGCACGATGAATGGCAGGTCCAACGCAGTTCTAATTTTCCGCAGGAGGCGTAAAGTGGCAGGTATCAATATCAAATCCCTCACCAAGCATTTCGGTGCCGTGCAGGTTCTGAACGACATCGACCTGACGATCGAGCGGGGGGAGTTCGTCGTCTTCCTCGGTGGTTCCGGCTGCGGCAAGTCGACCTTGCTGCGCATGATCGCAGGTCTGGAATCGATCACCAGTGGCGAAATCTGGATTGGCGGAAAGCGGGTCGACCAGCTGCCGCCCGGCGAGCGCGGCGTGTCGATGGTCTTCCAGTCCTATGCGCTTTATCCGCACATGACGGTTCGCGACAACATGTCCTTCGGCCTGCGCAATATCAAGACGCCGAAGCACGAGATTGCCAAGCGCATCGAGGAGGCTGCGAAGATCCTGGAAATGCCGCATCTGCTTGATCGCAAACCTTCGGCGCTCTCGGGCGGCCAGCGCCAGCGCGTCGCCATCGGCCGCGCCATCGTGCGTGAGCCCGATGTTTTCCTGTTCGACGAGCCGCTGTCGAACCTCGATGCCGGCTTGCGTACCCGCACCCGCGTCGAGCTTGCCCAACTGCATGAGCGGCTGGGTGCGACGATGGTGTTCGTCACCCACGATCAGGTGGAGGCGATGACGCTTGCCGACCGTATCGTGCTGCTCAACAACAAGAAGATCGAACAGGTGGCGTCGCCGGTCGAAATCTACACGCGCCCGGCGACACGCTATGTCGCCCAGTTCGTCGGCTCACCCGGCATGAACTTCATCAACATAGCCGGTCTCAGCGAGGCAAGCGGGCTGGCGACGGCGACGTTGCCGGATGGCTCGGTCATCAAGACGGCTGTCGCGCTCAACGGCCTTGCGAATTCCGGACTGACGCTCGGCATCCGTCCGGAGCATCTGGTCGTCACGACGGCGGAGAAAGGCGATATTGGCGGCCAGGTCGAGACCGTGGAGCGCTTGGGCGACCGCTCGCTCGTCCACGTCCGGCTCAAGGACGGCTCTAAGATCATCGGCACCGATCCCGGCATGACGACGATTGCGACCGGCTCGCCGATCGCCTTCGCCGTCGAAGCAGCGAAGGTCAGTATCTTCGATGAGAAGGACGCTGCTCATCATTCCGTAAACTGAGGAGGACGCAACACGAAATCATCCGTAAACAATTAGGTCTAGATGTCATCGATTAGAGCGTTGACGAAACCGTCCAACTGGTATGTTATGTCGCCATGTCCACTGCGCACCATAGGAAGAAGCAGCCTTTGTTCGTCCGCCAGCAGTTGCTGGAGGTGGCGGCGCGTCTAGCTTCCGAAAAAGGGATGACGGCGGTGACGCTGGATGCCGTTTCCGGCGCCTCCGGTGTCAGCAAGGGTGGTTTGCTGCATCATTTCCCCAGCAAGAACATGCTTCTGGAAGCACTGTTCGATAGCCTGCTGGAGCGGCTGGATGCCGCGATCGAGGAAGCGATGCGCGCCGATCCGTTGCCGCATGGTCGTTTTACTCGCGGTTACCTGCATGCCTGCCTGGCCCTGCGCGATCAGCCTGAGGGTACGAAGGATTGGGCACAGGTGACGACGGTGCTGCTCACCGAGCCGCAATTGCGGCAGCGGTGGCACGAGTGGGTGCGCGAGCGCAGCGAAGAATATGTCGGCACGGATTCCTCGGTGGATGCAGCAATCGTCAGGTTGGCGGCCGATGGAATTTGGCTTGCCGACCTGCTCGGCAGCCACGACATGGACGAGAGCGTCCGTCAAAGGCTGATCGACCGGCTGATCGAGCTCACACAGCTCTAACCCTATCGGAGATAATGGAATGGCGAACGCATCGGTCTATGCAATGCTGCTGGTCGCGATCGTGCTTGAAGTGATCGGCACGACGGCATTGCAGATGTCGCAGCAGTTCACGCGGCTTGCTCCGACGATCGTTGTGATGATCTGCTATGCGGCGGCTTTCTATTGCCTTTCGGTAACGTTGCGGGTCATTCCGGTGGGCATCGCCTATGCCATCTGGAGCGCGCTCGGAATCGTGCTGATTTCGATTGTGGGTGTGGTGCTTTTTCGCCAGAAACTCGATCTCGCCGCCATCATCGGTCTTGCCTTGATCATCGCCGGCGTGCTCGTCGTCAACCTCTTTTCAAAATCCGTGTCGCACTGAAAACAGAGGTGTTGTTCATGGTTGTTTTTGCCTTTGTCAAATCGCTTTGGACGCATTATGTCTTGCGTCACATGGGCTGACAGAGGCTTGGAATACGGCGCTTTCCCAAAGCGCTTTGGATCGCATAACCTATTCAATTCTAATGGTATCAGAGGAGTGCCGTAATGACTATTCGTGCCGTCGTTTGGGGCGAGAACATTCATGAGCAAACAAACAAGGTCGTCGCCGAGATCTATCCGGAAGGCATGCACAACACCATTGCCAAGGCGCTGAATGCCGATGCGGGTATCGAGGCAACCACTGCAACGTTGCAGGAGCCGGAACATGGCCTCAGCGAGGCCCGCCTGAAGGACACCGACGTCCTTCTGTGGTGGGGCCACAAGGACCATGGCGCCGTCAAGGATGAGATCGTCGAGCGTGTCGCAAAGCGCGTGTGGGAAGGCATGGGCCTCATCGTCCTGCATTCGGGCCATTTCTCGAAGGTCTTCAAGCGCCTGATGGGCACGCCCTGCGCGCTGAAGTGGCGCGAGGCCGGCGAGCGCGAACGCTTGTGGGTCATCAACCCCCGCCATCCGATCGCAGCCGGCCTCGGCGAGCATTTCGAGCTTGAGAACGAGGAGATGTACGGCGAGCAGTTCTCCGTTCCGGAGCCGCTGGAAACCGTGTTCATCTCCTGGTTTCAGGGCGGCGAAGTCTTCCGTTCCGGCATGACCTGGCGCCGCGGTGCCGGCAATATCTTCTATTTCCGTCCGGGCCACGAGACCTACCCGACCTATCATAATGGCACGGTCCAGAAGGTTCTGATCAATTCCGCGAAGTGGGCTTACAACCCGCTCGGCACCCAGGCCAACATCCATGATGCGCCGAACGTGCCCGTCGAAAAGGCACTGGAGCCGATCGTCGAACGCGGTCCGAAACTGCACCAAGCCGGCGAAGCCGGTTATCGCTGAGGTATCAGATGCGTCTCATAGTAGTTGGCACGGGCGGCATGGCGAAGAACCATGTGGAGCATTTCGCCCGCATTCCTGGCGTCGAAATCGTCGGCGCCGTCGATACGGATGCGACGAGGCTCACCGCCTTCTGCGATACGTTCGATATCAAGAAGCGTTTCTCGTCGCTCGACGAGGCGCTGGCCTGGGGCGAGTTCGATGCGGCGACCAACGTCACGCCGGACAAGGCTCACCATCCGACGACCCTGCCGCTGCTTGCAGCAGGCAAGCATGTTCTCTGCGAGAAGCCGCTCGCGGAGAATTATGAAAAGGCGCTCGAGATGACGGAAGCTGCCGAAAGGGCAGGGGTCGTCAACATGGTCAACCTGACCTATCGCAATGTCGCGCAGCTTCAGAAGGCACGCGAGATGGTGATCTCGGGCGAGATCGGCACGGTCAAGCATGTGGAGGCGTCCTACCTGCAAAGCTGGCTCGTCTCCAAGGCCTGGGGCGACTGGCGCAGCGAGTCCAAGTGGCTTTGGCGTCTGTCGACGGGCCATGGCTCGAACGGCGTTCTCGGCGATATCGGCATCCATATCCTCGACTTCGCCGCCTATGGCGCAGCGACCGATATCGATCACGTCTTCGCCCGGCTGAAGACCTTTGCCAAGGCTCCCGGCGAACGTATCGGTGAATATACGCTCGACGCGAATGACAGCTTCTCGATGTCGGTCGATTTCGCCAACGGGGCCCTCGGTGTCGTGCATGCGAGCCGTTGGGCAACGGGGCATCTGAACGAGTTGAAGCTTCGCATCTACGGCGAGCGCGGCGGCCTGGAAGTCTCGCACAGCCCGAACGGCTCGGAATTGCGGGGCTGCCTCGGTGATGATACGGAAACGGCGACATGGCGCGTTCTCGAAGTGCCACCGGTCCTGACCAACTATCAGCGGTTTGCTGAGGCCGTCATGACCGGCAGCAGCCAGGATCCGAGCTTCAGACATGCTGCGAACTTGCAGCGCGTGCTGGATCTTGCCATGGTGACTGAAGTTGAACGGCGCGAACTGAAGGTCTGATGGCTACAGAGCCACGCGTCACATGTGACGCGCAAAGGTCGCTGTAGTACTCTAAAGCTGCTGCATAATTTTATCCCTATCGATTCCGATCTAAGGAATTACGCAGTAGGCAACCTTCAGGCAAAGCCTTGGGAGTGCACGCATGTCTACCGAGGAAAAAGTTGCCAGCCACTACACGCACGGATCGCTGGAAACGGCGATCCTGCAAAGCCTTTCGGCTGAGGGCAAAGATATCGACAACTTGCGCATCCGCGACCTTGCGGGTGTTGATGAATTCCATCTGGGGCGACATGCGGCCACAGTGGATTTTGCAAGGGATCTCGATCTTTCTGCCGGCCTGCGGCTTGCCGATGTCGGCTCCGGGCTCGGCGGACCTGCCCGCCATTTTGCCGACTCCTACGGATGCATCGTGTCGGGCATCGATCTCACCGAGGAATTCGTTCAGGTCGCCAATTCGTTGACCGCCCGTTGTGGTCTGGCCGATCAGGTCTCCTTCCGGCAAGGGAGCGCCTTGGTATTACCCTTCGAGAGCGGCAGCTTCGATCGTGCGACGCTCATTCACGTCGGCATGAACATCGAGGACAAGGCGAGGCTGTTCGGAGAGGTCAGGCGTATTCTCAAGCCAGGCGGCCGTTTCGGTCTTTATGAGATCATGCAGATGCGCGATGGCGCCTTGCCCTTTCCGATGCCTTGGGCGATGGAGCTGGAGACGAGTTTCGTCTGCAGTCCCGATGTCTATCGCCGTCTGCTTGACGAAGCTGGCATGGCGGTGGAACTGGAACAGGATCGCAGTGCCCTGGCGATCCGGCTGGCACATGAGGCGCGCGCCAAGGCTGCCGCGGGCGGAGCGCGGGACCAGGGATTTCGCACGCTGATGGGGCCGCGGGCAGGGGAGCGAAGCGCCAACGTCAATACGTCGGTCGAAGCCGGCCTGCTTGCGCCGATCGAGATGATTGCGCGGGCAGTGTGACAGCTGCTGCACATTGACAGCGGGGTGGCTGTTTCTATATTGAAAATTCAACGGTAATGGATTTCTGCCGGGCCATACTGGCCGAACCGCTGCTCTGATTTTTTCCAGGGAAGCTGATGACTCCTACTCAACGCGCCTGAAGGGCGAAGGAGTAGAGTCGTGCGTGTTTTCTTACCGTCATCCCACTCATCTTTCCTATCCACTGTCCCCGCAAGACCGTGTACCGGCTTCGCGGGAGGGGCAAACTAATGTCCGCATCTGCATATTTTCATCATCGCTTTCAACAATTTCGCAGTCTGTTCAAGTGGATAGCTCTCGTCGTCCCGATGGCGGCCGTGGTCGGCTCGCTCTGCGCCCTGTTCCTGTGGGGTCTCGACCGGGCGACTGAGACGCGCTTCGACCATCCCTGGCTGATCTTCCTGATGCCGGTTGCCGGTTTCCTGATGGTGCTGGTTTACCAGCACTTCGGCCGCGGATCTGAGGGTGGTAACAATCTGATCGTCGACCAGATCCATGAGCCCGGCGGCGGTGTGCCGCTGCGCATGGCACCTTTCATCCTGGTCTCGACGGTCCTGACGCATCTGGTTGGCGGTTCTGCCGGGCGTGAAGGGACGGCGGTGCAGCTTGGCGGCAGCATTGCCAGCGCTTTTGCAAAGGTGTTCCGTCTCAGTCATGCCGAAGTCCGCATTCTCCTCATGGCGGGTATCGCCGCGGGCTTCGGCGCAGTCTTTGGCACGCCGATCGCCGGCGCCGTTTTCGCCCTCGAAGTCCTGACGATCGGACGGATGCAATATGAGGCTCTGATCCCGAGCCTTGCGGCAGCGATCGCCGCTGACTGGACCTGCCATGCCTGGGGCATCGAGCATATCCAGTATAAGATCGGTTATCTCGCAGGGACGCCAGCCAGCACCTTCCATCTCGATGCGCTGCTGCTCATCAAGGTCGGCATTGCCGGTGTGATCTTCGGCCTGATGGCGCGCTCGTTCAGCGAGGTCTCGCATGCCGCATCGGCCGCATTCAAGTGGTTCTGCGCCTATGCGCCGCTCAGGCCGGTCATCGCCAGCACGATCTTGATCGGTCTCGTCTATCTTCTCGGCACGCGCGAGTATCTCGGGCTCGGCGTGTGGTCACCCAATCCTGGGGATGCGACGATCCTTGGTTTCTTCGATCCCGCTCATGTCGATTATTGGAGCTGGTTCTGGAAGGCGGTCTTCACGATCGTGACATTAAGTGCCGGCTTCAAGGGCGGAGAAGTGACGCCCTTGTTCTTCATCGGTGCCGCGCTCGGCAATGCACTTGCGGCCATTCTCGGCGCGCCGGCCGATCTCTTCGCGGGGTTGGGTTTCGTTGCCGTCTTTGCCGGTGCCACCAATACGCCGCTTGCCTGCATGATCATGGGCATCGAGCTTTTCGGCGCGACGCATACCGTCTACCTCGCCGTCGCCTGCTTCCTTGCCTATATCTGCAGCGGCCATACCAGCATCTATCTGTCGCAGCGGCTCGGCATCGCCAAGAGCGCGGCCTCGGGAGATATCCCGGCCGATATGCCACTTCGCCATATTCGCGAACGCGGCGTGGAGACGCGGCGGGAAAATATCCATAAGATCGAAAAGGTTTGACGCAAGGACGGCTGGAGGTTGTCGTGCTCTATCTTGTCGTGTTTCTCGGAGCTGGGTTGGGCGGTGCATTCCGTCTCGGTATCAACGAGCTTGCTGCGCGGCTGCTCGGGATCGAATTTCCGTTCGGCACCCTCATCATCAATGTGTTCGGCGCGTTCATCATGGGGTTGCTGACGGAATATTTCGCCTTTCGCGGCGGTATGTCGCAGGAGGTGCGATTGTTTCTGACGACCGGCGTTCTCGGCGGGTTCACGACATTTGCGACCTTTGCGCTGGAAAGCGTCGTGCTCTGGGAACGTGGCCAATGGATGCCCGCGATAGCCTATGTCGCCCTGTCTGTTTTCCTGTCGATAGGGGCTTTGATAGCAGGGCTTGCAATTGTCCGGCTAATAATTCAGGCTCAAACGGCATAGTGATGAAGGATCGGCAAATTTCGCCGCATTTTTGCCGATTCTGAGGTGAATGCCTCTCGAGAATCGCCGGAGTTTCTGTCCACGACAAACCACCGCTCGTTGCGAACGGACTCTCTTGCGAAATTCGACTAATCAACTCATATAATCGCCTATTACGATCACCGTATAACAGAGGAGTCGGGCGTCAATCAGGAAGTGCCGGGCGGATATCCCAAGTTTTCAGCCTGTTGCCACTTCGGGATTTGCATGCAGCTTCCCAAGCAGAAGACTTCCCTCTGAACGGCCCTTAAAGATAGACATGACGGAGAGTCCCTTGAGCGCACCTGCTCCCACTTCCAACCAATCTCCTGCTCCGGAACAGACTTTCGGCACTGCTGGCATCGCGCCGATGGATCGCCCGAGCGCCATGACGCGCTTCTTCATGGGCATCGTTTCTTGGGCGGAAAGTCTCAATCTGAAATATGCCAAGCTTGGCAATCCGCCGGTCTATGACACCGCGACCTTCCCCTGGGCGGCCGAGATCGAGAAGGATTTTCCCGCCATCCGCGCCGAGTTAGAGAAGGTGTTGCTGCGCCAGAGCGAGCTGCCGACCTTCCAGGATATCTCCACCGACGTGAAGACCATTTCGACTGATACCCGCTGGAAGACCTTTTTCCTTCTTGGCTTCGGCGTGAAGTCCGAGCAGAACATCAACGCATGCCCGAATACCTGGAAAGCCGTGCAGAAGATCCCCGGCCTGACGACGGCGATGTTCTCGATCTTCGAGCCGGGCAAGCATCTTCCGGCCCACCGTGGTCCTTATAACGGCGTGCTGCGCCTGCATCTCGGCCTCATCGTGCCGGAGCCGAACGAGAAGCTCGCGATCCGCGTCGACAAGCAGGTTTGCCACTGGCAGGAAGGCAAGGCGCTGATCTTCGACGATGCCTATGAGCATGAAGCCTGGAACCATTCCGACAAGACCCGCGTCGTGCTCTTCGTCGATTTCGTCAAGCCGCTGAAATTCCCGGCCCGCTTCGTCAACTGGGCCTTGATGAATCTGGCGATCTTCACGCCCTTCATCAAGGAAGGCCTCGACAATCACAAGGAATGGGAAAAGAAGTTCTACGCCGAGGCCGAGGCCTTCAGAAATCGCCCGAAGCCCTGATCTGATCGGCTGATTGATTTAACAAAACCCCGGAATCCCTAAGGAATTCCGGGGTTTTATGTTTGCTGACGATCAATAGCCGTTAGGCAGGCTTATCCGTCTCTTCGGTGTCGTCGTAATATTCCTCTTCCTCGGGCTGGGCAGCGTTGGTCTTGCCATCAAGATTGCCAAGCAGCGCCGAGATGGCATTGTCGCCATCGAAGCCGGCTTCCTTCAGCAGGCGGTCGAGGATCGGTTTGTTGGCCTGGTAGGAGAGTAGCTGGCCGGCAAGACCTTCTCCAAGGCCGACGCCACTTCCGCCGCCCGTACCGTTGCCATTGCGGCCGAGCATGCCGCCGGTGTCGAAGATGCGGATGTCCGAGATCTTCTCGATCGGCTTGACCGCTTCGGCGAGGGCAGCGGGCACGATGCGGATGCGCTCGCGGGTGATCTCGAATTCGATGATCGCGGGGCTCAGCTTGTTGCGTGCTTCGTTGAGCAGCGCTTCGCTCTCGGCCGTCGCCTTACCGGTTTCCAGAATACCCTTGGCCTTGATGATTGCGGCGTCGGCTTCTGCCGTTGCCAGCGTCTTGATCGCATCCGCTTGGTCGGTCGCTGCCTGCTTTTCAGCTTCTGCGGCAATGGTGACAGCGGTTGCCTGGGTCTGGGCGCGCTTCTGCGCGTCGATCACGGCGATCTGCTTTTCACGGTCGGCAATTTCGACTGCTCGCGCAGTGCCGACCTTTTCTTCGGCGGCGATGGCGAGTGCGCGGGCCGCCTCTGCCTTCGCCTTGGCTTCCGACTCCTCACGGCTCTTGTTGGAGACCGCGATGGCGCTTTCCTGGGCGACGATCTGAATGTCGCGGCGGGCTTCGGTATCGCGCTGCTGCACGGCGCGGGTCGAGTCGATGTTGGCGGATTCGCGGGCCTGCTTTGCGGCAGCCTCGCGTTCGGCGATCGCCTGCTCGGCGGCGATGCGGGCTTCCTCTTCGGCACGCTTGGCCGCCTGTTCCTGCTGCGCGGTTTCGGCGCGAGTTGCGGCCGACTTGTTGGCGATGTCGCGCTGCTGGTTCAGCTCGGCCTCGCGTTTCGTCCGCTCGATCGTGAGGGACTGTTGGCGGGCTTCAAGGTCCTTCTGGGCGATCGCGACTTCGGTGTCGCGGACGACCTCGTTACGCTCCTTCTTGCGGGCCTCGGTGACGCGGGTCAGCGCGGCAAGACCATGGGCGTCGAAGAAGTTGTTGGCGTTGAAATGCTTGATATCGGTCTGGTCGAGGCGCGTCAGCGACACGGATTCCAATTCGAGACCGTTGGACTGCAGGTCGGAACCGACTGCATCCTGCACGGCCTTGACGAAATCCATGCGCTGCTCCTGCAAGGCATCGAGGCTCATCGTGGCTGCGACCGAGCGCAAGCTGTCGACGAACTTCGCCTCGATCAGCTGGCGCAGCTGCTCGCTGTCGTTGGTGCGGTTGCCGAGCGTCTGGGCAGCAAGCGCGATCGATGAGCTGTCCGGCTTGACGCGGACATAGAACTCGGCGCCGATATCGACGCGCATGCGGTCCTTGGTGATCAGCGCATCATTCTCGCCGCGCTGGACTTCCAGGCGCAGGGTCTTGAGATTGACGCGGGCGATCGAGTGGAAGATCGGCAGGACGACGGAACCGCCGTCGAGCACGACTTTCTGGCCGCCGAGACCGGTGCGCACATAGGCTTCATCGCGGCTCGAGCGAACGTAGAGCGAGGCAAGGACGAAGCCGATCCCGAGGATCAGGACGAGACCTATGCCTGCTGGAAGAATAAGGTCGTAAAGGCCGTTCATGAATGTTGCTCCGTAGAGGATTTGTCGTCGGACCTCACAAGGTCCGAGGGGGCGGAAACTGCGATGAAGATGTCGGCCTTGCGGTCGACAAGCAGAACTTGGGCGCCGATCGGCAAGGGGCTTTCGCCCTTGGCGGCGCAGGCGCGCAGCTGATGCCAGTTGCCATGTGCGTCCTTGACGCTGACGCGGCCGGGCAGACCCTGATCCAGAGGGCCGATGGAAACCGTGCCGGTGCGGCCAACGAGGTCGCCGGTGTCGACGGCATAGGTCTCATCGCGCGGCACGATCCTTGCGATCGTGCGTGTCGAGCCCCGGACGAGGGGGATCGTGACGAGGAGCGCGGGAGCCGTGGCGACGACCGCTGGCAGCGGCGTCCAGACGATGTCGGCCACCGTCTGGATGGCAAAACCCGCCACGGCGAAGATGCCGAGCACCAGCATGATCAGGATCAGCAGCGGCACGCCGCCGAGGTTGATCCAGGAGAGCAGGCCGGCGAGCACACCATCATGACCTTCGAAATGCGGTTTGCCGATGAGTTCGCTCAGCGAGAAGCCGAGCAGCATCGACAGGATTTCGACTGCCGTCAGTCCAATCAGGATCATTGCCGCAATGGCAAAGGGCGCACATTCGGGTGCGAGAAACAGGTGCATCGGTTACTGGCCATTGGCCTTGAAGCGGGCAAGGCGTGCTTCGATGGCCTGCTCCCGGTGCAGGCGGTCGAGCTCATCGAGCTCGGCGCTGGTTGAGGGTTCGCCTGAAGGGACGCCGGTCAGCCGCGAGACGGCAGCCGCCGCACGGGCTGCGCCAGCTGCCGGCGCCGGTCGCGGCTGTCCGCCGGTCGCTTCCTCTGGCGTATGGCGCGCAACGCTGCGCTTGAAATCGATCAGGCGTGCTTCCGCCTCGCGGCGGGTCGCAAGGACAGCCTGGAGCGCCTTCTGACCTTCGTCGATCTGGGCGTTTGCATCGGCCAGCGCCTTGTCGAGCGCGGCGGTCTGGGCTTCGAGGTCGATCTGGCGCGCGACGCCGGCCTTGGCGAGGTCTTCGCGATCGGCCGTGATCGCAAGCCGGATCTTTGCTTCAAGCGCGTCGAGATCCTCGACGATCTCGTTGCGTCGCGCCTGGATGCGGTATTCTTCGGCGCGCGCCTTGCCGAGATCGGCACGCGCCTCGTCGGCGGCTGCATCGATCTCGCGCAGCGCCTGCTCGATGACGGCGACCTTGTTGGCGCCTTCTACGGTGTCGACCGCGGCATTGGCGAGGCCTGCGATCAGTCGTCCCATGCGGGAAAGAATGCCTTCGTGCATCGTCATGTTATCCTCCGTTCGGGGAGAGTTTGGTGTTACCCCGATGTGAATCGCGTAGTGGCCGCCATCGGCGATCAGATAGGCGGGGATATTGCTGTCCCAGCCTTTGAAATAGCCGGCCACATCGAAGGGCACGGCAATGCGGCCGTGCACTGTCGAGATTGTCAGGTCTGACGGACCCTTGATGGCAAAGAGCTTTTCATCGAGCGGCAGCCGGTTCCAATCGGCAAGCCCGCCTCGAGTGGCCGCAAAATCACGCAGGCCGAGCGTTACGAGGCGCGCGGGCAGAGCGGTGCGTTCGCGGATGGTCTCATAGGCAAGATCATGAAGCGTGACGAGATTCGCACCGGCTTTATCCGGAACGATTTCCGCCAGGAGTTTCATCATCTGCCCGTATGCGGCAAAGGTCTCGTCCAGAGCCTGCCGCGCTGCGCCATCGGGAGCGAGATCGTATCGCAGACGAGAGCGGTGCGTTGGTACGTGTGCCTTAGCCATGCATTCAAGTAAAGTACCGCTGCGGTGCTTTTCAAGAGATCAAGGCGTTAAACATGAATGAATTGTAATGAATTATGGGCCGTGTAAGTTGCAAAAACTTGATGTCTCACGCCGCCTATAGGCGATCAAACGCTGCGAAGGCTTCGCGCATATGTAGTGATCGTGGGGAGAAAAACCATAGCGAAACGAACAGAGCGGCCAATTGGCCGCTCTGGATCAACTATTATAGATTGAAGCTGCTTGTAGCTGCGCGAGCGGCTACTTCACGGTTCGCACGATTGCAGCACCTGCCGTCATGCCGCCGCCGAAGGCCACGAGGCCGAGGTTGAGCGGTTCGGAGCGTTCATTGGCGACGTGCAGCATGGCAAGCGGAATGCTCGAAGAGCTGGTGTTGCCATAGGTCTCGATGACGCTCAGCGCCGGACGGCCGCTGCGTTTGGCAATCGTATCGATGATGCGCTGGTTGGCCTGGTGCGGCACCAGGAGATCGAGATTGGCAAGCTCGATGCCCGCGTCCACGCAGGCGTTTTCGATCGAGCGGGTCATCGAGTGTACGGCTTCGGTGAAGACCGAGCGGCCGTTCATCGCGATCACGCCATCGTCCGGCAGCGGAACATAGAGCAGGTCGCCCGGTTCCGGCCGGCCGCTGACGATCGGGCGGCTCGCGGTGAAGAGCGGATTGCGGGCCATGTCGCGACTGGTGACGAGGCTGGCTGTCGCAGCATCGCCGAAGAGGATCGCCGTCGAGAAATCATTCATGTCGAGCAGTGGCGACAGGACTTCCGAGGTGATGATGAGCACCTTGGCGTCGTTCTGCTGGGCAATGAAATCATAGGCCTGCTGCAGGGCGTAGAGATAACCGGAGCAGGCGGCACCCATGTCATAGGCGGCCAGCGACGGCCGCACGCCATCTTCGGCGACGGCAACCGCGACGCGGCTTGCGAGCGACGGCGTGGCAATATCGGGCGTGCCGGTGGCGGCGATCACCAGATCGACATCGTGGATCGACATCTGGTTCTGTTTGAGGAGATCGCGCGCTGCCTTCGTCGCAAGGCTCAGCGTGCCTTCATCGGGGCCGACCCAGAAGCGGCTCTTGATGCCGGTCAGTGCGAAAATCTCGTCGGCGCGGCGGTTCGGCCAGTTGTGGATGATTTCTTCATTGGTGACGCGGCGGCCGCCGGTGGCGAAGCCGATGCCGTTGATGGCAATCTCGGAGAAGCTGCCGGTATGGCGGCGCAAGGTCGGGATGACATGCGACTTCAGGCGCCGCAGCACGAATTTGTTCTGGATCTCGGAGGCGAGCGCGAAGTTCTGCTCGCTGAGATCGCGATTGGCATCGACCGTCAGAAGCGGGCTGTCGGTCGCGATCTGGTCGCCGATTTTGGCGAAGACTTCCTGCACGACACCGCCGATATTGGCGCAGATTTCGACCGAGGCTTTCGTCGCCTCGACGACGGCAACGAGCTGGCCGACCTCGATCTTGTCGCCGGGCTTGACGAGCAGATCCGTCACCAGCACGTTTTCGTCGGCAGGACCGGAGCCGATCGCCTTGATGGCTGCCGTCGGGCCGCTATCGTCCTCTTCGTGCCAGGTCACCTCGCATTCGAGCACTTCGGCCATCAGGTCGACCAGCTTGCGGTAGGAGGGCAGGGTGTCGAGCTGATTGCGGAAATTGAAGGGGATGTGGGCGTCCGAGCGGGCGAGCCTGCGCACGACGACGGGCACGTCGGTCTTTTCGGTGACGGTCGCGATGATTTCCGCGCCCATGCCGACGGTGCGGTTGTCTTCGTGGACGACGATCAGACGGCGGGTGCGGCGTGCGCTCGCCAGAACTTCCTTCTCATCCCAGGGCGAGATCGAGCGCAGATCGATCACCTCGACGGAGAAGCCCTGGGCCTCGAAGGCGCTTGCGGCATTGGCGCAGAGCGAAACGGTGTTGCCGTAGCTGACCAGCGTGATGTCGCGGCCGCGCGCGACATGACGCGACAGGCCGGGATGGACGAAATGCTTGTCCAGATCCTCGGAGGTGCGGCCATCAGAATTGTTGAGGACAGCCTTCGGATAGAGGAAGACCGTCGGGCGCCGCGATTCGAAGGCGGCATTGAGCAAGCCTGCCGCATCGCCGGCGCTGGAGGGCATGACGACGTCGATGCCGGGCGTATGCGCGAGCATCCCTTCGAAGCTCTGGGCATGGAACGGGCCGAGGCCAGGCTTGTAGCCGCCGCAGCTGACCATCAGGATGACGGGTGCTTCCCAGGCGCCATTGCTGCGCCAGAACATGCTGCCCATTTCCGAGACGATCTGGTTATAGGCGAGTGGCAGGAAATCTGCGAATTGCAGGAAGGCGACGGGACGCTGGCCGGCCAGTGCGCGGCCGACAGCGGTGCCGACGATTGTCGATTCGGTGAGAGCGGCGTTGTGCACACGATCGGGATATTTCGTGCTGAGGCCGCGGGTGACGCCGAAGACATCACCCTTCGGATCCTCGATATCCTGACCGAACAGGACGACTTCGGGATTGGCGGCGAGCTGCTTGTCGAGAACGACATTGAGCGCCTCGCGCATCGTCAGCGTCGATGCATTTTCGTTGCCGCGATATTCCGCCTTGCCATCGAACGAGGCGGGATAGGGAGCCTTTGCATCGGGCTCGACCTTCGGGGCGTCTTCCTTACGGGCAAGAGCGGCTTCCGCCTGCACTTCCGCAATCAGGTCCTGTTCGATCTTCTGAAGCGCATCGGCGTCAACACCTGCCTTTTGCAGCAATGCCCGCAGGTTCGGCAGCGGGTCGCGTGAGGAGCCGGCCTCGATTTCGAGCAGGGTGCGATAGGTCTTCTGATCGTCGGCATTGGTGTGGTCGGAAAGGCGCTCGACGTTCAAAAGCACGATGCTCGGCGTGCGGTTGTTGCGGCTGTGGCGGACAGCCTTGCGGAAGGCGTCGCGCGATGCGGTGAGATCATCGCCATCCGTGCGGATGATATCGATGCCATAGAAAGAAGAGGCCGGGCCGGCTGGCAGATCGAAGAAGGTCTGCTTGCTCGTGCGCGTCGAAATGGAGAAGCTGTTGTCCTCGATGACGAAGACGATGGGGTACTGGCTGCGCACGGCCTCGGCCACAGCTTCGAGGAACTCGCCCTGCTGAGTGGTGCCATCGCCGGCGCAACAGATGGCGATCGGCATGCCGGGCTTGTGCTTCAAGGATGCCGCGACGCCGACGGCGTGCAAGGCATTGTTGCCGACGGGGCCGACGATCGAGGTGATATTGAGAGCGCGGGAGGATAGATGCGCGCTCATCTGCCGGCCGGCGGAATGCGAATTGGCTGTCGCGAGCAGGCTGGAAAAGAACTCACGAATGGGCATTCCGCGCGCCAGCATCAGGGCCTTGTCGCGATAATGCAGATGCAGCCAGTCGTCGTCCTGAAGGAATTCGTTGAGAAGCGCCGTGGATTCGTGACCCGCGCCGGAAACGTGAAAATGTGCTATGCCTTGCTTGATGAATTCTCGCTCAAGCCGATCTATTTCTCTGGAAATGAAAAATATTCTGTGAAGTTGCTTAAGGTATTCTGTGGCAAACCTCCCTTCCATCTCAATGATTTTCCTGATCTTTCGTCTGAATTAAATGCTGGGGAGTTAGGTAAACCCCCAGCCAGCCTTTTTCAATACACGTTAAATGACAAGATCTTCTCGGTTTGAAACGGAAATACGCATATTGCAGGGCCAGATTTTTTCACGATGTTTCTGTCCACAAGGCATGCGCGACAACGCACCCGCCCAAACGCGAAACGGGTGCGTCTTTCACGGATCATGTCAGCCCGATTTGCGCATCGAGGCGGCGGCGCGTTGCCTTTCGGCGGCGGCTTTTGCCGCCTGTTCTTCCTTGAGAATCAGTTCCTTGGGCTTCTTGCCGATAATCTCCTTGCGGCCCGTCCTGGAGAAGGGCTGCATGAGCTGGGCAAGGAAACCCTTGGCCACCTTGCCCGTGATGCCGATATTGGTCGAGGACGGCCGCGGCGGGTTGTAGAAGGTGCCGAGAAGCTGATCCCAGATCACGAGGTTTTCCCCATAATTCGTATTTCCCTCGGCCAGAATCTTGGAATGATGCCAGCGATGGAGGCGAGGTGTTGAGAATATGAGGTCGAGCGGACCGGTGCGCATGTCGACGTTACAATGCGTGAGCAGACCGATAAAGGCGGTCACCGCACCGATCCAGAGGAAGACCGGCAATGGCGCCCCAAGCAGGTAGAGCGGGATCTGGCCGAGCGCGATCTTGAACAGCGTGTCGATGACGTGGAAACGGCCTGTGTTGATGACCCAAAGGCGCTCGACGCTGTGATGCAGCGCGTGGAAACGCCACAGCGACAGATGTTCGTGCGCCAGGCGATGCGCCATGTAGAGGCCGAATTCGGCAACGACGAGGCCGAGTACCACCTGGAACGCCATCGGCCATTGATCCGGCCAGAAATGCGAATGATAGCTTAGCGCCGGCTGCGCGACCGTCGCGACGGCCATCGGGAAAGAGGTGCCGATCGCAGCGGCGATCTGCACGCCGCCCTTATTCAGCAGCGTATGGGCAATATCGTTGAAGGTCTCGCCATCGCGCTTCTGCCAGGTCTTCTCGTAGGGCATCAACCGTTCGAAAAGGGCAATCACCGCCACTGTCGACAGATAGACGACGTTGAACCAGAGTAGATGCATATTCGACGCGAAGGCGAAATATGCACCGGTCAATCCGGCGCAGAAGATGGCGGGCCACAGCAGGGAGGAAACAGCAGCGTAAAGACGCGAACTGCTTTGAAATGTCATTCCATCGTCCTCAGATTCTGATCAGCGAAAAATTTACGCGTGAATATGTGCGATATGTAGCGTGATGATTGTGGAGTCGAAAGCGAAATTTTTCCGTTCGCCGGCGATGGGCATTTGGGCAGGAGATCGAAACATGCGGATAGAGCAGGCTACTGACGAACATCTGGAAGGGTGGATGCGATTGCGCACCGAGCTTTGGCCCGATAGTTCGTTCGAACATCACCGTGCAGAACTGGCGCAATTTCGCGCCAATGCAAATGCTGTTGCGTTTGTTGCTATCGATTCTGCCGGTCATGTCGTCGGTTTTGCTGAAGCGACATTGCGGCACGATTACGTCAATGGCTGCGAGACCTCGCCGGTCCTGTTCCTCGAAGGCATCTACGTGCGTTCCGAACATCGACGCGAAGGAGTGGCGGGGGCGCTCTGTCAGGCGGTTGCCGACTGGGGGCTGGCTGCTGGCTGCACGGAATTTGCCTCGGATGCACTGATCGACAATCTTGCGAGCCATGCCTTTCATGCGGCGCTTGGCTTCGTTGAAACCAAGCGCGTCGTCTATTTTCGCAAGCTCCTATAGATCGGAGCCGCGCGAAGTGCAGAGTTACCCGAAGGTCAGCTTCGTCTTCTGATGTCCGGCCTCGTCGAAGTTCTCCGGTGCCAGCCAGCGTTCGTAGCCAGCCTTCAGTCGCGGCCAGTCGGCATCGATCATGGCAAACCAGGCTGTGTCGCGGTTCTCGCCCTTCGCAACCATATGCTGGCGGAAGATCCCTTCGAAAACGAAGCCGAAGCGTTCGGCTGCCCGCTTCGACGGCTCGTTGAGGTTGTTGCACTTCCATTCGAAGCGACGATAGCCGAGCGTGTCGAAGACGTAGGATGCGAACAGATAGAGCGTCTCCGTCGTCACGCGGCTGCGGGCGATGGCAGGTCCCCAGAGGATGCTGCCGATCTCGATGACGCCATGCGTGTTGTCGATGCGCATCAGCGCCTGCCGGCCCTCAGCGCGTCCGGTCCGCTTGTCGATGGTCGCGAAGAAGAGCGGATCGGCGCTGGATGCGGCTTTCTCAAGCCAGAGCGAGAAAGCAGCCTGGTCGGCGGGTGCGTCTTCAAAGAGATAGCGGAAGCGATCGTCCGCTCCAGGCGCTTGCGCCGAGGCCAGCAGGTCCCGGCCATGACGTGCCACGTCAAGCGGCTCGATCTTTGTATAGCGACCTTCAAGGGTAATGCGCTCGGGGCGGGACACGCCCTTCCAGTTCGTGAGATTCATGTCAAAGTCCTTTGGTCATCAAATGCAGCCTAGAGCAAGTCCAGCAAAAGTGCGAAGCGGTTTGTGCCTGGAATTGCGTAAAAACAATGCTCTAACGGAGCCGTCCGGATTGTATCAGTTCCGCCAGGGATTGCGGCAGTTCCATCTCGTCGGGCACGCCGGGCGCCGGTTGCGGCGGTACCAGACGGCTTTCGATCGGCAGGACGCCGGCCCAGACCGGATGATTTGCCTCGTCGATATCGCCGGGCGGCCCATTGCGGACCTTGGCCGAAGCCTCGTCGATTTTCATCCACATCACGGAGGTTGCCTTGACCTCCTGCTTGGTCATCGGCCGCAAGCTGTCCCAGCGGCCGGGAAACAGGTCTTCGACGAAACGGCGTAGCGCATCCGTCTTCTCCTCGACATCATCGATCAGGCGAGCCGTGCCGAAGACCATGGCAGAGCGATAATTGACGGAGTGATTGAAGGCGGAACGGGCCATCACATAGCCGTCCATGATGCTGCAGGTCAGGCAGACAGGCATGTCTTCGGCGGCACGCAGAAAGCGACTGGCGGACGAGCCGTGCCAATAGACATAGTCACCCTCGCGCCAATGCAGGGTTGGCGTCACATAGGGCGCGCCATTGATAACGTAGCCGACGTGACAGAGCGGGGCGGCGTCCAGAATGGCGTGAACGTCGGCATGGGCGTGGCTGCCACGCTTCGGGCTGCGCCGCACACGGGTGCGTTCGGTGGTCGGATAGATATTGCTGTCGGGCGGATAGTGATCGGCCATGTCATCCTCGTCGATTGAGCGTTGATCTCTGCCAGCAAAGAGGTAGGCTATAAACGGCCAGTTTCTTGATTTTTAGCAGACCAGTTGAGGTTTCATGGTAGCGGTGGCGCAATGGCCGGCACTCGACCGGAGTTCGGGTGATCTGGAGGGGCAAGTCTATCGCCTGATGCGCGATCGCATCTTGCAGGGGCAGATGCCGGCGGGGCAGCGCGTGCCGTCGACGCGGGTGCTGGCTCTCTCGCTCGGCGTTGCGCGTTCGACCGTCGTCAATGCCTATGATCGCCTGAAGGCAGAGGGCTATCTGCAATCGGCGACCGGCGCTGCAACGCGCGTTGCAGCCTTTCCGGCGATACCCCTATCCGGACAGGCCGCACCACCGCCGCCAACTTTGCCCCGCGTTACGGAATTCAAGACCGGGGGGCTGTACGAACCCGGAGTGCCTGATGTTTCGGCCTTTCCCCATGCTGCCTGGGCGCGCTGTCTCGGCGCGCGCGGCCGTTCCTTGCGGGTGCATGATCTCGGCTACAGCGATTATGGCGGTATCCGCGAGCTGAGCGAAGCCATCCTCGATCATATTACGGCGACGCGCGGTGTGGTCGCGCGGCCCGAACAGCTCGTCATCGTGCCATCGACGGGTGCGGCAATCGGGCTTCTTGCAAGCGTGCTGATTGCTCCCGGAGATCCGGCCGGTGACGTGGTCTGGATGGAGGAGCCGGGTTATGCCAGCGCGCAGGCGATCCTGCGGATGGCGGGGGCCAATCTCGTGCCGGTGCCATGTGACGCCGAGGGCATCGATATCGCAAGAGGTGCCGGGCCATCGCCACGGCTGATCTATGTTACCCCTTCGCATCAATATCCGACCGGCGTCACCATGAGCCTGCCACGCCGTCTTGCCTTGCTCGAATTTGCCCGGGCCAATGGTGCGATCGTGCTGGAAGACGATTACGACAGCGAGTTCCAGTACGCATCGCGCCCGATCGCGGCGCTGCAGGGTATCGATCGCGGCGAGGTGGTCGCCTATATCGGCACCTTCTCGAAAACGCTCGCGCCCGGATTGCGTGTCGCCTATGCGGTCATTCCTTCCAGGCTCGTGGCAGCGATCGAGGCGGCGCAGCGGCTCAGAGGCGCCGTCGTGCCTGTTCATATCCAGGCCGCTCTGGCCGATTTCATGCGCGAGGGACGATTTCGCGCGCATCTCAGACATATGAACGCCATTTATGCCGAGCGCATGGCGGCGACGGTCGAGGCACTCAATCGTCATTGCAGCGCCTGGCTGGAGATTGGAGTGGGCGGCGGCGGTCTGCAGCTCGCGAGTTGGTTCCGTGACACCAAGACCGATGATGTCGGTGTCGTACGGACCATCAATTCCAACGGTTTCGCGGTGCGACCGATATCGGCGCTTTATCTCGGCCCGGCGCGACCCGGACTGCTGCTCGGCATCGCTCGCATGGAGGCCCAGGCGGCGGATGCGGCGGCGGTCAAAATTGCCAGGCTGCTTGCGAGTATGTCTGTCAGGGCCTGAGAAACATCGCTCGATATTCGCGTGGGGTCATGTCCTTCAGCGCCTTGAACTGCCTGTTGAAATTGGCGAGCGAGCTGTAGCCGACGGCATCGCTGATGTGGTGAATCGCCTGATCGGTGGAGGAGAGACGGGCGCAGGCGTCGCCGATGCGCATGCGCATGAGATAGTCCGATATCGTTCCGCCGGTATGGCGGCGAAACATGCGGTGCAGGCCGGAGACGCTAAGTGCCGCGATATCGGCCAGTTCATCGAGGCTGATCGCGCGGGCATAGTGAAGGTGCATATGTGTCAGGACGCGGTCGATGCGCTCGCGGCTTTCCTTGAGATCCGGTGCCTGTGCCGGCGCGCTTGCGAGCGGCGTCGCCTGCCGGTCTTCTGCGACCCTCACCAGAATGCCGAGCAATGCCAGAAGGCGCTCCACGGGCGGCTTTTCGAAAATGGTTTCGAAGGCGTCGCGGACGGCAGCAGAGGTCGTCTCGGAAAAGCGCAGGCCATTGCCTCCCCGCTGGAGCATCGTTTCGATCGACCGGAATTCGACGGCGCCGCCCGTCATCTGCAAGAGCCATTCGCGATTGAACCAGAGCACCAGCGCGATATGCGGCTTTGCTTCCTCGATCTTGGCGCGCGAAACCCAGCTGTGCGGCAGGTTGGGGCCGACAAGCACGAGATCGCCGTCGTCATAATCGCCACTGTGATCGCCGATGAAACGCTGGCCGATGGAATTCAGGGTGAGCGTCAGCTCGAATTCCGGATGGTGATGCCACTGGAAGGGAATGCAGTCTTCGAGCCTGCGGTTCAGCATACTCCAGGATGCTTCCGGCGAGCGGGGCAGGACTTCGAGATAGGGCCTCATGGGGCGTCCATAGTATCACTGAGGCTAGAATAGTATCAGAACTGGCCAGAGCCGGGCAACATCGAAACTCAGGTTCGAGTTACAACGTCTTCCGTCACCCGAAAACAAAGGGGCCAGCGAGATGGAGGAAACCGATGCAGCCTGCCTTGAAACGAGACGCTCACCCGACCGCTTCTTCAGTCACGACGCAACTGAAGGATATCCAGAAGACCTTGCTGCTCAGGGTGCTGTCGAAGGACGATTGGCAGCATTGGATCACGAAGGGCTATGTGATCGTGCGTCAGGCGGTGCCGGCTGTCAATGTCGAGCGGCTTGCCGACGTTTTGTGGCGTTTTGACGAGAAGGACCCGAACGATCCTTCCACCTGGTATGCGCCGCAGCGGCGCGAGCACAAGATGAAGGAACTCAACAATACCGGCATGCTGGAGATCTATAATCACCAGTATCTCTGGGACAACCGCATGGAAAAGCGGATCTACGATGTCTTCGTCGACATCTGGGATCGCGAGGATCTCTGGGTCACCATCGATCGCGCCAATCTCAACCCGCCGAAGAAGGTGAAGGGCAATCCGAACGGCTTCATCCACTGGGATGTTGATACCTCGATCCGCCCGCTGCCGATCGGCGTCCAGGGTGTTCTGAGCCTGAAGAAGCAGGATGGCGACGTCGGCGGCTTCCAGTGCGTGCCGGAACTCTTCGAGCATTTCGACCGATGGGAAAAGACTCAGCCGGAAGATCGCGATCCGATGCACCCCGACATGGCGGGCCTGTCGGTCGTCAATATCGACATGGAGCCAGGCGATCTGATGATCTTCAACTCGCTGCTTGCGCATGGCGTCCGTCCCAACCATTCGGACAACCGCGTTCGCATGGCGCAATATATCTCCATGCATCCGGCCGAGTACGACAATGTCGCCGAGCGCGAGGAACGCATCCGTCTGTGGCGGGAGCTGGACTCCCCGAAGCGCGACGCCTTTCCCGGCGACCCTCGCGAATGGGAAAAGTACAATGCGACCACGGCTGAACTGACGCCGCTCGGTGAAAAGCTGCTAGGCCTCAAGGCCTGGTAAGTGGTTGTAGGCTGGGTTCTTCAAAGACATCGAGCGGCTTTCGGCCGCTCGAATTCGTGATGGCGATGCAAGAATCGATGCGTGGCCGTCAGATCTCGTTCCAGCGGCGGATGACCGGTTCGGTCAGGTCATGCTCGTAGCCGAGCACGCTGATGCTCGTGGTATCGAGGACGAAATGCTCACCGCCTTCCGGCGGCAGGCCGACCCAGCGGGCGGCGAAGACGCGCAGGAAATGGGCGCTGGAAAAGATCAGGACGGTGCCATTAATGGCGCGAAGTTCGCCGATGATCCGGTCGGCGCGTGCGCCGACATCGGCGGCCATTTCGCCGTTCGGGCAGCCGTCGCGGAAGACTTGCCAGCCTGGGCGTTCGGCGAGGATCGCCTTGGTGGTGATGCCCTCATAGGCGCCGTAATCCCACTCCGCCAGATCGTCCTTGACGACGCGGCGGTCGCCGAAGCCGGCCAGCGCGCAGGTGTTTTGGGCGCGCTGCGAGGGGCTTGACCAGACGGCGGCGAAATCGATTGATGGCAGGCGGCCTGCGAGTTTGCGGGCAGCTTCCTCGCCTGCAGCGGTCAGGGGAATATCGGTCCGGCCGGTGTGCCTGCCGGAAAGGCTCCACTCCGTCTGTCCGTGCCGTACGAGATAGACTTCGGGATAGGCGCTGCTCATGCCGTTTCTCCTTTTCGCTACAGCATCGGCCCGAAAATCGGGATCGATTTTCGGAAAGCCTGATGCGTAGATTCAAACATTGAGAGCGTCCTTTGTGCGTCCGTACGGACGCACGGGGCTCTAGTGTGCGGAAGTCTTCGCATCTGCGAAGGGTTCTGTCGAGAGTTAAGGCTGTTCGGTAAGTGTCGCGACAACCCTCTGCAAATCCAAGTTCTTGCAGAGGGTTGTGAATCTCATCGTTTCACGGCGCGACGGACGCTGTAGAGCAGGATGGCGAGGCAGCCGACCAACAGGAGAAGGCCGCCCGCGAGCGGCGGCATGGCGAGAAACTCCACTGCTCCGGCAACCACCAGGATGAGGACGAGGCAGAGCGTTGCGAGACTGCCGTCGTCGATGAACATGCCGATAAGCTCGGACAGGGCGATGCGCAAAACGGTCATTGGGCTGCCTTTGCTGTTGGGTTGCCGCGCATGCCGCGGATGATGGCGTAGGAGGCGAGCGAGACGATCGCGAAGATGGCGATCAGCGCGAGGTCCGCTCCCGGCCATTGCGCACCGATGCCTTCGCCGGTCCAAAAGATGCCGAAGCTGGTGAGCATCAGGCCGACGACGAATTTGAGGGTGTTTTCCGGCACGGTCGCGAGCGGGCGATGGACCAGCAGCCCGATCAGCATGACAAGCACGAAGGCGGCAAGCGCGCCGAGGCCGGCGTAGAGCGTGAGGCCATGCGCGCCGCCGACGGCAATGACGATGAAGACGACTTCGACACCTTCGAGCAGCACCGCCTTGAAGGCAGCAAGGCCGGCGAGATAATCGGCGCGGCGATCGGTGGACTGCGCCTGCAATGCTGCCGTCTCTTTCGAGAAGGCCGCTTCCTCGTCATGCAGGGCGATGACGCCGAGCGAGCGGAGGATGGCTTTGCGCAGCCAGCGCATGCCGAACAGGATGAGGAGAACACCGACAACGAATTGCAGCGTCTCGATCGGTATCAGCGCCAGCAGCGGCCCGAAGATGAGGACGAGGGCCGCCAATACGGCGAGGGCAAGCGCAGCGCCAGTGAGCGCCGGACGCCAGCTTCGTGTGACGCCGACGGCCAGGACGATGGTGAAGGCCTCCACGACTTCGACGAAGGAGCCGAGGAAAGATGCCGTCACGGTGGAGAGAATGGGTGTGAGGCTGTTCATGAATTGATTCCCGAATGACGGTTAGGGCTTTGAATGTGAATGGTATTTTCCGGACGATTGATCTTCATGTCTTGGATGAGCCGCGGCTTGGCCAAACAGTGGTTCGATGTGCGTGCTACGGCTATGGCGTCGTTCATTTGCGTTTCCTCGTGCCGCGCTTGCTCCATGTCTTGTCGATGGCGCTGCGCAGCTGGCTGAGCCGGTCAAGGCTGTCGAGGGCGCTGTCCTTGCTCTTGGCGGCGAGCGCGACGATCAGTGCTTCGATCAGCACCATTGTGCCGCCATGCATGGCGAGGTGGCCGGCATTGCCGCGCGGGACAGGCAGGATTTCAGCCACCTTGTCGGCAATCAGCAGGCCGAGATCATCGCTGATCAGGATGACCGGCACATCATGCCTGCCGGCCTGCTCAAGCAGCACTTCGACTTCGCGATAGAGCGGCGCATAGGCGATCATCAGAACCACGTCGCCCTTGCCGATCCAGAGCAGGCGATCCGCAAGCGCAATGCCGGAGGCCGAGAGTGCGTTGGTCGGCAGACCGATGCGGTTGAACTGCAGGCTGGCATAGTCCGCCACGGCACCCGAAGGGCCGATGCCGAAGACATGACGTCGCGCTGCGTTCGTCAGACTATCGACGCAACGTTCGAAGCTTGCGGCAAACTCCTCGCGTCGTAGAACGTCCAAAGCCTGTTCGTGCATGCCGATGACGTGGTGAAGCGCATCGCTGGCCTGGCTGCCGGTTTCAGCCAGCGTGCGCTGCATCCGCGTTCCGGGGGACGGTGCTCCGGTCAATTCCTCAAGCAGGGCGGCCCGCAGCGTCGACAGGCTTTCGAAGCCGAGGGCGCGCGCGGTGCGGACAACCGTCGCATCGCTGGTGCCGGCGAGCTGCGCGATCTGGGCGGCCGAATTCAGCAGGGCGGCTTGCTTCTGATCGACGAAAAAGCGGGCGATGCGCTGCTCTGCGGGTGCGAGTGTCTCGATCACACCGAGAACGCGGTCTTCGAAAGTGCGAGGTTTCTGCGTCTTGTCTGCCATCGGCTATCTTTGTAGTAAATGCTACGAATTACATTATCTGTAGCATTTGCTGCAAAAAGATGACAGCGCAAAAGAAAGGGCGCTTCGCCGTGCTGCGAAGCGCCCGCTGACTTGATCGAAAGGCGGGAAGGAATATCCGGCCGGGATTATGCCGCGAGTGCAGCGCGCACCGCCGGGATCACCTTCTGTCCATAGAGCTCGATGCAGCGCAGCATCTTCTCATGACCAAGCGCGCCGGCGCTGTATTTCAGCTGGAAGCGGCTGATGCCGAGCGTCTTGACGACCGGGGCGAGCTTGGCGGCGACCGTTTCCGGCGAGCCGACATAGAGCGAACCCTTTTCGATCTCGTTGTCGAATTCAGCGCGCGTCATCGGCGGCCAGCCGCGCTCGCGGCCGATGCGATCACGCATCGCCTTGAAGCAGGGCCACAGTTCCCCGCGGGCCTGCTCGTCCGTTTCGGCGATATAGCCCGGCGAATGGATGCCTATCGGCTGCACGGGCTTGCCAAGCTGCTCATAGGCGCGGTGATAGAGGTCGACATAGGGCTGGAAGCGATAGGGGCTGCCGCCAATGATCGCCAGCATTAGCGGCAGATCGTAATGAGCCGCACGCACCACCGATTCCGGGCTGCCGCCGACGCCGATCCAGGTCTTCAGGTGACCGCTCTCGATGGTCGGGAAGACCTTTTGATTGCGCAGCGGCGGGCGGATGCTGCCCTCCCAGTTCACCGGCTCGTTTTTAAGCAGGGCCGCGAACAGATCGAGTTTTTCTTCGAAGAGCTGCTCGTACTGCGACAGCTCGAAACCGAACAGCGGGAAGGATTCGGTAAACGAACCGCGGCCGAGAATGACTTCGGCACGGCCGTTCGAAACCGCGTTGAGGCTTGAGAAGCGCTGGAACACGCGGATCGGATCGTCCGAGCTCAGCACGGTCACGGCCGATCCCAGATGGATTTTCGATGTGCGGCTGGCGATGGCTGCGAGGATCGTCTCGGGCGAGGAGACTGCGAAATCCTCGCGATGATGTTCGCCGATGCCGAAGAAGTCTATGCCGAGCTGATCGGCAAGCACGCCTTCCTCGACGACATTGCGCAGCACCTGCGCATGCGGCAACGGCGTGCCCTTGTCGTCAAAGGTCACGTCGCCGAAAGTATCCAGGCCGAATTCGACATTGTTTGTCGTCATGATTTTTCCTGTCATGTGTCGAAATGATAATGTTGAGACAGCATGTAGTGTCGTTGCTGCCCATCAACTACCCGGAAAGTTTCGGCCGAAATCTTCGAGGAATTCGATATGCGGAGGGGGCGGCTGGCGTTGCCTTTGGGCCGGCTGCCACCAATATTAACCTTGGCGATGCCAGGTCGCTGGCGCCTAAATGGAGGAAGCAAATGGTCGTGCTGAAAAAGATCAATCTTACCAAGGCTTTTGCAGCATTCGATGAGACATGGAGTCCGCATATTGGTGGCGACATCAACGATTTTCAGGTGAAGCTTACGAAGCTGGACGGCGCCTTCCATTGGCACCATCATGAAGAAGAGGATGAGCTCTTTCTGGTCGTCAAGGGAACGCTGCGCATGAAGCTGCGCGAGGAAAACGGTGGCGACGTCGTGCTTGGACCCGGCGAATACATTATCGTTCCGCATGGGGTTGAGCACTGCCCGGTCGCCGAACCGACCTGCGAGGTATTGCTTTTCGAGCGCAATACGACACTCAATACCGGCAATGTCGAAAACGAGCGGACAATCCGCGAGCCCAAGCGTCTTTGAGCGACCCCGATGGTCCGGAGGCCTCGCCAGAAAAGAGGCCGCCGGACATCGCGTAGTCTATCAGTTCAGCGCCAGCTTGTTTGACGGCGTGCGGCATGCGGCAAACACGTCCAGGTTCGGATCGTAGACCTTCGTCGACACATCCATCATGCCGAGAACGCTGTGGAAGATGTTGTCGTGAGAGTAGGTGCCCTCCGCAGCGCGCTTGGAGAGACAGGCCATATCGTAACCGGCAGCCTTCGCGAGATCGTCGGCCATCCATACCAGCATCGGCACATGCGTCTGCTGTGAGGGAGCGATGATATAGGGCGTGCCGTGCAGATAGATGCCGTTTTCGCCGAGCGACTCACCATGGTCGGAGAAATAGAGCACCGAGCCGGATACCGTGTTTGACCGCTGCTTCAATTTGTCGATGACCATCGAGACGATGTGATCCGTATAGAGGATCGTGTTGTCATAGGCGTTGGTGATTTCTTCCTGCGAACAGGAGCTGAAGTCGTTGGAGCGGCAATCCGGCTGGAACCGGCGGAATTCCTCCGGATAGCGCTGATAGTAGGCCGGGCCGTGGCTGCCGAGCTGGTGCAGCACCAGCACGCTGTCGCCCTTCACCTTGTCGAGCCAGCCATCGATCTTGTCGACGAGAATTTCGTCCCTGCACTCGCCGTCCTTGCAGAAGCGCGGATCGGCGGAAGGCGGCAGATAGGTGTAGGGGACGCGGTTGGCGACGTCGTAGCTGCCGGTGTCGTTATCGAGCCAGGTCACATCAACCTTTGCATGGGTCAGCACGTCGAGCAGGTTCTCCGTCTCAAGCCCCTTGCGATGCGAGTATTGCGCCCGCGTATAGACCGAGAACAGGCAGGGAATGGAGGTTGCCGTCGCCGTCCCGCAACTGCTGGTGTTGGGGAAGTAGACGACATTGCGCTTTGCCAGTTCCGGATTGGTCATCTTGGCATAGCCGCCGAGCGAAAAATTCTGCGCACGGGCCGTCTCTCCGGCGACGATGATCGTCACACGCGGCTTGCCCTTGTCGACGACGCCGACCTTGCGGGCATCCGTGCCCAAAGGCTGAGCAACAACGTTTGCGTTTCTTTGCGTGTCGATGACATACCGCACCGCGCTTGTGATCGGGATCACCGGATTGAGGGTATCCATCAGGTCGCGATGAGCGCGGCCGACGCCCGCGTAAGTCTTGTAGAAGGTCGTCCCGGCGATGACGAAGATCGCCGAGCAGGCGAGGATGACTGCGGTATTGTAGGCAAGCTTCTTGAGGATCGGGCGATGAACGATCCGGACCCACGCGATGACAAGCGACGGCAAGACCCCCGTCAGCAAAACATAGGTGATGAAGCGCGCCGTGATCAGATGGCCGCTTTCCGCGCCTGTCGAAACGGCCGCGTTGCGGATCATTTCCTTGTCGATGATGACGCCGAACTGGTCGTTGAACCAAGAAGATACCGATGCCACCAGAATGAAGAAGATCAGGACGGGCTTCGTAACATATTTGGCGGAGAAGAGTGTGAAGAGCGCCATGATGACCGCGGAAATACCGATGACGAACGCGGCAAAAGCGGCTGGCTCAGCGATAAAATAGCCGTAGGACTTCGTCCAGAACATCCGATTTGTCACAAGAAGTACATAAAGCGTGGCTATAAGACATAATGTGATACTGCCGATTGCTGGCCTGAATTTCTCTTGGCCAGATGATGCTTTTTCGTTGGTCAATGGTTGTCTCCGAGGCATGGGTTATCAGCTGGGCGCCGTTAAACCCATCACTGCCGGGTGTGCTTTGGCTGTTAAAGCCGGCCACCATGGTTACCAATCCTGACATTTACCTGAATGACAAGTTTTTGTGCAGGGCTATTTCGGGCCTGATTTTGATTGTCGTCTCTTTTTGCCGGCTTCGCATCCGAGGTTCAGGTCGCCGTCAGAAATAGGCATCATAGCTGCTTGATTGCAACTGGGGATGCAATCGTGCGGCTTCTATTGGTCGAAGACAATATACTCATAGGAAATGCCGTGCAGGATCATCTGCGCGCGGACGGATGGTCCGTGGACTGGTCCATGGATTTGGAATCCGCCAGGGTCGCCGTCGCGACCGAAGCCCACGACGTGATGCTTCTCGATCTTCGATTGCCCGATGGCAGCGGCCTCGATCTGCTCAAGCTCATGGAAGCGCGCGGGGATACGACCCCGGTTATCGTCATGTCCGCCTATGACCAGCTGTCGGACCAGATGACGGCCATGAATATCGGTGCCGTCGACTATCTCGTGAAGCCCTTTGCGTTGGGCGAGATGGCGGTGCGTGTGCGTAAGGCGGCGAGGCGACGGCGCCTGATCCGCGTGCGCAATGCCGGCTGAGCCACGCTGCTTTCAGGATTGGGCCGGCGTTCCCGACGACCGCAAGAGATCGATGACCGCAATCGCCGCGGCAAAGACCACCAAAGACAGGAGCCAGCCGAGGACTGCGTCGGACAGATAGTGGGCTCCGGTCATTACGCGCATGATCGGCATCATGATCGAGATGACAGCAAGGGGAATGCCGAGCGGAAAACGCAGGCGCGGCGGCAACAGCACGACGAGGCAAAGGAGCCAGCCGCCGGACGATGCCTCGCCGGAGACGAAGGAGCAGTTTCCAAGACACCGGCCGGCAAACGAGCCCGCCTGGACGAAATCCAGCGAGCCGCCGAAAAGGTCGGTGGCACGCGGTCTCGGCCTGCCGCTATAGCTCTTCAGCAACGTGTTGACGATAAGACCGCAGCCGATGGCAAGCGATATCAGCGCAGCGATGTACCGATCTGTTTTCAGAGTCCGCCAGCCTGCGCCATATTTGCGCCAGGACGAAACCAAGATAGCAATCAGGACGACGATGGCGATGTAGGGCAGGGCAAGCGTGAAATCTCGCACGATCTCGAAGATAGGGTTCTTGGCCAGCGCAAAGACGCCGCAGACTTCATCTGAAATGACAGTGGATGCGCAAGGCTTGGCGGTGAAGACACTCTCGGCAACGACGAGATCGATATCGGGAAACCGATAGAAGACAAACAGCAGCACCCACCAGAGCGCGAAGAGCGCGAGAAACACGAAAAAGGATTTGCCTACAGGCGCAGTCCGTTTTGTGTAAGCAATGGAGTTGTCGTACATCGGAGACGCTGGCCACTGTCTGAACAGGTTCAAAACAAATGCTCGTCCGCATTGTGTAAACGCTTGACGGCCACTATTGGGCGTTTTTTATGATAGGAGCCTGACAGCAGCCTGAAAGATCAAATAGTTAAGAAAATTCCTTGAGGCTCGGCAGCCCCGCTCGAACGATTACGGTGGGTTGACCTTGCCTTCTTTGTCATGTGCGGCGACCTATTCGTCGGTCTTGAAATAGGCTTCCAGCCGATAGCCATCGGGATCGATAACGAAGGCGGCGTAGTAGAATTGGCTGTAGTCGGGCCGGATGCCCGGCTTGCCGTTGTCTTCGCCGCCATTGGCGATGCCGGCGGCATAGAAGGCGTCGACGGCTGCCTGGCTTGGTGCCACGAAACAGAAATGCAGGCCGGAGCCGCGATCGGCAGGTACGGGACGTTCCACCTGGCTGACCCAGAATTGGGCACGCTCCGCGCCGTATCCGACCGTGCCGTCGAAATTGGTGACGCGCTCGTAGCCAAGGGGAGAAAGGGCTGCGTCATAAAATTTTTGCGCCCGCGCCAGGTCTTTGACGCCGATCGAAATATGGTCGAACATAAAAACAAGCTCCTGCCGTGTTGTCTGCGAAGCTTTGCGGAAGGTACGCTCCGGAGGAAGCGCCAGCTTTCGAAAGTTCCACAGGTCGAGTTCGTCTCACCATCTTGCAACGGTTATGGGAAGTCAACAAAGCGAAGCGATGGCGTGTCGGGTCGCTTGATCCAGGTGTTTCGTCTATAAACGGTCGGAAGGTGCCGTTCCCGGTGAGATAAGCGGATGGGGAGTGGAATTTGTCGATATTCGGCCATGGTCCGAATTTTTTGAAACGACTGTCGATTTCCAGAGAGCTGCTTCGTCGTCAATATGAGCGAGTTTATTAAGCGGCAATGGTGCCGGCGCCTCGCTTCCGGAGGACATTTTCCATGCGTTTCATGTCTATCGTCACATCCACCGATTTCATGCATCCGACGCCGGAGCTTGCCGAAGCCATTCACAAGCTTGCCGATCGGGAAATCAAGGCTGGCCGCATGATCGATACGGCCGGGCTGATGCCGCTTGCGACCGGCGCGCGCGTCACGATCAAGGATCGCAAGCTGAGCGTTGTCGACGGCCCCTTCGTGGAGGCCAAGGAGGTCGTCGGTGGTTATGCGATCTTCGAGCTGCAAAGCAAGGAGGAGGCCGTGGCACTGGCGGTCGAGTTCATGCAGCTGCACAAGGATTTCATGCCCGGCTGGGAAGGCACGTGTGAAGTGCGCGCCTATTTCGAGCCAAATGCCGAGGGTGTATGCGACCCCCTTGCCGAAGCAAGGGCATGATGCTTTCGGTTCGTAGCCGGGGCGGGCGGTCTTGACAGCCGCCGGCACCCACCGAGCGATCCTGGCCGTCTGGCGGATCGAACAACCGCGGCTCATCACCAGCTTGGCGCGATTGCTGCGCGACGTACCGCTGGCCGAAGATCTGACACAGGAAGCGCTGATTACCGCCTTGGAGCGATGGCCGGAAACGGGCATCCCCGAGCGGCCCGGCGCTTGGCTGATGACCACTGCCAGACGTCGGGCGCTGGACCATTTGCGTCGTCGGCGAATGCTCGACCAGAAGCATGAGATGATCGTTCGCGAGATGGAGGAGGAAGAGCAGATCATGCCCGATCTTGACACCCCTCTCGATGACGATATCGGCGATGAAATGCTGCGCTTGATCTTCACGGCATGCCATCCGCTGATCTCGCGCGAGGCACGGGTGGCGCTCGCTTTGCGGATGGTCTGCGGCCTGACGACCGAGGAAATCGCCAGAGCGTTTCTGGTGTCGGAAGCGACGATCGCCCAGCGCATCGTCCGCGCCAAGAAAACATTATCGGAATCAGGACTTTCCTATGAGACGCCACACGGCGAGGAGCTGTCGCGACGTCTCGCCTCGGTGCTGGAGGTCGTCTATCTGATTTTCAATGAGGGTTATACGGCAGCGCGGGGCGAAAACTGGTTTCGGCTGCAATTGTGCAATGAGGCGCTACGGCTCGGGCGAATATTGACGTCCGTGGCGCCGCAGGAGCCAGAGGCTTATGCGCTGCTGGCTTTGATGGAGCTCAATGCCTCCCGCACCGCCGCCCGGACGGATGCCGCCGGCAATCCGATTCTGCTGCTCGATCAAAATCGCGACCGCTGGGATCGGCTGCAGATTCAGCGCGGCCTGAAGGCGCTGATGCGGGTACAGGAGCTTGGAGGTGCTGGCGGGGCCTATGCTTTACAAGCCGCGATCATCGTATGTCACGTAAGAGCAAGAACGGCCGATAAAACCGACTGGAGGCGGATTGCCGATCTCTATGCGGAACTTGCCGGGCTTGTTCCTTCCCCGATCGTCGAACTCAATCGGGCTGTCGCCGTCGGCATGGCCGAAGGTCCTGAGGCGGCATTGAAGATCATTGAGAGCCTCCGCAACGAGCCTGTGCTGAAGGATTATCATCTCCTACCGAGCGTTCGCGGCGATCTTCTCTACAAGCTCGGCCGATACGACGAAGCGCAGCGAGCTTTTGAGGCGGGAGCCGCGCTTGCTGAAAATCAGAGGGAGCGTGATTTCCTGTTGCGCCGTGCTGCCGAAGCTGCCGGCGCCAGGAAGGATTGACCCGCCGGAGAGGCGGGTCATCTTGCTTTGAGTTATTCGGCAGCCTGATAATTCGCGGCCCTTGTCGCGGATGAGCGCGGGCCGACAGCGGCCAGCAGCGTGATTGCGGCGGAAAGGATCGTCACGAAGCCGATGCCGGCGATGTAAGGATTCCAGCCGAAGCTTGGCGCCGCGCTGAAGACTGCCGATGCCGCCGCCAGGATGATGCCGCCGCCGATCTGGAAGGAAGCAAACAGCATGCCCGAAGCCAGCCCGGATTCATCGTCGCCAACGTCAGAGAGGGCCGCGACCTGGATCGACGGATAGGTCATGGCATAGCCGACGCCGAGCAGGATCTGCGAGATGGCGACGAGCACCATCGTATCGATGTGTCCAACCGACAGCACCCAGAAGAGATAGCTGATGGCCTGCAGTCCCACGCCGAAGGTCATGAGCAGGGTCGTGCCGCGATTCTGGCCGATCGTTGCAAAGCGTGGTGCCAGAAACATGACGCAGGTGCCGCCGATGGCGAAGGCGAAGCCGGTGGCAAAGGCCGACCAGCCGACGACGGTCTGATAATAGAGCGTCGCGATGAACTGGAAGCCGACATAGGCTCCCTGGTACAGCGCGGCGATGGCATTGGCATGGCTTAGCTTGGCGCGGCGGAACATGGCGAGCGGCACCATCGGATCGTGATGGCGCGATTCCACGATCAGGAACAGCACGATCAGGATCAGTGCGGCGAGGAGCGAGCCCCAGGTCGCGAAGGCCTGCCAGCCGTCGGCTGCGGCATTGGTAACACCGAAGACGAAGAGCAGCAGGCCGGGCGTGATCGTCAAGGCGCCAGCCCAGTCGAAGCGGGCGCGCTGGCCGTTTCGCTTATGGTCGGCGGGCAGGACGAGCGGGGCGACGATCAGCGCCAGAATGGCGACGGGAGCACCCATCACGAGCGTCGCGCGCCAACTGATGAGGGTCGCGGCTCCACCCAGCACCATGCCGAGTACGAAGCCGGCAGCACCGGTGGAGGAGAAGACGCCAAGCGCCTTGGCGCGGGCATTGCCTTCTCCGAAGACCGAGAGGAGCAGGGCGAGTGCTGCCGGTGCGGTAAAGGCGGCGGCGATACCCTTGATCAGGCGGGCGGCGATCAGGGTCGGGGCGCTATCGACGAAGCCGCCGGCAATGCTGGCGGCGGCGAAGACGCCGAGCGACCAGAGGAAGACGCGGCGGTGGCCGAAGAGATCGGCAACGCGGCCGCCGAGCAGCAGGAAGCCGCCATAGCCGAGCACGTAGGCGCTGACGGCCCATTGCAGCGAGGTCGCCTGCATGCCGAGCTCTTTCTGGATTGCGGGCAGGGCCACCCCAATGGTTGAGACGTCCATGGCGTCGAGGAAATTGGCGGCGCATAGCAGCAGCAACGCCAATCCCGCCCCGCTTCGAGTTTGGGAAGAAGTCATCGGGATCGTTCCTTTCTAGGCTGCCACCTCTTGGGAGGTTGAAAGCGGCAGGGAACGAGAAAATGTACATCTTCAAACCCTATTGCAAATTGATAGTAACCATGTCAGGTATTACTCACGATGATGAATGATGCGACTCTTCGGAAAATCGATCTCAATCTGCTGCTCGCCTTCTCCGTGCTGATGCAGGAGCGGAATGTGAGCCGAGCGGCCGAACGGCTGCTGCTTGGTCAGCCCGGACTTTCGGCCGCGCTGCGCCGGCTGCGCGAGACGCTGGATGACGAATTGTTCGTGCGCGTGGGGCGCGGTTTGCAGCCGACGCCGCGGGCGCTTTCGATCGCGCCGGCGATCGAGGATGCGCTGTCCGGCATCGAGCGCGCCATTCGACCGCCGGCAGCTTTCGATCCGGCGAACTGGCACGGCGAGTTTCGGGTCGGGCTCTGCGACAATCTCGAATCGTCCTTCTTCGGGCCGTTGGTGGCGCGGCTGCGCCAGCTTGCACCGAATGCCCGGCTGACCAGCGTGGCGTTTGACCGGCGCGACGCCGTGCGCCTGCTGGACGAGGGCGCCTTTGACTTCAGCATCTCGGTGCATGACGAGCCAGCTTCCTGGCATGTTCGGGCTCCCCTGTTCGCACAGGCTTCGCTCTGCATCTACGATGGCCGGCATCTCAAATGTGCCGCGCCGCTGAGCCTGAAGCATTTCGCCAGCGCGCCGCATGTGACCGTTTCGCTGGAGGGCGCCATATCCACCGGTGTCGACATCGCTCTCGCACGCCTCGGCCATCGTCGTCAGGTGGTGGCGACGGTTCCCCGCTTTTCCGCGCTGCCGACGACGCTGCGGGCCATTCCCGCCATCGCGACGGTTCCCGAGGCGATCGCCCGCTGCATGGCGCAGCTGCACGATCTGACGATTTCGGAGCCGCCGTTCGAGTTGCCTGCCGATCCGGTGACGATGCTCTATCGGCGCGTCGATCAGGCCGACAGCCGTTCTGTGTGGTTCCGCCGCCTGTTCGTGGAAGTGGTGACGGAAGCGCTGGAGGCCAGCGGGTGCCGCATGGGCGTTTCCACGGATGCCTGCTGCTACGATCCACTGCCTCTGGACGAGGCTGTCTGACCCTCAGTGAAAGCGATCGCGATGATCCGGCATACTCAACGTCTGGTCCTGCGTATGCCGGAAGAGCGGGATCTGGATTTCGTCACCGCGCTCTTTGCCCGGCCGGAGCTTGTGGCCCACCGCCCCGACCCGATGCCGGATTCTCCGGCGGAAAGCGTGCGAAGGCTGGCCCGTGATCGCGCGCACTGGCGTTTGAACGGGTTCGGTCGCTGGGCGGTCGAAACGGATGAGCGATTGATCGGATTTGGCGGCGTTACCGTGTCGACGGAATTCGAAGGGCTGAATCTCTCCTACCACCTGCATCCCGATTATTGGGGAAGCGGCTATGCGACGGAACTGGTGCGGGAGGCTTTGACCTTCGCCTGTCACGATCTGCAAGCAAAGCGCGTCGTCGGGCTCGTGCGTCCTGTCAATGTCGCCTCCCGGCGCGTGCTGGAAAAATGCGGCTTCGGTTTCGAGCGCGAAGTCATGCTGCACGGCGCGCCGACGCATCTTCTTTCGTACCGGATCACTGCGGCTGATGCAGACGAACCGATTTAGCCGTCAGGGTAGGGCATGCCGTCCTTGTGCACAAAACGGCCATCCGTGCTGGAGCTCATCATGTCGACATCCGAACAGGTGATCAGATCCGTCGGCGAACGCGAGCCGGCCTCGAGATAGATTGCCATGGTGCTCGACTTGTTGATCATGTGATGGCCGTTGCCGGAACCCTTCGGGAAGGCGGCGCAATCGCCGGCGCGCAATACGGTTTCACCATCATCCTCGATCAGCGTCAGCTCACCTTCCAGCACGTAGACGAATTCATCCTCCTCCGAATGCCAGTGCCGCTGGCTCGACCAGTTGCCCGGCGGCAGCCGCATCAGGTTGACGCCGAAATCCTTGAGGCCGCCGGCATTGCCCAATCGCTGTCGGACGCGCTCGGTGGAGTGATCGTTGAAAGGAGCGGGATAACGCGTGCCTTTGATTTCGGGCACCGCTGCAACATCGATCTTCGGCATGATGATCCTGCCTCGATTTGCCATGGATGGATTTGCTGTCTGCGTTGTTTGGATTGTACCAACATTCATCCCCACCAGTCCAGCACCGTATTCCGGCGAAGTACTTGGGAAATCGTCACTTTTGTCACATCACTGTCATCGTTCGTACACATGTGCGTCGTTTAGGCAACACAGTATATGTACATGCTGTCACATATGTTGGGTGCCTCATTTCGATCCTTGTAAAAGCGAGATCGCGATCGCAACTTCCTGCTCGGAAGCGAAGCGCTGTGCTTCGGACTAGCCACTGAAACTTGACCTCGAACGGCCCCCCAGGTTCGTCTGTCGCGCAAGTTCATTTGAAGAATGGAGTTACCATGAACATCAAGAGCTTGCTTATTGGCTCCGCTGCGGCCCTCTGTGTCGTATCCGGTGCTCACGCGGCCGATGCCATTGTCGCGGCTGAACCGGAGCCGCTGGAATATGTGCGCATCTGCGACGCGTTCGGCGCTGGCTATTTCTTCATACCCGGCACGGAGACCTGCTTGCGGGTCGGCGGCAAAGTCCGCACCGAAGGCCAGTGGAAAGATCCTTACAATCGCGACAGCAACTTCGGCACCAAGTGGCATACCCGCGCCGAACTCAACCTCAATACCGCAACCGACACCGAATATGGTCCGCTGAAGACCGAAACCATCGTCCGTTGGGACTGGAACGACGGCGGCGCCACGACGACGAACCTGCTGTGGGCTTACATCAACCTCGCGGGCTTCACGGTCGGTAAGACGGACTCGCAGTACAACCAGTTCATCGGCTACGCCGGCGACGTTATCCAGGACGACGTCATCTATGACGGTCCATATGAATTGAACCAGCTCACCTACAACTACGACAGCGGCACGGGCTTCACGGGCGTCATCTCGCTCGAAGACAGCAACTCCGGCACGACCACCAGCGCCTATGGTGGAAGCTGGCAGCTCTCCAAGACCGATCACTACGCTCCGAACGTTGTTGCTGGTCTCGGCTACAAGGCTGGCGCATGGCAGTTCCGCGTGGTCGGCGGTTATGACTCCATCGTCGAAGAGGGTGCCATCAAGGCGCGTATCGATGCCGACTTCGGCGTCTTCTCGGCCTTCCTGATGGGCGGCTGGAACACTGACGGCGACAAGCTCAACCAGTATGCCGGCTCGAACCAGAACGTCTCGGCTTGCACGACTTCCGACGGCGTTGTTCACGGCGCAGATTGCGGCTGGGGTGACTGGGCCGTGTGGGGCGGCGTCGGCGTTCCGATCAATGACAAGCTGAAGTGGAACGTTCAGCTTGCCTATACCGACTCCAAGATCTTCGAAGCGACCACGAACGTAAAGTTCAATCCGGTCAAGAACTTGCTGGTCGAGCCGGAGTTCACCTACGTTCACTACGATCTGCCGAGCGATGATACTTTCTCGGGTATCCTGCGCTTCGAGCGGACCTTCTGAGGTTGGTCGGCTTGGCTTGACCTTCATCCGAAATGGGGCCTGGTATTCGCATCAGGCCCTGCTTGTCTCATTCCGAGGCGATTGGGAAATTTAGTTGAGCCAGCATGCTGCCAATCGGCATGATGCAAGGCGAGACGGCTGTCAGCTCGAGCGTATCTGAACCACGAGCTTGCCGAGCGATCGTTCACGATCGCAACCCATACAGCTGACAAAGGGAAGTCGGCTTACTGTCATAAATGTGAAGCTAATGAAGGGATATCTCATCCTTTCTAGCGCTACTTGGTGCCATCAAAGGAAGCCCCATGAAGACGATTATCACTCTTGCAGCAATTGCAATGATGTCTACCAACGCCATGGCCATGTCGGCCTACAATTCGAAGTCGATGACCTGTGCCTCCGTGCATGAAAAGATAGCCCAGGAAGGCTCGATCGTGCTGAGATATCCGTCGCATCAGCCGGGCCTGATGTTGTTCAATCGAACCGTCACGAACTCGATGTCGTGCCTCGGCCAGGGTGCAATGACCAGCGCCAGCGTTCCCACGAGTGACGATCCCAGCTGCAAGATCAAGACCTGCAGTTTCACCACCGGCAAGGGCCCGAACAAGAACCACTGAGCTGACGGCAAGCGGCCGGCCGCTTCGGGGACCGGAGCGTCGGAACCAGACCAGCAAGGCGAGCCATGAATTGGACCGCCTTGTCCCGGCCAATGTTTCGATCGGCCTGAACCCAATATCAGGCTTTCAT
Organism: Martinezella rhizogenes; assembly: GCA_013322215.1. Classification (GTDB taxonomy): domain Bacteria; phylum Pseudomonadota; class Alphaproteobacteria; order Rhizobiales; family Rhizobiaceae; genus Rhizobium; species Rhizobium rhizogenes_D. The sequence goes on from JAAMEZ010000002.1 coordinate 279,534, forward strand.
TGACGGCTTATCAGTCGCAAACGCGGGTGCGATACCTCCCCCCCCCCCGTGCGTTCTGGCGCCATACCACATGACAGCGGGGATAATATGGTGCCGGCGGCAGATAGCCGGGCGTATAGGCAGGGTCTGCATACATAGGCGCCGGATAGACCGGAGGAGCGGTCGCACCGGCGATCAAAGCACCGCCGACAACGGCCCCTGCGATGCGGCGGCAACGCCGCGGCCGAAATTGTTATGAGCTTCGGCCTGGGAAGCGGTGGCAATTGTCGTACCTGCAAATTGTCAAGGCGACCAGACCGGTGGCGGCAAGCGTGCGCATGGTGGTCCACATAGTCTCGATCCTTGTTTCTACCGATCACGGCTTTTCGGCTGGTGAGTACGATCAGACGGTAGCTCATCCAGGATTACTGCCGGGCATCCATCCGGTTAAACCTTGGTAAGGTAAGGAACGATCCGCGTTGGCCGGTTTGCCGGCTCATCGTAAATGGGGTGGGGTGGACACCGTTGAAGGACGCGGTTGTTCGGGATCTTCTCACACGGCTATTGTCAGTTGTCGCGGAATTAATCCGCGAAGGTCAGATCAGCACGGATCAATGCCATACCAAGCGTTCGATCATCCGTCGTTCCCATCAATATCGCTGGCGACGTGGCATCTGGAATCCTGATTTCTATCTCCTGGTAAGTCCTTTCTGCGCTCAGCGGCACGGACAACTCGTTGTCATCCTGTTTCGTCACCGTCATGGTCTTCTGCCAATCGCCACTCTTGATCCGGCTTTCGAGTTCAACCGTGACTGGTCGTTGGGGGCTTGCTCCGAAAATGTTGAAATGGAGCGTCGCGAGACATTTCCTGGCATCACAACCGTTTGGAACGGGGAGAACCAGCTTCGCGACGGACTGGGACCAAACGTGATCCGCTTCCGGCGCATTCCATCCTTCGCTCAGGATGAATCCGATATCTTGCAGCGCTGTTCCGAACTCGATTGGAAAGGAAGTATGCGAGAGGATGGTTTTCAATAAGAGGTTGTGACCGCTCTCGGTTTGGTATTCAGGTCGCAGCCTGATTGCCGCAAATAGATCGCTGTCGCTCACAGACAGATAGGGCGATGCCTCGATCTTTTGAATTGTCGGATGAAGTGCGGCTTTTCGTTGGTCTGGGCAATAGAAGTCGGGAATATCACTCCATTCTTCCCTCAAACTCTCAGTGATCTTGGCCTGTGTTTGATCGAGACAGGGCCAGAGGTGCGCAGACCAAAGCGTATGGAGATATGGAACAATCACCGCATCCGTCTTTTGCATCGCAAGCAATCGCACGATATGACTGATCTTACTGTCATCAAGCTGCCCACCCAAAGCCTGCATATCCGAAGGCCACTGGGTTTGCGCATCCGTAAGGTTTTTGTCTCCCCCTATATTGAAGGCTCGAAATCCTATCTTTGGCGCCAGATAGTTCACGATAAAATCATTTTGCCAAGGGACGAAAGCAACCGTTTCGTTTTGCTTGACGGCCTGGCGCAGTTTCTCGACCAAATCCGTCTCGATCTGAAGAAACTGCATCCTGTTGTCGGCGAGCGAGCGAAATCTCTCGGGAAGATTTGGAATATTAAGAAGCACAATCAAGGTGAGTGCTACGGCCGGCAGCTTATATCTCTTGTCAGAACTTGCCGAGCAGATGACGATCACCATCCATAATGCGAATATTCCGAGAGCAGACCACCGATAGGACGCGCGCATCGATTTGAAGCCGGGCAACGTTTCGGAGATCCATGCATTCCCCGTCGGTGCTATAGCAAGCTGAGCCGGCATTTGCGCGCTTTGCTGGCCCGGCTGCGCGGTCCGAATTTCTGCAGGCTTAACGGAGTCGATTTTCAACGATGGTCCCAAGGCCATGTAGAAGGCGATCAGCGCCACGATCATGAAACACATCGAGAGATTGCGGCGTTTCCTGGCTCGCCACCAGGCCCATAACGCAATCGCGATCGTGGGGAGTGCAAAGGTTGTCTTCCAGACGGAGGCGTCGCCGAAGTATAGCTCATCCGATCTTGCTACGCTTAAGCCGGACTTATCGAGGAGCCAATACATTCCTTTTGTTGGAACAAGGGCAAAAGATAAATCGAGTCCCCAGCCGCGAAAGAAATCTATCGGACTTTGTTCGTAGCTATATCTGCCGATGTAGGCCGCAAACGCTATGTATGCGAGGAGAAAGCTGGCGATGTGAACAGGCAATGCTTTCGTCAACAGATCTCGGCGTTTTCTACCCTCCGATAGTAGGGAATAACCAAGGAGAATACTCGAGCCGACGGCAAACATCACAAAGGTGTAGCCATCCATGAAAATCGAAATGAGAGCCGCGAGAAAATAAAAGGAGGCAGCCGAGACACGATTGACGGCCATTTCCAGCCGGAACAGGCGCAATGCCGCAAGAAAGTAAAAGGGCAGGAGGCCAATTCCCAATGAAAGCATCGAGTAGTTTGCATGCGCCCAGATAATCGGCATGCCCATCCACGCTATGGCGGCAAGGATTGAGAGAGCACGCACCATCCCTAGGGACCGACAAATGAGATAGGCGGAGCAAAATGCAATCATGAGCCAAAGCGCAAATACGCCGGCATAGGCGTCAGCGGGGTGTAACCCCAACCGGATCAGCCAGCTCATGGGGAGTGCGCCGGAAAGGCCGAAGGCGATCGCCGCCGGCAAAGGAATTCCAAAATCGTGGGCGTAAATATTCAGCCACCCGCGATTGGCTAAAGATTGCGCAAATCCGGAGGCCCATATCGCCTGTCCCAATGTCGGCGTCATGAGGAATGGCACCGCGCCGTGAAGCAGAAGCACCCAGGCGCCAGCCAGGACCGCAAAGATTACTTCCTGCACGGTCCAGTCAGTATCCCGCAATATATTCTGCTCACTAATTTCCATTCAAATTATCTCTGAAGCTTGATGCACATGAAGACGATGGCAACCGCCGCATCTCCAGCGAGGGTCACGATACGGTATCCCAGTGCGACCGCGGTTGCGTCACTGACCGATAAACCTGCGGTGGAAAGACCGGCGATGAGGAGCGCTTCACGTACGCCAAGTCCCCCGGGAGCGCCGGGAACGACAAAGCCGACGAGCCAGGCGGTTGTTCCTATGCCGATGAGTTCAGATATCCCGACGGCGCCGATGAAGCTCCTGCAAAGTGCAGTCAGCAGCAAGCCGGCTCCAAGGAAAAATAGCACATAGATGACGAACGCTACGGCGAGCGCCGAAAGCATTCGATAGCTAATTTTTGCGGTTTTCAAGCGAGCCGTGAGAACAATGCCGATTACCAGGGCGGCAATGCCGACTACCGCTATCAAGGCACCCACCAGCTGTGAATTATATCCATACAGGCTCAAGGCACGCACTAAAGTCGATTTGGCGAAAGCTATGGCGAGGACGGAGGCGGCGGATACGATCGTCAGCAGTTCTCCAATTTGGGCGAAGGCCAGCGCCTTGTTTGAAGCCCCCGCCTTCTTCGCGAAGCCATAGCGTCCAACCATATGAAGCACGTTGCTTGGAAGGTATTTATAGATCTGGGTTCGCCCGCATATGACAAGCGCCTGCATCGTGCTTAGCGACGGGCCATCAGCCGCTGTCAGTAGGCGATGCCATGCCAGACCGACAAGCTGGAGAAGCGCTGCATAGGCCAAAATGGAGCCGAAAACGGTCGAGAGGAATAGCCCTGACGACAAGCTGTGGCGTATCCCATCGAAGGAACGATAGACGGTCGTACCCACGACGAGGATCGCAATCAAACTCAGCAGGGTGCCTGCGATGCGGGCATAAAATTTCATCTGCCCGGCCCCGGCAATGCCACGGCTTCGCACCGCTTCACGCACGACGGCAAAGAACCATTGTCCAAGGGAGCGGTTTGCGGATCTCGACTATCGAAAACTTCGTTCGCAGAAGATCGAGAAACGCTGCGCTCGACCAATGCTGGATATGACCGGGAGTATTGCCCATATTCCGAATATATTTCCCGCGCGCCATGTTCAGGGCGCGCCAAAGCGGTTCTCGCGGCACACTTACAAGCAGGTAAGGGTTGGCCAAGGATTGTAAAACAGCCAGCGCACGGTCCGTTTGCGGAACATGCTCCAGCACTTCACAGCAAATGACCAGTTCGGCGCTTGCCTCTGCTGCCGTCAAATCAAACAGCGAGCGGGTTTGGAATTTGGGCCCTATATTGCGCGCTTCGCATTGACCATTGGCTTCGGCGACGCTGCTCTCTTCCAGATCACTTCCGCGCACATTCCAGCCGCGATCATGCAATCGCATCGAAAGATTGCCTTCGCCGCAACCCACCTCATATGCATCGCGGGTGCCTGCCTTGTCAGCAAGCTCGTCGAAGCTGCTCAGGAAGCCATTCATCAAATAACGTGCGATCGGGTTTTGGGTATTATACTTGTCGTAATAATTGCCCGCGACGTTATCATATGTTGGAAGGGCCTCGGCCATCGTCTTTGTTCCGCTTATTTTGCCAGTCCCCGCTTGAGCTTGGTGAGACTAGATTGAATGGGTTGTCGTTCAGTTCCGAGCTGCTGCTGCAGCTGCTTGATCTTGATCTCTTCAAGCAGCCGCCTGTTAACCGCGATAAGTTCAGCCAAAACTCCGCTCACGGCGATGATGCCAGCAAGTGCAACGTATGGCCCGCCCTGTTCGCAAGTAGAATTTTTAGATTCCTGCACAGTCTGCTTCAACGTATTCGGTCTCGCGGTTATGCCGTGGCCAAGATGGATATCCGCGCGTCCGAAGCCTCAATAATCAACACGGCTTCAATGAGCCATTTGCACTGCTGGGCTTTCCGGACGCCGGTCA